>NZ_NHRJ02000010.1 GCF_002220865.2 Paenibacillus xerothermodurans | reverse complement strand
CGCGATCTCGTTCAAGGTGCTCTCCTCACGCAATACTTCTAACACGATCATGGCCTTCTGTTCCGGGTTGTAGGTTTTCCGTTTGTTTGTCATAGTTTTATTTTATCTTATTTTTTCAGTTCTGTGTCCAACCCTATGGGGACATTATAAAATACCGGAGCGATTCTGGAGATTGTATTGTTTGTACAACGCTCTAATTATGCTGCCAACAATATCATGGACTTTAAAAGTTGTTCCGCACCAACTGGAATCTATGATTGATCGCATTCGAATTGTGCTGGAAGATCATAAGAACTTTGAAAAAGTCATCCCAAGCTGGTATAACGCTTAACAAGCGCTACAAATTGTAGAGGGCCTGCTCAAGACAGCAGGTCCTCTTTTTTGTTGAATGACTTAATCGTAAACGCCCTAATTTTAGAAAATATTTGTTACTTGTACATATAAGCCCTAGCGTAATTATCTAAATCTTCATAATGTAAGACATGCGATTTGTGAACGGAGGTGATTATGTTGAAAGTGTGTGTTGTCGGTTTAGGTTATATCGGCCTTCCAACAGCTATCATTTTCGCTAAGCATGGTGTTCAGGTTCATGGAGTCGATGTTAATTCAACTGTGGTAGAAGCATTGAATAACGGTGAATTGCACCTCGAAGAACCTGGATTAAAGGAAGCTTTACATGAAGCCTTAACATGCGGCAGATTGTCTTTTTCTACCGAGCCTACCCTTGCGGATGCGTTTATTATCAGTGTTCAAACTCCTGCACTGGCCGATCATACAGCTGACTTATCCTTCGTAAAGGCAGCTGCTGCTTCCATCGTTCCTTACTTAATGCGGGGGAGTCTCGTCATCGTTGAATCGACAGTGCCACCCAAAACTGTAGAAGAAGTGGTTATACCTATTTTACTTCAGTCGAAGCTCGACATTGGCAATGAATTATATGTGGCTCATTCTCCGGAGCGTGTGATACCCGGAAATATATTGGTTGAAATGGTCACTAACACCCGGATTGTCGGAGGGATTAATGATAGGTCGACAGAGAAAGCGATAGAACTGTATCGCAGCTTCGTGAGGGCTAACATTATCGGCACCGATATCAGAACAGCAGAAATGGTGAAATTAATGGAGAACACGTATCGGGATATCAATATAGCCTATGCCAACGAATTGGCACGCATAGCAGAGAGGATCGGCTTTGATATATGGGAAGCCATATCGTTGGCAAACACACATCCAAGAGTCCATATCCAGCAACCCGGCCCTGGGGTAGGGGGACATTGTATTGCCGTCGACCCATGGTTCATTGTGAGCAGTGCCCCTGAGCAGGCACGATTAATCGCAATGGCCAGAACAATTAACGCTGAGACACCTATGCACATCGCTCACAGGATAGAGGGCATTGTAGGCGAACAGGAGAAACCGGTTGTTACGGCATTCGGTCTTGCTTATAAAGGAAATATCGATGATACAAGGGAAAGCCCCTCACTCTCCGTGATCAAAATATTAAAAGACAAAGGATTTATAATAAACATTTATGATCCACACGTAGAAGGAGACTTCCAGAATAAATTTAACTGCCCCTACGATGCTGCCTTCGGATCCGATTGTATCGTTATTCTTACGGATCACGAGGTGTTTAAGGATATGAACTACTCAAAAATAAAAGATCAGATGAGAATTCCTAATTTATTTGATACACGCAATATTCTGGATGCAGCCGCAATGCGAGAGCTTGGCTATAGATGTTTCGGCTTTGGCCCCGCGTGGCAAATTGAAAAGGGGGAAAGAAGCCGTGGCCTGTAATTTGTGTACTGATACTATTCAAGCTGACATGTTTAACTGGAATCTGCATCCAGCAAGCAAAATATTCGAGAATTGCCCTGTTTGTGAATCTCGGCCCCGGTATAGAACGCTAGACGTCATCTTTGCAAAGAAGGTCGTGCCCTCATTAGTTAATCCAAAGGATCAACTAAGCGCTTTGGTCATGTCGGGTACGGCCTGGGAGCAAAGCATACTCAAAAAGACATTTATAAATATCGTTAATTCTTGTTTGTATGGCGATTACGGGGAAGGCAGAATACATGCGGATCTCCGTGATTTAAAGCCATTCGACGACCAAACTTTCGACTATGTTCATGCTAGTGGCGTGCTCGATTTTATTCTCGAGATCGATAAGGTATTGACTAGTGTTTATCGGGTGTTGAAGCCTAACGGTCAATTTCTGTTTCACATATTATCCCATCGATTACGCGATGACGATAGCCCTCCGACCGTCGAGGGGACTAAAAGAGAAACGTATTACCCGGAAGGGGTTGTATTGCCAAGTATTATGTACGGCAAGAAAGATATCTTACGAAGGATGAACCAACACCGATTCAGCTCGGAGATGGTGGAGATGATCGACCCCTTCTCCGGTGAGCACTGCACTTGGTTTTGGGGCCAAAAAATTTGAGGAGATGTTGTAACTATGCCGTGTAACGTTTGTAATGAAATGTATCACACAATGTTACTGGAAGGAAAAATCAAACAAATTCCGATCGCTGAAAAATTTGAGAACTGCCCGGATTGCGAAGCAAGAACGCGATTCAAAACGTTTCGCCTGATTTATGACCAGCAAGTGGCTCCGAGAGCGAATAATAAAGGAAATCTTCGAGCCTTGGTTATTTCGGGGACTGCCTGGGAGCAGTCGATCATTTCTCAGAATTTCAGTTCATTCATATCATCTGCTTTGTATGGCAATTACGGTGAAGGTACCGTAAAGTCAGACATGCGAAATTTAAAGGAATTTGCTAATGAACATTTTGATTACGTGCATGCATGCAATGTGCTTGATTATATCCCTGAATTAAACGAGGTATTGTCTAGTGTATACAGGGTGTTAAAGCCTGGCGGGATGTTCTTGTTTCATATTGCCGAATTCCGGCTTACGAACACGGACGCACGTCCTATCATAAAAGGGACTAAAAGAGAACCCTATTATCCAGAAGGGATAAGTTTACCCAATGTCCTCTTTGGCAAGCATGGTGTTGTTGAATGTATGAGGAAAAATCACTATGACGCGAAAATGTATGAAGTGAATGATATATTCAGCGGCGAAATCTGCACATGGTTTCTAGGTATCAAGTAAACGGAAGGAGAAGCGAACTTATGGCGTGCAACGTGTGTGATAACAACCTTCACTTGTTGTGGTTAAATGGAAAGATTCGACATGTTAAACCGAAAAACGAGAAATGTCCTTCATGCACAGCTGATCCCCGCTTCAAAACCTTTCGTATTATTTTCGATCAGAAGGTTATTCCGGGTGTAGTGCTGCCGAGCGGTGAATTAAAAGCCTTAGTCATTTCAGGTACCCAGTGGGAACAGGATATCATTAGAAAGCGTTATGGAACTCTAGTGTCCGCGGCGCTGTATGGGCGCTACGGTGATAATACAGTGAAAACGGATCTTCGGGATTTAAAGGAATTCCAGGATGAAGAGTTTGATTTTGTTGAAGCCTGCGGTGTGATTGATTTTATAGTTGAGGTGGATAAAGTATTCGGAGCGGTAAAGCGGGCGCTTAAGCCGGGCGGGCAATTTCTTTTCCATATTCTCGATCATCGGTTAACTGATAGCAGCAAGCCGCCTGCGGTAACAGGTACGAAGGTAGAACCGTATTTTCCCAAGGGAATCGAGCTGCCAAGTGTACAATTTGGTAGACAGTATTTATATAATGCCTTAGGTAAGGCAGGGTTTAGAGCGGCTCAGTTTGAAGTGCGAGATATATTTAGTGGTGAAACCTGCACTTGGTATTTAGGGAGAAAATAGCGCAAACGGATCGTATACTAGTGAATGATCTGGAGGTGCTTACGTGAAAAAGGTGAAAACAGCTCCAGGGGGAACCATCCGAAAAAAAGTGAATCGTTTGCAAACGTATACGCTTGAGAAATGCAACCGGCCGGACATTGTTGTGGCATGTATATTAGATATGTTCAGCTACGAATGCTTTCGGTTCGAATGCAACTTGGTGCAGCTTCACGCAGAAACATGGTATGAACAAATACAAAACATTTGTCCCCATTTTTTATTCGTTGAATCCGCATGGAGAGGTTTGGATGAGAGTTGGAGAGGCGAAATCGCAGGCTCCGAATGCAAGACAGACGCCACAATTGGCAAACTAGTGAGCTATTGCAAGGAAAGCGGGATACCAACTGTCTTCTGGAACAAGGAGGATCCTCCCAATTTTCAACATTTTATAGAAACAGCCAAATTATTCGATATCATTTTTACAACTGATTTGAACAGTGTTGACCGGTATAAGCAAATAACCGGGAACGATCGGGTCTTACCGCTTCCTTTCGGGGCGCAACCGGCTATCCATAACCCTGTTGGTATCAGGTGGAAGGAAAGAGAGAACGTAGCTTTTGCAGGATCGTATTATCAACATCGTTATCCTGAGCGCAAAACAGATATGGCTATTCTTTTTAAACCTGCATTAAAATACAATCTCCACATTTATAATCGAAAGAAATTCCCATTTCCCAAAAGCTACAAGAATCACGTCGTGGCAAGACTTGATTACAAGGATATGGTTAAGGCATACAGATGCTACAGGGTGTTTTTGAACGTGAATTCGGTAAAAGATAGTCCAACGATGTTTGCAAGGAGAGTATTCGAATTGCTGGCATCCGGCACGATCGTAATTAGTACGTTTTCCGAAGGAATCCAAAAGATGTTTAAGGACATTGTGATGATCGCTAAAACGCAGGAAAAAGCGAAGAAATATCTAAAGCGTTTCATTAAGCGCTCCGACCTAGGCGAAAAATTAAGCCTTCTCGGTATCCGTAAAGTTCATTCAAAGCATCTCTGCGAGCATCGATTCGCCTCAATACTACAAACTTTAAATATCCCTCTACATGCAAAGCCGGGGGTGACCGTGATCAGCCTAGTAAACAGTCCGGAAAAGTTGAACCGGCTGTTGAAAAATTATCGGCGTCAGGCATGGAAGGAGAAAGAGCTTATCATCTTATCTGAATGTGTTGAACTTTGCGACGAGTGGAAGGAGGTATGTGCGAGGGCCACAGACATTTCAATCGTTCAGGTGCCTCCCGGCACGTCTGTGGGAAAAGCTGTCAGTTTGGCGCTTGAGCAGTCGCGTTACGATTACATCTCCCTGTTTCATTCATTTTACTACTACGGGCCTCACTTTATCACCGATTTAATGAACGCATTTCGTTATACAGACGCGCACATCGTGGGGAAAAGCAGTTACTTTCAATTCATCAAAAACCGGAGTTTACTTTTACTTCACCATGAATCTTATCAAAATACTTATGGTGAGCCCATTTCCGCACATGCGTGGATCCTTAAAAAGGAGATTTTATCTCGGGTTCCGTTACCCAACAACCTTAAAGGTGCGTTTCCTGAATTTTTGAATGCATGTTCGCAAGCAGGCATGCGCATGTATTCCACAGATAAATTTAATTTTGTAAAGATTAGTCCGAATTGGAATGGGTATCAAGCAGCGATTAAGCGAGGCAGTGCTACTCTTATTGCTCAGACCTCAAAATATAGAAAAATCGTCACTGTTTGATACTCTTCTCCTGGCGTAAGGGGCTGGATGTTAATGGGGAGTGAAGTACAATCTCAATTCGTGCAGACGTTACAACGAATGATGGACGTCATTCAACACGATTCCTCTGAAGCGGAAATAAAAAAAATGATAAAGTCATTGAAGTCAATAGAACGCATGGTAAAAGAAAATGGGTATCAGCCACAAGTGATTCAGCAGATTTTTGTGACCACACACCCCCTGAATAAACGAAGGAAAAAGAAAGTATGGTCTCGTCTTCTGGAATTCCTTATCCATGACCCCGTTCCATTGCCGGTGGATGAAAAGCTCATAAAGGCAATAACGACTGTTATGGATGGGAATGTTACATGGGATACGATACGGGTTCGCTGGTATTCAGAACAAAATAAGTTGCAGGAGCTGTACGCCGTCCTAGATAAATATCCAGTTCGGCAAAGGGTTGGGCTTCTGCAGTATCTGGCTAAACAAAGTTTTAAACAAAATGATCTGAAGAATTCTTTACTGTATGCTGAGGAGGCTTATTCGATTCATCCAACAAACCCAACCATATTAAGAAGACTCATCAGTCTTCACCATCGTATGGGAAACATAAGCCAACGGTTGAATTTCATCGAACAATTAAGCTCTAAAAGTAACAAATTGCTGCCTAACGAGTATCAAATGGCAATGGATGAATACAAGCTTACGCAAGAAAAATGGGTGTGGACTCATGCGCCTCACAGTGTGCCGAGGGGGAATGTTATTTTACACGCATTAAACAAATCCTATCCGGAAATTAACGGGTATTCCGTGCGCAGCGCTGAGATTGTGAACCATCAACAAGAGGCGGGGCTTCATCCGGTCATTGTTACAAAATTAGGCTGGTCGCCGGTAGAATCAATGGAATTCAACACGTGTGAGACTATTGGGAATGTGGATTATTATCGCCTATTGGATGATAGAGGGTCGCAATTAAATAAAGTACCGCTTATTTCATACTTCTCGTCTTATGCCAAACAGTTTGCAGATTTCCTGCTTCGGGTTCAACCGAGAGTGGTTCATGCCGCATCCAATTTTCAGAATGCTCTAGCACCTATTATGGTTGCACAACGTATGGGTATACCCACTGTCTACGAAGTAAGAGGGATGTGGCATGATACACAAAGTTCAAAGACGCCCGGCTTTGAGGGATCGGAACGTTACAGGATGCATGAGGACTATGAGATATATACCTGCAACATGGCTGACCAGGTGGTGACCATCAGTGAAGCGTTGAGAACCCACCTGATCAACAAGGGGGTAAATCCCCTAAAAATCGAAGTGATACCTAACGGGGTTGATGTCGAGAAATTTAACCCTGTCTCGCCAAACCTATACCTTAAAAACAAGTATGGATTAGACGGAAATCTAGTAATCGGGTTCATCGGTTCTCTTGAAGTCTACGAAGGAATTGAGTTTATTTTACATGCCATTCATCAACTAATTCATGCTCCTAGCGGGAAACAATATAAGATTAAGATGTTGATTGTGGGGGAAGGCCCTGCACTAGCCGAGTTAAGAAGACTTACCTCGAGTTTGGGTCTGACACACAGTGTTCATTTTGTCGGTAAAGTTCCGAGAAGTGAAGTTGTACAATACTATTCCGTGATAGACGTATTTCCGTTCCCACGTAGAAAATTCAAGGTTTGCGAGCTAGTCACTCCGTTGAAGCCGTATGAAGCGATGGCTATGGCCAAAATCGTATTGGTAAGCGATATTCCGGCACTTAGGGAAATAATCATTGATAAACAAACGGGCATTGTGTTTGAAGCAGAGAATGTACAGTCTTTAGTTGAAGCTATACGAACCGGAATGGATCATCCTCATATTCGATGGCAGGCGAGGGAATGGATTGTGCACAACAGGGATTGGAAGAAATTGGTGAAAAGGTATAACGATATATACGATAGGGGGTGCGTCTGTGAAGCAGGAGGAAATCAAGATGCTCCGAAACCGTAAACCCATCAAAATATTCGGTGTAAAAGATACCAATTACTCAGAGAAAAAACTTCTGAATATCTGTAATGAACTGCTGAACGATAATTATTATATAGCGGAAAGATACCCTGTCTACCAAAGCGCGCATACAGGGGTCAGTCTCTGGACCTGCGATCCATATAAGGAGAGGAGTTGGAGATTTTGGCTGCACACGCTAATCGTGATCGAATACTTGGTTCATGGTTTCGAACTCTTTGGCCATACAAAGTTCATTCATAAGTCACTCGCCATTGTTACGGATTGGAAAACGCATAATCTGCCTACGGCTGATTCCGAGATGGCTTGGCATGATCATTCCACGGCGTTAAGGCTGATTGTGATCTGCAGATTATTTGAGGCTTGGCGTACCGTTTCTTGGGATCCGACAGTAGCGATGCAGTTTGCTGAAATTGCTGAATTTCATTGCATGAAGCTAAGCGATTCCGGGTTTTATCGTCAAAAACATAACCATGGGTTGGATCAAGATATTGCTTTATATGTAGCCGCTACAGTTTTTTCTCACTTGGAGCATGCCTCTGCATGGCGTGCTTTAGCTTTGACAAGGGCACAACAGCAATTGAAGCATTTGTTCGCAGCAGATGGCAGCTATCTGGAGCATTCGCCCGGGTATAGTGTGATCTTTCTCAACCGGTTGTATCATTTTATGCGCTTCCTCCAGCAGCAAGGTGACCCTCATTATGAAATGCTGCAAAAAATTATTTCTCGAAAGATTAGGTTTATTGCGCATATCCTGCAACCAAACGGTCAAATACCACCGATAGGTGACAGTATGATGACCGAACTTGATGTAGGACCTTGGCTAGACTTGGATGATAAGAATGTCTCCGAGTTAAAGTACGTACTTAGCAATGGAGTGAATGGAAGCAAGCCATCAGCGTTGGACGCACTGTTTAGCGGGGGCGGATACGCGGCGCTCAGGAATAAATGGAAATTTGACGACAATACTGTACAGCTCGTTTTTTACAGCGGCTTCCATTCGCGAGTGCATAAACATCATGATGATTTATCTTTTACGCTGTTTGGCCATGGTCAGCCGTTGTTGACGGATGCAGGTCGTTATAATTACAACTATGACAGCCCTGAGCGCAAGTATGTAGTGTCTGCAAGAGGACACAACACCGTGATGGTAGATGGGACGGACACTCTGACAACTCGGCTCAACATTGGCAATTCGGGTCTGGCTCATTACTATTTCGGCAAGCCATTTAGCTTCGTATCAGGATTACACTGCCTTTATCGTGACGTGATTCATCAGAGGGCGATTCTATACTACAAACCATGGAATATATTGGTATTTGATAGGCTTTATTCTAATCGGATGCATCAATATGAGCAATTGTTTACTTTTTTCCCCGGTGTAGAGTGTACATTCAGCGATGGCAGCATTCTTGCTATGACCAGCAAAAACAAACAGATGATCATTCGATCTTTACTAAACGATAGTCGCGAACCTAACCTTGTTAAAGGACAGAAGAATCCATTGAAAGGTTGGTGCTCTGTCCGCCACGGAACATTAGAGCCTGCATGGACATTAGCATATACCGCAGAGGGACAGCAAGTGAATTTTGCGACACACATTAGTCTGCAGCCATTGACTCAGCCGATCTCGGCGTTTCAATGGACGCATGAATCGATAAACTTTGTAATCGATGGATTCAAAATCAATTTACGACTAGAGCCACAGGGTGCCGTTTTGGGGATGAATGGGAATCGGATAAAGTTAGAGATGATTAAACAGCCAATTCTAGAGAAAACGATCAATGATCTGCGCCGACGACTAAATTTAGGGTAATTGGAGGTTCACAGATGTCTACTAACAGTTCTCCCATCCAAACTAAATGGTACACAGCTTTACTCGATGCATCAGGTCGCCTTCGTATTTTGGACAAAGCGGGGAAGGTTATCCTATCTTCAACTCAATACGCTGCCACATATGGGGAAGTATATTGTGTGCTCTATCCATTGCGCGAAGGAGACCAGAGTATCCTGCTAGATCATACAGATCATTTACATGTTGGTGATGTTATTCAAATTAGGAACGAATTCAGGAGGGGCTTCATGAACCGCCCTCTGATTCATGAGGCAATCATCACAGATATTGGGCAAAACAACAAGGTATATTTCAAGCCAAGTGTTCCTAATTCATTTTGTGAGAAGCAGAGTGTTTCCAAGAAGCTAAGCCTGCATATTCGTAAGGTAACCGGAACCGTTGAAGGTTTCTCCTCATGCTATGTTCGGCATATGATGGAAAAGGATGAGGCTATCGAGGTAGAAATGGTGGGAACCACACCGTATGCGAAAATCATATTTCACTATACATTCTCTCGCAAGTGCCCTGAGATTGAGATGCATATTACAACCCGCTACAAGGATAATGTGAAGGTATTTAATGAATCGTTGCTCTATAACTTTGCAGTAGCTCCCAGCGCAGTGTACAGAAAAAATCGGAAGCTGGATAGTCTGCAGCTGCAGAAAGAATATTGGCTCGACAAGCAAGGCTGTAAGTTCGGTAAGGATCGTCGTTCCGCTCTCATATACCACACGCCCGGCGTATCCTCCCTTCAGCTAAAGACTCGAGAAAGGCAGTTAATCATTCACCTGGACGATATGCATGACCATCGACACCGTCGAGATGTCCTAGGTATTACCTACGAGGGGCAGTCTGTGAAAGTTTTTCAAGAGTGCAATGCAGCACGATATAATAAGGGAGACCAAAGAACAAATCACATTGCGTTCATTGCAGGCTTCTCACCTGAAATTGTACCAAGAATTATGTTGAATCCGAACGGATATCTGGCAGGCTTGCTTTGGACCGAACACGCGGATAGGTCTACCATGGCTTCCACTAGGGCGGTTTACTTAGGGAGTGAGGATATCGAGTTACCTGAGGATGCTTCGGGAGGATTCGTTAAATATAAAATTCCTGTGACCAAAAGCGTTTTTTATTCCAATCCTAAGGATCGTTTATACAATGATTTGTTGCCGTCCAACACACTACAAAATCTCCCCAGCTTGGTTGCAATCAAAGAAAACAAACCATTTCGTCTTCTCTTGCAGCAGCTTTACCGCCTAAATTATGAGCTTTGCTTACATGGTATTGTGCCAACCTCGGATGACGAGGATAGACGGTTAGCTGAAGAGGCTATGCTGTTCATGAAAGCAAACTTCGATACCGTAAGTTGGATTGATCATGGTCGAAACCAGTGCAATATATCTTCCGATGGTTTGCTGCAGGGTGCATATCAATATGTAGGAGATCTTTGGGAGCAGTTGGGAACAAAGTATTTCTGGCAGTATAGTTCCGAGGATATTTCTCACGTGCAAGGCGGCAACATCGACCTGCTTCAACTAAAAAGGGGGGATACGCTCCGCACCCCGCTATATTGGCAGCACCCTACGTATACCGGACGTTTCTATACTTGGGCTGCCATCGCTACCAAAAAACTTGAGCTTTATTCAGAAAAAAACTTGTCGGATCTTGTATCCAACTGGGGTATATGTATTAATCACGTATATCCCCCAGAGGTTATGGACAACAGTTATTATATTTGCCGGGACAAAGACGGGGTGCTTAGGGCTAAACCCGAATTTAACGATTTGCTTGAACGGATAGCGGCACTGCGGGATAGCGGTCAATTAAATATCTGCACGGTTCGACAGCTTATGGACTATTGGACCCTCATCGAAAATATACGGTTTGAATACCGTTTAGATGGAAAAATTGTTGTCCATAACCGCAACGCAACTGCCATTAGGGGTCTGGCGTTAGCGATTTCCCCCGCTGATTTTGTCATTCATGTAGACGGAAAAAAGGTTAATCAAAAAATAATTGATAACAATACTATAATCTGGTTTGATATAGAGCCTGCATCAAAGGTAGCGATAACGAAACATAATTAGTACAACTCCTGGTGCTAGCAGTCTACCACAAGGCACGCCATCACCAACATAACATAACCGGACTACGATACGATGCCGTATAAAGCGGCATTTTTTGTTGTCCTAGGAATCACACTTTGGATTGACAGCTGGATGCCCATGCATTATACTGGAAAATGTAAGCGGATACAAATATGTAATGGATTACATGTAATCTGCGGAGATGCTTTGTAATGGATTACATTGCACTCATGGAAGGGGGTGTACTTGATGCGTCAGGTTACGATGGGTGATGTCGCCAAAAAGTGCAAATTATCCGTTGCAACCGTATCACGAGTGTATACTGATCCGGAGAAGGTGTCCCCCAAAAATCGTGAAAAGGTCTACAAGGCTATCCAAGAGCTCAATTACCAGCCGAATGCGCTCGCGAGAAATCTTAGAAAGCTGCAAACCAACAGTATACTCGTCATCATTCCCAATATTATGAACACGTTCTTCTCGTATATTTTGTGTGCGATACAGAAGGTAGCTTTTAATAGCGGTTATAAAGTGCTGTTAGGTGATACGGATTCATCGCCCGAAATGGAAGCAAAATATTTATATTATTTACAGCAGAAATTAGTGGATGGTGTCATCTTATTGTATCCTCGCTCGAATCCTGAAGAAATTCAGAAAATAGCAGGTGAGTATCCGGTTGTCATCGTCGGGCAGCAGGCTCCGGAGAGCAGCATCCCTTTCGTGATAAACAGTAATTTTTTAAGCTCACAAACTGCCACCGAGCATATGATCAAGCTTGGCCATCGCAGAATTGCGCATTTTTCCGGCCGATTAAGCCAGCCTGTGAGCCGAGAGCGGCAAAAAGGTTTCGTGTTCGCAATGGAAGCCAATGGATTAGATGTCGATAAATCGTTAGTGTGTGAAGGCGATTTTTATTTCGATTCCGGACATGCGTTAGCGTTAAAGCTGTTGTCTTCCGCACAACCGCCCTCCGCGTTGGTTGCTGCCAGCGATGAAATGGCTATCGGAGCTATTAAGGCCGCCAGAAAATTAGGGGTCCGCGTACCGGAGGACTTTGCAATAATAGGCTTCGATGATATTAAAATGGCCTCTATCTGTGAGCCCGCACTCACAACCATGGCCCAGCCAAAAGAGGAACTAGCCAGACTGTCCACCGAGATGCTGCTCAGCTATATCAAAGGAGAGCCGCCTCATCAGAATTGCGTTGTGCTGAATGATCAGCTCATCATCCGGGAGAGCTGCGGCTGGGCTTTGCTAAATAATGATTGAAATGTAATCGATTACGAATGCATTATTCACATCGTGTATTGCCCCAGACTGGCTTTTGCAGTGTAATTGTAATCGATTACAGCAGGGAGGTGGTCCAGCACAGCAAAGGCGTACTACAGCAAAGTCGGCGTTGTTCTCTGCTCTAATAAAATTGAAGGGGATGTATCCATGAAAAAGGCCATCGTTGCATCGAGCATCGCGACACTGTTACTTTCAGCTTGCAGTTCAGCCGCACCCGCAGACCAAAAGGGTAGTGCGTCGGGAACGCCTGCGCAGAAAACCGCGGATGCAGGAAGCGGACAAAAGAAAACATTAGAGTTTTGGTACATAGATCCAGGTGAGAAGGAAAAGGTATTTTTGGAAGCAGTCGAAAGATTCAAGAAGAAGCATCCGGATGTCGAAGTGAAAACGCTCCAAACACCAAACGACACTTACAAACAAAAGTTTTCAGTGGCCATGTCGGGCGGAAATCCGCCGGATGTGTTCCATTCGTGGGGCGGCGGCTGGCTGAAAGAGTTTGTGAATCAAGACAACGTACTGGACATTACCGGTAAATTTGATGCCGCGGCCTTTAGCCAGCAGGCGTTAGATAACTCCACCTTTGATGGCAAGGTTTACGGTTTGCCTCTAGGATTGTCCATTGCGGAAATGTGGTACAACAAAGACATTTTCGCGAAATATAATCTACAGCCTCCTACCACCTGGGATGAGTTTCTGAAAGTGATTGACACGTTAAAGCAGAATAAGGTAATTCCAATTGCGTTAGCTAACCAGCCCAAATGGCCCGGAGCTTACTATTTGATGTATCTGGCTGACCGGGCGGAGGGGCCGGAGATGTTCAACAGTGCTTTTCAACGGACGGGCCGTGGTTTTGATGATCCAGGTTATGTGAAAGCCGGAGAGTACATCCAAGAATTAGCCAAACGTGAGGCGTTTAATAAAGGATTCAACGGGATCGCTTATGATGCAGGGCAGGGACGCCAGCTGCTCTACACCGAGCAGGCGGCCATGATGCTGATGTCCAATGCTCTTGTCAATAACGTGCGCAGCGAAGCGCCTAGTTTCGAGAAAAAGCTGGATTTCTTCCCATTCCCTACGCTGCCTGGAGGCAAGGGTGATCCAGGGAACCTGCAGGCTACCACGGCGCCGGTATGGTCGGTGTCGAAGAAATCCAAAAACCCCGAATTGGCTATTGAATTAGTCAAAGAATTGACTGCTGTAGAGACGGCACAAGCTTATGCCGATCGCACCGCATCACCGGTAGCGATAAAAGGAGTCACTTACCAAGACGCGTATGCAAACAGAATGGCTGAAGCGGTAAATAACGCGAAAGCCTTGTTCTGGCCGTACGACCAAACGCTTCCCGCCGAATTAGCAGAGCTGCACAAAGATACGACGCAGGCTTTGTTCGGTTTATCTATAACCCCGGAAGAGGCGGCGAAAAAAATGGAAGAAAAGGCGAAGCAGGTCCTGAAGTAAGCAGAAAGGGTGATGCTATTGTGCGGAAAAACATAAGTGTATCTTCACCTGTTGTCACTCCTTCCAGATTGAGGAAGAAAAGACAGTTCGACAAAGCGCTGACCATTGCCTTATTTATATCACCTGCGCTGCTGGTTTATCTCGTGTACATTATCTATCCGATTCTCGGCACGCTTCAGTACAGCTTGTTCGAATGGACGGGCGGACCCGACAAGACGTTCATCGGTCTGCAGAACTATTCACAGCTGTTTGCCGACACCGTTTTTTGGCAAGGTCTTTTGAACAACGTCAAGGTGATACTCACCTCGGTGTTTCTGCAAATTCCGTTAGGTTTAGTGATGGCATTAATCTTGTTTGCGCCGATTCGGGGCAAGCGTTTTTTCCAGACGATCTATTTCATGCCCTTTTTAATGTCGACAGTGGCGATAGGCATGCTCTGGGTATTCATGTTTGATCCGCTGAATGGTGCGGTGAACCGCTTAATTAATCTGTTCGGCTTTGAGAATGTGGCTTGGCTGAGTGAAGAGAAGACGGCTATGGCCGCAATCATAATCGTCATTGTGTGGCAGTACGCCCCTTTCTACATGATTTTGTTCAAAGCGGCGATGGTAGGCATTTCGGAAGATCTCTACGAGGCAGCGAGCATCGACGGTGCCAGCTCACTGCAAAAGTTTGCCAACATTACATTTCCGCTGCTGATGCCCACAATTGTGACTTCGTCCACGCTCGCGATCGTCGGGTCGCTGAAAGCGTTCGATATCTTTTATATCATGACCGGCGGCGGGCCGAATAACAAAACCGAGCTGCTCGGCACGTATATGTACAAGCAGGCATTCGTACATTTTAATATGGGCTATGGAAGTGCGATTGCGTTTATGATGTTTCTGTTCGCCTTTTTGGCAGCCGGCATCATCCAAGCGCTGGAAGCTAGACGGAAGAGAAAGGGGGCCATATGATGACGGCTGCGTTGAAACAAGTTCCGTTGTATGTGCTCGCCCTTGTCTTATTAGTGTTCACCGGATATCCCTTCTTATATATGGTAGCGACTTCTTTCAAGACCCAGGAACAGTTTTTTATGGATCCGTTTTCTTTAATCGGTTCCATTCAATTCAGCAACTACGCGTTGGCGTTTGAAAAAGGTCTGGCGGGCTATTTCTTCAACAGCATTACCGTGACTGTGATAGCGGTTGGCTTCACCGTTTTAATTTCCGCCTTGGCGAGCTACCCGCTGAGCCGCATGAAGTTCCGGTTGAATAAAACGCTGTTTCTTTTGTTCGTATCCGGCATGATGCTGCCGATTCATTCGACGTTGATTCCGATCTTTATCTTGACCAAAAATATGGGTTTGATAGATTCCGTGCCGGCCTTGTTCGGTCCATACGTCGCCTTTAGCTTGCCGATATCGATCTTTATATTGACTCAGTTCACGTCGGAGCTTCCGCGAGAAGTGGAAGAAGCGGCGGAAATCGATGGCTGCAGTCACCGGCACATTTTTTGGAACATTATACTGCCCATGCTCACTCCCGCGCTGGCTACTATCGTTATTTATAACTTCATTCATATTTGGACTGAATTCATCTTCGCGTTAGTTTTGCTGTCAAGTCCTGAAAATATGACATTGCCGCTGGGTATGCAAAAATTTTACGGGGAGCTCACGATCAATGTTCCCGCCCTGATGGCCGCTCTGACGTTAGCTAGTTTGCCAATACTTCTTGTGTATTTCTTGGCCCAAGAGAAAATTGTGACAGGCTTGACCGGCGGTGCCGTGAAGTAGGATTCGAGTATCACAAACAACCAAATGGGAGGCGCTTTATATGAGAAAAATGGGTATCGGCTTACAGATGTACACCGTGCGCGATGAGACTGCTAAAGATTTCCGTGGTGTGCTGCGGAAGGTCGCTGAGCTTGGCTATGAAGGGGTCGAATTCGCGGGTTACGGTGACGTGCCGGCGGAGGAAATGAGCAGCCTGTTGAAGGAGCTCAACCTGCAGGCCATAGGCAGCCATGTGGGGTATAACCTCCTGCGAGACAACCTTGATGCTGAGATTGAGTATTTGAAGCAAATCGGTGCGAAGTATATCGTATGTCCGTTCATTGCCCAAGAAGATCGCAAGGATTGGCGGCAGCATTTCGAATTTTTTACAATGGTGGCCGAGAAAGCGCGTCAGCATGGGCTGCATTTTGCCTATCATAATCACGCATTTGAATTCGAGGAACGAGTAGGAGACCAGTTTGTGTTCGATGCGTTGTATGATGCGCTCTCTCCTGATCTGGCGAAGGTTGAGATGGATCTCGGGTGGGTACAATTTGCCGGGCAGGATCCGCTTGCTTACATTGACAAATACCGTGGTCGTCTCCCGCTGCTGCATTTGAAAGATTTCCGGGCTGCAGAGGATGGCACCATTGATACACTTGAGCTCGGCCATGGCATCATGCAACTGCCTGAAGTGATTCAAGCGGCATCCGACGCTGATGTGGAATGGCTTATCGTGGAGCAGGACAAGTGCGCAAGACCTTCGCTTGAAAGCATCAGCATAAGTATTCAGTGGCTGCAGGAAAATTACTTAACACGTATTTAACGTACTGTGATCTAGGAGATCGCTCTTCCAGACTACGATAAGGGGATATAGATACCATGAAAAAAATCAGAGTTGCCGTCATTGGCTGCGGTGCGATTGCCCAAAGAAGACATATACCGGAATACGCTCAAAATCCGCACGTCGAATTGGTCGCTTTTTGTGATCCGGTTATCGAACGTGCATTGGAATACGCCGAGGAATTCTCCGCGGAAGCTTATGCCGACTACGAACAAATGCTAAGCGAAGTACGCCCGGATGCGGTTAGCGTATGTACGCCGAACTATCTGCACGCGGCAGCTGCCATCGCCTCGGCCAACGCCGGAGCTCATGTGCTGGTAGAAAAGCCGATCGCCACCACAGCGGAAGAGGCACAGGCAATGGTTGCAGCCGCTCGCAGCAACGTCGTTTACTTGATGGTCGGCCATAACCAGAGATTGATGCCACCCCATGTGAAGGCGAAAGAAATTTTGCAATCCGGCAAGCTCGGCAAGGTGCTGACCTTCCGTACCTCATTCGGTCATCCGGGACCGGAAGCATGGAGCGTAGACGCAGAGAACAGCTGGTTTTTCCGCAAGGATGAGGCTATCATGGGCGCAATGGGGGATCTCGGCGTACATAAAGCTGATTTGATTCGGTTTTTCCTGGACGATGAAGTGGCTGACGTCGCGGCGTTCGTAGAAACACTGCATAAAGAAAACACAGCGGTAGATGATAACGCAACTTGCCTGCTTCGCATGCAAGGCGGAGCTATCGGGACGATGGTCGCAAGCTGGACGTACTACAAAGGCGAAGACAACAGCACGGTGCTTTGGTGTGAGAACGGTGTGATGAAAATCGGCACACATCCGCAGGACCAGGTGATTGTAGAGCTGCGGGACGGAACTATCGAAAGATATCAGGTGGGCGCCATCGCCACCAATGAGAAGCAGACGAATAGCGGCGTGATTGACGCTTTTGTCAACAGCCTTGTCACGCAAACGCCTCCACTGATTTCGGGGGAGGAAGGTATGAAATCTCTCGAAGTCATCCTGGCAGCGTTCGAGTCAAACGCGACAGGTAACATCGTGAAGCTGAACAGCGCACAGCCGATTTTAACGTAAAACGACTAGGAGAGTAAATGTGATTTTTAACGGATGGAGCTGCCTGCGGGCGGCTCCTGTTTGCGTCGTCTGGGGCTTCAAGCCGGGCAAGGTCCGATGAGATGCCTATTAAGGTGACGTCTGCAGACGAGGGACGAGCTCTTCTATATTTTGGGCTGATAGGCGGCCACACCAATCCGCTGTGCAGAGTTTTTGTGCTGCTGCTCCGGGTGACAGGTATTCAGCAGTTCCAATGGACGTATTTTCAGATTCTAACAGTCATTGGGCGAAAAAGACATTGCGACGTCCAAGGCGTTGAAATACATTCAGTCTTTCTCCACGCTCTCAAGAACACCGTGCGTACGACACGGTGTTCTTATTATGAGAAAGAAAAGTAAGTTCATGTGGGATTGAGACAAACGTGAGACGTGCTTAGCATAGTCCAGTTGAGCAGAGTCCCCCGATTGAACATTTCACTTCAATTTCGGTGTGGTAGGCGGTGCCTGGCGATGGGAGGTCGCTTGCTGGAACGAGTACGCCAATGTGATTAGGGTTGACTCACTGTTCGGTCGACCTAAAAATTCAATGCCAACCGGTACGCCAATCGGCGCTCGCGGTGGGCGCGGAGAAGCCGCCTTGAAATGTAATGGCGGGAAACCCGGTCAATGCTCCCACGATGCCATTGCGGTCCACTTGGGCTTCTCCCACTGGAACCACCAGCCGTTTTTGATGTGGATACAGCAGCACGTCCACATCATGTTCATCCATGACTTGCAAAATTTGCTTTTTCAACGTTTCCAGCTTCTTGAGTCGTGCCAAGTAATCCTGCCGCGTCAATGGATTTTCCACCGCTTGTGCGCCTTGCAACGCTGACTCGACGGAGGCGTGAAAACTGTCCTTCGCGAGGAATTCTTCCAATGTTTTCACAGGGGTGCGATAGGTTGAAAAATAACGATTCAACTCCTCTTTAATTTCATACTTTTGCACATCCAGATCGGCGATCAGCTTGTCGGTGTCCAGACCGGGGATGTTGATCGGGACAAGAGTAGCACCTAAATTTTTCATCTCTTCCATAGCCGCGTGCGTTGCGGTATTTACTTCCTCGTGAATTTGCTGCGTACCAAAAAGGTTTTGCAGCACACCGATTCGTGCTCCCTTCAGCCCGTTTTCTACCAACGCATCCGAATAGGCCGCACCAGGCTTAGTTTTGTCGGAACCAGCCATAACATCAAGCATGATGGCGGCATCTTCCACTGTTCTAGCTATCGGCCCTACGGCGTCTTGGGTGAAGGAGACGGGAAGAATGCCGTCTAAGCTGATCAGGCCTTTAGTTGGACGAATTCCGACCAAGTTGTTAGCAGAGGAAGGGGAGCGTATGGAATTCACCGTATCACTACCCGTCCCCGCTCAGCGAAGTTCGCAGTGATGGATGCGCCAGTTCCGCCACTGGAACCGCCTGGCGTTCTTGTCAAGTCATAAGGGTTGACGGTTTGCCCTCCGAGCGAACTTACGGTCATTCCGGTTATCGCGAGCTCATGCATGTTGGCTTTGCCCAAGATGACTGCACCTGCCGCACGAAGCTTTGCAACGACCTCTGCATCTTGCTCCGGTATAAACCCGTCAAGAGCGACGGCTCCCGCCGTGGTGGGCATATCTTTGGTGTTATAGTTGTCCTTCAAAATGATCGGAGCCGTGAAGCGGACCACGCGGACCTTTCACCTTTCTTTCCTCATTGAGCTGGGCGGCTGGGCGGCTTCTTTTAGAGCATTCGGGTTAATTGCCAGCATGGCGTTAATTTTCGGGCCTTGATCGTCATAAGTTTCAATTCGCTTGAGGTACTGCTGAACAAGCTTTTCCGAACTGGTCTTTCCGGTCTGCATCGCTGCCTGAAGCTCGGGAAGCGTGGCGTCCATCAAAATAAACGGCAGTCTATTGTATACGCGAAGGGCTATGGATGCGGCATCGCCTACTGTGACTTTGTCACCGAATCCAAACGTGACCGCCGTCTTGGCCCGTAGGATGCCTTCACTAACAACGGCTCCAATCATGCCCGCGAATAAGCCGGTGTCCGCCACGTCGGAGAACATCTCCGCTTGGTCTGAGAGATGCAGCGCACGGCTCGCTATTGCTGCGGCTTCCTCTTTGGTAATTGTTCTGTCCGGCATGAGCAGTCCACCGGGATATCCATCAATCATGCCAGCTGCGAAGGCTTTGGCAATGCTCGCTATATAAGGAGAGTTGACGCTTAAATCTTCGAACGGTACATTATGTACTTGCGGAAATGCTGTGCCGGACATTTCTAATGCCCTGATGATTAGGTTAATGAATTGCCCTCTGGTGATGCTCGCACCGGCATTCTCGTATAGCCAGGAGAGCAGGAGCGGTCTTTGTGATGTGTGATGTGCGGGATGATCGTTTTTGAATTGACATGATGTGCACTCCTCCAGTGAAATATTTGTGTAATATAATATAACATATAATGTCCAATTACCGTTATTATAGTTGAAATCAACATGTTGTCAATCTGATTTTGAACAATTTCATATTTTATGCTAAGAAATATGACATTGTGAGGCGATATCTTCAATGCACGAACGCAAACATTCTGCTTCACAACAGGAGCCGCGCTAAATGCACTAGAGCCTCGTCCGTTTCATTTAAATACCGTGCATAAACGGATATTCAGCAAAACAGATCAAATTCCGTTATGGTATAATGTGGATAAAAGAGTGTACAGAGCCTATCCATATAGAGTACGTTAATGAAGGGGAATCCGAGTTGAAGACACAAGTCTTTTTGCACGAGAATATCAGAGTGAAAAATCAGAAATTGATTGAAATTTACGTCTCGACCTATTACGACAAAATCTCAGCGGTGTATGCAAACATAGAAGAAGAAGCGAACGAAAAGGCTGAAAACCGATACGCTGAACTGGGTAGTTATTTTAATCCAGAGTATGATGATCCAAGTGACTTCGCGGAGCTAGCCTGGGAGGCGGGGATTGAACATCTGCAAATGATGGCGCTAATGCGTTACAACACGAAGTTGATGACGATTTCCACCTTGTATCAATTCTGGGAGCAGCAGATCAGAAAGTTTCTCTATGAAGAATTAACCAGACATCCGAATATCAATCCGTTGAAGGGGCAATTGTTCAAAGATTTTTGTGCGAGGGGATTTGGCGACATTCGACAGGTATTCGAAAAATGTGGTGTGGATATAAAAGGATTCGATGCATACGCTAAGTTGAATGAGTTGCGTTTATTAGCCAACTTGATCAAGCATGGGCCCGGCGATTCGGAGGACCAACTGCGGAAATTGAGACCAGATTTTTTTCAGGATGACGCATCTGACATTGATAGGATGGTTTTCTATCGCACCACATTAAATGAAATAGTGTTAGAGATCGATGATGAAGAGCTAGGCATATACGGCGAGTCTTTGATTGAGTTCTGGGAGGACATTCCGCAAGAAATGATTTATTCATCCTGAATTAAGGTGCAATTTTTAACCCATTTGTAGGCTGCTGGGATTGAACTGCACCCCCGTCAAGTACACAGAACAAATAATGAAAATCAGTTAGGCGGCCTTGGTCCTAAATTCCATTGGGCTAAGGCCGTTGAATTTTGCCTGTAATCGCTCGTTATTGTAAAAATAGATGTAGGCGCCAATGTCCTTTTTTAGTTGCTCAAACGTGCTGTATGTTGCAAATAATACTTCTCGCATTTCAGCGTCCCCCAGAAGGCCTCCATGGGTCCGTTATCAATGCACCTACCAACACGGGACATGCTGGCGGTTATACGTACCAAAAGAAATATGAAAATCGCAGAAGAAAGAGCGAAGATATCCGTGGGCGATCCCACCATGGGACTCGTGTCTGAAACGGAGCTCAAAATGGGAGCGGATTACACGAAAAAAATTGCAGATATGAAGACACAGTTATAATCGGTAAAATAACTATGGAGGATTGGGATAAGTATGTAGACCAGCTCAAAAAAGATGCCAATTACCAAAAAATCATCCAGGAAATGAATGCGGAGTACCAGAAACGTTTATCACAAAAATGAGGACGCCCGAAACGGTTCACTTTAACCGGCATGGGCCATGCGACGCTGTGAGTGATGGAGGCAAGCCCCAACTCCGCATCCGCAAGTAACGCTCTATAAAGCTTGTGGAAATTGCGTTTTCTAGCTAAACTAGCAAGAGAATGCAACCGACAACGAGCAAAAGGAGAAACTTGCGATGGAGGGTAAAGAAGGTAAGGTCACCCGCTCATGCTGCGCGGCAGGCCGGGGGGAATTTGACGCAGTGGGTGAACGGCAGACAGCTCCTAATGCAGCAGGCGAACGGCAGACAGCTCCTCTGACAGTGCAGCCCGGCAAGCCCGATGTGGAAGGCATGATCCACCTCTCAGGCGGCGATTTTTTGATGGGAACCGATGATGGTGAAGGGTTTCCTGCCGACGGAGAAGGACCTGTGCGCACTGTGACGCTAAGTCCTTTTTACATCGATCCGTGTACTGTGTCGAACGGACAGTTTGCGGAATTTATAGAGTCGACGGGTTATGTGACAGAGGCTGAAAGGTTCGGTTGGTCCTTCGTATTTCATTTGTTGGCATCGGATAACGTACGCGCGCAAACCACACAAGCGGTAAGCGGCACTCCGTGGTGGTTAGCCGTACAAGGTGCGTACTGGCGGCAGCCGGAAGGACCTGACTCGAATATTGAACAGAGGATGGATCACCCGGTTATCCATGTCTCATGGAATGATGCTATGGCTTACTGCAGATGGGCTGGGAAAAGATTACCAACCGAGGCCGAATGGGAATATGCAGCCCGCGGCGGCCTGTTACAAAAGCGGTATCCGTGGGGAGACCTGCTCAAGCCGGACGGAGAGCACCGCTGTAACATTTGGCAGGGTAAGTTCCCTGTGAAAAATAACGCAAGCGATGGCTATATTTCGACTGCGCCGGTGAAATCTTTTCCACCGAATGGCTATGGCTTGTACAACGTGGCGGGCAATGTGTGGGAGTGGTGTTCCGATTGGTTCAGCCCGACTTATCCGGCGACCGCGCCCAGAGCGAATCCTACCGGGCCGGCAAAGGGAGAAAATAGAGTGATGCGGGGCGGCTCATATTTATGTCACAAATCTTATTGCAATCGTTATCGGGTTGCGGCGAGAAGCTCCAACACTCCTGACAGCTCGGCGGGAAATATGGGGTTCCGATGTGCAGCTGACGCTTAACCACCGCGGCTGCGCTTTTTTTATGAATGACGGAGTTGATAAAAAAAATCTATTGGACGAGCTTTCCGATGCCACGTATAATCCTGGGTGAAAAGGTTTTCATAAAAGCATTTGCAGATTAGGGATGTGTACGATGGAATCGAATATCAAAGATGTTGCCCGGCTTGCAAACGTATCCATAAGTACTGTGTCGCGAGTGATGAATATGCCCGAAAAGGTGGCGATAGAAACGAGAGTCAAGGTGCAGGAGGCGATGAAGGAGCTCAACTACACGCCAAACGCTTTGGCCAGGGGGTTAATCTACAAGCGGACAAAATCTCTCGGGGTGCTTATACCGGATATTTCGAACATGTTTTATTCGGAAATGCTGCATGGAATGGAACATGCGGCACAGCGGCACCACTATAATCTGATATTGTGCAACACGGATAACAATAAAGCGCGAATGCTTGAAAGCCTTAACATGCTAAAAGAGAAACAAATCGACGGTTTGGTATTTACCAGCGAGCCAGTTTATCCGGACTATTATGAAGTGTTCAAAAAGCTTCAGATACCGATCGTTTTGGCAGCCACGCACAGTCTGGAATTTGATATTCCATCGGTCAAAGTCAATGATGAACAGGCCAGTTTCGACGCAGCGGAATGTTTGATCAAGCACGGGCACCGCCGAATCGGAATGATTTGCGGATCCATCACGGATAATGTGACGGCGATGCCGCGCTTGCAGGGCTTTCTGCGCGCCCTGAGGGTACACGACCTGGAAACGGATGTCGACAGCCAAGTGCAATTCGGCGGCTACAAATTTGAAGACGGTTATGAGGCGATGGGGCAGTTGCTGCGCAAATTCCCTGATATTACCGCTGTGTTTGCGTCGAGTGATGAAAGGGCGTTAGGTGCGATTTCTTATTTGCATGAGCATGGAAAAAGCGTCCCTGAGGACATTTCGGTTATCGGGTTCGACAACTTGCGTTTGGCGCAAATGTCCATTCCCAAGTTGACTACAGTAGGACAGCCCCTGTACCAGATAGGTTATTTGGCTGTGGAGAAGCTGGACCATTTGATTCAAAATGAGCATGTCGGCGAACTAAGGACTTATGTGCGTCATGAGCTGGTCGAGCGTCAATCCGTGGCACGGCGCTAGTGCAGTGACCACGGGCAACGATACTCTTTTGCCAATGATGAAAAGGTTTTCATATAAGTGACCACAGTTTTCTTGGAATTTTGTATATTTTAGCGGCAACTAGCAGGTAAAAGCTTTCACGTCAGCCTGTCGGTACATGCACGCCGGTACACGCACGCTGGAGCGACATGCTTGCTGCGGCCGCTGATTCCAAGCGGATGCAAGCTGCTGCGGACATTTTTTATCAGGACAGGATAGCTATTCAGTTAAGCAAGATCACGGAGGGATAGCCGATGAAAAAGAGAGTGAATTTAAAGCAAGCTTTCAGTTATGGCGCGGGCAACTTCGGGCTGAATTTATTTTTCAGCTCTGTCTCTACGTACCTGTTGTATTTTTACACCGATAATCTGGGTATCACCGCGGCTGCTGCGGGCACGCTGATGTTTGCCGCTCAGCTGGTCAATTTGATTGTAAACCCGGCGATGGGTGTGCTGGTTGACCGCACAAAAAGCCGTTGGGGGAAGTTTCGTCCTTATTTCCTATTCGGCAGTTTACCGCTTGCCTTGATCGGAATTTTGGTCTTCACCGTCCCGGACTTGGACGCATCGGGAAAGCTCGCCTATGCTTATGTGACCTACATTCTGTTTAATATGATTTATTCCATTGTAAACGTCCCGTATAGCTCTGTGTTGGCCGACATGTCCCATGATTACCAAGCACGATCGCAGATTTCCTCCATCAAAGTATTTCTCGGGCAGTTCGGCGGACTGGTCGTCAGCAGTGCTACGCTGCCGCTGGTTCACATGTTCTCCACGGAAACAACCGGCTTTCGCTTGGTCTATATCGGTTATGGCGTGATTTTGATCATGACGCTGCTGATCACCTTCTACGGTACACAGGGTGTCGGACAGACACAGCTCGACACTGTCAAAACGCAAGCCAGCCGTGTGACCCTGCGCAAACAATTCAATACGGTTTTTCTTAACAAATACTTGTTTCTGCTGCTTGCCTTTATCTTCGTTTTCCAATTGTGCCTGATTACGAAAAACTCGGCCATGTTATATTTCTTCAAATACAATATGGGCGAAGCGAATATGTTCGCCGTATATTCTTTGGTCGGTTTCACCATTCAGCTCGCCGGGATTGTTGTAAACCCATTCCTGGTGAATAAAATCGGCAAAAGAAATGTGGGAATCTTCAGTCAACTGATTATTATATGCAGCCTGCTCGGCTTCTATCTGGCAGAATCCAATATAACGATGGTATTTTTGCTTGGTGGTCTAAGCTACATTGGCTTCGGTCTGGCGATTCCGCTCTTGTGGGCGATGGTCCCCGACACCATTGAATATGGGGAATGGAGAACCGGCGTGCGGGCAGAGGGAACTATATATTCGGCTTTCATCTTTGTGCAGCTGTTCGCTCAGGCAATGGCGGCGAAGGTGTCCGGAGGTATCCTGTCTGCGGTAGGTTACGTGCCAAATGCCGAGCAAACTGCCGGTGCGCTGCATGGCATTGAGGTGATTGTAAGCGTTATTCCAGTCATCGGTGCGATCCTGTGCGCTGTTATTTTAGCCATGTATACTTTGAATGAATCCACGTTTCAGCGGTATGTCAGCGAAATCAATGCCCGCAAAACCGGTGTTGCACCGCCACATTAAAACATTTGCTGCAGGTAAAGATACATTTGCAGTGATGTAATAATTGGAAAGGACGACGCAATGAACGACAACGCAATGAACAACCGACACGAAAAAGCCGTGGACAAACGTAACGACTCAGCAGTGGAAAATCGACGCCACAACGCAATGGATCACCGCGACGAGCACGATCGTGACCACAAAACAATGGTGAAACCAGACGAGCAAACCCGTAGCACCAATGGAGAGGATGACCCGCGGGGCAGTCGAGCGGACAATGAAAAGACAATAGATTCAAAGTACATTCAGCAGCATCTCGCTAATGAACGCACATTTCTAGCGTGGGTACGTACCAGCGTTACCGTGGTCGGTCTGGGCTTTCTCGCAGCGGGGATTGTGTTTCGCGCCCAGCAATACCAGCAGCTCGCAGAGCGGCTGGCGGCCTTCGTGGGCATCAGTTCCGTTATTCTCGGCAGCGGCATTCTCCTGCTTGCGATTCAGAATTACTTTGCCAAACGAACAGGCATCAATGAGCAGACTTTTAAATCTCCACGGTATATCATTATAGTTACGTTTGCGTGTCTGGCTATCATCGACGTTTCCTTAATTGTGCTCATCTTACTTTTATAACTCAAATTATTAGATTTGGAGTGATACCTTATGATAAAGCCCAATATTATTATGATGATTTCGCATGACACGGGAAGATACCTCGGAAGCTACGGCCGACACGTCGCCACCCCGGGGATTGACGGACTGGCCCAGGACGGTGTGAGGTTTGATCAATATTTTTGCTCAGCGCCACAGTGCAGTCCGAGCCGCGGAAGTATTTTAACGGGCTTGTATGCGCATAACCATGGGATGATCGGGTTGTCCCATCTTGGATTTTCAATCGATGAGGACAAGACGACGCTGCCAAAAGAGCTCAGCAAGGCAGGCTATGAAACCGTGCTGATCGGATTAAGCCACGAAACGATCGGTGAGCCCGGAGGCCGGTCCTTTACATCATCCCATGCTCTGGGCTATGAGCGGGTGGAACATGTCTGCGATCCGGGTAATCCTGACGGCAATTTGGCTCCTCTGGTTGCGGATAAAACGATTGCGTTTATGCGGGAAAAAGCGGCAGCCGGCGGGGACCGTCCTTTCTTCGCTTCCGTCGGGTTTTTTGAGACCCACCGGGATTTCGATGCCTACGAGCCGGAGGCCGACCCCGATGAATCCATCGTAGTGCCGGATTACCTGCCGGATACGCCTAACGTGCGCCGTGATTTTGCACAATTTCAAGGCTCCGTCAAGGTCTTGGACCGAGCCATAGAGCGCATTTACTCTGAGCTCAAGGCAACGGGATTGGACAAAAACACGCTGATTATTTATACCACCGATCATGGCATCGCATTCCCAAGGGCAAAAGGCACACTGCTCGACGCCGGCCTCGAGACAGCCCTGATTATGGCCTGGCCGACTGTGATACGTGGAGCGCGCAGCACGTCGGAGCTCCTCTGCAATGTGGATTTGATGCCTACGCTGCTTGATATCGCAGGGGCGGATATTCCTCCCGATTTGGACGGCAGAAGCTTCCTTCCATTGTTAAAGGAGGAACCGTACGAGCCGCGGGATGCGTTCTTCTGCGAATTGACCTGGCATGACCGCTATCATCCGATGAGAGGAATGCGTACGGAGCGCTACAAATATGTGCGCAACTTTGAGGACGGACCTGCGGTTTACCTGCCTTTGGATATTCACCGCAGCTTAGCAGGACGATCGGTGAGGGAGGACTACTATGTCCCCAATGTGCCGGAAGAGCTGTATGATTTGGTGAACGATCCGCTGGAGCAGCACAATCTGGCGTATGACGAGAACTATGCAGCACAGCTGCAGGAGCTGAGACAAAGGGTGGAACGTTGGATGCGTGAAACCAACGACCCGCTGCTGCAGGGACCTGTCTCCGGCGCGGAAGCACCGGACTGGCAGCAAGAGGTGGAGAAAGGCACTACGTACCAAGGCCGTTCGCATTAGAGGAAACTTGTCTGCGCACTATGGGCTCTTGTCCTGTTAGGGATGAGAGCCTGTATTGTTTCACCCGGATGATGCCTTCACTGCCGACTTGGCTGAGTATCGCACAGGCCACGTACTGTATTGAGAGATGCCGTTGCGAAAACAAACAAACAACTTCTGTTGATGCAAATTGAATTTATCAGCAGAAAAATCTAAATATTGCAGAAAATGTTGTTATAAATTATAATAAAAACGGTTACAAAACAATAAAAACTGTCTGATATAGGTAAATTGGCGGTAATCCACAATGAAACTTGTTGCAATGGCACCCGCAGCGCCTTTGCTGATTGTCCGGTGGCATACAGTCTGTGCAGTGACAGAAGCGAGCCTCAACCACAGCCCGTGAAAGGAGGGCCGAACCAATTGAAGATCGAACGAGATTATGCGAACAAAGAGAAGCTCAACCGCGTCCTCACAACCAATATCGATGATTTTTTGAACATTGCGAAAGCCCTTTCAACAGATTTAAGAACCGAGATATTCAAGACGCTGCTCCATCAGTCGATGAATGTCATGGAGATCGCCGAAAGATTCAGCATCCCTGCGTCGACTGCAGCCATCAATGTCCGCAAGCTGGAGGAAGCCGGATTAATTCAGACGGAAATGGTTCCGGGAACGCGAGGCACACAAAAGGTATGCACCGCGGTGTACAGCCGGATCGTGGTCGATTTCTCTCATTTGCGGCCTGGGTCGCCGGAAACTACCGCAGTTGTATCCATCCCTATCGGACACTTCGTAGATTCGCACGTTTCCGGTCCCTGCGGACTGCTGAGCGAGCACTCCATCATCGGGGAAATGGATGAGCCGCGCTCCTTTTTCGAACCTGAGCGAATTAGCGCGCAGCTGATCTGGTTCCGCCGCGGGTATTTAGAATATCGGTTCCCGAACCGTGTGCCACGCGGCGCCGTGATAGAGAATTTGGAATTGTCCATGGAGCTTTGCTCGGAGGCACCTCTCTTCAACCTGGACTGGCCGTCAGACATTACCTTGTGGATTAACGGGAAGGAGTTGGGCAGCTGGACAAGCCCCGGTGATTTTGGCGGGGAACGAGGGATATTGACGCCGGCGTGGTGGGGCAGCGAGAACACACAGTATGGCCTCCTCAAAACATGGCGCGTGAACTCGGACGGATCCTTTATCGACGGGCGCGGAATATCTAATGTCACAATCCCACAGCTGGAGTTGGACGATAAGCCGTATCTGACCGTTCGAATTGGCATAAAGCCTGACGCACACAACGACGGCGGTATCAATTTGTTCGGAAGCAGGTTTGGCAATTATGAAACCGATTTAAAAATGAAGCTGGATTTTGTAAACCGAAACGAAAAAAAGAACGCGGGAGATGATAAAACATGGTAAGAAAAAAATGGTTAGCCATGGCGTTAGCCGGCGGTTTGGCCCTAACCGGCTGTTCCAACGGAGGCACCGCCAACGAGGGAACCGCTCAGAGTGCGGACGGCACAATTACGATTAATTTCATCAATGGGTTTACCGGCGGCGATGGCGCTTACATGAAGAAAATCACCGACGGCTTCAACAGCTCCCAACAGAAGTACGTGATAAAGGAAATTCAGGAAAAAGAGCACTACACTAAATTCAAATCCGGAAATTTCGATGTGGTCGTGATCCACGGCAACAATCTGCATACATATAAGCAGGACGGCATGATTCAAGAAATTTCGCCGATTATGGACAAGGCAGGGCTCAAAGAAGCTGATTTCGACCCGGCTGGCGTGAACCTCGCCAAACTCGACAGCAAGATGTATGCGGTTCCACTCGATATTCATCCCTTGACGATGTTTTATGATAAAGCATTGGCTCCACAGCCTCCGGCAACTTATGACGATTTGATTCAGCTCCAGGCGAGCCTGCAGGCGAAGGATAAAAATTTGTATGCTCTCGGCGTTCCGTCCAGCGGATTAGTGGAGTTCTACATGATGACAATAGCCGCGCAAAACGGGATTGAATTGCAGCAGGATAACTATTTGAACTTCAGCCAGCCTGAGTTTGCCGACGCCCTGCTTACGTTCAATAAAATGATCCACGCGGATCGCTTGTCGCCGGCTGGGCTTGGTGTGGACGGAGAGTTTCAAGCTTTTATGAAAGAAGCGAAAGACTCGAATGCATCGGTCAAAACGGCGGTGGCGGTGACAGGCCCATGGTATTATAGCGCGGCAAAGCAAAAATATGGCGATCAACTGGGCATCGCGGCAGTTCCGATGCTGGGTAAAAAGCCGGCCACCTATGGGAACTCGCATACGATCGCGGTGTCCGCTAAGGCACAGGATCAGCAGGTGCTTGACGGTATAGCCGAGTTCTTGCGCTATATGTACACGCCTCAGAACCTGATCCACTGGGCGGAAGCCGGACAAGCCCCGGTGCATAAGCCAACTATGGACTTTATCGTTCAGAACAAGGACAAATACCCGCTCTCTTATGTGAATCAGCAGCAATTTGCTTCATTCATCAAAGCCCCTTTTGTTTACCAATTCGGAGAGCAAATACGTTATTTGAACGAAACAGTATTCAGCAAAATGGTGTCTACGCCCAACATGACCAAAGATCAGCTGATGAAAGAACTCGAAACGGCTACGAAACGCGCGCAGCAAATAGCGGCGACAGAACCTGGCAAGTAACATCGTGCAAGCGCTCTGTGAAACGGAGATGAACAAGTCATCCCCACAGAGCCCGTTTTTTACTCTAAGTTGTTGGAGTGATCCGTGTGAAAAGCAAAACACAATCCATCAAATGGGCTTATTTGTTTGTTTCTCCCTTCGTCATTTGCTTCGTCCTGTTTTGGCTGCTTCCCCTCGTATACGGCCTCATAGTGAGTTTATACGAGTGGAATATCGCCAGCGGAAAGCACACGTTTGTCGGTCTGGATAACTATAAAAGTCTGCTCACTCCCGGAGACATTTACAATGAATTGTTTGTAAATACGCTGAAAAACACGTTGTTGTTCGTGGTGCTCAGTGTGCCTCCGTTAGTGCTGATCAGCTTGGGCCTGGCGCTTATGATCGATAAGCTCCCCACACGACTCAAGTCGATTTACCGGACGGTTTTCTTTCTCTCCTACTCCGTTTCGGTGACGGCCGTATCGGCGGTCTTCCGTTGGCTGTTTAACGAAAACGGCGGGTTTATCAATAGCGCGGCGGTGTCTTTGGGGCTGGGCGAGCCGGTGCAGTGGCTGAATTCTCAGCCTTTCGCATGGATTACGATATTGATCGCAACAGTGTGGTGGACTATTGGATTCAACATGATGCTGTTCATCAACGCTATCGATGAAGTGGATGGGACGGTCTATGAAGCCGCTGACTTGGACGGAGCGGGCGGATTCACCAAGTTCTTTGCCATCACGCTGCCGGAGATACGCAATGTGGGCATTTTTATCGTGATGACAACCATTATTGCATCGTTCAACCTGTTCGGACAGACGAAGCTGATCACGGCCGGGGGGCCGTCGGAGTCCACGAACACGCTCATTATGGGCATCCAGCGTGCCGTCTTCGACATGAACCAGCTTGGCATGGGTTCCGCTATGGCTATATTAATGGGCCTCATTATGATGGTGGTAACCGGCGCGCAGTATTTTTTGTCTTACAAGAATCATAAGTAAAGGAGAGGAAGATATGCGCAAACATCGGAGCTTGGCTTCCATCCTGAATATCGTGGCCGCCACCGTGTTGGGGCTGGTGTTTTTGGTACCGATCCTTTGGATGATTTTCACTTCGTTCAAGACGCTCGGTGAAGCTATGGCGAGCTCTTCATTGATCCCGTACACCTGGACCTTGGAGAATTATGTACAGCTGTTTTCTGACACCGGGGATGCACCGATCGATCGATGGATTATCAATACGGCTTTAGTGACTGTTGCAGGTACCTTGTTTGTCGTATTTGTTGACGTGCTCGCCGCGTATTCGTTAGCCCGGTTGGATTTTCCCGGCAAGAAGCTGGTGTTGATTATGATTGTCGGAGCGTTGACGATCCCAGGCATCGTTACTCTTTTCCCTTCATTCTATATTTTCAAAATGCTTAATCTCACCGACACATATGTTCCGCTTATTTTTCCTTACTCTGCAGGGACGCTGGGGGTATTTCTGATCTACAACTTCTTGCTGTCGTTCCCGAAGGAGCTTGAGGAAGCGGCACACCTGGATGGCGCAAATCAATGGCGCATATTGGTTTCGGTCATATTCCCGACCGTGCGACCCGCCATTCTGACGCTGACCGTCATTACCTTTTTGAACATTTACAATGACTACTTGTGGCCGCTGCTTGTTGTCAATTCTCCGGAAATGAAAACTGTGACAACAGGCTTGGCGAGCCTGATCCAAGGGGCGAACTTTGTTAATCCGGCTAAAATGATGGCTTCTACCTTGATCGCCACGCTGCCCGCACTGATCATATTTCTGTTTACCAACCGCTTTTTTGTCAAAGGGGTCACCGGCTCCGGTATCAAATAATTAATAAGATGGGAGATTTGTCCAATGACATTACGCACCGAATATCCTAGACCGCAGCTTGTTAGAGAGGATTGGCAGCATCTTAACGGAACCTGGCAGTTTGATTTCGATGACGATGACAAGGGGGCTTTTGACAAATGGTTTGCCCCGACGAGGAGCCTTTCAAGCACGATTGAAGTGCCGTTTGCCTATCAGACGCCGCTCAGCGGCATCAACGATCCGTCGTTTCATGACATCGTATGGTATAAGCGCAAGTTTTCTGTAGACCGGCACTGGCAGGGCAAACGGGTGCTGCTGCACTTCGGAGCAGTAGATTACCGGGCTTTTGTTTATGTGAACGGGAAGTATGTGGGGATGCATGAGGGAGGGCACACCCCGTTTCAATTCGATATCACAGAGGAGCTGAACTGGAGTGAAGAGGAAGTAACGGTGCGTGTGGAAGATCCCTCCACCGACGAAACCATTCCGCGCGGTAAACAGTACTGGATCGAGCAGCCCGCTGCCATCTGGTACACACGTACGACAGGGATTTGGCAGACGGTATGGTTGGAAGCTGTGGATGAGACTCGTGTAGACAAAGTGCGATGGCAGCCGGATCTTGACCGCGGCGAAGTCATTTTATCCTTTGAAACAAAGGGTTCATATGCGAATTGTGTGCTTGAGGTGGACATTTCATTTAAAGGTGTGAAAGTGGTCACAGACACGATTGCGGTGCAGGAGCGGTTCACCAAAAGGGCTTACGATTTGTTGAATCGAAACATTTTTAGAACGCCGTTCCATCACGACGGATGGACGTGGACGCCGGAGAACCCAAATTTGTTTGACGTCACATTGACTTTGAAACAGGACGATCAGACGCTTGACCAGCTGCAGTCGTACTTCGGATTACGTAAAATCCACACTGAGCACGGCATGGTATACCTGAACAATAAACCGTATTACCAGAAGCTTGTCCTCGATCAGGGTTATTGGCCGGAGGGGCTTCTCACCGCGCCAAGCGACGAGGCTCTGCGCAAGGATGTGGAGCTGGCGAAAGCGATGGGCTTCAACGGCTGCCGTAAGCACCAGAAGGTGGAAGATCCCCGCTTCCTGTATTGGGCCGATCGTCTCGGCTTTCTCGTCTGGGGAGAGTGTCCGGCTAGCCCGTCATACTCCACGGATGCCGTGGGCCGTCTGACCCGCGAATGGATGGAAATCATGGAGCGTGATTTCAACCATCCCAGCCTAGTCGCTTGGGTGCCGCTGAATGAGAGCTGGGGAGTTCCGCTCGTGAGCCACGACCGCCAGCAGCAGCACCACAGCCTGGCTATGTATCATCTGATCAAATCACTCGACCCTACGCGGCCGGTCATTTCCAACGACGGCTGGGAGCTGACGCAATCGGATATTTGCGCGGTGCATAATTATAATCATGGCGAACCTGAGGAAACGGACAAATACGCCTATTTCAAACAATCTCTGTCGACAAAGGAGCACATTCTCAGATCCCGGCCGGCCCGCAGGGGAGTCTACGCAAACGGATTCTCACACCGGGGTGAACCGATTTTGTTGACCGAGTTCGGCGGGATAGCTTACCGTGCCGGTGCGGATTCGGATTCAGACAAGGGATGGGGCTACACATCGGTAACTACCGGCGAGGACTTCTTGCGCGAATATCGGCGCGTGATTGAGGCGGTGTATGCGTCGCAAGCGATTCACGGTTTTTGCTACACCCAGCTCACCGATGTCGAGCAGGAAATAAACGGCTTATTGACGTATGACAGGCAGCCTAAATGCGATATCGAACAGATTAGAAAAATCAACTCTCTCTGGCATCTAACCACCATCACCGATCCTTCGTTCAGCGGACAGGAGTGACAGCCGATGAAGCCAGGGTTTCGCACCATAAAAACGGTAAAAACAAGCGACATCCATATGCGCGACCCTTTTGTGTTCACCTATGAGAAAGAGCAAAAATACTATCTGTTCGGCACCACGTTCGCAGACGGATGCGGGGATAAGGATCCGCTCTTCGAGGTGTACGTGAGCACCGACTTAGCCGAGTGGACCGGACCCTACGCGGCATTCGAACCGCCGAAAGGCTTTTGGGGTGTGCGGCATTACTGGGCGCCTGAAGTATTTGAAGTAGACGGGCGATTTTATATGTTCGCCTCTTTCAAAGGCGGCATTGGCGAAAACCGCGGTACAGGGATTCTTGTGGCCGATCACCCGGCAGGCCCTTACCGCGTTCACAGCGAAGGTCCGGTCACTTTGCCCGGCAGCGAATGTCTGGACGGAACGTACTATGAGGACAAAGAAGGGCAACGGTGGATTGTATACTGCCACGAGTGGACCGAGTTGTATGATGGCCGAATCGAGGGGCTGCGCTTGACTCATGATCTGAAATCATCCTTCGGTGAACCGGTGACGATCTTGAATGCCGCGCACATGCCGTGGATCCGTGTGTTCGGCGATCCGCGGATAGAGAAACAAGGGTATCTTACAGACGCCCCATTTTTATACAACGCTCGCAATGGGCACTTAGTGCTTCTCTGGTCAAGCTACTCGAAACCTGGATGCAGCGGCGATCAGGGTCTCGGCGGTTACACGGTGGCCACCGCGCGTTGCGTCGTCGGCAGGATGGAGGGGCCATGGACCCATGACGACGACTTGCTTATGGACCGCAATGCAGGGCATTCGAGCTTGTTTCGGGATTTCGGCGGACGTTTAATGATTTGCACGCATTATCCGGATACACCTCACGGCCAGGAACGGCCGTTGTTTTTGCCGGTCCGGGAAACCGACACCGGTTTGACATTGTAGTATCGCTGATGCGGCACACCACAACGGCTTGCTGTTGTAGTAACAAATGAGAGGAGTTGGTATTATTGGCGGCGGTCCATGAAAAATCGTTTCACGGGGAGAAGGCTGTCTGGTTAACGGCCGGGCGTTATGAGGCTGTGGTACTTCCTCACATTGGAGCGAACTTGGTTGCTTTTCGGGATAATTCGGCCGGGTACCGGTTCTTGCACGAGCCGGCGCCTGAAGAGATGGAGGCTTTTCGCAAGAACCCAATGATTCACGGCATTCCTGTGTTATTTCCGCCCAACAGATATGAAGACGGGCGCTTCGAATGGAACGGGAGACAGTACATATTCCCGGTGAATGAGGAGAGCACCGGAAACCATTTGCACGGTTTTTTGTATAACATTCCGTGGATGGTGGAGGAGCAGGGGGTGAATAGGAGCGAGAGTTTCGTTGTGCTTCGCCTGGATGTCACGGAAGAGCATCCCGTCTATAGATTTTTCCCTCATTTATTTACCTTCAAGCTGCGCTACATGCTTAGTGAAGACGGGCTCCAGCAGCAGGTGATGATACGCAACAATGGCGAAGAACCGATGCCTTGTCTATTGGCCTTTCATACAGCCGTGAACGCCCCGTTTGCATCCGGCAGTGCGGCGGCCGATTACAGCTTCCGAATGACGATCGGTGAACGCTGGGAGTTGAACGAGAGGATGCTGCCGACCGGTCAGCACGTGCCGTTAACAGCAGATGAAGAGCGGATGCGCGTGGCAGGCATCTCACCATTCTTCGAACCGATGGACAATCACTATACAGCACAGCCAGACAACGGCCGCAACCGCATGGAACTCACAGACGCCCGCGAGGGGGTCACGCTAGTGTACGACGTGGGGACTTCCTATAAGCAGTGGATGATTTGGAACAACGGCGCGACGGAAGGCTTCTTTTGTCCTGAGCCGCAAGTGAATTTGGTGAATGCTCCCAACGTACAGCTCCCGTCTGAGAAAAAAGGATTGTTTTCTCTCGAACGTGGAGAGATTTGGGAGGAAACGAGCCGGTTGTATTGTATCAAGAGGTAGATCGGGCTGAGTGTAATTAAACCGTTGACGAATCTTTTTTGTCGTCACGGTTTTTTTGTGGTTAGACTCCGCTAAAAAAGGTTAATAATGGTTGAATTCTAAATTAGGAGGTGGCTGGGCAATGGTTAACGACCAAAAGAAGACGCCAGTAAGCAATGGCACAGCGGGTGCAACCGCGAATCTGAAGTCGTTTGTCGAAAGCATGGCGGACGCAGAGCACCCGACCCGTAAAGATGAAAAAGCAACCGGAACGAACAAGCACATGGATCAGCAGAACAGGATGATCGATCAGCATAACTTACGGAAATGAGGAACACGGCGATAAATCGTAAATCGGTCAACACGGGCGGTGCTATCCTCAGCAGCAGTGTTAGCGTCCGCCTTGCTATGCAGCGCCTGAAAAAACGCCATTAATTCAATACTCCTACAGACAATAGCCGATGGAAGAAGGCATCCCCCGCCTTCAATTACTGGTGCTGTGCCAGTCGGCACTTGGTCGGCATTCTGCAGCACATCACCCCCAGGTCTTTTACATAATGCGTTACATTATTATCGCAGCACTCTGCATGAACTTCGCCACGGAATCTCTCAACCTCACTGTCAATTGCCCATCAATCATATTCCGTTTATGTGTCCCCCGTCACCCTGTCCTTTTCTCAGTTCCTAGATAAGCTGCGAATTACAGAAAACATAATATTTTCCTTACTTTAACACTCAGAAAATATTTTACCAGTATTCTATTCGTATCCTGAATTGGGAGGGTTGCTATGAAGCAAGCGGCAACTCATTCTGAGCTGCCATCATTCAAGGGTTGATAATCGTCGCTATCGAAGCAGCATTGTTTCTATGGAAGCAGCTTGCTTGGAGGAGTTCAATTATGTTAACAAACTGACAATTCGGGAGAAGAGTGATATCTATGAGTCCTGCATTGAGTGAGAAGGAAAAGGAAGTGGCGATCCTCATTGCGAAAGGCTACAAAGATGTCGAAATCGCCAAAAAACTGTTTGTCAGCCGGCGCAGGGTCGGGGAAATCGTATCCGCGGTCAAATTAAAGTGCCGGATCTCCTCACGCGTCAAAATCGGTATTCTTGCATATCACATGGGTTGGTTGAACATTGAAGAAGTGATAGGGGCCGTGGAGCATGAAGAAAAAAGTACCGTATATTGAGCAAATGGAGCACAGCGAGTGTGGTCTTGCCTGCTTGGGGATGGTGCTCGGATATCACGGCCGCCGTATTGGGCTGCCTGAGCTGCGGGACATGTTCGGCACGTCTCCAAAAGGGTCATCTCTGATGGATTTGATCAAGATGGGCGAGAAATTTCAGTTGGATGGAAAGGCTTACAAGGCGGAGGTAAGCCACTTTGGCGAATTGCCGCTTCCGGCGGTGCTGTTCTGGGACCATAAGCACTACGTCGTACTGGAGCATATCGGCAGGCGGCATTTCACCATAGTGGACCCTAGTCATGGCAGGCGCAAGCTGCGTTACGATGAGTTTATCGCGCATTATTCCGGTATAGTACTGACTCTCACGCCGGGCAGCAGCTTTATACCGGCGCGCCGCGAGCGAAAAGTTAATTTTCTGCTGTCTCACGTCTTGAAACAAAAGAAGCTGCTTTCCGGTATTCTGCTAGCTGGGTTTTTCCTCCAGGGCGTAGGTCTGGTCGTGCCGCAGCTGACCCGATGGGTCGTCGACCGTGTGCTTTTGCCGGGCAACCAGGGCTACATTGCGATCATCGGAATGAGCGTGCTCGGGCTGTATTTGTTTCACCAAGCTTTTTCTTTGTTGAGAGGTTATTTGATTGCTAGGTTACAAACCGTGCTTGATATGTCGCTGATGTCGGCGTTTATTGCAAAGCTGTTTTCACTGCCGTACATGTTCTTCGAGAGCCGTACCAGCGGAGACCTAATTTTCCGGGCAAATTCGAATGTGATGATTCGTCAGATTCTTTCGTCGCGGGTGATCTCACTAGTTATCGATTTTCTGCTCATTATCGGTTATGCGGCAATGATGTTGTATATGGACAGGCGCATGGCTCTAGTGGTGGTGGGTTTGAGCGTTGTCGTGCTGGTAGTGCTGCTCATAAGCAGCCGGCTGGTCAAAAGGCTATCCGACCGCAGCGTGGCCAGCCAGTCGAAGACGCAGAGTTATCTAACCGAAAACATTACGGGTATTACCGATATCAAGGTGCTGGGACTCGAAAATAAAGTATTCCGTCAGTGGAAGGAATTGTTTCAGGGTCAGCTGCACGCAGCGGAGAAGCAGAGTTTGCTTTCCGCAGCACTAGACAGCTTTAGCTCGGGCATGTATTTCATTATACCTCTGCTGCTGCTCTGGCTGGGCTCGGGAATGGTGGTTAGCGGCGAACTCACGGTGGGGCAATTGATGGGCTTCTCGGCTTTAGCGTCGCAGTTCATGATGCCGATCATCTCCCTGAGCTTAACGTATACCCAGTTTCTCGCACTCGGCGCTTATGTGCATCGGCTGCAGGACGTGATGGACAGCAAGTCGGAGCAATTGGACGGCTTCCGCCCCCACGATATGGAATGTGAACTGGAGCTGAGGGACGTGTCGTTCAAGTATGATTTTTTTGGTGACCCGGTGCTCTCCGGTATCAACCTGACGATCGCACCCGGCGAGACCGTCGCCATCGTTGGCGAGTCAGGGTCAGGCAAGAGTACGCTAGCGCGGCTGCTGCTCGGCCTGTTCACGCCGTCCGGCGGGAGCATCCTGTTCGGCGGCATTCCGATGGACCGTGTCGACCTCGCCTATTGGCGAAGCCATGTCGGTGCTGTGCTGCAGGAAACAAGAATGTTCCACGGCTCCGTGATGGAAAACATCCAGCTGCTCGATGATAACGTTTCGATGCAGGAGGTGGTGCACGCCGCGGCGCTCGCGGATATCCATGACGAGATCATGCAGCAGCCGATGGGTTACTTCACGATGGTGTCCGAGGCGGGCAGTAATTTCTCCGGCGGCCAAAGACAACGCCTGCTGCTCGCGCGTGCGCTGGTGAGCCGCCCCAGGATTCTCATCCTGGACGAAGCGACCTCCGCCCTGGATAATCTGTCGGAAGCGCGCATCCAAGCTAATTTGAAAGCGCTGCACTGCACTCAGATCATTATCGCGCACAGGTTAAGCACGGTTGTACAAGCCGACCGGATCGTCGTGCTGAACAAAGGAACCATCCATGAGTATGGCAGCCACCACGAGTTAATGTCCAAACGGGGGCTGTATTACCGTCTATACACAGCGGAAAAGGAGAATCGGAATGAAGAAGTGGCTATCTAGTGTTGTTATTGCAGCTCTACCCACGGTGGCGGTGCTCCAAGCCCCGGTGCAGCCGGCTAATGCAGCGGCGGGGGTGACGTGGTCCGACCCATCGGAGCACACGGGGTTGGCGAAGGAGACCCGGTTCCCGCGGGGCGCCCATACGGCGGCGTGGAAGCAACCCCCGTCCAGCCCGTCTACCCATACCGCGGCGGCGAAGGAGTCCTGGTTCGATCCGCCTGCGAATTCAGCACTGCTGAAGCCGTCCTCGCTTGGCTCCGATGCGAATGCACGGGCAGAGGGCGAGCAGATCGTGGTGTTTTCCGACGCTCGTATACCAGATGAAGTACTTGAATTGCTCCAGAAGGACTATCCAGACATTGCGGTTACGGTGGTGCCCGAGATTGGCACGATTAAGCTGGAAGGAACCGAACAAACCGGACAAGCCATTGAACGGATCAAGCAAGCTTATCCTTATAAAGTGGACAGCACAGGACCGGAGCAGCGCATCACGGTGCCCGGACCGCCTCCTGCAGATAAGCTGGCTCCCGGCGCCCGGGCATTGCCGACGGCACCGGAAACGATGCGCTCTCTCGCAGCGCCCCGCGATGGCGAAATCGATGTCACCGGTGCTGTGTATTATCAGTGGTTCGGTTGGGATATTCAGAAGGTGACGGAAGGCGGCAAAAGCTTCGCTAAAGAAGCCGGCAGCCACCGGGTGAAGATCGGCGTTATCGACAGCGGCGTCGATTTCAATCATCCGGACTTGAAGGCGAATATCGTGGCCAAAGGTAAGTCGTTCGTTCCCGGAGTTACAAGCACGGAAGACCGATTGGGACACGGTACTATGACCGCGGGCGCGATTGCCGCCAACGGTGCAATGCTCGGTGTGGGTCCGAAGCTAGGCCTGGTACCGTACAAAGTGATGGATAACGCAGAAGACGGAGCGGAATCGATATGGGTCATCCAGGCTATCATTCAAGCTGCCAGGGATGAATGTGACGTCATCAATGTGAGCTTGGGCACGTACAAGTCAATGCGTAAGCCGCTCGACAGGGTGATCGTTGAAGCGTATAAACGCGCCGTACAGTACGCGCACATCAAGGGTTCCATAGTGGTCGCGAGCGCCGGCAACGATGGGATTGATCTCAGCGATCCTGAAAAAGTGGCGGAACAGCGCGGCAACCCGGGCGACAGGCAGGTACACTTGCCGGGTGTGGGGGTTAGGGACGCTATCTCTGTTTCGGCCACGAACAAGTCGGATCAGCTGTCATTTTTCTCAAATTACGGTGAAGGGATCACCGTCGCCGCGCCCGGAGGCGACTACGGGGCGGACTGGTTAACCGAAGGCCTCCTGGATCCGCGGGAGCTCGTCTTCTCCACGTTTCCTACGAATCTCGAACAACCGGTATTAAGTGAGGTGCTTGGGCTGCCGCATGGTTATACGCTGAGCGCCGGTACGAGTCTCGCGGTGCCGAAGGTGTCCGGCGCGGTAGGGGTTATGATTGCCTATCAGAAGGAGCGGGGCTGGCCGCTCTCCGTTAACAAGGTGAAACAACTGCTGCGGCAAAGCTCGGCCGATCTCGGAAAGGCAGGAACAGACCCGCAGTTCGGGTATGGGTTGATTAATCTGCATCAGGCCTTAGAGACGATGGACCGCGAGAGAAGATATTGGGGCATGCCCGGCCGGTTCTTCAACGAAGAACGTGACTGAATGACACACACGCATCAGCGCCGCAGCTGCAGGCAGCGTACCAATGACCGCATAATGACAACGGGACCGGTGGCAAAAATGCAATCCCCAAAACGATGACGGCCGACTCGGCAGTGTCACGGCCCAGCGTCTGCCGTACCTTGTAAGGCACAAGGGAGCGCTGAGCTGCAGCGGGACCAGGCCATATGTCTAAGTCAGGATTGTGGCGTGCGGCAAATCGGCACTTTTGCGAAGTGCACAGCAAAAAAAACCTATTGTAAAATGAATTCGCGGCCGTTGAATATCGCAGAAAGGAGGAATTGGGATGGATCGCATGCAAGCGCTGGAAGCGTTAAAGCATAATCACCCGTCTGGTGCCAAAATGGTAGAAGTGTCCGATGCCGAGCTGATGCGTACGCGTGGAGGCGGGGATGTATCGCCTGAATGGACTCCCGGTATTTTTATGGCAACGTTTGTGTTCGGTTCCAGATTCGTCTACACGATCAGAAACTGATTCAAGCGTGGAACCCAAGTGCCTAGCCACAAGATTTGCAACTTTGTGAAGTACCCGCACGACTCAACACAAGGTATGCTGAAACAGCAAGTCCAATTCATATTATTGGGAGGAATGTAAAATGACGCGTTTGGAAGCTCTTGAATCTCTGAAGGCAAACCATCCGGCAGGCGAAAAACTGGTTGAATTGTCACTGGACGAACTGAACCGTACGTATGGCGGTGGCGATGTGGACGCTGAATGGAGTCCAGCGATTTACGCTACGGTCTATGCGCTAAGAAGCTCCAAGTGGTGCGCGGCCGGTGCCGGAGCGGGAGCAGGCGCGGTGTTTTCCTGGATTACTTGCTAACGGCCGTATCCCGAATGCTCAATTCATGCTGTGCTATTGCCGTGTTAGCTGATGACGGAATTTCAAGGAGGGATTAAGATGACTCGTGCTCAAGCTTTGGAGCGGTTGAAGGACAATGATCCGTCCGGTGCCAAGCTGGTGGAAGTGTCTCTGGACGAGTTGACACGCACGCGCGGAGGCGGAGATGTCAAGCCGGAATGGACACCTACCATCTTTGTAAGTGCATTTAGCTTCGGCTACATGATTTCTCTGACACTCAAACGCTAATTGCCTGTACGGCAATAGCGGAACGCCATAGTGCAGGTGAACCGCTCATTTGCACTATGGCTGTTTTTATTGTTATTGGACAATAACCGGGACGCCGTAGGAGGGTGATATGTGATGCAAACCTGTAACGATGCCGTTCTTGCACCGATGTCCGATGGTATGTACAAAGCGTTAAGCATACAAGAACGTGCGGAATTGATGCACGACCTGGACCTGCTTGAGTATCCGGAGGAACGGTTGAGAGAACTGGCTGAGCAATGGAAACAGAAAGCTCTGCTTAACGACAGGACGTACACTTTATGGCTCGACGCCCATGAGCTCAGCGAAGAACAATTCGCCAAGGTGATCGCGCTGGCCGAAACGGACGACTGGTGGCAAAAATGCCGGTTCGCACACGACGTGAAGCCCGAATGGATGACCTGGATCGATGAAGCTTTCGCTTTGAACCGCGCCGAAGCGTTAAAACCGGATGGGCCGGTGCATTTCAGCGTCGCGTTTCGTCCGTTCATCCTGTGGGCGAAAGGGAAGCTGCAAAGCTTCTATGATGCTAATCCAGCGCTGTCACGTCTAACCGAATGGGACAGCCTGCTGCCCTCCATTGTTGAGAACCTGGCTCAAGCGTTCGTCCAAATGGGGGCGAGAACTATCGTGCTGGAGCTGCATATCTCCAAGCAGCTGCAGGAACTAGTGGGAGAATCATCGGAGGAACGGTACCAGTCCTTCGTCCAGACCAAATTGATGAATCCGGATGCATTGGAGTTTATTTACAAGGAATATCCCATGTTGACGCGGCTGCTCATGCTGAGAACACACTATTTCTATATGGCGGTGACAGAAGCGCTTGGCCGATACTTGCACGATGCGCGGCGCATTCAAGCGGAGCTTCTCCACGGTGAGATGCGGCTCATCTCTCTCTCCGCTGGACTCGGGGACGCGCATCAGCAGGGCCGGACTGTCATGCGGCTCCATTTTACAGGGGAACATGTCATCGTGTATAAGCCTAAAGCCCTCTCTATCGCAAAGCATTATTTTGAACTGTTGGACTGGTTTAATCGTAAAGGTTTCGCGCCGGCGCTAAGAGGCCACCATGTGATTGATCGGGACGGGTACGCATGGGAGACATTCGTAACTTACCAAGAATGCAAATCCGAGGCGGAAGTTGAGCGGTATTACAAAAGGCTTGGAGGCTTGTTGGCCGTACTGCACAGCGTGTGCGGGCTTGACTTCCACTATGAAAATATTGTAGCAAGCGGCGAGCATCCCACTATAGTCGATCTGGAAACTGTTTTCCACCAAAAGACCGATCTGTTGATCGAGGAGACGGCGGATGTTGAAGCCAATTACAAAACGGTGAATTCCGTTCTGGGCATGGGGCTGCTTCCCACGCTCGTGACGACGACCGCTGATAAGATGGGTTATGACATCGGCGGGATGAGTGCGGTGGAGCAGGAGCTGCCGGTTCCGGTGCTGCGCATCGAGAATGACGGCACGGATGAAATGCGCTTCGTGCGCAAAACGGACCGCAGCGTGATGGACGCCAAAAATATTCCAAAGGTGCACGGCAGGCTGGCAGGCGTAACCGGGTACATCGAGTTTTTGCTGGCGGGGTTCAGGGAAGCTTCCGAGATCATTATCGAACATCGTTCGGAGCTCACAGATGTGAACGGTCCAATTGCCAAATTCCGGCATGATGGCATCCGCAAGCTCGTGCGCGTAACGCAATATTACGCTGACTTTTTAACAGAATCACAGCATCCGGACTATTTGAGAGAGGCGCTGGAGCGGGAACAATTGCTGGACAGGCTCTGGTTCACCATATTGGATGCCCGGCAAATTCCGTATGAGAAACGCGATTTGTTCGAGGGTGATTTTCCGTTTTTTACAACTTATCCCGGCTCCAAGGATTTGTTTGCCAGTAAAGGAGAACGAATCACGGACTATTTCAAGCAAACCGGTCTTGAAGCGGTCATGGAGAGGATTCGCAATTATACCGTCGAGTATATGAACGAGCAGGCCGAGTGGATCGAAGCTGCTGTTGCGAGTAACGCGCGCGAGGAGATGACCGTTTCGAACGTGGCTGGCAGCGCACGTGAGGAAGAGCACGCGGCCGCTGTTACCACAACCACGCATAAAGAGGTTCACCTCGCTGAGCATCACGCCGAACGCCGCGGCGAATCCCAGTATGACACCGGGCTCATGGTGGAAGAGGCCAGGCAGATCGGTTTCAAGTTAATGGAGAAAGCGGTCTACGGCAAAAGAGACGATGTCACGTGGATCGGGCTTTCCGCCAACTACCACGGGCAGTGGCAGGTTACGGCGCTGGATCGGGGATTGTATAACGGTGTCAGCGGCATCGCGCTGTTTTATGCTTACTTATATGAAGTAACGAGGGAAACGGATTTTCGAGAGATGGCGATAAAGGCCGCACAGATGCTTTGTATGACCAGGGTGCTGCCGACGGATTTTGCCAGTGCGTTCCACGGCAACGGCTCGGTGGTCCATACCCTGTGCCATCTCACGGCGTTGTTCGGTGAACGCGAACAGTGGAACGGTTGCATCGAGCGCCACATAGACAATATCACTTCCACGGTCACACAGGACAGCTATTATGACATCATGGGAGGCAGCGCGGGCGTCATCCAGGTTATGCTGAACGCTCATGAACAACTGGGCTCGCAAAAGGCACTGCATGCTGCTGAGGTGTACGGCGATCACCTTCTGGAATGTGCCGTCAACACTGGCAGCGGTTGGGCATGGAAACCGCCAGGACCGCACAAGCCGCTCGGTGGATTCGGCCACGGCGCTGCCGGCATTGCTGCCGCGCTATTCCGTCTACGCCACGCTACAGGACGTGAAGATTATTATGCGGCTGCAGCAGGAGCGTTAGCCTACGATAGGTCACTGTATGTGCAGGCCGAAGGCCGATGGGCGGATTTGCGCCCGGGGATGCAGGGCTGCACAGCACACCGGGATGCGTGGTGCCATGGCGCCGCAGGAATTGGCCTCAGCCGTGTTCTCATATCGCGTTATGTGCGGGACAGCGGCTTGGCCGAGGAAGTGGAAACCGCCGTTTTAGCAACGCTGCGCAGTGGCATGGGCCGCAGCCATTCGCTGTGTCACGGCGATCTTGGCAACGCCGAGCTCTTCCTGCTGGCGGGTGAAGCGTGCAATCGTGCGGATTGGACCGCGCTCGCGCGCACCACTGCGATGGCCGTCCTAGACGAAAAGCGGCGGTCAGGCAAATATCACACGGGGGTAGCCAGGCGAATCGAGCTCCCCGGAATGATGCTTGGCTTGTCCGGCATCGGCTATCAATTGCTTCGCTCCGCCAAGCCAGAGCTTGTGCCCTCGGTGCTTACGCTGGAGTCTGCCCGATAGGCCCACCCCGGCCTGGGTACAAAAAGTCTCCCAGAGCTGCCGGTGTCCCTCAGCACCAGGCACACCATACGCGACAACGGCCGCAAGGGAATTTCCCCGCCTGCTATAATCTTCACTTTGCCACTGCGTGCTTTCTCGTCAACCTCACGGTTGCCCCTCCCGGGCGACCGTTTTCCTTTGCGTGTAAAGTATTTTAAACAAAATGTTAAAAATATTTACCTTCCTATGGAGTATGTTGTATAATCAGGTAGAAGGTGGTGATGCAATATGCTCTCGAATCGGATTGTTGTGTACCGTGCGGAGAGAGGGTGGACGCAGCAGGATTTAGCAGACCGCACGGATGTGAGCCGGCAAACTATCGCTTTCGTCGAGAAGAACAAGTATAACCCTTCGCTGATACTTGCATTCAAGATCGCCAACGCCTTCGGGGTGCCGCTGACGGACGTATTCGATTATAAGGAGGAATGAGTATCATGAATGACATATTCACTTTGCTGCTCTTTGGGGGAATTTTCATTCTGGGTGTCGCCTTTCTGGATAGGTTCACCAAGAGTAAGGAAGCCCAAGATGAAAGAGGAAAGATCATTCAATACCAGGTGCAAAGCTTCCTTTTCCAGTTCACCTACTGCGGTGTCGGCGTTCTTCTGGCACTTGAAACCGGAGGGATGTTGACTAGCGAACAGTTCAGAAACAGTATCCTTTATTTGATGCTGTCTACGTTTCTAGTTGGAGCAGTGTATCTATTTTGGCGGAGAAAAAGGGGGTGACGAGGATGACGGCTATGCCGCGTAAGTGGTTCCGGCCGCTGATCGTAATCGCCGCAGCGGTCTGCGTACTGCTAGTTTTGGCGCTGTGTATCCCGGATAAGCGCGAATTTTTCATCCATCTTGTGTTGGTGCTTCTGGGCGGCTTGATTGCTCTATGCGTGCACGAGCTTGGACACACCGTCTGCGGATTTGCCGCGGGATTGCGATTCAAAGAGTTCACTGTAGCGTTCCTTACCATTGATACCGATGGTGAAAAGCTGCGCGTGAGAGAAAACACGAGCTGGGCCAACGTTGGGGGGCTTGTTTTATTCATACCGGCGACCGATAACGTACAAGAGATGACGTCCAAATGGCAGCTGCTTGCGGCGGGAGGTCCGCTGTTCAGTATTTTGTTTGGCAGCGCTGCGATGTTATTGGCCGACTTGTCCACGTATCCCGGATATTTGATGCAGGCTGCCGGCTTCATCAGTCTTGCTGTTTTTCTTCTGTCCGTCGTACCGCATTTCCCCGGCTGCGGCTATTCGGATGGCGCGGTGGTGTGGCTGCTGCATCGTGGCGGGCGCCGGGCCGAACGCTACTTGTGCTCTGTGCTGCTGCTTCCTTGGCTGTATGGCGCCGCGACGCCGGCGCGGTGGCCGACACGCCTAATCCGCCAAGCGGAACAGCTGATCGCGCCCGCTAACCATCCGCTGCAATCGCTTGCCGAGTGTATGGAAGAGGCCGGACTCCGCGTGCTGCTGTACTATTACAATATGGCTGCTGGAAAAAGGGAGCGGGCTGCCGAGCTGTTACGTCCGATCGTTGTGTATCGCCGGAAAGCAGCACCGGCTGCGCCTGCTCTCGAAGGCATCGATAGCTTGTATGCCACGCACCAAGTATTGTGGGGGGGAGCTGCCTCGGCAGCCGAGCTGCAAACGATTGCCGGCCGCATCAGCCGACGGGAGCCGATGTATCCGCGTTTTCAGGCGGCATGGCTCACTTGGCAGCGCAATTGGCCGGAGGCACGCATGGCGTTGGCGGAGGCGGAGGAAATATATGACCGGCTGTTGAAGCCGTTCGGTTACTCGGTAGTGGAGCACGAGTTTCTCGAAGAGATTCGCCGAAGGATTCAGCATAGTTCGCGCGAATTCGACCGGACGCCGACCGGGCAGCAAGCTTGAGTAGAAGGGGAGAGATCTGATGAATCTACCACCATTACAACTACAGCAGGTGTGCAAGCAGTATGGCGGGAAAACCGCTGTGAACGGCATTAGTTTTGAAATTGCGGCAGGTGAGATATACGGCCTGCTGGGCGGTAACGGAGCGGGGAAAACGACGACCATGAGAATGGTGCTGGGATTGATTTACCCTGACGATGGCGGTATCCGGTATCACGGCCGGAGTTACAGCCGCGAGCTGCTGCCGCGGCTCGGTTACTTGCCTGAGGAGCGAGGATTATATCCGAAACTCAAAGTGGACGAGCAGCTGATTTATCTGGCGCGGCTGCGCGGCATGGATGGCAGGACAGCGGACAAGAATCTGAAGAAATGGCTGGAAAAGTTCAATATCGCTGAGTATTACAACAGAAAAGTAGAAGAGCTCTCCAAGGGAAATCAGCAGAAAATCCAATTTATCGCGGCGGTGATTCATAATCCCGGTATTATCGTCCTGGATGAAGCTTTCAGCGGATTGGATCCTGTCAACGTTGAACTGTTGAAGAGCGCAGTCAAGGAATTGCGTGACAGCGGCAAAACGATCCTGTTCTCCACCCACCGTATGGAACATGTGGAGGAGCTGTGCCGTAATATCACCATTTTGCATAAGTCCAATCCAGTGCTGCAGGGCAGCGTAGCGGAAATCAAAAGCCGCTTCCCGCGGGAGCGCGTCCTGGTTGACATCGGCGGGCAAGAATTACACGGTTTGGAAAACATCCCGCACGTGCGGCAAGTGACGCGACATGAGCACGGTTACGAGGTGAACATCGCACGTGCCGAAGCCGCGCAGCTGGTATTGCAGCATGCTCTCGCACAGGGAGATTTAACACGGTTTGAGATTGTTGAGCCGACGCTCAACGAAATCTTCATAAGAACGGTGGGTGAAGCTGTTGAGTAGCTTTGTGACTGTAATGACCTTTACAATGCGGAATAAGCTGCGGACGAAGGCTTTTTTAGTTACTATTCTCATCATCTCTATCATCCTGTCCGTGGTTGGCAATCTGCCTTACATCATGGGCAAGGTGCAGTCGACAGAGCCACAGAAGATCGGCTTTGTCGAAGCAGCCGCCCCGGGGGTAACAGCACCGCTGAAATCCTACTTTGACCAAGCGCAGCAAGAGACAGACGTCCGGCTGATACCGCTCAAGCCAACCGGTTCCCAATCAGATACAGAGGTCGCGCTGAAACAAGCTATCGCCGATGGCAGCGTCGACGCGTACCTGACGTTCGAAGCAAGTCCGGATGCCGGCTTCCCAAAGGTGACTTACAAGTCGGTAGATGTGCCGAACAGAGGCACGTTGGCTGCGTTGACAGCAGCGCTTCGGCAGATTAAGACGGAAACCGTGCTGCACGACACACCACTGAGCAATGAGCAGAAAAAGCTGCTCTTCTCCCCGGTTGACATTGATATGCTCCAGATTTCCGCTGACACAGACACCGGCACGGCAGACGACGGCAAGACGGAGGCGGAACGAAGAATGGCTCTCGGCTTGGTGTACACGCTCATCATCGCGCTGTTCATGGGCGTTATGATTACAGGTCAATTGATCGCCAGTGAAATCACGGCGGAGAAAAGCTCCCGGGTGATGGAAATTCTAATCACCAGCGTATCACCGCTCACCCAGATGTTTGGCAGGATCGGAGGCATGTTTCTGGTCGGCCTTCTGCAGCTTGGCGTGTACGTTGCGGTTCTGTTGATCAATCTCGTACTGCCGCATAATCGGGAGCAGTTGGCAGCCTTCAACATTGATGCGGGCAGTATTGAGCCAATGCTGCTGTTGCATGCCGTCATATTTTATCTTACCGGATATTTGCTGTATGCTGTCTTGTACGCGGCCGTGGGCTCCGTGGTCAGCCGGACAGAGGATCTTGCGCAAGCGCTTATGCCGCTCACACTCTTGTCGTTGGCGGCGTTTTACATCGGCATATTCGGCATGGCACAGCCAACGTCGGCGTTTATTCAAATCTGCTCGTTTGTTCCGTTCTTTGCACCATTCGTCATGTTCCTGCGTATCGGGCTCGCGGATCCGGCGGCGTGGGAAGTGGCACTATCGCTCGGCATACTTGTGTTGTCCATCGCTGTGTTTGGCTGGCTTTCCGCTCGGATTTATCGGACGGGAGTGCTAATGTACGGAAAACGGCCGAATCTGCGCGAACTGCGTAGAGCGATGCGTGCCTTCAAAGTTTGACATGGCTTGTCAACCACGCAGTATTTTGGTAACATCTAGGAGGATGGGTGAGAGCTTATAAATCCATTAGTCTTGGGAGGTAGAATCAGAATGAACACACATCTGTTTATCGCCGAACTAGAGACGCAGCGATTGAATCAAGCGCTTTTCATCCATGATGCAGCAGACCAGTCAGATGCAGCGGGAGCCCAGCTGAACGAACGAATCATATATACTACATTGGCAATAGGCGAAGAAGGCGGCTGCTAGAACTTATTTCTATTTAATACCTTGAGGATGATGCATAAGTCGTAGCGATTCTCTTGCCCATCCTGTATACCCCCTCGGGAGGCCAGTCGGCGTTGAATACGCGGCATGCTTTCCGAGGGTCTTATTCGTGTCGGCGTGCCCAGTTTGGGCAGCGCTTTCAAACAAATTGGGAGGAGATAGGATGACAAGCCGACCTACGATAGGCATTATCGGAGCCGGCAACGAACGACATTGCGTATATTTAGCCGATGAGCTGAGAAAACAAGGGGCAGAGCCGCTCATCATGGACAACACCTCCACTTTGCCGTTTCCTCTTACTCTTGGCACCGGCAGCGGTATGCCTGATTCATACTACAATGACCATTCATTGAAGGACGTGCAGGTATTTTATCTTCGAGCGCTGTACCTTCCGACGCCCGCATTCAATGCGCAGCCGTTGGAAGCGCAAATCCGACAGGAGGGATATGTGGCATACGCCGCGCAGCGGGAACGCTACGCTGCATGGCTATCCTATCTGAAGTGTCTGCCGCTGCAGAATAAGCTTTTGGTAAATCCCATAGACAGGCTGCTGATTCATTTTGCCAAACCGTTTCAGATGGCGTTCCTCCACCGCGAGGGGATTCCGGTTCCGGCTACGCTCGTGACGAGCGAGGCGGCACAGGTGAAGGCTTTCGCCAATGGCCGGGATGTCGTGTATAAGCCCGTTGCCGGCGGAGCGCACTGCCGCAAGCTATCGCAAGAAGATCTCGAGCCAGAGCGCTTAGCCGCCTTGGCGAATGCTCCTGTCATGTTTCAGCAGCTCGTGCCGGGTCAGGAAGTACGCGTGTTTGTGCTCGATGGCAAAGTCCTGGGAGCGTTCGCGATCGAAAGCAGCGCTATCGATTACCGCACGGGTGAGGCCGCAGTGACTGCGACCGAGATCAGTGCAGCGGTAGCAAAGCTCAGCATCCGAGCGTGCCGCGCGCTTGGCCTACTCTTCAGCGGCGTGGATGTAAAACTGGGCAGTGACGGTTCGGCAGTGCTGCTCGAATGTAATCCCAGCCCGATGTTCGAAGGATTCGACCGGCATGCAGAAGTTTCTATCGTCTCCCAGCTTGCCTCCTTTCTCATACAAGAAGCTGCTGCCAGAAGTGCAGTGGGGATGTGAGCTCTCGGGGCGTCCATCGAGGGCTCCACCTAGAAGCTGAATAATTCATTCATTTCACACACCACATACTATCTACTAGGCTACCTTGTCATAGGCAGCCTTTTTTTCAATCCAGTTTCGACCGGGGTAGCGTGTCCATTGGTCGAGAGGTGACAAGCTAACTTTTACTGGATCAACCAATAACTCCCGAAAATAACCTTGTAAAAACCACTCTTCTCATGTTCTCCAATAAATTGGTCCATACCAAAAACTCGTTCTTTACTCTGATAGCCATATTCTTGCAGTGTAGTGGAGTCCAATTCATAACACTGCATATAGTCAATGGGGGTATCTTCATACTCGACAATTAATGGTGTTACCGCATGGATTCCTTTAAGGCGCGTCCGCATTTGCCATCGGGTTTTCACCGCTCAATTATTCCATACTGCCGTATGGGTTTCGGCAGCTGCTCACAGCGGATCGCCCAAGCACCGGCTTCGGCTGCTGCTGCTGGAAGCATGTGTGTGGTTCACACAAATGCTTGCTTGGTTAAAGTGATGTATGCGCCGGATCGGAGGGGAAGCGGATGGCTGCGGCAAATTTAGAGGAAAAACAGGCCACACGAGCTCTGCATAATTTCATTTTTCCTTTTTCCCTGAAGCAAAACTGCCAGCTGGATCTGAAACAGCAAATACAACAGCATGGCTTTGAATTTTTCTCGCTGAATAACTTGCGTCTGGAGGACGCCTATTACGGTGATGATTACCGCGTGTCCCATCGGAATATGGAAAGATATTATTTGCCGTTCACCGCAAATATTTTGTTCCCACACCAAGAGAACGCGGACTGCTTTCAGAGGTTCTCCAAGCCCATGCGGCACGATTGCGAGCTAAAAACACAGCTGTTTACAATTCCTTTCCGCATCATATCGGTGGACATTTTTTTGTGTCCGTTTCAGCTCGGGCTGATCACTATTCGCACGGAGCTCACAGCCGCGCACACCGATTACTCGTTGGCTGTTGAGTTTGCGAATCGGTTCAGAGTGCTTGAGGATGTCAACGCTCAGGATGACGCCACCTATATTGTGTGTGAAAATGCGGAATTTAAAGAAATCGAGGAATTCATTTTTCAGCGGCTGACTCCTTTCATCGTGCCATGCTTGGATAAAGCAGGCATGGTAGGTGCATATTTCGAGACACTGCCGTTTTTTGTGGATGAAAGAATGTACGTGCAAGCTATGTACTGCTTCGAGAATGGAAGTTCAATCGCCAACCATGACTTATACAGAGCAGCGCAGCTCGACGGGATAAACAGCAAAGGTGAGCCATACATCAGCGCCACCAACACGGACTATATCAAAGATTACTGCAGAACTCACGGCTATGTGAGGTGGAGCCCGGACACATTTTATATTGTGAATGAACACTCTTTCAACTGCTTAACGTCCGACCCTGATCAATTTAGCGTATTGGCTAATCAGATGTACGGAGAATACTACTATGGTATGCTGCTCAATTTATTTCATAAAATCGTACTGCTCAAACTGTCCAACCGGTATTCGCAGATCCAGGTGGAAAAAGATCACGAAGACGTTGAACATCTGATTCGCTCTATCACAACGTTTTCTTCAAAATACTTTTTCTTGGAGCTGGTCTCTCAGTCTCAGGGCAGGGAGATTTTTATGCAGCTGCGAAAAACTTATGGTAATGATGAGCTCTACCTCGACGTCAAACAGACGCTTACCGACTTGTTTGAATATCAAGGCCAATTTTCAGCGAAGCGCCAGAATTACTTGCTGCTGATTCTCACCATATACACGGTGATAGGCGGGATTTACGGCATGAACCAGGTCATCGAAGATTTAAAAGGAACGATAGATTGGAATAAAATCTGGGAGTATTCAATTTTTGAATGGATTGCACTGTTTGTGACTTTCAGCGGCATGGTCGTCGCATTCGCGTTAGGCTTTGCGGTGTTGATCAGGTGGAGCAAAGACAAGCTTAATAATACGTGACAAAGTATCAACGGAGTTTCTCAGCGAGTGTACCGTGGTGAATCTTATAAAAAAGCAGCGGCAGTCGGGATCAAATCAATGTCCCGACTGCCGCTGCATTTAGATGTGCTATCTAATTGTTTTTAATCAGTACTTTGCACCGGCAACTGCCATATCGTGTGTTTCACATTCTGCGGAACAATAGCCGCGTTGTGTGGTGAGGCAGTCGTCACAGCACAGATGCTGATGGTGGCAGGTGTCATCCTTGCAGTTGATATACGTTTCGGTTGGTGCGCCGCAGTGGTGGCATTTTCCTACCACGGTACTTTCATCGGTTTGGTTGACACGTACAGCAATACGCTCATCGAACACGTAACAACTTCCGTCGAATCCGCGGCCTTTCACCTCAGGATCTTTACCGTAGGTAACAATGCCGCCGTCCAATTGGTGCACATCATTGAAGCCTTCATTTTTCATCACGGCAGTCAACATCTCACAGCGGATACCGCCAGTGCAATAGGTGATAATTTTTTTATCCTTGTGCTGCTGCATGTTCTCCCTGATCCATTCGGGAAACTCGCGGAAAGAATCTACATCAGGCCGGATCGCGTTGCGGAAGTGGCCGAGGTCATATTCGTAGCCGCTTCTTCCGTCCAGTACGATGACGTCATCTCTTTGCAGCAGTTCATGGAATTCTTTCGGCTTCAAACGCCCGCCGCCATCGGTGACAGGGTTCAGCTTTTTATCGTAGCGAAGCGTGACAAGTTCTTTTCTGTAACGAACGAAAATCTTCTTGAACGCGTGGTCGGCACTCTCATCAATCTTGAACACGATATCGCTGAATAGGGGATTCCGGCGCAACTCAGCCATGTAGCGTTCCGTTTGCTCAACAGTACCGGACACTGTGCCGTTGATTCCTTCGTCAGCGATCAGAATGCGTCCTTTCACGCCAAGGTGTTTGCAAAACTGCAGATGTTCGGCAGTAAACTCTTCTGCGTTGGGTACAGGTACATATTTATAAAAAAGCAATATTTGATAGTCTTTGCTCATCGTTATCACCTCTCTATCTGTCTTGAACATAGAATGGCGGAAGAACAAAGGCAGTTGCCTTGTTCGTCCGCCTGTATGCTGCATACTCGGCAACGATATTTTTATTATCGTCTATCAATATTATATTATACTGCATTTTGGGTCAACGATAAAGTGGAATATATAGTTGCTCATCCCGAATCTCGCAGGTCGGACCAGGTGAATGCAAGGACATCAGTGCGGAGCGATATGGCGTACTAGTGCAGCAGATGCATAGCATTGCCTGAATATACGTGAAAAATGAGCACACACAAAACCACAATCACAGCACCACAGCCGACTAGAACGTAGTCGGCTGCTGCCTCATGAATTGTTTCTCCGGTTGCTTTGGTATGGAAGAGGTATGTATTGGACGGTCGGTCTGCGCGAAGGATTTTGCCGATACAATTCCATCAGCTCATATATCTCCCGGGGCAGTCCGAAGCGCACGGCCAATCCGAGCTGCTTCAATTCTTTGCCGCCCAGCGGGTAGTCGTGCGTCCAGTGGCCGCCCGACAACAGCTCCGCTACTTCCAATGCTTTCGCCTCACCCATCCTCGGCGTAAGCAGCTGTTTAACAAAATTCCGTACCTGCCGGATCGCCTTCTTAGCAATATCCGCCATGATCAGTGTGTTGTCGCTGATCTCGTCTGCTTTTTTTATTTTCGTGACCTCAATAATCGAAGCTGCCGGAAAGCGGCCTAACTGCGGATCGACGGGTCCCAGCACGGCGTTTTCATCCATGACGATTTCATCCGCCGCCAAGCTGATCATGGTGCCGCCGGACATCGCATAATGCGGGACGAACACGGTAACCTTTGCCGGGTGTTTGTTCAATGCTTCGGCGATTTGCTCCGAAGCCAGCACCAGCCCGCCGGGCGTGTGCAGGACCAGGTCGATCGGCATATCGTCCGGAGTGAGCCGGATCGCCCGCAGAATCTGCTCGGAATCGTCGATGTCGATGTAGCTCCGAAAAGGAATCCCGAGAAAGCTGAGCGTCTCTTGCCTGTGAATAAGCGTGATGGCACGGGATTTCCGGCTTAATTCGAGCCGCCGAATCGCTCTGAAGCGGGCGGATGCAATCTGTCTGTGCCGGATCACCGGGAACAGGGTGTAAATCAAGAGAAGAATCAACAGTAATTCAAACATGTGGTTAGCTCCCCTTGCCGCTTGTTGGTGCAGCTACCGTTAGACATGAAGTTGTGGCGCTGCGGTATGGTGTATTGTTTCCCAGCGTCGTGTGATCCATGTAAACCCCAGGCAAAAAGTCATGCCGCTGCATCCAGTTGGGTGTGCGGCCGCACACCACAAGACCAAACACACTTGAGACGCGGCGCGCGCTTCAGTGCGGTGCGCGGCAGGGCGCACAAAAAAGCTGGCACCTGCAGGCGCCAGCTGGCACAGCGGATTAAATTTTGTGCGTGCGAGCTGCCGCATCAGCCATCCCAATGGCTTTAACACATCTGTAGTCCCACAGCGCTACACATTGGCGGTCAGGAAACCGCTTCTCCTAAAAATCTCGCCATATTTGTTTTCCAGGCTTATTTTCGGTTTTTGCATGGCACGGAATGGCTCAGGCGTTATTTTCAAGCTGTAAGCGTGCGGGTTAGGAACCTGTCCGGGCAGCTCAATGCTCAAATCACTAGCTTGCTGTGTCCATGCCAGCTCCTGATTGGTCCCAAGCAGCGTGATCGTTGTGCCCGGCTGAGCGAAGAGGCCTTTAATCGTCACCTCGGCCGATGAGTCCGCGCCCAGGACGGTGGCAAACACGTGATCATCTTTTGTCGTAAATCTCACCGCACTTCCGTCAGCGGTCTCACCCTCAGAGTCTACCCACGCCCGAGTCCCGTAAATCGCTTCGCTGTTAACGTGCATAAAAGCTCCCAAAGCTAGCAATCTGTCCACTTGCACAGCATCCAGCGTGCCGTCCGCCTTTGGACCGACATTGAGAAGAAGGTTCCCATTTTTGCTTACTACGTCCACGAACATGTTGATCAATTCCTGCGGCGTCATATACTCGTCGTTTTGGTTGTAGCCAAACGAGATGCCGAGTCCCCGTGTCATTTCCCAATAGAAAGAGGGGATATTTTTAATGGCCGAATACTCGGGAGTGGAGAAATCGCCGAGCTGCATTCCATTTTCCTCTTGCCCCCAGCGGTCGTTGACCAATACTTCATCCGGGTTCGCCGCCTGGTTATAGAAGTATGATATCAGCTCTTTACTTTGCCAGGTGGCTGCATAGCTTTTCTCATGCGGCTTCCAGTAGTCATCAGACCACAGCAAGTCCGGCTTATAGCTGTCGATTAATTCTTTCATTTGTTTATGAGAAAGATCACGGTATAAAATATGTGGAAAGTTCGGGTAATACCAGTTAAATGTCAGAGAGTAGTAGAGCCCCATTTTCATGCCCTCGGCTGTAACCGCTTTAGTTAATTCCCCGGTGATGTCTCTGTGTGGTCCGGTATCCATGCTGTTCAGATGGCTTTGCTTGGTCGGCCACATGCAGTAACCGTCCGAATGCTTGGTCACGAGTACAACATACTTGGCGCCGATGTTCTTAAATAAGCTCGCCCAACCGTGCGGATTCCATTGGTCGGCAGTGAATCGTGGAATGAAGTCTTCATATTGGAAGTCCGCGCCGTAAGTGTCCACATGATATTTCCAGACAGGAGTGTTTTTGTACATCATCCCATAGCCGTACAGCTCCGCATAAGGGTGATGGCCGATGGTTTCGTTGTAATATTCTTTTTTCTCGCCGTATGTCGGCGCCCAGGCCGGCACGGAATAGACCCCCCAATGGATAAATATCCCCAGCTTTGCATCCATAAACCATTTGGGCAGCTTATGCTCATTGAGCGACTCCCAAGTCGGTTGGTAAAGTACTCTCGACATTAAGTTATTTCCTCCTGTCAGCGTTCTATAAATCATCCATATCGTACCGAATTAAGTAAATTAGGTCAATAAAAAAAGAAAAATCTAGTGAAAAATAATAATTATTTTACTAGTTAATTTACTAAAATATTATGCCGGAAAGGTGAGGTACGTTTCTTTTGTCTGGATTTAAACTGAGATTGCATGACTCAGCTTGAAGCACATGCCAAAGCGCTGCTCACATTTCTCCACGTCGAAACTAGAAAAAGTTGTCGTTTTATATTGATTAATCACGTAAAGTTTAATATATTTGAGTAAAATATAACCAGTGATGGGAGCGGCAAACAAGTGACAGTGAAACTAAAAGACGTCGCCGAGCGGGCGGGTGTGTCGCTGACAACGGTGTCGAGATTGTTGAAGGAGCAGGATCAGATTTCGGTGTCGAAAGAGACGGAAGACCGCATTTGGACTGCCATACGCGAATTGGGATATGACTTGAGCCGCGGAAAGCGGGGTTCAAAGAAGCCGCTGAAGAAGCTCAGGAAAGTCGGCTACATTCTGCAAATTACGAAAGAGAAATTCGAGGATACCTTTTTCTCCAAGATCATACATGGGATTGAGCAGGAGATTATCAGCCAAAGGTATGAGCTCGGTTTTGCTTATACGGTGCCGGATCTGGAAGATCCGGTGATTCTACGGCGGGTTTTGAACTCTGAAGCGGATGGACTGATTTTCATCGGCAGTATTCCGAACGATTTACTTCAGACGCTGGTGGGCCGCATTCCGAATTGTGTTGCCACCCTCGCTGTGCCGGGTCAGCACCAGATAGATTGCATTACGATAGATTATGAGAAATCGTTCTATCAGCTGGTCAGGCAGCTAATTCAGGCAGGACACAGGGACATCGCTTTTTTTGGCGGCAAGAGCTACGGTGTGTCTCCGGAGGAGCGGGCAGGCTCGTTTTTCGATAAGCAGGATGAAAGATTTCAAGGCTATTTAAAGGCGCTGCTGGAAAGCGGCATCCCGATTAGGGATGAGATCATCAAGGACGGAAACTGGGAGTTGGACACGGCTTACCGCAAAATGACCGATATGCTGCAAAGCGGCACGAAGATAACGGCGGTCGCGGCTTCCAATGATCGCATGGCAATCGGCGCTATGAGGGCCATCCAAGAGAGGGGCCTGAAAATACCCGAGGAGATCTCCGTGACCGGATTTGATGATATTGAAATGGCGCAGTTTGTGTTTCCCCCCTTGACCACGATCACGTATCACAAAGAGGAAATCGGGCGGTTGGCCGTCAGACTGCTCACGGAAAATATGCAGCCGCAGAACAGAATCGCAGCTGCAAAAAAGATCGTGCTGCCGGCCGCCATCGTCGGGCGAGAATCCGCTAAGACAATACTCCAGCCCCACGTTAAACTGCCGGACTGAATATCGGTTTCGGCTTTTATATACAACTAAAATAATGACATTGGAGGTTTATCATGAACAGATGTAAGCAATTGTTCGGCAGGATTCTGCCGCTGGTTCTCGTTCTGGCGCTGCTTGCCGGCTGCGGAAGCCCGCAGGGTGAGGAGACGGGCGCTGCGGGGGGAGCGGGGGATCCGACGACCATCACGTTTTGGGGATGGATTCCTTTCAACTCCGAGATGGAAAAAATCGTACAAGCGTTTAACCAAAAACACCCCGACATTAAAGTGGATTACCAGATCATGGACTGGAACAATTACTGGAACAAGCTGACTTTGGATTTGAATACCGGCGCGGGTCCGGATGTTTTCGCCATGAATTACGGCTACTATGCTAAGTTCAAGGACAACATGACCGAGCTGACGCCTTTGGCCGACACCGTGATCGGGGCAGACTGGAAGACGAAGTATAAACAGGACCTGCTTGAAGGCGCTTACAGGGACGGGGAGCTCCGCATGATGCCGGCGGCATTTGGGGGACAGTGGTACATCTACTATAACAAGACCTTGATGCAAGAAATGGGCTTCAATGTTCCGAAAACTTATGAAGAATGGTCGAGCTTCAGCAAACTGGCCGGTTCCACCGCCATTCCAATCTTGTTTGGAGGCAAAGAGTCGTTAAACAATGCTTATTTGTACCACTGGTTAGTGAATTCGATACAGCCCGGAATCGTGCAGGATGCCGCCAAAGGCAAAACCAAATTCACGGACGAACCATTTGTGAAGGCGTTTGCTGCATTACAGAAGATGTATGCGGACGGACTCATCAAAGAGTCATCGTTTGGCATCGCGGCCAACCCTGATGCGGACAACTTATTCAAGAACAGGAAGGGAGCAGCCTTCTTATCGGGATTTTGGCTTACGGGTCCTTTGCTTGCGGGACAGCAATTGGCAGGCACGGCGATCGAGAAGGACGAATTAGGCGTAGCGCTCATGCCGAACCCGCTCGGCAAAGAGACGATTGTAGGTGAAATCGACCACGGCTGGGTGATCAATGAAAATTCTGAACACAAAGAAGCGGCGATGAAATTCGTTTCTGAGCTAACGACGGGCGAGAGTGCCAAGATTTGGCTGAGCGCACTTTTCGCGCAGCCGGTGGCCGCGGATATAGCGATGGATTACGGTGCAATCAAAACGGAAGAAGCCAAAAACACGGTCGGCGTCATCGAGGATTCGGTGAAAAACCTGGTGGGACCAAGGTCCTCCGGTATTCCGGAAATCGACAATAAAACCGGAGATGTTATCATGGCCGTGCTGCTGGGCAGCATGACGGTGGACGAAGCACTGAAACAGATCCAAGCGGCCTATGACAAGCTGCCCAAATCCTAGATAGGGCGGTGCAGTCCGATGCGAACGAAAGACCATGCTGCTTACTTATATATCATTCCAAGCTTGCTGTTTATTCTTATGTTTCTTTTTTTGCCCATTCTGTATAACGTCTTGGTCGGGTTCACAGATTTAAGAGGGGTAAAATTCGAGAAAATGAGCTTCATCGGATTTGCGAATTATGTTCAGCTCGTTTCCGATCCGATTTTCTTAAAGTCGCTTACAAACGTTTTCGTCTTTATGCTGCTGACTTTACTGTTTCAGATGGGGCTGGGCTTGCTGCTGACGGTATTTCTGGCAAACAAATTCCGTGGTCATCGCGTTATGGAGCTTATCTTTTTCATGCCGGTCGTGCTCTCGTCCGTAGTCATTGCACACAGCTTCAATCAAATTTATGAGCCGAATTTCGGCGGGCTCAACCGTTTGCTGGACTTCCTCGGCTTGGGCGACTTCCAACGCATTTGGCTGGGAGATCAGACATGGGCGCTGTACGCGATTCTGGCGGCCAACATCTATCAATGGACCGGCATGGGAATCATCTATTACAGAGTTGGACTGGCTAACATTTCACAGGAGATCTATGAAGCGGCCAAGATAGACGGGGCCGGGTTTTGGCAGCAATTGATCCGGATCACCACCCCGCTGCTGAAGTACAGCCATCTGACGATCATGCTGATGACGACAATCGGCACATTGAAGTTTTTTGATTTGGTGTACATTATGACGGGCGGCGGGCCGGCGGGCAGCACTGAATTCCCGATGACCTACCTGTATAAAAGGTTGAGCATGGAAGGGAACAACGGCCTCGGCAGCGCATTGGCTACCCTTGTGGTCATTTTGGCGATTGCGCTTGCTGTCGTCCAGACCAAAGCATTCAAGAAAGTCGATGTGGATTAGAAAGGAGGCTTTTCAGAATGCAGGTTGCAAAAAACTACCGGTATTTGCTGATTGCATTGTTAGCCGCGCTTTGCGTGCTGTGGTTAATGCCGGTATACAACGCGGTGACGGCATCATTGATGACACATGGCTGGGGAAATTATGAGAAAGTGCTGGGCTTTAAATTGAAAGGCCAGTTATTTCTGCCGAAAATGTTAATCAACAGTGTCATCGTCGTCGGTACGTCGATCTTACTGATTCTGCTCGTAAGCATGTTGGCCGCATTCGCCTATTCGAAAATGAAATTTCGCGGCCGTCACTTTTTCTACTTACTCACATTGGGCTTTTTTGCCGTGCCGGTTATCACAATACTGCAGCCGAATACGGTGATCCTCAACTATCTCGGCTTGCGTAACACTTATCTGGCTATGATCATCCCTATGACAACGATCAACATTCCGATCGCTCTGCTGATTTTCAAAAACTACTTCGACGGCATCTCGAACGCGTTTATGGAGGCGGCAATGATCGATGGCTGCACGCGTTTGCAGACTTTTATTAAACTGATCATCCCGATTTCGGTGCCGGCGATTGTCAATGTGTTGATTGTGGTATTTCTCAACGGATGGAACGACTATGTGATTCCGTTAATGTTCAACTCCAAGCCGGAGCTGTTCACGTTGACATTGGCGCCCGGATTTTTCAGCACCTCGATGTACAGCGGGGAAATCGGGACCTTGTATGCGAGCATCATCGTGATTGCGGTGCCTACGTTGTTATTTTATCTTTTCATGCAGCGCTACATAATAGAGGGCTTGACGGCGGGAGGTATTAAGGAGTAGCGGTTCAGATGCGGACGCGGGGGATGTGGCTGTGCTGCAAGGAGTGCGTTGTTGACAAAAAAAAAGAGGAGTCTGCCATGGGGCAGCTCCTCTTTGCATATCATGCTGTGACTTGCAGCCAGATGGCATTCAGCTTACAGCGATCCCACAAAGCCCCGGAGGGCCGGCTGCTATCTATGCAGTGTGTCGTCCTGCAGCGCAGCTGCATGGTTCAACACCGTTGCTTTTCCATGTCCGTTTTTGCGATTAGTCTGCATACCCCACTAACTCAGTGAACCCGTGACCATTGATCAATATACGGACGCCTTTCTCAGAACGAGAGTGTCCAGACACTTTGCATGCGCCCTCCCATATGGCTCTCATCGGCCCTATTATGGGGATTTCTTGGCTCTTGGCCAGCGGGGTCACGTGCAGCTCTATAGCTAAATCCGGCAGCGATATCCGCCATTCCACCGGATACCTGACGCCCGTGTATAGGCTCTGCCAATGGGCAAGTGGTTCCAGCGTCACATTGTGGGATCTAGTCATGGCGCCATCTTTGCCGATTAATATAGCCGTAGGGGGAGCAGGGGCAGCGGAATCCGCTGCACGCAGCCGATTGATGAGCACATCGCGACCATCGTCCAGCTGCAGCCCAAACCAGTCCCAGCCTGTCCCCTGGATCAGCCCGTAATTGCGCCCCCATTGATGGTCAAACCATCCTTCGCCCGATACGGGCTCTGTCACTCCGGTGTCTGCGTGATACAGCTCTCCTGTTACGGTGTTGCGTGTGACGGAATAGTACTGTAGTCCGTTCATGCTTCCTTGCGCATCAATAATAGCAACGGGTTTTACCGGCGCGAAATGTAAGCTTGCGCGCGTCGCCCCGCCGCTGAGCTGCAAATGGAAATGCGATGTTAGGTCGTCTGCAAAAGTCAGTTCGGAGCGGCCGTATTTCAACCGGGTCGGATGAGATTGCACCGTTACATTTTCCAGCCATTGAGGCGTTGAGTTCCGGTTCCTGCGTGTACCCGTGGTCTGCTGCTTCTTGGTGATGGCATTCATAATATGATACATAGGAAGGTACAGCCCAGCGAGCTGAAGGGCGAGCCTGCAATCCCAAGCGGATTCGCTGCGGGATCTTTTGTCATTTACGCGCAGCAAGGAATGTATTAGATAATGGCCTTTAAGGACGGGTAGTTCGCCGATCCGAAAGAACGAAGCCATCAAAGCATAACGGTTCCCCTGGGCGCCTGTGAGAAACGCATAGCAGTACCACCATTCCAAGTTGGCAAAAGGATGGGGTGCCGCGTCTCTGGGGAATTTGATTGAGCCGTCGTCATGGTTCACAAGCCACACACCTGTCTTTTGTTTTTAACAGGATATGTGCGTTTGACCATACGGGAAACTCGTCCTGGGAAATGAGCACCGCGAGCGCTGTGCTATCGCAATTACTACCGAATCCGAAAAAATCGGGCGCACTCTCCCCGGACTCGGGGCCATTTTACACTAATTTATGGTATTTAATTATATATTTGGATTATACACTGGCCCAATTATATAAATTTTTTAACTAATCTTAATGATAATTTAAGAATGGTGCTATAAAATAGGGAAAACTGTTGAAAAGGTGAGGCAGGCATGGAGCAATACTGTATAAGCTATAAAGGCAAACAACTGCTTGGACCTATGTCCAGACAAGGAGCGGAGGAGAAAAAAAAGAGTCTCAGCCGGTTGTTCATGAACCTGGAAATTACTCCGTACACGCGCAAGAATCCGTATAACATTGCACAATGATGACACAGGCACCCATCCGGGTGCTTTTTTTCTTGCTGCGTGGCGGGTGCGGGGATAAACGCATACTGGGGGCATTTTGTTCATAAAGTGAACTAAGTGCAGCGCGCAGCCGGAGCTATTCGGTGATTACCACTCGTACGAACGCGGGCTCCCCCATCGCAGCTGCGTTAACAGCAGCAAAAGTGAAGGAGAAAAATTTCAGCTAGCATCTTCCAAAACTGCTTGAAAATTGGGAATCAAGGTGATACATTATGTATCATAATGGACACTTTGTTTAGAGGGTAAATTAAGTTACCAAATCGAGAGCGAGGGAGTGCTCAGAGACCACCAGCAAAATGAACGCCACCACGTCGGACGATGCAATATAAAATTTGGCAGCCTGCCAGGGAGGGGTGCACACGTGATTCTTAAAATGAAAGCGGTTTCTAAAACGTTTTATGGCGTCAAGGCATTGGATACCGTGGATTTTTCGCTTGAGGCGGGCGAGGTTCACGCATTGCTCGGGGAGAATGGGGCAGGTAAATCCACATTGATGAAAATCATCGCAGGCATCTACCAACCTGACAATGGGGAAATCACACTAAAAGGCCGCCCCGTGCACATTGCGTCTCCTGCCGTATCACAGCGCTTAGGCATCGCTATCATCCACCAGGAGTTAAACCTCAACCCCTACATGACAGTAGCGGAAAATATTTTCATGGGAAGAGAGCCGCGCAAGCTGGGATTCGTTGATTTCAAGAAGATGGAGGCGGATACGGTGCGCTTGCTCGAACAGCTGGGGCTGATGATCGATCCGCGTGCGAAAGTAGCGTCGCTAAGCATCGGTGAACAGCAAATCGTAGAGATTGCGAAGGCACTATCGATCAATGCAGAAATACTTATCATGGATGAGCCGACTGCCGTATTAACGGACCGGGAATCCGACAAGTTGTTCGCCCTCATACATCGGCTGAAAAACAGGGGCGTTGCGATCATATACATATCCCATCGGCTCAGTGAACTGAAGCTGATTTGCGACCGCATGACCGTACTGCGGGATGGCAAACACGTGATCACTCGGCCGTTTGACGGCATCACCGAGAGGGAAATCGCAAATCTGATGGTCGGACGAGAATTGAAAGAGTTGTATCCGGATAAGCCGTCCAAGTTTGGCGAGAACATTCTGCAGGTGGAAGATCTTACGTGTGAGCCGTATTTTCGCAATATCAGCTTCTCGCTCAAACAGGGAGAGATTCTCGGATTTGCAGGATTGATCGGCGCTGGACGCACCGAGTTGGCCAGTGCATTGTTCGGCGATAAGCGAATACAATCCGGAACAGTTTATTACAAGGGGAGCCGGCTGCACGTGAAATCACCGATCGATGCCGTTCGGTACGGGCTGGGTTTCGCAACGGAAGACCGCAAACAATCGGGGCTGCTTCTTGACATGAGCGTTACGCAGAACACAACCTTGCCGAGCTTGGCGGGCATCAGCCGGTTTGGTTTCATCCGCCGCAAAATGGAGAACCGGCTCGTCCGGGAGAAAGTAACTGAACTGAAGATCAAAGCTAACCAGGTGGATCGGGCGGTGAAGCATCTCAGCGGAGGAAACCAGCAGAAGGTCGTTCTGGCCAAATGGCTCGTCGCCGAAACCGAGCTGTTCTTCCTGGATGAACCGACGCGGGGAATCGATGTCGGGGCGAGGCGTGAGATTTACAATCTCATTTCAGAACTTGCGGCACAGGGAAAGGGGATAATCGTCATTTCGTCGGAGCTGCCTGAGCTTCTCGGATTATGCAACCGGATCATCGTTATGCATCAGGGGCGGGTGACCGGTGAGTTGGATCACACGGAATCCACAGAGGAAAAAATAATGGCGCTAGCCGCAGGAGTATAAATCTAATTTACGAGAGGAGCTCACGTACTATGGCAAACGGGCCAATTGAATCTATGGTGCAGGATGCCGACCTAAGCCTGGCTCGCAGGCAGCAGAACCGGGAAAGGCTGAGATATGTGTGGGAACAGTACAGCGTCGCTTTCGCTTTTATCATTTTAGTCATATTGGCTGCTTGCATCAGCGACAGCTTCCTCTCGCTCAGCAATATTCGCAACGTGCTGAGGCAAATATCCATAGTTGGCATCATCTCCATCGGGATGACCTTTGTTATTCTGCTCGGGGGGATCGACTTATCCGTTGGTTCGGTGTTGGCTTTGTCAGGCACGGTGATCATGGCCTCGCAAGTCGAATACGGCATGTCCCCCGGCATGTCTATCCTTCTGGGTTTGGCGGCAGGGGCTCTTATTGGCGTGATAAACGGGTGCATGGTGACTTACGGTAAAATTACCGCCTTCATAACGACGCTTGCGATGATGACGATCGCGCGCTCGATTGCTCTCTATTATGCGGATGCAGGCGCGATCTCGGGCAGCAGCACGGCATATAGCGAAATCGGAAACGGATATATGCTTGGCATTCCCATCCCGGTAGTTATTTTTGCCGTTACCGCTGTTGCCGCCTATATCGTTCTTGAAAAGATGGTGCTCGGCCGCCGGATATACGCTGTCGGAGGCAACATACAGGCGGCGCGCCTCTCGGCAGTGCCTGTGTACCAAGTGACGATTCTCGCTTATATGATTTGCGGTCTTACAGCTGCGATCGGGGCGGTGATAGAAACCGCCAGGCTCAACTCGGTATCCACGTCCAGCTCCGGCCATATGTATGAGTTGGATGCGATAGCGGCGGTGATCATCGGTGGCACCAGCCTTGCCGGAGGACGCGGCCGCATTATTGGCACACTTTTCGGGATTTTGATTCTCGGGGTTCTGAGCAACATCCTGAACCTTGTGAATATTTCACCATACATTCAGGGGGTGGTTAAAGGAGCGATAATAGTTGCCGCGGTCATTCTGCAAAAAAGAGATTAGTTTCAAGGGCACGCAATGATGAACTGTTATTCTATTCGCGTCTAGGGGGATGTGCGCATGTTGAAATCAGTTAAACGACGGGCGGTCACATGTACGGTATTGATGGCTCTGGCCATGATGACAGCAGCTTGCAAGAACACACCGGCGTCGTCGGAGTCCAGTCCGTCGCCGTCAGCCGAACCGGCGAAGCCGGCGCAGCAGGCAGAGGCTGCCGCGCCGGCGGACACCAGCGGGAAGAAGTTCACGCTGGGGATTTCGCTGCCGACGGCCGATCACGGCTGGATGGGCGCCTTGGTGGCCAATGCCAAAGAGGAGGCTGAAAAGCACAAGGCCAGCAACATCGATTACATCTTGTACACGGCGAAAGATCCCGCCAAGCAAACGGCGGATATCGAAGATTTGATTACCAAAGAAGTGGATGCGATCGTGATGCTGCCGATGGAATCTGGCGCGATGACACCGGCCGCAGAGAAGGTGGCGGGCGCGAATATCCCATTAATCGTGGTCGACCGGGCGGTAAATACCGAAAGCTATCGGACATACATAGGCGGGGATAACTACGGAATCGGCTATGGCGACGCCAAGTACCTGGTTGAGTCGCTCACGAAGAAGAAAGGCAAAGCGGAAGGCAAGGTTGTTGAAATATCGGGGGTACCATCCACGGTAACCGATCTGCGAAGCAAAGGATTCCGCGATTACATCAAAAACTTCCCGGGCATTGAGATCGTCGCCTCCCAACCGGGCGATTTCACCCGTGAAAAAGCGTTGAAGGCCACGGAAAACATCCTGCAGGCCAATAAACAAATCGACGCTGTTTATTCCCAGGACGACGATATGACCATCGGTATCGTGCAGGCGATCCGCGACGCGGGACGCCAGGATGATATGTTCATTGTGAGCTCCGGCGGCATGAAGGAAATCTATCAAATGATGAAAGAGAAATCGAAACCGGAAATCGTCGTTTCCCTCACTTACTCGCCAACGATGAGCGGTACGGCGGTGAATCTGGCGACAAAGATTTTGCAAGGCAAGGGTCTGGAAGGCTTCTGGGAAAAGAGCATCCCACACAATATCGTGCTCGAAGCCACACCCGTCACACCGGACAATGTAGACCAATTCTATAAAGCGGACGCAAAGTATTAAAAGGGTCTATGACCCCGCCTTTGCCATCTATAGTGCTCATTGAAAGGGGGGAGGCCAAGAAGAACACCTTGCTTCACTGCACCTACCAAGATTCATCGATGCTCTCACAAAACGGCAGTTAAGAGGAGGAGAAAGGTTTTGAGGCGATGGCACTTCAAAGTTAGTTTCTTTATGGTCTTCGTCATGCTGCTGTCCGCAATGCTCCCCGTGAGTCTTGTAGCCGGCAGCACGACGGCATCCGCGGCAGAAGGAGCGGATGCAAAAAAAGTGCTGATGATTACGAAAACAACAGGCTACCGCCATGCATCGATCGACCAAGGGGCTAAGGTGGCGCTTCCCCAAATGGCAGAGAAGCACGGTTTTGAAGTGGATATCACGGAAGATGCAGCAGACATTAACGCTGCGAATCTTTCGAAATATGACGTTGTGTTTTTCGCCAACACCACCGGCAATTTCAGTCAGTGGGGCTTTACCGAGCAGCAGAAGCAGGACTTGATGAATTTCATCAAATCCGGGAAGGGCTACGTCGGTGCGCATGCCGCTACTGACACGGGCTATGACTGGGCCGAATACGGCCAAATGACCGGCGGCTACTTCAAGAACCATCCGTGGACGCAAACGGTAAAGTTTAACGTGGAAGATGATGATCACCCGGCAACTTCCCATCTTGGCGCTTCCTGGGAAGCTCTGGAGGAAGTGTATTACTTCCAGGAAAACCCACGCAGCAAAGGCAAGCACATCCTGCTAAGCCTGGATATGAACAGCGTGGGCGGCGATCCGACGGAGGACCATCCGAATGCATGGTGCAGCCCGGTTGAAAAAGGCAGAATGTTCTACACGGCACTCGGCCATCATCCGGAGACGTGGCTGAAAGAAGATTTCCAGCAGCACCTGCTCGGCGGCTTGCAGTACGCCTGGGGCGAAGCCACCGACACGCGGTGCGGTGAAAGCTCGGCACAGCCCGGTCTGCAAAAAGTTTCAATCACTAAGTCCATCTCGATGCCGGTTGGAATAGATATTGCCAACGACGGTAAAATTTTCGCGATCAGTTTGACAGGCAAAGTATATGAAGTTTCCCAAGACGGGGACACGAAGGAAATTCTGGAGATCCCGACGACCCTCGAAGGGGAGCATGGACTGATGGGGATTACTCTGGATCCCGATTTTGCCACGAATAACTACATCTATTTGTATTACACGAATCCTACAAAGGTAGGCGACAAGCTGATAAACCATTTGTCCCGCTTCACCTATCAAGACGGCGTGCTGAATCCGGATTCAGAAGAGAAGCTGCTGGATGTATCCTCTGATCCGAGCTGCTGTCATCAGGCCGGTTATATCGATTTCGGTCCGGACGGCAAGCTGTACCTGACAGCTGGAGACAATGGTTTGCCAACGCAGGGACCGCAAATGAAAGCAATGACTACCTCCCAGAACCTGGACGACATGCGCGGAAAGATCCTTCGTCTTAACAAAGACGGCTCCGCACCCGAGGATAACCCGTTCTATACCGGCGACGGCGGCGCAAGAGATTACGTCTATGCGTACGGGTTCCGTAATCCATACCGCATTTCTTTTGAGGAAAAAGGCGGCAAGATGATCATCTACGAAGGTGATGTAGGTCCTGATGGAACTTTCGCCGGCGGCGCTGACGGTGACTTTGATGAACTTAATGCAGTGACCGAGCCGGGCCAAAACTTCGGCTGGCCATACGGGATTGGCGATAAGGCGTACAGCACGAAAACTCACCCGAACGCCACACACGTGAAACAAATTGATGACGAAGTGTTCGCTGAGAAATTCGCAGAAACAAAGAAACCGATCGCCTTCTATCCGTACACTCAAAAGGCGCCATGGGGGGGCGGCGGAAGAACGGCGATGGCCGGCCCAGTGTATAACTACACCGGTCCTAATGCGATCCCTGGACTCGCAGGTAAATTTTTGGCCTATGAATTCACACGCAATTATATTAAAGCCGTTACTACGGACGACAACGGTGAAATCGTGAAAGTGGATGATTTCATGTCCGGCTTGCTTGCGCCGATCGATATGAAACTCGGGCCGGACGGTGCCTTGTACGTTGTTGAATTCGGCAGCTCCTGGAACCCGGATCCGAATGAAAGTATCACTAAGATTTTTTACGGCAAACTGGCAAGAAAACCGGTCGTTAAAGCCGAGGCAAGTGCGACATCCGGCACAACTCCTCTAACGGTCCAATTCGATTCGGCCGGCACGATCGACCCTGATGGCGACCAGCTCACCTATGAGTGGGATTTCGGCGACGGCGGTACATCCTCGGAAGCGAATCCATCGCATACATTTACGACAAATGGCAACTACACGGTAACGCTTACCGTAACCGACAGCACCGGTAAATCCGCCGTGTGGAACACCACAATCATCGTGGGCAACACTGCTCCAACCGTCGATATTGCTTCTCCGCAGAGCGGCCTGTTCTTCACCAATGGCCAAACAGTGACGGCAGCAGCCTATGCCCATGACGCGGAGGATGGCGAGATTGCCTGCGACAGAATCACCTGGTCGGTTCTGCTTCTGCATGACGACCATTTCCATCCAACGGATACGGGAAGCGGGTGTCAGCCGGAATTCACGCTCTTTGACGAGGGTCATGGACCGGAAGCTCGCATTTCCTACCAGATCATCGCAGAAGTAACGGACAATGGCGGAGACAATGCAGCGCCGCTCAAAGCGACCGATTCGATCACCTTCCGCAATAAGCGTGTGCAAGCAGAAGACTTCGATGCCGACGGTGGCAGTAATCCGTCCAATCCTGCCGCGGAAGGCGTACAGATCGAGGATACGCGCGACGTCCATGGCGGTAAAGACGTTGGATTCATTGAAGCCAAAGACTGGATCATGTTCAAGGATATCGATATGAGTTCCATTAATAAGATGTACTTCCGTATGGCGTCTGAATCTGCCGCTCGCATTGTGGAGGTGCGCCTCGACAGTCCTACGGGTGAAAAGGTCGCAGGTGTCACGGCACCCACGACAAAAGGATGGCAGAACTGGAACACGTTGAGCGCAGATGTCGCCGCTGTGGCACCTGAAGTGGCTCCCAAAGCCACACCGAAAGAGGCACCGGCTGCTGTAACACAGGCCGTGTATCGCGGCAGCGTCAAGGACTCCGTATATGGCAGAGAATCGACGCCGCGCAGCGTAACGAAAGCCGTATACAGCGCACCGGAACCAGCACCTGCCGTGACGGACACCGTGTATGCCAACCTCCATGATGTGTATCTCGTCTTCCCGACGGGTGGCAACAACATTAACTGGGTACAGTTTGCATCACCTGGTGACGCCGCTCCTACAGAAGCCGATGTTTGCACCACAGGCTGTGCTCCGGCTACGCCGAAGCCGGATGTGACCGGCGCGTACGACAGAACCGGCTGGAAAGCTTCAGCTAGTGACGAGTCCGCAGGTGACAAGGCAGATAACGGTATCGACGGTGACCAAACGACCCGCTGGTCCACAGGCACCGGATCGCAAGCTGGCATGTGGTATCAGCTGGACATGGGCAAGGTGCAAAAAATAAGCCGCATCGTCGTTGACCATGGTTCGCATTGGCCGCCGGCAGAAGCGGGTGCGCATCCGGACTATTTCCGCGGCTACGATCTGCAAGTGTCCACCGACGGCGAAACCTGGACGACGGTCGCTTCCAAAGACACAAGTTGGAACAAACTTGTCGTTGACGAGTCGTTTCCTGCTGTGGATGCACGTTACGTGAAAATGGTCAACAAAGGCGAAAACGCGTCCTGGTGGCTGTCCATTCATGAAATGTATGCGTTCCCGCCCGCACCGAAATCCGACTGGACCTTTACACACTCGGAAAGAGGCACCGGAGACGACACGAATAATCCGTCCGACGTAAAGCACGTGATCGACGGCAAAATCAATACGCGCTGGGATTCCGGCGGGAACCAACAGCCAGGCCAATGGTTCCAAGTTAACATGGGGTCCGTGAACGGAATTAATGAAGTGATAGTTGATGCTTCCGGACATAATCAAGACTATGCGCGCGGTTACACAATTGAAGTGTCGAAAGACGGCCAGAACTGGAAACAGGTAGCTGCCAACGAAGACAACACGGATGTGAAAATCGTTGCACAGTTCGCCCCCGTTAAGGCTCAGTATGTCAGAATCACCCAAACCGGATCCGCGCAGAACTGGTGGTCTATCGACGAGCTGGATGTGAAGGAGACCGAAGAACCCGTCATGGAACTAGATGCAGCTTTGACGACTGACATCGCAGGCCGGATCCTTGAAGCCGGCGACGAAGTCAAGGTCACGGTTTCCGCTACAGACGCTGAAGACCTGTATGCAGCGAAGCTGCTGTTGAACTACGATTCCACCAAGTTCGAGTATGTGAATGCTGCGATCAACGGCGGGTTCGGCACAGAAGGTGAAACGGCATCTCTCATTCTGAAACCGGATGGCGATAAGCTCTCCATGGCTTTGACAGCGCTAGGTGATGCTGAGGGCCACGACGGTGACGTAGCTTTGGTCGACATTACTTTCAAGGTGATGGCTGACGGCGCGGCAACGCTGATCCGGGGCAGCGAATTCTCTGATGTCAATGGAGTGATAGCTATGCTGAACGAAGATCGCACGGTGTCGATTGCGCTCACCAACCCTGATGTGGACGGCAACGCCGGCCTGCAAATCAGTGACCTTGTTATGGTGGCAAAAGCTTTCGGTAAAACGGTGTTCGATCCGAAGCTCGATATCAACCATGACGGCAAAGTCAACATTGAGGACATTGCATATGTAGCAAGAAAACTGCTTGAAACCCCGACCTCGGGCAATTAACGTATGATCGATGCCAGCCCGGCATTTTGGGCTGGCATCCCTACTCTAGCAATATCGTTTCTTTTACATAACGCAAAACGAGGATCAGCTGAAGAACCCAGATGATCATTCAGCCGACTACCACCACCAAGAAATAATTGGAGGCACAATATGAGGAGCTTATCCCGAAAAATCACCGCTACAATTGGAGCCGCGATGTTGATGTCCGGCGCGGTTTCCAGCTACGGCGTACAATCTGTGTATGCCGCGGCCGCGAACCAAGACGCCCAAGTGAAAATTGGCGTGTCCGGTACGTCCTATAATGTAAAACAAAACATCGCACTGCCGATTCAAGCACTCAATACGTCCGAGCTCATGGGCGTCGAATTCTCCATAAAATATGATCCGCAGGTATTGGACTTCATTAAAGAGGATACCAGCGATTTCTATCCCCCGGACAAGGCCAGCAATATCGTCATTGATGAACAAAATGGCGTATTAAAATATGCGCTGATTAAGAGAGAAATTCCAAGTGATCAAACGATCCCGCAAGCTGGGCTTGTCACCCTTCACTTTGCGGCGCTGCAGCCAGCGGAAGCCACGTCTGTAAAGGTTGGCGATATTATCGCCACAACAGGTTATCAGACCATTCAAATGAATTCGGCAGACGAGGTGCAGTTGAAAATTGCAGAAGCTGGAGAGGCTCCGACCCCGGGTGAGCCGGAGCCCACACCAGGTCCCACCCCAACGCCCGGCGAGCCAGATCCAGGTCCAGGCGACACTGATAACCCTGACAACCCAGGCGATCCGGGCACAGGCGATCCCGGCACAACAGATCCGGGTCAAGGCAACCCGGTAGATCCAGGCAGCGATCCCACCAATCCAGGCGATCCCACCAATCCAGACAAACCACGCAAATCGCGAGGCGGAGGCCGCGTAGTCATTCCAGTGACTCCGGGCACGCCGGTGGCTGAAGAGAGCCAGCCGGATGAGATCTCCAAGCAGATTGAAGCGGCAGTGGGGGCAACGATAGAGCTCGGTTCGCAGGCCAAGGTTATCATTCCGGCAAATGCATTGAAAGCGAATGCGACCGTCACCATTCACCGCCTTGTCGACGCCAGTCGCATCAGCGGGCTGCTGCCGCAGGGCATGGCCGTGAAGATCGGCGGGGACATCTATGAAATCACCACATCCGGCGAGAACAAGTTTAACAAGCCGGTATCGATCATCCTTAGTTTCGACGACGAGAAACTAATCGGCGGCAAAGAGCCGGCAATCTACTACTACCATGAAGGCAGGAAACAATGGATATTCATGGGCGGACAGGTGGATGCAGCCAGCGGGCGAGTTTCAGTTCAAGTGAATCAGTTGAGCACATTCGCGGTTTTCACTGACCCGACCGCCGTACACTTGATCGATATCGACACCCACTGGGCGGCCGAATACATCACACGCCTGGTTGGCATGAAAGTGATTACCGGCTATGAGGATATGACGTTCAAACCGGAAGAGAACGTGACCCGCGCTGAATTCACCGCGATGATGGTCGCCGCACTGGGTCTTCCAGCGGATAAGAGTGGCAAGCTCTCGTTTGCGGATGCGGAGCAGATTCCGGATTGGGCCGCAGGGTATGCGGTGGCGGCTGTGGACGCAGGCATCATCGAAGGCCGGCCAGGCGCTAACGGCAGCGTATACTTTGATGCCGGAGCTCTTATCACGCGCGCTGAAATGGCTGTCATGGTCACGCGGACTTTAACTGCAACCGCATCCGGTTCCACCGCTGCGTTTGCCGATGCCGCGGCCATTCCGGACTGGGCGAAACAGAGCATTGAAACCGCAGTGGAAAAAGAGATCATCAACGGGTTCGAGGACAACACCTTCCGTCCTGAAGCTAAGGCGACCCGCGCACAAGCGGCCACTATGATCTTCAAGCTGCTGCACGAAAACGGAATTTAATCACAGGATTCCTCTTCTTTTCGTGAGGAGGGATTCGCCAACTTTTTGTACGAGGAGAAGAGCCAATGAAGCTAAACTTGGGGAGGCTTGGCGTACTCCTGTTTTCCGCTGTTTTTACCGCCGGATTGCTGTACAGCATGGCACAGACAGCACTCGCGGAAGAAACCCCGGTGAAAAAAATCAACTTATATGCGACAGACGGGTATGTGCCCGCGCCCGACGGTACCGAGTTATACATTTGGGGATACAGTTTGCAAAACAAAAAAGGCACAGCCGTGTATCCCGCGCCTACGATTGAGGTGGAAGAAGGGGACGATGTGGAGGTCACGCTCACTAACCTGGGTGCGGCGAAACAGGGGATTCTTCCAGCAGCTCATACGATTCACTTCCATGGGCTTGACACAGATCAACGGAATGATGGGGTTCCTCACACCCATCCGCCGACCTTTGTGGGCGAAAGTTTTACCTACCAATTCAAGGCCACGCACGCTGGCACCTTTTTCTATCATTGTCATGTCGATACCGTGGAACACCTGCAAATGGGCATGACAGGTCCCTTTATCGTTAAGGCGCAGGGCGGCGGCAAGCAGGCGTGGACGAACGGTCCGTCTTACGACAAGGAGGTCGTGTATCAACTGAACGAAATCGATAAGTCCTGGCATGATGCGGTTGAACAAAAGCAATGGTATGACCGGACCGACTATCGGCCGGATTTCTGGGCGCTGAATGATCAATTTATATCTCAAAATGCAGGCACTTCCATTCGAGCGGAGGCTGGAGAAACGGTGCTGATCCGTCTGATCAACTCCGGTTACGAAAAGCATATGTTCGATCTCAGCGGGCGCACGTTTCAGGTCATTGCCACAGACGGCAGACCTTTGCCGCAGCCATACGAAACGCAGGCGATAACGCTCGCTTCGGCTGAACGCTACGACATTCTGGTGCGGTTTGACCAAACCGGGGATTATCCGGTGCGGTTTGACGCGACAACCGAGTAATGGTGGAGGTGAAGGATGAATGCCACGCGTTGCAACCGTCAGGTGGAGTGTGCTCCTTGCTGCGCTATTATTTACCTTGATCGCCATTGCCACCATGCAGCAAGCGCATGCCGCCTCTGTCAAGAAAGTCCAGCTGTACGCCACGGATGGATACCATACGTTAGCGGGCGGTAAGCAGGTCTACGTGTGGGGGTACAGCTTGACCAACGAACCCGGCAGCGCACGCTTCCCGGGACCAAGGATTACAGCCGAGGAAGGGGATAACGTTGAAGTTACGGTAACCAATATAGGTGCACACAAGCCGGGCGCTGATTTTCAGGTGCACTCCATGCACGTGGACGGTGTAGACCCGGAAGGCCACGCCGGTGCCATTCTTGCGGCCGGACAAAGCGAGACGCGTCAGTTCACGGTGAATCAAGCAGGCTCTTATTTCTATTACTCCTCCGACCCTAACGGGTATGCACGGCAGATGGGGCTGAGTGGTCCGTTTATCGTGACAGCGAAGGATTCGGCCGAGCAGGCATGGACCGGCGGCCCGGCTTACGATAAGGAATACGTCTTCCACTTGAATGAAGTAGATCCGGTATGGCACAAAGCTGCCGAGGACGGCACCGTTCACGATCCGCAGCAGTTCCACCCGCGCTACTGGACGATCAATGGCAAATCTTTTCCCGACCTCGAGAGCGATCCTGAGACGATGATCCATGGAAAAACCGGCGAGAACATCCTGGTTCGCCTCATAAACCCCGGGTTCGATGAGCATCCGATGCATCTGCACGGCCACCATTTTCACGTAGTTGCCGAGAATGGGACACCTTTGCCGGCACCGATCGAAAAAGACACCGTTGATCTCGCGCCGGGGGAGACCAAGGACATCCTGATCAATTTTAAACAGGCTGGGCATTTTCCGTTTCACAGCCATAAAATCCTCGACAATACGAACGATGGCGTGTATCCCGGCGGCCTGCATACGATGACGCATATCGACTGGCAGGACGCAGGCGGCGGCAAAATAGCCATTGAAGCGGGCAGCACTCATGCTGCTGTGAATGGGGAGCACGTGATGCTGCCGGTCGCGCCTTTTCAGCTTAAGGGTGATACGTATATTCCGTTGACGTTCGTCGCTGCCCAGTTCGGCGGGGATTTACGGGAGCGTGGGGCCGACGGAAGCTTAGTCTACCGCAGCCAACATACCGCCTGGGAGCTCTGGTACGTGCAGCAGCATGCCATCTGGAATGGACAGCAAATGCAGCTGCCATCACCAATGCTCGAGATGAAAGGTGAACCGATGATTCCCGCAGGTGTACTGGCGACAGCATTGTGCGCGCAGGTCGAGCAGGATGCCGCGTCGGGCGCGGTTACCATCGAGTATGAAGCGGGACAGGAGTGCCGCAGCTCTGAGCCGGATGTCACCCCGCCTGTGGTGAGCGCGACTCCGCAGGGTGGCACGTACGCCTCCAGCCAACAGGTGACATTATCGATTACAGATAACGATCCGAGTGCAGCAATCTATTACACGCTGGATGAATCTGCACCTACTAACGGCTCCGCCGTGTACACCGCTCCGATATCCATATCCGCGGCGGCCACGTTGAAATTCATCGGGATCGATTCGGCGGGGAACGCCAGTGACGTCCAGACGGAAGTGTACACCATTGAACCATCTGTCGAAGTCATGGTAGACGCGCTCGATGCTGTCTTCTCACCCGCAGAAGTTACAATCAAACCAGGCACTACGGTCACTTGGGTATTGAAGAGCAGTATGCTGCATTCGGTGACGTCGTACGACGGGCTGTTTGACGAGCAGCTGAGTCCGGACGGACAAAAGAGTTTCAGCTACACGTTCAACGAACCTGGAACGTTCGGTTACGTCTGTGTGGTCCATCCATTCAGCATGACGGGCACGGTGATTGTGGAGGACGAATAGGAAGGAGGAATCGCCTCTTGGGAAAATGGAAGGTTCTGTGCTGTGCCGCGGTGGTTAGCCTCTTGTTGGGCTGCTTACACGCTGCAGCGGCAGCGAGCGAGGGTGGCGTGGAGTTCCCGGACGTGAACTTGGAAGGCGCAGTCCGGGAGGCGCTGCAGAAGCCTACAGGAGCGATTACACAAGAAGAAATCGCCCGATTAACAGAGCTCAATGCCTCCGGCCGGGCGATCCGGGATCTGACGGGCATCGAACATGCGACCGGACTGAAATCTCTGAATTTATCGGATAACGAAATCGGTGACGTCTCCCAGCTCGGCGCTCTCGCCGAGCTGGAGACCCTCATTTTGAACGGAAATGGCCTGTCTGATGTCGACGGCATCGGTGGTTTGCCCTCATTAACATCTCTCTGGCTGACCAACAACCAAATCTCTGACTTGCGTCAGCTGAGTTCGCTTGGGCGGCTGCAGCATTTGTACGCGGCACACAATCGGGTGAACAGTTTGGCAGGATTGGAAGAGCTGCAGCAGCTGACCGACTTGAATTTGGCGGGCAATGACATCCAGGATGTCTCCCCGATCCGTGCACTATCGCAGCTGCAGACATTAAATTTAGGCGACAACGAAATCAGCGCTATTGGCGGCATGGAGGAGCTCGTGCAGTTGGAATGGCTGTCCTTGGCGAACAATCCTGTGACGAATATCACGCCGCTCGGCGGATTATCGAACCTGGTCTATCTCAATCAGCGCGGCTATGCCGTGTCTGCTGATTCCAGGCAGGTTATGGAGGCACTCGCAGAAAAGGGTGGGGTGGTCGAATATGTTTTGTTGATACCAGAGGGAGCTTATATCTACGATATTAATCTCGACGGAATTGCAGATGCCAACGATATGAACGATGCGATCAACTTTTATCTCAATTTGCACGACATGAAGACCCATCATCCCGAACTGAAGATAGCCGGAAATGAGATCGACCCGGCTGCCCTTGTCGGCTCTACCGCATTTGTATATGATGTGAACCGCGACGGTACCGCCGATGTCAATGATGTGAATGCTGCAATCAATCACTATCTGAATCTTGACGACATGAAAAACAAGCATCCGGAGTTCAGAGTCGTTCTACCAGAGTAGCTTGCCGCCCCCACTCGACGAGGCAATCTAAAGAGGAAGGAAAATGATGGTATGAACCTGTTAAGCAAGGCAGGGCTATGGGCACTTCTTCTACTCTTAATGTGTTCCGGCGTCGCGTCGGCCGCCGCCAGCACGGTAACGGACGACAACGGCAGAGTGATCATCACCGGCAGTAGTGACGGCACGAAGGTCACCCTGTCATTGGAGTACGCGGACCTGACCGCGGACTTCACCGGATTCAATCTCGAGCTTGAAGTTCCTGCGCCTCTTGATGCGTTAAGCGGGAAGTTCGAGTCGGGGAATCCTGCGATTCAACTCAGTGCGGCGGACAACTACGACACGACCGTCGGGTTATACAAATTAATTATCCTGAATCCGGCACTATCTGCCAGTCCTCAGGGCAGGAGCGGCAAGATAGGCGACGTGACGTTCCGTTTTAAGGTCGAACAGAGTGCACAGGAATTGGCATTTTTAGTTAAAACGGTTCGCGTGTACGGCGGGGGAGAGCAGCTTATTCACAAGCGAAATGAACGGTACGCTCTGCCGCAGCCGGATACGACAAAACCGATCGTCGCGGCGCAGCCAGCCGGCGGCACATATGGTGAGACACAAACGGTCACGCTTACGCTTGACGACAATGACCCGGCGGCTGAAATACATTATACTTTGGACGGTGAGACTCCTACCGCGTCATCGTTGCTGTATACCTCACCGCTCACGATCGATCGAAGCACCACTTTGCAGTTTATAGGCATCGATACGGCCGGTAACCAAAGTGATGTCGCAGCCGAGCTCTATGACATTGACATGACCGGCCCTACCGTCACGGAAGCAAAGTTACAGGATGAGAAGACGTTAACGGTGGCTTTTGATGAGGCGGTTGATGCGGTGATAACGGATGTTACCAGCGGCCACTTCCAACTCCATACGGGAGATAGCAGCCAAACTGCGGTGGAGATCGAATCGGTGACACTGAATGCGGATAAGAGTGTCGCTACGCTCACAATGGCCGCTGCACTGGAAAAGCATGTGCATTATAAGCTCACGGTGCAAGGCGTGCGGGACCTGCTCGGTAATGCGATGGCAGACACCTACGCCACCACTCTGACGATGAAGGATACGCCTCCGGTTAATCAGGCGGCACTGTTCTTGGAACAAAGTGCGGATATCATTGAACCTGGAGATGAATTTAAAGTCATCATCAAAGCAGATGCCAACGATGTGTATGGCTTCGACATCTCCTTAACGTATGATCCTGCGTTCGCCCAGCTTATCGATGCCCCCATAGTTCATTCGGATTTTGGCGCCGAAGGCACCGCGTCGCTCCTCTTTAACGATGACAAGGCCGGAACATTGCGAATCATCGGCACTCGGTTGGGAGCGGAATCCGGTGTGAGTGGCCGTGTCGGCTTAGTCGAGTTGAATTTCAAAGCCCAGGATAAGGACGGTATGTCCGGATTTGTCATAACTACCGATTCCCAGCTGGCGGACTCACGTCCGATCGTCCAAAGCCTCCCGACGGCTGTATCAGGCGGCATCGCCATAGCGGATCCGGATGTCGGTGGCGGTGGGCTCGCGGTAAATGATCTTGTGCTCGTTGCCCGCGCATTCGGCAAAAGTGCCGGAGACAGCGGCTACCTGGAGAGCGTGGACATGAATAAGGACGGAAAGATCAACATCATCGACATTGCTTATGTTGCTTATAAACTGTTGAAGTGAAATAAGCAAAACAACCGGACCGCTTCAGCGGATCCGGTCGTTGTGCTTTTTGAGACTCTGCCAACCTACCTACCGATTCCCGCTGTCTCGTCACTGGCCTGCAACAATCGGAGCTCGGATTTTCGCACCGCCGGATTCAGCCCGACACCGATAAAAACCAGCACAGGGGTATACGGTACATCTACGAGGAATCGGGTAAATATGGACTGCTCATACGAGTGTTGGAATAGAAACAGTCCGTCTTCTCCAGCCAGCCGGACAAATCCCTTCGCCCGGTAGAGCTGGCCGGGCAGGCTGCCGAGCCACCCCTCAAACGCTTGCCGGATGAGAGGGCCGCTCGGATAAAAAGCAAACGAATTCAGATGCAGGTGCTTGTGAAGATGAAGCGGTTCGGCTGCCACCGGGGCATGTGCCACTCGTTCCGCAGAACTAATGGCTGATGCAGCTGCACCGGCGCGGGTTGATGCGATGATCTGTGCGCTCGGATTGATGCTTTGGAGATGTGCCAATACGATCGGCACGCGATCCGGATCAGCTAAGGCATCCGTTTTAGTCAGCACAATGACGTCCGCATGTGTGGCTTGAGCCAACAGCAAGCCGCTCAATTCCGGCGGAAGCCGCTCCATATCGTCCCACTGCTTGGCGTCTACTACGGTGATCACTGCACGGACTTCGATGCTGCCGGATATGGTCGGATCGGTGCAGGCGTCGAGGATATCGAAGGGCTGCGCGGCACCTGTCGCCTCGATGTAAATGGCGTCCAGGCGGTGTTCCTGCAGCAGCTGCTCAATCTGGGCGCTGAGATCTCCTTGCAGGCTGCAGCAAATGCAGCCGTCAGTCAAGTCCTTGCGCGGCAGCTCCTTGGGAATGAAGGAGGAATCGATGCTCACCTCCCCCAGTTCATTCATAATAACAGCGATGTTTCGCCCAACTTCCAATTCGTGCTGCATAAGCCGCGTGAGCAGGGTGCTTTTGCCCGCTCCTAAAAAACCGGTTAGAATGAAAACCTCCGTCGAATGCTCCGGCATGAAATCCACTCTCCTGTGGTCCGCATAGGGGTATTTTGTTTGCGCTTCCAGCTTGCAAAACCGACGAGTGTGCTGCCTCCAACATGCAGGCACCGACACCCTGATACATAATGTATATATACCACATAAAACTCAATAAACTCAATGAAATTCGCTTGTCAGTCCCGGATTGACCATGATACACTATGTACCATAACCGACTTTGTCATTCGGTTAAATTAAGTGCTAAAGCACTACGAGAAAGGAGAATGGCGCACACGCACTTGACAGCAACAGCAAGCGTTCCGCGAGCTAGGTAAAGAACGATCGGGCATGATTTCATCGCGTCACATACGGGCCGATTTCACCCGTGAAACCTACTTTCGTCTGAAGAAGGGGGAAGTCCATGAAATTAGCGTACAGCACCAATGGTTTTACGCAAAGGCCACTGATTCAGGCAATCGAAGAGATCGCTCAGCTCGGTTACCCGGCTGTAGAGATTCTGGCAGATGCGCCGCACGCTTTTCCGCCAAGCAAGGACGCTCCATGGGTTCCGGATGTGATCAAGGTGTTAGACCGGCTAGGCATGGAAGTTTCGAATATCAACGGAAATACCGCCATAGGATTCTTCCGAGAACATACAGGACAGATTAGCTTCGAGCCATCGCTATGCAACGCGAGCCAAGAAGTCAGAGCCAGGCGGCTCGCCTACACGAAAGGCTGCATTGATTTCGCACACACGATCGGGGCAAGCAATATCAGTATAACCAGCGGCATGTGTTTGCCAGGTAATCCCCCGCCAAGCGCTTGGGGGCATTTCTTAGCGGCACTCACGGAAATCATGGACTATGCAGAGAAGAAATCCATTAATGTGGGAATTGAATGCGAACCGGGCCTGTTAGTGGAAAACGGTGATGAGCTGCTGGAGATTATCAGAGCGGTTGGGTCCACCCGGTTAGGGGCGAACTTGGATCTCGGACACGCTGAAGTCGGCCGCGAAGATATCGATGCCCTGCTCAGAAAACTGGGTCCGCGAATCTGGAATATCCATTTGGAGGACATTCGGGACCGCAAACACTACCACCTTATTCCTGGAGAAGGCACGATGAATTTCGCGGAGATCATGGATACGCTGCAGGATATCGGCTATGAAAGGTTCATCACGATAGAATTATATACATATGCGCACAATGATGTAAACGCTGCCAAAAGGTCATTTGCGTATTTACAGCCTATGCTCAAGGAGGTTATGCAAAGTGAAATTTTTTGAACCGCATATCCATGTTTATTCCCGCACGACAGATGATTACGAGAGAATGAGTACCGCTGGCATTCGCACGATCGTGGAACCTTCATTTTGGCTGGGAAGCACTCGCAGATATGCGGAAACCTTCTTCGATTATTTCAATCACATCCTCACCTTCGAGCCTGAGCGGGCAAGCAATTACGGGATCGACCACTACAGCTGTGTGTCGATGAACCCTAAGGAAGCGAATAATCTGGTTCTAGCTCACCAAGTGATTGACGGAATGCCGGAGTACCTGCAGCATGAGCGGTGTCTTGCAATTGGTGAAGTGGGCTTTGATCTCATTACCGAAGCAGAAGAGGAAGTTATGAGGCGGCAGCTGCATCTGGCCAAGGACATGAATATGCTCGTGATGGTTCATACTCCGCATAAAAATAAACGTGCCGGGACAGAGCGCACAATTCAGGTGCTGCACGAAGTCGGGATCGATCCAGCGCAGGTCATCCTTGATCATAACAACCACGATACCATAGATTTGGCGGTAGAGTACGGAGGGTGGAGCGGGATGACGATTTACCCGACGAAAGTGTCCGTTGAAGGCGCATTAGATATTTTTAGCAAATACGGCATCGAACGCATGCTCATCAACACGGCTGCCGACTGGGGGCCTTCGGATCCGCTTAACGTGTCCAAGACCGCCCGGGAGATGAGACGCGTCGGATATTCGGATGAGCAGGTGGAGCGTCTTGTATGGGACAATCCGGTTCAGTTTTACAGTCAGTCGGGCAAATTGAAGCTGCAGAACAAAGGGGAGGAGATTGCTATATGAAACTGGGATTCAGCAGCAACGCATTCAAAAAATTCTCCATTGAAGACACGATACACGTGTTAAGTGAGATCGGCTACGACGGCATTGAAATTCTGCTGGATGTTCCGCATGCGTTTCCGCCTCAGACATCGGATGACAAGGTCGCGGATATCATCGCCAAGCTCCAGGAACGCAATATGAGCATCTCCAACCTGAACGCTTTCATGCTATACGGAATCAAAGACTGCTGGCACCCGTCTTTTGTCGAGGCGAGTGAGGCCGAGCGCCGCCAACGCATTGACCATACGCACAACTGCATCGATCTTGCTGTCAAGCTCGGGGCGAAGACCTTATCCACCGAGCCGGGCGGCCCGCTGCTCGGTGTGGAGCGCGAATGGGCACACCGCGTGTTTATTCAAGCCATGGAAGAGCTTGCCGATCACGCGGAGAAAGCCGGAGTCACAATATTGGTCGAACCCGAACCGGATCTTCTGATTGAAACATCGGAGCAGTTCCTGGCTTTCAAACAGGCGGTGCCGTCAGAGGCCATCGGTTTAAATTTTGACATCGGACACTTTTTCTGCGTGAATGAGGATCCCACGGCGCTCGTTGACAAACTTCTGCCTTACACCAAACACTACCACTTAGAGGACATTGCAGCGGATCGTGTGCATTGCCACCTGATTCCGGGACAAGGCGCTATCGACATTCCCGCCGTGTTGAAAACCATAAAGGCCACAGGCTATACCGGATTTATCACCGTTGAACTCTATCCGTACGAGGATAAAGCGATAGAAGCGGCTAACGACGCGTATACGTACGTCAAGCAAATCATCGACACCCTATGAGCCAAGTGCGGCCCTATCTGCAGCTGATTCGCGTGCCGAATTTATTTACCGCCATGGCGGATATTATGGCCGGAGCATGGGTGGCAGCCGGTTTGGCCGGTAGTTCGCCCTTTTCTTCGCAGCTCATCGCATTGATTGTCTCCAGCACATGTCTCTATGCGATGGGCGTCGTGCTGAACGACTACTTTGACCGACATCTCGACAAGATGGAACGGCCGGAACGGCCGATTCCGTCGGGGCGGATATCCCCGGCGGCCGCGCTGGGTCTGGGGATCGCGCTTGGTACTGCCGGAGTAGTGGCCGCAGCTGTCGTAGGTATGACCAGTCTGGCTCTCGCTGTGCTGACCGTCGCTTGCATCTTACTGTACGACCGGTATGCCAAACACCATCCGGTGTACGGCCCGATTACGATGGGCATTTGCCGCGGTCTGAATCTGCTGCTGGGCATGAGCTTGGTGCCGGAACAGCTGTTAGCATACTGGTGGCTGTCCGTATTCGGCGTGCTGTATATCAGTGCGGTGACGCTCATGGCGCGCGGGGAAGTTGGGCCGGGGAGCTATCCTATTCGAGTGCGGTTTGTCGCTGCCGTGATCGCCTTATGTTCCATTGGGGTGCTCCTTATTTCGACATCCGCGTATCAGGCGGTGACGCTGCTGGCGGTCGTTATTTTCCTGATCTGGACGTTTTCCGGCGTTGGACCTGCGCTCAAAGAGTCCACAGCCCCAAACATCCGTGGTGCGGTCGGTAAATGTATCGTCGCACTGCCGTTATTGGATGCTGCGATTGCCGCACCATTCGGGGGATGGCTCGCGTTCGCGTCCGTGGTTATATTCCTGGTGTGCAGTTTTTCGCTCGCGAAACTATTTGCCGTCACTTAGAGGAGGGAGAAAGCATGAGTCCAAAGCATATTGTGGTGCTAGACGTTATTAGCTTAACGCAGCAGATGCTTGATGAACCGGAGCTGACGCCGAACATCCGGAAGCTGCTGGAGGGGGCACGGCAGTGCAGCATTCGTCCTGTTTTCCCAGCCGTCACAGGCACGGCGCAGGCCACCTACATAACTGGAGAAGCGCCAAGCGGACATGGAATTATTTGCAATGGGTTAATGGATCGGAATTATAAAGAAGTGACCATGTGGAACCAGACGATGGTGCCCGTGCAGGGTGCAAAGCTATGGGAAAAGCTGAAAAAGGAAGACCCGGAAGCCAAGACGGCCGTTCTTTTTTGGCAGTTCAGCAAGCTGACCACCGCCGACTACGTCGTGACACCGGCACCTATCCATTTGGAAGATAAAATGATCCTGTGGTGCGATTCCAAGCCGCGCGACTTGTATCCAAATTTGGCGGAGAAATATGGGGAATTCGATTTAAAAACGTTCTGGGGACCGCTCGCGTCAGTGAAGTCGAGCGAATGGATCGCACAGGCTGCGCTTGATGTCCTCGACGAATATCGTCCCCGGCTAAGTCTCGTCTACTTGCCGAATCTGGATTATCACGCCCAGAGGTTTGGCCCTGACAGCGAACAGGTTCGACAAGCGGTAAAGGAGCTGGACTCCGTGATAGGCGGGTTCGTCGAGGAACTGGAGCGCCGTGGGCTGAGAGACGAAACACGCATTGTACTGTTGTCGGAGTACAGCTTTAAGCCGGTAAACCGGCCTGTCTACATTAACCGCCTGCTCAACGAGAATGGCTACGTTGCCGTAAACCGTGTGCAGGAGATGGATTTTGCCGACATCGAGAAGTCCGCAGCTTTCGCGTTGGCCGACCACCAGATCGCACACGTGTATGTTCCGAATCCAGCGGATATCTCCGCCGTGAAAGAGCTGTTGCTCGATACGCCGGGCATTGCGGAAGTCTGGGGCGAGCAGGAAAAACGGGAAAACCGGATCGATCACCCCGGCGCGGGAGAATTGATTGCCATCGCCGAACCGGACAGCTGGTTTGTTTACTATTGGTGGCTCGACAATGAGCGAGCGCCGGATTTCGCCCACACCGTCGACATCCACCGCAAGCCCGGCTATGATCCGGTCGAACTCTTCGTCGATATGAAGACCTATAAGATTCCGCTGGAACCGGACCGTATTCGAGGCTCGCATGGGCTGCCGGCGCGGGGGGCGGGCGACCTGGTATCCATGATCGTGACAGGGCGGGATATCGACCTCCCGGAGCAAATGGATGCGACCGATGTGCACGAGTTTCTGCTCAATCTCGCCATACAGGCCAAAGGAGTCACGGTGTGACCATTCGCCGCCCGACTTACTGGCTGGTGACAGGAGCAGTTCTGCTGTGCCTCGCATTCTGGGCCGGTCGCGAGTGGCTGCACGCAGATATCATAGCGGCGAACGCCCCGGCTGATGGGCCGAATGAGATCACGGGCGACAGCGGCGACGCCATCCGGAAGCTCAAGGCCATTATGGACGCTGATGACCAAACCTTTATTTATTTTTATGAGACCGATTGTGAACTTTGCGAAAAGCTCGAGCCGATGATTTATGCCACTGCGGAGCAAAGCGAGGTTCAGCTGTATCGTTTCAACCTCACGAAGTATGAGGACGCCATGCAGCTGAAGAACCACAAGGGCATGCCGCTTGTCGATTTTTATAAGGATCTTCCTGCTGTCGGCTACTACAATAAAGGATGGTTGATCGCGTGGGCGGAGGGTGAACAGTCCCAGCAAACGTATCACGACTTTTACGAGCATTTCCGGTTCGGTGATGACGACCAGGAGCATCAGCATGACCATGAACATGAGCATGAGCATGAACACGACCACGGCGAACACAACTAACGGGCATGCCCGTGGCTGGTGTGCATGAGTCTGGAATTGAGCGGCGGAGGAGCGCGATAAGCGAGACAATGATTAGCAGGACAATGATAAGCCCCGGTAACGAGCGGGCTTTCCTGCAAGCTGAAGCACCCAGACGGGTGCTTTTTTTTGTTTGCTGCGTGCTGTGTGATGCTAAACCAACTCCCAACATCGTGCCAGGAAGTACGAGGATCTCATTCTGCCCGGTTAGGGACTTCTGTTCTGGTAAACTCCTCGGCATCGGTTAAACCGTCGATTTTTACCGGGCCGCTGAGCCGGCTTTCTGCGTTCTCGTTCGGCGGGTAATCGGGATTTGCACGGGCCGTTTGAGCCGCCCGATCCCTGTCTTCCGGTTGAGTTGGTATTTCCATTGCTGCTGCCTCCCCGTAGGTTTATTTGGGCGCACCCATAGTGGTAGGTTCTCCCACCTGCAACAATCCATGCACAGTACCCGCTTTTTGGGCGGGCCTGCTGCCGCTGATTCCGCAAGACGGAGCAATCACCGTGAGTCCAGCGCGCTATGTGTCACACGCCAGGGGTTTCGCCACAGGCATTGTGGAAAAATTTGAATTGAGTTCTAACTATAGGCTAGTTATAATACAAATAAATCAGTCTAGTATTATCAGTCATACTAGTATCACGTGTGCGGTTTTACAAACCACAAAGGGAGGCGGATTCTATGATTAAAGTAGCGGTGGTGGGTACAGGCGGTATTTCACAAGCACATTTGGAAGCGTATTCTTTTTTTCCCGAGCGATGTAAGGTAGTTTGCATTTGTGACATTTATCCGGAGAAGGCGGCCGCGTTGAAAGAAAAATTCAAATTGGACTGCGACATTGTGGGCGAGGCGTCGGCAGTCGCAGACAGAGACGATATCGACCTGGTCTCCATCTGCACTCCCCCTTACACACACGCGGAATTGTCCATCGAATTTTTGCGCTCAGGCAAGCATGTGTTAGTGGAGAAGCCGATGGCCTCTTCTTTATCGGAATGTGATCAAATGATCGCTGCCGCTGAGCAAGCGAACAAAATACTGTCCGTCGTCGGTCAGAACCGGTTCCGGGATCCGATCATGAAATTAAAGCAGCTGCTGGATGCGGGAGCGGTGGGCAAAGTGCTTCATGCGCAGGTGGAATCCCACTGGTGGCGGGGACACGTGTATTACGATCTGTGGTGGAGAGGCACTTGGGAAAAAGAAGGCGGAGGGTGCACGTTAAACCATGCAGTTCATCATATTGACATGCTGCAATGGATGATGGGTATGCCGGACACGGTGCAGGCGGTGATGAGCAACACTGCGCACGATAACGCGGAAGTGGAGGATCTGTCGATTGCGATATTATCCTATGCAAATGGCGCTTTGGCTCAAATTACCAGCTCAGTAGTCCACCATGGGGAGGAGCAGCAGGTCATTTTTCAAGCAGAGAAGGCAAGAGTATCGGCGCCATGGAAAGTGTACGCGTCCCTGTCCAAGGAAAACGGATTCCCTGAGAGGAATGCGGTGCTGGAGGCGGAGATCGAGGCGCTGTACGGGCAACTTCCCGAAGTTCCATACAGCGGACACACGGGGCAAATCGACAACGTGTTGACGGCGGTAGAAAATGCAACGTTGAACGTGTTGGTCGATGGACATCAGGGGCGCAACACGCTGGAACTGATTACGGCTATTTACTTGGCGGCCAGCACGGGACAGAAGGTTCAACTGCCGCTGCAGCCTGACAATCCGTTTTACACACGCGAAGGAATTATGGCGAACGCGCCTCATTTTTATGAAAAGAAAAGCTCGGTGACGGGCTTTGCGAAGAACGATATCACGTTAGGCAGTGATTATACTGAGATAAGCTAGCGTACGCCCGGGAGGTTGTTATGAATAATCAACTGACAGCAATGAAAGACAAAAGGGGACTTGTTCGGGATTATGTATACGAAACCCTGAAGAAAAACATTATGGAGCTTAGACTGGAACCGGGACGCTTCATCTCTGAGAAAGAGTTAGTAGAGATGCTCTCGGTGAGCAGAACACCGATTCGCGAGGCGCTGGTGCGACTGACCCAGGAGGAGCTCATTGAAACCACTCCGCACAAAGGCTCCATCATTTCACTCATTGACTTGGAACACGCGGAGGAGTCCAGATTTTTGCGAGCCACGCTTGAATCGGCAATCGTACGTGAAGCATGTGCCAAGCTCAGCAGGGAACAGATACTGAATCTGCAAAATCTTATTGCGCTGCAGGAGCTTTGCGAGTCCGAGGGGAACTATGAGCGGCTGTTTGAGCTTGACGAACAATTCCACCAAACCATCATCGTAGGCTGCGGCAGGACGCGCACTTGGGGTTTGATTCAACAGGTGACGACGCACTACAATCGTATCCGTTTTTTGAGACTGGCGTCCAACCATGACTGGCGCGTCATACTTGCACAGCACCGCGGAATCGTGCAGGCCATTCAAGAGAACGATCCTGCTGCCGCCGAACAGGTTTTACGGGACCATTTGGACAGAGTCATTATTGAGAAAGAAGAGCTTAGACAAAAGTATCCCCGGTATTTCAAATAATTCTATGAAGCGATCCAATGGTTGGAGGCATGCTCGATGAGAATGGTATTCAGATGGTATGGAGAAGGCAACGATACGGTGACCCTGCGACAAATTAAGCAAATTCCCGGCGTGGAGGGAATTGTTTGGGCGCTGCACGACATGCCGGCAGGCGAAGCATGGCCTATGGACAAAATTTTGCAATACAAGAAGCTGTCGGAGCAGCACGGACTGCACCTGGAAGTCGTCGAAAGCGTCAATGTGCACGAAGATATCAAGCTCGGCTTTCCCACCAGAGACCGGTATATTGAGAACTATAAAAAAACGATAGAGCATCTCGCCGCAGTCGGCGTGAAGGTAATTTGCTACAACTTTATGCCGGTGTTCGATTGGATCCGGACTGAATTATTCAAAGAGCTAGAGGATGGATCAACAGCATTGTTTTATGAAAAAGCGAAGGTGGCCGACATTGATCCTATGGAGCTGGTTGTTAAAATCAATGCAAATCCTGAGTTGTCGATGGCGGGCTGGGAACCGGAGAGGCTCATCAATCTCACTTCGCTGTTTGAAGCGTATCAGCATGTCACGGACGAGAACCTGTGGGATAATCTGCAATACTTTCTGGAACAGATCATTCCCGCAGCGGAGGCGAACGACATCAAAATGGCGATACACCCCGATGACCCGCCATGGCCGATCTTCGGACTTCCGAGAATCATCACATGTCAAGATAACATCCGCCGGCTGCTGAAGCTGGTGGATAATCCGTACAATGGCGTCACTCTCTGCAGCGGCTCTTTGGGTGCCCATCCGGACAATGACATCGCCGGTATGGTTAGGGAATTTGCGGACCGGATTCCGTTCGCGCATATCCGCAATGTGAGAGTGTATGAGAACGGAGATTTCATCGAGACTTCGCATAAAACGAGCGACGGCACCGTGGATATATGCGGAATCGTGAAGGCGTATCATGACAGCGGCTTCCAGGGCTACGCAAGACCTGATCACGGCAGACATATCTGGGATGAGCAGTGCAGGGCGGGCTACGGGCTGTACGATCGCGCACTGGGCATTATGTATCTGTGGGGTATCTGGGACTCGTTGGAACGAATGAAGCGGGAGGCGTCCATATGATTGCCATTAATCATAATCTGAGGGGTAAAGTCGCCGTCATCACCGGCGGCAGCGGGGTTCTATGTTCCGCGATGGCCAAGGAGCTGGCCAGACATGGTGTGATACTCGCAATTCTCAACCGGACAGCGGAAAAAGGTGAGCAAGTGGCCGAGGAAATACGAAGCGGGGGCGGCCGAGCAATAGCGGTGGCGTGTGATGTTTTGCATGAAGCGAGCGTGAGGTCGGGCGGGGAGACGGTAATGGAGCAGCTCGGCCCATGCGACATCCTGATCAATGGCGCCGGCGGCAACCATCCGCAGGGGATTACAACTAACGAGACGTTTCTGCCCGGGGATTTAGGCAATAAGGAAATTACAACATTTTTCGACTTAAGCGCGGCAGGCATCTCTCATGTGTTCAACCTGAATTTTCTCGGCACGGTTGTACCGACGCAAGTGTTTGCCCGGCATATGGTGCACAAACGGGGAGCTGTCGTAATCAACATGTCATCTATGAGCGCTCCGAGCCCGATGACGAAAGTGCCCGCCTACAGCGCGGCGAGAGCCGCTGTCGAGAACTTCACGCAGTGGTTGGCCGTACACATGGCCGAGGCAGGTATTAGGGTCAATGCCATTGCGCCCGGTTTTTTCTTGACGGAACAAAACAGGCGGCTGTTAACGAATGAAGACGGTTCTCTGACAGCCAGATCCAACAAGATATTAAACCACACGCCCATGCGCAGATTTGGAACTCCCGATGATCTATTAGGCACTTTGATCTGGTTGGCTGATGAGAACATGTCCGGATTTGTGACCGGAATCACCGTGCCGGTAGATGGCGGTTTCATGGCGTATTCAGGAGTTTAAGCGGTTTGGTGGCCATAAGCAGGAGGGTTTGCGGGTGAAATCACACGCAGCCGGTAATATCGAGTGGCGGAATGCATTGGGTAAGCGCTTTTAGTTTGCTATACTGAATATATGTGCAGACGGGCACGAGCACCAACATTCCACTACGAAAAGAGGAAATGTTATGACAGACATACTGGCAAAGGTGAAACAAGCCGCAATGCAGATGGACGGAAATGGCAAGCATGCCGCAGATATCGGACCCGTGATTGTCGACGCCGGCGCTATTCACCAGGTAGCTCCTTTTATTAAGGACCGTTCCTTCGGAAGAGTGGTGGTTGCCGCTGACACGAATACATATGCAGCAGCGGGCGGCAGCCTGACAGAGTCGTTGGCGGCAGCTGGGATTAACGTCAGCGTGACGATCATCCTCCCGGACAGTCAGGGTGATGTCATCGCAGATGAAACGGCACTCATCCAACTTATATTGGATTTGAAATCATACTCAGCGGACGTCGTCGTCGCGCTGGGGTCAGGCACGCTGCATGATATTACCCGTTTCGCCGCATACTCGCTCGGAATTCCGTTCGTCTCCGTGCCTACCGCTCCATCCGTGGACGGTTTCAATTCGAAGGGTGCGCCTCTTATTTTACGGGGAGAAAAGAAAACGATTACGGCGATTGGCCCGGCAGCGATTTTTGCTGACCTCCACATACTCAAAAAAGCACCTGCGCCGTTGGTCGGGGCGGGCTTCGGCGATATGATCGGCAAATACACCTCACTGTTCGATTGGAGCTTCGGCAGCATTGCGGGCGGAGAACCGTACTCCGACGTTGCGGCGGAAATGACGCGGAATGCGCTGCACCGGTGCGTCGATCATGCGGATGAGATCGCGGCACGCAGCCAGGAAGGCGTCCGGCTGTTGACGGAGGCTTTGCTGGAGTCGGGATTTGCCATGCTGCTGTTCGGGCAATCCCATCCGGCCTCAGGCGCTGAACATCATGTGTCGCATTATTGGGAGATGGAGTGCTTGCGGCTGGGAAGACGGCAGCTTCTGCATGGCGCCAAGGTCGGTGTGGCGTGCGCGGAGATTGCGGAACTGTATCACCGGCTAGCTGATGAGCGGCTGCTGCCCGTGTCAGCCGATCATGAAGTGGTCGCTGCGGAAATCCGTGCGATACCGGACGGAGAGTCCATCCGTCAGCTGCTGCGGACAGTTGGCGGCCCGGCGACAGCGGAGGAGCTTGGCATCAACGATGAGTTGCTGGAGCGGAGTATTCGGGAAGCGCATCATGTGCGGCCGAACCGTTACACGCTGCTGCGAGCGTATCAAGTGGCACGCGGGGCAAAATGAGTGAGAGTTGCACTCGGTGTCGATGGTGCTGCAGCGTTATAGCGGCGGGAACATGATACACATTCCTACCCGGTATCGGCGTGTGGATGCAGCCACTGTTTCGGTATTGTATTGCATAACGGTTGTACCCTGTCCACACCCCTGTGAGCGGTCAAATCCGGATTCTTCACAGCACAAGAAGTTTTATGATGTACATACAACTTCGCTGTGATATACTTTCTTTTACAACAGACAAACTTGGGGTGTGAAATGACAGACAAGCGAATGCCGAAGTATCAGCTGGTAAAGCAAGAAATTATGGCCTGGCTCCAATCGGGGAAGCTTAAGCCCAATGATCAAATGCCGACGGAGCATGAGATTGCAGACCGGTTTCAGGTGAGCAGGCAGACTGTCAGGCAGACGCTCGGTGAGCTGGAACAGGAAGGTTGGTTGTATCGCCTGCAAGGGAAAGGGACGTTTGTGTCGATGCCAAGAGGCGCCGCCGTACAAGAAGTGCAGACCATCGGGATGATCACCACTCACATATCGGATTATATATTTCCCCATATTGTGCGCGGGGCGGAATCGACGCTGCGCAGCAGAGGGTACGGCTTATTACTGTCGAGCACAGACAACAGCAAGGAAAAAGAAAAGGAAAGCTTGATGATGATGCTGGGGAAACCGTTGAACGGACTTATCATGGAGCCGACTAAGAGCGCCCGGGGAAATCCGAACCTGGAGCACTTTCTGGCGATGCAGCACCGTAATATCCCGCTGGTCATGATTAATGCGCGCTATCCCGAAATGAGCTGCCCCTGTGTGAAGGTAGATGATGAATCCGGCGCTTTCAAAGCTGCAGAGCACTTGATTGGCATGGGCCATACCCGCATTGCGGGCTTTTTTAAGATTGACGATCTGCAAGGCGTGAACCGGCTGAAAGGTTTTATGCGTGCTCATCAGCAGTACGGCATACCGCTTTCGCCGGGTTCCGTTGTCACCTATGAGACGGATGATAAAAACGCGAAGCCCTTTCAAGCTGCGCTCGCAATGTTGGATAGGAGTGGCCGTCCGACGGCGTTCGTCTGTTATAACGACGAGCTGGCGGTGCATCTGCTGGGTGCGGTGAGACAGGTCGGCCTGACGATTCCGGGCGATCTGTCCATGGTCGGTTTTGACGACGCCACATTGGCTACGGCGACTGAAGTACAGCTGACCACGCTTACCCATCCGAAAGCGGAAATGGGCACGAAGGCTGTGGAAGTGTTGCTGTCCATGATCGACGGGCGAACGCTGGCAGGAGAAGATATCGTGTTCGAGCCCGAGCTGGTTGTGCGTGATTCGGTTCGGAGAATATAGGAGCAGAGAAGTGCCACTGAGAATTGGGCTTATAAAATTTTACATGTTCTCCCGGGGTAAACCTGTACACTTGTATGTACAGGTTTATTTTGTGTTAAAAAGTTGTGGCAATATTGTACGTACAAATGTATAATGGGGTAGAACTTATTTTTGACATGGGAGGGGGATATTACCTTTGTTGGAGCAGCTGAAGCAAGAGGTGTTAGAGGCTAATTTGGATCTCCCCAAATTCAAAATGATAACGTTTACATGGGGAAACGTCAGCGGTATCGACCGCGAGGCTGGCTTGATTGTTATCAAACCCAGCGGCGTACCGTATGAAGAGCTGCGCCGGGACGACATGGTGGTGGTGGATGTCGAAGGCAACGTAGTGGAAGGACGTCTCAGGCCGTCATCGGATACGCCTACACATCTGGTGTTGTATAAATCGTTCCCGAAAATCGGCGGCATCGTCCACACGCACTCACCCTGGGCGACAAGCTGGGCGCAGGCAGGCAGATGCATTCCGGCACTCGGCACGACACATGCGGACTACTTTTATGGTGAACTGCCGTGCACGCGAAAGATGACGGAGGAGGAGATTAACGGAGCTTATGAAGTGGAGACAGGCAATGTGATCGTGGAGACGTTTCAAGGCATCGATCCGATGCAGGTCCCGGGAGTACTCGTGCACTGCCACGCGCCTTTTGCTTGGGGGAAAGACGCTCATGATGCGGTACATAACGCGGTGGTGTTGGAAGAGGTGGCTAAGCTGGCACTGCAGACCTATACGCTGAACACCAATGTCGCGGCGATGGAGCAGTGCTTGCTGGATCGCCATTTTTTGAGAAAGCATGGCGCGAACGCGTATTACGGTCAAACGCAAAATTGACGAAGGGAAGTGGCTCTCGTGACAAAGTATGCGATTGGCGTGGATTACGGCACGCAATCCGGCCGGGCTGTGCTCGTTAACCTCTCGGATGGCACCGAGTTGGCTGATCATGTGACGCCGTATCCGCACGGCGTAATTGATGAGGCGCTGCCCGAGGGAGACATTAAGCTCGAGCATGATTGGGCGCTGCAGCATCCTGGGGATTACATCGACGTGCTGCGCCGCTCCGTGCCGGAAGTCATCCGAATGGCTGGAGTGGATCCTGCAGACGTGATCGGCGTGGGCATCGATTTTACGGCTTGCACGATGCTGCCGGTGGACGATGCAGGTGTGCCGCTGTGTATGATTGCAGAGCACCGCAATAATCCACACAGTTGGGTAAAGCTGTGGAAGCATCATGCAGCCCAGGATGAGGCGAATTTGATTAATGACATAGCCGAGGCGCGTGGAGAGAAATTTCTGCCCAGATATGGCGGGAAAATTTCATCCGAGTGGATGATTGCGAAGATATGGCAAATATTGAACGAGGCTCCTGCTATTTATGATGCGACGGACCTTTTTCTTGAGGCCACCGACTGGGTCATTTCCCGGATGACAGGCAGTACCGTCCGCAACAGCTGCACTGCGGGATATAAGGCGATATGGCATAAAAGCGAGGGCTATCCGGGCCGGGACTTTTTCAAGGCGCTGGACGCCCGACTGGAAAACTTAACGGAGACGAAACTGCGTGGGGCCATAGTTCCGCTCGGGACCAAAGCCGGTGAACTTACTGCGGAGATGGCCGCTATGATGGGTTTAAAACCGGGGACCGCTGTGGCGGTGGGCAATGTCGACGCCCACGCGGCGGTACCTGCAGTAGGCGTTGTCACGCCCGGTAAGATGGTCATGGCGATGGGCACATCAATCTGCCACATGCTGCTCGGCACGGAGGAAAAGCCCGTGGAAGGAATGTGCGGCGTAGTGGAAGACGGGATCATTCCAGGGTATTACGGCTATGAGGCCGGCCAGTCTGCGGTGGGCGACATTTTTGAGTGGTATGTGGAACAAGCGGTTCCCGCGTATGTTAAAGAAGCGGCGGAAATCGCGAAGCTAAGCGTCCACGAATGGCTGGAACAGCGCGCCTCGGCGTATAAGCCGGGGGAGACCGGTTTGCTTGCGCTCGACTGGTGGAACGGCAACCGTTCTGTCCTGGTCGACACGGATTTGACAGGGCTGTTGGTCGGATGCACCTTGTTGACAAAGCCCGAGGAGATTTACCGCGCACTGCTTGAAGCCACTGCTTTCGGCACACGAAAGATTGTGGATGCATTGCATTCAAACGGTGTCGAGGTGGGCGAGCTGTACGCGTGTGGCGGACTTCCGCAGAAAAATCGTCTGCTGATGCAGATCTACGCGGATGTTACCAATCGGGAGATCAAAGTTGCGGCATCAAAGCAAACGCCGGCGCTAGGGGCGGCGATGTTTGCTGCGGTTGCAGCAGGCGCTGACAACGGCGGCTACGACTCCATCGTCGAAGCGGCGCAGCACATGGCTCGCGTACGAGAGGAAACGTACAAACCAATCGCAGAGAATGTAGCAATCTATGAGAAGTTGTATCAGGAATACGCTGCGCTGCATGATTATTTTGGCCGGGGTCAGAATGATGTGATGAAACGTCTGAAAGCCATCAAGGAAAACGGTGTCACACAGGGTTAAATTTTTTTCTAAGGAGGAATCATTTAATGCTAAAGATGAAATCGTATACATTTTGGTTTGTCACGGGCAGTCAGCATTTGTACGGTCCTGAGACGCTCGAACAGGTGGAGCAGCATTCGCGTGAGATCACGCAAGGCTTGGACCGCGACGACGCGATTCCGTTCAAGCTATCGTTTAAGCCGGTGCTCACTACGTCGGACGCCATTCGGCGGCTGGTGCTGGATGCAAATGCCGATGACGAGTGTGCGGGCATCATCACATGGATGCATACATTCTCGCCGGCGAAAATGTGGATAGAAGGTTTGTCCAGGCTGCAAAAGCCGCTGCTGCATTTGGCCACGCAATACAACCGAGATATCCCATGGGATACGATAGATATGGATTTCATGAATTTGAATCAGGCCGCTCACGGAGACCGCGAATACGGTTTTATCGGCGCCCGCATGGGGATATCCCGCAAAGTTGTGGCAGGTTATTGGGAGGACGCCGCAGTTCGCCGTCGTATGGGAGAATGGATGCGCACCGCAGCGGCATTCGCGGAAAGCCGGAATTTGAAGGTCGCCCGGTTTGGCGACAATATGCGGCAGGTGGCGGTTACAGAGGGTGACAAGGTAGAAGCACAGATCAAATTCGGCTGGTCTGTCAGCGGGTATGGCGTTGGAGACCTGGTGGAGCGTGTGAATAGTGTCACCGGCCAGGAGCTGAACCGGCTAATGGAGGAGTACTCCGAACGGTACGAAATTACCGCGCAGGGGCGGCAGGACGGTACAGTGCGCGAGTCGATCGGTTACCAGGCACGTTTGGAGCTGGGCTTGAAATCATTTTTGGAGGAGGGTGGATTCGGGGGTTTTACCACCACTTTCGAAGATTTGCATGGCTTGAAGCAGCTGCCAGGGTTGGCTGTGCAGAGGCTGATGGAGCAAGGCTACGGCTTTGGAGGTGAGGGGGATTGGAAGACGGCCGCCTTGGTGCGATTAATGAAAATTATCGCCGGCAATGTGGGGACCTCGTTCATGGAGGACTATACCTACCATCTCGATCCACAGAATGAACTGGTGTTAGGCGCGCACATGCTGGAGATTTGCCCAACCATCGCCGCGGATAAACCGAGACTTGAAGTGCATCCGCTAGGCATCGGAGGCAAGGACGATCCCGCACGCATGGTATTCAACGGGAGATCCGGCGCGGCCGTTAACGCAACGATTGTGGATATGGGCACCAGATTCCGTCTGTTGGTGAACGAAGTGGACGCCATACAGCTTGAGCATGCGATGCCGAACCTGCCGGTAGCCCGTGTACTATGGAAAGTGCAGCCGAATCTTAAGGATGGCGTCGAATCCTGGATTCTGGCCGGCGGCGCGCACCATACCGGTTTTTCTTATGTAGTGACCGCCGAGCATTTGACTGATTTCGCGGAAATGACCGGGATGGAATGTATGATCATCAACAAAGACACCAAGCCGTTGGCGTTTCGTAATGAGCTCAGATTGAACGACATGGCCTGGCGGCTTGGGTAGGCTGCTGCGTATGCCGGATAGGGGAGTTAGCACACAACGTCAGTATGCGAGCCTGGGGAACCAGGTTCAGTATAAATCATGTGCTCAGAGAAAGGGGACAAGCGAATGCCAAAAGTGAAAGGTGCTTTGCTGCTAACCATGAGTTCCATTCTGGCGGCCACAGTTGTTTTAACGGGCTGCAGCGATTCAGAGGGCTCCGCACAAGACGGGACATCACCGCAAACCGGGGCGGCGGGGGAGACGACGCTCACGTTCTGGACGTTTAATGCAATTCATCAGAAGTTCTATGAGGATGCGGCCAAACGGTGGAATGAGGCGAACCCGAACAAAAAGGTCATTCTGAAAGCCACTACTTATCCGTTTGACGACATGCACAACAAGCTGCTCCTTTCGTTACAATCTGGCGTAGGCGCCCCGGACATCGCCGACATTGAAATCGGCAAATTCAGCAATTACCTGAAGGGTAACAAGCCGCCTCTCGCGGAGCTGAACGATATTGTCGACCCGGTGAAAGCGAACATGGTGCAGTCGAGGTTGGATATTTACAGCAAGAATGATAAGGTATACGGCTTGCCGACGCACGTTGGAGCCGAAGTGATGTACTACAACAAGGAGATCATGGACCAAGCGGGAGTCAACGTAGACGATATAAAAACGTGGGACGACTATTTCGAAGCGGGCAAAAAGGTGCTGGCTGCCACAGGCAAACCAATTACAACGGTGGAAAGCAGAGACCCGTTCTCTTTTACCCCGTTTATATTGCAGCAGGGCTCGGATTATTTTGATAAAGACGGTCAAGTGATCTTGGACAACGAGATAAACATCAAAACATTGCAGTTCATGCGAAACATGCTGGATGAGAAAATCGCAATAGTCGCCCCAGGAGGCGATCACCACGCTGAGGAATATTACGGTTTCATGAACACGGGCGGTGCCGCATCCTTGGCGATGCCGGTTTGGTACATGGGCAGGTTTACACAATACATGCCGGACTTGAAAGGCAAAATGGTCATTCGTCCGCTGCCTGCGTGGACTGAGGGTGGCAAACGATCCTCCGGCATGGGCGGTACAGGCACTGTTGTCACAGCACAATCCAAGCACGTAGCGCTGGCGAAAGAATTCCTCGCCCATGTCAAGCTGTCGGAGGAAGGCAACAAACGGATTTGGACCGATCTCGGATTTGATCCGCCGCGGTGGGACGTGTGGACTGCTCCGGAAATGAAATCGGATAATCAATTCACCGCATATTTCGGCAACGGTATTTTCGATGTGCTGCTGCAAATTAAGGATGAGATCGATTCACCGCGTATGCACGAGAAAACTCCGCTGGCGGTTGATCTTCTGAAAAAGAACGTGATGTTCAAAGTGCTGGAAGAAAAGAGCGCGACTCCTGAGCAGGCTCTGAAAGAAGCGGCGGACGAATTGAGAAGATAGGGGGGAGACGATGAACAATAGCGGTTTGCAGCAGGAACAGACAATGACCGCAGGCAGAAGAAAGCTGTCAGGGGGTGCGCTGCATTCCCGGAAAGTGGCGCCTTATGTGTTTGTTTCACCTTTTATCATTACTTTTTTAATGTTCCAAATGTATCCGATTATCAGCTCGTTCATCATGAGCTTCCAAGAGATCGTACCGGGCGATACGAAATTCATTGGTGTACAAAACTACAGTAAACTCGTACAGGACCAGCACTTTTACACTGCCGTTTGGAACAGCATGCGGTATACATTTTGGACACTACTCATTCTGTTACCGGTGCCGTTGGTGCTCGCGGTGTTTCTGAACTCGACCAAGATGGTGGCCAAAAACTTTTTCCGCTCCACACTGTTCATCCCGGCGCTTACCTCTATTGTTGTGGGTGGTGCGATTTTCAGACTCATTTTTGGAGAACTGGAAAATGCCCCGATGAACGTCCTGCTTTCCTTGTTCGGATATGAGCCGGTGAAGTGGACATCCGGTGCGGGGACAGGTATGTTCCTGATGGTTGCTTTAGCGTCGTGGCGTTGGATGGGCGTGAACATCATCTACTTTTTGTCCGGGCTGCAAAGCATCCCGAATGAGCTGTATGAAGCAGCGGATATGGACGGCGCCAATGCATTTACGAAGTTTTTCAACATTACGATTCCATTGTTGAAACCGGTTACTGTATACGTGTTGACCATCAGTATTTTCGGCGGCTTTCATATGTTTACCGAAAGCTACGTGTTCTGGGGGACGAAGTCGCCGTCAGATATCGGTTTAACGATTGTCGGCTACCTGTATCAGCAAAGCTTCGAGTTTTTCGATATGGGATACGGCTCGGCGATCGGCGTGGCCTTCCTCGTTCTGGTGCTGGCTATCAACCTCCTGCAGCTGTTTGTTTCCGGACAGTTCAGAAAGGAGGCGTAGCCTGATGAAGAGCACGACAGCAATACAACGGGGTTTATTGCTCCTTTTGTTTGTGATATTGGGCGCGGTCGCTTTGTTCCCTTTTTACGCATTATTGTTGGCTTCGTTTAAGGAACCGACAGAGCTGCTGCGCTATGGCCTAAATGTAAAACTGCAGCCTGAAATACTTAATTTAAAGAATTACACGTATCTATTCAGTGGGGAAGGAAAAATTTATTTCACCTGGTACAAAAATAGCATCATGATCACCGTGGCATCCACTCTGCTTACCTTGTTGTTTTCGTCCTTGGTGGGATACGGCTTGGCGGTGTACCAATTCAAGGGCAGGAATCTGATTTTCATACTCGTCCTGCTGGTCATGATGGTTCCCGTCGAGGTGATCATGCTGCCGTTATACAAAATGTCCATCACGTTGAAACTCATCGATTCATATTGGGGCGTGATCATTCCGTTCATCGTTTCGCCGTTTGCCGTCTTTTTCTTCAGGCAGTTTGCCACAGGCATTCCGAAGGACTACCTCGATGCGGGCAGGATTGACGGTTGCACGGAATACGGCATTTTCTTCAGGATCATGGCCCCTCTGATGGCGCCGGCGTTCGGGGCGATGGCCATTTTGCAGGCATTGGGCAGCTGGAACAACTTTATCTGGCCGTTGATCGTGCTGCGAACCGACACCAAGCTGACGCTCCCGATCGGCCTTTCATCCATGCTCACGCCTTACGGGAACAACTACAGCATTCTTTTGTCGGGCAGTATTCTATCCGTCCTTCCGATTCTAATTTTGTTTATCATTTTCCAACGCTCCTTCATCTCGGGCCTCACGGTGGGCGGGGTTAAAGGCTAGTGTTGAAATATCCTTATATTATGAGAGTGAGGTAATCAGACGCATGAGTAACCACAGAAAAGCGACTATGATCTTGGACAAGGATTTTAAAGTTTCGGAAATTGACAACCGCATCTATGGGTCGTTTATCGAACATCTCGGCCGTGCTGTGTATGAAGGCATCTACGAGCCGGGCCATCCGCTTGCCGATGAACAAGGATTCCGCAAGGATGTCATCGGCTTGGTGAAAGAGTTGAACGTGCCGCTCGTGCGTTATCCTGGAGGTAATTTTGTGTCCGGGTACAACTGGGAGGATGGCGTGGGCCCTGTGGGCGAGCGGCCTCGGCGCCTGGAACTCGCTTGGAGGACCATTGAAACAAACGAAGTGGGCACCAACGAGTTTGCAGACTGGGCGAAAAAAGTAAATTCCGAGGTCAACATGGCCGTGAACCTCGGCACACGGGGGATCGATGCCGCCAGAAACCTGGTGGAATATTGCAACCATCCGGCAGGCACTTATTGGAGCGATCTTCGCGTGTCCCACGGGTATAAAGCGCCGCACAAGTTCAAAACGTGGTGCCTCGGGAACGAGATGGACGGTCCTTGGCAAATCGGGCATAAAACGGCCGCGGAATACGGCCGCATCGCGACAGAAGCCGCGAAAGTGATGAAATGGGTAGATCCAACGATCGAGCTCGTTGCCTGCGGCAGCTCCAACAGTGCCATGCCGACATTCGCAGATTGGGAAGCAACTGTGCTCGACCACACTTACGATCATGTGGAGTACATCTCTTTACACCAGTACTACGGCAACAAAGAGGACGATACAGCCAACTTCGTTGCCCGCTCGCTGGACATGGACGCATTCATCCGTTCCGTCACAGCGATCTGCGATTATATCAAGGCGAAGAAGCACAGTAAAAAAACGATCAATCTATCGTTCGACGAATGGAACGTTTGGTACCACTCGAGGGATGCCGACAGCAAAAGAGATCCTTGGCAGATTGCACCTCCGCAGCTCGAAGACATTTATACTCACGAGGACGCTATACTGGTGGGCTGCATGCTTATCACAATGCTGAGACATTCGGACCGTGTAAAAATTGCGTGTTTGGCCCAGCTTGTCAACGTCATTGCGCCGATTATGACGGAGAAGGGCGGGGCGGCGTGGAAGCAAACCATTTTCTACCCATACATGCATGCGTCCGCTTATGGTCGCGGTGTGGCTCTTAATCCGATTATTTCTTCGCCTAAGTATGACAGCAAAGACTTCACGGATGTGCCATACTTGGAATCCACAGCGGTATATAACGAGGCAGCCGATGAGTTGACCATTTTTGCAGTTAACCGTGATCTGGAAGACTCGCTATACCTGGAGTGCGATATCCGCAACTTCGACGGCTATCGTGTGGTGGAACACATCGTGTTGGAGAACGGGGATGTGAAAGCGCGAAACACCGCTGGAAACCAGGCGAGCGTGGCGCCGCATAACAACGGTAACGCTGAAGTGAAAGATGGTTTCGTGCAGTCCATGCTGCCTAAGTTCTCTTGGAACGTGATTCGATTGGCAAAGTAGGATTATATAATCGATGACTTTTTTAACAAAAACAATCAGGCGAACCATATCACGAAGCTCTCGTAAGTCCTGTGATGGAACAAAGCTCCTCTCAATCAAACCGTGGCGTAACAGCTTAGCAATCCATTCGGCATCAGATACATCCGTCTTACGACCAGGGACATTCTTGATCCGGTAAGCATTAGCCAGAGTGATGTCAAAGTATCCCTCTAAGATGTTGTAAACTGGACGCTGGTAAAATCCCAGTACTCTCCATGGCAATATGGGTAATACTTTTGGATTCCAGCCATGAAAGCAAGTCAAACAGCTGCCGTGTTGTTGTGCCGAATGTTTTGACTTCGGACTGTGTCTTAGAGTGTGGAGTATCACTCACAAGCGTACAGGCCACAATAGTTTCTTGATGAACATCCATACCTGCACAATGACTAAGTAACGTTTGAAATTCTATCCCAACTCCCTCGAATAAGTGGCCGCGGTCGGTGCACAATCGATTGAATTTGAACATTTTTCTGTTCGTGGTCACCATTCAGTACGAGAGCCTTACTGTCGCTTCTCAGCTAATCTGGCGGGTGGAAAACCACCGTCAATGACGGTAGTAATGTAATGCCAACCCGCCAGAATGCAGAGAGGCGTAACGCCAATCATAGAGTGGAACAAATGCATCCCTCGGACAATCTCCGGGGATGCGTTAGCGTGACGTTATGAAGGCGACCCGGCAATGCCCCGTTGTCGGTCCATATCTGCCAGAACTCGGGCGATGTGGCTTTCCTCAATCACTTCCAAGTCTTTGTTTACGACATCGAGAAGCGTTTGGGCGCGAACCTGGTTCGTCACCCGCGGGAGCCCCTGGCTTGCCGCGAAAACCCGTTGCAGATCGCCTTCGGCAAATAGAGGCTTTTCCAGTTGTGCTACCTTCATGTGGTGCCGAATGTACCCGTAGGTTTCTTCTTTCGTCATGGCCGTTAGGTGGTATTGCATGCCAATTCTTTGGACCGTTTCTTCGTGTTTTTTCAATCGCAGGATCTTACGCAACTCCGGCTGCCCAACCAGAATCAGTGGGAATAGAGAGCAGGAATCCATGTTGTGGTTTCATGACGAAGCGCAACTCACTCAGCATGGCATCACTCATCTCATGGGCTTCATCCACCGCGACGACCAACACATGCGCTCGCCTTGTGCTGTTCTCGCCTGCAAGGCTTCCTCCCATTGTTGCCGAGCTTTCCCTACATTGTAGCAAGGCTCTACACCCATGTGGGTGAGCATGGCTCCATAGAAATCCCGCGGCTTGAGTCCCGCCTTGCAGAGATAGATGGGGGCGTAAGTCATATCATCCAAATACATAAACAATCGGCGGATCAGCGTAGATTTCCCGCCGCCTACTTCCCCGGTGAGCACACTCAGATAGCGGTTTTGAATCAGAAGGTTTAGACGTGCCAACGCCTCTTTGTAGCTGCGGGATTCAAAGCAGCAGGACGTGTCCAGTTCTTTGCTAAACGGTGGTACACCGGGGGCTGTCACTGTCGTCATGCCTTCCCACCTCCTTGAGTGGCACAGGACACCGGGTCTTGTTCTGCAAGAGCGGCTTGGCGCTTTCGCTCTGCCAATTCGAGAAATGAGAGTTGTCCATCGGGTTCCTCCACCAGATGCGCGGTTTCCGGCTTTCTTTTCGTAACGGCGGGAGAGATCGATGACGGTGGCATCGGGCCATTGCTTGTCTTGGCACCACACCTGAATACGGGAGAGATCAAACGGATCGTAGCGAAGCTGCACACGCTCCCCGCAGAGCTCCAGGTCTACCTCGTAGGCATTGCCGTCCAGACTAACGCAGCCGGTCTTGTCCACCTTTCGGGTCTCTTCCCAGAGAAAGATGTCCATCAACTCCGCCAGTGCGGCCCGGCGTGGCTTCCGGTTGCTCGATTCCGCCCGCACTTTCTGCGGTTGTTTCGTTGAACCATGCGCCCGGATGTGGTAGTACCCCTCGATCCAAGCGGCGAGGCCTTGGTTCAGTGCTTCCAGTGTCAGGATGCGCCCTTGCTCGATCTGTACGCTTCGGGTTTAAAGCTGGTGTCAATGAAAATGGAAGAAGCGTTCAATTTTACCGCGACCCTGAGGACGAAATACGGTACTGTGGGAAAGGCGGATGCCAAGCTTCCCACAAATTCGAACCAGGTGTTGGGAGGAGAAGGCGGCTCCATTATCGCAATAAAACTGCTCTGGAATGCCGTGCTTCAGAATCGCCTTCTTCAGGCTGTCCTCGATGCGCGGCAGCTTCTCATCCCAGTAAAACTGAGCGTAGGTAATAAGACGCGAAAAGTCATCCAGGATGGCAAACAGGATGGCTTTCTTCTTTTTCTTCGGGTCTGCCGGATCGGGAAGATACAGCGTGTGCTGGAAGTCAAACTGCCACAACACATGGACATCCTCCGCCTCGAAGCGTCGGAAGCCCTTGGCGGCTTGCGACTGAATCAGGTCTTTGCGACTTGCTCCTGCCTTCTTCAACTGACGAGCCAGAGTGCTTGCCGCAATTTCTGTTTGGGCAACAAGGCCACTCTCCTTGAGCATAAAGATAATTTGTTCCACACTGCGTTCCGGTCGTGCCTTCCGCAGCCGAATGACTTCTTGCAGGATCGGTGCAGGAATTCCGGTAGACGTTCGCTGCGTCCGCCCTTTTGGCTTAAGGGCCTCCCATTGTCCGCTTCGGTATTGGGACAAGTAGCGTTCGAGGGATCGGATGCTGACGCGAGTCTTCGTACTTCCGGGTATGTGATACGTTTGCTGGGCGGCCTGCTCCAAATAAGCCTTGATCTCACCGGGGGCCATCGGGGTCTGCCGACTGACAATGGGGGCGATCAGGCTATAACGAAACGCGGCCGTTTGTTCTTTTACTTGTTGTTCCATCGGTTGGGCACGCTCCTTTTTCAATGAAAGATGGGAGAAATCCCGTATCCTCATTGTGAAGGCAGGCGCTACCGTAGCTACGGACATCTTTTTTGGGATGATGTGTTCGGCACCGCCAGCTCCAATGAACGAACATGCCGATGCAGGAGATGAACGAAGAATATCGCTATACTGGCGGAGCTTTGACTTCGCCATGTCCCACAACTCAAAGAAGCCGCCCCAAAGGGATCGCTTCCGTGCTTGCTCCGACCCTAGCTCCATGTGGGGGAGAAGGGCCAGAATCCAACTCCATAGATGGGATACCGCTAGAACCAATCGCTCTCTCCAAACGGAGGTCCACCGCCAGAGGGTCTTCTAGGTGTAGGGAACGCAGGGCAGGGAATCGCTTTGGGTGGCAATCTGGGCAAGGGAATTGCCTTGATCTTGCTGGCGAATAACCTCTTCCTTCACGTCAAGAGCTACTTGGTGATGCTTCTCCACAAAGTCGGGGATCATGCCAAAGGTCCCACCGCATTCCGGCAATGGACAGTAGAATTGGTAGATGGGGATCTCCCGAGTTTCTTCCAAAGTAATAACGGTTCTGGTGAAGCTGCCATGACGGTATCGAAGCTGGTGACCTTGTCCACAGTGGGGACAACGCCGGGGTCTGTCTTGATTGGGAATGCCTACATTTACAACAGAAAAAGAGAAAACCGCTCTTCCCCCGACATGGGAATTGAGCGGCGACACCTTACAGCTTTTGTTACAGGGTCGAACCACCAAAAAAAGCCGCGTACTTGGCCCGACCGACGGTTATTACTCAGTATTGGAAGTAGAAAAGAAACGTAACATACCTAGCTTTGATGATGGGGTTGCGGCAAAAAGCCATGATTGTTTTTGTTAGTTTGAGGGTTGCTTTCTTATTTTTTAGGTGTTTTCGCGAAAGGATATTTTCAGGATAGACTCGCTTTTTGCTCCTTTCCTATCGCTTGGTTAGTCGCAACACCACGCAGGGATCCTGGCCGATCCTTACGGCTAACATAGAAAAATATGCGCTAAGCAAATGAGAGCCTAGTACGCCAATACGCCAACCAGAACATTCTGGTTGAGCTAATATACATGATGATTGCCTCTAATGCATTATGGATGGAGTTTTTGCATTTCGTATTAAGTCTTTTTGCGATCCTTAAGTCTACGCACAAAAAAGATTATTAAAAACAATATTGGAAAAAAAATAATCCCTAGAGCGGCTAGGACTAATATGTACGCAAACTTTGCGTCTTGACTTAATGCTGTATCGAAATTATGAAAACCATAAACAATAACAACGAACCAAATAATTACAAGAACGAATGCTAACTTATAGGAAATACTAATTTTAATCACCTAACCTTCAGATAAATTTATATTATAATAATATATTTGCAATGTAAAAAAAGGGGCGGTTGGCCCCGAGTCTGTAAAATATTTTGTGTAAACTCTCAMACCATACATTAAAATGGAAGAAAGGTTGGTTTGAGAGGATGGCTGAAATGGCTCGATTTAACAAAGRCCAAGTGAAGGCTTTTGTAAAAGAAAATAACTTGAAAACCATGGATGACGTACAATCGGCATTGAAGGAGCTGTTTGCYGAAACGCTRCAGTCGATGYTGGAAGCCGAACTCGATACGGAACTGGGCTATGCGAAGCACGACGTGAAGAGCAAGGCTACAACGAACAGCCGGAATGGCAAGAGCAAGAAAACCGTGACCAGCACATATGGTGAGATGGAAATTGGGGTGCCCCGTGATCGCAATGGT
>NZ_NHRJ02000009.1 GCF_002220865.2 Paenibacillus xerothermodurans | reverse complement strand
CGGGTGTATTGAACCAAAGGGCACCGACCCGTAACGATAGCAAGACCGGCCTCCACCCCTTGGAAAGGCGTAACGAAGGAATGAGAGGGCAAAGACCCGTTGAGACATGGGAGTGAAAACCTCCAGGGGCGGCGTGGAGAATGCGTGCAGTAGATGGAAGTATATGGGATATTGCCCTCATCCTCTATTTCAGTGCGCCTTCATGTTGCCAAGGTCTATAGCGGGGGTTCACTTCCTAACTTTCTTCACTTTAACAAGGGTGAAATCCTGCGAATAAGCGAGCATGCGTGAGAAAACTGAATCGTACGGAGGGAGTTCAAGTCTCACAGAAAGAGGCCATCCGACAAAGGATCGCCTTAAAAACTTGCCGTCACAGACGGCGCGGGGAACCCTATCACAAGTAACGAAAAGTGTTATTGTTTAGTCTCGTATACAGCCTGGTTAAATATCATCGCGGGACGCGAAGTTCTGACAAGGTGAGACATTACTTGACAGCGGCAAAATGGTATAATATATTCGGACAAGCTAAAAAGCACCGTCACCACGGGAAAAAATCCCCCGGCGTGAACTGTGGTTGGGGTGAGAGCGAGAACTTTGTCATCACTTATTTTAACATAGAGAGGAGAAATACTGTTGGATTCACTTTGGTTGGAGTATGCATGGGCACTATTGATTCTTATTGGATTGGAAGGTTTGCTATCGGCGGATAATGCCCTCGTTCTGGCAGTTATCGCGAAGCATTTACCGCAGGAGCAGAAGAAGAAAGCTATCAATTATGGGATCGTAATGGCTTTTGTTTTCCGCTTCGCCGCTCTTTTTGCAATATCGTTTATCGCGAACGTATGGCAAATACAGGCGATCGGAGCTGCTTATCTTTTATATCTCGGGTTAAAGCACATACTCAAAGCCCGTTTCGGCAAGGAAAATGAGAACATTCGCGAGGACCTAAAGGAGGAGGCTGCAGGAAAAGGCTTCTGGCCAACAGTAGGAAAAATTGCTGTTGCCGACCTCGCCTTTGCGATTGACTCCATTCTTGCCGCAGTAGCTCTAGCACTTGGTCTCCCAGATTCACCGCTTGGCGATTTCGGTGGTATGGACGGAGGCAAATTCATGGTTGTCTTGCTTGGCGGAATCGCCGGGCTCATCCTGATCAAATTCGCCGCCGCATGGTTTGTAAAGCTTCTTGCCCAACGACCAGCCCTAGAGACCACGGCTTATGCGATCGTGGCATGGGTTGGTGTGAAGCTCGCTGTCATTACCCTGGCCCATGAAGATATTGGTGTGTTAGAGCATCATTTCCCGCATAGCACAGGCTGGACCGTTATCTTCTACGGTGTCTTGGTTGCGATAGCCCTTCTCGGTTGGTTTGCACCTGCGAATAAAAAACAGGCACAGGCTGAGCATTTATAGGTTTAAACATTCGGATTGCACTTCATTGCTGACGAGGCGGTCATCCCGTAACGGATGGCCGTTTTGCATGCACTAAGTTGCGCCGTTCAACGCTTAAGGCGAACCATCTATCCAAGGATGACCTTAAAACTCGCTGTTAATAGGCATCGCGAGGAACCTTACCGTAATCAACATCAAGTTTCGGACAACATTCAATTTTAGGATTTGACGAACAAGGTGGTATCAGGTAACGTAAAAACTACGCATTACTTGTAAGCCTTTCCATCTTAAAAAAAGAAAGCGAGGATTATCCTATGTCTGATTCTTTGCTGGCTCAGCGGCCTCTTGGCAAAACTGGCCTGTTTGTTTCACCACTGTGTGTTGGCGGCGCTCCACTCGGTGATATGCCTGAAACCTTTGCCTACAGCGCACCGGAAGAAAACGCGCTCGCCACTATTCGTGCTGCTTTTGCAAGTCCGATCAACTTCCTCGATACAGCTGCAGCCTATGGTGATGGTGAAAGCGAACGCCGCATTGGAAAGGTAATCAAACAGGACGGCGGACTTCCAGCGGGCTTTGTGCTCGCCACCAAAGCCGACCGGTGCTTGCAGACCGGTGACTTCAGCGGTGAACAAATGAAACGATCCATCGAAGGAAGCCTCCTCCGCTTGGGGCTAGATCGCCTGCAATATGTCTACATCCATGATCCGGAACATACTACATTTGAAAATGTAATGGGCCCGGGCGGACCACTTGCGGTGTTGAAAAACTTTAGGGATCAAGGAGTAATTGAGCACATTGGCATATCTGGAGGGCCAATTCAGATGCTCATTCGTTATGTGGAAACCGAAGAGTTTAGCGCTGTCGAGACGCATAACCGCTACACGCTACTAAATCGATCGGCTGACCCTCTGTTGGATGTCGCCAATCGTTTGGGTGTTGCGGTAATCAACGCAGCTCCCTATGGGAGTGGCATGTTGGCAAAAGGTCCGGATGCCTACGCCCGCTATGCCTACAGCGATGCACCGCCGTTATTGCTTGAGCGCGCACGCTCGTTTGCAAAAGTATGCCAGGATTACGATGTGCCCTTAGCCGCAGCAGCACTGCAATTCTCCATGCGCGATCCCCGTGTCACGAGTACTGTGGTTGGCATGACGAAGCCGGAAAGAGTCGCCCAGACGCTGGAGCTCGCCAGCTATCCCATTCCTTCCGAGCTTTGGCCTGCGCTAGACGCGATTGGATTTGACATGGACGATCCCGAAGCCAACCGATTTACATAAAAAATGCTATCGGATACTCATAATATGGTTGTCTCGAGAGAATACGTAGGAAAGAAGACAGCGCTGCTGAATCATTAAAAAGTACTTTTGGCGACAGCTAGCCTCAAATTACATATTAGATTATTCTAATGTTATACTCATGCTTAGGGCATCCACAGTGGGTGCCCTAAAATCGTCTGCCTGAAAGGTTACGGTGAACTAGCAACTCATTACTGTATTTTGGAGCAAGTTTCTTATCACACCGGACAATCCCGGCCATCAAGTTTCGCCCAACGCGTGCAGCGCCCGTTCGACACGCATAATTAATTTGCACAAGCAGACATAAAAAATAGGGCTGCATAGTGTTATTGTGGCATGCGGAACTAATAATAACAGCACACGCTGATGATTTTTGTTTAATATAAGAGAAACAGCTGTTTTACTGAAAGCCACGAATGGGAAAAGGAGACATTATGACACAGAGCAATCAAGCAGGTTGGAACTTTGACAACAGTTATGCCCGTCTGCCGAAGTTATTTTTTGCGCGAGAGAACCCGACTCCTGTACGTTCGCCGAAGTTGGTGATGCTAAATAATCGGTTAGCCGCAGAGTTGGGTTTGAATACTGCGGCGCTGCAAAGCGAAGATGGTGTTGCGGCGTTGGCTGGAAACCAGATTCCCGCGGGTGCTGAACCTCTTGCTCAAGCGTACGCGGGGCATCAATTCGGGCATTTTACGATGCTGGGGGACGGCCGAGCTGTGCTGCTGGGTGAGCAGGTTGCGCCACAAGGTGAGAGGTCTGATATTCAACTCAAGGGTGCAGGCAGGACGCCATATTCCCGCGGGGGGGATGGTCGAGCGGCGCTTGGACCGATGCTGCGTGAATACATCATCAGCGAAGCCATGCATGCGCTTGGTATTCCTACGACTCGCAGCCTGGCAGTCGTATCGACCGGCGAGCCGGTGTTCCGTGAAACAGAGCTGCCTGGTGCCATTCTGACGCGTGTTGCTGCCAGCCATGTGCGCGTCGGAACCTTTCAATATGCTGCAAATTGGGGAATGGTTGAGGAGCTCCGGACATTGGCTGATTACACGCTAAAGCGACATTTTCCAGATGTTGAAGCTGATGAGAACCGATATCTTTCACTGCTGCAGGCAGTAATCAAGCGTCAGGCGGAGCTTATTGCGAAATGGCAGTTGGTTGGCTTTATACACGGCGTTATGAACACCGACAACATGGCAATCAGCGGCGAAACGATAGATTATGGCCCGTGCGCCTTCATGGACACATATGATCCGGCGACGGTATTCAGTTCGATTGACGTTCAAGGACGTTACGCCTATGGCAATCAGCCGTCTATCGCCGGCTGGAACCTTGCCCGTTTTGCTGAAACCCTGCTTCCGCTGCTGCATGATAATCAGGAGCAGGCTGTGAAACTTGCTCAAGATAAGATTTCGGAATTTGCTGAGTTGTATCGCTCCAATTGGCGCGCGGGAATGAGAGCAAAGCTGGGGATATTCAGCGAAGAGCCGCAGGATGAAACCTTGATTAATGACCTGCTCAGTATGATGAAGCAGTACAGGGCGGATTACACCAACACCTTCCGCGCATTAACTTTCGACACGCAGGAGGATAACGTTTTGTTTGAGACTCCGGAGTTCGCTGAGTGGCGTGAGCGGTGGCAGGCAAGACTGGATAGACAGCCGGAATCGAAAGCTGATTCCCATCAATTGATGCGAAACAGTAATCCTGCCGTGATTCCGCGGAACCACCGGGTAGAAGCAGCACTGGAAGCCGCAGTGGAACAAGGAGACTACGGCGTGATGCAAAGGTTGTTGGATGTGCTATCGAACCCTTACGCACACGCCCCCGAACAGGCTGAGTACTGCACACTGCCTACATCAACATCCCCTTACCGAACCTTCTGCGGTACCTGACACTTTAAAAGAAATTTGAGAAAACAGGACGACACTCACTGCTAGTGTGCGATCGACTTGATGCTTTACTCAAATGTATTATTCGCGTAAAAAAACCATAATGCTGCCCCTCTTGGTTATGATGCCCTTACACTAATGGAAAAAAGCAAGCAATTTGCTCTGTCTATGTGGAGGGAGCACGGGGCAGCATTATTTTTGTTGCTTGTCTGACAAAGGAGTAACTTGGCCAATGTGGAAACACGTGAAACATAGGTGACGCTGCTATCGATAAGGTAGTTATTGTAACGGCAAGCTAAGGCTAACTGCCACGACGTTTTAGTCGAGGGCCACCTTCTTAGGACATCCGCGCCTCCATAACTCGGAGCACCACTACATGTCCAGCGAATCACTTCCAGCCCTTGTGTTAGGCCAAATATTCTGGGACAATAAAAATAAATATACCGATGTACAGGCTATGTACGTACGGATGTAGACGCTATGTGTGCAGATCACATGATTTTTGAAGTTTTTTGAAAAGAGGGTAACAAATGAAAAAAGAATCCATCTATGGATTGACATTCGATCAGCTGGCAGCTTGGTTGATGGAACAAGGGCAGAAAAAGTCTCGGGCCCAGCAAGTGTGGGATTGGCTATATCGGAAGCGGGTCGCGGACTTTTCAGAGATGATTGACGTTAATACAGAGTGCATCCAGCTATTGGAACAGCATTTTGATATAGCGACATTGGATGAGCATTTGCGGCAAGAGTCCGCCGACGGCACCGTGAAATTTTTGTTTCGACTGCAGGATGGAAATTTGATCGAAACTGTATTAATGCGCCATAAATTCGGCTTGTCCGTATGCGTTACTACGCAGGTTGGCTGCAATATTGGCTGCAGCTTCTGTGCGAGCGGGCTATTGAAAAAGAGCCGCGATTTGTCTGGCGGAGAAATCGTTGAGCAGATTATGAAGGTGCAGCTGCATCTCGATCAAGCGCGGCAGGATGAAAAAGTGAGCCACGTGGTGGTTATGGGAATTGGTGAGCCGTTCGATAATTATGCCAATCTATCAAACTTTTTACGTGTAATAAAGGATCACAAAGGCTTAGCAATTGGTCCAAGGCACATTACCGTGTCAACCAGTGGTCTGGCGGATAAAATTGTAGAATTTGCGGATTCCGATTTGCACGTCAACCTGGCGATCTCATTGCATGCGCCAAACAATGACTTGCGGACACGTATTATGAAAATTAACCGTGCGATTCCCATCGAGAAACTGATGGAGGCTATTGATTACTATCTGGAGAAAACGAATCGTCGAATCACGCTGGAGTATATTTTGCTCAAAGATGTGAATGATCGCAAGGAACATGCGTTGGAGCTTGTGGGTTTGATCGGGGACCAGCGTCGGCAGCTTGTAAATGTTAATTTGATACCGTATAATCCGGTGGATGAGCACAGCCAATATCAAAGAAGCGAGCAAGAATCGGTTAGGGCGTTCTATGATGCGCTAAAAAAGAAAGGCGTGAGCTGCAGTGTTCGCCTTGAACATGGGACGGATATTGACGCCGCATGCGGACAGTTGAGAAGTAAACAGATCAAAAAAGGAGCTAACAGCGATTCTGACGACAACCGCGTAGCTGTCGGATAGCAGTATTGTCGCCGCGGTACATCGGTTGACGGCAGGCGGCAGGATAGTGTAAAAACAGAACAAGCGCACCCACTGTAGATGTGGCTGCGCTTTTCGTTTTTTGTAGGTGCATTGAGACCCTAACACTAGGGCTGAAGCGGTTGCCGATATCGTTTTGAATAATTAGACTGGACGCATGCCGCTCTACTACGAACCCAGAACCGACGAAAGATCCGCGAAAAATACGCCGCCACGTCTAAACGGCGGCGATATTGCGGCACGCGTCGCCGCTCTGCCAATACTGCGGCAGACATCGCGCTCTGGCACTACTGCGGCACGCATCGCGCTCTGCCAGTAGTGTAGAGCGCAAACGTAGTGTCTGCGAGAGTATGGAAGGGAGCGTCCCTACAACAAGGCGAGCAGGCGTCCCATATCAGGCTTGTGTTTCGGAGTGGCGCTATCTTTTCTGGAAGCAGCTGCAGAGCTAGCATGCAGCGTGGGGCGCGGGTCACGTTCTGGTCTAGTAGGGAGGTGCTGCCGCGATGCCACACTCGGATCATGCGCTGCTTCCATGTGCGAGTGCTGGCTTGGTGTATGATGGCGACCATTGTCTGAGCTGCTGTCCGCTTGCTCGCACAGTTCATCATGGACACGCTGGCTGTAGACTCCGGGCGGATTCTCTGGCAAGCTGCTCTCCCAATCACGGTCCAGGCCGCGGTGCAGCGTTGATTGCGTGCCAGCACGTGGAGTCTGTTGTGATAGAGTGGGTCGTGCTGCGGCAGATGCGCTGGCAGATGCACCTGGCTGCAATCCGTTTCGCGGCTGATGGCCGGGTCGAACAGGCGCATTATTGTGCATTGCTGTGTGAGCATCTGCAGGCGCACTAAGTTGTGCGGAAGTGTGCGATACTGGCTGCGGCTCTGGTCCGGCGTGCACTGCTGTCGTTGCCTTCGCCACGGCTTGTGGCTCTGGTTGGGCATGGGCTGCTTCCGTCGGCTGTACAGACGCCAGCGGCTCCGATGCGGCATCGGCTATTGGTGCCGGCCACGTGCCAGCGTGCTGTTCCGGTCGAGCCTGCACCTCTTGCGTCAACTTCACCATCGGCTGATGCTCCGATGTGGCATGAGCCTGCGTTGGCTGTAAGGACGCCTGCGGCTCTGATGCGGCATGTGCTACTGGTGTGGGCCGCGTCACAGCATGCTGCTCCAGTCGAGCCTGCACCTCTTGCGTCGACTTGGCCATCGGCTGTTGCTCTGATGTGGCATGAGCCTTCGTTGGCTGTACGGACGCCTGCGGCTCTGATGCGGCATGTGCTACTGGCGTCGGCCGCGTCACAGCGTGCTGCTCCGGTCGAGCCTGCACCTCTTGCGTCGACTTCACCATCGGCTGATGCTCTGATGTGGCATGAGCCTTAGTTGGCTGTGCGACCACCTGCGGTTCTGATCCGGCATGTGCTACAACCGTTGGCTTCTCGGCCGTCTGCTGTGCCGGGGGAGCATGCTCTTCTTGCGTGGGGTTCACCGCAGCACGTTGCTTTAATCGCTCATTCAGTTGCGTGGGTGGAGCCTGTGTGTGTGCTCGATCATAAGCTTCTTGTGCCAGCTTCACATCATCATGTGTCGCTGCTGGATCATACACTTTCGTCTTCCCCTCGATGTCAGTCTGCTGCTTAAGAGCGTCATGCGTACCAGTGACCTGCGCGGCAATCTGCTGTACTGTCCCATCAGGCACTGCGATAGGGGCTGCCGCAGACGCTTGTGGCACTGCTGCATCACGCAATTCACTGTGTGGTTCCGCTTGTTCACCATGATGTGACCTGCTCTGCTGCACTGTGGCAGGCTGAATGTTCGGCGGATGTTGAGCCCCTTCAAGATGTGGTTGCCGGAATCCCAGCTCAGGCTGGCTCTGCAATTTTTCTATCAGAGCTGCCATGATTTGATTTACGGCATTTTCGATGCCATCCGCTGGAGCTGATGCCGCCCGGGCTTCCTTTTCGCGTATGGCCTCCAAGATGAAGGGAATGCCTTTCGACTGTATGAAGCGGTTGAGATGGGTGTACTGCTCTTCAAAGCCATTCAGCGTGCGATCAGCCTTTTCGATAAAGGCCTCTCGGCAAAAGCGGCCTAAGCGCCGAGTTTTCAAAAGTTGCCTATAATAGGAGAAATAACGATCAGCTTGGCCCTTGCCTTCAACGAAATTCAATTGAAAAACAATGGAATCACCTTTTTTCACCGTCTATCAACTCCTGGTTAGGAACATGTCTTGGTTGACAACATCCTCTGCCTCGTTACTTTTGGATAGCAGCAATCCGAATTTGAAGAAGCCTCTCGCGTTGGCGATCTGATGATCTTCTACCACGATGATGTCATTGATGAATCCCTTGAACCACGGTTCCATCAATTTGACACCCCCGCCGGTCAAAATGACCATGTCAAACTTGTTTCTGTTTCTCCAGCGTATTTGGATCTCATTGATGAGATATTCCGCCGTTTCGCGCACGATTCTTTCTTTTGCCTCTTGAATAGGTATGCTCAAGCGCCTGGAGGGTTTGTAAAACTCATTATCGAATTGGAGTTCTACGTTTTTCGGCGTGGCAAATGCGTCTGGATTCTCACTGTTGATGTAATCCGCCAAACGTTGATAAATCTCATGTACGCCCACTGGAATCGTATGTCGGTCATCTGGGATAGCTTTCAGGCAATCAATCCCGTCACAATCTGTAGTTCCGGAGCCGATATCGATGATACCAATGTACGAGCTTCCGATTTCTTTTCGATTCACGTAACCCTCATCATCGATGTACAGGTCGAGTATACTTCCAAGCGGCTGGGGCAAAATTTTGCATTCCTTCACGTTAATAAATTTATGTTTATCATTCATTTGCACAATGTGTCTGCCCTTAAATACTTTGCAAAGTTCATCCTCCTTGCGGGTACCCTTTTCTCGCGACGGACAACCGGTAACCAGCAGGACGTCGTGCGTGCCCTCGCCGTTGATAAGGCTGGCTAAGCCGAATTGGCTCAATAGCTTGTAGTATTTTTGTGAGTATCTGTCTTCGCTGGTGTAAGTGGACAGGAATTTACCCTTGCTTTTGTTCACTTCCGCCCCCCACACGTAACTTTCACCTTCATACAGACTTGACTGGAACTCATTGAACTCTGTGTGCCCGACACCTATGGAGTCTTCGCGTTGCACGCCTTCTTTTGTGAGAAAGCCGCTAGGCAGTACCATCCCTTGCATAGCAGTGCTGTAGCCTTTAAAATACCCGTTCCCATGGTCAATTGCCATTACGGTGAGCTTGTTTTTGCTCATGTGCTACCCCTCCGTGAAAAAGTTTGATTTCGTGCCTTCAATCTCGTGTCCATTTGATATGTTCAAAAACCGGGCTCGGCTGGTAGCGATTCGTTAGCGCCAGACCCGTAAGCTCCCGACAAAGGGTTTGATGTTTGGCATACCAAAATAATATGGCTGCCGGCTCAGTTTTGTGACAAATATCTAGCACCGTCTGTTTTGTTCTGGGAAAGCAGGAGGAGACCGCCGAGCGGCGGTGATGCGGAAGGATGGTAGGCGAGGCGAGACTGCGCATGGCTGTATCGGGAAGGAGCGAAGGGAGGCGTGCCTGGGAGGCGAACCGACTATGCTCTTTAAAATAATGGAAGGATACGCGAGGGGCGCTGTGACGATGGCGAACACACAGGAGTGCCGCATCTCAGCGCACAGTGAACAGAGCAGACAGGGTGGACGCCTATTGCTCGTAGCCGGAGCGAGGCGGCTTGGGGGACAACATGAAAAAGGGATGGACATGTTTAACATGCCATCCCCCTTTATGCAGCTGCTGCCGTTACAATAATGCTTTTAGTTCCCGCGTGTATTTTTTTAACTGTGCGGCGGTGGGAATGAGTCTTTTGGTTTGGGCAAGCCCTTTTGCCCGAAGGCTGCGAACGACGGGATACGGCGATATCAAAAGCGCGTGAAGCAAATGCAAATCAGATGCACCCAACTGCCGCTTCTTCTCATAACACTCTATTCCACGCAGCACCGCGCTGCCGTTCCAAGCGAAGTTACGATGAAGTACATGTGACAAGTCTGTCATTCTCAGATTTAATGAAGTGTTTTCAAAATCAATTAGATGTATTTTACCACAGTCATCCTTCACCAAATTGGAGTAGTTGTAATCGCCATGCACGATAGCGGACGCTCGCTGCTCTGCTTCAACCGCTGCTGTCAGCTTCGGCTGTTTCATTGCGTCTAACGCTTCATCGCACAGCTGGACGAGAGGCTTGGTCTCCGCGTGGTCACTTAGAGCCTCTTTGTATCTGCCTATGTCATGGCTCAAATTAGAGTATCTCACTCTGGACGGAGGCGCTTCCGTGTGCGGAAAGCCCTGTGCAGCTTCGTGAAAAATAGCCAGGGTTCTAAGTGTTGAATTGAACTCATGCCGGCGGTCAAAGTCAGGCTTGCGCCCGTTCACCCAGTTGGTCAGAGTGTAGTACGATCCGTTGTAATGTATATACGGTGTGTTTTTCGTGGTTGGGTATACCTTTTGCCCGCGCATATGCCCCTGTTTACGCAAGAAGGATAAGACCTGGGTAATGAAACGCACTTCTTCCTCCGGGAAGTCATATCCTTTCAGGCAGTAGACTGTTTTAGCCGTCCTTACCTTGTAGACATCACGCACTTTGGTGGTTTGCTTAATTTTGATGCCATACATCTGTTCTACACTTGCCCATATGCTCATTTCTTGTCTGCCACTTCCTTTCATGGAGTGAACCCATTTAACCTAGGTATTAGTTAGAATATTCGATTCGGCTGGATTGGTATGGACTCCGCTAGAAGAGTTGCATCCACATCCGAGCAACGCACTCACAGCAGCGGAGCATGCAACAACTTAAGCAGCAGAGCATGCACAGATGAAGTAACAGATGCTGTGACAGATGCAGTAACAGATGAAGTAACAGATGCAGTAACAGATGCAGTAACAGATCAAGTAACAGATGAAGTCGCAGTTGAAGTAACAGATGAGGTCGCAGATGAAGTGACAGATCAAGTAACAGATCAAATAACAGATGAAGTACAGATGAAGTGACAGATCAAGTAATTAAAAAAGGAAATAGAAAAAGACCCCTCAAACGTGAAGTTTGGAAGGGGTGTGACATCAGTGTAGAAATGTGTCAAGCTTTTGATATGCTCTTAAACAACGCCATGGGCGAGCATGGAGTCCGCCACTTTAATGAAGCCCGCGATATTCGCGCCGACAACGAGGTTGCCAGGATAGCCGTATTCCTCTGCCGCGCTGATCGAATTTCTATAAATGTTCTTCATGATGGCATGCAGTTTGTCATCCACTTCGTGGAACGACCAGGAGTATCTCATGCTGTTTTGTGCCATTTCAAGAGCAGATACCGCTACGCCGCCCGCGTTGGCAGCTTTCGCAGGTCCGAACAGCACATCCGCTTTCAGGAACACGTCGATAGCTTCCAACGTCGAAGGCATGTTAGCACCTTCTCCCACAGCTTTAACGCCGTTGGCGACCAGTGTTTCTGCCGATTGTGCGCTGATTTCATTTTGTGTCGCGCACGGAAGGGCGATATCACATGGAATGGACCATATGTTTTCGCAGCCCTCAGCATATACTGCGTTGGGATGTTCCTTGACGTATTCGCTGATGCGTTTTCTTTCCACTTCTTTCAAACGCTTCACCGTTTCGAAGTTGATGCCATCCGCGTCATATACGTATCCGTTCGAATCGCTGCACGCAACAACCTTTGCTCCTAGTTGAGTAGCCTTTTGAATAGCGTAGAGGGACACGTTACCTGAACCGGAGACAACAACGGTGCTGCCGTCAAAACTCAGCCCTTTGGATTTCAACATCTCTTCAACGAAGTACACGCAGCCGTATCCGGTAGCTTCCGTACGGGCTAGGCTGCCACCGTATAACAGACCCTTGCCAGTTAAGACGCCGGCCTCATGTCCGCCATGCAATCTTTTATATTGACCAAACATGTATCCGATCTCTCTCGCACCTACTCCGATGTCGCCGGCAGGCACGTCGGTATCGGAGCCGATGTATTTTGCTAATTCCGTCATGAAGCTTTGGGTAAACCTCATCACTTCGGCCTCGGATTTTCCTTTCGGATCGAAGTCGGAGCCGCCTTTGCCGCCGCCGATCGGCTGACCTGTCAGGGAGTTCTTGAACGTTTGCTCAAATCCAAGAAACTTAATGATGCTCGAGTTAACGGATGGGTGGAATCTCAATCCGCCCTTGTACGGTCCGATGGCGCTGTTGAATTGCACTCGGAAGCCGCGATTTACTTGAACTTGGCCTTGGTCGTCAACCCACGGAACTCGGAACGTGATTAATCGTTCAGGTTCAACGATTCTCTCAAGAATACCGTTCTCCATGTATTTAGGATGCTTAGCGATGACTGGAACTAAGGACTCTAGAATTTCTTTTACGGCTTGATGAAATTCGCTTTCATGAGGATTGCGCTGTACGACAGTCTCGTATACGGTTTGCACGTATTTTCTTGCCGTGACTTCTTGTTCGTTCATGGTTTGCAGATTACTCACGTGGGCTCGACCACCTTTGTCCAAAAAATAGTTTCGTATCAAATGCATTCCCCGAATAAAGAGAATATTGCTATTATATTTTTACATAGTCAGATGAAAGGGGCAAGATTTTTTTTGTAGTTTATGTGAAATTTCCAATATTTATGCATGCGCTTGCATGCCCGCACGCTCGCACAACCATTCCCATTCATTAACACACCCAAATATGGCAACCCTAACGGTAAATCATATTTGGAGGTAACAACCATGGGTTACAATACTCCACAACGGGTCGCGGAATTAAGCGTAGAGGCCGGTGTTCGAAAAGTGAGTTTACCGCTCCCCACCATGCTAGCGCTGGGTTTTTTGGCTGGTGCGTTTATCTCCCTAGGATATTTGTTAGATATTCGCGTGAGCGGAAACCTGCCACATGAGTGGGGAAGTTTCGCAGGCTTCTTAGGCGCGGCGGTGTTCCCGCTGGGACTGATACTAACGATCGTAGCGGGCGGTGAACTGCTGACTGGAAACATGATGCTGGTAGCTATGGCGACGCTCGCCGGCAAAGTGACAACAGGCCAGCTTGTGCGCAACTGGGTTTGGATCGGCTTAAGCAACTTCGTAGGTGCGGTGTTTGTCGCATATTTCTTTGGATACGTGGTTGGGTTGACCGCCGAAGGGCCGTATTTGGCCAAAACAGTAGCATTTTCGAACGCAAAGCTCGATGATACGTTCGGTCAGGCGTTTGTCTCCGGCATTGGCTGCAACTGGCTGGTCGGATTGGCCGTTTGGCTGGCCTACTGCGCCGACGATGTGGCAGGAAAGATTTGGGCTATATGGTGGCCGATCATGGGCTTCGTTGCGACCGGCTTTCAGCACGTGGTGGCCAATATGTTCGTTATTCCCGCAGCTATTTTCGTGGGGGAAGCCAGCTGGTGGGATTGGTTTATGAACTTCATACCAGTGCTGCTCGGGAACGCCGTCGGCGGTACGGTGTTTGTGTCCGTGTTTTATTGGATCAGCTACATCAAAGGCCGTACAATATAAGCAAGGGCGGGGCGCCCAGCATCGACTGAATGACAAGACCAGGCCCGGTCGGCAGCTTCTTTACCGCTGACACGGGCCGCTTTGTCTCCTGCCTGCAAAATTTAGATAAACATCTGTGGCGGCACGTCACTCGGTCAAAAACCGCTAACTTGTGAGTCGGCACCTTGATGCATTTGCATAAATATACAAGAATCTAGCATCTACTATGCCAGCGGCAGGGCGAAGGCGCCGCTCAGCCCCAGCTGATGTGAGCTTTCACGGTTCACGTTTCAATCGTATCCCTGCGGTAAGCTGCCTGAGACAGCTAAATTTTAGCGCATCCGCTGACATTGCAAATCCTTATAAGCTTGAGAACTGTGACCATGTGGCTTTGCCGCCTGAGCTGCTACTGAAAAAATCTTCTGGTCCTTTGATGAGAGTTGCTAATGTGTGTTCGCATGGCTTTTTCCGCCATTGAGCTATTCCGCTGCTTCAGAAAAGTCAGTATCTCCTGGTGCTCATGCCACTCCCTCCGGACGGTATCCACCGCTAAATCCCGGCGAGCATAAATCAGGTACCTTTCGATCCGCTGCAGAAACGTTGTCATTAGTTTGCTCAAATTGTCATTATGAGTGTATTTTAAAATCGTCCCATGCAGCTGTTCATTCATTCTCATGACGGTCTCCAGGTTGCCCTGGGCAGTGTCGATGGACACACGGCGCCCATTCATCTCGTCATCCAGCCAATTTAGCTCGGCCTCGGGAATCAGATACGTTGCCTTTCTCGTTGCATAACCCTCAAGCTCAATGCGCAGCTCATATAGTTCATCAAGCTCCTGCAGACTCATCTCCGCGACCGTGACCCCTTTGTAAGGTACAATATGGACTAACCCTTCTGAAGCCAATCTCGACAGAGCTTCGCGAATAGGGATGTTGCTTACGTGTAAACCGCGCGCCAGTTGGTCGATGTTAATTTTCTCGCCAGGAGAGAGCGTGTAAGAGAGAATTTGATGTTTGATCGAACTGTATATTTCGTCCGCCACTGGCTTCCGCTTGTTTGTAAATTCACTCTTCTTCAATAGTTCTCCACCTTAAACGCTGAAATATATTCATCTATCATAAAACAACAGGTTCGGCTAAACAAGCCGAGTTCAACACAAGGTGGATAGGGAGTGGACTCGGCCGACCTGCTATTTCAGCCAAGCGTGATCCCGGTCATCGAACGGCTGTAAGATTCTAGTCTCCGGGCCTGCCATAAACCACAAGTAGTACAACCGGTAGCCCGCGGCGGCACTAACAGGGTGATATCCTTTATCAATAGCAAAGCTGTCTCCATTACGCACGATGTAGGACTGGTCTATGCTTTGATCCTTGGTGTAATGCAGTTGTACGCCAAAGCCGTGCTGGGGATCCAGCTGATAATAATAGACTTCCTCTAAGTTCGGTTCTTCCGGCGCAAATTCCCCATCGTGCTTGTGAGGAGGATAGCTTGACAAATGCCCGGCTTGATTATACGTTTCTCCCAGCACCAGCCGATGTACCCGACTATCTCCGTTATCGGTGATTATGCCATGGACTTCACGCTGCCATAACTCTTTACCTCTGGCATTGACAACAACGTCACTGGGTCTTACGACAAACGGAGTGAACTTCGTTTCAGCCTTTGCTTTACACACGGCAACTTCTAAATGATCGGTTTGTGCGGTGATGGTGTAATTCGACCGGCAGGGGATATACACTGTGGTCGCCTTGCCATCAAACACCGTCTGCCTCTCACCGAGGTCCGACCATCTCTCCTTTTCAATTTCTATCGTGGCTTGACCTGATAAAATCACTAAGCCCATTTCATATCCATCCGTATGGCAGGAGTATTGTTCATCTTTGTTGAGAGAGATTTTTCCCAGTGCAAGGTATGTTAACAGGCTATTGTTTTCAGGGATAATGTCCTGATAGCCGTCGATATTGTGTGCCTTGAATAAATGGGACATGCTGCCGCTCCTTTTTCTTCGAATGAATAGGCATCGCTGAATGGGCATTGCTAATGCGATGCGTAAAAGCGATCAAAAAACATGACCGCTTTTCATGAATGTGTATGGTTGCCTCTCTGTTATTTACCAATGATTACGATAAGGATAATTTGTCATAGATTCTGCTCCATCCTTCCGGATGACCACGCTGTCCTCAATTCTCAGTCCGCCGACTCCGGGGATCAGCAGTGTGATAACGTAGGCCAGCGTCTGATTTTCCTGCAGCACGGAGGTCATTCCCGGTGCGAGGATAGGCAGCTCTTCCTCCGGATCCATACCGAGACCATGGCCTACGCCCCTGCCTTCCCCCGGGGAGTGAATGTAGCCGTATTTCGCAAGCACTTCGTTGGCAGGATAGCTGGCTTCTTCACCGGTCAAACCCGGTTTCAGATACTTGAAGCCTGTCTCATATGCTTCGAGTGCTGCATCGAACATAGCTTGAGCTTCTTTCGAAACGGGACCGAAAGTGGCGCCACGAGCCATGTCAGAGGCGTAACCGTTATAACGGCATCCCATGTCGATCAGCAGCGTATCACCTTTTCTCAGCTTGCGGTCGGTCGGCCGGGCAAGATAGAAATCGGATGAGTTTTCGCCAGTCTGTACCATGATGTCGAATGCTACGGTATCGGAGCCTTGCCCGAACATCGCCATGTAGGCCTGTTTTGCCAGTTCCTTTTCGGTGACACCTTCCTCTGCCGATTCTCTCACTGCAGCGATGCCTAAATCCGCCAGATACCCGGCCACCTTCATATTCCGAATCTCAGTTTCGCTTTTAATCGATTTCAAGATGTCGATGATGCTGGTTGGCCCGACTTCGATATCGGGCAGCGATTGTTGGATCACAGCCCAGAATTCCAAGGCTAAATATTTATATCCGGCGATACCTACCTTACACACGTTACCAGACGCAGCGTACTCTTTGAGCACAGGCCCGAGATCCTGTCTGATTCCACGGACGTCTTTGATCACTGACGCACCGCCAATGGAGGTTAAGCTGCTTTCTACGAACAAAATTGGATCTCCTTTTACGGGAACGATCACGATGGCCGGATAAGGGAATATACCGTCGAACGCGCGGTAGTTGGACAACCAGCGGACATTGCTCATCCGGTAGCTGTCCGACCAAGCGATGATCAAGTCGCAGCCTTCTTTTTGCATCTGCTCCTGTGTTCTGCGCACACGGTCCTTATATTCTTCCAATGGAATTTCAGGCATTGAGCTGTGCAAGGCGACAAGCGAATTTGTGTTCATGAACGTGACACTCCTTTGGTTTTTGTGTTAGTTTGGGCGCCTAAAGTTTGATCTGGCGTGTGTGCACTCTGGTCTGGCCGCATGGTTATATTCAAGTCTTTCCGGTAGGTTTCACTGGCTACATAGATTGAGATGAAACTGATCACACCCAATATCATCATGAATAAGGCGATCGGCCAGTAATGCCCGGACCAAGTGAGTAGGGCGGTGGCCAGGAACGGAGCCGGACCTCCAATCAGAATCCCGGATACCTGGTAGCTGATCGAGGCCCCAGTATAACGGGTGCTAGTATCAAAGCGTTCCGCTATGAAAGCGGACATTGGTGCGAATGTCGCGCCATGGCCGACTGCTATCCACAACACCAGGCCAATCCATATCAGCGCCATATTTTGCGTTTCGACCAACCAGAAGAAAGGGAATGAGAACAAGATAAAGAATAATGAGCCGGCCATGAAGACGGGCCTACGGCCGAGTTTGTCCGACAGGGTGCCGAATAATGGAATCGTGAAAATTTCAACGACAGCCCCCACAGACACACCGGTCAAAAACAACGTTTTATCCAGTGACAAATACTTAGTCGCGTACAGGAGCACAAACACGTTAGAGATGTAATAGCTCGCATCGTTAGCGAAGCGGGAGCCTAAAGCTATCAGTATATCTTTCTTTGAAGTGCGGAGCACTTCTTTCAGCGGGTTTTTGGCATGATGACCCGCTTCTTTGGCCTGAATGAATGCAGGCGTTTCCATTACCTTCAGGCGGATAAACAAGCCGGTTGCGATCAGCAGTATGCTAAGCAGGAATGGTATTCTCCAGCCCCAGGATATGAATTGATCCTGCGGAAGGGCCGTGAATGCCGAAAACACAACGGTAGAGAGGAGCAGACCCACGGGCACGCCCATCTGGGGCCAGCTGCCATAAAATCCACGTTTATCTTCCGGGGAATGCTCGATGGCCAGCAGGACAGCGCCGCCCCATTCTCCTCCCACCGCTATACCTTGGATCACTCGCAACGTTACAAGCAGGATTGGAGCCCAAACGCCAATCTGCTCATAGGAAGGAAGCAGCCCGATAGTGAACGTACCTATGCCCATCAGAAGAAGGCAAACAATTAAGGTTGTTTTACGCCCCAGTCGATCTCCGTAATAGCCGAAGATGATTCCACCCAACGGTCGGGCCAGGAACCCGGCACCAAAAGTTGCAAACGCTAACAACGTACCGACCAGTGGGTCATAAGCGGGGAAAAACAGAGTGTTAAACACTAAAGCTGCGGCCGTTCCGTACAGGAACCAATCGTACCACTCAATGGCTGATCCGATTAAGCTCGCCACAGCAACCTGGCGCATTTCTTTTTTTGAAAGGGCCATTGTAGTTTTCATCTCCCTACCAATCATGTATGATTTTTCTTAATCATACATTACAAACGCTTACATAGCAACATGTTGTTACACGATTTAATAAGATCATGTATGATTTATTGATTTTACGCCAGAAGCAGCGTCGCGAAAAACAGCAAAGGGCGATTGTACCGCTTAAATGAAAAAGGCACCCCCGTCGGGATGCCTCAAACATGTGTACTGTGTCAGACGTACGACAGCCAAGCTGCAGTTCCATCACATCGCTGCGCGTGCCGCGTTGCATTGATCAACCGCAGGCAGTGCCGCGTAAGCCGCGCTTCGTTACGCCAGCTTAGGACCGAAATATCCGGTCGATTTTATCAATTTCATCTGCCGTTAGCTGCACGTCCAACGTTTTAAGGTTGTTCGTCACTTGCTCAGGCTTTTTCGCTCCTGGGATCAACGCGTCGATTGACGGCCGGGTGAGGTACCAAGCGAGCACGACATGGGCGACTTCCGCATTTTTGGCATTGGCGATTTCACGGACTTGCTCTACCTTGTCCAAGTTGCGCTCAAAAGCTTCTCCCTGAAACAGCGGATTCTTTGCGCGGATGTCCTCGAACTTTGACTCTTTATTGTATTTGCCACCTAACAATCCCGCAGCCAACGGGAAATAAGGAACAAACGAAATTTGATGCTTCTCCGTGTAAGGCAGAATCTCTTGCTCTACGTCGCGTTTGAACAAGTTGTATTCACTCTGCAGAACGTCAACGTGCCCGTCTTTGTTGGCTTCTTGCAGCTGATCTATCGAGAAGTTAGACACGCCGATGGCTCTGATTTTGCCTGCGTCCTTCAACTTTTTCAGTGCGCCGACCGCTTCGTCTTTTGGAGTGTTTTCGTCGGGGAAGTGTATGTAAAACAAATCAATATAATCGGTTTGCAATCTCTGTAAGCTGCTGTTTACCGACTCCGTCAGGAAAGCCGGAGAATTATCCATTACAACCTCACCGTTCACCAATTTATGTGCCGCTTTGGTAGCAATAACCACGTCCTGTCGGTTCCCTTTTTCCTTCAACACCTCGCCGATCAACAGTTCCGAGCGCTCAGGACCGTAAATGAACGCCGTATCAATGAAGTTGATTCCATTGTCGAGTGCCGTGCGGACTACATCCTTACCGGTTTCTTCGTTGAGGTTCGGAAACAGATTATGTCCCCCAACCGCGTTGGCGCCAAGCCCGATTCTGTTTACGTATAAATCGGTTTTTCCCAGTCGTGCCTTTTGATACATCTGATCATCAGCTCCTTTTCACCAGTTGAGATTATTATATCAAACACTGGATCGGAACAGAAATCGAACACGCGGCAGGGTGTACAACCCTGTTGGCAGCGGTGAGTCACCGTTGAGTGGTTGGGCGCCAGGATTTCCTTTTGCTGCAGCGCACAGATGGCCACCCCTTTGCGGACGATGCTATGCCCTTTTGCGCGCGAGCATGCAGCTCTAAACTCAGCAGCCGTGATTTCCGATAAACATAGAATGGACTCAACATCAATCATAAAAGAGAGGCTATAACACTATGCGCAGTATGAGTATTGCAACAAAAATTTGTTTGATCGTTGTCGGCATTCTGCTGAGTTTTTCAGCGTTGGTTGCTTATCAAGTGCTAGGTGATATGCGCACCGGCATCGAGACCTTTGCGACGGAGAAGGCGAAAAGCGATCTCGAATTGACCGCCGGCTTCATTCAACACAAATATCCCGGCGACTGGCAAATCAAAGACGGTCAGATGTACAAAGGAAACACCAAAATTAACGAAAACTTCGATCTGGTGGATGAGATTGGCACGATCACAGGAGACACGGTGACCATCTTCCAAGGCGAGAGAAGAGTCACCACCAACGTCTTGACCGAGGGAAAACGAGCCATCGGCACAGCAGTTTCCGCGCAGGTTGCTGATGTGGTGCTAAAGAAAGGCGAAAAGTATTATGGTGAAGCACTAGTGGTAGGGCAGACATATCAAACTGCCTATCAGCCAATCAAAAACGCCAGCGGGGAAGTCATCGGCATCCTTTATATTGGCGCTTCGCAGCAGCTCATCAATGGCATCATTCAATCGTTTATCGGCAGCTTCTTCTACGTGTTTTCGATCGCTATGGTTGTCTCGGTCGCCGTGATAGTCTGGTACATACGTAAAATGAGAACAAGAATCAGCCGCGTAGCTGAAGCCATGGAACAAGCGGGGGCGGGCGATTTCACCACGGTCATCACCGATCATTCGCTGGATGAAATAGGTAAGCTCGGCTTGAGCTTCAATAGTATGAAAGAGAGCTTGCAAGACCTAATACAACAAGGGCTTAGTGCGTCCGACAAGGTCGTTGCTGCTACGAAAACGCTTCAGGTGATCGCGGAGCAGACCGCTAATCAAACCAAGCAGATTGTGTCATCAATCGGCAAGGTGGCAAGCGGAGCGGACAGTCAGACCCAGAGCACAGCAGAGAATTTGCGGGCTATGGAGGAGGTTGCTGTAGGCGTACAGCGGATCGCGGAAAATGCCTCAACCATCACCGAGTCTGCGTTTTATTCCAAGCAGCAGGCGGAAACTGGTGGTGAGTATGTACACAAAACAGCTCAACAGATGGACAGTATCCATGAATCGGTCCAAGACACGGATAGTGTGATTAAATCATTGGAGCGGAAATCGCAGGAGATCGCCGGCGTGCTCGGCATCATCAGAGGTATCGCTACGCAAACCAACCTGTTGGCATTGAATGCCGGCATTGAAGCGGCAAGAGCAGGCGAGCACGGGCGGGGTTTTGCCGTAGTAGCGACTGAGGTGAGAAGACTGGCCGAGCAGTCGGCAGAGTCATCTGGCCAGATAGCGGATCTGCTCTCCGACATCGAAAAAGATATGAAGCGTTCGATAGACGCCATGGCTCAGGTCATAGAAGAAGTGCACACCGGTCTGGAGCTGACCAAGGAAACCGACCGGAATTTCGTGCAAATAGTGAAGAGCAACGCACAGATCGCTGAGCAGATCGAAGAGATGGCAGCCACGGCGGAGCAGATGTCGGCCGGCGTTGAGCAAATCACGGCGTCAGTGACGGAAATTGCACAAATCGCACAGGTGACAAATTCCAACTCGCAGCAGGTCGCAGCATCTACGCAGGAACAGCTGGCGGCAATGGAAGAGATTGCGTCGTCGTCCTCTGAGCTGACGGAAGTGTCGGATGTACTGGAGCGCTCGCTTGGCAAATTCAAACTATGAGATACTGAAAAAAAGCCGCAAACATCGCGTTTGCGGCTTTTCCCGTGCCGTTTTGATACTGCGGCCGCATGCTGGCACTACGAGCAGGACAGTTTAGTAGCCGCACGTCGAGTGGCCCATTTGCTCCGCTTTTACCACCGTTGGATCGGTGAGCTGGTCTCCCGCAGTCGGGTTGACCTTCGCTAATCCTTCTGCAACCCGTCTGCCGTAGTCGGGATCTGCTTGTGTAAAGTAGCTGATCATTCTTTGCACGATGTCCGCCTTGCAGTTTTTGAGCGCGTCGACCAGGTTGGAGATCAACTCTTCTTTTTCCCACTCAGCGAATTCACGATACGTGTCACCGGCCTGTCCGAAATCGTTCCTCCGAGGGATGGCTTCACGTACCAACCGGGCGTTATAGAGCGGCTGATGGTCCGCGCCTTCTTTTGGAGCTTCCTGCAGGCCGCCCAGTGAAGAAGGCTCATAATTTACATGAGGATTGATATCCACCGGCCGGTCAGGCCGGTATCGCATACGTCCTCCGTGCTGGTTAGTCGCGACATGTTTCTTCGGCGAGTTGATGGGGATTTGCAGATAGTTTGGGCCTACCCGATACCGCTGGGTATCTGAGTAAGACAACGTTCTGCCCTGCAGCAGCTTGTCATCTGAGAAATCCAATCCATCCACCAACACGCCTGAGCCGAATGCCGCTTGCTCAACCTCGGTGAAGTAGTCCACCGGATTTCTGTTCAAGGTCATTTTACCCACCGGCAGCCACGGGAACTTATCCTTCGGCCACAATTTGGTTGGATCCAGCGGGTCGAAATCCAATTCCGGATGCTCATCGTCACTCATGATTTGTACGTTTAATTCCCATTCCGGAAAATCGCCGCGGGCAATGGCTTGGTACAAATCCTCCGTCGCGTGGTTGAGGTTGACGGCCTGGATTTGTGTAGCCTCTTTTTGGAGCAAATTCTTGATGCCTTGTTTCAAAGGCTCCCAATGGTATTTCACTAGTACCGAGTCACCGTTCTGGTCGACCCATTTGTATGTGTTCACGCCGGAGCCCTGCATTTGCCGGTAATTGGCCGGAATGCCCCACGGCGAAAACAGAAAGGTAATCATGTGAGTGGCTTCCGGGCTCAACGATATGAAGTCAAAAAAGCGTTCCATATCCTGCACGTTGGTCACAGGGTCAGGTTTGAAGGCATGGATCATGTCCGGAAATTTCATTGGGTCCCTTATGAAAAATATTTTTAGATTGTTTCCTACAAGGTCCCAGTTCCCGTCTTCCGTGTAAAACTTCACGGCAAAGCCGCGTGGATCGCGCAGGGTCTCCGCCGAAGCTCCGCCATGTACGACCGTGGACAACCGAACGAACACTGGAGTTTGCTTACCTGGTTCCTGAAACAGCTTGGCGCGGGTATATTTGGAGATGGGTTCGTCTCCGACCTTGCCATAGGCCTCGAACACGCCATGAGCACCGGCACCGCGCGCATGCACAACACGTTCCGGAATACGCTCACGGTCAAAGTGAGTGATTTTTTCAATGAACGTGTAGTTCTCAAGTGTGCCGGGACCCCGCGCCCCCACTGTCTTTATGTTTTGATTGTCCGAGACGGGATGGCCCTGGCCGTTGGTGAGTATGGTGTAGTTGGGCTGTTGATTGTTTTGTGGATTGTTTTGCTGGTTTTCATTGTTCTCCATCATCATTTAGCCACCTTTCTTTCCCGTACAATATAATGCTCCAGAACAGGGATATTTAAACACATGAAAAGGGCGGCGTTAAACGCCAAAAAGACCTCTCCGCGAAAGCAGAGAGATCTTGCAGCAGCTTGCATTTTAGAGTTTATAAATACGCGCTTCGTGTGGTCTCAGCGTAGCAGAGGTTAGTGTCGCCTGGGCGTCCACATCCGCATAGTTGGCTAGAATGAGTTCTTTTTGCTGATCATTGAAGCCGTCAGGCAAATTGAACTGCGTCTCATGATCCGCATGATTGAGTATGATCAACCAACGCACGCCGTCTAGACTACGGGTGTACGCATACAGGTGAGGATCGCCTGCAGACAGATCCTTGTAGTCGCCATAGATCATGACCAAGTTTTGTTTCCGCAGCGCGATGAGCTGTTGATAATATGCATATACCGACTGAGGGTCGCTCAAATCCTTTTTGACATTAATCTCCTTGTAATTAGGGTTCACCTTGATCCAAGGGGTGCCGGTGGTAAATCCTGCGTTTTCCGAATCGTCCCACTGCATCGGCGTACGGGAATTATCGCGGCTGAGCGGCAGCAGGCTATCAAACACTTCCTGCGGCTCCCGACCCTTTTCTACCTCTTCATAATAACGATTCTTCATCGCTATATCGTTGTAGTCGTCGATCGATGGGAAGCGTACGCCAGTCATGCCGATTTCCTCGCCTTGATAGACGTAGGGCAAGCCCGGCAGAGTATGTACCATAGTCGCAAGCAGCTTGGCCGACTGAACCCGAAAAGCTTTATCGTTGCCGTAACGGCTAACCTGCCGCGTGTGATCGTGGTTGTTCAGAAACTGGGAATTGCAGCCTCTGCCCTTAAGGCCTTCATACCATCTCGTTTGAATATCCTTGTAACGGATCATATCCCAGGCAGGCATGTCATCGGCCACTTCAAAATGAAACAGAGTATGAAGCTCTCCGCGGTCCTCGCCAACATACTTCAAGCCATCCTCCGGCGTGACAAACGGAATTTCGCCCACCGTCATAATGTCGTAGTGCCTCAACACTTTCTGGTTCATTTCCTGCAGGTACTCATGGATACCCGGATTGTTTCCGAGATAATTAATGGTTTCAGGCGTCGGGGAGTCCGGGAATCCTTTTTGTTTCGCCAGCAGATTGATGACATCCATCCGGAACCCGTCGATTCCCTTGTCCAGCCAAAAGCGCATCATTTCATAAATAGCTTCACGCACTTCAGGATTTTCCCAGTTCAGATCCGGCTGCTCCACAGCGAATGAATGGAAATAATACTGTCCTGTGGTTTCATCGAGCTCCCAAGTAGACGGCGCAAAATAGGACCTCCAATTGTTCGGTTCTTTACCGTCTTTCGGGTCCTTCCAGATGTAGTAATCCCGCTTCGGATTGTCCTTCGAGGAACGAGACTCCAAAAACCAGGGGTGCTGATCGGAAGTATGGTTCACCACCAAATCCATAATCAGTTTCATGCCACGTTTATGGACCTCTTGCAGCAAGGTCTCCCACACTTGCATCGATCCGGCCTTCGACATAATTTCGTAGTAATTGGATATGTCGTAGCCGTTGTCTCTGTCAGGGGATTCATACGCTGGGTTCAACCAGATTACATCGATGCCAAGATCCTTAATATAATCAAGCTTTTGAATGACGCCTTGCAAGTCTCCAAAGCCATCTCCATCCGTGTCATAAAAACTCCGCCAATACACTTGGTAAACAACCGATTCTTTCCACCATGCTCGTTTCACGCGGTAACCTCCATGATCAAAAAAGTTGAAAAGCTTTTCAAAAATAATCAGTGTGGAATCTGACTGTAAGCTACTAATCTATTATTGCCGAATTGCTGAGCGATTGTAAAGTAGGCTTGTTTTTTTACGAGATATAGGATACTTTGTTGGTGATTTCTAATTGTTACCGGGAGAGAGTGCAGTCTATGAGTCCAACCATTCATGATGTAGCGAACAGGGCGAAAGTGTCCATATCAACCGTGTCTCGTGTGGTAAACAATCCATTGGCGGTTCGTAAAGAAAAAAGGGAGCGTGTGCTGCAGGCCATCCAGGAGCTCGGGTATACGCCTAATCCGTTCGCCTCCGGTCTCCGTGACAAAAGGACAATGACCATCGTAGCGATGATCCCGGATATATCGAATCCTTTTTACGCCCAATTATTCCGCGGCATGGAGGATGTGGCCCGGGCCAAAAAGAATAACATGATTATTTGCAACACCGATCAGGACGAGGGCCGTTTTTTGGAGTATATGGCGTATTTCAAGAAGAAGAAAGTGGACGGAATGATCTTCGCCAGTGATCCTATTACCAAAACTTACTACGATAGTTTTACCGACCTGAACATTCCTGTCGTATTGGCCGCGACGCAGAGCGAAGAATACGATTTGCCTTACGTGAAGGTGGATGATTATCAGGCCGCTTACGACGCCGCTGTGTTTCTTATGAAAAATGGACACAGATCAATCGGCATGATCAGCGGTCCCATTAGCGATCCCATTGCAGGCAAGCCCCGTTTGGACGGCTTCCGAGCAGCGGCGCTGAAGCATCAATTGGAATGCGGCGAGGATCGAGTGGTGTTCGGCGATCTGCATTTTGACAGCGGATATGAGGCAATGCGCAGGTTATACGGCATGATGCCGGATATCACCGCCGTGTTTGCAGCCAGTGATTCGATGGCGCTTGGGGCAATGGCGTTTGTGCAGCGTACTGGAATGTCGGTGCCTCGCCACATTTCGATCATGGGATTTGATGATTTAACTGTGTCCCGAATGGTCACGCCCGCGTTAACGACGGTGGCCCAGCCTATCCGTGAGCTGGGGGAGCAGGCCGCATCTCTGCTGTTTCAACGTATAGAAAACCCACACAAGCTGCAAAATAACATCACACTCAACCATGAAATCGTGGTCAGGGAAACGGTTTGCAACAAGAATTGATGCAGAATGCAACAGAATGCGCGTTGACCCAAGGTTTTGGTCTCTAGTATAATTGCTTTCTGAAAAGCTTTTCAGAGAAAACCGAGTTGAAGCGTTGGTGTTGCAGCGGTTTTCAGCATCGAGAGGAGAGTAACAGAATGGCTGCTTTACGAAATCTGCCCGCCCTAATCATCATGCTTTTTTCGATGTTTTTATTAGGCGGTATTTCCAGTACCAAAGGAATCATCCTCGAGGAGGTCAAGCGCGACATCGGCCTAGGGATGGATGAATTTGGACTTGTGGTGTTTATTTTCCAATGGGGCTTCGTGCTTGCCAGTGTGATCACGGGTTACTATTCCGATAAGTACGGTTTGAAATTGATGACCATCATAGGCTCGCTTATTATGGGCATTGGCTTACTTGGTACCGGCTCTGCCGGAGCGGTTGCATTTTTCCTCGGCTTCTATATGGTAGTCGGCTTTGGACTTGGCGCTATGACGGTCGCATCCAACGCGGTTGTACCTGCGGTTTATCCGAAGAAGCAAGGAATGATGTTCAACATTTCGATGGGTATTTACGGTGTGGGTATGTTCTTGACTCCAATCATACTGAACGCGATGTTTGCCGCCGGAATATCCTGGCGTTGGTTTTATGTCGGCATCGCCATCTTGCTGGTGGTGTTCATACTTTATGTCGTGAGCGTGAAGGTCCCCGAGGGCAAGGTCGACAAAATCAACATCGGCGCGTTCGTCACAATGCTGAGAAACACGCAATTCTTGTTCGTCATGTTGTTCCTTGTGTTTTACGTGTCGGCAGAAGTCGCATTCATGAACTTCTTCCCGAGTTATTTGCAGTCGCTCAACCTGGATGAGGCATCGCCAGCGGAGAAGTCGGCCATGGTGGCCACTATTATCTCGGTGTTCTCGGTGCTGTTTACGCTCGGGCGTTTGGCCGGCGGCTTCATCACTGGGTATATCGGTGAAAAACGGACCTTGATCCTATTCTCGCTGCTGGCTCTTATAGTGGTCACGTTAAGCAAATATTTTGCTAATGAATGGATCTATATGTTTGCGGCCGCAGGTTTGTTTTTCTCTGTGTTGTTCCCTACAGCCACAGGGTTAGGAACCAAGCTGTCGGAGACAGGCGGTTCCGCGTTGGGACTAGTATATGTCGCAGCGGGCATCGGAGGAGCTTTCGCGGGCTGGATTGTTGGCGCAGTGTCTGAGGCATTCGGGCCCGAAAAAGGATTCAATCTGCCGATTATCTTCTTGGCGATCTTGTTCGTGATCTCCTTAGTGTTGAAGGATAAACCGGACGCTGATGCGGTGCAATTGAATAGCAAGGCAACGAAATAGTAAATGGTAACTCTACAAAATAAACAAAACACAACCCCTACCATCTGGCTTGCTGGCAGGGGTTGCTTGTTTTCGTTCGACAGACCAGCCTGTGCGGCACGGGCCGCTGATTTGTGTGGCATTTTACTGCGGGTTGGTTGTCCAGATACCCGCACTTTTAATGAATACGCGTTGTGGTAACGTCAGCGTGGCCACGACCAGCTCCGCCACATCCTCGGGCTGCATCATGCGGTCCTCGTCACCGACCTTCAGGCCTGCATTGATCGCCAACTCTGTATTCACCGTGCTTGGCGTGAGGGCTGTCACGCGAATGTTAGATTTGCGTACCTCCTGCATCAGCGATTCGGTTAATCCGAGCACTGCAGCTTTGGACGCACAGTACGCGGACCCCGTGGCAAATCCTCGTTCGCCGGCGGTGGAAGAGATGTTGATGATATTTGCGCCGTTCTGCTTCAACATGGTCGGCAGCACCGCCCGCGTCACATAATAAGTGCCCATGACGTTAACCTGAATGATACGCTCCCATTCGGACGGTTCCATCTCCAGCAGAGTGCCGAATTGTGCGACGCCTGCGTTGTTTATCAAGATGTCCACGGACCCGAGTTGTTGAATCAGGCTGTCAATAGCCGTGTCAACCTCTGATTTATTGGATATGTCCGCAGGTTCCAAGAATACCTTCACGCCGTATGTACTGGTCAAGATGCCGTGCATGGACTCGAGATCCGCGCGGTTTCTAGCGATTAATCCGAGGTTCACACCCTCTTTCGCCAGAGCGATCGCGGTCGCCTTGCCGATGCCTTTGCCGGCGCCGGTTATAATTGCCGTTTTACCTTGTAACTTCATGGTTTCTCCCTCCTATGTCTATGAATACAACAGCTAACATCATATCACAAGTGGTGGCGTCACCCCAAGCCTAGCGCGCACAGCCTGGTACAGCTCATGCCGCAGGTTGTTGGAAAGCACGGATGATATATAATCTTTAGACAAGTGCCTACTTTTTTGTAAGATAGTATTATAAATATACCAAGGAGGGGCGTGCACTTATGGGGGATCAGCAGTTTAAAAGTACAGTGGAACTCACACTTAAGGTCATCGGGGGCAAATGGAAGCCGGTAATCCTGTGTCATCTCACCGATGGCGTCAAACGGTTTGGCGAATTAAAGCGTGATATGCCTGAAATCACCCAAAAAATGCTCACCCAGCAGCTGCGTGAGTTAGAACAGGATGAGGTTATTCACCGCAAGGTGTATACGCAGGTACCACCGAAAGTCGAGTATTCGTTAACTGATCACGGACAGACGATCAAAGAGGTGCTGGACGTAATGGCCCTATGGGGGCAAGGACATTTGGAAAGAAGGAGGGGTTGACCCGTCCGATACATACGCCGCAATAGTATCCTTTTAGTGACTACGGCACAAAATAGTGCGTACTTCCTTAGCTGGAACTCAAGGGCTAGAATAAACGGGTAGCGGGCAGAGATTGTGTGCGCGGGCGCCGCCGGCGTCCGGTTTTCGTTGGTGGGTGGCAGTGCATGACCACGAAAAATGTTCCACCGCTCAGGCGAAATATTTTTTGGCGGATTCACCATAATACGAAGAACCTTAGCGCACAGTAATCAGACATCAATATCATAAGGAGCGATCATTCATGGAACTTCAACTGGCATTAGACTTGGTAGACATCCCGGAAGCAAAGAGGCTGGTACAAGAGGTAGAGCCATATATTGACATCGTGGAAATCGGTACGCCGGTCGTAATCAACGAAGGTTTGAGAGCCGTGAAAGAAATTAAAGAAGCGTTTCCAAATCTGAAAGTGCTGGCTGACCTCAAAGTGATGGATGCAGGCGGCTATGAAGTGATGAAGGCATCCGAGGCAGGTGCCGATATCATTACCATCCTTGCTGTCGCTGAGGACGCGACTATTCGAGGCGCGGTAGAGGAAGCTAAAAAGCAGGAACGAAAAATTCTGGTCGACATGATAGGTGTGAAGGATATCGAAACGCGGGCGAAAGAGCTGGATGAGATGGGTGTCGATTACATTTGTGTGCACACCGGTTACGATCTGCAGGCAGTAGGAAAAAGCTCTTTTGAAGACCTGATGACACTCAAGAGGGTCGTCAAGAATGCAAAGGTTGCCGTTGCTGGCGGCATTAAATTAGACACATTGCCGGATGTGGTTAACGCGCAGCCCGATCTGGTGATCGTGGGTGGCGGCATTACAGGGCAGGACGATAAGAAAAGCACAGCTGCCGAAATGCAGAGATTAATCAAGCAAGGATAACCCGATATGAAGACTACGGGATATGTAACGGAGATCATTGATGAGCTCCATCGAACAGCGAGCCTGATCTCGGGCGATGAGGCGGAAAAGCTGGTCAATGCGATTGTTGAGTCCCGCAAAATCTTTGTCGCGGGCGCAGGCAGGTCGGGCTTGATGGGGAAAGCCTTTGCCATGAGAATCATGCATCTGGGCTTGGATGCTTATGTGGTCGGCGAGACTATTACACCGAGTCTGGAAAAAGAGGATATATTGATTCTCGGCTCCGGCTCAGGGGAAACGAAAAGCTTGGTGTCCATGGCGCAGAAGGCGAAAAGTCTGGGCGCTATGGTCGCAGCGATCACTATTTTTCCCGAGTCGACCATCGGCCGCATGTCTGATATCGCTGTGAAGCTGCCCGGTGCGCCGAAAGATAAATCAGATGACAGCTATCAGACCATACAGCCTATGGGTTCACTTTTTGAACAGACGCTCCTATTATTCTACGACGCCGTGATACTGCGGTTTATGGAGAAAAAAGGATTGGATTCGAAGACCATGTACGGCAGACACGCCAACCTGGAGTAGAACCGAGGCAACTATCCGCTGAAACGATGACACAAAGTAAGGACCGCGACGTGCTCTGTCATGAGTCGTTGCGGTCTTTTTGTGTCATCCTATGGTAATTTTGCCTTCCGGATATCGGTACAGCTCTTTGCCCGGCCGGAGAGTTAAGCTGAAGGCCAGTGTCACCGGGCCTAATCGCCCGACAAACATCATCAGAATTATCAAAGTTTTGCCAAATGTGGTCAATTGGGGGGTTAGCCCCATAGACATGCCCGCTGTGGCGTAAGCGGAGGTTACTTCGAATAAAATGCCGAGAAACGGAAAGTTTTCCGTAGTAGACAGAAGCATAGTAGCAAGGACGATGAGAAAGAAGGACAGCAAAGAGAACGTGATTGCCTTATGAATCCTTTCTTTGGTGATCCGGTGCCTGAACAGCACGATATCCTCTTTACCTCTTACCATGGCGACCATCGCCCCGATGAGAATGGCGAAAGTCGTCACCTTGATGCCGCCGCCGGAGGAGCCGGGAGCCGCCCCTATGAACATCATAACAATAATAAAAAATTGCGTAGCCTGCCGCAGCATCGTGGTATCAAGCGTGACTACTCCGGCAGAACGTGCCGTAACGGATTGAAACAGTGATGCCAGCACCTTGCCTGTCATCGACAGTGGCTGCAGCGTCGACGGATTGGCGAATTCGAATATGAAGATTACGGTACCGCCAAGAAGAATTAATCCGCCGGAAGCGGCTAGCACCACCTTGCTGTGCAAGGTCAGCTTCTTATTTTTTCGATAGGTCAATAAGTCCGAGATTACAATAAAGCCGATTCCGCCAAGAATGATCAATGCCATGGATACGAGATTGATGAACGGATCATCGGTATAATGCATCAGGCTGCCCGCTCTGCCCGGTATACCGCCAAACAGATCAAACCCGGCGTTATTGAATATAGAAATACTGTGAAATATGCCAAAATACACGGCTTGACCAAATGGCATCTCAAACATCCATCGCAGTGTAAACAACGTCGCACCGGCCAACTCAATCACCAGGGCGTAAAGGAATACTTTGCGGATTAACCGAATGATTCCCTCGGTAGAGCTTTGGTTCATCGCTTGCTGCAGGATGAGACGTTCCTTGTAAGAGATCCTGCGCCGGAAAACCAGCGCAATTAGCGTTGCCATGGTCATGAACCCCAGTCCGCCGATCTGCACTAGAAGAATGATTACTATCTGGCCGAATAAGGAGTAATGCGCCCCGAAATTGACCACCGAAAGTCCTGTTACACAAGTGGCTGAAGTCGCCATAAACAACGCATCGAGAAGAGATGCTGCGGTTCCGTCCGCATGAGCTGCAGGCAGCGACAGTAGGAACGTGCCAATGCCGATGATAATGGTAAACCCCAATGCCATCACCTGAGGAGGGGTTAGCCGAAGCAGTGTGTTTTTCTTTGATTTTGCAAGTCCTGGCATGAAGACAACTCCGGTTTTGATATTTGCGGTCTATTGTATATTTCCCACACATAATTGTAAAGCTGCTCTTTTCGCCAAAGTGTGTTATATTTTCTTGGAACCCTACTCGTTGGGGGACGTATAGACATAGCTCGCAAAAATAAGTTCCGGCTTGATTCGGAGAGAGGAAGATTTATATAGGCATACATCATCAGGAACAAGGCGGTTGGCGGTCAGACATCGCACCTTATGAAAGGTCACACATCAAGCACAGCATATGGCAAATTATCAACACGCTGGTCCCTTTTTTCCTGCTTTGGTACTTCGCTTACCTGAGCCTGTCGGTATCTTATTGGCTTACCCTTGCGCTCGCTGTTCCTGCAGGCGGGTTTCTGATACGAATTTTTATTATTTTTCATGACTGTTGTCATCAATCTTTTTTCAAGAACAGGACGGCTAATACTATTATCGGCACCGTAACCGGAATTCTGACCTGTTGTCCCTATTATCAGTGGCGCCACAGCCACTCGATTCATCATGCCACCAGCGGCAACTTGAATCGACGGGGCACAGGTGATATATGGACGCTAACGGTGGAGGAGTACCTGTCGTCTTCATTTTTGCAGCGGTTGATTTATCGGTTGTACCGGAACCCGTTGGTGATGTTTGGTTTAGGTCCGATCTACATTTTTCTCATCGACTACCGGTTTAACCGTAAGCGCGCAGGTGTGAAGGAACGTATTAACACCTATGTCACAAATCTCAGTATCGCTGGAGCGGCGGGATTACTTTGCTGGACACTGGGCTGGCAGAATTTTCTCTTGGTCCAAGGGCCCATTTTTCTAATATCAGGTATTGCCGGCATTTGGCTCTTTTACGTTCAACATACGTATGAGGATACTTATTATGAAAGAGACGAGGATTGGAAGTACATTCATGCGGCTCTGAAAGGGAGCTCCTTTTACAAATTACCCAGGATTCTGCATTGGATCACCGGCAATATCGGATTTCATCATATCCACCATTTGAGTCCTCGTGTACCTAACTACTATCTGGAACAGGTTCATAATAAAAACCCGATGTTTCGGGATGTGCCAACGATTACGCTTATTTCAAGCCTGCGTTCCCTTAGCTTTCGAATGTGGAGCGAGCAAAGCAAGAAGTTCGTCGGGTTTAAGGATATAAAGCATTTCGTGCCAGCGGAGAATAGCTTAGATGGCAGCCAGCACAAAATTCCAAAGTAGGCATGACTAACATTGATTTTGCGGCGGCAGACAGCTACAATCAATTGGACAAACTTAGGCGCAATAGGAGGCGCGGCCGTTGAAGATAACACACGTGCAAACCCAGCAGGAGCGGGATGATGCTTATCACGTCAGATGGATCGTATTTGTAGAGGAGCAAGGCGTTTCCGCCGAGGCGGAGTATGATGAATTTGAAGACGAGTCCCAGCATGTTGTTGTGTACAATGATGACAACGAGCCCGTGGCAGTCGGCAGATGGCGTGTAGCGGACGCGAAAGCTAAGCTGGAGAGAATCTGTGTACTGCCGGCTTACCGAAAATATGGTCTGGGCAAATCCGTCGTACAAGTCATGGAAGACATGGCGCGACGAGCCGGACTTGGCAAAGCAAAACTGCATGCTCAAACTCATGCCCAAAAATTTTATGAAAAGCTGGGGTATACCGCGGTTTCCGACGTATTTATGGAAGAGGGGTTACCACATGTGGCGATGGTCAAGGAATTAAAAAAAGGTGAAGGGGTTTAGCCGTACTAAACCCTTTCACCTTTTTCGTTGCCGCGGCCTGCTACAGAACTTTTTCGAGAAATTGTCTCGCACGTTCATGCTGCGGATTGTTAAAGAACTCTGAGGGTGCTGCCTTCTCGACAAGGCGCCCGCCATCCAGGAAATAAACCATGTTCGCCGCTTCTTGGGCGAAACGCATTTCGTGAGTCACAATAACCATAGTCATGCCGGTTTGGGCAAGCCCGCGAATCACATCCAAAACCTCTTTGACCATCTCAGGGTCAAGCGCTGATGTCGGTTCATCGAACAGCATGATTTCCGGTTCCATGGCAAGGCTGCGCACGATAGCCACACGCTGCTTCTGTCCGCCGGACAGCTTTGAAGGATAGGCGTTCGCCTTGTCCGCCAGTCCGACGCGCTCAAGCAGTTCCATGGCCTTCTGCCGAGCCTGCTGCTTGGACCAACCCTTCACTTTCATAGGCGCGAAGCATATGTTGTCGATCACGCTCATATGAGGAAATAGGTGAAAATGCTGAAACACCATGCCGATTCCTTGGCGGACCTGAGCGATATTCGTTTTCGGATCCGTAATATCTTTGCCATTGACGCTGATACGCCCGCTCGTGGGAGCTTCGAGCAAATTGAGACAGCGTAGGAATGTCGATTTCCCCGAGCCCGAAGGGCCGATCACCGCCACGACTTCCCCCTTGTCAATGGTGGTAGAAATGTCATGCAGGACATCATGCTTTCCGAACGACTTTGACAGATTTTCCACTTTAATCACTGCGGCGCATCCTCCTTTCAAGTATTCGGGCGACGAAGGTGAGCATCAGTACTAGAATATAGTAAATAGCACCGACGAAAACGAGAGGTTCAAAGTACCTGAATGTGTCTGCTCCAACGACATTCGCGCGGCGCATCAGCTCTTCCACGCCAATGACTGACACAAGAGAGGATTCCTTGAGCAGCGCAATACACTCATTCACTAGTGCTGGCAGAATGTTCTTCACAGCTTGCGGCAAAATAATGCTGAACATCATAGTGCGGTACGGAATCCCAAGGGATAATGCGGCTTCACGCTGGCCACGATCGACGGACATGATACCTCCGCGAATGGTTTCGGACAGATAGGCCGCTGAGTTCAGGCCAAACGCCAAGCCTGCTGCCATGAGCGGGGAGATATCGTAATTAAACAGCTGAGGCGTTGCGTAGTAGATCAGCGCTAGTTGGAGCAGCAGCGGCGTTCCCCTGAATATGGATGTGTATACAGTGGCGAACCAGCGCAGCGGCTGGATATTGGAGATTTTGAACAGGGACAGAACGGTGCCCCATATGAAGCCGAAAAGTGCGGATACCAGTGTAAATAAGAGCGTGACCGCGGTTCCTTTCATGATGTACGGAACATACTCATTCAGGACGCTAAAATCCAAATTCATTTCTAGTTGATCCCTCTCTTTCCAAGCAGAAATACGCTAGTGAAGCAATAATGTCCCTACCCAAGATCAACCCGGCAGGGACATTAGATGATTTTACTCAAACCATTTCTTGATCAATTCATCTTTCTTGCCTGACTCCTGAAGTTCTTTCAACGCCTGATTAAACTCGTTCACCAAAGGTGAGCCTTTGGGGAATGCCACCGCATAGCCTTCTTCTTTCTCGGCAGGAATCTCAGTGAATTTCAAATCCGGGTTGTTTTTCGCGAAACCTTGTACGACCGCATCCTCAATGATAGCTGCGTCGATGCGCCCCGACTTTAGCTCTTGGATGATCTCCGGAATCCGATTCAGCTTTTTCACTTGGGCTTCCTTCATATCAGCTACAACCTGCTCTTGTGTGGAGCCCAGTTGAACACCGATGCGCTTGTCCTTAATAGAGTCCAAAGTCGTGTAATCTCCCTTGGAGACGATGGTGTTCTTGGCTACGAAATAAGTATCGGAGAAGTCTACGCTTTTCTTGCGTTCTTCATCTACCGACATGGCCGACATAACAAAATCTACGCGTTTCGATTGCAGCGCAGCGATGAGTCCATTGAAATCCATGTTTTGGATTTGCAGCTCATAGCCCATCTTATCAGCTACGTATTTGGCGATATCGACGTCAAAGCCGACGATCTCACCGCCGTTTTTGGCGTCTACGTTCTCATATGGTGGATAATCCGCCGAAGTGCCCATGATAAGTACTTTTTTCTCCGGGCTTTCCGGTGCCGATCCAGCCGAAGAGTCCGCAGGTTGACTATTCTTAGTACCGCAGCCTGCTATGACGAGCAGCGCCACAAGAACAATGGCAACGAGTTGTATTCCGTATTTTCTCAATATGCTCACTCCCGTTATGATTCTGGGTGTTCCCCGTTATTAAAACATACCAATCTAGACTATATCATAGCTAGGCAGGTAGCACTAATGTAAATTTATTCCACAATAAATTACCACATGACAAAATCTTTTAAACAATGGAGATAAAATAGCGGCCCCGAACTGCACTATCAATGGTCCGTAATACGAGTTGGATGACGGCGGAATTGATACGGGCAGCACGGAAGCGCAGACGGTCGCAGATGTGGTCCTGGGCTATCAGAACCAGGGCGGGGATGGATGAAGCTAGATTCGGAGGTTAAAAAATTACCAAGAAAAATAAAGGATATGTGAGAGAACGGACTATGCCGCGGCCTAGCCCTTCATTTAAGCGTGATGCCAGCCCTTGCTCCCGTTCGACAGATATATCCAACAAGGAGTATCATCGTATAAGAGTTCATTTCAGATGGTTAGGGGACGAGGCGGTGCATGGTCAGGTCGTATATCCTCCTGCTTTTTTGCGTGACGTGCTGGGGGAGTAATTTTGTATTCGGTTCCATACTCATACATGAGTTTCCGCCTTTGCTTCTGTCCGCAATCCGGCTGTCCGCTACCTCTTTGACGTTGTTCATATATGTGCGGTTAGCCAAAAAATTGGGTAATGTGGTTCGTCGTGACTTTATGCTTCTCATTCCCTTGGGTATCATCGGAACGCTGTGCAACCAAGCGGCATTTTTCACCGGCCTGCAAACTGTGGATGCTACCACGGCGTCACTGATACTCTCGCTCGCGCCCATCACCGTGGCGGTGCTCGCTGCCGTGTTCTTGAAGGAAGCGCTGACCAAACAAATGGTAGCCGGCTCGGTTACAGCCATCGTGGGCATTTTCTTCGTCGTTGGCAAATCCGAGAATATGCAATTATCAATCGGGCTCCTGTTTATTTTTTTGGCTATGCTTACGTTTGCCATTTCCATCATCTTTATGCGAAAACTGACGGAGCGCATCGATCCATTCACGGCTACCGTCTATTCTACGCTGATCGGGTCGGGTATGGTGATACCGGTTGCTGTGATCAAAGAGCCGCTAAGCCAGGTAAGCCCGCATCTGTGGGCTTGGGCGCTGCTGCTGGGCACGGCGGTTATTATGCAGGGTGTATGCACCTTAATATGGAACGTGCAGTTGACGAAGGTAGGCGCGGGAAAAGCTGCCGTCTTCCTCAATTTGCAGCCATTCGCAGCCATGCTTGTGGGATTTTTATTGCTTGGCACACCCATCACGTGGGTGCAAGCGGTCGGGTCGCTGCTTATCGTGGGCGGTGTCATTGTGGCTACGGTACAACGCAGAAACAAGGCGGATGGCCTAACCAAACCTCTGGGAAAAGCGCAGTCTTTGTCCAAATCTTAGCCGCCCTACCGCCGCCCTACTGGGCGGCTTTTACGATGTTGGAGCATGATGACAAAGATGTATACGATGCGTCGGCATGGTACAGCGTTGGGTGCGTTGGAGTACGCACATCAACTGGAGCATACTATAAACAGTTTATGAGTAGTTGTTGTCAGTCGACGCTAAATGGTGTAATAAAGGGGAGGGGAAGGGATACTTTAACCCTGTCGGCCAATCCCTTGAAACTAAATCGCGGTACGCACGTATCGTATGACAACCAAAAGGAGGTATGGCCATGTTACGTCAATTGTTAGGAAAGCTTCTCAATCTCAACAAATCGAATGGGTCCCGCCACCGTCCCTATCGCAGCAGCAGCGACGACTATCGCAGACATCAGCGCGGTGATAAGTACATGAAACATAATGAATACGGACATTCACATTACAAGAAAAAGCGCTCCTCCAGCTCCTACAGCAGTTAATTGGAGGCGTGGAGAGCCTTGAGCAGTTGATCCACCTCATGAATGATTTCGCAAGCTTGTCCAAAAGGCTGTTCCGCCAACAATAACCGGCGGAGCAGTTTTTTTGTGCCCGGATGGAGGTCTAGCTCGCGTTCCCAGCCGATATCATCCGCGGCAGCATTGTGCTCTCTTGCGGTGTAGGTGCTGTACAACAGGAACAGCAGCAAGTGCCCCAGCGCATAAAAGTCGCTCGTCACATCGATTTGTCTGCGAAGCACCTTCTCGGACGGGTCGCCGGGTTCTATCTCTAAAGGATCTTGGTGGCCCGTACCGGCCGGGACCAATTCCCGAGCCAGACCCAGGTCGATCAATGCCGCGAATTCTCCATCCAACAGTACGTTAGCAATGCTGATGTCACGATGAAGGATACCAATAGCGTGCAGGTATGACACGATGGGAAGCAGCTCGCGCAACACGCGGAGTGATTGGTATTCACTGAAGCGGACGTGTTGCTGGAATAGCAGGCAATCCAAACTGGCTCCAGGCATCAATTCCATTGTAAAACAAAGATGGTTCCGGTAACGAAATGTTTCGTACAGTGTAGGAATAGCCGGGTGCTGCAGCCGCTGTAGGATGCTGACCTCTCTGGCATAGATGAGTTCCGCCCTTGTTCGGCCACCCCGCACAGGTGTCACCCGCTTCAGCACACAGGCACGGTCGGCGACAGTGTCCGTGCATACATAAGTGACGCCGTAACTGCCTTCGCCGAGTTTGCGCCGCACCAGGTAACGGCCATGAATGAGTGAACCTTCCCGGAAACGGAGATCATGCCATCCACGCAGCGCGAGGTGCAATCTCTTGTTTGCAGAGCGGACAATCTGTTGTATCCAACTGCCAAAAGCCATGTTGTCCACCCCTTGGTCAACTTCCGGCATGCCTTGTCGCGGTTGCCGGGCGTTTTGTTATTATTGTAAGTCAATTGGCAGCAGCATGGCTAATGTTCGACTGTGTCAATTTTTTCTTTGCTCGCCTTCGTGATACACTGATGGAACGAACGTTCCCTTACTTTTAAAAAAATAGGTGGTATCTTATGCCAGATACGATACATGTAGCTGTGAGAGCGTTAGTCGAATATGTGTTCCGGACAGGAAGCATCGATTACGGCTTTCGGACAGCGGCCTCCCTCACGGAAGGCACCAAAGCCCATCAAAGGGTGCAGAAGCAGTATGCGGAGTTGGATCAAAAAGAATTGTATTTGTCCGCAGAAGTGGCGCATGACGACCTGTTGTTTGTGATTGATGGACGATGCGACGGTCTGTTGGCAGCTGATGACGGAGTGACGGTGGATGAAATCAAGTCGACATCCGGTGACTTGGCTCTCATTACCGCGGAATCGTACCCCGTGCATTGGGCACAGGCCAATTGCTATGCGTATATGTACGCCAAGGAGCACGGAACCCGGCGTATGCGCGTTCAGCTCACCTATGTGCAGGTGGATACCGGTGAGCAGAAGCAGTTCATGCGAGAAACGACGTATGAGGAGCTGCAAGCGTTTGTATTGGACGTGGTACGGCAATACTCTCCTTTTGCCAAATTGATGCAGCGGCATCAGCTTGCCAGAAATGCGAGCATTGCGGAGCTGACATTTCCGTTCGACGCATTCAGAGAAGGCCAGCGCAAACTGATTGGAGCGGTGTATAAAACGATCGAAGCCGGCACCAGCTTGTTCGCCCAAGCGCCGACCGGTGTAGGCAAAACGATATCCACTACTTTTCCGACCGTGAAAGCGATGGAGAGAGGGCTGCTCCACCGGCTATTCTATTTGACTGCCAAGACGATCACCAGAACAGCGGCGGAAGAAGCTTTTTCATTAATGCAAGCGAAGGGTCTTCGTATGCATGTGGTGACCATCACGGCGAAGGATAAGGTCTGCTTTCAAGCGGAAACGCGATGTACCAGGGAGGCCTGCGACTATGCTGACGGTTACTATGACCGGGTGAATGAGGGATTGCTGGATCTATTGTCGAACGAAACCTTGATGACCCGACAGGTGATTGAGAGGTATGCCCGCAAGCATCGGCTCTGCCCGTTCGAGTTCTCGCTTGACGCCGCCTACGCGGCTGACGCGGTGATTTGCGACTACAATTATGTGTTCGATCCCCGCGTGTCGTTGAAAAGGCAATTGGCCGAGCAAAAAAAGCACACCGTTCTGCTGATTGACGAGGCGCACAACTTGGTAGATCGCACTAGAGATATGTTCTCCGCAGAACTGCTCAAGTCGCAGTTTTTGGCCTTGCAGAGGGAGTTCAAAGGGGTGAACAGGGATCTGTATGAGGCGGCAAAAGCTGTGAATGATTATTTCATAGCGCTGCGCAAACAAAGCACAGTCGGACAGAGTGTCCAAACGCAACTGCCGCACAAGCTGGTTGAGTTGGCGGAAGCCTTTGCCGCCAGTGCCACGTTGGAATTGGCATCAGGCGCACTGGCGCACGACCATGCGATGTTGCTCGATACGTATTTTGCCGCACTCAGCTTCGGGCGGATAGCACAGCTATACGATCAGCGGTATGTCACTTTGATTGATGCTAGCAAGAGCGAGGTCAGGGTGAGATTGTTCTGCATAGATCCTTCGCAGCTGCTGCGGCAGATCGGCAAAGGTTATCGGTCGCACATTTATTTCTCAGCCACTCTGTCTCCCCGTGATTACTACATGGACATGCTCGGAGCCGATCAGGATGATTATACGGTAGCGATACCTTCTCCTTTTGCGCGTGACCAGCTAGAGGTGAGCATTCTTCCGTTATCCACCCGATATCGTGACCGCGAGCGCACGAAGGAGCCTTTGGTCGCGTTACTCCGGGAGCTGACGCAAACCAGGCCGGGAAATTACCTGTTTTTCTTTCCCTCATATGAGTATATGCACAGTGTATATGAAGCCTTTGCCGAAGAGGCACGAGGCGTGCGGACGATTGTTCAGCAGATGAACATGCCTGAGGAGGAGCGCGAACGTTTTCTTGCTGAATTCACTGCAGATAATGAGCAGGCTTTTGCAGGTTTTGCGGTGATGGGAGGCATCTTTTCGGAAGGAATCGATCTGGTCGGTGACCGGTTGACCGGCGTGGTTGTGGTGGGTGTTGGATTGCCGCAAATCGGTTTGGAGCGGGAGATTATCAAAGACCATTTCAATGCTTCCGGCAAAAAAGGATATGTCTACGCCTACGTTTACCCCGGTATGAACAAGGTACTGCAGGCCGGCGGACGCCTGATCCGTTCCGAGCATGACCGCGGGCTGCTGGTGTTGGTGGATGACCGCTATCTGCAGGCCCAGTATCAGCGGCTGCTGCCGGATGAGTGGAAGCATTACACGGTGCTGCAGCCGCAAACGCCGCCCGGGGAGGGGCTTTAGTCCCCGAACGGTGACACAGGTGGCGTGCCGCCACGTCCCAACGGCGCTCGCACGCCCTACTGCCGCGCCTAGCCCGGCTGTGGCCCCCGCCGGCAGCTACGCATACGGCCGGCTGTGGCCCACGCCTGCAGCTGGCGCATACGGCCGGCTGTGGCCCACGCCTGCAGCTGGCGCATACGCCGGGCTGCGGCCCCCGCCGGCAGCTGCGCATGCGGCCGGCTGTAGCCCCACGCCTGCAGCTGCGCACACGCCTGGCTGCGACGCCCCGCCCCGCTGCCGCGCGTACGCGTGGCTGCGCGGCCAGTGTCACACGCCTGCAGCGAAAGCAAACAAACAGGACCGCCCTGAGAAGGCGGTCCTGTTTGTATAATGGCTGGATTCATTGGTGCGCCCGGTTGTTACCGCGTCCAACGAACCTGCGGATATTTAAACTCTGTGCATATTACTCCATTGGTGATACTCCCGCTCCGCATCCTCTTTCGCGTAGCCGTATCGCTCCTGTAACTTACCGATGAGCTTCTCGCGCTCGCCGTCAATCACATCCAAATCATCGTTCGTCAGCTTGCCCCATTGTTTCTGGACTTCGCCTTTCATCTGCATCCACTTACCTTTAAATACGTTGTTGTCCATGGTTATCACTCCTTATTGATGTTGTGAAAACTTATGTCCACGCTTCTTATTACCCTGCGCTGCCCAAATTCAATCAGCCGCGGGTTTTTGCTGCGTCTGTTTAGGGTAATTAACATGATCTGGTTATACTGTGTGTTATATCCGGGACGACATCACAACCAACTCATCGGAGGTGCTTAAACAATGGGCAACATCACACCTTATCTGCGAGTCAGGAACGCGGCGGAAGCCATAGAATTTTACAAGAAGGCATTTGACGCACGGGAGGAGTACCAGCTGCGCGACCCGCGAGGCAGAGTCGGCCATGCAGAGATAACGATCCATGGTTCGCTGCTGCAAATCTCGGACGAGTTTCCGGACTTCCGGATCGTCGGACCCGAGAGCATAGGCGGTACCACGGTGGCGATACACCTGCAGGTAGTCGATGTCGACACCGTGTTCGAGCAGGCGTTTGCGGCCGGTGCCTCGGTTGTTGCGCCCGTGCAGGACCAATTCTTCGGCGAGCGGACAGGCAGCTTGTTGGATCCGTTTGGACATCATTGGATTATCTCAACGACCATCGAAGAGCTGTCGCCTCAAGAGATGCAGGTGAGATATTCTCTACAGTTCATACCAGATGAATCGCAGGAATAGGAGATCATTTCTAAGATGCTAAGCTCCAATCTATTCACCCGCTATGTACCGGCCATAACGAAGCTGCCGCTGAATCAGCGCTTGACCAAGGACGACCTCCTGACCGAGGACTTTTTGCTGCATCAAGAAGGAAAAATCAGCGTGTATTACGCACCTCACAATGAATATATCAACGTCCTTGCGCGGGTTTTGATCGTAGGCATCACCCCGGGCTGGAATCAGATGGAGTTAGCTTTTCGCAAGGCAAGAGGTTACTTGGAGCAGGGGCTGCCCTATGAAGAAATTTGCAAAAAGGTAAAGGCCGACGCCAGATTTGCAGGCTCCATGCGCAGCAATCTGATAGAGATGCTGAACGCATTGGAGCTCCACCGTTGGCTAGGTGTGACCTCCTGTGACGCACTATTTAAAGGCGAAGGGGAACTGCTGCATACAACGGCCATGCTCAAGTATCCCGTGTTCGTCGATCGTCGCAATTATACCGGACACCAGCCTCCGTTGTTGTCGCACGCGTATCTGAAAGAGCAGGCGTATCAGTCTTTGCAAACAGAAGCCACGCTTCTGGACCGTCCACTCATTATACCTCTCGGAAAAACGGTCGAGTCGGTACTGCACTTGCTTGCCGCTGAAGACGTGATTCGCACGGAGCAGTGTGTGTGGGGATTTCCTCATCCATCAGGTGCGAATGGCCATAGGCTTAAACAGTTCGAGCAGTCGTTTGATAGCATGAAAAGCATCATCGGAAAATTTTCTCGCCGGAATCCGATCCAGCACGGCCTCCATGGCATGTAGTTTGAACTGTGCGCGTAGGACGAGGGTGAGACGCGTTTATGTGATAAGTGGTCGCACAAGCACTGTGCTGTTCACTTTCTTTTGTTGCATTGGGAAAAGTCTCGGGGACGCTGAAAATACTCTGCAGCCCTACAAGAAGTTAAAAACGGTCTATTGAAAGAAACGGCTGCCTGACGCAATAATAGCGGTGGGCGTAACGATGATGCGTGCAGGTTTCATGAGCTCAGCCTTTCCGGCAATTCGTGTTCTTTTTCTAATTAAAGGAGGAATATTCATATGAGTGACGTTTGGTCCGTCGTGATGGCAGATTCATTTATGCAAAGATATCCGCTTGTCTCCGATATGCCTTTCCAGAAAAGAAGATGCTGGAATTATGAAAACGGTACAATGATGACCGCCATGGAGCGTATGTACGAGCAGACCGGCGACGAACGCTATTATGATTACATTAAAACCAATATGGATTTATTCATTCAAGAGGACGGATCTATCGCGACGTACAATCTGAACGAGTATAACGTGGATATGATAAACCAGGGCAAAACGCTTTTTCTGCTGTATAACAAAACGGGCGAAGCCAAGTATAAAAAGGCGCTGGATTTGCTGGTGACGCAGTTGAAGGGGCACCCGCGAACGAGTGAGGGCGGATTGTGGCACAAGAAAATATACCCTTTCCAAATGTGGCTCGATGGCGTTTGCATGACATCGCCGTTGCTCGCTGCTTACGGCAAAACGTTCAACGAACCGGAATGGTTCGATGATGTGGCCAATGAGATTTTGCTGATGGAGCGTGTGTCCCGTGATCCGCACACCGGGCTTTTGTACCACGGCTGGGACGAAAGTAAGGAGGAACGTTGGGCGAACAAAGAGACCGGATGTTCTCCGCATTTTTGGGGGCGTGCTGTGGGTTGGTACGTGATGGCTGTTGTAGATGTGCTGGATTTCTTGCCGATCGATCATCCCAAGCGAGGTCAAATTATCGGTATCTTCTACCGTCTGGTACAGGCGCTGTTAAATGTGCAGGACGAGCAGTCGGGCATGTGGTATCAGGTCCTCAACCAAGGCACCCGCAAAGGCAATTACCTCGAAGCATCCGGCACGGCAATGTTCACATGTGCGCTCGCCAAGGGCTGTCGTATGGGCTATTTGGGCAAAGATGCGCTTCAGGCGGCCAGACGCGGCCACCAGGGATTGCTGGAACATTGCGTAGGCAAGGAAGCGGACGGTACATATCACCTCGACAAAATATGCAGCGTGGCCGGATTGGGCAACCGCCCTTACCGTGACGGTTCGTTCTCGTACTACATTAGTGAACCGACCCGCAAAGATGATCCGAAAGGCTTTGCGCCATTCGTTATGGCTTGTCTGGAGATTGAGGCTGCTGCTTCAGTAGAATAACATCGGGGGCATTTGACATGTGGAACCCGGACGGATATTTGCAGTATGAAAAAGGAGCACACGGATTTTTTTCCAGGTGGGCATGAAATCAATGGCTCCCAGTCGTATGCGTGGTTGGAGCAGCAGCTTCAGAGGCAGTAGGCGGTGAGTGCACCGTCCGCTGAGCAGTGCGGCGGCTGTTATAGCATCGATGCAGCCGACCATGCGAACACCGAACAAACAAGCTCCTCCCAACTCATTGGGAGGAGCCTTTTGTTTTCTTAGCGCTTGGTGCGTCTCTTTTTCTTCATTTTTTTGATATGTGCTACGGGACTAAGCGAAGGAGGGCAGCATTCATCTTTGACTACAACCGTGGGGATGTGCTGTGGGATAGGGATGCAATGATGCCGTGTTACGATCTCGATGGGATGGACGATTTGAACCAACTGCGGATGGTACACGTCTTTGTAGATCACTTTCGGCGGATCAATTACCTGACTCGCAGGACATTTAGGACAAGACATCCTTATTCACCTCTTTTGTTGTTGTTCGGGTTCTCTATTGTATATGTCCAGCCGAAGCATTGCGTATGTATGTCTGTCATGCTGCGCGTAAAATCTGTGCAGCCGCCTCTCGCGCGGTGCCCGGCGGCCAGTGCTCTGATGCCAGCCGGGTCCGAGCGATCCAAGTATGCTATTGCGGAGAGCAACGCCCCGCAAGGAGTCTTGCATGGACCGCCGGACCTTTTTCGCGTTATCTGTGAAGTAATTATGTTCACGGGAAACGCAGTATCAGTGCGCGTGATTACTTAGACGGTTTGCTTCCTCCGCGAAATGCTCCATCAAAGGGAACAGCGGCAGCTTGCGGATATTGCTGATAAGGCTGATATGGTGCGGAGTAACCGCCGTAAGTTTGGGGGTACTGCTGCCCATATTGCCCATACGGTTGATATTGCTGCTGCTGTTGGTACTGAGGATACTGCTGATATTGCTGATATTGCTGATATGACGGATACTGTTGAAAAGGATCCGTGTAAGCGCCATATGGACTTTGGCCATATTGGTAAGGATTGTAAGCCATTAAGCAAGAGCTCCTCTCAGGTTCTGAATGATTACCACATCCACATTGTATGTGCTGTTGTAGTACCGGGGTACTTGACCAAATAAAATAGGCTTTGGACATATTTGCATCAAGTTGGGAAATAGTAACATAAATGCCTGTCCAGAAATATTTTCGGCTTGTTTAAAACTCGGGTCATATGGCTAAGTATGTAGCGTAAGGCTATCTCGAGAGGAGGGTTTGATACGTGCCGTGGAACAAGAACGACTATCCCGTGTCCATGAAGAACTTAGAACCCCGCGTGAGAGACAAGGCCATTGAAATAGCCAATGCCCTGCTGGGCGACGGTTATGACGAAGGCCGTGCCATCGCGATTGCAACAGCGAAAGCAAAGGAATGGGATGAGGATCATCCGAGACATGAGCCAAGCAGCAATAAGCCTCAAGCGGTGACCGGTGGCAGTAGAATCCATGTGGTTCCCAATGGGGACGGATGGGCTGTCAAGGAAGAGGGGCAGAAGCCAGCCCGGTTCAAAGCAGAGACCAAAGCGGAAGCAGTGGAGTCAGCGAAGAAATGGGCATCTGACGCGAATACAAGCGCGATAGTCCACCGCAAGGATGGCACTGTGGAAACGTCACATAATTATTCGTAGCACACGACAGCATCAAAGCTGGTCAACCGGCTTATATCGAAAGGAGAGAAGCACAAATGAGTACAGCGCAAAAGGGTACACAGCAAACGTTACCTCCACAGCATCAGGATCGTCAGCCGGGCGTGGAAACCCAGATGAATCCACAGCCTGACACAGTTGACCGTAAGTATAAGGGCAGCGGTAAGCTGCAAGGCAAAATCGCTATCATCACCGGAGGTGACAGCGGCATCGGTAAGGCTGCCGCTGTGTGCTATGCGGCCGAGGGAGCGGATCTCGCGATTGTGTATCTCAACGAGGATAAGGATGCACAGGAGACAGCACGTTTAATCGAGGAGCAGGGTCGCCAATGCCTTCTGATTGCCGGTGACATCGGCGATGAAGAGTTTTGTCAGCGAGCTGTTAAGCAAACCATCGAGAAGTTCGGCAAGCTTGATATTCTGGTGAATAATGCGGCGGAACAGCATCCTCAGCAGAGCATTGAGGACATCACTCAGGAGCAGCTGGAGAAGACTTTTCGGACGAATATCTTCTCTATGTTTTACTTGACGAAGGCCGCTCTGCCGCATTTGAAGGAAGGGTCTGTGATCATCAATACCGCTTCGATCACCGCTTACAAGGGAAATCCGACGCTGCTGGACTACTCGTCCACCAAAGGTGCAATCGTTGCGTTTACCCGTTCTTTGTCCATGAATTTGGCGGAAAAGGGGATTCGGGTCAACGGTGTAGCGCCTGGCCCAATTTGGACGCCGTTGATTCCATCCACGTTCGACGCGGAGAAGGTATCCAAATTCGGCGCCAACACGCCGATGAAACGGCCTGGTCAGCCGGAGGAGCTGGGGCCGGCTTACGTGTTCCTGGCTTCGGACGACTCCTCCTACGTGTCCGGGCAGTTCCTTCACATTAACGGCGGAGATATCGTTAACGGCTAATTGCCTTGTGCGGGCGGAATCGACGTATATGCCGCTGTTTGCACAACGATGAGCATCGCACGACAATGGGGATGTGACTGGCATCTGACTTCAGATCCGGGGCATCCCTTTTGTTGTTTAGGAATGGCGCGCCCACGCGACCGGTGGTTCTCTCAGTTTACTGGTAGAGTCGTGCAGTTGCCGTGTGGTACAATATGGCATGGAAGTATACGCTTTCAAAACCACAACGAAAGTGGAGGAGTTCAATATGGTCGAGCATCTGGTCTTTTTCAAGCTGCATGAGAGCACATCGGAACAAGACAAACAGCACATTATCAGCACACTGCACAAATTAAAGGAGATACCCGGCATTACCGAGTTCTCGGCAGGTTTGAATCATTCTGCAGAGGGAAAAAGCAAAGGATTTGAAGTTGGCATGCGGATAGGCTTTCAAGATCGGGCTGCACTGGACTCCTATTTGCCGCATCTACTGCACACGTCGACGATTGATGGTATCCGGCATCATTTTGCCGATGTCTTTGTTTTCGATTATACATGGGGGGCATAGCCGGACCGTCTGACCGGGGCGAACCGGAGTACATATTAACAGCAACATCCGCTGCAATGGACCAAGCGGTCGAAGCACGCCTCCGTGTACCATCGTCTACACATTCGTCACAGCGGAAGGATAGCACTCTGGGCGTTCTGAAGTGGTTAGGCGAAAGTAGAACAGGGTCACGTGAGGTGATAATAATGGAAAATCCTATGGTAAAATGCAGTATTGCCAACTGCGAATACTGGGAGCCGGGCAATAACTGCCACGCAGAAGTTATTATGATCGAGGTGAACGCCCACGCGGGTAAATCACAGCCGGAGCACAAAGGCGGGGAGGGTTACGATAGCCGTCACAAGGATACCGCCGCCGGGGTCACCGACACCTGTTGCCAAACATTTGAGGAACGAAAGACTCATTAAGGCATGCTGTCCACCGCCAAGCGGAAACGAGCAGATTCCTTTCTCGGAGAGGGATCTGCTTTTTTTGTCCCGATATAGCTGTGGTATTATGACAAAGGGGACAGGAGCGGCAGAGCCTTCTGGAACAGTTTTATTCATAAGAGCCCAAGAGCGTTAAGCAGTAAAAGTGTGAACGATACAGTTTGAAACATGGAGGGATGGCATTGAAACTCAGCGTACTGGACCAATCCCCCATTTCGGAGGGCAGCGACGCGGTAGAGGCGTTGGCGAATACAGCCCGGCTGGCTCAGGAGGCTGAACGGCTGGGTTATCACCGGTTTTGGGTGTCTGAACACCACTTTACCAAGCACCTGGCCGGATCAAGTCCGGAGGTGCTCATTTCGCATCTCGGTGCTAAAACATCGAAGATACGTATCGGCTCCGGCGGCGTGATGCTGCCCCATTACAGTCCTTACAAAGTAGCAGAGAACTTCCGTCTGTTGGAAGGTCTATACCCAGGTCGAATAGATCTGGGAGTAGGGCGCGCCCCGGGAGGGATGCCGCTTGCCACCCGGGCATTGCAGGAGGGAAACAGCGCTCTGGGAATGGATCGTTATCCTGATCAACTGCCGGACTTGGCCGCCTATTTGCATGACGCCGCCGATGAGAACCATCGGTTTGCCGGCCTGCGCGCCACGCCTATGGTGCCAACTGCGCCTGAAGTATGGCTGCTCGGCTCCAGCGATGAAAGCGCCAGATTGGCGGCGTGCACAGAGGGGCCGGATTTGCCTTCGCCCACTTCATCAATGGTTTCGGCGGGGCGGAGGCGATGCGCTGGTACCAACAGAATTTCCGCCCGTCGATGTTGGGTGACGAACCCAAGTCGATCGTGGCCGTTTTCGCCATCTGCGCTGAGACGGAACAGGAGGCGGACGCAGCTGCTTCCAGCCTGGACTTGTCGCTGCTGCTGCTGGAGAAAGGCAGAGGCATGAACCAGCAGGGCTTTCCCTCGGTCGGCAAAGCAGCTCGTTATCCGTACACCGATTACGATCGCCACCGGATTGAGGCGAACCGCACACGGATGATCGTCGGAACACCGGAACAGGTCAAAACCCAGATGCTGGATATGAGCGAGCGATACAATGCATCGGAGATGATGGTTGTCACGCTCATTCATGATTTTGGCACAAAGCTCAAATCATACAGGCTTCTCGCTGAGGCATTTGAGCTTGGGGGCTCGCACGCGGAATAGGGGGTGTGCCCTCGTATAGCACGTGGGCCAAGCTCCACTCGGCATGGCCTCAAGTTCATCGTTTGGATTTCCGCTGAGACCATATTTTTTTACACATAACGGGGGCCGTATTCTTAACTTGCCAGGTTAAACTTGGTATACTGAGGAGGACAACTAGAGGGTACTGCGGGGACTGCATTCATTTTCTGTATTTAGATGGGGAAGCTCATGAAAGGTGGCGGAAAGATGGAGTTCAACAAAGATCAGACTGTGGTTGGATTTGTAGGAACAGGCGTGATGGGAAAAAATATGGCGGGACATTTTCTCAGTGCCGGCTATCAGGTGCACGTGTATAACCGAACCAAGGCTAAGGCGGAAGATCTCATCGAAAAGGGTGCGCAGTGGCAGGACTCACCAGGTGAGCTGGCTCGGCACTGCAATGTCATTATCACCATGGTGGGCTTTCCACGAGACGTCGAGGAAGTATACTTGGGTGAGCAAGGGATTTTAGGCAATGCCAAGCCTAACAGCTATCTGATCGACATGACCACGTCGAGTCCCGCTCTTGCTAGACGTATCTATGATGCGGCACGCGAACGGCAAATGTATTCTCTTGACGCTCCGGTATCGGGTGGGGATGTGGGTGCCAAGGAGGCGCGGCTTTCTATTATGGTTGGCGGTGACCGTGATGTTTTTGACAAGGTGCTGCCTTTGTTGGAATTTATGGGAACCAATATTGTGTATCAAGGTGAAGCGGGTGCCGGCCAGCATACCAAGATGTGTAACCAGATCGCGATTGCCAGTAACATGATCGGCGTGTGCGAAGCATTGGTCTATGCTAGAAAGGCGGGACTGGACCCGACCACCGTGCTAAAGAGTATCGAAACAGGAGCTGCCGGCAGCTGGTCGCTGAGCAATCTGGCACCTCGCATCATCGCAGGCAACTTCGCCCCAGGCTTCTACGTGAAGCACTTCATCAAAGATATGGGCATTGCCCTGCAGTCGGCAGCAGAGATGAAACTGGACACGCCCGGACTGGCATTGGCTAAGTCTTTGTATGAACAGCTGGCCGCTATGGGCGAAGAAAACAGCGGGACACAGGCCTTATATAAGGTAATAGATAAATAAAACGAAAGCTGTCCTCCAGGTGAATATCCACTGGGGGACAGCTTTTTTCGCTTAGACGCTGGGGATAGGCTGTTTTTCGTCCACATAGGGAATCGTCAGCGGGCCTTGAGGGAGCACCGCCACGGACATGTTTTCCCCATAGATGTGCTGCAGTTCCTTTAGCTTATCGGTTATATCGTGCATTGGCTTTAGCATCGCGCTGCGGATTTCTTCATCCGGTAAACTCGATTGCACATACACGTCGGCCCAGGTTTGGATAACTGCTTGCTTCTGCACCTGCCACTGGTCAAACATCTGGTAGGACGGATCCTCGATCATAGCGAGCAGCTGCTGCGGCGTGTCGGCGCTCCGGAGGATTTTTGCATAGTTGCCGTGATTCGGGATGCCGTCCGAGCATTCGGCTGCACAGAGAATAGCACCTCCCTGCTTGACGATTTGGTGTGCGGCGCTCATGCCTTTGACCGCTTGATACAGGTTCTGGTCAAGGGGATATCCTGAATTTGATGTGATCACGACATCAAACCGCTCCTCGCACCTGACCATGGCGTGCTCTTTGGCAAAGGCGCAGCCCTCGGCATGTGCAGCGAAGAGCTCGCCGGCGAAGACGCCGGTGATCTCCTTTTTTCCGTTTAAGGTCACGTTTAACAAAAATTCGGGCTTGCACATGAGGTTAATTTCACGTGCCATCTCCTGCAGCGGGTTATTCACCATATTGCCCCAGGTAGACAGAGGATTTCCGATCATCCGGGCATTATGGAACGACATGATCGTATCAAGCCCGGCTATGCCCGGCATGATTCCTTTGCACCCTCCGGAAAACCCGGCGAAGAAGTGCGGTTCAATAAAGCCGGTAACGATGCGGAAGTCGGCTTCGACATATTCTTTGTTCAAATATGCCTCACAGCCAAACCGGCTGTCCCCCACCTTAACAAGCTCCTGCGCATTTTGACAGTGGTGATTGATCACCCGGACATTTTCTACGACCCAGCTCCCTAACATTTGCACGAATTCTTCCCGGGTTTGGTCACGATGTGTGCCGGTGCCGTTAATAATGGTGATTTGCTCCAACGGTACGTGGCCGAGCTCCTGTATAATCCATGGGACGAGCTTGTGGTTCGGTGTGGGCCGTGTGATGTCGCTGATCACTATCGCTACTCGGTCCGTGGCTTTCACCATGCTGCGAAGAGCCGGGCTGCCGATTGGGTTACGCAGAGCCTCAATAACCGCCTGTTCCTCGTGCTTGATGCCGGGGATATCATGGGGCTCGACCAGCACCGCATGATCCGGCACCTCGATAGAAAGACCATGCTGGCCGTACAACAGCGTTGTTTTCAGAAAACCTCTCTCCTTTGTTAGGCGCGATTTGGCTGCGGAATGCCAGCTGCACAGAATGTCCGCAGTACTTGCTCTGCAGTGGCCTCCAGCAGCTCCGCAGCACGCGCCATTGCTTCCTGCAGCGATAGTGGGCCGCCTGCGATGCTATGTACACTGCGGATGCCAACGTCATACAAGGCATCTATGCCTGCACCTACTGAGCCGGCTAAGGCGATGGTCGGCACATTGTACTTGTTCGCCTCTTGGGCGATGCCCATCGGGGTCTTGCCCGATGCGGTCTGGTAATCGATTTGGCCTTCACCCGTGATCACCAAATCTGCGTCCCGCAGATGCTCATGCAGTCTTGAATATTGTATAACCACATCAATGCCCCGCCTAATCGTGGTGGGGAAAAAGGCCAAAAACGCAGCGCCAATACCGCCTGCGGCTCCCGCGCCTGGCATCTCATGCACCCGCACACCAGTGTGGGCTTCAATCAGGTCGGCCCACACCGCCATGTTCCGTTCCAGCTCGTCGACGATGGAGGGGGTGGCTCCTTTCTGCGGCCCAAATACGTGGGACGCGCCGTGCGGGCCGAGCAGCGGGTTCTGTACGTCGGTCGCGATCAGAAAGCGTGACTCCGCGATCCGTGGATCGAGGACTGTTGCGTCGATGGTCGCGATGCGGCTGAGTGATCCGCCGCCTCGGGCGACGGGCTGGCCTGCTGCGTCCAGCAGCCGGACGCCGAGCGCCTCGAGCATGCCGGCCCCGCCATCGTTGGTAGCGCTGCCACCCAAAGCGAGAATGAATTCACGGCAGCCGGCGGCCAGCGCCTGCTTGATTAATTCACCGGTGCCGAACGTTGTGGCATTGAGCGGGTCGCGCTGTTCGGGCGTGATGAGGCACAAGCCGGAAGCTGCGGCCATCTCTACGATGGCGACGCGGTAGTCCGGTCCTAGCAGGCCGTACGCCGCATCCACGGGAGCGCCAAGCGGCCCGGTCACCGATGCTGCGACTTTCCTGCCGCCGGCCGCACCGATCAGGCTGTCCATTGTTCCCTCTCCGCCGTCGGCGACCGGTACCAGAACGGTGACAGCTTCAGGCAAAAACCGTTTGATCCCTTTTTCGATAGCTCCAGCCGCATCGGCCGCAGAGATGCTGCCTTTGAATGAATCCGGAGCGATAATGATTTTCATACATAACGCCGCCTTTCGCCAGCAATAAACGCTGTTATTAGCTCAATTATAAAGGACGACGATGCAAGAAGAATTAGCCGCAGTATACAAAAAACTCACAGAACAGTACAATTAATTTGTACAATCGCACTAAAACACAGCATAGGAGGGCAAGTGGATGCTGACCACTGATTTGGCGGAAACGATAGTGCAGGAGACGATGACAAGGCTGCGTCGCAACATTAACATGATGGATGAGAACGGTTACATCATTGCCTCCGGAGACAGCACACGGCTTGGTGAACTCCATGAAGGCGCGCGCGAGGCGATACGAACCGGTCGCCCGCTCATCATTGATCGGGAGAATGAGGCAAAGTGGAAGGGCAGCGTCTCTGGCATAAACGTGCCCGTGATGTTCCGCGGCGACGTGGTTGGCGTGATAGGAATCACAGGAGATCCGGCAGAAGTGGTCGAGTTTGGGGAAATTGTAAAGATGACCACGGAGCTTATGCTTCAACAATCCTTTATGATTTCGCAAGGGGAATGGCAGCAGCGCACCAAAGAGATGATCATGGAAGAACTTCTTAAGGCACAGCCGGACTTCACCAAGGTGGATGATCGCTTGCATTTGCTTCAGCTAACGCTGCAGCCTCCGTTCGAAGCCCTAGTGCTGCAAACGGAAACCCGCAGTTTTTTTGATAACCGCCGCTTGCTCAGGCTGATAGAGGACAGTTTGGGGGAAAAGGTGTTGATGAGTGTGGGAAGCTATGAGAGGATATTTATCCTGCTGACCGGACTGACTGAGTCACAGGCAGAGCACACGCGAGGCATGCTGCAGCAGACGCTTGCACACAGCGGATTCAATGTGCGCATCGGGTACACATCGGCAGCGCCGACACGCATTGACATACCTGCCGCGTTCAGTGAAGCAGGGCTCGCCCTGCTATTCGGAGACAAGAAAAGCCCGCTGGTCTCCTATCAAGGATTGGAACCGCAGGCGATAGTGCATCTGTCTGACGACGACCATAAACGCAGGTTCGCAGCACGTATCCTGTCGGGGGTATCCGAGCAGTTGGTGGGGACGCTGCAGGTGTTTTTCGACAGCGGATTGAACATCCAATCGGCCGCGCAAGCGCTGTATATACACCGCAACACGCTGATTTACCGGCTGAAGCGCATACGCGAACTCACCGGCTGTGACCCGCAGCTGTTTCAGGATGCGGCGGCCTTGCAAATGGCAGTGTGGATAGTCGCGCAGGGGCATGGCAGCAAACCACATCGGGGGCGCCAACAGTAGGATAAGTCACTTGAAACAGAACGTCGGGAAAACCGCCAAACTCATACATTGTGTCATAGATCGCGTCCGTCGCAGTGAAGGACTGTGTTCCACTGACCCAATGCGCGCTGAATAAAACGACAGCTTCCGGTGTACTAAACTGCTCACCCATTCGACGCATATCAGATAAGTCAGGATATATATTTCTCACAAACGCAAAAAGCCGCCCCGCGGCGGAAGCAGCCTTGCACTGAGAGTGGTATGTAGCTCCATTCACAGCTTGATGCCGCATTTTTTCACAAGAGTCGGCCAGCGCAGGACGAACATCTCTTTCCACTTGTCTGACGGAATAGCTTCGACCCAGTTGGCAATTTGATCGAGCTCCATCTCGTGCAGTTTGTTCACGACCTTTTGTTTTTCGCGTACTTCTTCTGTCAGCAGCATGAAGATCCCTCCAAATGAAATCATCTAACAAAACATGATATGCACATCCGATGGCGAATATGCTCACATTGCCTCACATGACAATTGTGCGGTGAGTGGCTGGGCCAAGCACCAACAAAAAGACCACCAATCACAACAACGTAATTGATGGTCCTGATCGACGCGATGGTAATGCGTTTAGATAACAAAAGAGCTTTTGAGTGACACAACACGATTGTAAACCAGATGATCAGCTGTAGAATGCTTCGGATCCACGTTAAAGTAGCCATGGCGGAAAAATTGGAACTTGTCGTTGCCGCTAGCTTCCTTCATGTTCGGTTCGACAAAGCCGTGCAGTGTTTCTAAAGAGTTAGGGTTAATGCGGTCGAGGAATGAATCGCCCTCTTCTTCTGCGTCATCCATAATGAGCGGCTCGTACAGACGGCACTCAGCAGGCAGCGCATGCCTTGCGTCCACCCAGTGGATAGTGCCCTTAACCTTGCGTCCGGTAAAACCGGTGCCGCTTTTCGTCTCGGGATCGTAGGTGCAGTGAATTTCCGTGATGTTGCCGTCGGCATCTTTTATGAAATCATTGCACTTAATGAAATACGCGTTCTTCAAGCGCACTTCGTTGCCGGGAAACAGACGGAAATACTTGCTCGGCGGATTTTCCATGAAATCGTCCTGCTCAATGTAGATTTCGCGGGAAAATGGAATCTGTCGGGCTCCCATCTCAGGGTTTTCCGGGTTAATCTCGGCGTCGAGCATTTCTACCTGATCTTCCGGGTAGTTCGTGATGACAACCTTCAGCGGGCGCAGTACCGCCATCGTACGCGGTGCCTTCAACTTCAGGTCCTCCCTTATAAAATGCTCGAGCATCCGCTCATCCACGACACTGTTAGCCTTGGTCACGCCGGTCTCCCGCACAAAATTGCGAATCGATTCGGGTGTATATCCTTTGCGCCGCATCCCCGAGATGGTCGGCATCCGCGGATCGTCCCACCCGTCAACGACATTTTCTTCCACAAGCTGTTTAAGGAACCGTTTGCTCATCACCGTATTGGTCAAATTAAGCCGTGCAAACTCATACTGGCGAGGTTGATGCGGCATCTCGCATTCTGCAACCACCCAATCGTAAAAAGGCCGTTGATCTTCGAACTCCAACGTACAGATGGAGTGGGTGACACCTTCTATTGCATCCTCGATCGGATGAGCGAAGGCATACATAGGGTAGATGCACCACTTATCGCCTGTGTTGTGATGTGTGGCGTATGAGATCCGATACAACGCAGGGTCACGTAAGTTCATGTTCGGGGAGCCCATATCGATTTTGGCACGCAAAATTTTATCGCCTTCCTTGAACTCTCCCTTACGCATCCGCTCGAACAAATCCAGATTTTCTTCCACGGTCCGGTCTCGGTGCGGGCTGTTCTTGCCAGGCTCGGTCAAGGTGCCGCGGGTGAGGCGTATCTCCTCGGCAGACTGGTCGTCCACATAAGCTTTACCCTTTTTGATCAGCAGGACGGCACGATCGTACATCTCATCAAAATAATCAGAGGCGAAAAACAGTCCGTCCCATTCGTAGCCGAGCCAGCGTACGTCCTCCTTGATCGATTCGACGAACTCGACATCCTCTTTCAGTGGATTCGTATCATCGAACCGGAGGTACGTGCGTCCTTTGAATTCATCGGCCACATCAAAGTTAATGCTGATCGACTTTGCATGCCCGATGTGCAAATATCCGTTCGGCTCAGGCGGAAAACGCGTTACGACATGGTCGACCCGGCCGGATTTCAAATCTTCTATGACAATATTCTTGATAAAATGGGATGATGCAGATGGGTTTTCCAAGTCCAATCAACCTTTCTCACGTAATAGTTTATCTTAATATAATACACAAATTTGTGAAGAAATATAATGGCCCCTACTTTGAATCTATGACTTGGCAGAAAATGAGAAGGATCATGATGAAAAAGCCCAGTGCGGCCGTATCTTTTTTCGTAGAGCGCTTGCATCAATTATGATTAGATACTTTCCGTCGATAGAACGTAGACTTTGACATTAGGTTTTACACCGAAATTGATAGCTTCTCCCACGTCGTTCATAAATACATCGATCCTTGCGCCTTTCACCGCCGAACCTGTATCCTCTGCGGTACGTACGCCAATGCCGTCTATGTATACCTTGGTCCCCAAGGGTATGATATCAGGGTCAACTGCGATCGTCCTGCCTTCTTCCGCTTTACTGCCGCTGAACGTGATGCCGTATTGTGGACTCTCGGGAGTTTTACCGGTTGATTCCACACCGGCGGTATAGGCTGTCAAGGTGGAGCTCAGCACACGTTCGATGCTTTTGAACTGTCCGTCAGGCAGCACAATGGCAGCGTCCGCATCAGGAACGATTAGCCGCTGGCCGACCGTTAGAACGTTCGCATTACTAATATTGTTCTCCATCATAAGCGCTGCTACGGACACATCGAAATCGCGAGCTATCTTTGACAGGGTGTCCCCCCGGTTAACAACATAATGCAGCGGTTGAGGCGGCGGGGCTGGCTGTGCCTCTGCAACAGGCAGTTGTTCATCTGAACTGTCGGCGTCGTTGGGCAAGCCGCAGGGGCAGTGCATTGGCGCGGAAGCGAGCTCTGTGATATGTTGCGCCTCATCGGATGAAGCATGGTAAGCGTCGGCATGCAAGCTGACACCCATCAGCAAGAAAAACAATAGGGCAAATAGATAAGATAGTCGGGCATGAAACATAGATTCAGATCCTCCTTGTCAAATCCGTATTAGTAGATTGCTAGTACTAGATTTGCCGGTATTTATGGATGGTAAACATACCCAATGTTCTTATTACCCACAAAATCGGATCTGAATCAAACCATCAACTGTCAAAGGGGAGAGGAAGAGCGTCTTCATCTGCACAAAAATCCCGCACACCGAAAAGCGATGCGGGACTCTCTGCCTCTATTATACCGCCTGGATATACTTATTGCTGAATTGCGTCCATCAAACGTTGGATAACCGCCGCCGCTTGGGCTCGCGTGGCCGTATCGACCGGCTTGAAGCTGCCGTCAGGGAAGCCATCCATCAATCCGAGACCGTTGACCAGACGTACGCTGCTGCGCGCCCAGCCGCCTATCTGGCCCTCGTCGATGAACTTCACTTCTTGTGTCACCACGATATCCCCCATTGGCTTGCCTGTGGCAGTGCTGTAAGCGCGCATGATCATCACGGCCATCTGCTCACGGGTGATCGGCTGGTTCGGCGCGAATGTGCCGGCTGCCACCCCTTCGATCACACCGGCATGGTATGCTTGGTAGACCACATCATGATACCAATCGGTAGGGTTCACGTCGGTGAAGACATCGGTGCTTGCCATCGTTGTCGTCCCCAGCATTCTCACGAGCAAAGCAGCGAACTCCGCGCGTGTCAACTGTTGTTCAGGGCCGAATGTGGTGTCGGTGACTCCTGTCACGATATGCTTGGCGGCGAGCTGTTCAACTTCGGCGCGGGCCCAATGCTCCGCCATATCGTCGAAAGTTTTATTGTACTCGAATACGGCGAACTTGGAAAAATGATCTGTCATAAACGAGATCGTGCTGCCATTGGTTGTGCCTCCGAGATAGGACCAGTTCAAGCCGCTCTGGTTATAACCGTATACGCCAAGCTTCGCCGGACTGACTCCCTCCGGGAGCTGCCAGCGGATCGCCAACGGTTTGTCGAATTGGGTGATCTTACTGTCACCCGACGAAAGACTGAAGTCATACGGCTTGGACACATCTCTTGCCTCAGCAGGGTTATGGTTCAGGCTGGGATCTGACGCTAAAGCCGACACGCTCAGCGTCACCACATCCGTGCCTGCCTCTGCCGCCACCGCGCCGGGCGGCAGTTCAAAAACGTGCCGTCCCGTATTTACGATGAGGGATTTGTTCTTCTCTTCAGCTAGTTCAACGATCGCTGCTCCAAACTGCACTCGCAGCTGATTTGCGTCGACACCGGCAGTGGCGTCGATCGTGGCCGAAGTAGTGCCTGCTGACTCTAGAGCGCTCTTCAGCTGTGCATCATCGGCTTTTACTACCACGGTGGCGGTGTTCGACTGCCCGGGCGGAGTGGTTGCAGGAGGCATGAAGAAGGTTCCGCCACCACCGCCACCGCCGCCGCGTTTGCTGCCGCCGCTTTTGGTGATGGTATACTCATACGAGCTGACCCCGCTCGCTACATCTCGTTTCACCGCCACCGCACGCAGTGTTGTGGATTGGCTTAATTGGATAGGGCCTTGATACAAAGCAGCGTCTTCGGCGGCAGTCGGATCGCTGCCGTCCAAAGTATAGAAAATGTCTGCCTCAGACGTTGGACTGCTAAGTTCTACCGAGATAGTGCCCTTATAACTGCCGCTAGTTTTGTTGGCCATGACGTTATCGGGCATAATCCTGGCTTCAATCGAGCCGCTTTGCAGTGCACCCTGTGGATCGTTGACTTCGGCATAAATACGGTAGGCGCCCGCATCATTCATAGGAACTTGGAATGAGCTGAAGTAAGTGCTTTCCACTACGGTGCGGTTAACCTCAACGTAATCTGATGCCGCAGCGTCATACGCGGCGACAACGATGGCCGCTTTGTCATAGTTCGCTGCAGGTGCGCCGGCGTAGTCTCTGCTCTCCAACGCGAAGCCCAGCGTATCTTTCGCAGTCAGATTGCCGGACGTGTGAACCAACTTCAGTTGATTCAAGCCAAACGCACGTTTTGCGTTGACTAGTCCGCGGCCAAAATAATGCCTGTCGCTCAAAGTGTTGTTCGATTCAGGCCGGATTAAGCCCGCTGCAGAAGCGCTGTTTTCGAGAGCAGCTTCTACTTCAGATGGCGTGAGCCCGGGTGACGCGGTCAGCAGCAGCGCTGCCATCCCTGAGACGAATGGCGCAGAGAAGGACGTGCCGCTGTTGTTATCATAGTATTTTGCTCGATTGGACTGTGTGGCCGGTATGGTGCTTCTCACCAGTGCGCCGGGAGCGACTACATCAAGCTCGGGACCGATATTTGAGAAGTCTGCTATGTTCAGCTCACCGTTCACCTGCGCACCGATAGCCCCGACTGCAATCGTGTTAGGTAGGGCAGCGGGGTACCCGACAGCGGAGTAATAAGGCTCGGCCAGGTCGGGATTCGCCCGTTCTTCTTCCGGTGTGTCCAAGTTTTGCGGCTGCGGTGCTGCCCAGTGGTTGCTCTCATTACCGGAAGAAGCGATGACAACCGCCCCTTTGGAAACGGCGTACTGGATGGAATCCCGCTCATACTGGCTGTATAAATCATAACGATGGCCGTTTTCCAACACCGCCTCGCGCGGTCTCCCGAGGCTCAGGTTAATCACTTTCGCACCGTGATCGACTGCCCAGCGTATTGCTTGACCGATCGTGTCGGTGTTGCCGCTGCCTTCACTGTCCAACACTTTCAGCGGCATAATCTTTGCACTGCCCGCTACTCCTGCGATACCGACAGCGTTATTGGTGTGGGCAGCAGCGATGCCGGCAACGAAGGTGCCATGCATGTTGTCATCAGAATTGGCGTTGGGGGATATCGGCCGGTTATGTATGAAGTCGTACCCGTCCACCAGTTTACCCCGGAGATCCGGGTGGCTACCGTCGACCCCTGTGTCAAGGACGGCTATTATCACCTCTCCATTTCCTGCCGGCACTTTCTCCCAAGCATAGGTGACGTCCGTGACGCTCAAACTCCATTGGTTTGGCGCTTCCGGATCGTTCGTCAGCGAAGCTGCGGCTGCCTGCATCGTATTATCAACGATGGATTGAGAAGGGGTGGCTGTCATTTTGTTGACAAAAACCGGCTCCGCATACTCAACGTCAGGATTATTTTCCAACTGCTTCACAGCCGTGGGTATATCACTGGCCGTCGGCACCTCGACCACTTTGTGCTGCGGCGATTGATTCTCCACGCTTTGGGCCGAGTACCCTCGGATCTTGCGTGCCGTTGGACCGTCGGCATCTTCCTTCAGCTTGACCATCACCTTGCCGGGCACGATATAAGCAGAAGCAACCTCCGCCGATGGTGCGGTTTGCGCCCGCGCGGGTAATGGCTCAGTGATATAGGCCGTCATGGATGATAGAATTAGAGAGACGGACATCCCCAAACGAATTATGCCTTGCTTCAAACTGAACTCCTCCTATCCGGATTCCTTCCGTATATAAAACTCTACTAAACAAGAAGGAAATTCGATAAACGATAACAAAAATCCTGCTTTACAACGTATGATTGCGCGGGTTATCGGGAATATAAGGCTTTTACGTCCAACTATTGTACGCTGCATTCTTTTTGGTGTACTGTTATGGGTAGTACTTCGGAGCTATTTTTGCAAAATAAACATGGGCGTGAGGTGAACGCTGTTATGGATGAGTGGGGCATTCACACGATATGGAACGCAATCAACCATTGGATACCGATTATCAATCTGGTGTTCGCAGCCGCCATCATTTTCCTGGAAAGACGCAATGTCGGCGTGACTTGGGCATGGCTGATGCTTCTCCTGCTACTGCCGATCGTCGGATTCATTATCTATATATTCATGGGCCAGAACCTGGCACGGCAGCGCGTATACCGCATGCGCGCACGGATGGAGCGCCGCGTGAGGGAGGAAATGCACGAGCAGGAGCACACGATACGGGACGGTACGTTTGATTACCACGAACCGATTGTGCAAAAGTACGAGCACTTGATTTATATGAACTTGATGAGCAGCGCCTCGCCGCTCACGCAGAATAATGAGGTAACGCTGTTCATCGACGGCGTACACAAATTTGAAGCGCTGTTGGAGCGGATCAGCGCCGCCAAATTGCACGTACATTTGCTCTATTACAAAATAGGGAATGATGATACCGGACACCGATTAATTGATGCGCTGACTCGAAAGGCGCAAGAGGGCGTGCGGGTGAGGCTGTTATACGACGGGATCGGTTCACTCGGCGTGAACAAGAAGATGTTCCGCGAGCTGATTGGCGCAGGTGGGACGGTGTGCCCATTTTTTCCATCGAAGATACCTTATCTCAATTTTCGGCTGAACTATCGGAACCATCGGAAAATCGCAGTCATCGACGGCGAATATGGTTTCGTAGGCGGTTTCAATATCGGCGACGAGTATTTGGGGAAAAATCATAAAATCGGTTATTGGCGGGATACGCACATCATGCTGCGCGGGGATGCGGTGCATCGGCTGCAGGTGCAATTTATGCTCGATTGGGGTGTCGCGTCCAACGAGCAATTAACGATAGAGCCGGTATATTTTCCGGATGTGTGTGAGCTGGATAGGGCGGCGGTGCAGATCGTATCCAGCGGGCCGAATTCGGACAAGCAGCAGATCAAGAACGGTTTCATCAAACTGATTTTCGAGGCGAAACATCGCATCTATGTGCAGACACCTTATTTCGTGCCGGACGATGGGATTCTCAATGCTCTGAAAATAGCTGTTTTATCGGGAATCGACGTCAGGCTCATGGTACCGAAGAAGAGTGATCACTTTCTCGTCCAGTGGGCTTCATTTGCGTACGTAGGGGATCTGCTGCGCTTGGGCGCCAAGTGTTATTTGTATGACAACGGATTTTTGCATGCTAAAACTATCATCGTCGACGGCGAAGCTGCATCAGTGGGCACGGCCAATATGGATCACCGGAGCTTCGAGCTGAACTTTGAGGTGACCGCATTTTTGTATGGGCCTGAAGCGGCTTCGCGTCTTGAAGCTATTTTTCACCATGATATGAACTTCAGTCAAGAGCTGACATGGGAGACCTTCGAGCAGAGAAAACTGCTGAAGAGGGCGGCAGAATCGATGGCCCGCTTACTGTCGCCGATTTTATGATCATGTCGGCACAACCGGCGTCCGCCGCTGCGTCTCGCCTGCAGTAGCGGCCCGTTTAGGCGGTACAATGTCGAGCAAAGTATTGCGGATCGTGGCGCCGCGGCCGTCCTCGGTCGACGGGTTTAATCCGCCGGGCAAACGGAAACAATGATATTGCGGCCGAGGACGCTCTGTTTTCCCGCGCAATAGGCGCGTCAGATGCTTTTTCCTAGGCACGATGATACAATATGAGGAACCGATGTGAGCCTGTCTTCCGGACTAAAACTGTGCGTGACAGGTTATGACATATGACTTCGGCCGTGTAAAAAAGGGCGCTGAACAGGTGAGTGGCCCGAACTGCGTAAGCAGCAGCCGCATGCGGGCGCTCTATTCCAAACAAAGACTGGGGTCAGCGCGCTTCCGGCGAATTTTTGCGCCGGTGAATCAGGAGGGGAAAGCAAGTTGCTCCAAACCCAGCAATTGATAACTCTAGTTGAACAGGATCTACTGCCTCAGTTGGATGTGGAAAGTGTCAACCCGCACGATCCGATCGAGGTGCGTCAGCTGCCGGCGCCGTGGCAACTGGTAGGAGCGGGCAATTACGCCGTGGTGGTAGCTCACCCGGCTTACAGCGATTTGGTAGTCAAAGTATATGCGCCGGGTCGCCCGGGGCTTGAAGAAGAAGCGGAGGTGTACCGCAGGCTGGGTTCGCATCCGGCCTATTCCGAATGCTTTCATGCCGGGGACAACTATCTGATCTTAAAACGTTTGAATGGTGTCACTCTGTATAATTGTATGCTGCGAGGAATTCCGATTCCGAAGCGGGTCATACAGGACATCGATGAGGCGCTGGACTATGCGCGAAGCAAGGGGCTGAACCCGCATGATGTTCATGGCAAAAATGTGATGCTCCAGGACGGACGCGGCAAAGTAGTGGATGTGTCGGATTTCCTGAAAGAAGAGCCATGTTTCATGTGGCGTGATTTGAAACGGGCATACAATTTTTTTTATTTTCCGGCCTTTTCTCGGCTGCACGTGCCCGCCTGGGTAATGACTGCCGTTAGGAAAGGGTACCGCTTTTACCGCAAGCGGCTCCAGCGGACATGCTAGCGCGTCCGCGCGAGCGAACTCGCTCGGGCGCCCTCGCCGCAGGGCATCTTATTGGTTTAATTAACGCCTAATTGGGTAAACCATATTATGAAAGACACCGTATAAATCATACAAAAAAGCTGAGGGAGTTGAATATTATGGCAGTGCAAACGTTAGATGTGCAGAAGGTTTTAAATCAACAGGTTGCGACGCTGGGCGTACTGTATGTTAAGCTACATAGTTTTCATTGGTATGTGCAGGGACCTCATTTTTTCACCTTACATGAAAAGTTCGAGGAATTGTATAACGAAGTGACGCTGCATTTCGACGCGGTGGCCGAGCGACTGCTCACGATCGGTGGGCGCCCGGTAGCTACCATGAAGGGCATGCTTGAGGATTCGGCCCTGAAGGAAGCAGGCGGCAACGAGCAGGCCGAAGACATGGTGCGTATACTCATTCAAGATTTGGAAAAGTTGAATGACCAGCTCAAAGAGGGCAGGGAAGTGGCTGAGAAATCGGACGATGAAGTGACAGCCGACCTGCTGCTTGAAATTCAGGGCAGCCTGGAAAAGCATGTGTGGATGTTGAACTCGTTTTTGGGTAAATCTACGTCAGTTTAATTGAGACTTAATTTGTGGCGCTGTGGGAGCAGCGCTTTTTTTCGTTGGACAGCAGCGGCACGCCGAAGAAGGGATGAATTGAGATTCATCCCTCAGCTGCGGTCCGACGCAGGATACCACCGCACGTATTTTGCGCTGTTCCATGCCATGGCCTCACACATTTATTTCTTGTTCTTCGCGTACGCTTCCTCGAATTCTTTTATCAGATTGTCGCCGCCGGCTTCGCGCCATTTGTCGATTGCGGCTGCCCAACCCGCATCATCGAGCCTGCCTACAATATAATTAGTCTGCGCGTCCCACATCATTTGATCAAGCTCTTTACCACGCTCCGAATAGGTAGCCGAGGTCAAGTTCAGAGTGGGATTGTGAACAGCATACTGCAGGCCGTCCGGCTCCATTTTGTATCCTTTCATGGCCAGTGGGGTGTCCTTCAGCGGAGGCACGTTGTATGTTTCAAAGTTCAGCAGGTTGTCCCGGTACGGCTTGACCTCGCGGTTAAATTTCGTCAAATCAATCCACTCCACCTGACCGCCTTCCACTTTTTTGTGGTGCACGCCCTCGATCCCGCGTTTTTGCAGCGTGGACATATCCGGCTCCAGCAGTGTGTCAAGGAAGGTCAGAATTCTTTTCAGCTCGGCTTCGGTTTTGACGGTCGCTTTCGGGAATACCAGGATGCCGTTGTTGCCGGTCTGAGCGGCGATTCTCGGGCCTTGAGGGCCTTCCCACATCGCGATATCCAGTTGAGCTTTCGAATGTCCCTCGACCTTGATCAGGCGGTCCTGAATGTTGGCGGCATTGGTTGCCGCTCCATTCAGCTTGATGCCGACACGCCCGTTCTCAAATTGTTTGTCCGCTTCCGTTTGGTCCACGGCCGGGAAGTCCTGGTTGATCAGTTTTTCAGCATAGAGCCGTTTGAATAGTTTCATCGTGTGTACGAATTGAGGAGTCAAGAACTCCGGTATCATCTTGCCGTTCGCGTCCACGCCCCAACGGTTCACGCCACCCTGTGTGACTGCGATACGAGTTACGATCGGCGCGTCGTTCTCGTTGTATTTTTTCTCCAAGACAAAACCATAGGTATCCGCTTTGCCATTTTTATCGGGGTCGTTCTGTGCCAGTGTTTTTGACACGTTGTACCACTCGTCCAGCGTTTTAGGCATCTTCAGACCGAGTGCGTCAAACCAATCCTTGCGGTATACTGGGGCGGGTCTGGCTATTTCCCGGTACTGAGGGATGCCGTAGAGTTTGCCATCCACTTTGATATTTTCATAGTATTGAGCGTTCTGTGCGGCCAGGTTTTTGTAATCCTTGAGCAGTGGGCCGACCTCCCAGAATTGACCATTTTGCATGGCGGCGATAGTTGTTGGAATGTATTTAACTTTCAGCATTTTCGGAAGTTCGCCGGAAGCGATCATGACGTTAATTTTTTCATCGTACGTCGAGTTCGGCACCCATTGGATCTGCAAATTGGTGTTTGTAGCTTTCTCAATGGCTTCTTCAATCGGGTTACCTTTGGCAGGTATATCAGTCCCTGTAACTTGGTTGACAACGATCGATAATTCGAACGGTTGGTTGTCATCTGCGCCGGACGCGCCTGGGTCGCCGGAGGCCTCATTACCTCCTCCTCCGCAGCCGGACATGATGCCCATGGCCATTGTGATCGAACCCATTGTCGCAAACCACTTCTTTTGGTTAATGTTCATATGATGACTCCTTTTCTAATACATGATTTTTTATGTAGAGGGTTTAGTCACCGAAACCTTTTACAGCTGAGCCTGGCCTGCGCTGTGTTCCACAATGCGGGTTTGCACTGATTACAACCATGTTGTATGCGTTTCCAAATTGGTATGTTTTTCATCTGCCGCACCGCACCAAGACCAGTCTCCGAACTACATTCAGTTTCACAGCACCTCCTTAGATATCAACAGCCGCATCACGAAGTTGGACCGGCACGTACGGTTGGCTCGTGCTCACCGGATACAAGCTGCCTGAACGGGAACGTATTCGCCGCGGGATACCGATCCTTGTTTTGAGCTGCTGCCAGTGGCGCAAGAATAAGCATGTAAGCGCATTACTTTTTACCTACAGCAGATGCTTGGCGGCTAACACTGTGCGCACACACTGCTGCGGTACGGCTATTATAACTGGGGCTATTAGGAACAACAATCGTATTCTTTTAACTTCTTCCGGCGCTCATGTTTTTCCTAGAACTCACAAGGGTTCAACACGGGAGCTGCGTGCAGCGGCGGCCATTCTGTAGTACGTTCTGCCTACTCGATAGATAATAATTTAACCACGTTGCATGCATGTCTATTTACGGGCGCGCACGCGCAGAATCCGTTAATTCACGAAGGTGGTTAGCGAAATTAGTCCTTATCTAAGGAGGCGCGATGCGATGCAGGCTGCCGCGTGTGAAAAATTGGATTTACCGGCGGCGCGTTCGGTATAATGTAGAAAAAAGGGAATAAACAAAGAGCGTATGAGTGGGGTGATTGGCGTGATGATAGGTGCGGCAAATGATCGCTGGTTTAGATCCGTTGCAGTGTTGAGTATCTTGTTATTCATCTCTGGATGCTTAAGTGAATCACAGGTGCAGGACGATACAACATCAGCTGCGTCAGCGCCAGCTCCGGGCATAGATAGCGCAAAGTCAGCTCCATCCAACCGTCCGGCCGTGCAGCCAGCGGAAAAACTGCCGTACAAGCCGGAGGTGTTGGCCTCGGACCTAAAGGTGCCGTGGGATATGGACTTTGCGCCGGACGGCCGCATCTTCTTTACCGAGCGGGGCGGAGTGATCCGGGTGATAGAGCAAGGCAAGGTGCGTGAGGAGCCGGTGTTCCGCTTCGAGCAGCCGCCGTTCTACAGTGAGTCGGAAGCAGGGTTGCTAGGTATCACGCTCGACCGTGAGTTCGGAAGCAACGGTTACATGTACGTATACCATACTTACCAGGAGAACGGAGCAACGCGCAACCGTGTGCTCCGCCTGCAGGAGAGCGGTGGCAGAGCGAAGTTGGACAAGGTGATATTGGATGCTTTGCCGGGTGACCGAATTCATGACGGCGGCCGCATCAAGTTTGGGCCGGACGGACTCTTGTACATCACCAGCGGCGATGCCAATCAAACGTCACTCGCGCAGGACCCCGCCAAGCTGGGAGGAAAAATTCTCCGTATTCACGCGGACGGCAGCATACCGGCCGACAATCCGTTCCCCGGATCTCCTGTGTACAGCTTGGGCCACAGAAATCCGCAGGGGCTCGCCTGGCATCCGGTGACGAAAAAGCTGTTCAGCTCGGAGCATGGACAGCGGGCGCATGATGAGATTAATCAGATCGAAGCCGGGGTAAATTATGGTTGGCCGCTGATAGAGGGAGATGAGACACAGGTCTCGCCCCAGGAGGTCGGGAAGCAGGGTCCGGGCGTGCTCAGGGCTCCACTTTTGCACAGCGGTGACGAAACGTGGGCACCTTCGGGTGTCGCTTTCATCACACAGGGCCCATGGAAAGGGAATCTACTGGTGGCTAATCTGAGGGGCACGCAAGTGCTCAGGCTGATACTCGACGGTCAGCAGCAATCAGTCGAAGCGGTACAGCCGCTGTTCAAAAATGAACTCGGACGGATCCGCAATGTAGCGGAAGGGCCGGACGGTTCTATCTATCTTATGACCAACAACACGGACGGGCGTGGAAATCCGGGACCGGACGATGACCGGATCATCAGGTTGAAGCCTGCTTTTTGAGATTTACATCGGGAATGGAGAATGAATGTTGACACAATCCATAGATTCTTTGATTGCTGAAGTGATTGCGGAGGAGGTGCTCATCCAAGCGACGTTCAGTCAGGTGCGCCGCGGCGCCGCATCAGGGTGCACCAAGGTGACGGTGAAGCCGCTCATGCTTAAGGGAACGCTGCACTATCAATTCAGTTCTTTCTGCGGCAAGCAGGTGCTTCACGACAACCTCACACCGGATGCCGCGGCTGGCAGAATGGCGGCACTGCTCCAAGACACGTTCAGGCAGGCACTGCTGCAGACGGGTGAAGCGGATTACCAGGTGCTGGTCAGCAAAAAAGGCAAGACCGGCATACTGCGTAAACCTCCGACAAAGAAGCAGACGGGTGCGCTGCAGCATAACCGGACAAAGAATTATATACTGGAAGAAGGCACACCGGTTCCGTTTTTGATAGAGCTCGGCATCATGAACCCCGAAGGCAAAGTGCTCGCCAAAAAGTATGATAAATTCCGGCAAATCAACAGGTTCGTCGAGCTGATCGCGGATGTGGTGCCTCATTTGGCGAAGGACCGCACATTAAACATCATAGATTTTGGCTGCGGAAAGTCATATTTGACCTTTGTGCTGTACCATTACTTGTGGGAAATTCGGGGGCTCGACATACGTGTTGTCGGGCTGGACCTGAAAGAAGACATCATTGGGCACTGCTGCGGCTTGGCCGAACGTCTCGGCTACGAGCGTCTGGAATTCCGCGTCGGAGACATCGCGGAGTATAACGGATTAGAGCACGCGGATATGGTGGTGAGTCTGCATGCTTGTGACACAGCCACCGACGCGGCGCTGGAAAAAGCGGTACGCTGGAACGCAGATGTAATCCTGTCCGTACCGTGCTGCCAGCATGAGCTGTTCGGGCAGGTCCAGAGCGATGTGCTCGCACCGCTCCTGCAGCATGGTATTCTTAAGGAGCGGTTCTCGGCGTTGGCTACGGACGCGATCCGGGCTAAGTTGCTCGATCTGCTGGGCTATCGGACACAGCTCGTCGAGTTTATCGACATGGAGCATACGGCCAAAAACATACTGATCCGTGCGGTCAAGGCAAGCGCACCGGCACCTGCCGAGCGGGAGGCGCTTGCCCGCAGCTATGTCGAGTTCCGCAAGTTCCTCCACGCAGAGCCGTATCTCGAACGGGCGCTGGCTGACAGGCTGCGGCCGTTGCTTGCTCACGTCCATGAGCAACAATAGGCGGTCGGGCGCGGCGCGAAAGGAGGAGCCGATGGAGAGATTGTGTAGTCAAAGCAGGCATGTACCCTATCGCGATCGGATTGTTTCTACCAATACTCTTTTACCCCGACAAAACGACCGTTCACACGAGTCATAGTGTGGTATCGCCATGCAGCGCGCCCCATGCGCGAATATATTTTCGCACTTCTGCGTGCTGCTATCATGTGGTCATTGGGATCGGTGCTCGCCGTAGTGGTTGTACGAGAAATTTGTGCGCACCGCTGCGGGGCGTCCAAACCATCTTTTAGGCCGGATTATTCAAGGCCTTTTTCTGGTTTTCGGGTGCATTTTGTTCCTGTACCTGCCACGCGAACCATCACTTTCAGCCCGTTAAAGCACAACCGTGTCAGGGCGGTGTGTTATACTATTGGGAATCGTTTTTATCCAATGAAGTAATAGACTATGTTTACTAGGGAGATTACCTCATGCTAAAAAATGGAAAATGGGGCGTCAGCTCCAAAATTATAACAGGGTATGTCATATTGTTTCTGTGTATGGGCGTTTCGACGTTTGTTTTGACAGATCGCATTTCTTCATTGCAAAGAGAAATCAGCAGTATCACCGAGCACGATGTACAAGTCAACACGCTGTCCGCTCAAATTGAGAGGCATGTGTTGGACATGGAAACCGGGCAGCGGGGTTATGTTATTACCGGAGACACACAGTATCTACAGCCGTATTACAGCGGCAGAGAGAAATGGCTGCAAGCGTACAACACGCTGTATCAATATCTGGCTGATAGTCCGGCACGGCAAAAAAGCCTTGAATCTATTCGGGCCAACATCGAGCAGTGGATGGCGGCGTCAGGCGATCGCCTGATCCCGATGAGAAGGAATGGCAACAGCGCGGGGCTGGAGCAGCATTTCAGGGCTGATCCGGGAAAAAAATACATGGATCAAATACGCGCGCAATGGGAACATTTCCGCATGGTTGAGCAGCAGCAAACGGCGGCACACATAGCGGACTTAAATGAGAGAAACAAGACGATCAAAACGGAATTGTACGCCATGTTGGCATTGGCACTGGTGTTTTCCGCAGCGGGTGCTCTGATGATTTCCCGTTCCGTTGTACGTCCGCTCCGCCAGGTGACAACCACCATTCAGCGAATTACGTCGGCCGAAGGGGATGTCAATGAACGCATTGTAGTGAGGAGCAATGATGAGATTAAGGATCTGGCTGACGCCACCAACGCTTACGTGGACAGTCTGCAAGAGCAGGATTGGTTAAAATCTGTCATAGCGGATCTGGCTACCGAAAATCAAGGGCTGGACGATGTTGCCGAGCTGGCCCGCTCGATGATAAACAAGATCGCATCCGAATTGGGGGCGTCCTATGGTGTATTCTATCTACGGCAGGGTACGGGAGATCTAGGTCGACTTAAGCAGATTGCTTCCTATGCGGCGGATGGTGACGCGGAATCGGTTGGCAAGCCGGCACTGCGTATCGGAGAGGGTCTGGTCGGACAAGCCGCTCTGGAGAACCGGACGTTTGTGCTGAACGAGCTGCCTGAATCTTACATCAACATTTCCTCCGGCTTGGGGCAGACGGTCCCGAGAAGTATTATCATTACGCCAATTGCGTTTAAGGGGCAAGTGGAAGCTGTTATCGAGCTGGCTACCCTGGAACCGTTGTCTGAGATTCACCTTCAGTTTATGGAACAGATCAGGGCATCGTTCGGCGTTACAATTAACAGCGTGATGAGCCGAATGGAGATCGAACGGCTGCTGAGCGAAGCTCAGGCATATGCCGATGAGCTGCAATCGCAGTCCGAAGAGCTGCAGGCGCAATCGGAGGAACTGTTGAGCCAGCAGGAGGAGCTAAAAGCGAGTAACGACTCGCTCAAAAAATCGGAGGAACGTCTCCAGCGTCAGCAGGAGGAGCTTGAGGAAGCGAACAGTGAACTTTCCAAGAGATCACAGCAGCTTGAAGCTCAGGTTCGCTTCGCAGAAGAGGCCAATGCGGAGTTCGACAGACAGCGGAAGGCGTTAGAACAGCAGGCTGAGGAATTACAGGCCACCTCTCGATATAAGTCAGAGTTTTTGGCTAACATGTCTCATGAGCTGCGTACTCCTCTAAACAGTATGCTGATCTTGTCGCAATTTTTGGCGGAAAACAAACAGGGGAATCTGACTGCAAAGCAGGTCGAGTTTGCGAATACGATCCATGCATCAGGCGGTGATCTGCTGCGTCTGATCGACGAAATCTTAGACTTGTCCAAGGTTGAGGCGGGTAAACTGGAGCTGCAGCTAGATGCTGCGGTACTGCATGAAATTGGAGAACTTTTGCAGCGCAATTTCCAGCCTCTGGCCATGAAAAAAGGGCTCGAGCTCCGATTACAAGTGGAGGCTGGGGTGCCTCCGGTGGTATATACCGATGGACACCGGCTTCTGCAGATTTTGCGCAACTTCTTGTCTAATGCAATCAAGTTCACCGAAAAGGGCAGTGTGGAGCTGCGCATGTATTCCGCCTCCCATGATTTTGCCAAATCATCGGGAACGCTTCAGCCCGCTGTCGCATTCGCAGTAACGGATACAGGGATAGGCATTCCTCAAGATAAATCAAGCCTGATCTTCGAGGCGTTTCAACAGGTGGATGGTACGACCAGCCGCAAATACGGCGGCACAGGGCTAGGTTTGACCATCAGCCGGGAGCTGGCCGGTCTGCTTGGCGCGGACATTGAAATGTCGAGCGAACCAGAACGGGGCAGCACATTCACACTGTACGTGCCTCTCTCGCAATCGGATAGTGAATCGCCGCCGGCCTTCCACGACGAGGAGGTGGCCGCCACGGTTGAAGCTCCGGCACCGGATACGGATGTTGTGCCGCACATAAGCGATATCGTGCTCCCGACTATCGAGCTGAATGATCCTGAGCTGCTTACTGCCGGCGAAGTGGTGGATGACCGAGATTCGATCGAGCCGGGCGATAAAGTCATTCTTATTATTGAAGATGACGTGCCGTTCGCGAGATTTACTTTGGACATAGCGCGCTCGCGCGGGTTCAAAGGATTAGCCGCCACCCAGGGTGACAAGGGCCTCGCCTTGGTGAACGCGTATAAGCCGGATATGGTTATGTTGGATATTCATCTGCCGGTGGTGGACGGATGGACCGTGCTGGATCTCATCAAGAGAAATCCTGAAACCCGGCATATACCGGTGCATGTGTTAACTGTGTTGGATGAACCGCAGCAAAGCTTGATTTCCGGTGCAGCCGCTTATCTGAAGAAGCCGATCAGTCATGAAGCGTTAGACCAGGCGTTCGTACGTATGGAAGCAATTTTGAGCCGCAGCTCTAAGCGGCTGCTGATTGTGGAAGATAACGAACTTATGCGCAGCAGTCTGGTGGAGCTTATCGATCATGATGATGTGGAGATTAAAGCGGTGGGAGATGGCGCCGAAGCATTGCAGGCACTGGATGACACCGATTTTGATTGTATGGTACTTGATTTGGAGCTAGGCGACATGAGCGGTTTCGAGCTGCTGGATCGTATACGCCACAATGAGAAATTACGTACACTGCCGATTATTATTTTTACCGGTAAGGATCTGGATCTACAGCAGGAACGCGAACTGCGCAAGTACGCAGAGAGCATTATCATCAAAAATGTAAAATCGCAAGAACGGCTGTATGCCGAGACGGCTCTTTATCTCCATCGAGTGGAATCCGAGTTGCCGGAAGACCGGCGCCAAATGCTAAGTGCCCTGCATAGCGCTGATGGCGGTTTCGACGGCAAGCATATTTTGTTGGTCGAGGACGATATTAGGAACGTCTTCGCGCTCACCAATGTGTTGGAGGAGCATAAGTTGAAGGTTACGTACGCGGAGAATGGCCGTGAGGCGTTGAGCGTGCTCGAGGCACAGCCAGATATAGATCTGGTGTTGATGGATATTATGATGCCGGAGATGGACGGTTATGAGGCGATGGAGCATATTCGCAGCAACCCGCTGCTCGAACGTCTGCCTATTATCGCACTCACTGCGAAAGCTATGAAAGAGGACCGCCAGAAGTGTATCGACGCAGGCGCCTCGGATTATATCAGCAAACCTATCAACACGGACAAGCTGCTTTCTCTGCTGAAGGTATGGTTATATAAGTAGAGATGGAGGTGATGGGAATGGAACAACATGAAAGCGACCAAGGTGCAGTGGTGGAGCCGGTGGACCGTGAAAGACGCAAAATCGAGGTGGAGCTGCTGCTGGAGGGCATTTACCGGATGTATGGCTATGACTTTCGAAATTATGCGTATGATTCAATTTGCAGACGGATCGCATATTCGGTGAAACAGCTGGGGCTCTCGTCCGTCACGGCTTTGTTGGAGCTGGTGCTGCATGAGCCTGACGCGATGGACAAGCTTCTGCATAACTTAACCGTCAACGTCACGGAAATGTTCCGCACGCCCTCATTATTCTTGACGTTTCGCCGCAAGGTTGTACCGTATCTGCATACGTATCCCTCAATTCGCCTATGGCACGCCGGTTGCGCTACGGGCGAAGAAGTGCTGTCGATGGCGATTTTGCTCAAAGAAGAAGGTTTATATGAGAAATGCAGAATCTATGCCACGGACATCCATCAGGAGTCGCTGGTCCAGGCAAGATCAGGTAAAGTAGCCATAAGTAATATGAAGCAATACACGCAGAATTATATCCAATCCGGCGGCAACAGATCATTCTCCGACTACTATACAGTGGATGACTCGGGCGTGGTTAGCTTCGATGATGCGTTGATGAAGCATGTCATTTTTGCTGAGCATAACCTCGTGACAGATCAGTCGTTTAACGAGTTTCACGTGATTTTTTGCCGAAATGTAATGATTTACTTCAATAGCAGGCTGCAGCAGCAGGTGCACAAATTGTTCTATGACAGCTTGTCCCGCTTCGGGGTGCTTGTGCTGGGCGAGCGTGAGTCGATCCGGCTCAGCGGATATCAGCAGGATTACTTTGCGCTGGATGAGTCGGAAAAGCTTTATCAAAAAAGTACGTAAACATCTAACCCTAATTTCTCGCCTCGGCTGAGCTTGCCGCCAAAATACCTTATGCAAAACGAGAACTAGCGAAACCCCCAATCTATCATGGTTGGGGGTTTTTTCTGGTTTTGTCGTGTTGTTTCGACACAAACGCGGTTGGTTAATGAATTGTTACAAAAACGAAGTGAGGGGTTGAATAGATGCTCATAGAGGGTTTCTACCATGTGGCACAGAGCAACTGGGCCTATGCTTACGATAAAGAGACCATCCACCTGCGCGTGCGGACTAAGCGGGACGACGTCGAGCAGGTGGTAGCGGAGACAGGAGATAAGTACGACTGGGAGCGTACCTCGGCCGATTACCCATTATCCAAGGTCGCAGCGGACGGCAGGTTCGACTATTGGGAAGTCGCCATCAAGCCGCCGTACAAGCGTGTATCGTACTGTTTCCGGTTCACGGCAGGCTCAGAAACGCTCTGGATGACCGAAAACTACATCGGTCACGATCAGCCGACACCGACTGGTGATTATTATGATTTTCCGTATGTGCATGAGGTTGATCTGAACACGGTGCCGGAGTGGGCGAAATCGGCCATCTTCTATCAAATATTCCCTGACCGTTTTGCTAACGGGGATCCCTCCAACGATGCGCCAGGCACCGCACAATGGGGAGATCAACCAACCCCGGACAACCACTTTGGCGGGGACCTGCAAGGTATCATTGATCACCTGGATTACCTAGTGGACCTTGGCATCAACGCCATTTACCTGACACCGGTTTTTGAGTCACCCTCCAATCATAAATACGATACAGTAGATTACAAAAAAGTGGATCCGCGCTTCGGCAACAACGAGCTGCTGCGCAAGCTGGTCGACAACTGCCACAGCCGAGGAATCCGCGTCATGATGGATGCGGTGTTTAACCATTGCAGTGAACAATTCCCGCCATTTAAGGATGTACTAGAGAAGGGCGAAGAGTCCGAGTACGCGGACTGGTTTCATATCGACAGCTATCCTCTGCAAGTGAAGGATGGGATTCCGTCATATGATACGTTCGGGTTTTTCGGCAACATGCCCAAGCTGAACACAGCGAATCCAAAGGTGAAGCATTACTTGCTGGATGTGGCGGAATATTGGATTAAAGAAGTTGGAATTGATGGTTGGCGGCTGGACGTAGCGAATGAAATTGACCATCATTTTTGGCGTGATTTCCGTAAGGTTGTAAAAGCTGCAAATCCCGAAGCGTACATCGTTGGTGAGGTGTGGAATGATTCACTGAAGTGGCTGCTGGGCGACCAATTCGATTCGGTAATGAATTATCCGTTTGCTAATAAGCTGCTGGAGTTTTTCTCCCACACTGAGATGGATGGCTTCACGTTCGCCAACAGCATGGGACGTCTGCTGATGCGGTACCCGCAGCAAACGAACGAAGTTGTATTTAATCTACTGTGCAGCCATGACACACCTAGAGTGCTGACCTGCTTGAACGAGGATAAGCGTCGGCTCAAGCTCTGCGTCGTGTTCCTGCTGACTTACATGGGGACACCGTGCATTTTTTACGGTGATGAGATAGGGATCTCGGGCGGCGGTGATCCGGATTGCCGCAAATGTATGGAATGGGACCCGCAGCGTCAGGATCGGGAGTTGTTTGACTTTTACAAGCTGTTAATTGGTCTGCGCCGTAACCATGAGGCTCTGGTAAAAGGATCGTTCCGCTTTCTGAAGGCCGACCGCGGTGATCAGCGGATTATTTATGAGCGTTTCAACCGAAATGAGCATTTCACGGTTTGGATGAACAACACCGAGGAGCCCACCGTTCTGTCGCACCCTATGGAGACTACCGATTGGAGCGATGCGCTCTCAGGCGAGGGCGTTCAGCCCGTGGATGGCATGATGAACATAGAACTGGAACCACTGGGCTACCGTATTTTGCGGCGTACGATTAACAAGTAAAATATCCAACGTGCTTAGGGATTTGGCCAAGCCGGCCAAGTCTCTTTATTTAAACAGCCGGTGCGCGAACAGTTGACATAATACCTCAGCGGCTAACGGTTAATTAGGGGCGGCGGGTATAAATCTATGGCTCGAAAAGCTAGGCCTGGTGCGGTGCTGAGCACCGGTGAGGTGGAAGATTTTTGAAAAAGCCAATTGTTTCAAAACATGTAAGCACGTGTAATAACAACGTACAGTACGACAATGGGAGGCAACTGATATGACAAAAAAAGATTGCATCGCTATGCTGTTGGCTGGCGGAGAAGGTCGAAGATTATCCCCTTTCACCAAGCACATGGCTAAGCCGGCAGTGCCCTTTGGCGGCCAGTATCGGATTATTGATTTTCCCTTAAGCAATTGTGCGAATTCTGGCATTCAAACGGTAGGCGTGCTTACCCAGTATGAGTGGGAATCACTGCATCGCCACATCGGCCAAGGAGAACCTTGGGGCTACCAAGCCGGCGAGCAAGAAGGCGTTTGTCTGCTATCTCCGGAGTCGGTCGGTACGAGCTGCTATGCCGGTACCGCAGATGCGATTTATAAAAATATACCGTTTATCGATCAACATAATCCGGAACACGTCCTCATTTTATCCGGTGACCATATTTATTCAATGGATTATCGTGCACTGCTCGAAAGCCATAAAGCCAGCGGGGCTGACGCAACAATCTCCGTAATGGAGGTTCCTTGGGCGGAAGCGCATCGGTTCGGCATCATGAACACCGACTCGACACTGCGGATCACCGAGTTCTTGGAGAAGCCGAAGAAGCCGGAGAGCAATCTGGCATCGATGGGCATTTATATATTCAAGTGGTCTTATTTGCGCCAGCACTTGATCGAAGATTCAAAAAATCCTAGATCAAGCCACGATTTCGGAAAGGATCTCATACCACGGATGCTGCGTTTGGACGGGCTCCTGTACGCTTATCCGTTTGATGGATACTGGCGTGATGTCGGTACGGTCAAGAGCTTGTGGGAGGCACACATGGATTTGCTTCGTGGACAAGCCCAGCTGAACCTTCAGCCCTCGGATTGGCCGATGTACAGCCGATCCCACCACACAGATGGCCTGCTGACCACCTATCCGCGACATGATGTGGAGGAGATACTCGCCCATCGCAGCAGCAGCATTCTCGGTAGTGTCTACCGCACTGTATTGTTCGCCGGAGTGCAAATCGGCGAATCCAGCCGGGTGCAGGACAGTGTGTTAATGCCGAACGTCACGATCGGGCGCAATGTTCGTATATCTCATGCGATTATTGGCGAAGGCGCTGTGATCGAGGACGGTGCGGTGATCGAAGGGCACGAGGATGAAATTGCTGTGGTTGCACCACACGCACTCGTGCCGAGACGTTCTTATATGGATTCTGATGCGGACACGATCTATGCTCCACAGGGCGCGCAGTACCAATGGGCCATGTCTCACGATTACAGCAATCATTAATAGATAGACAGAGAGAAGGGATCAGTGTATGAGTGGAGGAGAAATGATACAGGCGATGGACCACCAGCGTGTACCGGGCAAGGTGGCGTTGGTGACCGGCGGCGGCTCCGGCATTGGCAAGGCCTCCGCTCTGCTGCTCGCCCGGCATGGTGCTAAGGTGTGCGTGCTGAACCGCAGCGTGGACTCAGCCGAGGCAGTGGTCGCGGACATTGCAAAAATCGGCGGCGAAGCGTTCGCGTTCCAGGCGGATGTGTCGAGTGCGGAGCAAATGGAGGCAGCGGTGGCTGCGGTGATGCAACGCTACGGACAGCTCGACATCGTGTTTGCCAATGCGGGCATTAATGGCGTGATGACGTCAATCGAGCATATGCAGGTGGAGGATTGGGAACAGACGGTCGACATCAACCTCAAGGGAACATTCCTGACGGTGAAGCTTGCGGTGCCTCATTTGAAAAAGAGCGGCGGCAGTGTTATTATCAATAGCTCCATCAATGGCAACCGTGTGTTTTCCAACATCGGGTTTAGCACATACGCCACTACCAAGGCCGGCCAGATTGCGTTCATGAAAATGGCGGCGTTGGAGCTGGCCCGGTATCGCATTCGTGTCAATGCGGTTTGTCCGGGCGCCATTACCACTAATATTGATTCAAATACTCATAAGAAGCCAGAGTTAAAGGAAGTGCAGATTCCGGTGGAATTTCCGGAAGGCGACCAGCCGCTGGCACGCGGGCCAGGCTCGCCCGAGCAGGTTGCCGATCTCGTGCTGTTCCTGGCTTCCAGTGAGTCTTCTCATATCACGGGTACGGAAATTTACATTGATGGTGCCGAATCTCTTATCCGGGGCTGAACCGCGGACAAGACGGAAGTACACCAGCGCTGAATGACACGGACACTGATCGGAAGTTCGAGGATGGCGGCCGAAGTATAGTGGCAGTTGACCCGCTGACGTGCCGCCAACGCGGGTGGAGCGGAAGTATACTAGCCAGGCTCGAAGCTATAAACGCTGGTATGTCGGTAAAAGCAGCACAGTGAATAATTCAGAGAAGTCCTGACCACCAAGGCCGAAAGGACCGGGGGTTTGGGGCTTCTTTTACATAATTTGCATCTGCTAACCGGGCCGCTATGATACAATACCGGGTAAGAGGCATTCGTGTGGAAAAAATCGGGCAACTGAGGGGTCAGCCATACAGCATGGGTTACGTTTTTTTATTTCTGGCAACTTTATCATGGAGCTTTGTAGGCATATTAGTGAAAACGGCCGGTACATGGGTGGATAGCATGACCATCACATTTGCGCGTTTTGCGGTAGGCGTTGTGGCTTTGGGCGTTGTGTTGCTATGGCGTGATCAGAAACTTCGAATTTATGCGAAGCACAAGTGGATTTGGATCGGTGCCATTGGAAAAAGCTTTAATTATCTGTTTGAAAATATAGCGCTGTCTATCGGATATTCGTATGGCAATATACTGGTCGTGCCCATACAAACGGTGATACTACTGCTCATATCGGCCTTCTACTTCAAGGAGGAAGTATCGAGGCGCGGTTGGGTGGCCGCCGCTCTGTGTATCCTGGGCGTCCTTGTGATCAGCTGGAACGGACTGCCGCTAAGTGAAATGATCGCGAGCGGTGGCTTCACGACGCTGCTGTTTATTCTTGCCGCGATTGGGACAACATTTCATGTGTTAAGCCAGAAGCTGCTGATCCAATCAATGGATTCTGAAAACATGAACTTTTCCGTGTTCTTCTGGTGCTCGGTGCTGATGGCGCTGCCGCTTCCTGTCCAAGCACATACGACTGGCTCGTTTCACATTGGAGGCTTGATGGCGCTGGCAGCACTGGGATTGATAACAGGTTTAAGCTTCAACTGGTATGCGAAAGCCATGCAGCGGGTGAGCTTCGGCGTTTTAATTCTAGTAGGCAACAGCAGTGTGCTGTTTACGATTCTATGGTCCTATTTATTTTTCAACGATCCTATCACTATGTATATCATCGCGGGCACAGGGATGTTTCTCGCTGGAATGCTGCTGCTTAATTGGCCTCTGAAAAAGGCGAAGCTCACTGCCCGTGCAGCCAAACGTGACGGCAGCGAGCCTGCTAAGACCAATGCAGCGGAGAGCGGTGTCTGACTTGCTGATGGAAGGAGGTGCGGCTGTGCCCGATCGTGTGACCCGTTTGCAGGGACTGCCGCCTGTGGTCGACCGCTCGTGCACGGTGCTCGTTCTTGGCTCCATGCCCGGTGTACAATCATTGTATAAACAAGAGTATTACGGCAATCCCCGCAACCATTTTTGGCGGCTGTTGTACACGCTGTACGGCGCGGATGCGGAGCCCAGTGACATATACGAAGAGCGGTTGGAGTTTGCTTTGAGACATCATGTCGCGCTGTGGGATGTGCTGGCGTCCTGCGAAAGAAAAGGCAGCCTGGATGCGGACATCCGCCAGCCGGAGGCGAATGATTTTCCCGCCTTTTTCCAGGCGTATCCTGCGTTGCAGCGGGTTTTCTTCAACGGGCAGGCCGCGGAGCGAATGTACCGGAAGCATGTAATCCCGGTGCTGCGGGCGCAGGGAGTCGGCGCCAAGCTGCGCTGCGCGACGCTGCCATCGACAAGTCCAGCCAGGACGATTTCTTTTGAAGCTAAATTAGCCATGTGGCGAGTGCTGCGGAGCTGAAGTGAAAGAAACTTTGTTTTTCACCGTTAACAGCGGATTCACCGGAGAGCAAAGGGCGGACAAACGTTCCACATTGAGCATGTGGGTAATAGAGGACGGTATACTAAGGGAAATCCGGCTGAAGGGCCTTACGGGGAGGGACACGAATGCCGAGACAAGTGAGCCATGTGCCTTTTGGGTACGAGCCGAAGAGCGAGCAGGAGGAGCACAGGGGCAGTCTGTGGGTGTATGACAGTTTTCAAGCATACGATCTACAGCAACTACGGACGGCTCTGGAGCTGTCGGAACGGAAAAAGATGGCGAAGACGGTTTTTTACCCGCTGCATGAGGAAACTCTGCGCCGTATGGGTGTACCAATGGTAGCGCCTTACTACCATCGGGTGGATACACTTCAGGAGCTTTTAGCACAGTCGGAGCCTGATGTGGATGCAGTGATAGAACGATGGGAGGGGCGACGAAAAAAATACACGCCGATGGACACAGCGTTCCGTTTTCTGGCCGACAAGTATCCCGGTCCGCACTTCGTCTATGTATCAGGAGAGATGGCCAACATAATGGCCTCGTTCGAGTCGTTCGAGCATTGGATCAAACAGCTGCGTCTATTCATCCGGCTGGGAGATACGCTAGGCATGTCGAATATGCATCCGCGGCTGCAAAAGTATGCTCACCGTTGGCAGTCTGTGGAATAAAAAATGCCCCCAAACTTCATCACAGCTGCGAAGTATGTAGTAGCTATGAGCATGGGGAGGGGACTGATATGAAAAAAAGGATCACATGGATCGTTGTTTGCTGCCTTTGTTTCGGATTAGTCGCCTACGGCATCACGGGCTGGGGGGACAGTCAGGTATCGGCGGAAGTGTCGACGGAAGCTAAGGGCAGCTTCGTGAGAATAGAGGACGGGGCCAAGAAGATCATTGTGTCGGTGGATGGCAGAGAGACGGCATATCCTCTAGCGGCGTCGGTTTGGGTGTACCGGAACATGCAAAAAGCAACGGCGCAGGATCTACAGCCGGGCGACACGCTCGAGTTGATTCTTAACAGCAAGGATCAGGCGGCATACATTAAAGCCTCCGACGCAAAGACTCCGCCTGTCGCTGAGGGGCAGCCGGACGGCACTGAGCCGGCGGCTCAGCCGGAAGCTGGTGTCGCCACAGGCACCTCGGCAGCTGCGGCTTCGAGCCCGTCAGCGGCACCGGCGGCAGCGGCCGCAGGCGCTGCGGAGTCGGCACTCGCAGCGTCCGGTGCGGGCGCGGATGCGCCTGCGCAGCAGGATGCAGCGGCGCAGGCCGCACCAGCCAAACCGGTGGCGTCCACTGATGCACGAGCGGTAGAGGAGCTCGAGCTGGAATGGAAGAGCAAGGATATGCTGCTGCACGCCAAGCATAAGGCCTCGTCCGGTGCTGAGGACAAGGGTGGAAATGAGCTGTATGTGAAGACGAAGGATCGAGCGGTCATTCATTTGACCGGTGCCTCCGCAGAGTCCATCATCCGGATGATGCTCCATGGCCTGCCGACAGAGCAGGAAGCCTTTGAGGAAGCCTTAAAACAGCGGATCGCCGGACAATTTCAGCTAAAAGAGTCATCAGCCGAATGGAAGATCGACGTTAAGTGGCGTGAAGACACATCCACTCCACCGGCACAGCAGGTGAACATTCCTGCTGGCGCCACCGGCCACGGTGTGAGCAGCAGCGCAGGTAACGGGGAAGAGCAGCGGTCAGACCGCGATGACAATGCCGATGATGACCGGTATGAGCACAAGCAGGTAGAGCGGTACAAAGAGCATTGGAAAGAGCACGGCAAGGATGAGGAAAATAAGCAAAAGCATTGGGAGAAGGGCAGAGATGATGAATACGATGATGACTAGCGGCTGCATGCTCTCATGGCAGTAACAAAACAATAAACAATAACCAGCCCGCCGGGCAGCTGCATGTTAGCGCCGGCGGGCTGTTGCATATTAATCGTCTTCTTTTCTGCCTCTCTCCCACCAACCACGGTGTTCATGCTTCTCGTCGCTGCCGCGTTTCCCCCGTTCATCTTCCCTGGCTGGATCATCGCCGGAGGCCGTATCGTCCTCGTACTGCCGCTGCTGTTGCCATGCTTCCAGCGCCCTAGCTTGCTCAAGTTTTCGATACTCATCCGGAACCGGAAACGGCGCTGCAGGTGTGCCGCTTAAAGCCCGGTTCATGACTTCGCGAAAAAGTGCGGCAGGCACCGCTCCACCGGAGGTGGTTAGATAGTGGTTCTTGTCGGTCTGATCGTAGCCCAGCCAGATGGCGGCGGTCAGCTCGGGCGTGAAGCCGACGAACCAGGCGTCCTTGGCGCCGTTTGGCCCGATGGCGGCGAATTCCTGCGTGGCGGGCAACTGCGTTGTGCCCGTCTTGCCCGCCACAGGCCGCCCCATGGCTGCGGCCTGGCCCGTACCTGACTTTACTGCCTCCTGCAGCAGTAAAGTCAGCTCATAGGCGACCGCCGGGCGCGTCACGCCCGTCGGCTTCGCCTGAGCCTCGACCAAGGGGATGCCATCCTTGGTCGTAACCTTCACGATGGCGTGTGCCTGATGCATCACGGCAAGGTTGGCGATGGCGCCATAGGCCTGTGCCATCTGCAGGGGCGACACGCCCTCGGACAGTCCGCCGAGGGCCAAGCTCAAGCTGCGGTCGGCCGGCGTAAGCGGAATACCTGCCTTGCGCACGAACTCGAAGCCTGTGTCCAGGCCGATTTCGTTGAGCAGCCATACGGCAGGGATATTCCACGAGCGCACAACGGCCTCCTGCAGCGTGACCTGTCCGCGTGTCTGCCCGTCCCAGTCCCTGGGCCGGTAGCCCGCGATATCCAGCTCCCCGTCATACAGCCAGGAGCTGGGGGTATAGCCGCGCTCCAGCGCCGGGGCGTAGACCGCGAGCGGCTTGAACGACGACCCCGGCTGACGGCGCAGCTGGGTCGCGCGGTTGAACCCGCGGTACACCTGCTTGCCGCGTGCCCCGATCATCGCCCGTATGCCGCCGGTCCGATGGTCGATGATCACCGCGCCGCTCTGCAGCAGCTGATCCGGAGTACCCTCCGGAAACATGCCGTCGTTAGCGTAGACGTCCTCCATTGCTTTTTGCACCTTTGGGTCCAGGTTAGTATAGATGCGAAGGCCGGACGTGAGCACTTGTTCCTCAGTGAAGCCATACAGCGCTGCAGCTTCTTCAATGACGTAATCTACGTAAGACGGATACTTTCCTTTGAGTGATTCTTCATTGTTCTGCTTTAATACAATCGGCTTCGCAACCGCCTGCTGATAAGCGGCGTCGCTGATAAACTGCTGCTCTCTCATCAAGGAGAGCACCAAATTACGCCGCTCCAGCGCTTTCTCCCTGTTTTTCGCCGGAGAATAGGTGGTCGGCGCCTTCGGCAGAGCGGCGAGCAAAGCAGATTCCTCCAGCGTCAGCTGTGCCGCCGGCTTGGCGAAGTATTGCTGTGCCGCGCCTTCGACACCCCAGCGCCCTTCACCGAAATAAATACTGTTCAAATACAGCTCTAAAATTTCGTCCTTGCTGTAGATAAGATTAATTTTAATCGCGTAGCCAGCTTCCTTAATTTTGCGGCTGAACGTTTTGTCCGTCTGCAGGAACAGATTTTTCGCAAGCTGCTGCGTCAAGGTGCTGCCGCCCTCCTTGAGCGAACCGGACTGCAGGTCACGTAACAACGCCCGCCCGATGGCCCACAGATCGATGCCGGAATGCTCGTAAAACCGCCGGTCTTCCACAGCGATCACCGCGTTGCGCAGATCAAGTGGGACATCCTCCAGCTCTACCGGTATAATGCGGGAGGAGGACAGCTGTGAGGCAGGCTGACCACTACTGTCCAAGATCAGGGTAGGCTCGGGCAGCGGGTGCTCCAGCTTGCTCACATCCAAGCTGCGTATCCACAGTGCCGCTGCCGCCAACACCGCCATGCCTGATGCCAGCAGCGCACCGCCCAGCCACAGCCAAGTACGCCTATCACGCAGTCTCGTCTTCCACCCCGCAGCCTTTTGATGTGCAACCGCATCTCCTTGCATCGGCGTGTTCTGTTTGCTTTTATCGGCTCCAATTCGTGCGTTTGCTCCCGCTGCCGGCTGGCGCTCTTTGGTATTAGTTGTTTTTGTTCTATCGGTTTGATTGTCCTCGAACATCCCGACACCCCCTGGCATGATGCCTAAAAATTGTCTGCATAATGGTGTTTTAATAATGTATTCGCAGGAAGTTCCTTGTTTGAAGCGGCACTCGGGCAATCATGCCCAGGTGTGATGCATAGCTGGAGGTTCGCTTCAGTTCAAGCTGTAGCTCCAGCTCCTTTGCTGCAGCCGTGTATGCCTCGAAATCCGCCGAATCTGGCCGACTTCGCATTACCCCGCCCTCAGACAGGCTTTTCACTCTCACGCACGACGTACGCGTTGCTGCCAACACATGCACGGTGGGGCTGTTGCCCACGAACATGTAACAAAGGCATAATAAGGAATAAATAGGAAAAGGTTGTGAAACGATGAAGCTCGACCGCCTTCTGGCGATCACCATGCTCCTGCTAAACCGAAAAAGAGTCACTGCGAAAGAGTTGACCGAGCGCTTTGAAGTTTCAGTTCGCACCATTTACCGTGACTTGGAATGTCTCAATCAGGCGGGCATTCCCATTGTCTCATTCGCAGGGGCGTCGGGCGGATATGAGATTATGGACCAATACCGGTTGGAAAGGCAGTATTTGTCTATGGAGGAGCTGCAGGCAATCGTCATTGCGCTGAAAGGGGTTCGCTCTTCGTTGGACGACACCGACATCGGCGGCCTGCTCGATAAGGTTGGGGCCCTGGTGGCGAAATCAGAGCGGAACAACATAGATGACTTGAGCCAGCAGATATTGATCGATATCAACCCTTGGTATGGGGCGGAGGTAGAGCGGGAACGGCTGACTGTGCTGCGTGCCGCGATACGTGATACCAAGCTGATACAAATGAATTATATTAATTCACAGGGCGAAACATCGGAGCGTGAGTGCGAGCCTATGGGGATGGTCCTGAAGGGCTATGTGTGGTATCTATACGGCTTCTGCAGATTGCGTCATGATTACCGTATTTTTCGTCTATCGAGAATCGATGGTCTGACTGTCCTGAGTGAAACGTTTGAGCGGAAGCACAAACCTCTGGATCAATTGGATGTTCGATGGAACCGGCCGGATGTGCAAAATGTTGTCAAATTGGTGCTGCAATTTCAGCCCCGCGTGAAATCCCGCGTACGGGACTACTTCGGCCACGCTAAAGTAGAGGATTTACCAGACGGTACCGTGCTCGTCACCAGCGTACAGCCGGAAGAGCCATGGCTTTACAGCATGCTGCTCAGCTATGGCCCCGACGTGAAAATCTGTGAGCCTATATCGGTTGCTGAAGCAGTGGCAGCGCAGGCACGAAAAATTGTTGAATTGTACCGGCCAACACTGACATAAGGTTGTCAGGGTAGACAGCGTAAAGTTAGGGACGTAGCGGGTTAATACAACATACTAAGGAGGCTGTTAGAAAGCATGTTTACCACTGTGGAACAATTCGTAAGAAATTGGAAAAATGAGTCGGCAGCGACCCAGCGGGTGATGGAGGCGCTCACTGATGAATCCCTGTCGCAGCAGATCGCACCGAATTATTGGAACCTGGGGCAGTTGGCGTGGCACTTGGCTGACACGATCCATGAGATGGTATCACGTACGGGACTTACTTTTGTGAACGTGGTCCACACTGAGCACGCACCTGCATCCGCGGCAGAGATTGCGGGCACGTATCGTCGTGCCGGTCAAGCCATGCTCGACGCGATTCAAGCCCAATGGACGGATGAAGATATGAGCAAATCGAGTGAAATGTACGGCGACCAATGGCTCAACGGGTTCACACTGCACGTAGTGATCCAGCATGAGGTGCATCACCGCGGTCAAATGACCGTGCTAATGCGTCAAGCCGGCCTGAGAGTGCCTGCCGTCTACGGGCCTACCCGTGAGGATTGGGTTGAACGAGGTACGCAGCCTTCGATCTAAAACGTAAAGAGGCAGTCACGGTCTCATACATTGACCGTGAACTGCCTCTTGCCACTTACTTAGGCAAAGTTGAAATACTGCTGCGCATTTCTATAAGAAATGTCCTGCACCATGCTGCCCAGAAGCTCCATATCATCCGGCGCCTCGCCATCCTCGACCCATTTGCCGATCATGTCGCACAGAATTCTTCTGAAGTATTCGTGTCTCGGATAGGACAAGAAGCTTCTGGAATCCGTGAGCATACCGACAAACTTACTCAACAGGCCAAGGTTAGCCAGTGCGTCCATCTGCTCTAGCATGCCGTTTTTCGTGTCGAGGAACCACCACGCGGCACCAAGCTGCATTTTTCCAGGAATGCCGCCGCCTTGGAAGCTGCCGACGATCGATCCGAGCACATAGTGATCTTTTGGATTCAGTGAATACAAGATCGTTCTAGGCAGCGCGTCGTCGTGGTCCAGCGCATCGAGCAAACGGGTCAAAGGCTGCGCGGTATCGCTGTCATTGATGGAATCAAAGCCGGTGTCAGGGCCGAGCTTTCCGAACAGGCGGCTGTTATTGTTGCGGTGCGCATTGATATGGAACTGCATAGTCCAACCGTTTTTCGCGTACTGCTTTCCAAGGAATACCAGGGTAAAGGTTTTGTACTTCTTTTCGTCCTCCAAACTCACCTTGTCACCCTTCAAGGCTTTGGCGAAAATCGCTGCGGCCTCATCCTTGGTGGTCTCCGCGTAAGGCACATAGTCCAGCGCATGGTCGGAGAGGCGTCCGCCGATCGAGTGGAAGAAGTGGATCCGGGACTCGACAGCAGCCAGGAATTGATCGTAGTTTGCGATTTTTTCGCCGGTCACCTCGCCGAGCTTTTCAACCCATGGCAGGAACGCGGCACGATTGATTTCCAGCCCTTTGTCGGGACGGAACGATGGGAGCACCGCTGTGTCGAAATCCTTCAGTTCTTTGATTTTAATATGCCATTCCAGGCTGTCCGTAGGATCATCCGTTGTGCAGATAACGGTGACGTTGGATTTTTTGATCAAATCCCTAGCGCCGAAGCCTTCGCCGCTCAACTGTGCGTTAACCTTCTCCCAAATCGCAGGAGCTGTTTGCTCGTTGACCAGCTCATAGATGCCGAAGAAGCGCTGCAGCTCCAGGTGGGTCCAGTGATACAGCGGGTTGCCGAGCGTGTTCGGTACGGCTTTCGCCCATGCCATAAAACGGTCATAGTCGTTCACGCCTTCGCCGCCGGTCACGAGGGATTCTTCCGCGCCGTTGGCTCTCATCACTCTCCATTTGTAATGATCCCCGTATAACCAGGCATCGGTGATGTTCTTGAACGTTTTGTTTTCGTAAATTTCCTGAGGGCTTAAATGGCAATGGTAATCGATGATCGGCATCTGCTTGGCGTAATCATGGTACAAACGGACTGCCGTTTCGTTAGACAGTAAGAAGTTTTCATCCAAAAACTTTTTCATGAATATCTACACCACCCGTAAGAAATATGATTCGGTTCTACTATATGATTGCGGTCGAAACAAATAGAACAAGCCCTATTACTTACCCAGCAGGTCGATATGTCTGCCGATGTGTTTGATTAAGGCTTGCTCGTATGCCTCTTCGTTCTCACTCAATGTGCGGAAGAACTCGTTAGCGAACAACGAATCGCCTTGCTCGTCCTTGGCTTGCAGCAGGATGCCGTAAGTAATATGAATCAATTGACGGGCGTTATCCTCGTTCATGTAAGTATCGGCTAGATCGGCATCCTTGACTTGGTCCAACGGGACGATTTTACTCAAGTCTGTTGTAACATGATAATAGGCTGCCGCCTCGTGGAAGTGTTCCAGAGAATACTTGTGCATTTTGCGATACAGCTCGGGCTTAACTTGAGCCACGGTTCTTACCGCTTCCAACCAGTTGGTGCCCGCGGTCTTCACATGGAAACGGCCTTTCGTGTACTGTCCGATAATCGGGAACACGCTGAATTTGTCGCTGCCGGAGTGAATGCTGAGCTTGTACCCGAAATCGTCGGCCAGCCCTGCGTGAATCACCATTTCCTTCTCAAATTGCTCGATGTCGCCGATGTAGTCGATGCCTTTCTGGAACTCCCCGCAGAACCTCGGCGCCATACTGTATACGGTTACGCCGCGGCTGTACAGCTCCTTGGCTACGAAGAAGTGCGCTTCCGGAGCGGTCGGAGATGGAGTCTCGTCGATAGAGATTTCGAAGTCCACTGCACGACCCAGGTCTTTAATGTAGGTGACATACACATGCTCCATGAAATCTACCGCTTCACCGTATATCAGTACGTTGATAATCAAAGTGTCTTTATCGAATGTGATAGAGTTGCCTGCCACCTCGAACGTCTTATCCCGATAACGGGACTCGTAATGCTTGCGTTTGGCTGCCGGCAGTTGGTTGTATTTCTGTTCGCGCTCTGCCGTGGAGATTGTTTCTACACTGTTGTCGATCTTCTCGGAACAATCGAGTGTGATCATGGTAAAGCCCAAATCGAGGGACATTTTGATATCCGATTCGACTTTCAGGTGGTCACCGTCTGCACCATAGCCGTCCTTGTAGCCCTCTTGGAACACGGCGAAGCAAGCGCCATTGAGAACATCGTTGTAATCGCGGTTTGTCAGAGTGATTTCACGAATGCTCTGCTGTGCCAGGATAGGACGAACATCTTTGCCCAGCACGGTTTTTATATGACCGGCGGAAGCGATACCGAGGCGGTCGCCAAGTCCGAGCGTGGAGGACTGAGTACCGAATGCGCGAGGTACGGTGTAGTCGAAATATTTATTCAGCACCAGACGGTTGGCGGTGACCAACGGGCATACCTTGGTACCGTTTTCTACTTCGCCGGTGAGTTCGTCAAACAAGGGACCTGCGCCCACCGCCAGGATGTATTTGGTGTGATCCTGTTTCACCATTAATAATTTCACGTTGCCCGACTGCTCGAATGAATGCGGATACACTTTTACGCTGTCTGATAAAATGCCGGCTACGTCACCCTGTTGCATCGCTTCGGCAATCGCCTGATATTTGCTCATGAAATAAAGCCTCCTCAAAAATGAATGGGATACGACTATAGAATAGATGATAACGCAAAATCATATTAGTTTCTCCGCCTATTTTGTCCATTTTGCCCGGACGACTGCATATTTTGCTATCCTGCGGCAGCGCGGTTTGGTACAATAAAGTTATCTTGTAGTACGGCGTAGTCGTTATCGATATAGCTGAGGTTAGCGTTTCCAAGCACGCGGCAGTACATTGCAGACAGCGGTATACATAGAAGGACGGTGAACAACAGATGAGCGAAACAGTTTCCCTCGACTACGGGTCCGAGGAAGGCGATTTTTACATGCAGCATATAAAACGGACCGAGCCGTTTGAAAGGACAAACCATTTTCACGGAACTTATGAGATCTATTTTTTGCTGTCAGGCCAGCGTGCTTACTTTATTAAGGACCGGTCGTATTTGATATCGCCGGGCGATCTGGTGTTCATCAACAAACACGATGTGCATAAAACATCGGACGTAGGCCGACCCGGGCACGAACGGATCGTGATTAATTTCAGCGACACGTTCATCAGCAAAGACCATCCTTTGTATCATCCCTCGCTCTTCAATGTGTTTCGGCAGCCTGCACATGTGCTCAGTTTGAAGCTGCAGGACCAATTGTTTGCACAGTCGATTATCGGCAAAATGGATAAGGAGCTCCGTGAGAAAGCGACTGGCTTCGAAACCTACATCAAGCTGCTGCTGGTCGAACTGCTGCTGTTTTCCAGCCGCTATGCGGAACGCAATGAAACTGTTCCCTTCGAGCATGCCAGCCCGCTGCACAAAAAAATTTCGGAAATCGTGCAGTTTATCAACAGCAACTACGACCAGCCCATGACTTTGTCAGGTATGTCGGAGCAATTTTACATGAGTCCGTATTATATGAGCCGCACGTTTAAGGAGATCACGGGGTTTACCTTCATCGAATACGTGAATATGACTCGCATCCGTGAGGCACAGCAGCTGCTCCGGGCAACGGACCGCAAGATCATCGACATTGCTGACGGGGTCGGCTTTGCGAATATCGCTCACTTCGGCCGCATGTTCAAGAAACTCACCAAGCAAACGCCGCATGAGTACAGAAAAACACATCGCTGAACTGACGGCTGAGCAGCTATATATAACGAGATACACACCCCAGTCAAGCACAACTGCACGGTGTCGCGCCGCAAACACCCCGGACGAGGGCAGGCGCACCGGTGTCGCACCACAATATAAAGCAACAACCCCGCGGCTCAGTCAGCACATCGGGGTTGTTGTCATTACTGTATAAGATTAGATCATTCTATGCGGATAAACTGAGCGTCCAGTGCATCCTTGCCATTTTTGCTGCCTGCTCTCTTCTATCGTGCAGGCGAATTGGCTAAGTGCCCATTAACTGCCCCCGCAGTCCCGGTGGCGGCTGTCTTCTGGCCGTGGCTTGTCAAGTACTGCGCTACTTCGCTTAGAACGTGCCGTGCGGCTGAGAATGCTTGCGCCGGGATTTCACCCGACTCCTTGAAAGAGGCCTCATGCAGGTGTACGCAAGTTGACCCCCTGTCGTCGTTATAGGTGGGGATGAGATACGTATAACTTTGATGGCTCGTCGGACTGCGAAACGACAGTTCATACACACTTCCCGCTAAGGTCGCCTTCTCGCTGAAGCCTAATGCGGTCAATGTCTTATGAACGTGAGCAAAGGGGCGGGTGATGGTGTTGGTTACTTTCTTACGCGTCATTTTTTTCCGTCACACTCCTTCATAATGTTGTGTGGGCAGGTTGACATGTGCGTATTCCCCGCTTATGCGGGTAATAAATAATTACCCCTATCTGGCTCCGTCTGAACCGGAATTTTCTAAATAGCACAGCAGCTGGGAGGCGCTGTAGGAAGTCATGCCGCTTTTTGTAGGAGTACCGTGGCATGTTATACTGAAACAACTGAGCAAGTACATAACTCAAGTGGAGTGAACGATAATGAGAATAAATAAGTACATCAGCGAAACGGGGTTTTGTTCCCGCCGGGAAGTGGATAAGCTGGTGGCAGCTGGACGCGTCACCATCAACGGACGGTTGGCGGAGCTGGGCAGTCAAGTCGAAGAGGGAGATGAGGTGTGCGTGGACGGGCGCCCGGTCAGCGCTAAAAAGCCCCCGGTGTACATCGCGCTGAATAAGCCGGTCGGCATCACCAGCACAACCGAGAGGCATGTGCAAGGGAATATTGTTGATTTTGTGGGGCATCGGGAACGCATCTTCCCTATCGGCCGTTTGGATAAAGACTCCGAAGGGCTGATTCTGCTGACGAATGACGGCGATATCGTGAACAAAATTTTAAGAGCGGAAAATGAGCATGAGAAAGAGTATATCGTCACGGTCGACAAGCCCATTACCCCTATGTTTTTGCAGGGTATGGCGGGCGGTGTGCGCATTCTCGGCACAATCACGAACCCTTGCCGAATTACCAAGCAGGGAGACCGGGTGTTCCGTATTATTCTCAGCCAGGGCTTGAACCGTCAGATCCGCCGGATGTGTGCTGCGTTCGGGTATGAGGTCAGACGCTTGAAGCGAGTTCGCATCATGAACATCCATTTGGCAGAACTCCCGGTAGGCAAATGGCGCGATCTGACCCAAACCGAGATGGACGAGCTTCAGCGTAGAATTGCATATAACCGCCGCTGACATCAGCCATAAGCCATGCACGCGCAAGGCATGCAATTTACATGCAACAATTTGTCCATTGGCGCGAAACAGCCCGGCCCATGCCTGCCTCGGCAGTGCCGCAGCGATGTCATGGCATCACCTCCGTAGAATGAACGCCGATGTTACAGTGTGATCAGCCAATTTGTCGCCGGCACCAGACGCATGCTTCAACACTTGGTCCACTGGGTGTCTCCGCCGCTGCTGTTGAATTTGTAGCCTACGCCGCGAACGGTTGGGATGTAGGCCGGTTCGGCCGGGTCCTGTTCGATTTTTTTGCGTAAGCTACTTATGTGTACCAGAAGCGTGCGGGTGTCCCCGTTGCTATCGACACCCCAAGCCATTTTATACAATTGCTCGATGATTGGTATGACGCGGTCTGGCGCTTTGGCCATTAAGGACAGCAGGTCGAACTCTTTAGCGGATAGCGTGACAAGCGCCCCATTGACCCATACATTCCGCGTCAGCAGATCGATGGCGACGCCCGGATATGATAACTTCCGCGACTCCTCCTTATGCTGATCCAGTTGATGCATCCGCCGAAGGTGTGCTTTTACACGGGCCACCAGCTGGCTGGGGCTGAACGGTTTGGTAATATAATCGTCTCCACCTATGGTTAACCCATGTATAATGTCCATGTCTTCGCTTTTGCAGCTGACAAGCAAGATTGGTATATCGTAAGACAGCCTCAGCCGCCGGCATATTTCAATTCCATCCATACCTGGCAGCAGTATGTCCAAAATCAGTAAATCCGGAGCATATCGTTGCATATGGTCAAATACTGTTTCCCCGTTATCGGTGCTTAGCACCTGATAGCCTTCTTTTGACAGGCACAATCGGATCAACTCGACAATTTCCGCTTCATCATCCACTATTAATATTTTTTCGCCTGCCATGAGTCTATGATCCTCCTACCCTTGCATCTATGAACTCAGTTCCCAAAACTCCGAAATTGCGATAACATGGACAAAAAAGCCAGGAAAGAGGCCCCGTTGGCTGGAAGCGGCTATGCGACCTTTCAGCTCCAGGTTTTGCTGGATCCGGGCGCCAAAGTTATGGCTCTGGAACTTCCGACTATCAGGTCGGCGTATGTTTTATGGATCAACGGCCAACCGATGGGAGGGGCAGGGAGGGTAGCAGCTAGCGTGGCGGCGGCGGAACCGGGCTGTGAGCCCAAGGTGGTCTTTTTTGAGCAAGGAGACTCAACCACCGTGGACATCGTCCTGCAGGTATCGAACTATGACCATCGACTCGGCGGTATCTGGCAGGAGCTAATACTCGGCGATGCGCAGCTGTTGTCCGACCATCACAACCAGCATCTGGCGGTGGAGATGCTGCTCGTCGGAAGCTTGCTTCTGATGGGCTTTTATCATTTGGGCCTATGCCTCATCCGACGGCAAGAGCGTGGGGCTCTCTACTTCGGTGTTCTCTGCCTCTTGGTGGGCATGAGAAGCATATTCGTGGGCGAAGGGGGGATATATGAATTTTTCCCGCGGTTTCCCTGGGAGACGGGGCTCAGGATCGAGTATGTTTGCTTTTTCCTCGCTGTGCCTATTGGGCTGATGTTTCTGCGTTCCCTGTATAGCGACGAGATTGGACCGCGTGTTACGGCAGTGGCCAAGTGGCTCGGCTGTTTGTTTTCCATCGCGGTGCTGCTGCTGCCCGCACGTATTTTCAGCTGGACTACCCAAACCTATCAAATTATCACAGCCATTGTGTGCCTGTACGCCGTTGTCCGTTTGCTGGCCGCTATCCGGCGCCAAAGAGAGGGATCGGGGTTTGCGTTCGCCGGCGTGATTGTGTACCTGTGCACGGTAGGGATAGATATCGCCTTTTACAATCAGTGGATCCTTACCGGCGATGTGTCAACGATCGGGTTGTTTTATTTTATATTCATGACCTCTTTCATTATCAGTCTCAAATCGTTTAAGGCTTTTGCCGCCGTAGAATCGTTGTCCAGGCAGCTGGTCGAATTGAACACGGGATTGGAACAGCGAATCCAAGCGCGCACGGCCGAGCTCAAAAGGTCCAACCGCAACCTGGAACAGATGGACGATGATCTCGCAAGGCTGGAGAAGTCAAGGCGGCACTTGCTGAGTAACATCTCGCATGACTTGGGGACGCCGATGACACTGATTCAAGGTTACATAGAAGCACTGGTGGATGAGGTGATTGTCGAGCCGGACCAGCAGCGAAAGTATTTGCGGATGACGTTAAGCCGCATCAACGGGCTAAACCGGTTAATTTCGGACCTGTTTCAATTGTCTAAGCTGGAAGCGCGGTAGATCGAATTTACCATGCAGGAAATGACCGTGCAGGAATTCGTCCGATACTTCAGCGAACGGCTACGAGCTTGAGGTTAAAAATGCCGGGAGAGGCTTCAGATGGCATGAATCTATCGCGCTCCAGCTGAAGCACGCCGGGGACAAGGTACTACTAGACATCGGTAGAATCGATCAGGTGTTGACGAATATCATTCACAACCGCCATCAAGCATACGCCTGCAGAAGCTGCCGTCGAGCTGCATTTTCACATTGATCACGGCGGCCTGCTGGTGAAGGCGCAGGACGGTGGAAGCGGGATTGATCCGGCGGGTTTGCCGTTCATCTTCGATCGTTTTTACAAAAAAGACAAGTCTCGTAACTCCGCTGCAGGAGGGAGCGGCTTGGGCCTTGCCATCGCCAGGGAGATTATCGAGTTTCACGGCGGCCGCATCTGGGCGGAAAGCCGGCAGGAGCAAGGAGCACGCATATGCTTCGTGCTGCCGCTCGCGGCTCCGCGGGAGTTATCCGGCAGGGAGCGAAGTTAAAGCTGGCGTACTTCGTCGCGGTAGGCGCTCGGGGATACGCCGTGGAGACGTTTGAACTGTTTGGAAAAGTAGAGAGGATCCTGAAACCCGACCGACGCTGCGATCTGCTCCACCGTCAGCTCGTGCCGTTCTCTCAGTAAATGGCGCGCTTTATCAACGCGGAGCTTTAGCAAAAATGTTACCGGTGTCACGCCCGTATGCTGCTTGAACAATGTCGAGAGGTAAGCCCGGTTATAGCCGAGGGATTCAGCCATCAACTCAATGGTAATTGGTTCCGCGTACTGCGTGGACAAATAGTTCACCGCCTGACGCACGATACGTTCGGCACTGCTTGTGAATTGGGTATGCGTTGAAGGGCTTGGATGAATCGCTTCAGCGTACTCCGCCAGAAGCAGGTGCAAATAGCCGGCTGCTCTGAGATTGGCGCCATGCTCCCTGGCTTGAAAGGCACGCTGAATTTGCTGATACAGTGCTGCGATGTTCCGCTTGCGGCCTGTATTGACAATAGGCTGCTGTGAGGATAAGCCGATGCGTGAAAGCAGCCGATCAGCCTGTTCGCCCGTGAAAGCGAGCCACCGGTAGTGCCACGGATCATCCAGGTCGGCCGTGTAACTGATCAGCTCACCCGGTTCGATCAGGAAGCTGTCTCCGGCGCCCAACTGATAGGTTGTCCCTTGGCAAGTGTACGTACCACGCCCGGACACAATGTGATGCAGCAGATAGTAATCCACCACTTTGGGACCGGGCTTATGCCCCGGCTTGGTTTGACTGCTGCCGGTGAATAGCACGACCAAATCATCCTCTGCAGCCTCGGCTTGCGGGTTGGATACAACGTAATAGCTGTCTACTGGTTTTGTGCGTGCGGCCATGCTGCGGTCTCCTTTCGACTTGCCTGAAGTTACGTGTTAGCGGTGAAGCACTGGTGCAGTCTGGATAACGGTCATGCGCGGCCTTATTTCCAACAAATGAAGAAGGAGCAGCAGGCATGTCCGACGAAGTCTGGTTTACTTTACTGAAGTATAACATCAACCGGTTGGTCCCGCATGATAAATCCGACATTTTTCCATGTGATGCTAACATCGCTCCATAGCGGGGTGGCCGGTCCGGCGTTATACTGGAATCAGGAAGCAAGGGCCGTTTTTGCAGCGGCGCAGCCATTTATGAAACGGAGTGTGGGATAATGACAGATTCGCAAGCCCTGAAGCAGCGTTTTGTCCAGCAGTTCGGCAGTGCACAAACCGAAGCGATACATGCGTTTCATGCACCCGGCAGGGTGAACCTGATCGGTGAGCATACGGACTACAATGGGGGTTACGTGTTTCCGGCGGCACTTACCTTCGGCACGACGATGTTAATCCGCAAAAGAAACGATGACCAGCTCCGTTTTGCCAGTACCAACTTTGATCTGCACAAACAAATTTCCATTGATAACATAGTGTTTGATACGTCTGATGAGTGGATCAATTACCTGAAAGGAATTGTGGCTGAGCTCCAAGCGCGGGGAGTACACATCGGAGGCTACGATATTTTATACAGTGGAGCGATTCCGAACGGCGCCGGATTATCATCGTCCGCTTCTCTCGAAGTCGTTACGGCTTTTGGGCTGTTAACGATGGAAGGTGCGGCGATCGACGAGGTACAGATTGCGCAGCTTTGCCAACGGGCGGAGAATGTGTTTATGGGCGTGAACTGCGGCATTATGGATCAGTTTGCCGTAGCGATGGGCAAACGGGACCATGCTATTCTGCTGATGTGCGATACGCTCGAATATAAGCATGTGCCGTTTCAGGCCGGTGAATATCAGCTGGTGATCGGGAACACGAACAAGAAGCGCGGACTTGTAGACTCGGCTTACAATGAGAGAAGGGAGCAATGTGAGCAGGCGGTAAAGGACTTGCAAGTGCAATTTCCACAGCTAACCCTGCTTGGGCAGCTCAGCTTGGAGCAGTTCCAAGCACACCGGCACCTGATCAAGGATGATACAGTACGCAGACGGGCGCAGCATGTGGTAGAAGAGATCGATCGAGTTCTACGGTCGATGGAACTGCTTCAACGTGGGGATCTAGCCGGTTTCGGGCAGTTGATGATCGGGTCGCACGAATCTTTGCGTGATTTGTACGAGGTAACCTGCACTGAACTCGATGTCATGGTGGAAGAAGCGCTCAAGGTTGCGGGCGTGCTTGGGTCGCGCATGACGGGAGCGGGCTTTGGCGGCTGCACGGTGTCGCTTGTCCATAAGGATAGTGTGCCCGCATTCATCGACCAGGTAGGTGCGGCCTATCAGCGGAGCACGGGCTTAATTGCCGACTTCTATGTTTGCGAGATAGGCGATGGGGTGAAAGACATCTCGGAACAGTTGGCTCAAGCGTCGGAGCACTAATGCAATGAATTTCAACGGGAGGGATTAACTATGGCAATACTAGTTACTGGCGGCGCGGGTTACATTGGTTCGCATACGGTCGCGGCACTATTGGAACGAAACGAAGAGGTTATCGTTGTCGACAACCTGCAGCAGGGGCATCGAGAGGCTGTGCTGGGAGGCAAGCTGTACGAAGCCGATCTGCGCGACGCGGAGCAAATGGATAAGGTGTTCCGTGAAAATGAGATTGACGCCGTGATTCATTTTGCGGCGAACTCGTTGGTTGGCGAAAGCATGCAAAATCCGGCGAAGTATTATCATAACAATGTCTACGGCACGTTGTGTCTGTTAGAGAAGATGAATCAATACGGTGTGACAAAGATTGTATTCTCATCGACAGCGGCCACCTATGGCGAGCCCGAGCAGGTGCCCATTATGGAGGACGATCGCACCCGGCCGACGAATGCCTATGGGGAAACAAAGCTGGCGATGGAAAATATGATACGCTGGTTCGATACGGCTTACGGGATAAAATACGTCTCGCTCCGTTACTTTAACGCAGCAGGCGCGCATCATAGCGGCCGCATCGGGGAGGATCATACTCCCGAAACGCATCTGATACCGCTCATTTTACAGGTGGCTCTAGGACAGCGGTCGCATATCTCGCTGTTCGGGGATGATTACCCAACCCCGGATGGAACCTGCAGCAGGGACTACATTCACGTGACGGATCTGGCCGATGCACACATTCTCGCTGTCCACAGACTGAGGCAAGGTGGGGACAGCTGCGTCTGCAACCTAGGCAACGGCCAAGGCTTCTCGGTGAAAGAAGTTATCGAGATCGCACGTAAGGTCACCGGACATCCGATTCCAGCGGTGGTGGAAGCTCGCCGGGCAGGCGATCCAGCGGCGCTCGTGGCCTCATCGGCGCGTGCTAGAGCTGAACTCGGCTGGAATCCGCAGTACGGCAGCCTGGAGCGGATGATTGAGACGGCGTGGGCATGGCATCAAGCACATCCACGAGGCTATGGAGGCCAGTAATGCCAGCAGCCGCGCGAAGAGACGGAAGGGAGTGACAGCAAATGGGAGTACTGCATGACGCGCACCGCAAAGGTGAAGTAATCGGACGTGAGCTGCAGGCGAAGGCTGCACAGGACATCGAAAGGCTGCTGGAATTCGGCATTCGCCGAGGGCTGCTCGAGCCCATAGACCGCTACGCCGTACGCAACGCTCTGCTTGATCTGCTGCGCATCAGTGAGCCCGATGACGCGGCACTGACGGTGGAGTGCGTGCCTGAAGCGGTCGCCCAGCTGCTTGAACCGCTGCTGGATTATGCGGCTGCCGCCGGCATTCTGGAAGAGAATAATACCACGTATCGGGATCTATTGGATGCAAAGATAATGGGTTATATGATGCCGCGGCAATCGGAGGTCATCCGCCGGTTCCGGGCGACGGTCGAGCAGGGCGGGGTGCAGCAAGCTGCGGATGACTTTTACCAGCTGTGCATTGATTCCAACTATATCCGGATGGACCGCATCGCGAACAACCTTCATTGGCTGGCGGACACCGAATATGGAGCTATGGAAATTACGGTGAATCTATCAAAGCCGGAGAAGGACCCGAAGGAGATCGCGCTGCTTCGGACGGCTCCACAGAGCCACTACCCTAAGTGTCTCCTGTGCGTGGACAATGTTGGCTACGCCGGAAGGCTAAACCACCCTGCCCGGCAGAATCTTCGGGTGATCCCGCTGGAGCTCGGCGGTGATCCGTGGTATTTTCAATACTCTCCGTATGTGTATTACGACGAGCACTGCATCATTTTCGATGAAGTACACCGTCCCATGCAAATCACGGATCAAACCATTGTCCGGTTGTTGGACTTTGTGGATCAATTTCCGCACTATTTCGTCGGGTCAAACGCGGACCTCCCCATCGTCGGCGGATCGATCTTGAATCACGAGCATTTTCAGGGCGGCCGGCATCAGTTCCCAATGGAAAAAGCACCGGTCGAGCAAACTTACAATCATCCGCACTATCATGATGTCAGACTGGGGATCGTGCAGTGGCCAATGTCTGTGATACGGATTAATAGTCGCCGCAAGGAGTCAATCCTGCAGCTGGCCAGCAAAATTTTGCACGCTTGGCGAAGGCACAATGATCCGGCTAACGAGATCTTGGCATATTCCGAGAGCCACGGTGTGCGCAGCAACCATAACACGATTACGCCCATCGCCAGAAAAAATGTGGCGGGAGAGTACGAGATCGATCTGGTTCTTCGCAACAATCGCACAAGCGAGCAGCATCCGGACGGCATATTTCATCCTCATAAGGAACTGCACCATATTAAGAAAGAGAATATCGGTTTGATCGAGGTGATGGGCCTAGCGGTGCTGCCGGGCCGTCTCAAGGAAGAATTGGATTTACTGGTCCGGGTATTAAGCGGAGGGCTGACATTGCCCGCTGCCATCCATTCGATGCCCGAGCATCCCCTCCACAAGCATAGCGCTTGGATCGAAGATTTGATCACCCGGCATGGTACCGCGCTGAGTGAATCGGCTGCGGAGCAGGTCGTGCAGGCGGAGGTGGGTGTAAAATTTGTGGAAGTGCTGCATGATGCCGGCGTGTACAAACGAGATGTGAATGGCCGTGGCGGATTTGAACTTTTCTTGTCAACCATTGGGTGTGTGCGAGAAGCATAGCGGGATTGAGCGTGCCGGTGGTCCATTGACGAACACCGCAGTCGAACGCGAATCGCCAGCCATCCAACTAAATTGTTGCACAGACGTAAAAAGCACCTCCCAACACGATCATGTAACAGGGAGGTGCTTTGCGTGCCACAGAGAGACTCATAAGGCGGGAAACAGTTTTTTGTTGGACTGCCCCGTGCCCGCGGCAGCGGATATCAGTGGTATACAATGAAACAAGCCACGTTAGTTTTCCTCATCGGCAGCTGCCGCCTCGTCTGCGTATACATGCTTTAATTCAACATGAATGGTGTCATCATCGCGCTTCATCTCACTGATTTGAATTCCGTTTCTCGTTAGCGTGGCGGAGAGCAGATTCTCATCCTGGGGTGGCAAAATATAAGTCGGGCCCGTATTCGCGTCATGCAGCAGTTTTTCTGCCACCTGCAGCAGCTTTTCCATGGTGAAAGGCTGACGCAGAAAACTTTTCACTGTCCTTCGCTTGATAACCCGCAGGTGGCTCCAGTGCAGTCGACCGATCACGGGGGTCCGGTGCCATAGCGGATGGCGATATAACTCAGATATGAAATCCCAGCCGGTCCCCTCCAGATGAATATCCACTATGCACAACCGCGGCGGCACATTGGCTGTATGCTGCAGCGCGACAAGCCCTTCCTCCGCGGACCGCAGCGGCACAATCGGCAGCTTGAGTTTGCCCAGCGCCACTTGGATCAGTTTCGCTAAATTCGCGTCGTCCTCCAGTAAGAGGATACTTCGTTTCGCTGCAATGTTATTCGGGAAATGCCTCTGGTACACGGTGATCATGGTTACGCCTCTCGAACAGAACACGGTCATGATGCTTATGGCCTCTGGCGCACGGCATCATGGTTATGCCTCTCACGCCCGGTGACGCGGTAGACCGTCTTACGGCATTGCTCGTTGTCGGCACAAACGGCTAATGATGTACTACTTCTTGCCAGAGATTCGCCTTGCGTGCGGCGGATCTATACTTCGACCCACTCGCTTCTGAGGGCGAACAGCTCACGTAAATCGTCGGTCGACATTTCGGTAATCCATTGCTCGCCGCTTCCGACAATTTGTTGACTCAACCCCTGCTTCTTTTCAATCATCTCATCGATGCGTTCCTCAAGTGTGCCAAGGGTGACGAATTTATGCACCTGGACTTGGCGGGTTTGGCCAATGCGGAACGCCCGGTCGGTCGCCTGATTCTCAACGGCCGGATTCCACCAGCGGTCGAAGTGAAAGACATGGTTGGCTGCGGTGAGATTCAATCCGGTGCCGCCTGCCTTAAGAGATAGGATGAAGACACCGGGCTGCCGCTCCGCGGGCAGCGAATCGCCCTGAAATTCGGCGATCATCCGGTCACGGCCCGCTTTGGGAGTACCTCCGTGCAGGAACGGAACGTTCGGCTCCAATTCTTGTTCCAGGATGCGCTGCAGCAGGTGACCGGTTTCCACGAATTGAGTGAAAATTAAGCATTTATCGCCTTCCTGACGAAGCTCGTGTACCATCTCTAACAAGCGCTCCACTTTATTGGAACGATTCTGCCAGGGTGCTCCCTCGGGCTCCTTCAGCATGAGGGACGGGTGATTGCAGATTTGCTTGAGCTTCGTTAAAGCGGCGAGGATTAAGCCTCGGCGCTCCATTACGCTGAGCCGGTCAAGCCGCTCGAACATGTCGTTGATGTAATTTTCATATAAACTGCCCTGCTCTGCAGTGAGCGAGACGTAGGTTTTATATTCATGCTTATCCGGCAGATCCAATTGGATGGCCGGGTCTTTTTTGACCCTCCGAAGCAGAAACGGGCGAATGAGACGCTGCACTTTGCCCACCAGCCCCGGGTCGTTAGTTTTCTCTATGGCATTCACATAGCGGTGAGTGAATTCCCGCAGGGGGCCCAAGTAACCTGGATTCAGAAAGTCGAATATTGACCAGAGCTCAGTGAGCCGATTCTCAATGGGCGTGCCGGTCAGTGCGATCCGGTGCCGCCCGTTTAAGTTGCGAATCGACGTAGCTTGCTTCGTGTAGGCGTTTTTGATATTCTGCGCTTCATCCAGGCAGATGGAGTTCCACTCCACCGGCGTCAATTCCGCTTCGTCCAGATGCGATAACGTGTAGGTGGTGAGCACAAGGTCACTTCCGCGGCACGCTTCGATGAATGCATCACCTTTCACCCGATGCGGACCGTAATGCAAATATATCTTCAGCTTGGGCGCGAAGCGCTCGAGCTCCTTTTGCCAGTTGCCAAGCACCGAGGTCGGACAGATCAGCAGGGAGGGAGGGTGCTCGACCGACTCTGGGCGGCTGCCGATGGAGGCCGCGTGCTGGCCGACCTCTTCCTCATCTTCTTTCAGGTGCAGCAAATAGGTAATCATTTGGATCGTTTTCCCAAGCCCCATGTCATCGGCCAGGCAGCCTCCCAAGCCCGCCTGCCGTAAAAAGAGCAGCCATGAAATGCCCTCGATTTGATATGGCCGCAGCGTTCCACGGAACGAAGCCGGAGGTTCGATAAGCGGAGGCCGCCGGGAGTGGTTCAACAAGGCGACCATCTCCTGCAGATGTTGATCCAGCTCCACCTCCATCTGAAGCGAGCGCTCGAAGCCGAATTCCTCTTCGTCATCGATCGATCCTAACAGGTGCAGCTCAAGCACATCGCGAAAGGAGAGCCCCCGCTTGTTTTGCACCTGCTGCATCACCTGTTCGAGCTCCTGCAGTTGTTCCGGATCCAGCTGAATCCACTGACCTCGGATTTGCACCAGATTACGCTTCTCCTCCAGTAATGTCCGGAATTCCTCTTCCGTCAGTTCAACATCGCCTACCGCGACCTTCCAATCGAACTGCATCAGCTGCTGGAGGCCGAACATGGCCTGTGGACCCGTACCGATGGAGGATTTGACCTTGGCTTTCAGTTTTGGCCGCCAGCGGCGGATGCGTTCCCACCAGGCCGGCAGGAATACCGAGTAGCCCGCCTCCATCAATCGTAAGCTGCCTTGGGTCAGTAACTGCCAAGCGTCGTCTTGCGATAGCTCCGTGCGCAGGGCCGGTGTGTCCTCATCTTTCTGCAGTGACGGTTGGATGCGCCGCCATTTCGCGAGGTCCTTCGCAGCGCGGTGCAGGTGCGGCAGCCACGCTTCGGGCAGCGCGGCGAGCTCCGGCTCCGCGGCGAGCAGCGCCTCGCGTTCTGCCGCCACAACAGCATCGCGCGCAGTGTCATCGCCGGCGACCGAGAGCGCCTCACGTTCCGCCGCCGCGGCTCCATCGCGTGCGGTGTCTGCACCGCCGGCCGCGTCCGGCGATGCCGCCAAGCGGGCTGCGTGTATCTGCGCAGCCGTTTCCAATGCTGCGGCGTCCACTTCGCGCAGCACATCCTTGTCTGCGCGATCCTGCAGGATCACGCGCAGCGGCCACGAACCTCGCCCCTGCGGAGGCTCGCTCAACTGCAGGCACGTACGGAACGGAGTGCCGTCCGTGTGCCAGCCGATGGAGACGAGCCAATCTTCCTCGTCCATCCACAGATCGGTTGGCAGCGTGCCGCGCTGAAGCAGTGGATATGCCTGCTCCAGCTGGCTAATGCTCTGGCGCAGCGTAGCGTCTTCCTCGGCCCACTCGGGAATGAGCCGTTCCATCCACTGCTGCGCCAGCGGGGACATGCCGGCAGCAGCCACGCCTTCCGGCAGCTGCAGCTTCCAGCCGAGCTCGCCCGCCTTCCACTTCGCGAAGTCGGGCATCACACGGCCCTTCACCAGCGCCTCCTTCACGTGAGGCGCCAAGCGCAAGAGCTCCCGCAGCTCACCGTTCCATTCCAGCTTCAAATGCTGGACGGTGCTTGGGCTGCAGAAGTAGTCCAGCGCCTCTAGTGCCGGCAGCTGCAGTCCCTCAACATTCATCGACTCCATCGTCTCGATGAACGTGCCGTAGAACGAAGGCTGATGCCATGCGAACAGCAGGTTTTTCAAATCGGTGGCGTCTGCAACAGCCCCGTTGTGTCGTGTGGCCCACAGGAAAAAAACGCCGGGCGAGATCCAGCGGGCATGAACGGTTAACGCTGTGGTGTCGATCATGGAATCCATTTCCCTTTCCGAAGCTCTTCTTGCAGCGCACGCAGGCGGGAGTATCGAGTGGCCAGCCGGTAAATGTACTCTTCCCACGCGTTCTCTTTATCCAGCTTTTTGTAATAGCTATGCAGCTTCTTGAGCAGTTTAACGGCCGTCTTATAGGCGTTGCGGTTTTTCTCGTTGATGCACCGTTCCACCGCTTGAGTGTACAAAGGAAGCAGCAGCGCCGGGTCGCTTGATTCCACCGCTTTCAAGTCCATCGCATACAGATTGAGTGGCGAGACACGGTTCGAAATTTGCAGATCAACCCATGATTTATAGCGCTGCGCCTTCATTAAATAGGACGTATAAAAATAATACGTGCGCGGCAGCAAGGCGATCATCACATCGACCCATTCGCCGTCATCCGGTTGATGGCCTACCGCCTCCATCCAATAGGTGCAGAACGTGCGCAGCTCTTCCTGCTGCGCCCGCTGCACCGAGGGAAGAAGCCAGCGCAGCCAAGCCAGCATTCGATTCCATTGCTGCAGCTCGTAGCAGCGGTGAAGATACAGGAAAAAGTCCTTAGCTTCACGGCGGGACAACTGCTCCAGCAGTGACATGGCCTTCTGGTCGTCTCCCTGCATCACGTCAAAATGTGCAAGTGCGATCAGCAGGGCATCTCGTTTGCGGGGCATCAATGTTTCGTTCGCTCGCAACAGCTCCAGCCTTTTTCGTTCCTGTTCGACCCTCTGCCGTTGATTCTCGAGGCGCCACCAGATACTCCGGTAAACCAATAGCCACTCCACCGGAGATTCTTTGCCGTCCAAAGCGAACTCGCCTACCAGCGCGGTGGTTTCATTCAGCGCGCGCTCGTGCTCCTCCAGCAGCTCCGCAAAATTCAATGCAGGAAGCAGTTCGGCAAAGCGTTCCATACATTGCTTGGCTACGGTTTTACTGCCCGTTTCAATGTAATAAGACAGGTAGGATGATTTGGTGTCCGCATAGAATTGATCAATCTTCCGCATGACAAACAGCAAAACGTGCAGTGTATACAGGCTGCGGAGCGGCTCATCCCAATCCGCGGCTATGGGCATCAGCGAGTCCTTCACCGCATTGTAGAATAATTCAATCGAATTCTGCTGCGTCAGGGCGTAGCCATAGAACTGCTGGTCAAAATACCGCTGCCAAGCAGCAGGCGGCTGATCGGGCTTCGGCGGTTCAAGCCGATCCAGCTTTTTCTCCGTCCTAGCCGCTGTAGCGGTGGTACGGGCCGACTGCTGCCGTTTCTTCACCAGTTTGGCCTGCCTTAACTGCTGAAGCAGGAGCTCTGGGCGTGCATACGAAGCGTATAGTGCGTAAATTGTCGCTGCCATATGCTTACAACAAGCCCCCAACGAGCAGCTGCAGTTACTTTTCGCAAAGCTGTCCAAATCGATAGTTACCTTGTACGTTTGTTTACCGCGCACGTCGGCGTGAACCTCAACTCCATCCAGGAGCTCCACGTCTCTGACCCTTCCTTTGTGGAAGAATTCCCACCCTGTTTCCAATGCGGCCAAATCAAAGTCATGCTGCATTCGTTCGATCAGATAATTTATTCGGTTTTTAGGAATTTGCAGCTTCAGCATGGGAAACGCTCCGCCTCCGGGCTCATTGTCTATCCTTATAGTGTAACAGATTTTGTTTTTAAATGCTTCCCGCCGGTCGATTGCATGGCAACGTTTTTTCAGGGTAAAATGCTTAATAGAGCGTTTCTCCATTAATTGCTAATTTGAGGAGGACTGTCCGCGTATGGGAATAAAATTCGGGCGTGAGTATCCAGATATTATTACAGATTTTACCGAAGCTTTGTGCAGTATAGATGAATGTTACACGTTCCTGGAGATGACCCCGAAGGAGTGGCAGGGGCTGGAGCCGGACGAGCAGCGGGAGTGCATTAAGACATTGGCGGATGACGTTTTTTATGGATTGGGCACTGAACCTAGGATGCGGATAGGCACCTGCACCATCAACTATGACAGGGAAAAGCACGTCATTGTCATTCACCATGAAGATAAGCTGATCAACGTGGTGTATTTGGTATAGCTAGGGCAGCTCATGCTCTAAACTGACCTCTCGGCGGGCAGGCGGACTTACGAAGTTGGATTTGGAAGCAGATGCACGCTCTGACGTCGCGCGCGAAACCCTGAATTGATACTGATACAAGTGTCTGAACAACCGTTACACCGCTTTTTCCAGCCCTGAGTTCCGTGTTCACTCATCTGGAGCGTGCTTCCGCACCATACAGTAAAACGCCTGTCTGCCGTGCGGCGTCATCCGGTCATATGAATCGGTATGCACGAAGCCGGCGCTGCGGTAGACGCGATATGCACGAATGTTCCAGGTGAGAACCTCCAGATCGATTTCATTGTCAGGTGATTGCTCTCGGGCATATGCGGCAACGGCACGAACAAAATCGACTCCGAAACCTTGTCCGCACCGCTTTGGATCCATGCCCAAGCCCAGCCTCGTCACGCCTTTCATGGGAAAGAATTGGGCAAATCCCCACATCTCACCCTTGTTGTCCACAACAGCTCGGTACTGTTGCTCTCGTAACTCTTTGTCTGCGAACTCCTCCTGCGCGGCCAGCATGTCAGCCCACGGCCGCCAATTGTATATGTCGTACGGGGGCGGATAAGACCAGGTACAGATTTCTTGGCATTGTTCTTCTTTCAAAGGCACGATGTGATAAGCGGGAACGATCATGGTACAGCCTCCTTGCTATGTGCAGATATTGCCGGTTTGCTTTGAATCTATTGTAACCGGACGATGCGGCCATGTCGAACGGTTACCAGTATAAGGGATTATTTAACGTTTCTCTGGACGGTCTGTACGTTGTATACTGGTAGACATAACCTATTCGTAGAAGGAAGTGTTCAGCGATGCAACCGATCGTAACTCAAGAGTGGCTGTTCGAGCATGGGACCGATGAGCATGTCGTGATCGTGGACTGCCGGTTTGTTCTGGGCAATCCTACCGCAGGACGGCAGGCCTATGCTATTGACCATATCCCGGGGGCTGTTTATTTTGACCTGGAAGAGGATTTATCCGCACCGAAAAGCGCTCATGGCGGACGCCACCCAATGCCTGATTGGGATCAATTTGCCCGTAAATTGGGCGAAGCCGGCGTGGGCCGCGACACAACCGTTGTTGCGTACGATGACCAGGGCGGAGCTATGGCCTCCCGCTTATGGTGGATAATGCATTATCTTGGACATACCCGGGCGTATGTGTTGGACGGCGGCTATGAGAAGTGGAAGCAGGCGGGTTATCCCGTAACGGATGGACCCACGGTAACACACCGCACCGTGTTCGAAGCGAATCCTCAGGAAGGTTTGCTGCTTCATATGGAAGACGTGAAGAGCCGGCTAGGCAGGCCCGGCACAGTGTTGGTCGATTCACGGGAACATCGGCGCTACCTGGGGCTGGAGGAGGCCATTGATCCGGTCGCAGGTCACATTCCCGGCGCCAAGAACTATTTCTGGAAGGACAGCCTCACCGAGAACGGAGGATGGAAGGATGCCGAAGCGCAAAAGGAGCGCTTTGCCGGTCTGCACACTGCGGACGAGATCATTGTTTACTGCGGCTCAGGCGTGACGGCCTGTCCGAATGTGCTCGCTTTGCTGGCGGCAGGCTACAAGAACGTGAAGTTGTATGCCGGCAGCTGGAGCGACTGGGTGAGCTACAGCGATAATCCCGTGGCAACAGGAGCGGAGTAAAAAACAACAGGCCCGAGGCGTGACTCACTGCCTACGAGGCCTGTTATTTGTATCTGCGTGATGGAAATCAGATGTAAAAGTTAGAAAAATCTACAATTAGCCATGGTTACTGGGTATAATGTTACACAGTATGCTTACAGTATATATGAACAGGAGGGTGCGCGTTGGAACAAAACTCCATGGATTCGACAAATTTTCCCCCGCAGCAGAGATTTCAACCGCCGCCAGCAAACAGTAAATCCATTGCGGCGATGGTGCTTGGCATTTTATCTATCGTTATACCTTACATCGGTCTGATCATCGGCATTGTTGCCATTATTTTTTCCGCAATTTCCCTGAAGGAGATAAAAAGGACCGGCGAACAAGGCCGCGGAATGGCAATCGCAGGTTTGGTGTGCGGTATTATCGGAACTTTAATTTACGGGATTATCTTGCTTATCGTTATCATAGCGCTCGCACTGTCGTATTCGTCCGATCCCTTTTATTAATAGGAGAAGGCACGCTCATAGATTCAGCGGCGGTCCACACGGTTAATGTGTGCATGTAACCACTCATAACAAATCAAGAAACGAGGGGATAATCATGGCAGACGTTAACGCTGGTGCCACGCCGGACAAGAGCAGTGTCGACAAGGTAGAGGAAACCTTACGTAATATGAGTGCTGACGAGAAAGAGCAAATTCTGGGCAGTTTTAATGAGTTCAAACGTTATCTCGCTTCGCGGATAGAATTGGCGCAAAATTTAGGTCTCGGCGAGGAGCAGATCGCTCAGGTCGCTCAAAAGGTAGCTAATTATTTGGCGACCAGCGAGGAGCCGCGCAACCGGGAAGAAAAGCTGCTGCAGGAGCTGTGGAAGGCGGGCACCCAAGACGAGCAGCATAAACTCGCCCACATGCTGGTGAGATTGGCGCAGGCATGATTTTACTCGAATACAGGAAGGCCGGTGCCGTCATGGGCCGGCCTTAATCTATTTTAGGTGACTCACCAGCCTCTTCCCAACATGCCGATAATTGCAACGATAACGGCCTCAATGGTGATCCGACAAATCCATGCTTGATTGTGCTCCAGTTGAGTCAGGCGTTTATCGGTGGCGTCTGTCGATTTCTCCCCTTCGCTCTCGGCTTCTTTCTCCCGCGCCAGCGTGTCCAGCTTCATCTCGATCCTTTCGATCTGCTCTCGTATGTGCTTTGCCTCACTATTGTGCTCTTTCATCGGTCACACCTCTTTTCACAGGGATTTGTTTTTGCGATTGGATTATTACCTTTTGGTAACGAATGAACAAACGGGTTTGGCAGCCGGGCGTGCAAAGACATGTCCATTGTGTTCACCCGCAAACATGTGTGCGTGGTGTGACTGCACTGTCGCCCTCTGTGATAAGTATTACCCAGGTTATGCCAATTGGTAAAGCTCGAAATACACGCATATAAGGGCCATTTGCAGCATTTTTCTAATGAAATCTTGCACAGAACATATGTTTGGTTCCATTCTTTACCTTTTCACGGCAATGGGTTATAATTATTACCAAGAGGTAATGGCAAAGGCGGGATGGGGCGTATGAGCGAAACGCAGTTCGGTATGTATCTGAAGAAGGCTCGTGAGCAGAAAGGGATGAGTGTCAACCACTTGGCTGCTGCATCAGGCATTAGCAATGCGCAGATCTCCCGGATCGAGAACGGCGTAAGAGGGATCCCCAAACCGGAAACGATCCGCAGGTTGGCGGAGGCGCTTGGTGAAGACTATGGGGGCATGATGGAGAAGGCCGGGCACATATCCGAGGAACATAAGCAGCAAATCCCCGAATGGGCCACTCACAAGGACAAACGGGACTTTAAAAAAATGCTCGAAGAAGACGGAGAGGTCATGTTCGACGGAATTCCCCTTGATAAAAGCGATAAGCAGAGAATAATGGATGTGTTGACCGGATTTTTCTGGGAGGCCAAGGCGATGAACAAACGCAAGAAGCCGCCAGCTTCGGAAAAGAAGGAATGAGACCTGACAGGTGCCGCCGTTTAAACTTGAATGATCCGGGTGATGACAAATGGACGATACCATAGCCAAACTAACCAAGCGTTATAAAACAAACTGCCCATTTACGATCGCGAGAGCACTAGGCATTCATGTGAGATTTCATGATCTCGGACAGAGCACAAGAGGGGTGTACTACCGCAAGCTGAGACGCCGGCTTATCGTCATACACAATGAGCTTTCAGCGGAATGGCAGAGGTTTGTCTGCGCGCATGAGCTGGGGCACGACAGGCTGCATCAGGGTTTAAGCAGGTTTTTCCTGGAGGAGCACTCCTTTTTTCATCCCGGCAAATTCGAGAGGCAAGCGAACCGGTTCGCTGTCAAACTGCTCACTTCCACAGATACGATCGGAGCGGAGGAAACGGTAGAACGTTTTTGTACGCGCCACGGAATCCCCGGGGAAATGCATCAATTCTACTAAACTGCAGCACTCTGTCCGCATCGGACCCAATCCTGGATTCCGACGGCGGGTTCATACGACTTGCTGTCTGACTCTGTGAATCTAGCCGTATGCTTGCCCAAATTTTATTGTGCCGGCAAGAAAAACAGCCCTGCAGGCTGGTTTTACGCGAAAAGCGTTTGCGGCAGCACTGAGGGCTTTATTGAAGAGGAACCTTTTTTAGCCGTGCGATTATTTATCGGTCATCAATTGGTGATATTGAGCATCCGATAGAATACGGTTGGCGGTTACGTAGCGCTTGGCATAGTACGCTTCGCTGAGACTGCTCACTGTGACTCCCTTGTTGGAGGCGGAGTGATAGAACTTGCCATCGCCAACAAAGACACCCACGTGTGAAATGCCGCGACCATCGGTATTGAAGTACACGAGATCGCCGGGACGAAGCTGATCTTTTTCCACTTTCGTTCCGAGTACTGCCTGAGACTTGGACTGGTGGGGCAGATCGATGCCGAACTTGCTAAAGACGAAGGAAGTGTAACCGGAGCAATCGAACCCCTTTTTAGTGGTTCCGGCCGCTTTGTACGGAGCTCCCAACCCATCGTTCACAGCCTGGCTGAGCGGAGTTTCCGCAAATGCGCTTCCTGCTTGAAAGCTGAAAAACAAAGTCAAAGATGTAATGATGCCAAAAAACTTCTTCAAAAAAAGTGTCCCCTTCCGCGCCTACGAGGTTAGCTTAAGGGTTCGGTTGAAGGTTCCCTATGATCACTCTGAAGCGAGATCAATTCACCCAAAATCGGATCCCCCGTTTTCCATATGACTGGAAATTCGGCAAATGTTGGTTTTATTATTTTTGCTTATAAGTAAAATTCGATTATAATCGGTAAATTCCTCCTGTTGACACATATTCTTCACATTTTCCATGCAACCTTTCAAATCCCTTATGCGGTAAGTATTTAGCCTGCGGGCAGGGCCGGTTTTGCATGTTCAACGGAAATACTGCACTGCAGCGTTCGACAATTATGTTCGCTCATCCCACGCCAGAGTCCGACTATGTACCATCCAATTTCCGCATCACTGTCACATTGCAGGTCAATGGACGCCGGTATAGGATCGTGAACATGTCCCGTTGGCGTATGATTCCTTGGGTTGGAATGCTAGGGGACAAACGCAAAAAAGACTCAGGCTGCTCGTGGCGGCCCAAGCCTTGTCTATGCCGGCTAATCTATTTGCGTACTCCAGAGTGCATACTGAGTGGTGATGGCCCACATTTTCAAAAACATATGCACGAGCCGAAATGCTTGCAAACCGAGGAACGCGGCGAATCCGGCCCACAGCATTGCAGCACCCGTTACGGCGGCGGATATGCAAGCTGTCACCAAAAACACTCCGACAGCCAACAGCGTCACCGACAGCACGTTTCGGCACAGCACCTGCAGCACCTTGCCCGCCGGCAGCCGCTTCAGTTTACCAAACTGCATGTACATGACCATGATTTGGACCACGAATACGTACACAATGTAACCCGCGATGAGCGGCGCCGCATCCCAGGCCAAAGAAGAGAGATTGGCTTGGTGCGCATACGCTGCTGTTACTCTTCGGACAAGCAGATACAGAGGAGCTAGGATTAACAAGGTCTGCAATGCGTACAGTCCGGCAAATGCAAGTGCGTACTGGCGGATACCTTGAACGAACCGGTAGCCTGCATTCACACCAGTATGTTCCAGTGAATAAAAGACCCCGGCATTCAACAGAGGGGTGATAATCATCCGGGTGAGCAGCAGGCAGACCGCCCACCAGACATAGGGATGAATCAGGTCGGTTTTCATGAGTTGAAACTGCGCTTCCGCCCAGAACAGCTGAACGGCTTCTCGGGACAATTCATCCCCCGGATACCGGTGGAGGAGAGGCACCACGACAGAGCGGACCATGCGGTATAAGAGCACTCCCCAGCACAGGTTGTATATAAACAGCATGCATACCGCAAACGGCTGCTGCCATGCCAATCCCCAGCCGATTTTCATCGTTTTCCACATCTGAATTCCACCTCACCAAGCGACCCAATTGCATAAGGTCTCCATAAATTTCACTACTCCCATGTTCCAGCGGGCGGTCAGTGTCGGATCCACGTTGGTTTTCATAAAGCTGTTGATCCGTTTGTTTTCAAGTATGATCGTCTTTTCAGGATCAATCACTACCCAGTCGAGCTGAGCGGGATGGTTTAGTTTGAATTGCACGGCCTCGTTCTTGCCGTCCCAGGTTTTATCGAGCTGTGAACCATCGGCAAAGTGAAACCGGATAGGGATGTCGTGATACGTGCCGTCCTTTTTTTGCACCAGTACAGTATTCTCGTATGCTTGTTTGCCATCAGCGAGCACCTGTCTCGTTTGAATGCCTCCCACGGCGTAGTCTACCATGTGTCCATTGTATATGTACTGGTCGAAAAAATGAGACCAGCTTGTATTAGTCGTGTTCTCCAATACTTTCTGGAAATCAGCCGTGGTCGGGTGGCCGAACTTCCATTTTTGGAAATATGCTTTCAGCACACGACTCATGAGCTCCGTACCTATTTCTGATTCTATGGATTTGAGCACCAGCTTGGAACGTGTGTACACATTTCCAGCATATTCACCATGCTGACCGTAGCTCCAGGAGTTCAGCTGCAGAGGTCTTGGCGAGGTGATGTAGCTTGCCTCTATCGCAAGATTCGGTCGCACGTCATACTCAAGCTCCATGAATTTATCCTCGGCGTATGAGGCGAAGCCCTCGTCAAGCCACGCCTCTTCAAACTCATTGTTGGCAACGATGCCATACCAGAATTGGTGGGCGATTTCGTGCACTATGACGCGCTCGAGCTCAAGGTCCGGCTGCTCTTCGGCTGCGCCCCACCCGGTCACCAGTGTCGGATATTCCATACCGCCTGCGCCATTGCCGTTTTCCGGGGGGATTACGATGGAAAGGGTGGAATACGGATAGCTTCCGTACCACTGTGAATAGCGGGCTAATGCCTTTTTGGCCGCGGTCATGTAGCGCTGTTTTAGATGATCATGCTTCGGATCCAGATACAGTTTGATCCGCACACCAGGCAGATGGGACGTTGCGTAAGGCTCCTCATAATAGATGAAGTGGGGCGAGGCAGCCCAGGCGAAGTCGTGTACATCGTCGGCGTAAAATGTATATGTTTTCGTTTGTCCATCTTGTGTGGCAGGTTTAATGGGAAAACCGGTGGCAGCTACCGTGTAATCGGCAGGCACTTTGATACGTACATCATATAGCCCAAAGTCCGCATAAAACTCCGAGTTGCCATGATACTGATGCAAATTCCAGCCCTCCGCGGTCCTGCCCCGCAAGCCTGCCGGCTCGTAGACCGCAAGCTTCGGGAACCATTGTCCGGCCATGACGAAGTCTCCCGCGTAACCCATACGTGCAAACACCGCCGGGAGCTTTACGTCGTAGGCGCAATTCAAAGTTATGCGGTCACCCGGATTCACCGGCGCCGGGAGCGTCAGCTTCATCAATGTACGGTCTTCTTTATTGCCGTCGTCAGGCTGCACGAATTCCATGCGCGAGGACAATTCCTGACCATTGCGTGTTTTGATGCTCGTAATGTCCATGCCTCCCACACTGGCAGCAGTGCTCTTGTCATTGCGCAGTCTGCCGCCGGATTCTTTCATGAAGGTTGTTTTTTCGGAGTTGAATGCGTTTGGGTATAAGTGAAAGTAGAGCTCCCGTACAGGCACACTGCCCGGGTTTTTCCAAGTGAACGTTGAAGTGCCCGAGAGGCGCTTGTCCTCGGCGTGCAATTCCACCTCCAGGTGATATTCCACAATGCGATCACTCAAAGGCTGAGGCGCCGGCTTCTCTATCGGTTTCGCCGGCGGGCTAGGCGGAGCGGGTGAGGTAAGAGGCGGCGCAGGCTGCTGCGTCGGCGCCGCCGAATCCATATGGCCCGCCATGGCCGATACCGTCGGGCGCCCGTGCCCGTTGGGCATACCATCCGCGCCCGCCAGGACCGCAGTGCCTTGACGCTCATTCGGCTCGTCCATTGCCGCGGCAGATAATAGAGATTGAGCCATTAGTTGCTCCGCTGGCTGGCGTCCGCCATATTGCTGCAGCCGGGACGAAGCGGATTCGGTCGGTATCGCCGCGGCTGGCGGCAGCGAAGCTTGGCTTGCCCAGGAGGCTCCGCAGGCTAACAGAAGTAGAACGGACCATTGCACCGTTCGGTTGCCGAGTCGTTTTTTCATCTCATTTTCACCCCGTTGACAAGCATCTAGAGCATGTATATGTTTGCAAATTGAGGATTATTAGCTAAAATGATAAGTAACGATAAAACTTATTTCACAAATTGGATGGTGCCATCGATGGATATAAATAAAGATCAAGCTGGAGAAAAGCCAAAGAAACTGCCTGCGCTCAACATCGTTAGCGGTAAAGTCGAGCACCGCGGCTTTGGAGCCGGCTCAATTGATTTAAGCCAGTTATCGAGCGTGATCATAGACGGTGACGAAGCGTATCTGGATATGGGGGCCTTGCACGCGAAGAGTAAGGTGGAGAAGGGTATCAAGTTCTCCGCGAACAAGGAAGATGTTCCGAACGGCAGGCCATATTGGATAGTTTGGGTAGCGGTAGACCGTAAGCCGGAAGGCAGCTATTATGCGGGCGTGACCTCATGTGAAATGCTTGTGGACCGGGAAGCCAGACGCGGGTGGAAAATCCTAGCGGACCATGTCAACCGCATGGACTATGCTTTGAAGCGGCGCGTCATGTTGGACAATATCGGCCAGCGTGAAAAGGCAGCGCTGAAAAAACTCCTGATGGAGTATAACCCAGAAATGTGGGCAAATTCAGAGGACACCTTGAAACAGGCGCTCGCCTAACACCCAAAATATGGCGATTATGTGACGCGCATTGTGCTTTACAACTTTCTGGATGTATACTAAATTTTAGTATATGCGACATATACTAGGACAGCAAAAAGACAGACCGTGTGGTCTGTCTTTTTGTGTTGGATAACTCGGTATTTGCGGCTCAGACAACCGGGAACCAGCCGGGGGTGTTGATGATGGCCTGCCATAGCGGATCAGGGATTAACAGACGCTCTTGATCATCTTTAGATATCGTGGTTTTAATTTCAGACTCACGGCCTTCTGCCACTTTCTGTGCCCAATCAGGTTCCACAATCAGTTCTCGGCCCAGCGCAATTAACGGCACGCCGGTGTTGAGGGCTTTGATCGCGTCATCAGCCGTGTGAATGGAGCCTACGCCGATGACAGGCGCCCTATCCCCGACGGTTTGCAGAATCCATTCGATGCGAGTCCGGCTGTCGTCGACCCCGCGGCGAGGGTGCGACCAGAAATCCATTAACGACACATGCAGATAGTCGAGGTTTTTGTCCGCCAACGCTTCGAGTAATTTTAGTGTGTCGGCCATCGTAATGCCTACTGCTTCCGGCTCCTCCGGTGAAAACCGGTAGCCGACAAGAAATGGCTGTTTTGCATGCTGCGCAACAACCCGCTGCACTTCATCCACAACGGCGAGCGGGAACGCCATCCGCCGTTCAAGACTGCCGCCCCAGCGATCATCGCGACGGTTGGAGTGGGCGGAGAAAAACTGCTGGATCAGATAACCGTTCGCTCCATGGATTTCGACACCGTCATAGCCGGCTTCAATCGCTCTGCGCGTCGTTTCTCCAAAATCACGCACGATGGATTGAATCTCCTCATCGGATAGAGCGCGAGGAACTACACTGCCTTCCTGCTCGGCTGCAATCGCGCTTGCGCTCACGACATCGCCATCCACCAAATCCGGGGGACACATACGCCCTCCATGGAAAATTTGCAGTACCGCCCGGGCGCCTTGCTCTTTTATTGCGGTTGCTAAGCGCCGCAAGCTGGGAATGATTTCATCGGTGTGACCGGCGAACTCGCCTGCAAAGCCCTTACCGTTTCGGGTTACATATGTACATGCTGTGATGACTGTGCCTACCCCGTTCGCTCTACGGCGATAATATTGCACCTCAGAGTCCGATACAGTGCCATCGTCGTTTGAGGCGAAGTTCGTCATAGGAGCCATGACCACGCGATTTTTTAACTGCACTCCGCTGCGTAACGTCAATTCCTCGAATAAAGCTTTGTACTTTGCGTCCATTCAGTCTATACCTCCAGCTGTCAGTTGTTAGTACCATGATGCTTCCATATTTTTAATTACTTACATAAGTATAGTTATTGTTTAACCGTTGTGCAAGTATTGCACTTCGTTGAGGCTCAGTAGTGTCTGCTCGTTCAGTGCAAGCATGTGCAGTGGGGCGACGAAGAAAAAATGCATGCAGGCTGCCCCGACAACGACCACTCTACTGCGTCGGCAGCTCTTGGGCGCAACCGAAAAAGCCGTCCCGGCAGCAGATGATTCTACTGCCAGGACAGCTCACACAATAAGGGGCTGCGTTAGCCAGATGCATTCGCATAATTGCCTGCGGCGGAGCAGAGCTTGCGGCCACCGGCAGCGTCCGCTTGTAGCAAGCGAAGCGGCTCAGCCGGCTGCGGCGTGCCAGGGTGGGCGGAGTTACTCGTTCCACCAGCGTTTGAGATCTTCCCACCATGATCCGTTGCCTTTCGGCTTTGCCGTCTTAGCATCCTCGTCCTCGCCAAGGTGTTGCGTGCAGTATTCCGTCGGCTCCGTCCCAGCGATGAACGCCTCCATCCTCGAGGCAGGACATCCTTCGTTGGCGAGTTTGCCGCTCACGGGATCAATATAAACACTGACAACACCCTCGGGCATCGGAAACAGCTTCGGCGGTACGGATTCAAGAGCGCGCTCCGTGAACTCCGCGAAGATGGGCGCTGCCAAATGGGACTCGACCGCGCTGATGTTGCGGTCCTTGTCGTAACCCACCCAAACGGCGGTGGACAACTCGGGCGTGTAACCCACCAACCACGCATCGGTATTGGTCGTGCCCGTCTTGCCCGCCACCGGCCTCTTCAGCACGCGCGACACACGGCTGCCGGTGCCGCCTTGCTCGAACACGCTCTCCATAAGATGTGTCATTACATAGGTTGAAGGCGGATCCAGCACCAGTTCCTCTGCCGGATGTGCTTCATGCAGCAGCTTTCCGCGGCTGTCCTCAATACGGACAATCGCGGTAGGCTCGACACGCACGCCCTGGTTCGCGAAGATAGCGAATGCCGACGCCATCTCATACGGGCTCACCGGAAATGTACCGAGCGCCAATGACGGCAAAGGCTTCATCGGACTATGAATTCCCATTTTACGTGCTGTGTCAATCACGTTATCCGCTCCGACGTCGAGCAGGGTATGGACCGCAAAAATATTGTCCGACTTGGCGATCGCCTGACGCAGGTCGATCCAATCGTAATATGTATTCCCGAAGTTGCCAGGTGTGTAAGTTTGGCGTCCGTTGTCATAAGTGAAGGTGGTCGGTTCGCTTTTTACCCGCGTGACCGGTGTATATTTCTTTTGCTGTAACGCCGTTGCATACACGATCGGCTTGAATGCGGAGCCGGGCTGACGAGAATCGGCGAACACACGGTTGTACTGGTTCTCCCCATAGTTCCGTCCGCCGACCATAGCCCGAATGTAACCGTTTCGGGGATCGATCGCTACCAAGGCAGCTTGAATTTCATTGAATTTGCTCAGCTGTTGACTGATGACCTCTTCGGCCGCCTTTTGTGCATTCAAGTCCAGAGTTGTATAGATTTTGAACCCGCCATCTTCCAACTGTTCTTCACTGACGGCGAGCATTTCTGCTGCAGCGCTGCGCACGTAATCGCGGAAGTAACCGGCGATGGCAGGCTTCTTTGGTTCCAAGGGCCGAATCGTGAGCTTTTCTTTCGCCGCTTGATCCGCTTCCTCCTGAGTAATCGCTCCGGACACTACCATAGTTTGCAGCACCGTTTTTTGGCGGTCCTTCGCGTTCACGGCGTCATAGTAAGGTGAATAATAACGGGGTCCTTTCGGTATTCCCGCGAGCATCGCGCTTTCCGCCAGACTAAGATCGGCCGCATTTTTACCGAAAAACAGCCTTGCCGCAGCCTGAATGCCGTATGTGGAATGGCCGTAATAAATCTGGTTCAAGTACTCTTCCAAAATCTCATCCTTGTCCATTTGCAGTTCCATCTGCACGGCATAATACGTTTCTTTGATCTTACGCGTCCACGTACGTTCATGAGAGAGATACAGGTTGCGGGCGAGCTGCTGGGTGATGGTGCCGGCCCCTTGCACTTTGGACATATGCTGTAAATTCACCACAGCCGCCCGCGCGATACCCCTCACGTCGAATCCATAGTGGTGATAAAAACTGCGGTCCTCGATGGCGAGTGTTGCCTTGATCAGCTTCGGTGAAATGTCCGCAAGAGTTACGCGCTGCTGATTGATCCCTCCGTTCATCACTTCTACCACTTCACCATGTATGTCGTATAATTCGGTCGCCGGCATCATTTTGGACACAGGGAGTGCCTGGGAACGCATAAAAAGGAGGATAATGATTAGGGCGGCAGAGGTTAGAATCAATGAGGAAACGCACAATGCTCCCAGCCTCTTCAGACGCCGGAACCAACGCGAGAGCGGAGTATCACTGTCAGATCGGGCAGAGCTGCTGTTGTGTATGTCGGCCACGGCCATTCATTTCCTTTCGCAACAAGGCAGCGGAAACGCCACATCGTCGTTGATTTTTACCTATTATAAATCGTATCGTACTTACTTACTTTCCAGTATGGAAAAACATAGAAACAACTATTCATCACACACGCGGTTGACATTAATTTTTTTTGAACCAAAGCGTTACCGTGCCGCATGAGTTTGCAATTTCGGGAGGATACACTATAATACAACATGACGCACAACTGCTGGGTAGTATTAACATCCGAAAAGCATCCGATCGAAGCTATTTTACAATGATTCTGAGACCAAGAAGGGTGGATAAAATAATGGAATTGTGGTACACGGAGAAACAAACCGAAAATTATGGTATTACTGCAAAAATCCGCGAGACGCTTGTAACGGAAAAAACCGAATTTCAAGATCTTGCTATCATCGATACAGTGGAGTTCGGGCGCATGCTTGTTCTCGACGGCATGGTTATGACGACAGAGAAGGATGAGTTTGTCTACCACGAAATGGTGGCACATCCAGCTCTGTACACGCATCCCAACCCGAAGCATGTTCTCGTGGTAGGCGGCGGCGACGGCGGCGTAATCCGCGAAGTAATGAAGCATCCGAATGTCGAGAAGGCCGTGCTCGTTGACATTGACGGCAAGGTCATTGAGTACTCGAAAAAGTTTTTGCCATCGATTGCCGGAGAATTGGACAACCCTCGTGTCGAAGTACTCGTGAACGACGGTTATATGCACATCCATGATCATAAAAACGCGTACGATGTCATTATGGTCGATTCCACCGAACCGGTCGGACCCGCTGTGGAGCTGTTCAGCCGCGGATTTTATCAGGGGATCTATGAATCGTTAAAAGAGGACGGCACCTTCGTCGCACAAACGGACAACCCCTGGTTCAAAGCTGATCTCATCCGCAACGTTAACCGTGACGTAAAAGAAATTTTTCCGATCGTGCGCGTATATTGCGCCAACATCCCGACATATCCGAGCGGCCTTTGGACTTTTACAATGGGCAGCAAAAAGTATGATCCGCTTCAGGTGGATGAAACGAAGATTCCGGAGATCGATACAAAATATTATTCCCCGCGTCTACATAAGGCGGCCTTCGTGCTGCCGAAGTTCGTAGAGGATCTCTGCAAGTAAATCTTAAGTAACAGAGGTTAGCAAAAACACACTGTTAGCCAGTATATAGTAGAAGGAAGTGGTCACATGCGTTTGGATCAAGCCTATTCCGGCAATGTATTCATACTGAGCTCCGACAATTATGCCGATTCCCGTGCGGTAATCTATGGCATGCCTATGGATTTTACGGTTAGCTTTCGCCCCGGTTCCCGGTTCGGCCCTCCTCGTATCCGAGAGATGTCCGTCGGTCTGGAGGAATACAGCCCTTACCTCGATAAAAGCTTAGAGGATATCACATACTTTGATGCCGGCGACCTGCTCCTGCCTTTCGGCAACGCGGCGCGCAGCTTGGACATTATTGGTGATTACGTACGCCAGCTGCTAAACGACGGCAAAGTGCCGATCGGGCTCGGTGGAGAACATCTCTGCACGTGGCCGGTAATACGTGAAATGTACGCGAAGTACCCGGATCTGGCAATCGTCCATTTCGACGCCCACGCCGATCTCCGTGAGCATTACGAAGGCGAGCCGTTGTCCCACTCCACTCCTTTGCGCAAGGTAGCGGCATTGATGGGTGGTAAAAATATATACCAATTCGGCATTCGCTCCGGTTCCCGTGAGGAGTTCAAGTACGCCCGTGAAAATGTGAATTTTCATCCGTTCGACGTATTGGAACCATTGAAAAAGGTGCTGCCGGAGCTCGCGGGCCGTCCAATCTACTTAACGATTGACATCGACGTCCTTGACCCGTCCGCCGCTCCAGGCACGGGCACAGCGGAAGCGGGGGGTATCACATCCAAGGAGCTGTTAGCGGCAATCCATGCGATGGCCGAGGCCGGCTTGAACCTGGTTGGTGCCGATGTTATGGAAGTCGCGCCTGTGTATGATCCTTCCGAGCAAACGCCAATCGTGGCATCCAAGTTGATTCGTGAAATTCTGCTTGGTCTCGTGAAATAAAAAATAGACGAAAGGCAGTTCCTGACGCCATAATGGCTCCAGGGGACTGCCTTATTTTTTTCTTTGGCCAGACGCGACTCCCGCCGGCAGCACCCATCATTGCATCAGAAGGGAATTCTCAGCCCCTGCGCAGAGTGAAAACGGTCAATTCAGGGCGACACCAAAACCGGATAGGCAGCACAGAAACCCCAATGCCCCGGTTGGTATACACATGCAGCTTGCCGTCTCCCAGACGATGAAGTCCGTCCACATACTTAACGCCATACGCAGGTGCTAGTAGATGCCCGTAAAACGGCAGCCGGACCTGTCCGCCGTGACTGTGGCCGGAAAATTGCAGGTCGATCGGGTACTGCAGCGCGATGTCGGCGAAATCGGGGCAATGCGACAATAGCAGATTGAACTCGCCAGGGGGGACGGACCGAAGCGCTTTGCCCAGATCGGGTTTGCCTTCCCACATATCATCGACTCCGCTTAACCAAATGCGGGCACCGCCGCGTTTTATAGGGATCGCCCGGTTGGTAAGCAGCGCGAATCCGCCGTCGGTGAGAACCTGGCCGATGGAGTCATGTACCTTGGCGTAATAATCATGGTTGCCGAGCACCGCCCCTTTGCCTAGCGGAGCTCGCAGGCCTCGCAAAACTTGCGCAGCTTCCTCTCCGTCGTCTATCACCGTATCGAATAAGTCACCGGTGAAACAGATAAGATCAGGCTGCAGTGATTGAATATGATCAGCCAGCTCCGCTAAATTTGCCACCGTATAATTAAAGCCAAGATGTACGTCGCTAAACTGCACCACACGAATATTGTCGAACTCGGCGGGCAGCCGTTTGAGAGACAGTGTCACGTGGCGGGTGTGCAGCCATTCGGGCTCCGCGTACCGCGCATACCCAAAACCTGCGAACGGTGCGGCTACGGCACCCGCGATTGTATATGCAGCTCGTTTCAGAAAAGCGCGTCTATTCATTATCATCTCATCCATTCTTTAATTTGCCGCGTATCCCGTGCGAATGAGCGAGAAGTAGTAGGTGCGATTCTAGGCACCATCCGGCGGCTCGGCGCCAAACGTTGGCGTCAGCCTCAATTCGACATTCTCTGCGGCGAGCCGGTCAAGCAAGCTGCTTACCGGCGTGACAGCGCAACGGAACGACTGTGCCACGGCTACATAGTAGCTCGCATTTTGAGCTTGCAAATGGAACCGTTCCGGCCCAAAATGATATATATAATTGCGTGTCCAGCATGCCAGAGTAACCCCCTTGTTCGGCCGGTATTTGGCAAAAAGTTCTACTACATAAACGCGGCGAACCAGCAAAGGTTGCTCGGAGGGCGGAACTTTTCTGTGACCGGTTGGAGCACAGAGCTGGCGGTGATTTGTTCTGTCGGCGGACGAAAACCATTGTGCATATCGCGATGGGGAACTAGGTGCGCAAATAACAATGGGAGGCGATGAGTAATGCCTGTATCAAAAAAGCTGCCACAACTGTTTTATGGAGGCGATTACAATCCTGAGCAATGGCCGGAGGATGTTTGGCTGGAGGACATGCGGTTAATGAAGCAAGCCGGCGTGAACATAGTGAGCGTTGGCATTTTCAGCTGGGCTATCCTGCAGCCGAATGCGGAGAACTATGATTTTGGTTGGCTGGATCGTCTTATGAATTTACTGGCAGACAATGGGATCATGGCAGATCTCGCGACAGCAACGGCAAGTCCCCCAGCTTGGCTCGCTCAGCTGCATCCGGAATCACTGCCGGTGGACGAGAACGGGGTGCGCTTTTCGCACGGATCCAGACAGCATTACTGTCCCAACAGCAAGGCATTCCGCCATTACGGCCAAGGACTGGTCCGGCGGCTGGCCCACCGCTACAAGGATCATCCTGCATTGGCCATGTGGCATGTAAACAATGAGTACGGCTGCCATGTGTCGCGCTGCTATTGTGCTGAATGCACGGTCCGCTTCCGCGAGTGGCTGCAGCAGCGTTACGGCACGGTGCAGGAGTTGAACGCCCGTTGGGGGACCAATTTCTGGAGCCAGAAGTATTATGCCTGGGACGAAATCGCCCTCCCCGCCAAAACGCCGACCTTCGCTAATCCCGGACAGCAATTGGATTATATGCGTTTTATGTCCGACAGCCTGCTCGACGCTTATTTGGGTGAATATCGGATTCTTAAGCAAATCACACCGGACGTACCGGTGATGACTAATTTTATGGGCGCGTTCAAACCGCTGGATGAGTTCGAATGGGCGAAGCACATGGACGTCGTCACTTGGGACAGCTATCCGGAGCCAACTGCAGGCATACCTGTTGCTGCAGCTATGCAGCATGATCTGATGCGGAGCCTTAGAGGAGGACAGCCGTTCATCCTTATGGAGCAGGTGACCAGCCAAGTCAATTGGCGGCAGCGGAATCCTCTTAAGCGGCCCGGCGTGATGCGTTTGTGGAGCTACCAGGCGATAGCCAGAGGCAGCGACGGTGTGATGTTTTTCCAGTGGCGGCAGTCACGGGCTGGAGCGGAAAAGTTCCATGGCGCTATGGTCACGCACACCGGGGATGAGAACGGCCGAGTGTACCGGGAGGTAGCGCAGCTGGGCAACGAGTTGAAGCGATTGCAAGCGCTGGTCGACACTAGGATTGAAGCCAAGGTAGCCATTTTGTTCGATTGGCATAACTGGTGGGCGCTGGAGCTTGATTCCAAGCCCAGCCGGGATGTGCTGTTTTTGGAGCAAATCGGCCATTATTACAAAGCCTTGTTCGACGCCGGCATTGCAGTTGATTTTGTGCAGCCGCATGCGGACTTGAACAAGTATCGGTTGGTGATCGCACCGGCGCTGTATCTGATTGGACCCGGCGTGTCAGACAACCTTGAAGCCTATGTACAGCAGGGCGGCACTTTATTGACGACGTTTTTCAGTGGAATCGTGGATGAGAATGATCGCATCCATCTTGGCGGTTATCCCGCCCCTCTCCGCAAGCTGCTAGGATTGTGCGTCGAAGAATTCGACCCGATGCTGCCTGATCAGACGAATGGACTTCGCGTGAGGGGGCAGGGGGATCTGGATGGCGACTACAAATGCACATTATGGGCGGATATCATCCGGCTGGAAGGCGCCGAGGCGCTAGCGTCGTTTACAGCTGACTTTTTCGCGGGGTCGCCGGCCGTCACGGCACACACATTCGGTCAGGGCAAAGCATACTATGTGGGCACCCATGCTGAAGATGCCTTTGTCGCAGGTATGCTTCGGCGCATTCTCAGCGATCTGGGTGTGCAGCCACCAGTTATGACTCCGTTAGGGGTGGAAGTGAGTGAACGGAGAGCCGAGGGCAGGAGCTATATCTTCCTGCTCAATCACCTGGATCAGCCTGCGGAGGTGCAGCTGCCGGCAGCAGGCTTCACCGATTTGATCAGCGGACGCAAACTGCAGGGCTCTGTTCGATTGAGCGCTAACGAAGTGCTCATTCTTCATAAGGATACGGAGCACGCCGTTTGAAAAACTGTTGTTCATTAGCTACACTAGCCAATGAACAGGAGGCAACTATGGAGAATTCACCGAGGAAGGTACGTGTCGTCATCGAGAGCAGCACAGGTAACGAACACATCAGCCAGGATGCCGACGGCGAGTTGTATGCCAAAGGCAATCATTATTATCTTCGATACAATGAGGCAAGCGCGGAGATGGCGCGCACGGTGACTACCATCCGGCTTGGGCCGGACAGCATCCGAGTCATCCGGCAGGGAGCTTTACGTTCGGAGCAGACCTTCGTACGAGGGCAGAGGCTGCATGGCTATTACGACACCCCGCAGGGCAAGCTTGGCTTGGAAACGAAGACGGACGCCTTGGCCGTTGATTTGATTGACGGACTTGGCGTTGTCGAATGGAGCTATGAGTTGTATGTTATGGGCGAGTTGTCCGGAACATACCGGCTGCGGTTGACCGTCAGCGCACGGGGGTAAATCCTGGCAGTGCCCAAGCAGGCCGACTAAATGCCCATTGGCATCCAACGGCTGCTCATCTACCCGTCGATGCCGTTTTCGCCACTCCGCCGACTGCCCGAAGGGCATGAACCTCTTTGATACTAACGCCGGGCTTCGGCAAAATCTTGGCGTTTTTCTTAATAATCGATTTCACATGCAGCGGGCTGAGTCCGGCCTTGCGTGACAGGATCAGCGCGACCACGCCGGTAACATGTGACGTTGCCATGGATGTGCCGCTTAGCTCATTGTATTTGCCTCGAAGCCAAGTGGAGTATATTTTTTCTCCGGGAGCGTAAATGTCTATGCTTTTGCTGACATTGCTAAACGGAGCAATCCGTCCCCGCTTCGTCGTCGCACCGACCGCTATAACTTGGCGCAGCCGGGCGGGGTAATCAATGGTCGCCTGCTTGCCTTCATTGCCGGAGGACGCCACCACGATCACGCCGGCGTGATAGGCATTGCGGATTGCGGTTTCGAGCGCTTTACTGTAGGTGCGCATGCCAAAGCTCATGTTGATTATTTGCATTTCATTTTGCACGCACCAGTCGATCCCGCTGATAATGTCGGATACGTAGGCGCTCCCTTGATGATCAAATGCCTTCACGGGGTGGATCATAGCTCGGGGAGCTACGCCGGTAATGCCATGCTGCCGGCTGGAGGCCGCGATCGTGCCGGCGATGTGCGTGCCGTGGCCGTTGTCATCGTTTGGCATGAGCAGCCGATTCAAGAGGTTGACGCCATATGACAGACAATGTCTTAAATCGGGATGCGTGTAGTCCGCTCCTGTATCGATCACACCGATTCGAATGCGCTCCCCCTTGGACTTATTCCATGCTTGAGGTGCATGGATACGTTTGATGCCCCAAGGAATGTTGGCGGCTCCGCTTCGGATGCTCCCGTCAGACGGCTGCGCCCCGTTGGCTGCTCGCACAGCATGAACTCTCATTTTCGTGTCGGATTCTATCGATTTTATGAAGGGGATGGACGACAGCTTGTCGGTGTTACTCAGACTGCAGGAGATAGCATTGATGATTTTAAGCGGCTGAATTTTATTCCTACCGGCGAGGGATTGCCTCATCTCATTCCATTGACGTATGCATGCTTCATAATGATGCCGGTCGGAAAAATGGATGATGTGCTTGCGTTCGGCGCGCTGTGCGCCCGTCATAGATACGTGAAGCCACTCGACAAATGTGGATGGTTTCAAGGTCATCGTCCCTCCCGTATAACGACAATCCATGGAGACGCAGTTATAGAAGTTCCGACACCTTCTCGCTATGGTCATTCGGAGGCTTGGTCTGGGAAGGTATGTGGAACGACTTAAACACACTTTCCTCATCGTATGTGGGAGCCAGTTTGGCGGCATGTGCGTATTACCTTTGGCAAAATAAATGGGTTTTTACCCGTGGCACAACCCCCTAGTCGACATACCATGAATCAAGAGAATCAGAAGGTTCTCTTAGCAATTGGGGGCTGGGTTCCGCACACGGTTCGCCACCCCTATGGATACAGTCAAAAAGCGGGGGAGAAATCTCCGGCTTTTTCCTTTTTGTTCGGCGGAGCTTTGAGGGTCCGGTTCGCATCGCCGGGGCACGCTATACAAGCAGTTGCTTTTTTATATAAAATAAGGTTTACTAAATGAGTATATTGGATATTTTAGTTAGGAACTCGTGAAAATGTTTGAAGGGATGTGCTTGAATGAGTGCAAACTACACTCTTAAGGTCGGCAAGGAGCAGGCCAAAGAGATGCCGATGGTGGACCTTGCGTTTGAAATACTAAAAGCAGCGAACACGCCTTTTTATTATCGGGACCTTATGGCGGAAATCGCTAAAATCAAAGGGCTCTCCGAAGATGCAGTCATGCAGGTCATCGCTCAATTATATACGGAGATAAATATCGACGGCCGTTTCGCATGCGTTGGAACGAATCTATGGGGACTTAAGCGTTGGTATCCGGTTGAGAAATCGGACGATGCTGTAGGTACCGGCAAGCGTCCGCGTATCATCAACGATGAGGATGACGATCTGGACGATGATGAGCTGTTCGCCGAAGAAGAGGATACTTTCGTGGAAGAGGAAGAATACGAATCCTTCGATAAAGCGCGCGATGACGACTTTGATTCGGAAGAAGAGGAAGCTGAGGAAGAGACAGAGATCTTCGAAGAAGAAGATCTGGATGATGACGATGCCGATGACACCGAGCTTGATGAAGAGGATGCCCCTGTGGAGAGCTTGGATGACTCGGATTCGGACGATGATGACGCGAACACGACAAAATAAAATGGGACCGCTCGTAGCTCACTTGACACGGCTGACCGATCAGAGTACACTATTTTCTGGGCTTTTGATATGTGATTCGTGACAAATTGTCTAGAATAATAAAGTGCCCCGCCATGTCGGGGGACTTTTTCTTTTTTTATGGAAAAAATATGGCAAGGCAATCAGCTAGATCGGACTGGAATTATACATGCAACGGAGGCGCCCCAAGGTTCCCTCAGAATGAGAACGGGGTATGACGAGTTCGTGTATTGGTATCGTTTTCGAGGCAATACTATCAAACAACAATGGGAGGGTTACATAAATGACCAAATACATTTTCGTTACGGGAGGCGTCGTGTCCTCGCTGGGTAAGGGGATTACGGCGGCATCGCTAGGAAGGCTGCTCAAAAATCGGGGACTAAAGGTAACTATTCAAAAGTTTGATCCATATATCAATGTCGATCCGGGAACGATGAGCCCCTACCAGCATGGGGAAGTGTTCGTTACGGATGACGGAGCGGAAACGGATCTGGACTTAGGCCACTATGAGCGGTTTATCGACATTAATTTGTCTAAAAACAGCAACGTCACCACAGGCAAGGTGTACTCTTCCGTTATTACGAAAGAGCGCCGCGGCGAATATTTGGGAGGTACCGTTCAGGTCATTCCGCACATTACCAATGAGATCAAGGATCGTGTATTCCGCGCGGGCCGCGAAACTCAATCGGACGTGGTGATCACGGAGATTGGCGGCACGGTGGGCGACATTGAGAGTCTGCCCTTCCTGGAAGCCATCCGTCAAATAAAGAGCGACATCGGCCGGGAAAATGTGATGTACATCCACGTGACGCTGATCCCTTATCTGCAGGCTGCAGGCGAAGTCAAAACCAAGCCTACCCAGCACAGCGTTAAAGAGCTGCGCAGTATCGGTATCCAGCCGAATGTTGTGGTATGCCGGACGGAACATCCGTTGACCGATGACATGAAGCGCAAACTCGCACTTTTCTGTGACATTGACGCGGGTGCCGTTGTCGAGTGTCTCGATGCGGACACGCTGTACGAAGTGCCTATGATGCTGCGTGAGCAAGGTTTGGATGATATCGTGGTGAAGCATCTTGGCTTGGCGGCCAATCCGCCGGACATGACGGAGTGGGAAAGCCTCGTGCAGCGGGTCAAAACGCTTCAGCACACTACGGAAATCGCTATTGTCGGTAAATATGTAGCTCTGCATGACGCTTACTTGAGCATTGTGGAAGCGTTGGGCCATGCCGGCATCGACTGCAACACCGAGGTAAAAATCCGTTGGGTCAACGCTGAGGAAGTGGATCAGCAGAACGTGGCCGAGCTGCTAAAGGGCGTGCAGGGCATCCTTGTACCCGGCGGGTTTGGTGACCGTGGTATTGAAGGCAAAGTGACGGCGATACGTTATGCCCGCGAGAATAAGATTCCGTTTTTCGGTATCTGTCTCGGTATGCAGGTGGCGGTCGTTGAATATGCCCGTTCCGTCTTGAATCTTGAGGGCGCGAACAGTTCTGAAATCAATCCAACTACCCCTTATCCCGTGATCGACCTGCTGCCGGAACAAAAGGAGATCGAGAATTTGGGCGGCACAATGCGTCTCGGGCTGTATCCATGTAAGCTGGCGGAAGGATCACTGGCCATGAAGTGCTACGATGATGAACTCGTGTACGAAAGACATCGTCACCGTTATGAATTTAACAACGAATACCGGGATGCGATAGAGGCGGCCGGTTTCAGAATTTCCGGTACGTCCCCGGACGGACGACTGGCTGAAATCATTGAGGTGCCGGATCATCCATGGTTCCTGGCGGTGCAGTTCCATCCAGAATTCACATCCAGACCAAACCGTCCGCAGCCTCTATTCAGGCATTTCGTGAAAGCGGCGTTCGATCATAAGAATTAAGCTGCGCCCCGCGCGCTAACGGATAACATATTCATATCTGATCGTCAATGCGACGAGCTGCATCAATTACTTCTTTTTTTGTAAAACATTTCAAACTTTCGTCAAAATCGAGCAGGAATATCATAAGTTGTATCGAAATTGTTCTTGTTAGGTTTCATAAGAGGGCGGAACGCTGGCTACGAAGACCGGGGAGGTTTGTTAAATGAAGAAGAAGTTGCTCATTGTTGACGATCAGAATGGTATTCGGATATTGCTTATGGAAGTGTTTAGCAGTGAGGGATACGAAACGTTCCAAGCATCTAACGGCAAGCTAGCACTAGAGATTGTCAGGAATGTCACACCGGATTTGGTACTGCTCGACATGAAAATTCCCGGCATGGATGGCTTGGATATTTTGAAGCATATCAAAAGCATCGATCCTTCGATTAAGGTCATCATGATGACGGCGTACGGGGAATTGGACATGATCAAAGAGGCGACGGACCTCGGCGCGATTATGCATTTTACGAAACCTTTCGATATCGACGAGCTTCGCAACGCGGTCAACAGCCATCTTCGTTCCAACAATTCATATGCTATGGGATCCTAAGATCGGGATCTCTTTTTTTGTGTCTGCACCGAAGGGGCGGCGCCTGGAGACAGTGGTGACGGCAACAAAAACGTACAGCTTGGTTATCTTTTCATTCTATGTATGATATAATATGTCAGTATGACGCGTCGAATCGTTCACAGTAATTGACTCGGCAATAAAGATACTAGGAGGAAGAGTCACATGCCATTGGTTTCAATGAATGAATTTTTGCCTAAAGCTAAAGCAAACAAGTTCGCGGTGGGACAGTTTAACATGAACAACTTGGAGTTCGCGCAATCCATCGTTGAAGCAGCGGAAGAACTGAAGTCTCCTTTCATCTACGGTGTTAGTGAAGGGGCTTTGAAGTATATGGGTATCGAATTTACTGTAGCGATCGCGGAAGCGGCGGCCAAGAAATCCGGGTTGCCGATCGCTTTGCATCTGGATCACGGCAGCAGCTTTGAAGTCGCTATGAAATGTATCCGCGCAGGCTTCAGCTCTGTAATGTTCGACGGCTCGCACTATTCGTTCGAAGAGAATATCCGCCTGACGAAGGAAGTTGTTAAAGCGGCTCATGCTATGGGTGTGTCGGTAGAAGGTGAGCTTGGAACTATCGGCGGAGTTGAAGATGACATCAGCGTTGACGAAGCTGACGCAAGCTTGGCCAAGCCGGAAGAGGCAATTCGTTTCTATGAAGAAACAGGCGTTGACTGCCTAGCTATCGCTGTAGGTACGGCGCACGGTATGTATGCAGGTGAACCGAATATCCGGTTCGAAATTATTGAACAAGTTTCCAAGGCTATTCCTGTGCCGGTAGTGCTGCACGGCGGTTCCGGCGTGCCTGACGAAATGATCCAAAAAGCAATCGCTGCAGGCGTTGGCAAAATCAATGTTAACACTGAGAACCAAGTAGCTGCCACAGCGGCTGTTCGCGACGTGTTGAATAAAGACGCCAAAGTGTATGATCCTCGTAAATACCTCACTCCCGCCCGCAAAGCCATGGTCGAAGTGGTTAAATCCAAAATCCAATTGTTCGGAAGTTCCAACCAAGCGTAAAAAGCTTGTTCGGGAGATGCATCGTACAAGATGCGTTTCCCCCTCTATTATTTTTGTTCTGGTACCGGTTTTATGGGCTAGCCCTTTTTATTTAACGCGTTAAAGCAGTTACGTAGGAGGACGAGAGACGAATGGAGAAATTGATGGTCACCGGTGGTCGTCCGCTGCGAGGGACGGTCCAAATTAGCGGTGCCAAGAATAGTGCGATTGCTCTGATACCGGCGGCGTTGCTATCGGAAACTACAATTAGATTGGACAACTTACCCGTATTGAGCGATGTGGCTATTTATTCGGATTTGCTTCAGGAGTTGGGTGCGACGGTCCAATGGAATCAGGATCAAATGATCATCGATCCCAGCCAGCTGCGGTCAAAGCCAATGCCTAACGGCAATGTGAAAAAATTGAGAGCTTCCTACTATTTGATGGGCGCACTGCTCGGAAGGTTTGGGGAAGCTACTATCGGTATGCCCGGCGGATGCAATTTTGAGCCGCGGCCAATAGATCAGCATATCAAAGGATTTGAAGCACTTGGTGCACGAGTGAGTACGGAGCATGGGTCCTTGCACATCAAGGCCAGGCAATTGGTAGGTGCAAAAATATATTTGGATGTTGTCAGCGTGGGGGCCACAATCAATATCATGTTGGCAGCCTCGCGTGCAAGAGGCGTTACTTTGATCGAAAATGCGGCGAAAGAGCCTGAAATTATAGATGTTGCAACATTATTGAACGCCATGGGCGCGAATATCAAGGGTGCTGGCACTGAATCCATCCGGATTGAAGGCGTGGATGCCCTGCATGGCTGCCGCCATTCTATCATCCCCGACCGCATTCAAGCGGGTACTTATATGATCGCAGCCGCGGCTACCCATGGTGACGTTGTAGTAGATAACGTTATTCCGAAGCACCTTGAAGCCATCACGGCGAAGCTGCAGGAACTGGGAGTCACTATACATGAAATGGATGAATCCATACGTGTTATAGGCCGTCCGGATTACCAGAGTGTCGATGTTAAGGCGTTGGTGTATCCCGGCTTTGCGACTGACTTACAGTCTCCAATGTGCAGCTTGCTGACACAAACAACCGGGACGAGCATCTTGACCGACTACGTTTACAGCAATCGGTTTAAGCATGTTCCGGAGCTGCTGCGCATGGGGGCCAAGATCAAGGTTGAGGGCCGTTCTGCGGTGATCGAAGGCGGGACACTGGCCGCTGCCAAGGTCAAGGCTACGGATCTGCGTGCCGGTGCCGCTCTGGTGATTGCTGGCTTGACGGTGCAAAGCGGCGTCACTGAAATAACGGGCGTCGAGTATATTGACCGTGGCTATGATCACTTGGTATCAAATCTATCAGCGCTTGGTGCGGAGGTTTGGAGAAAAAACGACTAGCATACGGTATAGAGAAAGCATATTTGGGTAATGCTAGAATACATTTAAAAACGAAAATTTAATAGTTTGGTGGTTGAGACAATGGATATGCCTCTAGCACAACTAGAAGCGCTAAAATTAACGGAGCTTTACCAATTAGCGAAAAAACATCAAATTGCAGGCTATGGCCAGCTAAAAAAGAAGGAACTTATTTTTGCGATTTTAAGAGCTCAGGCGGAAAAAAGCGGTTTGATGTTTATGCAGGGAATCTTGGAAATCCTGCAAGACGGATTTGGTTTCTTGAGGCCGATTAACTACTTGCCGAGCACAGAGGATATTTATATTTCAGCCTCACAAATCCGCAAGTTTGACTTACGCTCAGGCGACTTGGTATCCGGCAAGTGCAGACCGCCGAAGGAAAACGAACGTTATTTCGGGCTTCTGCAAGTAGAAGCGGTCAACGGCGAGGATCCTGTCACCGCTGCAGAGCGATTGCATTTTCCTGCTTTAACCCCTCTTTATCCGCAAAAGAAGCTAGTCCTGGAAACATCCCCGACGCAGCTTTCCACTCGTGTAATGGATTTGTTGGCTCCAGTTGGTTTAGGTCAGCGGGGCTTGATCGTAGCTCCTCCAAAGGCAGGTAAGACCTTGCTGCTGAAGGAAATTGCCAACAGCATCTCTACTAATCATCCTGAAATTGAGCTGTTTGTGCTGCTCATCGACGAACGTCCTGAAGAAGTCACCGACATGCAGCGCTCAGTGAAGGGGGAAGTAGTAGCTTCGACATTCGACGAGCTTCCGGAGAATCATATCAAGGTAGCCGAGCTAGTACTGGAGCGCGCACAGCGGCTGGTTGAGCATAAGAAGGATGTCGTGATTTTGCTCGACAGTATCACACGCTTGGCACGCGCGTACAATCTGGTGATCCCGCCTTCGGGGCGCACTTTGTCAGGTGGTATTGATCCGGCAGCCTTCCATCGGCCAAAACGCTTCTTCGGCTCGGCCAGAAATATCGAAGAGGGTGGAAGTCTGACGATTTTGGCTACGGCTCTTGTGGAGACGGGCTCCCGTATGGATGATGTCATATACGAGGAATTTAAGGGCACAGGCAACCTGGAGCTGCATCTAGACCGCAAATTGGCGGAGCGGCGTATTTTCCCTGCAATCGACATCCGGCGTTCGGGCACCCGGCGCGAGGAAATGCTGTTGACCAAGGAAGAACTCGATAAAGTATGGGCCATACGTAAAAGCATGAACGATTCACATGAATATATTGAAGCTTTTATTAAGAAAATGCTCGACACGAAAACGAATCAGGAATTTTTGGATACGTTGGACACGAATACAAGTAAGCCGGCCTCTGGTAGAGCCGCTTCCTCTTCTTCCGCACCGACGAATAAGCGGGTAAAAAATTCCGCCTCATAATTTAGTTAGTTAGGAGCTTTTTTGATATGAACCTAGTCTATGCCGACAGTGACGGGAATGTATTCGATCACCCCGAGTTTGAGGCCTTGGGCCGCACCGGCGATCTGATCACGGATATATTGAACGAGGAGCTGATAGAGCTGCCGGAAGGAGCGACTCTGGTCAGTTTGCCGCATACCCGCCCCGTCGGAATCCGCGCCGAATCCGGCGAGATGATGGTGGTGCCCGGAGATGTTAACGCTGTCGGAGCACTGCTGCCGCAGGGGTTCACGCGGCTGCTCCTGCCGAGCTACGCCAAAACCGATCGCGACCAAGTGCTGCCTCTGTTTGGTTATACCGCCGTTGTGTGGAAGAATGGCCGGTTTTACGTGGCCGCACATGCAACGGACGATCCGCATCCTTGGAATCCGCGCAATTGCGACCCCGAAGAACTGGAGCTTCAAGTACAGCAGCTGCGCGAAAAATACAGCGGTAACCGGCTGTATGAGCATCTGTCTCACTGCGCATTGGAATACGAATGTCTTACCGCCTCGAACACCTTTTTGAATCGCTGGGAAGGCGCGGTACCCGTATCCTTTTCCTGCAATGCAGGTTGTTTTGGTTGCATTTCGGAACAGCCTGATGACAGCGGATTTCCTGCGCCGCAAACCCGGATGAACTTTAAGCCCACTGTCGATGAAGTGGTTGAGGTTATGCTGGAGCATTTGAAAACGCCTGAAAGCATTATCAGCTTTGGACAAGGCTGTGAAGGTGAGCCGTCTACCCAAGCTCCCACTATCATAGAAGCCATACGCCGCGTAAGGCAGCAGACAACGATGGGATACATCAATATCAATACGAACGCAGGACTGACCGACCAAATCAGGGGAATCGTGGATGCCGGGCTGAATTTAATGCGGGTGAGCACGATCAGCGCTCTGGACGAGCACTATAACGCCTACTATAAGCCGCGGGCCTACACGCTTCGGAATGTGGAAAAATCTTTGCGGTATGCTGCGGATCATGGCGTCGCCACCTCCATCAACTACTTGATCTTTCCCGGCGTGACGGATCGTGAAGAGGAAGTGGAGGCTATGATCGAATTCGTTCGGCGTACCGGGCTAAAGCTAATTCAATTCCGCAACCTCAACATTGATCCGGAGAGTTACCTGAATCTCATTCCTAAAGCACAGGGCGAACTGCTCGGTATGAAGCAAATGATTGAAATATACCGGCAGGAGCTGCCTGATGTGATGCTCGGCTCATACACGCATGTGCCCGATCAATTAACACGGACAAACAACTTGCATCATACATGATTCTCATGATATAATCGATTTATGTGTTTAATTTAATAACTCTGATTCACATGGTGTTTCAGGGCAAAAGAGGTGAAAGCAATGAAAGAAGCAATCCATCCGACTTACCATAAAACAACGATCACATGCGCTTGCGGTAACACTTTCGAGTCAGGTTCCATTAAGCAAAATCTGCGTGTTGAGATTTGCTCCGCTTGCCACCCGTTCTTTACCGGTAAACAGAAGTTCCTTGATGCCGGCGGTCGTGTTGATAAGTTCAAGAAAAAATACGGTATGTAATTGGGCTATTCCAATGATTTTACAGCGTGATCGAAGCCTCCTGTCTCTACCCTAGGATATCATCTTGGTAGTGCGGGAGGTGTTTTTTGTTTGCTACGGATAAAGTTGCCGTTTCTAACAAATCATACCCCCGGTTGCTATTTCGCTGTGAATAGACTATACTTAATTTTGCCGTGCTAGACGGGGAGGTAGCGGTGCCCTGTAACCCGCAATCCGCTGTAGCGGGGTTGAACGCCTAAATGCGGTATTGCGATGTAAGGTCTGGGTTTTAAACTTGGTGTTGAGAGTCGGGTCCTCCGCAATGGATGCTTGCGAATCCGGTCAGGTCCGGAAGGAAGCAGCCGTAAGTAAGTTGTTCCATGTGCCGGAGGGTGGCCTAACTTGAGCTGGGGTTAAAGGTTCCGCTTGGATCGTAATATCAAAGTAGGTGCACGGTTTACATATTACCATTTTGCCGACTTTGAATGGATGTACGCAGAACGATAACGGCTAATATATCGAAGCATCGTTCGGACCTGTTGGGACAGGCTCCGGAACGGTGTTTTTTTATGCGTCGGAAGGAAAATGACAAATTTAGGAGAATTGTATACTAAAGTGAACTTGGACAGGCGATCGGAGGGGGTACGGTGAAACAAGGTTTAAACTTGCTGCAGCAATTTGCTGGGACATTTTTGAAGGACGTGAATCTTGGTGTCATTTTGATGAATACCCACTTTGAATTGATCGACATTAGTGATATGGCGTGCCGTCTTCTGGGCTTGGTGAAGGAGGAGGTTGTTCACCGGCCGTTAGAGGAAATTTTCGCGAATATGCCTGCCGAGCATCAGTTGGTGCACCGTAACATTCTGGACGGCATGGTGGTCCGTAATCATGCGATTTCTTGGACCAACAATCAGGAGCGCTACGAATTGCTTGTCGATTCCAACGTGCTGCGCGATGATCATCACCAGGTGGTCGGCGCGTATATTATGTTCAAAGATGTCACCAACCTTCGCTCTCTGGAAGAGCAGGTTCAGCGGAGCGACCGTTTAGCTATGATCGGCCAGATTGCCGCGGGCACGGCGCACGAAATCCGCAATCCGTTGACTTCGATAAAAGGGTTTCTGCAGGTGCTGCGCAAGACTTTAGAAGACAAGGGGATGGATCGTGAATGTGGTTACACCGAGGTCATGCTCGGGGAGATCAACCGGATCAACCAGTTAGTAAGCGAGTTTCTGCTTCTAAGCAAGCCAAAGCATGTCAGTTATGACTCGGTGGACATTTCGCAGGTGGTACGTGAAATTTTGCCGATCATTAACAATGAAGCAATCCTGCATGGGGTGGTCGTGCAATATGAGTCGGCGCTGGATTTGCCTCAGGTGGTCGCCGATAAAGAGCTGCTCAAGCAAGTGTTTCTCAACATTTGCAAAAACGGCATCGAAGCCATGGGTGTCGGGGGCCAGCTGACTTTGACGGAAAGGCTGGACATGGACGAGCGGAAAGTGAACATTGACATCCATGATACTGGTCCCGGTATACCTATGTTTGTAGTGGATAAAATATTTGATCCATTTTTCACGACGAAGGCGGAAGGCACGGGTTTGGGCTTATCGGTGTGCCAGCGTATTATTCACGATATCGGGGGAAACATTCGTGTGTCATCTAAGGGATATGGAACCACATTCACAGTGAGTATCCCGTTTCCACAGCCACTTCATTGACACTCTGATATGTAGTATAATATCTAGGATAAACAATTCATTGGAGAGGACACTATGGCACATATCGCATTATACCGAACGTGGAGACCGCAGTCTTTCCAAGAAATTGTGGGTCAAAAGCATATAGTACAAACGTTGCAAAATTCGCTCCGTGAGGGGCGGTTTACGCACGCTTATTTATTCAATGGCCCCCGCGGCACCGGCAAAACGAGTGCAGCCAAAATCTTGGCCAAAGCGGTGAACTGCGTGAACGGGCCGGCCGATGAGCCTTGCAACCAATGTGACAACTGCATCCGTATTACAGAAGGATCTGTCATGGATGTCGTCGAGATAGATGCGGCGTCGAATCGGGGCGTCGAAGAAATTCGCGATATTCGCGATAAAGTGAAGTACGCGCCAACGGAAGTGCGGCATAAGGTGTACATCATTGACGAGGTGCACATGCTGACAACAGAGGCGTTCAACGCATTATTGAAAACCTTGGAGGAGCCGCCGGCCCACGTCATGTTTATTCTAGCCACCACAGAGCCGCATAAGCTGCCCGCCACGATCATCTCCCGGTGCCAGCGCTTCGATTTTCGCCGTGTATCACTGGACGAACAGGTCGAGCGTTTGCATGTGGTGTGTCGGCAGGAGCGGATTGAAGCGGACGACGAAGCCATTCGTTTGATTGCCAGGCTATCCGACGGCGGGATGCGCGATGCGCTGAGTTTGCTGGATCAAATCATGGCGTTTTCCGGAAAACACGTCACTTATGACGACGTTGTCTCTATCACCGGAGGCATGGCTTCAGACCAGTTCGAGCAGCTGGTGCGCGCGCTACAGCAGCGTGATGTCACGGCTGTGCTGCAGCTGATTGAGACTTTTATGCAGGAAGGTAAAAGCGCTGACAAGTGCATGGAAAACTTGCTCTATTACTTCCGTGATCTGCTGATGGTCAAAATGGTACCGGACTCCCAGGCGGTGACGGACCGGATCATCGATGTAAAAAGGTTTGCCGATGTCGCAGCAACGTTTTCGACCGAGCAGCTGATCTCCATGATGGATACGCTGAACTATTACCAAACGGAGATGAAATATTCCATGCAGCCGCAAACGCTGCTGGAAGTTGCGCTGATGAAGTTGTGCAGTGCTAATGCTGCGGAGCGCCCGGCAGGTGTCGCGGCTGGTGCAGCGCAAGCCGCTCCCGATGACTCCGGTTCCGTGGATCGACTGGTGCCGCAGCTCATGAGCCGGATTCAACGGCTTGAAGAGCAGCTCGCTCAGGTGTTGAAGCAGGGAGCGGCACCCGCGGCAGGCAGCACGCCTAACGGCAGATCGAGCGCGCGCACCACGGCATCGCCTGTGGCCATGAAACGCATCGTCGAGAAGCTCGACAGCTTCTTGAGCGCGCAAGAGGATGCCGGGACCAAGGCGGTGCTGCAGCGCTGGAATCAGGTGCTGCTCCGGCTGAAAGAGCAAAAAATACAGCTGCACGGCTGGCTGGTGAACGGTGAGCCGGTGTCGTTCTTGGATGACGCGGTATTGGTCGCGTTTAAGAATGAGATCCACCGCGAGACGACAGAGAAACCTGCGAATAAGCAGTTCATTGAGCGCGTCATCGGCGAAGTGCTCGAGCAGCCAGTTAGACTTGTTACGATCATGCTGAAGGATTGGAAGGCGGCGGCGGACCGGCAGCCTTCTACGCAGCCAAAGCAAGAGCTCAAGCTCGTGCAGGAATTTGAACCGCCTGCCGCCGCACAGGAAGAGTGGATCCACGAGGCGATCCAAATGTTTGGCGAAGACTTGGTGAAGATCAAGGAAGAATAATGCTAAAGGAGTCGATCCCCATGAACAATATGAACCAAATGATGAAACAAGTGAAGAAGATGCAAGAGCAAATGCTAAAGACGCAGGAAGAGCTCGCTCAAAAAACAGTCGAAGGCACAGCCGGCGGCGGTGTAGTAACAGTTAGCGTGAACGGCCAAAAGAAAGTGACCGGCATCGTAATCAAGCCGGAAGCGGTTGATCCGGACGACGTGGAAATGCTGCAGGATCTTGTATTGACCGCCGTTAACGATGCGATGAGCAAAGCCGAAGAGTTGGCTAACAAGGAAATGTCCCGTTTGACAGGCGGTATGAATATTCCCGGCTTGTTCTAACATCTGATGGATCCGGCGGGTGTGCTATCCCAGCGTCGAGTCTCATGTCGCCGTTTTGGATGCGGATAGCGGGCATGGTTTCATTTATCGACAAACCGGCAGCGGTCGTTCTCACTGAATGATCTGCGTCCGGTTTTTGCACTATAATAACAGCATAAGGAGCTATCTCTTTGTTTTATCCTGAACCGTTAGCTAAACTGATCGACGCCTTCTCCCGTCTACCGGGCATTGGCCCGAAGACAGCGGCGCGGCTTGCGTTCCATGTGCTGCGAATGAAGGAAGACGATTGTATTGATTTTGCCAAAGCGTTGGTGAATGTCAAGAGAAATTTGCATTACTGCTCGGTCTGCTGCAACATCACCGATACCGATCCTTGCCGTATTTGCCAGGACAAGGGCCGTGACCGTTCAGTGATTTGTGTTATACAGGAGCCGAAGGATCTGGTGGCGATGGAGAGAACCAAGGAATTCAACGGTTACTACCATGTGCTCCATGGCGCGATCTCTCCGATGGAAGGTATCGGCCCGGACGAGATCCGCATCGCCGAACTGTTGAAACGTCTCGGTGACGAGGAGGTGCAGGAGCTTATCCTAGCCACTAATCCCAATATTGAGGGAGAAGCGACAGCGATGTACTTGGCAAGACTGGTACGCCCGTTTGGCTTGAAGGTTACCCGTATTGCGCATGGCCTGCCTGTGGGCGGCGATCTTGAGTACGCGGATGAAGTTACCTTGACCAAAGCTCTGGAAGGGCGCCGGGAATTGTAAATCAACAGGAAGCCATAAAAATACCACAAGTCGCGCAGCGTTCGTCTGTGCGGCTTTTTTGCATGCCAAAAAATTTTTTAGTTCTAATACGGCCTTGTTGTTGATATGCATATGGTATAGGACAACTTCAAAGCCAAGCTAGGTTGGCGCTGTTCGCGGCGAAGGTATTCGTTTACGTCGAGTGTTCACAGTTGCCCCGCCTGGTTTGAGGCATGAGACAGTTGTATAGTACAAAGCAGATGGCAGGGGGTACATGTATTATGAAGTTATGGTCGCGTCGCACTGGCGAGGAAAAGCAACAAGCCCAATTATTGGAGAACGAGCAGCAGCAGCTTATGCAAGAGATTAGACAAGCCCACGCCGACTGGGTGTTAGCCTACAAAAGGCTGGACTATGTCATAGAGAAGGAACAGATTGACTACGCTGTTTATGCGCTGGAGGCCGCTGAGAAACGGTTTGAAATGCTGCTCAAGCAGGCAAAGCAAATGAAGCTGTCCGGTGTGGACGTTCCGCGGGGGAGGGTCATGCACGGCTGATGCTTAAGACTTATTTGCTTTGGGCAATCTTCGGCGTATCGGCACTGCTGCTCGTCGTGATACTGCTGCGTCAAAGAATTGCCTTTCAATGGTTTGGTTCCCTTTGTCTGAATGTTGCATTCGCCGCTTTTTTGCTGTATATTATAAATCTGCTCGCACCGTACACTCATCTGGCATTGCCAATGAATGTGACAACGGTGGGCACGGTGAGTGTGCTTGGCGTTCCTGGCTTACTTATGCTTGGGGCACTCAAGCTTTGGATAGTGTAATTGTGCTTCTGCTGACTGATTATTCTGTTCAAAAAAATAATTGTTGCATTCACTAATGTATCTGTGTTATATTAGAAAAGTCGCCGCTGATACGTGGCACTTACGAGTGTGAGGCGACAGAAAAGGCTCAACGTGTTAGTACGGTTAACACCGCACCTACCGAGAGAGTAATTGCCCTTTGAAAACTGAACAACGAGTGAGTGTAAAACAAAGAGAATGAAAATTCTCGCTAGCATTAACTTTTGAGCTTAAGACAAGCTTAGCTGATAGACGCTGCTAACGCAGCACTTTATTGGAGAGTTTGATCCTGGCTCAGGACGAACGCTGGCGGCGTGCCTAATACATGCAAGTCGAGCGRATCTCACCTTCGGGTGAGATTAGCGGCGGACGGGTGAGTAACACGTAGGCAACCTGCCTGTAAGACTGGGATAACTATCGGAAACGATAGCTAAGACCGGATAATTGSTTTGTTCGCATGAGCAAAACATGAAACACGGAGCAATCTGTGGCTTRCAGATGGGCCTGCGGCGCATTAGCTAGTTGGTGAGGTAATGGCTCACCAAGGCGACGATGCGTAGCCGACCTGAGAGGGTGATCGGCCACACTGGGACTGAGACACGGCCCAGACTCCTAC
>NZ_NHRJ02000008.1 GCF_002220865.2 Paenibacillus xerothermodurans | reverse complement strand
AAGCATCTTCCCAACGGACGAGGCGCTGCTCAAGATGCTCTATCTGGCCACGATGGACGTGACACGTAAATGGACTGGTCGCGTGCAGAACTGGGGACAAATCCTGCTCCAGCTCTCCGTCTTCTTCCCTGACCGAATCGGGCATCATTCACGTTTTACACAAAATTCTGGGCAGACCCTTAAAACCCTTGATTTACAAGGGTTTTAACCATGAAGTATTGTTCATTTTGTTTGATTTTGATTGTTTGTTGACGATGTTCGTCAACAACGCGTCAACAAACCAGTCACATCAACTAGGGCATAAACACTTAGGGACAACACTTCGTTATATGCCTCCACTTTGCGATATGGCTATGATTTTAGAAGATCAATAATATAATCTCTTAATTTTTGCACGTGACAGTACATCCCTCATATATGCATTCTTTAATACTCGTCAACAAATAACTAGACCGCGACACAGTAAATTAAATGTCCCTATCTATATTTATGCCAATTGTCGATCCAATTTTTTATATTATCCCCAATTCATTTTTCATCAATTGTATTAAATACCGAGCTGTATCTTCATCAAATTGAATTGACTGGCTTATTTTATTTTGAATTTTACGATCTTCAGATCCATAAGTATCTAACTGAAATTATTTTTTTCCGTTTTCTGCTGTAAACACTGTATAAGTCCCCTCTACAAACTTGTGGACACTTACGCTTGATTTATCAATTTTTGACAATTTTTTATGATCCAAAAGAGCCATTACTCTCCTCCTAATAAAAATGAAAAGCTTTACGCAATAGCCCCTTCAGACGCTGCCCTTTCAAACAGTTGATATAATATCTTGCATTGTTTTTCTGAAGGCGGATTCAGATTCCCTTGTGCCATCTTCTTCAAGATATCCAATTGAGTTAAAGATATACCTGAGCCTGATCCTAGGCTCCTGTAATATTCATACAAATCATCCCAGACTTCATTTGGAACCCCTACTACAATCATCTGGACTTCAATTCCACTATCAATTTTCTTTTCTTTTTTATCTTCCCGATTTATGTACTGCAGTTCTGACTTGTCTATTAACAACTTTTTATCAAAGGCTATATTTAGCTTAATTTTTTTTACATTTTCCCAACAGCTTGTTTTTTTACACCACTGAGCTGCGTTTGCCGATCCTGATCCTGCTGGGGGGGTGGTAATAGAATCGTATACAGCTTTTGAGATCTGATTTATAGGATCAACCATTGAATTTGGAAGTTTTTGTTCTTCCCATATTAAGTTAAAATTCAGAGCATGCCCAGATTGTTCTATTAAATATGATAAATAGGCGATTGTATATGTCACCGTTTGAGCTCTAAATCCGTTTTCATACCATTTTGCGCTGGATACTAACTTTTCGACAGCCCTAAATAAAACAACCCTCGAAACAGCATCTTTAAAATAATTTTCAGTAATAGCTAATTCATCTTTCTTTAACCAGGCATTAATATGATCTGCAAATGCAGCAAAGCTATATTGAGCTCCCCTAGAAACAATCTCAGGCTTTTGTAACCAGGAGTTCTCACTTTTGGATAAAAACGTTTTGTCGATCAGCTGATGTTTAGGATTTTCCAACTGAAACTTCATTTTTTCCGAATTAGAGAGGTATGCCTGCTCATTTAAATATTCGCCTCTGACTCTTTCATAGAACCAATGAGTACGACGTTGTGATCCTCCAACAGCTGCAGCCCAAATCCTTTTCGAATAATTTTTCATTTCTTTATGGAATGGACTATTCGAAAAGAAGTCAGATTTATTTACTTTGTTTTGCGTATTTGCGTACTCTGAAATCCTTGAGACATATTCACTTTGTTTATCTTTATCCCTTACAACAGATAATTTCATTTGAACTGAAACTTTGGAGACATCAATTTTGGAGTTTTTCTTGGCTGCATAGATTGCTGATGTAGTTTGTCCTCCATTTACAATCTGAAAGTTTTCTATTTTGTTAATATTCCCAAAAACATCAAACTCAATATTTGAAGCGGTTGCCGTAATGCCGTTGTTATATGCAAAAAACATCTCCGGGTTATTCTGAATAGTATTTTTTATTCCTTGGTTTACTCCACCTTTAAACTGTAAAAACGTTCTAACATTTTGTTCAAATAGCTTTTGTCCAAAACGCTCATATATATCGACTAATGTATCACCTTTCAGAAAGGTTAAATAAGACTGATATTTATCTGATGTAGTTGGAATCTCTAGGCATGGTAGTTCAGTTATTACTTCAAAATCCCCGCTGCTGTCAGTTGAATATATTTTGTAAACATACTCAATATCAATAACTCTGTAATCTAAAGGTATCCCGTTTAATTCCTCGGAAGGTATTTCTGTCAAATTCCTTGTGGCTTTTCCATCCGTCAATATTACAAGTCGAATTTTATCGATCTCATTACTGAGTTTATATCTATAAATATTATAAGCCATGGAATAGGCATCTGAAGTCTCTTCCATTTGTGTATAAAGCCCATTTATGCTTTTCACATAAAAAGACTTAAGCCGCTTAAACTTTCCGTCGATTTGACTTTTAGTCAACGTTTGTATATCATCTTCCTGAAAAAATTGGTGTACTAAAAGGGTCAAAATTTTTCTTTCTTCATCATAATCGAAGCCATTAACTTCAATACCATTCTTAATCTTAATATACTCAGCTGCTGTATAATTGATTGTTAGATCTCCAGTAGCAACGAGTTCCTCACATATATTCTCAAAAAAAGCCTGTGGCTTCATTAAGCCTCTGCTTAATGCATCAGATAAAATTGACTGAGTGAAATCTTGATGAAACTCTTTCAGACTAATCATTGAACTGTTCCCCCTTCCCGTAAAAAGTTTTCTAAATTAATTTCAAATTCGCTGCATTGAGATAAATCAATCGTATATTGAGCCGAAGAAATCTCTCTCTTAACAGATGCTGGGGTGATCTTGGGAAACGAGTCAGAAACTCGGAATATTTTTTGAGAGTCAACAATAAATTTGTTCAAAGGTTCTCTAATTATTTCCGAAATATAACCATATTGAATCACCTTATTTTCAAATACATCAATCAAATCAATATGGCCGCTTTCTAGTATTTTTATAATCTCCTTCAAAATGTCTTCTACTGACTTCCCCTTTTCAGAAATTGTCAAAGCGTATGACATCAAATAAAAAGGTTCTTTATCGCACTGTAGCTGCTGCATTGAAGAAATACTTACCGTTTCGCCTTTTGATGTCCGATGAGATTTCACTTCTATTGCACAATTACTCATTAAAAAGTCCTGTTTATCAAAATCAGGGCCACCCCAAGAAATTACTGCATCTCTTATTCCCACTTTAGCCGATGCGACTTCTTTTAGACATAATAATTCAGAAAACAAGCCCATTTGCTTTTCAAGCGAAAATAGTTTGTGGTCCTGCTGCATTATTAATTGCCAGCGTTTTAAACGGTTTTCAACTGCAGTTATCATCTTTCTGTGATCGATTTCCCGTTTTATAACCGTGATTAGGTCTTGGCAAAGCGCATGAAAGATTTGCCAATCTTCATTAGTATTTAAGATTAAAAACAATTCATTACCTTGAGGGGGTATATTTCTAGTTACAATAGTAATTCCTTTAAGATTAAGCTTTCTGTTAGTTGCTACCGTTGTATCTTTTGTTTGTATACAAAAACCACAGTGCCCGTCTAAATCTGTTACCCAAAATAAATTATGTGGGGTATTAGAAATTGCTCGTCGTTGAGAAGAAGACCCCATATTAAGCCAAGGATTATCATTATTAGTCATCGGACTCCTCCTCCTTAAGCATATCCTGAATATAGACCGAATTTATTTTTAATTTTACTGTCTTCTTAGTGCTGGTGATTCCACCAGGAAAACTAATACCAAACGCAGCCAACCCCTCATCCATAACTCGTTCAGTTTTCCCTTCCTTTACTTCAAGTACGTGAAGCATTAAAAGAGGCTTTTCCAACTTCGCTCTAATCCCCTTACGATCACTGCCCAATTCCTTCCTAGCGGTTTCAGGTAGAGCTACCCCTTCGGAATTGCCCGAAGATACTTGTCTATTTAACACTTCATAGAAAGGCCCTTTATTAACTACCCTTCTCTGCTCAGGGTTGATCTTAAGCTCACCAATTGGAAATTCGTTGCTGCTTTCTCCGCTATATAATGCAATGTCCCACTTGGTATCAACTTCTTCAACATATTTCTTGACAAAATCAATTGGCATTCTTGATTTAATACCAAATGGATCAGGTGAATATACATCAAACTTCTCAAGAAACTCCATCACAACACTTCGATCAATATCACGCCATAAATAATTTTTGTTTATCTGCTCAGGCTTTTTAAATTTTAGATTGAAAACAATTGATTTAAGTGCATCAAGATTTGATTGTTTTACATCATAATTATTATTGATCCAACTGGTTTCTTTGCAGTGACCATCTAACTTCATTTCAAAATAAATATCTTTACTGCTCTTCAATTTATTTCTTGCCGTTACCTGTAGCCCACTATCTGGATGATGTTTAACAGACAGACCAAAGTCATATGGCGTCATTTTGGCGTTAGACATACGATCAAAATTATCAATCAAATCTTCTGTAGCTTCAATAATTAAAGCAAAGCTATTAATTGTTTCCTTTGTCATGTATATTCTGCACAAATCCTCATAATCTGGCCGGTAACCAAACCATCTTCCCATTTGCATTAATGTATCATAGAAGATAGTATTCCTCAGAAAATAACTGACACTTAATCCCTCTAAAGTAAAGCCACGGGAAAGACTAGTTCCGCCAATGACAATAGCATTTGTCGCTCTGTCTTTACGATATTCCAAAGGTATTTTGGTATCGGTATGTACTTCCCTAATAATAATTGTATTGACAACTTCACAGATACTCTGTAATACTTCCGCCCATTTAAATTCAGCTTCTTTGTGAATTTCAGAAAATGTCTTCCTAATATTTTCGAGATGCACACTATGAACTTCGGGATTTTTTAGTTTACCAAATGCGATTATATCCTTTTTTACTTCCGAAAAATATGCCTCTATTTGATAGCTAATCTTTTGATGCATTAAGGTAAACCGGGTAACATGAATCAGCATGCTGTTGTGTTTATTTCCTTGTCCGCGCAAATTCCTGATACCAATATTTATAATGAATAATCGGATTGCCTCGCACATGCTTCCTGGTAAGGATGATATAAGGTCATCCCTTTTATGGTTTAATGGTATGACATCGGAATAATCTTTGATTTCAATCAAATGCTTCTTATTTGTGTCTAAAAAAATTTTCCGTGCACCGAAGTAATTCGTTGGCGCCTTAAGAGCGTAAATAAAATCTTTGGGAAATAAATCTCGACCTAAATCGTCAGTTCCAGCCTCGTGGTCAATAAAAATATTTGCATATGGTGTTGCCGTAAACGCAACATATGCACTTTTTCTAAACAAACTCAATAATTTCCGAAGCCTCTTATTAATAATAGTTGGATCATCTTCATTTTTCGTATTAATTGATGCATAATCTGACTCATCGTCAATCATTAACATAGCATGTTTAGATATTATTTGATTTTTGTATTGTGCTTCAAGCCAGGTGATCACATTTTGGAGGGTACTGGAGTTCTTCTTAATCACCAAAATAACAGGGCTACTGATATTATCAAAATTTAAACCTTGTGAATTTTTATTTGCATCCTGCTTATTAAAGTCCTGTTCGGTTGTAGTCAAGCTTATTGGAAGCAACTCTTTTCTAATACCTCCAAACTTACCAACCCCTACAGGTATCCCTTTATCCAAACCAACGAACGCCTCATTCAACCTATCTTGAGTCTGGTTTCTTAAGTTATTAATCCCGCCTGCAATTACTACTATGAATTTGTAACCAGCATCAGCAGCTTTGCAAACTAAGGCTGAATAATTCCCGGTTTTCCCTGACTGAACATGACCCACTACCATACCATAGCGCGAAAAGTCCTCCACCGAAGGATCCTCAATATTATCCATAACAATATCTGTATCTTCATCAATAGTTTTTACAACATCCGGTGATAGAGAGTTTTTCAATAATTCTTTATACCTGTTCCAATAATAATTTTCGTTCTTTAATTTTTCTTTGCTCGTCCACCAGGAATTATCACGCAATTGCTGTTCTTCTCCTTGAACAATTACGCCATTTTCCATTTCAACATCAAAATGAGTCTCAAGCTCTCTTCTCATACGCACCCAATCCTCGGGACTAGGAATGGAAATGGACTGAACAGATAAAATTTGTGCAAATATATCTGGTCCGAGTTTTGACACTAAATCTTGGGCGTTTTTGATTTCATCCTGTATTTTATTTTTTGGTAATACTCCCTCATAATTAAAAAGCTTTTTATAAATAAAATCCTTAATTAATTGATAACTGTTATTTTCCATTTCGTAGCAGCTCCTTGTGATTTTTAAACAGCTCTGTCTTAAGTAAGCTTTCAATATATTCTTCATCTAGACCCGATGATTTCAACTTCTCTGCTAGCGCTTTGATTTCATTTTCACTTAACGCTGACTCTTGATTTATTTTGTGTGGATTCTGTTGAAGCTGAGCCTGTATAGCATCTAACGGCAAATAAGCTTGCAGTCCTTTTAAATAAATATTTAACAGATCGCTATTTTCATCAGATAATTGGGCTGTAAGCTTTTTCAATACAGGATGTTCGGAGTTTAGTGCGAACCTAATTTGCCCATTAAAGGACTCCAACTCCCAAAACTTTGTTGAAAGTTTATCCTCAATTTTTCTTCCCCTTCCGGTATAAGGCCTCGACCCTATCTCCGTGATCTGCTTTATTATTCTTTTTAAATCATCTTTTAAATCTGATACTGGATTGGCAGTCGATTTTTTTATATCTATTCTCCAATATTTATCCATACTGTTTGATATATCAATTCTCACTCTTACTAGTTTATGTACATCAGTAGCCCTATGCAGTCCCCACCATGTTCCGTAAATCAGTAATCTGTTAGCACGGTATAAATAAAATCCCTGGGATTTTGTATACCCTTCCTCAGTAGCATACTGTTCATATTCTTGTTGAGATACCTTTGAATGATGAGGTAATATAAAAGGTTGAATAATAATAGTTTCGTCATGTACTTTAATTTTTTCATTTGAAAGTTGCTGTGTCGCAGGATGATTCACATTGAAAGGATTAAATGGCTTCAATTGGCTCTTATTTATCTTAATTGATAATTTTTTAATCCCAATAATGCCTTCTAAAAAGCGATGAAACACTAAGGAAAGATGCTTTCTAAGCTTATCGATACTGTCTGTTAAATTGCTACTACTAAATCCGTCAATTTCCTGCCATACTACCAAAGTACCACTATCCTGCTTTTGAAGTTCTTTAAATAAAGGTATTTTTGAGATTGCTATCGTGTCCAAAGAAATTAATAACCACTTCTCTTCTTTAGATATGAAATCCAAATCCCATTGTCTTGCCGAAATCTTCCCATTCTTTTTCGATATAACCGTTAGTTTTTTGCACTGTGAGAATGATGCCATTTTTAACCCTAAACCAAACCTTCCAAGATCATTCTTTGCTCTATCTGAATCTGGATCTTTTGTTGCTAGTCGCATTGCTTCCACAAGTTCATTAGATGACATTCCAATCCCGTTATCCAGCATGCAAAATATCAGTTTAGGTTCTGAAACCATATGTATATCTATTTGAGATGCGCCTGCAGCTATGCTGTTATCAAGTATGTCAGCAACAGCAACTTCCAAGGAATAACCAATATCCCTTAAAGATTTCACGAAATTTGACACGTTTGGATTTACAATTTTAGTTTGCATATTTAGCCCCTCAAGTAATAAACCCTATAATAATTGAAATGTATCCGTTTTAGAAATACACAAATTTACTAAGAAACACTTATAGAGCATAATTCGACAAACCGCATGTACTTCCTGCCATGAACTGAGGTTAGTTTTACAAAAAACGCTCTTCTTAGGAAAACGTTGCTGTGACGGCCATTCCCCTCCATATCTTGGAGCTTTCAATACATCCATTGCTGCAATAAACTAGTTATACTATTAATTATCTTTAAAGGGTGAGTCGTATTTGATGGAGTCGAGTTTAAGTTTTTTTTGGGTCACTTTGGATAGATGGTATTTACAAAACAAAAGAATATTTCCCTGGAGGTTATCAAGTAACCCTTATCACATATTTATCGCTGAGTTTCTTCTGCAGCAAACACACGTAAGAAAAGTAGAGGAAGTTTACCTCCAACTTCTTAATAGATTTCCTACTATAACGGAATTAATGAATGCTGATGAGAAGGATTTACTTCAATATATTAGCCCACTCGGCCTTTCTTATCGTGCTTCTAGACTAAAGGAAGCTTCAATAGTTATAAACGACAAATACTATAGTGAAATCCCTGATAATTATAACGCACTAATTAAATTACCAGGGATTGGGGATTACATCGCAAACGCAGTCCTTTGCTACGGGTATCATCAGAAAACTATCCCAATTGATACGAACGTTATTAGATTATTTTGTCGATACTTCGGTTTAACTTCAGACAAGCCACGCCCAAGAACTGATAAAGTTCTTGCTTCCAAGATTAGAAAACTCTATCCTCTTGATTTGGATTATAAAAATGCAAATCTTGCAGTACTAGATTTCGCCGGACTAGTTTGCACTGCTAGAAAACAAAAGTGTATTGAATGTCCACTGAGTGAACAATGCTCTTACTACAGCAAAGAGCCTCTTACTCATAATGAGTAGAGGCTCTAACTTTTTAAGTAGTTAAGTTAATACTATTTCATGGTTTTTGATAATATTCTCCAACTTGTCCTTTACTGGCCTACCCAAGTAATTCAAAACTTGTTCAGCCACTGCCCTGCCCAAAAGTGGAGGGACAGCATTTCCAATCTGCTGATACTGTGAATCTTTAGAACCTTCAAAAGTAAAATCATCAGGGAAAGTTTGAAGCCGCGCTGCTTCCCTAATACTTATTGCTCGATTTTTACGCGGATGTATCCACATTGACTTTCGAACGTTCAAAACAGTACCCGAAGGAGCTTGATTATCAAGTCTCAAATATACAGTATTTTGAGTTCTACCAGGATCAGAATATGTTTGTTTGTAGGATTCGTCTAGATCGTGGAAATTCTGACCTGGCGCTAATACTTTAAATCTTTCCATGGCCGTATCAGTCGTTTCCGTCATAACATGATTTTGAATTGTACTAGTAGTTCCACGTAAATACTGAAGAAGCGGGTTACAGCTTTTAAGAAGTGGCACATTAATTGGCTGATCGGCTTCCAATGCTGTAAATGGTTCAATTTCCTCAAGATCTCCAATTGCATCCTGCACTTTATAAAACTGATCTGGATCCTTAATAATCGAAACCGGAAGGGTTACACAATTATCTCTTACGAACTCTGATTTTACACCGATAAGAACAAGACGCTCTCGAAGCTGTGGCGCACCGAAATGAGCAGCATTTATGATATGATCTTCATTTATTACATAACCAAGGCTCTTAAATTTAGAGAGTAAGTAATTCATTACACCATACGTCTGCACACTAACACAAACATGCTTATGATCGAGTAAAATATCGACTATCTCAATGTTATTGGATTGAATTTCGCTCATCTTCATCAGGACTTTTTGAACTTCAATGATTTCATTTAAAATTGAAAACAAATTGTTTCGGGATGAATCAGCAAGCTCTTTACTCGATAATAAAACCCCAAGCTTCAGCCACAGTTCTTCATAAGCAGTGCTCCAATAACTGTTATGCTGTTCCTTCCATTTTAACAATGTTTTCTGCAAGGCCCTTTGAGCTTTTGCAATATATACATGAGCCTCTTTCTCTTTTCTACTTATATGACTTATCTTAGAAAACAAATTCTTATCATTAATTATAAATGGAGACAAATCAATGTTGTTTTCAATGCAATTTCTTAGAAAACAAACAAGATCATCAGATAAATTATTCTGTTTTCCTAAAATAACTTTGTCAGGGATTAATTCTATCCCTAATTCCTCCACAATCTCTTTCTGATCCTTGGATGAGTAGAAAAATTTATGCTTGTCTGATTTCATAGCCTTGACGTTCTCCATTACAAAGGCATCCGGTTCCAATTCTTTTATAGCTCTGACATACTCCTTAACTAATTGATTATTAGTTGAAATGAGCTCTGACTTCTGTCGGTTTGCATTTGAAAATCCTTGACAAGGTGGCCCACCAAAAACGAGATCTATATTCTGCCAATCTTCTTTTATCTTTCGAAAGTTAACTTTTTTGATATCCTTGTGATACCCAATATCTCTACCATCACTCTCATCATTATAACGATTATGATTCCTTATATATGTTTTCTGGGCAGACTCATTATTTTCCACCGCGGCCACAATTTTTACTTGCCCCGTCTGCAAAAAGCCCAAACTTAATCCACCAGCCCCAGAAAACAAATCAACCCCTAACAGTTTTTTATTTCCCATTGTATCCCCCCCTCAATAGCGAACGTACGTTCTATATATAAGCAGCTTACCATTTCATAGATTATTTTTCAAGTGGCATCTCGTAAATTATTAGATTACAACATTTCGAGGGAACATGCTATACAAAAATAATAATCCTACCCATGTTTGTTGGGCAGGACTATTATTACATCAAGGTTTCGATCTTTTCACTAATAAGTTCCTCTAAATCTTCTGGATCCAAGGTATCTAAGATTGTGACACCACCAAGCTGATTAATGTACATCATCAAGCTCCTAAAATTCTCTCTATCAATAAAAGAAGACTCCAGCTCTTTCTGTTTTAGTACTGAAAGGACTGCTTTAGTTATATCTGGATTCCTTGAGAAACTTCGTTCCAGAAGACTCTGGGCAATATCCAATTTAGAAAGGAGTACTTTCGTAAGTTCGAAGGGATCTTCTCTATTTTCATCGTAGGAAACATAGCTGTACCACCATAATCGTGCTATACCGTTTCGAATTAGAGCCCTGTCTCGATTAGCCATAAAAAAATAACGTTCTTTAACTGCCTCTTCCGGTTTATCTTTGTCTAAATATGATTCAACAGGCCATCTTTTTCTCATGTATTTCCAAAAGGTAGTATGTGTTAAATAAACCCACAATCTCTCGTCTGTAGCTTGTACAATCGAAAGACCTTTTAAGGAAGTATATATTTTTTTTGTATTCTCAAAATCAAAATGGATTGTGCTGCTCTGCGGCATATGCAAATCTATATTTTCAATTCTAATCTTAGAAGGAAAATTCCAGGTTTTTCCTAAAAAATATTGATCAACCCAAACTTCATCTGATTTATATTTATCGAGATTGCTCATAATATTAATTCTTAATTCTTCTAGGGAACTATCACTAATATAATTGAATTCCATGAACCAGACACCTCATTCTTCGTCATCAAAGTTAATAAGAGCTAAAAGCGAAGAATTAAGCGGTTCTCCGATAAGCTTTTGAGCAACAGCTAGAGTTGAGTCCGAAAAAGTACTTTTATTATCAATATCAATTCCCAACTCTTTAAGTCTGCTTTTAATCACCCTATACCATCGGCACTCTTCAAGATCAAATTCCTGATCTACCGCATTTTTAAGTGTTTCCAATATAGATACTAATGCCGGCATTATAATTAACGAAGACAGCAAAGATTGTAAATTTTGATTCAAAGAAATAGTTTTATAATATTCGAAGTTGTCTTCCGATAATTTAATTATTATTTTGTGACCAGAAGAATCCATGTCAAACGGCATTGCGTTCTCGCCGCGGGTAGGCTGAACAGTAAAAATAGAAGGTATCCTTCTTAAAGGATCATATTCTTTTTCAGCAAAAAACGTCCTTTCAGCGTCGATTGCTAAAACGTCACCCTTTTTTATGGAAAAGGTGTGACCTTCATAATCGGGGTGAAACTCAGCTAAAAAGTAATGATCCATGTTCTCCGAAGCCAATATAAAAGAACAGATCTGTACTTTTCCTTCAATCGTATCCGCAGGCAGCTGAAAGGTAAAACTAGAGTCAAACGATCTAAATACTTTACGATAACGTGTTGTCGAGCATTCAAAATGAAATGCGTAGCAGGCCTTTTTCTCGTTTAACAGCTTATTGATTCCATCACTGCTAGTTATACATTGAGCCTCAAAAATATATGAGTTCTGGGTTTTGCTGCTTTTAAGTGATGCCTGAAAATCACTATCGATAACATCATCAGCAAAATAAGATAAGACCGGATGTGGATACTGGCGATAGTTAATTTGCATGAATCGCCACCTCCAGAGCACATCGAAGAGAACCTTCAAGAGTAACTAGCAGGTCAGATTTATTATCTTTGTAAAAAGATATCGGTCCGATTTTTCCATTTTTGCCGATATACACACTTTCCCCAGTTTGCTGAACAACAGCCGATTTCACAGGAGCGGGTTCTCCACCAACTTCCCCAATGACTTTGATCCCAATGTATCCAGAGCCGTCAGCATCAGTTTGTATGGCTACTTTGTAGATTGCAGCACCAGGATCTACACAGAAAATACGGGAGCGTACTAATCGCACGTTTTTACTCGGCCCCGCTGAATTATCACTTTCATTAAATTGATTTTCCTTAGATGCACCCGTTTGATCATTCTTATCATTAGAATCGTGGTTTTTATTATCTTCTTCTCCCGGTCCCTTTCCGCTCTCATCAGCGGAACCACTTCCACTTCCCTGCATATCCTTCTGATCTTGTGTACCGGTTGCAGTTTCCTGATAAGCGTCGAAACTCTCATTAATTCCAACAAATGCTATTTGCCTCATTCTTCTGTGGTTAATTTCAATCTCAATATCTTTAGGAGCCGCTTTTTCCCCTTCAGAACCGTTTTGTACGATTTCCTGCTGGGCTTCAACTTCTAAAGAAGGATCATCGTTGTCGGCTAAATATTGACTTAATCCTGCTACATCCAATTCTTCTTCATCACTAACTAGTGTTATTGACCGAACCTTTTCATTTATCCAACCGTAAAGTTTTCTAATAATAGCCTTTGCTTCTTCCGGATTCTCGTGTCGATCAGGCTCCCAAGCGCTGTGAGTGGGCGGCTCAATTTTTCTTAAAAAATCGTTTATGCCCTCACCTTTTGCAATCATTACACCCGCAAACTTAAAGGGGGTTCGGAAACTCCCCTTATCATATATTTTCATTCCCGTCCCTCTGACCATAGCAACCCGCTTAGGAAGGTCCTTACCTGGGAGAACAAACAAGTCTATCTCACCAAGACCTAAAAAGTCCTTATTAGGGAAGTGGTATCGATTTGAGAGAGTATATGACTCATAATAATGATACGAGAGGCATTCAGGATCATTTTTTGTATACTTCTCTAATAGTCCTGCTAGTGAATTAGCATTTATGGTTGTTTCTCCGACTTTGACGATTAATTTTTCATTTAATATAGCAATAAAGAAATTTTCAAGCACAGATTTAATTATTTTTTCTTCCCATTCACTCTTCTCATTAAAACCAGCAATAAATATATCCGTCCCTATATCGGATCTTCTGAAAAGTTCATTTATCTCTGCTGTTGAAGTAATCGGCGTATTTTTCTCAACGATTCCGAAATACCCTGTGCCCTGTGTGGGCTCCGCGTCATTTAGGTGAGTTACCAACTTAGCCACACCCTGGAAGGCGAAGGTACCGTTTTCCACCTCTTTTGTACCGTAAAACACAGTTCTTAAATCGGAACATGCAAAAGGCGCATGCTTACCGATGCCGAAGGATCCTCCTGATTGTGAACCTTTATCGGAAGAACCTACTGATTTTATGAGGTTATGCCATCCCCCTCTCTCTCCTTCATTAGCTCCTGTTAAGCCTGTTGTATTGTAGTCACTAATTTTTAAAAAGGGAATCTGTTCTAAGTTCATAATTGAAAAAGCATTTTCGAAAAATTGCTTGGTCTTGGCGTTATCCTTCCAGTATTCTTTGCATGAGTTAAGTATACTTATAAAACGATCCTTTCCCGGGAAGTGCTCTGATGAGACATATATCAAATTAAAATGAACCTCTACCGGACCACTATTACCTTTATCCTTTGCGTCACAAGAGTTTTGATTAATTTCTCTTGCTAATGAATCCAAAGGATTCCCCCGAAAAGTTTCAATTCCTGCATCGTTAAGTCCTGTAACCTGTCCATAATTGTTTGACGGGAAATTCCAATTTATCATAACAATCTCCTTATATTTTTGAACTCTTTAAAGTATTCAAACATTGTGCCGCTAGCTTTTGTACAAGGTCAACCGTAACAGCGTTTCCGATCTGCTTATATTGTTTCGCTCTTGGCATCCCTTCTGGAAATGAAAACTGGTTGTCTTTAAATCCCTGCAGGCGAGCGCATTCTCTGGGTGTCAGCTTTCTTATACCCCAATCATCTTGTATGACAGGAACATTATGTCCGCCTTCACCCATATTTGCTGTAAGAGTGAAAGTACAATCGCTTTTATTCTCTCTGACATAAGCTCTCCTCAATAAATAAACGGAATCTTTGTTTCCTTCTGCCATTTTTTCCGCAAACAGCTTACCGTACTTAGAGTTTACATCAAAATAGAGATCTTGGTCTGCTGCAGAGTCCAAATCTAAAAACTCCCTCACGTCTTTTAGCCCATGTTCAATTTCTGGGAACTTGAAGTTGTTAACTTTAAAAAAATCCTGAGAAAAGGCGACCATATAGAGCCTTTCTCGATTCTGGGGTATGTCCGTATGTTCCTTAGTATTAAGTACAACTGCATTACTTTTATCTGAAATCAAGTTCCCCTTATTGTCCAATGGTATTCGAAACCAATATCCAGCCCTCTTTATTTCTTCTTCGATAATATTTATAGTGAGCTTATTATTGTGATAGATTAGGTTTTTTACATTTTCAAGTACTATTATCTTGGGTCTGTTTCTTCCAAACTCTTTCAGTAATCTTATTATTTCAAAAAAGAGTCTTCCTCTCGGGTCCTCAAAGCCAAGTTTATTCCCTGCAAGAGAAAAGGATTGGCAGGGAAATCCTGCAGTCAGGACATCCACTGATTCCAAATTATCACTTACTACAGATAAGTCTGCAATTGACTTCTCATAAAGCCTTGTTTCAGGGTAATTATGTTTATATGTTTGACAAGCATAGGGATCCAACTCATTTGCCCATAGCACATTAAATCCTTCGTTTTTGAAAGCTCTGCAAAAGCCACCAATACCCGCAAATAAACTTCCTACTGTATATGTACGCTGCTTCATATCCTGTTCCAATTCTTCCAACTCCATAAAATTATCTAATGTAAAAAACGTTATTATGTATATATTTCGACGAAAACTGACTGCCTCCTTCATATTCCGCTTTAATTCGAGGTCGCTCACTGGAATTCTATAAGAGAAGGTTTCTCATGCATAGTGTCAATTCAGGAATAAGTTTTCTAAAGGGTGATCTTTCGGGTGATCTTTCGGTGGCTCTAAGTGTGACACTAAACTAAAACAAGACCATTTTCAGATTCAGTTTCCTCCAACTTTATAGCAGTATAGACACAGCCAAATCATTCATTTTGAAATTGAGACGTAATTATTCACCTTGCCAGCGCCCTCCGTTTGTCGCTAACGGCTCGGATTGCGTCTTCCAGCCACCAACTCCAATCGCGGCTAAATATGAATTGAATCCAGTCATGATCAGCGGGGTGGAAGGTTTTGAGCGTGTTTCCATGGTGTTCGAGAAGAAAACCAATGAACCCGACAAACTGAGAAAGCAGTACGAGCCAGCCCCGTTCGCAATTCGAAAATATATCGATTTGGGTTTCATCGATGATCTTCCGTTGGACTTCCAATGACCTGATCGTCTTCTCGCATTTCATGTTATTTGCACGTTTCCATCTATAATTCCAATGCTCGAGCATTTCTTCTTTGCTTCGAATATCCCAATGTAAGGGATATGGATTCGTATTGTGCGAGTTTAACAATTGATGCATCCGACCTATGGCTTTGCCCAGCGTGTACACTTGATTTTCGTTTGCCGAACCTGGTGATATAACGTTACCTTCGCATAAACTCATTAAAACGAACCGCTCTTGAGAAGGCGTCTTTAGCACAAGTTTTCCTTGGTTAGAAAACAACTTGGGACTAGGAATACCCTGTTTATTCAAACTAAATTGATGGGTTAAGGAGATCTCAAGATCATTACGAAATTTTCGGGATAGCGTGTCTTGTTGTACTGCTTTACAAATAAACTCCCTATATCCGTCTCAATTTTCCATTTTAGATTTAAGTAACCTTGCTCAACTTGCAATTCATCATAAATTTTTATTCCAAACAGATTAGAAATTGAATTCAAAATATCATCTCTGATTAAAGCAGCTGCGTCGGACATTTGACTCCCCCATTTTGATGATCTGCAATCAAATAAACAGAACTGGTGTTCGAATTTTTACTATAAACCAGTGCGTCACATTGCGAATGATCTCCACGACATAAGCCGCAACCAAACACATAAGGGGTTGTGTATATATCAAAATCAAAAGAACGTTCATTGGCAGCCTAAACTTGAAGATGTATTATTGGTGTCCTAGTTTATTCGTCTAGATGGGTCTCTCCACAATTTTGTGTAAACCCTCTCGAAACACAGATTCTAACGTAAATGATGCCCGATTCGGTCAGGGAAGAGGACGGAAAGTTGGAGCAGGATTTGTCCCCAGTTCTGCACGCGACCAGTCCATTTTCGTGTCACGTCCATCGTGGCCAGATAGAGCATCTTGAGCAGCGCCTCGCCGGTTGTGAAGATGCTTTTACCCTTCGTGACTTTCCGCAGCTGGCGATGGTAGCTCTCAATCATATTGGTGGTATAGATCAGCTTGCGAATCTCTGGAGGGTACTTAAAGAAGGTGGAGAGTTCCGCCCAGGTGTTGCGCCAGGAGCGCACAATGAGTAGGTATTTGTTGCCCCAAATCTCTTCAAATCTGTCCAACTCCAACAAGGCAGCTTCCTCTGTCACCGCTTTGTAGATCGGCTTTCGATCGGCTGTGACTCTCTTCAAGTCCTTGTACGAACTTTTGAATCTCAGTGCCCGGATAACACGCAGTAATGGCCTCAGATAATGCCGTAAGGTTATCGACACAAGTGATCAGAATATCCTGCACGCCACGGTTGCGCAGATCATTGAGCACGTTGAGCCAGAACTTTGACGATTCGTTCTCACCAATCCACATGCCCAGTACATCCTTACTTCCATCCAGGTCGATACCAACGACCATGTATGCAGCCTTGTGCACGATGGCTCCGTCCTGCTTCACCTTATAATGGATGGCGTCCATAAATACAACCGCGTAAACGCTTTGCAGTGGCCGGTTCTGCCATTCCTTGATGAGAGGCACGATCTTGTTGGTTACATTCGAAATCATGGTTGGCGATACGTCGATGCCATACAGTTCATTTAAGTGGTCCTGGATGTCCCGGGTGCTTAGCCATCCTACCAAACCAGCCTTTCTTCCATTTTAGTATATGGTTTGAGAGTTTCCCAAAATATTTTACAGACTCAGGAGCGGGTTGTCTTGCGTATTTTGATCAGCACAAATTATAGAACAACATCAATTGTTGCTTTATTCGTTGTAACTTCATAGTCTCTGTTGTCCCCCTCAACAATTGCAAATCTTGCAGTAGCTGATACTTCGTAACGACCAGGCTTTTCTAGTTTACACGCGTACTGTTCAGTAATCACTTGGTTAGCTTGAAAATTACGAACAATTCCTACTTCGGGCATAACGAATGTGTTAACCACCTTACCGTTACTGTCCTTAATCGTAACATAAAAAACTTTTGCCGCATGTTGGATGGTAAACCCATTATTCGTTAAGTTCTTTAGAGTAGCCTCAACAATGAACTCTTCATGTGATTTTAATTGGTCAGCAACAGATATACTTGCTGAAAAATCTTCTGTTTCATTCGAAGGAGCGGACTGTTTAGTCGGCTCTTCGTGTTGAAAGAGACCCTTGAATGGATCATCAGATATTGAAGACTGATTGCATGCGACTAATGAAAGAAGAGCGATAATAATTATTTGCTTCATTTTAACACCTCTCCAGCAAAATAAACGTAAAAGTCTGGATAATTGTTTCAAATCTTACCAAATACCAAAAGACGCTGCATTGTTAGCAAGCGCCTTGTAATTAATCCATTTTATCTCCTAAGTGTAATACCGTTTAAATTCAGATCGTTATATGTCCTCCATATTGGTTCATAAACTTTATAGGTACCAGCTGCCACAATATCACTGTCGTTTCGAATAGTACTACTCCGGTATGTGTACCAGCTAAATCAAAAGTAAATGAACCTCTAGCATCGTCCCATGCATAATCCGTTAAAACAGGGCCACCGCTGTCCCCTCCCTGAGAAGTATACCCAGTAGCGAGAACTTCATTTTCTTTATATGCGTAACCACCAACACCCCACCAAATATCAGCATTAGCGAATCGAATTGTCCCCGCAGTTAAGGCCCCGGTTTGCGAACCTCGCATATAGATCGTATCACCAACCAAATCATCTACATAAACTCCAACTATAGGAACCATCCCGGAATATGGCACCTCAGGATTACCGCTATGCCCATTAAGTGTGATATAACCTGCATCACTTACACCATCACTACCATCGGTTTCTTGAGAAATGGTTCTAAACGAAAAGTTACCTATAGTTGGTGTATCATTCCATGTTTGGAACCAGGCTGTTGAGGAACCAACGTCTTCGCAGTGACCTGATGTAACCAACACATTTTGGCCACTCGCTAAGATGCCAGAATAAACGGAAGTACAGACATCAGCATAAGTTTTACATCACTTCCTGTTCGATAGTGTCCGGTCATCATTGCTCCCGATCTGGTACCATAATCTGTCTGATCCTCCACTTCCTGCTTGGTTAGTGACGGTCCCTCCAAATCAGCAGGCAAGGTCATGCGGTTCAATTCTTCCGCGCCTCGGACTTAGTAGCTTTACTGCAAGAGAAATTTGCTGTGGGTACGCTCAGCCGCTTTCGAGAAAAGCTGAGAAAGATGTCCTGATTATATTGGATGAAGTTGGCTACGTCCCCTGTAGCCAAACAGGCTCGGAGCGCTTATTTAACGTGATTGCCGATTCAACAGCAGAGCGTAATTGTGACCTCCAACCTTCAAGCAAGCGATGGAACGAATTCCACAGTAATGATTAATCTGGCAAGTGACCTCAGCATTTTTCGCAGCAAAACTTAGCATTTTTCACTTGCAAAAAACAGCTGTGTCCCAGTTTACAATGAGGAACGACCCCACCAGTCCCTCGGCGAAGCAAGGCCTGCTCAATTCTACGCTCACGAGATCAAGCAAAATCATCCAATCGATGGAAGGAGGACATAACTTATTTTTCAAAAAGTCGTGTCTTGGCATTGGGGAGCATTACAGCGTCCGAGTCGGCCTGTTTATTGCAGCCGCAAGCAAATGGCTGCCGCAAGACGTTCATATTTGGCTTTGGAGCAAGGTTTGCTGTACCCTCTCCGCACTGCCTAGCGCGGCTACAAAAGAGTTTATGGCGTTCTATCACGCCTATAGTTTTTTCGAATAGTCGTCTGCTGCAAGTTGACGCTGAACTGGAATAAATTTCAAAAAGTCTCGCTATGTGTGGTAGAATTGCTCTATATTCTGCACGCCGAAAGGTGAGTTTATGACAGGCTCAATAAATATATTGGGAGTTCCCTTTTCCAAATTAACGCTGAATGAAACGGTGCATCTACTAGGCGAACATATCCAAAAAGAACAACCGAAGTTGTTTCATTTAATCACAGCGAACCCTGAGATCACAATAGCCCACCAAACGGATAAGTTGCTTCAAACAATTGTAAAAGAGGCAGATTTAATTACACCAGATGGCATAGGCATTGTGATTGCTTCAAAAAGAAAAGGTGACCCTATCTCAGAACGTGTCACTGGCTATGATTTGCTTCTTCGACTATTGGAGAGAGGGAACGAACAAGGTTGGAGTTTCTATTTTCTTGGTACAGATGAAGAGACAAACCTTAAAGCTGTAAACGAGATACGCAGCCGCTATCCAAATGTAGTCGTCGCAGGTCGGCATAACGGATTCTACACCGAAGATAAAGAAAAGCACATACTTAATGAAATTCAGCAGTCCAAACCCGATGTGTTAATAATTGCAATGGGAGCACCCTACACTGACAAGTGGATTCATAAGCATAAACATAAACTTGATGGTGCTAAGGTTGCTTTTGGTGTTGGCGGGAGCCTTGACGTAATCGCAGGAAAGGTAAAACCTACGCCACGGATTTGGAAGTCATTTAATTTAGAATGGCTGCATCGGTTACTTACTGTTCCTGTTGCAAAGGGACAAAAATCACGGTGGCGGCGACAATCCGCGTTACCTAGATTTTTTTATCGGGCAATCATTAAGAAGCAGTGAATTGAAACTGCGTGTTTATGTATTGAATCAGGATACGCAGGAAAAAAAGGGAGTCTGTAACATACAAAAATGGAAGAAAGGTTGGTTTGAGAGGATGGCTGAAATGGCTCGATTGCAACACAGACCAAGTGAAGGCTTTTGAAAAAGAAAATAACGAGGGTGATCTAACTGTTTGGTGACAAACATGAATAAATCATCGCTGCGGTTCATACCAGACACGAATAGACCGTTTTCTGTTTGTGCTCACCCAGTGCAATGACATCGTTTTATGCTGTAAGCGGTAATCATTCTCAATATAATCGAGCGGCAGATCAGCGAAATCAACGGACCATCCTTCATAACCATCTGAAAAATCATAGGAATGTGTGGGAAAACTTGTTTGGACACTGGCATTTGGAAACCAAGTCGGCAGCATAAACGGTTGGCCATAATGATGATATACATAAACTGAAGCAAACGGTGAATAGTAGTTTTTTCAACATTGGTTCATCCCTCTCCAATTTTCTTTGAAAATGTGTATTCGCTGATAGCAGTGTTTGAACGGTCGACCACTTATGGGAGGGCGTGCAAAAAAGTACGACCTTATTGGAAATAATCCTTTTTAATTCCAAACGTTGTAAAACATAAAGAAGTTGCACGTTCGACAGTTTTTTTCCGCCCGTGAATGCAGAGCAGCTGCCAAATCCCAGGCGGTTGGCAGCTTGCCATGTGGTACTGGTGTGCTTTTTACGATTCTGACGAATCGTGGCCATGTCCGTCTGGCAGTGCTAGATCGAACGAGCATAGAGCTATGACATGCAGTCGTTCCTGAGTTGCACAGCTGCCCCAAGGCATTCCTGCAGCTAATGCAAGTTGAAAAAGAATTGCAGTTCCGATTAAGCGTTGAGAATACGATTGCTGACATCAAATTCACACACAAAATAGGACTTCCGTGCAGGAAGTCCCCGTGCTTATTATGAGTTGATATCGGCAAACGGGCTCATAGCCCCTATGAACTTCTTTTTCTCGGGATATTTGTAGGTTTTCAGCTTGCTTGTCGTCTTGCCCAAATCCACAACGGCCTCGGCGAACTTGACAGCGGCCACGACTCCGTCGAAAACCGGCACTTGCAGCTCCTGCTCCAGACGATCGGCGAACTCCGCCATGCCAGCGCAGCCCAAAAGAATAGCTTCCGCATGGTCTTCTTCAACGGCCCGTCTGCCTTCTTGAGCAAGCACCTCCATTCCTTTTGCGGGATCTTTCTCAAAATCCAGTACGCTGAGCGGTGTTGTGCGAATACTAATCACACGATGACCCATCCCATAGCCGGCAACCAGTTCCTCCAACATGGTTTTAATTCTTGGAAGTACAGTCACGATAGAGAATCGAGCGGCTAACATGGAGGCCATATACATGGACGCTTCCGCTATTCCGATGACAGGAGCGTGGGTAAGCTCTCTTGCCGCATGCAGTCCCGGATCGCCGTAACATGCAATCACATAAGCATCCACACCTTCCCTATCGCCTTTACGAATTTCCTCCAGCACACCCGGTATCGCTAAATATTCATCATAGTAGGATTCAATGGATACGGGGCCCATTTCGGGGCTTACGGCCAGGATTTCGGTCCCTTGTCTGGCTGCGCTTTTCGCTGCGTGTTCAATTCCTTTGGTCATTTCCCAGGTTGTATTGGGGTTAATTACTTTGATTTTCATGTTTACATCCATCCCTCTCCTGACTGTTTAGTCGTAATTCGAGTGAATAAACAGGTGTCAAACAAATCAAAGCCGCACAATCACTGACTGGCAAGATGCAACGCGACACGGGACAGTAATTCAGTGCCTAAGGCGATATCTGCAATATCAGCATATTCCGCAGGGTTATGACTAACTCCATCTTTACATCGGACGAAGATCATTCCCATCTCAGTGATAACAGCCATCAACTGTGCATCGTGTCCGGCACCGCTGATCAGTAACGGGCACTGAAGTTTCATCTTGAGTGACTGCTCTTTCATCACATCTATAATCGAAGGACTGCACTCCACCGGGTCCAGATTCAACCGTTCATTCCAGCTGAAGCCCAGCCCTCTTTGCTCACAAATCTGCTGAGCACCGGTTTTTACTTGACGCATGACTTCATCCCTTCGACCTTTATCTATGTCCCTGACATCGACCGAAAACACGACGCGTCCAGGAACCGTATTAGCACCGCCCGGCAGCACCTCCATATGTCCCACAGTCCCGACAACGGGTGCATCTTGATAAGCATGACATATGTCCTCTACGAGCAGTGCAATTTGCGCGGCACCAAGCAACGCATCCTGTCGCATATTCATCGGCAGCGTCCCTGCATGCCCCGCTTTCCCCTGCACAGTAACTTCGACCCAAGCCGGCCCTGCGATACCGTTAACAATTCCGATAGGCGCTTGCAGCAGCTCTAATACAGGCCCCTGTTCAATATGCATTTCTAAATAGGCCTGGATTGCACCTTGACGCCTAACCACCTCTTCTTTGATTTTCTTCGGATCTAGCCCAAATTGAATCAAAGCTTCCCGGCGCGTCATACCTTGTTGATCTACCAATTCGAAATCCTGCTCATTTATTGCACCGACCATTGCCCGGCTTCCGAACAAACCGCTCTGGAACCGTGAGCCTTCTTCTTCACAGAATGCGATGACTTCGATTGGCCGAAGCGGCTTAATTCCTTCTTCATGTAAATGCTGCACGACCTCAATGCCGCCAATCACTCCGATGACTCCGTCATATTTCCCGCCGTTTACCACGGAATCGATGTGAGAGCCGATCACAACCGGCTGCGCTTCCCGGCGTGTGCCCTCTATTCGCCCGATCAAATTTCCGGCAGGATCGACACGCACCTCCATGCCCGCTTTTTGCATCCAAGCGGAAACCAACATTTGCGCTTCTCGGTCTTCTTTTGACAGAGAAAGCCGCGCCACTCCTCCCTCCGGTGTTGCTCCTATCATTCCAAGAGACTGAATTCGTTCTTCCAGACGCCCATGATTGATCATCTCATGATCTCCTTATCTCTCTATGAGGTAATTGGCTATGATCGCTTGCGGGCCGTCGCTTCCCAGTCGATTTGCCCATCCACGAACACGACCCCATAATCTGCGTCTGCACTCTCGACTGAAATATATCCATCCAAGAGATCCGACAACACCGCGCGCGGGTCCCGCTCCATAGGATTTCCGTAGCCTCCCCCACCCGGTCCGATCAATCTTAAGGAATCGCCTTGTTTGGCTCTATGATGCGGAATTTTGGATGGCAGAGGAACCTCCGCACCATCAGGGGAGCAAAAGAGCAGTTGACACGGCGTTCCGTCTCTGCCGCCGGAAAATCCCCAAGGATTATGCTTCTGCCCATCCCCTTCAACGGAAAAGCCTCCGTCTTCTAAAAATGCCACTTCCCGGACCGAGCCGATTCCCCCGCGGAATTTCCCGGCTGAGGCAGAATGATCCAGCAGCTCATAACGGGTTATACGAAGGGGATAATGGGATTCAATATCCTCAATCGGATTGTTTCTTGTATTCGCATAAAGTGTGTCTACCGCGTCCATGCCATCCTTACCATATCTGCCGCCGTAGCTGCCCTCCATGATATCCATGTACACCCAATATTGCTCATTGTTCAGTCCGCTGTACGCCACCACGTTCAAATTACCAATGCCGGCGCTTACTTGGCGGGGCACAACTTGTGCAAGAGCATGCATCAACGTGTCGGCGACCATGTTGCCGGGACAGAAACGGGCAATCGTAGGAGCCGGGAATGTCGGGTTTACCAGGGTCCCTTTGGGAGCAATGATTTTGATCGGCCGCATTAAACCTGAGTTTTGTGGTATATGCCCGAATACTTCCGAATCAAGCAGCACCGAACGCAAAGTGAAGTACACCGCAATATCGACAGTGCCTTCAAAAGGCATATTGATTGGGCGGTCTGACACCTGAGGTGAAGTGCCTGTCAAATCCACTGTTATATCGCTGCCTTCAACCGTCACGGCCACACTGATCCTCAAATCTTTTTTCTCCGGATCAGGACTATCTAGGAACCCGTCCACGTATCCCTCCGCCCTATACGTTCCATCGGGAAGTTTGGCGATTTCACTGCGCATCATCCGCTCTGAATAAGCCATCAAATCTTCGCTGGCGGCAAGAACCGTTTCCATCCCGTAAGTTTGCACTATTTCAAGATACCGCTCAGCTCCGATTCTGCAGGCAGCAATTTGAGCTTCCATATCGCCTACAACCATATCCGCCGCCCGCACGTTATCTTTGAGGATAAGCCAGAGCATCTCGTTGCGGACCCCTTGATCGTACACTTTGATCGCTTTAAACTGTAATCCTTCCGCATAGGCGTCGACCGCGTCCACGATTCCGCAAGAACCGGGGGTTAATGCTCCCAAATCCAAATGGTGGGCTGTAGTGCAGGAGAAACCGATGAGCTGGTTTTGATAAAAAACAGGTATAAAAAATCCTACATCGGGTTGATGCGACGCTCCGTGATACGCCGAGTTATGAATAATGACGTCGCCCGGCCGGAACACATCGCCTCGCTCCGCCATAATTTTCTTTATCCCCCTCATATATCCCGGAATCGGACCCGATTGCAGTGGTGTGCTTGTCGTCGATTCACACAACTGCTGACCTTCCGCATCGAGCAGGGCGCACCCAAAATCCTCCGATTCGCGAATAATGCTGGAGTATGACATGCGGGCCAGCTTGTAGCCCATTTCGACTGCGACGTTTTCCAAAGCGCCCCGAAGAACCTGAGCGGTAATCGGATCAACGGCCGAACGATTTTCTAATTTTTCCATCAGATTACACCCCCACCTTGATTACAATGTTACCGGCTTGCTCCAATACAACCTCGCAGTGCGGCGGAATGATCGTCGTTGTGTCCTTTTGCAATATGACACAAGGTCCCTCGAACTGGACGCCAACCGGCAGGAAATCTCTGTGATAGAAATTTGTTTCGACTCGCTGCAATTGTCCGCCGGTTCGGAAGATCGATTTTTCAGTTTTAACCAAAGCCTCGCTTAACGCAGCCGCGGTACCAACTTGCGGACGGCCGATTTTAGGCATAGCCCCAACGCCCGTTAGTCGCAAATTTACAATTTCAATCAGACTGTCCTCGAAGGCGTGCCCATACTCCCTTTCGTGGAATACATGGAAACTACGCCAAACATTTTCGATATTTTCCGAATTCAACGCTTCATCAGGCAAAGCTACGCGAAGCTCATATCCCTGACCGACATAGCGGCAGTCAAAGTATTTGCGAATCTCCACTTCATCTTCTGAAAATCCGGCCAATGCAAGCTGTGTCTGTAACTGGGACTCCAGCTTGGCTACAGCATTGTTCACCAACCCAAGCGCAATCGAAGAACTCAACATAAATAGCGTCTGTGTCGCATCGTACTTAAGATCTGTCGTAAGCAGCCCCGTGGCCGAGGTGATCCCCGGGTGAGGCGGAATAATTACTTCCGGCACGCCTAAAATCTTGGCAACTTCCACAGCATGCATCGGACCCGCGCCACCCAAACCAAGCAGACTGAAATTACGAGGATCATAGCCTTTTTGTACCGTCTTGGCACGAATTGCGTTCGCCATGTTGTTGTTCACAATGGTCAACATTCCTTCTGCTGCCTCCGCTGCATCCAACCCCAGCTGATCCGCCAACTCCTGTATCGCCCGAGACGCATTGTCGGGGAATATGTCCATCTCGCCACCGAGAAAATTGTCCGGGTCAAGATGTCCCAATGCAACATGAGCATCCGTTACGGTTGGCTGTTCCCCTCCTCGTCCGTAGCATGCAGGACCGGGGTAAGAGCCCGCGCTGCGCGGCCCGACGTGAAATGCACCGCCAGAGTCAACATGTGCGATACTGCCGCCGCCTGCTCCGATGGTATGGATATCGATCATTGGAATTTGCACCGGAAAACCCGCAATCCAAGTGTCCCTTGCCGAAGATTCACCGAATCCGTCCTCAGTAATAATCGCAATATCGGCACTCGTTCCGCCGACGTCAAACGTGATTAACTTCTTTCGGTTGGACAAGCTGCCGGCCCATTGACCTCCCAACACCCCGGCCGCCGGACCTGAGAGCAGCGTTAACACAGGCTTTTCCGACACGGTGTGAGCGGTAGCTACACCTCCGTTGGACGACATAATATGGAGATCACACGTGATATCAGCGCTCTGTAACCTCTGCTCCAAATTACTTACGTAGGCTTGCACTTTAGGTCCGACAAAGCCATTTAGCGCAGCTGTCGTAAACCGCTCAAATTCGCGGAATTGAGGTGAAATACTGGCGGATGTTGTAACATAGAGTTCCGGAAATTCCGCACGGATAATCTCTGCAATCCTCTCTTCATGCTCAGGATTCAAATACGAGAAGAGCAGGCCGACAACAACAGACTCTATACCATCTTGCTTAAAAGAATGGAGCACCTCCCGCACCTGATCCTCATCGAGAGGCACCAGCACCCGGGCTTGCCCTTCTACAGGCACTAGACGCTCTCTGACCGTCTTACGGTGTCTTCGTTCAACCAGCGGACGATCCTGCCAAGGAATCTCCTGCTGAATCGAATAATTCTGCGGCCGCTGGTGGCGGCCGATATGAATAATATCCCGGTACCCTTCGGTAGTTATCATTCCTGTCTTAGCGCCATCGTGCTCCAAAATGGCATTTGTAGCAATTGTGGTGCCATGAAATACATGATCCAAAGATGCCGGCTCAATGCCGTATCTTTCGCAAATTTCTTGCACTCCCGTTACCATTCCGACAGATGGGTCTTCCTTGGTAGTAGGCACCTTATGTATATAAGAACTGCCTGCTTCAGTGTCGGTGAAAATAATATCGGTGAACGTCCCCCCAACATCGATCCCTATTAACTTCATTCATACTCCTCCTTTTGCTGTGGATTAATGCACAGTGCCTAAAAACGATCCCGATGAATCAGTGTTATAAAACATGCCACCAAAGGAATGAAAAACTAATATAGAGAATTATAGTATAGAAACAGTTTGAAATGTTTGCGATTTCACACAAAATGAGGAACAATAATTCGTGATAATCCAAAACATCACATGACCTATTTTTCAATATTTGGTAACATGTTAAGTAATCATACATTTGAAAAAACAACAACCTGCGCAGATGACGCCAAGAATGAAACAAACTTTCGAAAGTGGGTGAATTTGATGTCTGAACATGGGAAACCTGCCGTGTCCCCGAATTCTGAGGAGCGGTCGACCCAAAATGAATTGCTGATCGACGCAGCCCAATACTTCACATCAAGTCTTTCACTTGATGAGGTCATCACTCGGATTTTGGATCGTGCTCTGGGTGTGATCGAGGCGGCGGATGCGGGCGTATTGTTTATCTTCGATAAAAGACAAGGGTGTTTAAAACCGATGGCATGCGCAGGGTTTTTGTGGGATAAGATGCGGCATCTTGCCTTATTGCCGGGGGAATCTATGACGGGTATAACCTTTCAAAACAAAAGCCCTAAGATTTTCGAAAGCTCGAATACCGTCCTTAGAAACACCTCGTCGATGTCCCCGTCTAACAAAATTTTATATGACCAATCGTTGGAACCATTCAGAACAACCATAGGCAAACATTTTAAAATCCAAAGTGTGATGTGTGCTCCTCTTCTTATCAAAGGCGAATGCATAGGTGTCATGACGATCGACAATTTTACACGCAGCTCTTTCAACGAAAACGACTTGAATCTGCTTATCACATTGTCCAGCTTGGCTGCAATCGCATTGGAAAATGCGCGATTATATGCGGACGAGAAAGGCAAAAAGGAACAGCTGGAAAAGCTGAATGCCGTGATTCAGTCACAGAACCAGCAGCTCTCTCGAATCAACCAGACCCATGATCGATTGATGAAGCTGTTGCTCAGCGGTAGATCGACGCATGAATTTGGTCAAGCTGTCTTCCAGACACTGGAGAATCCCATTGTGGTGTATGACAACTTGTTGAGTGTGTTGACGCAGCACCTCTCCTCAGAGCTTACCTTCGATATGCACTCACCTCCTTTTATCGCGGGTTTACAAACCGTTATAAAAAAGAGAAGCTCAATTCGAATAAAGGCTGACGGCCGCCCTTACACGCCAAACTCTGTCATGCTGTTCCCTATCGTAGCTGCAAATGAAATTTTCGGGGTGCTGACTGTCATAGAAGGCAACAGAAAATTGAGTGATCAGGATGTGGTCTTAGCGGAGCAGTGCTGCCTTGTTTTGGCGTTAGACCTGCTGCAAAGAGAAGCTGTCTATGAAACCGAGCAGCGTGTGAAGGGTGAGTTTCTGGATGAACTTATGTCGGAGAAAAACATTCGGACGTTCCGCCAACAGGCAAAAGCACTTGGTTTAAGTGCGGATGATTCCTTTGTATTCATGGTGTCTGAGATTGAGTCCGACACGAACTGGGATCATGCCGCTGCTTCGAAGGCCGCACACCGCCGCTTTCAACAAACGATTGAGACAGAGTTATTAAGCCTCAATCCCTACAGTTTGGTGATTCGCAGGCTGAATGCGTTTGTCATCATTTTGTCTGTATCTAAAGAGCTAAGTGATGCCATAGCGCTGCAAAGAAGCAGGAGCATTGCACACAAAATAAACCACGTTTTGAAGCAGCGCCATCCGGGGATAAACTGCTACATAGGGATCGGCAGGGTTTGCCGAAATCTCGACGGCTTTGTGCAATCCTATTGGGATGCGAAACAATGCGTGAGCCTCAGTAAAAGCAAAAAAGAAATAAATACGGTGAAGGATTATGTAGAAATGGGAGCGGTTCAATTTATATTAGATCAACCGAAGGATGCTCTGCTTCAATTTGCATATGGGCTTCTCCAGCCTCTCTTGGACTGTCCGCCTCATAAAAGAACTGAATTATTAAAAGCGTTAGATGCGTTTATTTTGTCCGGAAAACGTTATAAGGAAGCGGCCGCCGCTCTAAAAATCCACCCGAACACACTCGCTTATCGAATAAAACGGGTCGAGAAGATTCTTGGCTGCAGCATCGATCAGTATTCGGTATTTTTCGACCTGCAATATGCCTGGCAGGTGCTGGAGACATTGGATCTGAAGAACAATTTGCTCGAGAACAGGGAATAACATGCCTCCGTTAACTAACACATGTCAGATTGCTCTGGCCACATGACTCCTTTCACAGCCCACTCCGCCGCTGTCATTGCTCATGACAACCAGGCGGAGTTGCTGCGGCAAACCTCTCCTCTGTAATGCTCCCCAATGTCAAGACACGATTTTTTGAAAAATAAGTTATGTCCTCCTTCCATCGATTAGGATGCGATTTGCTTGATCTCGTGAGCGTAGAATTGAGCAGGCCTTGCTTCGCCGAGGGACTGGTGGGGGCGTTCCTCATTGTAAAATTGGACATAGCGAGCTATCCCTTGACGCAGCACTCGAGGGTCTTCGAATTCGTTTATGTAGATGCATTCGTACTTGAGTGAGCGGAAAAATCGCTCGGTCCTGCTGTTGTCGGTCGCCCGGCCTTTGCCGTCCATGGAAACCTTGATGCCTTCCTTTTCGAGGAGTTCAAGGTAAGCGCTATTGGTAAAGTGCGAGCCTTGGTCGCTGTTCATGATTTCCGGCTTGCAGCGACTGATTGCTCGTTTGAGGCACCGGAGCACAAAGCCCTTCTCAAGCGTGCTGGACAGCTCATCATCCATGACCTTGCGGCTATGCCAGTCGATGATGAGGCACAAGTACATAAACCCTTTGCCCATCCGGAGATAGGTGATGTCGATCCCCCAGACCTGATTCGGTCGATCAATTGTCAGGCCGCGCAGCAGGTAGGGGCGCGTATAGGTGGCGTGCAACCGCTTGCTCAGGTTCGGCTTCGGATACACGGCCTCGAGCCCCATGATCCGCATCAAACGGCGTATGCGCTTGCGGTTGACCTCAAAGCCCTGATCGCGGAGGATTCTCGTCATGCGCCGGTAGCCGTAGAAGGGGTACTTCATGTGGATCTCGTCGATCCGGTGCATCAGCCGGACATTCTCTTCGCTCTCGCGCTGCTCTTTGGCAGGGCGGTAGACGCTGGTCCGATTCACGCTCAGCAGCGCCGCCTGGCGTTTGACGGTGATATCCGGGTTGACTTGTTCCACCATCGCTTTGCGTGTTTCAAGCGATTCATTTGAGGCCAGATTTTTTTTTGAGCCAGTCGACCTCAACCGTAAGTTGACCAAGACGCTCTTGCTTGGCTTCGTATTCCTTTCTCACTTTGTCGGCTTCGCTCGCTTTTTTCTCGAACACGGTCGAAGCGCGCTCCAGAAACTCCGCTTTCCACCGGCTGATCATCACCGGACTGAGTTCATATTTGGCCGCAATCTCATTGACGGTCTGCTCCTCGCGGAGCACCTCCAGCACAACCTTCGTTTTGAATTCTGAGGGGTATCGGTTTCGTTTTTCCATGGTCTCATTATAACTTATTTATCACGCTCCCGTGTCTCAACCTATGGGAGCATTATAATTTAATCGCTTCTTTTCCTGCAGATACTTTTCTACTCTCAGGATAAAGTGAATCTATACTCCTCGCCAATGCATCGGGATCGATATTAACGCTTATGCCAAGCCGATCAACAATAAGGTTTCTTATGGTGCTTTTCCCACTTCCATTATTCCCAGCAAAAACGTACATAATCGGAGACAGCTCATGCATGAGGGGAATCCTGTCCGGTAACTGGGATAACCTGACCATCATGGTATTCCTTAATGATCTGGCCTTCTGCATTCTTATACACAATGTATGTTTCGTTCGCCTTAGCATCTAGCTTAGCGCGATCACCAGTAAGCTTAATAAGCTTTTGAAGATCTTTGATTTGATCCATAAGTCTCACCATCCCAGTTGCTAAGTACCAGCATTTTAATTTAATTATAACACAAAAAAATCCGAGCGATTACTGCACTGATCGTTCGGATTCTTTTCTTTGGGACTGTAAGCGTGTATCCAAAATGTGCCTAGTTTTGGGCTCTTTGCGGATGATTTCCGCTGATTTCGGCTGATTATATGTAGTGTTCGCACCATGTTTGCACCAATGGCTACAACATGAGTAAAAACCACTGCTGTATCACTAATTTTATCATACTGTTGCCTTGGAAAAAACCAGTATTAATAAGACTTTTCAGCATCTGTTTCATTTCGTACAAGCAGCGCGACCGACTCCACATGTCCGGGTTGCGTAAAATAGACAAGCTTGATGTGGCAGTATTCGCGACTCCCTACATCAGTCATTCGTGCCGCTACTAAGAGACAGATTGAATTTGATTAACAATCTGCTCTAGTTCGAGTAAATCATCAATAATAAAATCTGCTTCCACAGGGGAATCCCAAAAAGGGTCTTTTTTCCAAACACCCCTCATCCCAATGTTTCGGGAGGCTTGGACATCGTTAATCGGATGGTCTCCAACGTAAATACTCGCTGTTGGTTTTACCCCACGCCTTTCTAGTGCTCGCATAAAAATTTGTGAGTCCGGTTTCTTAATTCCTTCTTGTTCAGAGATAAGAATCGTTGTGAAATACTTTTCAATACCAAGGGCTTTAATGTTGCTGTACTGTAATGCTGTGTGGCCATTTGTGATCATGCCGAGTAGAATTTTATCATTTTGAAGATGCTCTAGTAATTTCACCATATTAGGGAACGGCATACAGTTATGATTAAATCCAGTTACGTAATCATCAAGCAATTGTTCCCATGTAATTCCTTTGATTTCAAACTCGTCAATCAATTGGCGATAAACTTTACCTTTCCATATAACCACGAGAATCCAACTCCACGAACCTTGCCTGAAAGTCTCCCTTGGGAATATGACCTAAAAAAGTATTCAGCCGATGATGCTGATCATCAATGAATCCCTTCAACGAAGCATCCCTATCCAATAAAGTTCCATCCAGATCAAAAAGTATGGCTTTAATCATTTCATCACACTCCTATTGCTTAGAAAAAGGCGAAAAGACCATCTGCAAGATATTCGTACTCTTAATCGGTGGCAAATTGTATCACGATAACCATAAGAAAGCACTATGATCTTTAGTTTATCGGAAAATATTGGGTTTTTGGACCTGTAGCTAAGATACATCATAACGAGGGTCTCCGTAGACTCCGCCGCTCCAATCAATAATGCCTGATATTCTACCTTCATACACCAAGACATCATCAATGGTACAATCACCATGAATTAACGTTGGCTCAAAATCAGTAGGCTTCTTATCTCGTATTTTTTCTAGTAATGTCGGAGTACCATCAATCTTATAGTGCTGCAAATTATACTCAGTTGTTTGAGCGTATTAGCGAGCCATGTTCCGCCGCTCTTAAGATCATCAGGACAAGGCGTTGAGTGGAGTTCGCGTAAACTCTGAAAAGTTAAAAAGGGAAATTAGTAAATTGGACACTGAACTCGTTCAGCTCACGAGGAAATGGACTTGCGGCGATATTGATAAAGAGATGTTCAATGCTTGTTCCGTGGCGGTTAAGACTGGACAAGCCCTAGAGGAACGAGCGGCGGGACTGCAAACGGATATCGCCCACGAACATGATACAGACTCGAGTGTATCAACGTGTAAGGCGGAATTATTCAACTCGCCACGCTAGACGCAAGCAACGAAGAAATCCTTCGAAATATGATTCACAAGATGATTAACCGTGCAGACGTTTACGAAGACTGTTCAATCCAATCCAATTCAGCTTCCAAAAATCCACTTAAAAAGGGGGACGTAGCCTAATTAGGCTCGCCCCTCCATTCGATCAATGATACGCACTCCACATGTGACGAGTTGATAGGGAGTACAGGAAATAATGGAATGGCATTTGCTCACATTATAAATATCTAGATTATCCTTTCTACTTCATGTTCTATTATTGCTAATTGTAATGCGAATTTCTTAATGTACTGTGAATTTAAATAGTACTCGTTTCCTTGCTTCTGTTCTATTGCTATTGCAAGGTTGTCTAAATCTGTTAGAACATCGTATAGAGTTCTATTAAGCTTTCTACATTCGTAAGGAGGCAAAATATTACTCATTAAAAGGAAATACCTTCTATAGTCGCTTCTCTTTGCATTGATATGATTATAAAAATTACCTTTGCCTTCATTATTAAAAAGTTTAATTAACAAGTCTAATTCGTACTTGGCAAATGTCACAATTCCTCTAATTTTTTTCAAATAGTCAGTTTTTGAGGTGGAGTTTAGTAAAAGATAATCATGTAATGGTCTAAAATCATCCTCCCATTTGACTCTTATATTATGACTATCAATATATTGGTCAAACTCTTTTAAGAGAATTGGTTCATTTATGCCATTGTTATTTATCCATTCACTTTTACACATAGGCAATCCAAACTCGTATTGGATTAAGTCATCATAAAAATAAAGCCATATATACTCCGGTTTGCTAGCATCCATCCCTGTATCTAAGACTTTTCTGAAATAGTTATTATTCTTCACTTTTTCATTTACCTTCTTAACGAGTTCAACCAACGAATCCTTTGAGCTGGCAAACGAACGTTCAATATAAATTTTTGCGCTAATTCTTCTTTTCGTGCCAGTTGAATTATCCTTTTCCTCCAAAATAGTGAAGTAGTATTCACTAGTTTCTTGTTTCCTCCATTGCTGTAGTTCATTAACTCCCACTTTGGAGATGCTTTCTATCATATTATAGAATCTAGCATTCTCTTTTACTTCATTCGCAGTTGGGATTTTCACTCTTATTGTTGATGTGTTTTTTCGCCATTCTACACCATCACTATCTAACGCTTGGAAAATATACTTTTGTGTCCATAACCAATAGGCTTTTTTCTCCTCAACCCCGTATATAACTAAGATAACTGGAATATCACAAACATCACAAAAGTTTAAAAATTTCATTGGGCAGTCAAATATGACTGCTTCATCACTGTACTTTAGCTCATTTGTTGCTTTTAGTTGTACTTTAATAATTTTGGCGGTAGTTTCTCCCTCATCGGAAAAAATTTCAATTTCACCATCTATATCATTGTCTTTTTCTTGTGTTCTATATTTCCATCTATTACTAACAATTGTTTTCTCAAGGAAAACTTTTGATAAATATTCATACACTTGCTTTTCATCAAGTTTGGAACGTGCCAACTATAACTCATCCTTTCAAATTAACAAAATCTAAAGAAATATCTCAAAAAGTTATTCTCATAAAAAAATGAACAAAACCCTGAATGTACGTTTCAGGGCTGTGGCGCGGATTCTAACTTAGAAAGTTGCTCAAGACTTCTGTAAAGTTCGATATGACTTATATAATCCTTTTTAGTTAGAGTTTTTCTCTCTTCTAATAATCTAATAACATTGCTAGCCTGCTTTTCATATCCTGTTTCTCTTTCTGTACCAATAATAACTTGCCCACGCTTATCTAAGAGGTGACCAAGAATTTCATCAATACTTTTTAAGTTCTTCCAATCTTGACCTTGTTGATTTGGTGTATCTATAACCAAAAGATTAAAAGGGCTTACAATTCGGTTTAGATTATAAAGGTACAGGGCAACGTGGTAAGCATAAATAATCCTTGGCTTTTCACTCCCAGTCTTGGTTAATTCCTGTACAAAATCTTTTAGTTTTAAAGCCTTCAACGGTACATTAAGTTCATGCAAGATTTTTTCATATATTGCTTTAAAATTAGATATTATTTTTTTCCTTCTCTCCGATGAATTAAGCTCTTTTATGTTTTCTTCAATTAATTTTATATTACGTTCCTCATCTACTATTGATTTTATTATTTTATCTCTTTGAAACTTTCCCGTTAAAACAATTTCTTGTTTGCCTTCATTCCTAAAGGTATTCGCAATAGTGGCTGATTCTTTACTTCGTTCGATTTGTTTTTTTAGAAGGTTATATCTTTTATTTATTTGAATTTTTTCCTCTGATAATTCATTTATTTGAGATTCTAATTCCTTTAATTCAATTCTTATTTGTTTAATTAATTCGTTACCAGATTGAACATCTTTAACAATTTCCAACCTGTCTAACAAGGTATTATTATGGACTGTGCCACATGTAGGACAGATTATGTCATCTTCTTGTTTCATCGCATAGTCATGGTCTTTATTAAGCTCTTTGATATACATCTTAAGGGTAGCCAGTTGAAGGTTTTTTTCATATTGAACATTTTTAAATTCTGAAATGTTGTCTCCTAGTTTTATTTTTCTTCTTTCTAAATTATCAAGTTCCGAAAAAACAGACTTAATTTGACTATTATCTAAAGTATTACCGTCATCTTGAATATTCTCCTCTACATTAGTTTTTGTTTGGATAGCCTTTAGAAGTTCGCTGAAGTACTTAAGTTTCACATTAAATTCTTGGATAGTATTTTTAATTTTTAAAATGTTCTGCTTCTCTTTATAGTATTCTTCTCCTTGGTAACCTACTACATACTTATTCGTGTTTTCCTTCCAATTTCTAATGTATTTCATGTTCGTAAAACTTTCACCGATTTTGGACCATCCCAAATCCTGGTCTATGTATTGAAATCTAAATAATAAAGGAGTAGTAGCTGTAATCTCCCCGCCATGGTTTGTTAAACAGTCCATAGAAATATCAAACTCTCGCATTAAAACAGCACAAAACTCATGAAAATGGTCCGTCTCTGATAGTACTACAAATTGTGAGTCATTGACGATATTAAAGAGCTTCAATCTTTTCTTTTCCCGAATAACGCAATACTTTTTTTCGCCATAATCAAAGAACAAAATATATTTCTGTACAAGATTTTTCCAATCATCCTCAAAAACCAATTCGCAACCTAAGGAATAAAACATACTCTTAATCAAAGATGATTTACCAGTTTTATTTTCACCAATTATTAAATTTAGCCCGTCAAGTAAGCTAATCTCTCTTGACGACTCTTCCACATCACTTATCACTATCAGTTTTTTTATCAGTAACCTTTTCATTTTTCTCCCCTTCTTGTAAGAGCCTTAACTTTCTAATTAGCCTTTTATATTGTTGTGTTTTCCGATACAAGTCTTTCATAGAAAATAGCCTCCACAATGGGGATATTAAAGTCAGTGTTATCTTTGATAATGGTTTCACATTGTTTTCTTATTTTATCTAATAAATAAGAAGTATCGTCAATTCTAGAGTAGTATTTCGTTAGAACCTCATCAATTACCCCTACAATTTGATAAGTTATATCCTGATACAGCAGCTTATTAATGTCTAACATTCTTAATTTATGTTCTTTTAATTCCCGCAGAAGTAATCTTCTTTTCGGCAAGGATAGTCCATTATCAGTTAGAAATTCTTCTAGTTCTTTAAAATAGCTTTGGGAGGAAATCTTTTTTACACTTGATTGCAAAGCGGAAAAAACCTCTGATGAAATACCTTTTTTTTCGACTAACTTATTGTAGCTTATTGGAACTTCAATTTTTGTTTTGCTCTTCTTTCTTACATCCTCAATAATGTCTTTCAAAATTTTATTACTATTTGAAGTGTAGAATTCATCATTTTCAAGCATTCTAAAAAATTCGCCCGCTACAACTTTTTCGTAATTTTCAAGGGGGAGGTCTCCATCATAGATATATGTTTCCTGTACGAATTTATCAAATACACCATCAAATTCGTTTGGGTTAATATTATTAAATTCATTTCTAATTAGATTTTTAATTTTTGAGTAAAGAGCATTGTCAGTTGTCTTTAGCTGCTTACCATCTTCAATAATTGATTGCCACTTTCTTATTTCAGCATCCATTCCAATATTGGATACGAAATGACATTTACTACATTCTGCTTCAAATTTCATAAAATTATAAAATAGAAAACCTAAAAAGCTATTTTTTACGACACCACTACTTTTAGTTGTTGTTTTTGTAAGATGAGGTAATGTCCATTTATTATATTTAGCAGTCGTTTTTATTTGAAAAAATTCTGCACAATTTGGGTTTTGTATGTCAGAAACTTTAGTCATATCATCATGAAATTCACAAAACACAAGAAACTGAGATTTTTTCTTAAATTCAATTATCATATGGTATACAATCCAGTGAGCCTGATAATCGAATCTATTAAAACTGTTAGACCCAGCTTGTTCTCTTAGTTCCGAAGCTAGTATATTCTGCAATTTAATCCCTCCCGGTAGGAGCAGTTTCTTATTACATATATTCTTCTACAATATTTTACAAATATCCTTCCAAGTAACGTTCTAATATAAAAGTTCTCCATGCTGGATACTTATATTCATATCTCATTTTTGCATCTATCTACGAAAATTGGCTCGACCATAACAGGCGGGGCGGGAATAAGAGCATGTTACGAATAGACTAATATAAGCACATACATAGCTATGCCCCAAAGAACTTAAATGCTTTAAAAAGTTACCTAATTTAGGTGAACTTTAATGCAAGTTATATCTCACTTTATCCAGTTACCTCCGTTACAGCTTCTCATTTCCTTAGCTTCCCTTTGCCCTGGCTTTTCAAATTGGAACATTCCTTACCAATAGTTTGAGCATCTCTATCACTGTCTTACGCGCTATGCACACAACGTGTGCCCTCCTTTAACTGAAGAGGGGTCGCAACTAAACAGCAACATGAAGCGACCACTAATAGTGTAAGAACTTTATAAAAAACCTGAAAACTTTCAAGGGGGAATATTCATTGGACACCAATTGTAACGACAAGCAAAGCCTAAATAAGTAGAATGCAAGAAACCTTAAAGAGAAGAAAATTAAAGGAGTTGATAATCATGGCGGACGAACAGGAATGGATTAACTACAGGCTTATCGAGATGGCAACTAAATATGATTACGGTGAGGGTAAATCATATTTACCTATACCCCATGTATTGCGAAAATGTTCAAAGCTAAGTAGTACGGAAAAGGACGTGCTTTATCATCTCTTATATTCAATGAATGATAAAAAGTATTGCTTCCCAGCTTATGGAACAATAGCGGCGGAATTATTTATTGGTGTAAGTACTGTCGTTAGGGCAATTGATAAATTAGAACAAATGTATTTTATAAAGAAAGAAGAGTTTATTGGTTCTTCTAATCGATATTACATTGATATGTTAGAGGATAATCCGTATCTCATTTTATCGGGCTATACCTCCCATTTTAAGAGGTCTTTTCAACCAATCGGAGTAGCTAAGGGATTATGTAAAAACAAGGTGATTAAGCAAGTTAATAAGTTTGTAGAGAAAGAAGACTATGACGTATTTGCCCACAGATTCTATAGTGGTGAGGATACGGAAATAGTATTAATCCAATTCTTAGAGCAGCTAAGAAAATATGTCGAGGAAAACACGAATATAAAGATTCGACCAATTGGAGTGTAGCGATAATTGCTACACTTTTCTTTTTATGTCTACCTGCCTTATTCAGAACGAATACCCCCCAATTTAGAATGACACCTCCCTCCTTCAATTATAGGTGACCCCTATCCACATTGAGCAGTCCTGACTATTCAATTTGAGTAACTAAATAAAGAAAGTATTTAGAGAAAAGACTATAGAGAAAGTAACGGAGATAAAGCAGTAAAAGCGGCTTCCCCCAGCGGGGAAAGCCATATTAATTGCATAGAATTATTGCGTAGAATTAAAATTCTATGCTATATTTATACTATAAAGTGTCTTACAGGAGTACGAAAACGGCAAGTTAACTACTCAAAAAAATTGCGTAGAATTAATTAAGTGGATTTTATGGGAGGAATACTATGCTAAAGCAATTCATTGCAGAAGGTCTACTGGGTAAAAGTGAATTAACAGTTAAAACGTATAATCACGCTTTAGAACAATTCGCCATTTGGCTAGACGGTTCAGGTGCTAACCTAGAGAATTTCAGCCGTTCAGACGTTCAGCAATACGTTACATATATGGTAAGTAAAAAGAAAACCGCTGCTACCATAAACAAGGTGTTTAATGCTATAAAGAAATATTGTAAATGGGCAAAGAAGTCCGATTGTATAGAGGACATTTACATTATCAAACCAACCGAATACAAGCAAACCGCCCCGAAGGCTTTAGACAGAATCGAACGTAATCAATTAGTACGGAATATTGACAGGAGCGGAAACAAGCGTAATTATGCTATTACTTTGACGCTCCTTTACACTGGTTTACGTGTATCGGAACTTGTAGCCTTAGACAGGTCGGATGTTGAAATAAGCGACCGTAAAGGGATTTTGAAGGTCAGAACAGGTAAAGGTAATAAAGAGCGGGTTTTACCGCTTGAGGTTGAAGTACGGAGAGCTATTGAAAAGTACTTAGAGGAACGGTCAGACAATCAGGAAGCCCTCTTTATTAGCAATAGGGGAAAACGCATAAGTATTCGGAGTATTCAACACTTGCTAGAACAGCATGACATTCACGCCCACCAACTCCGTCACACTTTTATAACCGGACTTGTCAGAGCGAATCAGGACATATCTGTCATCCAATCATTAAGTGGACACAGTTCAGCTGATATGATTCTCCGTTACTCGAAACCAACAGAGGACGATAAAATAAGAGCCGTAGAAGGTCTTTATAAGGACTAATTTCATTGTGCCACTTCTTTAGGTGGCACTTTTCTTATGCCTTTTAGCCGCCTTAGAATGCGTCTATAAGGACTTCTAATCAGATTCTAACGTTAAGCCCCCACCCAGTGCCGAATGAAAGTCACAGCCTTCTCTGTCCGTGGTTAACCTTTGTTTTCCCCGTACCAAATTTTCCGAAATAGCGGTGTGCGCACATTTTTCCCATCTTAACCCTCCCTCTATTCATTCTCTTCTTTTCATTCGCACCTTCTCCCTTACATGGAGCGACCACTGATATTAGGGGGCGATGACACTATGAAAATCGAACGAACTTTTACAGGAACAGCTAACCTTGAAGACATTTTACTTTCTATTCTCAGTACCCAAATTGACAGTATAACCGCCAAAATGTACGATGAAGTTAGAGCAAATGCCATTCCTTCTAATACGGAAGGAGCGGCGAATAATTTATGAAATGCGCTATATATGCTAGAGTTAGTACGAAAAGAGAAGAACAACAGAACAGTTTGCAAAACCAAATTGCCTTGGCAGAAAGTATTGCTAGGGAACAAGGCTTCACAGTGGTCGGACGGTACATTGACAACGGAATAAGTGGTTCAGGAATGAAAAACCGTGCTGAAATATTGCGCTTACTGGATGATGCTAAAGAGAAAAAGTTTGACGTAATTATTGCAAAATCAGTCTCGCGTCTTGGACGAAATAGTCTCAATAGTATGCAAACAGCTGACATACTGGAAAGAATACCTGTTCGTCTCATTTTACCAGAGGATAATTACGATACTGAAACAAGCAAAAGTAGGTTCATGTTTAATTTAAAGGTAATTTTGTCAGAGGAAGAAAATTCTAAGTTTTCGGAAAGAATTAAGTTAGGATTGAAATCAAGTGCTGAACAGGGTAAACGTAGGGTGTCAGTATCACCTTACGGTTATACAGTCAATCCACTGACTAAAAATCTTGAGGTCGATGAAACCGCAGCCCCTATCTTAAAGGAGATTTTCTGGCTCTATTTACATGAAGGATGGGGCATGTTCAAAATCAGTAATTACCTCTCTCAAAAAGGTGTTCTTACCCCAAGGGCAACAACAGGAGCGGCTAATGCGGGAACGAAGTGGCAACAGAACTCCGTTAAACTTATCTTAAACAACCCTGTATATACAGGCAAACTTATATTCCATCGAGAAGAAACAACAGGTACTCTAGCTGATTCCGAACTTTACAAAATACGGCGCAAAATAGAAACTGACAAGCAAATTGTTATTGAGAACGCCCACCCTGCTCTCATTTCGGAAAATGATTTTATCGCTGTTCAAGAACTCATGAAGCGAAAAGGCAAGCACAAGAGCAACGGTAAGGAGAGTTTGTTTTCTTATATAGTTAAATGTCCTGATTGTGGAAGCGGGATGCACTTCAAACCTGACCGACGTAACGGGGCATATGTTTGCGGCGGCTATGTGAGGCATACTTCCACTTATTGTTCCTCCCATATCATCGAAGAACAGAAATTGCTTCAAGCCGTAAAAGATGATTTAAAAACCTTAATTAAAGACAACGTGAGGATAGAAAGACTTTACGGACTGGCAGATGAAAAAGCTAACGCCTTAAACTCGTCTAGTACTAAAGAGTTAAAACGTATTGACAAGCAGTTGGCTGAAATGGACTTACGCTTTGATAAGTTGTTAGGCCTTCATGCTGAAGGAGTTGTCACAACTGAGCAGTTCAAGCATCAAAACGAACGTATAGCCCTACAGCAACAAGACCTAGCAAATAAAAAGACTGAACTGCACTTATCCTTGAAAACAAGACAAGACCTCAATGGACAACTGCAAGTCTTTAGAAAAGAAGTAGAACGCTTTGCAAACCTTGATATTGATGGTGAACAAGTGATTAAGCAAGTTTTACAAAGGCTAATCCACAAAATTGAGGTGTTCGAGGGCGGAAAGATTAAGATACAATACAATCTTTCCAACCTTCTCCCCTCTAATTAGGTACAGTTTAATTAACTGTATCTTTTCTTTCAAGTCTTACCGTCACCTCCACATGAACGGTATGCGGAAACATATCCACCGGCTGCACCTCAACGGTCGCATAACCGCCGTCCTCCAGAACTCGAAGATCCCGGGCCAGTGTCGACGGATTACACGACACATACACCACACGCTCGGGCCGCATCTCAAGGATCGTACCGAGCAACGCTGTGTCGCAGCCTTTTCGCGGCGGGTCGACCACGATCACGTCAGGCGTAATGCCCTGGCGCTTCCACGCAGGGATAACTTCTTCTGCCGCGCCGACTTGAAACTCAACGTTACGCACGTCGTTGAGTAACGCATTCCTGCGAGCATCATCGATTGCTTCGCTCACGATCTCAACGCCGTACACTTGGCGCGCTCGCTGAGCCAAGAAAAGTGAAATCGTACCGATGCCGCAATAAGCGTCGATCACAGTTTCTTCACCAGTCAATCCGGCGTAGTCCAAGGCTTTACCGTATAATACCTCGGTTTGTACCGGATTCACTTGATAGAACGAGCGCGGCGAGATGGCGAAACGGATGTCACCGATTGTGTCGTAGATCACATCGTCGCCCCATAGCACCTTGGTTTTATCGCCAAAGATGACATTAGTCCTGGCTGTGTTAACATTCTGACAGATGCTCTTTAACTCTGGAATCTCGTCACGGAGCAGACCGATCAACTCATCCTTCCGCGGGATGTCAGCTCCATTGGTGATGAGCACGACCATAATATCCCCCGTGTTGAAGCCGTAACGGGCGACAACGTGGCGAAGCAAGCCCTTGTGTGTTTCTTCGTTGTAAGGCCGGATGCCCAGCTCGCGAGCGATACGTTTGACTGCGGCCACAACGCGGTCATTGTTTTCCTGTTGGATGAGGCACTCATCCATGTCGATGATGCGATGGCTCCCTTGTGTGTAGAAGCCGCCGACTAACCCAAGTTCTTCTGCACTGCTGTCATGCTGGCCGAGCATAGCTGCTCCTCCAGCGCCGGCTAGACCTATCGGTACCTGCGACTTATTGCGATATCTCCAAGGATCAGACATGCCAACTGTGGGATGTACAATGATACCCTCTCGTTGTTGGACTCTCGCACCGGCGGTGGCTGCATCTCTGCCTTCCGCCTGCACTACGTCCGTGGCCGCATCTGCTCCTCCACCTGACATTGCGAGACCCTCCGGTGTCCGAGCGCCTTGGTGTCCCGCGCGACTCTCTCTAGCCACCTTCAACTTCCCAATCCTCTCGAGGTTGTCCACCACAAGCTGTCGTTTGTGGCGCAATTGGGCTTCATAGCTCAAATGCTGCAGCTGGCAGCCGCCGCATTGCTCGAAGATCGGACAAGGCGCTGCGACGCGGTCAGGACTTTGCTGCAAAATCCGGATAAGCTTTGCGTAGCCGTACTGCTTCTTGAGCTTCATGACTTTGACCAAAGCCCGCTCACCAGGCATCGCGCCCTTAACAAAAAGGGTATAGCCGTTCACACGGCCTACCCCGTCGCCATCATGTGTTAAACCAATAATATCAGCTTCATATTCACCATTCTTCTCAACCGGCAAACCTTCTATTGCCTCCGAACGTTGTGCGCCTCTCCCACGGCTCCGGTTGGGTGCTCTATCTGCGGCGGTGGCGCGATCTGCATGTCGGCCTGATGCAGCTCGTTCAAAGTCTAAGTCTCGTCCACCCTGATTAGCGTAACCATCCATTGCATCACGCCCCCCACGACCAGCAGAGGTGGTAGTATCTTTTCCCGTAGCTCGTCCACCATTCGCAACGGATGAGGCGCCAGTTGCTCCTGCACGCCGTCCAACACGCCCGACGGCTGTGACTCCATTTGCTGCAGCACGTCCATACTGGCGGCCTTCTGTGCTCGTAGCTCGTCCACCACCAGCTGTAACTGATGTCGCCCCATCGGCTCCGGTACGTCGCCCATCATGCCTAGCGGATGCGGCTCCATCCACTGCTTGACGTGAACGCCGGTTGGTGGGCTTGACTGTTCCTGTTTCGCGACCGCGTCGGCCGACAGTTGCTGCTCCATCTACTGTCGCACCACGTCCACCACGCCCAGCAGACGCCGCTCCATCCACGCCCGCTCCACGTCCACTACGCCCAGCAGCCGCAGCTCCATCCACTGCCGCTCCACGTCCACCACGCCGAGCGGACGCCGCTCCATCCAGTGCCGCTCCACGCCCAGCAGACGCAGCTCCATCCACTACGGCTCCGCGTGTGCCACGCCCAGCGCCTGCAGCTCCATCCACTACCGCTCCTCGTCCACCTCGCCCAGCGGCCACCGCTCCATCCATCCCTGCTCTTCGTCCACCACGCCCAACAGCCGCAGCTCCGTCCATTCCCGCTCCTCGTCCACCACGCCCAGCAGACGCCGCTCCATCCAGTGCCGCTCCTCGTCCACCACGCTCGACAGATGCAGCTCCATCCGCTCCCGCGCCACGTCCGCCACGCCTACTGGCCGAGGCTCCGTCTAGTTGCGCCCCACGCTGCACGGGCGCGCCTCCCTTGCTTCGCTTCTTATTCTGGTTGCTCATATTCGTCCACTCCAGCTTTAGTTTTCCAAGGCAGCTTGATCTGCTGCAGCGGGTTTTGTTTGTATACCGATTGACCGCTTCCATCCACAAAAATGCGCAAATGTGAAGGAAGGTTCGTAAACACGCAAGGCAGGGTGCCGCCGAATTCGCCGTCCAGGTTGATCTGCACGTAGTCGGGCGAAGTCACCTGAATGCTGCGCGTTTGCAAGTAAACCACGTTGGGGTCTGTCAGATGCTCTCCCCTGAGTGCCAAAGAAACGACCCGTATGAATTCGGCGAGATTGCATTTTTTTAAAATAATGACATCAAACAATCCGTCACTCAGCGATGCGTCCGGCGCCAAACGTTCAAAGCCTCCGACCGAGTTGCTGTTCGCAATCAGGAACAACATCACTTCTTCATGAATATCTGCCTCGTCCGTTCGGATAAAAAGCTCGATCGGGCGCAGACGCGGCAGTTTCTCGATGCCTTTCATGTAATAGGCCATTTGGCCGATCATGGTTTTGAGCTTGCTCGGCACCTCGTAGGTCAGCTCAGTCATGGAGCCGCCGCCTGCGATGTTGATGAAGTAACGCTGGTTCATTTTACCAACGTCGATAACCCGTTCGTGCTGCTGCAGAATCACGTCCACCGCGGCCTCGCAGCTGCGAGGAATATTCAGCGCCCGGGCAAAATCGTTCGTTGTCCCGAGGGGGAGAATGCCAAGCGGCGGCCGGTACTCCTGTTCCGCCATGCCGTTGATCACTTCATACAGCGTACCGTCGCCGCCCGCCGCGATAATAATGTCAAAACCCCGCTCAATCGCATCAGCCGCGGCCAATGTGGCATCGCCTTCCCCAATCGTTGCATGGGTGGACGTTTCCACACCGCCCCGCTCCAGCCGCTGTAAAATCTCGGGCAGCCGCTTCTTCATTTCCTCTCTGCCAGAGGTTGGATTATATATTAGCCTTGCACGTTTATGCATTTTTCAATCACCCGTTCGCCGCGATTACCGCTTAATTTCTTTTCACCCAAAAAAAGGAGCCGTCTGCCGTTCCATCCACCGTGAAAGCAGCGGATGCGGAAGCAGCGCCTTCCCGTTATATCTATATGTGAAGCCTTCCAGCCTGGAAGGAATCACTTCGTTTGTGAAATACCCCTCGCTCAGAAACAGCGGAACCACCAAAACCGTATGCTCCGGTTTATGCTTGTTCCACCGGCGCATTTTGTCGCCGACCTGATCGGGCAGCAGCATCGCCGTATCGACCTCATCGAAGCCGCCCAAATCTTTTACCCGGCTGGCCAGCATCTCCAAACCTCCGCGCCACAATAGGTGGGAGCCCTCCTCCACACTGCCATGTCCGATCAGCAGCACAATCTCTTTGCCGGCATCGGCTGACAGCGGCTTCATCTTTTCGTACAAAATCTCCGCTATGACCGGATCATCATCTATCGGTGAGGTAAAATGAATCCGGGCTTTTATGTGAAAAGGAGTCAAATCCGTTGGAAGCTCTGGCTCTGGCTTCACACCGAGCGCGTAGCTGATTTCGTCGATATGCGTGCTCCCTGAGGAAATGAACAGCGGAATGACGATGATGTCCGTCACCCCAAGCGACTCCAGATGTGTAATTCCCTCCTGAATAAGTCGTCCCTCGACCAGCTCGAGAAAAGACGAGAATACCGGCACGCCGTCCGGCACCTGCATCGCCTCTACGGCCTCATCCACCAATTGAACCCATTCCATGCTGCGCGAACCGTGGCTTATGACTAATATGCCGTATTTAACCAACGACTAACCCTCTACCTTTCCGCGAAAAAAAGAAGGCGGTCTAAGCCTTCCCCTCGATTTTTCAACTTTTTCTAATTATAGCACAAGACAAGCCTCAGTCTAAGTCCCCTCGTGCATACATAATTTGTGGCATGAAAAAAGCTCTTCCCCGTCATTCGGTGGAACAGCGGCGGAAGAGGCAGTCTCTTTGTAAGCAAACGATCATCGGTATATAAGAGTAATGATAGCTAAAAGAAGTTTTATGGATGGCTGACAAAAAAAGAAATGCCGGCTGACGACCTCACAGCTCAAAGCGGCTGAGATATAAGTGCTCGGCTCCTGGGGAAGCTTCGCGCACCGTGCAAAAGTCCAGATGCAGCCTAAGCGCGTGCCATAGCGCTGTGACCAAGCCCGCCACGCCCCGCACCGGATCACGGCACTAGGTTAGAACTCTGATACGATCAGGGTCTCATCCCAACGGCGCCTCCACCTCAGCGTACCCCGACGCGTCCCCGCTGTCATACCCAGCATCATGCCGCCACCCGCAACCTGCCTATTTCGCAGTAGTGCGCCCGACGCGTCCCGCTGGCATACTCTAGCATCATGCCGCCACCCGCAGCCTAGCATCCTGATTGAACCTCTCCGCATGCACTCATACTGTGGTATCCGCGAGGCCGGTGCAGCGGCGATATTCTCTGCCGCGGGAGCCGTCACGCCGGTCTTGTCTGATCCCTGCATGCCGCCTTTTGCCGTGGCCGCCGAGACCGCTCCAACCGCTCCGTTATCGCCCGAGCCGTTCCAGCGCGAGCTTGTATCCATCATTACCATAGTTCAAGCAGCGTTTTACACGGGAAATCGTGGCTGTGCTGGCTCCAGTTTCGGCTTCGATTTGGTTATATGTGTTGCCTTTGCGCAGCATCCGGGCTACCTCCAGTCGCTGAGAGAGAGATTGGATCTCGTTCACCGTGCACAAATCGTCAAAAAACACGTAGCATTCCTCAATATCTTTAAGCGTCAAAACCGCTTCAAACAGCTGGTCGATCGCTTTGTCATTTAACTTTTTTAATTGCATAATTTCGTTCAACCCCTTGATGTTCTGTTTCACTGCTATGGATAGTATTCGACACGGTGAGCGCAAATCCTTCCTTTAGAATAGCAAAACGTTACTCTTTCTATGCGGTAGCGCGTTAAAATGTTGGAAACTGCCGAGACCCGTGACAGGAGTCCATACCAATCATTTGCCCAGCACATAAGCTACACCAGGTAATACGTCTAGAACCACCTGCGAAGCGGTTGGCTTTGGCCCGCGCTTTGCTGAAATCCGTTTTAAAAGGAGCGTGAATCCTGTGAGCTTACGACGACCGATCATAGGCAATCAAAACGTGACGACACGCAGCTTCCAGCAGATGCCGCCGCCCTTGCCCGGTGGAGGAGCCCCCGCCAGCACGTACCCCGGCATGGACGTTGGCGGGTATAGTAATCCATACACACCCTCCACTGGCTACGGGCAATCGTATACGCCGCAAGTGCCATCTCTGCAAAATGGGGATGGATCACTCGGAGCGCTGTTCGGAAACAACAGTCCCAGCTCCGGTTGGGGCAATGTGATTGATATTGGCGCAGGCGGCAGCACCGGAGCTGGTTCAGGCAGCGGCTCGAGCCTTGCCAGCAAATTCAGTCTGCTGCAGATCAAACAGATGATCGATAAATTGGGCGGCGTCGAAGGAATCGTGGACACCATGACAAAAGTGCAGCGCATGGTACAAAGCTTTCAACAAGTTGCACCTCTTGTCAAACTGCTTATGGGTTCCGTAGGCAAAAAAGGTCGGTCCGAAGCGATCGCAGCGCCGAGGCGCAGACGCAGACGCCGTAAACGCAAGGGAAAAAGCACCCGTTCACGCCGCGTGAGCCGTTAAGTTGTGAGCGAAGGCAATAGGGTGTGACGCTCGGCTGCTTCCGGATGACGGAAGCAGCTTGTTGCGCCGCGAAACGTGGATAGCATGACGGGAGCAGCTCTTTTGCGCCGCGAAACGTGGATAGCATGACGGGCTAGCTGATGCCGACCACCGTAGTAGCTAGTTTGTGATGCAGAAATGTTCTCTTCGCCGACAACCGGCACCACAGCCATGAAGCCACCACGTCCGCTCCCGGTGATAGCCTGTTGGCGTTCCGGTTTAGCGTGATCTCCGTTTAGCGCGATGAGCACATAGCTTGTTGTGATGTCGGGTGCGACTTTCGCTCGTTGTCCTCAGTTACCCGCCCCGCCAAATCTTGACTGGTGCAACTGTAGGACAAGCTGGGTAAGGAATAACTAAACTTGTGGACAGCACGTCCGGGAAGGTGGCAACATGCTGCGGAAATTTCTTATTCGGTTAAAAGAACTCATTTGGCTGCTGCCGGCCTTTTATTGCTTGCTATTTTTCATGCTTGCACTGGGCGTGATCGCGCTCGATACGAGATTTGCGGACACGATGGGGATTGTTCTGCCGGATCTGCTGCTGACTGACGTGGCTCTGGCGCAGAGGGTGCTGAGCGCTCTGGCAACCTCGCTCTTGTCCATGACTACGATCACTTTTTCCACGATCATGGTTGTGCTGACGACGTACGCATCCCAATATTCGCCGCGAATTTTAAGCAACTTCATCGCCAACCGGACTACAATGCGGGTGTTGGGTGTGTTTTTGGGCGGGTTCGTTTATTCTATTCTTGCCTTGCTGTTCATGCGGCAGGAGGATCTGGATGAGCAGGTGATGTCAGCGTCGGTCGGTGTTTTGGTCGCGTTCGTCTGCTTATCGTACTTTGCTTATTTTATTCATCATGTCGCAACTTCAATCCAGGTCGGCAATCTGATCGACACGTTGACTGAGGACATTTTGATGGCCGATCTTTATTACCAGGGGCCGCGTGAAGTGGAGCCTTTTATCCAACTATCCGAAAAATTCCCCGGCATTCCCGAACAATACAGTGAGCGTCAGGAAGTGGCTGCAGGTATGTACGGTTATCTCCAGTTCATGGACTACCAGAATATATACGCGCTCGCGAAGCAGTACGACCTCATCCTGGAGGTGCGCCAGGAGGCCGGGCAATATTTGACCCCGAATATGCCGCTGTTCAACATTCATTATAAACCGGACGCGGAGCGGGTCGACCCCGACATATTCAGAAAACACCTTAAAACCGGCGAGGAGAGAGCCACGTTCCAGGACGCCTATTTCGGCATCCAGAAAATTGCGGAAGTTGCGCTAAGAGCGATCGCGCCCGGCACGAACAACCCCAACACGGCTATCGACTGCATCCGGCACCTGGGTACGGCGCTAACTGAGATGCTGAAGTATTACGGCACCTACATTCAATACGGCAGTAAGGAAGCCCCGACCCGAGTGATCGCTGTGAAAAAAAAGCCGGGCGAGCTGTTGTACTGGACCTTCCAGCAGATCTGTGAGGCGGGACAGGATAAGGTGACAGTGATGCTGACCGTTCTTGAAGCTCTGTGCTGCATCGCGCTCGATAACAACGAAGCCGTACGCAGAGACGTGCAGATATTCGGTGAATATGTGCTTGAGCGAATTGATCGGGAAAAATGGAAAAGTGCGGACTTGGCACATTTGGATGAAAGGGTGCAGGCGCTGACCTTAGCGGTCAAAGCTCAAAAGACGGTCTAACTCTCGGAGCAAAAAAAGATTAGCCGCCGCAGTGCGCCTGCGCTGGCTAATCCTATTTCTCCTTTTATGCGCCACAAAATCCCATTGCCAAATGCTATCGAAAAAACAAGCCGACTACCGGATACTCAAACCTTTTGCCTTTTAATGCACAAAGAAATCCCTTGAACGGATAGTATATCCCGATCAGGCCAAAGACAATTAAAAAGGGCAGCCCGATGAGTAGAAAGGAAAAATAATAAGAAATACTGACGGCTAAGCCTATAAAGATGTGGAAGAATAATGCTTGCAGAGCCAAAGCCCGTACCCCTGATTGTCTTGATAACAACCAAAAAATGATGGGTATTATTATGGGAGCAAAAAATGCACTTGCGTGTATAATCATTTTAATTCCCTTATTTTCCATGAATTCCTCCTGTATTATGGCATGCATCCACAACCGTTAATCTCCTGCTTTTCCATTCATATTTCTAATGTTTCCTCAGTTATCTATATTATTCAGAATACCTGCTAACGGCAAATGATGCAGTGGTCTAATTGCTCATTTGTCTTTGCAAGGATTTCAATCAGTGTTAATATCGGTCCCAGTGCTAGCATGTTTACTGCACCCGACTCATCAATCTGAGTAAATAAGGCCTCGCAGGCGTAGCTTGTATCAGAGCGTTTACGCTAAGTGTCTCGATGCCCGCATACGTATGCAGAGGCTCGCGGAATTGAGTATACCGACCTGGGTAAGGTAATATTAATTTAAATTTCCTAAGTGATCAGGTGCTGTCATTGACAGGATAACAAAAGAGGGCCGAGCCACACGTACATATGCCGCGTTGGATTGCGGCGGAGCATCTAACACCTTGAGTGAAAAAGCTGGAAATGGAAAGGCGGAGATTATATGGGATATGATTTCATCATCGAGCCCACGGATTACCAAGCGTTCGACAATGAGGACGAGCAGATAGAGCGGTGCCAAGAATGGGGTCTAATGTCGCGAAAGGCAGCTAAAGCTAAAACGTTTCACTACAGGGGCCACGGCGTGAATCTCCCTTGCCGGGTGGTCGGAGCCGCAGATGAAATGACCGCGGTCATTGAATTCGAGAACGGACAAAAACACTGCATTCATCCCTCCTATTTGAAGGAAATGCAGGCGTCGAGCTTTGGCCAAAGATTTGCCGTGGCGGGAGAAACGCCTACGGCGGCGGCTGCGGGCGGTGATGAGACGCAGCGAGCGCATGCGGCGGGTGCAATCAGTACGGAAGCTGCGGACGTAATTGAGCCGGATGGCTCAGGCGTTGTTGACGCGGCAGGAGCCGAGGGCGCAGACCCAGCTGAGCCGCAACCGGCCGAGTCCGCAGGCGCGGGTGAGACGCGGCGCACGGAGGCTGCGGACGTAATTGAGCCGGATGGCTCAGGCGTTGTTGACGCGGCACGAGCCGAGGGCGCAGACGCAGCTGAGCCGTCAGATGACCAACCTGCCGCCGACGCACCCAAGCCTGACGTGAAGGAGCCGACAACGCCGGCCAAGGGCAAGGCTAAGAAAGAAAAACCCAAAAAACCTCAGCTGCCTGAGGGGAAAGTGAGAATGACGGTCACCGTCAGCGACTTCACAACGATTCCAAATAATTTTTCGGATAACGATGATGAAGTGGTGGTGTATGACGAGGTGACCATCGAAGAACCTGAAACAGAGATAGGCGTTGCATGGTCCAGCCACAGTGCGACTCTCAAAAAGCTGGAACTGGAAGTAGGCGACAAACTGACGTTTGAGGCCAAAATCATCAAGAAGAAACTCACTAGGCATCCCGTTCCATACAAAATCAACAATCCATCAAAGATACAAAAGCTTTGATCCCGGACGCGCCGGGATCTTTTTTTTGCTGCCGAGCGCAGCGGGGCAACTTAGCAGCGCGCGTCTCGCGCTACGGCGTGTCTTCCTGCCGCCTCACGCTCCTCCTCTCGTGTTGCCGCGCTCATCGTGGGCGCTCCACGCTACGTCGCCGCTCTCCCGCTTCCCCGCCTCGTCCCAGCGATCGCCGCATCGGCGCTCACTGCACAGGCTTCGTCTGCGGGACTGGTGTGACCGGCTTCGGCGCAGGTGGCTTCTGCCTTGACAGCGCGATGCACGCCGATATAATGCAGGCCGCGCCGGCCGCCGTGAGCAGATCAGGCACCTCCGCCCATAACGCGAAGCCCCAGGCAGCGTTAAACACAATGCCGATATAGCGTGTCAGCTCGACAAGTATGGCATTTTCATGTGTGAATGCCGTTGTCAAAAATACAAGACCGAGCAGTGAAACGACTCCGATACATACGAGCAGCAGCATATCGAGCATCGACGGGACGACAAAATCATGCCACATGAGTGGAATTGAGACGACCGTGCTCGTTGCGACGAAGTAAAAAATAATTTCATAAGTGTGGTGCCGTTTGCTCAAATACCGAATGGTGATCGCGGTCCCCGCCGCAAGCAGCGCGCTAAGCACGCCGACAAGGGCATGGAGAGAATAGCTGCCAAACTGAAACGGCTTCACCAGCAGTATCGCGCCTAAGACGACCAACGGCATCCACCTTAGCGTTTTCGCCGACAGCCGTTCCTTCAGAATAATCGCGGACAGCAGTGTCACGAATATCGGCGACAAGTGCACCAGGATGCTCGCATCGGACAGCGGAATATGCGCAATTGTATAGAAATAAGCAAGCATATACAGCGCACCCAGGAGCCCGCGCAGCGCCAACAGAGGCACACCGTGCGTCGTGAGCACTACTTTCGACTGCCGCATCATAATCAGCATAATCAGAACCCCGATAACGCTTCGAAAAAAGACGATCTCCGCTACCGGTATCGTGTCGCTTACCTCTTTTACCAGAACGTTCATCAAACTGAACACGAGCGACGACCCGATAGCAAGCACAATTCCCTTGTTCATAGCCTGCTTCCCCCCCATTCGCGCCAAATAGCCTCAGCATCGGCTTCCGAGGTATCGCAAAACATCTCCCGACTCATCGTATCTGTTCCATGTTTGTCGATAAACGCGTGCCAATGCTTGTCGAAGCATTCAATGAGAGCCGTCATTTGCGGCACCGCCAGCTCGAGTCTGCGTGCTAACGCGCGCAGAAGTTTTAGCCGGTTATAATCCTCGAACGGGATGCGCGGAACTAGCCATTTCCCATCGTGATCGCGTACAACTTGCTGGTAGGGTACGGCAGAAAAGTCGAAATATTTGCCCCTTGCGTCCGGTGTCGAGAACGGATCAATCAAGATGGCTGTGTAACGGATGTACAACAAGTATTGCTGTTTGACGAAATCAAACTGCGGGAACTTTTCGATGTCCTCCCGCGACAGCGTAATGTCGTGCACCGGATAATTATCATCGTTCAAAAACTGCAGAAGGTTGATGGGCTGAGCACCCATTGCAGTGACAAGCTCCGAGATTTCGCACCAAAGCAAAACCATTGCCTTAATTGCATGCTGCGTGATCGGTCCTTCAGGATACAGCTTATATAAAAACTTCGTTGACCGCCGTTCACGGAATATTTCGGTCAATGAAAAATCGTTCAAAAATAACGGCGGATGCACATACGACGTGATGCCCCGGCTTTCGGCTTCAAGCGGGCTGTCAACAGTCGTGCATCCGATGCCAAGCCTCTCCAGCAGCCGCCGCAACTGCTCAGTGCTGCTGCTGCCTCTCCGGTTGGAACCAATGTAAATTCTTTTTTTGAAAGCCTTGGTGCGGCAAACAGTGAGTGAATGGCCCTCCAGCTTAGTCGCGGCGTAGTAGGTTGAAAAGCTGATCACCTCGATGCTTGGATGTGTGTCTCTCAATCGGTGCTGCACCAGCAAGTTGGAGCCAATACCGGGTGAAATGAGGACGATGGTGCGCACCGCCCGTTTCCCGGATATCTGCATTTTGTCAAGCACGTCTAGATAACTGTCGCTTGGCGTACACAGGATCAATGTGTGCCACCGGTCTTCGACCTGATCGAACGTACTGTAGTAATAGTCTAAGTTGACCTCACCGCCGAGATGCGCCTTCGCTCCGGGCTGCGTGTTAGCTGTGAGCTTGTACCCGTCAGCCGCCAACTCCTCTTGGAGCTTGTCGCCGCGGCTCCCTTTTCTTGTGGCGAGCCCCAAGCTGTCGCAGCAGCCCGCGTTTCCGAGATGCACCGCAACTTGCAGCGCGGCCGGTCCAGCGCCCACGATGAGACTGCTGCCTAGTGCGCTTGGCCCGGCGTCAATGTGAAGAGTGCTGCCTAATGTCGCACCGTCTCGCATAAATTCGCTCCTTCCCCGACTGCCGCCGCTTTTTGAAGGATCACCGTATCATACAAGTTACTGTGGTTCGGGACGGGAGTGATCCGCCACCGCTGCGGCAGTGCCGGTTGGAACGGATAGTTGAACAGCGATCTTAGTCCATTGCCGTATCTCACAATGATCCGTGAATCCGGCCGTACCAAGCGGTACAACACGTCCAATACATCCACCTTGTTCGGCACGAGCGAGGCGATGATCACGTGTGTTGCCTGGCGTGCAAAGGCGAGCTCGCTGACCGTCCTGGAGGTGAATGAAACTTTTTGCTCTAGGCCGAGCACTTGTGTCATATTCTCTGCCAGCCGCACCGCTTCCTCATCAATATCGACCCCTACCAACTCTGCTCCTATATGTGCGGCAATCGTGAGAGCTGAAAGCGGAAACGCGCCCGCTCCAATGAACAGTACCTTCGATTCCGGGCCGATGCCGCAGAGCTGCAGCTCATTTTGGATGGAGCTCGACAAAGTGTTCATATAGACGCCAACGTCTGTCTCGTGGTTATGTATGCACAGTGATTGATGCTTTTCCATGTCGCACAACGCATGTACTGCAGTTTCCCTTAATTGTTCGGAATGCAGACTAATGTCGGGATCATCGCCCCACTCAGACCACAAATTCACTGTCAATTCCTCATTCATAAAATTGCACAAGTCATCGAGCTTCCGTGTAAGCATTTCATAGCAGTCGCAGCACTGCTTACTGTACACCGTTAATTCTCGAATCTCATAATCGAGGAGCTTTATGGACAGCAGCAATTCATACTTGTTTCTCATCTGAGCCTCCTGCAATCTAATAGTAATCATTACGATTAGTTGCCATTGTAACTTAACACTTATTCCCAAGTCAACGGTCCAATCGTAATAATTACGTAAATGGCGCAGGAAAAAACAAAACAACCTCACCTCAAATGTTTCTGGAGGTAAGGTTGTTTTGTTCTGTCACTAACAGCATATCGTAGAACTAGTGACTACTCGCTGTCGGACGTTTTCAGCCCGGGAGTCACGCCCGTCCGCGCCGCCGCATGAACAGCTAGCGGAGCCGCGGCCTCACCCGCCGCAGCGGTATGTAGGACACGTCGCCAACTCCCGCTCTCTTGTATTCAGGCGTGCTTGGCGGCTAAGCTTGAGCGCGAGCCGTTTGAGCAACTTCTTGAACCGGGAAGTTGTCTCCCAACGATGCTCTCAACTCGTATGCTCTGGCTTTATGCTCGCTCTCCTGTGCGCCGTGAGTGTAGTAGGCGGTTGCGTTTTGAGCGGAAGCCTCTTTCATGCGCTTGTATTCTTCGCTTTGTGCCAGATGGAATGCGTATTGCGTAAAAGTTTCGTTCGTTGCCATTATTTTTCCTCCTCAGTGGTCGTTTAACTTACGTTCATTGCTTGTGCAGGCAGGTGAACGCCGGAATTTATTATGCTTCCACCTGAGCAAAACTATCCGGTATCCCAAACCGCTGAGCACTAGTTAAAATGTCCGTTTCCCCTTCCTAAGCTGCATACATGTGATTTTAGACGCCTCCACGACATGGCATGGAGCCTGTCGGCTGCCGTCGACCGAGGGGGACTTTATCCCTCTGCGAGCGGCGTTGTTTTTGCTGACCATCTTCGTGTACCGTTCCAGCTGTTTGTTATCCGGCACATCTATGATAGAAAGGCTTCCTGGCAGCATCGAGCCGCTGTGCGCTGGACGTGTCAAGCTGCCTATCACACGTTTCGCCCCGTCAGGATTAGGGCCCGGTCCAGAACCTTCGCTGTTGGCAACGAAGAGCTTTCTGCCATTCTGCGAGAGTTCGATTCCAGCCGGATACCTGCCGGTCGGCATACAGCCAACGGTGCGACAATCCACTTTTTCCACTGCACTACCATTGCCACATTCACTCCCCTGAATAAAAAATGCCGTCTAATTCTGTCACATCGCCGTGTTATACGGCCTCTTGCAGTTCAGCGCTGATACCTTGGCGGCGGCCCACGTCCCGGCTCATCCAAATCCCTCTGCACTTCCCGCTGCGAACAGCATAGCCCATCAATGTAAATGCAGGGTCATTGCCGCGTTAATATTTAGCAAAGAAGTGCCTGTAACTTCGATTCAGCACCTCGTTCCTCTTCGGTCAACCGCTGCCGGATAAGTTTGTCACGGTGAGTTCATCCTATGTGTTATATCAAATATTCCGCCGGCGCTGCCTGGATGACCGATCAGTAGGCCGCGGCAGAATTCACCGGGAGGACGCCCACACGTATGCAGACCACTGCCAGTCGGCTTTTTTGTATGAATGAATATGATCCGTTGAGGAAGGTCTTGTTATGTGAACCGCAGCATATGCGAATCAGCGAAGTCATCAATGAAACTCAGCGGCATTACGTAGATGATAATATCGACCAGGACCTTGCGGCCGAACAGCATGACACGTTCGTCCAGAGCTTGCGCCAGCATGGTGTGGACGCGGTGCTGCTCCCCCAGAACGAGGATTATCCCGAGCAGGTGTTTACCCGCGATGTCGGGTTTACGATCGGAGAGCAGCTGTTCGTGTCACACATGGGCAGAGGGATCAGGCAGGGCGAAGATGATATATTGATCCACTGGCTGGAAGATCAGCACTATCCTTATCATAATCTGACCAGAAACAGCATCGAAGGCGGGGATGTCATTATTGATGGGGACACCGTTTTTGTCGGTGTCAGCGGCAGAACGTCGGAAAATGCGATACACAATCTCACAAGTTTACTTCCTGACCACTCGGTGGTGTTCCTGCCGATTGACCGCTCCTATCTGCACCTCGACTGCGTGTTCAACCTCATTTCGCCCGAAGAGGCGTTGGTTTTTCCACCGGCACTCGATCGGGAGGGCTTCGAGAAAATATCTTCGCGGTACGATCTCATCCAAGTGGACGAGTCGGAGCAATTCAGACTTGGCACCAACGTACTATCTATAGGGAATAAGAAAGCGTTCAGCCTGCCTGTTAATGTAAAAGTAAATTCGGAGCTTCGCCGCAGGGGTTACGACGTGATTGAAGTCGACTTATCGGAGATCATCAAGTCCGGCGGCTCTTTCCGCTGCTGCACATTGCCGCTCTTGCGGGCAGTGGGAATGGGAAATCCATAGCATGCAAAAAGCACCGGCCAGCTCAATAAAGCTCGGGCGGTGCTGAATGTTTTGTTTGCGCTGGCTGCTGATCGTTGATCGTACTCGGATGCAGCGACTCTCAGCCAAGACCGGCGAGACAGCAAGACAGAGGCACGGCCGCTGTCTGCTTCTGCTGTGGCAAATCGGCTCAATGTCTTACCCGCCACTGTTCCTGCTACCACGCTAATCTAGCGCGCAGCCAAAATCGCGCAACTTGGGAATCACCCGCTGTGTCACGGATGGCTTCTCTGGCTCACGCCGGGGCGAGCACACCAGACGGCGCGGTGACGCTAGTGGTTCCCGCAGACCACCTTACGCCGGATGCTCGATCGCCTCCACGGTTTTTTCCGCTGTGCTTCTGCTCGATTGCGGATTTTGCCCGGTTACCAGGTTGCCATCGCGCACGGAGAAATCGGTCCATTTGTCACCGGACACGAATATCGCGCCTTTTTCCCGAATCTTGGATTCGAGCAGGAACGGCATGTGGCGGTCAAGTTCCATCTCGCGCTCTTCAGCGTCGGTGAAGGCAGTGACCTGCTTGCCCTTCACCAGCGGAGTTCCATCTCTGTACGTGACATTCACAAGACCTGCCGGACCGTGGCACACAGAAGCGATAACCTTCCCCTCTTCCGCAAATTGCTGCAACACATGCAGCAGGGCTTCATTGTCCGGAAAGTCAAACATGGTGCCGTGCCCGCCCGGCAGGAATACTGCGTCAAAACCCTGCCAGTCATCGCGGTTCAACTGGGCGGTGTGCTGCAGCTCTTTCTCCGCTTCAGCCCACGCGGCATTCTTTTCTTCTGCAATGCTGTTCGGATCGAGTGCCACTGCCCCGCCCTTGATGCTGGTCACTTTGACATCATAACCTCTTTCTTTAAAGACGTTATATGGTACAGCAAACTCTTCCAGCCAAAGTCCGGTTTTGTGGTCATCCGTTATTTTCGTGTGGTTCGTAACGACCATTAGTACACGTTTGGTATCAGCCATTTCAAGTACCTCCTCTAGTTCGACTACTTATTAATTCTCTCCTGAGCCATGTGAATATATGCCCCGCTTGCACTGGCTGCTGCCGATCCACGCCCCGTAACCGCACTCGCATGAGCGCTCATTCACTGCTCACATTCCAGGTAATATCATGCAGACGGACGCTATTATGCTGAAATGAATATCTGTAGTACTTGTCATTCGTCAGGTCTACCAGGGCTAACGCGGCAAACCGGCTGGGAAACACGCCCGATCCCAAGTCACAATTCAAGCGTAATCCGTCGAATTTCACTGCCGTGCCTGGAGTATGACCGTGTGCTATGATTCTTCCCTGCGTGAGCCGCTGCAGCGCGTCAACGTTCACCGTTTCACTGAACTCCTTGCGATTCATCCATAATACGTCGCGCGTTTGTTCATTCAATGTGAAATCCGGATTAATGCCTGCATGAGTGAAAATGTACTTCTCGGTCTCATACACCATCGGCAGCCGGTCGACCCACAGTAAATAATCTTCCAACGCGCCATTCGCAAAAACCTGCTCAAAGCTCGCCTGTGACTCGTCCCCGCCGTACGTCTTCCACATGGGATCATCTTTCCAATAGAAATCGAGCATCATCTGCTCATGATTGCCGATCAGCACTTTTATATTGTCAGGATACATTTGCTGCAATAGCTTATAGCCCTTGAGTACTTTGCCGCTGTCTGGACCGCGGTCGATCATATCCCCGCCCACCACCAGCAAATCCTGTGCCGGTTCGAACTGAGCGGAATCAAACAGCTGCAGCATACCATCATAATGGCCATGAATGTCGGTGATGAACAATAGTCTCATGCTGTTGATCGGATGCTCCCTCTTGTCTTGTGTTTACGTTTTGTATTCCCAGATCCATGTGATTTTATCGGGCCTGTGGTCCGCCGCCATGCCAGCCCGCAACGAGCTAACGAGAGACTCACGCATATTGAGAAAGCCGGTAAGACAACACAAACTGCCGCACGGCAAAAAAACACCCCGCCAGGGCGAATACTCAGCAGCGGGGTCATGATGAAAGATATTCAAGGAGTATTTCCTGTTCTATATTATACGCCGGCTATTAATCTAACCTTAATAGACAATTATATTAACATTAAAGTTCCGCACTTCATGGGTGCTCGCAGCCTTGAAACGGAATAATTTGACAAGAAAACTGCGATGGTCTACGGTGTCATATATGGATATATCTATATTGGATACAAAGGAGTGAAGCGTACGTTGAAATCGCTATCTTACAACCGCATACGTTCCTCTTGGGCTAAAACTATCGCCGCCATCGCCCTCACCGTCTGTCTGATCAGCTCCACCGCGCAAGCCGCCGCTGCCAAAACCGGCGATGTGCAGCAGCCGCAAACGCTAAACGCAGACAGTGCCGCCGCCTTTCTGGATCAATTTTTTTCGTCCGACAAAGTAAAACCCCATTACATTGGCGCCGCCGTGTCCGTCGTCAAAGACGGGCAAATTATCGCGCAAAAAGGATACGGCCGCGCGAATGAAGCACAGCAGACGGCTGTAGATCCGGGACGCACGGTGTTTCGCATCGCCTCCGTGTCCAAAACATTCACCGCGGTAGCCATCATGCAGCTGGTCGAACAAGGCAAGCTGGATTTGAAAGAAGATATACGTACATACCTGACCGACTTGAACTTCAAGAACCCGTTCGGAACACCTGTCACCGTAGAACATCTGTTAACCCATACATCGGGATTCGAGGTGCGCGATCCGGAGCCTGGCGACATCCACCGGGACTTCGACAAGGTCGTCGGCATTGAGGAATACGTGCACAGCCATATGCCGCCCGTGATACGTAAGCCCGGGACCGCATACATGTACGATAACTTCGCCTACCTGCTGCTTGGTTTGATCGCCCAGAAAGTTAGCGGTCAGCCCTATGAGACGTATATGGAAAACCATATTTTCACGCCGCTCGACATGAAAAACAGCAGTTTCGTGCTGGATGGGGCACTGAAGGATAATCTCGCCGCCGGGTATGACCCCGCGGGAAAGCAGCTGGACTCTTACGCGCTCACGCCAACCATAATGCCGCATGGCGGCATGGTGGCGACCGCAGAGGATATCGGGAAATTTATGTCCGCGTTTCTCAGCGAAGGTGCGAGCGGCAACGGCAACGGTCGCATTTTAACAGAATCTTCTGTACGGGCGATGGAACAATACCGCTCCTCTATTCACCCGCTGCTTCCCGATACGACGTATGGCTTTGAGGCGCCTTTTCAGCTCCCGGGTGCCGGAAGCAGCTCCCAAATCATTTCCAAACTAGGCGATCTGAATGGATACAGCTCTTATCTGTTCCTGATCCCCGAACAAAACACGGGTGTGTTCTTGACCTATAACAAACCAGGCGCGCTGCGCAATTTGTTCTACGCGCAATTCATTTCAACTTTCTTTCCGCAATATGCAGCCCCCGCTCAGCTTGAAGCATTCAAAGCCGAGACCTCTCGATCGCTCGACAAATTGAAGGGCTTGTATGCCGACCTGCGGCTGAGTTCTTTCGTCAGCTCGGTTGATACCGATGCGGCCGGAGCATTGCGAATCTCAGATGCATTCCTGGGTCCCCGCGCCCTGCAGCAGGTAGACGACAATTTGTTTGTCGATGATCTGACAAAGCAATTCACAGCGTTCAAATTTGACGACAACGGACAAGTGGCTTATATCAAGGAGCCTTATATCAACCCGCTGGGCTATGGCCGTAAGGGAGAACAGCCGGTCGGCTTTAAAGATGTCAGTCAAGAGCACTCATATGCTGAATATATTCTGGCGCTGCAATCACTGGGCTATTATCCGAGTAACGCAAACGAATCCTTTGATCCTGAAAAAAATGTGACCAGGGGCGCATTTGTCCAGCGTATGCTGCAGGCCAGCAACATCAAGGGCAGCAAAAGGACTCAGCCAGCCTTCGCTGATATTGCAGGACACCCTGCCGCAGCGTATATCCAGATGGCCTACGAACTTGGTATGGTAACCGGTACCGGCGGCGGGCGGTTCGAGCCGGAACGCGACGTTACCCGGCAGGAGTCTGCGGTCATGCTGTGGCAGCTGCTCAAAGCCAAGTATCCGCCCGAGCTGTTTGCCGACGTCAAATTGGCTGGAGAAACCAGTGACTGGGCGGTTCCAGCCGTGCAGCTGATGGTCGCGTTGGGCCTGCACGGTCCGGAGGTGCAAACGTTGCCGGATGGCACTGCCGATTTCCGATCGATGAAACATATGAACCGGCAGGAAGAGGCGGCGCTTCTGTTCAAGCTGCTCACACAGCCCACCGATCAAATCGTCGCTAATAAGCAGGCGGCTCAGCAGCAGCAGCGTTAGTCCCCAACAGCCCGCAGGGATTATCGATCAAGTGATCACTGCCCCGTAACGAGAAGAAGGCCCCGCTCAGTGCGCTGTCTGACGCATGGCGGGGCTTTTATGCACAAAATACCCCGCCAGGGCGATCTCTGCAGCTGCGGGGTCATGGTGAAATATATTTCAAAGGAGGAGTACAAATCATATAATACACCCCGGTTATTAATGCAGCCTTAATAAAACTTCAATGTGGCATTAAAATTCACACCCGCAGCCGCGCGTTTGTGGTGCCCTCTACATCCGGCGCTGTCACCTCTGGCAGTTGCACGCCAAAGCTGTGGCGAAAGCGGGTGTGTATATATCATGTGACCTCGCTTAAGCTGATCCGATAAGCGGTGCGGTTGCCTTTAGCAGCATATTGCAAGCAGCCCAACCTCCCGTTCCGGGACATCCCGGTGCGATCGCTCATCTCCAAGCCCTCGTCGTCCGGAGTCAGTATGGTGACGGTTTGACGTTCATCCCTCAGCTGCACAGTGGCCACGCGGCCATCCTGTATTTCCACCTGTGATTCATCTCGCCCGTCAAACAGCATGACCGGAATCTCCTCATAGAACGGCATCGGCATCTCATCTTCGACGGTGATCCCCGATGCATCTACCGTCAGCACCCGGCGGAAACGGTTGACCGTGAGCCCGCCGATGTAACTGATCGCGACAACACAGCGGTCCTGCCGCTCTTCCAGTATATCTACCGTCACTTCGTCCAGCTCACCGCGCGTTAAATCGGCGAGCCGCTGCAGCCTGCCCCGGTAAAGGGTGCTCACCGCGTAGGAGATGGCAGCGCCTTCATTTTGATCGAGCGACACCATGTCTGCCGGGCCGATGGGCAGCTCAAGGCCGCTTTTTTGAATCCGAACGATGCCCGTCGGGTTGTACTTCCTCTCCCCTTTGGTCTGCACCACCGCATAATAGCCCCCTGCATTCACCACAAGTTTACGAAAGTGTGGTTCAATCGATAATACGAAGCCTCCCGCTTCCGCGGGGCACACGACATCCCCCATCCCGTCATCCGCCAGCTCATAGCATGCGGCCATCATAAACGCCGCAAGTAAGTTGTACTGTGAATGAAAGGAATAGCTTTCGTATCCGACCCGCTCGTTTGGATCAAACCAGTTACGTACTATATTGAGCTCCCCGCTCGGCCTGACCCAACGGGCAACCGACGCTAGCGACAGCTTTGCCGCTCTTTTGAATATGCCGGCCAATAACGTATCACCCTGCGCAGCGTATTCGTTCGCGTAGGACTCAAACACATAACACTGACCGGCTTCGTTCCACTGGTGCTGCGCACTTCTGCCGCCCAACAAAATTTCTCCGGTCGGGCTCTGCACAAACAGCGAGGTAATCGCCCCACGCCGCGAGTACTCCGTCAAAAACTCCCGATGCCGCCCGTCATACCCAGCATTCAACATCATGCGGAAGAACAGCCGGGAGAACACATCATACGCCAGCGGGCCATTCGGGTCTACATACAGCCCAAGCTCCGTCACCAAAGGCAGCTGGACCTCCAGGTGCTCATCGATCTCTGAGAGACTGCCTCCCAAGCCATACTTCACCCGCAGCGCCTCTCCCGCCTGTGCTACCACAGACCAGTTGTGAAACGCCTGTTGGTAAGCGAGCGCGGGCTGAATCTGCCGGAACAGCGCCTCCCACTGGGCCACCAGTTCGGCACTTACCAGTTTTTGCAGCCACCGATACGCATGAACCATCTGCACTGTATAAAAATTCCCATGGTTGTCACACGCCGCATTTCCGGCCACGATACTGTGCAGGCTGACGGTCAACGCACGCGCCGCTGGGTCTATAAGATCCGCGCGGCCCCTGTGCCTGGCCAGACACGCTGCCGCCGCTGCGTAGCAAGGCGTAGAGTATTGGCGCTCTCCGCCGACTATCGGATCAATGATCCGCCCATCATCCGCTTGATGTGCTCCGAAAAATCCAACGATCCCTTCCACGATGTCCAGATACGTTTCTTTGCCGACGTCGAGTGCCCGTGGGCAGTCGACTCCGCCGGCGTGCTGCAAGAAAAGTTCCAGTTTGCTTCGAATATCCTGATACCCCGCCATGCTCATACGCTCATCCCCATCCTTATAGTTGGTGTCCAAGCTTCTGCCTCAACCACGGAGTAATCTGACGCCTACAGCCAATGTACAACATCGCTGACAGCAAATCGACCCTGAATTTTTCTTTACAAAATCTTTAAAAGGAATTTACATAGATTTAACTCTTTTAATATATTATCATCAAGGGCAACGAAACCAGCACTTTCTCATCTCTGGCACTTAACTTACATCAAATGGGGGAAAATCACGTGAAAAAAAAGTTAGCTATCGCTGCACTAGGCGGCGCGCTCGTACTATCCGGCTTGGGAATCAATACCGCGTTTAACACCGCAGAAGCAAAATCGGATCACTCCGAGCGGAAAGTGGAAAATGTTATCTTTATGATTCCAGACGGCTATTCCGCCGCATACGCTACAAATTACCGCTGGTACAAGGGTGAAAGCACCACGATGGATTCCATGCTGGTCGGTATGTCGCGAACGTACTCCAACAACTCGGAAGTGACCGACTCCGCCGCTGCCGGCACGGCAATGGCTACAGGCACAAAAACGAACAACGGCATGATCAGTACCGCTCCGGATGGCAAGCAGCTGAAAACGATTATGGAAGCAGCCAAGGAAGAAGGAAAGGCGACCGGATTAGTGGCAACCGCTACAATCACTCATGCTACGCCTGCCGTGTTCTCCTCTCACGTGGCAGCACGCGCCAACGAGGGCGACATCGCACCTCAGCAAATCGAGAATGCCGACGTTCTGCTCGGCGGAGGCAAGCAGTACTTCCTGCCCGAAGCCCAAGGCGGCAAGCAAAAAGAACGCAATCTGCTAGCCGAAGCAAAAGAGAAAGGTTTCACCTATGTGGAAGACCGCGACCAACTGATGTCTGCAAAGGGTGACAAATTGATCGGACTGTTCGCGAACGACGCTATGGCCCCTGAGCTTGACCGTGAAGAAACAAATCAGCCAAGCTTGGAAGAAATGACCGTAAAGGCGATCGATACACTGGAGAAAGACAAGGACGGATTTTTCCTCATGGTAGAAGGCAGCCAGATCGACTGGGCCGGCCATGCGCATGATGCCGCTTGGGCGATGAAGGATGCGGCAGCGTTCGAGAAAGCAGTGCAGAAAGCTCTGGACTTCGCTAAAAAAGATGGCAACACTCTGGTTGTCGTAGTGGGCGACCACGATACGGGCGGCATGTCGGTAGGTGGTTACGGTGTGTATGACGCTAAAACCGAAGTACTCCGCGACGTGACTGCAACGGGTAATTACATGGCAAGCAAATTGAATGCTGATAAGAGCAACCTGAAAGAAGTTGTCAAAACTTACACTTCCCTTGACCTGACCGATGCCGAAATCAATAAAATCAACGCTGAGAAAAACACAGCTAATGCGATCAACGATGTGATCAGCGAGCGCGCGCTGGTTGGCTGGACAACACCACAGCACACAGGCGTGGATGTACCTTTGTATGCGTTCGGACCGCAATCCGATGAATTCAGAGGACTACACAACAACACTGATATCCCTAACATTATGGCAGAAGCGATGAACGTTCCATTTGGCGAGGAGAACAAACATCAGGACGCAGCCGATCGCAAGCACTAAATAAGACATCTTTACAAAAGCAAACGTACTATTACTGCTCCACGCGAAAAATACTTGCGTAATAGAACCACTGTCGTCTATCTACACAGGCGGCAGTTTTTTGTTATGTGGATTAATATCGACACGCCGCGGAATCGAGCAGCTCCTAACAAGGCTCACACGATATGACATTGGTCTTCTGCCATATTTCATCCGTTGCCCTACTGCTGCCAAACGCAGAAAAAAAGCTGTCCCTCTGAGCAGTAGAACTACTTGTAGAGACAGCTTTTTGGATTTATGGCAATGCGAGTTGACCGGCGCCGCGAAGTCGATCAACTCACAGCAGGTTCATACCATGTGGGCGGTGTTACACGGCAAATGAATTAGTTGGCTGGTGTGCTTGTGCCGCCAGTGGATGGTGCCGCTTCAGGCTTGCTTGCATCAGTGCCAGTGGATGGCTCTGCTCCCGACTTGCCTGCATCAGCGCCAGTGGATGGTGCTGCATCCGGTGTGCTTGCATCAGAGCCAGCAGATGGTGATGCACCCGGTGTGCTTGTATCGCTGCCGGTGGATGGCTCTGTTTCAGGCTTATCCGCATCAGCGCCAGTGGACGGCTCTGCGTCAGGCGTGTCCGCATCAGCACCAGTGGACGGCTCTGTACTTGGCGTGCTTGTACCGCCTGTCGATGGCTGCTCCGTCTCCGTCGTCGGCGTGCTGGTGCTGTCGGTCGCTGGTTCAGTTTCTGAACATGCGCTCAAAAATAATACAGAACTGATGATAGCTACAAACAGAATATGAATTTTTTTCATGGTAAGTCATCTCCTTAATGTTGGTGTAAGTATGTTTTGTTCTAGCTGCAGGTAACCACACTAAACGTCCGACGGTTCCGCTAAGTACGCCAATCACAATTCGTTCTAATCTGTGTTTGAATTGTGGTGCCGGCCGCGCAAGTACCATGTGTGCTGCTCCTACGTTCTCTACCCTCTTTTCTGTCTATTTGTTTGGTACAGGTATCACTATAATCTTAGAACATGAAGTTAACTATAAAATTTCCTTAAGCCCAGCTTAATTTTTGCATTGCTAGCAACGCCGGCGAGTCCTAGCCCTATAACGACCGTTTTGCTGCTCATGGAAAGGTTTGCTTGTTGTATCATGCAGTTCGGCCTCATCCGAGTATAGACCCGAGCATTCAGAATCCATTCGTCCGGCTGGCGCTAGGACCCCATCCGGCGCCATGTCTTATCATCATACTGGCAACAAAACAGCCTGACCGACGGCCAGGCTTGCGCAGTTGTGTCTATGTCGCACAGATTGTGCATATGTTACAGTGCCTGCTTTAACGTCTTTTTTACACCGTGCTGATACTGCGTTAATTAAAAGGGGTTACTATATTATATACCGGACTTTGTTCGCAGCTCATCCTGCTCTTAAAGGAGGACATCAAAATGCACCGGCTGGTTTCGTGGCTGCAGCGCAGTGAAAATCGGATTTTTGTCTGGGTGAATCGGAGATTTTATCACAAATGGTCTGACTGGTTGTTGCACAGGGTCACGCACCTTGGCGGCGCAACGACCACAATTGTCATCGCGCTGGGTTTGGCTATTTTCGGCCAAGGTCATTGGCGGACTACCGGCTTTTACTGCTGTCTCGCGCTTCTCTTTAGCCATATTCCAGTGGCTTTGCTGAAGCGCAAATATCCTCGTCTTCGCCCTTATTTGGTTCTTCCGGATACAAGAACGTGTCCAAACCCTCTAACCGATCATTCTTTCCCATCCGGGCATACCACGGCGATCTTTTCGGTGGTGGTGCCTATCGTCTGTACTCAAGCTTTGCTTGCCGCTGCACTCCTGCCACTCGCCGTCGTCGTCGCGATATCCCGCATGTACCTGGGCCTGCACTATCCTTCGGACTGCGCGGCCGGAGCCGCAATAGGCTCCGGAGTGGCGTTTGCGGTGATGGGCGTATTCGAATAATGCCTCACTTCCCGCATCAAATGCAAAACCTCGGCTCCGCGTGTGTCAAACTGGAGCCTTGCTGCATCTTTTCCTGTTTCTCGCCACTTTGATGATAACAAAAACCGCCAACAATACGGCAGGGAGCCACAGGACGTGGAGGCCGTACTTTGTGACCAGGGCATTCACTGTGCCGATGTGCCCGCCGGCGAAACGGCCCGCTGCAAAAAACAGCAGCGTCCAAACCAATCCAGTGGAATACGAGATGAAGGCGTAGCGGCGGAACGTCATTTTATTCAGCCCCACGATATACGGCATCACATGCCTGACCACAGGCAGAAAATAGCTGATGAGCAGTGCAAAGCTGCCATACTTCTCCATCATATTTTCCGAAATGTCAAAATACTTTTCCAGCTTCTTCTTGCGCCTTAATCTCTCAAGCACCGGTGTACCGACAAAGCGCCCCAGCACGTAGCCGAGGGACAGCCCGGAAATCACCCCCAGATAGGTCAGGATAAACGCCGGAACAGGGTGCAGTAAACCGCTGGCGGTTACGGCTCCCCCGGTCATGACTACCACTTCGTCCGGTATCGGCATGCCTATAATGCCAAGCCATAGAGCGAAAAATAACGCGGCATATCCATATTCAGCAATCAAAGTCAGCAGCGTGTCGTAGCTCACTGAGCCCCCCCTCTCTTTCGGCACACATACACAAAGGCCGGCGGCACGTTCAATGGAACAAAATGAATTGCTTCAATGTCAAACAACTCAGCCAGCTGTGGCTTCATCTGCAATGAATATTGAAAAGCAACGAAGTGGCCCCCCGGTTTAAGAGACCGAGCAATGTGCTGCATTAATTCGGCCCGAGTCGTCTGTGGGAGATTAAAAAACGGCAGTCCGCTTAATATGGCGTCCAAATGTGCGATGCCAAGCTGAGCCATGGCACTTTGAATGCGGCATGCATCGGCATGACAGCTGAACTCCGGGTATCGACGGGCTAACTGTTCTCTCAGGGATGCTTCTGTCTCGAATAACAAAATTTGGGCACGACCGGCGGCGGACGTTTTTATGTGCTCTGTAATAGCGCCTGTGCCGGCACCGAGCTCGGCCGCTGTTTGTGTGCGCTCCCAAGGGATGCTATTGACCATGGCCCTCGCCAGGTACTTGGAGCTGGGTGTAATGCTGCCCACCTGCCTTGGAGACCGAAAAAACTTATTTAGAAAAACGAGTTTTTCCTGAACGATGGTACTGAGATTTGACATCCCTTGCTTCCTCTCCTTGCTTCGGTATACTGTTCGCTTTCATCTTATAATAGCATTTTTTGGATGAAAGTCCGAGCAGTCGTGAGCTATAATTGGAGTATCAGAAAAGAAAGGACATGATCCTGATGGCAACTACAACATTAAGCAAATGGGGCAACAGCACCGGAGTCCGTATCCCTACTCAATTCTTGAAGCGTCTCAGCCTTGATGAGGGCGCTGAAGTGGAAATCCTGCTCACGCCGCAAGGAGAAGAATTAATTTGACCATCCCCGCACGAGGCGATCTAATTTGGCTTGACTTCGATCCGCAAGCAGGTCGAGAGCAAGCTGGTCGCCGCCCCGCTATTGTAATGTCCGAGCGGGCTTTTAACGAGCTGACCGGAGTCGCGGTTGTGTGCCCAATCACCAACCAATCAAAGGACTATGCATTTGAGGTAGCGCTGCCAGAGGGATTGCCCTTTTGCCGGTGTCGTTCTTACCCAGCCCTCGCGCCCCAACGAAACAGGCGGACAAGGTTTGCCCCTGTCCGCCTGTCTCATATACAAGCCAATGCTTTCGCAGCAAAATGCCACGGTGGCTGTTTTAATCGTCGGTTAAACAGCTTACTCCTTCGCCGAAATCTGTTCCAACGGCTTATGGTTACCGTAAGTCGGATAATCGCGGATGGTCGGCGCCGCCCAGTGGACGCCATTCCGTATCACGCGGCGAATCTGCTCGTTATAATACGTTGGGTATGTCTCATGGCCCGGACGGAAGTAGAAGATTTTTCCCTGTCCGCGATGGAACGTGCAAGCGCTGCGGAACACTTCGCCGCCTTCGAACCAGCTGACCATGATGAGTTCATCCGGCTGCGGGATGTCGAAATGCTCGCCGTACATCTCCTCTTTCGGCAGCTCTATGTATTCGCCGATCCCCTCGACAATCGGATGGCCGGGGGAGACCACCCATAAACGCTCCTTGTCGTCAGCCTCTCTCCATTTTAAGTCGCAGCTGGTGCCCATCAACGCTTTAAATATCTTGGAGAAGTGCCCTGAATGCAGCACGATCAAGCCCATGCCGCGCAGCACTCGGTTGTGAACCCGTTTTACAATTTCGTCCTGCACCTCATGATGAGCGGTGTGCCCCCACCAGATAAGCACATCGGTGTTTTGCAAACGTTGCTCGGTCAATCCGTGCTCCGGTTCATCCAATGTCGCGTACGCCACTTCGACCTCCGCGCCTAGACCTTCACCTATCGCCTGATGAATGCCATTCGGATAGATAGAACGGACAAGGTCGTTTTTGTTCTCATGCCGAAACTCGTTCCAGACAGTCACTCGCAGTTTTTGAGCCATAAGATCGCGCATCCTCCCATAAGTTGGTTTATTTTACATAGTCGATTATATAGGAAATTACCCGATTAAACCTATACGTCAAACTGCCCAACTTACCTTCGTTCCCCGGCCATATGAGCGGCGGGGTCCGGAAAGGTGCTACTTCAGTGCTTTTTCGACTTCCTGCACCATGCTTGCCACGGACACTAAGCCGCCGCCGGACAGGTACCAATAGTTAGGGTCCAGGTACACGATCGATCCATTTTGATAAGCTTTTGTTTTCTTCACCAGCTCGTTTTCAACCACTTGCTTGGCCGTTGACGTGCCGTCGCCGACTGCGGATTCACGGTCCACCACAAACAGATAATCAGGGTTCTTCTCCGCCACAAATTCGAACGAAATAGTTTGGCCGTGAGTGGACACCTCAATGTTTTTCTCAACCGGGGTCACCCCAAGCACATCATGGATGATGCCGAAACGTGAGCCCGGTCCATATGCGCTGACTTTACCGCCGTTCACCAGCGTAACCAACGCGGTCTTGCCGCTCGCCGCCGCTTTTTCATTTACTCTTTTGACCGACTCGTCAATCTTGGCCAATTCCTCTTGAACCATCGCTTCTTTGTCGAAGATTTGTCCCAATTTCGTCGCATTTTCCTTAAAGGAGTCCATGTAACGTTTGTTATCCACTCCCACAAACACCGTCGGAGCGATCTTGTTCAGTTCCTCATAAGCGGTCTGCTGTCTGCCCGAAATAAGAATCAGGTCCGGAGAAAGCGCACTGACTTTTTCAAAATCCGGCTCAGTCAACGTACCGACATCCTTGTACTTGGCATCCTTGTATTTCTCCAAATATGGCGGAATGTTCGCTTGCGGCACTCCGGTAACCTCCACACCAAGTTTATCCAACGTGTCCAGTGTACCGAAGTCGAACACAACGACGGTTTTAGGATTCTTCACAACTTTGGCTTCGCCCAGCTGGTGCTTGATCGTCAATTCCTCTGCCGCCGGCGTCTGCGGCGGTGTGCCTGCTCCCGCATTGCCCGCCGCTTCCTGCGAGCCGCCGGTCGTACCGCAAGCGGCAGCAACTACAGTGATGACCAACATTAACACTAAGACGGATAACTTCTTCATTTTAATCACCTCTATATGAATTTGGCATTGCTAACCATAGAACATACAAATTTTGTTGCCGTTAATCGTCTCTATATGAATATCCATATCGTACACTTCCCGGAGCAGCGAAGAATCGACAATGTCCTCTGTTAATCCTTCTTTGACCACTTTGCCGTCCTTGAGCGCCACGATGCAGTCCGAATAACAGGAGGCAAAATTGATGTCATGCAGTACCAGAACGATCGTTTTACCAAGTTCATCAGCCATTTTTCTTAATACCTTCATAATCTGCACGGAATGCTTCATATCCAGGTTGTTTAACGGTTCATCGAGCAGAATATATTCGGTGTTTTGTGCCAGCACCATAGCTATGTACGCGCGCTGACGCTGCCCTCCGCTCAATTCGTCCAAATATTTGTCCTCAATATCCTCGAGCTCCATGTAAGCGATGGCTTCGTCCACGAACTTCCGGTCCTGAGCGGTAAGCCTTCCCTGAGAATAAGGAAACCGTCCGAAACAAACCAGCTCCCTGACGTTCAAGCGGATGTTGATATGGTTGGTCTGCTTGAGTATGGATATCTTTTTCGCCAGGTCGTTGCTCTTGGAGCGCCCAATTTCCTGACCATCGATCAGAATCTCACCGCTGTCCTTTGTGATTAGACGGCTTATCATGGATAATAGCGTGCTTTTGCCGGCTCCGTTTGGTCCGATAAAAGAAGTGATCCGGCCTTTTGCTATGCTGATAGAGACATCTTCGACCACATTTTTAGCTCCGTACCGCTTGGATACGCCCCTGACTTCTACCACGACTTATTCTCCTTTAACAGTAAGTAAATGAAGTAAATTCCGCCCACCAGATTGACGATCACGCTGATGGTTGTATTGAAAGTGAAGACGCGCTCGACGATCAGCTGTCCGCCTACCAACGCGATAATGCTTATCAGAATCGCACCCGGGATCAAGTAGGCATGCCGGTACGTCCCAAACAGCTGATGAGCGACATTGGCAACAAGTAATCCTAGGAACAAGATCGGTCCGACCAAAGCGGTGGATATGGAAACCATAATGGCGATGATGATAAGCAGCCGCTTCACAACGTAATCGTAATCAACGCCGAGATTAATCGCCTGTTCCCTGCCTAACGCCAGCACATCGAGATACTTGGCAAATTTCCAGAAATACGCCGTCAATGCACTCAGCCCGAGTGCGGCGAGAAGCAGCAGATCCGTGCTCATTTTGTTGAAGCTGGCAAACATTTTATCTTGCACGATGAGAAATTCGTTAGGATCGATCAGCATTTGCATGAAGGATGAACTGCTCTGGAACAGCGTCCCGAGGATGATTCCTATCAGCAGCATGAAGTACACGTTGTTCCCGTGTTTTCTGAAAATCATCTGGTATAACGCGCCCGAAAACAGTACCATCAAACCGACGGATAGGAGGAAGTGTACGTTTTTGCTCATCATCGACAGCGCAGCCGACCCAAACGCAAATACCACAGCGGTCTGCAGCAGCATGTAAAGCGAATCCAAGCCTAGAATGCTCGGCGTCAAAATCCTATTATTCGTAATCGTCTGAAACACCATCGTGGAAAAAGCTATGGCCGCGCCGGTCAGCACGATCGTGATAACCTTGAGCCCCCTTCGCGGGAGCACATAACCCCAATTGCTTCCCACCTGAATGAACATGAATGCAGCGATCAGCGCCAGCGCGGCCACCGCCAACACACTGAGCTTTACCTTGACTTGACTATGCATACGCCTTTCTCCTAATTAGCAGATACAAAAACACTCCACTCCCGATTATGCCGACCGTTAGACCTATCGAAATTTCATACGGGTAAATTACTACACGCCCTAAAATATCGCAAAACAACACGAACGCGGCCCCCAGCAGTGCCGTATGAGCAAGGCTTTTTTTCAAATGATCCCCTTGGTACAGGCTAACGATGTTCGGTATGATCAAACCCAGAAACGGAATTATACCAACGGTCAGAATCACGACAGACGTCACGAGCGCGACGATAATCAAGCCGATGTTAACAACTTGTTTGTAATTCAGTCCCAGGTTTATTGAAAACTCCTCGCCCATGCCCGCCACGGTAAACCGGTTCGCATACAAATAAGCAATGATCACGACCGGAATGCTGATGTACAGCAGCTCATACCGCCCCTTCATCACCATCGAAAAGTCGCCGTGAAGCCACGAGGAGATACTCTGAATCAAATCATGCTTATACGCGAAAAATGTTGTGGTCGAGCTCACGATCTGACCCAACATGATACCCACCAGCGGGATGAAGATAACATCCTTGTACTTGACCTTGTCGAGGATTTTCATAAAAATGAATGTGCCCAACAGGGCGAAGACGAAGGCTACGAGCATCTTCTGGAGCGGGCTGGCTGAAGTGAACATCAACATCGCGACCAATATCCCGAACCTGGCGGAGTCCTCCGTGCCGGCCGTCGTCGGTGACACAAATTTATTCCGCGTTAATTGCTGCATAATGAGTCCGATGATGCTCATGCTCACTCCGGCAATGATCAGACTGACCAACCTGGGCAGCCGACTGATAAGAAGTATTTCAGCCTTGTCTGGCGTCAGGTTGAAAATATCTGACGGACGGATATCTTTGACGCCGACAAATACGGAGCAGAACGATAAAATGATGACGGCGATCAGTAAGTACCTTTTTTTCATAGCGGCTCATTAACGACTGATATTAAGTCCACCGCCGCAATTCTCACTTGCGTTACAGGCCCGAGAGGCACTTCCTTTTCCTCAAACCGGTGGACCGACCTTCTCTCTCTGATTAGCGCTGTCAATTCCACGTGTTTCCCTCCAACAACCGTCCTTCTTAAACATGATATTAATAATCATTCTCAATTAAGTATTTTAAAGCAGCCATTCCCGATTGGGAATGGACTTTTCTGAAACTGCCATGGATGTTTCTGGCTGTTAACCTAACCGGCGCTGTTGAGCAGCTGCCTCACCATTTGCTCCATCAAGCTCTCATTCACTACCGCGTTGTAATGCGGCGTGTCGCAGTATCGAATGAACAGGCATCTCTGCTTCTTCCCACTATTCTGTAAGCTGCTCCAACTATTCTCCAGTTCCCGTAAGTGAGACTGCGGCGTGTCGCAATCTGTGAGGACTAAAATGTTTTCGCAGAGCTGGGCAAGCTCCTGAAGAGATTGGAGGCCGAGCATACTGATCTCTCGGGCCGCGCCGGGCGGCGTGACCTGCAAATCGTCGTAGAACAAATCGCTAAGCTTGCGGCGTTTCAGCCCGAATACATAGAAGCTGCCTTCGAGTTCAAGCACGACCAGAAAAGGGTCGTCGCCGAGACGTTCGCGCACATGGCGGCGGCGTTGTCAAGCTTGATGTCATAATGCGCTAACCACCGCTCGGCAACGGACGTTAAACCGAGGACCGCGCTTATATCCCGCAGACGGTCTTTCCACGAATATTCCTTCCATCGAAACACCGCCACCGGCGCAATTTCCCGCAGCCTGCGGTCCAGCGCTTGGTCCACAGGGCCGGTTAGAATTATCTCCGGTGCTGCCGTGGCGAGCTGCTGCAGGACAGCTTCGGCATTATCCCGCCATCCCCGCTCCACGGAGAAACGCGGCGTGATGCCGAGAGCGGTCAGATCGCCCTGGAACACAGCACACAGGTTGGCAATTTTCTTCGTTGCACGCGCCGCATATTCACTCGGCGTCATGCCAATATGCTGCTTGAACAGCCTGCTGAAATAAAATTCGTCGTGATACCCGACGGCGTGAGCGGTCTCAACGATCGTTGAATCGGTTGCGGCCAATAAAGGAAGCGAAGCGTCCATACGTATTTTGGTCAAATATTTGTGAGGACTAAGTCCGGTTTGTTGTTTGAAAGCTTTATAAAATCGGCTTCCGCTCACGCCTGACGACTGCACCAGCTCCTCCATGTCCATGGGCTGGGGGTAGTTGTTCAGTATCAATTGACGCACATGCTCGACATATCCGCTCAATTCGGATTCTCGTGCCCGGGGCGTTTGCATGGAGTCGGCAAAGGCCGCCGCCATCGAATAGAGCACCGACTGCACGCGGTAAAAGTGCGCGGCACCATCCGGTTCGGAGGCGCGGATCAGCTCGCGAAGCGCATTGTGCAGCCCCGGCATCCGGAATGTATGGAACGCGCATGGCCCGGACAACGCTGCAGTGCCGGCAGCCTGCACGCCGGAAATTGTGTTAGCGGCGGAGCTGCAGCGGAAGTTTATCAGCATGACCGACGTGGGCTGACTTCCCACGTTGCGGATGGTGCATCCATGCTCGGCGGGAATCAGGAACAACTCTCCGGCAAGTGCGCTACCGCTGGTGCCGGCACTGGAACTGGTGTGCAGCGCCACGGAAATCTTATGCTCCAACGCCACGGCGAAGCTGTTCACATCGCGAGCAGGCAGACGTACGTCGACACCCTGCGGCAGCTTAATCTCCGCCCTGCCGATGTATGTCAACGAAAACGGTTGTGACTGCAGCATCTCGCGCTCACGTCCTTTCTACGCTTCTTCAGGATCGCGGCGCCGATGTGCTCTGTGACACCCTGGCCGAACCGCTGACATTGATATTGATAATCGTTATCAATTGAATATGTATATCATAGCTTGCTAATCCTCTGGAATCAACCCCCTTGGTGCAAAATTTTGTGTGCGCTGGGAATGTTGCGGGAACTGTTGATACAATGTGCAAGGCGACGGCTCAGAACAAAACAAGAAAGATTCATTTTACGATGTTAAGGGTGTTTGGGTATCCCATCGGCAATGGATGGTTGTCATTTTGGTTGGATGTGAGCTGTGGGAAGAGCTGCGTGGTACGATGCACTCGGTTTGGGAAAAAGGAGTGGAGCATCGAGTGGGAACCATTTGTTTAATCGCTTGCTACAAAACGGAGGCCAGCCGCAGCGTAGATTATAGGGAGACACGCTCAGCTTGGCTGATGTTTCCGGCAGCGGTGCCGGAGGGCACTCCATGCTGAAAGCAGGCAGTGCCCAAGGCCGCTGACGAAATTGGGGCTCGCATCAGAATATGCGAGTTTTCCAGCCCTGCAGCTTAGCCAGGGCTTCCACGTAAAAGTAGTCTCCGTAGATGAGGGAGACGTTGATATTTTGGCCGGCCGGCTTGTTTCCGGTGCCGGCCACGAGAATCGCCTCGTGATCGGGACGATCCCATGTGGCGTAGTTTTGGGTGAGCGAGAGCAGGATGCGCTCAGCAGCCTCGCGGTACGGGCGTGCCTGTACTGCGGGCAGCGCAGCGGCCAGCTCGAGCAGTCCCGAGGCGGCGCAGGACGCCGCCGAGGTGTCGCGCGGCTCGCTGTCAAGCGACTCGGCCGCGCGGAAGTCCCAATGCGCCACGCCATCGGCAGGCAGCATCGCGAGGAAGTAGTGCGCGACCCGCTGGGCAGCGCGCAGGTAAGCCGTATCGGCGGTGTAGCGATACGTGTTGGCCATGCCGTGGAGCGCCCAAGCGGCGCCACGGCTCCAAGATGAGTCGGGGCCGGCTCCTTGGCCGCCGAGCGGCTCGATGAATTCGCCTGTCAGCGGATCGAAGCTGAGAATATGGTTGACGGAACCGTCTTCCCGAATGAAACGGTTTACCACGGTGTCTGCATGCGCTTTAGCTATGTGAGTGAAGCGTGGATCGCTGATCTCTTCCGCAGCCCAGAACAAAATCGACAAGTTCATAGAAGAGTCTACGATCGCCCAACCGGTTTTGTCCTGATTCCATGCCCGCAGGAAGTTCCCCGCGATGTTAAAACGTCCTGCCAGGAAGTTGGCGGCCAGCAATCCGCGGCGTTTGCCGTCTTCGTCACCGGTCAGCTTGTATTTAATCACAGCTGTGGGAAGGTATTGAAAGCCTACATCATGGTGAAAATTGTTTGCCTGGATCGATTTTTGCTCGAACAGCTCATCCCAACGCCAGGCGGCCTGCTTGTAATGTTCCTTTCCCGTCATTTCGTGCATGATCCACAAGATGCCCGGCCAAAAACCGGATGTCCACCAATCATGCCTCATGTCGTCATACACACCGGTGTCCGCCGGAGCGACGTGCGGTGATTTACCGCCGATCTGCAGGATCATCCTGTCAACCTTCTGCTGCAGTGCATCCCATAGATCGGGCAGTGCCTCGCGCAAGGTAGTAGCTTGCATGAACTTGCTCATGTTTACCGTGGTCATACGTATGTGCCTCCTTTTGGATTAAAAACCGCTTGATCTGGCTCTGGGCTTAATGTAAGCGCATACCGCAGTCATCCCATAGCTCGATATCCGACTGCGAATGACATCTGCACCTGATGTGAACGTAGGTCGTAAAAGCTGTCTGTTCCGCTTAGACAGTGATGAATGCGGTAGGCAGTCCCGAGCTCGCCACACTTACTACCGACACAAGCCTCCGCCGGCCTAGGGTCACGTTGACAGCGGTCTCCTGCCCGGTGCCGCCTTGCCCGGTGTGCCCGGCTGCGGCGGTCTTCGCTCGTGCGGATGCCGCTGCACCCGCCGCAGACGCCGGTGCCCCGCCGCCTACATCTGCTCCTCCTGCTGCACTGCCAGCTGCAGTCATGGCCGCTCCTGCTCCAGCAGCTGCGCCTGTGCCTGCGACACTAGCTGCGGCCAATGTCGCATCTGCGCTCGCGCTTGCGCCCGCGACTGCACCACTTGCCCGCGCCCCGCCGCCTACACCTGCTCCCCCTGCTGCACTGCCAGCTGCCGCCAATGCCGCTCCTGCACCCGCGCTTACGCCCGCAGCTGCACCACTCGCCTGCGCTCCGACCACGGCCGCACCTGCAGCTGCTGCAGGCTTGGCGCCGGAGGCCGGGCCGCTCGCCGACACAAAGCCGCTTAACGGCACGGATGCCGCCGATCCTCCCGCGGGATCCACGACAATACGCGCCCGCCCGTTGGTGAGCTGGATCAAGCTGGACCCGCGCACCGTGCCTTGGCGGTCGATGAGCTTGCCGTCGCCGGTCAGGCCGAAGCGGACAAAATTCGCCGCGTCTGCACACAGCACACCATTCGCATCAGACGCGAGCGCCTCCACCAGAATCGTGCCGTCGGCCTGCGTTTTCGCGCTCAGCTTAATTTCCGCCGGCTCTCCCCAACGTTCCGTCTGGTATTCGAACGACAGTTCATCACTTACGGTCACCCCATTTTTGCTCGCAACCACCCGCAGTTGATTCGTGCCACACTTTAATACCGTCTCCCAACGCAGTCCTGCCGCAGGGAAATCCTGCGAATCCCGCCGCTTCACGCCGAGACTGACGCCGTTCAAAAACAACTCCGCCTCCGTGCAGTTGGAGTACACCTTCATGCTTTTTCGTTCACCGTCGCGCCCCCAACGAACAGGCATAGTATGGCCGTAGATGCGTACCATCGGCTTCTCCGTCCAATAGGATTGGTAGACGTAATATGCTTCTTTTTTCGTGAAGTCGCGCTCAATGATGCCCTTCATGTTCAGATAAGGTATCGGTGAATCCGGCCGTACCGGTGTCGCAAAATCCTTAAACGCCCACTGTGCCGCCCCTGTGAGCCAATCCATCTTTTCCTGCGATTTCAAATACCAGTCGATCATTTCGCAAAAATAAGTCTCCGACCAATCACCGTCACGGGATACCCGCGGTTCTCCCCCGGTCAGCAGATAATCTCCGTCCCGCTCGTCGGTGCTGCCGCCGCTGCTCGTGAGAAACTCGAAGCCCGTGAACGTCTTCTCCACATGGCGTGTGGCCAAATTATCCGCCCCCCACTCCATGTGGAAGAAGCGGTCGACATTTTCCATCGCTTGGCGGCTGCTTTCCTCGTAGTCGGTGTAAATCCCGCGGTACCAGCCAGCCCAGATAGACGGCGAGTACACGTCGATAATATCCTTGCAAAACTCGCACCGGCGTATAGCCGTCAGTCGACTTGGGTCCAGACGGTGAGAAAGCTCATGCAGTTCTTTCATAAAAGCTCGGATTTCTTCCTGATCGAAGTAATCGAAGTCGCATTCCCAGTCGTTCTCGTTCCCCAGTCCCCATAAAATAATGGACGGATGGTTATAATGCTGCTCGATCATCGCGGTAAGCATATCGCGGCACTGCTGCCGGTAAGATTCCCCGCCGAGACCTCCCCGGCACCAAGGGATTTCTTCCCATACGAGCAGACCCAGCTGATCACACAGATCGAGCACGATCCTCGATTGCTGGTAATGGCCGAGGCGAATGAAATTTGCGCCCATGTCCTTAATCAGCTGCATTTCCGTCCGGATCATATCCTCGGTCATCGCCGGACCCACGCCGGCGTGATCCTCATGCCTATGCGTTCCACGCAGCAGAAGACGTTCCCCGTTCAGCATGAATGGGCCATGCTTCACAAACTCAAACCGCCGCACCCCAAACGCTTCCGTCAACGCGGTGAAGCTCTCTTGTCCCGCCGCCCTGCTTCGCACTTCCACTGTGCAGCGGTATAAGTATGGTCGGTCGGGGCTCCATAGCTCCGGCTGGGCAAGCTCATGCTCGGCAAGCTGCTGCATCCCTTCCCAAGGTGCGGCTTGCATGTCGAACACTGCCACTTCCTGGCCATTACCATCGCTCAGCCGCACGGTCATCTGCAGCTCATCATGCAGCTGCTTAGGATTGTAAAGCTCCGCCCGCACTGCAATTCGGCATGTCCCATGATCCTCGGCCAGATCCGACTGAACATGCACAGTTCGCAGCGACACCGCAGGAACATATACCAAATTCACATACCGGTACAACCCGCCATACAAGTTGAAATCGCTCGCATCTGACGGGATCGTCTCCAAGTCCCTGCTGTTGTCGCAGCCGACCGCCACCGGCGTGAGTCCGTTGTATCGCTCGATCGCGCGCGCCGACTCTGCCGCATCCGTTATATCCACCGTAAACTCATCGTAGCCGCCGAGATGAGATCCCACTTTTTCCGTATACACATACACGTCCGAGCGTTGGCCGGCCCCTTCGAAATGCAGCAGCGTGCGTCCTCCCGGATATGGGTTATTCACGTTCAGTCTGGTGCGGTACCAGCCTTGTCCCTGATAATATTTACCGTCCGGATCCAGTACATCGAGTGCGTTGTATGAGTGAGGCAGCTCTACCCCATGCCAAGGCACATTGTAGTGGTTTTGCAGCTTATCCTGCCGCCAAACCTCCCACGCACCTCCGAGACTCCCCCGGTGATGCTCCCAACCTTGTGTCAACCTTTGCTTTATCACAACGATTCACGCTCCATTTTGCTATGTATGATCCCTCTTGCACGCGCTGGGTCAAACTCGGTTTGACGTTCCCAGACGTCCAACGTGTTCCTTGCTTTGATGTTTCTCGCCACATCCCGGGTGATCCCTTGATTTGCTGTTGCCGGTGCGATTTCATCGATAGTGCCTTATTCCAGTTCAGATTAACAAAAATGAAACCGTTATTGTTTCGTGCACTTATGATAAAATGTTGCTATAATACGGTTCGCTCGTGCGAGGTGTATCCCTGTGTATAACCCTATGAAAATGTTAAATTACATGAATCTCAACCAGCATCCGGTACAGCTTTCTTTCAGCAAAGACCGCACCCACGAATTTGTCGAAGTATATCACGCACACCAAGGCATGGAACTGCTGTATGTCGAGACCGGGGAAGGGCATGCCGTTGTTAACCAACAAATTGTTGCCCTGTCACCAGGCAGTTTGGTCGTTTTCCGTCCGTTTCAGCTGCACCGGATTCAGATGAAGGTCGGCTCCGGCGCGACTTATATCCGCTCGCTGTTTATTTTCGAGCCTTCGGTGCTGGACGAGTTTCTCAAGCCGTTCGCCGCTCTGCAGTCCTTTTTTCAGCAGATATGGAAGGGTGACGCGGTTCCGCAGGTATTCACTGGATTGCCCGAACAGGCGGTGGGACGATTGTTGGATGATTATCGGGATCGTCTGCGTCGCGCGCCGCAGGATAGTCTCCTGGAGGAGCAGGTGCTGTTTCTTATCGCGCTGCTGCAATTCGTCAAATTTCACGGTGGCGCTGATGTGATGGCGATGTCCGCCGCCGCTTCGCGCAAATCAACGACAGCAGAGCTGGTGATGGAGTGGATAGAGGAGCATTATACAGAGGAGTTCGAACTGGATCGCCTGGCAAAAGCAGTCCATCTGTCGCCCAACCATGTGTCTGCTGTGTTTAAACAATCCGTCGGCACTAACATCACAGAGTATTTGACGGCCCGGCGCATCCGCCAAGCCTGTTGGCTATTGAAAACTAGTGATCTGACGGTGCAAGCGATAGGCCAGGCCATAGGATTGAGCAGTTTTCCATACTTCTGCCAGCTGTTCAAGAAGCACGTCGGTGTAAGCCCCTATCGCTTCAAAAAATCTTCGCAGCTGTAGTCTGGCCGGAACCAGCTGCGAAATCTAGCCGAGTTACGCTTCCTATTAAGCCCTGATCATGGCATAATGCAATTTTAACCGCAGGGAACAAATCCAATCCTTCTGGAGGCTCCATCCGTGCTTGACCATCTGTTTCTCTCGCTTATTTAACCACACGTGCATCAAAGCTCTATACTTCTGGCACGGCTACCCGTCTCTCTTCACACACTCACATGTGCACCCAAACTCTATCATCCTCCACGGTTACCTCATACACCTTAACCCTGTAACGCTCCGGATCGACAAGCGACTTGCCGGTCTTAACATCGAATTCCCAACCATGCCACGGGCAGACCAAAATCTCACCGTCCATGCCGTAGATGTATTCATGCGGCTGGGAGGCCAGAGTTGTGCCGGAAAAGGTGCCCTTGCACAGCTCAGCCTGCTCATGCGGGCAAACATTGCGAATAGCAAAATAGTCCCGGCCATCATAGTAAATACCGATGCTGCGCCCATCGATCGTGACGATTTTGCACTTACCGGCTTCAATTTCTCCGACTGCCGCCGCCTCATGTTTTGTCACCGCGCATCACCTGCTTTCCCCACTGATCGTTCACTGCCTGTATGGTTTATATCATCACTGCCTGTGAGATTCATGCGATCACGGTCCGTGAGCTCAGTGCTTGTGAGATTTATACCATCACTGCCTGTGAGATGTATGCGATCACGGTCAGTACAAGCACTGCCTTTGCAGTTTGTGCCGCCATCGCCCTGTGTCAGCTCATCCACATGCAATCCGTACAACTCAGCGGCGTTCTCGCACGCCACGCGTCGGCGCATGTCCTCCGGAAGCTTATTCAGCACAAATGTCGGACTGTCATTGTCCCAATGTGGATAATCCGTTGCGAACATCACCGTTTTTTCAACCCGCATCATACGGAGCATCTGAATCAGTTCCTCGTTGTCCGGCTCCTCTATAGGTTGGGTCGTGAAACGACAGTGCTCGATAATATACTCGCTCGGTTTCATCCGAAGCCACGGGACCTCGCCTCTCATGCCTCTGAAATTCTTGTCCATCCGCCACATCAAATGTGGAACCCAAGCCAATCCGCCTTCAATAAAAGCTATTTTCAGCGTCGGAAATGTTTCGAATACGCCTTCGCACACGATGCTGTTCAACTGCGACATATGATGGATCGCCAAGATATTGTGTCGCTCGAAATTGGTCGTCGGCATACCCACTGCCGAGATCGGCGGATTGATACCGTCGCCTTCGCCGCCACCGTGCAACGCGACAACCAAATTATTGCGCACCGCCGCCTCGTAAATGGGATAAAATCTCCGCTGTCCATAAGGTTCTCGTGAAGAGACGGCCATAATGACTTGAACCACCCTTGGATGGGAACCGAGCCGGTCAATCTCGCGTGCAGCCGTTATCGGATCCTGATTAGCCACAAGAATGGATGCCAGCCAACGGTCGTCCGTCGGCAACCATGTGTCCAGTGTATAGTCGTTGAAGGCCGAGGCCACGGCCGCTGCGTAGTCCGGGTTGTTATGAGCGGACACGGTCAGCAAACTGCCGGTCAGAATCGCCCGGCTTATATTGTACCGGTCCAGCGCATCGGTAATCGCATATTGCGGGTCGGAGCCTGCGGGAAGTCCGTCTCCGGGCGAGGCATCCCTGCGTGACAGTGGAATCGGCTTGAATATCGTGATCGGCAATGTGGCTTCAGGCGCACTCAAACGGGGCCACCAGACTCGTGGCATATAAGGTTTCAGATCGTCAAAGCTTTTTAATGTCTGGTGAAAATCGCAATCAATAAGACTGTGTTTTAGCGCTGACTTCGACTTAACTCTCGCAGTGGTAATAGTAGTGTGTTCCATCATATCGGGTACCTCCCGGTTTGAAAAATTTACTTACTCGACAAACGTGAGCGGACTTTCCCCAGTGAATGCGGCTTTGTAGATTTTTTCCACGTCACTTTTTGTCGTACGCCTCGGATTGATGGCTACATTGCCGCTTTTAAACGTATCCTCGATCATAAGCGGAATGAGTTCCTCGTCCACTCCCAATGCTTTGAACGATTTTGGAATTCCGAGCTGATGATTTAATTTCACAACCTCCTTCACTCCGGCCACGGCGGTTGCGACTTCATTTTCACGCTCGGCCACCCCGAGTGCGCGCGTCACCTGGGCGTAGCCGCGTGGGTTGCCCACTACATTGAAGGCCATCACGTATGGCAACAGGACAGCGTTGGCGACACCGTGAGGCACACGGGCTAAACCGCTGACAGGATGGGACATTGCGTGCACCAGGCCCAATCGCGCCAAGGTGAAGGCGACACCCGCCAGTGTGCTGGCATACAGCATACGGCCAAGCTCTGCCGCATTGCCGTTCGCTGTGGCCGGTCGCAAGGCTTGGCTGATGAGGCGAATCGCCTCCAAAGCGCTTGCATCCGCGTACCAATTTTCAACGTTGTTGGTCAGGGCCTCCACAGCATGAGTCAAAGCATCCATCCCTGTGGCAGCGACCATGTTCGGCGGCAAACTGAGAAGCAGACCGGGATCCAACATAGCTATCTTCGGAATCAGGTATGACGATACAATCGGCGCTTTGAAATGCCTCTCATCTGTAACCACCGTGACGTTCGTCACTTCCGAGCCAGTGCCGCATGTCGTCGGTATTGCAATCAGAGGTGGCAGCGGATTGGTCAGCTTGTTCATGCCCACCAGTCCGGCAATCGGCCCCGGATTAGTAACGAGCATCCCGGCCGCCTTCGCGGTGTCAATGGAACTGCCGCCCCCTACCGCCAAAATCCCATCGCATGCCTGCGATACATACAAATCCCTTGCTTTTTCCACACACGCGATGTCTGGGTCCGGCCGCACCCCATCGAACAGGATAACCTGTATAGCCGACTCAGCTAAGCTTTTCGTCATTCTGTCCAGCAATCCGGAGTCAATCACACCTTTATCAGACACAATCATAACCTTCGTACAATTTAGTGAACTAAATTCACTACCTACGCGCAAACTGCTATCCATCCCGAACTCAATTCTTACCGGCAAAAAAATTGATGACACAACATTCGCCTCCCCAAGCTGAGCTGAAGTTTAGTTATATTTCTGCATTTCTGTGTTCCTTTATCGCGGCAAGCGAGATCAGCGAGATAACACCCGCTACGATAATGTATATTGCAACCGGCACCCACGAATCATTGAAAGCATGAAGCAGCGCGAGTGCAATCATTGGCGCGGTGCCGCCGAACACGGCAGCGCCCAACTGGTTGCCGACGGATATGCCTGTGTAACGTATATTCGTGCTGAAAACCTCCGAGAACATCGTACCCATCACGGCCTCCAGAGGAGCCCAGATAATGCCTATAGCAATCACAGTGGCCACGGTCAGCCAAAATGCAGATTGCAGGGACAACAGATAGAAATATGGAAAAGCGAACAGGATCATCGCTACTGTGCCGCCTATGTATAAAGGCTTGCGGCCTACTTTATCGGACAGCTTGCCCATGCAGGGGATCATGATGATCGTCACCAGATTCGCGATTGCCACGGCATTCAGTACAGTAGATGTCTCATAGCCCAGGTAACCCGTCGCGTAGGCGATTACAAAAGTGGCGAAAATATAATAAGGTCCGGTTTCTGCAAACTTGGCGCCCGCCGTGATCAAAACAGCCTTCCAGTGGTAGCGCAGAGTCTGGAACAACGGGACTCTCGCTATATTGCCGCTCTTTTTGGCTTCTTGAAACGCCGGTGTTTCATCTATGCCTTTGCGAATCCATAGCCCGATGAAGATCAGCACCGCACTTAACAGAAACGGTATCCGCCATCCCCAGGACAGAAACTGATCGTCCGGCATGCCGCTTAACAGGGAAATGCACACGGTGCCGAGCAGCATACCTACGGGGACCCCTAGCTGAGGAATACTTCCGAAGAACCCCCGATTGCTTTTATTGGCATATTCAACTGCCAGTAGTACCGAGCCGCCCCATTCCCCGCCGATGCCAAGACCTTGGCACAGGCGCAGCATGATCAGAAGTATAGGCGCCCACACGCCGATAGCGTGGTAATCCGGCAATACACCGATCAAAAACGTAGCACCGCCCATTAACAGCAGTGTTAATATCAACGTTTTCTTTCTGCCTATCTTGTCGCCGATATGGCTGAAAATAATTCCGCCCAACGGACGAATGAAAAACGACAGCCCGAACGACAAGTAAGAAAGCAGTAAACTCACCACGGGATCATTGCTCAGAAAAAACAATTTGTTAAACACCAGCGCCGCCAACGAGCCATACAAAAAGAAATCAAACCATTCAATCGAGCTGCCGATCATGCTTGCCAATAATGCTCTGTTTGTTTTTTTCTTGGAAAGCTCGTGCGCCAGTGTGTGCGAAGCTTCGTGCGGTACTGGATTCCCTGCCACTTGAGACATAGTACCCCTCCTTCTACTGCGGGTAGTCGACGGCGTGGTTAAGCGCTTACAATAATGAGACGACGCTGCTCAGTTACTGCATTTTCTCAATGAAGGCTAGTGTATTTCTCGTGGGTTGTGGTTGTGGTAAACTAACTACGGAGGATGCATCTTTTCTAATGGGAGTTTGGTCGCTTGCCATTGTTACGAAAGGGTGCCCTCTTTTTTGTCCATTCCGCAGTTCAATGAATCGCCTTTTGACCCTTCCACTGGCGATCATATCCTAGCTTTTCCGATACTTCGGCAGTGGCTGCGAGCAGATATTTCAACAGCTCCTGCTCTTTCGACACCACCCGGATAGTAGGTGCGCAAATGCTGATGGCCGCTGCAATGGCTCCGTTTTTGCCAAAAACGGGCGCCGATATACAGGAGATTCCGCTTTCAAAAGTTTCATAAGATAAATAGTATCCCTTGTTCCGAATTTGCGCCAACTCCAGCCGAAATATGTCCGGATCGACGGTCGTGTGCGACGTGTACGGTTCAAGTGTGGTCGTGGCAAGATATTGCTCCACTTTAGCTTCATTCGTGAAGGCCAATAGCACTTTGCCGAGCGCTGTGGAATACGGAGGTGAAGTCAACGATAAATGAAATTGCAAACGCAAGATTGAATCGTTCGCCACCACGCGGTCCAGCAGCACTACGACGTTTCCGTCCAATACGCCAAAATGTACAAGTTCATTCGTCAGCTTGGACAACTCCACCAATGACGGGTGGGCCACTTTCCGAATATCCAGCTGCTGTTCGAACGCATTGCCTAGTTCAAGACACGACAGGCCCAATTGGTAATTGCCTGTCTCCGCATGCTGAGTGATAAATCGCTTTTCTTTCAAGCCGTCGAGGAGTTTGAGCAGGTAGCTTTTGCTAATACCTAAAAACTCGGATAATTCCAACAAACTGAATTCACCTTTGTGTTTAAAAGCCAGCAAAATGTCTAAAGCGTGAGCAACGTTGCCATACGAACTTTGGGTACTATTCTTTGCTGCCAATTTGGTTGTTCACCCCCTTTATTTGGTGAATCCGGTTTACTAAGCCTATTATATTGGGAAAAGTATGAAACTTCAACCTGTTCAATGAGATACACCAACACCCATGCCGCCAAAGTAAAAAACCCGGCCGCCGGGCCGGGTTCTTAGTGATCAAAACAGGTGGCACTAAACAATGAATTTAACAAAACGCGGTTCGCTTAAGTGACCTTTTCTGGTGTAACTGTCAAATTCGACGCGGGCTTTCACAGCCGGCCGCAATGATACGATGTTGTCATGTTCTGTCACAGCCAGCTGTTTGGCTACCGCGAGCAAGGTCATCCTGTCGATTAGCGTCAGCCCGGCCGTCACCGTGCCCAGCGACCGCAGGCCTTCGCCCTGCTCCACCGCTGCCACGTTAATACCGAAGTTATCCGTGCGATAACCGGTGATATAAAAGTCGCCGTGCTGCCGGTGCCGGATGTTTAACCATTCGTCGCAGCGTTCTCCGACATAAAGACTGTCTTTTCGCTTGGCTATCATTCCGCATATGCTGCGCCGCCGAATTTCCTCGAACAGCCGGCTGCCTTTATCTGCGATGTAGGGCATGAATCCCATATTCGGGTTGCCGAAAACCAGCTGCCGGAGAATCTCCCTGCGTTTACTGAGCGGCAGACCGCGCAGGTCCCTACCCTTGTAATGCAATATGTCAAACACGATATACTGGCATGGATTATGTACGCTGTCGGTGTTAATGTCAGATCGTTTGCGCATGCCGAGTCGCCGTGTGATGCCGGCTGAATCAATCAGCCCGGTGCTTCTGTTTACATTCGCCGCCACACCGTCCAGGACGATATCATCGTCGACGCCTATGTGATACAGCTCAGGAAACAACCGCGTGACATTATGCTGAAACCTGTCGTATAGAGCAGTAATTTTATTTGTTTGTGAAAAGAGCAAGCGACAGCCGTCTAATTTCGGCTCAAAAATGTACTCGTCGTCATCGAAAGGCTCATCATAGCTTTCCGATAACATTGGCTTAAAAAACATATGCGAACAACACCTCTATGTGCCATTGTAACAATGAACCGGCATGCAATAGAAGTGTTAAGTGATGGTTGTGAAGTCAGTTCCAGCCAGAATTTTAACCGGAGGCTGTTTCAGTCCGCTTTTTACCCTTACCTGTTTTCTTTTTCGGAGCGGGCTTATCCGTAACTTGATCGAGGCTCGCTTGTAATGCAGCCATAAGATCAATGACGTTCGTCGTCGGTGCATCCGGCTGTACCGTAATCTCTTCTCCAGCCACTTTCGCGTCAATCGCATCTTTTACTCTCTGCCGGTAGACGTCTTCGTATTTTTTCGGTTCAAAGTCGGTGGACAGCTGTCCGATCAGCATTTCAGCCATATTCAGCTCTTTGTCGCTAACCTCCGCGTTCTCCACGAGATTGGGCACCGCACTTGCGGGCCGAATTTCGTCCGGGAAAAAGATCGTTTCCATAGCGATACAATTGTCCACCAGCCGAATGGCCGCAAGACTGCTCTTATTGCGCAGTGTTATGTTCGCGATGCCGATTTTTCCTGTGTTTTTCAGCGCATGATACAGCAAGTTGTATGCATTCGCACCAGTGTCACCAGGGCCGAGATAGTAGGTTTTTTGAAAGTAAACCGGATCAATTTCACTCAAATCGACAAAGTCTTGAATCTCGATCGCCCTGGACCGCTCACCACCTAGCCGGTCGAGCTCCTCCTTCTCGAATGTCACGTATCTGCCGGGCTGAAATTCGTAACCGCGGACGATCGCATCATTTTGCACAGGTACCTCGCAGTTTTTGCATGTGCGCGCATAAGTGATGGGGCCACCGCACACATTGTGCACCATGCGCATTGATATGCCCTTGTCCTCCGTGGCCGCGTACATTCTGACCGGTATGTTGACCAAACCGAAACTGATCGCGCCCTTCCATATCGTATGCATTATTATTTCCTCCATCTCATTCGAAAACTTACACATATCATTCCCCACGCGCTGTAATATCATGAGATAATTCACGCCGACTCAGACGGCCGTCCCGCCCCGGGTTCCGTGGTGTTGGTCTGGCTAGGAGAAGCTGCCCTGCCCGGAGCGGAGTTTCATTCCCACACTGAACGGTTAAAAATAATCACTTCGAATCAAAGGAGGGAAAACAAAAATGAGTTTCCTGTGGTCGCTAATTATCGGCGGTATTATCGGTTGGTTGGCAGGCATGATTCTCGGTAAGGATATCCCTGGAGGCGTAATTGGCAACATCATCGCAGGTTTCATCGGCGCATGGCTTGGCGGTCTGCTGCTAGGCGACTGGGGGCCGGAAGTCGGAGATTTCTTTATCATACCGGCATTAATCGGTGCGGTCGTCTTGATCGCCATCGCAAGCTTGGTTCTGCGTTCTGTCGGACGTAACCGGAGCTAATTTAATTGATCATCGCACAAGCAAAAGACCTCCTACGTATGCTTTTATTAAAAATGGAGGAAGAAATTCAACCAATAAAACCAAGTCCTTGAGTACAAATATTGAGACATTTTATTGGTGGAAAAAGAATGGATAGAGGTTGCAGATAAGCTCTGAACTCTATCCATTTCTTTTCGTTATGTACAACAACATTTTTCTACAGTAAACCAAATGTCGATAGTTGAACTACCGTTACCCTCTAGCTCAGCGCCAATTCCATAATGATTTTGTCACTCAAGCGGCTTACTAGGTAAGTTGATTCTTATTTCATTGCTGACTTGATTTTCAGTCCAACTCACACTCACCGATGCCTGTTTAATGAATGATTCAAGGGCTTTTTCGTTAGCAAAGGTATAAGTGAAGTAATATTCAAATATTTCATCTTTATCCAATGAACCGTCAGTAACCCCGCTAAAACTGCTCGAATTTTTTTGTAACATTGGCATAGGCTCGTTGAGTTTCATCCCAATTGATTCGGCACTTTGGTTACCTTTATTTATTGTTTCAACAAAAACCCGAATGATAATCGGCGTTTCCAATTGTCGGGACGCTTTGTCAATCTCATTTATCAGTTGTGTATCTCTTACAATATCGTAATTGACCGAAGTCCACAAATTCGCACCTTCATTAGTCTTAGCCTTAAAGTCAGTAATAAAGTTATTTTTGTTTCCACTATTGCATCCAACTAAGCAAAATAAAACGATAAAAATTATTAAACCCTTCTTCAGCATTAGAACACCTCTTTAATGTTTAATGACTGAGCTGGAAATTCAAATCTGCCCCTTAGTTGAATGATGACGAATCATAATTTCCACTTAAACCAACGGCCGTGTCCGTCTGTTTCTGCGAGCGTTTTACTGTAGGCATTGCCGCTAACGAAGTAATCAAGATGAAGGTCTAGGTCCCACATATTGTTATAGAGATGAAACACTTCCCGTTCTCTACCCCAAGAGTTGGAGGCCTGCGCTTGTTCCTATTTCTATAAGAGTTAACGGTTTCTTTATTATTTTAAAAATCAGACAGAAGCTGGGGTACAAATATGCATATCGTCGGACTTCATTAGTTTGGACAAGTTTGTTTTCTAACAGCTGAAGACGATCCCATATTCGTTCTGCTTACAAAAAATCCTTGAAACAATGTATAGCTTCTGAAGATTCCTTCGGTTCGTCTACAATGCTGGGGTAGTACGAGGCCAACTCATGTTCTCTCCCACTTAAAAGCAAGTAGTGAACCGCCCCAAGTAAGAGGTTAGGTACAGGTGTGTCCTGGTTTCGAATGTGCAGCCATTTTAAGCAAGTCCTGGTCATTTGCAATGTTTCCTGCAAGATGTTCATAAAGACTGCTTGAGTTTTTGCATTCCCTTTCCGCAAAAATCCTAAATCGTCCCGATAGCACATCTATGTCCAATCTAGCCACCCACTTTTCCAGATAGTGGTATGTTATTCTCCTAAAAGTGTTTTATATCATACACACTTGGAGTGGGATGGTTGTCACGTTACTTGCAATGATAATAAAAATGAACTTTTCTCACTGAAAAGGTTCAACGTAATGTTGTGTTTAGATGAAACAGTACCAGCTCAATATTAGATTTGGATTGATTCCGCGTACACGAGCATTACCATGTACCGTAGGTTATCTTTACTACCAGGTAGAATTGCAGATTTTGAAAAAGAGAACGCTTGAACAGCGAAAAAGAAGCACCGGAAACGCTTCAGACCCTTGTTCAGGGTAGAGCCATAGACCAATTCTCAAGATACCATTGTTTTCATAAAGTGACTACTCCAACTTAGACATTATTTTTACCTAACAAAAAGCTTACCTTGTGGCGAGAATACAAAAATGTCTAAAACATGAAACAAACAAAAACTTATCGAAGAAAAAAGTGAAGCTAACAAGCAACTATCGGAAATTGGAGGTATATACGGAACTTCCGGCTGGCAAACAGCGTTCCAGCACAACGATATCAGCTTGCAGCTCCCGCATAATATATTTCCACTCCGCAATGATGCCATCATAATCGCGGCCCAGCCGGTCCAGCGCATCCAGATAACAAGATCACCTTCGCGAAGCATCAGCCGCATAGCTTGATACCTCGGCCGGTTACCCGCTTTGCTTATCAATAAAGATGTACTGCTCGTCAATCCCCAACTCCCGAAACTTCACAAACTGCCGTTCCGGCTTTTGGTCTTTGGCCAATACTCGCGGCATAAGCCAGCTCCATGATGCACGCCCCCCAAAAGCTTTGTTTCAAAAAGCAAGAGCGGCAGCTTATTAGTGCCGGATACGATAGTGTCATCGATCACATTGTTTATTTTCTCGCGGTCTAATGTCCTTCGAATATGGGTCATAATCTTTTTGCACTTCCCAACAACTGGTTTCGATTTAAGCCTATATTATCATATATCATCGACCAGCGCAGGCATGAGTGAGGCAACAATTGCTGAAAATGGACAGCCGGATGGCTGCCCATTTATAAAGGAGAGAGTAAGTTATGCTTCTCCGTCATTTTCTTTGTTACTCGCATTAGTCCGAAATTGTTCGGGCGTTTCCACAGTGACCCCAAGAGCTAGGAAGTCTTTTACATTGTAAGTAATTACATGAGCTGGCGTTACTGCCCGCGCATGAGCTGCAAGGTAGGCATCTCCAAAATCGATGCCCTTACCGGTGAAGTTTATTAATGCTTCTTCCACAACCGTTTTCTCTTCACAATCAATGCCTTTCAGATTAATCAAGGAAATCAGTGCATCTTTGATCTCTGTCTTGTTCACTCCAAACTGTCGCCCCTGTAAGACAAACACACATTCATGTATCATAATGGGCGAGACCCGCAGGGTAAAATCGCCCGCCGCTGCATCCTTCACCAGCTGACGGGCCTGTACCGAAAACTGTGCATTGGTGCGCAATGTGTAAATAATAATATTAGTGTCAATCCAAATCTCTGTCTTCTTCTCCAAATTCAATCTCCTCCGTAGTAGTGGCTCCATATTTACTCAAAATCTCCTCGGTGCGACCTTTACGAGCAGCATCGAGATCCAGGACAAAGTTGCCTTCATCCTCTGGTCGGTCAAATATACCGAATAATTCATCAGCCGTCATTAGCCGGATCGGTACAACAGAAAGACCATCTTCGGTCAAAATAAAACGCAGTTGATCACCTTCTTTGAGTCCCAATTCTTTCATGAGTCTAGCTGGGAACGTAATTTGTCCTTTACTTGTGATTTTAGTTGTCGCTTCAACCCGTTCAATGGTTGCGTTCATAGGTTTTTGTTCCTTTCCTTTTTGGGTTAGGTTATGTTGTCTGGAAGAGGAATCATGTTCATGTTTCATTTCCTTACCTCCTAATTTTACCCTAGAATTTTCAATATGTAAAGGAATAACGATTTCTCCTTACATTGATTATATTCCTTATATTTTATTATGTTCCCTGTCTGTTTAAAAATGAATTTCAAATTTTATCGGCTCTGTGAGGATTATGATTCACTTAACTTTTTTTATACGTGGCTGAGAGTCCAAGACAAGAATTCCTTCTCGCTTATTAGCGAGGCATGCAATGGATTTACAAGCTCTGAATGCAAAAAAGCTGCCGTAGGTGCTGCTCCTCGATCCTGACGATATTATGTTCGTCTGTTGGCCTAACGTTGAAGAAATTCTCACTCTCAATAAACTCTTTCGCCTCACTTGTTCATAAAACAAAAGAGGATGAGCACCACACACAGGGGGATAACCCTTAGCATGACTCATCCTTTAATATAATGTCTAACATTGTATTCAATTGCTTATTACTATTGGTTATAGTGGGCTTCCTCCGCCTTTAATGTTACGGAGTAAAGGGGCTCTCTTGCTCACTGTTCAGCGCATTCGCTTTTTTTCCAAAAATTCATTGATTTCTTCCACGGCGCGCCGCGGACCGATGCATTCCTGGAAGCTGTGGTTAATTTGTTCAATGCCTTTGCGATAGGTCTGATCCGAAAGAACCTTGTCTACCGCGGTTCGCAGCGCTTGCGCGTTAACGCTGCTTTTGTCCAGTCGATAGGCTGCGTTCAACTCAACTAGCCGTTGCGCGACCATCGGCTGATCTTTATCGTGCGGAATCACCACCAACGGGACATTGAAATGAATCGCCTCATTTACACTGTTCATCCCGCCGTGTGTGATGAATACATCTGTCTTATCGAGCACTTCCAACTGCGGCACGTAGTGGGAAATAATGAAGTTGCTCGGGGCCGTCTTGATTTTAGTAAAATCCGCACGGTCGCCGGCGGCGATAACGACTTTGCCATCGAAATGGGCGAAGGCGTCCACGCACGTATTGAAAAAATCTTCGACATCCCCCAGAACGGTTCCCATGGAGATGTAAATCACTTTTTGATTATGAAGCTCTGCCAATGGGAAACCTTGCGCATCTTTGCGATCCGGGAAGCTTGGCCCGATGAAAAGATGGCTGTCATCGAACTTTTCGCTTTGCGGTTGAAAATAGCGGCTTGTGTACACCACGGTCAACTCACCGGTGTTATGCATAAACTGTGCGATATTTTTCGGCGTGACACCGAACTGCTCTTTCGTCTGCCGCAATCCCGCGCTTGCCTGCTCGTTCAATGCAATTTCAACGCCGGAATCAGGGTGCAGGGGCAGCATTGTTAACATGTCTGGCGGTATCAGGAATGACGCCGATGACACGATCCCAGGCACCTCCAGGTAATCGCGCACTAATTCCCCCGCACCAAACGTATCATAGAAAACAAAATCAAACTTATAGCTCTCAGCTAACTTTTGCACCACAGACAACGTGTCTATTGATGTTTGAATAAAAATGTTTAAAAGCGCGCTCAGGCCTTCCGGAGCATCCGGCTTGATCGCTGCTGAGCTCAACAAATCCGGCTGCAGATGCACCGTGGCTCCCACGCCTTCGATCCGCTCCTTAAACTTGTCAGTCGTAATATAGTGGACTTGATCCCCACGCTCGGTGAATGCCTTCACCATACCAAGTGTCGGGTTGACATGTCCTGCTGCGGGAAAATTTACGATCAACACATTCGCCATTGCAGTCCATCACACTCCTACTTGTAAAAGCCAAGATTTTAAGACTTCCTGTATTTTAGCGTACAGCAATCACATTCGGCATGCAAATTCTGCGCGTTCATCTGTCACTGCCATCCACGCCGGGTCGCTGCAACTGGCCACCACGTGGGAATGTGCGGCCTCACGTTCGGGCACACTGTAGTTGGGAGGTTTTTCTATGCATTTTGTTAAGTGTTCTAATGTGCGTTTGACCGTACGTCTTGCCATATGGGCTCAGTTCTTGGTGTCGGTATTTGCCACATTAGCCGTGGGGACAACTACGGCTGCAGCGCCTGCAATAGACGAAATCAGGCAGGAAGCACGGCTGAAATGGGAGCGGTCCATGTCCGCCGACCACGGCGAGGAGTACATCCGCTTCGAGCTGTACGATCCTGAACAAAAAGCCGTCGTCTTCAATGGGCAGATCATCATGCCGGACCAATACGTTACGATAGGAACGTTCAGATACCGTAACACCCTGTTCAATACCCCGATCCGGATCAGCGCGGGCGCACAGGGCGACTACACTGCGATAACTCTGTCGAAGCTCAGCGGATATGCTGACCCAATGCCGGAGAGTTTGTGACAGTTTGGCAAACGGCGGCTCACCACTCGAGATACGAAAGGCGTGCAGCGCAGGTAAGCACCGCTGAGCAGACCTCAGCACGAACGGGCCGCGCTGAAACGCCGCATTGGCGGATGTATCCATCAGTTGGAACGGAGGACTATCGGTGGCACAACAAAACAGAAGGCTCAACATTGCGGCGATCCTACAGACCGCTTTAAATACAGCGTTGATTTTGCTCGCTCTCACTCTCTGCATTTTACTCGCCAAGGAGCTCGTCTATTTCATGGCCTCCGCTCTTTTGTATCAGGGTATCGATCACCACTACGAGCTGCTTGAGAGAATCCTGATTTTCTTTCTGTATTTTGAGTTCATCGTAATGATTGTCAAATACTTTCAAGAAGGCTACCATTTCCCGCTTCGCTATTTTCTATACATAGGAATGACCGCCATGCTGCGCTTGATTATAGTGGACCACGATAGCCCTGTGGATACACTGCTGTACGCGTGCGCAATTTTGGTGCTGATTGTCAGCTTCTTTGTAATTAATTCCGTGACGGCTAGGCGGCATAAACTATAATCATGCCCTGGCAATTTCCCCTGTCGATTTTCCCACCCCTCAATGGAATTAACAAAACGCTCAGCGAAAATAATTTCCAATGGTATGAACCCATGGTAAACTGAGAGATACAGTATTGGATAAATTTGATAAAATTGGTTGTAATGGTCCGGTCGTTTGCGGCAGGATTCCGGGAGGAAACGTATGCGCAAGCGCAGGGATTGGCGTCGGATTACGGTAAGTGTACTGCTAGGGCTGCTCGCAGGTGTCGTGCTGTGGGTCGTTATACTGTGGGCGGTACTGAAAGCCAGTTAATGTCGGGGGAGATCACGGGTGAAAAACAGCATTTTTCGGTATACGGAAGAACGGGACGAAGAAATTCAGGCAAGAAAACGCAAGCACTTTTCCATTCGGCTCAATGTATTCTTTTTTGCAACCTTCACACTTTTCACCATACTAGTCGTGCGTTTAGCTATACTGCAGTTTGTGCAAGGTCCTCAGCTGACAATGGAGTCGATGGATATCGACAACAGCAAGAGTCCGATTGCCCCGATCAGGGGGAGCATCTACGACCAGACAGGCCATGCGATCGCCCAATCGCGGTCTATGCATTCGTTGTACTACCGTGTGGAAGGCGGTAAGCTCGATAAAGATCTGATCATTGGCTTGGCGCACAGGCTGGCACAAAATTTTAAAGAGTATGGCCGTCCGGATGCGGAGCAGCTGACTGCAGAGGAAATCGTAAAACGGATGGACGTCGGTTTCGACGTCAACCAGCAGGACACGAAGGAGCCGAGCTACTACTACATCCCCCGCAGAATCAAGACCGACCTGACGAAAGAAGAAATCGCTTACTTTCTCGAACACCGTGATGAGCTGAAGGGCGTCGAGGTGTTTGAAGACAGCATCCGGGTGTACGATCAGCAAACGATTGCATCCCAACTGGTGGGTTATATGAAGAAGTTCAGTGCGGCACGCAATGCCGACACAGGGCTTGAGTTCTACCGGGCGAAAAAAGATGAGTATCTCGACATCGAAGACGTTGGCTTTGACGGTTTGGAACGGCTGTACCAGGAGGAACTCCGCGGGAAAACCGGCTATAAGTCGTATCCCGTCAACGCCGCCCAGAAGATCATCGGGCCTGCCACCATCACCCCGCCGGAAAAAGGCCACAATCTGCATTTGACTTTACACAAAGACGTGCAGCTTGAGACGGAGCAAGCCATCATGGACCACCTGGCGTTTCTGCGCAACCGCAGTGCCGCCGGCCCTGTCGCATACGCTCCGAACGCAAGGTCCGGTTACGCGGTAGCTATGGAGGTCCAGACAGGCAAGGTTGTGGCAATGGCGAGCATGCCGGATTATGACACTAACCGGTGGAACGGCGGATTTAGCACCACATCGGAATATAATCAGGTTGCTCCGTATGTCCCCAACGGAACTATCACAACGGCGTATCCGCCTTATCCTATGGATGAAATAAAGCGCCATCCCTCCTCGATCGTATACATGGGATCTACAATAAAGCCCTTATCCGTGTTAATCGGACTATCAGAGGGTGTACTTTCGCCGAACTCTACTTACAACGACACTGGTTCTTTCACTTTTGGCCGGGGCGCAGGCGCGACGATTAGCAACTCCGACAAAGCTGTGTACGGGGTACTGAATCCAACGACAGCGATACAAAAGTCGTCCAACACGTTTATGTCCGCCATGATCGGCATACCGCTGTGGAGCAAGTATGGCGGGGAGAAATCCAAGGTACTCGACGTATGGGCAGAGCATCTCGCGCAATTCGGGCTGGGCGTGAAGACCGGCAGCGATCTGCCGGGAGAATCGGCAGGCTCGAACGAGTTTTTCGCGAACGCGAAAACGAGCAGCTGGCAGTCGGCCATGGTGTATGCGTCATGGGGACAGAACGAACGGGCGACCACGCTGCAGATCGCACAATTCGCCGCCACATTGGCCAGCCGTGGCAAACGGATGAAGCCGCAATTCGTAGACAAGGTAACCACCGCTAACGGCGAGCTGGTTCGCGGATTCGAGCCGCAAGTGCTTAACGAAGTGAACTATCCGAAGCATCACTGGGATGTGGTGATACGCGGTATGAAGAGCGGTGCCAGAGGCATCGACGAGCTGCCGTTTCCCGTTGCCCGCAAAACCGGCACATCCACGCAATGGGTGGCCGGGGGTTCTGTCGACAACGCAGTGTTCATCGCGTTTGCGCCGGTGGACAATCCGGTGCTAGCCGTTTCTGTTGTCGTACCGGAAGGGAAATTCGGTGCACAGGGAGCGGCCCCAATTGCAGCCAAGATCTTTCAGTCCTATGACCAGCATATTGGCGGGTTAAGCCGACCCGCAGCCGGCGGCAGTGCTGCGACACCATAGCGTAACCGCCGTCTAATCACAAAAAAACGAACCGCCCGCCGGTCTCGTTTTTTTTGTGCCCGGCATGCCATGGTGATTTGTTTCGCGGCATTTTCAACAGGGTAATAAGGAGCATGAAAGGCATCGCCAAACGAAGGGAGCGTGAGATGGATGATCAGCTTACTCATAACTATTATTATGGCAATCGTGATCGGAGCTATCGGTTCGGCGATAGCGCCGGGAGGAATGCCCGGCGGCATTATCGGTTCGATGATAGCAGGTTTTGTGGGAGCATGGTTAGGATCGTTGCTTCTAGGTGCCTGGGGCCCTGTTATCGGAGGGTTTGCTGTCTTGCCGGCGATTTTAGGAGCTGCGTTATTCGTACTGCTTCTAACCTTACTCTCCAAAACATTAAATCGTGGAACATCTTAACACCATACAAATTTTATAAAAGGAGTGATTGACCATGGCAACCGCAGAAAAAAGCAGCAACAACTTGTTGATGGGAACAATCGTAGGCGGCGCAGCGGGAGCGCTAATCGCCCTTCTGCTTGCACCTAAAACGGGTCGCGAATTAAGAGAAGACCTGAAAGGCACGCTGCAGACGATCCAAACCAAAAGTCAGGAATGGGTCGAGCTGGCCAAGACAAAAACAGCCGATACAGTCAACACGGTGAGCGAGCAAAGCTCTCAGATGATGAACAAAGCTCATCAAGTGACAGACACCGCAGTAGAGGCCACGCGCACAGCAGCGAGTTCCATCGCGGAAGCGGCCCACCAGGCGACAGATCAGGCTGAAGCGGGCGTTCAGCGGACTGCGAGCCGTGCAGGTGAGGCTACCCATGAGGCGATCGACGGGGCGAAGCAAGTGCGTCCTTTTGAAAAGGTGTAACACTTCTTCACACTAACTGAAGTTGATGAAGGCTTACTCGGGCATTCATCCAAGGCGGGGCTTGTGCTTTTAGCAAGTTCCGCTTTTTTTTGTCTGCGGGCAGTTATCTGTAAACGCTGCCTTTCTCAGCCCAATCTTTGCCCAACACGGATGTTTGACAAAAATTATCATGGTGGTATAATATATAACTTTTTGATTGACTGGAAATTGTCTGTCATGGTAAATATAGGCTATGTAAAATCCTGGGGTATTTTTGGAGGCGCTGATGGGAGTCCTTATAAAAAGAATACTGAATAGGCTCGACGGAATGATTTTGTTTCTGCTGCTCATCTTTATGGTGATAAGTATTTTCTGCATCTACAGCGCGACATGGAAGGACCCTGAGTTTGTCGGATCGCATAACAAGATGATGTATTTCTATGGGTTGGGGTTCGCCGTTATATTCGCCATGATGTTTATTAATTATAAACTGCTGCTGCGGTTCGCGCCTTTATATTATTTGATTGGTGTGGCACTGCTGGTCTTTCTCTATTTCAAGGGCACCACGCTTAACAATGCTCAGGGCTGGTTCACCCTGCCAGGCGGGCTGAGCTTTCAGCCTGCAGAGCTGTGCAAGCTTTTATTGATCCTTTTTCTTGCCTACTTTTTAACTAAAAGAGATGTCGAAACGCTCAGTTTGTTGAAGGAAGTTCTCCCGATGGGCGTAATAACCCTGGTCCCGTTCGTGCTGGTCCTGATGCAGCCGGATCTCGGAAACGCTATCGGATATGTCGCCATTTTCCTCGCAGTTTGCTGGATAGGACATATCCGCTACAGCCATGCCTTGGCCGGTCTGTTGGTAATTGTCTTAGTGGGCGGAACGTCGCTGTACGGCTACATTACCTATCACGAGGAAGTAAAGCAGTACATGGCATCCAAAAACAAGGAGTACTGGCTCGACCGGATAGATGCCGTGCTTCTGCCGGATCAGGCTTCTGCAAAAGCGACCTATCACATGAGTCAATCGGTAATAGCCATAGGTTCGGGCTCGTTGAAAGGAGACGGCTACCTGCAAGGTACATCCGTGCAAAGGGGCCATGTGCCTTACACTTATTCTGACTCGATTTTTGTCGTTGTCGGGGAAGAGTTTGGATTCCTCGGTGCATCCGTGCTGCTCATGCTGTATTTCCTCTTGATCTACCGGATGATGGTGATTGCACTCAACCTCACCACCAAGTCCGGAATATATATCATACTCGGTACAGCTGCCATGTTCCTGTATCAAATTTTTGAAAACGTCGGGATGCTCATCGGTATTATGCCGATCACCGGTATCACCCTCCCTTTTATCAGCTACGGCGGCACTTCACTAATGATCAACATGATTGCCATAGGCTTGGTGCTCAACATCAAGATTTATGACGATGTACCGGTGGAGGAAAAGCTTACCCTGGGCGGCACGCCCCTGCATGGTGGGTAGCACGAATGAAAAAGAGAATGATAAAAGCAGTTTTTGGAGACCGCCTTACCATTCTCTTCTGTATGATTTATGAAAATGCAATAGAGTGCGTGATTATGGCGCTGTGAGTAGTTGTTCCAACTCTTCGGCTGATTTCCCTTCGGCCAGCAGTTGGCCTACATGATGTCCGGGCTTATCCGGTCTTACAAAATGATCTTGCTCCAGATGATACCCATTGGCCTTGGCTATGGCATGCAGCTGGCAGAAACGTTCCGCAGATGCGACTGCTTCGTCCATATTGGAAAACGTTTGCAGCGCGTTGCCTTGTCCCAGCGGATTATTATGTGCCCGGATGCTGACTTGATACACGCCCGTGTCTGTTTCGTGGACCAGCACTTCACTTCCGTCACATTGTATCGTGTGCTTGATTTTCATAAAACCCACCGCCTTAGGTTTAAATGCTATGTTACCATGCACGATTTATTACCCCTTAGGACCGGAGCGTGAATCATCCTCCTCCTTGGCTTCCGCGAAGTACTTTCTCAGCTTGTCCAACGCCCGTTTTTGGATACGGGAGACGCTCATCTGGGATACGTTCAACGCCTGTGCAATCATACGCTGTGATTGTCCCTCGACATAAGCGAGATGGAGCACCTGCTGTTCTTCTTTCTTCAAGTGAGCCATGGCCTGCTGCAGATCCAGACGCCGTTCCAGCTGCTGATAGTCGTCCTGCTCTGTGCCAAGCAGATCTCCGATGGTGGCACCACTTTCTTCAGACGAGAGTGGGGTGTCGAGTGACACATAGTGATAATATTCACGCCCAGCCAGAATTTCGATAGTTTCTTCCACGGTGAGGCCGACATCGGCTGCTATCTCTTCGACATTAGGGGAGCGCTCCAGCTGTACCGTGAGCCGGTCGATGGCCTCCTGGATGCGCCCCCCCTTCTCTTTCACGCGCCGTGGCACTTGCACATACCATGACTTATCACGTAAATAGTTTTTCATATGTCCGATGACACTCTTCATCATGTACGGCTCGAATTGAACGCCTTGGGCTGCGTCAAATTGCTTGAACAGGCGCAGCATTGACATCTGGCCTACTTGGTACAAATCTTCATAGAGGTCCGGACGATTACGCGACATTTTTCCTGCAGCCATCTTTACCATAGGCTCAAACTGCAGCAGCAATGTGGTAGCCACTTCGTTACAACCCGTTTCCTGATACTCAAGAATTAGCTCATGGATATTGATTGCCGGTCTCTCTGAATTCAATTTCATACCATTTCCTCGCTTTTGCTAAGCCATTTGGTCAGTTTGACCTCAGTGCCGCGTCCGCTCACCACTTCTACATCATCCATTAAAGCTTGCATCAGGTAAATGCCCAAGCCTCCGATTTGTGCCTCTTCCAACGACTTATCATGCAGTGATTCCGCTTGTTGTGCCTTTTCCGCATAGTTGAAGCTGCTTCCCTCATCTCTGACACAAATACGCAGTCCATTCTCGAGCATTTCAAAACGCACTTCCATCGTTCCGCCGTGGCCCGGCTCATAAGCGTGAACGACCACGTTATTGCACGCCTCTGCTACAGCCACCTTCATATCCTCGATTTCTTCATACGAGAATCCCGCTTTGGTACATATACCGTACAAAGTAAGACGGACAACATCGATGAATTCAGCTTCGGCCGGCAGGGTCATGCTAACAGCACGATTGATATGATCCATAACGTCTATTCTTTCCTTTCTAATTAGCATAGTTCGAAGTTTGCTGAATGAATGACGTCAGTCCGGTCATATCAAACAGTCTTTGGATTTTAGTGGGAATTTCTTCTACCAGGATCGGCGCCTTTAACACGTGGCGGGCTTTCAGCAGTGACAAAATGACTCCAATTCCGGTACTGTCAATATATTGCAAGTCCTTCAAGTTGAGCACCAGCGTACGCCCGGTTTCGGCAACGTACGGGTCAGCCGCCGCTCGCAGATCGGCAGCCTTGGACAGATCAAGCTCTCCCTTTAAATACAGCACGTGGCTGTCAGGGGAAACTTGGCGCTCTATTTCAAATTGATGATTTCTGTTCATACAATCGATATCCTCCTTATAAATCAGCGATAGGGTATAAACATAGTTTATCATTACCCTATCCAGCAGCAAATGAAACAGGGCGAAATTATTTCGCCCCGGCTTGCACTTGTCTGCTCTTGAACTGCTGCCATAAATCTATAATGATGGGAATGCTCTTGATCGCTGTCGCCAGGTTGCTCTTCGGCGGCACATCGGCATTCACTTTTTCCTGGATCGTGCGGGCGACCGTCACCGACGCGTGCTTCACAGACGATGTAATCTCTTCTACAGCTTCGCCCACCTGTTTTACCGAATCAAACGTAGGCTCGAGGGCGTGCAGTTTGTTCAACACATCCGCTGTCACCGCGTTAGTATGGTGCAGCACTTCGGAAGCTTCTTTGGAAATGCCTTTTATCTCATACCGCAAATCCTGGATTGTCGTATTGCTTTGGCTTAACAACGCCATCATGGTACGCAGCGTAAATATCAGAAAAACAACCAGCACCACAAAGGCCACCGCTATGACTGCTACGCTAATCTCGATGATCAAATTTCCGTCCATACTTATCGTCCCCTTCGGCGTGAATTTGAATGATTTACCTTTTATATACCCTGCCATGCGCGATGCGAAACTTCGATTGGGAACTGTTTGCATGGCTCGTATTCCCCATGACGAAACCTGTATTCTGCCCATTCATTGGGCGAAACTGTCTGGAGCAAGTGCGCATGCCCTGGCTCGCGCGATGGGAGCTTTGATTCAGTCTGAAACGGCGGGGGTAATAAGCGGTACGGGCGCAAGCCAATCCAACCATGGAATGGGGCGATGAACAATGGAACCGAATAGCAACATGGATATCGAGAAAAAAAGCGTGGAACACAAGTACGACAAGGGTATGGTAACTTCCACTTTTATAAAGTACGCCACATATGTGATTATTTTCTTCGGACTCATGTACTTTATCGTGCAGTACGTAATCCCCGCGTTCGATTGACCTTTGCATCACATAGCTTCAGCTTTCGTCCTCATGAACAACGGGCGAGGCTGAAGTTTTTTTGTGCGCCCATATACAACAAGTATGCACCAGCGGCGACGACGGACATAGTTCGGGTTTGTCGCTATTAGCAAGCTGCTCCCCGCCTCATCAACTACCCAGCAGCCCAGCGTCAGCCCGGTAAAGGCTGTTGCGCGCACCCGGCAGGCGTGCCCGCTGGGTTCTCGACACGACGCACGAAAAAGCCATGACAAGCGCCTGCTGAGGCGTGCCCGCTGGGTTCTCTGCACGACGCACGAAAAAGCCATGACGAGCGCCTGCTGAGGCGTGCCCGCTGGGTTCTCTACACGACGCACGAAAAAGCCATGACCAGCGCCTGCTAATCATGGCTTCGTTGCGTGCTCGTTGAGCCAGCCGGGTTGCAGTGAGTGGGTGTCTATTGTGGCAGGCAGCGAGCCTATTTTACTCATGCATCGCTGGGAAGAAATGAATGGATGTGAGCTTACCGGAGTCCGGATCAATATACAGCTTCAAAGCGTTCTGCCTCACCTTATACACGATGCCATCCTCCGCTTCAAAGAACGGCTCGCCCAAGCGGCTCTTTAACACATTGAGATCCATCGGGAGTCTGTGCCCGTCGAGTTCAATCTTGCCGGCCGCCGCGGGCACGCTGACATATTGAATTTCACCATCGGATATTTCGATGTCACAATCATTAAACTTGTATAACTTAGTTGAGCTGAATAATTCATCCGGCTTAATTGAGTTAGGCTTACCTTTTGTTTTCAAAATGGTTTCCAGATCATCATCTAAGGACACCCCGTTCACAGCCACTAAAGGATAGGAAAAGGCTCTCACCGTGGGATCGGCGTTCGAACTGAGAGATGTGCTGCCGGATGGTGACGGAGCATCATTAGGCCTTGGCGTGTACTCGGCTCCCGAAGCGGGTGGGCTGTACTGAGCTGCGATAGTCCCTTCTGAAGCCGCAGCAGCGTGTGTGAGATCCGCTGTGGCTGTATCTGAGACACGCACAAGATCTGCTGTTTCTTCCGCCTGCGTAGTATCTGCACCGAACGCAGCCCCAGGCCTATCCACAACCTCTGCAAGGCCCACAATATTCGCCCTGTCTGCGCCGTCGGCACTATCTCCGCCCGCATCCGCCACTGCAGCGTCTGCTGCTGCGGCGCCAGGCGCTTGGCCTGTGGCGGAGGACAGCCGCTCAACAGCGGAAGATTCCTGCTGCGCTGCTGCAGACAGCCACACCGCCGCCCCCAATACAACCCCGCTTAGCATCGTAGTCCATGGCATTCTCTTCATCATCTTTTCCCTCCTATGGGCCGGAGGCTGCAGTGAACCTATGCTCAGCCCGTCTGCTCTATCAATTGATGTACAGGAATATACATTTTGGGCAGTTTTCGCTTTTGGCAAACACAATTTCGTCTCACATACAAAGCGCGGCTTACGCCCCAGCAGGATCCATATGCGCGTCCCACAAGCTCTGTATCGTGCCGACATCCTTCCAGCATCCCTTGCACACAAACGAATTCATTCTGGCGCGTACTATTGATTACACGAGGGCTTGGTAGTTGAAACAAACGCAAAACACCTCCCTGAATCGTATAAAGATTCTGCGGAGGTGATGCATAAGTTGATTTTCAGTTTGGGCGATGGGCGGACTTTTGCTGTTTTACGTATCGCTGCGCAGAGGAACTTAATCCATAGTTCCGATGCGAGCACGGATAGAAAAGACAAACATTGCTCCTTGCTCGTATTCAGTCTCCAGACGGATCGTGCCGCCCAGCAGCTCAACCAGGTTCCGGCATATAGCCAAACCCAGCCCCGTTCCTCCATATCTGCGGGTCGTGGACGAATCAAGCTGGGAGAATGGACGGAACAAGATACTGCGCTTTTCTTCCGGAATGCCGACCCCGGTATCTTTAATCACAAACTGCAGCTCCAGCTCATCCTCGTGCTCGGCCAGCTTGCTCACAGTCAGCCAAACTCCGCCCTTCTCCGTAAACTTCACCGCGTTGCCGATCAGATTCATCAGAATTTGCTTTAACCTAGCTTCATCGCCAACCAGATATTCGGGCAGCGCCGGATCGATTTCGACGCTTAGATCCAATGATTTTCTCCGGGCCTCAAGCTGAAACAAATCCTGGGTTTCCTGCACAAAGGACCGCAGGTGAAACAATTCTTCAGACACACGCATTTTTCCGGATTCGATTTTGGATAAGTCCAATATATCATTGAGTATAGCGAGCAGCGACGTGCCGCTCTTACGAATGGTTTCGGTCAATTCCTGCTGCTCCGGATTCAGCTCGGTTTCCAGCAGCAGATCAGCCATTGCCAGCACACCATTGAGCGGTGTACGTATTTCGTGACTCATCACGGCGAGAAACTCCGACTTAGCGCGCGTAGCTTGCTCAGCGGCTTCTTTCGCCTGCTCCAGCTCATGCTTCTGCTCATTAAGCAGCTGGGTTTGCTGCTGCAGTTTTTGCTGTGTCAAATATATATGCACAAAGCCCTCGATCTTCGATTTCAACACATGCGGCACGATCGGCTTGACGATGTAATCGATCGCCCCTACAGAGTAGGCGGTAAACGATTGGTCCTGTTCCTCATAAGCCGCAGTGACGAAAATAATCGGCACGGCCTTTGTCTTTTCTCGCGATTTAATCCATTGAGCCGTTTCAAAGCCATCCATCCCCGGCATTTGCACATCAAGCACAATCACAGCGAAATCGTAGGTTAGCAAACAGCGCAGCGCGGCTTCACCTGAGTTTGCTTTGACCAGGTGATACTGCTGATCACCCAGTACCGCCTCCAAAGCCAGCAAATTCTCCGGCTGGTCGTCAACCAGAAGAATACGAATAGGATCATCCATTTTGTATCTCCATTTCTGCTTTTGTTACCATAAATTAATTCATATGCAGACTCTGTAAATTTGTTGATGAAATACTTGTCCTGTCACTGGCACAGCCAAACTCGTATCAAAGATAAGAGCTGCTCGGTGTGGATCGGCTTGGTTATATAGTCGGATGCTCCGGCTTCGAGACATTTTTCACGGTCATCCCGCATCGCTTTGGCGGTCAGCGCAATGATCGGAAGGTGCTCGAACTCCGGCTGGCTGCGGATCCGGCGCATCGCCTCATATCCGTCCATTTCCGGCATCATAATATCCATCAGCACGAGATCGAAGTCGGGCTCGTCCCTTAGCCGCATCAATGCCTGACTGCCTGTCTCCGCGAATGAGATTTGCATGTCGTAGCCCTCCAGCAAGTTCGAAAGTGCGAACACATTCCGGATGTCGTCATCAACCAACAGCACCTTTTTGCCGTAAAACACCTCTTGTTTGTTATGCAGCCGATGCAGTATGTTACGTTTATCTTCCGGCAGGTCGGCCTCTGCTGTGTGTAAAAACAGGGTGGTTTCCTCCAGAAGTCTCTCAGGTGTTCTCACATCTTTAACTATAATCGACTCTGTGTACTTTTTCAGCTTGACTTGTTCCTCGCGATACCATTTGCGCGGAGCATATACAATAATTGGCAGCCGGAGGAAGCTGTTATCCGCTCTGATCAGATCCAACAAACCGAATTCCGTTAAATTCCGGGTACCCAGTTGAATGACCACGCAGTCAAAAGGCTGCCGCTGCAGCTCCCGCCAAGCGTCCAACTCTTCAGCGGCGCACACGATGTTCACATCGCGATGCCCGATCCATTCAACCAAATCGTACCTCTGTTCCTCATCAGAGCCGACAATGAGCAGTTGTCCCGGCCCCTTGTTGAGGAATGCCTCAATCTGATTGAACACCTCTTCGAGCCGGTCACTTCCGCATGGTTTCTGCACAGCGGCGATAGCCCCCATTGAGAGTGCCTGCTGGGCATCATCCGACGCGGTCATGACATGTACCGGAATGTGCCTGGTGCTCGCCGCGTTCTTTAGTTGCACAAGAATGGACCAGCCATCCACCACGGGCATCTCTGTGTCCAACAGGATAGCATCCGGTTTATACTGCTCGGCCAGCAGTAAGCCGGTATCGCCTTGAAGCGCTGCCAGTACTTTGAATCCACGGCGTCGCGCGGCGCTCGCCAGAGCACGTGCAAAATCGGCGTCATGCTCGATGATCAGCAACGAGCGGGCACCTGTATCGAGATTCTCGCGATCATCTTCAATGGTGACCGGCTGCTCTCGAGGCTTCGGCAGCGGTTGCAGCAATGAAACTGGACGCTGCGCGCGATGCGACACAACCGGCAACTCCCGAGACGCGGCAACTTCGGACGCGGCGATTTCCGCCAGCTCCGATTCCCCAGGGGGTGCATCCCCGTGCGCGCCATGTTCACCGCAGTCCGCAGCAGGGGCCTCGTGCGGCACCACCAGTGTGAATTTGCTTCCCCTACCCGGCTCACTTTCAATCATAATGCTGCCGCCTAACAGACCGGCCAACTGCCTGCTGATCGATAAACCCAATCCGGTCCCGCCGTACTGCCGGCTCGTCGTACCGTCCGCCTGCTGGAACGCTTCAAATATCATCTGCTGTTTATGGGTGGGAATACCTATACCGGTGTCGATTACCGCAAACGAGAGCTGTGATGAATCACTGCGCAGCGGTGCAATGCTCAGGCAGACGCTTCCTTCTTTCGTGAACTTAAAAGCGTTGGACAGCAGATTTTTTAAGATCTGCAGCAGACGCAGACTGTCGGTGTAAATCATCTCCGGTGTTTTACCGTGCACCACGACGTTGAATTCCAGCGTTTTCTTTTCGGCTACCGGCCCAAACGATTTGTTCAATGAGTCCGCAATATCCTTTACCCGCACCAACTGCCGGTGGAGCTCCATGTGGCCGGATTCCACCTTAGCCAGATCAAGGATGTCGTCGATCAACTGCAATAAGTCGGTTCCGGAGGAAAGAATCGTCTCCGCGTACTCTACTTGCTTGCTGTTGAGATTTCCTTCTTTGTTCTCTTTCAGCAACTGTGACAAAATCAGCATACTATTGAGCGGTGTGCGCAGCTCATGCGACATCTTGGCCATAAATTCCGACTTGTATTTCGAAGCGAAATTCAGTTCCAAAGCCTGCTTTTCCAACACGTCCTTGGCAAGCTCGATCTGCCTGTTGATTTCCTCGGTTTCCCTGATTTGCTCTTCCAGCTGCCTGGTTTTGCGCAACAGCTCCTCATTGCTCCGCTCCAGCTCGGCCTGCTGCCGCTGCAGCAGTTCTTCCGATGATTGCAGGGCACGGGTCTGCTCCTCCAGCTTCTCGTTCGACGCGCGAAGCTCGTCCTGCTGCAATAACAGCTCTTCGGATTGCGTCTGCAGCTCGTCGGTAAGCAGCTGTGAAATGCGCAGCAGCTCCTCAACTCGCAGCTGAGATTTGATCCGGTGAATGGTGACCGCGGCAATGTCGCACAAGTCATGCACCAGCTTCAGCTCCAACTCAGTCAGCGGCTTGATGGCGGACACTTCGAACACGGCAATGACTTCGTCCAGATAGGTAACCGCTCGCACAGCCAGCGATACCGAAGCGATCTCGCCAAATGCAGAGCGAATGCCCATATAATCAGACCGACATTAGTCAATGTGATCGGTTTGCCGTCCGACGCACACTGTCCGATTAATCCGTCCCCCGGAACTACTTCCTGCATCGCCTCGGATGCATTGCGGGCATATGTTCCCTGCAGCGTGAGGCTGGTTGCCAACCCTTCCTGCTTGGCAATGTACATCGCGCCGTTTTGCGCCCCAATAATCCGGCACAGCTCGCTGATAAACGTCTCCGCCATGGCATCCAACCGCTGAATGCTCTGCAGCTGTGTGGAGACATGCGCGATATTCGTCTGCAGCCACGCCTGATCGGCATTGAGTTGACCAAGCTGGCGCTCGTTTGCGCTGATCTCCTCCAGCTCCTCGGCGATTTCGTTGAATGTACTGGCAATACCGCCAAATTCATCTGTTGTCTGAATCGGCACCCTATACAAGCCGGTCCCCTGTCTGTTGCCAAAATGGTGCATCACCATGGACAACAAGCCGAGTCCGCGCGTAATGCTGACCACCAGCCAAAACATGATGGCGACACCACAAAGCAAGCTCGTGATCGTCATCAGCACGGTATATCTGTATGTTGTACTGTTCTCGTTCTCCGCCTGTCTCAGGGCTTGCGTCATTGCATCTTCCTGATACAGTGTCATAGCGGTGATACTGTCTAGAAACTCCTCTTGTGCCTCCACGCCGACACCGGTCCTCAGTGCGTTAGCTTCCGCCTTTTTGCCGGCGACATACAGTGAAATAAGATCATTGTTATAGTCGAGATATCTTTTTCCCCGTGTGATTATGTCCGATGCGAGCGGCTGTTCCACACCGCCCTTGTTCTCGGCTTCGAACCGAGCGAGATACTGAGACACTTTGCCTAGTTCCGTTCGGATCTCTTCCAGATTTCTGGCTGAAGCGGCGGTATCATCGATCAAAAGCAGATTGGCGACATGCCTCGCTTGTTTCGATGTGTGCTCACGCAGCGCGGATGTCATCTGAACCTTTTTATACCGGTTGCTGTAAATTTCCTTCATGCTTTCATCGATGGTGGACAAACGGTTGATGCCGATTCCGGCGAGTGTGAACATCAAAAACATCAGCGTCCCGAAACCGACAAACAGTTTGGTCTTCACATTCATCATCCAACGCTACCTCCTCTGGAAAACGAGACACTGAAGGCTAGTCCGCCCGCAAGATCACCATACAAATATCATCTTCCTGATCCGCGCGAATATCTGGCGGCAGCAGCGTATCCACGATGAAGTCGACTTCCTTTCGGCCGCAGGCCTGAAGCTGGTCGGTCAGCTTTGCGACTTCATCCGTGCCTTCTTCGTCTATCGCTTCCAAGAGTCCGTCGGTGTACAGAAACAACTGCATGTCCGGTCCGTAGGACAGCACTCCCTTCTGGATATCCATCTGCTCAAAAAAACCAACCGCACAGCTGCCGCTATCCAGTAAAATAGGAGGTTTATGGGGCTCGGTCAGTATACCCGGCGGATGGCCGGCATTGACATATTCAATCCTTTTGTTCAACGTGTCGATGACCAGATAAATGGCGGTAAAATAGTAACTGACCGAGGCGTTACGATTGAGTTGGTTCATGTATCGGTTCAACTCCGCTATCACGGTCTCCGGAGAGACAAAGCGGGTTATGGTGTCCTGCATAACGGAGGATATAAACATACAAACCAGTGAAGAAGAAATACCGTGGCCCATCATATCAAGCAGCATAATGCCATACCGGTTCTCGTCGATTCGATACCATGAATACAAATCGCCCGCCAGTTCGAACGAAGGGTGATACGAAGCGCTGATGCTCAAGCCGTCCTTGTGAATAGGCTGGCTCAGTACGCTGCTCTGAACCTGCTTAGCCAGCTCCAGCTCACTGCGGATACGTGTCTCATTCTCTTTGTGCCAATCCTTCTCGTATTTCAACCGCAGCGCCACGCGAATACGGGCTATCAATTCGACTTTATTAATGGGTTTCATGACATAATCGATAGCTCCGGCCTCCAACACATCCGCGACCAGATTAGAGTCACCGACAGCCGTCACGATAATGATCGGAATATCCCGCAAGTTTTCCTGCTCCTGTATGCGCCGGCATGCTTCGAGTCCGTCCATCTCAGGCATCATCATATCCAGCAAAATCAAATCTACCGGCACTTTCGGCGCCTCGCCAGTGCCCGCGCTCAGCAAATCGAGAAGCTCAATGGCCGAGGGCAGCTTTATAAAATGCTCATAACCGGCACTTTTGACGATTTTCTCTATCACCATCAAGTTTACCGGGTTGTCGTCAACGATTACTATGTTCATTACGCGTCCCCTAACTTCTGTTGTGAACTTTCAGATTTTCTTTCTTATTATAACTTTACTTCTACCAATATGTAACCTTTCCCGCTCCCGTTGAATCAATCCCGGCTGTTTCAAGCCCACACTGTGAGGTTAATAGAGGGCAAGCCGGTCCAATAATTGAAAAATTTTTCAATGAAAGGGTCAGCCGCGCGTGGCGCCTCTGGCAGACTTTTTCGGGGCCGTCTCATCAAACGCTCAGCACCGTGGCTTAAGCGCCATAGCTGAAGCACAGTCTGGGAGGTATAACGATGGACAGCAGAGCCAAGCTGGTTGCCAACGAAGAGCAAGCCATTCAGGAAATTCGCGCCTTTCAAAGAGAGGGATACTCTCTCTCGGAAATCTACGTACTGGCACACAACGAAAGAACAACGACGGGATTATCGGAACTGATGCGCACCAACACGGTGGGCTTGTACGAAGAAGGCATCGCCGACAGCTTCGCCAATTTATTCCGGTCCAAAGGCGATCAACTGCGTTCCAAAATGCATGCACTCGGCTTGTCGAAAACGGAGGCCGATCATTATGAGAGAGAGTTGGACAAAGACAAAATACTCGTCTTGGTGTGGTTCGATGATTCCAATGACGATGAGCTCCAAGTCGAGCGCTTAGCTCAGCGTCGTCATCAACAGTCGGCGGGCACAATGTATGCAGGCGGTCGGCCTGGTCCTGGAGGCACGTGGTAAATAGATCGCGTTTCGCTGCAGCATATAAATGAAGGCAACAGACAAAGGAGGGATGTCACATGTTAAAATGGGCACTTATCTTTCTGGTAGTTGCGATTGTGGCAGGTATTTTGGGCTTTTTCGGTCTTGCCAGCGCAGCAGCAGGCGTTGCTAAATTGTTATTCGTGGTCTTCTTGATCTTGTTCGTCGTATCGCTGTTTATGGGACGAAATAAAACATCTGCCTAGCTGACGCCGCTCAATCGGCGTAATTAACGGGAGCGAACGCGAATACGGCTCTAACACCATACTTGAGTTAACAATATGGCCATCTGCTCCGGGAGCAGGTGGTTTTTCGTGTGCAGTCTGCCGATCTGGCAGCAGGCGTTCGCGGCACGGCAGAATCACACACCATCAAAAGTATAAAAAATCCAAGCGGGAATCAACCTACTAAGAGCTAATGACGGCTGTGCGTGATGTAAGCCGGACGCCTGCCGGCTGCCTCTGCTCAGCGATCCCATGCCACCGGAGAAGGACACACCAATGACACAACATATATTGATCGTGGAAGATGAGGATAAAATCGCCCGGGTGCTGCAGCTTGAATTGGAGCATGAAGGCTACACCTCAGAGCGGGCCGCCGATGGACGCCAGGGTTTGGCAATGGCAGCGTCCGGCGAGTGGGATTTGATCCTGCTGGACATTATGCTGCCGGAGCTGAACGGGCTTGAGGTGCTTCGGCGACTGCGGCAGCAGGGCAGCCAAATTCCCGTCGTTTTGCTCACTGCACGCGATGCAGTACCGGATCTCGTCAGCGGACTCGATCAGGGAGCTAATGACTATGTAACTAAGCCGTTTGCGATTGAGGAATTGCTGGCACGGATCCGAAATCTGCTGCGCATGGCCAGCCAGCAGCAGGAAGCGGCACAAGCGGCTTTGATTGATGAGGAAATCCAGGTGGACGGGCTGGTCATGAACATCCGCACCCGGCAGGTGGCGCGGGACGGCCAACCTGTCGAGCTGACGCCGAAGGAATTCGATCTGTTGTACTTCCTGGCCTACCGGCAGGGTGAGGTGCTGTCCCGCGAGCAGATATTGTCTGAGGTTTGGGGCTACGATTTCGTCGGGGATACGAATGTTGTGGATGTGTATATCCGGTATCTGCGCCAGAAGGTGGACCAAGGCTTTCCGTGCAAGCTGATCCATACGCTTCGCGGCGTCGGTTATCTTGTGAAGGACTGTGATGCGGGAACATGAGACTCCGTCTGAAAATCACCTTGCTGATCGCTTCCTCCCTGCTGCTTGTTCTGCTGCTGTTCAATACCATCACTTATTACACTGTTGTGCGTATCACAACCAACAGCCAGATGGAGCTGCTGTGGAACGGTGCGAAGCCGCTGCTGTCGCAGGCAGCGATCTATGATCCCGACCGTTGGCAGAATACCGAGTGGCTTCGGCCGTTTCTAATGCCGCAAGGCATGGTTCGCATCATAGACCCACGCTCCGTCGTTAGAGCCCAGCTGGCAGCCACAGAACCGCTCATGCAGCTGCCGGCTGAACACAGCAGTCGCAGCTTCTCACACACTATGAGGACGAATGAGGCGCTTATCGTCTATATCCAAACACCGATCATCGATGCAAACGGCCGGACGCTCGGCTCCCTGCAGCTCGCCCGCCAATTAGAGGCGTTGGGCGGCTATTTGAGTGTGTTGGTGAGTGTACTCACGTTCACTACTGCCGGAGCCGTACTTTTCGCGCTGGTTAGCGGCTTATATTTTGCTCGTGTCATACTGCGTCCCATCGATCGGCTGGCTTTTATTATGGAATCGAATCAACGGCATGGCATCTTCAAGCAGATGGAGGTGGAGCCCGGCGCCAGACAGGACGAGATCGGTCAGCTAATTCATACCTTCAATTCAATGATTGAACAATTGGAACACAACTTCAACCGGCAAAAACAGTTTCTCGCCGATGCATCCCATGAATTGAAAACGCCCCTAACCATTATCGAGAGCTACGCCGATCTGCTCAAACGCTGGGGCGGCAGCGATCCTTCCCTGCGGGCCGAGGCAATCGACGCCATTCAATCGGAAGCGGTGCGGCTTCGCAATCTTACCCAATCACTGCTCTCCGTGGCGGACACGGAAACCGAAGCCCACCGGCAGTGGGAGCGGTTCGACCTGTCGCAGTTGATTGAAACAACAGCCGCAAAACTACAGCAGGCATTTCAACGTGAGGTCCGGTACGAGACGGAGTTCAAAGCACGAGCTCCGATGATGAACGGGAACCCCGGGCAAATTAAGCAGCTGCTCATCATTTTGCTAGATAACGCGATTAAGTACAGCCGCGAGGCTGTGCACGTCACCCTGCACCGTGACCCTCATGATGCACAAAATGTGCTGCTTGTGGTAGCCGACCGCGGAATTGGCATCGAAGCCGGGGAAATCCCGCGGCTGTTTGACCGGTTCTACCGGGTCGATCAGGCCCGCAGCCGAGCGACGGGAGGCAGCGGGCTGGGCTTGTCGATCGCGCAGAACATTGTGTGGCTGCACAAGGGCACAATCTCGATCGGGAGTACGCCCGGAGTCGGCACCAAAGTGATCGTGACGCTCCCGCTCAACGCCGCAAGAAACTAGTCATTGCATCTATCCATTGCAATGACACACCGCTTTTTGTACGCGTATTTCACTCGCGTTAAGGCGCTGCCGTTGCTTCCCGGGCAACCTCAACGTGAGCATCAAGAGACGGCGCGTCCGGCACAATCAAATAATGGGTCTTGCCTGGATACAACCCTACCTCCACACCGTCCCTTGTCAGATGAAACCGGTCGGAGGCATCTTTTCGCTTCCAGCTTACTGTATCGTGCTTTCCCCTTTGCAATACAATGCCCTGCCCGCTGCCGATCAGCCTGATATCCCGGCGGCCTTCATTGTCCAGCACAATATGGCGAGCAGCAAGTATCACCACATTTGTCGCCGCAAGCTGTTCATGATTGCTCAAATCCTCGTGCGGCTCATCATTGACAAACCGGTCGTATACTTTACGCTGCGCATCATACTTATAAGCTACTTTGTAGCTGTCGAGCAAAAAGGTCACGGTGACTCCCGACGACGGATCTCCCGGCTTGTCCAATTCATCGTGCAGAAACGCCGGAACAGCTTGCGGTGCGGCATAATCCTCACGATGGCCCAATTTGTCGGCTCCCGTCCGTATGCGGGTCAAATCGGTGTACAGGTTGTGTGGCGCTTTGCGAAAGCTTTCCCGCCAAAAGGAGCCGCCGGCGTTGGTGATTTCATCCAGGTAGGGAGGCTTTTGCCGTGCCAATCGCTGATAGGCGTCCGGGCTGCCGCCCGCATGTATGATCAACGCATCATAGATTTTACTTAGATCGATATAATAAGGCCGAATGCTGCGAACGGGCCCTATCGGCCCACCGTAGTCCGTACTCTGATATACCGCGGCTATTCGCGTGATTTCTCCTTCGGCCAAGCTCTCATAAAGCACGTCGGCATAGCTTATACCCGATTGCGGACGTGCCGACGGATGATTGTTCAGCATGACCATAGCGGGCCGCTGCTCCGCCTTTTCATGCAATGGCATGCCCGTAAAAGGCGCCGCGTGTTGCGGAACGGCTTGCTCTCGGATCTCCGCTGGCGGATCTGGTAAAACCGGTGTCACACTCGGGGTTGATTGGCCAGTCGAACCCTGACCGTTACAAGCGGTGAGCAGGGCGGCGGCGAAACTTGCGATAACCAAGCCGGAAATTATTTTTTTCATGGTATGGTCGACATTCCTTTTCTTCATAGTATCGGTTCGCGCGCCTCTTCCGCGTTTATCGTTCTGGCTGCCGCACAGGCCGCGCTATTCCAAGTGTACTGCCGGCTTGCGCCGGATGGATGAATCCTCACTTAGTGAACCACCTGATCACGTACATAATAAGCGACAGCGCTACACTAAGCACTATGCAAGTCACAATCGGGAAATAGAACTTCACATTGCCCTTCTCCACAGCGATGTCTCCCGGCAGCCTCCCCAAATTCAAATACTTGCCGCCCACCGCCCAAATCAAACCGATAACAATCATCACTATGCCGCCGACAATCAGCAGCTTAGCTATGGGGTTCATCTGCAACACGCTCCTTGTTTATTGCGCTGATTCTAATTATAGTGCAATGACCATTTTTTGCAAAAAAAAAGACCACCCGGCAAGGCGGCCTATGCCCTCTATTCGTACCAATATGAAGGTAGCACCGCTCTTTCTTGCTCCAGCAATTCTCTGATGATGGCATCGGCATCACCGATAGAATTGATGAGCGGATCGGTCAGCATCGCCCGTCTGAGTTTGGCAAAGCTGCGTTCCACCACTGCTTCCGCGGTCAGCTCGTGAGTGTCGAGGATCAGCTCCTGCATACCTCTTATCCCCCGAGGCATCTCGCCGACCGGTCTCGGCTGCACCCCCTCCAGCGTAATGTCGCAGCACAGCTCCAGGAACGCATCATTCGCCATGTTGGTCACAGCCCCCCGGTTCCACGTGTTTATGTAAAACGGCTTGTTTAACCCGCCCACCATATTTTCGATGATATCCGTAGCATGGTCCGGGCCGTAAGCACTAGTGTATTCGGATATCGGTCTGCGTTCTGAGATGAATTCGTTTACATCATGCCACATGTAATCATGCCTTTTGTACCTTTCCTCGGTTTCCCAGATCGACAGAGGCGGGATGTCTTCTTTTGTTTTGCCGAGTCCCTGCCAATAACGAACGTACTCCTTGGTATGAGCCACGCACGTCGGCACATACCCGAAAATCCGATACAGCTCATAGCCGATCGCATCGTTGTGTACCGCTTTGGCGCCTTGATCACCGCCGTCTGTAGACCTCTCCGCCGCTTGCCTGAGCGACTCCGCGATATGGGGTGCTATATCTTCGCCGTCGAACTCCGCCTTTAACAGCCAGGTAAAGTGGTTGACTCCGGCGATGCGAAAATCGAATTGCTCCGCGATACTGGCCGTATATTCTTCATCACTGCCTATGATGCCCGCCCGCAGCGCGTATCTTCTTTTCACATGCGGCATATGCAGCCCGTCGCAAAGCGCAATGCTTTTCAGATTGGGCGCATATCGTGCCATAGCAATTCCGTTGACCGCAGAAGGATTAATATAATTAATAACCCAAGCGTTCGGGCAGATAGCTTCAATATCCCGTGCGCATTCCATGATCACCGGCAGCTCCCGCATCGCCCGGAAAATTCCTCCCGGTCCGATCGTGTCCCCCGAGCACATCCGCACGCCATACTTTTCCGAAACATCGCAATCGATCCCTCTGTATTTCACCGTATCCACCGCAAAGCTGAGCACGATAAAATCCGCATCCTTCAACACCTGTTTTCGGTCCGTCGAGCCCTCTACGCGCAGAGCGACCCCATTGGCCTCAGCTACCATCTTTGCGAGCCGGATCAGTTTGTCCAGCCGTTCTGCATTCGTATCCACCAGCGCCAGCGTTCCGTTATTCAGATAAGGGGATTGAACCATTTGCCAAATCGATTGACGCCCAAAAAACAAGCTCCCTGCTCCCAGCACCACAACTTTCGGTTGAAGTGCCGCCGCTTTTTCACTCATTTGGTTTCCTCCAATGAACAACATTTTTTCAGTGCCTAAGCAACATTATAGGTGTTATTTATCTGTTGGAAATATGATATAGTTTTAAAATGATGTCAAAAAGTACGAATCAAATCGATAGCTATTTATGTGATGCAGATTGCCCGTATGAAGCATATGTCTAAAAGTAAGGGAGGGAAAAGATGAATACCACCGACATATTTAACGATCTGTCCGAGCACGTCAGCCTGCGCATCCACTCCTGCCAGTGCTCCGAACATGACCGGCTTTGGGTTGAAAACAAAACCCATCATGATTATGATCTGTGGTTTGTCACGGCAGGGCGGGTCCACATCGACGCAGCGCAGCAAAGCAGCACCGCGGCGGCCGGGGACGTTATATTGTTTTATCCCAACGAGCCCTACATGGCCCGGACAGGCGAGGAAGGCTGTCGGTTTGTTTATGTTCATTTTGACTTTGCGATTGGCGAACAATTTCGCATCTTGGACGATTTCGAGCTGTCGGGCATCGTGCCTGGCGCACAGGTGCATGCAGAATCGCTGCAATTTTTGAACGCCTTCACACCCTACCAATCGAATGAGAGCATCTCCTCCCTCCAGCTCAAAGGCACTCTTTATGTGTTTATCGCCAAACTGCTTGCATTGTACGCCGCAGGCTTATATACCGGCAGCTTCCGCTCCAGGCCGTCTACAAATGATCATATACGCAACATGGCGCTACTCCAGCCGGTGCTTCGTTTTATACAATCCCAACTCCATAAACCGATCTCGGTGAGAGAGCTTGCGTCATTGGCAGGAATGTCGGACAAATATTTCATCACTTACTTTAAAAAAACCGTCGGGCTCACCCCTGGCCAATACATATATCAACTGAAAATGAACAAGGCAAGAGATTATCTGTACCAAAAGACACACGCCGTCAAGGACATCGCCCACCTGCTTGGGTACCCCGATCCCTACACCTTCTCCAAAGCTTTCAAAAAATACTACCATGTCCCTCCGTCCCGGTTTGTGCGTTAGGATGATACTTTACCGCCGAAGCCGTGGCGCCGGCCACCGTACACACTTACCTGTCGTGTGCCTTGTCTCGCTTTCCCAGCCCGGCAGCCAGCGGCACAAAAAAAGAGGCAAGGCGTTTTCCATGGTGGAAAATAACCTTGCCTCCTGACACTCTCGGCATGCAACCAACATTTGTCCATGTCTTATCATGCGCGGCACCCATTCGCCGGCACTCCAGCCTATCTTGCGACAAATGCGGCTGCACCCAAGCTATCGTTTCCTGCAGCGCTTGAAGCCGTGGTGGACACTTCTTGTCCGTTTTTGAACAGCTGTAGCATTTCTGCACTGAATTAATCTATTTTGACACGTCCGTTGCCTGACCCAAAATTGTTGTCCGGACGGTTATAGCCTTTATGAGAAGCGAATTGCGCGATATGCAGCTCCGAGATCAAATCATTGAACCAAGCCTGATCCCGTGTCATTAGCGCTACATCCATCAGGCTGCGGAGGGGGGTTTCCTCATTCGGAACATACTCGGCCAGCTTCTCGAGTCTATGCAGCGAGCTTTCCACCGTCTCACCGACGGCTTCTTCATGGTCGCACTGGGTTACCACCACTCTGACTACTCCCTGTGCATCGATAGATTGCACAAAGCCGATAAACTTTTCGTCCTGCACCGAAGTGCCGCTCACCCAGTCACTGATGTGTACCGCCTGCTTTGCTGCCTCTGACATCTTGCCACTCTCCCTTCGCTTTGTTGTATGGTCGGTCCTGTATAAAAACTGTTTTTTCAAAAATAACAGTTATATGAAATTATTACCCTTGTGCTAAAGCCGCATAACATGGCTCAGAGTGCCAATGCACCCGACCATTGCAGCGTTCGCCATTACACGGGACCGGCAATTGATCAGCCGGCAATTAACTGTAACAAAAAAGATAGCAGTTTCTGCAAAAAGCGATGCTACGCCTTTTGCCGCTGCTGCATGCGAACTTGCTCCAACACATCGCGAACCGTCAATTGATTAAAAGACTCTATCAAACGCTGCTCTGCGCCGGCAAAAATATGATCCATAACCGTCGCCATATTGCAGGCGATAATGCAGTCCTGCTCTACATCTCCCGAGCACCAATTCGGCTTAACGGAGCCCATCGACGTCAAACAGTAAATCTCGGCCAGCGTAACCTCTGCCGGATCGCGATTCAACAAAAAGCCGCCGCCGATCCCTTCCTTCGCGGTCACATATCCCTGCTTGCGAAGAAGGGCCAACACCTTGCGCACCCTTGCCGGATGAGTACAAACATTGTGGGCAATCATGTCGCTGGTTGCCATATGATCGGGCCGGTAAGCGAGTAGTACGAGGCTATGAACTGCTATGGTAAACTCGCTATTCATGCTGACTCCTCCCGACTTCTTTCGCTCTTTTTGCTAAATCGAATACTGTCATTATATTTGTTACAGTTAAAAATGTCAAGCGTATATCCATTTCCCTGCGTTACCAGCTGTTACACCTAGGGGCATGCCGTTGATATGCGCCGCTGCCGCTAGCCGTCGCTCAGCATGGCAGAACTGAACCATCTGTATGGGATGAAAGCGCTAAAATCGGGTAAAAATACATAAGCCCTTTAAGGAGGCGTTACGAATGTATTCATTCGCGTACTATTTCCAGCATTACTGGCTGCCTGTGGTGCTTATTGTCGGAGTCATAGCGGCGGGGATGCTGGTGTATAAAAATTGGAACCGCATAGTTATGAAGGGAAGAGAAAAAAAGTAGATTAACGCTCTGCGGCCTGCTCCCGCAGCCATAACGTGCAGCCGGGAAAACTGTTGAAACGATGCAGAGCGAGATACCTTGCGAATTTAAAGTAGATGAACATACCAGCCGTCTGCCCGCGTTCGAACAAGAAGAAAGCCTGAGAGACCCGTCCTCTCAGGCTGCAGCTGCTGTACTACTACTAACTCACTACACTAATGCCTTCTTAGCAATATCCGTCCGGTTATGCTTGCCCTGGAACTTGATGCGGTCGGCGGCGGCATAGGCCTTTCCACGGGCCTCGGCAATGTCTTTGCCAAGTGCGGTTACGCCGATGACGCGCCCTCCGTTAGTCACGATCCGGCCCTCCTCCACTGATGTACCGGCATGAAACACAAGGGCATCCTCCACATCGTCCAAGCCCGTGATCGGCTGTCCCTTCGGATATGCGGCAGGGTATCCTTCGGATGCCAAAATGACGCATACCGCGGCCTCGTCGCTCCATTGTATATCCATATGCTCGAGATGCCCATGCACGGCCGCGAGGAAGATATCCAGCAGGTCGGTCTTCAGGCGAGGCAGCACTGCTTGTGTTTCCGGGTCTCCAAACCGGGCGTTGAACTCGATGGTTTTCGGCCCTTCCGCGGTGATCATCAACCCCGCAAACAGCACGCCGCGGAAAGGCCGGCCTTCGCTCACCATCGCTGCAGCAGTCGGCTTGATGATGGTTTCAATCGCCTGATCGATCACCGATTGCGGAATATGTGGGAGCGGCGAATAGGTGCCCATGCCGCCCGTGTTTGGACCTGCATCGTTGTCAAATACCGCTTTGTGATCTTGCGCCGGCACCATCGGACGCACTACCTTCCCGTCCACGAACGAAAGTATCGACATTTCCTGCCCGGACAAAAACTCCTCTATGACAACCCGATCACCCGAATTGCCGAAAATCTTGGCCACCATAATATCATGCAGCGCCTTTTCAGCTTCGTTTAATGATTGGGCGACCACCACACCTTTGCCCGCAGCTAGGCCGTCCGCTTTGATTACGATTGGAATTTGCTGCGTATGCAGATAACGCAGCGCCTCATCATAGCTGTCGAACGACTCGTATGCTGCGGTAGGGATATTGTACTTTTTAAACAATTCCTTGGAAAATACTTTGCTCGACTCGAGGATAGCCGCATTTTGCCGCGGCCCGAACACAGCTATATTTTTCGCTTCCAAGAAATCCACAATGCCCTCGGATAGAGGATCGTCCGGCCCGATGACGACTAAATCAATCGCATGATCCAAAGCGAATTCGCCGATCTCCTCAAATTGATTAACCTGAATAGGCACGCATTGGGCCACCTGTGCTATTCCTCCATTGCCCGGGGCACAGTACAATGCCTGAACTTTCGGGCTTTTTTGCAGCGCCCAACATATCGCGTGTTCCCGGCCTCCGCCGCCCACGACTAATACCTTCATACCCGTGCCCTCCTAGTTCTTGTTGATGACCCTCATTTCCGTTGCGCCGGTCTCGACATGTACCGTTTTAACCAACAGCGAGATTTTGTTCTCTGCGTTCAGCCGGCTCCAGTACGCGTGCACCGTTTTCTCGACATCGTTATATAAAGGCATCAATTTGGGTTCACCGTCGAAGGAAGGCAGTGGATTGCCGTCTGCCGAATAAGTGTGGATACAATGGCCGTAACCCGGTACTGCCTGCTCATAGTGAAAAAATTGCCGCAGCGTTTGCGCGGGATTGCCGGAGTTGGTTTTCAAAATCGACAGTTTGTACCGACACTGCTGATTGCCAAGTTCAATAATCCCTGAAATACGCGGCGTGTAATTCGGCGCATCAGGCTCAAACGTCCGTGTAGTCAACGCTTGCTCGAATGTGCCGCCTGTTTGCAGCTCGTCATAAATTGTGTCCGTCTGATCCCCGTTCGTCACAATGTGGGCATCGCCCGTGTGTCTAATCGGGTAATAGATGATAAGCGATGGATCCGTTAACTTTGCCGGATCTCTGGCTTCTGTGCGCACAAAACCGTTTTCCTCCTGTACGAAAATACGGTTACGGCTGTTTTCACTCCGTCCCATGATCCAATATACTTGCACAAGGCGTGTGCCGTCGGGCGTCTGCCCGATGACAATGCCGCGGCCGGGATACGAATTTTGATTCAGCCCGTCCAAATTTTTTTCAGCTGTCGCTCTCCACTCTGTGGTCACGCTGCTCTCCTCCTTCTATCCTGTTTAATGGTGGAACAAACGTACGCCAGAGTACACCATGACCATGTCATAATCATTCGCCGCTTGCACGACCTCTTCATCGCGCATCGAGCTGCCCGCTTGCACCACGTACTTCACGCCACTGCGGCTCGCACGATCCAGATTATCGCGGAAAGGCAAGAACGCGTCGGAGCCGTAGGACACACCCTTCAGCTTGCTCAGCCAGTCACGCTTCTCTTCGCGGGTGAGACGTGGCGGTACTTCAGTAAAGCTTTGCTCCCAGCTCGCATTCTCCACAGGGGTCACTTCTTCTTCCAACCAAAGGTCAATCGCATTGTTTTGCTCCGCACGGGATAAGCCCGGACGGAATGGCAGTGACAGCGCACGCGGGTGCTGACGCAGGAACCAACGGTCCGCTTTGTCTCCGGCAAGTCTTGTGCAATGAATTCTCGATTGCTGACCGGCCCCGATGCCGATCGTCTGCCCGTCCAGTGCGTAGCAGACCGAGTTGGACTGGGTATATTTCAACGTAATCAGCGAAATCAGCAAATCGCGTTTCGCCTCTTCCGGAAGATCTTTGTTCTGTGTCACGATATTCGTCACAGCAGACGCATCGATCGCCGCATAATTGCGCTGCTGTTCCAGGGTCAAGCCGAATACGTTGCGTTTTTCTACAGGTTCTGCCACATAATCCGGATCAATTTCAAGGATCAGATACTTGCCGTTTTTCTTGGAACGAAGTATTTCCAAGGCCTCATCCGTGTAACCCGGCGCCACGACCAGATCGGACACCTCCCGCTTCAGCAGTGTGGCGGTAGACGCATCGACAATGTCACTCAGCGCTGCGCAGTCGCCGAACGATGACATACGATCCGCTCCTCTTGCACGCGCATAAGCAGTCGCCAGAGGCGAGAGCTCCAGACCCTCCACGAAGTACGCTTTCGCTAGTTCGGGGCTTAAAGGCGCGTACACTGCTGCTCCTGCCGGGCTCACATGCTTAAAGGATGCGGCCGCAGGCAATCCGGTTGCCAAACGCAGTTCGCGCGCCAACTGATAGCTGTTTAAAGCGTCCAGCAAATTGATAAAGCCGGGATCGCCGTTGACCACGCGAAGCGGCATGCTGCCGTTTGTGCTGTATATTTTCGCCTCTTTTTGATGAGGATTCATGCCGTACCGTAGGTGCAGCTCACTTGGGTTGCTCATGGTTTTATCCCTTCCTTACTCTGTATTATGGTCCTGTTCCCTTGCAGATGAACTGAGCCTGCGGCAATCTGTCCGATCACCCGAGTCAAAAGTGTATGCTCAATCGTATGAATTCGCTCAGCCAAAGCCGCTACCGTATCATTAGGTGCAATCGCCAACGCCTGCTGAGCAATAATTGGCCCAGTGTCCATGCCGCCATCGACGTAATGCACCGTCACTCCCGTGACCTTCACGCCGTGGTCCAGTGCTTGCTGCACCGCGTTCAAGCCCGGAAAAGCCGGAAGCAGCGACGGGTGGACATTAATCAAACGACCGTAAAGTGGCTCGACCAAAACGTTACTGATTAACCGCATATACCCCGCCATCACGGCCAAGTCAATATCCAGCGCCTGCAAGCGAGCCAAGATCTCTCGCTCATACGATTCTCTGTTCGGATAATCCTTGGGGCTAAAAACAAATGCCGGCACCCCAAGCTGCCGCGCACGTTCCACCACTTGAGCCTTCGGCCTGTCACAAACAAGAAGCCCGATGCGAACATCGAGCCTGCCTGCATTCACCGCGTCAGCGACTGCTTGAAAATTCGTCCCGCTGCCGGAGGCGAACACGGCAATGTTGTACTGTTTCGTCATACTTCCACTCCTTGGCGAACTGTGCAGCTTTCGGCGCTGATGCATAACGTCGTCACACCTGCACTCCTTGCGCTGTTGCACAACTTGTGATCCTTACCTTGGCGCTGCTGCACAACTTCATACTTCCGCTCCTCTGAACGTGACTGCGCGATCGCCTGCGGCCACCCGCCCGAGTGCGTACACTTTTTCTCCATGCTGTTTGAAAATAGCCGCCGCTTCAGCTGCCTGCTCCTCGGCCACTACGATCACCATACCGATGCCCATATTAAACGTGCGGAACATATCATTGTTGCTGATCCCGCCTTCCTGTTGCATCAGCTGGAAAATCGGCAAAAGCGGCCAAGAGCCATAGTCGATTTCCACATTGACATTATCCGGAAGCATACGTGGGATGTTCTCGATGAAGCCTCCGCCCGTGATGTGCGCCAGGCCTTTCAGGTTTACCCTTTCCAGAGCCGCAAGTATCGGCTTCACATAAATTTTCGTCGGTTCCAGGATGATATGGCCAAGCGTGCCGCCCAGCTCCTCAACTTCGTCATGCAGGCTGTAGCCCTTTTCCTCGAGAAGCAGCTTACGCACCAGCGAAAAGCCGTTACTGTGCACGCCACTGGACGCCAATCCCAGCACCGTGTCACCCGGACGGATGCTAGAGCCATCTATGATTTTTTTCCTATCTACAACACCTACAGTGAACCCAGCAATGTCGTATTCGCCTTCGGCGTACATACCCGGCATTTCAGCCGTCTCACCACCGATCAGAGCGCAGCCAGACTGCACGCAGCCGTCGCTGATCCCTTTTATGATAGACTCGATCTTCTCAGGGATAACTTTATCACATGCGAGGTAATCAAGGAAAAAAAGCGGCTCCGCACCCTGTACCACAATATCGTTAACGCACATGGCCACCGCGTCGATTCCTATCGTATCATGCTTATCCATAGCAACAGCAATCTTTAATTTCGTACCTACGCCATCCGTCCCGGACACCAGCACCGGCTCCTCATACTTCTCTTTGTTTAAGCCGAAAAGTCCGCCGAAGCCGCCCAAATCCGTCATGACTTCGGGGCGCAAGGTCGTTTTTACGTGCTTTTTCATCCGTTCCACTGCTTCGTTGCCCGCGGCGATGTCGACTCCAGCCTTTTTATATGCATCGGACACTGGATTCACTCCTCTTAGATTGATGGTGCTGCTTGCTGGCTTTCACCTAGCTCGAAGGACAGCCCTCGCGCCTGCACGGCTGTGGTGTGTCTGCCGCCTCCGGCCGCTCGGTGACAGTTAGAGCGATCCACGCGAGACGCCTTGGTCAGGCTCCCTTCGATACGTGAAACGCGATGCGCCTGCACCTGCTCCTGGCTGCTCGCGTCGGTGATTCCTGGCTGTTCGCGCGGCTACCAGCCCAAATTCGCGCATTTGCGTGGTGGTCGTGCATCTGTATCTTCAGCGGTGGATCCGCACGCCTGCCGATCTTGTCGTTAGCGCTGCAATCCGCTTACGCATGTACCGTTCGGTGGAGACGCACCGTCTCCGCCTGGTTTCTACTCTCACAAACAACGTGTGAGAGGGCTGCCTTCCAGCTAATGCATCAGCGATGAAGGGAAAGAGAATGGGATGGAAAGTTTACGGCCTCCTTTGAAGTGCAAGTTGTCACCTATTAACTCTCAGATAAATACAACTTGTACTTCAACAGCGGTGGAATGCCATCTCTTTTCCCGCAATCGCATTGAAGATGCATCCACTATCTGTCCTTCACACAAATTCATCCCAACAGCGGTGGAATGCCATCCTTTTCCCGCAATCGCCTAAAGATGCATCTACTCTGTGTGCACTCTCCGTCCTCTCTCCGCATCTCCCACAATCGCACGGAAGCTGCATCCACTCACCTCATCGCACATCACTACTATCACGCATCCCTCACTCGCATCCGCATCCAATCTCAGTCTCCTCCGTGATCACGGTTGGATACCGATTATCGAAGCAGGCGGTGCAATGGCCACGGTTCGTTTCGCCTTCCGGCCGGCCGATCGCGCTCAGTAAACCTTCCTTGCTTAAGAAATGCAGCGAATCTGCGTTGATCGCCTGCCGAATTTCTTCAACGGACTTCTGTGCGGCGATAAGCTGTTTGCGGTCCGGTGTATCGATGCCATAGTAGCACGGATTCATGAACGGCGGCGAGCTGATACGCACGTGTACTTCGGTGGCACCCGCTTCACGCAGCAGATTGACGATACGCAGCGACGTCGTTCCGCGCACGATGGAATCATCAATCATGACGACGCGTTTGCCCGCCACGATGCTTCGCACAGCGCTCAGCTTCATTTTCACACCCTGTTCGCGCAGCTCCTGGCTCGGCTGAATGAATGTCCGGCCCGTGTAACGGTTCTTGATCAGCCCCAGCTCATACGGGATGCCCGTCTGTTCTGCGTAGCCGATGGCAGCTGAAATGCTTGAATCCGGCACACCGGTGACTACATCGGCATCCACGAACGATTCTATCGCCAGCTGGCGGCCCATCCGTTTTCTGGCGGAGTGAACATTAATCTCATCCATGTCACTGTCCGGTCGTGCGAAGTAAATATACTCCATAGCACAGATCGCACGCTGCTTAATCGGAGCAAAGCGATCCTCCTTCATACCTGCGCTGTTGATGTCCAACACGAGCAGCTCACCGGGAGAAACATCGCGGTAGTACGTGCCGCCCACAGCGTCGAACGCACAGGTTTCGGAGGCGAACAGATACGCGTTTCCCAGACGTCCGATAACAAATGGACGCAGTCCATGTGGATCCAAAGCGGCAATCAATTTATCCTTCGTTTGGATCAAAAAGGCGTAAGCGCCGTCTACTTTCAGCAGCGCCTCCTTCACAGCCAGCACAATGTCATCATGCTGCGACCGTGCGATTAAGTGTGCGACCACTTCGGTATCACTTGTTGTTTGAAAAATCGATCCCTGCCGCTCGAGTTCCTCTTTGATCCTGGCAGCGTTGGTTAAATTACCGTTGGTTGCAATCGCCAAATCGCCCCCCCGGTATTTAAAAATAAGCGGTTGTGCGTTTGCCAGCCTGCTCTCTCCCGCGGTCGAATACCGCACATGTGCAATCGCTGAGGAGCCGGCCAATGCAGCGAGCTTGTCGTTATCGAACACCTCTTTGACCAGGCCCATGCCGCGGTGGTAATGGAAACCGCTCCCATCCGTGGTGCAGACGCCTGAGCTTTCTTGCCCTCGGTGCTGCAAAGCATGTAAACCGTAGTAGCAAAGAGAAGCGGCGTCGGGATGACCGAACACCCCGAACACTCCACACTCCTCGCCCAACTTGTCCAATAGACCATCATGGCTGCTCACGCCATCGTTATAAAAACGCCCTGTCCACATATGGTTTGATAACTTGTTGCCGTCAGATCTCATTCCGTCGGACATTCTTATATCATCAGACATGGAATCGCATCCTTCCAAACCTTCTCTAGTTGAGTAACAGGTGCTTGGATGACTGGTTTAGTGTTGAACTGGATTTGTAATTCTTGTCCTTCAACGGTGCCTAATTCTTGATACGGAACCCCTTGCTCGGCGATCCACTGCTTCAATTCCGTTGCCTGATCAGGAGCAGCGCTGAGGAGAATGCGGGATTGGCTCTCGCTGAAAAGTGCGATATCATTGCGCAGCTCCGTGCTGAAATTAACCTTTGCCCCGATACCGCCGCTCATGCAGCTCTCCGCCAACGCCACAGCCAGACCGCCGTCGGACAAGTCATGAGCGGACGCTACAAGGCCTTTTTGAATTGCACCGAGTACCGTATCTAATAGTGTCTTCTCTACATCAAGATCGATTTGCGGCGGGCGTCCTTCCGTTACACCGTGCATCACATACTGAAACTCGCTGCCGCCGAGCTCAGCTTTCGTTTCGCCGAGCAGAAGAATGATGTCGCCTTCTTGCTTAAAGGCCTGTGTGGTAATATGATCCGTGTCATGCACCAATCCGACCATTCCGATAACCGGTGTAGGATAAATCGCGCCTTTGGCGTTCTCGTTGTATAAGCTGACGTTACCGCCGATAACCGGAGTGTTCAACTTGCGGCACGCTTCCGACATGCCGTCCGACGCTTTTTCCAGCTGCCAGAAAATTTCCGGCTTCTCCGGGCTGCCGAAATTAAGATTATCTGTAATGGCCAACGGCTCACCGCCGGAGCATACATTATTACGCGCAGCTTCCGCAACAGCGATCATGCCGCCCACTTCCGGATCCAAATATACGAACCGGCCGTTACAGTCCGTAGACATGGACAGTGCTTTCCTGGTACCGGGAACGGTGACTACCGCAGCATCCGATCCGGGACGTACCGCTGTGCTCGTACGAACCATATAGTCATATTGATTGTATACCCATTCCTTGCTTGCCACAGTTGGCGAGGACAGCACCTTTTTCAGAGCTGCATTCAAGTCCGTCACTTCGGCATAGCCGTTCGTGTCGACCGATGCGTTGGCAGCGTAGTACGCAGGCACCTGCGCAGGCTTGCTGTACACCGGGCACTCATCAACCAGTGCCGTCACAGGCATGTCGCCCACCAGCTCGCCGCGATGGAATAGCTTCAGCCGTCCGTCGTTTGCAACTTTGCCGACCTTCGCGCACTCTAGGCCCCACCGTTCAAAAATAGCCTTAGCCTGCGCTTCATGCTTAGGCTCCACTACGAACAGCATCCGCTCTTGTGATTCAGACAGCATCATTTCATACGGAGTCATACCTTCTTCCCGCTGCGGTACCTCATCCAGATACAACTCCATACCGTTACCGGCCTTGCTGGCCATTTCCGCACTTGAGCAAGTGAGTCCGGCTGCGCCCATATCCTGAATCCCGAGCACGATGCCGGAATTGATTAAATCCAAGCATGCTTCCAGCACCAGCTTTTCCATAAACGGATCGCCGACTTGCACAGCTGGGCGTTTTGCTTCGGATTCCGCGGTTAGCTCCTCGGATGCGAATGTCGCCCCGTGGATGCCGTCACGACCAGTCGGAGGGCCAACGTAAAACACCGGATTGCCGACCCCTTTTGCCACACCCTTCTGGATCTTGTCATGGTTAATCAAACCGACGCACATCGCATTGACCAGCGGGTTGCCTTCATAGCTCTCGTCAAACATGACTTCCCCGCCTACCGTTGGAATGCCGATACAGTTGCCGTAACCCGCAATGCCAGAGACTACATGCTCAAACAAATATTTGACACGCTCATTTTCCAGACGTCCGAAACGCAAGCTGTTAAGCAACGCCACGGGACGCGCGCCCATCGAAAAAATATCCCGAATGATGCCGCCGACACCTGTCGCGGCTCCTTGATACGGCTCGATCGCCGATGGGTGGTTGTGGCTCTCGATTTTAAATACGACCGCTTGGTTGTCACCGATATCCACGATACCTGCACCTTCGCCGGGTCCCATCAGCACGCGTGGACCGCTCACCGGGAATTTACGCAGCACAGGTTTGGAATTTTTATACGAGCAGTGCTCTGACCACATGACACTGAACACGCCGATTTCTACGTAGTTCGGCTGCCGGCCTAGAAAGCCGCAGATCTTATCATACTCCGCATCGGTGACACCCATTTGCTTGTATATTTTCTGTTCTGCGATTTGTGCGGCGGTAGGTTCCTTAGCTGTTAACTGCTGCGCCATGTTTTTCCCTCCATGTGCTCAATATCGAAGTGAACATTCTTTTGCCGTCCGCCGAACCGAGCAGCTCGTGGACAGCACGTTCGGGATGCGGCATCATGCCAAGCACATTGCCAGCTTTATTACAAATACCCGCGATATCTTCAACGGAACCGTTCGGATTGCTGCCCGCCTCATAACGGAACACAATCTGATTGTTGGCCTTAAGTTCAGCCAGCGTCGCATCATCGCAGTAATAGTTGCCTTCTCCATGAGCGATGGGAATATTGATGAGTTCGCCTTGCTGATAATCCGCCGTAAATGGCGTGCTGTTATTTTCCACCTGTAACATCGCTGCATGGCAGCGGAATTTGAGCGATTCGTTGCGCAGCATTGCTCCTGGCAGGAGCCCGGATTCGAGCAAAATTTGGAAACCATTGCAAATGCCTAGAACAAATTTTCCCTGCTCCGCTGCTTGTATCAAAGCGTTCATCACCGGTGCAAATCGCGCAATCGCGCCGGTGCGTAAATAGTCTCCGTACGAAAATCCTCCTGGAACAATAATGCAATCATATTTGGATAAGTCCGTCTCAGTATGCCACACGTATTCTACAGGCTGTCCGATCGTGTCCTCCACCGCCATGAAGCAGTCGATATCACAATTGGAGCCGGGAAACACCAGTACAGCGAAATTCATCACTTGGTCCTCCTTCGCTTTTCAGCGTTCATCAATCGCAGTTAAGACCCATCGGGCTTGCAAAGCACTGACCTCACCGACCGCCGCCTAGCCTGCTGTTCGTCACAATCCTCCTGTTGCGCAGCTAACTCACACGCACAGCTTTTGCACAAGCCGCTCACACTTGCGCTTCCTAATTTCTACGCCAGTTCGTAGCGGTAATCTTCAATCACGGTATTAGCCAAAAGCTTCTCGCACATCGCCTTCACGCGCTTTTCCGCTTCCGACCGGTCGCTCGTACCGAGCTCCAACTCCAAATATTTTCCGACCCGCACTTTTCCCACTTCATCGAAACCCATCGAATGCAGAGCGCCTTGTACCGCAACTCCCTGCGGATCTAGCACGCTTTGTTTGATAGTGACATAAACGGTTGCTTTTAACATTGGGATAAAACCCTCCTCTTGGGGATGACGGATAATTCATTTGCTTAAATATGATGACAGCTAGTTCATCCGCTGAAATATAAAGGCAGTTAATTATCTAAACCATTTACAAAATAATCCGCTACCTCACCAATCGATCCAGGATGCTGCGATAGCGCCGGGAGGTTTCGTCCACGACTGCCGCTGGCAGCGGATCCGGTTCGCTGTTTTTGTCCCAATCCGTGCCGGCCAAATATGTCCTAACCGGCTCCTTGTCCATGCTGTCTATCTCTACGTCGTAAGCGAAATTTTCCTTCGCCCAGAAGCGTGAGGAATCTGGTGTGAATATCTCGTCGATAAGGATAATTTCCCCATCGATCAAACCGAACTCAAACTTGGTATCCGCCAAAATGATTCCCCGTTCCTCGCAAAAGCGATGAGCGAACTGATACAGCATGATACTTTTTGCCTGCAGCTCAGAGGTTAACTCCAATCCGACCAGTTGCTGCATCCGCTCAATCGAAATATCTTCATCGTGGCCAACATCATTTTTCGCTGCAGGAGTGAAGATCGGCTGCGCGAGGCGCTCATTTTTTCTCAGGCCGTCAGGCAGCTTATGCCCGTTGATTTGACCGGTCTTTTCATATTGGCGCCAGCCGCCTCCGGTAATGTATCCCCGCACCACGCATTCAATATCGATACGCTCGGCTTTTTTCGTAACCATGAAGCGATCCTTCATGACCTCACGGTCCGTGACAACGCCGCCGAGCCGGTCAACATCTCCGTGCACCATGTGATTCGGCTGGATATGAGCCGTCTGCTCGAACCAGAATTTGCTCAAACTGTTCAGTACGTTACCTTTGTCAGGGACAGCCGGTGACAGCACCCAATCAAACGCGGAGATGCGGTCGGTGACGGCGATCAAGTAATGCTCGCCCAAATCATACAATTCTCGTACCTTTCCTTTATACAACAACGGTGCCTTGATGTATGGTTCAGCGCTGGAGATTGCCTTTGATACCATGGTTGTGCGGTCCTCCCGTCGAATGATGTGCTTGCATGAACCTGTAACACGTGCCTGGATCAACTACCGCGATAAAAACCACTAAACACAAGCTAGCTTGGCACGCCCGGCCTTGGTACAAGCAGCCTTGATACCAGCGCCTTGATACCAGCGGCTTTGATACCAACGGGCTTCACACCAGCCGCCTTGCCACACGCACCTTCACACGCGCAGCTAAATCAAACCAAGTCGCTTGAAAATCGTATCAACATGCTTCAAATGCCAGCTTGGGTCAAAACAGTCCGCAATTTCTTCCGCACTCAGGTGCTCAGTGATGGCCGGTGTGTTCTCTATAATATCGCGGAACGATCTTTGCTCCTCCCACGCTTGCATAGCACGGGGTTGTACCGTATCGTACGCCTGCTCACGGCTGAAGCCTTTATCGATCAACTTTGTCATCACACGTCCGGAAAAAGGCACACCATAAGTGCTCTGCATGTTCCGCTTCATGTTTTCAGGGAATACAGTCAGATTTTTCACTATGCTGCCAAAACGGTTGAGCATGTAGTTCAACAGAATGGTCGCATCCGGCAGAATGATCCGTTCTACGGAAGAATGCGAAATATCGCGTTCATGCCAGAGCGTCACATTCTCATACGCAGATACCATATGCCCCCGGATCACACGGGATAGACCGGAAATGCTTTCGCTGCCGATCGGATTGCGTTTATGCGGCATGGCCGACGAGCCTTTTTGGCCCTTCGCGAACGACTCCTCCACTTCGCGGAATTCGCTTTTTTGTAGAGCACGTACCTCCGTAGCGAATTTGTCTAAAGACGTCGCAACCAGGGCCAGCGTTGCCATGTATTCGGCATGTCGATCACGCTGCAGTGTCTGCGTGGAGATCGGAGCCGGTTTGGTGCCCAGCTTTTCGCACACATAAGTTTCGACGAATGGATCAATGTTGGCGTATGTCCCCACGGCCCCAGAGATTTTGCCATACTGCACGCCGTCTGCAGCGAAACGGAAGCGCTCTAGATTGCGTTTCATTTCCTCTGACCACAGCGCCATTTTCAAACCGAACGTCGTAGGCTCGGCGTGCACGCCGTGGGTGCGTCCCATCATCGCCGTATCTTTATACTGCACGGCCTTCTCTTTCAAAATCTGGATAAAGTTCAGCAGGTCCTTTTCCAAAATTTCATTAGCCTGGCGCAGCAAATATCCAAGTGCCGTATCCACCACGTCCGTGGAAGTGAGACCGTAATGCACCCATTTTCGCTCGGGGCCAAGCTTCTCGGACACCGCACGGGTAAAGGCAATCACGTCGTGCCGTGTTTCCTGCTCAATCTCATAAATTCGATCTATATCGAACGCAGCGTTTTTGCGCAGCGCCGCCACGTCTTCCGTCGGTATCACACCGAGCTCAGCCCATGCCTCACAGGAGAGAAGTTCCACCTCCAGCCACGCATTAAATTTGTTTTCCTCCGTCCAAATCCGTGCCATCTCAGGCCGGCTGTACCGCTCTATCATTAATAAAACCTCCGCCTCTGTGCCGTTATTTGTCCACGTTCCAAATATTTGAAGCTTCTATCCATTCCAACGCTGCTTCTACCGAGCCTGCCAACACGTTGACGTGTCCCATCTTACGGTTATGCTTGGCTTCGTGCTTGCCGTACAGATGTACCTTGGCCGTCACTCCCTGGCCGACCTGTTCGGACTCCGGCTGCACGATCCAATCGAGCAGGGGCTCCACATGCTGCCCTAGCACATTCGCCATCACGACCGGTGTCAGCAATTCAGTCGAGCCCAGAGGCAAGTTGCATATCGCGCGCACATGCTGCTCAAACTGTGACGTTTTGCATGCCTCCATCGTGTAGTGACCGGAGTTGTGCGGCCGCGGAGCAAGCTCGTTAACGAACAGCTGGCCATCGCTCGTAAGAAACATCTCCACGGCGATCAAGCCAATCACATCCAGCTCCTCCGCGATACGGATCGCGAGCTGTTCTGCTTGCCGCTGCACGTCCATCGTGGTTCGGGCAGGTACAATAGATAAATGCAAAATGTTGTTTACATGTATATTTTCAGCCGCCGGGAAGGCTTTAACCTCCCCGCGCGGGCTTCTTGCGGCAATCACGGATATTTCCTTTTCAAAGCGGATAAACTGCTCGAGGACCAGCTCCGTTGTGGCCAGACTCAGCGTCTCGTACGCTGCCTCCACCTCATCCAGCGAACGAATGACCCACTGGCCTTTACCGTCATATCCGCCGGTCGCTGTTTTCAGCACACAAGGCGTACCAAAGCGCTCGGCTGCAGCCATAAGCTCCTCCGCGCTGCTGATCTCGGCGTATGGTGCGACTTTCACGCCCGCGGCTTCTATCGCCCGCTTTTCGCGAAGCCGGTGCTGCGTGGTGTGCAACAGCCTGCTGCCCTGTGGCACATTTGCTTCGGCCATCAGCAACTCCGTGACGGCTGCGTCGACATTTTCGAACTCATAGGTGATCACGTCCGAATCCTGTGCCAGTTGACGCGCCGCCTCCGCATCGCGGTAGTCCGCAATGATCTGCCGATCGGCCACCTGGCCGCACGGTGCGTCCGGCGTTGGATCCAGCGTCACAAAACGATAACCCATCGCCCGCCCGGCGAGGGCAAGCATCCGGCCCAACTGTCCGCCGCCCAGCACGCCGATGGTGCTCCCCGGCGGAGTCACTTTCTGCTGACTCATACCGCTGCCATCTTGTTTGGTCATCCCAGCTCGCCGCCTTCGGTCACCGTTTCGCTCCTGTTTGCTCATTCCAACACACTACTTTCTATCACCGTCTGGCGAGTGCGTTCACGGCGTTCCCGTACTTTGCTCTGCACTTCCGGTGCAAACGCGCCAATGATCTGTGCCGCTAGCAACCCGGCATTCGTCGCACCAGCGTGACCGATGGCGACGGTAGCAACCGGTATGCCCCCCGGCATCTGAACGATAGACAGCAGCGAGTCCAGTCCGTTAAGCGTAGACGTCTTAACAGGAACACCAATGACCGGCAGCTCTGTCTTCGCGGCGACCATGCCGGGCAAATGAGCGGCTCCGCCGGCTCCGGCTATGATCACCTTCAAACCGCGTCCAGCAGCAGACGCCGCATAATCAAACATCAGGTCCGGTGTGCGGTGGGCCGATACGACCTTTTTCTCATAAGCGACGCCCAACTCATCCAACATATCGCATGCGTGCTTCATTGTCTCCCAATCAGACGTGCTTCCCATAATAACGCCTACTAGAACAGACATTTTTTTAACCTCCGTAATTATGAGCCTTTTAAAAAAACAAAACGCCCGGATGATAGAATCGCTCAACAGAGATTGCCGACAAGTCAAACGACACTTGAAATCGACAAAAACTATAAAAGTCTATCAACTGGACGACAAGAATAATTCAAGCGCAAGCTAAAGCCGGACAATATTGTGCCGACCTTTCTATCCACGCTCACTCGTAGTCCAAAAATTCAAGGTTTTTGGGTAGAGACTTTCGGGCCATATCCCCGACATTATACGAGACGCATCGACAGTTTTTGCTCAAAACATAATATTAATCTTTACATTTCTCAGTTTACAGCCATACAAGGGTCATGTCAACCCAAAAAGACGAACATTATACAAAATTGGCTCATATAAAGTTCGCATTTTAACGCACAATGACATTTTTCATACGGTCAAACCGCGTTTTGCTTCATTTTCAACAGTTCTGCTATGCTGTCTGTAATCTCTTCCCTGGTCAGGCCGCCGCCCGCCAGCTCATCCGCCTCCAGCTTCAACCATCGCCCGAGCATCTCCAGGCCCTGAACCACCGCACCCATATTATCAGGCTGTTCATCCAACACAAAAAACAAAGCATCCTCCGCTTTTGATAGCTGGCCAGTGTCTGCGTAATAGAACATCAACAGCTCCATAGCCGGAACCGGCACATGCTGAGGCCACAAGCTAACAAGCAGCTTCTCCAACCGTTCCGCCACATCAGCTTTGAAATCATGCGTCTCGTGAAGCTTGTACATTTCAACCAGCAACTCCATCGACTTTACGTAATGTGCAATGGCTTCCGTGTCATCACCCGACTCAGCGAGAACGTCGCCTTCCTCCCTAAGCATATCGCTGAGGAGCAGCCCTTTGCCTACGTCCACATGCCCTTGCGTCGACAGCAAGCCTAGCAAGTCCTTGGCCGACAGTGCTTGCACCAGCTTCGAGTTCAACCCAAGCAGTTGTTTCATAGCTTGCGCGAGCAGCTGCAGTGCCTCATGGAAACGTTGATTACGGCGGTGAAAAATCACTTTCCCGAGTGACAGGCTGAACTGCTCCATCATTCTCACTAGATGGTCTCTGTGGTACATTCGTTTCCCCCAATCACGGATCACACTTCATGTTCCGTCGTTATTGCTCTTATTGTATCAAAAAAAAGAACCCTAGTCCGAAGCCCTAGGATTCCTTATTCGTATCTGCTGTTTGCAAATCGTAACGGTCCTCGCGCATGTCATGTGGACCCATCGTCGGATCCAACTGAGGCTGAATTTGCACCACATGATCAGTAGTTCGTGTTTCATGCATGTTCGTGCCACCCATCACATGGGTTTTCAGATCACGCAGCTCTTCATTTTCCGGTGGCATCACAAGTTCCTCCAACAGTTTTTGCTTACAAGCGGTGTGTTTAGTCTGTTAAAACGAAGCAAAAACTATGCACTTTGACATTAACCGTTTTCCGTGCACAAAATTTTTGGGCCGCCCCCGTGCATTTTAAGGTGGCGACCGCCCTAAGCACACTGCCACCTGACACTGTCCCCGCAGAGGATGACGGTGCCGGGTCAGAACTCCCGATACGATTGGGGTATATCCCTTGCGAGCGAAGAAGCGGCCATGTGTTGGCTCAACACTGCGTTGGCTGGCTGTCTGCGGCAGCTCAGTAACTTTTTCGGGGTCGAAGCCCTAGAATCTGAGTGGGCGCTCGCCTGTTGAACTTCTGGGTGGCACCGTTATCTGTGACGGTATTGCAGAGCGCGTAACCGTTGCCTATTCCCAATTTTCTCCGTATACTGGGAGTGACGTAAATTTTTTTCTCAAAACCAAGCGTATTATGTAAATAATTTTCTTATAAGGAGGGATGTTATGCCCGGAATATTGTCCGCTCTGCGAGAGCAGTACGACACCATGCACCGTAAAGAAAAAGAGATTGCGGGATTCATACTAGGACATGCTGCGCGAGTTGTAGGGATGGGCATTTCTGAATTGGCGCAAGAGTCGGGCAGCAGCACGGCCACCATTTCCCGCTTTTGCAAACAGTTTCACTTCAGCGGTTTTACGGATTTCAAGGTGAAGCTCGCGGCGGAACTTGCACAGCCCTTTGCGCAGCAGTCTTACCAAGATATTCTGGCGGGCAACCCACTCACCAGCATCGTGGCGGCTATGGAGTCGAATCATATACGTTCTATCAAGGATACTACCCGCTTACTCGATATAAAACAGCTGCAAAAAGCTATTGATGCGCTGAAGAATGCGCGGCAGGTCGATCTATACGGCGTGGCGACTTCCGGGCTGGTTGCAGAGGACTTTTATCAGAAGCTGATACGCGTAGGGACACGTTCCTCAGCCTTTTCAGACCCTCACATGCAAATCACTTCTGCGTCTAACTTATCAGCGGCCGATGTCGCGATCGGCATCTCCTATTCCGGTCAAACCTCGGAAACCATCGCTGCGTTGAAGTGTGCGTCGGAAAAAGGCGCCACCACAATATCTTTGACCAAATACGGCAACAATGCGCTCGCAGCGCTCGCCGACATTTCGCTATTCACATCCACATTGGAAGAAGGTATGCGACGAGGAGACATGGCCTCCCGTATCGCCCAGCTGCATGTCATAGATATTTTGTTCGTCGGCCTGGTCAGCGGCCAGTTCAATGATATGGTGCCGCGATTGGAGCAGTCCTTCAACATGGTTAAAAAATATCGAAGTTAAAAAGACAAATAGAAGGAGCATACCGCTATGAATCTGTTAACCTTCGACAGCCAGCAGAAACTCCATGAATCCGCAGCGGGCATTATCACCGGATTGGTTCAAACGCGGCCCCGTGCGGTGCTCGGGCTGGCTACGGGCGGCACGCCGGTGGGAATCTATCACGCAATGGTGAAGAGCTACCAACGCGGTTTAGTCAGCTTTCGCTCCGCCACCACATTCAATCTGGACGAATACGTGGGACTGCCTGAGAGTCACCCTGAAAGCTATCATAGTTATATGCGCAACCAACTTTTTCGGCACATTGATCTGCCGCCGGCACAAGCACACATTCCCGATGGTAATGCTGCTGATATTGTGGCGGAATGCAAACGCTATGACAGGCTGCTCGAGGACGCAGGTCAAATTGATTTACAGCTGCTGGGCCTCGGACATAACGGACATATCGGGTTTAATGAACCGGCTCATACGTTAATCAGTGGGACCCATCTGGTCAATCTCCAGGAGGACACACGCAAAGCGAATGCCCGCTTCTTTCATTCAATTGATAAGGTGCCCTCGCGAGCGCTCACAATGGGGATCGGAACCATTTTGAAAGCCAAAACGATTCTTCTTGTAGTGAAAGGCGCCGACAAAGCGGAGATTGTGCATACCGCATTAACAGGACCCATCACAACCCAATGTCCGGCGTCTCTGCTGCAGACTCATCCGCGGCTGGTGGTGTTGCTGGATGCTGAAGCCGCGAGGCTATTTCAATAAAAGAATGGGGAGGCCGTTCAATGGAAGCACGTCAAGTAATCATTCACAACGTCAATGTCGTCACGCCACAAGGCACACTGAGCCCAGGGTGGGTCCACCTCGCAGGGGGCCGCATTCAGGCGATAGGTAGCGGCAGCGAAGTACCGTATCCTCTAAAGCTAGGCAGCGGCCCTGCCGCTGCACGTCCGCGGTCACAGGGCTGTGAATCTTCCGTTCCACATCCTCTGGCCAGAGGCAATCAGTCTGCCTCTGCACAGCCTCTATCGCTGGACAGTGAGTCTGCCTCTGCACAACCTCTATTGCTTGACAGTGACTCCGTCTCTGCACGTTCGCGGTCGCAGGGCTGTGAATGTGCCTCGACACATCCGCGTTCGCTGCACTGTGAATCTGCCTCGACACGTCCGCGTCCGCTGCACTGTGAATCTGCCTCGACACGTCCGCGCTCGCAGGGCTGTGAATCTGCCTCTACGCGTCCGCCAACATTGGGCAGCAAAGCTGCAGCTCCACATCCTCCACTACTCGACAGTGACTCAGTAGCTCCGTCCCCTCGATTGCCGGCTTCAGTGATGCAGAGGAATCAGTCAGTTGCTGCCGGCAGTGCTGAAAACGATGATGTTGAGCTTATTAACGGACGGCGCGGCTGGGTTGTGCCCGGGTTTATTGATGTGCATGTGCACGGCGGACACGGATACGATTTTATGGTAGCGGATGTGGTGGGACTGGATGCAATTACTTGCTTTCACGCGCGGCATGGCACTACCGGCATGCTGGCCACTACGGTCACCGCTTCGAAGACTGACCTTGACCGGGTGCTGGAAAACGTTATGCACTATATCGCAGGCAGCATGCCATATGCTCAGCTGCTGGGAGTGCATCTTGAGGGGCCGTTTATCAGCCCGGACTGGCCGGGAGCCCAAAATCCGCAGTATATCATGCCGCCTCAGCTCGCATGGTTGGAGGAATGGTCCCGCCTCTTTCCGGGGTTGATCCGTATGCAGACGTTAGCGCCTGAAGTGGATGGCGCTTTGACTTACATCGAAGCATTAACCAACAAAGGCATCGTAGCGGCGCTTGGTCACACCAACGCCACTTACGAACAAGTGCTTACAGCGGTGCAGCATGGGCTGAGCCACGCCGTGCACACCTTCAATGCGATGCGCGCACTGCATCATCGCGAACCGGGCGCCGTCGGCGCGGTGCTGACTAGTCCTACGATTATGGCAGAGGTAATTGCCGACGGCCACCACGTGCACCCGGCTTGCATCAGCCTGCTCGCACAACAAAAAGGCCCCGACCACCTGGTGCTTATCACCGATGCCATCGCCGCCGCCGGCCTGGGACCTGGCGTTTATCAGCTCGGCGGCCTGGACGTTGTCGTGCAGGACGGCGTTGCACGGCTCCGTGAAGGCGGCAATCTCGCAGGCAGCACGTTGACCATGATTGATGCGTTCCGCTTTGCAGTCCGGCAAGCCGGCATCTCTGTAGAACACGCAAGCCGAATGGCTAGCGGCAATCCCGCGCGAAAATTAGGGATCGACCATTTCACAGGTGCCATCGAGCCCGGCCGCCAAGCCGACGTCCTGCTGCTTGATCATGAGCTGGAGCTCCAACGAGTTTGGATCCATGGCCGCACAATTCAATAGCAGAAGAAAAAATGCAATGCGTGAGCCAAGAGCTCCAATCCCTCCATGGTAAGCGTGCACCGTTCTAGTTGCCGATCAGCCACATAGACCGTGCTCCCCTCCAGCGCCTATTGTTTGGAACCCGCGTTCTGAGGTTATTTTCATAGTAGACAGGAATATAGCTGGCCTGGTGCTGTACTGTAAGCAACCTGAGGAGGTGACATATCATGATAGTGCGCAAAAAAGTTCGGGAAGGCATTTTCGGAGGGGTGGAATATGTCGGCGAAGTGATTGAAAACAAAGGTGTGTTCACTGGCATGATTAAGGAAGTTACTGCCGAGGAAGACCCGGTGACCGATGAAGCCGGCTTTCAAGATACGAAGACATTCGACAACTTTAATGCCGCAAGTCATTATGTGGTATGCGAGTGGGAAGCAAAATTCGGTGCAAAAGCGCCAGAGTGAGGACACTCCATCTGTAGCCATGTAACCACAGAACCGCGTCCGCCATTGCGCCCGCGGTTTCTGGCGTGTCTGGCGGTTCCCACGCTGAGCAAGGTCACATGAGATCTCGCTTTCTACTATGTAATCGGGCGCCGTCATGAGAGCCAAGCCTCGCCCGTCGAGTGCGATACACACCGCCGCGACACGTGGCTTCGCGTTGGTCACACGTACGTCTACCATCACATGCCCGCGTACACCTTGCCAAGCTTGACTACATCTGGGCGTAGCAGATTGAACCGCATTTCGCTGAGATGCCCGTCTTGCACTGGCTGCGCAGGCCACGACCTCGTTATCCAGTAGACAACTCGCCCTAGCCCCGTGAGGAGCAACACTTTTGAGGAAGACAAAACGGAATCGCAGATCAAAACGAAACCTAAGCACAAATACAAAAAAAGCAGCTGACCTTTTGAAGGGTCAACTGCTTGTTATTTTGCTTGGCAACGTCCTACTCTCCCAAGACCCTGCGGTCTAAGTACCATCGGCGCTGGAGGGCTTAACGGTCGTGTTCGAGATGGGAACGCGTGGTTCCCCTCCGCCATCATCACCAAACGAGTCAAGGCTAGCACCTTGAAAACTGGATC
>NZ_NHRJ02000007.1 GCF_002220865.2 Paenibacillus xerothermodurans | reverse complement strand
ACATGCAGCATTACAACTGGAATCGCGGCCACCAGTCCCTTCATGACCAAACACCGGCCAGCATCTACTTTGCTGACAGCAATAATGACGAAAGGAGTATTTATCTTAGCATTTTGGATTTCGTGTCTTGACAACGGGGGACATTACAATGGAGATTGAAAATCAAATTCTTCCTTGTTCTTAATTTTAGTTAGAGTCAGTCTAAGTACGCTAGATTTCTTATGTACAACAGGAAAAATAACAATGATACAGTGCTTGCGAAAATCAGTCTTATATATTTTGATTTTGTCGTTCTTACATTAATAAAGATCAATAGAGACAACATGTATGTTACTAAACCAATGAGAAAAGAAATAAATATTACAAACGGTAACCCAAACAGAGCCATACTTTATCCCTCCCTCAATCAATTAATTTAAAACATATAAGAGAATTATTGGTAAATTATTACCATATTACACTGCTCTGCGATTTCTCTGTAACACATATAGATACAAAAAAGAAAAGTAGCCCTCAATCTTTGGGCCACTTTGATTACTTTTCTTGCTATTACTTACATGAAACTCCAACGCATAATGATGATCTATCCGTTTGTACTAAGCGCCAACAAGCGCTTTAGGTTGTCATCAATAAATTTATTATCGGCACGGTTGATTCCGCGACCGGCAAAATGGCCCCAGATTGACTCGATAGGATTAAAAACAGCATTGGGTATAAGCTTAGCCTCGTATTTGTTATCGTCCGCCGCGCAGAAGAGATCCGTGCTCCCTGGCATGATGCAGGCAAGCGCTTTAATGCTTTTGAGCGCCTCATCGAAATCTCCGTTATAGGCGGGGTTTGCACTAATATCTGCGTATTGGCCTGTCCATAACATGGCCAGGACATTGTGCGGATCCATCTTCATAAAGCTATCTTCCCAGACGCCAGCCACAAAATCTACCAATGAGTCATATCCCAGTTCACGATAAAGTTCCTCTCTGTAAAACGCATGCGATAAGCCCCATCCCGCATAGACACGGCCAACGGCGCGCATGTCTGCAGAAGTCAACTGGTTTAGTTTACTTGAATCGAAGCCAACTGCAGCCATGAGCGGAGCTTTCATTCCGTCCAGGACCACAAACGTTTGGGGCCAAGTCTTGGCAACTCCGGCGAAAGGTGCAATTCGTTCCACCATGTCGGGATAACTCGCACCCCATTGGAATGATTGAATGCCTCCCATTGACCATCCAACTACGAGAGCGATCTTTTGAATGCCGAATTTTTCAGTCACCAGCCGATGCTGTAATTTAACGTTGTCATAGATGGTTACCTGCGGAAAATTAGCCCGGTCGAATGGGGGAGGCGTGTTACTGGGAGACGAAGATAATCCGTTGCCCAGCAGATTTGGAACGATAATGAAATATTTCTGCGGATCTAGTGCCATGCCATTTCCAATCAACCATTCATTCTGAAGATGCTGGTCGCCAAAAGCAGTTGGATAGACGATGACGTTATCTTTCTTTTCATTCAATCTTCCATAAGTCTTATAAGCAAGAAAAGCGCTCGGTAACGTCACTCCTGATTGCAAGGTTACGTCACCCAATTCAAAAATCTCATAATCCATCGTATTGTCGCTCCCTTCAAAATGAAACCACACATGTAGAATGTAATTTCTTGTGCTTAGTATAGACCTGTGGTACTCTCAAAAAAAGTGAATAAAACTCAAAGCAATATTCAATAACATTGAAAATAAAAAGGGGGATCGTATGATGGAATTGCGCCAACTGAATACGTTCCGCACGGTTGCATCAACTTTAAATTTCACTCGGGCTGCGGAAGTGCTGAGCTACGTCCCCTCCAACGTCACGATGCAAATAAAAGCATTGGAGGATGAGCTTGGTGTTCGTCTCTTTGACCGCTTGGGCAAGCAGCTCGTTCTTACAACTGCGGGTAAACGCTTTTTAACTGATGTCCAAGGCGTTCTAAACAAATTGGACGAAGCTCGCAGCGCCGTTCACGACAATGAAAATCTAAGCGGTACCCTAACGATAAGTGCCAACGAGGTTATTTGCGCTTATCGGCTTCCAGCTGTCTTTCAACTATTCCGTTCGCAGCATCCGGGAGTTCGTCTCATTTTCCGCTCCGTTCCAAATCAAGAACTCAAGCAAACGCTCTTTGAGGGAACCGCGGATGTCGTCTTTATGCTGGACGAACCCATTCGCTCAACGGGACTTGCAGTGGAACCGTTGCTGGAAGAAACTTTTCGCTTGTTCGCCGCTCCAGATCATCATCTCGCGAAATTAACTGTATTACAGCTTGAAGATTTTCACGGAGAAGTGTTCCTGACTAATGAAAAGGGTTGTCCCTATCGAACCATGTTTGACCGAGCATTCGAGAAAGGGGGCATTGATAGTATCACGTATTTAGAGTTTCAAAGTGCCGAAGCCATTAAACAATGTGCAATTTCGGGAATCGGTATTGCCTTTCTTCCTGAAATAGTAGCTGAAGCCGAAGTTGCACGGGGCGAACTTGTTGCTCTTCCATGGCAAATTCCGGACTTGCACGTGTATACACAGATGTTATGGCATAAAGACAAGTGGCTTTCACCAATCATGTTACCTTTCATAGAAGCGGCAAGGGAGGTTCTCGCTATTGAGGAGGAGAATAAAACCGTTTAGCCTATTCAGCGATCACATACTGCAATGAATATACGGCATGACAAAGCTCCTGCAGCTGCAGGAGCTTTTTGCTATCGTTCGCCTTTTCTGTGTGCTGATGATGGACTAATATCAAAGAATTCCCCGAAAAAATAAAATAACCTTCTACAGGATTGTTGAAGGTTGTACAGTGAACTCAAGATTCGTTATTTATATTTCGCTCTGCCCGTACGAAAGCTATAAATCGTTTCGATTCCTCAGGAGTGAGCTTCTTGCCGTCAATCGTTAAACTGAACTTGTCAAGAATCTTGGAGTCGGATAGCTCCAAACTGTCAACAAACTCACGAACATCCACATCAAGAGTTTTATGCGCGTCGTCTGTCCTGCCCATGAGATAATCGATCGATACGTTAAAAAAATTCGCTATATTTACAATGGTCTTGTAATCAGGCTCGCGTCTGTTGTTCTCGTAATGAGATAAAGAGGCCCGGGTTATGCCGAGTTTCGCGGATAATTCATCCTGGGTCAGGGAGTGTTTCTCTCGAAGTAACGCTATACGTTCCCCGTATTTCATACAGCAAGTACCTCCAGTGTTCGAGTTAGTAGTATTTGGTAACCAACATGGTAACAAAAATGGAAAAAAAATATTATCCTACTTGACATGATACGCTTTGTATCATAATTTTATACTAAAGCTAATATGCTTACTTTCGTGGTCCGTTCTCAACATTACATTATGTATCATTGCATTACCTCTTATTTTACCTAAAAAAATGACCCGTGGGAAGATGGAACATGAGGCGATAATAGTAAAATTTTCCTGATTGAACAACGCTTTCACTTTATCACGTCTGCACCTACACCAGTGTGTCCCGCACATCCGTTTTTGAAACCTGACGTAGGAGCTGTTTTATGATTGATATTCATTGCCACATCCTGCCCGGCTTGGACGATGGAGCACAGACGCTGGAAGATGCGCTCGCTATGGCAGAAGCAGCGGTGGAGCAAGGAATTCATACCATTATTGCGACTCCGCACCATGCAACCCGGAGCTACGATAACGAAGCAGACACGGTCCGGGATGCCATACAACAACTCAACACGAGTCTCTACCTGCATAATATCCCACTCAACATTGTGCCGGGCCATGAAATTCGGGTCCACGCCAAACTATTGGACGAACTGGATTCGCATAAGCTGCTGACTTTAAACGAATCCAGGTACATAATGCTCGAGCTGCCCCGCGATCATATTCCTGCCGGTATCAATGAAACCTTGTATGAGCTCCGGCTGCGTCGTTTGGTGCCTGTGATCGCCCACCCTGAGCGTCATACCGAGCTGCTGTCGGAGCCTGCCCGCCTGCCTGAGCTGGCTGAGCAAGGTGTGCTGTTTCAGTTGACAGCCGGCTCTGTCCTGGGTCATTTTGGCAAAGCGGTACAGAAGTTTAGCCTGAGCCTGTGCAGGGAGGGATTGATACATTTCATCGGATCAGATGCTCATAACGCCATCCGCAGCATAGACCAATTGGATGCGGCGTATGATTTCATCGATATGCGTATAGAGGAGGGACTGTCCAATCACTACAGGCAAAACGCTTATCACCTGACGGAAAACATGGAAATCAGTGAGTGGAATTTCCACACAAAGAAAAAACGATGGTTTGCATTCTGGTAAACAGACGAATCGAAAAATGGAGTGGATGATGGACATGTTAAAGAAAAAAGTGGTAATTTCAACTCTCAGCGCGAGCCTACTGTGCACCGGTTTGTTACCGGTGGGACTTCCCACGGACGATGTCTCAGGCCGGGTGTACGCTGAAACCGCAGCGGCTCTGCCGAGCGACATCACAGATAGGATGAGAAAGATTCGTGATGCGATGACACCGGAGGAGCGGCAGAGGATCACAGATGCTCAGGACCGCGCGGATGAAATTCGCAAAGATCTCACCAAACATAAGGATTTGGTAACGGAAATATGGAATAAAGTCGATGCCAAGTTGAAGCAAACGGCCGATCCAAACCTGGAATTGACTCAAGAGGACATTTTGTTCTTCGTGCTGGCGTTCAGTGTCCAATATGACCCCAACGGCAAAAGCATGGAAGAGGTCCTCGGTGAAGAGAGGGCACGCGAAATCGCGGAGAAACTGATCAAACTGGGCGGCTTTCCAGGTGGACTGGAAGATGTGGCGATAAACGACGTATCCCAGCTCATTAATAAAGGCCAAAGCAATATGATCGAACGCTTCCGCCAGATGCCGATGAACGAATTGCTAGGCATCGTCGCTAATCCCGACAGGGCGGAGACCATCCTCGTCCAAGAGATTGACAAATTGATCAATGATCCGGGCTTGGCTTTCGGAAAAGTATTGAAGAACATCAACGTGACGGGTACAGACGTTGTCGCCGTGTTCAAACGTTTGATTCCAAAGTTCGACCCGCAGCGTAGGGCGATGGCTGCGTGGGTCACCGCGCTCATTCGGGTGGAAGGCTTGGGTGCAGGCACGCCGGATAAGCCGCGCAGACGCGGCGGCAGCGGAGGGGTTTTCAATCCGCCAGCGAACGCCGGCATCTACACAGGTTCACTGCCTGTCGAAGCGGTTAAGCTCAGCAAGGGAACAATGGACGGCAAATCGGTCACCTTTGCGGATGTGGATGAAGCACAGCTCAAAGCGTATCTCGATTCGATCATCTCAGGGCAAGCAGATAAGCTGATACAACTGGCATTCAGCGAAACCGAACCGACGTTGAAGCTAAGACTCCCTGCTGCTGCCTTAACTGCGGCAGTACAATCCGGCGCAGTCTTCCATAGCACGGTCCATGGACTCAGCTTCACCGTGCCGATTTCAATCTTTGCAGGGCTGGACTTGTCCGCCGGCAGCACCGTAGTGATAACATTGTCACAAGTGACGGATGCGGTGAAACAGCAGGTGCAGCAGAGCGCCGATCAGGTGGACGCCGACGTGGTGGCTTCTCCAGCCGAGTTCAGCGTCTCGATGCAAGATGAGAACGGCAACTCAACGGTGGTGGGCAGCTACAAAGGAAGTTACCTGCAGCGCGGACTGCCCGTGACGGGACAGATCGATCCGAACAAGGCGACCGGCGTGTGGTTCAACGAGGGAACGGGCAAGCTGAGTTTTATTCCTGCCACATTCGGCACACGATCCGCTGGCAGCACGGTAGGCACACTCCATTCGCCGCACGACAGCATTTATACGATCGTACAGTCTGACAAAACATTCAAGGACATTGCCGGACACTGGGCGAAAACCGACGTAGAAACAATGGCTTCCAAGCTGATCGTCGACGGTGTCGCGCCGGATGAATTCGCACCGGACTCGCCGTTAACCAGAGCACAATTCGTAGCATTGCTCGTACGATCCTTGGCTTTGGTGGAACAACCGTATCAGGCAGGCTTCAGCGATGTAGACTCGACCGACTGGCATAGTACGGCCATACAGACGGCGGTCACAGCAGGGCTGATCGAAGGGTTCGAGGACGGTACCTTTAGACCGGATGATTCCGTTACCCGGGAACAGCTGGCAGTGCTGATAAGCCGTGCGCTCAAAGCGGCGGGAGGTGACACTCCAACCACGGCGGCAGGTGCCTTGGAACGCTTTGCTGATCGGGATACCATCTCTCCATGGGCGGAGAACTCGGTACAGCAAACGGTACAAATCGGTTTATTCAACGGGCAATCGGACAACAGCTTTGCTCCTCAAGGGGACACCACACGAGCTCAGGGTGCGGTCACGCTGAAACGGCTTTTACAATACTTAAAATTTATGAACTAAACGACAAAAAGCGGGACTCCCTACCAGGATGATTCCGCTTTCCTTTTTGCGAAAGAAACCGTTTACAATTTTCAAAGATTTATTTCCTGTAAATCCGATGATTTTTCGTCGGGATCGGTGAAAAAGTGACAAAAACTAACAAATTAAGTGTTTGACTTGATACGTACCGTATCATACACTTAGTGATGTTGTTTGTGTTGCATGGATACAAACTGAAAGAAAGGAAAGTGTATTTATGAGAAACCAAGATTCGTTTCATGGCAAAATCGAGCTGGATATCAATAAAATCTTAACCCAGCTGCGCCTCGACCCACAGAAACTGGACGATGGTAAAAACATACCTAGCAAGCCGGATTCTCTCTACAATTCATTTTCCAAAAAGCATCAAAAGTCCTAGATACTAGTAACAATGCCGCTTGACATGATACAAAAGGTATCATATATTGTAGACGTGATACGGTTCGTACCCAGCAGTATTATGACGCCAAAACACTTAAAACGTCGGAACATTGCCAGCATTGGCATCAGTGTATAGTAAATGTTCTCATGTAAGAACAACAACGATAAGGAGGATAAGTTGTACACGCAGCAGTATCGGTCTGTATTTGTTGATACGAAATGTATCTAAAACTGAGGTAACAGAAAAATCTAAGCAGATGTGGTGAATAGCGCATGGAATTAGAGTTAAGAGACTATGTCCATATTATCAGAAGACGGCTGTGGATGATTGCCGCGATAGTGCTGGTTGCCAGTGTTGTTACCGGAGTGGTCAGTTTCTATTATCTCAATCCGGTATACTCGGCGAGCACCAAGCTGATTGTCAACAAATCGGCGGAGGCGGAAGGGAAGGACCCCTTGACCTCGGATGCACTCCGGTCGAATATGCTTCTGGTCAACACGTACAAAGAAATCATCAAGACCCCAGCCATAATGGATCAAGTCGCCGCGCAGTACCCTGAATTGGCGTTAACTGCGGAACAGCTGATTAAAAAAGTGAATGTCAGCTCAGTGAATGAAACACAGGTTATCACTCTCAGCGTAGAAGATGGCTCTCACGAGAAAGCAGTGCAGATCGTCAACGCCGTGTCCGAGGTGTTTAAGCAGCAAATCCCGCTGATTATGAAAGTGGATAACGTGATGATTCTGAACGTAGCCAAGGTGCTGGAAAATCCGATTCCTGTCAAACCGAAACCATACATAAATCTTGCCATCTCTGTCGTTGTTTCATTGATGGTTGCCGTCGGCTTAGCGTTTCTTTTGGAATATTTGGACGACACGATTAAGACTGAGGCGGATGTTGAGGCATACCTTGCGCTGCCGGTGCTGGTAGTGATCGATAAGATTCCGAAGGATGAATTCAAATCGCGGAAGCCGGATAAACAAAAAGAACAAGTAGGTGAGACTCAATATGCCAGCGCCAACCAATAGCTACAGGATCATCATCGATGAAAACCCCCGTTCTTATGTATCTGAAGCTTACAGAACATTGCGGACTAACATTGAATTTTCCGCCATCAGCGGTCGCATTCAAACCATCGTAGTGACCTCTCCCGAGCCATCGGAAGGGAAGTCCACCACCATCGTGAACTTGGCAACAGCGTTCGCCCAAGAAGGAAAGAATGTGCTGATTATCGACGCGGATTTACGTAAACCGACTGTACATAACTATTTTTCAAAATCGAACCGAATCGGATTGTCCAGTCTGCTGGCAGGCCAACATGCCTTGCAGCAATGCATCGTTGACACACATATAGATAACCTGTCTCTGCTATGTTCCGGGCCCATCCCGCCCAATCCGGCAGAGATGCTCGCTTCCAATCAGATGGAGCAGCTGCTGACTGATTTGAAGGAAAAGTACGATGTGATCCTGCTGGACTGTCCGCCCGCGTTGGCCGTGACCGATGCGCAAGTGCTGGCCACCAAATCGGACGGCGTACTATTCGTGCTGAATTGCGGCAGAGTGAAGCGGGACATCGCGAAGAAAGCTTTGGAACGACTGGGAAGGGTCAACGCAAGAGTTCTCGGCGTGGTATTGAACAACAAGGAACGGCGCAAGCGGGACACCAGTTACTACTATTACTATGGCAGCGAATCTAGCAAGTAGTCTCATATGAAGTATTAAAAGATTAGGTAATGTCTACTGCACCTTTATCACTGTAGGCACTCGGTTATGCTGTGGGCGGTGCTCCGCCTTAGACGTGAATCGTCGATGGTGTAATGTGAGGCGGGGTTAGATGCCCCTATTATTATTGTAAAAAGGCAAGCTATGCTGTTTTTATCTAAAAACGGTGTAGCTTGCTTTTTTATGCGAGCTTATGGGAATGACAGAGAAATACACATTCGGGAGGTAGTGTTGTGAGAAAATCCAGGAAAGCTCTTTATTGCTGCAGTGAATGCAAGCGACAGCCGGTTTTCCAATGCGAAGGGGGGCGCTAGTAAAAAATGGTCTACCATAAACGCTTACTGTTCCTGATGACGATCGACTCCTTGATTGTTCTTTCATCTGTCTTTGTTTCCAACTTTTTGTTAGTGCCACTCAGCAAGCCGACCTTGGCCGTGGCGGTCAGCTCAATCGTACTGCTGCTGTGTCATCATTTTTTTGCGAATCGTTACAAGCTGTATAAACGGGCGTGGGAGTATGCCAGCGTGGGCGAGCTGGTGGCCATCTGGAAAGGGGTCACTTACTCAGTGGCAATTACGCTGCTGGTGCAGTTGATCGCGTTCCAAGATATTAATCTCCGCACGCTTTCCATCACCTGGATGATGCATATTCTTCTCATAGGAGGAATCAGGTTCTCGTGGCGGATGATCCGGGATATGTACATTAACCGGGCGGATCGGAGCGGCGGGATTGAGAGCCCTGCGGACAAAAAGCGCACACTCATTATCGGGGCAGGCTCAGCCGGAGTGATGGTAGCTCGACAATTGAAAATGACCCGGGAGGCTGAGCTCTACCCGGTAGCTTTCATCGACGACGATGTGAAAAAGCATCGCTTGGTTACGATCGGTTTGCCGGTGTTAGGCGGCCGGGACCAGATCGAGAAGGCAGTGATAGAACACAACATTTCCAATATTGTGATCGCCATGCCTTCATTGTCCAAGAAGGAATTGCAATCGATCGTTGCGGAGTGCAAGAGAACACAGGCCAAAACACAAATCATTCCTAGACTTGAGGATTTGATGCTGGGCAAGGTCTCCGTCAACGATTTCCGGGATGTTCAAGTGGAAGACCTGCTGGGCAGGGAGTCGGTGCAGCTCGACACACGGGCCATCGCGGATTATATCACAGGACATACCATTCTGGTGACTGGCGCGGGAGGGTCAATCGGGTCTGAAATATGCAGGCAAATCACCGAGTTCAATCCGGCCAAAGTCGTGCTGTTGGGGCATGGGGAGAACAGCATTTATTCTATTGAAATGGAACTCAAGTCGAACAACCCGAACGGCATCGAGTACATAACAGAGATCGCGGATATTCAAGATCGGGGAAAAATGTTCAGCATTATGCGGACGCATTCACCAAAGGCCGTGTTCCACGCGGCTGCGCACAAGCACGTGCCATTAATGGAGCGCAACCCTGAGGAGGCCATCAAGAACAACATCCTTGGTACCAAAAATGCGGCCGAGGCTTCAAGTGCTGCAGGCGTCGACACCTTCGTGATGATTTCGACAGACAAAGCGGTCAATCCGACCAGCGTGATGGGCGCGACCAAACGGTGTGCCGAGATGATCATTCAAGATCTGGATCGGCGCAGCCGCACACGGTTTGTTGCGGTGCGTTTCGGCAATGTGCTCGGCAGCAGGGGCAGCGTCATACCTTTGTTCAAAGAGCAAATCCGCAAAGGAGGCCCGCTCACCGTCACTCACCCGGATATGGTGCGCTATTTTATGACGATACCGGAAGCATCGAGGCTTGTGCTTCAAGCAGGGTCGCTCGCCAAGGGCGGCGAGATCTTCGTGCTAGACATGGGTGAGCCGGTCAAGATTGTAGACTTGGCGAAAAATCTCATACGCCTGTCAGGATTCATGGAGGATGAGATAGGAATCCAGTTCACTGGCATGCGGCCAGGGGAGAAGATGTACGAAGAGCTGCTGAATGAAAATGAAGTGCACGAAAAGCAGGTGTATCCAAAGGTGTATGTCGGCAAGTCTATCAATTACGACATGAACGATGTGCATCATCTCATCAAGCACTATGAAGCACTGGATAGCGTGGCGTTGAGAAACGAACTGCTAATGCTGGCAAATCATCAAAAAGCACAGCAGCAGATACCCGTGCTGGCCTAAAACCGAGTATTCCATTGTGAATAGGAGGAGTTATGAAGAAGTTTATTTATATCACGGCGTTGGTGGTGGTTGTGGTAGCGGGCGGAGGGTTGGTCGCTTACAACTATGCGGTAGATTGGGTGCTGCGAGGGATTGCGTCCAGCGCGTCGCAGGACGGTGATGGCTCAGGCGAGCAAGCTATGTCGGCGAGGGAGGACGCGCCATCACAGCAGGTGATGCCGAATGGCCAACCGCCAGAGGATTCAGCGGGTCGGGCGTCGGGTGACTCACCGGACAATGGTTCGACTGGGCAGCCTGCGGAGGCCGGTGGAGCAGGAGCGGCAAACCCATCGACTGACGAGGGCCCGGCGGCGAACGACGCTGCAAACGGCAGCGCAGCCGCTCAGCCCAACAACAGCACGCCTACTGGCAACGCAGCTGCGCCGCCTAGCAAAAATACGACTTACAGTGCCGAGATCACGCCAGATAAAGCGGAAAAGGTGCAGGAAAGCATCACCGGCAGCGAAAAAGCACAAGTCACATCGATATTGCTGAAGAAGCTCAGCGTCAGCGAACTCGAACTCTTCGTCAAGATGGCCGGTGATGGGCTCTCCGTTGAAGAGAAGAAGGAAGCGAAGAAGGTCATATTGCAGAAGCTGACGGAAGATGAGTATAACCAGCTGATCTCCATCGCCGCTAAGTATGGGCTTAGTCAGGGGAAGAATTATGATGAGTCGCAGAAGCAGATGGCGGGCAATGCAGTAAAGTGAAGAGCATGTTACCCAATTTTAGTGCTGTTGTGTTAACCCTGCAGCCAGAGCTTAAGGGAGTTGAAGCACGTTGAAACTGCTGTGGCATATCATCATAGGAAGGTCAGTTAGGGCAATACTTATCTACCGAATAAGTGCCTGGTGTTACCGTAATCACTTGAGACCGCTCGCCCACTTCTTCTGGAGTATGAATTTATTGCTTCACTCGATAGAGATCTCACCGCTGGCCCGTATTGGTCCGGGATTGGTCATCCCACACACTCTAGGGATAGTAATCGGCGGGGGAGCGGTAATAGGACGCGACGTAACAATATATCAAAACGTTACCATTGGGACTAAAAACGGCAAAGATTACCGTTATCCCTCGATAGGAGATAATACAGTGCTATTCTCCGGCTGTGTGGTTGTCGGCCCGATTAAAATTGGCAACAATGCCGTGGTAGGCGCGAACGCAGTGGTAGTATCGGATGTTCCCAACGATTCTATCGCCTTAGGTATACCTGCGGTCGTAAAAAATAAATAATTGCGCGGGGGTTATTTGACGCATGGGCCTGAGTTTGAGGCGAGGCATCTCATGGACTGTCCTAGGTAATGTGTTGTATTCAATCACTCAATGGATTACCATCGCTGCCATAGCAAGGCTTGGAAGTGCGGGAATGGTTGGGCAGTTTACTCTAGGATTAGCCATCAGTGCGCCGATATTTATATTTAGCAACCTATCATTACGCTTGATACAGGCGACGGACACAGAAAGAAAATATTCTTTCAATGATTTTTTAGGATTACGGCTTGTCTCTACTGCCGTAGCAGTGCTGGCTCTCGTGTGGATAGGCAAAACTGGTGACTTTTCGGCAAGCACATTTGAAATTATATTTTGGGTTTCCATCGGCAAAGCCGTAGAAAGCGTGACCGACGTGTATTACGGTCTCTTCCAACAGCAGGAGCGCATGGACCTGATCTCGAAGTCGCTAATTCAAAAAGGGTTATTTTCTACGCTTGCCCTTATTATCACAATGTGGGTTACTAAATCGTTATTGGTGGGTGTTATTGCTATAGCAATAACAAGGCTGATTCTATTGGCGCTGTATGATGCGAAAAATGGAAGAGTTATATATCAACTGCTAAATAGCTTAGCCACCCGTGTAAAACCTACTTTCCGCTTGAAGACATTGTATCAGCTAGTAATGCTGGCACTGCCCATGGGACTAACTACGTTGCTCATTTCACTGAACGCCAATATTCCCAGGTATTTTTTAGAAGATCATGCAGGCATACAACAGTTGGGCTTTTTCGGGGCAATCTCTTACTACATGATTGTCAATAGCACATTAATTAATGCTTTAGGGCAATCAGCTAGTGCCAGGCTGTCGAAGAGCTACAGAACTGATATTACAGCATACGAAAATTTGCTGATGAAATTATTATTAATCGGCGGAAGTTTAGGTGTATGTGTTCTATTGATGGTTATGTTTTGTGGTCCGGTCATTCTCACTTTGTCTTACGGTGAAGAATACGCGCAATATCAAGACACCTTTCTCCACTTGATGATTGCCTCTGCGATTAGTAATCTGGCCGCCGTTTTCAACTATGGAATTGCCGCGGCTAGATACTTTAAAACACAAGTTCCCATCTATGTTTTAATGGTCTGCCTGACCATACTGCTCAGTCATCAATTAATTCCACAGCGTGGTCTAGACGGCGCTGCTCTAGTGCTGATGTCAGTGTACGGCATTCAGGCTGCATTGACTGGCTTGGTGAACTTATATGCTATTTATCGGAGAAAGATGGAACGATCGAGTGCCGACATTGGTGCGACATAGACCGGCTAAAATTCGAGATATTCACGGAAAGGAATCGCTGCCGGATGCTGCTGAGATACTATTTTGCTTTTATGATACTGGTTCTAATCCTATTGCTACAAGCCGCAACCAATGATGAATTTGTGCATTGGTTTATTATCCCTGTGTTTTTGTGTGGCATGACTGCAGCTATTGACGTTGTAAACTGGCTGAGTGGCAAGTTTCTGCTATTCGATCCGGCTGGATTGCTAGGAATTTTCTCACTGCACTTTTTCTTTCTGGCCCCTATTATGCACGTAAACGCTGGTTATTGGTTACCTTATGTTTTCACCACCGTGGACGATTGGAGACCCTGGGTGGGTGGTATGGCGTTTTTGAATTTTGTCGGTTTAATCATCTATAGAATCTTCCGCAACGGTAATTTTACTCAAAAAAACGCGACACTCTGGGAACTGAACAAAAAACAGTTTTTAATGTTAGCCGGAATTGCTCTTTTCGTTAGCGGCCTATTACAAGCGTATGTGTACTTCATCAGCGGCGGGATTCTCGGCTACATCCGGTTGTACACAGAATCCAGGGAAAGCTTTAACGGTATGGGATGGATTTTTATGCTATCTGAGAGTTTTCCAATACTGGCACTTATGGCGTACGTGATATGGGCACAAGACAAGAAATGGGTCAAGAAATGGGCAGTGATTTTTTTGGTGTTGGTTGTATTCTTTCTGTTAAAACTTCTGTTTGGTGGTTTACGCGGCAGCAGATCCAATACAATATGGGGGTTAATCTGGGCCGTTGGCATTATTCACATCTGGATAAGACCGTTTACCAAAAAAATACTCATCCTGGCCTTAATTCCGCTGGTGTTGTTTATGTACATTTATGGATTTTATAAGGCAGCTGGACTTGACGGGCTTTCTGCTTTCTTACAAGGAGGCACTGCCAGACAGGCCGTGGAGAGCCAGAACAACCGGGGATTGGAAACTACGCTACTGGGAGATCTGGGTAGGACAGACGTACAAGCTTATCTCTTGTATCAAGCGTTTCATAACACTAGTTATGAATATGCCTTAGGGAGGACCTATGTAGGCACTTTGTGTTTATTAATCCCCTCGTTCATCTGGCAGGACCGCCCGCAGACTAAGGTGAAAGAAGGCACTCAGATATTATATGAAATAGAATCTAGCAGTTACACCGGAAGCATCACTTCTAGCCGGATTTATGGCTTAGCGGGTGAAACCCTCTTGAACTATGGCTGGGCGGCGATACCGTTCTCGTTCATACTGCTAGGCATTTACGTACGACGCATCAGGTGTTTATTACTGAAATTGAAGCAGTGTGACGCGAGATTGCTCGTGTACCCGTTTTTAATGACCACCTGTCTACTGTTACTGGGGAGCGATTCAGACAATATGCTTTTTATTTTTATTAAAAATGGCTTTCTGCCCTTCCTAGTTATTTTTTTAAGCTCCAACCGTTATAAAATTTCAAATAGAATGTGACAGGATGTTGGCTTGAAGTCTCCACCATTGGAAAGACGTGGTTCAATCTTACTCACGCAGTGAAAACGCGTGAGTTAAGTGGGCCATTTTTCGCATGGTGGACATAAAAAACTCAAAGAAGAAGGATGAGGCAAACAACAATGGAGAAGCAAATCGGAATTGTAGGCTTAGGTTACGTAGGTTTACCCGTCGCAGTCGCATTTGGAAAAATACGAAAAGTAATTGGCTTTGATATTAATCAGAAGCGTATCGCATCGTTACGGCAAAACATTGATTATACCAATGAAGTCGATGCGGCAGATCTGGCCCAAGCTGACATCGAGTTCACCAGCGACCCAACCCGATTAAGGGAATGTGACTTCATCATCGTAGCAGTACCAACTCCCATTAATGAGAACAAACACCCCGACTTGACGCCTTTAATTAAAGCATCCGAGACGGTAGGCTCCAATCTTACTACCAGCTCAATTGTCGTATATGAATCTACCGTGTATCCAGGATGTACGGAGGAGGTATGTTTGCCGATACTTGAAGAACGGTCAGGCTTGAAATCAGGAGTAGACTTCTTCATTGGCTATTCTCCCGAGCGGATTAATCCTGGGGATAAAGAGCATACTTTTAAATCCATCGTTAAGGTAGTGTCCGGCCAAACTGAGGAAGTATGCGAAACGGTTGCTGGGGTGTATGGTGCAGTAGTAGAGGCCGGGGTGTATCGCGCTAGTTCGATCAAAGTGGCAGAGGCCGCAAAGGTAATTGAAAACACCCAAAGGGATTTGAATATCGCTCTAATTAATGAATTAGCACTGATATTTGACCGACTTCAGATTGATACTGCTGAAGTTTTGAAAGCATCATCCACAAAATGGAATTTTCTCAAATTTACGCCCGGATTAGTTGGCGGACATTGTATCGGCGTGGACCCTTATTACCTGACTTACAAGGCGGAGAGCGTAGGTTACCATCCGCAGGTGATCCTAGCGGGCAGAAGAATCAATGATAACATGGGTTCCTTTATAGCAACTTCTCTCGTAAAGCAGATGATTAACAGAAACATGCCCATCCAAGGTGCTAGAGTGATCATGTTGGGAGTTACTTTCAAGGAAAATGTACCGGACATCCGAAACAGTAGAGTTATTGATATAGTACGCGAATTGGAGGAGTTCGGCGTTGAGGTTCAGGTGACGGACGATTTGGCGAATCCGGATGAAGCGGTGCACGAATTTGGTGTGGAAATAATTCCGTATGATAAATTAAGGCCGGCTGATGCCGTAGTGCTCGCGGTTCCGCATCAAAAATATATTCACGCTGGATGGGCTCAGTTCAATCAACTGTTGAAGCATGGTAGGGGCATTGTTGTAGATATTAAAAGCGCGCTACAACGAGAAGAGGCACCGGAAACAATCACTGTGTGGCGCTTGTAGCCCTCTGCTGCAGTAAAAAATACCGACAGAGTAGGAGAGTAAATAGTGAAGATGCTCTTTGCGCATGACCACAAATTCTTTTACCACCCAAATGGGAACATATATTCACAGGTTGAATTTGGCTACCCTATGTGGGACAGATATTTGCATCACTTCGATACCGTGAAAGTATGTGCCCGAGTGAGCGCAGTGCAAGAAAATCAACACATTCAGAAAATGAATGTGTCTAGTGGCAGGCGAGTCAGCTTTGTGGCAATCCCCGATACCAACAGTCCGTTAAAAAGGCTGATGAACGGAAGGGATGCGGCAGCCAAATTAATGACTGCGATACATGACTCCGACGCCATCGTTGCGCGTTTACCAAGCACGATCGGTTCAATGGCTATAGATTTGGCGATAAAATATGACAAGCCTTGGGCTGTAGAACTAGTGGGAGATCCGTGGCATTCGCTATGGAACTATGGTTCTTGGAAAGTGAAGCTATATGCTCCGGCACTTACATATCGAACCAAAAAACAACTCTCAAAATCTAAATTTTCTCTTTACGTGACACAGCGATACTTGCAAAGCAAGTACCCTTCTCTGGGAGAGACAGTAGCATGTTCGAATGTAAACATTCCGGAGGTGGACGTTCGGTTCCTCACCAGCAGGTTGCAGAGAATTCAGCAGCGGAGGAGCAAAATTATATTCGGCGTGATTGGCTCCCTCTCTGTGAAGTATAAAGGCGTGGACACAATTTTAAGTGCTTTCGAAAAAATTCGGAATGATCTGCCGTCGTTTGAGATTCGGATTTTGGGTAATGGTGATTTGAAGCCTTGGCGACAGTTGGCGGCTGCTAGAGGTTTAGAAAAAGAGGCAATATTCTGTGGAACTCTGCCGGGTGGAGAACCGGTCCAGCGTTGGTTGGATGATATTGACATTTATTTGCAACCAAGTAAAACTGAGGGTTTACCCAGGTCCTTAATCGAAGCGATGAGCAGGGGGTGCCCTGCGATCGCTTCAACGGCCGGCGGAATTCCTGAGCTGCTGGACGAGGAATATCTCATCCAACCAGGCGATGATGATGCTTTGGCCAAGCTCATTCTGCGGTTATGCGATAGTGCCGATGCACAACTACAACAAGCAGAAAGCAATTTCCACAAAGCCACAGAGTACACAAGTAGAATATTGGACGAGAAGCGATATGGCCATTATAGAAGTTTTCTCAGGTATGCAAAAAGCTACGCTGTGAACAAGTCAGGTATACCTGGCGTGCTGTGAAAACTGGCGAGGTGCATAATCACGCTCAACAAATATCTCACGGGATGCCTTTGAGCGACTCGCGCTACGTTGCTTGCTGGTGTGTTGTAGGCCTTCATCTATCTGGTTCACCAACCACACCGATATAGCTCAGCGGTTGAACTAGATCACACGGTTGGCTCGTTGGAATTGTCAACAAACACGGGACGGAGCAAATTCTCACACGGGCAACATTGAAAGGCAAAGGAGCATATTGGAGGAATATACTTGAGCGTTAGAGCACATATCATACATGCTGTGACCACATCGGTTAGCGTAAAACTTATGCGGGGGCAGTTAGCATATCTACGTTCGAAGGGAGTTGATCTCACCGTATTATCCTCCCCTGGTGAGGAGTTGGTAGCGGTTGCAACTCAGGAGGGCGTAAGTTATAAGGAAATTGCCATGCAAAGGGAGATCTCTCCTATACGAGATCTTATCTCTTTATGCAGGTTGATCGTCTTTTTTGCCCAAAAAAAACCGCTTCTGACAAACGTGGGAACTCCCAAAGCAGGATTTCTATGCGGTATAGCCGCGTGGATGACGAGAGTTCCTAACCGTATATATACACTCCGCGGACTTAGATTAGAAACGTCGACTGGACTAAAAAGAGCCATCCTTCTGTTAACCGAAAAAATCGCCTGTGCAGTAGCTCATAAGGTGATTTGTGTCAGTCCAAGCCTGCAGGCAAGGGCAGTTAGCGAAGGTCTAGTGCCACTACAGAAAACCATCGTCTTAGCCGGGGGCAGTAGCAATGGGGTTGATACCAGCCGCTTTGCCACCGCGAACATAGAAAAACATACAGACCTACTTCAACGGCATAACATACCACCAGACGCACAAGTCATAGGTTTCGTTGGCAGACTCACCAAGGACAAGGGAATAGTTGAGTTAGTAGAGGCTTATCAGGCATTAAAAAACGAGTTTCCGCACGTGTACCTGCTGTTGGTCGGTAACTACGAAAACGGCGATCCCATTCCGGACGAAGTAAAAACCGTTATAAAACGTGACACAGGTATTATTCTATCGGGGTTCGTCCGGGATGTTGTTCCATACTATACAATCATGGATGTGTTTGTCATACCGTCTTATCGAGAGGGATTCTGCAATGTTGCTATTGAGGCTGCAGCTGCTGGGAAGCCAGTTATCACCACAAATGCTACCGGCGCGGTGGACACCGTGTTAGACGGTGTGACAGGCTACATTGTTCCAGTTAAATCATCGGAGGAGACGCGCAAAGCCATACGAACACTGCTGTGCAATCCTGAGCTAGGAAAGGAGATGGGGCAAGCGGGCAGAAGGCGGGCCCTAAATGAGTTTGCATCTCCAGTCATATGGGATGCGCTCTACCAGCTATACGGCGAGCTTATCAACCGGAGGTGACACAGAGTGCAAAATGAGGAATGATCAAATGAAGAGGACCTTAGATTTCATTGCGGCGTGCTGTTTAATTATAATTCTGTCGCCGGTGCTGCTATTAACTGCGATTTTGGTACGGGCGAAGCTTGGTTCACCTGTTTTATTTAAGCAGGAGCGTCCCGGCTTACACGCTAAACCGTTCTATATCCTCAAGTTTCGTACTATGACCACCGAAACTGATACCGCTGGAAGCCCTTTGTCGGATGAACAGAGACTTACTAATTTCGGTAAGATAATGCGAAAACTCAGTATCGACGAACTGCCTCAACTGATGAATGTGCTGAAAGGTGAGTTAAGTCTAGTCGGCCCCAGACCTCTACTAATGGATTACCTTCCATTGTATACCGCTGAGCAAAATAGACGGCATCAGGTGAGACCGGGCATTACGGGCTGGGCGCAAGTGAATGGTCGCAACGCTATATCTTGGCAGCAAAAATTTGAGCTAGACGTGTGGTATGTAGATAATCAATCTTTTTGGCTAGATCTAAAAATACTGTGGCTGACTGCGAAAAAGGTCATTAAAACCGAGAACATTAATCAACAGGGGCAGGCTACTGTCGAACCCTTCACAAGGAAGACACTATGAGCAAACTACTAATCATTGGCGCAGGCGGACATGGTAAGGTCGTGGCCGACTGTGCGAAAGAATCTGGTCGCTGGGACACAATTGCATTTTTGGACAACAAACAACCTCGCCCCCAGCGCGTACTTGACTGGGATGTGTTGGATAGACTTGAGAACGCACATTATTATCTGCAAGAGTACCCGGACGTTATCGTCGCGATAGGAGATAATGCGCTGAGATTGAAGTTAATGGAAACATATAAACAAATGGGTTTCTGTTTGGCCACTGTAATTCACCCAAGCGCATGTGTAAGCCGTTACGCGGCGCTTGGGGAAGGAACTGTGATCCTCCCTAAGGCAGCCGTGAACGCGGGTGCCGTTCTCGGCGCAGGATGTATCATAAACACGGGCGCTAGTGTGGACCACGACGGGGTTATCGGAAAAGGTGTACACATCTCTCCAGGAGCACATCTCGCCGGTAACGTAAGAGTTGGCGATTTAACATGGATAGGCATTGGTGCATCTGTTATTCAGCAAGTGCAGATAGGCGCTAATGTTATTGTGGGCGCAGGGACAGTGGTGATACGGAGCGTCACTAGTAACACGACTGTGGTTGGGATACCCGGGAGAGCTATTTCAAGAGATGAAGGGAAGAATGGTTGGATATGACTCACGAACCCAGAATATATTTATCACCTCCGCATATGGGTGGGCGAGAACAAGTGTTTGTTCAGGATGCGTTTGAATCGAACTGGATCGCCCCTGTCGGGCCGAACGTAGACGCATTCGAGAACGAACTGTCAGAGTACGTTGGATCACGAGGAGCGGTAGCCCTGCATTCAGGGACATCCGCCATTCATCTGGCTTTACGTTTACTCGGTGTGTCCGCTGGAGACACCGTTTTTTGTTCCTCATTAACTTTTGTTGCCAGTGCTAATCCCATTCTCTATCTGGGGGCCGCGCCTGTGTTTATTGACTCGGAACCTCATTCATGGAATATGTCGCCTGAGGCTTTGGAAGCAGCTTTTTTGGACTCAATGAAGATGGGGCAGCTACCCAAGGCGGTTGTGGTTGTAAATCTGTACGGGCAGAGCGCGGACTATGATGCGATTTTGCAGATTTGTGACCGGTATGGCGTGCCCGTGATAGAGGACGCGGCGGAATCTTTAGGAGCAAGCTATCGGGGGAAGAAAAGTGGATCAATGGGTAAATTTGGGATATTTTCTTTTAATGGAAACAAAATCATCACCACGTCTGGCGGAGGGATGCTAGTTTCCAACGACTTGGACGCGTTAGACAAAGCGAGATTCTGGTCAACACAAGCGCGTGACCAAGCGCTGCATTATCAGCACAGTGAGATAGGATACAATTATCGCTTGAGCAATCTTCTTGCGGGAGTTGGTAGAGCACAATTACAAGAGTTAGATGCACGCGTAGCCGCTCGTCGTAACATCTTCGAACGCTACTACGCAGAATTGTCGCACATCGCAGGCGTCAGTTTTATGCCGGAACATCAGCTTGGCAAATGTAATAGATGGCTAACCGCACTGACGGTGGATCCGGACGTGTGTGGAATCACTGCGACAGAGATAGTCACCAAGCTCGCAGAGAGAAATATTGAAGCTAGACCAGTTTGGAAACCTCTGCATTTACAGCCGTTGTTCACTGGTAGAAGATATTATGCTCACGGGAGCGGTATATCTGAGACACTTTTTTCGCAAGGTCTTTGTTTACCCTCTGGGTCTAATTTAACCGAATATGATCAAACGAGAGTCATTCAAGCTATTCTCGGCATCATGTCAGCACCCACAGTCTTATACCAGTAGAGGAGGCACAAACGTATGGGCTACACAGACATTTCATTTCCATCAGGAACAACATTTTTAATTAGTGGCGGTGCCGGTTTTATTGGCTCCAATTTGGCTGAGGCGATTCTTGAGATGGGGCACAAAGTTAGGATTATTGACGATCTTTCAAATGGTAAGTATGAGCACATACTTGAGCTTAAAGAAAAATATGATGTTGAGTTCATAGAAAATTCCATTGCAGAATACGACGCTTGCCAAAAAGCGTGCGAAGGGATTGATTACGTACTACATCAGGCAGCCTGGGGTTCGGTTCCCCGTTCCATTAAAATACCCTTAGTTTACGACACAAATAACGTTCACGGCACCCTTAATATGATGCAGGCAGCGGTCGAAGCTGGGGTGAAGAAGTTCGTGTATGCATCTTCGTCCTCTGTCTATGGGGATGAACCCGTCTTGCCAAAAGTGGAAGGGAAAATCGGAAAGCCATTGTCTCCCTACGCTATTACAAAACTAGTTAATGAATTGTATGCACGAAATTTTTACGAATTGTATGGACTTAAAACCGTAGGACTACGCTACTTTAATGTATTTGGCAGACGGCAGGACCCGCTTTCCACTTACGCCGCGGTAATACCAGTTTTTGTTAAGGCTTTATTAAATGATATTTCCCCTACTATCAATGGCGACGGCAGCCAAACCAGGGATTTTACGTACATAGAGAATGTAATTGAAGCTAATCTCAAGGCGTGCGTGGCAGGCGATGAAGCAAATGGCGAGAGCTTTAACATAGCATTCGGTCGTAGCACCTCTCTGAATGATTTATATGAGCAGTTGTGTATGCTGCTCGGGAAAAATATTCCTCCTACTTACGGTCCCGCTCGTGCGGGTGATATACCGCATTCACTCGCGGATATCTCTAAGGCACGGAAATTACTTAATTACAATCCAGACTACGATATTAATGCTGGCCTTGAGAAGACCATAGATTGGTATAAGCAACATCTAAGCGTGGTGTAGAAGTCAGCGCTGCTTACGATGATCCCGCTTACAAGCCACCCTACTCGTTCTACGCGGCGTCTCCGTCACGCCTCACAAGATTTTCCACAATCGTTCAATTATAAACTGCAATACAGGGAGCCAAACCAAAATGAAAAAATACCTACTCGGAGGAGCCATAGCAATGGCTCCTCTTTTAGCTCTTGCCTCACCTACACTCGCGGCAACAGCGAAACAATACATTCTATCCCTGGCCAGTTACAAAATCACCGTCGACGGCAAGGAGTACAAGAACAACGAGCTGCCGGTGTTGAATTACGACGGGAACACGTACGTTCCGCTGAAATCGATCGGCAGCCTGACGGGCACAGATGTGAAATGGAACGTCACAACGAATGTGGTTGAAATTACGAGCAAAAAAGCGGCACCACCTGCAGCACCTGCGACTGCCAAGGAAGCCGCCGCTGACAAATACAACGATTTAGCTGGATTCAACACGGTGTTCAAAGTCGGCGGGCGGCTGTATCAAACGGTACAATCACCTGCGCTGATCCAGAGCAAAGAAGATAACAAACTGTACATGAAGCTGGAGGAAGCTAAAATCAACTACTTGCTAGCCATAGCATCCGGCAACTATACGATCAATCACACGGAGGAGAGGCTGGATGCGCTCAGAGGGCAAGCCTATAGTGAATTTATTAAGAAAAAGCTCGACGTGGACAGAGACTACCATACCATCTACGAAGTGTACAAAAATCCCGCATCCGACCAAGAATCATTTTTCATTGGCTTGACCGACGAAGGCGGGACGAATGTGGTGAAACACAAGAATCAATATTATGTTCCACTTGATGATTTATTTAGCTCCTTGCAATTTAAACAGAAGATCGAAGTAGACACGGATAATAAACTGCTTGTCATCGAGTTCACTCAATAGCAATCAAATAAATCACTATGTTTGTGATTAGGAAGAGGGGAAAATAAACTTGTCTACTACCAGGCGCCTCCGAAAGATCATATGTTCCACGTTATTGCTAGCGTTTCTTTTACCGGCTGTGTCCTCTATGGCTATGCAGCAGTCGAAGCCGATTGATGCGTACTTCGTCCCGCTGCATTATATGGTTAATGAGAAGGAGTTCGCTCCGACGGACGGAGAGGCCGGCTTGATCTATAACGGTACCACGTACGTGCCGCTTAGATTTGTCAGCTACATTTTGAATAAATCTGTGGGATGGGATGGAGCCACGTATAAAGTGACCGTGGGAGAGCCCAAACAGGAAGAATTGGCTGCCGTAGAAGATTATAAGCAGAAGTCCGAGGTCAAGCACGGCAGGCGGGAAAAGATCGATGCCGCATGGTTACAGCCAACGCCCATTGATGTGTATTTTGAGAAAATGATTTATCAGTTCGGTGATGTTGTGAAAGAGCCGGCCGCGGATCAGCAAGGATTCATCTATGATGACAAGCTTTTTGTCTCAATGAGATTTATTGCCGAGTCGCTGGGATTGACAATAGCATGGGATCCGGAGACATACACTGTTTCGATAACGACCGGGCAGCCGCACGAGAGTGAGCAGCCAACATCGGGGCAGCCTGCCGCACCAGCAGGTACCAATACTGAACAAACCACAAACACTAGCGCACCAAACACAGCACCTGTCACAGGCGGCAGCGGCGGTGGTGGTGGAGGCGGCGGAGGCAAATCAAGACCGTCCTACCAATCGCTGAAAAATGATGCCGATGCGCAATTGGAGAGTCTGAGGAACAAATACGCAGCGCAATTCCTCGATCTGGCAGCCAAGTATTTTGCCGCGCCAACTACGGAAGAGCAGGATCGCTTGAAAAACGAAGGACGCAAGCTGCTCGCCGAATCTGACCGTCAATTTGAAGCAACATTAAGCTCTTTTGAATCTCGGTTAAAAGATAATGGTTATGACACAAGCATCGTAGCCCAGTATAGACAGCAGTATGCAGATGAGAAGCAGACGCAAATAGATAATTTGAAGAACAGCCAGTGAATGGAGGGGGATTGGTTATGAACGCAAGTCCCAAAATCAAGGATGTTCTAGCAGGGCAGGAGCACAGGCCGAAGTACGAGCACAGGCGTTGGGGATACTACCGGGTGCTCGATCATACGCAAGCAGATACAGGACAAGAGGTGCTGACGCGGAAAATATGTGTGAAAGCCGGCAGCAGCTTAAGCTACCATATGCATACGAACCGAGCCGAGTATTGCACGATCGTGTCTGGTAAGGGTGAGTTTGTTTTGAATAATGAGTTTTTGTTCGTGCAGGAGGGGGATCTGCTGCAGATTCCCGCCGGGTCGATTCACAGCATGCGGGCAATCACGGATATGGAGTGGATCGAGGTACAAAGGGGAACGGAACTTGGCGAGGACGACACGGTGAGGTTATTTGTCGATTGGGATGATATTGAGAAGTATTGCCGTTCTGCCGTCTAGCCGGTGGACACATTGAGAGGAAAAAGACGGCGCAAGCGCGGCAACGCCTTTTGGACCCATTGGCTGCCGCTCCTTGTTTGGCTGGGCGTGATTTTCTACATGTCATCGCAGCCGTATGAGACGCAGGACCTTAAGCCCTGGCTGAAAAGAAACGTGCCTACGTATGCGCTGGAAAAACATCTTTCCGGAGTACAGTTCACATATGCTGGCAGAGAGATCAGTGTAGACAGCGCGGGAGCCACTGAAGTAATAGAGTTTTTCATGCGCAAAGCCGCCCACTTGTTTGAGTATATGGTACTGGGCCTATTTCTGTTTCGGCTGCTGGCGAGGCTTGCCGCGGTGCCCGTGGCGTTGCAAATCTCATTGGCGCTCACGCTCAGCTGCTCTTATGCTGCTTTGGACGAGTATCATCAGAGCTTTACCGTTAACCGGACGCCGCTTGCTGCGGATGTAATTCTGGATACCTGTGGAGCGGGACTCGGTATCATGACTTTTTATTTGTTGCGGCACCGGACGAGAAAAGGTGGTGACACAGCTTGAACAGAGAATTTAACAGATCACGGCCATGGTTCAAATGGCTTTTGCTCAGCGGATTGTCGGTCGTTGCTTTAGCGGTTGGCGGCTACGCATATTGGCAGATGGAATCTCCACCCGATACCGGTAAAACACAGGAAACTCAGCACCGCGAGCTTGTGGCGGAGCCCGACCGTAAGCAGCCGTCAGATGCAGCAGATGCCTCGGCAGAGAATGGCCCGACCCAGTCCACCCACGGTGCCCCATCGGTACCAGCCCAGCAGGACGTGAACGCACAACAGCCCCATGCTGCGGAGGGCGGCCCAAATGGCGGCGCTGCTCTGCCGCAGAACACGGGAACTGCCCGCAGCATAACCGCGGAGGCGGTTGAGGATAACCGGTCTAGTGCGCAAGCCTCTCGCGGTTCCAAGGAACCTGCGCAGGCATCGACCACAGCACCGGCTGAGGGGGCTGATCCAACATCCTCTCAGAGCTCAGCCGAAGCGACCACTCAGGGTTCCGCAGACGCAGCTGCTCCGAACAGCGGCAAGGAAACTCCACGCACTCCTCCCCACACGACAGCACCTGCTCCTAGCGAGACACCCCCATCCGACCAAACTTCACCGTCCCTCAAAAGCATCGAAAGTAAATATTTCGCCCAAATGCAAGCGTTAAAGGCTCGCTGCCAAGGAGAGGTCAACGCGATTGTCAGCGAAATTGCCGGTGCAACAGGAGGAGGCACGGCGAACGAGGACTTTTTCAAGCAATTGCAGTCCAAATATTTGACAAGAATTGCCGACGCAGAGGCAGGGTGCAGAAGTGAAGCATCCGCCATCATACAGAAAGCCAAAAGCGAGCTGACACAGGCGGGTCTGGATGACTCCGGTCCCGATAGCTGGCGGCAGGAGTACGAGTCAGCCAAGAACGAAGCCCAATCCAGGGCGATCGGTCAATTACAGCAGCAGCTAAACAAAAAATAATCGTAAAAGACAAGGTGAGAGTCGTGATTGGCGAGTACATTCAAAAATTAAGACAGCACAAGCGTTTATCGCTGACAGAATTGGCCAACCGGGCGGGAGTGGCTAAGTCTTATTTGAGTTCCATAGAGCGTAATATGCAAACAAACCCGTCTATCGAATTCTTGAAAAAAATAGCCCCGGTCCTTGACGCGGACATTCACTCCCTTATAGGTCAGGTGGCCGGCTATCCTTCGTTCGTTTTGGACAAGGAATGGATCCAGCTTGCTCGAGAAGTTGAAGACGCGGGCATCAGCGTTGAGGTGGTTAGAAATTACTTAAAACAGCTGCCGCCGCATGTCCGTCAACCTAATCCCGGTACTCAATAGCGCAGCGTAAGAGGGCAGTAGGCGCCGTATGGCTTATTGCACTCAAGAACGTTGTGAGTATTTTCTTTTCCGTTCTGTTATTTGTAATTGGGTATACGCACTCGGCGCATAGTTCTAATTGCATAGGGGATAAATTTTAATAGTTCCTATTGACTAGATACAATATGTAGCATAATATTCTCTTAGTAAAAAGCGGTATCCATCCATTGCCAGCAGGTACCCTGCATTCTGTTGACATGCAGTGGGCATGGAGGAGCGATTTTTACTAAGGGAGTGGACTGTTTGTATGAACATGGAAATGATGGGCCGCTCACCACGGGTAAAGAAAAGAAGCCGACTCCGCTCGAAAACGGCGGCTGGAGTACTTGCCTTGAGTATACTGCTTGGCGCCGGAGCGATATTCGCGGGCACGGATGCCGGGCAGCAGCTGAGAGCTTGGTTTGAGAAGTTGGGCAAAATGTCGGAGGACGAGATCGTTAGAGCGCTAAACGAGCACGTTCGCCAATAAGCCGGCAGTGTCTGGGATGAGATCGCGGGACAAAAAAATGCGGCCACAGTCCAAATTACCGAAGACCGCGTGGACGTGCAGGGCGCAACGATTGCCGATATCGAGGTAGCGAAAGACGCGTACGTAGGACAGATTGATGCACAGAAAGGCGTGTTAGACGGAGAAATTGACCAGCACTTCGATGAGATCGAGGCGCGCGTGAATGCGATGATGGAGGGCTATCTCCAGCAGGCTTACAATGGGGTGGAAGAGCACATCACCGGGGAGTTGAACACGCACGGTGCCGCGCAGCAGGGAGAATTGAAGTCTAATCTGGATGAAGCATCAGCCGAGGCCCAGGAAGAATTGCGTAATCGCATTAAGCAAGCGAAACAGGAATTGGCGGCGCTGCTGGCCGCGAGGGAACAAGCGGCGGTTGACAATGTGAAAGCTCATTTTGACGCGCAGATTGAAGAGAAGAAAGTGCTGCTGCAACAATTGATCGCGCGATTGGTAACTCAACCCGCAGCGGGTGGCGGCCCAGGTGTATCGGTACCATAAGAGGGGCAGCATGGACCGGGCAGCGCGGGTTTTTCGCAGGCATACAAAACAAGCAAGCCGGGGAGCACAATCCCCGGCTATTGATACGACCATAGCACACGCCAATGGTCGTTTTCATCTACTACATACACGTCCTGCACGAGCCGGAAGGTGCCAAAAATACCCGTGAACACCTGTGTAACTTGCATCTTGTAGGCACGGCTAAACATGGCATTATTTTCGGACATTCGCCAGGAAGATACTTTCGTCGGACGATTAATGGTAAAGTCGAAAGATTTAGCCCCTAGATCCTGCATGAATACATGGGGCCGCCTTTGGATATACGTCTCTTTCTTGATCTTGAACTTCATTTCGTCGGCGAATAGCTCCCAGGAGCTGCCAAAATCGCCCGCCTGCTCATACCGATAGAAGCGTTCAACCACATCGCGTATCTGCTCGTCGCGTACATTGGGAATGAGCCACAGGCAAAGCATCAGAGCACATAACAGTCCAACCAGTGCGTAAAGCAGTGTTTTCTTATTTTTTCGTGTCCTGGGTAACCTCAGCATGGGCCAGGCCTCCTTTCATCGTAAATGGATATGTACAACGTCTTTCCTTTATGTTAGGACGATCTATCTCCCCGACAGTCAGGCTGCTCGTGCTAGGAGCCCGCCCCCGCCCCCGCCCCCCGAGTCGCTTACCCGCCGATTTTCGCCAAAAAACTGCCTGAGCCTTCGTCATAAGAATCCGGCATAACAAAAAATAGGACATCTTGACTATACAACGGCATTATCTGTATAATTGATACAATATGTATCATTATTTGCAGCGATCACAGGGGTACGACTTTAGGAGGAGTATTTATGAAGGTATTGATAACCGGGGGTGCCGGCTTCATCGGGTCCCATGCGGCGGATTATGCGTTAAGCCTGGGGATGGAAGTCGTGGTCATAGATAACTTGAGTACGGGTAACGAGGCGTTCGTCGATCCCAGGTGTAAGCTGTACCGCGTGGATGTGGGCGATAAGGAGGTTGCAGACATTTTTCAACTGGAGCAGCCGGACGCCTGTATCCACTTGGCCGAGCAAACGGATCTGGATGAGACCATTGTCGCACGCGGGCTTAATCCTAATCTGCGCAACCTGATCTCTCTGTTGGATGTGTGCAAGGAATATGGCATCAAAAAATTTATATACGGCTCCTCAGCCGACGTGTACGGAGACCACGAGCTGATCCCGGCAGATGAAACATTTCATTGTTCGCCGCTTGCCGCCGGCGGCTTGTCCAAATTAGCACCGGAAGAATATATCAAAGTATACGGCGCACTCTATCAGCTGAACTACACGATTCTAAGGTACACGGATGTTTTTGGTTTAAGGCAAAAAAGGCATGGCGCCGGCGGATTCATCTCGGAGATCATAGAAACTTACATAAACGGCAAGCGCCCGCTCATTCACGGCAAAGGACTTCAGGCAAAAGATTTTATTTATGTCACGGACGCGGCGGCAGCTGCCATTCAGTGTCTGAACCGGGGTAAGCGGGAAATTTACAACATAGGGACCGGCCGGTCGACCCGTATTATTGAGCTGTTTGAGATGATGAATTCCATGCTGAATCAGAAAATCAAACCGCATTTTGTCTCTGCGCGTCCGGAAGATAAGGCACATCAAATCGTTTCCTGTGAGAAAGCCCGGGAGCAGTTGGGCTGGACGGCCAAAATCAATCTGCACGAAGGATTGACTCAGCTTTTGGGGGACTTTATTTACCAACAGTTTATGGAAAAGATGTCGCAGCGGCCGACGAGAAAATCACGCACTGCGCGAACGCCCGATAAGAGAAGAAAGGCAAAAGTGCCATTCACTATTTCCAAAATGAAATCGCTTGGCACCATGGGCGCCAAACGGATTCGCCGTTCGGGGAATCACTCTAACCGTTCGAATTGCATTTGAGCGGCTCAATACGAAATAACCCTTTATTTTTTCAATTTCGACAAAAGTTTTTACCAGCTTTATGATTTTTCCTTCCAGCAAGTGACACCTTTTTTTAGGCGCGGTCATTATAATATTAACTGTCACAGAGAAACACTGTTGGTAAATTTAATTGGTGGAAAGTAGGAAATTCACTATGCAATCGCAAAGAACAACCTTAAACATCTTTGAAATCTTGAGTCAGCTCAACATCCCCGTGGAAAAATTTGCAGCATGGAGCCCGGTGTCAAATGATAATAGCCATATCCACCTTCAATTAGAACATAATAACGAATGCTGCGCCGAATTGGTTAACGGCTGATCAATCGGCAGCAGGCACGCTATCACTCACGCAAATCCAAAAAGTATGTCCCCCTCACCGTACCGCCCATCTCCGAATCCCTGCATATCCAGGACCAAGGATGCATAGTTATGAAGTATTAGTAACTAGGGGAGTTTGGGGGCGGTATTTTGGATGTTGAGAGGACATACAGTTCCGCTGCTGACAAATTGGGGACAAGCTCAACCCCTTTTGGCGGCGATCTGAAGAAAAATCTCGTCAGGATAGATACATATTTCGACCTGAATCCGACTGACCCGTTTTATTACCAGAAACTGATACGTTATTCAAAAGGAAAGTCCCCCGAAGCGCGCTATCGTCTCGCCCTAAGACTGGAACAATCCGGCTGGAAGGACGAAGCGGTGCTCCTGTACCGGCAGACCGCTGCCTCCGCTTCAGCTTCTCTCCGTGGGCGGGCAGCTAACGCGGTACGTCGCCTTCAATCTAACCCAACTGCCGCCGGATTCCTAGCACCTCGTGCGCACAGCAGCAATTCCTCCCACCCCGGCAAAATGGACCGCATCATCAAATCAGTGCTTATATGCCTCTTTTTATTCGGTACATTACTGCTGTTGTTATACTTCTACCAAGATATTCTGAACGCAGCCGTAACGTCGGCCAGAGCGGTCGGGACAGGCCTCGACCTATCAGCAAGCAATCCGCCTCTCGCCGTGCAAGCCATGGCTGCTTATCATGAACCACCCGGCACCGATGATAATCATCAAGAGGCAACCCCGCGCAGCGAACCCTCGGCTCAATTGAACGCACTACTTTTAGCAAACGGCACGATCCACGCAGCATCGCACAATCACAATGGACAAGAGCGGCGCATGCAAAACGCACGGACGCCCGGCATGAATCTGGATGCGGTCGGGCAGGGCGGAAGCGCAGCTTTACCTCTCACTCAGGCGGCGGCTAATTTAGTGCGCACGGCTTTGTGCAATTACATAGAAGAAACGGGGAATCCACCCGCAAATGTAGAGCAGCTAACCGCGGATCATCCGCATAATTATTTAAGTTTTATTACGGTGGAACCGCAGTCGGGAAGCAATCGAGTTGTAAGCCGATTCGACGGCGCTGGGGGGTGGGTATATCAGCCCAATGCGCAGTCGATACGGAGATGTTTGCACCCAACCAGTCATACGGCCGCACTGGCGTAAGAACAGCGGTTGCAAGCACCGCGTATAACGGACAAACCTCGAAGGACAGGCGGTTCGAGCGCAGCGCGTTAGACATACAAGCCGCTAAGGAGCTCCCGTTCCAGCCGATCAATGTGATTGTGTCAAAACACGATCATATGCTCCGCGTAATGAGCGGCTCCTACGTGCTTGCCACCAAAAGGGTGGGCTTAGGCAGAGAAGACCGTACGCCGGAAGGAACGTTCACGGTGCAGCAAAGAGTAATCCATCCGCGCGGCAGCCGTGCCGGGGCGTATGGCGCTGCCGGGCTCGGCATGGGCAGATATGCTGTGCATGGTACTTTCGACGCAGCATCCATCGGCGCCAATCAGTCGTTGGGCTGCATACGGCTCAGCGATTCCGACATGTTGGATATTTTTCCGCTGATCCCGCGCGGAGCCGAGGTTCATATTGCTGCAAATGCAGATCACGTAACAACCCCACACCATGATCTGCCCAGCGCAGGAGTGGCTGATTTCATTCCGACTAACTTACCGCCCGTGAATGAAACCGCAGGGCGCCGTGTTTTTCATTGGCTCGGATAGAGCTGGTGGCACGCTTTTGGAACATTGTCAGGACAACAGAACTGCAGCAGATTTTTTTCTCGCCACACCCATTTTTCCTACGAGTAACAAAAATGGTCGTATGGACAAAGTTTCCTGCAGGGTGATATGATGACAAATGACAATTGAATATCGTTGGAAACAGGTGCGGCATGAGCGTAAGGCTCGTTCCGCTTAATAGGGAAGCCGGTGAGAAACCGGCACGGACCCGCCACTGTAATGAACACCGATAACGTACGTATCGGTACGTCCCGGCTAGATGTAACGCCACTGGAGCTTTGGCCAAAGCTTTGGGAAGGCTGTCGGGATGCTGTTCTAAGTCAGGAGACCTGCCTGTTTTAGCAACACTGTTATCCTACGCGGATTTGGGACGGTGTTAGAGATCAGCTTTACGTTGAAGCCAGGGCATTGTGCTGCTGTTTGCCCGCTTGATCATACGTATTGTCGCTGCTGAGGCATTTCTAACACTTCTTGTTAGAAATGCTTTTTTTGTTGCATGAATGTATGTATTTTTTTCTGAATGGTATTTTGCATGTTCAATCAATCTAGTTCGAGGAGGGACTTACATATGGAATGGCTTTTGTTTCCTATGGCATTTATATTTATGGGTTTTCGTCACGGTTTGGATTCGGATCATGTAGCCGCCATCGCAGATATGGTTGGTGTTGAATCCGGACGGAGGAGGCAGCTGGCGATGGGGATTATGTATGCGTTGGGCCACGGTATGATAGTACTGGTGATCGGAACGATCGCTGTGCTGGTTGGAGCGCACCTGCCGGAGACGATGCTGCAAAGCATGGAGCTGCTGGTCGGCGTCAGCTTGCTGCTGCTAGGGGGCACGATTTTGTTCTCCATCGTAAAACAGCGCAAGGATTACAAATACGTGGGCAGAACTGAGCTCGTGTACCGCTCTGTCAGGGCGTTGTTCCGAAAGGGCGGCGCTGAAAAGGCCAGTGCGATGAAAATCAGTCTTATCGGAGCTGTCATCGTGGGGATCGTGCACGGCATCGGGGCGGAAACGCCCACTCAGGTCGCGCTGATTTCGACCGCTGTAGGCCTGAACAATGTATTGGCGTCTGTACTGCAGATTGTGTTATTTACGCTGGGACTGTTTGCCGCAACTGTAGGTATCACGTTTATAGCGTCTTGGGGCTTTATGAAGGCACGTTTTACCCGTGTGGCTTATATTTTGCTGGGCTGCCTGACCGGTGGCTACAGTGTCGTTCTCGGTTGGACCATTATTCAGGGCGTCTAGACCCTTACTCATGGCAGGCAGATGTGTGGAGCGTCGATTTGTTCGAGCAGTTAGTTAGAGAAGCATTGAATGTGCGTGAAAAAATTGCGAAAGGAGTGTGCGGCACATGACTGGCAAATTGCTCATCGTCGGGTTCGGGCCGGGCAGCTTTGAACATATTACAAAACGGGCACGGGAGGCGATTCAGGAGAGCGACGTGATCATTGGCTACAACACCTATGTCGATCTGATCCGGGGGCTGCTCACCGACCAGGAGATAGTTCGGACGGGCATGACGGAGGAGGTCAGCCGTGCCCAGGAGGCGGTGCGGCAGGCGGAGGCCGGGAAGAAGGTCGCTGTGATCTCCAGCGGTGACGCCGGCGTCTATGGCATGGCAGGCCTCGTGTATGAAGTGCTTATGGAAAAAGGCTGGAGGCGCGAAGCCGGGGTCGAAGTGGAGGTCATCCCCGGCATATCCGCTATCAATTCATCCGCATCTCTGCTGGGAGCGCCGGTCATGCATGATGCTTGCACCATTAGTTTGAGTGACCATTTGACCCCGTGGGAGGTGATAGCTCGTCGTGTGGAAGCGGCGGGGCAAGCTGATTTCGTCATCGCGCTGTACAACCCTCGCAGCGGAAGACGTACGAGGCAGATTGTGGAGACGCAGCGGATTTTGCTGAAATACCGCTCGCCCGACACTCCGGTCGGTATCGTGAAGAGTGCTTATCGCGAACGCGAACATGTGGTGTTGACCACTTTGCGAGACATGCTGGATCACGACATCGGCATGCTCACCACAGTCATCATCGGTAACTCGTCCACTGCCGTGTACGACGGGCTGATGATCACGCCGCGCGGTTACCAGCGCAAATACACGCTGGGCGCCGATGTGCAGCCGCTCCTGCCGCACCAGCGGCTGCGGGAGGAGGCGGAGCCGTGGGCGCTGCCGCAGAGCGAGCCGGCGCAGGAGCGAGGCGGCGCGGGTGGCGCAATCGCGGTGAGCGCGGAGCGAGCGCAGGCGCAGGAGCACGGCGGCGCAGGTGGCGCGGTCGCGGTGAGCGCGGAGCGAGAGCAGGCGCAGGAGCGCGGCGGCGCGGGTGACGCAATCGCGGTGAGCGCGGAGCGAGAGCAGGTGCAGGAGCGCGGCGGCGCGGGTGGCGCAATCGCGGTGAGCGCGGCGCGAGAGCAGGTGCAGGAGCGAAGCGGCGCAGGTGACGCAATCGCGGTGCGCGCGGAGCGAGAGCAGGTGCAGGAGCACGGCGGCGCAGGTGGCGAAATCGCGGTGCGCGCGGAGCGAGAGCAGCTGCAGGAGCGCGCCGGCGCAATCGCGGCCACGCCGCTGCTGCTGGCGCTGGAGGCGCTGCAGCTGGCAGATCGCGCACGCGGCGCAGAGCGTGATAACAGTGCGCTGGCGGAGGCTGCGTTTGACGCCGGGCTATTTCGGAGGCAGGCGATTTTTGAGCTGGCGGTGAGCCCCGGTGTGGCGTCCAAAAAGTTCACAGCTAAACAGATGCTCTTGCTGGCTGAGGTAGTGGGTGAGCAGGGGACGATGGAATACACTCCTCACCATCAGCTAATTTTACGTCTGCCTACGGAGAAGCCAGAGGAAGTGACAGCGAGATTACGCGCAGAGGGCTTCCTGCTGTCGCCCATTGGGGATGTGGCACAGATCAAAGCGTGTGATTTTTGCGAGGGAGAAAAAGGTGAATCCATCCCCTACGCAGACTCGATTCAAGACAAGTTAGGCGGCCTGCGCGTGCCCAAGGAACTGCGGATCGGATTCAATGGCTGCGGGATGGCGTGTTACGGCGCCGTGCATGAGGACATCGGTATTGTCTATCGCAAGGAGAAGTTCGACCTGTTTCTGGGCGGCAAAACCGTCGGACGCAACGCCCATCCCGCTCAACCGGTGGCCGAAGGCGTGGAGCCGGAGCTTTTGGTGGACACCATCGAAAGGATCGTCAAAAGGTATGTGACGGAAGGGCACCCGAATGAGAGGTTCCATAAGTTTTTCAAACGGGTGAAAGAAATCGAGGGGTATCGGCATCAGGATCTGCCGGTTTTTACAATAGAAAATGCAGTTTGCGGCGATTGACGTCAAGCGGCATACGGGAGGAGAATGCGCACGGATGAATGCGGTATTGTTTGTGGGACACGGTAGTAAGGATGCGGAAGGAAATGAGGAAATTCGCGTTTTTGTGCGCGCGGTAGCCGAAGGGCTGGACGGGTTGATGGTGGAAACTTGTTTTCTCGAGTTTGAGTCTCCCTCCATCATGCAGGGTATAGACCAATGCGTCACACGCGGCGCGAGCCATATAGCGGTCGTGCCTATCACGTTGTTTTCGGCGGGGCATGCAAAAATCCATATCCCGGCTGCCATTGATGCTGCCAAGCTGCGGTATCCGGCGGTTGGGTTCAGCTACGGAAGGCCTATCGGAGTCCACCAGCAGGTTCTGGAAATTCTTGGTTCGAGGCTGGAGTCGGTAGGTCGGCCCGCCGGTGTCGAAGTCAGCGCGCAGAACGCTCTGTTGGAGGATACGGCAATCTTGGTGGTCGGCAGGGGAAGCAGCGATGCGGATGCAAATAGCGATCTCTTCAAAATTTCGCGAATGTTCTGGGAAAAGTGGAAGGTCAAATGGGTGGAGACGGCATTTATCGGCGTTACCGCTCCTTTAATGGATGAGGGCATTGAACGATGTCTCAAGCTGGGCGCGCGCAGAGTCATTGTATTGCCGTACTTTTTGTTCACCGGTGTTTTGATCAAAAGGATGGAGCACATGCTGACACAGTTCTCCGAGCGGTATCCGGAGGTGGAATTCGCTCTCGCCGACTACTTCGGCTTCCACCCTAAACTGCGTGAAATTTTGCAGGAGCGCGCGCTGGAGGCTGTGCAGGGTGCGGTTAAAATGAACTGCGATATGTGCCATTACCGGCTTGCTGCGATGGAGCACATTGACCACCATCACCATCACGATCATGATCATGGGCATAGTGATCACCATCACGACCACTCACATGATCATCACCATGATCACGATCACGCGCATGAGCACGATCATCACCATGATCACGATCACGCACATGGGCACGAGCATCACGAACTTAGCCCCCGCGAAACGCGACACGACATTTCAACCAAGGGAGGCCAGTCCACATGATCCTAGTTATGGCGGGTACCAGTGATGCACGCGAGCTGGCGCTGCGTATACATCAGGCAGGCTATCCGCTAGTGACAACGGTTGTCACCGATAGCGCCGCCAAATCAATGGAGGAAGCGGGATTGCCCGTATTGACCGGTCGTTTAACGGCGGACCAGATAGCATCGCTTGTGAAGGAGCAGCAAATCCGCTCTATTGTGGATGCGACGCATCCTTTTGCAGAAGAGGCGTCCAAAAACGCGATCCACGCAGCTCAAACAGCGGGCGTGCCTTACATTCGATATGAACGCGGCCGCCTGTCATTTGAAGGCCATCCGTTAATCGCATATGCCGAAGATTATGCACACGCAGCGGAGCTGGCCGCCGCACGTCGGGGAGTAATTATGCTGACCACGGGCAGCAAGACGCTGCACATTTTTGCTGAACGGCTTCTGGGTTTACCCGACACAACTGTGGTGGCACGGATGCTTCCGCGCAAGGACAATATGGACAAATGCGACGAGCTCGGCATCGAGCAGAAAAACATCGTGGCCATGCAGGGACCTTTTTCGAAGGAGCTGAACAAGGCTCTCTACCAGCATTATAGTGTAACGCTTATGATCACCAAGGAGAGCGGCAAGGTAGGCGCGGTCGATGAAAAACTTGAATCCGCCCTGGAAATGGGCATCGAAACTATAGTGATTGGCCGGCCACAGGTCGAGTATGGCTTGCATTTCAGCGATTACGACAGTGTCTTATCTAAATTAAATGAACTGCTGTAGGAGGCGTAGCCGGTATGGATTTTGGTACGGAGTTTAAGCCGTTGACAGTACAGCCGCAAGAGATTGAAGATGAAAGCTTCCGTATGATCACGGAGGAGTTGGGGGAGCATCCTTTTACCGAGGAGCAGTTTCCGGTCGTGCAGCGGGTTATTCACGCATCGGCGGACTTTGAACTCGGGCGCAGCCTTGTGTTCCACAAGGATGCCATCCAGGCGGGGATCAACGCGGTGCGCGCGGGCAAGCTGATCGTAGCGGATGTGCAAATGGTGCAGGTCGGCATCAGTAAGCCGCGGCTCGCTAGATTCGGAGGCGATGTGAAAGTATACATTTCCGATCCGGACGTAATGCAAGAGGCGAAGCGATTGAACACCACGAGGGCTATCATTTCGATACGCAAAGCCATACAGGAGGCGGATGGCGGCATTTTTGCCATTGGGAACGCACCGACTGCGCTGCTCGAGCTGATCCGTCTGGTCAAGGAAGGCGTGGCGAAGCCGGGACTTGTCATTGGGGTACCGGTGGGCTTTGTGTCCGCTGCAGAATCAAAGCAGGAGCTCGCGAAGCTCGACATTCCGTTCATCACGAACGTTGGGCGCAAGGGGGGCAGCCCTGTAGCGGTCGCCACCGTTAATGCTATTTCGCTGATGGCGGAACGGTTGGGGTAAAATCGCTATGGCAGCGGATAAGGCGAAGCAAAAAGACAACACTGTCGCAGGCTCCGGCCAGGACGCAAAGCCGCTTAGGCATGGATACACCACCGGCTCCTGTGCTGCGGCTGCTGCCAAAGCGGCGTTAACCGCACTGATTCTGCAGGAAGCCCAAACGGCGGCGACGATCCATCTGCCAATCGGGGAGGATGTCACATTCGAGATTGTCCGCTGTGAATTCGGGGCTGAGCGGGCTGAGGCGGAGGTTATAAAAGACGGTGGCGACGACCCAGACGCAACCCACGGAGCGCGTATTATCGCCGAGGTCAGCTGGACGCGGCAGCTTGGTGTAGAAATCGACGGCGGTGTCGGCGTCGGCCGTGTGACGAAGCCCGGGTTGCCTGTGGCTGTAGGGCAAGCGGCCATCAACCCCGTTCCCCGCAAAATGATCCGTGCAGCCGCAGCCTCGGTGCTCAATCAATTTGAGCTGGAGCGGGGGGTTCGGGTGGTCATTTCTGTGCCCGACGGCGAGGAAATCGCCAAAAAAACACTTAACGCCCGGCTGGGCATTCTCGGGGGCATTTCGATACTTGGTACGCGCGGCATTGTTGTGCCTTTTTCCACCGCGGCCTACAAGGCAAGTGTAGCCCAAGCGATAAGTGTGGCAGCGACGTGCGGATGCGAGCATGTGGTGTTATCCACAGGCGGCCGCAGCGAGAAATACGGGATGGAGATGTATCCGGAGCTGCCTGAGGAGGCGTTCGTTGAAATGGGCGATTTTGTTGGCTTCGCGCTCACGCAGTGCCGCAAACGGGGAATACGCAAGGTGACACTGGTGGGAATGATGGGCAAATTTTCGAAGGTGGCCCAAGGCGTGATGATGGTCCACAGCAAAAGCGCGCCGATAGATTTCGGTTTCCTGTCGCAGGTCGCACTCGCAGCGGGCGCGTCGCAAGAGCAGGCGAGTGCCGTTCTCGACGCTAATACCGCCGCACTAGTCGGTGATTGGATGCAGGAATGGGGACATACCGGCTTCTTCAAGCTTTTATGCGCCTATTGCTGCGAGGCAGGTCTACGGGAAGTGGGCGGAGGCATAGAGCTGGAGACGGTGATCATAGCGATGAAGGGCAACCTGTTGGGACACGCCAGTGTGAGCGCTCCGTAGCGCCACAAAGCAGCCGTAGCTATCGGCAGAATGCATAAAAAAGGAGAGATCCAGATGAGTAATCGGCACACGTCAGACAGCAGCAAGCCGAAGATCATCGGCATAGGGGACAACGGCAGGGACAGCCTGCCTTCTACATATATCGAGTGGATCGAGCAAAGCGATGTTCTTGTTGGCGGTGAACGGCAGCTGCAATATTTCCCGGATTATTCCGGGCGCAAGATCGTTATCAAGGGAAGCTTGACAGATATTGTTTCAGAGCTCAAGCAGGAGACCGAGCAAGGCCGTCGCATAGTCATTCTAGCTTCCGGGGATCCACTATTTTTCGGGATCGGCGGATACTTGAGCTCAAAGATACAGGTGGACATCTACCCAGGCTTGAGCTCGGTACAGCTGGCGTTCGCACGCACCGGAGACAGCTGGCAGGACGCTGAAGTGGTCAGTCTGCACGGCCGCAGCATAAAAGGTTTGGCGCAGCGCATTGACGGCGCACGCAAAGTTGCCCTTCTAACCGACGGTAACAATAATCCGCCGGTCATTGCTCGTTATTTGCTGTCTTTCGGCATGACCGAGTACCGGGCGTTTGTAGCGGAAAATTTGGATGGAGAGGGAGAGCGTACCGGCTGGTTTGAGCTGCAGGAGCTTGCGGACATGGCGGTGGACTATTTTTCTTCACTGAATGTGGTCATCTTGAAGCGAAAAGCCGACGCAGCCGTTCCGCAGTACTCCCTTGGCATCAACGATGAGCTGTTTGCCCAGCGGAAGCCTGACAAAGGCCTGATCACCAAAAAAGAAGTGCGCGTGGTCAGCCTGGCCCAGCTTTCATTGCAGCCGAACAGTGTCGTGTGGGATATCGGCACATGCACGGGATCAGTGGCTATCGAGGCGGCCCGCATTGCCCGGCAGGGAGAGGTATACGCGATCGAGAAGAATGAAGCGGATTTGCAAAACTGTCTGGAAAACATGCACCGGTTCCGGGCGGACATTACCGCGGTACAAGGCCGCGCGCCGGAAGGGCTGGCCGCCTTCCCTGACCCGAACGCCATATTCATCGGGGGCAGCGGCGGCGAGATGAAAGAGCTGCTGCACGTATGCTGCACACGGCTGCAGCCGGGCGGGAGAATCGTGCTGAATGCAGCGACGATCGAGAATTTGTATGAGGCGAACCGCACCATCGCTGAGGAAGGCTTTGCGACCAATATAACTCTCGCACAAATTTCCCGCAGCAAGCCCATTTTGGATATGACCCGATTTGAGGGCTTGAACCCTGTTTATATTATCACCGCACACCGCAATGACGTCACCGCGCAGCGCGAACAGCCTGATAAGCAGCGCACGGCAAAAGGAGGACACCCCGCGTGAGTAACTTAGGCACGTTATACGGCTTGGGCGTAGGCCCCGGCGATCCGGAGTTGATCACGGTCAAGGCGTTTCGCATTTTAAAAGAATCACCGGTCATCGCATATCCTCGCAAAAAGATGGGAGCCAAAAGCTACGCTCTCACTATCACAGAATTGTACGTGAACACGCAGGAAAAGACGATGGTCGGGCTCACCTTTCCCATGACCAAAGACCGCGAAGCATTGGAGAAGAAGTGGGACCAAACGGTGGAGTCGGTCTGGGAGCACATCTCGCAGGGCAAGGATGTCGCGTTCGTCACAGAGGGCGATCCGATGATTTACAGTACGTTCATCCATCTGATGCGCTTGATGAAGGAGCGGCATCCGCAGGTGGAGATCCGTTCCATACCCGGTATATCTTCGGTGAACGCTTCCGCCTCGCAGTTAGGGATACCGATGGCGGACGGCGACGAACAAATTGCCATTGTGCCTGCAACGGAGGATTACGCGACGATGCGTCACGCGATTGAGTCTCACGACTGCATCGTATTTATCAAGGTGGCCAAGGTGATTGATCTCATGATCCGGGTGTTGAGCGATCTCGGCCTGGCACAGAAGGCGGCGGTGCTGACCAAAGTCACCTCGTCGGAAGAAGTGATTTGGCGAGACATTACGGAGCTCCAGGGGCGTGAGCTGGAGTATCTTACGCTGATGGTGGTGAGAAAATGACGAAAATCTACATTATCGGAGCGGGGCCTGGCGACCCGGACCTCATTACTGTCAAGGGTCTTCGCATTCTGCAGGAAGCTGATGTTGTGCTGTACACCGATTCTTTGGTGAACGATGAGCTGATTGCGAAGGCTAAGCCGGACGCGGAGATTTTGAAAAGCGCGGGCATGGACCTGGAGGAAATGGTGGCAATCATGGCCGACCGGGCGAAGCTCGGCAAGCTCGTGGCACGGGTGCACACCGGAGATCCCGCAGTGTTCGGGGCGATTATGGAGCAAATCGCGCTGTTAAAAAACGAAGGCATCGGCTATGAGATTATACCTGGCGTCAGCTCCGTCTTCGCTTCCGCTGCGGCTGTTGGGGCTGAGCTCACGATTCCCGAGCTAACCCAAACGGTGATTCTCACCCGGGCGGAGGGCCGCACCCCGGTGCCCGAGCTGGAGAAGCTGAAGGATCTCGCCGCTCATCACTGCACGATAGCGTTGTTTTTGAGCGCTACGCTGACGAAAAAAGTGGTCAAGGAGTTAACCGACGCAGGCTGGAGCGAGCATACGCCTGTTGCGGTCGTGCAGCGGGCGACTTGGCCGGATCAAATTGTCGTCAGGACGACGTTGGCCCAGCTGGATGAGGACATGCGGAAGAACGGCATTCGATCTCATGCGATGATACTGGCGGGCTGGGCGTTGGATCCGGGCATTCACAGCAATGAGTCCTACCGTTCCAAGCTGTACGACAAGGAATTCACGCACCGCTTCCGCAAAGGAGTGAAAGCATGATTGTTCTCGGCGAAGGCAGCATCCCTTCCATTGCGCAGCGCGGGGACTATGCGATTGTAGCGATAACGAAGCATGGTGTGGAGTTGGGCAGAAAGCTGCAGAGCACCTTTTCGCATGCGGATTTGTATTACATGTCCAAGTTTCAGCGCGGTGATGAAGAAAGCCGGGGCATTCAGCTGTTCGAAGGCAGCGTCCGGCTGCTCTTTCCCGCGCTGTTTCCGGCGTACAAGGGGCTGATCATTATTATCTCCCTAGGAGCTGTGATTCGAATGATCGCTCCGCTGCTGGAAGATAAGAAAAAGGACCCCGGCATTGTGGTGATCGACGACAAAGGCGAACACGTGATCAGTGTTCTGTCGGGGCATTTGGGCGGTGCGAACGAGCTAACCCGGGAAGTGGCGGCTGCGCTTGGAGCGAGACCGGTCATCACAACCGCGTCCGATGTGCAGGGCACGATCGCAGTAGATTTATTCGGCCGCCGCTTCGGTTGGGAGTGGGAGTCGGCGGACAAGCTGACCCCGGTCAGCGCATCAGTGGTAAACGAGGAGCAGGTCGCGGTGGTGCAGGAATCGGGTGAGACCGGCTGGTGGCTGTTCGACACACCAATGCCCGCGAACATCCGTGTGTACTCCTCCGCAGCCGAGGCGTTAGCTGCCCGGCCACACGCCGCGCTAATCGTCACACACCGGGTTCTCACTGCCGCTGAGGAGGCTTTGCTCGCCAATGGCGTACTGTATCGGCCCAAGGCAATTGCACTCGGCATCGGCTGCAACCGCGGCACATCCGCCGAAGAGATTGAGGCGGTGATCGACTCAACGCTGGCTGAGCTGAGTTTCTCACTGCGCAGCGTGAAGGCGGCGTGCACGATTGACCTGAAGAAGGACGAGCCCGGATTGCTGGCTGTCGTGGACAAATATGGTTGGGAGTTCGTGACATACTCCCCGGAGCAGCTCAACGAAGTGCCCATGGACGCCCCTTCCGACACGGTGCACCGATTTACCGGCGCCTATGGGGTTAGCGAACCGGCCGCCAAGCTGTATTCCGGGGCCTCGAAGCTGGCGCTGGTGAAGAAGAAATCCGGAAACGTCACCATCTCGGTCGGCGTGATCGAGTTTAACTGAGGCGCATGGCTCGTAGCTCGGGCTGGTGAGAGCATGTAGAGTAACGCCACGATCTCGGCTGCGCGTTATTGAGTTTAGCTGAGCCTGCAGCAGCGGGTATCATACTTCAAAGGAGAACATTGTGATGACCGCTAAGCAAGTCAAGCAACTGGTGATTGCCGGAACAGGCAGCGGCGTGGGCAAGACGACAATAACCATCGGAATTATGGCGGCACTGCGCAAGCTGAATTACCGGGTGCAGGGCTTCAAGTGCGGCCCCGACTATATTGACCCAACCTATCACACCGCCGTGACCGGCCGGCCTTCACGCAATCTCGACAGTTACATGCTGTCTCATGATACGGTCAAAGAAATCTACCAGCGGGCCAGCCAAGATGCGGATATTTCCATTATCGAGGGGGTAATGGGCTTCTACGATGGGAAAAACCCGAAAACCAACGAAGGCAGCACGGCCGAAATCAGCATCCTGCTTGAGGCGCCGGTCCTGCTCGTGCTGAACTGTCAGAGCATGGCGCGCAGCGCGGCCGCCATCGTTAAGGGGTTCCAGGCGCTGGAACCCCGGGCCAACATCATTGGCGTCATAGCCAACCGCTGCGGCAGTGAAGGCCACTACCGCATCGTGCGCGACGCCATCGAGCAGGAGTGCGCCGTACCAGTGCTCGGCTTTTTGCTGCGCGACGAACAGCTCCGGATGCCCGAACGGCATCTCGGGCTCGTTCCGTCGATCGAGCGCGGCGAGCTCGAGCCCTTCTTTGACGGGCTCGCTGAGCGAATCATGACGGCGGTAGATATGCGCCGTCTGGTAGAGCTTGCCGAATCTCCGCCGGTGATACTTGAGGGCCGGCCGTCGGAATGCCGGCTGTTTCGGCCGAGGACCGCCGGGCCGCCCAGCGTACGCATTGCCATCGCGAAAGACGCGGCCTTTAACTTTTACTACCGGGAGAACATTGAACTGCTCGAAGCATACGGCGCGGAGTGCGTGTACTTTTCGCCGCTCGCAGGTGAGCCGATGCCCCCTGATGTGCACGGATTGTATCTGGGAGGCGGCTTCCCTGAAGAGTTCGCCGACAGGCTGGCTGCCGATGAGGCCGTGAAGAAGTCGATCCGCGGAGCGATCACCCGCGGTATGCCGACATTAGCGGAGTGTGGGGGCTTCATGTATTTGACCGAAGCGATCGAGGATACTCGAGGACATTCCTATCCGATGCTAGGCCTGATATCCGGTACGGTACGGATGCAGTCCAAACTCGCAGCGCTCGGATATCGGGATGTCACGGGCACCGAAGGCAACTTTCTTATGGGACCATCCGACCGGGCCAAGGGTCACGAATTCCATTATTCGACCTTCCAGCCCAATCCAGATGCCGAAATTGCATACGCCTACGAGACAAAGGGCTTGCGCGGTGTCAAGCAGGACGGCTACCGTAACGAGCGGGGCAGCTTGGTCGCAGGCTATACACATCTGCACTTTGCATCGGAGCCCGCTATCGCTGAGCGCTGGGTCACCAAGTGCTTGGCCTACAAACAACTATCTGAGACCGGAGAGGAGTAATTATGTCTGTTATGGAACTGCTGCAGCGCCGACGCGCAGTGAGGAATCTGACGAGCGCCGAAGTGGAAGACGAAAAAATTCATGCGCTGCTTGAGGCGGCGGTACAGGCTCCGAACGACCGGCTTCGTGAACCTTGGCACTTCTATATTTTACGCGGCGAAGCGAAACAACGTTATCAGGCCTTGGCGCTGCAATATTTGGAGGAACGGTTTCCCACCAAGCCGCATTTGGTGCAAGAATCGCTGAAGGTGGTGACGGCCACGCCGCTGGTTATTGTTGTGACGGCCGACATCGTACCGGGGGACGCGGCTGCCTCCAGAGATAACGAGTATGCGACTGCTTGCGCCATCCATTCGATGTGGCTTGCTGCAGATGAACTAGGTTTGGGGCTTGTCTGGAGAACGCGCGGGATTGGTCTTGTGCACGATGAACGGATGCACCGGTTTATCGGTTCGCCGGCTAATAGGAGGGTAGTGGGCACGCTTTTTGTCGGGTATCCGGCGGAACAACCGGCGCCCACACCGCGCACGCCTCACGAAGAAAAAATGACGTTTTTGTAGAAGCACGCGCTTCTTTAACATCCCAACCACGGAGCAAACGTACTTGACACGCGTCATAGTGCTGACGAAAAGTGCCTGATTCTCAGGCACTTTTTTTATACAACTATTTTTCGACAAAATGATACAACATATTACAATATTTGTTATAATGGGTGGGGAGTTAAAGAATAGGTGGGTGCGTATGAACTTACTAAAACACATTCCGTTCAAAACATCTCTGTTGTTTATCGTGATGCTCATAGTGCTGGACACATCGTACTATTTTCATTTTAAGGAACAGCTGATAATAAACCAGAAAGAAAAAATCATCTTGCTTTTCAACAGCATCAAAACCAATATCGGACAAACGTCTCAGGGGGAGAAGTTCGTCGATGATTTAATCGGACAAAATTTGCGCACGGCGGCTGTCACCGCCAGACTCAGGCTGGATCCCGATTACAATAAAGTGACCAACGAAGAGCTGGCGGAACTGGCGAAGCACACCGGAGTGGACCACATCACCTTGTTCGCCCGGTCCGGGGATGATATCATCGCAGTCCGCTCCTCCGATCCGAAAGACATCAACATCAGCGCAAAGGGATGGGATACGATATCTGTTGCGTTCAACCAACTGTTGAATCTTCAAGAGGTCAATGTGGGTATGGGGCAGACGCTGCCGAATTACTGGAGCGGACCGTTCGATACCGCCACGTCGGACCCCGAGGAAGTGAATAAATGGGGCTATTATTACGATGGCGGTACCAATTATATAATCGATCCTTATGTATATGGAGAAAGCTTTCGGAAGTACCAGGAAATGACGGGCGTAGAAGATGCGATAGCTCTGTTGATGAGGGACAACCAGCACACGGCGCTGGAAATTTCCGTACTGAATTCGGACAAACTGCTCGGACGGGACATTCCTGAGCTGAATCCGACCCCAAGCCATTGGTTCTCGGAGAGAGAGGTTCTGTTCGGCAGCTACGAGTACCGCGACCCGGAAGAGCAGAAATATGCCGCCATGGCGCTTGCTTCTAATGGCACCGTTTTTTACGTGACGGAATCCAAAGGGAAATCGGTGCTGAAAAGCTTCACGCCAATCAACGCCGCTCATCTGAAATACCATGCGAGCGGTTCCTTGCCTCTGATCGAAATCGCATCGGATTACGGCGAGATTGAGGAGGCATTGAATCAAGAGTTGAGGAGCACCCTGATGTTCATGGGCATCTGCACCTTGTTAGCACTTGTGATTATGGCCGGCATTCTGTGGCTTTTTAAAAGGAATAAGAAACTCGCCATCCAAGACGTGAAGGAAGCATACGTAGGCAACATCGAAACATTATTTCAATCCGTCCGGGAACAGCGCCATGATTTTATCAACCACATTCAAACCATACACGCCTTTGTCACCCTGCAGCGCTATGATCAATTGAAGAAATACACGAATACTCTCGTAGGCGAAATTCAGATTATCCATGAATTGATCAATATCAACGATCCGGCGCTGAGTGCTCTGATGCAAGCCAAAATCGCGCAGGCCGAGTCTCTCCACATTGTGTGCGAGTATGATTTTAAGCATATGGACCGGCTGGAGTTGAGCCCGATCAAGGCGACGGATGTGGTGAAAATGTTCAGTAATTTGATCGATAATGCCTTTGATGCAACCGCCGAGCTGGATAAACAGCACCGCAGAGTGAAAATTACCGGCGATGTGGTTAACAATCAACTGTTGTTCAAGGTAGGGAATGCGGGCCCGGAAATTCCGGCGGAACTGAAGGGTAAAATTTTCGAATCCGGTTTTTCGTCCAAAACAGGCGGGGAAAATAGCGGGTTAGGTCTCCACATCGTCAAGCAATTAGTTACACGCTATAAAGGGACCATTCAAGTGACCAGTGCGAACGGATATACCGAATTTTCAATTATCATTCCGCTGACATAATCAAGGCCGGTGTTACATACGATTGCTTGCGTGGAAAGTTTAGATACAGCTAAAATTGGTTTTGCGCTATACGATATTTTATCGGATAATGTACACAGGTGGGCAGGATGGGCGATTCACTTGTCCGCGCTCACCGCAAATCGGCGGCCCCCTCGCGCTGCCAGTACCTACGGTTGGGACTCCACGCAGCTAGCCGTTCGCAGCGACTTCTTTTTAACGTTTACTTACATCGGCGAACTAACAATACACTCGGAGCATCGACGCTGCGGTGAGAAGTTGCAGGTTCGCGTGGGTAAACGGGGACAAGCTGAATGTTTGTAAAAAAAGAAGGGTGGAGAGATGGATGGAAACAAAATCGCCCGGTGTGGCGGTGCTGCTGCGAAACCGATACGTGCGTGCAATCCTGTTGTCGGGACTGCTGCTGCAAATCGGAATCTGGGTGCGCAATTTTGCAATACTCCTGTTTGTGATGGATATGACTCAAGGCAATAATCCGACCGCCGTGTCGATGATTATGGTGGCGGAATTTGCGCCGATTCTTATTTTCTCATTTATCGGCGGTACCTTTGCCGACCGATGGAAGCCCAAGCGGACCATGGTCTGGTGTGATCTGTTGAGTGCGGTCTCCATACTTGCTGTACTGCTGACGTTAGCTTTGGGCACGTGGAAAGCTGTGTTCTTCGCCACTCTGGTGTCAGCTATTTTATCCCAGTTTTCCCAACCGTCCGGCATGCGGTTATTCAAGATGCATGTGCCGGAGGAACTGATACCGCTGGGCATGTCGCTCTATCAGACGATGTTTGCTGTCTTTATGATCTTAGGGCCGGCTCTCGGTACGTCCGTGTACGAACACTACGGCATCGAGATTGCTATCGCAGTGATGGGCGTTGCGTTCATCCTGTCGGCCGTCGTACTTGCAATGCTGCCTCCGGATCGCGAAATAGAGGATGATAAACCGCGTACTACACTGCGTGAGGAAATGGCCGCAGGCTTCCGTTACGTTCGATCCAAGAAAGTGTTGACGACGCTTGGAGGCTGCTTTTTGACGGCCGGATTGGCGGTAGGGCTGATTCAGCCGCTTGGCGTCTTTCTGGTGACAGATCGCCTTGGCCTGCCGAAGGAGGATCTGAAATGGCTTATGATGGCTAGCGGCTTGGCAATGATTGTCGGCGGCGGGGTGACGATGGCATTATCCAAAAAATACTCCCCGCAGGTGCTGCTTGCCATAGGCTTCGGAGTCAGTGCGATCAGTATGGTGGCCACCGGCTTGTCCACGGTGCTATGGCTGACGCTCATAGTGCAATTTATCGGGGGGCTCGTCATGCCTGCCATCCAGATTGGAATCAATACGATGATTCTGCAAAACACGGAGGAATCATTCGTAGGCCGGGTCAACGGCATACTAAGCCCTATGTTTATGGGTGCCATGGTCCTTACCATCAGTGTCTCGGGCTGGTTGATGGAGCGCTTCAACATTGTCGTGATGTACCAAGCGGCGGCGATGTTATTTTTGATTGGTGTGATCGTAATGCTTCCTTTGTTCCGGGTAACCGGCTTGCAAGCTAGGACGGAGCAGAGTGATTCTTAGTATTTAGATCCGGGAGGGGAACATCATCGACACAATCACACATACCTTATTCGGACTAACGCTGTATGCGGCGGTCCCCAAACCGGATTGGAACCGCAAGCAGAAGGCAGCATTGTTCGTCACTGCCGTAGGCGGATCACAAATCCCAGACATCGATGTCATATCTGCATGGTGGGATACTGCGGGCCGTTACCAAATGTGGCATCGTGGTTTGACACACTCCGTGTTTCTGGTGCCCCTCTGGGCGGCACTGCTGTCTGCCATAAGCTGGCTGTTCTGGAGGGTGAAAAGCTGGCGGCTGTACGGGATGGGCGCGCTCGCTGTCTTTATCCATGACACCAGCGATCTATTCAATGCTTGGGGCACGGGCTATTTCGAGCCATTCTCACAAAACAGAATTACGTTCGGGACGATTCCCATCGTCGACCTGACCTTTTGGGCGATTATGCTCGGGGGACTGTTGTACAGCAAGCTGCGGCGGGTCCAACAGCCCTACCGGGTTTACCGGTGGGTGTGGGTGCTGATGCTGGTGCATATCACGGTGCAGTCCGCACAAGGGTACGCGCTGTATCATCAATACGCCGGAAAATATGATCAATTCGCGCTGGCGGCAGAGTTTGTCCCAACTCAGTTTCAGATGATCGGCAAAAAGGACGGCATCGTAGAAATAAGTAAAGCTAGTGTACTGTCACAGCCGACATTGCTCACGACACTGACATCACAGGACGACGCTGATTTGGATAAGCTGTTTGCCAGTAACCCGAGAGCCAAAACGCTGTATGAATGGTCTCCATTCGTAGTTGTCGTAGATGACCAGCAGCAGCTTGGAATTTATGATCCTCGGTTCTATCGGGACGGGCAATCGTTCTTATTCGAATCAATCGAGAAGGAGCTGCCGGCGGCCAGCTGAGCTCGCACTATGCGCGATTCCACCTATTCATATTTGGACCAACCTTCACTATTCGGTTGGTCCTTTGCTATGTCTATGCGTCATGACAAGGAGGGAAAGGATCGATGGCCAGACAGCTGCGATGGTTCACACGCCGTACGATGTTCAGCAATATTTTGTTATCCTACCTGCTCATGCTTGTGATTCCTTTATCGATCGTTGCGTTCACGTATTGGCAGTATTCCAGCTTGATCATGAAAGAGACGGAATTTTACAACACTTCGCTGTTAGAGCAGTCCCAACGGGTGTTGGACGACCGCCTGCGAAGCATTGAAGAGCTCACGATGAATCTTTCTCTCGACGCGGAAGTCCAGCGGTTTGTCAACGTCCCCCAACACATGAACACATCGGACAAATATCATTTGAGCAGATTGATTGGCAATGTGAACCGTTACAAACAAACGAACAGCTTCATCGAAGGCATCTATATTTATTTTCCGAAGTCGGCCGTCGTTGTCACGGAAAGCGCCAAGGCTGCCGTCGACGACTTTTCCAGCTATGTGTACCGCTATGCGGACTGGGAATTCGAACATTGGAAATACACCATTCAGCAGAACCACAGTCTTGCCTATCGGCCGGCAGAAATCAAGTACACGGACGCATCCGCACCAAAGAAGGTGTTATGTTTGCTGCAATCGGTATATCAAGGAACGAACAAGCGGCCGGCTGCAACGATTGTGGTCAGCATTGACATGGCTAAGGTGGAAGCACTTTTGTCGGATGGGGAGTTGAAGCTTGGGCATCTCTATGTGTCTGACGGATCCGGTCAGCGTCTGCTGAGTATCGGCCATCCAACGGTATATACACTGCCGGAAAAAGAACAGTCGGCCAACGATGGCGGCTTTTTCATTCATATGAACAACCGGGAATACTTCGTTTCCACTCTTATTTCTCCTCACCGTGACCGTCATTACATTTTGATGACCTCTGTAGACTTCATAAGGCAGGATTTAAAAAGGATTACGAACTTAGTGTGGTGCGTGACCACAATGCTCATCTTAGCGGGAATTGTGCTGGCAGTTGTCCTTGCTAAAGGAAAATATAAGCCTATTAAAAAGATCGCCGATGGCTTTTCAGCAAAAATGAAAACGGTTCCAAAAGAGCCGTCAGATGAGCTTAAGCTGATCGAATGGGCGGCTGACACCGCGTTGAAAGAGAAAGAACAGTTTTTATCTGCGATGCAGCGGCAGCTGCCGGTGCTGCGCTCCAATGTGCTTCTGCGGCTGATACAAGGAAGTATTCCGGCCGAACAGAATGCGCTGCAATCCATCGGTGTGGAATTTCACCAAAGGTATTTCTGTGTGATTCTCGTGCACGTCGATCAATACAGCGGGGGTACGATGAAGGACCGCAACTTCTCGAAGTTTGTCATCGGTAACGTGTTGGAGCATCTGGGCAGGGAACTCGGACAATCGTACGTAGTGGACCTGGATCCGGATCGCGTTGCACTGTTGATTAACATAGATCAAGCTAATGATGCTGCAGACATGCAGCTGCAGGAATTAGCGGCGAAAGCTCTCGAATTCATCGGGCTCAAATATCACAGCACGATAACGATTAGCATTGGCGGCGTGCATGAGAAGCTGGAGGGGGTTCATGCTTCTTATCAGGAGGCTGTCCGTGCAATGGAATACCAGATCCTCAAAGGCTACAGCAGTGTAATCAACTTCGGCGACATCAAAACCCTGCATAATCCGCAAACCACCTATGATTATCCGATCCAGACGGAAGAACTGCTCATCCACAGCATCAAACACGGGGACATCGCAAAAGTGCGCGCAATTATGAGCGCTGTGTACCAGATGAATTTCGTCACACGTCATCTGCCTTTGCAGATGGCACGCTGTCTCTTTTTCGACTTGATGGGCACGTCCATTAAGGTCTTGAATTCTTCCGTAATGGATTTTGAGAATATTTTCGCAGACGGCCCGCAGCCATACGAGCGCCTGATTTCCAGCCGTACCATACAAGAAATGCAGCACACGCTGTTGTGGATCTATGAGAAAATTTGCGCACACATTCAGGCACAGAAAAACCAGCACAGCACGCAATTAAAGGATCGCATTACGGCGTACATCGGGGAAACGTTCACAGACCCCAATCTCAGCCTGACTAAGGTGGCCGGCGTGTTCAACTTGAATCCGAGCTATTTATCAGGATTGTTCAAAGATCAAGTCGGCGAGAACTTCTTGAATTACGTAAATAAGCTGCGAGTCGAGGCGGCGAAAAAATATTTGGTGGAGCAATCCGTATCGCTGCAGGAGATCGCGGCCAGAGTAGGCTATTCAAACAATGTGGTGCTTATTCGCAATTTTAAAAAGCACGTGGGCATGACGCCCAGCGAATACCGCGAGAAGCGGAGATAACGGGACAGAAAAAATGATAGTGAAATTTATATAGCGCCGGATCTCAATTTTGAGCAGCGGATTTGAAGTATTGCCGCTTTACTGAAAGCGCCGTCTTATCTATGATCAACCTCGAACCAATAATAAGGGAATGAGGGATGCACATATGGCTTTGACCCACCGGGAGATCAGCGCGAGCCGCATTAAGCAGCATAGGAGACTCCGGCAAGGGCTTCAAGTTCTTTTCAAGGATCTCATCAGAAACAAATATGTGTACTTAATGATGCTGCCCGGGATTCTGTACTACATTATTTTTCAGTATGTACCGATGTATGGCGCAACTATCGCATTCAAGCAATTTACTCCTGCCGCCGGCATCTGGGGCAGCGAATGGGTCGGCTTTAAACATTTCGAGGCTTTTTTCCAAAGCTATTATTTTATCCGGATTATCAAGAACACATTATTAATCAATTTCTATTCCTTGCTGTTCGGCTTCCCGGCTCCGATTATACTGGCGTTATTGTTAAATGAATTGCGCAAGCAGTGGTTTAAGCGTACCGTGCAAACGTTGACGTACCTGCCGCATTTTGTCTCCGTAATGGTCATTTGCGGATTGATCGTCGATTTTACTGCCAAGAACGGATTGATTAACGACATCATCGTCTGGTTTGGCGGAAGCAGGGATAATTTGCTCTTAAATGGGGAGCTGTTTCGCACGATTTTCGTCAGCTCGGGCATCTGGCAGGAAATCGGGTGGAGCTCGATTATCTACTTGGCCGCGTTATCGGGGATTGATCAAGAATTGTACGATGCCGCCAAGATAGACGGTGCCGGGCGATGGAAGCAAGCGCTGAACGTGACGCTGCCCGGAATCATGCCGACAATCATCATCCTGCTGATATTGAGAATCGGTCACATGATGGACGTGGGCTTTGAAAAGGTGATCCTGCTGTATAACCCTTCCACGTATGAAACAGCGGATGTAATCTCGTCCTTTGTGTACCGAAAAGGTTTGGTGGATGCCAGCTACAGCTACAGTGCCGCTATCGGTTTGTTTAACTCGCTCATTAATTTCATCCTGCTGATAGGGGCCAACAAACTCAGCCGTAAATTTTCTGACTCCAGCTTATGGTAGGGAGGAGCCTATGCAAAACAACTTGGGAGAAAAGCTGTTCGATGTGTTCAACGTCACCCTGCTCACTGTACTCACCATTGCCACCGTATACCCGTTTTTATATGTCGCTTTCGCATCCGTGAGCTCTCCGGCAGAGCTCGCGTCATACAGCGGCTTGCTTCTGTTTCCGCTCGGCGCTCAATGGGATGCTTACAAGCTGGTGCTGAGCAATCCGCTTATATTGTCCGGTTACAAGAATACGTTGATTTACGTTGTCGTCGGCACCACGCTGAATGTTATTGTAACCGCTTTACTGGCGTATGGGCTTTCACGTAAAGGGGTACTTCTTAGAAACCACATTATGCTGTTCATTGTTTTTACGATGTTTTTCAGCGGGGGCTTGATTCCGACGTATTTGTTGATGAAGAGTATGGGCCTGCTGAATACGATCGGCGCCATCGTGCTGCCCGGTCTCATCAGTACGATGAACCTCATCATTATGCGGACCTATTTCCAATCCATCCCGGAGAGCTTGGAAGAATCCGCGAGGCTGGACGGCGCCGGCGATTGGACTATTCTTTTCAGAATCATTATCCCGCTAGCGATGCCTGTGATTTCGGTTATGATTTTGTATTACGGCGTGGGGCACTGGAATGCGTGGTTCAACGCATCCATTTATTTGAACGAGTCTGAGATGTATCCTTTGCAGCTGGTGCTGAGGAACATATTGATCAATAACAAAACGGACGACATGATGGTCACGCTCGGTGTGGACGAAAAGGGCCAGGATATGAGCGAGGTCATCAAATACGCGACCATTATGGTCGCCACCGTTCCTGTGTTGTTTGCCTATCCTTTTCTGCAGAAGTATTTTGCCAAAGGGGTTATGATCGGCGCGATCAAGGGTTAGCCGCGGTAGGGTATGATCCTGATCGGCGGATGGCGGTTAGAACTAATCATAGAATGTTGGGGGATGTATGCCATGTTAAAAAAGAGAGTCTCGCGTTCACTGCTCGCTTATGTGTTGCTTGGCGGTACTTTGGCGGGCTGCTCGGGCGGCGGCACAGAGGCTGAGCCCGCGTTGGATACGACGGAGTCTGCCGGCACTGAGTCGCTGTCATTGCCGATCGTGGAAAAGCCGATCACAATCAAATGGTATCAACGCAATTATGTCGAAACCGAACTGAAAAGCATGGGGGAAATGGAAGCGTTCAAGGAGCTGGAAAAGCGCACAGGAATTCATATTGAATTCGTACATCCTCCGAATAGCGGTAATAATGAAGCGTTGAATGTGATGCTGGCGACCGGGGATTATCCGGATGTTATTTTCTGGGACTGGGCCGGCGTACCTCGCGGGCTCACGGGATTGATCAACGATGGCGTCGCGATCAAGCTTAATGACTATTTGGATAAGTATGCGCCGAATTACAAGAAAGCACTTGAAAAATATCCCGAGGTTAAAAAATACGTCACGTTGGACGATGGAACGTATCCTTCCTTTTTCCAGCTGGATCCCGACCCGATGAGAACGAGTTACAACGGACTGATTATACGTAAGGATTGGCTCGATAAGCTGGGCTTGCAGCCGCCGACTACCATTGATGAATGGCACAATGTGCTCAGAGCTTTCAAAGAAAAAGATCCGAACGGCAACGGTAAGGCGGACGAGATTCCTTACAGCATCGCGAAAGCCCCCAGCGGTACTGCGCTTGGCGGTATCGGCAGCGGTATGTCGGAATTTACGGCCGCTTGGGGCATCCTCGATGGATTTTATAAGGATCCGGCCAGCGGGAAATTACTCTACGGTCCGCTGCAGCCGCAGTACAAAGACTATTTGACGACCATGGCCAACTGGTATGAAGAAGGTCTGATCGATTCCGAATTCGCTTCCACCGATTCCAAAGGATTAACAACGAAGCTGCAAAATGAGCTGGTAGGAACGACATATGGCTCTCTCGGCTCTCTCATCGGCAACACGACAACGGTGGCAAGAACGAAAAATCCGAATTTTTCTCTCATTGGAGTAAAACCGCCGATTGGCCCCGCGGGCAAACCGTACAATTATGCCGCATCCACGATTCAGAAGGTTGGCCTCTCTGCGATCATCAGTACCAGCTCCAAGTACCCCAAAGAGATTGTCAGGCTGATCGACTACATGTACTCAGATGAGGGTCAGGCACTGCTGAACTGGGGGATCGAGGGCAAAAGCTACACCGTTAAAGACGGCAATAAGACGTACACGGATGATATCATGCGGAACAAGGACGGCAAAGCGCCTCAGCAGGCAATCTATCATTATGCGACGCCGGTGTTTGGCCACACGAAAGTGATGGAATACGATGCCTGGAGCCAGATTTCTCTGCCATTCCCGGAGCAAAAGGAATCCATCAAAACCTTCGCCAGTGCGGATACTTCCCTCAACACGCCGACGACACTCAGCTTCACCGCCGAGGAAAGCTCTACACTCGGATCGATTATGAGCGATATCAACACATACAAACAGGAAACAGTGCTTAGGATTTTAATGGGCACCGATCCCGTGAGTAAGATCGATGAGTTGCAGGAGAGGCTGAAAAGCATGGGAATCGAGGAGGCTGGGCAGATCTATCAGGCAGCCTATGACCGCTTCAACGCTCGGAAGTAAAGCTGCGCGGCCCTTTGGCCGCGCTTCAGACTGTCAGAGCAGCATATGACTACGCAACCGACCAAAGTGGTAACCTGATGGTAGAACCCTTTGTATTGGAGTGTTGCGTTTGAATACGGCTTTGGTTGAGCCTGCTTTATCGTACAAAGACCAGTATCTTGACATGCTGCACGAATGGAATGCCACGGGGGAGATACTGGTGCCATTCACCTTGGGGCTGGATCCGAGCGACTTTCCGGCAATGCTGAAGCTGCTGGAGGGATACCGCACAGGAAACCAAATACCGGACGGTTACGTCCCACATTCTACGTTCTGGTTGGTAAATGCGGATCGAAGAGTGCTGGGTGCGGTCAATATCCGGCATCGGTTGAATGACAATCTTAGACAAATCGGCGGTCACATCGGTTATGGTATCAGGCCCAGCGAGCGAAGAAAGGGGCACGCCACAGAATTGCTTCGGCTGGCCTTAATAGAGGCGCGGAACATTGGAATAGAGCGGGCTCTCGTACACTGCAGAAAAACGAATGTCGGCTCCGCACGCGTGATTCAAAAAAATGGCGGAGTCCTCGAATCTGAGGAGACGGACACAGCAGGACAAGTTGTGCAAAGATACTGGATTGAGATGGTACCACGATAGCAGATGCCTGTAGCTACAAGGTGTATCATTTCTATATATTACATTAATTGCCATAACCAAAACCGCCGGATTCTGCTTAAAATCGCAACATAACAGGTCATTCCGCTATTGGGATGGCCCTTTTTGTCGATCACTTTTTACCAATATGATGCGATTTGTATACACGGTACAGAAATGGATGATTTTAGAAGGAAAACCTTGCGCGCTGTAGAATAGAAAAATTTAGAAAAAGTCACTCTTACTGAAAAATAATCCTGGGGGTGGAAAGATGGAGATCCATGGACTGCACTATTCCGTATCACTTGTTATCCTGACCATAGTTATTGCGATTGTGTCTTCCTATGCCTCTCTCAATTTGTCCCACCGCGCATGCTGCGCCAAGATTGCAAAGAGCAGGCTGATTTATTCGGCATTCAGCTCTCTCACCATGGGGCTGGGCATTTGGACTTTGCATTTTGTGGGCATGCCCCATTTATCTATGGGCCTTCATCTTCCGCTCGCCTTAACTTCTGCCGTCATACCTGTGATTGTGTCATTCGTTGCGCCAAGCCCCAGAGTGAGAGCCAAGATCATGAATGCATTGCTGCTGGGTGCCGCCACGGCTGGCATGCATTATATAGCCATACTGTCCACGCAGTTTACGTCCCAGTCTCACAGCTCCATCGCACCCATTTACCGGTCATTGTATGCCGTGGGGGCGGAGCAGCTGTCATACTGGATTAGCGCAACCCTTGCTTTGCTGACTGGATTTGTTTTTTTCGGCATGTATGTGGATAAAAGAATGGCGCAGGACACTGCGAGTATGCATGCGATCCGTCTGCAGTCACTGTTTGACCAAAACCCCGAGTGGGTGAGCTCCGTAGATTTGGACGGCAGGATCATTTCCGTGAACGCGGCAGGACTTCAGGCTATGGGCTATGAGCAGCATGAACTGGCAAACCGGCTCAGCCGATCTTTGTTGGTGGAAGGGGAGCAGGAGAAGTTTAATCAGCTGTTCGAGCAAGTCACGCGCGGCGTCCCCCAAAATGCGGACATTCTCGCGAGACACAAGCTGGGGCATACGATTGAATTCAATGTAACGATGATTCCGATCATCCATAGAAAAAAAATCATCGGTGCGTTTACGATCGCCAAAAATTGCACGGAACAAAAACGCAACGAAGAGATTTTACGCAAAACCGACAAGCTGGTCATGGCCGGACAATTGGCCGCCGGTATAGCGCATGAAATAAGAAACCCGCTAACGACAGTGAAGGGCATGACTCAGTTGATTAAACGCGGCACGGTAAAAGACGATTATTACGATATCATGCTGCATGATCTGGATCAGATTGAAACCATCATCTCGGAATTTTTGCTGCTGGCCAGCCCGGGCCCGAGCGATTATCAAGAGTGCAATTTGTATGAGATGCTGCAAACTATCGTGACACTGATGAACGCTCAAGCAGCGCTGCGTGCTATCCGCTTGCTGGTCAAATTCGACTGCACCGATCCGTGGGTACGCTGTGATAAGAGCAAGCTCAAGAATGTCTTCATACACTTGCTGAAAAATGCGATGGAGTCTATGGATCAAGGCGGAGACATCACAGTGCAAGTCGGATATGCGGAGCACGACAAGGTAGTCATCCGCATACATGATCAAGGTTTGGGAATTTCGGAAGGCTGGAGAGCGAGACTGGGAGAGCCGTTTTACAGTACCAAGGAGAAAGGCACAGGCCTCGGTCTGATGGTCAGCTACAAAATAATTCAAGAGCATGACGGGCACATCGATATTTTCAGCGCCGGCGCCGTCGGTACCATTGTCGAAGTGAAACTGCCAAGAACGCCGGTACCCGCTCCGAATAACAAAGCCAGCTGCCAGGCTTCGTGAAGAGAAGCGGCCATGCTCACTTTTCTGCCATACCGTCCCCGGTGGAAAATAGTGGATTCATCATGCAACATTTCATGAAAGCGCCTCGTCAGTAGGGTTGAAACAGCAAGAAAGACGCAGCATAAAAATACAATACTCAAGGAAAGAAGGGAAAACGATGAAAAAGATGGCAGCCCTTGTCGCCTCAGCAGTGTTGTTAGGTACTGTGTCATCGGGTCCGGTGCTTGCATTCACGGATTTGGAGCCAACGGAGAAGGAGCCGATCATGCAGTTGAAGGAAAGGGGCCTCGTCTCCGGTGTGGACGGTGAGCATTTTGCACCACGCGGCAAAATCAACTTTGCTCAAGGGATTAGCTTGATTGTGAAAGGTTTGAAACTCTCGTTGGACGAGACGCAATTCGTCAAAAAGCCGGAAGCATCCGACTATTTCACTAATGTGCCGAATGATGCCTGGTATGCCGAAGCTTTCGTGATTGCCAAAATCAACGGATTGAACATTCCGCAAAACGTAGACCCGAACGCTTCCATCACACGTGAACAGTATGCTGATTTGCTAATTAAAGCGATGGACACGAAGGGTAGCTTCCCTGTTGTCAGAATGATGCTCATTTTCGAGGATGACGAGCAGGTAGGTGAAGCCTATAGAGAGAATATGCAGCGGATTTATCTGCATAAGATCGCGCAGCTTGGAGAGGACCGTATGGCTTATCCCAAGCGTGAGATCACACGCGGCGAAGCCGCGTTATGGCTGCACAATACGATAAAGTATGTGGAATCCAGGGAGATGCCTCCAAAGCCTGACACGCCTCAGCAAGGAGAAGTGAACGTGGTTGTGGAGAAGGTGAATGAGGAAGTCAACAAAGTTACCTTGTCCCGCGGTGACATGCCTAACCCGGGGTATGGCATCACGATCAACGGCATACGATTTGAAGCCGATGATACTGCAGTGATCAGCTACACCCTGGTGAACCCGAAGCCGGATCATATGCATCCGCAAGTCATCACACCAGTAAAAGCACACACCTATGTACCGTCGAAATACACGCCGGTCGCTGAGAACTCGGCTGCAACCGTGTCTGACCCGGCCACCGCAGTGATTCAGCGTGCGGCACCGGCGCCGGCCGCGGATCCGGCAGTGACGCCTCCCGCCGCTGAGTCGGTGACTGTACCTGCGGAAGCCGCGGCTCCGTCAACGGCACCTCCTGCCGCTGCGCCGCTCACTGCACCTGCGGCAGCGGCGATCGCACCCATGCCGCAATAAGCTTAGCGCCGGACACGTGGTGCCTGAGCGCACGAGCGCCGCGCAAGCTGAGCATGCCAGCACCGCGGAACGCCTAGCAGGCCACGCCGCAGTGCGCTGAGCACGCCTACACTGCAGCGCCAAAATGCCCCGAAGTCCAGAGAAATAGTGGACTATCGGGGCATTTTGATGCTGATGTAAGCAGCTGCATCGCGCCACAACTAATTCGGCGGTGCCGGGCTCTAGTTCCCATACACCTGCCGCATTACCGTGCTAAACAGCTCAGCGGGTTCTCTGCCGCCGCCATTCGATAGATAATGTTCGCGGTCCGTTTGATCAAACCCAACGTGGATGGCGGTGACAAAATCACTGGTGTATCCGACGAACCACGCATCTTTGTTAGCTTCGGTGCCAAGGGTTGGAACCTGAGTGGTTCCGGTTTTTCCTGCCGCCGGCTTGCCAAAGTAGGCGTTACGGCCTGTCCCAAACGGCTCCGTAATAACTCCCTGCAGCATCTCCGAAATCGTGTCGGCCGTTTCGGGCTCCATGATTTGCTTTTGTACGGCTTCCGTCTTGTAGATGGTTTTTCCATTCCGATCTTGAATCTCCACAATAGCATGCGCGTTCGGCACTTTGCCGTGGTTAGCGAACGCAGAATAAGCTTGTGCCAGCTGCAGAGGGCTCGCCCCTCTAGTCATGCCCCCCAGTGCCAGAGACAGTCCTTTGTCTTTGGGATCAAGCTCGATACCTGCCGCTTGCACAATGCGTGCACCCGCCTCAATTCCGACATCATGAAGCAAATACACGGCGGGGACGTTCAAAGAGCGTGACAATGCCTCATAGAGCGTGACGTTCCCAAAATACCGCTCGCCGTAATTTTTGGGTGTGTAGCCGTCAAATGTCGTTGGAGCATCGGTGATCCGGTCATACGGCTTCCAGCCTTTAGTTTCGATGGCCGGGGCATAAGCGGCTAACGGTTTAAGAACAGATCCCGGCTGAAAGTATGCCGTCGCACGATTGAATCCCCGCGCCTGATATGTTCTCCCTCCATACACCGCAACGATCGAACCGGTGCGAGGCTTCAGGACGGCCATCCCGACCTCAACGCCTCGGCCCGCTCGGTCGTCTGAGAACTTGTGCGAGGACACCGATTCATTCACAACCCTTTGCACAGCCGAGTTAAAGCTGGTGTAAATGCGGTAGCCCCCGCTTCGTACAGATGCCTCATCAACCTGTAACAGCTGGCTCGCCTCTTTTACTACATAATCCATGTAAGCTCGGTGCTCATTGTTGGCGGGACGGCGCCCCGGAGCGAGTTTTATTTGCTCCCGTTCGGCTTTAAGGGCCTGCTCCGCTGATATCACCCCATGCTCACGCATTAAGTTTAATACGACATTGCGGCGCTCTTCCGCTTTCGTCATGTCACGCCGAGGTGAGTAGGCGGAAGGCGCTTTTGGTAAACCGGCAAGCATTGCGGCCTCCGAAATTGAGACATCCTTCACGTCTTTGCCGAAGTACTGCTGGGCTGCGGTTTTCACACCGTAAACGCCTTCTCCGAAGTAAATCAGGTTCACGTACATCTCCAATATTTGCTCCTTGGTGTAATCCTGCTCCAATTCGATGGCGATAGCCATTTCGCTCAGCTTCCTGCCGATTGTTTTTTCTTGGGTGAGGAAGGCATTTTTGGCCACCTGCTGGGTGATGGTGCTGGCTCCTTCACGCAGGCTTTGCGAGGTCACATCTCTATAGAGTGCCCGGAAGATGCCTTTGGCGTCCACTCCTGAATGCTCATAGAAACGTTGGTCTTCGGTCACGACGAAAGCCTTCACCAGGTAATCGGGAATGCCGGCTAACGGTACATATTCGCGATTCTCTTTATCAAACAGCTTGCTTACTTCATTGCCCTTGCCGTCAAATATTGTGGAATTAACCGGAATGCTTACCTGTGTCACATCAGCACCGTTTATGGCCGGAATTTGGCTGGAGCATCCGGAAACTATCAATGCTATGGAGATAATTAATATAATTGCAGCAGCGTGTTTTTTCATGGTGCGTCCTTTCGCGGGAAATATCATTACCCAATAATATAACATTACCGCCGGCTCTGTGTTCAACATTTCCAGAAAGTAACACATGTTCCGGAATTTTAGTATAAAGTCGACGCGTGTGCGTTATCGTATAAGTAAGATTCGACCGCTCCTAAATGAGACCTTGAGTCTAGTGGACAGATACATTTTTTTACGATATAGCTGTTTGTGGGTAAGTAACAATGAGGAGTTAAGATCACCATGATGAAGGGGATGAAGATGGATGGAGACCAAATTCGTTAGGCATAATGGAGCGCGGCTCGCCTACAAAGCGCACGGCGAGGGCCAAGCTGTCGTCCTGCTTCACGGCTTTTGCGGCAGCTCGGCTTACTGGGAGCAAGTACTGCCGCTGCTGCCGGACAATTATCGTTTCATAGCGCCTGATCTTCGCGGCCACGGGGAGTCGGCGTCCCCCGAAGGGGAATACACGATGGAAGCGTTTGCCGGTGACTTGGCGGAGCTGCTTCAGCAGCTCCGGATCGAGCGCGCCATTGTGTTAGGGCACTCTCTGGGCGGTTATGCGACGCTGGCATTCGCTGAACGTCATCCCGAACTGCTGGCGGCCTTCGGCTTGATTCACTCCACTGCGTTTCCGGACAGTGATGAGGCTAAGGAAGGGCGTCTGAAAGGTATGGACACAATCCGCGAAAAAGGTATCTCAGCTTTCGTTGAAGGGCTGGCTCCGAAGCTGTTTGCGCCCGTTCATCTGCAAACGATGGCGCAGGCCGTGCGGGAAACTGTGGCGATAGGGCGGGGGACTCATCCGGAGGGAGCGATACGCACATTGGACGGGATGAGGCGACGCCCCGACCGTAACCACGTGCTTGCGGAGGCGAAAATGCCTGTCCTGATTGTCGCCGGGGATCACGATCAGGTGATTCCGGCGGAAAGGGCGTTCTCCGTCACCGGCGGCCAGATCGCCCAGCGGCAAATCGCCGGCGCGGGGCATATGAGCATGATGGAAGCCCCGCACAAGCTTGCACAGGTAATCGTCGAGTTCATAACAACGGTGTAAGAAACGGATGAAACGCAGCGCGGCCGGTGGCAGCATTGAGGAATGAACTATGCAGAAACCACGCTATAAACTACGGTATCCACCTGAGCCAGAAACGAGCACAGACTATAAGACAGGCTTGACGTACCGCATTAACCAAGGTATGCAGCACGGTTTGAAGCACAGCATCACGCACGACATTACCCAAGGTAGCTGCACGGCATGAAGCACGGTAGCACCCGCACGGCCCGCGCGCCAAACTTTTAACCAAAATATACGCTAAGGATGTTTAGCCTCACAGTACGTTTTTTCAACTGCCTCTAAGCAATGACCGCTAAACATTATTAGCGGTCATCAATTCTGCCTTTTACATCCGCTAAGGTCATCAGGAACGGGCGAATAGGTGTCCGCTAATGCTTAGTGTATAACCGTCAAATTGTTGCCGCTACCCTGGTAACTTATAATCCAGATCAGATTCATAATGTTTAATTAGCCAAGAATCATTTTGTTTAACTAATATTAATGTATCAGTATCTTTGTGTTTTTCGTTATTTCTAAGACTTGTCACGGATACTTTTACTTTCTTTTCCGATTCAGATATTGCTTTAGTTTCCCTTATTTTAAAGTCTTGAACATCCCCATACCAGTGCCTTACGTTTATGACCATTTGTGGGTTATTGTCTAAAAATACTGGGGCAATGGTTCCATAATCCTCTGTTTTAAATGCCTGATAGAATTTTTCAATAATGACCCGTTGTGGCTTTTTAGCCCCCTAGGAGACTTGGACAGTGCACCCCTTATTCCAATACAATAAGAATAAGGCGGAGGGGAACGTAATGACGAACAAGCAGTACGATCTAAAATTTAAGAAGATGGTTGTAGCGAAAGGGAAAGAAATTGGCAACATGACTGCTGTAGCAAGGCAACATGAGCTCGATCCTAAGATGGTGCTCCGGTGGGCTAGAGAACTGAACCGAAAGGATCTTGATCAACTGGATGGGACAAGTATCAAGCAAGCCAAGTTTGTTCCAACAGCAGAAGATTATGCACAGTTGGAAAAAGAGAATGAGAAGCTGAAGAAGCTCTTTGCAGAGCAAGCCTTAGAGAGGGATATTCTCAAAGACCTACTAAAAAAAACGAACCCGAACTTGCGGATAAAATAGAGATTGCCCAGAAATATATTGTGCAAGGGCGTAGCATCAGCTTTGTGCTGCGTGTATTGGAGGTAGAGCGATCCACGTACTATGCACATGTGAATAAAGCGCAGCCCTTTCTAGATACAATCCACAGGGTCGGTCGCCCCGCACCTGGTTTATCTTATACACAAGATGGCAAGCCAGTTAGTGACGAGCAGATTTGTGAATGGATCATGGAATTCTTAACAGGAGAAGGCGCAGCGTATGGCTATCGCACACTCACTGTACTCCTTAAAAGACGCCATCAACTGAAGATTAACGAGAAGAAAGTCTACCGTCTATACAAGCAAATGGATGTGCTTCGTCCACAGCGGAAACTTAAGATGAAGCATCCCAAGCGGCTTGCTAACAATCGCGTTATAACCGGCTCAAATCAGTGTGGGAAACGGCTTAAGTATGGATGGGTCTATGGCGAGCAGCGCTTCTTCTTCGTTATGAGCATCATAGACGTGTTTGATCGCGCCGTAGTAGCCTATTATATCGGATTGTCCTGTGAAGCCAAGCATCTCGTCCAGATCACGCAGGAAGCGCTTATGAAGCGTCAGCTTTTTGACAAAGCAGATAAACCCATCATGTTCAGACAACGGTCCACAGTTTGTTAGCAACCTGTTTGAAGAGGCCTGCAACGAGTTTGACTTGATTCATGAGCGCATTCCGCCCAAAACGCCGAATAAAAACGCTTACATTGAATCCTATCCATTCCATCATAGAACTTGAATGTTATCAGCGCCATGAATTTGAGTCCTATCCGCAGGCGTATGAGATTGTAAGTCAGTTATTCAGGATTATAACGGTATTCGCATTCACGGCAGCATCTATGACTTATCTCCCTATGAATATAGGGATGCCATCACAAGAGGGATTGTGAAGCCGAAGCAAATTAAGGTTTGAACGATCACTCGATGTTCATTTTGGAGACAATGATGGAGTTGCATGTGAAAAGTAATAACTCTAGTGGCCCTGAGCATTATATTGAATCACTGTTAACATCGAATATTGAATGCAACCACTTATACTTCACAAATTTGGAATGCATCCTATTCCAAGATGGTTTTTTCCAAGAGATTATTGGTCTATTTTCTCTTTAACCAGAAACCATACATCCATTAAAGAGGCAGAACCTGGTCATTTAACCCATGGTTCTGCCTGTGTGATCTCACTTAATCGAAAAAATTGTTTCTATCAATTAAACGTAGCAGGAAAAGGTGCTGACACACTACTAGAAAGTTTTATAGGCATTATTAGTGCATCGCCATCGAATGTATACGCAGTAGCCATAGCTCGACCACGGTAAGTCCCTGAGCCATATGGCGTTAGGTCTGCTTCTAATTGACCATATGCTTCGTTATAGGGAGAATTTAAATAAAGAGTTTGATTTTTTGTAGTTTTAGTTTGCCAACCGAGCCAAGATACACTTTTTTCGAAGTCAATAGTTACATCAATCCTGTAAATCAAATCGTCGTCAAATACTGACCACCAATCACACCACATAAGCATGTTTTGCCCATCGCAGTAAATATCAAAAGTTCCCTCAGAGGCAGCCGTCATAGACTGATCGGATATTTGGTTTGATGGACTAGTTCCTGCAGCTGAAGCCGCTGCTGAGAAAGGAAGTGACAGTAGCATAATTACAAACGACAATGACAGAAGCAAATTTTTAATAGTTTTAATTTTTACCCTCTCCTAACCCTTATATTTATGAACGCTAGCCAGCGAATTCATACAAAATAATATGATTATTGAATAATACATAGTATAATTTGAAGGGAAGGATATATTATGAAGAATGGATCGTATAATTTCAAACATCAGTGTCTATACTATCAAATTACGAAAAAAGAAAATGATTATGTGCTAGTATTCCCTTTAGCTAAGAAGTATTTTAATATTCAAGATATATTTGAAAATTGTACTATTTACAAGCTAGACTCTGGAAAGGACCTCCGAATGTTCGATCATACTGAGAAGATTAATCAAGGAGTTGAATTTGCAACCGTTGGCTTTTTTTTGAAAAAAGAAGCGGTAGATGAGATCAGTAAATTATTAGAATAGCTAGTATTTAGCGAATGTCTGCCAATTACTAAAAGATACTTTGCTGGACTATACATCCCAAAATTCAAGTGAATGAAATGCGGAATCGAGGAGCAGGGTCTGTAAGCCCCCGAGCTCTCACACCACAATACGTACCGTTAGGTATACGGCGGTTCAATATCGTGACGGTTGAAATCCCTTTAGGCGCAATGGTCGGCGTCGCAGGCATGTCAGGCAGAGGTAAAAGTTTTCTTATTTCCGGAATATTGGTCACGTTGCTGCAATATTTGTGTCTGAGGACAAAGAAAAGACAGATACGTCAGAAGAAGAGACAGTTCCCGTCGTACGGACAACTCAAGAACTCGGTACTCTTGAGCGATGGGAGAACATTAAACAATGCGTCGTCGTGACCCAAGCACCGATCGGCCGAAATCGGATATCTACGCCAATCACCTATGTCGATATCTGGGATAAGCTGCATTCTTTGTTTGCAGAGCAACCTTAAGCCGTCATGCGAGGCTATACACCCGCTCATTTCTCGTTTAATACAGAAAGCGGCGCTTGCCCCAACTGTAAAGGGGAGGGAACGATAACCCTCGATATGGTACATATTGGTAAATGAGGAATGTAATGTATGACACTACTAAATTAAACTAAAAAAAATGCAGCAGCAGCCAAAGTATTGCGTGCGGCTTTTCGATGGAGGGAGGAATTTTAGTTCACAAAGCAGCGGTCCTAATCGCGGAAATCGGTGTGGATATGGATCAATTCCCCACGGCAGACCATTTGTCCTCATGGGCAGGGGTTGCCCTGCCCCGGTGAATCACGAAAGTGCTGGTAAAAAAAAGTACAAAGAGCGTAAAAGGCAATACTCACGCAAAAGTGGCATTATGCGAAGCGGCATGGGCAATCGCTCGCTCTAGAAACACGGAAGTCTCGACAAAGTCTGGAAAATTGCTTCTCGGCGAGGCAAGAAGAAAGCATGTATTGCCATAGCAAGAAAAACTCCTTGTTATTAGTTACCACATTGTAAAAACCAGGCAACCTTACATAGAAGGTGGTCCTAAGGCAGCTAATCAAGCGAGCTAACTCATAAGGTTACCCTGATAGAAAGACTTTTATACACGGTCCTATAAATAAGGTGGCCCGAGCATCCTATTGCCATTTTTTCGTAAACCTTCAACTTTTTACAGACGAAACTCGATTAAGCGAGCGTTTTGATTTCCAAGAAAAAAGCCGCCCGTTTCCCGACAGGGAAACTGAGCGGCAACCAAGAGTAATAGAATACAATTGGACGACAGGAAGTACCTGATCGAACGGCAGCGCCGGTTCTTTCGGGTGCTTCGTTTTGTCTCATCCCAGTTAACTAGCTAGAAATTAGTATTAGACTGACACCATAAATCAAAACAGCGACAATCTTGGAATAAAGTCCTAGACTTGTCGCTGTATTTATGACTACCGATCTTTGATAAAGGTGGTACACCCATAGCGGGTTATACTTGTTATGAACAATTATGAACTCACACACATGCGGAGAGTTCTGGCCGAAACCCTGTATCTTCACAAAAATAAATTGTCATATAACGTACATATTTGTAATATCTCATTGCATCATACACCCCTGGAGATAACTATATCTACATTGCCTTAGAAGGCATATACTGGTCTCCAACCCAGATAGAAAACGCAAAAACCATTATTAGGTATCTGACGACTCTTGATCTGAAAGAGAATGGCTCTACCCATGCCCTTCACGGATATTCGGTATCTACGACTTTGCCTGATCCTAAATTTGATCTTGAAGACGACCAATCCGATCAATCCTCAACTACCCCAGGGTATGGAAGAAACGAAGAAATCGAAGTAGTTAGTCGTGATAAAAACTCTTGGACAGGCTGGACGAGATATAATTTTACTGGAAACTTTAGGATTATGGACTCTTCCAAGAACCCATATCTTATCGCTTATTCTGCTCAAAGTATTCCGCCTGTTTACGAGGGTGGGGATTATAATAATGTTCCATTTACCAATACAGAGGATTCTTTGGAGGGTGAGTCGTGGAATAATTTTAAATACTCTAATGTATCTGCGGCGAAGCCAGATAGATCGGTTAGCATCTTGTCAACGAAGAAAGATACTGGCGCTCCCGAAGCATCTGTTGGCACTACAAGCGAACTGAGTAAGGTTAACGAAGAATACGATAACAATAAGACTAAAGATGATTTAACCGCTGATAAAAACAAAGTACACGAGAAGCTAAATAAAAAAGTAAAAGCAAACGGAGCTGAAAAAGCAAGGTTTACAGCAACATTCGCCAAGCCAGTTCCCGCTGAGAAAATTAATGAAGTCCTTGCAATTAAAAACCTGAAAGCGAAAGTAGTTTACGCACGTGGCATTAATCGCGAGGGACTTCGTGTAACAATTGCTACCTCCGACCTTAGCCAAGAATCCTTGAACCAAATCATTAACGATAAGAAGTACACCTTCAAAGGGTTCACTGAAATTGAAGGTGAAGGAAACGTCGCTGACCTTATCAACGTCCAAAATGACTCCGATGTTTTTGCAGTGGAGTAAGCGTTAACGTTCCGACAACAATTTGTTCGTTATTATGATCGTAAAGTCTACAAGCACGTTAGTTGGGTTATAACCACAAAACCATCCAATGGTCATAGGCAATAGATTATTTTCGTCATTTCCTTAACCAACTCTACCATCTTCCCAAGATACAGGATAGTTTTAGATCCAAGTTGCGAACCGGTTGTTAAATTCTCCGGTGCAATTTGCGCCATAGACGTTACTTTTTTAAATATTCATTCCAGTGCCATCAGTTTCAAGTCTGTTATCCAGCTAGGCACACGCATGTTCAAGCGTGTGCAACCGCGCCATCACAGACGCCACACGAAAAAGAGGAAGGCCGCGGTCCCGGCTTTCCTCTTCTGCGCCTTTTTTCACATGAAACTCAAGAAAACTTGACGCTCACTCTGCAATCGCGTAAAACAAAATCGCGAACAGGACAATAATCATCAGAACATAATACACTCCCAGCCGGCCCCAGTTTCCCAGAGGTTTCCGGTCATAATTGGGATCCCCTACTTTGTTGTGGCGCGAAAACCCAACGAGAAGCGTACCCACGAGTCCCGCCAGCGCAGTGAGTATAATCAATGTCATGTAGATCTGCATGCTTCTGATGTTCCTTTCAACTGGTAGTCTAACTCTAATTATAGCGCCTAAAAAAATTTTGGATACCGTTTACATCAGACGTCTATGACAAATTTGTTTCAGACTTTAAAAACCGGACCTGGGTCCATAAAAACGCCACGAACACAGCAAGCACAATCGCTCCTCCGATGACAGATCCGTCAACGGACACTCCCGTTTTGGTGACCTGCGTATAAATGCCAACGCCGGACAGCATCAGCACATTTTCGAACATGTTCTGCACGGCAATGGTTTTACCGGCTCCGACCATCTTGTGGCCTTCATCCTGCAGCGCGGCGTTCATCGGCACGATGAACACACCTCCGGCGAAGCCGATCATGAGAAGAAGCACAATCGTGACGGGCACCGAGTACATCAGTGGAAACAGCAGCATCACCGCAACCATCATCGCTCCGAACCGGTAAGCCTTATAGTATCTGGCCGCCGGAATCAGCTTCGGCGTAGCGAGCGCCCCGATCATGATACCGATGCCGGTGATAGCCGTGAGCATGGAAATCTGATCCAGCGACTCGATCGCGAGATGCATCGGTACCCATGCGATGAGGGCCAGCCGGAACACCGCCGATATCATCCAGAATGAGCCGGTGCCGATCAGGGCGAAGCGGGTTTTCCGTACTGAGAACAGTTTCCCGGTGTCCTTGAAAAAGGCCAGCATTTCACGGCCGTAGCGGATCTCAGTATTGCCGGGGCCTTTCGGTATAGCGAGGGTCATCACTAGAGAAAGCAGATACAGGGCCAAGCATACCGCCAGTGCAGACGTGATCGAGACGCCCGCCAGCGTGCCTCCCGCGAGTGAACCGGTTAAGATCGCTAAAATGGTGAAGCCCTCCATCTTCGCGTTGGCCGAAAGCAGCTGCGTCTCGGTGGACGTGAGCTCGGTCAAAATGCCATATTTGGCAGGCGAGTACACAGCTGCTCCAATGCCCACTATGGCGTAGCTCACCGCCGGGTCCAGGCCGGCAAACAGACACACGATGCCTGCCGCTTTGATAGCATTGCCGATGCAGAGCACGGTCGATTTCGCATTTTTATCCGCAAAAGCTCCGACGAAGGGAGCCAGCAGGACAAAGGCAAACAGGAATGCCCCTTGCACCACGCCGATGTAGAAGTCAGGCAGGGCATATAATTTAATCATGGCAAGTGTGATGAACAAAATCATATTATCTGCGAACGCCGATAAAAACTGGGTAAGCAAGAGGGCGGACAAAGGGCTGAATGAGCGGTGCAGCCTATGCTGAGGCTTGCTGCCGTTCGATGCGGTCAACGATGGGTTGATCAAATTCGTCGGCTTTGTCGGTTTCATCAGTCTTGTACTCCTTTGTCCGCGGCGGACTCGGCAAGTTTTTGCAGCGTCACATAGTCGGTTTTGCCGCTGCCGAGAAGCGGCAGCTTATCGATTACCACTAACCGCGATGGCAGCAGTAAAGGCGGGTGGCCTTTCTCGGTGATGTAAGCTTTGAGCTCAGACAGCTTGTGATTCGGATTGGTGACGCACAGCAGTATGCGCTCGCCTTTTCGGCCGTCCTCCACGCTGATCGCGGCTAATGCGGCATCGTTATAGCATTCCGCCGCGGTTTCCTCTACCGTCTGCAGAGAAATCATTTCGCCGCCTATTTTGGCGAATCTTTTTAAGCGTGATTTGATTGTCATAAAGCCTCGCTCATCAAACTCCACTACATCGCCGCAATCGTACCATTCCGGCCGGGGCACAAAGCCTTGGCCATGGATTAAATACCCCTTCATTACATTCGGTCCTTGAATCTGCAGACTTCCGCCACGCTCGATCCCGGGGATTTCTTGCAGTCTGCAGCGCATACCCGGAAGAAGGCGGCCGACAGTGCCGGGCTTGTAGGCCAAAGGCGAGTTGATAGTGACGATAGGTGCCGCTTCCGTGGTCCCATAGCCTTCCAAGATGCGGATGCCGAATTTGCGGCTCCACAGCTCGCGGACTTCATCTTTCAGCTTTTCCGCACCGGCTACCGCATAGCGCACGGCATGGAAATCATACGGGTGTGCCGCCCGGCCGTAGCCGGCTAAGAACGTGGACGTACCGAAGATCACTGTAGCATTCCGGTCATACACGAGCTCGGGAATCACCCGGTAATGCAGCGGACTTGGATACAGTACCACGGTCACTCCATTGAGTATGGGCAGCAGCGTCCCGGCCGTCAGTCCGAAGCTGTGGAACATTGGGAGCGCATTGAACAATTTGTCCGCCGGAGTGAAGTCGAACAACGTTAGAGCCTGCTGCATGTTGGCGAACAGCTGCTCATGGCCGAGCACCACGCCTTTCGGCTTGCTCTCGCTGCCCGATGTGAAAAGGATGACGTCGTTGAACCCTTTGTCTGCTCGTTGTCCCGTGAGCAGGTCTGCAAAGGCACCTAGTTTATGCGAAAAACGGATGTCTTTTCTCACATCTTCGAGATATACGATTTTGCACTTTTTCTCGAGTGCAGCCACGGTATCAGCCAGCTTGGCTTTTTCCACGAACTGCCGGGACGTGAGTATCGTGTGAAGCACGGCGGTGTCACAGGCGTCCAGCAGGCTTTGGGTGCCTGCTGAGAAATTGAGCATTGCCGGAGTGATGCCGAGCCGGAATAGGGCAAACAGGGCAATCGCATGACCGTTCGAGTTGGGCAGCAGCACCCCCGTCGCGGCTTGATCTTTCAACAACGGGCGCAGCTTGCGGCTGAACAGGTAGCTGGCGAGGATGAGCTTGCGGTACGTCAGCTTTTGTGCGATGTCCTCGCATATGACGCGGCCTCGCCCGTGACGCGAAGCCTGCAGCAGCAGCTCGTCGAACAGATTCACGCCGGGCTTCAGCCGGCTCTGCAGCAGAACCTCCTGAAGTGCGCGTAAGATTTTGTCAGCCGCCATCTCTTTTTGCAGCTTCATCGAGACATCGGGCTGCCCGGCAATATGGAAGTGATCCCCGATCACAATGTTGATTTTGGGGAACCAGACGGTTCTGATTTTGTTACCGATATAGGACAGCTTTGAGCGTTCCGCACCGTTAATCGCAATAGGATAGAGCTGTGCGCCGGTTCTGATCGCGATGTAGCCGATGCCGCTGTACACTTTCATCAAACCGCCCGTCACCGTTACTCGGCCCTCCGGGAAAAGCACTAGAGGCACGCCGCTTTGTACTGTTTTGAGCATGGTTCTGACGGAGTACGGGTTTTGGGGATCGACGGTGATATGATTGCGCAGCTTCAGCGGCAGTCTGATCTTCTTGGCAATCTGAGTGTTCACGACAAAAGTCGCTTCTTTTGGCAAATACGCTGCCAGCAGGACCGCGTCCAGCAATGACACGTGGTTCGGCATCAGTATGGTGGGGCGGGAGAAGTCCAGCTTCTCCAAGCCTGAGATGTTCAGTTTGAATAGAACGCGGAACAATATTTTTAAGAACGCCATAACTACGGGCATGACCATCGTCTCCTCTGCTTCTGCTGGGTTCTATTACCAGATGCTAATTGTATTCTACATGGTCTTGGCGTAATTGCAGAGTACTAATTTTGTATAGTACCTGGTTGTCGGAAGCTCCAGACTATGTCAGGGAATAACCCACTGAATAGAATGCGCATTGTACACCATAAAAAGCCATACAATCGACCCTGTCACAGGGAATTCCATGGAGGTACCGGAGCAATTCAACAACAAAAAAATGGATAGAACTTTCAGACATGATCTGAAATTTCTATCCATTATTAACGCAGCTCAGCGATAACGGTGATACAGCGCTGAAGCGGCGGCGCTGACCAACAGGACGGACGCTGCCCAAAGCGGATTGGCGATCGTAATGAATGTCGGTATGGCGAGTAGCAAAAGCATGCCCGTATGGATGGACAGTCTCACTCGGTTGACGGCATGTTCACGCAGCGCGGCGGGAAGCGGATAGATGTGCACCCACAGATGTTCGCGGTAGTACCGCTTCAAATCAGCCAACTGCAGTGCCCCGAAGCCGGCGAAGACCGCGTAAATGATCACACGGGTAATGTCGCCCGGTACTAGCGCCAGCAGAATGACACCGACCACCGTTAGACGAACAATGATACCGAACAGCTCCGAGCGCAGCCAAACGAGCGTATACAAATACGGGTAAGCACGGTCTCGCCGAAACCGGCCGGGACGGACAGCCCAATCGAGCCAATGCATATTTCTGGCTTTACCTTGGACCGCAGGAACGTCAATGAACCAGTTCAAAGTACGATACACGCTGCCCTTATGGGTCCGTTCCATGTCTATCAGCAAACCCCAGTTAACGATATACTTGCGAGCCAACCGCAGTCCGGCGAGGTATGCAATGGCTAACAACGCGAACACCAGAATGCCGTACAGCGGGTGCAAAACGAACAAAGCATACGCACCGGCAGCACTCATGCTCCATCGGAGAGCGGCAAATCCCAGACGGGAACGTCTTTCTTGGAGCTGCAGCTCCAGCCATTTTCCCTGTGTAAGGATATAGGCGAACGCGAGCCAAATGGCAAGAATGACGACAAACATCCAACCGCCGGAAGGCGTCAGTTTGTGGTATACAGGCCAGACGAGCAGCCATGCCGCGACCACTGCAACAATGCGCTTGAGCAATGCACGATTCACAGCGGTTCTGAGGTACGCGTCCATGGCATGTTCGCGCGGAAGCAGAAACAGCGTGTCCGCTTCCTGCAGATAAGTACGGATGCGCCCGCCTGCCAGCGCAATCAGCATCACCGCGGTCACTAAGAGCTCCCAGGGAAACGCCGGGTGGACCCACAACAAAAACTGACGGTAGCCGATCGCACCCAGCAGGAAGGCCAGTCCTGCAGACACGGCTGCACCCTGAAGCGCATAGTGCAGATACGGGCGGATTTCATTCAGGAACAGCGCGCTTCTCTGTCGGTATAACGCTTGGGTATCCATCAATGTAGATCGCCCCTTGTCACCAGATCACAGAACACTTCGTCCAACGGCGCGGAGGGCATGCCGGCAGTCTTCTGCAGCGCCGCCACATCCCCGGACGCGATAAGTTTGCCTTGGTGCAGCACCAGGAAGCGGTCGCAGTAGCGCTCGATGGTTGCCAGAATGTGAGAGCTAATGAGGATCGAAGCGCCGCTTTGCTTTACACTCACCATTAATTCCAACAGCGAACGCATACTGAGCGGGTCTAGCCCGAGAAAGGGTTCATCAATGATATATAATTCGGGCTGGACGAGAAAAGCGCACAAAATCATGACCTTTTGCCGCATACCCTTGGACAAATGGGACGAGAGTCGCTCGGTCAGCTTGTCCATCTGAAACTGCTTCAGCAGCGGCTCCGCTCGCTGTTCAAAAACGCTGCGCTCCAAGCCGTATGCCATAGCGGTCATCTCCATGTGCTCGCGCACCGTGAGTTCCTCGTACAATAGCGGACTCTCAGGCACAAAAGCAAGCGTCTGTCGGTATGACTCACGTGAATCCTCGAGCGTCCGCCCTTTCAAACGTATTTCGCCTGCGTGGGGCTGCATCAAACCAAGAATGTGTTTGATCGTCGTGCTCTTGCCGGCGCCGTTTAATCCGATCAGTCCGACCATTTCGCCGGGCTGCACATGAAATGTCAAATTATGCAGCACAGGCTGAAGTCGGCTGTATCCCCCGGTGACGCCGTTTACTTCGAGAATAGGCTTCACTGTCGTTCCCCCTTGGTATCTCTGTTTCTCTTAGACTAGCGGAAAAAGAGGGACTTTTCCAGTCGACCGCGCCGGAGAGCACGGCAGAAGCTGGATTCTCCTCGCGTAGAACTCAAGTGTCAAGCGCAGCTTAAACGCTCAGCAAGCGCTCACACCATCCCAATCCTATGGCGGTCCGGCAGCAAAGTCGATGATTATCCCAGCAGGCCATACTTGCCCGAATCCCCGGCACTTGACTGGTGCCTCGAATGGCAGCCACTCATGGTCCACGTTGGGAAAGAGACAACACGAAACTGTTTCCCCCGCTGACGCTTCGTTCTGACTGCAGACAACCGCATAGACAAACTAAAAAGCCATCCATTCTTCGTAGGGAAGAATGGATGGCTGGTTCGCGCGCCACCGCAGAGGCCGCACGCGTTGTCGGAGCAACCACACGGTGCGATGCCAGACGATTTTGTGGAAGTAGGGTGGGACCTTCATAGTGTCTCGTCATTTTTTTATCTCCCGGATGCCCTTCGCGGCCCCGTGGCACTGTGGCCCCGTGGCCCTCTGGCCCGCTCACCCTTTGGACGTGCCAAGCAGCTGCTGATCACTTACATACACAGAATCGTCGGTTGGCGCGGAAGCGTCGGTCGACGCCGGCTCTTGTTCTACGCGGAACTGATTTTCGCTCTTTGCGATTACCACCGTCGCCACGCTGTTGCCGATAATGTTAGTTATCGCGCGCGCTTCAGACATGAAGCGGTCAACGCCGAGCAGCAGGGCCATACCTTCCATCGGAATAACGTTGCCCGGAATTGCGGACAATGTCGCAGCCAATGTGATAAAACCAGAGCCGGTCACACCTGCGGCGCCTTTCGAGGTGAGCATCAGCACACCAAGCAGGGTGAGCACTTGCAATATAGTCAATTCAATGCCATACGCCTGCGCGATGAACAGTGCCGCCATGGACAGGTAAATTGACGTTCCGTCCAGATTAAACGAATATCCTGTCGGAACAACAAGTCCGACAACCGATTTGGAGCACCCGTATTTCTCCAGCCGATCCATCAATCGGGGCAAAGCGGATTCGGAAGAAGAAGTACCGAGCACCAGCAGCAGTTCATCTTTGATGAATCTAAGAAGATTGAATAGGCTGAACCCATAAAATCTGGCGACAGACCCTAAAATGATAACGACGAACAGGAACATCGTGATATACACGGAACCCATCATTTTACCAAGAGAAGTCAGAGAGCCAAGGCCGAACTTCCCAATCGTGTAAGCCATCGCGCCGCCTGCCGCGAACGGGGAGAAGCGCATAATCAGTGCGACGAGTCTAAAGAAAATCTCATTCATTTGCTCAAAAAAGCTGGTAACCGGCCTTGCTTTTTCCCCGAGTCCAGCCATGGCCAGACCGAACAGGACGGAGAAGAAAAGCACAGGGAGCATTTCCCCTTTGGCCAGTGCGCCGACAACGCTATCCGGGATAATGCTAACCAGGAAATCGACAAACCCGTGAGGTGTTTCCGCAGCCTGCTGCGTGAACTTTTCCACTTCTGCCGCGTTAGCGCCCACTTTGCTCGTGTCCATGCCCGTACCTGGGCTCACCAAGTACATTACGCCGATACCGATCGCCATGGCGAAGGTCGTAATGATTTCGAAGTAGAGCAGCGCTTTGCCGCCGATGCGGCCGACCTTTTTCATGTCACCCATGTTGGCGAAGCCGATAACAATCGTGAAAAACACTATCGGAGCGATAACCATCTTGATGAGCTTGACGAAAATATCGCCGAGCACCTTCAACTGAACACCGACCGCCGGGAAAAATTGCCCGATGGCGATACCGAGCACGATAGCGAAGAGCACTTGAACGGTCAGGTTTTTGAAATTGATTCGCATAAAAAGACCTCGTTTCTGTGAAAATAGGATGAAGTAGCCACCTGCGATGATAGATATGTCAACGGGTGCGGCACAGCATTTCTAAGCACCTGCCGGCGAAGGAAGCGGTTTCTTTTGCCCAGGTGAACGTATCTGGCCGTAGATTACAAAATGTTATTCCAATTTATTGGAAAACCGCAGCTTGCCCAGCCAAGGAAGGCTGTGAATGAGTTCATTCCCTATGTTGACTTTGTGGATTCAATGTTATCGCTTTCAAAAATAAATGTGAATCATTTGATCATATTGGTGCTTTTGGTCTTTTTGTTCATGACGTGTTTCCGCATAAAAAAACCATACTCCGCAGGTATACCAATGCTGAGAATGGCTGTGATTTGGATAGACTCCGATAAATGTGAACAATTCACGATTCGTACGCCAAAACATATTTGTGCACAGGGCGCCCGACTCCGTATTGGAGATCGATGCGCACCCGGCCCGATTTTTCCAAGAATTCAAGATAACGCCGGGCTGTGACACGGGCGATACCCACGCCCTCGGCCACCTCTTCGGCAGACAGCGGCGCACGTGTATGTGCGAGAAACGCGGTGATCTGCTTCATAGTCACCATCTGCAGCCCTTTCGGAAGCTGTACTGCGATAGCGCCAACGTCCTGTGGACCGGGCCCGGTCGACTCCGCCTGACTGGCCGAGCCGAATAGCAGCCGATCCAAATCATGTTGTGACAGTGCGCTATTATTCTCTAGCATTTCCTTCATATTGCGATAGTGGTCGAGTGCTTGTTTCACACGTTCGAACTTGAACGGCTTCATGATGTAGTCGATGGCTCCGTTTTGCAGCATACGCTGAATGGTGTGTTGGTCTTTGGCGGCGGAGATAACCATCACATCCACGGACAGCTGCTCCCGCCGGATCTGGGTCAATGTTTCAATGCCATCCTGCAGCGGCATAAATATGTCGAGAATGACCAAATCGGGCTGTAATTCACGCAGCAGCCGCATGCCTTCCACCCCTGAGCCGGCTACGCCAACCACTTTAAAAGCTTTCACTCTTTCAACAAACTGCCGGTTGACCTCCTGAACCATAGGATCGTCTTCAATTAGCAGTACTCTAATCGTGCGGTCATACATTCATGATGTACCTCCTTGCAGCAACACTTATTTTCAGCTTCACGCTAAATCCGTTAACTGTGAGGTCTCCTGTGCGGGACCGGTGAACGGAAAAGAGATCAAAAATGCCGTTCCCTCGCCAGGCGCGGAATCTATGCTTATGGTGCCAGAACCCTTCTGCACAATGTCGGCGATGAGGAACAGACCGATGCCGCGGCCGTCGGCCGCCTTGGTGGTGAATCCTTTTTCGAAAATGCGCTCACGCGTTTCCGCAGCCATACCGCAGCCGTTGTCCTCCACGAGGATGGAGAGCACCTCGTCATCCTGCTCAATACTGATAAAAATCTGCTTATCCATTTGTTCCTGGTTGGCATGCAACGCATCGAAGGCGTTTTCAATCAAATTGCCCACCAAAACGACAAAATCGTGATGATCGAGCCGCCCCGGAAACCGCTCGAGACGGCTTTGCCGGTCGATGGTCACGGTGATACCGAGTTCCGCGCCGCGGCTTATTTTTCCGAGCAGAAGCCCCGTCAGGCTGTCATTCTTAATCCGCCCGCTGAGAAACCGGGTCAGCTCTTCTTTTTGCTCTGTGATTTCAAATAAGTACTCCAGTGCTCTCTCCTTGCTGCCAAGCTGGATGAGTCCGCCGATCGTGTGAAGCTTGTTCATATATTCGTGATTCTGTACCCGCAGCGCGTCAACGAATGCTTTTACGCCGGTGAGTTCTTCAGCCATTCGCGTGACCTCCGTGCGGTCCTGGAAAATCGCTACGGCGCCGACAGTTTGACCGTGAACCTTGATTGGCACCCGGTTACTCATGATGTGAGCGGAGCTCACGTACAATTCTTGATTGTAGATCGGATGATTGAAATCCAAAATCTCAGGCAGCCGCGTGTCGGGTATGACCTCGCGAATCGGCCTGCCGATCACTTCGCCTGCGATGCTCAGCATTTGTTTGGCCTTGTCGTTGAAAATGGTGATGCGCTCATTTTTGTCGATGGCGATGACGCCTTCGTGCATCGCATGAAACGTCGCGGTGCGCTCAACGAGCAGACGGGCGATCTGGTGAGGCTCAAGTGCGAACATCTGCTGCTTGATGTGCTGTGCGAGCTTCCATGAGCCCCAGATGCCGAACAATAGCGACAGAAGCAGAATGACATAAGCTTTGCCGCTTAAATCTAGCAGCACCTCGCTGCCGGTCGGGAGCAGGTGGCCGACCATGACGACGCCGATCTGCACATGATCGGCGTTCATCACCGGCACGAATGCGCGCAGCGCCGTGCCGAGCTCTCCCTTCGCCTTGGACACGTACGTGTGCTCGGCAAAGGCGGATCCTTCATCGGCACCTTGCGAAGCGGTGCCGATCATCCCTTCAACCGGGTGGGACAGCCTCACCCGGTTCATATCCATCACAACGACATAGGTCACGTCGTTGATGATGCGGATGCGCTCTGCGGCGGGCTGCACCGCGGGGCGGTGACGCTCGTCGGCGATGGCGTTCGCCACCTCGGGCAGCTGCGCTACTGTCCGCGCAGTGACAAGCAGGCGCCGGCCGAGCTCCTCTTCTCTGAGGCTTATAATGGAGCCGACGAGTATCGTCCCGCCGATCAGCAGGGAGAAGACGACGATGCCGAAGGAAAGTATGGCTATTTTCCAGTTGATTTTCAGACGCTGCAGCATACGGCCAAGGCCCCCTCCGTGACGTGTCACTACCATCTTACAATAGGAGGGACGGATAGTTAAGAGTGTAAACAACAAACCCCGCTTTTGCCAGGACCTGCGCAAATAGCGGGGTGATAAAGTTTGTGTGGACCCTCAGTCCATGATTACAGCGAGCCAAGCAATGTCTACGCCCCGCGGCCGCCACCGCCGCCGCCTTCGCTGCCGCCATGGCCGCCGCCGCCGGTGCCGCCGCCGCGCGTTTTTTCTTCTTTTTTCCTCTGCTCTCCACCTCCACTTTCCCGCTTGCCGGCGCTACCACTTTCGGACGAGCCGTCCTTCTCGCTGCCTTGCCCGCCGGTCGAGCCGTCCTTCTCGCTGCCTTGCGCGCCGGACGCGCCGGACTTCTCGTCTTCTTGCCCGCCGCCATCGCCGTCCTGGCCGCCGCCTTGCCGATCACTTGGCGGCTGCGTGGCACCGCCCTGTGATTCGATCAGCATGCGCAGCTCCTCCCGCTCGACCGTAAGCTGCCGTTGCGCCTCATCATATTGTAATTGGCGCATGCGCTTATATTGCTGCAGCTGGTCGCTCAGCTCCGGATCCGGGGGCCGACTTTCGGCTCGCTCCGCGCCTTGCCCTTGCTGTTCGCCTTGGCCCTGCTGCTGCTGGCCGCTGTTCTGCTTATTGTCGCCTTGCCGCGGGCTGTTTCCGTTCTGACCGCCGTCCTGATGTTGATGCAATTGGTCGTCGCCGCACCCGGCGCACGAGATAAACAATAGAAAACAGAATAAGAAAGAGAACAGCCCTTTCATGCCCGCTACACCTCCGTGGAACAGTAATAACTGTATTTTGCCCTCGCGATTGGAAAACATTTATGTCACACACAAGTTGCATATATGTATACAATTGCATACAATTAATATAAAACCATATGCATAATTGGAGGAATCGGGCATGGCGGAAACATACCGTAAATCGAGAGTTGAGCACTACCTGGAACGTCTGGAGGTTCGCAGGCAGGCGCTCAAAGGCCAGTTGGAAATGAGCGAGCTTGAACCTTCACGTGAGTTTATCCGGGGGCAATTATCCGCCACGGATCTCATTATTTGCGAAATAGCCGCCGAGTTCGGTTTCGACAAAGCGAAAGAAGAAGGGGGAGAATCGAATGGAGGAAAAAGTCATCCGAAATGAAGCAGTTCCGGTGGCTCCGCGGCATCACAGCATGACCGGATTTCAGCTCATGAGAAGATTATTGTTTCTTTTTCTGGGCGCGTGCTTTGTGTCGGTAGGTCTGGAGATTTTTCTGGTACCCAACTCGATCATAGACGGCGGTGTCGTAGGAATCTCTATTATTGCATCTCATTTGAGTGATGTGCCGCTGGGCGTGTTTCTGTTTATTTTAAATCTGCCGTTTTTATTTCTCGGGTATAAACAGATCGGTAAAACATTCGCACTATCTACACTGTTCGCAGTGGTTATCATGTCCATCGGCACCACACTCCTGCATCCGGTCAAGCCGCTGACCATTGACCCGCTGCTCGCAGCTGTGTTCGGCGGGATTATCCTGGGCATAGGGGTTGGTATAGTGATCCGCTTTGGGGGATCGCTCGACGGCACTGAAATCGTTGCCATTCTGGTGAACAAAAAGTCACCTTTTTCCGTCGGCGAAATCGTCATGTTTATTAATTTGTTCATTCTCGCGAGCGCCGGATTTGTTTTCGGTTGGGACCATGCAATGTACTCGTTGATAGCTTATTATATTGCTTTTAAAATGATAGACGTGACCATTGAGGGCTTTGATGAGTCCAAATCGGTGTGGATTATCAGCGATGAGTACCGTGAAATCGGTGAGGCAATACTGGACCGCTTGGGACGCGGCGTGACATATTTGAACGGCGAGGGCGGCTTTACCGGGGGAGAGAAGCGTGTTATATTTTGCGTGATTACCCGCTTGGAGGAAGCGAAACTGAAATCGATTGTAGAGGAGCTCGATGCCACGGCGTTTTTGGCGGTAGGCAATATCCACGACGTGAAGGGCGGACGGTTTAAGAAGAAGGACATCCATTAGCGTTGCATGCGGCAATCCCTAAGATGCGATCAACTCTATCAAGTTCAGCGGAAAGGCAGGCGTGTGCACCCGTGAAATCATTTCTGGGCATAGCCGTCATTGTCGTGTTGGGCTTGACTGCTGCAGCCGTGATCGGATTTTATCCGGTGCTGTCGCAGGCTCCCACGGTATATGATGACGAGCAAGAGGGGTTCGATCAGCAAATTGTCATCAAGTTCAGCCATGTAGTTGCGGAAAATACTCCAAAAGGGCTGGCCGCGCAGCAGTTCGCCCGGCTGGTCGACGAGAGGACGCAGGGGCGCGTGAAAGTCGAGGTGTATCCGAACGGCGTGCTCTACTCGGAGCCTGATGAGATTGAAGTGCTGAAGCAGGGGAATGTGCAAATGATAGCTCCATCCTTCCCCAACCTGTCCAAGCTCCAGCCTGCCTGGATGGTGCTGGATTTACCTTTTGCATTTCTCAGCCACGAGGCGGTGCGGGAGGCGTTTGACGGCAAGCTGGGCAGGATGCTGTTCAACCAGCTGCAGCAGGAGGACATGGTCGGATTAGCTTATTGGGGCAACGGATTTAAACAAATGACCAACAGCGGGCGGCCCATTCTCCGTCCGTCCGATTTGCGCGGACAGCATATACGGACGATGCGCAGCGACTTGCTGGAAAGGGCGTTTCAGATGTTCGGCGCGCAGACGACGCAGATGCCGTTTAATCAGGTGTACCGCGGGTTAGAGAGCGGAATGCTTGACGGTGAGGAAAACTCGATCTCGAACATATACTCCAAGAAGTTTTTTCAGGTACAAAAGTATTTGACCATTAGCAACCACGGTTACCTTGGGTATGCGGTGCTGATGAATCGAACATTTTGGAACAAGCTGCCTACGGACATTCAGGCGCAAATCCGCGATGCGATGAAAGAGACCACGCAGTGGGCGAACGTGAATGCGATTCGTCTGAATGACCGGCAGCTGGAAGAAATTCGACAGATTCCCGACCTCGAGATCCATACGTTAACCGACGCGCAGAGGGCGGAGTGGATGCAGGCTTGGGAACCGCTCTATAGAGAGTACGAGTCGGTCGTAGGCAGGCAGTATATCGACGAGATACGCGCGCTGCAGCACAAATATGCGGGTTCATTGGTGCCGTAGCTCAATATTGTATATAAGAAAATTTGATGGAAGTCATAAATTGTTGCTGCTTGTCACGGCACAGACATGTGCGGTATATTGCAGTTTAATGGCGATACTCACACGGGAGAGGCAGGATGAAGCCAATTATTAGCGGTTCGGGGGAGTAACACATGCGGAGATTGGAAGGGAAGCGAATCGCCCTCACGGGGCCGAGAAAGGCGGCGGAGCTCAGCGTCATCGTAGAAAAGCTGGGGGGTATACCGCTGCTACGACCGGCGCAGGGAACGGTTGCGGTAGAGAGGCCTCAGCTGGAGGCTGAGATTAGACAGTTTTTGGATCACGGTGCGGATTGGATCATACTCACTACCGGAATCGGTACGGAGATGCTGTATGAGGCAGCAGCGGGACTCGATGCCGCGGACGTTTTTGTCGAGCGTTTAAAGCAAACCAAAATAGCCGCCAGAGGCTACAAAACCGTCCGGTATCTGAAATCTTTAGGCTTGACGCCAACGGTCCGCGACGACGACGGTACGACGCGCGGCATTTTGCGGGCTCTGCAGCCGTATGATTTGCGCGAATGCCGGGTGGCATTGCAGCTATACGGGGACCACGCTCCTCAGCTGGTCGCTTGGCTTAAGCAGCAGCAGGCGGATTATTATGAGATATTGCCATATCAGCATGTCCCGCCGGAGTTGGAAGTGCTGGACATGCTGCTGTCCGAAATAATTGGTGGACAGGTGGACGCAGTCACATTTACCAGCACGCCGCAGGTCCGGTTCATGATGTCCTACGCGCGGCGGCAAGGCAAAGCCGACCAACTGCTGGCCGCCTTCCAGTCGGGCACCGTGGCGGTTGCGGTGGGTAAGGTCACTGCCGAAGCGCTGTGGGATGAAGGCGTTGAGCGGGTGGTAGCGCCCGCGCCGGACGAAGAGCGAATGGGCAGTATGATCGTGGCCCTGGCCAAATATTACGAGAGCCAATCTCCCGCGTGACGCGGTTTGGCCCGATTTTAGAGGATATGGTATACTTTCCAAAAAAGTTGCCATATCTTTTGTTTGTGGGCGGAAAACCGGCGAATAGCCAGTGCGTGCTACAGCTGCGGGATGTGTCGGAGCGGATCGGCTCCAAAACCATAGTCGATCGTCTGTCGCTAGACGCGTCCCCGGAGAGGTGTTGGGCTTCCTCGGTCCGAATGGCACGGGCACAACCAGCATCCGCATGATGGTAGGTCCACCACGGTGATCGTATCGAGCCATTTGCTGTCCGAAATGGAGCTTTCACAACGAGACAAGCCGCCTTCTTGTTTGGCCGTCCCTTCGTGCCGGGCATGACGCTGGGATTTTCAGTGCGATACTTGCGCTGTATTGGCTTGTACTGTACGGCGTTCCCTGGCTCTTGTTCACTAAGCGGGATGCAGCCGGGTAATACTGTATTACAAAAAGGACAGTGGGAGTTGACCACACGATGGATTCACTGGCGGAGTTTACGTTGACCATACTGGAAACGAGTGACATACATGGTTATATGCTGCCCATTGAATATGCGAATAATGAACCGACCGAGCAAGGCTTCGTCAAAATTGCTACGCTAATTGCACAACAACGGGAACGGAATCCCAACCTGCTATTGATTGATAACGGGGATTTAATCCAAGGCACGCCGCTTGCCTATCATCACGCACGTCTGAATGCGGATGCGGCGAACCCGATGATCCGCTGCTTGAATGAGCTGCAATACGATGCGGCGGTGGTTGGCAATCATGAATTTAACTACGGGCTTCCGCTGCTGAAGAAGGCGGTACGCGAATCGGCGTTTCCTTGGCTGGCCGCGAACGTCGTGGATGCCGGAAGCGACAAGCCGTATTTCGGCACACCTTATCTGTTGAAACAGTATGAGAATGGGCCGCGAGTAGCGGTCCTCGGTCTTATTACGCACTACGTGCCGCACTGGGAGAAACCGGAGCATATTGCAGGGCTGCGCTTTTTGGACACGGTGGAGACGGCCCGCCAATGGGTGTCCTTCCTTCGCCAGGAAGCAGGGGCCGACGTGATCGTCGTCTCTTATCACGGCGGCTTTGAACGTGATCCTGATACGGGCGAGACCACTGAGCCGCTCACCGGCGAAAACTTGGGCTATGCTCTATGCACTGAGGTGGAGGCGATAGATGTGCTGCTCACAGGTCATCAGCATCGTACCATCCACAGCCGCCAGATCAATGGAGTGACAGTCCTACAGCCCGGAAGCCAAGGCGCGTTTGTGGGGAAGGTGGAGCTGCAGCTGCACCGGGGACAGGACGGAAAATGGAGCATCACGGCCGCAGAGTCGGAGCTGCTATCCGCCAAGGGTGTCGCTCCCATGATGAGCGTTGCGAAGCTGCTGAAGGAGCATGAAGAGCTGACACAAGAGTGGCTCGACCAGCCGCTCGGCAAGGTCGCGGGTGAAATGCGAATTGCAGATTCGATGGCTGTGAGGCTGAAAGATCATCCGCTGATCGAGTTCATTAATAGGGTCCAAATGGAGGTTTCCGGAGCCGCTATCTCCATGACAGCATTGTTCGATAATGTCTCGCCGGGTTTTCCGCCGGACATCACCATGCGCGATATTGTGTCGAACTACGTCTATCCCAACACGCTGCAGGTGATCCGCATCAGCGGACGGGATATCAAAGCGGCACTGGAGCGGTCGGCTTCCTATTTTGCTACGTACACGGGAGGCCCCGTTCAGGTGAATCCAGCATTCAGCCAACTTAAGCCGCAGCACTACAATTACGATATGTGGGAAGGCATAGAGTATAAATTAAACATATCCCGCCCGGCAGGGCACAGGGTGGAGGACCTGAAGTTTCAAGGGGAGCCGCTTAATTTGGATCGGGAATACGAGGTGGCGATGAACAATTACCGCGCGGCAGGCGGAGGCGGATATACCATGTTTCAGGGGAAGCCTGTCGTACGGGACATTCCTACGGACATGACAGAGCTCCTCGCTAACTACATTATGGAAAAGGGCACCATCGAGGCCAGTCTGAATTCGAATTGGGAAGTTGTATGGGATGGAAAAAGCCAGACGAGGAGCGGTCAGACGGGGGAACTGCAAACGTAATCTGAATCGATGCCCGAATGGCGCATCTAGGCACAGCAGTCGGACGCATCGCCCGAGCGGGACGCATAGACTATACTAATCCGCTCAAAAAAATAGGAGGGCAAGTATGGGATATCCTACTGGTGGCGCCGGCTTTGGCAAACTGACAAGCGCACAAGCAGCCGGAATCAGCCGGCTCAGTTTTTTCGCTCACGACGACGATCTTCCACTCCGACTGCATAAGCCGATACTTAGGAGGTATTACGCATGAGCCTGTTATTGTGGCCTGACGGAACGCCCAATGCTCTTGGGGATGGAGAAGAGGATAAACCCATCTTGGTACCTTATCTTGTTGACGCTCCCCAGCCGACGGCTGCGGTTGTGGTTTGTCCCGGGGGCGGATATGCGCGCCGGGCGGATCATGAGGCAGAGCCTGTTGCCCGATGGTTGAATAGCTTAGGGATTTCCGCTTTTGTTCTGCATTACAGGGTTGCGCCATATCGGCATCCTAACCCGCTGCTGGACGCCCAGCGAGCAATAAGAATGGTACGAAGCCGTGCCGGGGAGTGGCAGCTCGATCCCGCCCGCGTAGGTATTTTAGGGTTTTCCGCCGGCGGACATTTGGCGTCCGTGTGCGGTACGCACTACGACGGTGGACGGCCGGATGCTGACGATCCGATCGAGCGGCAGAGCTCAAGGCCCGATCTACTGGTGCTCTGTTATCCGGTGATTAGCCTTGATACCTTCGCACATATGGGTTCAAGAGCGAACCTTCTCGGTGAGTCGCCCGACGATTATTTGGTGCAGGTGCTTTCCACTGAGAGACAGGTGAATAAGCAAACACCGCCGACATTTCTCTGGCACACTGCCGACGATGCCGCAGTACCGGTGGAAAACAGTCTCATGTTCGCCGCCGCCCTCAGCGGGCATAAGGTGCCGTTTGAGCTGCACGTATTTGAACAGGGCAGGCACGGTCTTGGATTGGCATCAGACAACACGGGCGTGAAACAGTGGACGGATGTGTGTGCAGTATGGCTGAAAGGGCAAGGGTTTTGAGTTGTGCCGTCCACTCCTTGCCGCAGCTTCATAGAGGAGAAAACATTTATAAAAATTTTTTCGCTTGAGAGTGGATGTGCGGTGTGCGTTAATAAGAGATGTAGCCGGCCAGCTAACGTTTGACGGAAAGGAGTGATCGTGAGCGATGATTACATTACCTGAGGTGGTCTCCGCGTGAGCGGAGGCGCCATACCACGGGGAGGCGCCAGAAGCCTCCCCCCATTTTCTTTTCCGGCCGTGCACAGTGTCCGTGGTCCGGTAATTCGAAATAGACAGTAGTCGAGGACATCAGTTATAATTGAAAAGGAAGTTTTTGGTATCATGACTAGAAGACGAAGGGAGTGGCGTTCGATGTATGAGGGCACAGTTAACAAAGGGTTTCGCACAATTGAATAAGCATTTTCTCCATCACCGTCACCTGACGTCATTCACATGAAACCATCAATATAAAATATGGCATCCAGGCACGATACGGCAGATCGTGTTTTTTTGTTTTTATGCATGACCCTATAAATGCTGGCACAAGCGAGCTCGCTTTGGGCTTCGTGCATTTTGACAGCCTTCAGGAGGTGTGAAGATGAAAATGCTTATCTCTTTCACGGCGATAACTGCAACGAAAGCACGGAAGGAGGATTTCATCGATGGGTTACAAAAACGGGAGGGATATTCTTCCCCCTAGCCTGCTGAAGCAGCTGCAGGACTACATATCGGGAGAGATCATTTATATCCCGAAGAAAGAGCAAACGCGCGCCGGCTGGGGTGAAAATAACGGCACACGGCAAACGATCCTGCGGCGTAACCATGAGATATACCGGCTGTATGAGAACGGCACCAGCGTGCCGGAGCTGATTAAGAAATACCACTTGTCCGAGGACAGCATCCGCAAAATTATAGTAAAAACCCGGGGGGGCGCCGCACGGCAGCGTTAGTCATATGCATGCTGCCTGCCATGGCGTTGCAACCCCAGTCAAACATCCCGAGCCTGCTCCGGTGCCCGGGATGTTTTTGTTACCATAGCTATGTTACCAAATCGTAAGCCTTAACTTTATTTATGCTGCAATCTTAAGTTTGTGTATTCTCATCCGTGCGGATGTTCGTTATATTGTATTGTGTAAACGCTTAACATGGTGCTGACAAAGGAGAGGGACAATTTGAGCGCAATTCGTTTGATTCAAATCGGAGCCGGGGGATTCGGGCAGTCTTGGTTGAAAGTCGCGACCGAACACCCGAATGTAGAGCTCGTGGCGGTAGCAGACATCATGGAGGACAATCTGCGTTTGGCGGGGGAGCTCACGAGTCTGCCGCCGGAGCGCCTGTTCACAAGCCCTGAATTGGCGTTGAGCCAAGCGGCTGCGGATATGGCGTTGATCGTCACACCGCCGCAAACTCACAAAGAGCTTGCGGTGACAGCCATGCAGGCGGGGCTGCACGTATTAATGGAAAAACCGTTGGCCCATACATACAGTGAAGCGCTGGAGCTCCTGACGCTCAGCAAGGGACACAACATGAAGCTGGGAATCAGCCAGAATTATCGCTGGCGCCCTCCGGTGCAGACCGTCAAACGGCTGCTGGATGAGCAGGCGATCGGTAAGATCGGCTATGTCGAGTACGAGTTCAGGAAGGCGATGAAATTTGGCGGCTGGCGAGACAATTACAAGGAAATTTTGCTCGAGGATATGTCCATCCATCATTTTGACATCATGCGCTTCCTGCTTGGCGCCGACCCGGTAGATGTGATGGCGCACAGCTTCCGCCCGGATTGGAGCTGGTTTAGCGGAAAACCGTCGGCCAGTGCGGTGATCCGGTTTGAACAGGATGTGCACGTGCACTACTTCGGCAGCTGGGTCTCGCGGGGACAAGAGACAACGTGGAACGGAGACATTCGCATCGTTGGAGACAGAGGCGCGATAGAGATGATAGGGGATGAAGTGAAGCTGTGGCTTGGAGAAGCGCCGCACCAAGCCGTCTGTCAGGACATTGAACTGATTGTCATGCCGTGTGATGACCGAGCGTCCTCGTTGGATAACTTTGTCGCGGCGGTTGTCGGTGGCACTGAGCCTGCCACGTCCATCGGAGATAACATACGGAGCTTCGAGCTAACTTGCGCCGCCATCCGGTCCGCGCAAACCGGTCAACGGATCAATATCAGTGAATTCAGGCAGCGTACGGAAGCAGAGAATGCCACGGTCCGAAGCGTACGGCACACAGTGGAATAATTTGATGGCTGCAGCTACGATAACGGCAGTGCCAATTATATTGATATTTATCACGATGCAAAAATATATTGTGGGAGGGCTGACTAACGGATCGATGAAGGACTGATTCTGCGTCCAGTCCAGTCTAACAAACGAAAGGACGGCGACTGCAAGTGGGAGTACAGACACAGGAAGTTCGGGTTGGCATGATCGGTTATAAATTTATGGGAAAGGCACACAGTCACGCATATCGGGACGTGCCGTTTTTCTTCGACGTTCCTGCGGTTCCGGTGCTGCAGGCGATCGCTGGAAGGGATGAGGCAGGAGTGCAAGCCGCGGCCTCCCGCATGGGCTGGCTATCGCACGAGACCGATTGGCGCAGGCTGATTGAGCGCAAGGACATTGATCTGATCGACATCGTAACACCGAATTACATGCACGCGGAGATGGCGATTGCGGCGTTAGAGGCAGGCAAGCATGTGCTGTGTGAAAAGCCCTTGGCGATGAGTGCGGATCAAGCGAAACGCATGCTCCAAGCGGCTGACCGTTCGGGCAAAGTTCATATGGTTTGCCATAATTACCGCTATGCTTCGGCGATCCAGTATGCGAAGAAGCTCATTTCCGAAGGCAGGCTTGGCCGAATTTATCATATTCGTGCCACTTATCTGCAGGATTGGATCATGGATCCGCAGTTTCCTCTTGTTTGGCGGCTGCAAAAGGAGGTGTGCGGCTCGGGCACGCATGGAGATTTGGCCGCGCATATCATCGATCTTGCGCGATACCTCGTTGGCGAAGTAAAAGAAGTGGTGGGCACGATGGAGACCTTTATCAAGGAACGGCCTATGGCTGACGCAAGCGGCGGATTGAGCGCCACGGGCAAAACGGGGACTGTTGGCCAGGTGGATGTGGACGATGCCTCGGTATTCATTGCACGGTTTGAGAATGGCGCAATCGGCACGTTCGAGGCGACACGATTTGCCGCCGGCAACCGCAACGGTCAACGGCTGGAGATCAATGGAGAGCTTGGTTCCATTCGCTGGGACCTGGAGAACATGAATAACCTGGGCGTTTACCTCTCCTCCGACGAGCAGGGTATGCAAGGGTTCCGCACCATTAATTGCACGGAGGAGAGTCATCCATACGCCGGGGCATACTGGCCGGCCGCGCACATCACCGGATATGAGCACACTTTCATCAATATGATCAGCGAGCTGATGAAAGGGATCGCCGGCGGCTATAGTCCAGCACCGGACTTCTCGGACGGATACCGCAATCAGTTAGTGTTGGACGCAGTTGAGCGCTCGTCTGAAAGTAAAACATGGGTGCCCATACAGTACGACTGAGCCGGCAAATAGGAGCAGCTTGGATCTACGGCAACAAGAGTGGAATCACACGTATCAAAGATCTGTTGCATAAATGCAACCTGACTATCAGCGCGCTGAGCTGCCATGGCAATCCGCTTCATACGAACGAAGCGATTGCTTCACAGCATCAGAACGATTTGAACAAACCGTGCTTGTCGCAGGACAGCTTGGCGTCGACACTGTGGTGAATTTCTCCGGCTGCCCGGGAGAATCGGAATCGTCGCAACAACCGGTTGGATCACATGCCCGTGGCCGACGGTTGTTGCAGACACGGTGCACTGGCAGTAGGAACAGCGGGTCATTCCTTATTGGGAGAAATGGGTCAGTTTGTCCGTGCCCACGGTATCAGGGCGGCGGTAGAGCCGCATCCCGGCTTTGTGGTGTGCAACTCCGAGACCGCGCTCAAGCTGTGTGAAGTGGCGGGGGGCAGCGCTGGCGTGAACTTTGACCCGAGCCATTTGTTCTGGCAGGGCTCGGATCCGGTCGCCTGCATCCTCCCGCTGAACAAGCGCTATATGATCCGGCCATGCGGAGCTTGATTTGGCACGCCAGGCGATCAACTGAAAGCATGCCACTAATATCACTGAACTCCCAACGGGGCTAGATTATTACGATAAGAAAAAGAAAGAAGGCAAACCCTACAAGGTCGCGGTGATAGCTTACGCCAACAAGCTATTGCATCACGTATTCGCCATCCTTAGTAAGAGTCAGCCTTACCATAGATAATTCCACACTTATCCAGAAGTCTTCACGCCAATGAAGGCTTCTTGGTCATGCCAATAAAACCGCATACCAGTAATCCTTTCCGGACCAAGCAAGATACTTGACAAACATTAGCTGGTGTTTGTTTCATTCTTCCGGCAGGCCGGCTGCTCGGCGTACCGCGTTAGCCAAACGGTGGAATTCCGCTCGAGCGGCATCGGACTCAGTGCAGTAATAAGCTGCGGACAAAAATAAAATAATTTTTTTGGCGTCCTCCGCACTTAGCAACTAGATCATCCCCTTTCTCGGGAAGCTGTGTGTCACTGCATTATGATATGCTGCAATCCGGATTTAGCGGCGGCGGGACTTTTTTCCTATCTAATTGGTAAAAATGGGGACGCCCCGGTCATATTATTGACAGCCAAGGCGCTGGAGAAGGATCGGGTACGGGCGGAGGCTGCGGGAGTCACTACTTATGTGGTAAAACCTTTCAGTCCTCTCAAGCTGGTCGACACGGTGAAAGAGTTAATGGGGAGCAGCGTGTAGGGGGTCTGTTTCATTTTGGCAACGGACTGCAGTGGTTTTTTAATGCGACATCCAGCATCTCAGCAGCGGGCCGATCGAGAAGAGAGATTGCTGCAAGAAGGCCGAAAGCGATATATCGCGCGCTGTGCAATGAGCTCGACCGGCTGCATGAACTGCGCAGCACTGCCAGCTCACAAGTGACTTGGATCACCGCGGCACAAATCTACAGGCTGGTGCATCTGCGGACAACAGCTTGGATTGGATGCCTATCTGCGTGATTCGTTTTCGATGGTCGAATTAGAGTTTAAAGTAAAGCAAATATTAGAGCAAACCGATTGCTAGGTTGGCGATAATTAAACAACCCGGCCCCAAAACGTCGACAGTTTGGGATCGGGCTGTTTTTGTTATGCTCGTTTCGGCCGCTGCTCATTTATATGATCTCATCCTTCTCCGGATCATAATAATCGACTTGATCGGGAAACGCACCCTTGGCCTGCAGTGCGGCTCCGCGTACGGTATCAAACCATGCCGGCACAGGCTCTGCTTCGGTGTCCGGCTGTTCCTGTCGGTCCGTGCGTGTGCTGGGCGGCTCATGTCGATCAGTATGTGCATACGGCGGCTCATGTCGATCAGTATGTGCATCCAACGGACCGTATCGGGCAGTCCGTGTGTCCGACAAGGATGCATCCTGGTTCTCCTGAGCCTCCGGCACGTCCGATCTTTGTTCGTCAGTCATTGGCACTGCCTCCCTGGCCAAAGGCCCGCCTATCGCCCTTGAATTGCAGGTCGATCTCGTTGCTTTCCTTCGCGCTGGTGGACGGAGTGTCATCCTGCTCATTAGACAGCCGCTCCGCTGTCTGCCGCTGATCGTCGTTTGCTTTCACCATATGCGCCGCCGCCTTTCGCGTGTGATTGTTTGCCCTTGTTAAATTTCCCGTCCGCAAACAAATTATTCCTGGATCAGGGCCGCACATACGTTATCTGCGTCTTAATTCAAAAAACTCACACTCATGTCTGCGGTGGTACGATATGTCACTCACTCCGGACTGCAGTACAACCGACTGTTCGTCAAACCGTGTGATCACTCCCCCGTGGGCGACCACATGATCATTTTGAAATACACGTATCGCCCGTTGATGCTCCATTGCCTCCTGAAAATCTTGATCCGTCAGCAGCCGCCTATTTTGGGACATGTCACAAGCTCCTTTGTGTATAGTATGAAATCATTCCATTGTTTGACTATCCCTGCAAAAAGGTAAAAACAAGGTGAGGAAAGCTTTATTATATCAAGTTTACGTGAGGTGAGCCAAATGGAAGAATTCAATAAAAGTGCCGATAAAGTGAAGCAAAAAGGGAACAGGGACCACCCTGAGCAGTATCCGACCGAAAATGAAAGCCTGTTCGACATGTATGAGAGCGAGCGTAATGTGGATCCGATTCCGGTCGAGGATTTAAACATGGAGGTACGAGAAGAAAAAGATAAGGAGGCGACCAAAACCAATTCCTCCAGTGAGAAAAAATACAAGCCGTAACGGCGTACGCAGCCGATAAACAACAGCTGCACAGCGCACCGTCCAATGGGCTATCTACAGCAGCATAAAAAACACCCCTCGCGTGCGAGCAGTGCTCTGAGCAACGCAGAGCTTAACGCCGCAATGAGGGGTGTTTGACTTTGATTGTGTGCCGGCTTATAGGTCGTCCCAATTCAGGCTCGACGATTTGCTGTAGTTCGTTACCTTTTGTTCGAAAAAGTCCGTCTTCATGCTGTTCATGTTGCTGAAATTCTCCACCCACTTCATCGGGTGCTCCTGCACTTCCGGAAAGAGGATCTCCAGCCCGAGCATTTTCAAACGCTCATTGGACAAGTATTTGATGTATTGATCAATTATTTCGTTGCTCAACCCAGTGATTTGGTTATCGGTAATATATTGTCCCCACTCAATCTCATGGTGTACCGCGGTTTTCATCATGTTCCGCAGATCCTCAATCAGCTCGCCGGTGAACACTTCAGGATTTTCCTTCCGAATCTCACGGAAAATGTTTTGGAACAAGGCCAGATGCGTCAGTTCGTCGCGCTGGATATATTTGATCTCCGACACGGTGCCGAGCATTTTGCCCTGCCGGCCTAGCGCATAGAAGAAGCTGAATCCGCTGTAGAAGTACAATCCTTCCAATATGTAGTTCGCCATGATCGTGCGGATCAGATTATCTGTGTTCGGCGTTTCGATGAACCGCTCATATAAATCGGTGATAAACCGGTTGCGGCGCAGCAAGTGTTTGTCCTCACGCCACTGATTATATATCTCATCACGGACTTCCGCGGAGCATACGCTGTCCAAAATGTAGGAGTAGCTTTGGCTGTGTACCGCTTCTTGGAAAGTTTGAACGGTCAGGCACAGATTCACTTCCGGCGCGGTGATGTACTCGTTGATGTTCGGTAAATTGGCTGTTTGCAGCGAATCCAGAAATATAAGAAAGCTGATGATTTTATCATAGCTTTGACGTTCGTGCGGCGAAAGAAATTTATAATCCTTGGCGTCTTGAGCCAAAGGGATTTCTTCAGGAATCCAAAAATTATTCATCATCGTTCTGTACATCTTCGTTGCCCAATCATATTTCACATTGTTCAGTTCGATCAGGTTGGTTGTATTGCCGCCGATCATGCGGCGCTTACCCCAATCCCGATCACCGTCTTCATTAAAAAGCTTCTTCTTTTGCAAATCCAAGTGGACTACCCCCTAAATCCCCCTCCAGTGGGGGACCCCAGGGGGCGCTACCCCCTGGACCCCCTGGTGTGGGAGGTACTTTTGTGTGGTTTGGTGCGCGTCTGTCTGAGGACTGGCCGGGGTTTCTCCCCGGCATTCCTCAGACACGCTTGACGGTAGAGCGGTGATCCGTGTGCGGACGTTTGGGCGATGGATGCCCGCTTACGTACATACCGTCTGCTTGCTTCTGCAAAACAGACGGTATGTACACGCTCTACGGTATGCTGTGGTGCGACGTAAACATGGGCAGAGCGCTTCCGCTGCTGCCTGTCGCTGGCGGTATGACTACGCCAGCGGGAGAGAACTAGCGCAAGTGAGGCAGAGCGCTGCGCTGCTGCCTGAAACGCTGGCGGTATGATTACGCCAGCGTGAGAACTAGCGCAAGTGAGGCAGGGCGCTGCGCTGCTGCCTGAACGCTGGCGGTATGACTACGCCAGCGGGTGAGAACTAGCGCAAGTGAGGCGGAGCGCTGCGCTGCTGCCTGAGCGCTGGCGGTTGACTACGCCAGCGAGTGCGCACTAGCGTAACCGGGCATTTACGCGGAGCAGCTGACGCAATCCTCCACTTCCAGGCTCTTATTGCGGACGTAGTATACGGTCTTCAGTCCTTGTTGCCAAGCGGCCATGTACAGCTGCAAAAATTCCTTCGCAGACAGCTCAGGCGTGATATACAGATTGAACGATTGAGCCTGGTCAATATGGCGCTGACGGGCGCCGGCAGCTTTGATGCTCCACAATTGGTCGATCGAGTGAGCTTCCTTGTAATACCACATCGTGTCGGCGTTAAGATTAGGCGCCGTTTGCGGGATCACGGCATTTTTCTTCTCTTCCACGAAAAATTTATTGAAGATCGGATCAATGCCCGCAGTAGAACCGGCAATCAACGAAGTGGAGGCGGTAGGAGCGATAGCGAACATCCACCCGTTACGAACACCATGCTCTGCGACCTGCCGCTTAAGCTCGAGCCACTCAGGGCTATTATAGCCGCGGGATTCGAAGTAAGCGCCGGTCTGCCACTCGCTGCCTTCAAAAGCACGGAATGCTCCTTTTTCTTTAGCGATTTCCATGGAAGCTTTGATCGCGTAGTAGTTCATCCATTCGTACACTTCATTGGCTTTGGTCACATGGTCATCCGATTCCCAAACAATTTTCAATTGCGCCAGCATTTGATGATATCCGCTAGATCCAAGTCCCACCGCGCGGTATTTTTTGTTCGTGATTTCCGCCTGTGGCACGGGGTAATAGTTCAAGTCGATAACATTGTCCATCATGCGCATTTGGGTTGTTACGACTCGTTCGATGTCTTCCTTTGTGTACACACGGCCGAGATTCAGTGAAGACAGGTTGCACACAACAAAATCGCCGCTCTTCACTTGATTGGTGATGATACCATCTTCGTGCTGGGTTTCAATCAGCTCGGTAGCGCTCATGTTCTGGCAAATCTCCGTGCAAAGGTTCGAGCAATAGATCATGCCCGCGTGCTTATTAGGGTTCGCACGGTTCACCGTATCGCGGAAGAACAAGAACGGCGTTCCGGTTTCAAACGAGCTGGTCAGGATGCGCTTCATAATATCGATGGCAGGAATCTCATCTTTCGAGAGCTTGTCGTCGTTGACGCAATCCCAATACCGCTTCTCAAACTCTTCGCCCCAGCTGTCCTCGATGGAATAGCCCTTCAGTTTACGCACTTCGTGCGGATCGAACAAATACCAAGTGCCTCTTTCCTGCACGGTTTTCATGAACAGATCGGGGATACACACGCCTGGGAAAATATCGTGGGCTTTCATCCGGTCGTCCCCGTTGTTTGTTTTCAGGTTGAGGAAATCCAGTATATCTTTGTGCCACACGTCCAGGTAAATTGCCACCGCGCCGGAACGCACTCCCAACTGGTCGACGGCAATGGCCGTATTGTTGTAGTTTTTAATCCACGGGACAACGCCGCCGGCCACATTTTTGTAGCCACGGATATTGGACCCTCTGCTGCGCACCTTGCCGACATAGATTCCCATGCCGCCGCCATGCTTGGATACCTGCGCGAAGCTCTGGTCGACGTTGTAGATGCCCCACAGGTTATCAGGCACGGTGTCAATAAAACAGCTCGACAGCTGGTGCAGCGGCTTCCGTGCATTCGCCAGAGTCGGGGTGGCCACCGTCATCTCCAAGCTGCTGAGCACGTCATAGAACTGCTTGGCCCATTTTAATTTATCGTTTTCCTTCATCGCCAGGTGCATGGCTACACCCATGAACAACTCTTGCGGAAGCTCCAGCACTTCCTTGTCCAAGCCGCGGATCAGGTAACGGTCGGCGAGAGTTTTCAGACCGATATAATTGAGCAAATAGTCGCGCTCCGGCTTGATGTATGCACCGAGCTCCTGAATTTCTTCGCGAGTATAATGTTCAAGTATGTAGCTTCCGTATAACCCCATATCAGTCAAATATGTAATGAGCGAGTAAAGGTCACCGTAGCCGAAATATCCGTATTTTCGGTTCAACCGGGCTTCCTTATATAAATCGTAAGTGAGCAGCTTGGCCGCAACATACTGCCAGTTAGGCTGTTCCACACTTGTTTTTTCCACAGCTACCTGAATTAATAGACGTTGAATTTCCTTAGTGGTGATTCCATTGCGGAACAAAGGCAGAAGCGCAGTCTCCAGCTCTAATGGATCGCATTCCGGGTAAGTCGCGCACGCGAAATCGATCACTTTCTTCATTTTGGAAAAAACGAGTTCTTCCTGTGTGCCGTCTCTTTTTACGATAATCATGCTACTACCTACTCCTTTGCGAGCATAAATGGGGAAAAATTGATTGACAAAAAATGAAAAAGAATGCGGCCTGTCAGATGTCGCAGGCACAACATGCGAGTCTCCAGCGAGAAACCCTGTGAATACACTTTTCGGAGGGGGATGCTTGCGGTAGAAATTGTGGTTAGTGCGCGCCAAGGTGCATCCGAGATCTCATGCCGCCTGCTGGGTCTTTTTTAACCCCCCCCGAAAGCAGGTGATAACGGGCGAAAAGCAATTCGCGAATCTTGTCGTTCACGTAAGCCGTATCCACAATATATAGTTGCAAATGAACATGTAAAAAGAACTTACCGCAATATATGGTAGCTGTCAATGATATTATTTTCGACATGGCAGGGCTGCGAACAAAGTGCGAATCACTTGTTTTTGACGTAGCTCCAGGGCTCCAAGAGATCGCGAAGGGGCATCTAGCCGCCGAGAAGAATGGACAAAATTAGGCAAAAAGTCCTGATTAACAGCGCTGCATGTATCCAATCTATATCTGTTCCGACGCCAACCCACTGCAGGATCGCCGCAGCGCTAATCCCATGAATTTCGTATGGCGATTGCATGCACAGCCGTGACGCCACGCGAGGGGTATGGTCGCAGCGTATGGTGCGCCGGTCAACATCGGCGGTGCAGCGAGTTAAGATGGACTAGCAGGTTTGACTAACATTGCTGTGTGGCATTACCGTGAACACATTGGTTTGATTTGCACGAATATGCTACATTTAATGCAATCAACCAATAGGAACGGGAGTACTCAGACCAAAGGAGAGAGCAGGATGAACGAGAAGGAGACGTTAGTCCGTTTCGGTATTTCCATGCCCCAGTTTTTAATCGAGCAGTTTGACGCTTTAATCGTTAATCAAGGTTACGATAACCGCTCCGAGGCCGTCAGAGATTTGGTGCGCAGGGCGCTTCTGGCACCATCCAACATTGTACCTGAACAACTGGCCGCCGGCACAATTGTGATGGTGTACGACCACCATGTTAGCGATCTGCCGGTTGTTTTAACGGAGCTGCAGCATGATTACCATCAGGAAATCAACTCTACTCTACATACACATTTGAATTATCATCAATGTTTGGAGGTCATCGTCGTGCGGGGTGTCGTGCGTCGGCTGCGGGAGCTTCATCAGCGCATTCAGGTGCTAAAGGGAGTGAGCTATGCCGAGCTCTCCGTTACCCACATTGACGGACAGGAGCCGTCTTCTCATCAACATAATCCACAACACAGTTAGAAGAAAAAATTCATGGAAGGAGCTCAAAAATGAAAACTTATTTCACAGTGTCAGAAGCAAACGCGATGCTGCCTTCGGTTAAGTCGGATTTGGAAAAATTGCAGCAGATCAAACGACGGTTCCGCGATAAACATACGGAGCTGCAGCAGTTGAAAGGAGCCGCCAGTCACAGCCATTTGCCGCGTGGCACTGATCCCTGCTTCACACTGGAGTGCGAAATGGATTTCTTGCAAATTGAGGCCAATGCCTTGATCAAAAGCTTCGAACTTAAGCATGTACAGCTGAAAGATATTGACACCGGTCTGGTTGATTTCCCGGCGCTGATCGACGGCGATGAAGTACTGCTTTGCTGGCGTCAGGGTGAGGAGCGAATCATGCATTACCACAGCCCGGAAGACGGCTTCGCAGGAAGAAGGAAATTTACCGGAGAATGAAAAGATATATCCCGGCTATTTGCAAGGAGGATTGTATGCAATGGTAAGTCCGGCGTTGAACACGCTGCCAGACAGAAGGAAGACAATATTGCGGTGCAGTGCGATCAGGCTGCTCGCAGTATTTGCAATGATAATATTTATACTGCTTATCCCGCATCGGGCAGGAGCCCATGCCACACTCATCAGGGCTACGCCGGCCGCTAATGCTGAACTGCCGCAATCACCCCCTCGGATTCTGCTCGAGTTCAACGAACAGCTGGAGGCTAGCGCGTTTTATATTAAAGTATTTGATGCAAACAAAAAATCAGTGACGAACACCCAAGCGAGAATAAACGCGACCCACACTGCGATAGAACTGGATTTGCCTGCGCTGCCGAAGGGACACTATGTAGTCACGTACCATGTGATTTCCGCTGACGGACATCCCGTGGAAGGAACCTATCTGTTCGCGGTTGGGCAAAGCTTAGACGGACCGCCGACGGAGCCGGGAGCGAATATCCAACATTCGCCTGCAGCAGGACTGTCGCTGGGGCCAGACTTGATGGACATGCTCAATTTTGCATTACGGATCATTTACTATGTTTTCCTGCTTGTTTTGAGCGGGTGGGTGATATGGCTGCGTTTCGGCCAGGTGTCCGACAGCGGGACGAGCGCGATGCTGGAGGGCTGGCGGGTGCAGCTGCTTCGGGCTTATGTGCTGGTCTTTCTTTTGTTGATGTTTACCCACCTGTATTCGATGGCGGGGGACGGCGGCGCGGAAACACTGCTCGCACTTTTTACCCGCACTGGCATCGGCTACGTGTGGATCACAACGCTCGTCGTATCTCTGCTTGGATTTGTGCTGCTTGGCCGCAGCCTTTTACTTGACGTGCTGTGGGTGATACTCTTGTGGCTGCTGAAAAGCTTGAACGGTCATGCCGCAGCTTTCGAACCAACCGCACAGACTATCACATTGGACGTGATTCATTTGGCTGCAGCTTCCCTTTGGATGGGAGGACTGTTGATGTTAATCGTGCTCTGCTATCGTAAAGGAGAAGTCGCCCGGAAGTTTTTCGAACGTTTCTCTCCGGCAGCCGGAGCAGCTATGATACTGCTCACGGTGTCGGGGATTTTCATGGTGCTGATCTATCTCCCGGACATCCGGTATGTGATTGAGACCAACTGGGGCAAAATGCTCCTTGTGAAATCCGCACTCGTGGTGCTGGTCATCATCAGCGGCATGCTGCTGCGCAGGAGCTACCGCAAGCGTTCCGCAGACAGACCGTCAGCGCTGCTCATGTTCGACGGGGTTCTGGCGCTGCTAATAGCGGCCATCGTGGGTATATTTACGTATTTGAGTCCACTGCCGGAGAATCAACCATTGAATTGGCATGCAATGGGCGGCACCATTCACATGACCACGCAGATCACACCGAATGCTCCGGGCGTGAATGACTTTACGGTGAAGGCATGGCTGCCCGAGGAGCTCGGTAAACCGAAGCAGGTTGTGCTAAAACTGCACAATTTGAGCATGCCGGAGATGGCGGCGATAGAGGTGCCCCTGAGCTACACGGAAGATATGACATCGGAAGAATCCTTTGGGTTAAAGCGACATACCTACAAAGCGCGCGGTGCGTACATGCCCTACCCCGGTGATTGGCGGATTGAAGTGCGCATAATGGACAGCAATGACGATGAGACGCCGTACGAGCGCCAAATTCGGGTATATTAACTCACGGCTATTGTCCCCCTCAATCCATAAAAGGACCTAAAACGTAAATCACACACGTTTTAGGTCTTTTGTTCTAAATAATGCTTGTCGAATGTACTCGAAACAGGTAAAATAATACATCATCTCTGATAGAATTTGTTTTTCGAGGGGACGCGGTGGACATTGATAATCAACCGTAAACGGCAGTTATCCGACCGAACTGTACAACAGGACAAAGGCACGATGAAGGACCGGCTGAATAAAGCGTTGCAGCGGGAGGAATTTTTCCTGCACTTTCAACCGCAAGTGGACATCCTAACCAACCGGGTGAACGGCATGGAGGCGCTGCTCCGCTGGCGTCATCCCACCGACGGCCTCATTCCTCCGGGGGAGTTTATTCCGGTGGCGGAGGAGACGGGACTCATCATCCCCATAGGCGAATGGGTACTGCGTACCGCGTGCAAGCAAAATAAAGCATGGCAGCTTGCCGGCTATGCACCGGTAACAATGGCGGTCAATGTGTCACCAATCCAGTTTCATCAGCACAATTTTATCGAAATCGTGCTGGATGCTCTCAGGGACAGCGAGCTTGATTCGGCATACTTGGAGCTGGAAATCACGGAAGGCGTCGCGATGGAGCACGTCGACCAAGTGATATATAAGCTGCAAGCTCTTCGTGATATTGGCGTACAAATTTCGATCGATGATTTTGGCACGGGCTTTTCATCATTAACCTATCTGAAGCAATTTCCGATTCATACCTTGAAAGTAGCCAGGGAGTTCGTCCGGGACATACCCGGTGACCCGGATGGAGCTGCTATTGTGCAGGCTATTATCGCCATGGCGAACAGTCTCAGGCTGAAGGTGATCGCCGAGGGCGTCGAAACGGAAGAACAGCTGTCGTTCCTTCAGCATATTGGCTGTGCGGAGATCCAAGGTTACATTTTCAGCCGGCCGATGCCTGAAGGAGAAATCAAGAAAATGCTCACTCCAAGTCCGGCATAAGCGATAGCAGCGTGCGAGGGCCGTAGTTGGCTGGCTTAACAAATAAAACGCGTCCGTTCAGTGAGATGGGCGTCTACTGCGTTTAAGCGTCCCAGCCATCGCAGTTCGGGGCACATGAATAAAGCGTCCCGGCCGGACGCTTTTTTATTACGCTTCAGCGGACTCCACTTCCCTGCTGCGGCTGCAGCAGGAGGGCGGTCTTTGCCTCTTGCGCTTTCATCGCTCGATAGCTGACATAGAACAGAACCCTGCAGATTGCGATGATCACGAAGCATCCCCAGATCGGAAGGAACATCAACAGCGCGCCGGACAATAACGCCCCGATGCCGTTGCCGGCATTCATAACCAGCTGAAAATCGGAAAAATACGCCATCTCCTTGCTGTGCTTGTGTGCCTCTCTCATCATAATGGTTTGCGAGGCCACCTCGTTCACCGCAAGACAGACGCCGACCCAGCTTTGTATCACCAGCAGCAGCCAAAAGGATTGGATAAAGCCGTATGGCAGCAGAACCAGCGCCATGCCAATGATTGCCGTGCCGTACACCTTGATGATGCCGAAGCGCTCCATGCAGCGGCGGGCGACCGGCAGCAGCACCGTTGACGCGATTCCGGCAGCCACGACAAAGTAGGCGATTTGTGTGTTGCTCAGCTGCAGCACATTGACATGGTAAATGATAAGCAGCGGTGTGACCATCGCAATGCCTACATTATTCAGACCCAACCACCATGTTGTGACACCGCATTCTTGGAAAGGTTTCACCCAGGTCAATCTGATCGGTTTTTTCTCCCGAGGTGCAAGCTCGGCCATGATCGACATTCCGGCAAACGTAGAGAGGCATCCTATTAACATAGAGATGACATAGTTGGTTGGAAACATCCAGTTATAAGCGTCCAGAAAGTGGCCGATAGCAAAGCTGCCAGCCGTCATGATGACGATGCCGATAATTTTGTTGTTGCTGAAGATTTTCGTAAAATCTCCCGCCGATACCCACCTGCGCATGATGGCGGGCTTCTGGGCCTCACACACCATAACCGCCACGGCATTGACCGACCAGAAAAGTAAAAGATAAGGTACCGGATCGGGAAGCAGCACAGAGAACGCCATGCATAGAAACGCGCATTGACGTATGTATCCGCCGGCAAGAAAAACACCTCTGGTCACCGGCAGTTGTCGAGTTAGTAAAGCTAACGACAGCGCGCAGAACAGAGGCGGTAGAGCATTGGACAGAGCGATTTGGAAATTCGATGCGCCCAGACGTGCGATAAGTACGTGCAAAAAAGTAAAGAAGAAAACACTTTTCATGTTTTGCAAGGCGGCGTCCAGGTAAATTCGAGTCGACAGCTTCATCGGTTTTCTAATACCTTCTTTCTCGACAGCAGTGCAGGCGCTGTTGCATATTCCTGCGTTTGTTTACCGACTAGCATAACGCGTGCAGTCGTGGAAAAACATGGACGGTTCTGCCGAGAAACATGGATTATCTTGCTCTAATCCTTCCAGCTTTGAGCATGCTCATTGGAAACATAGTCCGCCGCCGCGGCGTTGGAAATGACCTGCTCGGCACTCTTGCAGCCCGGAATTACAGCGGTGACAGCGGGATGCTTCAAGCACCAGGCCAACGCCCATGTAGCCATATCGATGCCTTCGGGAACCTCGTTTTTGCGTATTTTCTCGACTTCCTCGAGCTTATGGAGCGTTTGCTCCCGGTCATGGCGGTGACGCACGTCATTTTTGCCAAATTCCGCACCCGGCTTATATTTCCCGCTTAGGTAACCACTAGCGAGCGGCACGCGTGCCAGCACGCCAAGATCTTGCTCCTCGCATGAAGGCAAAACCCGTTCTTCCGGCTTACGGTCCAAACGGTTATACACGACTTGGATTACTTTCGAATTCACCTTGGTGGAAGCGGCCGTTTGATGCAGATTAGCGTTGCTGCCGATCGAGGTGCCCAAGTGGCGGATCTTCCCGGCCTCCACCTGTTTCTGCAGGACGGTCCAAAGCTCGTCGTTGTCAAAGGCTTCGTCTGTGCCCGAATGGAACTGGTAAATGTCGACGTAATCGGTGCGAAGCGCCTGCAACGAGTCGTCAAGCTGCTTGATGACGTCCGAGGCGGACCAGAGCTGCTCCCGGCTGAAGTTCTCGGTAAAACGGTGGCCGAATTTGGTTGCAATCACCCAATCCTCACGCTTCCCGCGTGCCACATAATTGCCGATTAACGATTCGGACACATGGTCTCCATAGCACTCAGCAGTGTCGATCAAGTTGATGCCCGATGCCTGCGCCTGATCAAGAATTGCGTCCACTTCCTGCTGGCTGAACTGTTTGCCCCACTCGCCGCCATACTGCCAGGTGCCTATACCGATCACGGACACCTTCAGATTCGTTTTTCCAAGCCTCCGATACTTCAAATTCCATCCCTCCCGGATACGTTAATTCACCTTCATTTAACGGTATTATTCCAATGAAGTCAAAATATCACTTATGATGAACTGTCCGCGTTTGTGAGCGGTATTGAAACCGGCTTGCATATCGCAGGCAATTTTCATATAATAAAATGTAAAGTTTCATACAATGAAATGCGTTGACGGAGAAAAGTACGCAGTGCCTCTTTACAGGGAGGAGCCGCCGGAGATTGAGAGCGGTTCTACAGATCCAGGCTGCCGAAGTTCGCTCCCGAGCAGACCTTTGAAACCTCGGCGCTTCGCCGCAGGCAAGTAGAGGGCACCGGCTATGAACGTCACTGTTCTTGATCCGTTATTTTCAATGAAGTGAGAAGTTATGTTGCTCGCTGGTTGTGTGGCTCATATTGGGTCTGCAAACGCGCACAGGCTTTTCTGAACAAGGGTGGCACCACGACTTTTTCGTCCCTTTCCCGGGATGGAAAAGTCTTTTTTGCGTTCTCCCGCATCTAAACGTGCCAGCCTTGACCTAAGAATCAAGGAGGAGAATAAATGAGAGAGCGATTGGAAGCTTTAAAAGCGGAGGCTTTGGAAGAGCTCGCACAGGTTACAAATCAGCAGCAGCTGAATGAAATGCGAATCAAATATTTGGGCAAAAAGGGACCGATCACCGAGGTATTGCGCGGGATGGGCGCATTAAGTGCGGAAGAGCGTCCGGTTATCGGTCAAGTAGCGAATGATGTGCGTGCAGCGATCGAGGCTGTCATCGAGAGCAAGCAGGCGGAATATGAGAAGGCGGAAACGGAAATGCGGCTTCGTGCGGAGACGATTGATGTCACTCTGCCCGGGCGGCCTGCGGCGGCGGGAGCGGCGCATCCGATCAGCAAAGTCATCCAGCAAATCGAAGATATTTTTATCGGCATGGGGTATACGGTGGCCGAGGGTCCGGAAGTCGAACAGGATTACTACAATTTCGAAGCGCTGAATCTACCGAAAAACCACCCCGCCCGGGACATGCAGGATTCATTTTATATCACCGATGAGATTTTGATGCGTACCCACACATCTCCCGTTCAAGTTAGAACCATGGAGAAAAAGAGAGGCCAGGTTCCGGTAAAAATCATCTGCCCCGGACGTGTGTACCGGCGTGATGACGATGACGCAACGCACAGCCACATGTTCACGCAAATCGAGGGCCTCGTGATAGACCGCAATATCCGCATGAGCGACCTCAAAGGAACACTGCTGCAGTTCGTGCAGGAGCTGTTCGGCAAGCAGACCCAAATTCGTATGCGTCCGAGCTTTTTCCCGTTCACGGAACCGAGCGCGGAGGTAGATGTTACTTGTGCGATGTGCGGCGGAAAAGGCTGCCGCGTGTGCAAGCAGACCGGGTGGCTGGAGATTCTTGGCTCGGGGATGGTCCATCCGCGCGTGCTGGAGATGGCCGGCTACGATCCTGAAGAATACAGCGGATTTGCTTTCGGATTAGGCGTCGAACGGATCGCTATGTTGAAATACGACATTGAGGATATCCGTCATTTTTACACGAACGACCTTCGATTCCTGAAGCAGTTTGCACATTTATAAGCGAGGAGCGTGAGCGGCAATGAAAGTATCATATCAATGGTTGTCCCAATATGTGGACGTGAGCGGCTATACGGCTGCGGAATTGGCGGAAAAGTTGACCCGCAGCGGCATTGAAGTGGACATTGTGGAGGAACGAAATCAAGGTGTCGAGGGTGTGCTTGTCGGCTACGTAAAAACCCGTGAAAAGCATCCCGATGCAGACAAACTGAGCGTGTGTACGGTCGATGTCGGACAAGGCGAAGACCTGCAAATCGTGTGTGGAGCAAAAAATATTGCGGCGGGACAAAAGGTGCCGGTGGCCGTGGTCGGCGCCAAACTGCCGGGTGATTTCAAGATTAAGCGGGCTAAGCTGCGCGGCGTGGAGTCGCAAGGCATGATTTGCTCCGCAAAAGAGCTCGGCTTGAACGACAAGCTGCTGCCGAAGGAAATTCAGGAAGGCATTCTCGTCCTGCCTGAAGATACGCAGGTGGGCGAAAGCATTTTGGATGTGCTGGCGATTGATGACCAAGTGATGGACCTGGATTTGACGCCGAATCGTTCGGATGCCTTGAGCATGCTGGGGACGGCGTATGAGATCGCAGCTATTCTCGGACGGGATGTAAAGCTGCCTCCGACAGAGCCGCAAACAAACTCCGGGGTCCGCGCGGCAGATCATATTTCTGTGGAAATCACGGCGAAGGAGCAATGCTCGCACTATGCGGCACGATTGCTCGAAGGCGTTCGTATCGGCACATCACCGCTATGGATGCAGAATCGGTTGATGGCTGCGGGCATCCGACCTATTAATAATATCGTCGATATTACCAACTATGTAATGCTTGAGTACGGTCAGCCGCTGCATGCGTTTGATGCGGATACATTGCAGAACGGGCATATCGAGGTGCGTATGGCTCAGCCCGGAGAAAAGCTCGTCACATTGGACGGTGTGGAGCGGACTTTGGAACCGCATATGCTGCTCATTACGGATGGCACGAAGCCTGTCGGACTGGCCGGCGTGATGGGTGGAGAGAACTCGGAAGTGACGGAGAATACGACGAGAATTTTGCTGGAGTCGGCTAAGTTCGATGGCGGCACGATACGTAAAACATCACGCCAGCTTGGTCTCCGCTCTGAGGCGTCGCTCCGGTTCGAGAAGGAAGTGAATCCGGAGGCAGTGATACCGGCATTGAACCGCGCCGCACTGCTCATGAGCGAATTGGCCGGAGGACAAGTGGCTGAAGGCGTTGTGGAAGAGGTGGTGCTGCAGCATCAGCCCGTCCGCATCGAAGTGTCGGTCGGGCGTATCAATGACTACCTCGGCACGGAGTTGTCTCCTGAGCAGGTGCGGAGTATTTTTGAAAGGTTGCACTTTACAGTTGAGACTGAGGGCGAGAAGTTCATCGTTCATGTGCCAAGCCGTCGTGGTGACATAGCCCGCGCCGTCGATTTAATTGAAGAAGTGGCTCGTCTGCACGGTTACGACAACATTCCCACTACACTAATGACTGGTGTGACCACGCCGGGGGCGCTGACGAAGGAGCAGGCTATCCGCCGGGTGGTGCGTCATCTGCTGACCGGGAGCGGGCTTCATGAAGCGATCACATACGCCTTGACTCATCCGCAGCAAATTGGGGATTTCCCTGGCCCGTATCAGGATGCCAAGCCGGTGGCACTGGCCATGCCGATGACTGAGGAGCGCAGCACACTCCGCACAAGTCTCATTCCGCATTTGCTCGACGTCGCTGCGTATAACCGTAATCGTAATACTGATGACGTGGCAGTGTTTGAGATCGGGAAGGTATTTATCACGGATGAAGCGGCTCTGAGCAAGCTGCCCGATGAGCGGCTGCACCTGGCAGTACTGCTCACCGGTAAGCGGCATGCAACGCACTGGGCTGGCAGACCGCGGGATGTCGATTTTTATGATCTCAAAGGGGTGTTCGAAAGTGTGGTCGGCTATTTGGGATTGGAGGGCGCGATCGGATACTCGACGGCTCAGCCGGAAGGCTTCCATCCGGGTCGCACCGCTCAAATCACGTTGGACGCGGAAAACGGTCGCATCGTGGTCGGTACATTAGGACAGCTCCATCCGGAACTGCAAAAACACAAGGATTTGGCTGATACGTATGTACTCGAAGTGGAGCTCACTCCTTTGGCTGCAGCGGCGGACGAACGTATCACATACCAACCGCTGCCGCGCTTTCCATCTATCGCACGAGACATTGCCGTCGTGGTCGGCCGCGAAGTACAGGCCGCCGACTTGACCGAAGCAGCTCGCAAAGTGGCGGGAGACTTGCTGGAATCCATTCAAGTCTTTGACGTTTATACCGGTGACCGTGTGGGTCCCCATAAGAAAAGCGTAGCCCTTTCTCTGGTGTACCGTACACCTGAGCGTACGCTCACGGATGAGGAAGTCAGCGATCTGCATTCCAAGGTTGTGTCAACGTTGGAGCAATCCTTTGGAGCTGAATTGCGTAAGTAGGTCTGGGACTATTTGGGATTGACTAAAGTGTCCTGGCTATAGAAGGAAAAAAGGTTCCTCGTATCGAATTAATTTATGAAGATACGAGGAATTTTTTGCGCACAGTTCGAAAGGAGAGCTCGCTCGTGAACGAAGACAAAATCCGGATGACGGTGGATATATATGGCAGCCAGTACAGACTGGTTGCCAGCACAAGTGCTACATACTTCAAACAAGTAGTTGCCCATGTGAATGAGCAGATGCATTCGATAGCCGCGGCTGCGCCGCGTTTGGATACGCCCAAAATCGCTGTGTTGGCTGCGGTGCATATGGCCGATGATTATTTCAAAATGCGCGACGAACTGCAGCAGTCGCTTGACAAGGTGAAGTACCTCGAGCAGACGCAGCTGGAGCTGCGCCAACTCGAGGAACAGCATGTTCTGCTGCAGCAAAAGCTGGCACAGCAGCAGAAGCGTGCGGAGGAGGAACTGGCCGCAGAGCGGGAGCGTACGCAGCAGGCGCAGGCACAAGCGCAGCAAGAACTGGCGGCAGAGCGGGACCGATCCGCGCGGGAGCTAGCGGCGGCGCAGGAGGAAGCGCAGCAGGAGCTGGCAGCGGAGCGGGAGCGTGCGGAGCAAGAGCTGGCAGCGGAGTGGGAGCGAGCGGAGCAGGAGCTGGCGGCGGCGCAGGAGCAAGCGCAGCAGGAGCTGGCCGTGGAGCGGGAGCAAGCGCAGCAGGAACTGGCCGCGGAGCGGGAGCGCGCGGAGCAAGAGCTGGCGGCGGCGCAGGAGCGAGCAGCGCAGGAGCTGGCGGTGGAGCGGGAGCGCGCGGAGCAAGAGCTGGCGGCGACGCAGGAGCAAGCGGCACAGGAGCTGGCCGTGGAGCGGGAGCGCGCGGAGCAAGAGCTGGCGGCGGCGCAGGAGCAAGCGGAGCAGGAGCTGGCGGCGGTGCAGGAGCAAGCGCAGCAGGAACTGGCCGCGGAGCGGGAGCGCGCGGAGCAGGAGCTGGCGGCGACGCAGGAGCAAGCGCAGCAGGAGCTTGCCACGGCGCAGGAGCGCGCAGCACAGGAGCTGGTCGCGGCGCAGGAGCAAGCGCAGCAGGAGCTGGCCGCGGAGCGGGAGCGTTCAGAGCAAGAGCTGGCCGCGGAGTGGGAGCGAGCGGAGCAAGAGCTGGCGGCGACGCAGGAGCAAGCGGCACAGGAGCTGGCCGTGGAGCGGGAGCGCGCGGAGCAAGAGCTGGCGGCGACGCAGGAGCAAGCGGAGCAGGAGCTGGCGGCGGTGCAGGAGCAAGCGCAGCAGGAACTGGCCGCGGAGCGGGAGCGCGCGGAGCAGGAGCTGGCGGCGACGCAGGAGCAAGCGCAGCAGGAGCTTGCCGCGGCGCAGGAGCGCGCGGAGCAGGAGCTGGCGGAAGAGCGCGATCGTGCGTTGCGTGAGAGCGAACGGCTGCAAGCAGAGGCTGCGCAGCTTCAGGCACAGCGTCAGCAGCTGCAAGAGCAGTACCGCGCAGAGCGTGCAAGCCGCAGCCAGCTGGAACAGCAGCTGGAGGCTGAGCGACGTACGGCAGAAGAGCTGCGGCAGCGGGCCGCCGCACAAGAAGCAGAGCTTGCGGAGCGGGCGGTGCAGGCCACAGCCGTTCAGCAGAAGATGGCTAAGCAGGCGGCTGAGAAGCGTCAGCTGGAGCAGCGGTTGGAGCAGCAGCTCAAGGAACAGACCAGTTTGCGTTCGCAGCTGCAGGCTAAGCAAGGCGAGCTGAGCAAGCAGGGTGAAGAGCACAGCCGCCTTCAGCAGCACCTCAGCCAAAATCAAGGCGAACTGCAGCGGTCACGCGAGCGGCTGGAGCAGCGGGAGAGAGAAGTGAAGGAACTGCAGGAGTTGGGCAGTATCCGCCAGCAGCAGATGGACGAGCTGGGTGCGCAGTATGATCAACTGCAAGACTTGCACCGCCAGCAGCAGGAGGACTACGAGCTGCAGCTTGAAATCAACACGGAGCTCGAGGGACAGCTTGGTGCGGAACACAAGCGCTCCGAATCGCTGCAAGAGCAGCTGCATACAGCGCAGCTGCAGCAGCAGCAGCTGCAGGAACAGTTGCAGGAACAGCAACAACAGCTGCAGGCACAGCAACAACAGATGCAGGAGCAGAAGCAGCAGCTGCAGGAGCAGAACCAGCAGTGGCAGCAGCAGAAGCGTCAGCTGGAGATGCAGCTGGGCGACCACGCCGCACAGGGCAAAAAGCTGCAGGAAGCCGTCACGCATTGGCAGCGCAGATGTGATGAACTGGCCAAGCAGGCGGAAGAGCAGCGCAGCCAACTGCACTCTCAGCGTGAAGAGTTGGAGCTTCAAGAGGAACTGTACAACGAGTTGGAAGGTCAGTTGAGCGAGCTTCAAACCGCTGCTAAACAACAGGACGCGAGACAGCGCGAGGCTGTGCAACAGCTGGAGGCGGAGTGCCATGCTCTGCAGGAGCTGTTGCAGGGTCAGTCGGAAGCAGCTGCAGCGCTGGAGGCACAGCTGCATCAGGGTAAGGAGCAATATGCTGCGATAGACCGGGAATACCAAATGCAGCTGGAGAACCACCGCGGTCTAGCCCGTGAGCATACCGAACAACAGGCACGTATTGCAGCGCTGGAGACACAATGCAGTGAGTGGCAGCGGTTATCGGAGGAAATCTCTGATGAAGCCGAGCAGGCACGCCGGCAGTTTGCCGCACAGCAGGAGGAACTAGAGCTGCAAGTGGAGCTCTACAAGGAACTGCAGGATAAATACGATCAGCAGCTGAAAGAGCAGCAATCACTGAGAAACGAGTATGAGCAGCAGCAGGGGCGCGCGCAGCTCATACATACCGAATTGGAAGAATTGAAATCGGAATACGAGAAGCTGCAGACGGAATATAACGAATGGATAGAGCTGGTTGAACAAGAATAACTGCACAAGAGGGCAATCAGCGTGAACGGATTGGACTGGACGGCGGCAGTCGTCATCGCGGCGGGCACCCTATTGGGCTTTTATCGGGGATTAGTGAGTCAACTGGTGTCCGTGGCAGGGTTGGTGTTAGCGTATATTGCGGCGTTCGCCTTTTATCAGGCAGTAGCCCCGTGGGTAGCGAAGACGCTGGCTTTGCCTGCTTCTGAGACGTATCAAAAATATGAGTTTCTGGTACAGCGCCTGCGGTTGGACACCTACATCTATAATGCAATAGCGTTTGCGCTGCTGCTGTTCGGTGTAAAGATAGCGCTGAGTTTTGCGGGACGAATCCTCAACTTGATCGCGCTGGCACCTGGCGTGAAACTGGTGAACAAATGGAGCGGCGCGATGCTTGGGCTCGCGGAATCCCTCCTGCTCATCATTATCGCAGTCCAGGTCATGGCCGCAGTGCCAAACGACGCCGTCCAGCAGGTGCTGGCCGGCTCTCGGTCGGCGCCCTACATGTTGGATGCCGTGCCGTCCCTCACCGACAAGCTGCAACAACTATGGGCACGGAAAGCGCCATAGGATCACAGCACCCGGCGGGGGCTTGCTTCGTGCAAACACGCCAGAACTAACCCCACGGCGTGGAATGCGAGGACCGCATGCACTTGTTCTCGGGATCAATCGTTCCCTTTGATGATCGCTGTTGATTGGCGCCCCCGCCAGCATTCAACCTACGCCGAACGAACAAAAAAGACCGTTGCCCGAATGAATTCCGGTAACGGTCTTTAGTATTAGCACTACGCCTCAACGATGAGCTTGGATTTCATCGCTGCATGACCTTGTCCACATGGAATGCTGCAGATGATGTCGTAGGTGCCTTCTTCGTTGGCTGTGAAAGTGCCTGTTTTGTTGTTGCCGTCCAGCTTAACGCCGAGCCCTTTAATTTCAATACCGTGCATGCCTGCTTTGTTTTCCAAAGTGACTTTGATCTCTTCACCTTTTTTCACTTTGTACTCAGCCTGATCGAATTTGAAATTAGTTGCAGTCAGCTTCAGTTCGTTGGAAGCGGCGGCTGCGGGCGCGCTGCTGTTGTTCGCGGGCGCTGCTGTTTCCTTCTGGCCGCAAGCGGACACTGCAAACGCCAAGGAAGTTGCCAGGACAAGTGTCATTAGTTTTTTCACGGTTGTTTCCCTCCGTCACGCTGTGTATGTTAGTTCTGCACGACCATTATACACCAGTGGCAGAGAGTTTCCAGTGTCGAATTAGTGACAAAATGGAAAAATTTATCTTAGAATATGTCGATTAATGTCGTAATAACGTTGACTTTGGTAAACATCTGTGCCCGTGGCAAGCGACGACAAAAAAATCAGCCGCACGGGCAAGCGCCGCAGGCTGATTTTTTCGGCTCGGTTGGCCTCAACGTTTCGCCCGCTCCCTGGCGAAAGGTCTAACCGGAATAAAGAGGTCGATAATTCCAATGACCAGCGCGGCCAATATTGCACCAATAATACTCGCCTCTACGTCAGCGACAATGAATTGAGCCAGCCAGATGATGAAGGCACTGGTGAGAAAGCCCACAATGCCACGGCCGAACGGAGTAATCCGTCTGCCGAATATTGCCTCAATTAGCCATGCCACAATCGCTATCGTCAACGCGAGGAAAAACGCACTCCAGAAACCGCCAACCTCGAACCCGGGAACGAGAAAACTCACCACCATCAGCACCAAAGCAGCTACGATAAACCTGACAACATGGCCAAGCAATTGCATCAGCTGTACCTCCCTTTGAGAATAGCGGATGGTCTCCGTCACGCATTGTAAGGCATTTGGAACTGTCATATCGATCGAACGGCATTATTGGTGTACCCGTAGTATGGTTTCCGGCCGGACCGTTTATGTGGCGGCTGCCGGACCATTATATGGCCGGAGGCGTGTACCGCGCGGCGTGGACATTAGCTAATCCTTCGTATGTTGGATATAATAGAATAGAGTAGGTATGCTCTCGGCAACACACAGAAAGGCAGGAATTGCACTTGAACAAAAAGGTATTACAAACGCTGGATTTTTCCGCTATTTTATATAAATGCGCCCATCATGCGGCGACCAGCTTAGGCAAGGCGCGGCTCGAGCAGCTGCTGCCGAGCGGTGATTTTAATGAGGTGAAGCAGCGGCTCCAAGCAACCGAAGAGGCTGTCAACGTCCACAGGTTGAAGGGGGGAGCGCCATTCGGCGGCATCCGCGACATCACAGCACCCGTGCATCGTGCAAGAATCGGAGGCACCCTCAATCCGTCGGAGCTGTTCGATGTCGCAAATACGATTTCCGGCGGCCGTCGGCTGAAGCGTTTTCTGGCAAGCTTGCACGAGGACTACGCTGTTCCGCTGTTGGTGGCTCTGTCCGAACAAGTTCCGGAACTCAAATCTACCGAGGACAGGATCAAATCCTGCATAGATGACAACGCCTATGTCATGGATTCAGCCAGTCCCGAGCTGGCACGCTTGCGGAGCGAATTGAGGAGCAGTGAGACGCGCGCGCGCGAGCGACTTGAACAGATGGTGAGGACACCTTCCATCCAGAAGATGCTCCAGGAAAATTTGGTCACCATTCGCGGGGACCGGTACGTGATTCCGGTGAAGCAGGAATACCGCGGCCATTTCGGTGGCATGATCCACGATCAATCTGCGTCAGGAGCCACGCTTTTTATCGAGCCGGAAGCTGTAGTGCAGCTGAATAACCGTGTTCGTGAGCTGAAGCTGAAGGAAGAAAAGGAAGTTGAAAAGATTCTACAGATGCTGACTTCGCTTGTGGCGGAAGTGGCGGATGAACTGCTGGGCGGTCTCGAGGCTCTGGCTGAGCTCGATTTCATTTTCGCCAAGGCGGGCTTGGCGCGAGAGATGAAGGCCACGCTGCCGATCATGAATGATCGCGGCTTCATTAAAATCAAGCGCGGGCGCCACCCTATAATTGATCCGGACAAGGTTGTCCCGATCGAGCTTGAGCTGGGCAATCGATACGCGACGATCATCGTGACCGGGCCGAATACCGGAGGTAAAACCGTGTCGCTGAAAACGATCGGCTTACTGTCGCTTATGGCGATGTCAGGGCTGTTCGTTCCCGCCGAAGAAGGCAGCCAGCTGTGCGTGTTTGACGCGATTTACGCTGACATCGGCGATGAACAGAGCATAGAGCAGAGCCTGAGCACATTCTCGAGCCACATGACGAATATTATCAGTATTTTACGCGAGATGACACCAAAAAGCCTGGTGTTGCTTGATGAGTTGGGTGCCGGCACAGACCCGGCGGAGGGGTCGGCGCTGGCGATAGCTTTGCTGGAATATATGCATACCATGGGCTGTCGTATTGTAGCGACTACCCATTACAGTGAGTTGAAGGCATACGCATACGATCGTGAAGGCATCATCAACGCGAGCATGGAGTTTGACATACAAACCTTGAGCCCAACCTACCGCCTGCTCGTGGGGGTGCCCGGACGAAGCAACGCATTTGCTATCGCCGAACGTCTGGGTCTCGCCAGAAGAATCATCGATCACGCGCGAGGACAGGTCGGAGAAGAAGACCAGCGTGTGGAGTCGATGATCGCCACGCTGGAAGAGAACCGGTTGACCGCGGAAGCCGAGAGGCATACAGCCGAACAGCAGCGGCGTGAGGCGGATATGCTGCGGGCACGCTTGGAGGCCCAGCAAAGGCAATTCGATGAGCAGCGTGAGAAGCTGCTCGAGCAAGCTGAGCGCGAGGCGCAGGAGGCGGTAGCCAAAGCACGACGCGAGGCCGATGAGATCATAGGCGAGCTGCGCCGCATGCAGCGCGAAGCATCGCTCGGCTTCAAGGAGCATCAGCTAAGCGATGCCAAGCATCGGCTGGAACAAGCGGCGCCGCAGCTGCGCGGCAAGAAGCCGGCGGCCAAGGGGCGGCAGAAGCCGGACAAACTTACTGCCGGCGACGAGGTACTGGTCACTAATTTAAGACAAAAAGGGCACATCGTAGAAATCATCAATGACCATGAAGCGACAGTGCAGCTCGGCATCATGAAGATGAAGGTACAGCTGGCTGACCTGGAGCTGGTAAAACCGGCCAACAAAACTGCTCAGAAAGCACAGCCTCAGCGGGCAGCCAGCTTGAAGCGCACGCGGGATGAACATGCCCGCATGGAGCTCGACCTGCGAGGCGCTAACTTGGAAGAGGCCATCATTGAGGTTGACCGCTTCCTGGATGAGTCGTATTTGGCCAATTTTGGCAGCGTCTCTATTATTCATGGAAAAGGCACCGGCGTATTGCGTGCCGGTATTCAGGACTTTTTACGAAAGCATAAGCACGTGAAGTCCTATCGCATCGGCAGCTTTAACGAAGGCGGCACGGGCGTGACCGTCGTGGAATTAAAATAAATACGATGCAACGAGACTGAGGCCTGGCCGGAGTCTCTTCAATCATCCACCGACAGATGCTATAATGGGGAAATTAGTGCCCGGATTCATTCCGCAGAATCGTGAAGGTGGGAAGACTTATGAATGAAGAGGTGGATATGTTGTTGGCAAATCCATATCTTGAAACTTTAGCTTATTTTTCCGTCGCCGTGGTCGCGCTGATTGTATTCTTGGCGATATTTGAGCTTGTTACGAGATACAAAGACTGGGAAGAGATCAAAAGCGGCAACATTTCGGTTGCCATGTCCGCGGGCGGTAAGATTTTTGGAATCTGCAACATTTTCCGTTTCGCGATCCTTAACAATGACTCGGTGCTGGATTCCTTGATCTGGGCGGGATTCGGCTTCATATTGCTGCTGGCCGCTTATTTTATTTTTGAATTTTTGACACCATACTTTAAAATTGACGAGCAGATTCAACAGGATAACAAGGCTGTCGGGCTGCTGTCGATGATGATATCGGTATCGATTTCTTATGTGGTGGGGGCCAGTGTAACGTAATAACGCCTGTTAGGATGGTGATCCGGGGGGACTGGTACGAATGAAATATTTATGGGGCACGCTGTTCGTATTAGCACTGGTGTTTTTTGGTGCCGGTGTGTATTACTTTATAAATCACGCATAGCAATGAAACCGGAGGAATGATGATGCAGCAGTCGGAGAATAATGTGTGTCCGTGGTGTCAGACGGAAATCGTATGGGATCCCGAAATCGGCCCGGAGGAAACGTGTCCTCATTGTTTGAATGAGCTTGGAGATTACCGCAGCGTCTCCCTTCATGGACTACAAGACACCGAACAAGAACTGGATTTTGACGAGGATGAACTGGATGACGAGGATCTCAACACGCTCCACGAATATGAAGAGGGTGCGCAGCGGGTGTTGGACACCCAAGAGGAGACTCCGGAGTGCGGCAACTGCCACAGCTTTATGCTCTTTGCCGGACACCGGACGATGGCACTGGGCTTCGTGCCTGTGGTGCCTGCCCAAATGAAGGAACCGCTGCTGGATGCATCGCATTCAACCAAAGTGTTTGTTTGTCCATCGTGTTTTCGAATAGACCATGTCCTCGCGGATGAGGACCGTACAAGAATGGTCGAGCTTCTTAAACAGCATGGCAGTAAATAGTACAAGGAATTTTCACGTGATAACCGCGTGGGAATTCCTTTTTTTATATGGCTTCATGTTTTGCGCCGGTTGGGGTACGTTAACAAGGACGTCATAATTCGTTTTACAGGGGGAGCAGGCATGCATTCAGGAGTTAGGCATTTCCCTCGAAAATGGTTGCGAAACAGGTCTGCGCGCCCCGACGGCTCGAAGCACCAGCAAAACGCCGGTTCGCCTTCATCACAGTCGACAAAAATCCATCTAGACGGACAGGCCAGGCTGCTTCTCACCGTGCAGGGTCTGTGTACCGCGGCCAATGCGTTGTCGGGCACTTTTGTGAATGTGTATCTGTGGAAAGCAAGGCAGGATTTTCTCGTGATTGGCTGGTTCACGTTGGTGCATCATATCGCTATGGCACTAACGTTTTGGCTCGCAGGCAAGTGGGTGAAGGAACACAACAAAATGAATTGTCTGCGCACCGGCGTCGCGGTTTCAGCGGCATTTTACATTTTGGTGCTTTGGTTTGGCCCCCGTGCCGCGGACTATTATTTGCTCTTGGGCGCGATTCAAGGAATGGCGACGGGATTTTTTTGGGTATCGTTCAATGTCGTTTATTTCGAAGTCACCAATCCTGCTACACGCGACCGCTTTAACGGATGGGCGGGATTGCTCGGTTCGGCCGCGGGTATGATCGCACCTTGGATTTCGGGATTTCTGATCGTCCACATGATGCCCACGATTGGCTACCGGGTGATTTTTACTATTTCACTGGTGGTGTTTCTCATTGGCGTTGTGGTGAGTTTTTTTCTTAAGAAAAGGAAAACCGTCGGCCATTACGATTGGCTTCTGCCATGGAGATGCCTGCGGCAGAAAAACCCCGGCTGGCGAACGGTGACTGCCGCGTTAGCCGCGCAGGGCATACGTGAAGGGGTATTTGGATTTATGATCGCACTGCTTGTCTACGTGCATACCGGAAGCGAGATGAGCCTGGGTAACTTTTCGCTCGTGACGTCAGCGGTTGCTTTGTTCAGCTTTTTGCTTATCGGGCACTTTTTGAAACCGCGTCACCGCAGGACTTCGATGCTGATAGGGGCTGTCATGATCATAGTGGTGCTGCTGCCCTTTTTTTGGCAGGTGAATTTCACTACGCTGCTTATTTTTGGCGTGGGGGTGGGACTGTTCTATCCGCTGTTCTCGATTCCCATGACTTCGTCGGTTTTTGATTTGATCGGCAGACATGAGGACAGTGTCAAGCGCCGTGAGGAATATATTGTGCTCCGCGAGCTCGCGTTGAACGTCGGGCGCATTGTAGGCACAGCCGCCTTTATCATGGTGGTGTCGCTCACTAGCGCGCCGCTGGTCATGAATCTACTGTTGCTCGTGATCGGCAGCTCGCCGCTGCTGGCGTGGTTTTTTATGCGACGGGTACATTTGCATGCGGGCGGGGATGACAGGGAACACAGCAGGGCACGTGTCAAACAGCCCACCATCACTTGACAAAGTAAGCCGGTCCGAGAAACAATAGGGGCTGTCAAAGACAACCGTGCAACGCACGGCGTGCTGACGGAGAGGAGCGGTCAAAAATGAGAACAAGTCGAATGGTCAACAGCATTACAGAGCTGATCGGAAATACACCGGCCGTGCGGATTCGTTCGTTGGCCGGCGAAAATGATGCGGAAGTTTACGTTAAGCTTGAGTACTTCAATCCTAGCGGCAGCGTGAAGGACCGGGCGGCGTTTAATCTGATCGCACAAGCTGAGAAAGACGGCTTGCTGCAGCCCGGCGCGACCATCATCGAACCGACTAGCGGCAACACCGGTATCGGGCTCGCCATGAACGCGGCAGCGAAAGGCTACAAAGCGATTTTGGTCATGCCTGACAATATGACGAAGGAACGCATTAACATATTAAAAGCATACGGCGCAGAAGTCGTATTGACGCCGGCCGCTCAGAGAATGCCTGGCGCAATACAGAAAGCACTGGAGCTCAGGGATCAGATTCCAAAGAGCTTCATACCTCAACAGTTTGAGAACGAAGCAAACCCTGACATACATCGCGTCACTACTGCGGTGGAGATTATCGAGCAGACGGAGGGCAGGCTCGACGCATTTGTCGCGACATCAGGCACCGGCGGTACCATCACGGGCACGGGGGAAGTGCTGAAGGAAAAAATACCGGGAATTCGCATCTACGTGGTGGAGCCTGCAGGCTCGCCGGTGTTGTCCGGCGGACAGCCTGGGCCGCATAAGCTGGTTGGCACCAGCCCAGGCTTCGTGCCTCCAATTTTAAACACAGACGTGTACGATGAAATCGTGCAGGTTGCCGACGAGGACGCATTGCGCACTATGCGTGAGCTGGCCAGTCGTGAAGGTATTCTGGTCGGTCCATCCGCCGGTGCCTCGGTGTGGACGGCACTTCAGGTCGCCCGACAGCTTGGTAAGGGGAAGCGTGTGCTCTGCATCGCCCCGGATACTGGTGAACGCTATCTCAGTATGGATATATTTTGAGTGACAAAGAACAGGGACAACGACAACCTGCGGGGTGGTGAACGACTATGCAGCAAGGCAGGAACAAAGGGCACGTTGAATTCAAACAGCCGCTCGCTCAAGTGGTGGCGAATCGACCTGAAGATGACAAACTGCGCAAGCAGATTGATGAATTAAAGGCTAACGATGGCTATGAGCAATCGTGTGGCATCGTTGACAACCGCATCGACGGCTAGACGGATGAGCTCGCGGCCGGACGTAAGAAGAACCTTCATCCCCAGTGTTTGTGCTGTGGCTGAAGGTTTTTTCGATTCTAGGTATGAGGCTGGCAGGGCTGGCCCTACCGGCCGGTTACTCGGCCGGTGCTGCGTCGATCGCCAGTTGGTAGGCGTCAAGTATAGCGTCCGCTTCTTCGGGGTCCTCTATGCCTTCCAAGTACTGCTCATCGCCTTCGCCGTCAACTACGCGCATCAGCACCATGTTGTCGACTGAATTCAATAACGCATATGTCTGCTCATTCATGTCAAACAGTGCTTCCACCCAGAAATCTCTGGCGTTGCCTTCATTGTCCTGTACCGTAATGTGATCCCTGATATTGTCTTCTGCCATATGTGCGCTCTCCCCTTCGAAATAACGTATGGACATATTATCTCCGGGAGTATGGACATTTATCGCCCGCGTACTAGCAGGTTTATGGATATCTGCTGGCAGCTGGAACGCATCGGTGTCAACAGTGTGTTTTGCGATTGCTTCACGTCCACAGCCGTACCGGTATGAGTTCGACCGTGATGCCTGAGCTGCATGGTCACACAACATACTGCTTTATAAAATACGCTGCTCAAGCTGCGATGTTATGTGTTCCACGGCTTGGTAGTCCGTGTGATTCACATAAATACTTTTGAGCTGCTGATTATATTCGCGAACTTTACGCAAACACGCTGTTGCCGCTTTCATTTTTGCCGAGTACACCTGGCGGATTTCCTTCAACTGTGCCTGATGCTTCTCATCCGTGCCGGGCGCGATAAGCAACTCGTAAAGATCAACAATTTCATCGCTGCTGCGGTGTGGGAAATACTCATGGGGGGCGGTGCTGTCAAACACGGCGATGCTCAACTCAGGGAAAATCAGCATATCCAAGCTGTTTGGGTCAAACCCGCAGTGAAACACATCCACATCGATACCGAGGCTCTGGGCGCTGGCGGACAATTTTTTTAACATGGTTGATTTACCTGAGCCGGGGCGACCCTTCAAGAAGTATCGTTTATTCACCTCTTGCGTGAGGCTTTGAATGTGGTCTACGGCCCCATCCGGCGTTGCTGCACCGAAAAACCGCCTACGCACATGAGAGGGTTTATTCTTTTTATGCCCTGTGAACCAGGCGTCTGCCAAATTGTCGGCCACTTGATCGGCCTTTTTGAAATCCATGTTCTGAATGTAGAACTTTTCCCATTGATCATGCACGCTAAGAGCTTCAGCGAATATATCGAACGCTTGCTCATATCCCTCAGTGATGCCTGCGTTCAGCTCCGATATATCCTTTTTGTACGCTGTCAAATCCGATGTTTGCAGGGCGGGCCACAAGTTGACATAGATCTCGCGCACGCCCGGGGCGGTTATGGCAGCGCCGCGATAGGCGGAGCCGTCCACAACGCCGGTTTTGCCGCCGTTTATGATAATCCCATCTACGCTGCCCGGGTTGAGCGGGCTGTGGAACAGTTCCACCGGCTCGCCGCGCTCCTGCACCGCTGTGGCCAGCTTGTGCATCCAGTGCGATTTTCCCGCCCCGTATCCGCCTTCAAGGATATATAGCCGCTGCGTTTCATGGAACGCACTCCCGTACAGGCTGTGAAATCCCCGTGCGGTGTGTCCGAGCGCAAAATAATTCCGTGTGCTGCTCACATTGCATGCTCCTCTCAGTGAAAAGATCGGTGATGATTCAGCATATGAACAGCACACGGTTTGTGTGTTTACCCAACTTAAACCTTTTTCGGCAAAATGCCGTTGATCTTTGCCACTTCTATATTGATGTGTTTACCGTTGCTGTGCAAAACTACGTGCTCCCCATGATACTGCGACAATTGGCCGTGATAATGATTGGTGTTGGTACACAGAATAACGTTTTTGCCGACGACCGTCGGCAAAGCGCGGGCGATATAAGGGCCAACATAAGGGATATGTTGTCCCTCTAACATTGGATACATGCTGTCTGCCTCCTTTTTTCTTTGGGTTACACTCATAGTAGTGTTATCTCTGCCTACGCGGAAGGTATACCGGCCTATTTTCTAAAAATTATATCCGCGGCGGGCCCCGGATTTATGTAAAATTAACATACACGTTTGAACCTGCACCCAAATGTTTATATAATCAAGGGATACGATGTGTTTAGCAGAACTAGGAGGATCGGTTACTTGAAAGAGCAAAGTGAGCTTTTACCTACAGCGATGAACATGCTGCTGACAACCAGTCGAACATTCTATATCCCTATTAGCAGATTAACCCGCGGTTTGAAGGAAGCTGTCGCTTCGGCATATTTGTGCATGAGGGCGATCGATGAAATCGAGGACCACGAGCAACTGCCGCAAGCAGTGAAAGTCCAGCTGCTGCAAGGTGTGGGCAGAATGCTGCGTTCGCCGGAGCGGATTGCTGAGCTGGCTGAGATGTTCGCACCCCACCGGAGTGAACTGCCGCCAGTTACACTGCGCCTCGAAGATTGGGTGAAGCTGTGTCCGCAAGCGATCGCGCCGCGTGTAGTGGAAAGAACGGCAGTGATGGCCGAGGGAATGGCTGGCTGGGTGGAGAAAGAGTGGCGGATAAGGACAAAGGACGATCTCGACGATTATACATATTGCGTTGCCGGCGCCGTCGGCGAAATGCTGTCGGATCTTTGGCTTTGGCACGATGGCACAGTGACCGACTACGATAAAGCAGTAGCGTTTGGGCGAGGCTTACAAGCTGTCAATATACTTCGGAATCATATAGAGGATCGGGTGCGAGGCGTGAACTTTTTTCCTGATCGTTGGGGACCAGAGGACATGCTCACATATGCTCGCGGAAATCTTGAGAAGGCCGACTCCTACATTCTGGACTTGCGGCCTGGCCCGGCGCTGGACTTTTGCAGTATCCCATTGGCGCTCGCGCACGGCACTTTGGACGCTATTGCACAAGGAAAGAAGAAGTTGAGCAGGCTTGATGTTATTCGAATAGTGAGCCGTGTCGCAGGTACAAGCCAGGGAATGTGATCCATGCTGTGTGGACAAGATCTATACGATATACGAAAGCTAGGCTGCCGTAACGACGGGAGCCTTTTTTCACATACGCGCATTGCTGCTTTTTCATGTAGGGCAGGCAGCAGGGCAGGTGCATAGGATAGAATCATAAGACATAATATAGTATATGTTTGCATATTAATTCATTAAATTGTATAATTATAATAGAAGGTGAAGATGACCTGACGGAAGGTGATGATTATGAAAATCGCATTGGACACAGCGCTGCCTGACCAACAGCATTACGCAGAGCTTGTCGCTTCATTGAACGAAAATGGAATGGAATCGCCGCTGGAGTACAGCCACTTTTGCCGGAGTCGTTATGTGCTGGCCGCATATGATCAAGATAAATTGGTCGGCATGGGGATGGTCGAGGAGAACAATCACGCGGGAGCCGGCTATCGTATGGCAGTGCACCCCAGATACCGAGGCCGGGATATAGAGCATTATATGCGCAAGCTGTTATCGGTCAACCGCGCATAAAGCGGATTAACAATAGAATGCAACATGTGTGACTTTCTGTGCAAATCCCAGATCCCGATGAACGGTTCATCGGGATTTTTCTGTTGTAGCGCGCAAGCGCCATCAGCTTCTCGCCGTGTAGTATCGCGATGCAAATGTGTGGCTGCGGTGTATGAGCCGGTGATGCATCCGGGAGTGTAGAGACTATTGTATTTGCTGCGTGGCAGTGCTGGAATTTTATTTTGCAATAATTGCGGCGGAGGGTGTAATATGAAGTAATAATCATCGCTGCAGGTATGCTTCGCGTCACCTTGTGTGAATGTGGATGCAGCCTGGCAGCTGCCGCAGCATGAGGCGCATGATTACATAGCTAGTTTCTCTACTAGGAGGTCAATCAACCGATGGAACAATTTAAAAAGAGCATCGTCAAGCTGTTGAAGGAAGACGCGAGAAGAACCCCCGCGTTGATCGCGACCATGCTGGGCGCCTCGGAGGAGGAAGTGGCTGCAGCTATCCGGGAGCTTGAGGACGCTGGTGTTATCGTTAAGTACGCGACTGTGGTGAATTGGGCGAAGGTGGAAGAAGAGAGAGTGACCGCCTTGATTGAAGTGCAAATTACGCCGGAACGCGGTCGTGGATTTGATGCGATTGCCGAACGCATATATTTATATCCGGAAGTGAAATCCGTCTATCTTATGTCAGGATCGTATGATTTGCTGGTCGAGATCGAAGGAAAAACTTTAAATGAAGTCGCCTGGTTCGTGTCCAACAAGCTGTCACCGATCGAGCGTGTGCTATCAACCAGGACCAATTTCACCTTGAAAAAATATAAGCAGGACGGCATTATTTTTGAAAATCCAGATGAGGATAACCGCCTGCTAATCTCTCCGTGAAGGACGATGAGCCATGATAAAGCAGAACCAGTTGAACGAATCAAACATGAAGCCGATGTCGGGATATTTGGCCCCGCTGGTACGGGATATCGCGCCTTCCGGCATCCGCAAGTTTTTTGACTTGGTTACCGCCAGCAAGGAGGACATTATATCGCTTGGTGTAGGCGAGCCGGATTTTAGTACACCCTGGCATGTGCGCGAAGCATGCGTGTACTCGTTGGAACGGGGAAATACCAAATATACTCCAAATGCCGGGGTCTATGAGCTGCGTGAAGCGATCGCAGAATATTTGTACGATTCCTTCCAAACCAAATATGAGCCCGCGAACGAGGTACTTGTCACGGTGGGCGGCAGTGAGGCGATCGATCTGGCTTTGCGTGCGCTGATTGTTCCGGGAGATGAGATACTTGTGCCTGAGCCTTCCTATGTTTCTTACTCTCCGATCACCAGAATTACGGGCGGTGTCCCAGTTGGCGTAGAGACTTTTGCGAAGGATCAGTTTAAATTGACGGCAGAGGCATTGCAAGCATGCATTACGCCTAAGTCGAAGGTGCTCGTGCTGAGTTACCCAAGCAACCCTACGGGCGGCATCATGACATATGAGGACTGGCTGCCGATTGCCAAGCTCGTGGAGGAGCATGACCTGATAGTCATATCGGATGAGATTTATGCCGAGTTGACCTACGGCCAGAAGCATGTCAGCTTCGCAACATTGCCCGGCATGTGGGAGCGGACGATCTTAGTAAGCGGCTTTTCCAAAGCTTTTGCAATGACGGGTTGGCGGTTAGGTTACGCCTGTGGGCATCCGGAGTTGATCTCGGCAATGCTGAAAATACATCAGTATACGGTGATGTGCGCACCCGCGATGGCACAAGTGGCCGGGTTGGAGGCGTTAAAGCATGGACTTGGCGAAAAGGACCAAATGGTCGAGTCATACAATCAGAGGCGCCGCTTGGTCGTGCAGGGGTTTCGGGATATCGGGCTGGAATGTCACGAGCCGCAGGGCGCATTTTACGCTTTCCCGTCAATAGCTTCAACCGGATTAAGCTCAGAGCAATTTGCGGAGCAGCTGCTCTATGAAGGCAAGGTCGCCGCTGTTCCCGGCAATGTTTTCGGACTCGGAGGAGAGGGCTTCGTTCGGTGCTCTTACGCGTATTCCGTGAGTCAATTAACCGAGGCTATCGATCGTATCGGAAATTTCATAAGAAAACTGTAGTTTCGATACGATGCGACAAAGTTAGTCATTTCCTTCTTAGACAATAACTGGTATCTTTATACTATAGAGGTTTTATTAGACGCAGCTTTCTATGAACTAAAGGTATGAGTCCGAGGAGGGATGATCCATGGCTTTTCCGCAGTATGAGTATCGTAACTCTCTTAGTGTGAACTGGGTCAGAGAGAACGACTCCCGGCCCAAATGGATCTTCAGGAAAAATAAGAAATCTTCTGTTGTCTTATCTTTAGACGAGGAAATCTATCAACTGCGCTGCAGGCTGGAACAATTGGTGCTGGAGCAGAGAAGTCTCACTTCTCCGGAAGTGGTGGAAATCAGTATGATGTTGGATCAGAAGATCAATGAATATATCAATCAGACGCGGGGGAACCGATAGTTTCGGCCCCTTTTTGATTTATTCCACACGTCCATGAGGCACCGCAGCGTAAACACCGGTCATTGGGAGCTTCTGTCATTGCTATGGCGAGTTCCATCTGCTGGCGGCGCTCGTCTGTTGACAGCGGCGGCAGTACGAGCAGTCGCGGGTGTGCTCTTTTGCAGTAGCGTGTTGTATGGTATGATGTAAGTTGGGATTTACATAGGATCGGTTTCACTTATGCGCGGATGCGGGGGTAAGTAAATGAAGCTGAGATTTTCGTTAGCTGCTCTGATGCTGTTATTGGTGCTGGCAGGCTGCGGCGGCGGGCCGAAAGCGGATGTGATTGTGTTTATGATGTCCTCAGGAGGCATTCCTGCCGAGGCGGGTGACAAGCTGCAGGCTGATTTGCAAACTAAGCTCGGGCAATCGCCAACTGTTCAACTAGTGACCACGCCGATTTATTCTATAGAAAAGCTGTTTGTCGAAATTGCGGCTCAGCAAAATGGTATTATTATCATTCCTACAAAAGACTTCCAGGCTTTAGGCCAGCAGGGCGGTTATGTCAGCCTGGACGACATCGCCAAACGGGAGGATTTTCCTGAGGGCGTACTTGAGCTGCCGGTTGACGGAGGCGGTAAGGAAACGCATCTGTATGGGATTCCACTAGAAAACACCAAATGGTTCACGGATACGAAGCTGTCCGGCAAGGACTTGGTGGCTCTCGTCCCGGTCAACGCGCCAAATCGAGAGCAGGCGCTGAAGGTTATGTCTATCATTGCTCAGAAGTAGCAATCGTACGGCTAGTTCATTTTATAACTGCATAGCTCGATCAGGTGCCTGCAGCCACAGAGCTGCGGGTTAAAAAGGGAAGCCGGTGTGAATCCGGCACGGTCGCGCCACTGTAATATGAGGAGCTCCCCAATCAGCCACTGTCCGCTTACGTCGGGTGGGAAGGGGGGGGATGCTGCACCACACAGCCTCATGAGTCAGGAGACCTGCCTGAACGGGAAAGACTAATCCTTTCGCGAAAAAAAGGAGCGTCGCGCACAGCGGACATCGGTTTATGCCGAGTCATACTGTCATTTGAGAATGAGACGTGTGCCCCTGATTCCTTGCTGCGGAAGGAACCAGGGCTTTTTTGTGTGCTTGAGTAAGCTTCTATTAGCAAGATTCTACGTGGTTGAGAGGAAGAGACATGATGAGAAGAACATCAGTTAGTAGATTGTTGGGCAAGAAAAAATGGCTTGGTGCACTGCTAGGTTTGGCTGTAGCGTTCGGCGCCGCAGGCTGTGGAAATAGTGCTGATAAACAAATGCTGCAAGGTGAAGTGGAGCCGCCCAAAGCACGCAGCGCAACAGAGCAGGTTGGACAAGCAGGTGCACAAGGGGAGCTGCAAACCGCCAAATCAACCGTGTATCCGCTGAAAATCAGCGATTCCACCGGCAAGGAATTCACCTTCGAAAAGGCACCGGAGCGGATTGTGTCCGTGTCGCCGAGTGAGACGGAGATTCTGTTCGCACTGGGACTTGGGGATCGAGTGATTGGGGTGTCCGATTTTTGCGATTACCCGGCGGAGGCAGCAGCCAAGCCAAAGATGGGCAGCATCGTGAAGCCGAACGAAGAAGCGCTGCTCGCAGCGAACGCGGACGTGATATTGTCGGGCGTATCGCTGAACATGCCCGCGGTGGAGCATCTGCGTGAGTTAAAGCTGAGCGTGTTCAAGGTTGAGCCAAAGACGATGGACGATGTGATGAACAATATATTAATGTTCGGACAAATATTTGATAAACAGGAGCAAGCTGAAAATATCGTGGGCTCTATGAAAGCTGACCGGCAGAAGGTGACGGATGCCGTAAAACAGCTCACTCCGGAACAGCGCAAACGGGTGTTTGTGGAATTTGCGCCGGGCTGGACGGTGGGCAAAGGCGAATATATTGACGAACTGGTGACTCTGGCCGGAGGTGTCAATATCGCAGCGGACACAGAGGGATACGCTCAGTTCAATGAGGAGCAGGTGATTGCCGCAAACCCGCAGGTCATATTGTATCCTCACAATCTCGTCGATGACAGTTCGAAGAAGACAATGGATCAAATTATTCGCGAACGCAGTGGCTGGGCGCAAATTGACGCCATTAAAAACAACCGGCTGGTCGGGCTCGATACGAATATAATTAGCCGGCCCGGACCCAGACTGGGAGAGGCGCTGGTAGCTGTGGCCAAGGGATTGTATCCGGCATTGGTGAAATAGATGAAGCGCAAGCTGCTGCTGTGGGGCGGAGCGGGCCTGCTGCTCCTTTTTCTTTCCGTTACGGTTAGTCTGTCCGTCGGCTCCGTTCATGTGCCCCTCGCTCAGGTGTGGAGCATTCTCGCACATCATTTGCCTTGGGTGGGCGAATGGGTGCCTGCCCGGTGGGAGCCCGCGACCGAGCAAATTATTTGGCGGGTGCGGCTTCCGCGCGTTCTGCTGGGACTGCTGGTCGGAGCAGCGCTCGGGGTCGCCGGCACGGCGTTTCAAGGGGTGCTCCGGAACCCTTTGGCGGATCCTTTCACTTTGGGCGTCTCATCCGGCGCTGCGGTAGGAGCGGCATTTTTGATTTTGTTCGGTCTGCAGTTTGCATTGTTTGGAGCATGGACTATCCCCATCGTGGCGTTTACTACGGGTGCGATGTCGCTGGTGGCAGTGCTTTTGCTGGCGCGTACCAACGGCAAGCTGAAGATGGAGACGGTGCTTCTGTCCGGGGTCGTGATGCACTCCTTTTTGGGATCATTCATCTCGCTAATGGTGGCGTCGTCCAAAGGAGTCGTCAATGAAATTGTTTTTTGGATGATGGGAAGCTTATCGCTGCGAGGCTGGACCTATTCACTCGTGCTGCTGCCGTATCTCGCGGTGGGAGTCGTGGTCCTGCTGACATTCGGCCGAGCAATGAACTTATTCGCCTTAGGAGAATCGCAGGCTGCTCATCTGGGCGTGCGCGTGGAGCGTACGAAACTGGTTGTACTCACCGCCGCCACGTTGATAACGGCTGCCGCCGTGTCGGTGTCCGGGGTGGTGGCTTTCGTTGGACTGATCGTTCCGCACCTGCTGAGAATATTGATGGGACCGGATTACCGACTGCTGCTGCCGCTGTCGCTGCTCGGTGGCGCTGTGTATGTGCTGTGGGCCGACACACTGGCACGCACAATGCTGGGCGCAGCGGAAATCCCTCTAGGCGTAGTAACGGCATTCTTGGGGGCGCCGTTTTTCGCTTACTTATTGCGTCGGAACAAGCGGGCGCTATGATTCGGCATCACCCATAGAGAGGGCGCAGGATGATGCGTGGCTTGGATTGCCTAGATAAAAGGTGGGGAAAGCGATTGACATTGATTGAACTGAAAGAAGCCGGCAAAGCGTATGGAGCGCAATCGGTGCTCGAGCAGGTCAGCTTCCGTGTGGACGCCGGTGAATGCTTTGGTATCATTGGCCCCAACGGCAGCGGTAAGTCCACGCTGCTGAAATTGATCTCCGGCGTCGAATCGCCCACCTTTGGCAGTGTGATGCTCCAAGGTCGTGAGGCGGCAGCCTATCCACGCAAACAGCTTGCCCGATGGACAGCTGTGCTGCAGCAGGATGCGCTGCCCCCGCTCAGCTTCACTGTGCGTGAGGTGATCGGCATGGGGCGTTACCCGTTTCAGAGCTGGCTTGGGGATGAACTGGGAGACGTGGATGCGGACGCATTGGTGGATGATATCATCGAACGTCTGCAATTACAGCCGTTACAGGATCGAGCCGTTGACCGGTTAAGCGGCGGGGAGCGCCAGCGGGTCGCTCTCGGAAAAGTGATGGTGCAGCAGCCGAAACTGCTGCTGTTGGATGAGCCGACCACGTTCTTGGACATTGGTTACCAGGTACAGATGATGGAATGGATTCGCAGTTGGCAGCGGGAATCTGGACTCACGGTAGTGGCAGTGCTGCACGATTTGAATCTGGCAGCGCAATATTGTGGGCGGCTCTTAATGCTTCAGCGCGGCCGGGTGGTGCGCTGCGGCAGGCCGGACGAGGTCGTCCGACCGGCTCTCCTCGAGCAGGTGTATGGCACGCGTCCAATTGTGGTGGAACATCCGTCTGCCGGCGTGCCGCAGATTTTGCTTGAGGCGAATGGGCTCGGGCGTATGGAGTGAGTAGTGGGTTCTACATTGGATTTATTGCAACATTCGCTTTTTCACAGGAGAGAGGGGGACGGCTATGCTGCAAGCTCTTGCTGAATTCATAACTGAAATTCAACCGCCGGACAAGGCCGCAATGGCAGCTGCGCGTAGGCATCTCGATCAACTGACTAAACCGCCCGGCAGCTTAGGCAAGCTGGAAGACATCGCTTGCCAACTGGCCGCCATCACAGGGGAAACTATGCCTGATCTGGGCAAAAAAGCCATCGTCGTCATGGCCGGCGATCATGGCGTGTGCGAAGAGGGAGTCAGTGCTTACCCGGCAGAGGTCACGCCACAGATGGTGCTGAATTTCCTGCACGGCGGAGCGGCGGTCAACGTGCTGGCCGGACAGGCGGGAGCGGACGTTATCTGCGTGGACATTGGCGTGAACGCGGATTTGGAGCATCCTCGGCTGTATGCGCGGAAGGTCCGCAAAGGCACGCGCAACATGATGCGGGAGGCGGCAATGACGAAGCAGGAAGCTGTCGATGCGATCGTAACCGGCATCCAACTGGTCGAGGAGCTGACTATGCAGGGCTATCGGCTGTTTGCCACGGGAGACATGGGCATCGGCAACACCACGGCCAGCTCGGCCGTGCTGGCTGTGTTGACCGGTGCGGACCTGGCGGGCACGGTAGGCCGAGGCACGGGCATCTGCGGCGAACTGCTTCTGCACAAACGCAGCGTGATTGAGCGAGCCATAGCGCTGAATAAACCTAATGCGAACGACCCGTTGGATGTGTTAGCCAAAGTCGGCGGTCTGGAAATCGCCGGCCTTACCGGTGTGATTTTGGGTGCTGCACGGCATCGTTGCCCCGTCGTCATCGACGGGTTTATCTCGTCTGCCGCAGCGCTAGTTGCAAGCCGGATGGCAGAGCTCAGTACCGCCTACATGCTGGCATCCCATCTCTCGCAGGAGCCGGGACATGCATTCATATTGCAGGCTTTGGAGCTGGCCCCGATGCTGCATATGGATATGCGGCTCGGAGAGGGCACGGGCGCAGCGTTGGCCTTGCCTTTGATAGACGCTTCAGGGCGCATCATGAAGGAGATGGCTACTTTCGCTGAAGCAGGGATATCTCAATCTGATAAATGAATGAGAAGGAAAGGAGCTGGCTTGATTGCTGACATTGGTAACTGGCGGTGCCCGTAGCGGCAAGAGCGGGTTTGCTGAAGCCTATTGCTCCCGACTGTCGGACCAAGGCGTGTACGTAGCAACAGCTCAAGCGCTCGATGCTGAAATGCAGGCAAGAATCGAGCATCATCGGCAGCAGCGGGATAGTCGGCAGTTTGCCTGGAAGACGTTAGAGGAGCCGTTGGAATTGGCCGGTCTGATAGAGGGGCTGCGAAACAAAATGCATCTCGGCCCGGATAGCGCCGATCAGACGGACCGTCACAGGGCTCGGCCAGTTGGCGTTGCAGCTGCTGGACAGGAGCGGACTGCAAACCGGCAACCGCCGGTGGGAGGCGGGGATAAGCACCCCGTCATACTGGTCGATTGTCTCACGCTTTGGCTTTCCAACTGGCTGCTTCAGTACGAGCAGGATCCGGACATAGAAGAACGTGTATCGGAAAAGCTCGATCAATTGGCAGTAGGCTGCAGTAAATTCGCCGGCGATTCAGCGAAGCATCTCGTACTCGTAACGAATGAGGTAGGTTATGGGCTTGTGCCGGAATATAAATTAGGAAGACACTTCCGTGATCTGTCAGGAGTTATGAATCAACGATTTGCTCACGCCGCAGATCACGTGTTTTTGGTAACGGCAGGTATTCCAATGGAGTTGAAAAGTCGACGCTATGATTTTTAGCATCAGAGCTCACAGCTGCCACTAGCAGCTTGCATTTGTGCTGCCACTAACAGCTTGCATTGATGCTGCCACCAACACGTGCTTACATAAACGTAATTACTACTATAGGCGGTGGGGATACGATTTGTTGTTCTATACATGGCAGGAAACGCTGCTCATGGTTGCTGCGGCCATCATGACGGATTTGTTGATCGGTGATCCCCGTTGGCCGACCCATCCGGTGATACGCATGGGGCAGTGGATCAATTGGGCTGTGAGCAAACTGTATGGGAAGCGAAGCCGGTTACGCTCGCGGTTCTCACTGCGCTGGCGGGGCATCGTGCTAACCGTGTCGACTCTTTTTCTCGTATTCGTCACCATGTGGCTGCTGCTGTGGTTGGCGGCGGAGATACATCCGTGGCTTGGCTATGCGGCGAATACGTGGTTTATTGCAACCACCATTGCTGTGAAGGGGTTAAAGGATGCAGCATTGCAGGTCTATCGGCCTCTCAGTGCGGGGAAATTAGACGAGGCGCGAAAATACGTCGGCTATATCGTTGGCAGAGATACCACGCAGCTGAATGAATCCGAGATCACCCGGGCTACTGTTGAAACTGTGGCTGAGAACACGGTGGATGCGGTGGTTTCCCCGTTATTTTACGCGCTGCTGGGCGCAGCTCCGCTGGCTTTGACTTACCGGGCGGCGAACACGCTGGACTCCATGGTAGGCTACAAAAACGATAAGTATCTGCATTTTGGGTGGGCCTCTGCGCGCTGGGACGATATTATGAACTGGCTTCCCGCCAGGATCACGGGCGTCTTGCTCGTCTCCGCCGCCGTGCTGCTGAGAGGCTGCTCGCCTGTTAAAGCGGTCACAGCGATATTCCGATTCGCGGCACTGCATCCGAGCCCCAACGGCGGCATTCCGGAATCGGCGGTCGCGGGTGCCTTGGGCATCGAGCTGGGCGGAGTGAATGTATACCATGGCCAGATCAGTGATCGCGCCAGGATGGGCTGGCCGCTGCGCGAACGGCAACCTGGAGACATCCTGCTCACCATTCGTTTGTTGTACACGGTTAGCTATCTGGTTGCAGGAGGGCTGCTATGCGCACTATGCTGGATTTGGCTGTAAAAGGCTTAGCTGCATGTGCGGCGGCCTTTCAATTTCTTACGCGGCTGCCGGTACCGGTGCAGCTCGTGTATAGTGATGCCTTGTTTCGGCGCAGCGTGGTATTTTATCCGCTGGTCGGCGTGGTACTGGGTCTGCTGCTGTCTGCCGCCGCAGCCTTACTCGAAGGGCGAATTTTTCTCGCAGCCTGGCTCGAAGGCATGGGCTCGGGTGTGACGGCAGCGCTGCTGCTGGCGGCTTGGATTGGCATGACCGGCGCGCTCCATCTCGACGGTCTGATGGATACAGCCGACGGCGTGCTCAGCCAGCGCTCCCGGGAGCGGATGCTGGAAATTATGAAAGACAGCAGCGTCGGAGCGATGGGGGTGGTGGCGTGCGCAATCATGCTTCTGTGCAAATGGGCACTGCTGGAACAGTGGCTAACGATGCCGTATCGAGCATCTGCATATGCACTGCCGCTTGTGCTGCTATGGAGTCGCTGGTTCATGGTTGTGGCGATCGCACTGTGGCCGTACGCTCGCACAGGAGAGCACCGGGGCAATGGCTCGCACGCAGACGCGCAGCGAGGGCTCGGCTCCTTTTTTCGGGGCTTGGGCGTGAGGCATTTGCTATTGCATACGATGCTGGCCGTGATGTTGTCTGTGGGGCTGCTGTGGCTGGCAGGGACGGGACCGGCGGTATGGGTTCGGGTGATCGGTGTCATTGCCACGGCAACTGTGGCTCTCGGCACATGGATGAGCTTCCGTTTAAGCCGCACATTGGGCGGGCTGACTGGAGATACATACGGCGCGATGAATGAGATATTGGAAGCGGCGTTGCTCTTGATTTTATATATCGTGCTTCAGCAATAATTGATAACTTTGAAAAGGGGGCGGCTGCATGCTGGAACGGTACGGTCATGGCGGTGATTTGTGGACTGCAGCGGAGACTTATGGCAAAAGCAAAGATTCGTTCCTCGATTTCAGTTCGAACATGAATCCGTTGGGCCCGCCAGCGGTGGTCGGACACATTTTGCGTGAAAGATGGCGGGATTTGGCTGCTTATCCGGACCCCGCGGTCAGGGAACTTCGGCGAAATCTCGCAAGTAAGTATGATATACCGGTGGAATCTATTCTCGTCGGCAACGGTGCGGCAGAGTTGATTGATTTGGCAGTGCGCGTGCTGAAACCGACTGTTACCGCACTAGCAAGGCCGTCATTTTCGGAATACGAGGAAGCTGCACTGAAAGCAGGCGGTGCCATCTACGATATTCCGCTCAGTCAGCGGCACGGTTTCGTCTTGCAGGAGTCTGCTGTACATCAAGCGATTGAACATTCCGACCTGGTGTTCCTCGGATCGCCGAACAATCCGACCGGCCGGATCATTCCATCGCCTGTGCTGAAGCTGCTGCCGGCTGCCGGAAAACCCGTCATTGTGGACGAGGCGTTCCTCGATTTCCATCCGGACCAGGCGAACATTACGCTGCTAAAACAGGCCGCACAATCACCGCACCTCATGGTTATTCGCTCGATGACAAAGTTTTACTCGATCCCCGGCGTGAGGCTCGGTTTCATCGTGGCGCATCCGGATCGCATCCAGCTAATGCAGAGACAGCAGGTGCAGTGGAGCGTGAATACGATGGCTCAGTTGATCGGTACTGCAGTGCTGGATGATGAAGAGTATGAACAGCGCTCACGAGCTTGGTTGGCAGAAGAAAGACCATGGTTAATCCGCCGTCTGCAGGAGTTGGGAGTCGCTGTTACACCGAGTGAGACGAACTACGTTTTGTTTTCATTGAAGCCGTTAGGGCAAAAGGTGCAAGATTTACAGGGAGAAATGGGGCGCAGGGGAGTTCTAATCAGGGATGCCTCACGATTTGCGGGGTTGGACGATTCATATGTACGGGTGGCCATTAAGCTGCGTGAACACAATATCCAGCTGATTAAGCATCTGCGAGACGCGTTCGAATCGATGAAATCGTGGGCGATCGGCCTCGCATTAAACTCTCCGCGTCCGGTAGTATCGGCTCCCACGTCGGAAAGGCGGGCCTGCGCTCGTAAATCCGCTGCCACACTGATGGTACAGGGTACTTCGTCAGATGCAGGGAAGAGCCTTGTGGTCACTGCTATCTGCCGCATTTTATCGCAGGATGGGCTGCGTGTCGCGCCGTTCAAATCTCAGAACATGTCACTGAATTCCTACGTTACGCCTGACGGAAAGGAGATAGGTCGTGCGCAAGGCATGCAGGCGGATGCGTGCCGCGTCCCGGCTACAACGGATATGAATCCGATCCTACTCAAGCCTACGAAGGACATGGTTTCACAAGTGGTAGTCCACGGCAGACCTTACCGTGACCTCGACGCCCGAACCTATCGCGAACAATACTTGCCTGAGGCGGAAACGATCGTAAAGGACGCATTAAACCGGCTGCGTGAGACATACCAGGTCGTTGTGCTGGAAGGCGCCGGAAGTCCTGCGGAAGTCAACCTGAAGCACCGGGACATCGTGAACATGCGACTTGCGGGCTGGGCGGATGCCCCGGTAGTGTTGGTCGCAGACATCGACCGTGGCGGAGTTTTCGCGTCACTGGTAGGCACGATGGAGATTTTCACACCGGAGGAACGTGCCCGCGTGAAAGGTTTCATCATCAACAAATTCCGTGGAGATGTCACACTGCTAACGCCGGGATTGGAGTGGCTGGAACAACGCACCGGTAAGCCCGTGCTTGGCGTCATACCTTATCTGCCTGACCTGGAGCTGGAGGATGAAGATTCCGCATCTTTGGACCACAGGCTCGTGCAAAGAACCGGCCACGGCACACGCGACAGCAGGCGGACTGGCACCAGCAGCATCAGCGGCACGAGCAGCACGGTGCACGTCACAGCAGACGTAGACAGCGTCGCAGAACAGCTGGATATTGTGGTGATCCGGCTGCCCCGTATATCCAACTTCACCGACGTCGACCCGCTTTTCTTCGAGCAGGACGTGGCCCTGCGTTTCGTAAGCACGCCGGAGGAGCTGGGCTGCCCGGACACCATCATCATACCGGGAAGCAAGAACACGGTCGAAGACTTGCGGTTTTTGCGTGAAACAGGCTTGGCTGAAGAGCTCATTAGGCATGCGGAGGCCGGCGGCCGAATAGTCGGAATCTGTGCTGGTTACCAAATGATGGGTGAACGGCTGCTCGATCCGCAACGAGTCGAATCTGAGTATCCTGTAACGGCAGGCCTGAGATTGTTTCCAACCGAAACCATGTTCACGGCAGAGAAGAGAACTGTGAGGGTGGAAGGGCACTCCACTGTGTACCACGAACTAGCAGAAGAAGCTCCCATCAGCGGATATGAAATTCATATGGGACGAACACGCTTTTTAGAGCAGGTCAAGCACCCTTTTTACATCCAAGAGGACGGCATCGCGCATTCCATTCATCCCGATGGTGTGGTGTCAGAGGACGGCAGGCTGTGGGGCACTTATGTGCACGGCATTTTGCATAACGACGATTTTCGCAGAGCTTGGTTGAATATAATTCGCCTCAGCCGTGGATGGAATCCGCTTCCAGCCGAGCTTCGATTTCAAGAACGGAGAGAAGCGGCGTTTGACCGGCTGGCGGACCATGTACGCGCTCATTTGGATATGAAGCGGTTGTATGAGATGATTGGTAATACGATTTAGGAGGCGATGGCGATGAGAATCTATACGCGAACCGGCGATGCCGGGCAGACTGGGGTCATCGGGGGCCGAGTGGACAAGGACGACGTGCGTGTGGAAGCGTATGGTACGGTAGATGAATTGAATTGTTTTGTCGGCCAGGCGATGGCGCTGTTGGACGGGGAACGCTTTCCCGACTTGCTCGCGGACCTGCTTGAAGTGCAAAATGAACTGTTCGATTGCGGCTCCGACCTCGCTTTGCTGAAGCAGGAGCTGCGCCCGTATAAGGTCACCTCCGACATGGTTGACCGGCTGGAGACATGGATTGATAAATACGATGGCGAGACCCCTGACATTAAAAGGTTTATTTTACCGGGAGGTACCCATGCCTCGTCCGTGCTGCATGTGTGCAGAACTGTTTGCCGGCGTGCTGAGCGTAGAGTTGTGACACTTGGGCGCGAGCAGCCGATCAATGAGCAAGTACGGCGTTATTTGAATCGGCTGTCGGATTTCTTTTTCACTGCCGCGCGTGCAGTCAACAGCCGCAGCAGCGTGCCGGATGTTGAATATGTACGCAGCGCCGAGGTGTTTCGCCGCAAATGAGCCTGTACTATGAGCCTTTAGTTTATACCGTTCCAGAGAAAGAAGACGGATTTTACCTGAAAACCATTTTGCAGAATCGGATGAACATTTCGCGTAAGCTGCTATCACGCTTAAAATTGACTGAGCAGGGAATTACCGTGAACGGAGAGCGGAAATACATCAGTGTGCGTGTTCATGCCGGAGACGTGGTCGAGGTTCGTATGCTGCAGGAGGAATCTGACGATATTTTACCACAGCCGCTTCCGCTGGACATTCTGTATGAAGATGAGCATCTGCTTGTGGTGAACAAGGCAGCAGGCATGATCGTACATCCGACGCATGGTCACTATGTGAACACGTTGGCAAACGGCGTCGTGTATTACTGGCGGCAGCAGGGCAAAACCTACCGATTTCGCCCGATCCACAGGCTCGATCAAGAAACGTCGGGTGCACTCGCAATCGCCAAAAATCCGTTCGTCCACCAGCAGGTGTCGGAGCAGATGCAGGCGCACCAGGTGAAAAAGGAGTACATCGCTCTAGTGCATGGTTTGCTGCCTATCGACGAGGGTACGATCAACGAGCCGATCGACCGAGATCCGGGCGATCCCCACGTTCGTATTGTCACACCGTCGGGATATCCGGCGGTGACACATTATAAGGTGGAACGGAGATTTCGAGAGGCCACGATGGTACGCTTGTGGCTGGAGACCGGGCGAACCCACCAGATACGCGTTCATATGAAGCACATAGGGCATCCTCTGCTGGGAGATAAGCTCTATCAGTTAGAGCAGTTTGTGCCTGCAGACAGTGAGAGCTGCATTGGCGCAGCGGCAGCCGCCTGTGGGTTGGAGCGGCATGCACTCCATGCTTGTACGCTAGGTTTTACTCATCCCGTAACGAAGCAGTGGATTGAGTTTAACGCCGCAATGCCTGCGGATTTGGAGCGGTGCGCGGCGCTTCTGCATAGTCTCGATTAACGGATCCTACGGACCACCGTGGGATCTTTTCTTTTGCATCCAAGCATCGGTCCGGTAATTGCAGATGCAGCTCAATTTTATATCGGAGTCAGATTCTGTATAATAAGATGGACATGTCACGCAGATAATAGTGCAGACTAGGATTTTTCTTTCATGTATAAATTACTAAGACGAGGAATGATTCAATGAGTTCACAGAAAACAGTAATATGTTACCAATATCCACAGTGCGGTACATGCCGGAACGCAATGAAGTGGCTGAAGCAAAAAGGTCTTAACGTAGAAGCCATTCATATTTTCGACAATCCCCCTAGTGCAGAGCAGCTTCAAAAGATGATTGAACAAAGCGGCCTGGAAATCAAAAAATGGTTTAACACTTCAGGCGAAGTGTATAAGGCAATGAACTTGAAAGACAAGCTCCCGGAGATGACCGACGAGCAAAAGATCGAACTCCTGGCCGCTAACGGCAGATTGATTAAACGGCCGATTGTGACGGATGGAACGAAGGTAACCGTCGGGTACAAAGAAGAGACGTTCGAGCAGGTATGGGGCAGCTGACGCCATTATTGAAGGAGAGTGAAAGTTGTTGCAGCAAAGAAAACGAACCAAAAAAAATCCGCTCTGGATTATCGGTGCTGCCGGAGCATTTCTGCTGACGCAAGGGAAGCTGTTGTTTTCCTTATTAAAGTTTGGTAAATTTGGCGGTTTGTTTATTTCGATGCTTGTATCAATCTGGGCCTACGCCATTGTGTTTCCATGGACGTTTGCTATTGGCTTCGTGCTGTTAATCCTCGTGCACGAGTTTGGCCATGTGTTCGCGGCGAGGCAAAAAGGACTGCCCGTGACAGCCCCTCTGTTTATACCGTTTTTGGGCGCGCTGATCAACCTGAAGCGTCATCCACGGGACGCTGCCACGGAGGCGTATGTGGCGATTGGCGGTCCCATGCTGGGGACCGTCGGCGCTTTGGTCGTGTTTGGCATAGCTGTTTATGTTGACCATCCAATGTGGTACAGCTTAGCTATGACAGGCTTTCTTATTAATCTGTTTAACTTGCTCCCGATTCACCCCTTAGACGGAGGCAGAATTGTCACCGCCGTATCGAGGTGGCTGTGGTTGGTCGGATTAATCGGCGGGTTGGTTTTGATTATTTACAATTTCAACGTGATTCTGCTGCTGATCTGGGCGATGTTCGCGTATGATTTGTATAAGAAATATGTGGTGCGTCGCAAGCTGGGGGCAGACAAACGCGCGTTGGCCGCGAGTTTTTTGGTGCCTGCTCAGCCTCTGATCGAGCAGGGCTACATCATTCCGGGACAGGAGCACAAAAGAGAGCTGGACTTTGTCACCTATTCCGATCTTGAAGGACAACAGTTTGTACGGGTGATGTGGGAAGGCCTGAACTTCCAAGGCACCATTCCGCTGACGCAGCAGGCGCTCATTCGCAGAGCACATGTGACCCGGCTGGATCGTATACAAAAGGAAGACGGGCTGCATCTGATGATACACTGTCAGGTGGATTACGACCCGTTCGAGAATGACCGATATTATGAAGTACCGACTGCCGCCCGCTGGAAGTATGGCATTGCTTATTTCGGGCTGGCTGGGTTCTTGTTCGGGATGATGGCGCTGGTGCGCAGAGTAGGAGAGTTGTGAATATAACTTCCGCCGCTCATTCACAGAATAGGTGATTTGTAATTATCACAATGGATGGTACACTTATGTTATTAAATTTTTTATCCTATAAGGCAGAAGAGGTTATCATCCTATGGAAAAATATAAATCCAAGCGGCTATCCTCACTGGGTTCCGCTATTTTTTCTGACATGGCACAATGGAAGGAAGAGGTGCGCCGCAGAGGTGTGGACGTGATCGATCTTGGTATCGGAAGTCCCGACCGTCCTCCATCCGAGCGTGTGATTAAAGCTATGGAGCAGGCTGTTCGTCAGCCGCATGTATACGGCTACCCGACATCCGAGGGCAGTCCGGCCTTTCGTGCCGCGGTGGCAAAATGGTATCAACATCGCTTCAGTGTGACGCTGGATCCCGCAAACGAGATTGTTACACTGATGGGATCTCAAGACGGCCTGGCCCATTTGGCGATGGCGATCACCGATCCAGGCGATGTCGTGATGGTGCCGGATCCCGGCTATCCGATTTATGGCGCGAGTCTCGTATTGGCAGGCGTGACTCCTTACTTCGTGCCTTTGCGGGAAGAAAACGGCTATCTTCCGAATTTGGCTGACATTCCGGAGCAAACTGCACGTGAGGCCAAGTTCATTTTACTCAATTATCCAAGCAATCCGCTGTCGACGGTGGCCTCAAAAAGCTTTTTTGAGCAATTGATAGCATATGCCAACAAGTACGATCTTCTCGTTGTCCACGATTTGGCCTATTCTGAGATGGCGTTCGACGGGTGCCGTCCGATGAGCATTTTAGAAGTCGCTGGTGCTAAAGACGTGGCAGTGGAGTTTCATTCGATGTCCAAAAGCTTCAACATGGCAGGATGCCGCTTAGCTTTCATGGTAGGGCAGCCGGAGGTGGTCAAAGCGCTGCGCGTGCTAAAGTCCAACATCGACTATGGGGTGTTCTTGGCGGTACAGGAGGCAGGCATTGCAGCGCTCGAGGAAGACATGGAGCAAGGACAATCCGTCGCGGCTTTGTATCAGAGGAGACGGGATGTTGTGATCGATGGCCTTGCCGCCGCCGGCTGGATTATTCCTAAACCGAAGGCCACCATGTTCATTTGGGCGTGTATACCGCACGGTTGGACGTCCCGCCAAATTTCCCGGGAAATTTTGTATGAAACTGGGGTAGTGGTAATACCGGGGGATGCCTTTGGCGAGGAGGGCGAGGGCTACATACGAATTGCGCTCGTACAGGAAGAGGAGAGGCTGCGTGAAGCCGTGAGCCGCATTGCCGGCTTTCTGCGCAGCCATGGTAAGTCTACCTCAGCCTGACGCTAGGAGAAGGCATCTGCACCATTTGGCGCGTCAAGCCGGAGCATATTTAGGTGTGATCGGGGCCACCGCCTGCTCGCTTATTGAGTTGTGTCAAGCCTCATGCTTATTCGCATAGGCTACCTTGTCTTCGTCCAGCTGGCTACGAATACCAGCGGGCGTACGACAGATATAGTCCAGAGCAGGTTGCGCTCGGCGATGCAGAAGCATGTGCACGCTGCGTTCACAGCTGAACGCAGGCAGAAGCGACAACCCGTCATTGTAGTCACCGAGAGCTGAATCCTAAACCATCACTGGACGGTCAGCGCTCCTCTGAGATTCCCGCTATCCATATCTTGCGCCATATTCTAGACAACGAAAGCCGATCCGCCATAGGATCGGCTTTCGCTTTAGTATCTTATATAACCGGCAAGGCCAGGGCTCGGGCTTTACCGCGCGTTCTTGTTACTGTTGTTTTGTTCCCCGCTCATCGCTGCCGTTGGCGCCGGGTGCGGCGGTCTTGGGCGCCGATGTGCTCGTAGGTTGCGCTGTCCCGGTTCCGCTGCTTTTTACCTCAGCGTCAACCCGCTTGTCGCCCTTTATTGTCGTATTGCCCGCCGGTGTGCTGGCGTTTGATTCGGTCGGCTTCACATCGTCTGCCGAACCGCCTGCGTCGGCCGCTCGCTTTCCTTGAGGCGTGGCGGCCGACGCCGGAGCGGATCCCTTGCTTGGCCGCCCTTCCACAGCTTTGCTGTCTGTGCCGTCAGGCTTATTGTCCGTCGGCGCTGCTCGCGAACCATCGTTTTTCGAATCAGGCGAGGTTTGTTCGTTGGCCGAAGTCCCCGCGGTCCGAGCATCACCGCTGTCATTAGGATCTGCGGGCTTGCTGGCATCACTGCCCGGCGCCGTGCCAGGCTTCGCACCTGCTTCTGCGACCCCTTCAGTGGCGGACGCTCCCGGAACAGCCTTTTGTTCAGACTCCTCGGGAGGTTTTTTGTTCCTGTTTACGTACGCAAGCCAGCTTTTTCTGTCGCTGTTGACGAACTTGTTCCCTCCGTACACGGGACGGTAAGCTTTAGGCTTTGCGAATGTCGTGACCGGCCGACCGGCCAAGGCGCGCGTGACGACTTCCTTAAACAATGTCGCAGGATATTTGCCTCCGGTAGTTGTCAGGTAATGATCCTTGTTCGTTTTCTCATAGCCCAGCCAGATGGCTGCAACGATTTCCGGAGTATAGCCCACAAACCAGGCGTCTTTAGAGCCATCAAGCGGCTTGCCGCGTTTATCTTGAAATTCGGGTATGTCGGGAAGCTCGGTCGTACCCGTTTTTCCCGCCACAGGCCTGTGCATACGGGCACCGCGCTCAGTGCCTTCGGTGACGACTTTTTCCAGCATTTTCGTCATGGTATAAGCCTGGCTTGCATCCATCATCGGTTGAACGTCGGGTACGGCTTCTGCCACCAGCTTGCCTTGCTGATCTACAATCTTCGTGATCGCATAAGCTTGAGCCATGTTTCCACCATTGGCAAACATGGTGTACGCCTGCGCCATCACAAGAGGGGACGTGCCCTGCTGCATACCTCCAAGCGCGATACCGAGTGTCCTGTCCGCGTCCTCCAGCGGCAAGCCTGCCTGTTTACCAAATTCGATCGCTTTGTCCATGCCGACTTCCTTCAGCAGAGCAACTGCAGGTATGTTATATGATTCGACTAATGATTTTTCCAGCGTCACCCAACCATTGAGTTTTTTCATGTAATTCATCGGCTTGTATCCGCCGCCGAAATCCGTCTCGACATCATGGATGTGATCGCGCGGGCCGAAACCCGCCAGCAGCGCAGGCGCGTACACCAAGACAGGCTTGATGGTGGAGCCGGGTTGACGTTTGTTTTGCGTAGCGTAATTGAAGCCGCGGAAATCCTTCACCGCATTTCTGGAGCCTACGATGCCCCACAGCGCCCCGGTCTTAGGATCCATTAAAACTATCCCGCTTTGCAGACCGCCTTTATCCTCCGGAAAAAACGAAGCATTCTTATATACTTCTTCCGCTGCGGCTTGAACTTTAGGATCCATATTGGTGTGTATGTGTAAACCCTGCGACAAAATCTGTTCTTCCGTCATTCCGAATTTGTCAATCGCCTCGTTGATGACATGGTCGATATAGGAGGAGGGGTAGCTGTCCGTTGTTTTCAGAGCCGTCTGGCCGACAATGCGGATTTCTTCCTGTTTGGCGGCATCCCTTGCTTCTGCCGTAATTTTCCCCTGTTCTGCCATCAGGTTCAGCACCAGGTTTCGGCGCGCCTTCGACTGTTCCGGCTTTTTCACGGGTGAGTAATTAATGGGAGACTTCGGAAGCCCGGCCATAAGGGCGCTTTCAGCCAGTGTTAATTCGGAAGCTTTTTTGCCAAAATAGACCTGCGCCGCCCGCTGTAGTCCCCAAGCTCCCTCGCCGAAGTAGATGTGATTTAAGTACAGCTCCAAAATTTGATCCTTGGTATAGGAATGTTCGATTTTAATTGAAGCGACTGCTTCATTTAATTTTCTGGAGTAGGTTTGTTCCTCGGAGAATAGCATAGTTTTGGCGAGCTGTTGGGTGATCGTGCTGCCGCCCTGTACGGTTTCGCCCGATTTCAGATTCGTGTAAAAAGCACGCGCTATGGCGTAAAAATCAATACCGTTGTGCTCATAAAATCGGGCATCCTCGACCGCGATCACCGCGTCAAGCAGCGTCTGCGGGAATTGGTCCAGCGTCGTATACTGCATACGGGCATTGGTCAACTCGGTAATCACGCCGCCGTTTCTGTCATAAAAAAACGCCGCACGAGGAGGCTCTTTGCTTAGCACGGTAATATCTAGATTGCGATACATCGACTGATACAGGGACCAACACCAGAGGCATCCAATGAGGCCTATGACAATCACGAAAGAAACGATGACGAGAAAATATAGCCTTTTTTTGGACGCCGCGACTGATTGTTGCTCAGTTTGATGTGAATTATCCATTTGGACACTCCCCCAAAATTTGCGGTTTTTTACATACTTACCCATAACGAAGCCACAATGAAACAACTATATTGTCGAAAGCCTGTCACCCTATCAAAAAATTCGCGGCATACGCACATTTTGTTGCCGTGGGGTTTGTGCAACAGCGGGGTGGGCGTCTTTGCCGCGCACGGTTACAATGTCCGCAGCGTGGCAGTTGTCCAGCTTGCCGCACACAGGAGTTTACACGATATTGGCAGTGTCAGGTGGGCAGTTGACTGGGGCGGTCGCCTCGTAAGAAGTCACGGAGACGCCCCGGTGTGTTGGCGTTGGGCTTGGCGTGCAGCGATAGGTTGGGCGGCAGGGCAGAGGGTGTGGTATAATAATGATAAAATTATTTTTTGGAGTGATCAACTGTAGTATGGAAAAGAAACCCACGTTGATGCTCGTTGACGGGATGGCACTGTTGTTTCGCGCTTATTACGCGAATTCATACGGCGGCTACATTCGCAGGACGGCTTCAGGTATACCGACCAACGCTATTTACGGCTTCATCAAATATTTTCTCGACGCGATTCGCACATTTGCCCCATCTCATGTTGTCTGCTGTTGGGACATGGGGAGCAAAACGTTCCGCTCAGATAAGCTGCCCAGCTACAAAGCCCACCGGCCGGAACCCCCTCTGGATCTCATTCCCCAGTTCTCGCTGATCAAAGAAGTCGTCGAAAGCTTCGGCGTTCCGAATATCGGTTTCGAAGGCTTCGAGGCAGATGACTGCATCGGCACGTTGGCCCACCGGTTCAGCACAGAGATGGATGTGTATGTACTCACCGGAGACCATGATATGCTGCAACTGGTGGCCGACCGAGTGAAGGTAATTATTATGAAAAAAGGCGCATCAAACTATGCTGTGTATGACCCGGAATTCCTCTTGTCCGAGAAGCAATTGACAGCCGCCCAATTCATTGATTTAAAAGGCTTAACCGGTGACACGAGCGACAATTATCCCGGAGTCAAGGGGATTGGCGAAAAGACGGCTGTCAAACTACTGCTCGAGTTTGAGTCCATCGAAGGTATATTGGCGAACCTGCCGGCCCTGCCGAGAGGTGTGAGAGCGAAGATCGAAGCCGATCTGGAGATGCTCCATCTATGTAGAGAGCTTGCTACGATAAGACTGGACGCTCCTATAGATTGTGTGCTCGATGATTGCCTGTGGTGTCCCGACCCTCAAGTATTGAGAAATCAGTTTGAACACCTGGAATTCCAAAGCTTATTGAAAGAAATAGCTAAAATCGCCAGCGCATCCTGACCGTGCGGTACGTTCATGGGTGCCGCGCATGATAAGACATGGCGTCGGATGGGGTAACTTCGCCGGTGCAACGTCTGCCCTGGCATCACGCGGCCTTGTCGGAACTCCTCCGGAAGGGCTTTTTTTTATGCGGAAAATGCCTGAGCTGCATAAAGCTGGCGTGGTAGAGCACATAATAGTTGCAGGACTGGGAGGCTGTTGCTGCGAAATCCTCGCACCGGATCACGGTACTAGGTTACCTTCTCACAGAAACGAGGTCTGAGATGATGGCACGATTTCTAGTAAAGCTGCTGCTGGGCAGTGTGGTGTTGATTCCGCTTTTGTATTATTTAACGGCGGCGGACGTATCGGAGATTGTTACAGCGGTCGTTTTGTTTCTTCTGATTGATTTTTTTGTCGGTGATCAATTCATTCTGAGGCTGACCAACAACATGGTGGCCACCGTGGCTGATGCCGGTGCGGCCGGTATATATTTTTGGCTGGTCGCATATTGGAATGAATGGGATTTAACGGCCTCAGAGCTGCTGGCTGTCGTTGTCGTCGTCGGACTGTTCGAGGCCATCTTTCACCGTATATTGGGTATGTGGGATGCCGGCCGCGGAGCGATTTAATCAGGTACCGGGTGTTTTCGGTTACACCGGGATGCGGCGGAAAGCCCGAGACTGACACCCGGACCCGGCGCTTGGTACACATGCAATTAACATCCGAACTCCTCATGTCAGCCTGTGTTTATAAGGGAGGACGAGCGCGAGAGGGCAAGCGGGTGTTATTTGTCGTCCAGCGGAGGATGATAGCGTTTCCGACCGGGATAATATATAATGAAATGTGCGTGAAAACGCAAACGGTAGGAGTTATCAAATTATTTTATATGCCGGGAGGAGCATTGCAAATGAGCAATATTGGAGTATGGGAAAATGCGGAGCCGGGTGTCAAGCGGAAGATTTTCGAGCCTGGGAAATCCATGATGATGATGGAGGTTCATTTCGAAGCAGACGCCGAAGGATATGAGCACAGCCATCCGCATGAACAAATGTCTTATGTGCTCAAAGGGAGATTCGAATTTACGATCGACGGGCAGACGCATGTGATCAGTCAGGGCGACACCATCTACATACCAAGCGGCGCGAAGCACGGGGCCAAAGCGCTTGAAGCAGGCGTATTATTGGATGCGTTTACACCTGTGAGAGAAGACTTGGTGAAACGGTAACTTCAACGTAGTTAGGCGGAATGAGCTGCAGTATCGGCGAACTGCCGCGCATTAGTTAGCATAAGTGATTGTCACAAAAAACAGAGATCATCCGGCCTGCGAAAGCGGACCTGCGAGATCTCTGTTTTTTTAGGAATGGTGAAATTTGAATTGCGGCTAGATATCGGTGAAATTGATTGCGCCGACTACCTGCTGCAGGAACGTGGTTAATTCAGCGGCCTCTTGCTCAGTGATCTTGTATACATGCTCGAGGTAGCCTTCCTCTTCCAGATCGTCCGGCCCGATTACCGCGGTCCGTCCCGACTGCAGATCCGTGACTAATTTTTTGCCATAAAAACGGTTCGTATTTGTGATCGCGAGATCAAAACGGCGAAGACTTTCGCCTACGAAACAGACGAAACGGGTGGTTGTTTCCTCGGTCGAATCATATAAATAATCGAAATCATGCATAAATGTCTTTCACTCCGTTCTTCTCATGATTAGCGCTGTAAAACCGATTATACATGAAGTGAGGTGTCGGGCGAAAGGCCGTGATACTATTTCACATCGGTCATTTTCATTTTGGGTTAAACATGATAGAATTTATAGAATACTAGTCATCTGCAAGAGAACTTATACATGAATCGGAGGCTGTGCCTTATATGTCCAAACCAAAAATGAGAAGCGATATGATAAAAAAAGGCTTCGACCGTGCGCCGCACCGCAGTTTGCTGCGCGCGACGGGCGTTAAAGAGGAAGATTTCGATAAACCGTTTATTGCTGTGTGTAATTCTTACGTTGACATCATCCCCGGTCACGTTCATTTGCAGGAATTTGGTAAAATCGTGAAGGAAGCAATCCGCGAAGCGGGCGGCGTACCTTTTGAATTTAATACGATCGGTGTGGATGACGGCATCGCGATGGGCCACATCGGAATGCGCTATTCGCTGCCCAGCCGCGAAATCATTGCGGATTCTTTGGAAACTGTAGTGTCTGCGCATTGGTTCGACGGTATGGTCTGTATTCCGAACTGCGACAAAATCACACCGGGCATGATGATGGGCGCACTTCGCGTGAATATTCCGACGGTGTTTGTGAGCGGCGGCCCGATGAAAGCCGGCAAGGACAAGAACGGCAGATCTATTTCGCTGTCATCCGTGTTTGAAGGCGTGGGCGCTTACCAAGCGGGTAAAATCGACGACGCGGGATTGGAAGAATTGGAGCAATTCGGTTGTCCTACTTGCGGCTCCTGTTCCGGTATGTTCACAGCTAACTCGATGAACTGTTTAGCTGAAGGCCTCGGTTTGGCTCTTCCGGGCAATGGCACAATTCTGGCGGTAGCGGAAGAGCGCAAAGAGTTTGTTAAACGCTCCGCGAAACAATTGATGGAGCTGATTCAAAAAGATATTAAGCCGCGTGATATCGTCACGATGGAAGCAATCGATAACGCGTTCGCACTGGATATGGCAATGGGCGGTTCTACGAACACAGTATTGCACACGTTGGCATTGGCTCATGAAGCGGGCTTTGAATATCCGATCGAACGCATCAATGAAGTAGCGAAGCGCGTTCCTCATCTGGCTAAAATTGCACCTGCGTCCGATTATCACATTGAGGACGTGCATAACGCGGGCGGCGTGAGCGCGATCATCAATGAGCTGCTCAAGAAACCGGGCGCTTTGAACGGTGACTGCATCACGGTAACAGGGAACACGCTGCGTGAAAATGTCGCAGGCTGCGAGATCGTCGACAAGAATGTCATCCGGCCGCTCGACAACCCACATAGCCAGGAAGGCGGTTTGGCCGTACTGTTTGGTAATCTCGCGCCCAACGGCAGCATTATCAAAGTCGGCGCGGTCGACAAAGAAGTGGGAGGATACCACAAGGGACCGGCGATTTGCTTCGATTCGCAAGAGGATGCCTTGTACGGTATTGCCAACGGCAAAGTCAAAGAAGGACACGTAGTTGTTATCCGGTACGAGGGTCCAAAGGGTGGTCCGGGTATGCCGGAAATGTTGGCACCGACTTCTCAAATTGTTGGTATGGGACTTGGGGCTAAAGTTGGTCTGATCACTGACGGCCGATTCTCCGGTGCTTCCCGCGGTATCAGTATTGGTCACATTTCACCGGAAGCAGCGGAGGGCGGTCCGATTGCATTCGTGGAAGACGGTGACATCATCGAACTGGATTTGAAAAACCGTACCATCCAGCTTCAGATCTCCGATGAAGAGATGGAGCGCCGTAAAGCGAATTGGAAAGGCTTCGAGCTCAAGGTAAAAACAGGCTACCTGGCCCGCTATTCCAAGTTAGTTACAAACGCGAGCACCGGCGGCGTGATGAAAGTATAAGTTTTTGCAGCGTTGTGCAGTTGCAAAATCAACCGAGTGCATGAGTATGTGCTCGTGCCCTGATGCATGTGGCAATGCCAGCACTGTGCTCGTGGCCTGATGCATGTGGCAATGCCGACACTGTGAGCGTGTCCTGAGCCGCTGGCAATGATGTGGCCTTACCGAGACTGTGCGCCGGCGCCGGCTGATAGATTCTATTGCAATGTGTGTGCAGCTATGATATTATGGTAATAATTTCAAATCATCTGAGGAAGCACCTCTCTTACCATGTGTAGGAGTGGTGCTTTTTTGCGTTTGAAAACACTAGAATGGAGGAATGCAGTTTGCAAATCATGTTCTTAAACAGCTTGGAGAAAAAAGTGGGAGAGGAGCAGCTACTAACTGCACAAGTCTCGATCAGCGGCAGCGAGGGCGAATGGATTGTATTGTGGCAGGAAAGCGAAGCCGCTGGGCAGTCATCAGTTAAAACCTGGTACGAAGGAGCGAGCGTGGAGGAGATGTTGTCAGCCTTCCGCACAAACATTTTTAATAAACAAACCGAAGGCTTCAAGCCAGTGCTGGATGTCTCCATACAGCCCGAGCCTTTGTCGCTGGATAAGCGTTCCGTACAAATTCGGCTGCTGCACTATTACAGTGAGCTCAATGTGAACCGTGAACTGTACGAGCAGCTTAGGCAGTGGCGATTGAAACAAGCGAACAAAGAGGCGAAAGCACCTTTCCTTGTCGCAACCAACCGTATGCTGCAAATGATCACCGCCTTCTTGCCACACACGCCTGAGGAGCTGCAGCAGCTGCCGGGCATGGGCGCAGGCAAGGTCGCGGCCTATGGCGGTGAGCTGCTGGCAATGGTGCAGAGCTATGAGCGCTCCACTTCGTTTCCGTTGAATTGGGTGGAAAGCATGATCAATCCTTCCGAGTTTCACGCTTGGCTGCAGTCGGAAAAAGACCGCAAAACGAGAGCTGAACAAAACAAGCAGGAGATCAAGCGCAAGCTGCTGGAAGCGATCACGCGCGGCGACGATCTGGAAGCAGTGCGCGAACAGATGCAGCTCCATCGCAGAGAGCTGCTGCTGCGGATTGAGGAGCTTGACCGCGATGGCTATGATCTGGAAGCATACGTTGAGCAAATGCTGCAGAACATACCTGACGATCAGCAAAGCCTGGCATGGTCTGCCTTCCAATTGCAAGGAGACCGTTATTTGAAGCCAATTTTGCACTCTCTGTACACTGAGGACGAGCTGGCGGGTAAAGAAGTGGATCGTATCTACGAATGGCTGAGGCTGCTGCGAATCAAATTCCGCCGTGCTCAGTCCTCCGATCAAGCTGCAGCAGTATAAACGCTTGATAGTTGTACTGTCGATTAAGGGCATGCTGGTCCGATTGGGCAGTGACTGAAAAGCGCCCACATGTCAATTGGGATCGGCACTGCTGCCGGTCTCTGAACTAATCATATTATCTACTCAGTCATACATAGCACATCAGTATCATAGACAACCCAATCCACGCATTCATTTTACAACTAGCACAGGTATGTTGGCACGCTGGACGATCTCGTGGCTCACACTGCCTAGGACAAGTTCTTTCAATGCTCCCATGCCCCGGCTGCCTATTACAACGAGATCAAATTGATGTTCGTCCGCATAATCTAAAATAACCGGTGCAGGCGCTCCACCGTCCAACAGTGTTGCTGTTGAGAACGGCAGATGCGAAATACGCTGCCTGGCTTGTTCTACAATTGCTTCAGATGCCTGATACAGCTCGGCTTGAACCGGCGCAGGACCTGTCACGATTGTATCGCTGATAACGAGGTTGGCTATCTGAAACACATGCACCACTTCCAACGTGGCTTGAGTAAATACTTGCTTCAAAGAGATTGCTTTATCTAAAGCGATCTTGGCAGTCTCCGATCCGTCATAAGCGACCAGAATTTTCTGAAACACCGCAATCACCCCATTTTTAAGTGCATATCAGGCCGCACCACCGTACCACAGGATCGGCTTCTGATATTGCAGTATTGCAAGGTATTACCCTGCACGGCTGAGATTGACCCATAGAAAAAGCCCCTGCCTGCGGCGGATGCCGAGCAGAGGCTGTGATGTGCGGCTGCTCAGAGCCAGTCTTTTTTGCGGAACAAAATTAACATCGAGATGCCGATTAACAGCATGAAAATAACAGTTGCTACACCGCCGTACTCCCACTCGAAGCCTGGTACATAGTCGAAATTCATACCATACATCCCGGTGATAAAAGTGAGCGGCATGAAAATTGTAGTTATCGCGGTGAATACCCGCATGATTTCATTCGCCCGATTGGCCACGCTGGATTGGTAAGCCTCCCGCAAGTTGCCCATCAAATCGCGGAACGTGTCGAACGTTTCGGAAATCTTGACCGCATTTTCGTAAATGTCGCCGAAATATTTCTTCAGCGGTTCACTAATCAGCTTAAGTTCACGTTTGCTCAAGGTAGCGATCACCTCTTTTTGCGGTACGAGCACTTTCTTAAGCCATAATATTTCACTGCGTAATCCAACGATTTCATTTAAATGTGACTTTTTGGTATGAAGTAGTATATCCTCTTCGAGCGTCTCGATTTTCGCTTCGATTCGATCGCCGACATTCGTGTAGTTATCAACGACCAAGTCGACCAAGTGGTACAAAAACCGGTCTGGAACAGCGACCTCCTCCTGCCATAGAATCGGCTTTAGCGCCCGAAGTTCATTGATCTTTTGCCGCGTGACGGTGATGATGTAATGTTTGCCGAGAAAAATATTCAAAGCACGCAGAAATATTTCTTCATCGTCGAAACGTATACTGTTAATCACAATGAAATAATTATTGTCATACAATTCAATCTTTGGCCGCTGTTCTTCTTCCATTAAGCAGTCTTCCACTGCCAATTCATGAAGATTAAATAATGGCTGCAAAATTTCCAGATCGTCCGTGCCGGCGTCAATCCAATAAAAACCGTGTTCGGGTGGTTCAGCCGCAACGGTTATATCATCAATTAATGTAAAAACGCCGTCCTGCACTAAGCGTGTCTTCATCTGTCTCACCTCGGGTCATAATGATGCATCGTGAGGAACACAGACGGAACTAACGTCGCCAATTCGAGCAAAACGGCTGTAGCCTGTTGTATGGGTTGCGTGGTCATGTCACGCGGTGTATGCTAGAGGCTGCTCGGCGCATGCGAATCGGTGGTTGCCCGCTGGCGTTCCCAACGAAGTTATTCGGTTGTTGAAGTTATTCGGTTGTTGTTGAACGTAGATGGTACTCCTCGGGTCTCCGTCCATTCGGCTGCTGCACCCCTTTGCTATTATTGTCGAATACTTGTCTAGTATAACGCGCCATTTTCCACACATCAAGGAGAAAACGCACGGTGCTGCGGCTGCGCCTGAGCGATTGGGGCACCAGCCGGGTTGCTGTCCATTTGTGATATTGTATGCGTACATGCGGCAGGTTGCGATGATTAATCCAAACTTTCAATCATGCTCGAAGCACGCTTCTTGACGGGGCCGAATTTTTCGTTTAAAGTATTGCTATATACACAACTGAATATAACTGGTTTTAAACTCTTATCAAGAGCAGGTGGAGGGACTAGCCCGATGACACCCGGCAACCGACAGACCTTATGCAGCGCAGCAGCGCGAAGTAAGGAACGCACGGTGCTAATTCTTGCGGAAGCGATGCGCTTCTGAGAGATGAGAGAGGACATTTGTTGATAACAAGGCCTTTCTCGTTTGCGCGATGAAGGCCTTTTTCATTTGCCTTTTTTGCGGGAACTGGATTTTTTCTACATACAAAAAGGAGTGATGATGCATGCCTATCAAGATTCCAGATCATCTGCCCGCCAGAGAAATACTTCAGAACGAGAACATATTTGTGATGGATGAAACCGTCGCGTTCCACCAAGACATTCGGCCGCTCCGAATCGCTATATTGAATTTGATGCCCACCAAAGAAACCACGGAGACGCAGATTTTGCGCGTTATCGGCAACACGCCGCTGCAGTTGGAGTTTGTACTCCTTCATCCGGGCACCCATACATCCAAGAATACCTCGGCCGAGCACCTTAATCAGTTTTACAAAACATTCGCGGATGTCAGGGATCAACGGTTTGACGGGCTCATTATCACCGGTGCTCCGGTAGAGCAGCTGGAATTCGAAGAAGTGAACTATTGGAATGAGCTGACTCAGATTCTGGACTGGAGCCGAACCAACGTCACATCCACTTTTCATATTTGTTGGGCGGCGCAGGCGGGCCTGTACCATCACTTTGGAATCCCGAAGTATCAGCTGGATGAGAAGGTATTCGGAGTATTCCCCCATTTGATCACTAAGCAAAATGTCAAGCTTCTGCGGGGCTTCGATGAAACGTTCACTGTACCGCAATCACGCCACACGGAGGTACGCAAGGAAGACATTGAGAAGGTTCAGGAGCTGGAGATCCTGTCCGACTCGCCTGAATCCGGAGTGTACATTGTCGCCACGAAGGATGGCAGGCAAATCTTCGTCACAGGGCATTCGGAGTACGATGCATGTACGTTGAAGGCCGAGTATGACCGCGATGTGCAGAAAGGCTTGGACGTTCCGGTGCCGAAAAACTATTATCCCAACGATGACCCGACCAAGCAGCCGCTCGTTTCATGGAGAGCTCATGCGAACCTGTTGTTTTCAAATTGGTTGAATTACTATGTGTATCAGGAAACCCCGTATGATCTTCACAAGGAGGAGTATTCCATATGAACGAGCAACACGCTCATCTAAGGATAGAGAGCCAGCTGGCACAAATCGGCTCTCTCGAGGAGCCCGTCACGGGTGCGATCAGCTTTCCGATTTATCAATCGACGGCGTTCCGCCATCCCAGGCTAGGGCAAAGCACGGGCTTCGATTATGCCCGCACGAAGAGTCCGACCCGTAAGGTACTGGAAGATGCGATCGCTGGACTGGAGTCCGGCGACGCCGGTTTCGCCTGTAGTTCCGGCATGGCGGCATTGCAGACCATCTTCGCCCTATTCAGCCAGGGTGATCATCTGATCGTTTCGCTGGACTTATACGGCGGGACCTACCGTCTGTTGGAAAAAATCATGTCCCGATTCGGGGTCACCGCGACTTACGTGGACACGAACGACCTCGACGCACTCGAATCGAGCTGCAACCCCAACACCAAGGCGGTACTAATTGAGACGCCGACGAACCCGCTCATGATGATAACCGATCTGGAGCTCGTGTGCGGCTGGGCGAAGAAGAAGGGCATCCTATCCATTGTTGACAACACGCTGCTCACGCCATTTTTCCAGCGTCCGATCGAACTGGGGGCCGATATCGTCATTCACAGCGCTACCAAATATTTAGGCGGACACAATGACGTGCTTGCCGGCTTAATCGTGACCAAAGGCAACGAGCTGTCCGAGCAGATGGCGTTTCTGCATAATTCCATTGGCGCCGTGCTTAGTCCGCAAGACAGTTGGCTTCTGGTGCGCGGTATGAAAACGCTCGCTATCCGTATGGAACGGCACCAGCACAATGCCGCCCAAGTGGCGAATTTCCTTTTGCAGCATCCGCAGGTTGAATCGGTCTATTATCCGGGACTCGAGAGCCACCCGGGCTATGAGATTCAGAAGCGCCAATCCTCGGGTAACACAGGCATCTTTTCTTTTAAGTTAAGGGATGCCCGATACGTTGAACCAATATTGCGGCACATCAAGTTAATTGCATTCGCAGAAAGCTTGGGCGGTGTTGAATCCCTGATGACGTATCCGGCGGTGCAAACTCATGCTGACATTCCTGAGGAAATACGACGCCAGATTGGCGTGGACCACCGGCTTCTGCGCTACTCGGTAGGCATTGAGCATGCCGATGACCTGATAGCGGACCTAGCGAGGGCGATTGATCTTGCGCATGCCGAAATCGAAGGAGCATAGCGGCCATTTTCAGCTGTCTGAGGCAGCTTCGATAGTTATATCATATCTACAGAGCCGATGGCATCTATTCCAGTGCTATCGGTTTTTGCTGCGGCCGACCAGCTTGTGCAGCCCTACTGCTCGTTTTACCGGCGCCGCCCAACTCGCCTTCCGCGCGCAGCAGAAGTCAGCGAATACTGGCGATTTGACACCCAACAAAGCACGCTTCGAGTGACTGTCGGCCCGTTTTTAATGACGTGGACTGTGGTTTATGGTACGATAGTTCAAATAAGAGTCTTTTTACATAACATAGAGCCTGACAAAAAGGAGTGAGCAGGATGAGTTCAGTTGACCGCATCCTTGATAGTGCATTAGCCGGTAACCGAATCAGTCTCGAAGACTGCATTGAACTATATGAATCAGACCAGATTGAAAAAATGGGGCATGTCGCGAATCAAATTATGCTTAAGCGTCATCCGGATCCTATTACTACGTTTGTTATTGGCCGCAACATCAATTACACGAATATATGCGATGTTTATTGCCGATTCTGCGCATTTTACCGCGCTCCTGGTTCCGCCGAAGGCTATGTGCTGCCGAATGAAACAATATTCACAAAAATACAGGAAACGTTGGACGTTGGCGGTACCGAAATTTTAATGCAGGGCGGGACGAACCCGAATCTGCCGTTCACCTATTATACAGACATTTTGCGTGAGATTAAGAAGCGCTTTTCTATCCAAATGCACTCTTTTTCCCCGGCTGAAATTATGAAAATGAAGGAAGTGTCGGACGGCCTCACTTTAGAGGAAGTAATGCGCGAGCTGCATGCTGCCGGACTGGATTCCTTGCCGGGCGGCGGCGCCGAGATTTTGGACGACCGCACACGCAAAAAGATCAGCCGCTTGAAAGGCTCGTGGCGCGATTGGATGGACGTTATGCAAACCGCGCACAAAATCGGCATGCACACAACCGCAACGATGGTTATTGGCTTCGGCGAGACGATGGAGGAGCGGGCCCTTCACCTTCTTCGAATCCGTGATGCGCAGGATGAATGCATCGCTAATGGATATAAAACTCCGGGTTTCCTTGCATTCATCTCATGGTTGTTTCAGCCCGACAACACCAATTTGAAAGCGGAGAAGCTGGGTCCTCAGGATTATTTGAAAAATGTCGCGATCAGCCGCATAATGCTTGACAACATTCCGAATTTCCAATCCTCGTGGGTGACAATGGGACCTGAGGTGGGGAAACAGTCGCTGCATTTCGGCTGCAACGATTTCGGCAGCACGATGATTGAAGAAAACGTCGTTTCCGCCGCAGGAACAACTCATAAGGTTAATATCTCTTCAACATTGGATATTATCCGTGGGGCTGGCAAAATTCCGGCGCAGCGGAATACCCGCTACGAAATTTTGCGAGTATTTGATAATGAAAATGAGAAGATTGAGAACGACTTTGTAATGCAAAACTAGTCGACAGTGTCCGGCGGCCGAAGCTCCACCGAGCTGCTCCCGGCAGCGCTTGTCTATCACGAATCCGTTAGCGTGGATTTGTGGTAGCAAGCGTTTTTTATTGAGACAACCGTTTGTGCATACCAAGCCTCGTAATTATTGTTGATCACGTTGTGGCATCTAATTTATTTTCGAAAAGGGAGCATTGGTTATGAATCAAGGAATCATTTACGGATTGCTGGCTTATTTGGCTTGGGGGCTGCTGCCGCTGTATTGGCGCCTATTCCAAACCATGCCGGCATGGGAAATCCTCGCGCACCGCATGGTTTGGTCGTTCGTGTTCGTTGCGCTGCTTGTTACTGTCGCCCGCAGATGGAGGCAGCTAATAGGTGTGATTTCTAGCGGGAAAAGTAAATTGGCTGTGTGTTTGTGCGCGTTTTTTATAAGTATCAACTGGTTTCTGTTCATTTGGGCGGTGAACAACGGTCACGTGATAGAAACAAGTTTGGGTTACTATATGAACCCGCTTATAAGCGTGTTCTTCGCGGTCATTTTTTTGAAAGAAAGATTGAGGCTGGGGCAATGGGCGGCCATTATTCTTGCAGCAGCGGGTGTTGTCATTATGGCGGTACAATATGGCCACATTCCGTGGGTGGCGATTGCCCTCGCAGTTTCGTTTGCATTCTACGGACTTGCGAAAAAAATGGCTAACTTAGATACGCTTCTCGGTTTAACTTGGGAGACTCTCGTGGTAGTACCCATTTCACTGTGCTACTTACTCTATTTGCAGACGCAGGGCACAGCTGCGGTGCTTCAGCTGTCGGGCTTTTCCTTGGTGCTGTTGCTTCTGTCTGGCGCGGCTACGGCTTTGCCTTTGTTTTGGTTTGCCCAAGCCGCGAAACTTCTGCCTCTCTCAATGGTAGGCTTCATTCAATATATCGCCCCGACAACAAGTTTATTGCTGGCGATTTTTGTCTTCCATGAGCCGTTCACCGAGGGGCAGTTGATTAGTTTTTCATTCATTTGGTTCGCACTGATCGTATACTCCATCGCTACATTCACCAAGACGAAGTCGCAGAAAAGTTTAAAAAAAGCCGCTTAGCGCAACACTCCCTAACCTTCACGATGGCGCGTTGCACTCATGCTATGATCGAGCGATGCCGCGGCCTCGACAGCGCGATATGCGGCATTAAGTTGGCACACACCCTCTGTGGCGTTGTAGGTGTGGGCGCTTCACTCTGGATCTACGCGGTAGCAGAGCCGAGGCGCTGTACGTGCCCGCTAGCCATCTGTTCGATTTAAAAAAACGAACGATCCGGTAACTTTCGTCCGGATCGTTCGTTTTTTCTGTTAATCAAGCATTCTCGCAGCCAGTGCTTGTGCGTAAGGGTGAATGGGCAATATGTGTGGATTCACGTCTACGTGCGTCAGGCGAGACAGCCGCCCGGCGTGAGTCACCGCGGCTTTCCGCGGGTTATAATACCTAACACGGTTTTGCTCTGACCACAGCGCACAGGCGATTTTTTGCACGGCTGGGAGTCGGATTACGCCAACATTACATGGGAAATTGTTGTTTGTATATATGCTCTGGGGCGACCATATACTTTAAAAGAGAAGCGGGTACGAAAGGAGTGAATCGGATGAAGCTGTTGACTTTAACGATCATGAGAGCTGCAGATGAAGCGGTGGAACGTTTTTATCAAGCGGTCGCCGCTGCAGTACATGAGGTTCACAAAAACCATGCTGTAACCGAGCTGCAGGATAATGCCGGTTATTCCGTAATTCAAGTCTCCGGGGTGTTGCCCCGTTTTCAATTGGACAAACGTATGGACGCAATGCATGTTAAGATTGCAGGAGCTGTGGCCGATTGGATTATCGCCAATGAGGAAGACGACCTGCTGGTTAGCCTGATAGCAAAGGAATTTCACTATGAACACCCGGACGACATCCGGTGCATTCTTAAATATTGTCATCAAAACAACAGAATTGACGCAGAGGAAGCACCACAAGTGCAGCAGAAGCCGGCGCACAACCGTAGATACAAAATTGTTCAGGCAATCTACTCGTACCTTCAGCAAAATGAGCATCTGAATATAGATGGTTTTCTCACTTTCCGACTGGATGACTATGTGGAAGAGCTGCATGATTTGGCGGAATACGCGGTTGATGAATTTGTCATGGATCAGCAATACCAGGAATTTATCTCACTGTTAAAATATTTTGTATATATCCAGGAAGCTAAAATCCCGTTTGCCCATTTGCTGCACAAAGGCGGCAGCGAGTTCACACTGTTGAACGATCGGATGGAGCCTATCGACACAACGGATTGCGACGCCACCTTGACCATTGAGATGCTGGAAAAGGACATTAACTTTGAGGATATCATTGTGAGCACTTTGATTTCCGTCTCCCCCGAAATCATCTACATTCACACTAGAGATCCGCACGTGCAGATCATTCAAACGATCATGCAGATCTTCGAAAACCGTGTTGAACTTTGCCAATATTGCAGATTGTGCCAAAATCTTGACCGAACGGTGGCGGCTGATTATAATGAATTGTAAGACTGAGATCAAAGACATGAATGATTGAAGTACTGCCCAGAGAGAGGAGCAACAGCTGCAAGCTCCTTCAGTTCAACGACGATCATTTACCCCTTTGTAGTCGGGATATGGAACACGGATCGATCCGTCAGTATATGTCTCCGGGCCATTCCCGTTATCGGATGCTATTGAGGATTCGCTCTCCTGTCTTTCCGCCGGCCCGGCCGGCACGGCTGTGAGTCGCGAATCGAATTAGGGTGGAACCACGAGACCAAGCGCACTCGTCCCTTCTGGGATGATGCGCTTTTTTTGTTTTCAAGAATAGGAGGTTGCAGCAATGGGAGTAAAAGTAACGTTTCCGGACGGCGCCGTAAGGGAATTTGAGCAGGGTACTACGATCGCAGAAGTGGCCGGTTCCATCAGTTCGGGGTTGAAGAAGAACGCGGTCGTCGGCAAGCTTAACGGCAAAGCTGTTGACCTGTCCACGCCGCTGGAGCAGGATGCGGCACTAGAAATTGTCACTCTTGACAGTGACACCGGCTTGGAAGTGTACCGGCACAGCACCGCTCATTTGATGGCGCAGGCGATTAAACGAATCTATGGAGAAAAAGAGGTAAAACTCGGTATCGGGCCGGTGATCGAGGATGGCTTCTACTACGATATTGATATAGATAGGCCACTGACCCCTGACGATCTCACGAAGATTGAGAAGGAAATGGAGAAGATTGTACAGGAAAACCTGCCCATCCGCCGCCGTGTGGTGAGCCGTGAGGAGGCGATCCGTATTTTCACCGAGCTCGAAGATCCGCTCAAGCTTGAATTGATCCGAGATCTGCCCCAGGATTCAGTGTTGACCATCTACGACCAGGGTGAATTTTTCGACCTGTGCCGCGGCCCTCATCTCCCGTCCACTGGCCGGATTAAGGCGTTCAAGCTGCTGAGCGTGGCTGGCGCATACTGGCGCGGCGATTCCAATAATAAAATGCTGCAGCGCATTTACGGCACGGCTTTTCCGAAAAAAGCGGAGCTCGAAGAACATCTGCGCTTGCTGGAAGAGGCGAAAAAGCGTGACCACCGTAAGCTTGGCAAAGAATTGCAGATGTTTACTTTTTCACGCGAAGTGGGACAAGGTCTGCCGATTTGGCTGCCAAACGGAGCAAAACTCCGCCGTACGATGGAGCGTTACATCGTTGATCTTGAGGAGCGCCTAGGCTACCAGCACGTGTATACGCCGGTATTGGCGAACGTGGAGCTGTACAAAACGTCCGGCCATTGGGAGCATTATCAGGAGGATATGTTCCCCAAGATGGTAATGGACAACGAGGAGCTGGTGCTCCGCCCGATGAACTGTCCCCATCATATGATGGTGTATAAGAGCGATATGCGAAGCTACCGTGATTTGCCGGTGCGTGTCGCGGAGCTGGGCATGATGCACCGCTATGAAATGTCGGGCGCGTTAACCGGTTTGCACAGGGTGCGGGCTATGACTCTCAATGATGCCCATATTTTTTGCCGGCCGGATCAAATCAAAGAGGAATTCGCGCGGGTCATCAGCCTAATCCGCCATGTCTACGAGGACTTCGGTATAACTGAGTACCGCTTCCGCCTCTCCTACCGGGATCCCAAGGATACCGAGAAATATTTCCCGGATGATGAAATGTGGGAGATGTCTCAGCGTATGCTGCGCGAAGTAGTGGAGGAGTTGGATCTGCCGTTCTATGAAGCGGAAGGTGAAGCCGCGTTCTATGGCCCTAAGCTTGACGTACAGATCAAGACTGCTCTGAAAAAAGAAGAGACACTGAGTACAGCTCAGCTTGACTTCTTACTGCCTGAGCGGTTCCAGCTGGAATATGTGGGCGAAGACGGACAGAAACACCGGCCTGTCGTTATCCATCGCGGCATCATTTCGACTATGGAACGAATGACCGCATTCTTGCTGGAGAACTTCGCAGGGGCGCTGCCGACATGGCTCAGCCCGGTACAGGCTAAAGTCATCCCTGTGTCGAGCGCATTCGAAGATTACGCCAAGCAGGTCGAGGAAAGGCTGCAGCTTGCTGGAATTCGGGTTGAATCCGATTTGCGCAACGAAAAACTCGGCTACAAGATCCGCGAGGCACAGCTCGAGAAAATACCCTATATGCTCGTCGTCGGAGAGAATGAAATGCAAAATAGCACGGTTTCGCTGCGCAAGCGCGGTGCAGGTGACCTTGGTGTTCAGAGCTTGGACAGTATGGTCGCGATGATCGACAATGCGATCCGAACCAAACAAATTGATTGAGCGTAGGTGCTTTAAATGAAATGGGATAAGTCCTCTAGTGTGGGATTTATCCCTTTTTTTTCATAGAACGGTGTATATATTAGTCTGCCCTTGGACAGCCTCTTTTATATAAGGGGTGGTATAAAGCATTATGTTAGCGAAAGCCGCAAGTCATGCGAAATGGATTTGTCTGATCTCCGTGTTAGTGGCGTTGTTCATGATATTGACACACGAGCAGCAGCCGCTGGTTGGGGCGACGACGGACACGCCGTCCGATGCCTCAGCAGGATCTCGTTCGAACCAAACGCAGTTGACAGCGTCGGTCCAGCCTCTGAGCAATCAGGGACAGCTTACAACCAAAGACACCAAGGGCGCCGTGAGTTATCGCATCGTGCCAAACTTAGATCAAGATCTGAGCAAGCTCGAAGCCGTGCAAGTCGTAGCCACAGGCTATTACGCTGGTCCTGAATCCACCGGCAAAAAGCCCGGCCATCCGGAATATGGTGTGACATTTTCCGGCATGAAGGTGCAGCGTGATAAACACTCATTTTCAACGATCGCCGCCGATCCGACAGTTTTTCCGCTTGGCACGGTATTGTACATTCCCGGCTACGGCTACGGTGTGGTAGCGGACACAGGCAGCGCAATCAAGGGAAACCGAATAGATTTATATTTTGATACGAAGGATCAGGTATACCAAGAGTGGGGCAAGAAGACCGTCAACGTGCTGGTTGTTAAAAAGGGCGACGGCAAGATCACGGAAGTCATGTGGAATCAGCTGGAGGACGAAATCTTGTTTTAATTACCAAACATAAAGGCAATGGGTGTGCCTCATACTGATTGTGTAGGAGGTGATTACCGTTGGCTAAAATAAACACAAGCAAGCAAATCGACAAGGAATATACCGAGGAAGATCCCGCCAAAAACATGAAGAAGTCTGCTGAGAACGCCCGCAAAGGGACAGAAGACCTTAAATAACATAGACCTAGCAGAAAAGCTGACGTTTGCGGAGCTCGCGAATGTCAGTTTTTTGTCGCTGGCAAATCTTTTATCTCGCTATGGCAGCCCGCCCTGTGCGCCGCTATCAGCCCTTGGGATTCTTTGATTTATATGACATAATTCGATATAATAGCTGATAGGCAGGCAAATGTAGGTATGGCAAATTTTCTCTGGTAACTCAGTCTAGCGGATGGAGGAGATTTGACGATGCAACGTTTCGCTATTTTACTTATCGCATTGATACTAGTGGGTACTGCGTGCAGCAAACCGGATGCCGCTACCGAACAACCGACACAACCGGGCACGCCGCCGAGCGGTACAGAGACACCTGCGCCCGCACCAAATACAGGTAATACGCCAGCCGCTCCGCCGGCAAATAATGCCGATCCTGCCAAACCTGACGCTACAGCGCCTGCGCCTGCCGCGCCGGCTCCCGTGCAAGCACCGAAGGGTGCAGCGGAACAACCTGTCGCGACCAAGAAACAATATGATGCCGTGGATTTTGGCATGACCTTTGAGGAAGTGCAGAAGCAGATGGGCCAAATGGGCAAGCTGGTGGCAGAGACCAAAGAGGAAGACGGCTCCAATGCTACGCAAACGTATCAGTACAAAACGAGTGCGGGCGGTACCCTCAATGTGACTTTTAAAAACGGCAAAGTACTGAATAAGTCGGAAAGCAGCAAATAACTAGTTATCACAGAACGATCGAATCGGGCGCGACTAATGCCCCGGTTCTTTTTTTGTTACACCTCCCGCCCATGCAAGTGCGCGAACTGTTGCACGCACATGACTTTACTTTGGGCAGCAATTAGGAGTATGATCATGCCTGCTTCGACCGTGGATTGGAGAGGCTGGCGTGCATACATTTGGTGCCATGATCGATCAGTTTTCGGCGCCGGCGAATAAAGACGCCCATGTCGAAGAAAAATGGGTGGAAAGGGCCAGGGAATAATGCGTCAGGTAGAGGCAGGGCGCTAACACGGTATGCCCGCCTTTTGTCATGCACCTGTGCGATGCGCAGGATTCGGCACTAAAAACGAAAGCTTTTAACTTCGTTTTATTTTATTTTAAGGTTATTTTAAGGTTGCAGGTCCAATATAGAAGTAAGAACAAAAGAAGATCTTAATTCACATTGATGCCTTATGGAACGGAGGTTGTGACAATGGATGACAATAAACGGGGATACGATGATTTCTTTCGCAAGCACGGTGAATCTAACGATAGCGTATCGCCTGAGGCGGGCAAGCGGGAAGTCAGCGAATCGAGCGAACAACGCCCATCCAACTATTATTCTTATGGACCTTATAAATCAGCTATGGGACAAGGAAACAGTGAAGTGCAGCCCGCAATGCCGGATAGTCAGCAGCTAGAGGCCACACAGGTCGAGATGACACCGCCGAAACCTGTGCGCCCATACTCGTACAATGGCGGGCAGCCTCCGCACGATCCGATGGCCGGGTGGCAGCATAGCCAGCAGAAGAAAAGAGGGTCGGTATTTAAAAGCGGATTCATTTCCTTTTTGGCCGGAGCTCTCTTGGTCGGGGGGCTGATGTATTCCTCCGATAAGGGGAACTGGTTTACGGGGACTGAAGGTGTATTGGGCAGCAATCCTTCCGCTTCCTCCGGCGCAGGCCAGCTTGCTGCCTCCAATGGCAGTAACGGGGCGGTAACACCGACGGCTATGGATCTGGGCAGACCGACCAACATCGCGCAAATCGCCGAGCAGTCGGGACCGGCCGTGGTGAAGATAGAGACTAAGGTAAAAGCGACAACCGGAGGCCGCAGCGGTTCCGTGTTCGATGATCCGTTCTTCCGCCATTTCTTCGGAGATGACCCGGGTGCGCGCCGGCCGGATGGCGGCGATAGTTCGGGACAGCTCCAGCCAGGCGGCATGGGGACCGGCTTTATTTTCGAGAAAACCGGGTATATCTTGACAAACGAGCATGTTATCGAAGGTGCGGACGAAATTTGGGTGACGGTAGAAGGCTATGAAAAACCGTTTAAAGCTGAACTGCTAGGCCATAGCTACGATCTGGATTTGGCCGCTTTGAAAATTCAAGGCGACAAAGATTTTCCTTTTCTGCCGCTCGGTTCTCCGGATAATGTTGCGGTAGGGGATTGGGTTGTGGCGATTGGTAACCCTCACGGTTTTGATCATACCGTCACCGTGGGTGTGCTGAGTGCCAAAGAACGTCCTATCGCCATCCCGGACAGCCAGGGCGTACGCGAGTACAAACACCTGCTGCAAACCGACGCTTCCATTAATCCGGGCAACTCCGGAGGTCCGCTGTTGAATATGAACGGTGAAGTTATCGGTATTAATACCGCAGTCAGCGCTCAGGCTCAGGGAATCGGATTCGCCATTCCGACGAGCACCATTTCCGGGGTTTTGGATAACTTGAAAAACAATGTGGAGATTCCGAAAGAGCCTGCTCCGTACGTTGGGGTTAAGCTAGCGGACATCGACCAAGACTGGTTGGCGGAATTGAAGCTTCAAAGCACGGACGGCGCGATCGTCTCCGAAGTGGAACGTAGAAGCCCAGCCTTTAAGGCGGGGATACGGCCATACGACGTCATAACTGCGGTTAATGGCGCTCCGGTAACGAATTCCGCAGAGTTGGTGGAAAAAATTAAATCTCTGAAGGTAAATGACAAGGCTGACCTGACGATTATGCGCGATGGCAAACAGGAAACTATCTCGGTCACCATAGGTGACCGCAACGCCGAGCAGTAAAGATGGTCCAGTAGAGCGAGACAATCTAGTCTCGCTCGTTTATAATGAGACTGATTGTTGTCTAATATATCGGCACGAATAGTAGAGCAGTTCACGTGGCTTGCGATAGACAGGTCAAGCAGCGGCAAGACAACCAAGAAGTAGGGCGGAGCACGGCTTTGCGTGTTGCTCTGCTTCTTTTTGTATGCAGCGCATTTTGCTACAATGGACAGTAAAAAAGGGCGGTGCTTTTATGAGAGATAAAATATTGGTAATAGATGACGACGAGAAAATCACATCCATGCTCAGGCGTTCGCTTGCTTTTGAAGGGTACACCGTGTTCACGGCGAATCATGGCATGGACGGCTTGAAGCAAATACTCGAGCACGATCCGGACACCGTTATACTGGATGTCATGATGCCGCAATTAGACGGGTGGGAGGTTGTCCGCCGTATCCGGGAAGGTGGCGCTACGGTGCCGGTGTTGATGCTCACTGCGAAAGATGAGATAGAAGACCGGGTGAAGGGACTCGATTTGGGCGCCGATGATTATTTGGTGAAGCCGTTCGCATTAGAGGAACTGCTAGCGCGAGTGCGCGTGCTCTTGCGCCGTAAAAATGCGCAGAAGGCGGAGGAATCAAGCAACCGGCTGCAATTTCAGGATATTTTTATGGATTTGGATACACGTGAAGTATTTCGCGGCGCGCAGTTGATTGAACTAACCACCAAAGAATTTGAGCTGTTGCACTTATTCATGCAAAATCCAAAACGGGTGCTGTCCCGTGATGTCATCATGGAAAAGATATGGGGCTACGATTATAGCGGTGAGTCTAACGTACTTGAGGTGTATATCGCACTGCTACGTCAGAAAACGGAGGAGCACGGGCACAAAAGAATGATCCAGACCGTTCGCGGCGCCGGTTACGTACTGAGAGGAGACAGCTGACGTGTCGATTCGTCTAAGACTGACCCTATGGTATACAGCCATTCTATCAGTCACATTGCTGCTGTTCGGCATTGGCTTGTATTGGCTGCTCAATGTTCTGTATTACGATTACATCGAGGATGACCTGCGAAAGCAGGGAGATGCGGTGTATAGACAGATTCAACCGCGCATTAATGTAACGCTGGGCGGAGACATAAGTTTTGATTTTGTACTCCAAGGACAAGATATAGTTAATAACACCAATAAATTTTATCAAATAACAAATTTTCAGACCGGCAAGCTGCGCGGGTCGGAAAATTTGGAGGACGCCGGGATCGTACTTCCCCCTGTGACCGACGCCCAGAAGCAAAAGCTGCTCGCCAATACTTCGTTTTTTTCGCGCACACAGGTTGGAAAATTGCAGTTTTTGATCTATCACATGCCCATACCGTTGGGCAATCAGCTGGCAGGCGTGTTCCAAGCCGCTGTACTGGTCGACAGCTCCGAGCGCTTGTTCGGCATCCTGAGGTTCATCCTCGTGTTCACGGCGTCAGTAACCGTGGTGTTGGCGGCATCCTTCGGCTGGTTTCTCGCACGCAAGGCGCTCAAGCCAATTGACCAAGTTATCGATGACGCCAATTCGATAGAAAAGGGTGCCGATCTAGGCAAGCGTATCAACTACACCGGACCAAACGATGAAATCGGACGATTGACAAGTACGATCAATGGCATGCTGGAGAGGCTGCAAATGGCCTACTCAGAGCTCGAAGAGTCATATCGCAGACAACGCCGTTTTGTCTCGGATGCCTCCCATGAGCTTCGCACGCCGCTTACGACAATTCGCGGTAACGTTGATTTGTTGGAAAAAATGTGGAAGCAAACTGCATCGGTAGGCTCGGTGCCAGAGCGGCAGCAGTTGGAGATGTCGCTCGAGGCCATGCATGATATCGCGGGCGAGTCTGAACGTATGAGCCGTCTGGTTAATGACATGCTGTCGCTTGCACGAGCGGACGCCGGCATTCAAATGCCTAAAATGGAGTTGCAGATGCTCCCGCTAGTCGCTGGTGTGGCGCGAAAAGCACAGCTGCTGCCGCGTTCCGTGGAATGGATCACCGGTGATTTGACACCTCTGCAGGGGGTGTATGTGCAGGGCAATCGGGATTACCTGCAGCAGTTGATTTACATCTTCGTGGAGAATGCGTTCAAGTACACCGATCAGGGCTTTGTCAAATTGGATGCGGTTCGTACGGAATCGCAGATCGGCCTGCGCATCGCGGATACCGGCATTGGCATGAACAGCGAAGAGGTGCCGATGATTTTCGAAAGGTTTTATCGTGTGGACGTATCCCGCGGTAAAACAGCCGGAACCGGATTGGGCTTATCTATAGCCAAATGGATTATAGATGAGCATCATGGATCGATTCAGGTAGAGTCGCGTCCTGGGGAGGGCAGTACGTTTATTATCTGGCTGCCAATTTCGAGCATTTCTGACAGCGAGCGCGAGCAGGCATTCCCTCCGCCCGAAGATTCCGGTATACTGGAAGAGTAAGTGACAGAAAGTGAATGTATCCACTTGCAATGAATAATAGGGTAGGTGCAGAAACATGGAAGTAATCAAAATTACGCCCCGCGGCTATTGTTACGGGGTGGTAGATGCTATGGCGCTGGCCATGCAAGCCGCAAAAAATCTTGATCTGCCAAGACCTGTATATATATTAGGGATGATTGTACACAATGCCCATGTGACGGAGTATTTTGATAATGAAGGCGTGATTACGCTGGACGGTCCCAACCGGTTGGAGATATTGGAGAGCATTGAATCGGGCACGGTTATTTTCACCGCGCATGGCGTGTCACCGGAGGTAAGGCGAAGGGCGCGGGAAAAGGGTCTCACCGTGGTGGATGCGACCTGTCCGGATGTCACTAAGACGCATGATCTGATCCGCGAAAAAACCGCTGAGGGCTACCATATCATATATATCGGCAAAAAGGGTCACCCGGAGCCGGAAGGAGCGCTTGGCGTCGCGCCGGGCCGCGTTCATTTGATTGAAAGGCTTGAGGAAGTAGATCACTTGAACCTGGACACTGACAAAATCACGATCACGAATCAAACCACGATGAGCCAATGGGACATCAAACACATTATGAGCGGGCTGCTGGAGAAATTCCCGCACGCTGAGATTCATAATGAGATTTGCCTTGCCACCCAAGTGCGTCAGGAGGCCGTAGCTGAGCAGGCGAAGGATACGGATCTGGTGCTGGTTGTGGGCGACCCGCGCAGCAACAATTCCAACCGGTTGGCACAAGTGTCGGAAGAAATCGCAGGCGTGAAGGCCTACCGGATTGCCGATGTCTCAGAGATACAGCTGGAATGGCTGAAGCCTGTCCGACGGGTTGGCGTGACTTCCGGAGCGTCTACGCCGACTCCCATCACCAAAGAAGTCATTAATTATTTAGAGCAGTTTGATTTGGACAATCCGGCGACATGGGAAATCAAACGGACACTTAACAAGAGCAAACTCATTCCTACTGCGAAACAAAAGGCCAGCAGCCACTGATAAATCAGCACAAAATGTCAGCACCGGCAGCGGTAGGCGTATTTCACAGGTGACCACACAGGGAACAGTGGAGCGAATCTGCCGCCGGCGGCTCCCTGACGACATGATCGACTCTGCGAGGCGAACAGTTTTGTGGGCATTCCCGACACTCTGGTCGACTCTGATGAGTCGATTTTTTTTGTGAAAACCCTGTCAAACATGCGGGTAGTACTGTTAACAGGCCCACGCGTAAAAGCCCGGATGTAATATAATGGGACAAAGCCACGCGGATGCTGCCGTGCAAATGAGGGGTGTGCCACGTTAGGCAGGCAGCGAAAGCGCTGGGTGACTCTGGCATCTGTTTATTGACGAATCTGGAGAGCCGTAGTATAGTTGCTTTATTGGTTAAAAGCATAGAAGCTTAAAAGCGTATAAGCGTTGAAGTAAGTGGGTAGTGAATTTACGAATACCATGACGGGGAGCGTTGCTATTATGATCGTAATTATTTCCAACAAGGTGTCCGAGGAGCGTATCGACGAAATCGTCCAGCACATTGAGAAACACGAGCTCCAGGCACATGTATCCAAAGGTGTGGACAGAACTGTTATCGGGATTATAGGCAACGCCCATCCCCAGCTGAGTGAACAGCTGCGCCAGCTATCGGACGTGGAACAGGTAGTGAAAATATCAAAGTCTTATAAACTCGCCAGCCGGGATTTCCATCCTTTGGACACGGTGATTAAGATCAAAGACGTTGAAATCGGTGGAGAGCAGCTTGTGATTATGGGCGGACCGTGCGCAGTGGAGTCTCCTCAGCAAATTGATGAAATCGCGCGTATCGTCAAGGCGGCTGGCGCTCAGGTATTGCGCGGAGGCGCGTTCAAACCGAGAACAGGCCCATACAGCTTCCAGGGAATTGGCGTGGAAGGCTTGGAGATGATGGCGGAGGCCGGCAAAAAGCATGGTTTGCTCACGATCACAGAGGTCATGACACCGGAATATGTGGATGTTTGTGCCGAGTATGCCGATATTCTTCAAGTAGGTACAAGAAATATGCAAAATTTCGATTTACTCCGCAAATTGGGAACAATCAAAACACCGGTTCTGCTCAAGCGCGGCTTCAGTTCCACCTACGATGAATTTTTGAATGCCGCTGAGTATATCCTGGCAGGAGGAAATCCGAACGTAATGCTGTGTGAGCGCGGAATCCGAACTTTCGAATCTTACACGAGAAACACGCTGGATTTGGCGGCTGTTCCCGCGTTGCAATCGCTGAGCCATTTGCCGGTGATCGCGGACCCAAGCCATGGAACAGGGCGAAGAGAGTTGGTCGAGCCGATGAGTAAAGCGGCCGTAGCAGCAGGAGCGAACGGGCTCATTGTCGAAATGCATACGGATCCGGACAACTCGATGACTGGGGACGGGGTGCAGTCACTGTTTCCACAGCAGTTCGCTAAACTGATGCAAGATCTAGAGCAGCTAGCCCCTCTCTGCGGTAAGAGTTTTGACACCAAGAAGGATACGATTGTTGTGTAACTTTGCCTGCCGCGGCTGGGACTCAAGCAGATCCAGTTTCGGCTCTCATACTGGCTGTGTTAGATATGATTTGGCTGTCCGCAACGGACAGCTTTTTTTTGTCTGAATTGTGAACGTCAGGCGTTGTTGTGTAAGCATACCTTACATATCTACAAAAAATACCTGACATAAGTATTGACGGTGCTCGCAGAATGGTCTTATAATATGAACATGGTTAATTAAAAAACTTGAACAATGAACGAACAACTCGGCATAAATGTTCGGATTCTAGGAGGTTAACTATTCAATGTCAGCTCAAGACGTGTTGAATATCATCAAAGAAAAAGGTATCGAATGGGTGGATTTCCGCTTCGTAGATCTCTCCGGCAGAGCGCACCACATCTCCCTACCGGCCTGTGAAGTAGAAGAAGAAACATTCACGAACGGCGTAGCTTTCGACGGTTCGTCAATTCCCGGCTTCAAAGGGATTGAAGAGTCCGACATGGTTATGATTCCTGACACGGAGTCAGCTTACGTAGATCCTTTCACCGCACATGCTACTTTGATCATTATGTGTGACATTCATACACCAGATGGCGAGCGCTACGATCGCGATCCGCGCGGTATCGCTCAGAAAGCGGAAGAGTATCTACAGACAGCTGGAGTGGGCACAACGGCATTCTTTGCTCCGGAATCCGAATTTTTTATTTTCGATGAAGTTCGCTTTGAAAGTGGTCAAAATAAATCTTCTTACTTTGTCGACTCGGAGGAGGCTCACTGGAACTCCAATCGCAAAGAAGAGGGCGGCAACCTGGGCTTCAAAGTCGGCCACAAGGGCGGTTATGTCCCTGTCGGCCCTACGGATACGCAGCAGGATATCCGCAGTGAAATGTGCCGTTTATTGATGGAAGCGGGGCTTCGAATCGAACGTCACCACCACGAGGTAGCAACAGCAGGTCAAGGTGAGATCAATTTCCGTTTTGACACTTTGACTAAAACAGCCGACAACCTGATGAAATACAAATATATCGTGCAAAACACAGCCAGACAATATGGCAAAGTGGCTACATTCATGCCAAAGCCGCTATTTGGCGATAACGGCAGCGGAATGCACGTTCACCAATCCATTTTCAACGGCAGCGAGCCGCTGTTCTATGAAAAAGGCGGATATGCCAACCTGAGTGAATTGGCTCTGAACTATATTGGCGGCATTCTGTACCATGCCCCTGCGTTGATAGCTCTGACTAACCCGTCGACCAACTCGTTTAAGCGTTTGGTGCCTGGTTATGAAGCGCCGGTGAACTTGGCATTCTCCAAAGCAAACCGTTCCGCGGCGGTACGTATTCCGGCTGCAGCAGTAACTCCGAAGGGCTGCCGCATCGAGTTCCGCACACCGGACTCTACTGCGAATCCTTACCTGGCATTTGCAGCGATGTTGATGGCTGGTTTGGACGGAATTAAGAAGAAAATCGATCCTCGCGCACTCGGCTACGGCCCGTTGGACAAAAACATCTACGATCTGTCCGATGCGGAAAGAGGCGAGATCCGCAGCGTGCCAGGTACGTTGGAGGAAGCGCTCAACGCCTTGGAAGCAGATTATGAGTTCTTGACCGAGGGCGGCGTATTCAATAAGGATTTCATCGACAACTATATTGGATTGAAGCGCGAAGAAGCGAAAGCTGTTTCCATTCGCATTCATCCACACGAGTATTCTTTGTACTTCGATCTGTAGGAGAAGAGAAGAAGCACTTATACTTATTCTTGTAAAACGAAAGAGTCCTGCTGCGCAGGGCTCTTTTGCACTATATCGTCGGGTTCATTCATCTGTTGCCGCTGCCCAGATCAAAATGATCAATTGCCTCGTACATTGGCTTTTTATGCAAATGGCTTCGGTACAAGACGATCCTATCTACAGTCCATGGCGCAGGAAGGGGCTCAATCGCCTGCTCTGCAGCACGCAGTGCGCTTGGCAACAACGCACTGGCCCCTTGGAATCTTCGCGCAAGCGTGACATGCGGGCTGTAAGTGCCATCTTCGCGTGTAAAGCCGAATGGCTCAACTGAGTGCTCCACTTGACTCTGAAGCTCGCCTAGAGCCGTTAAATCTCCTGACACACCTAACCACAAAATGCTTGGACTGGCCGACCTGCCAAAGGTACCGAGACCCTGCAACGACAGAGAAAACGGCGTGTGGCCGGCAGCCAGCTTGCGCGTGGCAGCTTTTACTTGCTCCGCGGTGTCCAACGGCGTATCGCCGAGAAATTTCAGCGTAACATGCAGGTCGTCCGGCTGGACCCACTTTTGAAAGGTGAGGGCGCGCTGCAGTATCTCCATGTTCCGTTCGATCTGCTCGCGCTGCTCCCTACCGATAGCAACAGCCAGAAATAATCGGTCTGAGCTCATACGGCCACTCCTTTTTGCTTTATTAACCATTTAATGGAAGACACCCCACACAATTAAGGCCGAATCGGACAGCCTCTGATAGAGGCAGCTGACCGGCTTTCGGCACTTGATAACAGGGTGTCCGATGAGTGGTGAAATATGTATCAATGCTGTGAAGAATGCGAGCAACTACTTGCCCGTTTGGGAGAAACTTTGCTATCATAAGCCTATCATATCAAACGATGCGATTAGAAAAATAGGTGAAGGTGTGAAACCATGTCAAAGCGAGCGTACAATTTCAATCCGGGTCCGGCGGCGCTTCCGTTGGAAGTACTGCAGCAAGCCCAGGAGGAGTTTGTGGACTATAAAGGCATCGGCATGTCTTTGATGGAGATTTCCCATCGAAGCAAAGAATATGAACAGATCAATGCCGAGACTCAGGAACTTATGTTGGATTTGTTGGGATTGGATTCCGGCTATCAAGTTTTGTTCCTTGGCGGCGGGGCCAGTACACAGTTCGCGACGATTCCTTTGAACTTTTTGAAGCCCGGCAAGGTTGGAAGTTATATTATTACCGGCAGCTTCTCCGACAAAGCGTACCAAGAAGGAAAAGTGGTGGGTGAGGCCGTCATCGCCGCATCGAATAAAGCGGAAAAATGGAGAAGCCTGCCGGCACAATCCGACATTCAAGTTGATCCGAACTCGGCTTATGTTCACATGACGACAAATAACACCATCGAGGGATCGCAATTCTCTTATGTTCCTGATACCGGCAATGTGCCTTTGATCGGCGATATGACGAGTGGGATCTTGAGCCGCCCCATTGATGCGAAGAAATTCGCGATGATTTACGCAGGCGCGCAAAAAAATCTCGGTCCATCCGGCGTGACGGTAGCGGTGATTCGCGATGATATGCTCACAGAAGAGCCAAAGCATATTCCGACTATGCTGCGTTATACGACTCACGCGAGCAACAGTTCCCTATATAACACCCCTCCAGTGCACTCTATCTACATGATGAACCTCGTGTTGAAGTGGGTGAAGGAGAACGGCGGGGTCGCTGCGATGGAGCAAAGAAACATGGAAAAAAGTAAGCTGATTTACGATGTTATTGACACCAGCGGCGGCTTTTATGAAGGGAATATCGATCCGGATAGCCGCTCCATTATGAACATCACTTTCCGTCTTCCAAGCGAGGAGCTCGAGAAGCAGTTTGTGAAGGAGTCCCTGCAGCAGAATTTTATAGGCTTGGCGGGACACCGCAGCGTTGGCGGCATCCGTGCCTCCGCGTACAATGCTGTGCCTTATGCAGCTTGTAAGGCATTGGCTAATTTTATGACCTATTTCCAAAAGCGTAACGGTTAAAACTGAAAAGACAGCCCTACAGTAACTGAACTGTCTCCCAACGAGGGTTACTTTTTTTCAAAGTGTCCATCCATCGGGCCGGTTCATAAGTCTCCGCGGGGCTGTTTTTTTGCGCAAAAAAGATGAGTACCGCGGGAGCTGGTGCGTCACTCATCTTATAGCTCGTTATAGTGGCTTATACGTTTAAGCGTAAGATTCTTTCATGGCCGGCTCCGTCAGTTTGTAACCAACATTGCGTATCGTTACAATGTATTCCGGTGATTTGGCGTTGCACTCTATTTTGTCCCGCAAATGGCTGATATGCACATCGACGATGCGAGTGTCGCCCAGAAAATGATAGTCCCATACGCCGTGCAGCAGCTGTTGACGGCTGAGCACTTTACCGCGATGCTTGCACAGGAACAACAGGAGATCAAACTCCTTCGGCGTTAATTCCACCGCTTGCCCTTTTAAGGTCACTTCACGTTGATCAGGCTGTATAACCAGTTGTCCAATGGTGATCGGCGTGTTATCTGCTGCGGATGGTAGAGCTTGGATACGACGCAAAATCGCTTGGATACGGGAAATGAGCTCCTGCGGACTGAATGGTTTTGTCATGTAGTCGTCAGCTCCGTTATCAAGCCCGGCGATTTTGTCGGACAAGTCCTGCATAGCCGTAAGCATGATGATAGGCACCAAATTACCTTGGCTGCGCAGCTGGCGGCATACCTGGATACCGTCCATTTTGGGGAGCATTAGATCAAGCACTATCACGTCCGGGCGGAAGTTGCGTATCGCTTGAAATACGGCTTCGCCGTCATACACACACTGCACCTCGAAGCCAACCAGCTTCAGGTTAAATTCTATAAGCATTGAAATGGACGGTTCGTCGTCAACAACAAGAATTTTCTTCTTCATCCATCTAATCTCCTTTGTGAACAGCACGTGATACAGTTATTATGGCAGGGCACTATCAACCGCAGATTAAGGATAAGTAAAGCGAGTGTTAAAATTTTTGCGTGATTTGTAGTATAATGGGACATACGCGAGTGAGGTGAATGGTAACGATGGCTTTTCATATTGTGCTGGTGGAACCGGAAATTCCGGCCAACACCGGTAACATTGCGAGGACTTGCGCAGCGACGGGCACCTGGTTGCATCTGGTAAGGCCGCTCGGCTTTCAGACGGACGATAAAACGTTAAAACGAGCAGGGCTCGACTATTGGCACGCCGTACATATTGAGTATCATGACTCCTTTCAGGAAGTAAAGGATAAATACAAGGACGGCCGCTTCTTCTTTGCTACGACGAAGGCGCAACGAATTTACACTGATTTAACATTCCAAGACGGTGATTTTTTGGTTTTTGGCAAGGAAACCAAGGGCTTGTCACCTGAAATTCTCGCGGAGCATCCGGAGCAGCTTATGCGGATGCCGATGACCGATGCTGTCAGGTCGCTGAATTTGTCGAACTCTGCAGCTATTATATTGTTTGAGGCTCTGCGCCAGACGGGATTCCAGGGCTTACGTTAGACCGGTATTAGCATTGAAAGCTGTGGGAACTTGTGTGACTTTTTATACCCGGTCTCACAGCTCTAATGCCGAACAAACTGCTAATAGGAGGACTAGTGAAAAATGGCACAAACAACACAGCAAGAGATACCAAAGGTGGACTTCGCTATCATCGGCGGGTCAAGCATGTTTTCGATACAGTTTCCTGAGGACTTACACCGCAGTGACGTAGAAGTGTTATCAACCGGATTGGTGTTTGACACACCGTATGGAGAAAGCCCTGCGTTTAAGCTCGTTCAGCTCGGCGATAAAAAGTTTCTCAACTGCCGTATGCACGGTTGGAGACCTAATGTCGTTACGCGCGGCGTTGCGTCACAGCAGGTGTTTTGGGTATTTCAGCAAGCTGGAGTGAAGAAAATATTCGCCGAGGGAGGCGTAGGCAGTATCAACCAGATGTTGGAGCTGCGTGACCTCGTTGTGCCGAATGATTACATCGACAACTCAATGCGCACGGATGTAGGTCTGGGCGGACCTTATCTGCTCGTCATGAGAGAGCCGATTTGTCCAACGCAGTCCAAGGCTTTGGTACGATCTGCGAGGGACCGCGTAAAGGACACATTTGAGGATGAGAGACCGCGCCATGTATTTAATCGCGGTGTGTACGTAAATACCGACGGACGGCATTTTGAGAGCCCTGCCGAAGTACAAATGTTTCGGTCCTGGCATGGTGATATCGTCGGGCAGAGCATTTGTCCGGAAGTGTACTTAGCGCGTGAAATCGGCGCTTGCTACGCTGGAATCTATATGGTCGTGAATTACGCGGAAGGCGTGATAAAGGACTGGGAGCACAAGGACTTATCGGATATCTTTTACCAGGAGTCGTACACAATCGGACACATCTTGTTGAATGCATTAGCTGCGGTGGACACAGACCAAACGGGCTGCAATTGTCTCAGCTTACGCAAACCTACGTTGCTAAAAGAAATTAAACAATAATTGGCTGCCAAGCGCCGAATCAACAAATCTAAACAACTATGGCAGGAATTCCAGCGGTACCAACGAATAGTATTATAGCAGGCGGCAACTTGTTAAAACTGGTTGCGCCTGTGTGCTGTTCGTTTTTTTCATGGCGAAAGTGAGGTGAATTTATAAATGAAGCCGGCAGGTGTCGTACGGAAGGTGGATCAACTAGGACGCATTGTACTCCCGAAATCGCTTCGCAAGAGATACCAGATGAATGAAGGGGATCCAGTAGAAATATTGGTAAGCGGAGATCATATTATTCTGGAACGGTATCGACCGCGTTGTGTATTTTGCAGTTCGATGGAGCAGGTCAGCGAATTCAAAGACCGGCATATATGCGCAGAATGTTTGACTGAAATGAACGCGCTGAAAGACAAAGTCGAGTAGAATGAAGAAAGCATCACTATTCCATTCAAAGGAACGGTGATGCTTTTTTAAATATTTGTTTCGTCTGACATGCGCACTGGTCATTAAAGACCTGCCGTTTTATCGTCATTGTAAGCTGCAGTAAGCATAGCCACGATAAACATTAAAAATACCAAATTCACAATCCAAAATGCTGCCGACATCGTCCGCACCCCCTGCCTAATATTATAACCAACCGCCTGGAAAAAGAAAACTTTGAAAAGTGAATAATTATTTAAAGTTTGCTGCTGCCGAACCTTCCGGGTAAAGCGAGAAACCGTTGGAAAAGCTACTAAAAATGGGGAAAGGCGGTTTGCCAGGTGCTTAGACATTATGAGTGTATCGTCGTCGGGGGCGGTATCGCGGGGCTCCAAGCATCGATTCAGCTGGGAAGATACAAACACAAAACGCTCGTGATCGACAAAGGGTATGGCCGGTCTACATTGTGCAGAAGTTACCATAACATCCTTGGGTGGCCGGGTGGCGTGTCAGGGGAAGAATTGCGCCGGCTGGGCAGGCATCAGGCGGAAGAGTTAGGAGTGGAGTTTCGAAGCGGTGAAGTGATCCGCCTCGCTCAAGCTGAGCCGGGATTCACGGTTGAGGTGAAAGACGGCAGTGATACTTATTCGGCAGATACGCTGCTGCTCGCCACAGGGTTGATCGATCGTTTTCCCAAGCTTCCGGGACTGGAGAAGTGCTTCGGTCACAGTGTATACGTGTGTCCGGATTGCGACGGTTACGAGACGAGCGGTCACCGGACGATCGTTATGGGGGCAGGGGATGTGGGTGCGGCGATGGCAATGACGCTGCTGTATTGGACACAGAAGCTGACATATGTAAACCACGAAGCGCAGGCGAATCCTGTGAGTCCCGGGATGAGGGAAAAATTGGAGAGTAATGGTATTCATTATCACACGGTCCCGATTCAAGAGGTCCTGTCTTCCGCGGATGGCATGCTGCGCGGCGTGCTTTTGTCCGATGGGCGGGAAGTCGCCGGTGCTAGGGGATTTATTGCTTTTGGCGGGAATCAAGTGCAAACGGAATTGGCGGCCCAGCTCCGCATAGAGCGGCTGGAGAATAAACACATTGTAACTGACCCGCGATCAAAAATGACTAGCGTGCACGGAGTTTGGGCGGCAGGAGATATCGGTGTTCACGCGGAGCAGCTCACTGTTGCAATGGGCGAGGGAGCATTGGCGGCCATTTGGATGCATAAAGAACTGATGGCACGGGGAAACCGTGACACAGGACGACATTAAATCGGTGGCAGTGCCCGATATCATACAACGCAGAGAAAACGACCGGTCGTATGTGAACGGCCGTTTTTGCCATACCCCGTTATAGCCTCTGCCCCGTAATACTCTCTGCGCGTAATACCCTCTACCCCATCATTGGGTTAACTTCGCAATCCACTTTTCTACCGTGTCTTTACCGTTCACAAAAATACGCCGAAGCAGCAGAGGTTTTTGTTCCGCCGTGGTCACGCCCTGCTCGATAGTAAATGCATAGCGGAACTTGAGCTCATTAAGCAGCCTGATCGTAGTTTGATTGCGTTCGCCGTACGGATAACAGAATACATCTGCGGAGGTGCCGAGCATCTGCTCGATTTGCGTTTTGGCCTCAGATATTTCGTGGGCCTGTTGTTTGGCCGTTAATTTGGGAAGATGGGGATGGCTCATCCCGTGCGGCTGAATATCCCAGCCGGCTGCATGCATTTCCTTCGCCTGATCCCAGTTGATGTAGTGGCCGTCATCCACCATACCGGGGGACATAAATACGGTCGCTTTAAAATTGAACTTTTTTAAGACGGGCATTGCGATTTCATAGTTATCCGCATAGCCATCGTCGAACGTAAGGAGCACTGGTTTATCCGGGGCAGCAGCTTTTTTTTCCATAATATCAGTGAACTGTTTCAGGGTAAGCGTGGTGTATCCATTGTCTGATAAATACTGCATGTGTGCGGTAAACTTCTCGGGAGTAATTGTGGCCGAATTGCCGGGATCGACAGCGATACTGTGGTAGTTCAGCACCGGCACCCGGATGAGGTGATCGGGTTTCGTCTGTGCATGGGCTGCAGCACTCTCCTCCGAACCGGCTGCCAGCAGCGTCCCGCCGTTTGGCAGCGCGTGCTCGGCGACCTCGCTGCGGCCGCTGGCGGGCTGCGCGGAAGCAGCAGCCTCGCCGCCAGCGTTGGCGGGCTGCGCGGAAGCGGCGGCCTCGCTGCGGCCGTTGGTGGGCTGCGCGGAAGCGGCGGCCTCGCTGTGGTCGTTGGTGGGCTGCGCGGAAGCGGCGGCCTCGCCACCGGCGTTGGCGGGCTGTACTGAGCCGGCAGCCACGCCAAACCGGCCGCCGGCATGCAAACCTTGCCTGCCGCCCGGAGCACCAAGGAGGTGGGCATGGGATTGTCCAGCAGACGTGCCAGCCTGCTGTGCGAATTGTTCGATGAGCTTGGGAGGTAATTCCAGCGTGAATCCGCTGGCAGCGGAGTCCGAGGCAGCTTTAGATTCGGACGGATGGGGTTGGCCGGCTTGAGGTGCCATCTGCCCGCCATAGAGCAGGCTGCTCGTATTCGTGAGCGCCATGCAGCCAACGGCTAGTATGAGGCCTGCCAAAGGTAAGCTCCACTTGAGTGGAGTTGGCAGTGATTTGATGAGTCGAAATAACACAAACGCCGGATGCTTCATAGGTGACAGACTCCTTCGCGGTAATCTATTACTCTATGCATATCCGGCGGCAGTTGGGAATATGACAGGGGACTGGCATGGCCAGCTTCGTGTGGAGGACACGTGGGAGTTCCGCTCGGCCAGTTTGCCGTGTGTGAGGCTTGGGGCTAGGTCGCGTGCCAGTGTTCAAGGGGGGCAGCGGCCGGACTGTGTGCGCTACATGGGTGGAGGCTCGGCCGCTATTCTCTCAGCTGCACACTGGGGGGCGAGCTGGGCGATCCGCGCATAAGGCAGCAGGTACAGGCCGCTATTCTCTCGGCTGCACACTGGGGAGCCCGCTGGGCGATCTCGCACATAAGGCAGCAGGTACAGGCCGCTGACTCCGCTGTCCAGCCGGCGAGACATTACGTCTGCGCTGGTGCGACAGTGACGGGCTGGGGCTGGTCCGGCTGCTCACGTGCTGCGGATACCGCCAAAGGCAGTTCGGCGACGACGTGTGCGTAGGTCAGCAGCGCTTCCTCCCCCAATGGCGTGACCCGATAGATGCCTCGCTCCACGCGCTGAAACCAGCGGTAGAAATTTTTCTGCAGCAGGCTTGCCGTTTTTAAATTTCCGGTCATCTCGCGAAGCTTGCGTGGGCTTAGAGGGCCGTGCTGCTGCAGCAGATAAGCCAAGTGCAGTGCCTTCTCGCGGTAGGATGTCATCAGCTTCAGCTTGGTGCTGCCTCCAACGTTATAATCGGCATGCCTTTCTTTGAATTCGGTCACTATCTGCTCGGCGGCCCGCTTGTTATGGCGCGGACGGACGGCTCGGACAGGCGCAGAGCCGACGGCTTCGGCAGGATGACATTCTATGTAGACGGATGGCTGCTTCCGTTGAAAAAATTGTACTGTTATCATGCCTATGCCGAGCATTTGGCAGAGGTTGCGAAGCTCCGGCCAGCTGGCTCCATGGGGAGCACGTCCCTTGTTCGGCAGTTCGAACGCTACATACACTCGCCGAGTGAGCTTCAGACGCTCGATGCCCTGGAGCAAGAGCGGGATGGAAAAATTTTTCTTCAATTCTACAATGACTGGAGGCTCTTCGCCGCGCATAGCGACGAGATCACAGTGATTCACTTCGCCTCTGACCGAATAGCCCAGCTGTTCGAAGTACGATTTCACCGGCGCGTACAGCTCAGTCTCCGTTTTGATTGCCACAGACGATTCGACTCCTTTTGAAAGTGTAGCTGGTCGTGATGCAAGCAATTGCAATTATAACATAGAAAAGCTGGAGGCAGACGCAAGGTGGTCTGTTTGCAGCAGACAAGGTTTGACCTTTACGCACGCCGAGATAGCGGTATGACGCTGTAATTGCTTCAATTTTTCGCGCAACTTATTTTGCCGCCGCGCATACTTATTAATTACACTTTGTTTTCTCACATCCAGTGAAGTGCACTGCACGGAGGAGGTAGCCTCATGGACATATTCAAGAAAATTTCGGATTACCGCACTGAAACCGAGAGATTGGCTTGGACGGGAACATTTGGCGAATATATCGAAATGGTTCGAAAGCAGCCTCATTTGGCGATGACAGCCCATGCTAGGGTATATCGAATGCTCGAGTCTCATGGCGTGGATAAAGAGAATGGAGCGCGAAAATACCACTTTTTTGAAAAGGAAATCTTCGGGCTGGATCAGGCTATCGAAAAGCTGGTGGAAGAGTATTTCCATTCTGCAGCCAGACGCCTCGACGTGCGAAAACGGATTCTCCTGCTGATGGGACCGGTGAGCGGCGGGAAATCAACTATCGTCACCCTGCTCAAACGAGGATTGGAGCAGTTCTCCCGGACGGAGGAGGGCGCGGTATATGCGATCAAAGGTTGTCCGATGCACGAAGAACCTCTGCATTTGGTGCCGCATGAGCTGAGGCCGGAAGTGGAGAATGAGCTTGGCGTGAAAATAGAGGGCAACCTGTGCCCATCCTGCCAAATGCGCTTGAAAACGGAATACAGCGGGCACATCGAAGACGTCCTCGTGGAGCGCGTGCTGCTATCGGAGGACAATCGTACAGGTATCGGTACGTTCAGTCCATCGGATCCGAAATCGCAAGACATTGCCGACCTCACAGGAAGCATCGACTTTTCAACCATTACCGAATTCGGATCGGAGTCCGATCCCCGCGCATATCGGTTTGATGGAGAGCTTAACAAGGCGAACCGCGGCATTATGGAGTTCCAGGAGATGCTCAAATGTGATGAAAAGTTCCTCTGGAATTTACTCTCACTCACACAGGAGGGTAACTTTAAAGCCGGCCGGTTCGCGCTGATTTCCGCGGATGAGCTCATAATTGCACATACTAACGAGTCGGAGTACAAATCATTTATCGCGAACAAGAAAAATGAAGCGCTTCAATCCAGGATGATCGTCATGCCGATTCCTTACAATCTGAAGGTGTCGGAGGAAGAAAAAATTTATACAAAGCTGATCTCGCAAAGCGATATGGCGCATGTTCATATTGCCCCGCACTCCTTGCGTGCAGCGGCGATTTTTTCTATCTTAACCAGGCTCAAGGAATCGAAGAAGCAGGGTATGGATTTGGTCAAAAAAATGCGTATGTATGATGGGGAAGAGGTGGAGGGTTACAAAGAGGCCGATTTAAAGGAGATGCAAAACGAGTATCTGGAAGAAGGCATGTCAGGGATTGATCCGCGATATGTCATCAACCGCATCTCAAGCGCGTTAATCCGACAAGGTTTGGAATTCATCACGGCACTGGATGTGCTGCGTGCACTGAAGGACGGCCTGGATCAGCATCCATCCATCACGAAAGAGGAGAGGGAGCGTTATCTAAACTTCATTTCCATCGCACGCAAGGAGTATGACGAGCTGGCCAAAAAAGAGGTCCAAAAGGCGTTCGTGTACTCATTCGAGGAGTCAGCTAAAACGCTGTTCAACAACTACCTGGATAACATCGAATCTTACTGCAACTGGGGTAAAGTGAAGGATCCCATCACGGGAGAGGAAATGGATCCCGATGAGCGGCTTATGCGTTCGATAGAAGAACAGATCGGTATTTCGGAAAATGCCAAAAAGGCGTTCCGCGAAGAGATTCTGATCCGCATGTCGTCCTACTCACGGAAAGGTCGCCGTTTTCAGTACAGCAGTCACGAGCGGCTGCGTGAGGCGATTGAGAAGAAGCTGTTCACTGACCTAAAAGATATTGTCAAAATAACAACCTCCACTAAAACGCCGGATGAAAATCAGTTAAAACGGATTAATGAGGTCATCAAACGGCTGGTCGACGAGCACGGTTACACCACAGCGTCAGCCAATGAACTGCTGCGGTATGTTGGCAGTCTGCTGAATCGTTAACGTCAAAGGCATTCGCCCATTTTTCCGGTAGGCAAACACCTCGTAGGCGATCACACATATAATTTTAGAAGAATCGCCAGCTATCACAAAAAAGGAGAAGTGTTATGCCGAACCAACAGGAACAATGGGCAGCCGACAGCAGCGGCAGGCTGATGCAATCGCATGAGACCGAGGGCGGGAGTCCAATCGGCGGACACCGCGCATATCAATACTACGATCCTTTGAGTGCACTGGTCGCGCTGACCGCGCTGCTGCTGCCGCCATACTATGCGCCTTACCCATATGTATACCCTTATGCGTATGGTTACCCGTATTCGTATCCGGGAGTGTATCCTTTTTATCCGTCGTACGGTTACGCCGCGTATTAGCGGTGCTGCATTTCGCAAGAGCACAGCAGCAGCAACAAATAAAGCACCTGTTGTTCACGTGCAACATCTCAGTGGGCAGAGAGGTGCTTTTCTGTGCTTAGCAGAGCAGGGCGGTCATTGCGCTGTCGGCAGCGTGATTTCTACAGTAGTTCCCTTGTTTACTTCACTGACAATCCGCGTCCGGCCGCCGTGGTTTTCAATTATTTTGAATGTAACCATCAGGCCTAAGCCCGTGCCTTTTTCCTTTGTAGTGTAGAACGGCTCACCCAGTCGGGGGATACGTTCCGCAGGAATGCCGCAGCCTTCGTCTGCAAAGCGGATCAGAATATGCCGCTCATCCTTTTTGCTTAATTCCATGGTGATTGTGCCGCCGTCCGGCATTGACTCGATCGAGTTGTTCAATATATTAATGAACACTTGTTTGATTTGGTTTTCATCGCAGCTGATTAATGGGAGGTTTGGTTCTGCTCTGGTGAGCAGTTCTACATTGTGGATCATGGCTTGTGAGCCAATGAGCAATATGGTGTTTTCCAAGATGTGCGTCACATCCCTCGGCTGGTAGCGGACCGATTGGGGTTTGGCAATGACCAGAAACTCGCTCACTATAAAATTAATCCGATCGAGTTCATTCTGCATGATATCGAAGTAGGAATCGTATCCGCTTACTTTGCTCTGCATGAGCTGGACGAAGCCTTTTAACGAGGTCAAAGGGTTTCTGATTTCATGGGCTACACCCGCGGCCAGCTGGCCGACAATTGACAGCTTTTCCGAGCGAATGATCATTTCCTCGGCGCGTTTGCGTTCGCTGATATCTTTCCCGATCATGTAGACGCCATCGATCTCGCCGTTTACGACAATCGGCACATTAAGAATGCTCAATTCCACAGAGCCCCCGTCTTTGTTGACCAACGTAATTTCATATTGCTGCGTCCGGCCAGACAGCGTCCCATCGAACTGCTCCCGCCACCGTTCCATATGATCGGGGATAATCAGCTTGTGGATCGATTCCCCCAGCAGTTCCTCCTCCACGTAACCGGTCATCCGGAAGATGGCGGGATTGGCGCTTGTGCACAGCCCGTGGCGATCAACCGAGCAGATTGGATCCGGATTATGCCGGAACAATGACTTGTAGCGCTGCTCGCTTTGTTCCAGCCTTTTTTCCGCCTTTTTCTTTTCGTAGATCGCTTGAATCATCGCATAAGAACGGGCGAATCGGCTGTCTTCCTCCTGTGCCAAAATTGATTGGAAGATGTCATCCTGAAAATCATCGGGGTTGCTGCTTTTATCGAGCTTTTTAAGCTCATCGAGCATACTCATAACGTTGGTGATATGGTTTTTATGTATCCAGGCGGCGGACGCCGTTTTGGAGTTGGTCTCATGCTCCGGGAGCAGTTCCACGATTCCTTTTTTGGAGTCATATCCCGTGACGTGATTCATATTTACCACATTCATTTGGTCGATCAAGCGAAAGCCTTCCTCGTACATCCATTCTTCGAAGGCTTCGAGCGATGCCGCCCAATGATATTTGTCCTGTGCGGTGTGAATGATATATTCTTTGTCTCGCACGCATTCGATTTTTACTACATCATCCGAATGAACGATCAAAATATCCGAACCTTTTTTACCATCTCGTGTGACTGGAATCTTCTGCATATTCTTGTTCACCTGCCTGCCTGCAATCAAGTTCAATACATAATCGGTGCTGCTCATGGTACAACTAATGTGCGTGTAAGCAACAAGTAGGACAGTCAATCCATTATATCGCCAGACGAATTCATAAGTAAATGAAATATTTTTAAGCGCAATTATATGTTTCGCAACATGCTGCAGTATTGCCATAAGAGCAAACTATAAGATCTTAGTAGAATGATTTTCATATTGAATAATTCAGGAGATTGTACTATGGTTTATTCGATAATGGTAAAAAGTCAGTGTCAATTCATAGTATTCCGCTGTAAAAAGGGTGCATAAACAGCTTATAATCTGTCTTTTTGTTTTATATCAAAAACGTTTATGTGTGAGTTTATATCAAAAAGATAAAAAGTCAGTTATAATGAAGATAAGAAATCATCAGGACAGGGGGAGTGGCGGATGAATAAAATGGCTGAACAGAAGATGGCAACGCTATGGCGAATCGGCTGGTCATTTTGCAAAATCAGTCCTCTCTCATTTGGCGGTGGATATGCCATGATTCCAATGATAGAAAAGGAAATCGTAGATAGACGCCGCTGGATGGATGCCGAAGAATTGAGTGACGTGTTATCTATAGCAGGCTCTGCACCTGGGGGCATAGCTGTTAATGCAGCCGCGTTAACAGGTTTTCGGTTGGCTGGAATACAGGGGCTGCTAGCTGCCGTGCTAGGCATCGCCCTGCCCAATTTTGTCGTCATACTGCTACTCGCTCTCGGTTATGCACTGGTCAGTGACGGGACAAAGGCGATGGCCGCATTAGCCGGGATTCACTCGGCGGTCGTAGCGTTTATTGCGGTAGCGGGATTCCGTATGTGGAAATCAACTCGCCATGATACTGTCACATCGCTGCTTATTATCGGTGCCCTGGCTGCGCTCCTGTTTTCACCGATACATCCGGCTTTGCTGCTGCTGGTCGGAACGCTGACAGGCTTGCTGTTGTTTAAATGGAAGGAAAAACTGAGTGGCCGGGCGTCAGCCGGGGAGACAAAGCACAACAACGTTCCGGGAGCCGATGCGGCTGCCGGAGGTCAATTTATATGGGGAGACGGCATTTGAGGGTACATCGGGGGGAGGGGGATTACGATGCTGCTCGCCTTATTTTGGACTTTTTTAAAAGTAGGATTGATCTCGTTCGGCGGCGGCTATGCGATCCTGGGTGTGGTCGAGCATGAAGTAATCGCCCAGCAGTGGATGACACCGCACGAATATGCCCACGCTGTAGCTTTGGCTGGAATGTCGCCGGGACCGATCGCCACGAATATCGCGGTGCTGATCGGATATTATACGTCCGGCATCGCCGGGGCGGCAGCCGCCATTGCCGGAATGATTTTGCCGTCTATTCTCGTTACCGTGGTACTCGCTTTTGTTCTATATCGTGCGAGGAGTCAGCGTTGGTTGGAAGTGGTGCTTCACGGCTTGAAGCCGATGGTGTGCGCATTAATTCTATACGCTGCCGTTCGTGTAGCCGCGAACGGACAACCTATGCCCGGCCTCAATGCGCACACCGTCGCGTCCGTGGCGATTTTCATTTTCGCTGTGGTCGCGTCCGTCAAGTACCGGCTCCACCCGATGGCCGTGTTAGCTGTATCGGGCTTGATGGGCATTGCATTTTATACGTAATAGCGGAAAAAAGCAGGCAACCGTGTACACTGATATGCTCCCCTTTAAGTAGACAGGTTTAATAAATAAACCGCTGCTTGGAGGGGAGTTTTTTTGTCAAGAAAGAATGAATATAACGCTACTGAGAAATTCACGATCATAGAAGAGTGGGAAACGGGTGGCGGTACCCGGGCGGCAG
>NZ_NHRJ02000006.1 GCF_002220865.2 Paenibacillus xerothermodurans | reverse complement strand
TGGACGTGACACGTAAATGGACTGGTCGCGTGCAGAACTGGGGACAAATCCTGCTCCAGCTCTCCGTCTTCTTCCCTGACCGAATCGGGCATCATTTACGTTAGAATCTGTGCTTCAAGAGGGTTTACACAAAATTCTGGACAGACCCCGACGAGACGGCTTTTCAGCTTGTCTATCAGGCGACTCACCAAGATGTCTATCGGACAGTTGCCTTTCTCGTCTACAACAAACAGGACATTGAGGACATCGTGAGTGAAGTTTATTTGCGCATGTGGCGGTCGTTTCACACGTACGACTCGAGCCGGCCGTTCCGATTTTGGTTGCACGGTATCATTGTACGTCAGGTCCAGGATTGGAAAAGAAAGGCTTGGCGGCGAATTCGCATCTTTGAACGAAACCGCCAGATGACTTGCGAACAGTTCGAGTGGACGGATAAGGATGTCCTGCAGTCCGAAATGCAGCATGAGCTGTTCAGCCTTGTCCGCCAGTTGTCGTACAAACTACGTGTGGTCGTGATCCTGCGCTATTTTCACGACTATGCTCTGGAAGAAATCGCAGACATTCTGCAGATCCCCGTTGGCACAGTGAAATCCAGGCATCACCTGGCACTGAAAGAACTCCGGAAACGATTCGAAATGACGGGAGGAGACGCGTATGTCCATTGACAAGGAATTGCGTGAAGAGCTACGACAGGTGGCAGATTCGATGCACTGCCCACCCGATTTGTATGGCCGTGTCAGACAGTCCTATCAACACTATCTGAACGAAAAGAGAGGTAGATCTCCCATGAAAAAACGCATGCTCGCAGGTATTGCCGCAGTAGCAATCCTGATTCCGTCTGCTGTATTTGCTTCTTCCTATCTGGCCGATGATATATTCGGTTCTTCTGCAACCATTGAACAGCACGGCGGAACACAGGAAGATTATCAAGAGATTGAGGCAATGCTTCAAGCAGCAAAAGGCAAGCTCACGGAAGACGAATTCAAGGAGTATATGGAGCTGACCAAGCAGTTGATGCAATTAAAGCTGAAGATCACCGATGAAAATGGGGTCAAACATGAGGAGAAGCTGACCAAAGAAGAACAGCAGCAGTTTGAGCAACTCGGCTCCAAGTTGGCCCCATACTTTGAGAAGATTAACGGAACCGCCAAGCCGTAATAAAATGAAGTGGACCCGTCCGATGTGGGATTGGGTCCCTTTTTCTCGTCCAGTCAAATTTGTATGCCCAACTCCGGGCAGAACGACTACGACAACTATACCGCCGTTATTTGTAAGTGTTGATGGGTTAAGACACCGTACTCAACTAAATGGCAGGATAGTTGAATAGCACGGGGAATTACATAAACGACAGAACGTAAGCCAGTTTTTAAATACGTTAACGGCATCACATTGGGGGAGTTAAATGAGAATTGTTGTTACAGGTGGCGCGATTATAAGAGACGAGGACGGCAGAATTTTATTGCAACAAAGATCCGATTATGGAGACTGGGGACTGCCGGGTGGAGGGATGGACCCAGGAGAAAGCGTCCAAGAAACGATGATCCGAGAAGTTTATGAAGAGACAGGGCTTACAGTCAAACAATATGAACTTTACGCGATTTATAGCGGATCTAGAATGAAATATAACTATCCAGATGGGAACCAGGTTATTTTTGTGATGTTTTTGTTCGAGGTCTCCACTGACTATAGTGAACACATAGCGGACGACGGAAAATCACTTTTATTCAAAGATCCTCATAATGAATCATTGAGGTTGTGCTTTTTGGGATATAAAAGAGATCGAGCTGGATCAAATAAACGCGGTGCAGAAGCCAGTTTTCGAAGATTTGCTCAACGGTGAAGTACACATACTAAGTCATAGCTGTGATCAGCTCTCAGGAACATTCGTTCACTAATGGCAATCGGAGAGGACACACCAGTCCTCCACTTGATTATGGGTTAAAACGGTTGAACTAACTAAAAGTTATTGTGAACCATGCCTACAATGTATAATTAATTTCGTAAGCATACTTTGGAAAGCAGGGATGCTCCAAGTGATTGTAATAAGGGAGTTTTCAATTAATGATATGATGCGATCCAATGTATTGTATATTCGAAGCGGAACTGAAGGGAATGCGGCTTGAATGGTTGGACTGCAACAGCTGTACAGCTACGAAGGGGACAATGTAGCAGTAAAATCTCGGCATTAGTGGCAAAGGCAAATTACAGAGAGGAAAGTAATTGTAGCGGCAGTGATGTGCAATACTGAAAAAAGGAAAGGGATTGCGCGTTCCTCCCGGCGTGTATATACTGGGATTATCTACAGCGGCAGGAGGTATCCAGATAGACATCATGTGGTCCTAATTCCCGAGTCGGTCATGAACCTGATATTCGATAGGTCGACGACGATGCTCAGCTTTGGCGGCGGAGCGGATTAGGAAACGTGTGTCTATGGGAGCAGACTCCTTGCATACAGCACATGGCAGCGCCTTCTTAGCGTTTCGTAGAGGTGCTCGTTTTCCTTCATCCGCATACCCGAAGTTGCCGCAGGCCGAGGCCTGCGGCTTTTTGCGTCATCGGCACGGTCCATATCGAATGTCGGCGTCCCTTGCTTACAGAAACATTAAATCCATATGAAAAGCGGTGATCGTATGACATTGATTACATGTCGAAATCTCAATAAGTCGTTCGGGGAGCAGTTCGTACTGAAAAATGTCAATCTGGCTATCGGAAGTGGCGAGCGGATCGGACTAGTCGGCGTGAACGGCGCGGGCAAATCGACGCTGGCCAATCTGATTTACGGCAGCATGACGTTGGATGGGGGCACGGTTGTTCGCCACAAACGCCAGATGAAAATCGGTTATTTACTGCAGTCGACCTCGTATACCGTAAACACGTTCTCGGATATTCTCGAAGACGGTATCGGATTGCATGACGAGTTCCTCACGCTAACAAGCCATCTCGGACTTCAAAAGGTAAAGGATTGGGATGTTGAACGCGTCGAAGGCCTAAGCGGAGGCGAAAGGACGAAGTTGGCTATTGCACACATCTGGGCATCGAAGCCGGATCTGCTCATCCTTGACGAACCGACGAACCATTTGGATTTCAGCGCCGTCGACTGGCTTGTTCAGGAACTGCAGTCTTACGGAGGAACGACGCTGATTATCTCGCATGACCGTTATTTTCTCGACCAGACGGTGCAGCGGATCATCGAGCTGGATGATGGGACGAACGTCGATTACGCGGGCAATTACACGTTTTACCGGGAGGAGAAAGAGCGGCGGTTTCGCAGTCAATTGCACCAATACGAAGAGCAGCGGAAATATGAGCAGAAGATTGAAGCGGAGATCAGCAGGCTGAAAAACTGGTCGGATAAGGCCCACCGCGAGGCGGGCAAGACCGGCAAGATGGCTGATATGCGGGGCACTAAAGAGTTTTATCGAAGCAAAGCGAAGAAAATGGACCAGCAGATCAAATCTCGCATCAAGCGTCTGGAGAGGATTGCTATCGAAGGTGTCCAGCGGCCGAAAGGAGAGGCACAAGTGCGGTTCGAGCTCGAAGCCGGAGGCAAGCGTGGGAAGCGGATCATCGAGGCATCGGGGGTCGGGAAGACGTACGGAGAACGCGTATTGTTCCAGGACAGCTCATTCTACATCCAGCGCGGCGAGCGAATCGGCCTGTTGGGGCCAAACGGATGCGGCAAAACGACGCTCATTCGGTTAATCATTGGCAGCGACCAGCTCAGTTCTGGAACCCTGTGGGTCAGCCCAACGGCAAAGCTTGCCTATCTCACGCAAGACGTCATGGATCTCGAGCCGGAACGTTCGGTGTTGGACCTCATCAGCGGCTCCTACTCGTTCCGGGACGACGCCGGTAAGGTTCGCACGCTGCTCGCCAACATGGGCATCGAGGAATCGCTGCTCCGGAAACCCGTCAAGCAGCTAAGCCTTGGCGAACGAACACGGGTAAAGCTGGCGGATCTCATCATGCGCGACAAGGATGTGCTGATCCTCGATGAACCGACCAATCACTTGGATCTTGCGAGCCGCGAGCAGTTAGAGGAGACGCTGTTGTCTTATGATGGTACGCTGCTCGTCGTTTCTCACGACCGTTATTTCCTTGAAAAAACATGCGATAAGCTCCTCGTATTCGAGGGCAATCGAATTAGGCGAGTCGAGAGCGGGTTTCGGGCGTTTATGGAGAAAACTGCAAGCCGCTCAAGCTTTGACATGACCAGTAATCGCGCGGCACACCAGGCGGAGAACGACCAGATGGAGGAGAGGATGAGAGTGGAGAACCGTATGGCTGTCGTGCTTGCGGAACTAGGCTCCCATTTGCCGGGCGTTGCCCAATATGAAGTGCTGGATCGCGAGTTCAAGGAGTTGCTCGAGAGGAAAAAGCGACTAACCTAGACGGCAGTCACCTCATACGATAGTGGAGTTATCTGGGAGCAGATTTGCCGCGGCAGCTGCTCCCTGAGTTTTTATCGAAGTCTAATATATGCCATGCATCCCGCATTTCTGCGCTTCCGCCGTTTCACACTCGCAACCCGCCTCAGGCAAGACTGTGAAAATCGATATAGCCTCGGTATATAATGCTGCATCGGCGCCGGTCAAAGGGACAAAGAAATTTGCCGAGCTTGTGGAGCAGCGCGCGAACGGTACGATTAAAGTGAATGTATTTCCAAACGGACAACTGGGCTCAGAGCGGGAGCCTGTAGTACTCGCTTGGGCATGGATATCGCTTATAGCGCTGCATTTGATGAAAAATGTGCAATAACAAGGCTGGTCCTAAGAACAGCCGTAATGCAGTTAGCTCCTGTTATGGAGAAACCGATGTTTAATTCAATCAATGATAATGGAGGCGGACTTCTATGAAATTTCGAGCTGTCATTCATCAAGGTGGTAAGACAACGACAGGTGTTTATGTTCCGGAAGAAGTCGTTGCGAAACTCGGAGCCGGTAAAAAGCCGCCTGTCAAAATTACGATCGGGGGTTATACATACCGCAGTACCGCGGCGTCAATGGGCGGACAATTCGCGATCCCCCTCAGTGCGGCGGACCGTAAAAGCGGCCAATGTCGCAGGAGGCGACGAGGTGGATGTGAACATTGAACTCGATACCGAGCCTCGCGAGCTTACCGTGCCGCCCGATTTCTCGGCTGCGCTTGACCGGGTTCCAGAAGCAAGGCGTTACTTCGACGGGTTATCTTATAGCAGCAAGAGCCGTTTTGTAGTTTCGATCGAAGGTGCGAAGACAGCCGAGACTCGGCAACGGCGCATAGAAAAAGCAGTAATTACGTTGAAAGAAAGTCAAATCCAGGCTCTTTTCCAGCAGGCAGTCAAAGTACCCATTTTCAAAAGAAGGAAATGGAGCGGTTCGGCATGTTAGAAAAGGCAAAGAAGCTTGGTTACACTAAAGGTATACGGTTACTTCAAGAGTAAGTCAATACAAAAGGTTGTGTGTGAAATACTATGACCTTCGAACTTTCTTCCGAATGTGACAGTCTCGCTGTGCTAATTGGGCAGATTATTGGTAATATAAGGAATAAGGGAGGTTACGAAGAATGATAAAAGCCAAAAGAATGATGCCTGGTTCAAGGATTGCTATTATATCACCTTCAAGTGGATTACCTCATTTGTTTCCAGAGATCTACGAGCTTGGATTAAAAAGTCTGCAAGAAGTTATGGGTTTTGAAGTTGTTGAAATGCCAGCCGCAAGAATGTCTTCGGATGATTTATACAGGAATCCACAACTTCGTGCAAATGATATTAACAAATGCTTCAAGGATAATAGTATTGATGGAGTTATTACTTCAATTGGTGGGTATGAATCGATCAGAATTTTACCATTTCTAGATACTGAAACGATTATCAACAATCCGAAATTTATTATGGGTTTTTCTGATGCCACAACCTTTTTAACATATTTAAACCAGTTAGGCATGGTTACATTTTATGGACCTTCTGTTATGGCGGGGTTGGCTCAGATTAAGAACCTGCCATCGGAATATACCCAGCATTTGAAGTCAATTTTATTTGCTAACCAATTTCCCTACGAATACACTCCGTTTAAGAAATGGACAAATGGTTATAGAGATTGGAGCGATCTCGATACGTTAGGTGAGTGTGAGCAATTTTATGAAAATCGAACTGGATGGACGTTCTTGCAAGGAAACTCGGTTGAGCAGGGGTATTTGTGGGGTGGATGTATCGATGTATTAGAATTTATGAAATCGACTATCTATTGGCCGAGTGAATCATTCTGGGAAGACAAAGTTTTGTTCTTTGAAACATCGGAAGAAAAACCTTCACCCAGACAAGTCGGATACTTTCTACGCAATTATGGAATGCAAGGTATTTTCTCAAGGATTAAGGGAGTTATTTTTGGAAGAGCGAAGGATTATACCGGAGAAGAGAAGCTAAAGCTTAACGAAATTATTGTAGATGTCATTAAAGGTGAGTTTGGTGCTGAAAAGATACCGGTAGTCGTTGATTTTGATTTCGGTCATACAGATCCAAAATTGATATTACCTCTCGGGGGTAAGGTAGAATTAAATCCTGATACAAATGAAATCAAACTCTTGGATAGCCCGTTCACTGAAGCTAACTAAACTAACGGAGAATCAAATGGAAAATGGAGGGCGTGTTGCGTGGCACTAACAAATAAATTTGATGAATTCCTAATGTTATTGCGCAAATTCTAACACAGTGAACTTCACATTGCTCCAGTATTGTATGGCTCTCTGGGTCTGCAAATGAAAACGGGAATAGATTTGAAACCAAAGGATATTGACGTTCTTGTGCCACTAGAATACCTGCAAGAGAAGTGGGACTTCTTTCGACAAACAGTTGAAAAAATGGGCTATACACTTGTGGACTTACGAGAACATGAATTTCGTAAAGAAGGATTCAAGTTGGCATTTGCTTTCATTGAAGATTTGGCTGATTTTGCGGGTGTGGATTACAAAAGACTGGGAGCTGATTGAATGGAATGGAGCGAAGTATCAATCGTTGAGCTTGGAAGATTTCTTGAAGGTTTATTCAAATGAGCAACTACTGCAGTCTACTTAGACCCATTTGTGCACAGGGATCCAATTGTCGGAAACGATAGTTCGCTGGCCACCAATAGGATCGTCTAAATCGAAATGTTTGAAGCTGCCCACTGGGTAGCTTTTTTTGTTATCATGGAGAAGATGATTGTGTGAATGGAAAGGGGCGAAGGGAAATGAAGAATAACATAACAGTAAGATTGGATGATCTAGTCAGCGAAATTGAACTCCAAATTGAGGACGCTTTTACTTTTATAAACACTAAAACAGGCGAAGTTATTACATTAATGAGAGAAGAAATTGGGGCTGCCGAGGATGAAAAGCCACTCGAAAGTTTTCCTGATTGGCAAAGGGGGAACATTGAAAACGCAATTAGTATCATTGAGGATGAAGTCGGGACTTACGTTGACTTCACGTTAAGAAACGACTACAACGAATATGAAATCATGCAGGATTTTATTGGGACTCTAGATGAACACGTTAGAGAAGAGATGTATGACGCCACTAAAGGAAGAGGAGCATTTAGGAGATTTAAAGATGGAATAATAGAACATGGTGTAGATACAGATTGGTACAAGTACAAAGAAACTAAGATTAAAGAACTAGTAATTGAATGGTGTAAGGAGCACGGTATCGCAATCCAGAAGTAACAAACGGTCCGCCTGAACGAACAACGTGTTCGCTCTGGCAGAGATAGCGTTTTCGCCCTGAGCACGAATTGAATGCTGGAGATAGTTGGACGAGTGCTGGACCAGTCTGTGTTTTTTAAAATTCCCAATCATTTGCCACTGTTTATCGGATAACAATATACGGTCTCATCATCTCATAATCCTCGTGCTCCAAGATGTGGCAGTGCCAAACATATAACCCTGTGAAAGGACCAAACTTCATCATAATTCGGGTTACCTGGTTTGGATTAGCTCTTACTGTGTCCTTCCATCCTCGTTCTTGTGGCTCCGGGGGAATCGCAGTACTCGTGTACTTGATCTTTTTCTCCTTGTTATACGTTTCTACATCGAAATCCCTCCGATCCAATATTTGGAAATCAATTAAGTGCAGATGGATAGGGTGTGTATCCGTAGTTAAGTTAATTAAATACCATATTTCTGTCGATCCCAAGATTGGGTTTTCGGTTATTGGGGCGTCCCACTGTTTATTATCCAATAGCATGAATTCACGACCGAATTTATCCATATTATCATTTAATGTTAAGTATCGTATCTTTGAGGCCAAGTGCCCATTTATTTTTGGAAATGGCCTCATATGAGCTGGAATAACACTCGTATCAACACTTGACAGAGGAAGAGTCACTCTAAACTGCATCACAGTACCTGTATTTTCATCTGTCGGAGTTCCAGTCGGAAAAGGAGCAGGAGCATCGTTTACCATGATAATATTCTTGCCCTCAAGATTGCTAAAATCAATAATCACATCTGCTCGTTCTGCAGGAGCTAACATTATTTCTTTGACTCCTACCGGGTGCTGCATGAATCCACCATCTGTCCCAATTTGGAAAAGAAGTTGACCGGAATCAAGCTTTATTCGAAAGAAACGGGTGTTGGATGCGTTCAACAATCTAAATCGATATTTCCGTGGTTCCACTTTTAAGTAAGGATATACTTTGCCATTCACCAAGATCGTGTCCCCAATAAATTCAGGAACAATTGACGTTTCTAATTCCCGGATCGGTTTTTCTGGTTGCTTCGGGTAATAAAGAGAACCATCCTTATTAAAAGTCTTGTCTTGTAACATAATAGGGATCTCATATTTTCCACTTGGCAAATTCAATATACGTTCCCGATCGTCTCTGATAAGATAGAATCCTGCCAATCCTGCATACACATTTAGCCGCGTGATACCAAGCGTATGATCGTGATACCATAGAGTGCAAGCATGATTGCAATTATCATATCGATATACTTGCTTTCTAAAGTACGGACCAACTTGTTTGAATTCTTTTGTAAACCAAGCTTCCGGGTACCCGTCACTTTCCCATTCAACGCAAGCACCGTGGACGTGAACGACCGTGCGTACTTCCGGCACGTCCCTATGAGCGCCATGCACCGTAAAGTCAATAGGCAACAGATGCTTATCCGGGAGATTGTTGATCCATTTAATAAACGTGATTTCTCCGCTACCTACTTCAATGGTAGGACCCGGATAGCTGCCTTCGTACCCCCAAACAGTTGTTTCATTTAACTCACTATGTAGTGATTGCTTAAATTCCGTCATGTTCACTTGATAATAAGTATAAAACTGATTTTTCCATTTAGGTGTTAAAATAGGCGGAATAGGCAGAGCATCCACAAATTTTTGCAGCATTATCTTTTCACCCATAACTAATGGATTACCTCCCCCGCTAATGTATTTAACTAAGTTAAATTATGGTCGCGAGCTTGTTCATTATGACTGAGCTAACGAAAAACAGCAGTGCCTATGTTATGATCGGCAGCTTCGCTGCGCTAACGGGCCGTCACCGTTATAAGTGGACAATTTCTGAATCCATTATTCTATTCATAACTTATATTTAGGCGCCCTTAGTATTGACAGTACGATATGTATCGACGAGGGGAGTAGTCTCGGTGGAAAAACGCAAAGGACATATACCGCAACCTATAAGAAGTGATGGTGCCGGTTGGTGGGATTTAGGCCCACGGGACGTCATGCGAGACATGGAGAACCCCGACCTGCTAGTTCCGCCGGAAACCGATGCCGGAACGCTTCCTAACCTAAAGTTCTCTTTCTCCGATACCCATATGCAGTTAAATCACGGCGGCTGGTCAAGACAGGTTACAGTTAGACAACTTCCGATTGCGACCACGCTGGCTGGGGTGAATATGGCTCTGACTCCGGGCGGTGTGCGTGAATTACATTGGCATCAGCAAGCGGAATGGGCGATAATGCTTGTGGGACGTGCACGTATAACGTCAGTGGATCAGAACGGGAGGAATTTTATAGCCGATGTTGGCGTGGGTGACCTCTGGTTTTTTCCGCCCGGAATTCCTCATTCTATCCAAGGGCTGGAACAAGGCTGCGAGTTTTTGCTCGTCTTCGATGACGGCAGCTTTTCCGACCTCAATACTTTATCTATCTCCGATTGGTTTGCACATACGCCGAAGGACGTGCTATCGGCGAATTTTGGTGTACCGGTAAGCGCTTTTGCCCACATCCCGAAACAACAGGTCTACATTTTCCAAGGAAGCATTCCCGGACCTCTTGAAACGCAAAAAGTACCGGCTCCCCTAGGTCCTGTGCCGCTGAGCTTTTCACACCGTCTGCTTGCGCAGGAGCCGCTCGTTTTTCCAGGCGGGACAGTTCGCATCGTTGATTCAACCAATTTTCCTATTTCAACCACGGTTGCGGCAGCTTTGGTCGAAATCAAACCTGGTGGACTGAGGGAGATGCACTGGCATCCGATTGCGGATGAGTGGCAGTATTATATCACGGGAACGGCTCGAATGACGGTATTTTCAGGCGACGGGACAGCACGCACGTTTGATTACCGTGCAGGTGACGTAGGGTATGTGCCGCGCGCTTTAGGACATTACATCCAAAACACGGGTAACCAAAGTGTGTGGTTTTTAGAGATGTTCAGAAGTGACCGCTTTGAAGAGGTGTCGTTGAATCAGTGGATGGCGCTTACACCTCATCAACTGGTACAGCAAAAATTTAAATGTAGGACCAGAATTAATGAACGCATTGAGAAAGGAAAAATGGGACGTAGTGAAATATCCGGGCTTTTCATACTACCCAAGAACGAATAGATAAAAAGTAGATGCGCGCGAGTTTGCCAATTAACTGGATCTGCCTCGTTTGGTGCGCTTAATCTTGCCCTTATACTTGCCAGAGCTCAGTTACGTTAAGTTCAATCCAGCTTTTCCGCAATAACTGATACCAGCTGTCTGCACAGCTGGTTTTATTTGTACCAAAACCTAATTAGTTACCGGGCGTTCGTACGTTGATCAAACTGCAAAGGGAACTTAGCAGCGCCTACAGTTTCATTTTCACATTCCTCTCTATGATGTCTTAGCAGCCGTTCTGGCTTGTAGCACGAACCGGTCCTTTCAATTGATCGCTCTGTCATTGAACTAGACAAATTATTCGTGCGGTGAGCATGATTGCGCTGAATGTGATCTGAAAAACGCAATACCGACGCCGATTTCCTTCCTGCTACTCCCCTACCGATCCGAAATAGGACTAGACAAATTTACGATACTTTCATCTCCCCCGAACAATTTTTGTTCTTCGATTAACATCCATCGAATATCCCACATATACAATACACCTATCGACCTGTGATATACGCAGTCGCTTGGGAGGTATGACGTTCTTCACAATGATCAACAAATCCATGCAAATCAGCAAAATTATTGCCGGGGAAATCGACCAAAATATGTTCACCGCAGGCGACAGGTTGCCAACCGAAAAAGACTTGGCGGCCCGCTTTCAGGTCAGCCGTGAGACCGTCCGGAAGGCACTCAAAAACCTCATTGAAACAGGCAAGGTGCACAATATTCAAGGATCGGGCTATTATGTGCGGCACACTGGCCTACATATGGTAAGCACGTTGAACAAATTTTTAAGCATTACCGACTTGATCCGAAACGCCAATTTAACCGAGGCGGATCTGGAGGTCCAAATCTTTTTGCCGCAGAGCATTGTCGGACGCAATTTTGGTGAACTTTTTGAGCCTGGCTCCTTGTCCGTACGCCTTGAATAAAAATACGGGATTTACATTGTCGAATCATTAATGGAGATCCAAGCGGTGCGAGGAGAAGATGTGCTTCCGTATCGTTTGAAACAAAGCGCAGCTCCGCTGCTGAAATTTATCCAGGTCCATTACGACGACAAGGCAAAACCGATTTACATCTCCTACGGTTATATGAGAAACGACTTGATCCGGTTTTATGTCCGGAGAACAAGAGAAGCATATAAAAACAGAAATGAGGACTAATTGTGATGAATAGCAAGCAGCCGACTACAAAGAGCTTCGATGCCATTTATGCCGATTATTCGAACCCGAATGGGAGAGTGATGATTACCGCACATAGGGGGAATTGGAGACAGGCGCCGGAAAACTCCGTCCTCGCCATTCAATGTTCCATCGATGCCGGTGTGGACGTGGTTGAGGTTGATGTGCAGCGCACGAAGGACGGCAGATTGGTGCTCATGCACGATGATACGGTGGACCGTATGACGGATGGTTCCGGCAGGATCTCGGAGCTCACCTTTGATGCAATACGCGCGCTTCAGTTGAAAGAAGGCCAAGGAGGAGAAGATACTGCCGCTACCGCTGCACTTATTCCTACTCTCCATGAGGTCATGCTGCTCGCCAAAGACAAAGTGATGGTCAATTTGGACAAATGCTGGCACATACGCGAGGACGTGTACCAGGTGCTTGTCAACACCGGAACCGTGAAACAAGGCTTGTTCAAAAGCACGGCCGGCGTGGAGGAAGTTCAGGAGTTCTTAAGCGGCAAAAGTGAGCGGCCGGAGTTCATGCAGCTGATAAACGGCTCCAATGCACATTTGCTCGATCAAACGGATGAAATTATAACGCGAGTGCAACCGAAGGCGTTCGAACTGAACTTTGCAAAAGACGATAGTCCCGTTATCTCTGATGTAACGCTGCGGCGGCTGAAAGGCAAATGCAGAATATGGGTGAATACCATGTTTGATGCGGATTGCGGGGGGCATACGGATGCCGTGTCTCTCACCAACCCGAAGCTGGGCTGGGACTGGCACCTGGGACGGGGCGTGAATATGATCCAGACGGATTCACCCAAAGAGCTGTATGCGCATTTGAATCCAGGAAGTAAGTGACATCACGTCAAAACGACACGCTGCAAGGAGGATCATAGGTGTTGCCAAAGAACAAAAATAAAATCAAAGAAGCGGCAATAGGATACGGCTTTGTATTTCCATCCTTATTAGGCTTTAGCGTCTTTTTGTTTTATCCGTTTCTGATGTGGTTCTACTTAAGTCTTCACAGCACGAATGCGCCCGGCAACCACTGCGATACCGATTGGCAATGCATCGGTCATCTGGAAATTTTTATTTCACCCGTCCGCCGGCATGCTGAATTATTTCCTGAGCTTGCTTGGAATCCCTGAGATCGGGTGGCTGACCGACCCGACCTATGTATGCGATGCTCTCCATTTCCATTATGACCGTCTGGATACATATCGGATTCAACTATCTTGTTATTCTCAGTGGCCTAAAAGGTATCCGGGAGGATTTGTATGAAAGTGCGAAAATCGACGGTGCGGGCTCATTTGTAACAGTTTTCCATATCACCCTGCCTCTGATCTCGCCGGTACTGTTTTTTGTCAGCGTAATTTCAGTTATCAGCTCCTACAGAGCTTCGGTCAGATTTCAATTCTGACTAAAGGCGGTCCTATGAATGCAACGAATGTCGCTGTTTACGATCTGTATCAAGAGGCGTTTGTAAATTTCCGGTTTGGCAGCGGAAGTGCGCAGGCGATTGTGCTGTTCCTCATCATTCTTCTGTTCACCGTGGTGCAATTTCGGATTGGAGAAAGGAAAGTGCATTATACATGAAGCTCAGAATCACAATCAAGCGTGCAGTAACACTTTCTATTCTAGTCGCAGCTTCTGTGATGACCATTTATCCTGTGTTTTACGCCATTTCCGCAGCTATGATGACTACCGCGGAGATCGATTCGTTCCCCCCGGCGATTGTGCCGTCAACATCACATGGTGGCACTCGATGGGCGGAGAACTGGGGAAAGTTGTAGATAAGCTGGTTGCAGACTATAACGCCTCCCAATCAAAAGTGATGGTGAAGGCGGTATTCCAGGGCTCGTACGAAGAATCTCTTGCCAAAATGAAAGCGTCATTCGATTCGAAAAGCGGGCGGGCTTGATTCAAGTCAATGAAGTCGGCTCCCGGTTTATCCTGGATTCCGAGGCGACCACTCCGATGCAAACTTTTATAGACAAAGAAAAGTATGATACGTCCCATCTTGAAGGTAATATTGCCGGATTATTTAAAATAAACGGGCAGCTGAACTCCATGCCGTTCAACACTTCTAACCCCATTCTGTTTTACAACAAGGACTTGTTCAAAGCAGCAGGGCTTGACCCGGAAAAGCCTCCGACAACTTACGAGGAACTGACCACGGTGGCGCAGCAGCTGAGTAAGACAGGAGCGACCGGATTAGGAGTGTTCTATAAAGGCTGGTATATGGAACAAAATTTTCCCAGACAAACCGCTTTGTATGTCAACAATGACAATGGCCGCTCCGGAACTCCGACAGAGTCCTATCTGAATAAAGAAGCAGGTGTAAAAACCCTGACATGGTGGAAGAGTCTGGTTGACAACAAATTGGCCATTAATTTCGGCCGAAGCGGCGATGACGCGAAGAAATCATTCTTATCCCGACAAGTTGCGATGATGATCAACTCAACAGGCGGACTTCGTGGTGTTGTCGATGGAGCCGCAGGGAAATTTGCAGTGGGCACCGGATTTTTGCCTAAACCGGCAGGTACAACGGAGGGCGGCGTGGTCATCGGCGGAGGCAGCAACTGGATCTTGAACAACAAATCCGAAGCGGAGCAACAAGCGGCATGGGAGTTTATCAAGTATCTGGTTTCACCCAAGGTACAAGCTTTCTGGAGCGTGAGCAGCGGCTATTTCCCGATCACAAAAACGGCGTACGACGAACAATCGGTAAAGGACAATCTCGTGAAGTATCCGCAGTTTGTCACCGGAATCGAGCAGCTGCATCAGACGAAATCTACTCCAGCTACCCAAGGCGCCGTTATGGGCATATTTCATGAGCAGCGGCAGTTTGTCTCCACGGCAATAGAGGAGGCGCTGAACGGGAAGAAATCACCTCAGGAAGCACTGGACACTGCAGCAGACAACAGCACCAAAGCACTTATAAAATACAACCAAGCGAATAAATAGTCTTATGTGGGCTTAAGAGAGGCGGACACGAAGATGCACGGCAAATGGATCATTTCGGATCTCGACGGGACCCTCTTAAATTCCCGGCAGCAAATCCCAGAGGCTGTGAAGAAAAGAGTGCGGTTGTTTCGACAGTACGGCGGTGTGTTCACTCTGGCTACAGGCCGCTCGTTGTCCAGCGCTTTACCATTTATTGAGGAGCTTGACATCCAGGTCCCGGTCATTCTGTACAATGGTGCTAAACTGTATGACCCCGTCGAAAAAGTATTTTTCAAAGAACACTATTTGCCCCAATCGTCTTGCCGGTACGCTTTAGATATGTACGAAGGCGCCGGTAGACAAATGGGATTGAACCTGCTGATGTTTCATCAGGAGCACATCTACAGCCCTGCTATTACTCAGATCGTTGAACGGTATATGCGGAAAGATAAGGTACATGTGTCGGAAAAGTCTCCATCTGCCATGTCTGAGCAGTGTAAACGGGCCACCAAAATCATGTTTATCGGCGACTTCGCCGCGCTCCACTCGTTTCACGATAAGTTCTTTCACTGCAGCAGGGAGCCTCACCAGGCCGAATGGCATACAGTGCAATCTGAGCCGGAGCTGCTTGAGATCCTCCCGCCCCACGTCAACAAAGGCTCAGCCTGCCTGGACTTGGTCGCGTATTTGGGATTGGATCTCACAGACTTCAGCGCGGTGGGAGATAACTTGAACGACATTGAACTGCTTTCCCTCGTCGGGCATGGATTTGCGGTGCAGAACGCCCATCCGCAGTTAAAAGCAACCGCCGATTGGGTCACGGACCGGAGCAACGATGAGGATGCTATATTGGAAGTGTTCGATCATATTCAGCAGCTGTATGAATAACGATGCAGAAAACCACCCGAACGAGTGGTCTTTCCATTGTTTGATGAGTTTAAAGTAGAATTAGGAGAAATCCCAAGCAATCGAGGTTAATTATCGTTATGTCCAACGATCAGTCTTTCACCATGGTGCCCGGCATTTTTATAAAAAGGAGGTGGATTGCCAAATGTTGAAAATGCGTAAGGGGCTTGTATTACTCACCATGGGTTTAATTTTATTCATTTGCTCTGTATCACCCGTCTTTCTTATCTTGAGGGAGAATATAATTGAATCTTCGGCGCAGGCAAATTATACGATAACTTATCTAGAGCCCATCCATGATCGTGTCGACTTTGGTGGTAATACTATTGAAATACTCAATAGGCCAAGTGATGATTTATCAGCGGTGGTTCAATTGCGAATAAATGAAAAAATACTTGGGGAGCCGTACCACATACAGTTAATTAAGGGGTCGGCTTATAAGTATTGGGCTTGGATCGGGGTATTAAAAATACAAAATAAGAGGAATAACACCGAAAATTTAGCTGTGGTGCAGCGTATTCCACATCACGATCAGGACGATCTCACTAATCGCCAGTGGAATATTTATTACTTAGATCAGACAAAAAATGTCACACAAGAACAGGTATCTGTGAATGACAGGCCAAACACCTACCTAGGAGTAAAACTGCTTATGTCCAGTGGGACTATATTGTCACCGTTCGGATACGAATCGGATATTCGCTATCAATCTGGCAATCCGTATGCGACGGTAATTCCTGTTGTCATTTTCATCGTTGGCACGATGTTAACCATTATCGGCTTAGCCAGGTACATTTATAATCGGAGGGCGTAAACGGTTTGGCGGTAAAGACGTTTAATTCCGCTTTGACTAATACGTGACTTTGACCTACGTAGGATTTGACGCGACAACCTTTGATGCAGCGGTACTCATTCCAACATTAAGTTAAAAACTCGGATGCACACAGGGTCACGTCGAGCAGCTCTCCATGTGTTTATTCACAGCGTTATCCACAATATCAACAACTATTAAGACACTGCTGTGCATATCTTTTTATACGTCTATTAACATATCCACAGATGAAGTTATCCACAAGGTCTGTAGAGGGGAGGAAACAAGCATGTTCATAGTAAACGTAGAAGGTGCAATCTGTAGGGATGATAAATGGCTTGTTATTACGCGAAGTACCAAAGAAGAACATGCAGGGGGTACTCTGTCGCTTGTAGGAGGAAAAGTAGACGTTGAAGGGGACACACTCGAAATCCTAGAACGGACTGTAAAGCGAGAACTTTATGAAGAAGTTGGCATCGAGATAAAAGATAATGTTACTTTTGTATACAGTTCCTCCTTTGTGACAGAGAATGGATACAGCGTTATAAATATGGTCTTCCTGTGCGAATATGACAGAGGTACAGCACATAATAAGAGTCCTGATGAGGTTGAAGCCGTACATTGGATGACCTACGATGAAATAATGAATCATCCCAAAGCTCCCCCTTGGACAAAAGAGAATATAAGAAGAGCAGCGTTAGCAAGGAGATAAAAACCAATGATGAGAAATGTTTATGTGGTGCGACATTGCAAAGCAGATGGGCAGGAGCCTGATGCTAGGCTAACTGAACTAGGTATTCAACAAGCTGAGGTTCTTGCTAAATTTTTCTTAGGTAAACACATTGAGTTTATCATTTCAAGCCCCTTTGAAAGGGCTTACCGTACCATATCACCACTGGCTGATCAAATTGGAGTAGAAGTTGTTTTGGATGATAGATTGGCTGAGAGGCTTTTATCAAGCAAGAATTATCCTGATTGGCAAGATATGCTTCGTAAGACATTTGACATTCGAGGACTTAGACATATGCTATGAGGGTGGAGAGTCCAGTAACACGGCTATGAGCCGTGCCATTAGAGCAGTAATGGAAGTCCTGAATGGTGAGAACAAAAACGTTGTATTAGTTTCACATGGAAACTTGATATCACTCTTACTTAAGCATTCACCGTATTGGATATAAGGAGTGGGAATCTTTATCCAATCCTGATGTATTTCATCTTACCTTCTCAGCAGAGGATAAGCCTAACATTCATCGAATATGGGCAGAGTGATTTTATATTAGAGCAACACTATTCTATGCAGTATGCACAGTCCTGCAACTACCCCGTAGCACCTATTTCTACAAGCCTGAGCCGGCTAAGAATGAACATGAGCAAAAGCTGGAGAATGCGGTTGTAGAGATATTTACAGCCAGTCGAAACAACTGGAACACGCAAAATTAAGGGGTTGCTGAATATAACGACAAACACAGTGGTTGGGGGCAAGTGAAAGTTGGTAGGCCCCACAACGGCAGCAATAGCATTGATTCGACATCTGCCAAAGCGACTTATTTCCATAGGAATGGGGCAATTCCGGGGAACTGCAATTCAGCGCAGCAGGTCCAGCTGTCACTATCACAAATGCATCTAACTACGATACCTCTCCAGATGCTGGCCATCAATGGAACTAGTACCACAGGAAGTATTAGTTTAAGATGACTTCTTGTTCTTTTTTACCAGAAGAGATAACACCAAATAAATATGATAATAAAGGATAGCAGCAACTGATCCCCATATGAAAAACTGTAGCAGTTGCAGAAAAGGAAGTTCTCCCTTAGTCACTATGAAAATATACGGTATGCATAGAATCCCACCACATACGATGTATAACAGAAGATGCGAAACATAATGACTCTCTCTCTTGTTCATCCATTTATCTATCAATAGAGAAATGGGTACTCCCAGCAATAAATACGCTGGGAGAAAATAAGTTAAAAGTAACATGAGAATGTCCAGAATGATTAGATACTGCATTTGCGCCCCGAGTACTATCAGAAACTATCGCTAGAATTAAACTCAATGTACATGCAGATAGAATTCCACTCAACAATCTTCTTGGCATGAGATTGCCCTCCAATTTTTTAAACTATAACTCAAACCAGAGACGAATTGTAGAATTCATGATTTGGCATTTGGGCGTGCGGAAACTGATATAGGGTAACGGCCGCTAATATTGAAATTCGCGTTATAATAATAGCCAATATTTGGAGGCCTGGTTGCACTCGGGGGTTATTTGAAGCGTGATTCAGTGTAAACGATATCGCACCGGCTTGAGACGTGCTTACATTAGAGAAGTAAATGCCTTCATCGGTGTCTTACGCTGCTGTGATTAGATTTTTATTTGCATCGTATAAACTTCCTGGTAGAGCGTCCTCTAGATGATGGAATTAAAGGGCTTTGACCCGTTGCGTACTTCCATCGTACTGAGGCGCTCGTTTTTTTGCAAGACTCGTAATAATCGCTCTACAGAAATGCTAATGGAAAGGAGGCCACTGGTCTTGTCTATCGGTGAATTGTAGCCATTGTCGCTGCACTCGGCGGTTTCGCGTACTTCTTCCATACCATGCTTTTGAGCTACAACCACTTTGGCATCGTGGTGTGTTCCTTTCTCAGCAGGTAAGCGAAAAACGATAAATTTAACCTTAGACCAGCTTTTGGCAGAGGGCAGCATTGCAAAGCGAATCAATACGCCTGGAAGAAAAATATTGGTGAACTCGCGGAAGCGGGTTTTATTCGCTCCGATAATTCCCGACTTTTAAAAGTGAAAGCGACTTTTGCCGTGCTTGCAAAATTCACACAGATAACCAAACCAGCAGGGGAATCGAACGAATTCAGCACGCTTCATGATCATTACTAGAAAAATAGTAGTCCTTCGTTCCAAAGGCGAAGTATAATAAAAACGGTAATAACTATTTTAAGATGTATCGGGGTGGATTGGGATGGAACCGTTGCCTGGGCAGCAGAAGGAACGAATAGATGAGGTGGATATTCTGCGCGGGTTTGCAGTGCTGGGAATTTGTGTGATCAACATACCGGAAATGGTGGGCAAGGGCCTGGCGTTTAGCTCTAGCTTCACCGGCTCTGACGGTGTGCTCAGACTGCTGTATGACATGTTCGTGCAGACCAAGTTTTACACGATCTTTGCCTTCTTGTTCGGTTTGAGTTTTCACTTGTTCATGCAAAGCGCGGAGCGGCGTGGATACAGTTTCAGGAGCTTGATGTCGAGGAGGCTCTTGTTGCTGTTAGTAATCGGAGTAGTCCACGGCGTGTTCATCTGGTTTGGGGATGTCCTTCATTCATACGCCATACTAGGCTTTTTACTTTTACTATTCTACCGGAGGCGCGAGAAAACGCTCTTGATCTGGAGTTCGTTGCTGCTGGGTTTATCGGCGTTAATAACGATCGGCTCCACCTTGCTTGCTCTGGCATTCTTTCCGGACGAGCTGAGTAAGCCATTGTTCCATGGCATCCCGGGCTGGGAGGAACGGGCGCACTTCATGCTCGTGTATGGTACGGGCAACCTGTTCCTGATGGGTCCGGAGATTCTAGGTTTGTTTCTATTGGGGATGTACGCTGGCAGGAAGCAGTGGTTTGTCGCTCGAGGACAGATGTCTGTCGGCGTCAGAAGGCTGCAGTGGATCTCGCTGGTTATATCGCTGCTGCTCTTTATTCCCATGGTGCTGCAGTATGTCACTGAACCGGCATATAATTCTAAGCTGGTCACACACTATACCTTTTTGTCTGGTAAAACGATGGCTGTATTCTATGTTTGCACCCTTGTGCGGCTTATTCGAGCCCTCGGCACGCAGCACTTCGGATATTTAGCAGCCGTCGGCCGAATGGCCTTCACGAATTACTTGACTCAGTCCATCGTTACCATGCTGCTGCTTTACGTTCTGTGGCAGAATGTGGGGGTATGGCCTCTTTGGGCTTATCTTATGTATTCTCTCCTCTTGTTCTCGCTGCAAGCCGTGTGGAGCAAGTGGTGGCTGCAGAGCTTCGTCATAGGACCGTTGGAATGGGGTTGGCGTGCGGCAACGTATGGAAAATGGCCCGCACTGCGGAAACAATCTGCCGGCGCCAGCAAAGGACTCACACGGGACGGATAGGTGCTCAGACGCCGACGGCTGGGTCTGCCGCTCACCTGTTTTGTCGGCCCGCACGTTAGGCGGTTTTTTCTATATGAAGTTGGACAATCAACGCATGTATCAGCAACCAAGCGGCACTCTGTTTGTCAAATATCCGCTTGGTTGTTTTTTGTTCATCAAACTCACGCTCGATGGTAGCAGCGCTACCGCTGCTTTGGTACGCCTCTCCAGATGAATCTGCACTGTTTTTAGGTTGAACTTGACAAACTCTTTTTGGCCGATGTGGTTGATGGCCGGAGCCAATGCCTCTTATGTCATCTTGCTGGCCGTTCATGGTGTTGAAGGACCAAGATCTATGGACAGTGATTGTGGCATTGTATAACATTAGAAGTAGCACAACGATGGACCAGCAATTTGTCGCACTGACGTTTTCCATTATTCCGCCGGCGATACTGTTTATATTCTTTCAGCGCTACATTATGCAAGGGTTTACATTTAGCGGAATTAAGGGCTAGCATGTGATGCTCAAACATATTTTTTAGTATACACAGGGATGGAGTGGATTGAATGTCGCGGGAAAACAGGGCGAAAACAGCGGTGGTGACCGGAGGGAGTATGGGGATTGGGCGAGGAATAGCTCTCGCTTTGGCCGCCGAAGGATACGATTTGGTAATCGCGCATTACCAGGAGCCTGCAGAAGCAGCAGAAGTCGCCGATCGGATTCAGCGGGAATATGGCAGAGACTGCTTCGTATTCCAGGGAGATTTAGGTAAGCATGAGACGCCGGAGAAGCTGTTGGAATTCGCAGCCGCTACGTTGGGGGACATACACGTGCTGGTCAATAATGCCGGCCTGAAGGGAACGACAAACATTCTTAACATCGATCCCGGCTATATGGACCGCATTATTGCGACCAACTTCCGGGCGCCGATTTTGTTAATGCAGCTGATAGCGAAACATATGATCACGCGCGGTGTGAAAGGATCGATTGTCAACATTACGTCATCGCGTGCGCAGAGGGCGTATCCCGGCGATGTCGTGTACGGCGGACTCAAAGCCGCGTTGGAGCGAGCGGCACAATCAATCGCTCTGGATTTGGCACCGTACGGAATTAGGGTCAATTGCGTCGCGCCAGGCGCGATCAAGGTCCGCGATGACGAGCAGCATAATGTCTTCTATCAAGCACTGGGTCCTCGTATCCCGCTGGAACGGCCGGGTACTCCGGAAGACATCGGCAATGCTGTAGCTTGGCTGGTATCCGACAAATCCAGCTACGTAACCGGTATCGTGGTGAGGGTGGACGGCGGATTGATTCTTCCCGGCATGCCGGAGCGGGATTCCCACGCGGTATGGGGCGCTGTACCGCGGAGAGATCGGCTACAAATGTAACAAGCGTGCAGCGCAGCTGCGCGGTGACGAGCTGCGCGATGCACGGCGGCACAGACAATAACAGAAACGGGGGAACCTGCCAATGAAAGAGTTATCGATCCGCAACGTAAAAACAATTCTCACCGCGCCGGAGGGCATCAATCTGGTAGTGGTGAAAGTGGAAACCTCTGAGCCGGGGCTTTACGGACTGGGATGTGCAACATTCACGCAGCGTTATCTGACGGTAGCCTCAGCCATAGAAGACTACCTGAAGCCATTTTTGATAGGCAAGGATCCCAGCCGCGTGGAAGACATTTGGCAAACCGCAATGGTCAGTTCCTATTGGCGCAACGGGCCCGTTTTGAATAACGCTTTGTCCGGCGTAGACATGGCACTGTGGGATATAAAAGGCAAATTAGCGGGTATGCCGGTGTATGAATTGTTGGGCGGGAGATGCCGCGAAGCGGCAGCGGTTTATCGTCACGCGAATGGCCGCGATGCGCAGGAAGTTGAAGATAACGCCAGAGCCTACATGGAACAAGGACTCAAGTACATTCGCTGCCAGCTGAATGGCTATGGAGGCAAACACACAGTAGATTCTCCCGATAATTCTCTGCCGGGCGCATACTACGACCCTGACAAATATGCACGCAGTATTCCACAGATGTTTGATCATTTGAGGAAGCAGCTTGGCTTCGATATTGAGCTGATTCATGACATACATGAGCGAGTAGCCCCGATCGAAGCGGTTCGGCTCGCTAAGGCGGTGGAGCCGCATAGACTATTCTTCCTGGAAGATCCACTCGCACCGGAGCAGTTGGATTGGTTTAAAATTATTCGCAGCCAGAGCTCAACGCCGCTTGCCATGGGAGAGCTGTTCTGCAGTCCAAATGAATGGATGCCGCTCATCTCGAACCGGCTGATCGATTTTATTCGGGTCCATATCAGTGCGATAGGGGGCATCACCCCGGCAAAGAAACTGGCACATCTGTGCGAAGCCTTCGGCATACGAACCGCCTGGCATGGTCCCGGTGATGTTTCACCTGTCGGTCATGCGGCTAATGTACATTTAGACATCAGTAGCAACAACTTGGGAGTACAGGAATGGCATGGCTTGGGTGAAATCCTCCAAGAAGTATTCCCGGGGTGTCCGCAACTGAAAAACGGATATGTATATCCGAACAGGCTGCCCGGTCTTGGTATCGACATCGATGAAAAGAAAGCGGAGAAATATCCATGCCAAAACATTCTTCCGGCTTGGACATTAACACGCTTGCCCGATGGCATGTCTACCAGGCCGTAGTAAACACTCACGGAAAGGAAAATGCGAATAACCATGTCTACTACAACCAAAGGGTATCGGTACGTATACGTAGGATCTTACGCAGAAGCATCTTCGCCAGGCATTTTCGTTTATGCTTTCGATGTTAATACGGGAGCTTTAACCCGCGTCGACGCTGTCGCAGGCATCGAGAATCCTTCTTATTTAACCTTAGACACTAAGCGTAATTGTCTGTATGCGGTGAGTGAAACGAGCGCGCCGTACGGCAGCGTACATTCATTTGCGATTGAGCATAGCACAGGCAAACTTTTGCATATTAATGAACAGTCGACTTTCGGCGGCGCCCCGTGTTACGTTAGCTTGGACAGGACGGGGGAATGGTTGTTCGTTTCGAATTACTCCGGCGGGAATCTCTGTGTTTACCCGATCAATCGGTCTGGCGGCGTTGAGAAAGCATCCTGCCAAGTGCAGCACCATGGTGGAAGCATTCGGGCTGATAGACAGGAATCCGCGCATCCTCATTCGATCCTTGTCGATCCTACCAATCGATACGTGCACGTACCTGATTTGGGTCAGGATAAGATTGTAGTTTACCAATTGGATCGGGAGAGCGGCGAGCTACAGCTTCATTCTGAAGTAAGCGCGCAGCCGGGCGCGGGGCCACGTCATTTTGCTTTTCACCCCAACGGAAAATTTGCATATGGAATTAATGAACTGAACTCGACAGTTACTGCTTACGCTTACGATAAAACAGAGGGCGCCCTCCATAGCGGTCAAATCGCATCGACTTTGCCTGCAGGCTATGACGGCGTTAACATTTGTGCCGATATACATATCTCGCCCACAGGAAGATTCCTATACGGATCCAACCGTGGACACGATAGTATCATCGTGTTTGCAATCGATCCCAAGGATGGAACATTAACCTATGTGGAACACGTCTCGACTCAGGGGAAGACGCCGCGGAACTTTGCCATTTCTCCGGATAACCGCTTTTTATTGGCAGCCAATCAGGATTCCAATTCAATCGTTACTTTTGCCATAGATCAGCACACAGGTACACTCCGTCCTGTCGCAGATGAAACATTGGAGTCCAAGCCGGTGTGCATCAAGTTTGCACTCTAGTGCGCTTGGCATGCTGGCGTATATGCACGCAGGGTGAGCGGAGGCCAATATCGGAGCCCAAGGTTCTGGCATAGGCCTTCGTTGGCGGTCCGGACGGGGAGGGTAAGTGCGTTGTGCGGGCAGAAAGCAGTAAAGCAGGTTTGGCGTTCTAGTGAATCCGCCTCGAACAGACGATTCAACATAAGCGGTGATCGAAAAAATGTAGGTTAACGTGCGTGCACCTCAGGACCAGCTGCTGCTTGCACAATCTGTCACCGTATGCACATAAATCACTTGGATTTTGCGGGTACCCGAAAGTATTATTAGTGTTCACACGAGAGCCGGCAGCTCCTGAGAATGAGGAGCTGCCGTCTAGCGAGCGTGCTTGGATCATTGGACGGCGTTGATTCGCCTTTGTGCGATTTTGTTCAGCCGCGTGAGGTCTTCGTCGCTCCAAGCCACCGTGATATCGCCCGTTACAGAGGTTTGGCACGCGAGACGGTAACCTTGAGCGATTTTTTCCTGTCCTAGTCTGTCCACTTCCTTCTTCATCACCTTGCTGAGATTGTCATGTCCGTCCACGATTAGCACACGGCAGGTTCCGCATAGACCGCCGCCGCACTTGTAGGGAACCGCTCCCTCATATCTGATGGAGGTTCTCAAAAGATTCGCGTTTTTATCTACTTCGATAGTCTTGCCCGATGTTTGAAAAGTGACAGATGGCACAAGTATCCCTCCCCTTAGCTATGTGCCCATTATAACATAGCTGACTGGCTTATGGTATACCAAATACCATATTTGTTGATTCCGCCATTAGATAACATCTGTCAAGGGCAGCTCACGACTCCGCTGGTGTGGTCCTTGATTTGTATTAATGGATCTCGCAGCCCTGACTACGCACGCTGGATTGAGCTCGAAGCCCTGACTATGCACGCTGGATTGAGCTCGCAGCCCTGACTATACACGCTGGATTTGAGCTGGACTCCAGGAGCTAGTTGACACTCTGAATGATGCGGCCGCATGTAGAAAAATCTCCATGTCCTAGCTGAATATGCACAGCGTATACATAAACTGTGGTAGCATATGTGTAGTGGTGGCACGCATACCCTGGCAGCCGATGCTTTCGGCCGTTGCAGGGTGGCCAAAGACTCGCTTCTTAGCAAAGGAGGCTGATCACATGTTTACATGCATCGTCAACGAACATATCTTTGGCAGCGATAGACCGTTCGCCAGCTGTCATGCCTCTCATTTGGCGGCGCTTCCGAACGGGGATATAATAGTGGTTTGGTTCGCAGGAAGTCAGGAGGGGGCGGACGACACAGCGATATGGTGCTCTAGACGGCAGGCAGGCGGCTGGACGAAGCCGTCCAAGTTGGCTGATGCAGCCGGCCTGCCGCATTGGAATCCTGTGCTGCACCGTGCGCATGACGGAAGCTTACTGTTGTTTTACAAGGTCGGGCGCTTAATAAAAGAATGGTATACCATGCTGAAAGTTTCATATGATCATGCCCAAACGTGGTCTCAGCCGGTGGAGCTCGTCCGTGGCGACCGGGGCGGGCGAGGTCCGGTGCGTAACAAGGTCATCGTATTGTCGGACGGCACCTGGCTGGCTCCTGCCTCAACGGAAGACGGCATTTGGCAGGCCTACGTCGATCGTTCCGAGGATGATGGGCGAAGCTGGCAGCTCAGCAGCGCGATCCGGGCTGCAGGACTTGATTATACCAATATCTCAGCGGTCGGGGGCACTGGCATTCCAGTGTCGAAGCAGTCGCTCGTAGGGAGAGGTGTGATTCAACCTACAATGTGGGAGTCGGAACCGGGGAAAGTGCACATGCTGCTGCGCAGTACGGAAAATTTCATCCACCGCAGCGACTCGGACGATGGGGGCAGGAGTTGGTGTGCCGCCTATCCGACCCCATTGCCGAATAACAACAGCGGCATAGATTTAGTGAAGCTGGATAACGGAACGTTGGTGCTGGCATATAATCCGGTTGGTGTGAATTGGGGGCCACGAACGCCGCTCGTGTTGAGTGCCTCCCGGGACAACGGTGACTCATGGGCTGCTTCATTTGTATTGGAGGATGGCGAAGGGGAGTACTCTTATCCAGCTATCCTCGCACAAGGGAATGAGCTGTTCATCACTTACACATGGAAAAGAGAGCGGATCGCCTTCCGCCATGTCTCATTTTCCGATGAATAGCGAACAAATCCGTCCATAGAGGTAAGAGGTGGGTGCGTCTGGAGCACCGCACAAAAAGGCTCGACAGAAGGTTAAACAAAAGGCTCAACACGAGGCCCAACGAACGGGCTTCAGCAACCGGTGAAATGAGAGGGAGAATCAATGACAATGAAAATTTCCAAAGGGGTCTGGCCGACCATGGTGACTCCGTTCACCGACGATAACAAGATTGACTACGCTGCCGTCGAGCGGACGATTGAGTGGTACATTGCGCGCGGAGTAGACGGATTGTTCGCGGTATGCCAGTCCAGTGAAATGTTTTATTTAAGTTTGGAAGAGCGGGTGCAGCTGGCAGCGTTTGTGAAACGCAAGGCGGCACAGCGCGTGCCTGTCATCGCATCGGGCCACATTGCGGATTCTCATGCGGAACAGGTGAGGGAACTGAACGCATTGGCGGAAACAGGGATTGATGCGCTCGTCCTGTTGACCAATCGGTCGGCCGCCGCGGAGGAGTCGGACGAAGTGTGGAAGGCGAATCTGGAAAAGCTGCTGGCCGTTGTACCTGAATCGATGCCTCTCGGCCTATACGAGTGTCCTTACCCGTATAAAAGAATTATTTCCCCGGCAATGCTGCAGTGGTGCGCGGAAACCGGGAGATTCCTGTTTCTCAAGGATACGAGCTGTGATGTGGACAACATCAAAGCTAAAATGGCAGCTGTGAGCGGGACCGGCTTGAATATTTATAACGCTAACTCGGCGACCCTGCTGGCAACGCTGAAGCTTGGTATTTCCGGATACAGCGGTGTCATGGCGAATTTCCACCCTGAACTCTATGTGTGGCTCTCACGTAATGCTGCTGCCAAGCCGGAACAAGCGGAGCGATTGAGTGATGTGCTCAGCATGGCTTCACTGATCGAAAAACAGCTATATCCGGTTAATGCGAAATATTATCTGATGCTTGAGGGGATCTTCACGAATTACATTTGTCGTTCCAAAAACCATCAACAATTCACAGCCACGCACCGGATGGAAATCGAGCAGCTGCATAGGCTCACTAATTGGTCGTCTCAGCAGCTTAATTTGCTCAGGCAAATTTGACCCTTCCATTAAGGAACGGCTGCTTGCAGGCCAGAAAATGGCGACCGCCCCTATCGATGATCCTGAATATCTGAAAGGTGAGTTTTATCGCGAGAAATACCGCCAAGCCGTGCTGAAGGCAATGGCCGATCATGACCTGGACGCCATTATTTATCCGACATGGAATAACCCGCCGCGGTTGATTGGCGATCTCACAAGTCCTCATGGCAATAACAGCGGTCTGATGAGCCCTCCGACCGGCTTCCCGGCGCTGACCGTACCAATGGGATTCAGCCATGGCAAGTATCCGGCCGGGCTTCAAATGCTGGGCAGACCGTTCAGCGAAGGAACACTCATCCAGTATGCGTATGCATACGAACAAGCCACGCTGCACCGCCAGCCGCCGGCTGTTACTCCTAGCAGTTCGAGATAGGCTTCACGCTTATATCTCGCACGAGGGTTCCCCCCTGCACGTGCAAAATATTTGCTCGACGCAGAAACAGCCTGACAGAGCTCTCCCTGCAGGCTGTTTCTGTGTTCTGCCGCGTAGCGCCCCTTGGCCCTATGCATCCAGCATGGGTCACCCCTCATCGTACCGCCACGGCATTTTTCCCGAGCGCCTCACACGGTGGGGGGTACCGCGCCTGCTAATGTTTTTCCTTACTCAAATAAGGTTAAATAAAAAATATTTAGGAAATTCCAGCGCCGCTGGGAATTGGTAAATTATGAAGGGGACATATTAGTTATTGACCACAAAAGAAATAGGGAGAGATAGCCGATGAGCCTAACGCCGGAGCAGCGTATCCAACTACATGGCTTCAATAATCTTACCAAATCATTAAGCTTTAATATGTATGACATCTGCTTCACCAAAACCAAAGAAGAACGCGAAGCTTACATCGACTATATAGATGAACAGTACAGCGCTGACAGATTAACTGCCATTTTGAAAAATGTCGCTGATATTATTGGCGCACACGTGTTGAATATCGCCAAGCAGGACTACGTTCCCCAGGGAGCGAGTGTGACCATGCTGATTTCGGAAGAGCCTGTAGTTGAAGTACCGACGGAGAGGTTTGAGGAGTCCCCGGGCCCTTTGCCCGAGTCGGTGGTCTTAGCTTTGGATAAAAGTCACATCACGGTGCATACGTATCCGGAGTATCATCCGGACGAAGGCATTAGTACGTTCAGGGCTGACATAGATGTCTCCACATGCGGCGAAATTTCACCGCTGAAAGCATTGAATTACCTTATCCGCTCATTCGATACCGACATCATGACGGTGGACTACCGGGTGCGCGGCTTCACCAGAGACATCAGCGGGCATAAGCTGTTCATTGACCACGACATCAGCTCGATTCAGAACTACATTCCGGAAGAGATCAAAGACATGTTTCATATGATCGATGTTAACGTGTATCAGGAAAATATTTTCCATACAAAATGTAAACTCAGAGAATTCGATCTCAATAACTATCTGTTCGGTTACACCAAAGACAAGCTGTCTCCAGAGGAGCAGGAAGAGATCACGCAAAGCGTGCAAATGGAGATGGATGAAATATTCTATGGCAAAAACATTTACTAACCGCACAGGTGTCATCAAGAGTTGACAGTTGCGCCACAGGCAGCAATCTTCAGCAGCAGCAACGGTCGGATATGAAGGGCGTCGGCATGGAATGGTATTCGTCCATGTCTTTTTCGTCTGCGCCGTGCTGGTGTCAGCTGGCACACTGCATCTATGTAAGTTGTGAACAAAGCTGACGGTTCAAAAAACAAAATCCGTATGCTATACTGCCCTTGCATACTGTGCTCGTCAAACATTTTATGAAATTAAACATATGAACACGCGCACAAAGCAAAAATCACGCACAGCAGCAACAAAAGGAGGATAAATATGAAAACTTTTGAAATCGCTGTCATTCCCGGTGACGGGATAGGGCAGGAGGTTGTTCCGGCAGCGCTGCAAGTGCTGCAGGCTGTAATGGATGTGCACGGCGGCTTGAAGCTGAAGTTCACCAATTTCCCTTGGAATTGTGATTATTACATGGAGCATGGCAAAATGATGCCGGATGACGGGATCCAGACGTTGTCTGGCTTTGACGCGGTCTTTCTCGGGGCGGTCGGCGATCCAAGCCGTGTACCGGACCATGTGTCGTTGTGGGGCCTGCTAATCAAGATCCGTAGGGAATTCGAACAGGTCATCAATATCCGCCCGGCGAAATACTTTCAAGGTCTGAGCTCTCCGCTGCGCAATCATAATAATTTTGATTTTATCGTGGTTAGGGAGAACAGCGAAGGGGAGTACAGCGAAATCGGAGGCCGGATACATAAGGGAGAAGACGAATTAGCCATCCAAAATGCCGTGTTCTCCAGGAAAGGCACGGAGCGTGCCATGCGGTACGCATTTGAGTTGGCGCAGAAAAGAAGAGGCCACGTGACCAGCGCCACCAAGTCGAACGGAATTGTGCATTCGATGCCGTTTTGGGATGATGTGTTTAAAGACGTTAGCGCCGATTATCCGCAGATAAAAACGTCTGCCATTCATATCGATGCGCTCGCGGCGTTTTTCGTCACGCGCCCGCAAATATTTGACGTGATCGCGGCCAGTAATTTGTTCGGTGATATTTTGACCGATCTTGGAGGCGCTATCATGGGCAGCATCGGTATTGCTCCTGCAGCCAACATCAATCTGAACGGCAAATATCCGTCTATGTTCGAACCGGTGCATGGCTCGGCGCCGGACATCACCGGCAAGGGGATTGCCAACCCGCTCGGTCAGGTGTGGACTGCGAAGATGATGCTCGATCACTTGGGTGAGCATGAAATTGCAGATAAACTGCTGGCGGCGATGGAACAAGTGACGGCCAGCGGCTGTAAAACGCCGGATATCGGCGGTACAGCTACTACCAGGGAAGTGACGGATGCAATCTGTCGCACACTGAAAGCTGTCACAGTGTAAGCAGCCCTCCCGCTCAGCAAGAAACTCATCGTGATTGCCGCTTCCAACCCCCTGGGACGAGATTGGGCTTGCGTCTCTGTGGGAAGTGGGCATTCTGCTCTCTGTCTATCGTTTCGTGCGAATGCCGCTTAACCCCATCGTAAGCTGGATTTATCGCATCCACGTTGGCAATGCCTCCCTTGCGGGTGACTACGAGCTTCACCCAGTCAGACCGGTGGAATGCGAACATAATCTGGATGCTGGCGACGGCGCTCGGTATCGCTATGATCTAGCAAGGCAGATTTACAGCCACGTTGAGCCGCCTGATCGAGCTGGGCACTCATCTGCGATGCTCTGGGGGGCTGCGTCGGGTCTGCGTCGTTAATTGTCTTGAGGCTTTTTTATTCGCAGATCGCCGTGATTGTGCACCGGCCAAGCCGGTGCACTTCAGGCGCTGCGTCGGAGTTGGGAGCCTCAGCCTTCAGTTGGGCATGGAAGAGTTTATATTGGGGCACAGCATTATTGTTAGCTAGTATCTCTATCAGATGGTATGGGCCAGGGACCCCCCCGCTGGACGAAAAAGAGGCAAAAGGAACAGCGATTAGAGAGATCCTGACACGCTGAGCGTACTGACTGCTAGTGCATTCTCTTTCATTTAGCCGCGGCACAGGCCATTCACCAGCACTTCTAAACTTGCAAATTAAATGCGCTAGTGTGCCTCCGGTTCTCGTCCAAAACAATCATACCCCTGTCGAATAAGATGAACTATGATCGCGCAACGAGTGGTCATAATTTGATAAGGGAAGTGATTGACAGATGCCTATCACACAAGTCGCAACATTAGCCAGCAACAACGGCACTACTTGGTTCTCCACTGCCAGCAGAACGGATGCGGTAGAAGCTGCGATTACCGGAATTGCGTCGCCGACCAGGGCGCTGGTCACAAACGTTGGCAGACTCTTTCCGTTCTGGCCGGAGCTGGCATACTATCCTTCAGATGCTAGTCCGAACCCGCAGTATGTATGGGAGAGTGCCCTTCCCGAAGAACCTGAAACAATATGGTTTGCCCAAGCAGTCACGCTTACACTGCCTACCGTGGGGTTAGCCATCACTAGACTGGCCACAGCCGACGTGTTTAGTGACAACACCAATACTCTGTTCTTGGAAGAGTATTTGAGCATTCCTGCGGTCGGGCTGCAACTTTTTGCCAGCGCGACACCTGTGGGAGGAGCACCTACCGGCGCCATGCAAGCAGCATCGCCTCCCTATGAATGGCAAACTGTTCGCAAGTTCTCCAACACTTACCTCAGTACGCTGCCTGTAGGACTCCCCCTGCTCACAACACAGCATTTCGTAGTATCTATCGAAGCAGCGAACTTCCCCCCGAACGGGCCGGTGAATCCAGCAGGCTTGCAGTACATTGTCGAGCTGTACAACGACATCCTGTAAAACATTCGCTCGTGACAGCAGTGAGCTGTTCGCGTGCTGCGCAGGGGCCAAGAGCGGGTGCTCTTGGCCTTTTTTTACGCTGTTCGTCGGCACCATGCAGTGGTCCGGCCATCCTGCCTACCGCCGTGTTTCCACAAAATGGGGTATTGCTAGGGGCAACCACGTGTACGAAATGAATAAAATACGATGATCTTGTTGGTTAATCCCAATGAGATAGGGGGGAAATTTTCATGTTGAAAGTAAGCTGCATCTTGACAAGCTACAACCGCCGCGTGCTGATTCGGGATGCAATTACCAGTGTGATAAATCAAACCTATCCGAACTGGGAGCTGTTCATCGTCGATGATAACTCGAACGAAGAGACGCAGGAAATTATCGCGGCATTCGCAAGCGCCGATCCAAGGATCCAAGTGCTGCAGACCTGGGTCAAAGCAGAGGACAGGAAAAAGACCACCCGCTACGCAACATGCATTAACCTCGCTATTCCGCGCATATCCGGAGATCTGGTCACTTACTTGACAGATGATGATATTTATTTCCCCAGACGTTTTGAAAAAATGGTTGAGGTCTTCGAAACCTATCCGCATGTATATGTTCTCTACGGGCAACAGCGATTGGCGGCTATGATTGACGGCGTCGTCCATTCGCGCGGAATCAGGCCGTTGGCGGGTATCACTAGGGAACCGGCCACAAAGCTCGATCATAACTCCGTGATGCACAGGGCGGCATGCTTCAAACTGGTGCCGCGATGGAATGACGATCGCGCGATCGTGCCGTGGGCGGATGCCGTGTTCTTCGAAGATTTGGCTAGATACTGGGACTTCTACCCTCTCGATTTTATTACCGATGAACACAGATACCACGAACACTCGATTCAAGCCAAGTACAACCGGCAGGAAGAAGTATACACGGACAAGACGGAATAACCCATTTTACCCAAAAAAGGGGTGTATTGCATGGTTTGGCAATTCTACAATCCATCATTCGCAGCCGCCTACGCGCCTGAACTGTCTGCCGCGGTTATGCTAGCCGGACCTTGGTCAGGGCACACGCGCTTTGCCTATGATCTGGTGCGCTTTATGCAGCCCGCCAACATAGCGGAGCTGGGGACTTTCATGGGCACATCTTACTTCAGCATGTGTCAGGCAGTGCGCGATGGGGGATTATCCACCAGATGCTATGCTGTCGACACTTGGCAAGGCGATCCCCACCAGGGCTATTACCAGGATGATGTATTTCAACGGGTGGCTACGGTCAATCAGAGGGAGTATGCCCCATTTAGCACATTGATTCGGAACACCTTCGATGCAGCTCTGCCTTCGTTTCCGGATGGGTCTATCTCTCTGTTGCACATAGACGGGTACCATACGTACGAGGCTTCGCTGCATGATTATACAGCATGGTACCCGAAAGTAGCACACAACGGAATTGTGCTTTTTCATGATATCGCTGTGCGTGAGAAGGATTTTGGCGTGTATCGGCTGTGGGCAGAGTTGTCATCCGCTTATCCTCATCTGACCTTCCTGCACTCGAACGGTCTGGGTGTGCTGTTCCCGAAAGGATGTCCGCAGCAGTTTCAGCCGATATTGGCGAACAAAGAGGCTTTCATTCGGCAATACCAATACTAGTAGCATCAAGCTTCTAAGCGCAGTATGGTCTTAGCTGAGTATGGTACAGTGAGTCGACGGGGAGGGGCATATGGCAGCCGAATATGACCGTAACCGGCAAAAGGCGCCGGACCATTACTTTTGTCATACTAGGGAGTGGGCACGGCAGTCAGGTTTAAACATGTATACCACCTATATACCGCTCTGCGTGGAGAGCAGACATCCGGTATTTGTCGCCGTTATTCCGGACGGTCGGGTGTGGGGGGACAGTGGAACGGTAATTACGCCGGATAACTATTTGCTCTGGGATGTGTCCTACCACTGGACCGAAGACCCGCTGCTGCACCCGGTTTTCCGCGAAGCGGCATTGCCGGAGGTGCGGCATGTCCCTGGCAGTCTAGCAGTGCTGAACACAGTCGGATCAGCTAATTATTATCATTGGATGTACGATGTGCTGCCGCGTATTCTGCTGCTCCGAATGTCCGGTGTCCATGTGGATACGTATCTTATAGGCTGCAACCCCCGGCCTTTTCAATTGGAGACATTGGCTGCGTTCGGAATCAGCCCACACCATGTGGTTCCGAGCGAGCCCTTTTTGCATATTCAGGCGGACCGGTTGATCGTGCCGGCATTGCGGAGAGGCGAAAGATGGGCGTACAGCTGTCTGCGTAACACATTCGCACGGTTTCATCACGGCACTACTGCCGCCAGGCGCATTTATATTAGCCGTGCCGGCGTGGGATGGCGCACTGTGGTGAATGAGGCACAGGTGGCGTCACTGCTCAGCAGCTGTGGCTTTGAAACGGTATACCCGGAAGCTATGCCGGTGCGTGAGCAAGTTCGGCTATTTTCTTCCGCACAGATGGTAATATCTTCCACGGGAAGTGCGTTGACCAATTTAACTTTCTCAAAACGGGGTACCAAGGTGCTGGAATTTTTTTCACCGCACTTTCTGCCATCGGAAATTAAACAAATATGCTTGTATGGCGGGCTCCGACATTGGAGCATGATTTGCAAAGCCGTGCGTCCCCGGGCGTTCGCTGACAGCAGCAATTACTGGCCGGGCTGTGACAACGTTGAGGTGAATCTTAGTGAGCTGTCACATTTGCTGCAGCAGATGGGAGTGAAAACCCAGCCGTAAATCGCGAAAGGAGGGACCTATGAGAATTCTTCTTACTTCATTTTTAGCCAAATTCCCTCACGTAGGGGGAATGTGGCAGTACGTTAGTACTCTAAAAGAGGGGCTTGAACGAAGGGGGCACGTGGTGGACTTGTTTTCGATGACAAACTCCCAGTACCTCCTATCCTCTAAACAGGGGCTGCAGCAAATCAAGATCAACTCCCTGGTGAGCACGAAGTTCCAGCAATATTTTCATCGCCAGTGGGAACTCATCGACCCTTGGATTAAAAATCTGGAAATCTCCCGGAGCGGTTTCGCTCTCGCGGCGAGCTATTTCGGTATCCGTGATTATGATGTCATTCACGCACAGGATGTGTTCGCAGCACGGGCTTTCCAGAGAATTGCCGAGGGTATTCCATTGGTCGCCACGATACACGGCAGCCTGTATCAGGAGCTGTTCTCCCGGCAGCATGACTTTGGAGCCATCCGTAGAAAGTATGTGCATGATCTCGAGCATGCCGGTTCGAAGCTGTCGGACTGCGCAATTATGCCCTCACATTGGTTGGCAAACATATTTCAAGAGATGTATCACTTAGATAGCGCGCAGTTCACAGTCATTCCGAACGGGCTTGATATTGCAGCGATGCGGCATAAGATGATGGCCGACGACAGTCCGCCTACTGTTGCCGCTGCTGCTCCCGTTAAGGAAGATCAGATGATTTTCATTTGTCCGGCTCGTCTGGTCACGGAAAAGGGGCACCGTATACTCTTGGAGGCATTGCGGACGCTTGGGCAGCAACGGCAAAATTGGCTGTGTTGGATCGTTGGCGACGGACCGTTGCAGGATAAGCTGGTGGCGATGGCAGAAGACCTGTCGTTGCAGAGCCATGTGCAATTTCTCGGCAACCGCAGCGATGTGCCGGCGCTGCTGCGCAAAGCCGACGCAGTGGTTCTGCCGAGCTTGATTGACAATTGCCCGTATGCAATTTTGGAAGCGATGGCCGCGGGTAAGCCGGTGGTGGCGTCCGCAGCCGGCGGGATACCGGAAATGATCGAAGACGGATGCACCGGTGTATTATTTCCTACTGGAGATAGCCGCGCGTTGAGCGAAAAACTACAGTTCATCCTGAGTGATCGCACGGTCGTAGACAGAATGGTGCGTAACGCGAAACAGCGGCTGATGCAGCATCACACTCTGGACATTATGGTCGCCCGCACACTGGCGGTGTATCAGCAATCAATAATGAAGCATAGTGGGGGGCATGCGGTATGACACAATTGAACAATCCGATCCTACCCGCAGCGGAAGCGGAAAGCTCTAACAGCCGGCTTACGCAGACCAAGCGAGAGCGGCCGGCGAGCCGCTTTATTCCAAACAGCACCGCCAAGCGCGCGGTGAATAAACAGCGCACGTATGCTGCTGCGGGCAAGAGGCTGAGGTACCGTTCCGTGAAGCATCGTAGTGGCAAAAGCACGTTGCCAAGCAAGCGGGCACTGGATCGCACCGTTATGTCCGGCAATCTGTTTGACCCCATGTTTTCACTGCCTTCAGCTCGCCCAATGAACGTGGATAAGTATGTATGGAGTAAAATTAAAAAAGCGGTGCCGCGCGATTACACAATCATTGATCCGTTGTTTGAGCGCATCGTGGACTTCACGGTGATGCAGAGGTATGGTGTGTTCGATGAGCAAGATATTCCCGTGCCGGCGCCAGATGGTGTGGAATAGATGATGCCGGATGGCGTGGAATACACGATCCCGGATGGTGTGGAATCGACGATGCCAGGTGCTGGAATAGACGATGGATGTGGCAGCGGCATGCTGCGGCTCGGGCAAAATAATGCCGCCCGGCCCAGTCAGAGCATGAGGAAGATACAGTTGTCCAGGCATAACTAAAGCCCGAACAGAGCCCGGGCACCAGCCATCTCGCACTTTGGCGGAGATAACACCCAGAGTGCTGGATACCGGTAACCGGAGCTCAAGCAACGCGCGGAGGGGTGACTCCCGATGTGAACAATCAATCAGGAACTACAAAGTAATTTTTGCCGAATACTTGTATGACTTCTTGATTCTTCATCTGTATGCCGCTATGGTGAGCCAGCGATTTGATGAATTCATACGCCTTTTTTTGATCGCTCTCATTCAGCTCTTCGAATAGATGCAATAATTTCTCTTTACTGGACATGCCCGTAATCCTCCTCTCAAAAATTGCAAGTAGATAAGGAAGGAAAACAAAAAAACACAAGGCTAGATACCCGTGTTTTTATACACATCTATCCTTCCCACTTCGCTTCCGAGGTTAGCTGACGGATTCGGGCGGTGAGAATTCGCCCTACGACGTTCAGTGAAACGCCGATTCACCCCATGATCCTGGTTCCCCCGGTTTTCGTCAGAAAATTCAGCGATTGACCGTTTTGAATATGAAGTTGTACCTGTGATTTTAACCCTTGGCCAAGCTGTTTGTAAAGCTCAATCATTACAGGGTGTTTAAAGCATACCCGCCACCCGTATTTTTCGCTATTCCATCGATCAGGAACCTTCTCGACAACTTCAGTGTATGCGCATTCATTTGATGTGGATAGTTTTACCTATCATTACCCCTTGGCCGGATGCGAGAAACACAGCTATGTAGCAAACATTACAAATGCTCTCACAACAAATCCACCGAACAGCTTTTTTAATGAATGGCGCGGCGCTGATCGGTGGGCAAGATACGCTGCGGGCGGATAAATCATATAATAGCGGGAACCCAGCGGTGAACTGCGGGCCGCACAGGCAGCATGCTTCCTTATATAGTGCTCACATGCACTCTGATAAATCCCACATTGCGTGGTGTCGCCCTCGCGACCGCCGTCGGCATGTCTTCGTCTCCTCCGCTCACCCTAACATCAAAGCTGCCGTCGCCGGCTCTAAGTAGTGTTCCGGTGTACAGTTCACTTGGAAAAAATACCTCCACGGTCGCGCCGCCAAACGTGGCTAGAGTTTCGATCAGGTCCATCAAACAGTCACTCCTCTCGTGAGAAACTTATTGGCTTACATAATTGATGTTTGCTAGCGGCACTAGCACGAGATCGCCTGTCGCTTCCACCAGCTGCACATAATCCTCGCCCAGCGTCAGGATTCGACCCGAGACAGGGCCAGCGGTAGTGCCTACGGTTACTATAGTGCCAATTAGAGATTGCAAATACGTCCGGTTGGCTTCACTCGGCGCGGTCACGCCAGCCACTCGTGCCCGCAAGATCGTTATCTGGTTGCTTAATTCATTTACCTCCGAAACCATTTTGTTGATGTGGCGCCGTGCGATGTTGTACTTGCTCTCTACATAGCTTCTCAACTGCTGGCCACCGCGCAGGAGCCTTGACGATTTTGTGTTCTTGCTGTCGGGTTTTATTGAGCTGCTCTTTCTGATTACGGCCAATCTGTTCACACTCCTCGGAGGAATCGGTCTACAACTTCACGTTATGTGCTCGTTCTGATGATGGCAACTCGTCTATATGAAAGTTAGTGAAATAACCTATGTTTATAGAATAGAGGCCTAGCTGCGGCATCGCCTGACATATGCAAAAGTACTGTCTTCTCCCTTCACCACAAATTCGTTTGTGGTTTTTTTGTGGTCATGCGCCAATTTCCATTGCCGTGCGGTATTCGTCCACTAGCCGGTTTTAGCAGCAGCATAACATAACACCATGGGATCTGAGCCAACGCCAGAGTCGGCTGCGAGAGATAGAAAAGCCTGAAGCTGCAACCAATTTGAGTCGGAAAGTGTTTCGTTAAAGGTTAGGGGGAGGTCATTTGTTACAAGCACAAAAGCAGGCAACTATTCACGCAAAAAAAAACGGGATGGCAAAAGGTAGACAGTTGGGCTCGCAGCACGGGTACAACTTGGGGCGGCGCGACGCAATCCGCATGCAATACCTGCCTGATCCGCCGCCGGCCCGGTGTATGCGGGTGCTGTATATCGCTCAGGGATTTCATGCCATCGACGGTGGCATTGAGAAAGCACTGCGGCATGCGGTGAGCGAAGTAACCGCTGGCTCGCCGGATCAGATGCTCGCACTGGCTGAGCAGGTGCGTCCCGACTTGATGCTGGTCATGAACGGCCTCCATGGGTTCCCAGAAAATCAGGGGGATCAGATCAGCCGCATTCGTGAATTAGGCACCCGTACCGTGCTGTGGTTCGCGGATGATCCATACTTTACAGACCGCAGCGCATCTATCGCCCCGTATTACGATGTGGTGCTCACCCATGAGCAAAGCTGCGTCCCGTTCTACATGGGGCGGGGCTGCCGTCAGGTGGCATACCTGCCGCTCGCGGCTGACACGGATGTGTTTCGTCCACAGCGTGTGGAGCATCAGTATCACACGGACATCTGCTTTATCGGTGTGGTGTTTTGGAACCGGGCCGCTTTTTTCGACCGGATCGCGCACTATTTGGTGGGCAAAAACTTCAAATTTGCCGGTGGAGAGTGGCAGCGTCTGCAGAACTACCAGCTGCTGCAGCACCGCATTTACGAAGGATTCGTGCCGGTGGAAGAGACCGCCAAATATTATAGCGGAGCCAAAATTGTGATCAATTTGCACCGTCACCATGCGCATCCGACGGACAACTTTAACAGCCTTGGGATTCCGGCGCTGTCTATCAATCCGCGCACATACGAGATGGCAGCGTGCGGGACGCTGCAGCTCACGGATTTCAGGAGCGACTTGGCCGCCTCTTATGCCCCGGGAAAGGAGATCGTCGTTTACCATTCGCCGGAAGATTTCATAGCTAAAGCTGAATATTATCTGACGCATGAAGCAGAGCGTGAAGCTATCGCTTTGAACGCGCTGCGCCGCACGCTGGAGCAGCATTCTTACACCACACGCATTCAACAACTGTTGCAGTTGCTCGGCTATTAACTGAGATTTCGTAAGTACCAGGATTTTGCTCGCAGAAGGAGGAGAGCTGAATGGCCGCAGAAACAGCGCGGAAGTCGCATGGCCACCGTTCGGCACAGAAGGCTTGGAAGCGGGGTTGGAAGGCCGGCTATGGATTGGGCGCAAACTATGGGTATCACTTGGGCCGCTGCGAAGCAGTGATCAAACAAACTCCACCTCCGCCGGCGCCGTGCTGGGATGCACGCATATTATACGTCACGTCCGGCAAACCCATGCCGTATCCGCCGCTTGAAATGTCGGTGGGGCAAGCGCTGAGCGGCATGGTGCGCGAGGTCATTACCGTGGGACCGGACGCGGATATTGCAGCGGTGGCCGAACAACACATGCCGGATGCGGTGCTGGTATTGGAGGGATTTTACGTTGCAGCCGAACAGCTCGAACGGGTACGTGCGTTGGGCATCCGCACCGCTATCTGGCTCACGGACGACCCATATTACACGAATGTGACCATCAATCTAGTAAAAAACTATGATTACGTGTTTACCTTGGAACTGGCCTGTGTGTCCCTGTACCAGCAGCATGGCTGCCCGCGGGTGTTCTATCTGCCCTTTGCTGCGAATCCCGCTGTGTTCACGCCCAAGCCCGTGCCGGTACATTACCGTCGGGACATCAACTTCCTCGGCTCAGCATACTGGCATCGGGTGGCCTTCTTCAACAGGATGACGCGGTTTCTAGCAGCCAGAAATACTTATATTTCAGGACTATGGTGGGACCGCCTGCCGGAATATCATCTGCTCGCTCACAAAATCAGCTTAAACCACTGGTTGGAGCCGGAAGAGACGGCCGGCTATTACAACGGCGCGAAGGTGGTAATCAATTTGCATAGGGCGGTATATGATCCCACGATGAATGATAATACCGAGTTGATTGCCGCTGTATCGCCGAACCCGCGGACCTTTGAAATTTGCGCCTGCGGCACGCTGCAGCTGGTCGATGTCCGCAGCGATCTGAGCCGCTTTTACACACCTGGGGTGGAGATTGTCACCTACGCTTCCGCGGACGAGCTAATGGAAAAAATAGACTACTATTTGCAGCATGAGGAGGAACGGCAGGAAATAGCGCTCAACGCTCTCAGGCGGACCAGAATGGAGCACACTTATCAGCATAGGCTGGCGCAATTACTGCAAACCTTCTTAGGCTAAATGGGCGTGTGTGCCATGCGCCTTCGCCTGAACGCCCGCATATTCTGTATGATAGGCATGCTGCTCAAGCGGCGACTTATCATGCAGGAGGTGCGGAGGATGACAACGCGTATCGGGAAGATCTCAACCATAAAGACTGCACATAAAAAAGCACGTAAGTCCAAAAAAGGCGATCTGACAAAGCAGCAGAAAACGAGGTCCGGGCGGTCAAATCATTCACAGAGGTCAAAGCAGCCGCAACAGTTAAAGGAGCTGATGGAGGCTAAGCAGCCAAAGCAGGCGAAGGAGCTCCAGCAATCGAAGCCATCGAAGCGCTCGAAGCCATCGAAGCGCTCGGCGCAGCAAAAGCATCCGGAGCAGTCAAAACGGTTAAAGCAGCCTAAGCAGGCGCAGCGGCCGGAGCAGTCAAAGCCGTCAAAGCAGCCTAAGCAATTGAAAGAGGCCAGCCGCTCGAAGCGTGCTAAGGACCCAGACACGCGCAAGCAGTCAAAGCGCGCCAAAAAACCATCGCCGTCCCAACAGGGTAAGAAGCCGGTCAAGAAAAGCTCAATTAAGGGCGCCCTGGCACTAGTGAGCAAGGCACGCAGGCAGGCGTACAAAGAGGCTTATGACGCTGCGTTTAACAAAGGCTATGAAGAGGGCTTCGCAAACGGCTACCATAAGGGGCTGCAGGAGTAAGAATACCGGCGCAGACATATCGCAACGAGGGCTGAAGGGGTGGCAGTGCAGCGCGCCGGACGAGGGCGGACTGAAATCAATCTGGCAGTAACCCTGTCTATCTGCGCCGCTGCCGCTGCGAGGGCAGCAAAAAAGCACCCTTTTCGGGTGCTTTGCTCACATGCAACGGTTATCACTGCACGTTATACTAGACGGTGCTTTCCTCCGCGTCCGCCTTTTCCGCAGCTGTTGACTTGACCACCACAACTTTTCGAATGCGATGGTCGTCTTTTTCAATGACTTGGAATGTCAAGCCGGCGCGTTCCCACACCGTATCCGTTTCAATGTCCGGATTTTCTTTAAACAGCCAGCCGCCAATGGTGTCGACGTCATCGTTGTTTAGGTCGGTGCCCAGCAGGTCATTGACACTGCTTAGCAGAACTTTACCGTCCAAAATGTACTTGCCCTCGCCGATCTGTTCGATTTCCTTGGATTCATCCGCGTCGAATTCGTCGCGAATTTCTCCGACGATCTCTTCCAGAATGTCCTCCATGGTGACCATACCCGATGTTCCGCCGTATTCATCCACCAGCAGAGCGATATGAACCCGTTCCTTTTGCATTCTGGTCAACAGCGCATTCACAGGCATGTATTCAGGCACTGTCAGCACCGGACGGATAAACTTCTTCAGATCGAAGGTTTCAGGATTATTTTCATAGTTCAGGAAAATATGTTTGGTATTGATCATTCCAATGATGTTATCTTTGCTGTCCGTAGCAATAGGGAATCGCGTGTACTGTTCGCGGCGGACAATTTCCAGATTTTCTTCCAGCGTATTATTTGTGTACAGGCAGACCATATCCGTTCTCGGCACCATGATTTCTCTAGCCAGCATGTCGTCGAACGCGAAGATTCTATTTACATACCCGTACTCGGTCTGATTGATTTTTCCGCTTTGATAGCTCTCAGAGACAATAATTTGAATCTCTTCTTCTGAGTGCGCTTCCTCATGTTCCGTTGCAGGCTTTAACCCGAACAGGCGGACTAATGCATTCGCGGAACCGTTCAGCAGCCAGATGAAAGGATACATGATACGATAAAAAATCATAATCGGTCTGGCGAACGCCAAACTGATTTGCTCAGCCTTGTGAATCGCCACGGTTTTCGGTGCAAGCTCACCTAATACCACGTGCAGGTACGTCATCACGACGAAAGCCAAAAGAAAGGATATCAGGCTGCTCGCTTCAGGACCCACGCCGAACTCGTGAAATAGGGGATGAAGCAATTGTTCAACGGTAGGTTCCCCCAGCCAACCCAGTCCTAACGCAGTGATCGTGATACCCAACTGGCAGGCGGACAGGTATCCGTCCAGATTTGCTTGAACCCTCTGTACGTTAATCGCGTTGCTGCGTCCTTCCATGATCAGTTGGTCGACGCGGCTGCCGCGCAATCGAATGATGGCAAACTCTGTGGCCACGAAAAAGGCGGTCAGCAAAATAAGCACGGCTACAAGAAACAGATTCAGAACCATTATCAACCTTCCTCATCACATAAGATTAATTCGAACTTAAGACATATGAGTTCATATGAACTTATTATAAAACAATTCTTAAGACTTACCAAACTTCTGTTTGCACTGAATTCTGTTATATTAGCTCTCTGTTATTTAACACTTACCCGCAGCGGCGCAATTTCATTCATTATCACCCTTTGACAAACGCTGGCTTGGCGTTTTATCATGAGTTCAAATGAACTTGAAAGTTGAACCGACGCTCGGAAGGAGGCATGTATATGGAAACCTTCACACTGACCCGCAGGGAAATGGCGGTCATTCTCTTGTCAATGCAGGGGAAGGTAAGCACTACCCCACTGTCAATTCTGCAGGAAGCGTGGAAAAAAAATCACCAAGCCGATGTGGCTCACGGGCACTCTCTCACCGCTTTTCTGTCCACCGAGCTCACCCCGGTGCTGGAGAAAATGATGAAACATGATCGGGTGGAAGGATTTTCGTTACAAGAAATCGTTTCACTTGGCAATCAAATTGAGTATACCCATATGTCTATCACTTCGATGCAAAACTGGGTAAAAAGGGATTTTAAGGAATTCTTGGGCTCCCCCAAAGTCGGCAAGAAATATTCTATTGACCAGGCCGCGATGCTTTTTATCATAGATGACTTGAAAAATTGCTTGGATTTCGAATCCATCCGCAAGCTGTTTGAAATTGTTTTCAGAAACCCGGATACGGAATCGGACGACCTACTGACACCTGTTGAGCTCTATGCTGCTTACTCGCGCCTGTTTGAAGAAATGGATGCGAACCACGACCAGATCATGGATGTGCGAGGGCACGGCACGGCCAACCGCAGCTACGACACATTGACCGAGTTGGCGATACGGCAAAAGGCGGAGGAGTACACCCACGGGCTGACGCACCTTACTCCGCAGCAGCAGGAAGCCGTACGCAACATGCTGTTTATTGCGATGGTTTCCGTGCGGAATGCCTATTTTCATGCGCTCGCGAGACGATATTTGCATGCCGCGCTGTTCCTCCACACGCTCAATTGACAGCCCCTCGGGGCATACACGCCGGCTCCAACCCACACCAAACGCTCGATGGTTCAGATAACAACAAATGGGAAGAATAAATACGTATTTACGTGGTACACATCACATCTATCGGGGGATCCAGCCATGGAGTCGTCAATCAACAGAGCTGAAAGATTCAGACGTTTGTTTTTGAACAATAAATTCGTCGTACTACTGCTGATTTTGCTGTTGATCGGTTTAAACATTCTGGTGTTCAACGAGATACCGTTCGTGTTCACCCCGCTGGTCATACTGCTGCAGACCGTATTTTTACCGGTGCTTCTCACCGGAGTCGTGTTTTATCTGCTCGATCCGATTGTGGATTGGTTTCAACGGAGGGGTGTCAAACGGGTCTATTCTATTCTGCTGCTTTACCTTCTGATCCTCGGCATTTTGGCAGCGGTCATCTCCATAATAATACCGCTGATCAGGGAACAAATTATGAGCTTAGCGCACAACTTCCCGCGTTACAGCGAGCAAGCGAGAGAGCGTTTCGAGGAATTGACCGGCAGCCGTCTGTTTACCGAAATTCAACATCTGGCCGGCGCTGACGCGGATGAATGGACAAATGCCATAACTGAGAGAATTTCTGCTATCATCAATCGTGCGGGGGCGAACATCAGCGGTCTTCTAGCGGCCATCAGGAATGCCATACTGGCAATGGTCACGGTGCCATTCATTTTATTCTATTTGTTGAAAGACGGGGACAAGCTGCCGCCGTATATTCTCGGATTTATTCCCACTGGGCTGCGCGAGCAGTCGCACGCCGTTATGGTCGAGATGAATCGGCAGATCAGTTACTACATCCGTGGACAAATCATCGTGAGCTTCTGCATTGGTATCTTGCTTTATATCGGCTACCGGATCATCGGCTTGGAATATGCGTTGGTTCTGGCCATTATAGCGGCTTTCACCAGCGTCGTCCCTTTCTTGGGCCCCGTGATCGCCATCACGCCCGCATTGATCGTGGCCATAGTCACGTCTCCGGCCATGCTTCTGAATGTTATAGTGGTTTGGACGGTGGTGCAGCTCATAGAGGGGAAATTTATCTCCCCGCAAATCATGGGCAAATCGCTGCACATACACCCTATCACGATTATTTTCGTCATCTTAACGGCCGGGAATCTCTTCGGAATCGGGGGAGTGATACTGGCAGTTCCCGCCTACGCTGTAGGTAAGGTGATCGTTACTCACATTTTCGATTGGTTTAAGGTGCGGTCCGGCTTGTACGATCCTCACGACCAAACCAAGACATAGCATCATTGGGCAGTATCATTCGCCATCATTATCCAATTACTGCGGCTTATGGTAAAATGTAGATGATTAAAGATGATGGGGAGTGGATTTATATGTCTTTCTTTAAAAATGTGCTGGCTTCGATCGGCGTCGGCGCGGCCACAGTCAATACGATTCTTGACAACACATCCGGCGAAGTTCGAGCGGGCGGCGAAGTCTGCGGCAGGGTAGTGGTGACAGGCGGTGATGTGCCGCAAGAGATAAATGCCGTTTATCTTTACCTGACGACTTCTTATATCCGAGAGGTGGACGATAAGAAGATCCGGGAAAACGGGACGATCAGCAGATTCGCACTGAACGAGGCCTTCACAATACAGGCCAACACCACTAGAGAGATTCCGTTTTCGTTCATGATTCCTTATACGACCCCCATCAGCGCGGGCGGCACTCAAGTATGGGTCAAGACCGGGCTAGACATCGCCAGCGCACTGGACGCGGCGGATCACGATTATATCAAGGTTCTCCCTCACCCGATCGTAGCCAATATTCTGGATGCCATGGCACTGTTGGGATTCAGGCTTCGGCAGGTCGAGTGCGAATATGCACCCCGCTCACGGATGGGTTTCCCGTTTGTGCAGGAGTTTGAATTTAAGCCGGGCCGGGAGTTTCGAGGCTTGGATGAATTGGAGGTTGCCTTTTTCCCGCACGAAGACCATGTCGAAGTGTTCATGGAAATCGACCGCAAATCCAGTGGTATCATGAAGCTGCTCGACTTGGATGAAACACGCATCAGGTTCACGATCCGGGAGGAAGATGTGAGCCGCGGCAATGAGGCGCTCGCAGAGCACATATCACAGCTGATTCGGAGATACATGTAACCGTTAACCGGCCCCTGTCATACGGCAGGGGCTTTCCACTGTTACGCAAAAGATTACATAGACGATTGACAGCTGCTAGAAGTCGGCATATAATTGGAAAATGAAACGCTTTCATTCATCTGCGATTTTTGTAAAACCGTGGACTATAATGCCAAACGAACACAGGCTGCTTCCACTGTGAGGCGGAATCGGCCACCAAATGTTCAATTGACGCGGACGCAAGAGTTCATTTTTTTTCCGGCTTGTTCAAAACGTAGTTTTATATTATGAAACACAACTGGTGCCATTGAATGAACTCTCGCAGAAAAACTCCTTTTTCAACGCTTTGTGTAATCGTTTTCACAATTATTTACTAGTGACCCAATCGTGGCTGCTAGAAATAAGATATTATCCAAAATCTTTATTCAGGAGAGGGTCATTCCATGAGAAGAAAAAAAGGAATTCAATTTACTGCGATTCTTTTACTGACAGCTTCTGTTTTGCTGGCAGGATGCGGCGGCCAACCAGCTTCCACAGATACCGCGGGAGCCGGCGCCGGGGGACAGGAGGCCAAGACCCACAAGATCAAAGTAGCAAATTATTTCGCCGAGAATCATCCGCAGAACGTGGCCCTGCGTGAAAAGTTTAAACCTCTCGTAGAAAAAAACTCGAATGGCACTCTTAAAGTTGAAATCTATGAAAACAATAAGCTCGGCGCTGAGAAAGAGTTTTATGATGGGGTCCGTAACGGCACGATCGAGATGGGCATTCCCGGCTTGATTATGCAGGCCGACATAGAAAAGATCCAGGTGGGCGAATGGCCTTTCTTATTCAAGGATTTCAAGCATGCGAAGAAGGTGTTCGAAGGCCCGATCGGCGCGGAGATGTCGGCGGATATGGAAACTAAGCACGGCGTCAAAGTACTGGCATGGAGTGCGAACGGTTTCAGGATGTTTTCCAGCAGTAAGCCCCTCAACAGCATGGAGGATTTCAAAGGGTTCCGCGTGAGATTCCCTAACATTCCGAACTACATCGCATTAGGCAAAGCGTTGGGTATGACCGTGTCGCCGCTGCCTATCTCCGAGGTGTTCACCGCGCTTGAGCAGAAGGTCGTCGACGGTCAGGACAACCCGATCGCCACCGTCCGGGCGTCAGGCTGGTATGAGGTGCAGAAGTATGTTCTGGAATCCAATCATATGTTCAGTCCAAACATGTATATCATCAACAAGAAGTTTTGGGATAAGCTGACACCTGACCAGCAGAAAGTATTGCAGGATGCCGCGAAGGAATCGGCCGCCCACGAATGGAAGCTGCTTGAAGAGAGCGTTGAAGCCGATAAGAAGTTTTTGCAGGAAAAAGGCTTGCAGTTCATTACGCCTGACGACAACTTCAAGAAGGCGATGCAGGATGCCGCGGCGCCATTGTACGAGGAGTTCTACAGCAAGTATCCTTGGGCGAAAGAGATGGTTGAGAAGATTAACAAGGAAGCGGGTTAAGTGCCAACAAGAGCATACGCATCGGCGCGCGCAACGGAGGCTGCCGCGGGCGTGCCGTGCATAGCGTGAGGAGGGAGACTGTTTTGAAAAATACGGGAAAACTGGTTGAGAATCTGTTCAACGTTTTTATCGCATCGGCATTAGGACTCATGGCTATTCTTGTTTTCGGCAATGTCGTGCTGCGTTACTTGTTTAATTCAGGGATCACCTGGTCCGAGGAGATGGCAAGATTTTTATTCATCTGGCTCGTGCTTTTTGGCTCAGTGATAGCGCTGAAGCAAAATGAACATCTGGGCGTTGATATGCTCGTCAAAAGACTGTCGAAACCGCTGAAAACAGTCATATATATTATCAGCAATTTGCTTGTTCTCGCTGTGCTGTATCTGGTCGTCGAAGGCAGCTGGAAAATGACGGTCCTGAACGGGGAGAGTACGGCGCCGGCCACCGGGCTGCCGCTGACTACGATGTACTTTCCCGGCGTGATTATGGGTATAGGTATGGCGGTAATCATTCTCTTGAATCTGTACCGTCTGCTGTTTCGCAAAGCTAATATTGACGAGTTAACCCGTACACAGGAGTCCGAGGAAATGATGAGCAATGCGAACGCAGGGACTGGCGTGGATCAGGGGGTGCCTCGATGACAGTAGCCGTATTTCTAGGCTCTCTGCTTGGCGCGATGGCGCTCGGCATGCCGATCGCGTTCGCGCTGCTGGTGAGCGGGCTGGCGCTGATGTTCGTGACGGATATGTTTGACAGCCAGATTATGGCCCAGAATTTGATCAGCGGTGCCGACAACTTTCCGCTGCTCGCCATTCCGTTCTTCATTCTGGCAGGCGAATTGATGAATAAGGGTGGTATCTCCTCCCGTATCATCGGCTTTGCTATGGCATTGGTGGGGCATATTAAAGGCGGGCTGGGTTATGTGGCGATTATCGGAAGCGTTATCTTCGCGGGCTTGTCCGGTTCCGCTGTAGCGGATACGGCCGCCCTGGGAGCGATCCTGATTCCGATGATGGCCGGTGCCGGCTATGACAAAAACCGTTCGGCGGGCCTGATCGCCGCAGGCGGGATCATTGCGCCGGTCATTCCGCCGAGTATCCCAATGATCATCTTTGGCGTAACGAGCGGGGTGTCCATCACCAAGCTGTTCTTGGCGGGGATTGTGCCGGGCGTGCTGCTTGCAGCCGGATTAGCTATCGCGTGGGCTATCCTTATCCGCAAGTCGAATTACAAAGCAATGCCGCGTAAATCCGTTAAAGAGATCTTGACGGCAACGGTGAAAGCCTCTTGGGCGCTGGTCCTGCCGGCAATTATTATCCTGGGTCTTAAATTCGGTGCATTCACACCGACTGAAGCGGCTGTCGTTGCAGCTTTCTACGCATTGTTTGTCGGCCTGGTCGTTTACCGTGAGCTCACAATGAAGGACTTGTACCAGGTGCTGGTGTCCGCGGGAAGAATGTCGGCTGTGGTCATGTTTTTAGCCGCGGCGGCAATGGTTTCCTCTTGGCTCATCACGGTGGCGAACATTCCGGCGGAATTGACGGCCATGCTCGAACCTGTGCTAGACAACAAACTGCTTCTGCTCATGATGATTAACCTCATCGTGTTCCTGGTCGGCACCGCCATGGATTTGACTCCAACGATTTTGATCCTCACGCCGGTGCTCATGCCCATCGTCGAAGCAGCCGGTATCGATCCGGTGCTGTTCGGCCTGCTATTCATACTGAACAACTGTATTGGACTGCTCACGCCACCGGTGGGCACCGTGCTCAACGTGGCCGCGGGAGTGGGCCGAATCAGCATGGAGGACATTATGCGGGGGGTGTGGCCGTTCCTGCTGGTGGAAATTATTATTCTTCTTTTACTTACGGTGTTTCCTGAACTGGTCCTGATTCCGCTTGATTGGTTTTCATAACAACGAACGGTGGTACAGGAGATCAGCTTTTGCTGACGGGTTGGCTTGATTCTTGCCATATTGGCACGGGCTTAATCGTCCCATATGCACTGCCTTTTAGTACACTTTCACTGGTCTCACTACACAGGAGGGGAATTTGCATGAAAAAATGGAAGGTTGTCGTAACGGATTGGGAGTACGCGGATTTACGGTTTGAGGAAAAAGTGCTGCTTGCACATGAGGGTGTGGAACTAGTGCCGGCTCAATGTCGAACCGAGGATGATGTGATTGAAGTATGCCGCGACGCGGATGCCCTGATCAACCAATACGCACCTATCAGCCGCAAGGTCATCGAGGCGCTGCGGAACTGTAAGGTCATCACGCGCTACGGCGTAGGCGTAAACACGATCGATTTGGATGCCGCTACGGAGAAGGGCATTTGTGTTGCGAACGTGCCGGATTACTGTATGGATGAGGTAGCTGACCATGCGCTGGCGCTGCTGCTTAGCTGGACGAGAAAAGTGACTTTGGCAAACAGACACGTAAAAAATGGTAACTGGGATTTCAAAGTGACACAGCCCATTTACCGTTTGCGCGGCCGGACCATCGGCTTGGTCGGGTTCGGGAAAATACCGCAGGCGCTCGCTGAAAAAGTGAAGCCGCTTGGACTCCAGGTGCTTGCTTATGATCCGTTTTTTCCTAAAGAAGTCGCTGAGCAAAAAGGGGTGCAGCTGGTTGAACTGGATGAGTTATGCAGTCAGTCAGATTACATATCTGTGCATGCCCCGTTGATGGAGGCGACGCGCGGAATGATCGGTGAGAATCAATTTTCCCTGATGAAAAAAGACGCGATTATTATTAATACTTCCAGAGGACCTGTGATTAATGAAAGCGCACTCGTAAAAGCGCTGCAATCAGGGTTGATTGGCGGGGCGGCGCTGGACGTGCTGGAGGAGGAGCCGATGGTGAAGGATCATCCGCTGCTGTCGATGGATAATGTTATTCTCACACCTCACGTGGCGTGGTATTCGGAAGAAGCTGCGGAGGAGATGCGTTCCAAAGCGGCAGCGGGCATCATCGATGTGCTGGTGTTCGGCGAATATCCGAAGTATCTGGTCAATCAAAGGGTAAAAGAGCAGGTGGAATTGAAAGCTTGCCAGCCTGAGCAGCGCTATCAAAATTTTTAACAGAGTGAGAAATTATAAAAACACAACTGGGGGAATACATATGAAAAAATGGATTAAAACGTTGGCCATCGGCCTCACCCTGCCGAGCCTGCTTCTTGTAAGCGCATGCGGTGGAGCTGCCAAGACCGATGCACCGCAAGGCAGCGCCGGCGGTGGTGCGGCTGCCGCCAAAGCGCGCACCATCAAAGCGGGAATAGGGCTGAACGAGGACCACCCGCAAGGGCAGGGCCTCAAAAAATTTGCTGAAATCGTGGGTGAGAAAAGCGGCGGCAAGCTGAAGGTACAGACGTTTTTCGCCGCGCAGCTGGGCGATGACCTGAAGATGACGGACGCACTGAAGGCCGGCACGCAGGAGATCACGATCCCATCTACCTCTCCGCTGACAGGCATGGTGAAAGAGTTTGGCATGTTCGACTTCCCATTTGTTTTTGACAATGAACAAGAAGCGGATGCGGTACTGGACGGCCCGTTGGGCCAAAAGCTAATAGATAAACTGCCTGCGCAAGGTCTGATTGGACTCGGCTACTGGGAGAACGGCTTCCGCAATCTGACCAACAGCAAGAGGCCGGTCGCCACCGTGGACGACTTCAAAGGTTTGAAGATCCGCACGCTGCAAAGCAAGGTGCAACTTGACGCATTCAGCGCACTTGGCGCCAACCCGTCGCCGATGCCGTTCTCTGAGATATTCACTGCACTTGAGAGTAAAACAGTGGATGGACAAGAAAATCCATTGGCCACGATCGAATCCAATAAGTTCAATGAAGTGCAACAATACTTGAGCATGACCAATCACGTGTATACGCCGTTTGTGTTTCTCGTTAGCAAGAAATTCTGGGATCAACTGACTCCGGACGAACAGAAAATACTCAAAGAGGCGGCTGTTGAAGCCGGCAAATTCCAGCGTGAGAAGAACAGGGAGCAGAACAAAAAGTCACTGGAAAACTTGAAGTCCAAAGGCATGGAGGTCAACGAGGTTACACCGGAAGACAGGGCGAAGATGGAGGCCGCAGTTAAGCCGGTCGTAGATAAGTTCTCGAAAGAGCTTGGAGAAGATTTGGTGAAAGAGATGTTCGCAGAGGTCGACAAGGTGCGCGCAAAATAACGGGCATTAGCTCAATTCTGGCGAGGGGAAATAAACCATGAAAATCATTGAAGCATTGCTTCAGGATGTGCCGCTGCCGCGTATGGTGAAGATCAAGCAAAATTTCGATGCGCCGGAGATCGAAGATGTGGCGTTAGCAGTGCATGAAGCAATCGGTTCGGCAGGCGTGTTGTCCCGTATCGCGGCAGGCGACCGTGTGGCGATTGCGGTCGGCAGCCGCGGCGTCGCTGATCTTCCAATACTGACAAGAGAAGTGGTTAAGGCGGTCAAATCAACAGGGGGAGAGCCATTTATCGTGCCCGCGATGGGCAGTCACGGCGGGGCGACCGCGGAAGGTCAGACAGAGGTGCTTGAGCAGCTGGGGGTCACTGAAGGAGCAGTGGGCGCTCCGGTGATCTCGAGCATGGACGTGGTGGAAGTAGGCACGCTGGATAACGGGCTGCCCATTTACATCGACAAAAACGCGTATGAAGCGGATAAAATCATCGTCATCAACCGGATCAAGCCGCATACGGCGTTCCGGGGAGCTGTGGAAAGCGGCTTGATGAAGATGATTACGATCGGGCTCGGCAAACAAAAAGGCGCGGAAGCGGCGCATGCGTACAGCTTCAAGTATATGGCGCAGCATGTGCCTGAGATGGCGAAGGTTGTGCTCTCTAAGGCCCCGATTATTTTTGGGCTCGGCAGCATTGAAAACGCATACGACCGGCCTGCAAAAATCGTGGCCGTGCCGGCAGAGCAGCTGGAAACGGTTGAGCCGGGGCTGCTGCTTGAGGCTAAAGCGCGCATGCCCAAGCTCATGTTTGACAACATAGATGTGCTGGTGGTAGATGAAATTGGCAAAGACATATCCGGCGACGGTATGGATCCGAATATTACCGGCCGGTATGCCACGCCTTACGCGGACGGCGGGCCGGAGGTGGCGCGGATTGTGGTGCTCGGCCTGACGGAGCGGACGCACGGTAACGCCAACGGTATCGGCATGGCCGACGTCACCACACGCAGAGTGTTCGATGATATCGATTGGGAAAAAGGGTACGCCAACGCTCTGACCAGCACAGTGACCGGCACTGTGAAAGTGCCGATGTTTCTCGCCAATGAGGAGCTTGGGGTCAAAGCGGCGATCAAGACTTGCAATGCATTCGATATGTCCCAGGTGCGGCTCATTCGCATACACAACACATTGGAGTTAAAGGAAATCTGGATTTCCGAAAGCTTGCTGGAGGAAGCCAGGAACAACAGCAGCATCGAGATTGTCTCCGAGCCGTCCCCTATGGATTTTTCTGTCAAGGCGTATTAAAACACCTTAATGTTGGAGGGGAACCGTGGATGCCGATTTATCCATCAGTGGCCAGTACGATCAATCCATACCGTGACAATGTGCAGGGCAAAGCAAACGAGCCGATCTGCGTGGCCGGACTTTTGGACCGGGCGAAGCAGATACTTGGCCCGTCCTACGAGGGGGCCGCTCCGGATTGGACCTTGGATGAAATCTACAACCGGCTGGAAGCCAACGCGCCGCGGATCGCGATCATCGGCGGCTCGGCGGATCATCCGGCTCATATTATGGATTTTCAGACCTCCGCCAGAGCGGCTGTACGTATTTGGCAAAACGGGGGGGTGCCTTTCTACTTCTCCACGCCGGTGATGTGTGACGGCACCGCGCAAAACAACCAAGGGATGAGCTATTCCCTGCAAAGCCGCAATGCCGTGGCACAGATGGTGGTCAATCAGATTGAGGCACACAGCTACCATGGCGCATTCGTCATCCAAGGCTGTGATAAGCAGCCTCTCGGTGTGGTCAGCGCGCTGGCACACTTGGACCGGATCCGGCGGTATCGGGGGGAAGCGCCGTTCTTCGCTACGTTCGCCCCGGCTCATGTTCTGCAGGGCGGAACGATCCCGGCGGACTTGTTCAATGAGCTCGGAGAGGTCGCGAAGCGGGCGGAAGCGCACGGGGCCCCGGACATCGCGGACGATTTGTACGATGCGATGGCTTATATACTGCAGTGTTCCTCCAATACTGCTTTCCAGGGCGTCCTCGAGAGGGCGACCGATCGTGGTATTATCTCCCATGCGGCGCATAAGGACTTTGAAAAGCGGCTCGCGGTAGCGACCTGCGACGGGCAGGGCGGAGTCTGCGCCTTTAACGGAACCGGCAACAGCTCACGCCATCTTGTGGCGGGGATGGGCTTGGTGCATCCAGCGGTTGAGCTGCTCACTTCCGCTCCCTCGCAGGCTCAGGTCAATCAGGCAGTGGACAGCTTGGCTGTGATGATCAATGATCCTATGTTCGGCGTATCTAATGCGATGGCTGCCAACATCCGCAACGCGATCAGAATTCACAGCGCGTCAGGCGGATCGACCAACTTGATGATGCACATGGTTGCAGCCATGCTGTACGGGGGATTTGCCTTCAGTCTGCGCGAGCTGGAAAAAATTCATCAGTCCCACCCCGTGCCGGATTTGTTCGACTACAGTCTCACCCAAGGCCGCGATATTTTCGCTCTGGCCGCACAGTGCTGCAGCGGGAACAGCAGAGGGATGGAGACCCTGTTCTACGAGCTTGTCGCGAACGGCGTGCCGATGGATATGGATGCCCCGACGGTTACCGGTACCACTTGGGCTGCGCGGTTGTCCAACCAGGAGCGCTTGTCAGCGTCACATATCACGGACAACCCGGTCATTCTAGCTAAGCCGAGACGCCCATTCAGCGGTGTGGATGTGCTGAGCGGCAACTTCTTTGACAGCGCTGTGGTGAAGATCAGCGGCATGACGACTCGTCAGCTTGAGGAGTTCAACCGGAAGGCCGCGTTCGTCCTATACTATCAGAACGAGGATGAGGCGAACCATGGGCTGTTGGATATCCATCTGCTGGACCAACTGAGAACTGCGCGGTCGTTTTCGTATGACAACATGTTGGCGATGGTCAAACACAATGCGCCTGAGCATTTCGCGGGCTGGGGGACTGCAGACTATGATATGCTCTTTGATCGAATGGTCGAGCACGGGGTGCTTAAGATCGCGGTGATCATTGCAGGGCAGGGGCCGCTCGCCTTCGGCATGCCGGAAATGTTCACCCCGATGCAGCATATCAATGCAAACCGTAAGCTGCAGCGGCTCGCCACACTAATCAGCGATGGCAGGTACTCCGGCGTGACGTATGGGGCCGCCATCGGCCACATGACACCCGAGGCGCTCGAGGGCGGCGGGCTTCTGTACTTGCAAACAGGCGATGTGCTGTACCTGAACTTCATGGATAGACAGATTCAGTTTTTGGACGAAGCGGAGTTTCGCAGCGAACGCCTGGCGTTCCGTTTTGACCATATACCCGCTGAACGCCAGAGCATCGCCGACGCGAGGCTGTCAATCATTAAACAACGCCAGCGCACGGTAGCCGCGAGTAACCGGATGCTGGGGCATACGGATGCCTCTTTTGGAGTCGTGCCTCATGCCGTATTTTCAGAGGCTGCATTGGATTATAAAACAGACGTACTGATAAAAGGAGATGTAACCATTGCAAAAGACGCGTGATTTTATCGAACAGCTTGGATTCCCGCGCGGGGATCTGCATGATCTGCCCAGCTCGACGAAAACCTTCCCGGATGGCGCGCAATATCGCGTGGAAATTCCAAGCGTCGAAGGCCCGGCTTCGTTTGAGGCGGTTGTGGAAGCTTGCGAACAATACGATGTCGGCATTCACCGGATCTCCCAAGGGAGCGGTATCATGCTGTTGACGGACGAGGAACTGCACCGGATGGCTGCCATCGGCAAGCGAGAAAACTTGGAGGTCAGCCTGTTTGTCGGACCCCGAGGTACATGGGATGTCACCGCAATGCCCTGGGCCAGCGCGGGCAAGGTGATCGGGCTGCGTGTGGAAAGCATGGATCAGCTGGTGTATTCGATCGAAGATATCAAGCGTGCTTGTGACGCGGGCATTCGGAGCATTCTGGTCGCAGATGAGGGCTTGCTCTGGCTGGTGAATGAGTTTAAGAAGAAAGGCGAGCTGCCGGCGGATTTAGTGGTGAAAATATCGGTGCAAATGGCACAAGCGAACCCGGTATCCATCCGTTTGATCGAAAGCGTGGGCGCCGACACGTACAATGTCCCTTCGGATCTCACGCTGCCGCGTCTTGCCGCAATACGTCAGGCTATCGATATTCCGATCGACATCTACGTCGAAGTGCCGGACGATATCGGCGGGTTCATCCGCCACTATGAAATTCCGGAAATCATTAGAGTGGCTGCGCCAGTGTACATCAAATTCGGACTTCGCAATTCGCCGAACATTTATCCGTCAGGTACGCATCTGGAGCAGACATCGATCGCGCTGTGCAAGGAGCGTGTGCGCCGCGCACGGATCGGTCTGGATATGATCAAGCGGTACAGTCCGGAACTGAAAACATCGGAAAAAGGCGCCGCCGGCCTCGGCGTTCCTGTTGTTGCAGACAGATTAGAGTTGAGGGTAAACAGGTGAGTGCAACGCGCCAGCCATCGCTTGGATGCCCGCGGATCAATGTGACGCCAGCGAGTGAGCGTCGATAGCCGCCGGGTGCACGTTTCGCAGCAAGTAAAGCATCTACGCAATCATCCAATAAAAAAGGATCAGCACAACGAAGGAGGTATTTATGCGTATAATCCGTTTTTTAGACGAGTCAAATGCAGCCGTTCTTGCCGCTTTAACAGACCAGGGTAAAGTATTTCCTCTTCCTTATGCCGATTTTCTCGAGCTGGTGCGTAGCGCTCAGCAGCAGGGCAGTACACCACTCGCGCTGGTACAGCGTGATATCGCCGGCACGAGCCCGCTGCCGAGCAATCTGGAGCAGCTTCGCATGATTGTTCCCCTTGAGGCGCCGGAGGTGTGGGCAGCCGGTGTCACGTACGAGAAAAGCAAAGAAGCGCGAAACTATGAGGCTACCGATGGTAAGCTGGACGCGGTGACGTTTTACGACAAGGTGTACGATGCGGAGCGCCCGGAGATCTTCTTTAAGTCCACTGCAGCACGTACGATGGGTCCGAACGATGAGCTCTATCTGCGTGGAGACTCGAACTGGCAAATTCCGGAACCCGAGCTTGGCCTTGTTCTTGATGCAGAAGGCTCGATCTTGGGCTACACCATCGGTAATGATATGAGCTGCCGTGATATCGAAGGGGAGAACCCGCTGTATTTACCGCAGGCTAAAGTATGGAAAGGTTCATGCTCTATCGGCCCGGCAATCCGTTTGGCGGAAGCCGTGGAAGATCCGTACCGGTTCCAATTAGCGTGCAAGATCTATCGCAATAACGAGCAGGTTGTAGAAGGCAGTGCCACCACCGGCCAGCTGAAGCGTCGGTTCGACGAACTGGTCTCGTACCTCACGAGAGACAATGAAATATTCGATGGAACCGTACTGTTGACGGGAACCTGCATCGTGCCGCCAAATGACTTCACACTGGAAGACGGCGACCGCGTCGAAATAGAGATCGACAATATTGGGGTGCTCAGCAATCCTGTCAGACGTCAGCGGGTGGGGTGAGAATCATGCATAATTTGGTCTGGACCGGCCCCAAAATGATGGAAATGAAGGAAGCTGAGGTGCCGGCTGTAGGCGATAACGAGCTGCTGGTGAAGGTCGAAGCGGTTGGCATTTGCGGGTCCGAGATTGAAGGATACTTAGGGCATAACAGCTTGCGTGTTCCCCCTCTCGTTATGGGCCACGAGTTCAGCGGAACGGTGACCGAGGTCGGGGGCCAAGTCCAAGGCTTGATGAGAGGCCAGCGGGTTGTCGTCAACCCTCTGCTCTCATGCGGCAGCTGCAACCAGTGCCGGAAGGGGCTTGTGCAACTGTGCAGTCAGCGCGCCATTGTCGGGATTCACCGGCCGGGGGCGTTCGCCCAGTTCGTGAGTGTGCCCGCTTCTTCGGTTCATGTGGTGCCAGACGAACTGGATTTTTTCCGGGCATCTTTGACTGAGCCGTTGGCGTGCTCACTCCGCGCCGCCAGAAGAGCGATGGAACGTCATCCTTTTGCCAATGTCGTGATATTCGGGGCCGGCACTATCGGACTGCTCGCGTTTCTCGTCGCCCAGACGCTCGGTGCTTCACGCATTATTGTAGTCGACAGCAACGAAGCACGTCTGGCGACACCGCAGCAACTTGGCGCTTTCGCTACCATCAATCCCAAGGAACCGAATTTCATAGATAAGGTGAAGCAATGGGGTGGAGCTTCTGGCACTGATGTAGTCATCGATGCCGCCGGCTTTCAACCCACACGCGATGCGGCCGTGCAAATCGTAAATCCAGGTGGAACAATCATGAACATTGGCTTGGGCATTGATCATACACAAATTCCTATTAACGTCTGCATCCGCAGTGAAATTAGCATACTAGGTTCATTTTCTTATGATGCGCAGGATTTCCATGATGCTCTTGAGCTGCTGAAGAGCGGTAAAATCGATCCAACGCAATGGTCTGAAATCCGTCCGCTGTACGAAGGCAATCAAGCCTTTCAGGATTTGGTTAACGGCCGGGTTGCACAGGCGAAAATCTTTTTGACACCTAACAACTAAATAATGCTTCCCATACACTGGGAAAAGAGGTACCAGTCAAAAGCGCCATAAATGTTCGGGAGTGGCAGTCGGATGGTGGCAGCATGAAGGAATGCCCATATGAGGCACGCCCCTGAAGGCACGCCCCGTGAGGGACGCCTTCGTTGGGGCACGTCCCTATGAGCCACTCCGCCGTCTGCCACTTCTTTTCACTGCTATGGAAGGTTATGCTGCTCAGCACGCACGGTGGCGGAATTTCTTGAGGGCTTTTTAGGCGCAGAGTAAAGCCCTCCGTGCGTCCAGATGCGGTAGTTATCAGACATGCCGGGCGGTCCGGGCTGGTGGGAGCGCCAGGGATCTTTTCACCAAGGAGCGGAAGAGCATGACGAAATACAAGACTCTGCACGATCTTTTGACCCAAATGCAAGTGATTGAACTTTCGCACACATTAGAAGAGCATATACCGATCTGGCCGACTCATTCCCGTTATCAGCACACGCTTTGGCATTCCTACTGGCACGGCGATGAGGCGGTAAATTATCAAATCCTGATCAATGAACACAACGGCACCCATGTGGACGCGCCGGCACACTTCATAAGAGAGGGGCCGGCCCATGTGTGGATTAATCAAATGCCGATCCGCACATTTTTTGGTCCTTGCACGGTCCTGGATCTTTCGTTCATCGGCAGTTTGGGTGTGGTGGAAGGCGGACATATTCAAGAGTGGGAACAAGAGCATGGCGCGATTGATGCAGGGGACGTGGTTTTAATTCATCTGGGCTGGTCGAAGTACTGGAAAAAACGGCCGGACGATAAACAATTCGTACAGGATTGGCCGGGCATCGGAAAGTCGGCTGCAGAGTATCTTACGGAGAAGAAGATAAAGATGATCGGCGTGGATACGCTCGCCATTGACGTGTTCGGTTCAACGGACAACCCGGCCCATCATACGTTTCTTGGCAGTCAAATACCGATAATGGAAAATCTCAATAATCTCGATAAGATGCCGACGAGAGCATATTTCATAGCCCTTCCGTTACCTATCGCTGAAGGATCAGGTTCGCCGATACGTGCGGTCGCATTCTGCTGAGCACACCGATATATGCCCATCGCACTGTGCTGCCCAAAAACTGAAACCGGAGGGATCTAACATGCTCAAGCGTTTATCCTACTCATTATCGGAAAACAGTCCCGGCTGGCCGGGAAATCCGACAGTTCAAGTTACTCCCCATTCCCTTATTTCGGAAGGTAAAACCACAAATGAATACCGGCTGAGCCTGTTTAACCATTTTGGATCGCATATGGATGGACCCAAGCATTTTAATGATCACGGGCCGAGGCTGGGTGAGCTTCCGCTGAAGCAGTTTGTGTATGAGCGTCCGTTGCTTCTAGATATCCCGAAGTCGTATGAGGAGTTAGTGACGGCAGATGATTTACGACATTGCCACCGTGAACTGAAGTCTGCCGATTTACTTATGATCCGAAGCGGTTTTTCTGAGAAACGGCATTCCGATCCGCAGGGTTACAGTGAGCGGGGACCGGGTGTAAGTTCCAAGGCGGCGCTGCACCTGATACAAAACTACCCCAACTTGAAAGCGATCGCAGTCGACTGGATCTCTTTGGCCTCCTACGCTCATCTCGAGGACGGCATTCTCGCCCATCAACATCTGCTAGGCAATTTTCGCGCCGACTATATGTGCATCATTGAGGATTTGAATTTCGCCGGACTGGATAATAACAAGTTGCTGCAGGTCTGGTCTGTTCCGCTTTTCGTGGACGGAATAGACAGCGCACCGGTGACTGTTTTGGCAGAGTTGAAGTCATAGCTGATTTTACATAAATCCTATACAAGGGAGTGTAAAAAACATGCAGACTAGACCCGAGCCTTCCTCGCATCGTAAACCGGGTAAAATGTCCTGGTTCCCTACCGCTCATCCCATTTCTTGGATTATGCTAGTCGTGACCACACTCGCTATTCTTTTGACCTCCATTGACAGGCAGTTGCTCCCAACCGTTCTTCCAGCGATCATGAAAGATTTTAATCTAACTGAAGTGCAAGCAGGCTGGCTCAATTCGTTAAACTTTATAGGCACCTTTGTCGGAGCTATGCTATTTGGCGTGCTGGCAGACGTGTTCGGCAAAGGGTATCGCAGAAGCTGGACTTGGGTCGCGGCAATCGGCGTCGCTGTGGCGGCCGGCATCGGCACCTTTTTTTCGCGCACGCTCGGCAGTCTTCAGATATGGCGGGTCATTATGGGGGTGGGCACTGGCGGCTCCGAACCTGTGAATGTCGCCATTATAGGAGAATGGTGGCAGAAGGAGAACCGGGGCTTTGCAGTAGGCGTGCATCATACAGGATTTCCGTTTGGACAGTTTCTGGGACCGGTGCTGATGGGGGCAATTATCGCCGTCGCGACCTGGCGCGAGGCATTCGTTTGGATTCCGCTGCTCGGTGTCCCGATTATGCTGGCGCAGGTGATGATCGGTACAAAAAGAAATCAGGAAAAAGTGTACGGTTGGATCAGGGAAAATAACATGACCGTCCCAATCGAAGAAGACGATAGCAACAAGCTGGAAAACCCATTTAAACTGATGAAAATCGCATTATCCAACCGTAACGTGGCAAGCTCTGTGGCCATGATTTTTTTGTTTCTCTGGGCAGAGGCGGGGGTAGCTACGTTTATGACGCTGCACTTGACCGAACGCGTTGGGCTATCACTCGCGGAAGCAGCTGTCATTTCCGGGGCGTCCGGACTTACCGGTTGGATCGGCCAGGCGTTCTGGGGAACTTTGTCTGATCACTTGGGGAGAAAGTTTTCTCTGCGGATCATCGGTCTAGGATGGACCGTGTCCGTGCTCGCGTGTATCTTCATCGATTCGGCTGTTAGCGGTTGGTTTATTCTCATCATTTGGGGGTTGTTCCGTAATTCTCCGTTTCCGGTGACGTATGCCCTGCTTATCGATTCCACGCCAAAGGCAGCCGCTTCGAGCATGGGCTTAATGATTGGCATCGCTTTGGGTCTGTCGGGCTTCCTGGTCGCGCCGGTCGCCGGCTACTTTATCCAAACTTGGGGCTGGACGGCTAATTACATGATGCTTGCGTTTGCCTGCGTGCTGGCGTTCATTCCGATGGCGATGCTGAAAGAGACAGTTGTGCGCCAGGACAACTGATCGAACCAACTGACTGGAACACGCGGTGTGCATTTTTGGCAGTTGGTCCGGAGATAGGGGCATAGCAGCTCTAAAGTCCATCTGCCCTATCACATGCAACCAAGCGGTCACGCACAGAAAAATTAGGGTGACGCAAAAAAAGTTGCGATACCCCGGCGTCTTATTGCATGGCAAAAATCGATCCACGCAATAACTCTGCATCTTTCGGATAACAGGCTGGTCATTCGGGCTGTGCCGGCGTTTTTGCGTTCCCGCGACAGAAACTTCGGCTACCACAACTGCACCGCTGCTTAATAGGTCATGGGAACTATTGCAGTCTACACTCTTGGGTGGGTGGATCTCGATGCCGTTGCTCTACAATCGAGTCTTCTAATGACCGGTTGGTAAAAGCTGATGCAGGAAATGGGTGTGGGGTGGAGAAGCGTAGCGTTCGCATTTGAAATCTTATTCCTTTATTTTCACTGACTATTCATTTATTTTTCTAATTTTAATACGCTATTTATTCGAACATTTGCAATTGAATTCGGTCCAGCAAATTCCAAAATTGTTCAACCATGACCGATGCCGGATACGGCATCGAATGGGTAATCCACCATTCCAATACACCCACTCCCGCTGAACTTAAAAATTGCACCGTAATATCCTTGTTCAATTTCCGATCGAGATTGATCGAATCCAGATGCTCGCTTAGACTTTGCCGGAACAATGTCTCCATTTGGTTTCGGAAAACCGCGCTTCCCTTGCTCGTCAGCATTATGGAATAGAAAGAAGCATGCTGCTCCAAATATTCAAACGTGCGCTGTAGCGCGGTTTTTGAAGTGAGATGAACCAAGCCCTCTTCAGGCATACAATTGCGCAGTAACTGGTTAATTTGAACTTCCATACATTGATCGAGTAGATCGTACTTATCAGTGAAATGCAAATACACCGTTCCTCGATTGACATTCGCTTCCTCCGCAATTTGATTGACCGTCATGCTCTCGAAGTCTTTTTCTGACATCAGCCTCATAAAAGCATTCATAATCGCTTGCCTCGATTTTTGAATACGTCTGTCCATATCGTTCTCCCCTTTATCCTATATAAAATGAAATGAACATATTGAAGCTCTCTGTTGAAAAATCAACAACCGGGCTTGTTTTAACCATTGAACATATCTATCGCTTTGGTACATTTTAACTATATAAAACTTATGTTGAAAATTCAACGTATGTTCAATTTAAGAGGAGGCATAATCATGAAAGCTATTGCTTTGACAAGCTTTGGAATCCCCGAAGTACTAGAGGAACTGGAAGTGCCCGTTCCCACACTCACCGATACACAAGTTCTAGTCGAAATGCGCGCCTCTTCCATTAATCCTGCGGATATTCAAATGCGCAGCGGCGCGATTCTTCAGAGTCCGATGGCTGATAAATTTCCGGCTCAACTGCCGATCGTTCTTGGTTTTGATGTAGCCGGCATCGTAAAAGAGGTTGGCGAAAAAGTTCGTCATTTCAAGCCGGGGGATCGTGTCATGGGCTTGGTTCCGATGGGTTCCTACATGGACTACGTTGCGGTGGAGGAAGATCATCTTGCCGTTATCCCGGAGAGTCTTTCCTTCGAAGAGGCAGGCGCCGCGCCTGCGGTTGCCCTGACAGCTTGGCAAGCGCTGTTTGAGCATGGTCGTCTCCAACCGAGACAACGCATCCTCGTTCATGCCGGTGCCGGAGGTGTCGGACATGCGGCGGTCCAGTTGGCCAAGCAATATGGAGCATATGTTATCGCAACCGCGAGGGACTATAATCATGATTTCGTCAAAGGACTTGGTGCGGACGAGGTGTTCGACTACACGAAAGTCGACTTTTCCGTCCAAATAACCGATCCTGTCGATATCGTGTTTGATTCCGCTTTGGACCCATCCACCATCGGTACTGGGCTACCAGGAGATCTGGGAGAGAAAAACTACTCGGTCATCAAGGATGGCGGCACCTATATTTCAGTGGTGGCATTTACGATCAATCAATATCCTAAGGTCCGGGGCATTAACGCGCATTTCTTCCATGCAAGACCCAACCGTGCCGATTTTGAATCTATTGTTCGCCATATGCAAAAGAACACGTTGAGGATCCATATCAATGAGACCTATCCCTTTACCGCTCAGGGCCTGCTTCAGGCGTACCGTAAAAGCGAAGAGCTGCCAAAACGGGGGAAAATCGTCATATCGAAAAGCAGGGGGTAAACATCTTGCTTAGTGAAATGGGATGTCTCAAAAGTAAGTTTGCGCACTTGGCGGATAGCTTGCCTGATCAAATCATCTTGCAAAAATAAAGCAATGGCGGTGCTGGGTTCCCTCCCCCCCGCTAACGTTTGGATTAACGCTGTTTGCGTGGTTTGACTCACCCATCTTTGAAATGCTAACATTCATATGGTTATAAATGTGAATGGGGGGGTCAGATTGCTGCGATCCGCAAGAAAACGCCATTGGATATTATTGGTTTGGATTGTCCTCGCCTTCTTTCTGTTCCCATTAACGCCACCAATCTCACACCACTGGACGCTGGAAGAGGATGCAATGGGGCATTCCCACGAAAGTCCGGCATCGATGCGGCTGGAGCTGGTGCTCACCGAAATTGTGATCCTCGCGTTGAAACCTGTGGTACCTTGGTATGACAGTTTGCCCGAGCAGCTGGACCTGCTGCTTTTCGTCGTATTTCTGGTCTACGTGCTATCCAGAGTCAGGGCACGGCTGAAACGGCAGCTGCTCGATCCTCTGAAATTCACCTCGGCGTATGTGGTGTCGGCTCATTCAAGCCCGTGATTACTGTAGGAAATGAATGAGTGAAGAAAAGAGGAGAGATCTACGACATGACGAACACTTCCGTGCCACAGCAGCTGCGCGCTCAACACCAGAAGGTAACCCGGAGCAAGTTTTTACGACGGATCTTTTTCATGATAACAGGGTCCATCTTATTCTCCGTGGGGCTGGAAATTTTTCTGGTACCTAATAACATCATTGACGGTGGAATCGTGGGTGTTTCCATTATTTTATCCCATCTGCTGCAGATTCCGCTGGCCGTTTTTCTCGTTATATTGAACCTGCCGTTTTTATTGATCGGTTATAAACAAATCGGTAAAACGTTCGCGGTATCAACATTATTCTCAGTCGTTATCATGTCTATTGGCACTACGCTGCTCCATCCGGTCGCCCCACTGACGATTGACCCGCTGCTTGCCGCCATTTTCGGGGGAGTGATTCTGGGCATCGGGGTGGGCCTCGTTATCCGCTCTGGCGGGTCACTTGACGGTACGGAGATTGTGGCGATTTTATTCAGCAAAAAGACGCCATTCTCCGTCGGCGAAATCGTGATGTTTTTCAATCTGTTCATTTTAAGCAGTGCCGGATTTGTGTTTGGCTGGGATCACGCCATGTATTCACTGATCGCTTATTATGTAGCATTCAGAATGATCGATATCACTATCGAGGGCTTAGATCAATCAAAATCGGTGTGGATTATCAGTGACGAATCTGACAAAATCGGAGAAGCCATCACGTTCCGGCTGGGCAGAGGCGTGACCTACCTGAACGGCGAAGGTGCGTTTAGCGGGGACGACAAGAAGGTAATTTTCAGTGTTATTACGCGCCTGGAGGAAGCCAAGCTGAAGTCAATCGTGGATGAGCACGATCCGAAAGCATTCCTTGCTATCGGCAACATCCACGATGTAAAAGGCGGACGCTTTAAGAAAAAGGATATACATTAAACACACATTTGGACTTTCATATTGATGCTCAAACAACCTTGGTGGGCTTTATGCCCGTCAAGGTTTCTTTTTTGTGACAATTTTTCGACAAAAAATTCATCTCCCCAACAGCAATCTCCTAAATGGTGTAAACCAGCGCCACACCTTGATTTTTCCACATTTTGCAATCACTTTCCTTACACTAAATTTCGGAAAAGTGCGTGGGCACGCAAGAAATTTGCGTGAATTTCGCAATGTTTTGTATTTACTGTCGAAAGATGTCAGTGTATACTTTGTAACCGTAGGCCATTTGACAACAATTACTAGTTCCAAAGGCTTGAAATGGCAAACTTATTGAAAACTAGGGACGCAGCACCACAGGTCTAAGGCGATGGAGCTATGACGGCTGGGTTACCAAAGGCGCAGTCGCTTCCGGGGTATTTTACATGAAAAGGAGTGTTTATCTGAAGAAAGAGCCAGTAGAGGTCGAAATGGTCTAATAGCTAACGCGCAGTTCTACATCACAAATAACTGGGGAGTGTGAACATGAGTAAGAAAAGAGGATGGAGCAGCGGCAAATGGAAAGGCAGCTGGCAAAACTCAATCAAGACGAAGCTGGTTGTTTTATTTTTGCTGATTTCTTTAATTCCACTGCTCGCGACAACTTTAATTTTAACCGAGTATTCCAAGCGGACTACGACAGCTAAGGCGCAGGAAAAACAAACTAGCATCGTGCAGTCGAATGCCAGTAATATCGAATATTGGGTCAATCATAAAATTACCGTGGTGCAAGAGATTATGGCGGCTCATCCGGAGTTTAAAAACGGTGACGCCGGCCAGATTTTGTCGGTGCTGAAACAGATCGGTGAAGTCGACAAGGAAATTGAGTACTACGCTTACGTCGATGCGAATGCGAATAGCACTAACTGGGCGGGACAAACGTCCAACGTAGCGCAGAGGGAGTATTTCATCAAGGCTAAGGAAACGAAAATGCCTGCCATTAGTGATCTGCTCGTGAACCAGAAGACAGGAAAGTTTATCATCGTTATGGCAATTCCCTTATTGGATGGCGACAAATTTTTAGGAACCATCAACTGCACTGTTAACCCAACCATTCTTGGCAAATTTTCCAGTGACATAAAAATCGGACAAACGGGGCTGTCCTACCTCTGGTCTGAAACCGGGACTTTTATCGCACATCCGAAAGAAACGCACCCGGGCAAAAAGATGGAGGAAGTCTTCACCCCCGAGCAAGTTCAAGCGTTCAAAGACACCGTCTTCTCCAACAGCACAGGTACAATGGAATTTATCAACTCTGAAGGCATACCTAAGGTTGCGGCTTACAGCACGGTACCTACTACCGGATGGAAAGTCATGGTCACGATGGACACCGCAGAAGTGTACGACGCGGTTAGCAGCTTTCAGCGCATATCTTTGTTTATTCTAGTTGCTGCGTGCGTACTGGTGGCCATAATTGCGTGGTTTATCGGGCTCAAGGCATCCAGACCGCTCACAACGCTATCCGATGCATTGAACCAAGCCGCTACGGGTGATTTGACCGTTCGGGTACAGTCCAAATCACGAGATGAAATCGGTCAGATATCCGAGAACATGAACTCTATGTTGGACTCGATGAGCGGCATGCTCAACCAGGCTAGTCAAGTTGCCGAACAAGTTGCAGCTTCTTCCGAGGAATTGACCGCGATCTCGGCCCAAAACGTAGAGTCTGCAAGACAAATCGGCGTTTCGACCGAAAGCGTTGTAAGCGGCTCCGAAGCACAGTCCAAGGCGGCGCAGCAAAATTCCGCGGCGATGGAGGAAATGGCTTCAGGCATCATGAAAATCGCCGAGTCTGCGTCTGTTGTAGCGGACACAACGTTAGGCGCCGCCAACGATGTCAAGCAAGGTAACGAAGCGGTGCAGCAGGCAGTTACCCAAATGAGCGCCATTCAACACTCTGTGACCAATACTTCATCCGAGATTTCCGTACTGGGCGAGTTGTCCGCGAAAATCGGTGAAATCGTCAATGTCATCAGCGAAATTGCCAACCAAACACAAATGTTGTCGCTCAACGCGTCCATCGAGGCCGCTCGCGCCGGGGAGCACGGCAAAGGCTTCTCCGTAGTTGCCGATGAAGTCAAGAAACTGGCCGAGCAATCCAAAAATTCAGCGTCCAACATCGCTGCGTTGATCGCGGAAGTCCAGCAAACCACCAACAAAGCGATTAGGGCGATGAACGAAGGGGTGGCCGTAGTCGACGAGGGCACGAAGTTGATGAATCACGTGGGCGAAGTGTTCGAGACGATACATAGCTCCGTACAGCACGTATCTGAGCAAATTCAAGAAATTTCAGCGGCCACAGAGCAAATTTCAGCCGGAACTCAGCAGGTGACATCTTCGATGAATGAAATGGTTTCCATTTCGGATAACTCTTTTGGCAATGCACAAGCGATCGCCGCTGCAACTGAGGAGCAATTCGCTTCGATGGAGGAAATTTCGGCTTCCAGTGAAGCTCTGAGCAAGATGGCACAAGAATTACAGGAAGAATTGCAGAAATTCATCATCCAAAAATTATAATCAATATTCGGGAGGCAACAGTCGTGTCGGAAAAGGACCAACCACAAAGTAATTCCAGACGCAACTTTCTGAAAAATTCAGGCATCGCGATCGGGGGAGCCGTGATAGGGGGCGCTGCAATCAGCAGTGTCTTCCTGGGAAGAAAAACACAGCAGGCTCAACCTGCGGCACCGAAGCCGGTGGAATATAACCAGGCGCTCATGTTTTTCAACCAGGAGCAGTATCAGATCACAGAAGCGGCTGCAGAGCGCATCTTTCCAAAGGATGAGCTCGGGCCGGGAGCCAAGGAGCTTGGCGTGGCGTTCTATATAGACCACCAGCTTGCCAGCCCATGGGGCATCAATGCGAGAGATTACATGATGGGGCCGTTTGTCAAAGGAGAACCCACTCAAGGAAATCAGTCCCAGATGAGACGGGCAGATCTGTTTTTGCTCGGCCTGCAAGGTCTCAAAGATTATAGCCAAAAGAAATACAATAAAGATTTTCAAAACCTGGCGGAAAACGAGCAAAACGATGTATTGAAAGTGTTTGAAAAAGGCGAAGAATTCACTCTTAATGGAGCAACCACGAAATCATTTTTCAGTCTGCTTCGCTCTTACACGATCGAGGGCGTATACTCCGATCCGATGTACGGCGGCAACAAGGATATGATGGGCTGGAAAATGCGCAATTACCCGGGAAATCAAATGAGCTACACCGATCTTATAGAAAAAGATGAGTTTATCAAAATGGAACCGATGAGTCTTCGTGACCATATGAGCCACTAAGCAGAGAAAGGAACTATAGAAATGGCAAAGCAATTACCTAAAGTACCGGTAGTTATTGTAGGTATGGGTTGGACTGGTGGTATTATCGCGGCGGAACTGACCAAAGCGGGCGTCAAAGTAGTAGGTCTTGAACGCGGCAAAGGAAGAACGACAGAAGATTATTTTATGGGCCACGACGAGCTGCGGTATGTTCAGCGGCATGAAATGATGACTGACCTTTCTAAGGAAACAGTGACCTTCCGTAACAATGAGAAGATGCGCGCACTGCCGATGCGTGCACACGGATCATTCGTTATGGGAGACGGCGTGGGCGGTTCCGGTGCACACTGGAATGGGCAAAACTATCGTTTTCTGCCGTACGACTTCGAAATCCGTTCCAACACGGTGGAGCGTTACGGTGAGAAGAAAATCCCTGAAGGTATGGCGATTCAAGACTGGGGCATCACCTACGATGAGCTGGAGCCTTATTACGACAAATATGAGAAAATGGCAGGCATCTCGGGTGACGCGGAACCAAATCCGATGGTAGGAAAGAGGTCTAATCCATTTCCAACCCCTGCGATGAAAAAGACGCCAAGTATCAAGTTGTTCGAAGAAGCGGCGAAAAGCTTGGGCTATCACCCGTACTCGATTCCTTCCGGCAACCTCTCCGAGCAGTATAAAAATCCGGACGGCATAGAGCGGGCAGCCTGCCAATATTGTGCATACTGCGAGCGCTTTGGCTGTGAGTACGGCTCCAAGGCGGACCCTGTTGTCACCGTACTGCCGGTCGCTCAGCGCACAGGCAATCTGGAGCTGCGCACCCACTCCAACGTAGTCAAACTGTTGAACGACGGTAAGAAAGCCACCGGCGTTGTGTATGTGAATACACTGACAGGCGAGGAGTTCGAGCAGCCTGCGGATATCGTTATTTTGGCGAGCTACGTATTCAGTAACGTGCGTCTGCTGTTGACATCCAAGCTCGGAAAGCCGTACGACGCGGCGGCAGGCACAGGAGTTGTCGGCAGAAACTATGCATATCAAGTGCAATCCGCCAGGGCCACAGGCTTTTACGATGACAAGCAGTTCAACTTATACATGGGTGCGGGCGCCCTAGGTTCGATTTTCGATGATTTTAACGGCGACAATTTCGACCACAGTAATCTGAACTTCCTGCACGGCGGAGGCATTCGTTTGACACAAACAGGCCTGCGTCCCATCGCCAGCAACAGTGTGCCGAAGGGAACACCTTCATGGGGCAAAGAGTTTAAGCAAAAGTCCATCAAATATGCCAACTCCACATTGGTCGTCAGCACGCAAGGCGCGAATCTGTCGTGGAAGCACCATTACCTGGATCTTGACCCAACGTATAAGGATGCGTACGGTGTGCCTCTTATCCGTCTGACATTCGATTTCGAAGATCAGGACAGAGAACTGGCTAAATTCCTGGGCGAAAAAGCCGGTGAAGTGATGAAGGCGATGAAGCCGACCACAATGGAAATCAGCAACACAGTGAAATCATACGACATCGTGCCTTACCAATCCACACATAACACAGGTGGAGCAGTAATGGGCGCTGATCCGAGCACTTCCGCGGTGAATACTTATTCACAAATGTGGGATGCCGAGAATGTTTTCGTGGTAGGAGCTTCTTCCTTCCCTCACAATAGCGGATATAATCCGACGGGCACTATTGGAGCACTCGCCTACCGCGCGGCAGAAGGTATTTTGAAGTACATGCAGCACGGCGGATCCTTGGTGTAAAGGGAGGTTAACAACCACATGTTCAGCAACATTGGAATTCCCGGATTAATTCTTATTTTGATCATCGCTCTAGTCGTGTTCGGTCCGTCCAAGCTGCCTCAGCTGGGCAGAGCCGTAGGGGACACCCTGCGAGAATTCCGCAACTCCACCAAAGGGGTAGTGGATGAAATCACCGATGAAGTCAAAGGCGATAACAAAGAAGAGAAAAAATGAACGTAATCAGGACTCGGCCACGGCCGGGAAGAGGATACCCCCGCCTTTGAATCTTGTTTTCTATTCAATTGGGCACTGCTCGCCACTCTAGGTCTCCGACGCAGGAGGCCTTTTTTTTGCATTTATTTGACATGGAAGACATGACCGGTTATTGTATCGCTCATGGATATATTGCTAATGGATATATCTATTCCGGATATAGAAAAACAATGAGGGATTGAAGTAAAGAAGGGACGGCGATGTCATTTGTCCAGGAACAATTCGTTGGCGGCAGAACAGCTGACTGACTCCGCATATTACATCATGCTGTCTCTAATCTGCCCAAGGCATGGATACGCGATTATGAAGTATATAGAAAAGCTCACAGACGGAGAAGTGTCTATCGGACCGGCGACATTGTACACGTTAATAAAAAAACTGCAGGACGCCGATTACATCACCCTTGATCAGAGTGAGGAAGAGCGGCGCAAGACGTACTCAGTCACAGCTAAAGGCAGAGCTATTATCTCGGATGAGATCGCACGCCGGTCAAGAATGGCACAGCACGGAATTAAAGCTCTCTAATTTCGCAAAGGAGGAGACTACTGAATGATCTATGATAAGAAGGTGCGCTACGTTTCATCCGGCGGGTTGGCGTTCGATGAGAAATACCACCGTGTGTCGCGTTGTGCCAGGTAGCGCCGCCACACAGGCTTGAGTTCAGCGGTGTGTACCGGACTAGAATCTACCAACTATGATTTAACCATCTGCAGCTGACATACCGTTAATCGCTAAGGGAAGGGGAAGTTCGCCTTCCAACTGCTGCCGTTCTCCGCTCCATCCTCTATTATGAGAACACCTGCCTAGCCCGTAGGTGTTTTTTTGTATGTTATGAACACGATGAGGTTGATTAGTGCGGTCAGACTTCTGCTCTTCATTTATATCTTTGTCATGTGTCTAGCTGCAAAATCGAGCAATGTCTCGCTATCATTTTCGAGCAAAACCACTTGCGTTCACGCGGTCTGATCCCACGGTGCTAAGGCAGCCGCATGGCTTGCATGGCGGTTTTTGAGCGGTCAGGTTTTTTTTAAAATGATCAGGGTATGCTTATTAGAGATCAAGTTTGGTTAATTATTTATTATTGCGGACGAAAAACAACATAAGAGGTGATTTGAGCGTATGAGCAGCGAGAGTGTTTCCATCATGTTGAACGGTAAAGAGGTGACCGGTAAGGCCGGGCAGACCATTCTTCAGGCGGCAAACGAGGACAAGACTTTTATCCCTCAAATTTGTTACAACCCTCAATTGGGTGCTCTTCAAACATGTGACACTTGTCTTGTAGAGGTCAATGGCGAACTGGTGCGCTCTTGTAATACATTGATACAGCCGGGCATGCGGGTAGCTACCGAATCCACGTATGTAAGAGAAGCCCAGATGGAAGCGATGTCGCGTATTTTGGAAAATCACGAGCTTTATTGCACCGTGTGCGATAACAACAATGGTAACTGTGTCGTGCACAATACTACGGAACTTTTGCAGATGGACCACCAGAAATACGAGTTCAGGGAAAAGCCATACGCGCTCGACATGTCGCACCCGATGTACCGCTATGACCCGAATCAGTGCATCTTATGCGGCCGATGCGTAGAGGCATGCCAGGACTTGCAGGTGAATGAAACGCTGAGTATCGACTGGAACCGTGAAATTCCACGTGTTATATGGGACCAGGATGTGCCTATCGATGTGTCCTCCTGCGTATCTTGCGGCCACTGCGTCAATGTGTGCCCTTGTAACGCTCTTATGGAAAAGACTATGCTTGGAGAAGCCGGATACATGACCAATATCGCTTCCGATATACTTGAGCCTATGATCGACCTGACCAAGGAGGTCGAGCCGGGCTATCGTGAGATCTTCATGATATCCGAATTCGAAGCTGCGATGCGTCAATCCAGAATTAAGCGGACAAAAACCGTATGTACATACTGTGGCGTTGGTTGCAGTTTTGAGGTTTGGACAAAAGAGAGAAAAATTCTGAAAATCCAGCCTACCGTCGAGGCGCCGGTCAACGGTGTGTCAACCTGTGTGAAAGGGAAGTGGGGTTGGGATTTTGTCAACAGCAAGGACCGGTTGACTAAGCCGCTGATCCGGCAGGGAGACCGATTCGTTGAAGCTACATGGGACGAAGCTCTCGATTTGATTGCGGAGAAGCTCGGCGCGATCAAAGAAAAGCACGGGCCCGAATCTATCGGCTACATCGCCTCGTCCAAATGCAGTAACGAGGATAACTTCGTTTTCCAAAAATTCGCACGTGCAGTAATGGAATCTAACAACGTAGATAACTGTTCCCGTTACTGCCAGACTCCTGCTACTGCGGGACTGATGCGGACAGTCGGTCTGGGTGGCGATACGGGTACGATCAAGGATATCGCATCCGCCGAGTTGGTCATTGTGCTCGGCGCCAACGTGGCGGAATCGCATCCTGTGCTTGCCACCCGGGTGAAACGCGCCCACAAGCTGTACGGACAGAAGCTGATTGTCGCAGACTTGCGTAAAACTGAATTGGCGGAGCGGGCTGACATATTCTTCCGTCCAAAACCGGGTACGGATCTCGTATGGATGTCGGCGGTGACAAAATACATTATCGAGCAAGGCTGGCATGCCAAAGAGTTTATCAATGAGCGTGCGGAAGGCTTTGACGAGTATGTCGCCTCACTGGACAAGTTCACGCTGGACTATGCTGCGGAGGTGTGCAGCGTACCGAAGGAAACATTGATCCAAATCGCCAACATGATCCATAATGCAGGCTCGGTCTCCATGCTGTGGGCAATGGGTGTTACCCAGCATTTGGGCGGCACTGACACAAGTACTGCAATTTGTAACCTGCTCATGGTGACCGGTAACTTTGGTCGCACCGGTACGGGTGCTTATCCGCTGCGTGGCCATAACAATGTGCAAGGGGCTTGCGATTTCGGCACACTGCCCTCCTACTTCCCGGGCTACGAGCTGGTCACCGACGAGAAAGTTCGGGCTCGCTATGAAAAGGCATGGGGCACGAAGCTGCCGGCCAAGCCAGGCTATGATAACCACCAGATGGTTGAAGGTATTGAAAAAGGTGAAATCAAGGCTATGTATTTGTTCGGTGAAGAGATGGCCTTGGTTGACGCTAACTCCAACTATGTTGAGGCGATGTTCGGCAACCTCGAGTTTTTCGTGGTGCAGGACATATTCTTCTCAAGAACCGCGCAATTTGCGGATGTCGTGCTGCCGGCAGCGCCAAGCCTGGAGAAGGACGGAACCTTCGTCAATACGGAAAGACGCATCCAACGCTTCTATCAAGTGTTCGAGCCGTTGGGCGATTCCAAACCCGACTGGCAGATCTTCCAGATGCTTGCCAACCGTATGGGCGCGAATTGGAACTACACCCATCCTAGCGAAATTATGGCGGAAGCGGCGAGTCTTGCTCCCCTGTTCGCCGGCGTCAGCTATGAGCGCTTGGAAGGTTGGAACAGCCAGGTTTGGCCCGTCTCCCCGGAAGGAGAAAGCACTCCGCTGCTGTACCAGGAAAAGTTCGGTTTCCCTAACGGTAAAGGCCGGTTGATTCCTTTGGAATGGACACCGCCGTTTGAGCCGGAGGGTTATGAGCTGCATTTAAATAACGGTCGTATTCTGGAGCACTTCCATGAAGGTAACATGACATATCAAAGTGTTGACATTACGCATAAGGTGCCTGGCATCTGGTTGGAGGTCTCGCCTGAGCTTGCTGAGCGCCGCGGCATCAAGGATGGAGCCCTCGTACGGCTGACATCTCCGTATGGCCAAGTAGAGGTACCGGTTCTCGTTACCGACAGGGTGCAGGGCGACGAATTGTACCTGCCGATGCATACCCGGAAGCTCGAGGAAACGGTGAACCGGCTGACGAGCAGCTATTTTGACTTGATCACGCACACGCCGGCGTATAAAGAAATGAAAGTCAACATGGATGTCATCAGAGCTGATGGTGAACGTCCGCTGCCTGATGAAAACTTCCGCCTTGCAATAAGAAATCCGCAGGTCGGCGTGAAGGTCGAGGAGAAGTGGAAGCGGCCGGGCTTCGAGCCTGTGGCGGTAACTATCCAAAAGGAGCGTGAACAACGTGGCTAATGCGATAAGTTACATCGAACGCAAAATTCCGACGCAGGAACAGCTGCAAGCGGAGGCCATGGCGGAAATTTTGCAAAAGCTCACCGAAAATAAGCGCACTATCATTTGGGCGCTGGATTTGTTGAACGAGCTGAGTGAAGCCGGGGTGCTGGACATCATCCAGGGCATCATGAAAAATCGGAGCACAATGGCGGCGATAGGGCTGGACTTTATCAATATCGCCAACATTCCAACTATGGCGAAAACGGTGATCGGCTTCACGCAGCTGCTCGGCCGGATTGATCCGAAGACCACCGAAAAACTGATCACCGGAATGGAAAAAGGATTGAATGCGGCGATGAAACCGGACGTGGAGCCCCAAGGTGTATTCGCGTTGATGGGTATGATGCGCGATCCGAACGTGCGTGCCGCAATGTCAACCGGACTGCGTTTCATGCAGGGCTTGGGCGAGGGATTGAATCAGAAGGAAGCCGAGATGAAGAAGTGAAATACTGGCAAACAAAAACTGCACTCTCCGGTTGTCGGAGGGTGCGTTTTTTTTAACATAATAGAAAGTATAAGTTTTTGGGGAGCGTTAGGGTTTCCCTTTTTTGAGTTGTTTGGTAAAAAAGAGTAGAGACGAATAACCGAGGTGATCGAATGGTTTATCCATTTCGCAATTTGGTGTTTGAAGGCGGAGGAGTAAAGGGCATTGCCTATGCAGGGGCATTAGAAGTGCTGAAGGATGAAGGAATTCTTGAGAATATTCGCAGAACGGGAGGTTCATCAGCTGGGGCAATAATAGCCCTTTTAATAGGATTGAATTATTCGGTTGATCAAATCAAAGTAACACTCGAGCGCATGAATTTAACAGATTTTATGGACGAGGATATCGCTAGTGTCCAGATAGATAACATGTACCAGTTAATTAAAAACTTCGGATGGTGAAGAAGTTGCGTTAATGCAGGAAAGCAAACGGTACAAAGAAATGTCTTTTGTAGGTACAAATGTTTCAACTCACTTTTCTGTTATATTTGCCTCTAGCAATACACCTAAAATGATTGATGCTGTTCGGATTTCCATGTCTCTGCCTTTGTTTTTTCAAGCAGTTAAGTGGGAAAATGACTACTATGTAGACGGCGGCGTGTTAATGAATTATCCGGTTAGGATGTTCGATATGAAGGAGTATGTTGAAAACGAAGATAATTTTACTATTCCTGAACATTATCGGGTCAGAAACGGAATTAATGTCGAAAGAGCTGGGGATATACTCGTGCAAAACAAAGAGACGTTAGGGTTTCGCTTGGATTCGAAAGAGGAGCAAGATGTTTTAATAGGGACGGTTCCCCCCGAACATAGCAATTGATAATTTCTTTGACTTTTCTTCGAATTTAATCGGTACAATCATGGATACTCAGAATAATGCTCATTTACATAGTACAGATGCAGATCGAACAGTATATATTGATTCCCTAGGTGTAAAGGCTACCGATTTTGAGATATCTCCTGAGATGAAGTTAAGGCTTATTGAATCAGGTAAAACAGGAACTAAAAAATATCTGGAAGCCTACAACAATACGTAAAGGTGAGATTGGATGAGTTCATCTCGCGAGTTTGCAATAGATACTACGCAGTCACCAACTACTCGGACTTTTGAAGCTTCCATCGCCAATGGAAGCTTTTTTATTATGCCGCACAAAAAAGTCATTGCCCGCTCATGTTTTAATGTTTGCCGTCAGCCGTCTTGCGGAATGTCAGCAGCTCGGACACCGTGACAAAGCGGAAGCCTCGGTTTTTCAGCTCAGGCAGCACTTGTTTCAAGGCGTCGACGGTCTGCGTTTGCCCTTCCACGTAGTCATGAAACAGTATGATATCTCCGTTGTGCGCGTTATTCAACACCGTGTCGACGATTTTTTTCACACCGGGCGTGTCCCAATCTCTTGTGTTCTGATGCCAGGACCACATGATCACCTGGTAGCCGGACCTTTTGGCAGCATCCACCACGTTGTCACCATAGAAACCTCCGGGCGGCCGAAATAAGCTTGGTTTTCGTCCCGTTGTATCCACTATGACGCGCTCGGCCTGTGAGATATCCTCGTATACTCTGTCGCCACCAATCCGCCTCGTAAAATATCTGTGATGATAGGAATGGTTGGCAATTTCATGGCCGTCCGCGATTTCGCGTTTCGCTAACTCCGGGTAAGCCTCGACACGCGTTCCGATCACAAAAAAGGTGGCTTTCGCCTCATACTGTTTCAGCAGATCTAAAATGGCGGGCGTATCGGCCGGATCGGGACCATCGTCAAACGTAAGGGCGATAATTTGCTCTTGCGTGGGCACTTCCCACACAATGTCGCCTCTCGCTTCATAGTACTGCCGGTTTTTATACTGCGGCGCTGTACTGTCGACAGTGAACAGCGCGGCTAATAAGGCGGTAATAATAATGGGATTAGCCCACATTTGCACGATCGATCTCCCTCCTTCATAACCGTATTTTGGCCGGATCTATGTTTATTATGTTTCCTTGAAATTGCCTGTTATGGTTTCCCCGGCGCCGGCAGAAAATAAATACGCTAAAAATACAATTCGGGAAACGGGGTGGCGATGATCAACAGACGGCTGTTCATATGTTTTGTTATGTTTATCGTAGCCGCATGCTTCGGTCACGATGCTTCGGCAGCTCCCGCGCAGCAGGCGATTCTCACCGTCAAAGCGTCCTCGCAGGCCGACATGGAGACGCAGCTCGTCGTAATGAACAGCAAGCTGATACAGCGGATTGACCGCAGCCATGTAGAGAAATTCATCACCGCTATCCCTGCGACCGACACGTTTTTAACCGTCAAAGACGCAGAGACGCATGCAACAACGTATGCGGTGGATGAAGAGGGGAATTTGTTTGATGTTCAGCGCGGGGAAAAGATACAATTGGATGAAAACGCCCAGGCGCAGCTGCTGCAGTATGTAGGGCTCGTCCGCTCCGCACACTATGGCAAAATGGTGCCTTGGGATCAAGCAAAACAAATCATACCGAGAAAAAAGACATTCAAGGTAATTGATATGGAGACCGGGCTGACCTTTAACGTGCAAAGAAGAGCAGGCCAACACCATGCAGACGTTCAACCGTTGACCGAGGCAGACACCGCCATCATGAAACAAATTTATAATGGAAAATGGAGCTGGAAGCGCCGGGCTATCTTGGCGCAAACCGACGAGCAGGTTATTGCGGCATCGATGCACGGTATGCCTCACGGAGGAGACGGCATCCCTGACAACGGCTTTTCAGGCCACTTTTGCATTCATTTTTTGAATAGCTCAACTCATAAATCAGGTAAAGTCGACTTGGAGCATCAGCTCATGGTGCGCAAAGCGGGCGGCCGTCTGGACGAATACTTCGATCACGCGTCTCCTTACGATGTGGTGGATGCGTTTGTCGCGGCAATACATCTGGGCGACCCGCTGCTGTTGGCGCTGAGCGTGGCGCCGCAAAAAAACGCTGATCTATCCGAGCTCCTCCGAAGCAAAGACGAGATCGAGGCAATGACCCGCACATCACATTATGTGAAAAAAGACACCACAGGCCTGCTGTCCGTGGAAATACCCGCTAGCTTTCAAATTGAGCGGCAGGGCCGGGCGAGAGAGCACGCGCGAATATCGTTCCACGTGTGCCGCACCTCGCTGCTCGAGCCTTGGAAGATTGACTCCGTGCGAGTGGGTACCGCTGCGAAGCAAGGCAAAAAAGATGCCACACGGAGGTGAACGCCGGAGCCGTGCAGCGGCTCCGCCGTTTGCATGAACAATGTGTACATCACACAGAGATGGCCACCTGAAGGTTCTTTTTTATGCGCAGGTTACCGCGATTGACAAAGAATGTCTCCTACGATATATTTATCTTAACTTTAAGATATTTAAGTTTGAACGAATAGGAGAGAAGCTAATGTCGGACAATAACAGCGAGGATCAACAAGCATCGCTAAAACTGTTCGTAGTGCTGTCCAAAGCATACAAAAGTATCATGGACCAGGCTGTGAAAGACATGCGGAATTACAATCTGTCCTCGGCTGAATTTATGGTGTTGGAAGTGCTGTATCATAAGCGACGGATTCCGCTGCAGCAGATCGGCGAGAAAATACTGGTAACTAGCGGCAGTGTGACTTATAACATTGATAAGCTGGAGAAAAAACAGCTGATCAGACGCGTGCCTTGTAAGGAGGACCGCCGCGTCGTGTACGCGGAGATCACCGACGCCGGGATAGAGTGGTTTGACCGTATTTTTCCCGCGCATGCCGCCTCGATCCACTCGATGATGCACGAGCTGACCACAGAGGAAAAACATCTTACCACGGAGCTGTTAAAGAGGTTGGGAAAGGGCACGCAAAACCGGACATAAAAATTTTTTTAAAAAGTATCTTGAATTTAAGATGTATGGATTTAAAGTAGAGGCGAAGGAGGAGTTCCACGTGACGGATGTAGGGTTATTATTGATACGGCTGGTTGTAGGCCTGCTCATGGCCGGCCATGGTGCGCAGAAGTTGTTCGGCTGGTTTGGCGGCAGCGGGCTAAAGGCCACCGCCGGCTGGTTCGAGTCTACGGGAATCAAACCAGGGATGACGATGGCCGTGCTGGCAGGTTTGGCAGAACTGGTGGGAGGACTGTTCTTCGCTGCCGGTCTATTCACCGGCCTCGCCGCCGCGCTGATTGTTATTACGATGCTGGGCGCCATCATTAAAGTGCACGGCAAGCATGGGCTATGGGCTACGACGAACGGATACGAATACCCGTTAGTTTTGCTCGTAGTCGCAATAGGTGTCTGGCTTACCGGGCCTGGCGATTATTCGCTCGACGCTTGGTGGAATTCCTGAATCGCGGTTGCAGCATGGGAGGAGAAATCAGTTATGACGTTAAAAACGGTAGGCATTCATCATATCACGGCGTTCGTAGGGGATGCGCAGCAGAATGTTGATTTTTATGCTGGAATACTGGGTCTAAGGTTAGTCAAACGAACAATCAATTTCGATGCGCCCGAGGTATACCATCTGTATTTCGGCGATGAAATCGGGCATCCGGGAACCATCATCACTTTTTTTCCTTGGCCGATGGGGCACAAAGGCCGTGTAGGGGGCGGCCAAGTCGGCGTCACCACGTATGCGGTGCCTCCTTGCTCGATGGATTTCTGGGAGCAGCGTTTGCGTGCATATGAGATTCCGGCCGAGAAACACCGGCGCTTCGACGAAGTCTACCTTACATTCACGGACTACGACGATCTGCGGCTGGAGTTGGTTGAACGGGCCGAAGGCCCACAGAGCACATGGTCGACTGCCGGTGTTCCGATCGACAAGGCGATCAAAGGGTTCGGAGGTGCGGTCCTGTACAGTGCGGCGCCAACCAGCACAGCCCAAGCCCTAGCGCATACGCTTGGGCTGCAGCGGGTGTCCGAGGAACACGGGCTCATCCGGTTTAGCTCTGCCGGGGACATCGGCAATATCATTGATTTGAAGGCTGACCCCGTAGGGTATGGCGCTGGCGGCAGCGGCACCGTCCATCATATTGCGTGGCGGGCCAAAGATGATGAAGAGCAGCTGCAATGGCGCGAACATGTGCAGTCACATGGTTTTCAGCCTACGCCGGTGCAGGATCGGCAATACTTTAACGCGGTATATTTTCGTGAGGCCGGCGGGATCCTGTTTGAAATCGCCACAGATCCGCCGGGCTTCGCCGTGGATGAGGCCGTTGCTGCTCTGGGGGAAAAGCTGATGCTGCCCGCGTGGTATGAGCCTCATCGCAGACAGATTGAGAGCAATCTGGCGCCTTTTGTGGTAAGGGACCCCGAGGTGAGACGCAGATGATTCATCTATATCAGCAGGCAACCGAAGCCGACCGTCCCACACTGGTGCTATTCCACGGCACAGGGGGAACGGAGCGAGACCTTCTGCCGCTGAGCCAGCTCATGTCTCCAGGCTCCGCGGTGCTAAGTCTTCGGGGCAACGTGCTGGAAAATGGAATGCCCCGGTTTTTTAGGCGCCTGGGGCAGGGCGTGTTTGACGAAGTTGATCTCGTACATCGCACCAAGGAAGTGCACAAGTTTCTGGACAAAGCGGCCGAACAATACGGGTTCGACCGGGCTAACGTGGCAGCGGTGGGCTATTCTAACGGCGCGAACATTATCGCCAGCTTGGTGTTCCATTTTCCTAATGTGCTGCGGGCCGCGATCCTGCACCATCCGATGGTCCCCCTGTGGGGACGGCAGCTTCCCAATCTGTTCAGCATGCCGGTGTTCATCGGGGCCGGAACGAATGACCCTATTTGCTCGCCGGCGGAGACAGACGAACTGAAAAAACTGCTCACACAAGCGGGAGCGGCAGTCACAGTGCATTGGGAACAGCATGGCCACCAGCTGACGCGCCCAGAAGTGGAAGCCGCTGCCGCATGGTATCACGCGGAGGTGCTGTAACTCGGCTGGCGCGCACTCGCAGTGCGCTGCAACAGCACAGCTATCAACTGACGCGCACAGAAGTGGAAGCCACTGCCGCATGGTATCGCGCTGAGGTACAGCAAGTGTAAGGCGTGGCGGCGGTGCGGCCGCTTGACGCGCAGCCGCTAGCTATGATCGCGCATATGGATTAGCCAGAATACGGTGGATTTGTCCCATCCCAAGTCCCAAGGCACGTGATATCGGTCGGCTGAGTGCGAGTTTACAAGCGGGTAGCCGTTGGCATCGAAGCCTACGATGATGGAGAAGTGGTCGATATCACCCTGCTTGAGTTCGTATCCTACGAAGTCACCGGGCTTCATTTCCGCAAATGCGCCTTTTGGAAACCGTGAGCTGGATTTCATTATGTCGACATATTTACCTCTCCTGATGAGCGCGCCGTGACCCTGATACAGCAAATAATTTTTAAACGAGTCAGTCCGGATCCACGCCGTGCTTCCGCCTTCGTTCCTGCTATAGAACCAAGTCGGTGTCATGCGCAGGCCCGCTCCTTCGTGAGGATCTCCCACAATTTGAGAAGAGAAATTGGTGCAATCTCCGCCGCGTCCCGAATAGTCTTTGTATTTGCTGTTGTACTTATGACCATTGCCTGCGCCCCAAGCGAGACCTGCGTACTTGTCGGCATATCTGACCGCCTTCGCCCTATCATATTTGACCGGGCGCGAAGCGGAAGCGGGGTAGGCCAACGGCATGGGGATGCGCACATGGTCCTGCGCGTGAAGCCAAGTCGGAATCAGCTTGGGGTCTTCCTCTAATGGATCCGAATACCATTCTTTTAGCACATACCATTGCCCGTCGAGCTGCTTCAACGTCAGCGTATGGCGGGTTCCCACACCGAAATGCTGCGGCTCTCTTGCCCCGTTTTTATATACATAGCTGAGTTTCAGACTCTGTGTTAGAGAAAGCTTGATCCGATCTGCCTGGCGCTTGAACTGGGTGATGTGTATTTCGCTGCCGGCGTGAACGAACTCGATGTTTCTTCTCTCCGCCCAGGCATGCATGTACTCCGTTCTGCGCAATTCATGGTGCAGCGCATAGCGGCTGGTTTTTTCCGCCGCAATGTAAAACGGGCTGATCGGGCGGGGCTCAGCGTGCAGCAGCGATTGGGCGCGGGACGCATACAGCTGATTTAAAAATCGCACTACCTCCTCTTTGCCTGCATCTTCGGCTCTGGCGGCAGACGGAATGAGCAAGGCGGTGAGCAGCATGAACAAGACAAATGGTTTCATTGACACCCTCCAAAGTGCGTTCAGCGGGCTTATTCTAAGGTGTGACGAGGGGCTCGACACGCTCAGGGGACAATACGTCGCTGACTGTGCCAAGCTGCAAGCCTTTGCTGCGTATGGCTCGAATCATCCCATCCAATGCTGTAGTTGCGGAGCGGGTTGGATGCATCAGAATCAGCGACCCATTGCCAACCTTTGACCCTATCTTATGAACGATGGATTCAGGGCTCGGATTTCGCCAATCCACCGTATCCAGCGTCCACAGCACCGTATTCAATTTTAAACTCAATGCAAGCTCCACAGTCTTCTTGTCGAAATCTCCTGACGGCGGGGCAAACCAGCGGTTTTTCACCTGCAGCTGCTCTTGCAGCAGCTTTTCCGTTTTAGTAATTTCCGCTAACGCCTGGCTGTCGCTCAACTGGCTCATGTTCTTATGAGAGTAGGCATGGTTGGAGAGCTCGTGGCCATGCTCGGCTATCACTTTTGCGGTAGCCACATTTTTTTTCAGCCAGGAGCCGTCGAAGAAGAATGTAGCCTTCACCTTATGCTCATCCAACGTCTTTAGAATGCGCGGAATAAACTCGTCGCCCCACGCGACGTTGATCATTAGTGCCGCCATTGGTTTCTGCGGATTGCCGCGGTAGATGGGCTGTGCCCCCAGGTCATGCAGATTGACAGCGGGCGGGATTTGTTTATACACATACTCAAAAGGCGTACCCGAAGGCTTATTTTTATTCACCGAGTAAGTCCGTTCAATATCGACCTCTAGGCCGTTGTAGCCAGGGATGGCCCCTTCCAGACGATCGATTTTGGCATCGACGGGCGGGATCCGTTTGCTCGGCGCTTCCTGCATAATTTTGGTCATAACGGGATCAAGATTGATAGGGAGCGTTGTGAATCCCGACACAATTGGTAAAGAGGAAAGCGCCAAAATGATTGCGAGCTTGCAGCACAGCATACCTGGGCAACTCCTTTCGATTTATACCCATCATTATCTGCTGCTTATAGCGGAATTATGTAATCCCGTAAGCTATTGTGCTGACGATCCCACCTCACTCAATTAAGCCCTGGGTTTGCCAACGGAGCGCAAAAGTATAATAATCAATATATCATGATAAAACTGGTGCGGCGCCAAGGATGGTCAGGCATGCAGCGGGGTAGGAAGGTTTGGAATATGAATGACAAAATCGTAATGCCGGTGTGGACATTCGGCCTGTTTATAGTGGTGATGAATACGACGATGTTTAACGTATCCATCCCAAGTATCATCCGGGATCTCGGCATAACGGCGAACCTCGGAGCGTGGATTATTTCCAGCTACTCGATCGGATATGCTCTCTCCACCGTCATTTACAGCAGGCTGTCGGACTCCGTTCCCATCCGGACACTGCTGGCGGTCGGTATTGGCGTGCTTGGGCTGTCGTCGGTGTTTGGTATTTTTGCCCGTGATTTTGAATCGCTGCTTGCGGCACGTATTCTGCAGTCCGCGGGGTCCGGCGCAATGGCGGGCCTGGGCCTGGTTCTAGCCAGCAGGTACATTCCCTATGAGAGGCGCGGCAGAGCGATTACTATGATTTCGGCCGGGAGTGCGATGGCATTCGGACTCGGGCCGATCGTAGGCGGCCTAGTGAGCGAGTATTTCGGCTGGAACGGGTTGTTCGCGGTAACATGCCTTGTGCTTGTTATCCTGCCTCTGCTTCTGCGGCTTCTGCCCAAAGAACAGCCGCAGCCATTCCGCTTTGATGCACCGGGTGCGGGTTTCACCGTGATCAACACCGCCACACTGCTAATCGCGGTCACCCAGCGCTCGGCCGTTTGGCTTGCTGTCAGCGTTCTGTCATTCGCCGCCCATGCATGGCATTTGAAAAGAGCGCAGCAGCCGTTCATCAATCCTCAGCTTTTGGCTAACTCTGCTTACAGGAAGCTGTTGACTATAGGCTTCTGCATCCTTGTGCTGAACCTGGCTAATTTGTTCCTTATGCCGCTTGCACTCGCGAATCTTTTCGAACAATCGGCGATGACGATCGGATTTGTGATCGCACCGGGCGCCATCGTGTCTGCGATACTGACGCGATTCCTGGGTCAGTGGATCGACAGGTATGGCAATTTGCGGTTTCTGCTTCTGGGTCACGCTATTCTTACCGCGGTGGTCGCGGCTTTTTCCATAGGACTTGCTGTGTCGCCGTTCGTTATTCTTTGCGGTTACATCTGTTTCTCTCCGGCGTTTTCAGCTACCATCGCTTCCTTGAATAACGAAACGTCACGCATATTGCAAAAGCCTCTGATCGGCTCCGGCATGGGACTGATGCAGCTGACACAGTTTTTCGGCGGCGCGTTTTCGGTCGCTGCATGCGGCCTACTGCTTGCACTGCAGGAGCAAATACCGCTGGTCGACGCCTATCAGCTTGTATACCGGTGCTTGCTCGCGGTCAGTGTTTGTTCCTTCGCGATACTGTTATGGTATCGGCGGTCGATGCATGTAAACCGGGAAAAGCCAAGCGCGGCTGTAAGAGAAGAGAGTGCAGTATAGCAGTTCGACGCGTAGTGCTTTTTGTTGTTTATATGATTTTAAACGCGAATCAAAGGGAGACGCTGCCCGTCCCTTTCAACGCACACCACACTGTTTTTCGCAATATTGCACCGGTACCTTCCGGATACGCTCGGCTAGCCTCAGCGGAGCTTTTTTACCGCTCTATTGAATCCATATTTTTCCATATTGGGATTACACCGCAACATTTAGTAGACAAACATCGTCAATAACCAAGCAGGGAGGTAAATTATGGATAAAAATGCTTAAGGAGGAATAGGTATGCATAGGGAAGTACATACGGATATTGCTGTGATTGGCGGAGGTGTCGGAGGGTGTGCGGCTGCTCTTGCAGCGTGCAGTCTTGGCAAAAGCGTGATTATGACAGAAGAGTACGATTGGATTGGCGGGCAGTTGACCAGTCAGGCCGTGCCTCCCGATGAGCATAAATGGATCGAGCAATTTGGGTGTACTCGAAATTACCGAAGGTTTCGTGATCTCGTGAGATCGTATTACCGACGGTATTTTCCCTCATCGGATTCCGGTCGATCCGCCATATATTTCAATCCGGGCAATGGAGGCGTGAGCCGCCTCTGCGCCGAACCGCGTGCCATGCTGCACGTGCTGCAGCTGATGTTAGCCCCTTTCATTCATGCCGGCAAACTTACGATTCATACCCGATGCAAACCGGTGGCGGCCGAAACCGATGGTGATACGATAAGATCGGTAACGGTGACACAGCCGGACGGACAAAAAATAACGATTCACGCCCCGTACGTCCTGGATGCGACAGAGTGCGGTGATGTGCTTCCCTTAGCGGGGGTGGAGTATGTGACCGGTGCGGAATCCAAGAGCGAGACCGATGAGCCTCATGCTTTGGATGGTCCGGCGGACCCGCACGATGTGCAGGCGTTCACGCATTGTTTCGCAATGGACTATTTCGAGGGTGAAAATCATGTCATCGATAAGCCGGAAGACTATGACTTTTGGCGCTCGTTTCAGCCGGCTTTTTGGCCCAATCCTCTGCTGAATTGGGTGTCCCCAGACCCCAAGACACTTGAACCGACGGAGGAAGCTCTGTTTCCGGGTACGGACAAATATCCGCTCTTCATTTACCGCAGAATCATCGATCAAACCAATTTCGTGCCGGGAACTTATCCGTCCGATATCAGTCTGGTGAATTGGGCGCAAAACGATTACTTTCTAGGCAACATCTACGATGTGCCTGAACAGGTCGAGCGCAAACACCGCCGGCAGGCGAAACAACTAAGCTACTCGCTGTTGTATTGGCTGCAGACGGAGGCGCCCCGCCCGGACGGGAAGTGCGGATACCCGGGGCTGCGGCTGCGGCCCGACGTGGTCGGCACCGCGGATGGCATGGCACAAGCGCCGTACATTCGTGAATCAAGAAGGATCAAGGCGGAGTTCACTGTGCTCGAGCAGCACGTCAGTGCAGCTGTGCGCGGCGAACAGGGAGCGGAAGTGTTCCTGGACAGCGTTGGGATTGGATGTTATCGAATCGATTTGCATCCAAGCATGAGCGGTCGGAACTTCATTGATATTTCATCGCTTCCTTTTCAGATACCGCTAGGGAGCCTTATCCCCCAGCGCACTAAAAACTTGTTGGCCGCGTGCAAAAATATCGGCACAACCCACGTCACCAACGGGTGCTACCGGCTTCATCCGGTAGAATGGAACATTGGCGAGTCGGCGGGCTATCTTGCCGCGTTTTGCTTGGACAAAGGGTTCAGCCCGAGCGAGGTGCGCGCAGATCCCAAGAAGCTGCAGGAACTACAGACGCTGCTCTCAAATCAAGGCGTAGAGTTGGCGTGGCCCAGCATAGGGGCGGTATAGATCATCACAAGCAGGAGCTCAGCATGCCCCAGTGGAACGGGGGCATGCTTCTTTTTTTCGACGTTCGTCGCAATCTGTCAATGGGCCTAATTTTAATGCTCGCGTTTATGATGCATAGGACCATCATATCAGGTTTCGCGTGATCCGAATGACCTGCTTTTGTGTGGTGCTGTCGTTTGATTCTGTCCAGTAGCAAGCTGGAGTGATCCTGCTCGGCATGCGCGCATGTGGTTTGCCAAGGCGCTCAAACGCACCTGAAAGGGTGATCCAGGATTTTACAATTAAAGCCAGATTCATAAAAGTGCATGAGGAACTATTTCTTAATAACGAACAACAATGTTATAATCGACTGTGTTACCGCGGCTGGAAGCCGATGTAAAAGCCAATGGAAGGAGCATGCCTGTGAAAAGAAAAAAGAAATCATTTCGCCCACACATTCTAGCAAAAGTAACGATTCTCTGCCTCGCCCTGCTGCAGGCCCCGTTCCTGCTGACCATGACTGACGGCACCGGACAACGCGCTTATGCAGCGACACCGGACCGTGCGTTATATCAGTCCACTTACCTGTGGAAAACGGATGAGTTGTTGAAGAATAGAGAGAGTACTTTTCAGTTTCTTCAAGAAAATTCCATCAATCTTGCGTTTTTACAGATCGATCCTGACGTCCCGCAGTCGGAATACATAAGCTTTATTCAGCAGGCTGGAGCACGTGGAATCGAAGTTCATGCTCTAGGAGGAGCACCCGATTGGACGCTGCGTCATAAGCAGGTCAAACTTTACGAATTAATTCATTGGGTCAAACTCTACAACAACAGCGCGCCTCAGGATGCCCGCTTTACCGGAATTCATCTGGATGTCGAACCGTATGTGACCAAGGAGTGGTTCAAGGATACGGATACGATGATAGGATTATGGAAGGACACCATTAGCGGGTTTGTAGAAGAAATGCGGATAGAAACACCGGGGTTGGTAGCCGGAGCGGACATGCCGGTATGGCTTGAAGCGATTGACGTGCCGGACGGGCATGGCGGCCGGACCAGCTTATCCAATTGGATGATCCGTATGTTGGATCAAACCACACTGATGGCTTACCGGGACAATGCCGCGGCGATCCTGGGCAGTGTTCAGCATGAGCTCGCCGAAGCGGAGCGCAACGGCAAGTCGGTTATCGTTGCTGTGGAAACTGTGAAAACCGACGAAGGCCCGATCACATTTCACCCTAAAGGAAAAAATTATATGAAGCAGGAGCTCAGCGTGGTGAATGAGAAGCTGAAGCACCGTCTGCCGTTCCACGGCCACGCCATCCATGATTTTCACGCGTGGATTCAGTTACGGGATTAGACCACAATACCGCTACATGAACGAAAATGGAATTTCACGTACATACGCGAGGTGCACAAAAGAAGAGGAGGAAACGGAAATTGAAAACATCTAAGATACTCTTATCCTTATGCGCGTGCGCGATAGGGATGACCGTAGCAGCTTCTGCAGTGTCCGCCGCTCCGATTAAATCAGGTACTCAAAGCGAGCATGTGCTTGATATCCAGGAACGTCTGAGCTCACTTGGCTATTTTAAAGAGGGGGTAACCGGGTATTACGGTTCCCTCACTGCGAAAGCAGTTAAAGCTTTTCAAACAGCTAATAAGCTGCCCGTGACCGGGGTGGCCGATGACGCCACGGTGGCAAAGCTGAAACAAAAAGCGAAACCAAAACAAAGCAGTCTGGACCAATTGGCCCGCATCATTCATTCGGAAGCCCGAGGCGAGTCCTTTGAGGGTCAGGTAGCTGTCGGTGCCGTAGTGTTAAACCGGGTGCAGTCCTCCAAGTTTCCCGACTCGATCACTGAGGTGATCTTTCAGTCCGGGCAATTTACGGCGGTCGATGACGGACAATATTCGCTTCAACCCAACAGCACCGCGTATCGTGCGGCCCGGGCAGCATTGAATGGCTCGGATCCTACCAATGGAGCGCTATATTATTACAACCCGAAAATAGCTACCGCACTATGGAGCATGGCACGCCCGCAAATTAAAACAATCGGCAGCCACATCTTCACGGATTAGATATATGTTCCGCTATGCACGCATGCCGGGATAGCGCGCATATCGAATATGGTGGCTGAATACACGGCTCTCCTCTGATTTTAAGCGGGCTGCCGGGTATCAGCTCAGCTACCAACAAAATGCTGCAAACGGCCAGGCGGGTGATGATTTCCTTGCTTGGCCGTTTATCTCTACGTTACCCACATCCCCCAATATCATCCCATACTCGACACCTATTTATTTACGAAAAAGTGGCTGTCGTTAATATTCAACATTTGAGTCTTTTAAGCATTTTATTAGTGAGTTCGTCACTTCTTCGTTATCCGTGCTTTTTCCCCAAACTACAAACTTATCTTGAGAGGATTCTTTTGAGATACATCCTGAAAAAATCATAAGAAAAGAGCATATTAATAAAAAATAAAATAATTCTATTCTTCATAAATTCCCTCGTAGTCGACGGAATCCCGCACCGATGTTGGGCGCCAAGCCGCAAAGAGTATAGCTTGATCGACAGCACACAGACCGACCGGTTCCGAAATGTCTGTTGGAAGTCACTGGTGGCTTGGCGGCGGATGGAGCGGGGGGATTCACAATAGCGATCGTGATCTCGGGCTCGGGACGGGCTAATTTGCGGCACACACGAGCAGGATGTGGCGCAAGCCGACGAAATTTTTGTTCCGGCTGCGGTGGGCCAGGTTTTCTGGGAAAACACAGGCGTTCAACCCCTAACAGTCATGCTATGCCATCCGCCGGAGTGATCGTGGCGAGGAACGGCTTAATACAGTGCTCTCCATAGGTAAAATGTAGCGTAGGCTTCCCAGTTCGTCCATCCCGACGAGAGCTCACGGATAACTTCAATCGTTGGTTTATTCTCCATGCCCATAAGATGCTTGATCGCATTGTGCAAGCCCACATCAGCGATAGGAAAAGCAGACGGGAACCTTAGACAATGCATCAGCGCGTAATTGGCCGTCCAAGGACCGATGCCGCGGATTTGTGTCAATACTTTTTCCGCGTCCGAGCAATTGCCTGTCTCGAGCAGCAGTTCTTTGCTCAGTGTTCCGGCGGCCATCGCCTTGGCGATACCAATGAGATACTCCGCTCTTCTTTTTGAAATTTGCAGCGCGGTGAGATCGTCGACTTCCAAGGCGGCGATGCGTTCTGGCGTTGGGAAGAGCCAATGTGTGCGGCCGTTCCACTCAGTATGCTCGCCAAAGGACTCCACAAAACGTCTCTTCAACGTGTAGGCGAAGGTCAGATTAATTTGCTGGCCAAGCACCGCCCAACATAGAGCCTCAAACAAGTCGGGGATACCCATATTTCGCAGACCGTGGTATTGGTCGACAACCCGCCGAAGCAAGGCGTCGTTTTGCGCCAATGCGTAGAATGGGGCCAAATCGGTGTCCAGGTCAAACCATTCTCGCACATAGCGGATAACGGCTGCCTCGGCATCTAAGTCAGCAGGAGAGGCCTGCCCTCTCGCAACAACCGCGATAGCTCCGTTGCACCCTTCGCTCACTTCCAATAACAGTGGGCCTTCTTTGTATGGCATCAGCTTATAAATTTTAGTATCGGCTACGTGCAACATACATTCGTTAGCCCACCGGGCCAAATAACCCCAGTTTTGGGCGAAATTGAATTCTTTTGGCACGCTGATCTCGACCTTTATCGCTTCATGTCCAGTGATTAATTCTGCCATGTTTATCCCTCCTCAGTCTATCATGTTAGCAATACGACCAGTATATCATAGCACGGACGGTCCGTACTTTCACACTCGGGTTCTTTTACTGCCCGGCCGAGAAGCTTCACTTCATGCTTTTCTTGGCGGGAACAGAGAAACGCCTCCGTCCAAATAAATTAGGATGGAGGCGTCACATATGTAGTTACTATGTCATGGTTTGAACAAGATTTTGAGGGAGACATCCGGATTTTCCATCAATTCGAACCCTTCGGCAATCCATTCCAGCGGCAGCTCATGCGAAATCATGGGGGACACGTCAATCATCCCGCTCTGCATAAGCCGAAGCGCCTTTTCAAAGTCTCCTCGGCTATAACACCTTGTCGTTGTCAGGGAGAGCTCTCTAAAATGCATCGCGGCCAAATCAACCGTCGGGGGCTGTTTGTATACGCTCACGACAACAATCTGCCCCTGGATTCTGACGGTTTCGATCATTTGCTTGGCTGTGATCTGATTGCCCGCTGCCTCGAACACTACATCCGCTCCTGCGCCGGCCGTCAGCTCGGCCACCTGCTGGGTGACGTTGACGCTCTTTGCGTTCAATGCGGTGAATCCAAGCTGGCGTGCTTTTGCCAAACGGTAGGTGCTGATGTCGGAAATAATAATTTCGCTCGCTCCGGCCTGCTGCGCCACGAGCCCTATCAGCAAACCTATCGGACCGCTGCCCAGGATCACAGCGGTGTCGCCTACTTTAAGGCTCGAGCGCCGCACAGTGTGAACGGCTACCGCCAGCGGCTCTGCGAGCGCCGCATGAGTGTCCGACAGCCCGGCAGGAATACGATGCAGCCGATGCACGGGCACCGCGACATATTCCGCGAATCCGCCGTGTTTATCAATGCCGATGAGCCTGAGCGTCTTACAGACGTGATACTCACCTGCGCTGCAGGCTTCACATGCGCCGCAGCTCAACGTCGGCTCGACCACGACTCGATCTCCTATCGAGAAATCGGATTGGCCGCTGATCTCCTCTATCACGCCGCTGAATTCGTGCCCCATCGCCAAAGGAGCTTGCGCTCTAGGGTGCTTGCCCCCGTAAATCATCATATCTGTGCCGCAGATTCCGGCATAGGCGACTTTAACCAGCGCCTCCCCTGGCTGCAGCATGGGCTTATCCAGTTGATCCACGGCTACATTTTTACTCGAGATATACAGCCCAGCCTTCATAATTTTCATGCCCTCCAAGCTATGTAGTGGTGACCTGAGCACAGTTCGACTGTCCAACAGGGAATTGTATGCGTATACAAAAACGCATGAAGAACGGTCAGCGATGCAGATGAAATAATGACTGACAGATAACTTACACAATCATATATAATAAAAAGTTTTAGTTCAAGGGTGAGTTCCTCCGGCTGTCGGCCTGAGCTGAGATAATTGTTGCATAGACTACGCTGTAGATTGGTGAAAATATGTTAAAGAGGTAAATATAGATATATTGTCGACCAGGTTGAAGTCAAAAGTCTCTAAAAGGAATGGTAGCCATGCACAAGGACTGGGAGCAAATCTGTGAACAGTTTATACAAGCGACGTCTTATTCACCGCGTGAGTTGGAGACAATGACGCGCGGCAGGCGATATGAGCAAGGGCAGCGTCCCCCGACTTACCTGGGCTACCCCCGCGCCAGAGTGCGCGTGGATTTAGGGGAACCGCATCTTACGGCCACACCAGACTTGTGGGAAGTGATAGCAGATCGCCGTTCACGGAGAAATTTTTTAGACAAGCCTATTTCTCTCAACGTGCTGAACCAATTGTTGTGGGGCACACAAGGGATCACCGCGGATATGGGGGACTACCAGCTTAGAACGACGCCGTCTGCAGGCGCGCTGTACCCGATTGAAACTTATCTGTTGGTCAACAACGTGGAGGGATTGCAAAAGGGGCTTTACCATCTCAATGTAAAAGAGTGGACATTGGAAGGATTGAAGCTGGAGGACGTGTCCGAACTATCTTATGAATTCACACTCGGCCAAGAAATGACGAAGATATCTGCGGTCAATTTTGTATGGACAGCTATGATTCCACGCACAAAAACGAAATACTACGAGAGGGCATACCGGTATATTTGGTGGGATGTCGGACACATTGCCCAACAGCTGCATATCTTAGGCAATGCATTACAGTTAGGTGTTTGTACGATTGGGGCTTGGTATGACAGCGAGGTAAACAAATATTTAGAACTCGATGGCAGAGACCATCTTTCCGTTCTCATGGCCGCAGTGGGCCAGGTGGAAGGCGAGGATTGGCTGGAAGACAGAAGACCGCGAGCAAGGGGCAAATAATTTTCATAAATATCGCACAATAGCTGTCACAGTGAAAGTACCTAAGCCATCATTCCAATAATCCTTTTCGCCGAAAATATATCAAACTCATATTGCGATGCGCATGGAAACATGGTAAAAGTGATGTGAGCGAAACAGTATACCATACGGGTAGAGCACCTGTGTTTATTGAGGCGAAGAAAGCTCCCTCGCGGGGGCGAACTAAGCTATAAGGCGAGGGGGATGGAACGATGGAGGTCGCACTGGACATCATAGTCCGCTCGACGGAAATTGATATGAACGGGCATGTGAACAACGCGAAGTATTTGGAGTACCTGGAGTGGGGCCGGGAGGAATGGTACGAGCGCGCCGGGCTGCCGTATGATGTGTTCCTGCAAATGGGCATTCAAACCGTGACTGTCAATGTCAACATCAATTACCGCAAGGAGTGCCGGCAGGGAGACAAGCTGTCCATCTACACGCGGCCCAGTAGGATGGGGCGGAGCAGCTATGTGCTGGAGCAAATGATCTTTAACCAACGGGGTGAACTGTGCGCTGACGCGATGGTGACTTGTGTGACGATGGACTCGGAGACGCGGAAAAGCCGTGAACTGCCGGCCGAATTGCGCAGCAAGTTCGTCTGATTCCGTGCGCGCTCAGCCGCGGCCGCAGAACTGCCTGAATCAAATAACTTCGCATGGTCCTGCCCCTTTCCGGCATATTATCATGACAGGTAAGGTATTATGGCAAAAAAGCCCCTTTCCGTAATGGAAAGCGCTTACTAAAACATTCACTGAAGGAGGACCCATCCAATGGGCATAAAAGCGGTGTTTCTGGCTGAACCGGACAACAAGTATATTACGCGCGTGTTCGATGAGAGTACCATGCGTCGCTTGAAAAAGACAGTGAATCTGTATTCGGAGTACATCCACAGGCATAACGCACGCCACCATGCCGAGGCGCTCAAGGATGTGGAAGTCGCTTTTTCCACCTGGGGCATCCCCCATTTCACCGCAGCTGAGATCCGGACCTGGTTCCCCAATTTAAAAGCGTTGTTCTACGCGGCCGGCTCGGTGCAGCGTTTCGCCAGGCAATTCTTGTCCTGTGGCGTCATTCTGGTAAGCAGTTGGGCGGCGAACGCCGTGCCGGTGGCGGAATATACCGCAGCGCAGATCGTGCTCGCCAACAAAGGTTACTTTTTAACGTCCAGGCAGTACAAACTCGGTTATGCAGAAGCCAGACGATTGATGAACCTGTATCCAGGAAACTATGGAGCGAGAGTTGGTATCATCGGAGCGGGCATGATCGGCCGCAAGGTCATCGGTCTGCTGCGCGCCTCCGATTTGGAGATCGACGTGTTTGATCCGTTCCTGCCTGACGCGGCAGCGGCAGAATTAGGCGTCCGAAAAACGGATTTGGTCGATTTATTCCGCCGGTGTGACACAATTTCCAATCACCTGGCAAATCTTCCGGAAACGGTCGGCATCCTGCGCAGCGAGCACTTCGACAAAATGCTGCCTCATGCCACGTTCATTAATACCGGCAGGGGCGCCCAGGTGGTGGAGGCGGATTTGATCCGAGCACTGCGTGAGGTGCCGACGCGGACCGCGGTGTTGGATGTCACGCATCCGGAACCTGTGCAGGACGACAGTGAGCTGCTTAGGCTGGATAATGTGATACTTACGCCCCATATCGCAGGGAGCTTGGGCCTGGAAGTCGCCCGCATGGGAGTGGTGGCGGCAGAGGAATTTGAGTGCTTCACCCGCGGACAACCCTTACGGTATCAGGTCACTGAAGACATGCTGGCAACCATGGCGTGAAGTCGGCAGTACTGCGAACGTGGGCAGGACACGTAATATAGATCACCGAACAATCACCGTCTACAGATATTGTCAGACGGTGTTTTTTTTTGTGTTGTACGGCACATGCAAGGTGCGGTTCCACCTGTGTTGATACATGAATTTTTTAGGAGACGTTTCCAGCTGTAAAAGTACTAGTAGGTCTTTTTGCTCATAGCGCAGCACGGTGGTGCGAAAATTCGCGGTATAGGAAATTGGTACGACAATCTATTCATGAAAAAGTATATCTTTTTTAAAATTAATAGGTTAAAATGGAATATATTATCAAAAGAGGAACAATTATTTACATTATTTTACCAGTGTCATGCGCTGCTACTAACGACCCGGGTGGTGAAACCAATGCTCATCCATTTTTTAGGCCCTATATCAAAAATTTACAAATAAAAAACGCCATTGACAGGCCGAGACTGGCATAATGGTGATGATTGGACGATTTTACCGCAGTTATTCGACAACTAAAAACACGCGACTTGTTAAGGGCAACCTATAGAAGTGTAGGAACGCAAAGCCATGGCCTGAAAGCGTCGGGGACGCCATGGTCGACAGCAGCCGAGTGTCTAGGGGAGTGCATCTTTGTTGTTCGGATGGATTTTTTATTTCAAATCGACCAGCTACTGAGGAGGAGAAGTGCATGCACAGCGTCGTTTATTATCCGCTAACCCACGCGCAGCAGCGAATTTGGTATACGGAGAAATTTTACCCAGGGACAAGCATTGCGAATCTGGGCGGTTTTGCAAAACTGAGAGCGGAAGGAGGGTTTAACAGCGTTCTCTTGATCCAGGCGATCAGGCGGTTGGTAAGTTTGAACGACTCACTAAGATTGAGACTGGTGTCTGCACAGGACGGCGGAGAGGTCAAGCAGTATGTATCGGATGATCAAGATTTTGACATTGCCTGGTTGGATTACGGCGATACCGGAGGCGATGCCGGTTCGATTCTCGAATGGGGCGAGGCTGAGTTACGAAAGCCAATGGTTCTCTATGACTCTCACTTATTCCAATTTACCCTGTTTAAGATTAATGGTGACGAATGCTGGTTGTTCGTGAAAGTTCACCATATCATAGCCGACGGAATCTCTATGGTGATGCTGGTGAATCAAATCATCGATCTCTATTTAGAGCTTACGAAAGGAGCTGAAGCATCTCAAATCAACCCGCCTTCCTATCTGGAACATATACAAAGTGAGGTGAATTATGAACAGTCTGAGCGTTACCGCAAAGACAAGCAGTATTGGCACAATAAATTCGCGGCCTTGCCGGAATTCGCATGGTTAAAGCGCAGCGATTCATACGGGATACGCACCGAAGCCGGACGTTTATCCAAAGTCATTCCCGATACGCTGCAAACCGGTGTTGAGCTATTTTGCAAAGCATACAATGTTAGTCCGCTTTCCTTGTTTTTATCGATACTGGATATTTACATGTGGCGTGCTACCGGACAAGCCGATGTGGTCGTTGGAACGTTCATGGCCAATCGGACCAATGCGAAAGAGAAGCAGATGCTTGGTATGTTCGTGTCTACCGTGCCTGTCCACACCCATGTAGATGCCAACGAGCATGTCGCAGCCTTCGTCAACCAAAAGATGAAAGATCAAATCACGATCATCCGCCACCAGAAGTATCCGTATGATGTGCTGGTGAACGAGCTGCGGGAAAAGCACGGCAGTGTTGAGAGGCTGTTCGGGGTGTCTCTGGAGTATCAGGTTATGCAGTGGCGTGAGAAGGAAGATATTTCTTATCTGACCGAACCCTTCTTTAGCGGGCATGAGATCAATGATATCTCTATACACGTAAAAGAACGCTGGGATACGGGACGTTTGGCGATGGATATTGATTATCGCACCGACCTGTTCACGAAGGATGAAATCGAAGATTTGTTTCAACGCATGATGAACCTGCTCTCAGACGCGCTGGCACACCCTCACAAAAAACTGCATGAGCTGGAAATGTGCACACCGGAGGAGCAACAACAACTGTTGCAGATGTCTGGTGACACCGTGATGTCTTACCGGAAAGACATGACGGTGCATGGTGTGTTCGAAGAGCGTGCGGCTGCCATTGCGTCCCAAACGGCAATAGAGCAGGGCCCAGAAATGCAATTGAGCTATCAGGAGCTCAACGAACAGTCAAACCGGTTGGCCCGCGTTTTACGGTCAAAGGGAGTCGGCCCGGACACGCCGGTAGCGATTTTGATGGCGCGCTCTGGCCGGGTGCCTATGGTGATGCTGGCAATAATGAAAGCAGGCGGGGCATACGTGCCGATTGATCCCGAGGCTCCGCGAGAACGGGTTCGTTTCATTATTGAGGATGCCGGCGCGAAACTGGTAGTTGCTGACGAGGAGCTGCTGCAGCGAGGCGAAGTGCCATTAGTGGAAACCGTGCTGTTGGAGGAAAAACTGCTGCTTGAAGGTGACGGCAGCAATTTAACGGAAGTCGCCGGTCCGGGCAATTTGGCCTACATCATCTACACGTCGGGAACGACGGGTAAGCCGAAGGGCGTGATGATCGAGCATCGCCAAGTGCTGCATCTCGTCGCAGCGTTGGAGCGTCAAGTGTACAGAGCATACGACACCGCCATGCGTGTAGGGCTGATCGCGTCCTTTCACTTTGATGCGTCCGTTCAGCAGATTTTCGCAGCACTGCTGCTGGGCCACACGTTGTGTGTCTCCCCTAAGTTGGCGCTGGCCGATGGCGGCTCGCTGGCGGATTTTTACCGGGCCAACTGCATTGACGTGACGGACGGCACGCCGGCTCATGTGCAAATGCTGCTCACTGCGGGCGACCTTAGAGGAGTTAGTCTGCGGCACTTGCTGATCGGCGGCGAAGCTCTGCCTCGGGAGGCCGTGCGGCAGCTGCAACAACTGTTTAAGCAAAGCGGCCGGGTGCCTGTGATAACGAACGTCTACGGACCGACGGAATGCTGCGTGGATGCCTCTGCGTTCGACATCCTGCCGGAGCAGGATGATGCGGACCACGGGGCGGCGTATCTGCCCATCGGTAAGCCGTTGGGAGGTAATCGGCTGTACATCCTTGATCCATACGGACGTATGCAGCCGGTAGGATTAACAGGTGAATTATGCATTGCCGGCGAGGGAGTAGGGCGCGGATACCTGAACCTGCCGGCATTGACTGCGGAGAAATTTGTGGCTGATCCATTCGTCCCTGGGCACACCATGTACCGCACGGGCGATTTGGCCTGCTGGCGGCCGGACGGCACTGTGCAGTTCTTGGGTCGGATGGACGATCAGGTTAAGATACGCGGTTACAGAATCGAGCTCGGTGAGATTGAAGCGGTTCTGGGCAAGCACCCGGACGTGGAGAAAGCGGTAGTTATCGCCCGTCCTGATGGACGCGATGGACGTACGGGCGCGGATCTTTGCGCATTTTTGGTGTTCCGCAATACGGATCACATGTTTTCAATAACGGAATTGAGGAACCATTTAGGCCGAGAGCTGCCCCCATATATGATTCCGTCTTACTTTGTGTCTGTGGAGCAGATTCCGCTGACATCCAGCGGGAAAGTGGACCGCAGGGCGCTGCTTTCACAAGACATCGTTATATCCGGGGGGCGGGAGTATGCTGCGCCGACGAACGAAGTGGAGGCTCGGATCGCCGGGATTTGGCAGGATGTGCTTGGCGTGGAGCGAGTTGGCTTGCATGATCACTTCTTTGAGCTCGGCGGACATTCGCTCAAGGCGATGGCCGTGCTATCCCGCGTGCACAAAGAGTGCGGCGTTGAGGTGCCGCTGCAGGTAATCTTCCAATTTCCCACGGTTCGCACCTTGGCGGAGTACGTAGCGGGTGCGGAGCGTAAGGCGTTCGTGGCCATCGAGCCCGCGCAAATAAGTGAAAAGTATCCTCTATCGTTCGCCCAGAAACGGGTATACGTTGTGAGTCAGTTAGAAGAGGCCGGGATCGGCTACAACATGCCGGCGGCGGTCAGGCTGGACGGCCCTGTTGACACCGTCCGTCTGGAGCAGGCGTTTTACCAGCTTATTCAACGGCATGAGTCGCTCCGAACGTCTTTCATAAGCGTTGACGGGACACCTGCACAACGGGTGCATGACCATGTTCCGTTTAGGATCACCACGGCGGATCAGTCGGATTGGGGACAGCTGGAGGCCACAATGACGTCTTTCGTTCGGCCGTTTGACTTAAGCCAAGCGCCCTTACTAAGGGTAGCGCTGGTCCGACTAGCAGATGAACACCATATCATGCTGGTCGATATGCACCATCTGGTGTCGGATGGGGTGTCCATTGGCATTATACTCAGTGATTTGGCCCGTGCGTATTCCGGGGAGCAGCTGCCGGAGCTCCGGCTGCAGTACAAAGATTATGCTGTGTGGCAGGCCAGAAGGCAGGAGGCTGAGAACGATCGGGATGAGCCGTATTGGCTGACGGCGTTCAGCGGGGAACTGCCTGTGCTGCAGCTGTTGACTGACTCACCGAGACCTGCGGTGCAAAGCTTCCACGGAGACCGGGTGTCGATGTCTGTGAGCGCAGGCTTAAAAGACAAATTGCACATCCTGGCCGACGCCAACGGCGCCACTTTGTTCATGGTTCTGCTGGCTACCTATTATGCTCTGCTCGCCAGATATACGGGCCAGGACGACATTGTGGTTGGTACGCCTGCGGCGGGCAGGAATCACGGTGACCTCGGCGGTATCGTCGGGATGTTCGTCAACACGCTGCCGCTGCGGATGAGGATCAACCGGCAGCACAGCTTTGTCGATCTGCTCGACGATCTGCGCCGCACGGCGCTGGAGGCTTTCGAGCATCAAAGCTACCCGCTGGAACAGCTGGTGGAAAAGCTCGCACTACCGAGGGACTTGAGCCGGAATCCGCTGTTTGATGCGGTGTTTAGCTTGCAGAACGCGATGGACGGCATGCCGGACATCGGTGAAATCCAGTTATCGGTGTATGAGACGAATTTCCATGTGGCGAAGTTCGATCTCACTTTGCAGGCAAAAGAAGAGCCGGATGGTATCACATTGGAGATGGATTATAGCACGGCGTTGTTCACCAGAGGCACGGTTCAGCGGATGTTGGGGCACTATGTCAATCTGCTTGAGGCTGTCGCCCAAGACTCCACTGCTCCGCTGGGACAACACAGAATGCTTACGCCGGAAGAGGAGCGGCCGCTTTTGCAGGACTTCAATCCGCCGGCGACCCAGTATCCCAAACATCGGACCATCGTGGAATTGCTCGAAGAACAGGCGCAGACGGCTCCAGATGCAGAGGCGTTGTCTTTCGAAGGCCATAAGCTCAGTTATAAGCAATTAAACGAGCGGGCGAATCGGCTTGCACGCAGTCTATGTGCTGCAAGTATTCGGCCGGGAGATGTCGTCGCGATGCTGATGAACCGCTCAGTGGAGATGATTGTCGGTGTGCTTGCGATCCTGAAGGCGGGGGCAGCCTACGTGCCCGTGGATCCGGAGCATCCTGTCCAACGGATGGAATATTTTCTGTCGGACAGCGGAGCTGCTGTGCTGCTGACCCAGCGTGCACATGAATCTAAGGCGTCTGAGCTGGCTTTTTCCGGAATGTGCCTATATGCCGATGATGCGGAACATTACACATCGTCCGGAGCCAACCTTGGTGTCGCGATTCAACCGGGGGATCTTGCCAATTTCACCTACACTTCCGGTACTTCCGGCAATCCCAAGGGCAACATGGTCACACATGCGAACATCATCCGGACAATGAAAAATACGAATTATCTCGAAGTAAGCAACCAAGATGTGTTTATTTCCCTGTCTAATTACGTATTCGACGCATTCATGTTCGATGTATTCGGCTCACTGTTGAACGGTGCGAAGCTTGTGCTCGCTGCCAAAGACACCGTCTTGGATATCGCGCTCCTGCCGAAGGTGATCGAACGGGAAGGCATCACTATCATGATGATAACGACGGCCCTGTTCAATCTGCTTGTCGACGTAAGTCCGGGCTGCCTGACCGGTATCCGGAAGGTACTGTTCGGCGGGGAGCGGGCGTCGGTCGAGCACGTGCGTAAAGCACTGCAGGCGGCTGGACCGGGAACACTGCTGCACATGTACGGACCATCGGAGAGCACGGTGTTCGCTACGTACCATGCCGTCGATGAGATACCGGATGACGCGACTGCGATTCCGATCGGAAAGCCTGTCAGCAATACTACGGTGTTAATTCTCGATGCATTCCGTCAGCCCCAGCCGATTGGGGTGCCGGGTGAATTATGTGTCGGCGGTGATGGGCTAGTACTGGGCTATGCGAACCGCCCCGAGCTGACCGCGGAGAAGTTCGTCACCCATCCGTTCGACGGAACAAGCCGGCTGTACCGGACGGGCGATCTGGCACGCTGGCTGCCGGACGGCAGTATTGAGTTTATCGGCCGCATCGATCATCAGGTCAAAATTCGCGGTCAGCGCATTGAGCTGGGCGAGATAGAGCATCAACTACTGAGGCATACATCGATCCGTGAAGCCGTCGTTCTGGCTGTCGACGCACCGTCGGGTGCAGCCGGCGACAAGATGCTTTGCGCTTATGTCGTAGCGGACGCGCCGCTCTCGCACAGTGAACTGAGAGAGCATGCGGCGAAGGAATTGCCGGTTTATATGATCCCAACCACATTCGTGCAGATGGAGGAGCTGCCGCTCACCGGTAACGGCAAAGTTGACCGGCGGGCGCTGCCGCAGCCGGTGATGAGTGACCACGCGGGCGCAGATTACACAGCTCCACGCAGTCCAGCGGAAACACAACTGACCGCAATTTGGGCGGAAGTGCTCGGCATTAAGCGGATCGGAGTGCATGACAATTTCTTCGAGCTGGGTGGTCACTCACTGAAGGCCATGTCTATGCTGGCCCGCATTCGCCAGACAATGCAGGCGGAAGTACCGCTCCGTACGCTGTTCGAAGCACCCACGGTGGCCGCACTCGCCGAGGTCATCGCCTCCGCGGAGACAAACGCGTATGCTGCCATACCACTGGCCGCACCACAGGAAACGTACCCGCTCTCCTCGGCGCAAAAACGGTTGTATATACTGCACCAGCTGCAGGGGGCACAGCAGAGCTACAATATGCCGTCGGTGCTGCGCATCGAGGGCCCCCTTGATCGGGAGCGGTTTGAAGCGGTGATGACGCAGCTGATCGAACGTCATGAAGCTCTGCGCACGTCATTCGACGAGGTTGTGGGGGAACCCGTTCAGCGGATTCATCAGCAAGTTGATTTTACAGTGGCGTACCGCGAAGCTGGAGAAGACCAAGCGGAACGCTTGATTAAACAGTTCATCCGGCCATTTGACTTGAAACAAGCACCGCTTTTACGGGTTGAGGTCGTCGGGACTGCCGAACAGCAGCACCTGCTCCTGTTCGATATGCATCATATCATCTCGGATGGCATGTCCGTCAGCGTGCTCATAAAAGAAATAACGCAGCTGTATGCAGGCGAAACGCTGCAGCCACTGCGAATTCAATACAAAGACTATGCGGCGTGGCAGCAATCCTGGGCAGACACAGATTCGTACCGTGAACAGGAGGATTACTGGCTTGCGCAATTCGCCGACGAGCCGCCTGTGCTCAGCCTGCCCACGGATCATGCGCGTCCTGCCGTACAGCAGTTCGCGGGAGGCCGGGTTGATTTCGAGTTGGACTCGGAGCTCTCCCAGGGGTTGTATAAGCTGGCACGAGACACAGACACCACCTTGTATATGGTGCTGCTCGCCGCCTATAGTACGCTGCTGGCCAAGCTGAGCGGACAGGAAGATATCGTTGTGGGCTCCCCTGTGGCGGGCAGACCGCACACCAGCTTGGATGGCATCGTCGGCATGTTCGTGAACACGCTGGCCATGCGTACTCGCCCGAGGTTGGACCAGCCTTTCACCGAATATTTGCGTGAGGTGAAGCAGTTGGCGCTGGGTGCGTACGAGCACCAGAACTATCCGTTCGAAGAGCTGGTGGGGAAAATTCAAACTGAGCGGGACATGAGCCGTAATCCGGTTTTTGACGCACTGCTTGCTCTTCAAAATATGGACATGGCCACGCTGCAGATGTCCGACGCTCGTTTGGAGCCATATAATTTCGACTTCGACATAGCCAAATTCGACCTGTCACTGTCGGTTGTGGAGCAAGATGAGCGATTAGCATGCAGCATGGAATACAGCACGGCTTTGTTTAAACGTGAGACGATTGAGCGGTGGATCGGGCATCTCGTGGAGCTACTGCGTAATGTCACAGCCCAGCCGGACGTGACGCTGGCTCACGTCAACATGATGACGGAAGCCGACATAGTCCAGGTGGTGGCCGGCTTCAACGACACGAAGAGGGCATACCCTCGGGATCAAACGATCCATGCACTGTTCGAAGAACAGGCTGAGCGAGTTCCGGATAAAGTCGCGGTGGTGTTAGGCGCAGATGAGCTCACTTACCGTGAGCTGAACGAGCGGGCGAACCGTCTAGCGGGCTTGCTAAGGGCCAAGGGCGTGCAGCCGGAGAGCATCATCGGAATGATGCTGGAACCGTCGGTAGATGTTGTGGTTGCCATCATCGCGATTCTTAAAGCGGGCTGCGCTTATATGCCGATCGATCCGGACTATCCGGACGAACGGCTGCGGTATCTGATTGCGGACAGCAGAGCGGCGCTGGTGTTGACCACAGGTCGAATGGCCGGTCGTTTGCAGGGAATAGATGTGCTTTGCATCGACGACGACAATCTCGCCGAAGCCTTGAACAAGCGCGGCGCAGCGGAACAATCTATGACGACGCCGCATGTCGGGCTAGCACGAAATTTGGCCTATGTCATCTACACATCCGGTTCTACCGGTCAGCCGAAAGGCGTGATGGTCGAACATCGCAATGTGGTGCGGTTGGTGAAAAATGCCGGTTATATTCCACTAGACGACGACTGCCGGATGGCGCAGACTGGTTCGATCAGCTTTGACGCAAGCACATTTGAGATGTTCGGCGCCCTGCTGAATGGGGGCACGCTGTACCCGGTGCCGAAATCCACGTTGTTGGACGCACATGGCTTCGCGCAGTTTTTGGCGCAACATCAGATTACTACGATGTGGCTGACTTCTCCTTTGTTCAATCAGCTGGCGCAGGAGAACGCTGCAATGTTCGCATATATGCGCGATCTGATCATCGGAGGCGACGCTTTAACGCCACGCTATGTTAACCAGGTTCGGCATGCATGCCCGGGGCTTACCCTGTGGAACGGGTACGGCCCGACGGAGAACACCACGTTTTCCACGTGCTTCAGGATTGACGAGGACTATGCAGAGCATATTCCGATCGGGCGGCCCATCGGCAATTCAACGGCATACATCGTGAATGCTTACAATCAGCCTCAGCCCATTGGGGTGCCTGGAGAGCTGTGTGTGGGTGGAGATGGGGTGGCGCGCGGATACTCAAACCGTCCGGATTTGACCCTTGAGAAGTTTGTCGCCGACCCGTTTGCGCCAGGGAAAACAATGTACCGGACAGGTGATTTGGCACGCTGGCTGCCGAACGGTTCGATTGAATTTATGGGCCGGATCGATCAACAGGTCAAAGTTCGGGGATTCCGGATAGAGCTCGGGGAAATCGAGGCACAGCTGATGCTTATCGACGATGTTGAGGACGCAGTGGTTGTCGTAAGGCAGGATGCCGCAGGCGCGAACTATCTTTGCGCTTATGTGGCAGCTGAGCGGGAACTGTCGGCACAAGAACTGCGTACCGCTTTGTCGCAGACGCTGCCGGCATACATGCTCCCTTCGTATTTTGTACAAGTGGACAGAATGCCGCTTACGGCCAATGGAAAAGTGGACCGTAAAGCTCTGCCCGAACAGGGGGCTGACACAAGCGGTGAAGAGTACGCAGCTCCAAGAAACGAGGGCGAGCGAATTCTTTGCGAGGTGTGGCAGGATGTGCTCGGCGTGCAGCGGGTCGGCATCACAGACAATTTCTTCTCGTTGGGCGGCGATTCGATCAAAGCCATCCAAATGGCCGCCCGCCTGAACAAGCAGGGATGGAAGCTGGACATGAAAGACTTGTTCCAAAATCCGACCATCGGGCAGGTAAGTGTGTATTTGCAATCGACCAAGGGTGCACAGGCGGCACAGACACCTGTAATTGGGGAAGTGGCCCTGACTCCGATCCAAAAATGGTTTTTCGAGCGCCGTTTCACGGATATCCACCATTGGAATCAGGCTGTCATGCTGTTCGCACCTAAGGGGCTGCAGCCCGACCTCGCAGAACGGGCGCTCAATAAGATCATTGAGCACCACGATGCTCTCCGTATGAGCTTTGAATGGACAGCAGACGGGCATGTTTCACAATTTAATCACGCACCTGCAGATATGCTGGCGCCAGTGGAGGTCATCCGGTTGGACGAGCCGGAGGAACAACTCGAACAGGCTGTTCTGCTCGAGGCGGAACGCATACAGTCCGGGATCGATTTAGTCTGCGGCCCGTTAGTTAAAACCGCGATTTTCCACACCCAGCGGGGAGATCATCTGCTTATCGCCATCCATCATTTGGTTGTGGACGGGGTGTCATGGCGCATTTTAATGGAGGATTTGGTGACCGGATATGTGCAAGCCGAGCAAGGGCAAGCCATCGTGCTTCCTGCTAAAACCCATTCATACATGGAGTGGGCGACACGGCTGCAGCAATATGCCAACTCATACTCGCTTTTGCAGGAAGTCAGCTATTGGAGCAGGTTGGAACAATTGGGTGGTCGCTCGCTCCCTAAGGACGCTGTGGTAGATGAGAGGCGGATGCGGCATGCACGTACGGTTGGGTTTACCCTCACGCCTGGAGAAACGGAGCTGCTGACAACCCGCGCTCACGCTGCATATCGCACCGAGATGAACGATATACTGCTGACCGCGCTCGGCCTTGCCGTGCATGAATGGACGGGGTTTGAACAGCTGCTCGTTAATCTCGAAGGACATGGTCGCGAGGAGATTATGGAGGACATCAACGTCTCCCGTACAGTGGGCTGGTTCACGACACAGTATCCAGTCGTGCTGGATATGCGATACGCCGATGATGCGTCTTATCAGATCAAGCGGGTGAAAGAGGACTTGCGCCACATTCCCAACAAAGGGATTGGCTTCGGTATTTTGCGCTATTTGACGGCTGAAGCGAACCGGGCGGGTCTCTCGTTTCAGGTGGTGCCTGAGATCAGCTTCAACTACCTAGGGGAATACGATAACGGCGCAGGAATGGATCTGTTCAAGCGGTCGCATCTGCCCATCGGGAACTCGCTCAGCCCTTCCACGGAAAAAATGCATGCATTGGACGTTGTCGGGGTGATCGAAGCGGGCGCACTCAGCATGAGCATCTCCTACGATGAGCACGAATACGCGGAACATACCATGAGGCAGTTGAGCGAAAACTTCAAAATGCAACTACAACGCCTGATCGAGCACTGCTTAAGCCAGGACGGCGCCGAGCTCACGCCAAGCGATCTTGGAGACGACGATCTGACACTGGAGGAACTTGACAAACTGCTGGAAATTATTTGAGTCGCCTAATCCACGTGCATTTCTTAGGAGCCGTTTATGCATGGAAATGCCAGTCGCATGATCGGCACGCTGTGGGAGTACGTTTACACACACTATAACATTTCAATGAGGTGAATTATGAGTCAGAAAACAATTCAAAAGGTTTACCCGTTGACGCCCATGCAGGAAGGTATGATGTATCATGCTGTGCTTGATCCACAGTCCTCATCCTATTTCACCCAGTTGGAGCTGCACGTCACCGGCCATTTAGATGTGACGATTGTGCAGAAATGTATAGATCATTTGCTCGAATCATACGAAATTCTTCGTACCGCCTTTGTGCACCAGCAGCTGCAGCGGCCCCGGCAGATCGTGTTTGCCGAACGCCAGGTGGCTGTGCATTACGAGAACATCACGCAAATGGAGCAGTCGGAGCAACAGCGCTATTTACAGGCCTACAGGCATCAAAACCAGACCAACGGGTTTAATTTAGCAAAAGATCCTCTTATCCGGGTCGCGATCTTTCAGCTGACGGAGAGCTCGTATCAATTCATGTGGAGCAACCACCATATTTTGATTGATGGCTGGAGTTTGGGCGTGCTGATGAAAAAGCTGTTCCAATGCTATGAGACGCTGCGCAGCGGCCGGACCTTAGCCGTCGAACCTGTAAGACCGTATGGCGAGTACATCAAATGGCTGGCAAAACAGGACAAAGAAGCGGCGCTCACTTATTGGGACGCCAGGTTGGCGGATTTCGACCAGGCCACGCCGCTGCCGGGCGGCCGCCGGCCGTCTGCCGGCGATGTGTACCGCAACGAGAGCTGGACTTTCACTTGGGATGAGCGGCTGGTTGCAGCGATCAAGCAGGTGTCAAACCGCTATCAGGTCACCGCATCCAACATGTTCCAAGCTATGTGGGGCATGCTGCTTGGCAGATACAACAATACGGATGATGTGGTGTTCGGCGCCGTCGTCTCCGGTCGGCCTTCATCTATCCATGGCATAGAAAGCATGGTGGGCTTGTTTATCAACACCATCCCGGTTCGCGTCCGTATGGGCGAGAATGCTACGTTTGCGGATCTGTTCGCGGCCGTGCAGAAGAGTGCACTCGAGGCGGAAAAGTATGATCACGTGCCGCTGTATGATATCCAAAATCGTTCCGTGTTAGGTCAACAGTTGGTGAACCATCTGCTTGCTTTCGAAAATTTTCCGCTGGAACGGGAGCTTGAGGACGGGAACTTTGAGCAGCGTCTGGGTTTTTCGGCGGAGGTCGTCGGAGGGTCGGACGAAACCAACTATGATTTTAATCTGATTGCATTTCCCGGCGACCAGTGGACCATCAAGATGATGTACAACGCCTCCGTCTATGATAGACAGTGGATTGAAAAGGTTGCAGCACATCTAACTAATATCGCCTGGGCCATGGTTAGCAACCCTGAAGCGCACATCAGGGGGGTATGCTACTTGTCGGAGGATGAAAGACAGCAGCTGCTTGGTTCGCTTCACCATGCTGAGGTTTCGTATCCGCAGGACAAGACAATCCAGCAGTTGTTCGAGGAGCAGGTTGAGCGAGTGCCCGATCGTGCCGCTGTAGTGTTCGAGGATCGTCGGCTCACGTACCGGGAGTTGAATGCGCGTGCCAACCGGCTGGCCGCACTCGTGCGGGCAAAAGGCGTTGGGCCGGATGGACTGGTGGCAATTATGGCCGAGCGTTCTCCGGAGATGATAGTGGGCATGTTGGCGATTCTGAAGGCTGGCGGGGCATATGTCCCAATTGACCCGGCATACCCTTCCGACCGGATCGAATTTATGCTGGAGGACAGCGGTGCAAGGGTTCTGCTCACCCAAAGTCATTTACTGAACAGCGTAGATTTCTCGGGTGAGACACTCTGCTTGGAACTGTCCGACGTTGATGTCACCGACGGAGCGACGTACAACTTGGCGCCGGTAAATTCGCCGGACGATTTATGTTATGTCATCTATACCTCCGGCACGACAGGCAAGCCCAAAGGGGTGATGATTTCGCACCGGAATGTTGTGCGTCTGCTGGTAAACGACAAGCTTCAGTTCACATTCAGCAGCAGAGATACATGGACGATGTTCCACTCCTTCTGCTTCGATTTTTCCGTGTGGGAGATGTACGGTGCCCTCTTATATGGAGGCAAGCTGGTGGCCGTGCCGAAAGAGGTCGCGCAGTCGCCACAACAGTTCCGTCAGCTGTTGATCGATGAGAAAGTCACCGTACTGAATCAGACACCGACCGCGTTCGCTGCGCTTATCCAGCGTGAGATCGCCGCACCTAGCCGGGAGCTTGAATTGAGGTATGTTATTTTTGGCGGCGAGGCGCTTCAGCCGGCGATACTTCGGGAATGGAACGACAAATACCCGGAGACCAAACTGATCAACATGTACGGCATCACCGAGACAACCGTGCATGTTACATATAAAGAAATCGCGACGGAAGAAATCAACAGCAATATCTCGAACATCGGGGTACCCATACCGACGCTCGGCTGCTGCATCATGGACAAGGACATGAACCTCGTGCCAATGGGCGTGATCGGCGAATTGTGTGTTACCGGCCTTGGGGTGGCTCGCGGTTACCTGCACCGCCCGGAGTTGACGGCGCAGCGGTTCATTGACAACCCATATAAGCCGGGTGAGCGGCTGTATCGGTCGGGAGACCTGGCCAGGCTGCTGCCGAATGGAGAAATGGAGTATTTTGGACGCAGTGATCATCAGGTGAAAATTCGTGGCTTCCGCATCGAATTAGGCGAGATTGAACATCGTTTGCTGCAGATACCGGCGATCACTGAAGCTGCTGTGCTGCCGTTGACGGATCATCACGGACAGCCGATGCTGGTGGCATATTTTACCGGAAGCGAGCAGTTGAGTCTCGGCGAGTTGCGCCAAGCGCTTTCCGTGCATCTGCCGGATTATATGGTGCCCGCACATTTCATGCAGCTGCCGAAGATGCCGCTCACGTCTAACGGAAAGCTTGATAGGAAGGCATTGCCCAAGCCAACTGCAGGTGCGGGCAGAGACACTTACCAAGCTCCACGCACTGAACTGGAGGAACGTTTGGCGGAAATTTGGCAGGAGGTGCTTGGCGTTGAGCGTGTGGGTATCGATGACGATTTCTTTTCCCTCGGCGGCCACTCCTTAAAAGCCATGCTCCTGACCTCCAGAATGCATCAACAAGTCGAACGTGAAGTTCCTATCAAATTGTTGTTTGAACGTCCGACCATTCGGGGTTTGGCCGAGAGCTTGCAAGCCGCGACCGAAGATAGCGCGGGTGTGATCGAGCCCGCTCAAGTGCAGCCGCATTACCCACTATCATTTGCGCAACGACGCATGTATATTTTGAGCCAGCTGGAAGGAGCGGGTATCGGCTACAACATTCCCGCCGCGCTAAGCCTGGAAGGGGAGTTGGACCAGTCGCGCCTGGAAGCGGCCTTCCAGGGACTGATCGCCCGGCATGAGACATTGCGGACGTCATTCCATATGGTAGACGGAGCGCTGGTGCAAAAGATACACGAACACATTCCGTTTCAGTTGGAGTGCACTCGCGCGTCGGAGAAGGACAGCGAGACATTAATCCGTAATTTTGTGCGGCCGTTTGATCTTGATCAAGCACCATTATTGCGGGCTGAGCTGATCCAATTTGATGAACACAGCCATCTTCTGCTCATTGACATGCATCATAGTATCACCGACGGTGCATCTACCGCAGTGCTGGTGCAGGATTTGGCTGCATTGTATGGCGGGCAGACAGTGCCCGAACCAAAGCTTCACTACAAGGACTACGCCGTGTGGCAAAACCAGCCGGAGCAGCAGGAGAGATTGGGCCGCCTTGAGTCATTTTGGCTCGATCAGTTTGCAGGCGACATCCCGGTGCTGGATTTACCGGCCGATTACCCCCGCCTCTCTCAGCAGAGCGCCGCAGGTGACAGGTTCGTGTTCGGCATAAGCAAGGAGTTCGCCGGAAGAATTCAGGAGCTTACGACTGCTACGGGCACAACGGCATATATGTTTTTGCTGGCCGCATTCAACGTATTCCTGGCCAAATGTTCCTCGCAGGAGGACATCATCGTTGGTTCGCCTATCGCGGGAAGAACACATGCCGACATCCGGGATATGCCGGGTATGTTCGTTAATACGCTCGCGCTTCGCAGTGCGCCCGAAGGCAGCAAAACCTTCAGGCAGTATCTGACGGAGGTCAAGGAGCTGTGCCTGCAAGCATTCGCACATCAGGATTATCCGTTTGAAATGTTGGTCGAAAAACTGCCGATTGACAGGGACACAAGCCGGACTCCTCTGTTCAACGTGATGTTCAACATGCAAAACATGAACACACCACAAATGCGGCTGGGCGAGCTGAGCTTGTCCGACTATCCCATGCGGCCCCTGGCGGCTAAGTACGATCTGACGCTGGAAGCGCTCGAATCGAATAATGAAATCCGTTTGAGCTTCGATTATGCAACAGCGCGGTTTTCGGCTGACACAATGCGACGTTGGAGTGGCTATTTGGTACAACTCGTGGCCGCCGCAGTGACCAATCCTGACGCGACTGTCAGTGAGATGGATATGCTGTCAGCGGGGGAACGACGTCAACTGCTGGAAGAGTCCAGAGCCACTGGAGTGAATTATGCGACGGACCAATGCATCCACAGCCAGTTTGAGAGCCAGGCGGCCAAAATGCCGGAACGGATAGCGGCTGTCGCCCCTGACGGACAGCTCACCTACCACGAGCTGGAGGAGAGGGCGGCGAGTCTGGCGCGCACATTGAGCGGTCTCGGCATCGGACGTGGGGACGCTGTGGCGCTGCTTTTGTCGCGTTCGACCGATGCGATAGCGGCCATGCTGGCTGTGCTTAAAGCCGGTGCAGCATACGTGCCGATCGATCCTGACAATCCGGATCAGCGCATTGAATTTATTTTGCAGGACAGCCGTGCGCGTGGGCTTATCACTGAACAGCAATACGCTGCCCGTGTCGGCGAACTATTCGACGGCGCAGTCATCGACGTATCCGCCGCCCGCAGCTCGGCGTTAGAGTCAGCTGACCGTGCGCTGAGTGAGACATCGGCGCAGATAGCCACTGCGGCGGATGATTTGGCTTACATAATCTACACATCAGGCACGACCGGCAAGCCCAAAGGGGTCATGATAGAACATCGTCAAGTGCTCCATTTGGTCGAAGGCTTGCGTGACCGCGTTTACTCACAGCATGATCATACGACTTTAAATGTTGCGTTGGTTGCACCTTTTCACTTTGACGCGTCGGTGCAGCAAATATTCGCTTCGCTGCTTCTGGGGCACACATTGTTCGTCGTACCCAGATCATCGTCCATGGATGGCCGTGCTTTGGCGGCATATTATCGATCGCACCGTATCGATGTCACCGACGGCACGCCGGCTCACGTGCAGATGCTGCTGGCGGCTGGCAATGTGCAGGGCGTTGGCATCCGTCATATGCTGATCGGAGGAGAAGCGCTGCCGCAGGAGACGGTGCGAGGAGTTTACGATTTGTTTGCGTCTGCCGGCAGCGCACCGCTGATCACTAATGTGTACGGGCCGACCGAGTGCTGCGTCGATGCCTCTGCATTCGATATCCGGCCGGAAGCATGCGAAGGCTCTGCCAATGTGAACGCTTATGTACCGATCGGCAGGCCGATTGGCAACAACCGGCTGTATATCATGGATGCCGGCAACCGACTGCAGCCCGTTGGACTGCCGGGTGAGCTATGCATCGCCGGTGACGGCGTAGGCCGCGGGTACTTGAACCTGCCGGAACTGACTGCGGAGAAATTTGTGGCCGATCCGTTCGTGCCGGGCGAGTTGATGTACAGAACGGGGGATCTGGCGCGCAAGCGGCCGGACGGTGAAATAGAATTTTTGGGCAGAATGGACGGCCAGCTGAAAATCCGCGGCTACCGCATCGAGCCGGGCGAAATTGAGGCGGCGCTGGTGAGACATGAAAAGGTGGACAAGGCTGTAGTCGTCGGGTATCCCGAACAAGGTGCAGCTCAGGAGTTGTGCGCATACTTCGTGGCCGAGAAGGGCGAGCTCGCCGCTGCGGCCGTGCGGGAATGGTTATCGGCGCAGCTGCCTAAGTATATGGTTCCAAGCTACTTTGTCCAAGTCGAATCGATCCCGCTGACGGCGAACGGCAAAATCAACCGTCGTGCCCTGCCTGCACCTGTATTAGTCAACACATCCGGAGCAGCGTACGCGGCCCCCGAAAGTGAAATGCAGCTCGTGCTGTGCGATTTATGGCAGGAAACGCTCGGCGCGGACCGCGTTGGCGTGGATGACAACTTTTTTGATTTGGGCGGACACTCCCTGAAGGCGATGATGTTGATCGGCAGCCTCCAAACGAAGCTCAACCGCGACATTTCGATCAAAGTATTATTCGATCGGCCGACCGTGCGAGGTCTTGCGGCATATCTCGATGAAGCTGCAGCCGGCAGTTCGTCTGTCTATGCGCAGATAGAGCCCGCGCCCGAGCAGCCGTATTATCCGCTCTCCTCCGCGCAGAACAGGATGTACATTTTGCAGCAATTCGAACCGTCCGGCGCTAGCTATAACATGCCGTCCGTTCTGCTTCTGGAAGGCGAGCTCGATGCATCGCGGCTGGAACGAGCACTCCAGGCCTTGATCGACAGGCATGAGTCGCTGCGCACGTCGTTTATGGACATCGAAGGCAAACCGGTACAACAAATCCATCAGCGAGTGCCGTTTGAATTGCACCAGCTGGCATGCATCGAGGAGGAAGCACCTGAGCTGATAGAGCAGTTCATCCGTCCGTTTAATTTGCATTCGGCACCACTGTTCCGAGCGTGCGTGATCAAGTTGGCGGAGAACCGGCATCTTTTGTTGACCGATACGCATCACATTATTACCGACGGCCACTCCAATGAAATCTTGGTGAAGGAATTAGCCGCGCTGTACGCAGGGCAGGCTCTGCCGCAGCCCAAGCTGCATTACAAGGATTTCTCAACATGGTACAACGAACCGGCGCAGCAGGAGGTGGCTGAACGGCAAGAGCAGTATTGGTTGGAGACATTCTCAGGCACGATACCTGAGCTGTCGCTGCCGACCGATTATCCACGTCCCTCGGTGCAAAGCTTTGCGGGCGATGTTGTACGCTTCCGCGCATCTAAGCAATTGACTGATCAGATCCGCCGGCTTGCGCTGGCAACCGGAACGACCATGCATATGGTACTGCTGTCCGTGTTCAACATCTTTTTAGCTAAGCTCTCAGGACAGGATGATGTAATTGTCGGCTCCGTCGTTTCAGGCAGAGCACATCCGGATAGCCAAGCGATTCCGGGCATGTTCGTCAACACATTGGCTCTGAGAACCGGGCCGCGTGCGGACAAAACATTCCGGCAGCTGCTCCTGGAGGTTAAGGAAGCCAGTCTTCAGGCCATCGAGCATCAGGATTATCCTTTTGAGCAGCTGATCAATAAGCTGGACCTGCCCAGAGATGTCAGCCGGAACCCGCTGTTCAACGTGATGCTTACCTCGGAGAATGCGGATCGGGATGTGCTTCGGCTGGATCGCTTGAACATTGCGCCGTATGACATGCCTCATACTACTTCCAAGTTCGATTTAACACTGGGAGCTTTTGAGCGCGCGGATGAACTTGGGCTTCAATTTGAGTACTGCTGCGACTTGTTTAAAAAGGACACGGTAGTCCGCTGGAGCGCGTACTTGCTGAACACTTTACTGGGTGCCGTTGAAAATCCGGACGCCCGTCTAGCCGACATTGAACTGCTTACCGCTGAGGAAAAACGAAAAACGCTCGTGGAATGGAATCGCACGGAGCAATCCGACGTCCCAACGGACAAAACGATTCACGAGCTGTTCGAGCATCAGGTGCTCGTTACTCCGGATCAAGCGGCGGTGGTATACAACGGGCGGCAGTGGACATACCGGGAACTCAACGCTAGAGCCAATTGGTTGGCTCGTGTGCTGATCGCCAAGGGGGTTCGTCCGGATCAGCCTGTCGGCATCATGGCCAAGCCATCGCTGGAAATGGCCGCAGGGGTTCTTGCCATATTGAAAGCCGGCGGCGCGTTCGTGCCGATCGACCCGAGCTATCCTGCACAGCGGATCTCCTACATGCTGTCCGACAGCAATGCGCGCCTGCTACTGACGCAGACAGGTTTGGCTGTGCCGCAGGAGTTCGGTGGAGAAGTGTTGTTGCTGGATGGAGAGCACGACTGCTCGGGCGGGTTCAACAGTGAAGTGCCCAATCCCGGTGTCAACGCGGCGGCCGACAATCTCGCATACATCATTTACACGTCCGGCACGACTGGGCAGCCCAAAGGCGTCATGATCGAGCACCGTTCGTTGGTGAACCTGTGCTTCTGGCACAACGAGGCATTTGCCGTAGGTAGCAATGACCGAAGCGCCAAATATGCCGGGTTCGGGTTTGATGCGACCGTGTGGGAGCTGTTCCCATACTGGGTGGCGGGTGCCCAGGTGCATATCATAGACGAAACGATTCGCATGGACATCGTGCGTTTGAATGAATATTTCAATAACAACGGCATCTCGGTAACCTTCCTGCCCACCCAACTGTGCGAGCAGTTTATGGAGCTGGACAACCGTTCCCTGCGCGTCCTGCTCACCGGTGGGGATCAGTTGAAAAGGGTTGGGTCGGAGCATCGATACACGTTAGTTAACAACTACGGGCCGACGGAAAGCACCGTGGTGGCCACGAGCACGAGCGTTAAGCACGGGGCTCAAACGATCACAATCGGCCGGCCGATCACAAACACGCGGCTGTACGTTCTGGGAAGCGGCGGTCAGTTACAGCCGACCGGGGTCGCAGGAGAGCTATGTATCGCCGGCAGAGGTTTGGCGCGCGGCTATATGAACCGGCCTGAGGAGACGGCAGAGCGGTTCGTACCCGATCCGTTCGTGCCGGGCGAGAGGATGTACCGCACGGGCGATTCCGCCAAATGGCTGGAAGACGGTACTATTGAATATCTTGGCCGTATAGACCGACAAGTGAAGGTTCGAGGATTTAGGATTGAAATGCCCGAGATAGAGGTGCATTTGGCTCAGCATGCAGCAGTTAGCGCCGCCGTGGTCAGTGATATCCGGGATTCCCAGGGAAACACGGCGCTGTGCGCGTATGTGGTGCCTGTGGGAAGCTTGGATGCCGATGAACTGAAAATGGATCTGGCGAGTGTACTGCCTGATTACATGGTGCCTCAGTATTGGGTTGAGCTCCCGCAGCTGCCCATGACGCCAAACGGCAAGGTAGACCGGAGAGCGCTGCCGCTTCCGCAGATCAGCACTGCCGAACCGTCAACATATAACGGGCCGGCCAACGAGCTCGAAGCACTGCTGGCTCAGGTATGGCAGGATGTGCTGGGACTTGACAAAGTTAGCACCACGGAGAATTTCTTCGCGCTCGGCGGCGATTCGATCAAAGCGATACAGATGGCGAGCCGCCTGTACCGGGAGGGTTGGAAGCTCGAGATGAAGGATCTGTTCCAACATCCGACGATCGAACAGGTCGGCCCGTATTTGCAGCGAGCCGAGGGTGCGACGGCTGAGCAAGGCATGGTAGAGGGCGACGTCTTGCTGACCCCGATTCAACGCTGGTTCTTCGCACAGCGGTTTACCGCGATGCATCATTGGAATCAGTCTGTTATGCTGCATGCACCGTCCGGCTTCGCCCCGTATGCTGTGCAAGAGGCGCTGAGCAAAATTGTGGAGCATCATGATGCCCTCCGCATGAGCTACACGTTCAGCCAGGAAGGAGTGGTGCAGCACAATCGCGGCTCGGAGAGCGGCGAGGTGAGTGTGCAGGTGGTTGATCTCCAAGGCGTGAACGATATTGAAACGCGGATCACGTCTTATGCCGATGAGGTGCAGCGCAGTATCGATCTCGGGCAGGGCCCTCTGCTGAAAACGGTGATTTTTCAAACCGATCATGGCGATCATTTGCTTATCGTCATCCATCATCTGGTGGTGGACGGAGTGTCGTGGCGGATTTTACTGGAGGACTTCGCCGGAGGCTATTTGCAGGCCGTTAGGGGAGAAGAGGTGAGCTTGCCCGATAAAACCAATTCGTTCAAGGACTGGGCGGAGGGCTTACAGGCCTATGCCGACTCGCCGGCATTCCTTAAGCAGGCGGATTACTGGCAGCGGATTGAAAATGAGCGTATCATGCCGCTGCCGAAGGATAACGCAAGCACTACGCACGTGATAAAAGATTGTGCCTCGGTATCGGTAGAATTATCACAAGAGGACACTCGCCTGCTTCTCACGCAAGTTCATAAACCTTACCGGACGGAGATGAACGACATTTTATTGACTGCGCTCGGAATGGCTGTGCAGGAGTGGACGGGCGAGTCCAAGATATGCATTAATCTCGAAAGTCACGGCCGGGAAGAAATCCTGCCAGGAATGAATGTGTCGCGCACCGTCGGTTGGTTCACGGCGCAGTATCCGATCCTATTGAATATGCCAGACGGTCCATTGCCGACGCTGATCAAAACGGTGAAAGAAGGCTTGAGGAGTATTCCGGATAAAGGGGTAGGCTACGGCATCCTGCGCTACTTAACCGCAGCAGAGCACAAAGCGGGGTTGGAGTTCGCGCTCAAGCCGGAAATCAGCTTCAATTACCTCGGACAGTTTGACAGTGAGGTACAAACGGATGCCTTCGGCCCTTCAACATATGGCATGGGCGATCAGATCAGCGGAGAGTCGGAAGCACTGCACGCGCTCAACTTCAGCGGCATCGTGCGGGGCGGGCGGCTCGCTCTATCCTGCACCTTTAACAAACAGCAGTATTTGCGGGGCACGATCACTCAACTGATGGAGAGGCTTCAGCGCCATCTGCTGCAATTGATCCACCATTGCGTCGAGAAGAAAGACCAGGATCTCACGCCAAGTGATTTCGATGCCACGGATTTGGGAATGGACGAAATGGAGGACATTTTCGAAGTGCTGTCGGAAAAGCTAGGCTGAGGCTGCCTGAGAACAGTTGCGGCTCATAGGCGAAAGCACATACTTACGAAAAGCGCGCGATGACATGTTGGCCAAGCGGTGTGGAACATGGAGAAGATCAAAGACATTCCATGTTCTCCCGCAAATGCCGGGTAACAGCGTGAGATTATCTTGTTAATAGTGTGAGTGGGGACCACACGGGGGGAGCGAATTAAATGAGTCAGTTTCAAAAAGATCAAGTGCAGGACATGTATTATTTGTCGCCAATGCAGGAGGGTATGCTGTTCCACACCGTTCTGAACCCGGGACGCAGCTTTTACGTCGAGCAGATCTCAATGCAGATACAGGGGACTTTTCGCGCTGACCTGCTTGCGGAAAGCATGAACGTGATCGTGGACCGGCATGATATTTTTCGGACGGTTTTTGTGCATGAAAAAATGAAAAGACCGGTGCAAGTTGTGCTGAAGCACCGGGCGTTTCAGGTGCAGGAAACAGATCTTTCCGGTCTTTCGGCAGCAGAGCAGGAACAACGCGTACAGGCTTACAAGCAGCAGGATAAAGCACGGGGATTCGATCTATCTAAAGACATTCCGATGCGCACTGTTGTATTTAACAAGGGGAATAACAGCTACGAATGGGTGTGGAGCTACCACCATATCGTCTTGGACGGCTGGTGCTTCGGCATTGTTGTACAGGAGCTGTTCCGCGTGTACGAAGCGCTGCTGCACAATAGGGCTTACAGTCTGCCGCCCGTCAAGCCGTACAAAGAGTACATCAAATGGCTGGACAAGCAGGACAAGCAAAAATCGCTCGAGTACTGGGATGATTATTTGTCCGGCTTTGCGGGGCAAACGACCTTCGCCGAACAGCGCAAAAAAGATGGCCAAGCGGCCGCTGAGCCCGGCGAGGTGTGCTTCCGTCTGACGGAAGAACAAACCCGCGCGATCACAGAATTGGCACAAGAGCACGGAGTAACTCTGAGCACTATGCTTCAGGCGGTTTGGGCTATTCTGGTGAGCCGGTATCAACGCTCTGACGATATTTTGTTCGGAACTGTCGTGTCAGGACGCCCTGCGGACATTAGTGGGGTGGAGCAGATGGTCGGACTGTTTATCAACGTCGTCCCGAAGCGGGTAGAAGCGGCCGCAGAGCTCTCTTTTGCGCAATTCATCTCGATGGTTCAATCGGGGTCGCTAGATTCGGAGCCGCACCAATATGTCCCGTTATATGAGATTCAAAGCCGTGCAGCGCATCCTGACATGATCGATCATATCGTTGTGTTTGAGAACTACCCTCTCCAGGAGGCTGGCGGGAATGAGCAGCAGCAGAGCCTCGGATTCACGGTGGGGACAACCGACGTGTTTGAGAAATCGAACTATGATCTAAATTTACTAGCCTCCCCCGGTAAGGAAATGGCGCTGAAGCTCGCATACAACACCAATATGTTTGAGGAGACCTTCATCGTAAGGTTAAGGGATCAATTATGCGGCATCATTGAGCAAGTGTCTGCCCGCCCTCAGATTAAACTTGGGGAAGTACGGATAGCCACTTTAGCTGAGCAGCAGCTTCTGCTGGAGCGGTTTAGCGGGGAAACGTGGGGCCCTCTCACGCATGGTCTTACGCTGACTAGGTGGTTCGAGCGCTGCGCTGCGGAGCAGCCGGACCAAATCGCTATTGTGTGTGAAGATCGGACCATGACCTATTCCGAGCTCAACGAACGGGCTAACCAGCTGGGACGACTGCTGGTTGAAAGAGGGGTGACCGCCGGCACGTTAGTGGCGATGCTGGTCTCGCGTTCGCCGGAAATGATCGTCGGCATACTGGCCGTGTTGAAAGCGCGTGGGGCTTATCTGCCCATCGATCCCGCATACCCCGAGCAGCGTATCCGGTTTATGCTGGAGGACAGCGGTTCGCCGCTGCTGCTCACACAGTATGAGCTGACTGATTTGGCGGACGCCGTTTCTCCGGCGGGGCCGCGGCTCTACATCGACAATCCGGTACTCTATCGGGGTGATGGATATAACCTGGATGCCGCCGGATCCCCGGATGACCCGGCTTATGTGATCTATACATCCGGTACGACGGGCAATCCAAAAGGAAATCTGACGACGCACGCGAACATAACACGAGTTGTCAAGGATACGAATTATATTGACATCTCCAAGAGCGACACTCTGCTGTCGTTATCGAATTATGCATTCGACGGTTTTACATTCGATTTGTTCGGCGCACTGGTGAATGGGGCAAAGCTGGTGATAGCGAGGAATGAAACCATTCTCCATATGGGTAAGCTCATCCAGCTGATGGAAGCTCAAAAAGTGACGGTGATGTTCACTACGACTGCGCTCTTCAACCTGCTCGTAGATGCAGGGGACACATGGATGCGCGGTATCCGAAAGGTGCTGTTCGGCGGGGAACGATGCTCCGTCCCTCATGTGCGTAAGGCGCTGCAGCGGATGGGGCCGGATAAAATCATCCATGTTTATGGCCCAACAGAGACCACGGTGTTCGCAACCTTTTACCCCGTGAATCACATTCCGGAGGATGCTGCGATAATTCCTATCGGCAGACCGCTGAGCCTGACCGGGGCTTACGTGCTTAGCCCGACGAATCAGCTTCAGCCGCTGGAAGCGGTCGGCGAATTGTGCATAAGCGGACCGGGGCTCGCCCGCGGCTACTTGAACCGGCCTGACCTGACCGAGGCCAAGTTCGTGCCGCATCCGTTTGCCGCTGGAGCACGGCTGTATCGCACCGGTGATTTGGCACGGTGGCTTCCCGACGGCACCATTGAATTTCTCGGCCGGCTGGACGATCAGGTGAAGATACGCGGTCATCGCATTGAGCTGGGAGAAATTGAAGAGCAGCTGCTGCGCTGCCCTGAGGTGAAGGCGGCGGTAGTATTGCCACTGAGCAGCATGTCGGGTGAAACGACGCTATGCGCGTATGTCGTTGGCCATGAAGGCAGTGCTTTGGAGCCGGACAAGCTGCAGACTAATTTGGCGGCCGCGCTGCCGTCCTACATGGTTCCACCGACGTACATCATGTTGGAGCGTCTGCCGCTCACCCACAACGGCAAGGTCGATCGCCGACTGCTGCCCAAGCTGGAGCAAGCGGCCCAGGCCGGAGGTGATATGACCCCGCCACGCAGCGCTCTTGAGGCTCAACTGGCTGCGATTTGGTCAGATGTGCTCGGTGTGCCCACTGTTGGCATTCATGCAAACTTTTTCGCTTTGGGCGGTCATTCATTGAAAGCAATGGCAGTGTGCGCCCAAATTCTTAAAACTACTCACGTTGACGTGCCGGTGAAGCTTTTGTTTGAGTCCCCGACGATAGCCGGCATTGCGACATATTTAGAAATGTGGGGGAATGGCACGGACGGTTTACCCGTAACTTCGGCGCTGACAGAGATGACGACCCTCAATCCCGATGGGGGCATGAATGTATTTGCTTTTCCGCCGGTGTTGGGCTATGGGATCATGTACGGTGAGCTAGCCGCGGCGCTGCCCGACTACCGGATATATGCATTTGATTTTATCGAACGTGATGATCGCATCGCGCGTTACACCCAAATGATGGAGGAGCTCCAACCCGAAGGTCCTTTTGTCATATTTGGTTATTCCGCAGGCTGTGCACTGGCCTACGAGGTTGCGAAAGCATTAGAGCAGCGAGGCCGGTCGGTGGATATGCTGATCATGGTCGATTCTTACATGAAGACAGGTGTCAGTCAGCTCGATCGTACGGTGGAGAAAGATGTGCAAGCGCTGATGGAGGCCAATCAGGACAATCCGTATTTACAAATCAATTCGGTGCGCGAGGGGATAGCACGTAAAGTCACAGCTTATTACTCTTATTTCATCGAATTAATCAACACGGGCCACGTGCGGGCAGAGATTCGTTGCATACGGTCTGATCAAGATATTTCACTGCCTGCTTGGATGGGTTCCTGGCAGGAAGCGACAACGGGCACCTTCCAGGAGCACCAGGGCTTTGGACAGCACGATGAGATGCTGAATGGCGATATGGTGAAACAGAACGCCGAGCTTATCGGCGCCATTTTACAAGAGAGGTTGGTAAAACAATGAGCAGACTCATTCAGCAGCTGGGATGGTCATCCACGCAAAACATGAGCCTCATATGCTTTCCGTTCGCTGGAGGATATTCGGCGTCGTTTCGTCCACTCCAGACTTGCTTGCAGGATCGTTATCATTTTTTGGTGGCCGAACCTCCCGGACATGGCACTAACCTTATGCCGCTGGTGGATGACATGGAGACCCTGGTGGAGCTGTATCTGACCGCGCTCAGACCCGCATTGGTTAAGCCGTTCGTGTTATTCGGGCATAGTATGGGCGGATTAGTGATTTATAGGCTGGCCCAAAAGCTCGAGCGGCAGGGTATATTCCCGCAAGCGCTGATTATTTCGGCGGTGCAGCCGCCGCACATACACCGGAATGTTGTAACACATTTGGACGACAGTGCGTTCCTCGATCATGTTATCGGCATTGGCGGAATTCCGCCCGAGCTCGTGCAGTATAAAGAGCTCCTCGATTATTTTGTGCCCGCATTCAGGGCGGATTTCAAGGCTTTGGAAACATTCAAGCACACGGACCACTCTCTGATTCACTCGCCGGTACATATCTTCAATGGGTCTGAGGATGAAAAATGCATGGCCGACGCCCCTGGCTGGCGGCAGTGGTTTTACAGTGAGCCGACGTTCCATGTGTTCCAAGGAGGCCATATGTTTTTGTTGTCGCAGACCGACGCGGTGGCGGCGAGCATTCAATCGATCATTGAAACGCAGCCTGTTCGAGACGAGCACCTGTACGCCGGCAGTGTGTGAGCTGCGGCTGGCTGCCGCGAACCTATCGAGTGCGCAGCGTACGTGAAACCCCGGCGACCTAAGTCAATCCGCTACCTGATGAACAGGGGCGGATTTTTTGTGTTGTGGGCTCACCAGCGTCGCATGTGATGAGAAGCGCTGGTCAAGCTCTATGCTTTTCCCGGAGCTCGGACGGGTAGCAGCCGTAGTACTCCGAGAACAGCTTGGTGAAGTGCCGGGTGCTGTGATAGCCGACCTGCTCGGCTACCGTTTGGATTTTCAGGTTAGGCCGGGTGAGCAGCAACTCCTTGGCCTTGAGCATACGTGTTTTTGTCAAATATTTTACGAAGGTGATTCCGCCTTTTTTATGAAAAAGCGAGCTCAAATAGTTGGGGGTGACATTCATTTCACCCGCAATTTGGCCTATGCCGATATCGTTCATATAATGCCGGTCTACATATGCCATGACGCGCTGCACCAGATCACCCTGCCAGTTGTTCTCGCTTGGCGTATCAGCCAGGATGTTCTCTCCTCTCTGCTGGAGCAGACGAATCCAGTGCGCCGAGGCATGCTCGGGCGAAAGTCCTGCGCCGATGGCGCGGTTCATAAACCGGCAAACGTGATCTAGCGCAAGGCTGCCGTGCCAAAGGTGCAATGTCGTTAAGCATTGCTCTATTTGCGTCAGCTCTTTGTGGTAGTTCACGTAGTCCTTAGCCGCGTAATGGCGACACAGTTGGTCCAAGCGAATCGCCAGCTGCCGGACGTCCGGCCGAATTGCATGGGACTGCAGGTCTGTCAGCTTGTACACTTGCCCGTCCGGCAGAAGCATTCGCAGAGAGGCTAGGCTTTGCAGCTCGGCCATTTGCTGCTGCATTATCCCGCAGCTGGAACCGCCCGCCGTCTGCAGCGCATATATGGCGAACCCTGTGGTGCTGTGCCTCTGAATACACTGCTCCACGCATTGCTCGTACGCGGACGTTATTACCTGCTTGCCGTCAGCGCACAGTTGATCGCGTTCCGACCCCGCGGACACATCCCGAGCCCAGATTAGCGCCAAGTGCCCCTCGCGCAGTGTGAGCAGGGCGGCTCTGCTTTTTGGGCCTTGCGGCAGATCGTTCATCATTTGTTGCAGATCGGAATCGAACGCCTGCCTACGGCACCCGTCAGTGTCATTGCGGGAGCTGTCCATGACAAACATCACACAGTGATACTCACAGTGGGAGAAAAATGGTCCTAGGTTCATCTCATCGCGCGGCCCTGTGCCGTGCAGCAGTGAGACCAGCATATGCTCGAATTCCAGGTTAAGTGCGGCTAGCGTTTTTTTGTGCTCAGCCACTGCCGCGGACATGCACTGCGCAAGCTCTTCGGGGCTGGCGGGCTTCAGCAAATATCCGTGGGTGCCGAGCTCCAGCGCCTCCTTGGCGTAAGCAAACTCCGAGTACCCGCTTAAAATCACCCATTGCGTGTACGGGGAGACCGCCTTGCCCCGGCGAATCGCATCCAAACCATTCAACCTCGGCATGCGGATGTCCACAAATACCAGGTCCGGCTGGCGCTGTCGTACCAATTCCACCATTTCTTCGCCGTTGCGCGCTTCTCCAATCACCTGAACCGGGATGCTTAGATCGTGCAGCATACTGCGCAGACTCGATCTGACCAAGCTTTCATCGTCAGCCAATAACACGTTCATGCTGTTCTTCCCCCTTGGGAATGGTAATGGTTACGCGTGTGCCCGCCCCCATTGTGCTGGCGATATGCATCACCGCGTCTGGATACGCCAGCTTAAGGCGAGCCTCCACGTTGGGCAGACCGGTGTGCGGCCTCGGCACATGCCGAGCTCGACCGTCAGACTGCGACGGCTCCTTCCGCATATCGCCGGGGGAGGGCGGTTGTACCGCCGCAGCATGCACCACCGTTCGCGGCGCTGCCGCCGTGGCCTCGGAACTGGCGCGCGGCTGCCCCGCAGAGGTCCCGCCACCGGAGCGCGGCTGCCCCACGGCAGGGCAGCCATCGGCCTGCGGTACAGCTGTTGCGGCCGCGGAGCTGGCGCGCGGCTGCCCCGCAGCGGTCCCGCCACCGGAGCGTGGCTGCCCCACGGCAGGGCAGCCATCGGCCTGCGGCAATGCCGCAGCGGCTTCCGCGCCGGAATGCCGCGGTCCTGCCGCGCCGCGTGCATCGAACCCGAGCCCGTTGTCTGAGATCTCAATAACAACGAAGCTCTGCTCGCCTACGCGCCGGGTGGTGGCGTGCACCGTCACGAGATTCGCCTTATCATCCGGTTCCACCCCGTGGATGATGGCGTTTTCCACAAGCGGCTGCACCAATAGCTTCGGGATCGGAAAATCTGCCGCCTCAGTGTCATAGCTGACATGGATCGTCAGCCTTTCTTGAAACCGGGTTTGCTGCAGCATACCGTATTTTTGCAAAAACAAAAATTCATTCTCAATGGTCGCCCATTGGTTTTCCTGCAAAATATATCGCAGCATGCCGCTCAGTGAAAAAATCGCGTTTTCGAGCTGCTTGGTGTCACCGGCACGGTTCAAGCCGATAAAGCAGTTGAGCGTGTTATACAAAAAATGCGGCTGTATTTGCGACTGCAGCGCGCGATATTCCGCATCCCGCTGTGCGAGCACAGCCTTGTACTCCTTGTTGATCAGTTCATTCAGCTGGGCAATCATGCTGTTAAAGGACTCGCCGAGCCGGGCGATCTCGTCACTGCCTTCCGGTACGTAGCGCGTGTCGAGATTACCCTTTTTCACCTGATTCATCACGGTGTTCATTTGCCGAAAAGGGTTGACGATCCACCGTGTAAAATAGAGGAATACGAAAAAGGTCACGAACAAGCCGCCCACAGAAAGAAGAACAGCGACAATGTATGTCCACCGCACCTTGGATTTAATTTCGTTATTGGACAACAATACCACGATCTCCCAATCCGCTGGAGTGAGTGTTCTGGAAACGGTTACATAAGCCGTGCGATCGCTCACCGGATGGTCACCGTTAGTCAGCTGTGCCTGCAGCGCGGCGGTCAACGGCTTGTTCGCGTAGATCACGTTGCGGTTTTGGTCCAGAATGACAACGATCGAGCTTACGTTGAAAGTGATGTCGCGCGTAATTTTCTCCAGCACTTTGGTGTCGGCATCCGCCAAAATAACGGCCAGCGGCCGACGGGAATCCGGGTCCTTGATAAGCCGAGCCACCGAGAAAACTTGCCGGGAGCCTTGATTTATCAGATAGGATTGCGGATGTGAGCTGATGAATGCGACTCTGCCGTCACTATCGACTGCTTGTTTGTACCAGTCCTGTGAGCTGAACGGAAAGTTGGGAACAAGTTCCATCGCGTTGTGTTTTGATGTAAGGTAGGCTTGTCCGTCTGTTGAAATGATAATCGTGCTTAAGATGTCCTCGCGTGTGTTAATCAAGTAATTGGGCAGCGTGCCGGTCAGCGCGCGATCGGTTTGCAGCTTGTCATACGCACTCGCGGTCCGATAGTGTCCGCCTGCTTTGTATTTTAACGCCTGAATCACATTATCGTTCAAGTAAGGCGACGCAGTCAGCCGTTCAAGATCGTCCATATATGTATGCAGGTTACGGGTGAGGGCATTCAATGTGCCGGCAGTCAGCTTTTGCGTTTCGTTTTTCAGAATACCCTCTGAATAATAAGGCATAGCCAGGGCGAGAACGATGAACGGCGCGACGATGGTCAGTAGATAAATGATGGTCAATTTAAAGCGTAAAGTCTGGAAAAAAGTCACAAAGAATTCTCCCCTCCAACTTAAGGATATAGGCCTGCTGGGAGCAGGTCAAGAGACCTCCGGAATGCGGCAGTGTAGAAATGAGCACTCTTTTTGTAGTTTTCAGTCATTTTGTAAGCGCAAACAGGTGTGGTACGCTTTTTCCAGATAGTCAATGTTGGCATTATTCTAGTATTTAAGGGGGAAGTTTTGTATGAAAAAAACAAAAACGGCTTCGGTTCTATGTGTTTTACTGGCTTCAGCTTGGGCAATAACTGCTTGCGGTACGCCCGGCAGTGACGAAGAGGGCGCTGCGTCCGGTGGTCAAACGACGCTCACGGTAGCGACGAATGTAGTTGGTGAACCGGCGAAGGTGCTCCAAACGATTGCAGACAAATTTATGCAGGAGAACCCAGACGTTAAGGTGGAGTTCAGCGCTCCGGGAGCGGAATATGAGAATATCATGAAGGTCAAAATGGCTTCAAACAGCATGCCGGATGTGTTCGCCACACATGGTTGGTCGAAGGCGCGGTACGGTCAATATTTGCTCGACTTGAAGGATGAACCGTGGGCCAAGCAGCTGGACGACGCGATCAAACCGGCAGTGACCGACGAGTCGGGCAAGGTGTATGCGCTGCCAATCGACCAGGACAAATCCGGACCTGCGTACAACGCGGAAGTGTTGGAGAAGTATGGCGTACAGGTTCCGACTACATGGGACGAGCTGTTGGCCGCGGCAGAGCAGATCAAAACAAAGAGCAATGGGGAAGTGACACCGATCCATATCGGGGGCGCGGATTCGTGGCCGATCGGACAATTCGTCGATTTCATGGCGACATCACTGTTTATAAGCCCGCAAAACAATTTCAGCAAGCAGCTGACCGACGGGTCGTTCGACTGGACGAACTTCGACAAGCTGCCGGAAATTTTTCTCGATCTGCAAAAAAAGGGTTACTTAAACAAGGACGTACTCACCGCCAAATATAGTGATTCCGCAAAAGCATTCGGTGAGGGCAAAGTTGCATTCGGATTTTACGGCCCCTTCCTGATCGAAGAAGCGAAGAAGACAAATTCAAATGTCAAAGGCGGATTAATGCCGATTCCTTCGACGGCCGCGGGTGATACACCGACGTTGGCGGGCGGGGAGAAGACGACCTGGGGCGTGTGGAAGGATTCCAAAAACATTGACGCTGCCAAAAAGTTCGTCGCCTTTTACGCGAAGCCGGAAAACGTGACATTGGTTACCGCTGCGCAAGCGCTGCCGCCGGGTCTCAAGGGGATTGAAATCAATGCCGGAACGATGACCGCTGACTTCACCAAATACAAAGACACACGCGTACTGCCTTATTTTGACCGGGCTTACCTGCCTAACGGAATGTGGGACGTAATGTGTAAGAACGGACAGGATTTGCTCGCCGGCGGCATTAGCGCACGTCAATTCTCTGAGAACATGCAAAAAGAATACGACCGTTTGAGAACAACCGGCAAATAGAATACTAACGGGAGACAGGAGGACAACAATGAACAATAAGCACATGCCGGTTGAGAAAACCACCCATTCTCCCAGCTTTTCCTTGCAAAGGCTTTGGCAATCTCCTACTGTGCTGAATCTTATGTACGTTCCCGCGTTACTGTTGTTTGGCGTCTTTATTTTCTATCCGCTCATCCAAGGGATCAAAATATCTTTCACCAACTGGGACGGTTATTCGCAGCAGTACGCGTGGGTGGGTTGGGAAAAATATGCTCAAATATTTACCGATCCAAAGATTATCCAAACGATGAAGAACACGTTCATTTATGGATTAGGCAGTACGCTGTTTCAAAATTTGCTCGGATTGGCATACGCTTTATTTTTGGATCAAAAGCTTCGCGGGAAAGGGATCGTACGGACCGTCGTGTACTTGCCTGTCATCATTAGTCCGCTTATTATGGGCTACATTTCGTACTTCTTTTTCCAATTCGAAGCCGGAGCGATCAACGATCTCCTGAAGCTCTTGAACAAGGAAACCGTGGATTGGCTGGCTAGCGGGCCGAGGGCTGTATGGATTATCACAGGAGTGAATACGTTCCAATACATGGGCATCGCGATGATAATTTATCTCGCTGGTCTGCAGTCGATCTCCAAGGAGTACTACGAGGCTGCCGATATCGACGGGGCGACATGGCTCAGCAGATTTCTCAATATCACGTTGCCGCTGCTCGCACCCGCCATCACCATTAACATTGTGATCAATGTTATCGGGGGATTGAAGCTGTTCGACGTGATCATCGCGATGACTAACGGCGGACCGGGCTACGCGTCACAATCGCTGTCCACCATGATGTACAATTTGTATTTCGCCCGCCAGGATGCGGGATATGCCGCGGCGTTGGGCAATGTGATGTTTTTGATCATTTGCGTTATCAGCTTGACGGCTTTATACCTGCTGCGCAGAAGGGAAGTGAAGATGTGACTCGGGCGATCAAATATTTCATTTTGCTATTGATAGGCATCGTTCACATTGTTCCTTTCTACATTCTGATCAATATGTCGTTCAAATCGCTTGAGGATACGAGCAGCAAATGGCTGCCCTCCCAGTCATTGTACCTGGACAACTTCGTCCATGCTTGGGAGGATGCACATTTAGGCAGGGCGATCCTGAACAACTGCATCATCACATTTTCCGTCATAGCTCTCGTCGTAATCATCGGTGCGTTCGCCGCTTATCCGCTGGCTAGACACCAAACGAGGTGGAACAATTTTATCTACACTTTGAGCATCTCGTGTCTGATCGTGCCGGCCTTGACCATTCTTGTTCCTTTGTATAAATTTATCGTAGACATGGACGGCATGAACACGTACTGGGCCATCATACTTACGCAGGTGACGTTTTCGCTGCCAATGACGATTTTCTTATTTACCGGATTTATCAACTCAGTGCCGAGGGAACTGGATGAAGCGGGATTAATCGACGGATGCAGCAGGTTCGCTATTTTTTATAAAATTATCTTGCCCCTTCTGAAACCGATTACAGCAACGATCATCATCGTGATCGGCGTGCAGGTATGGAACGACTATCAGTTTTCGATATTTTTCCTGCAAAAAAGGGAAGTGCAGACGATACCCGTCGCTTTATCTATGTTTATTTCCCAGTTCCACAGCAACATCAACTGGGTGGCTGCCGGCTGCCTGATGGGCATGTTACCGCTTACGGTGCTCTATTTATTTCTCCAAAAATATTTTATCAAAGGGATGGCGGATGGCGCCGTCAAAGGCTAGGGGAGGCAGCATATGTCAATTCATTATAACGAGAACAACCGGGTGTTTCATTTAACTGCGAAGGATACCAGCTATGTGATTCACGTGCTGGCGACCGGACAATTAGTGCATGCGTACTGGGGAAGACGTATTCGGTCGTTCAACCCTGCGGGCTTGCCGAGATTCACGGAACGGCCGTTCAGTCCGAATTTCACAGCGGGGGACAAGCAGTTCTCACTGGATCATCTGCCGCAGGAGTACCCGGCTTACGGCACCGGTGATTTCAGGCATCCGGCCTATGAAGTGCAGTTTGCAGATGGTACGAGAATTGCCGGTCTCGTCTTCGAAAGCTACCGCATTGTCGACGGGAAACCGGGGCTCACAGGGCTGCCGGCCACTTATGTGGAGGACGCACTGGAGGCACAGACGCTCGAGATCGTCACTAGAGATACAACCACCGGGCTCACGGTAACGCTCTCTTACACCGCGTTCACCGATCACGACGCGATCACCCGGTCGGTCCGCTTTACTAATGAGGGCGATCATTCCGTTCGTTTGGACCGCGCGCTCAGTGTGAGTGTGGATCTCCCTCATGCGGATTTCGATCTGCTGCACTTATCGGGCACTTGGGCGCGGGAACGGCATGCCGAGCGCGTGCCGCTCACAGGCGGTACGAAGTCGATAGAGAGCCGCAGAGGCGCCAGCAGCCATCAGCACAATCCATTTGTGGCCCTGATGTCAACCGGGGCGGATGAGGAGCATGGGGACGTCTACGGGTTTAACCTGGTGTACAGCGGCAATTTCGCGGCTAATATCGAGGTGGACCCTTTTCAGACGACGCGGGTGTCGCTCGGCATCAATCCGTTCGATCTTTCTTGGCTGCTTGAGCCGGGCGAGTCATTTCAGGCTCCGGAGGCGGTGCTCGTGTATTCTGCGCAGGGGCTTGGGCGGATGTCGAGGACTTATCATAAATTGTATCGCAGCCGATTGTGCAGAGGTCGGTTCCGGGATAAGGAACGCCCCGTATTGGTCAATAACTGGGAAGCGACTTATTTTGATTTCAACGAAGAGAAAATCGTGGAGATTGCCAAGGCAGGCAAGGAACTGGGTATTGAGCTGTTCGTGCTTGATGACGGTTGGTTCGGGCACAGGGACGACGATAAGAGCTCGCTGGGCGATTGGTTTGTAGACACGAAGAAGCTGCCGAACGGATTAGACAGTTTAGCACAGCGGGTGGTCGACCAAGGCATGGAGTTCGGCCTCTGGTTTGAGCCGGAGATGGTTTCGCCGGACAGCGACCTGTACCGCGAGCATCCCGATTGGTGCCTGCATGTACCTGACCGTGACCGTACGCTGGGGAGAAATCAGCTGGTGCTCGACCTGTCGAGACAGGATGTATGCGATGAAACCATCCGACGCGTATCCGCGATTTTGTCCAGCGCTCCGATTACATACGTGAAATGGGATATGAACCGGCATATGACGGAGATTGGTTCCGCACAGCTGCCGACGGAGCGGCAGAAAGAAACGGCACACCGCTACATGCTGGGCCTGTACAATATGATGGAGAAGATTACGTCGGCTTTCCCGCACGTGTTATTTGAGAGCTGCTCGGGGGGCGGCGGGCGTTTTGATCCCGGTATACTGTATTATATGCCGCAAACGTGGACGAGCGACAATACGGATGCGGTCGCCCGGTTGAAAATCCAATACGGTACGAGCATCGTGTATCCGATTAGCGCGATGGGCTCCCACGTATCAGCAGTGCCGAATCATCAGATGCACAGAACGACGTCTCTGCAAATGCGCGGTGATGTAGCGATGTCAGGCAACTTCGGCTATGAGCTCGATCTGACACGGTTCACGGCGGAGGAGAAAGAGCTGGCCAAGCAGCAAGTCGCTGCGTACAAAGAAGCTAGGACGCTCATACAACGGGGAGATTTTTACCGGCTGGCGAGCCCGTTCGACGGAAATATCACGGCCTGGATGTTCGTATCCGACGATCGGACGGAGGCGCTGGTTGCATACTTCAAAGTGCTGGCCGAGCCGGGAGAGCCGCTGCGCTCCATCCGGTTGAGGGGATTGGATACGGACAGCCGCTACCGTGTGGCCGGCTCGGGAGAAATATACGGCGGCGACGAGCTTATGTACAAAGGATTGCATGTCCCTGTTCTCGAGGGAGATTTTCAAAGTCTGATCTGGAGACTGAGTTTAGTGCAGTAAGACTGAATAAACTGATAGATTTGGCAGCGAGGACCGACAATAATTATTGTCAGGTCCTGTTTTTTATCCAAATCAGAACTAGGCTTTTACCTCAACTTTTGATATTCTCGTTATTATAATCATCACTCAAGTGACGCTGCGGGAGGGAATGGGTATTGAAGAAAGCACTGATTGTCATTGATTACACGGTGGATTTTGTGGTCGGCCAGCTGCCCTGTGGGGATCCAGGTATCGCGATTGAAAACCGCATTTGTGAAATCACCCGGCATTTCGTTCAGCAGAACGATTTTGTGGTTATGGCCGTGGATCTCCATGAGCGGGACGATCATTACCACCCTGAACAGCGCTTATTCCCGCCCCATAACATCCGCGGCACAGATGGACGTCATTTGTACGGCCGGCTGCAAAATGTATTCGATGAAAACAGGGAAACGATTCAGTGGATGGATAAGACCCGGTACAGCGCCTTCTGCGGCACGAACTTGGAGCTGCAGCTGCGAAGCAGAGGTATAGACGAGCTTCACCTGGCTGGAGTGTGCACTGATATCTGTGTGCTGCATACGGCGGTTGACGCCTATAACAAAGGGTTCCACATCACTGTGCATGAGGACGCTACGGCGTCATTCAATGCTGTCGGACATGAATGGGCTCTCGGTCATTTCCGGCATGCGATGGGCGCGCAGGTTGTTTGTGGTTACAAATAGATGGCGAAACTTATATACTAGATGCATATCTTACATAGATAACAGCGAACGGAGTGACCGTGTTGGACTACGAAAATTTAACGCTTCATACCGATAAATATCAGATCAATATGATGTACGCCCACTGGGTGAAAGGTTCCTTGGACGAAAAAGCCGTGTTTGAAGTGTACTTCCGCAATCTTCCTTTTGGCAACGGATATGCGGTGTTTGCAGGCTTGGAACGGATTGTCCATTACATTCAGAGCTTGAAGTTCGGCAAAGAAGAGATTGATTTCTTGCGGCAGCAGGAGGAAAACTATTCCGAGGAGTTTCTGGAATTGCTGCAAGGGTTCAGGTTTACGGGCAACCTGAGTGCCGTACCTGAAGGCACACTGGTATTTCCTAATGAGCCTCTCATCCGGGTTGAAGCCCGGGTTTTCGAGGCGCAATTGATCGAGACCGCGATACTGAACTTTATGAATTATCAGACACTGATTGCGACCAAAGCTTCGCGCATTAAGCAAGTGGCTCCTAATGATGTGTTGATGGAGTTTGGCACGAGACGGGCACAAGAGGCGGATGCCGCCATTTGGGGTGCTCGCGCCGCTTACCTGGCCGGGTTTCACGCCACCTCAAATATGCGGGCGGGGATGCTCTTCGGCATACCCACCAAAGGCACACACGCTCATGCTTGGGTACAGGGCCACGAGACGGAGGAAGAGGCTTTCCGCAAGTATGCGGAAGCTCTGCCGGACGGCGTCACACTGCTCGTAGATACGTATGATACGCTGAAAAGCGGCGTGCCAAATGCAATCAAGACGGGACGTATGCTCGAAGGCATGGGCAAAAAGCTCAACGCGATACGGCTGGACAGCGGAGACTTGGCTTACCTGTCTCAGGAGGCCAGAAAGATGCTGGACAAGGCTGGTCTGGACTACGTCAAAATAGTCGCATCGAATGATCTGGATGAAAATGTAATTTTTAACCTCAAGGCGCAGGAAGCCAAAATAGATATGTGGGGGATAGGCACGCAGCTGATTACCGCTGCAGATCAGCCTTCTCTCGGCGGCGTGTACAAGCTGGTCGCTAGGGAAGATCACGGCCACTACGAGCCGGTCATCAAAATTTCGGGCAACCCGGAGAAAGTGACCAATCCCGGCTTCAAGGAAGTGTATCGGATTATCGACAAATCGACAGGCAAAGCGCAGGCCGACTACTTAACCCTACGGCATGAGGAGAACATCAAGAGGGGCGAGCGTATCAAGCTGTTTGATCCCGTTCACCCATATATCCATAAGTTTGTCGAAGATTATGAAGCGGTGTCTCTGCTGCAGCCTATCTTTGTCGGTGGCAAGTTCATGTATTCGATGCCGTCTCTGGACGAAATCAAACAATATCACCGGCAGCAGCTGCATCACTTCTGGCCCCAATACCTGCGTAAATTGAACCCGGAAATCTATCGTGTTAATTTAAGTGTCGAGCTTTGGGAATTGAAAATGAGCTTGATCCGCAAGCACACGGGCCAGTAATCAGTTCATGTGTCATCAAATAAAACTACCTGCTCAAGCCGGGCTTGCTCGTGTTCGTGCAGGCCGAGCATCCGGCTGAGTTCTTTAGCGTTATCTGCGGCGTCGCCCCCGGAATTGTTGTTGAACACAACATAGATATGCCCGCACGACTGCTCGAGCTGGAGCAACCGGTCCCGCCATTCCTCCAGCTCTTTTGTGCTGTATCGATATAGATAGCGCTGTTTGCGCCATTCCGGATGGCTGCCATGCTGCCAGCCTTTTACGTTGCGTCCATGCAGCCGCACATACGTGATGTCGGGCCTCGTCGCTACGGGCACAATCGGAATGGTGCCGGCGCCTGCCTGCGGCTCGTCCACTACCGTATGGATCCAGCCCTCCTCGCGCATGAAATCTAACGTTCTCTCCCGCATCTCAGGCTCAAACCATGATTGGTGCCGAAATTCAAGAGCGCAGGGCAGGTCCCGCATTCGTTCGCGGGTTTCACGCAGCAGTGCGACATTCTGCCTGCTGCAATCAAACCACGGCGGGTATTGAAATAGTACCGCCGTTAGTTTGCCCGCATCGATGACCGGTTGAATGGACTCGTGGAAGGCTTCGTACATCGCCTCCGTAGAATCGAAATATTTATCTTTTCCGCGCAAGTGAAAGGTCATGCCTTGATAAGCTTTCACGACAAAGCCGAACGATGGCGGAGTGGCGCTCACCCATTTCACATAATGCTTGACGGGCTGCACCGCATAAAAGGGGTTGTCTAGCTCGACAAAGGAAAAGTGCTGGCTGTAAGCCGCCAGCCGCTCTGATGGTTTAATTTTGCCATACAGCTCTTGATGATCGCCAAATCCCGTTAATCCGATATGAATCATACAGGTCACCTCCAAACGAGCCGCGACGGATTCTCGAGGCACCGCCGGCAGCGGGAAAAACCGAAGAGGAAGCCCGAGCTCCCCGGAGCTCCCCTCTTCGGTTTCCTAATATTTATACAAAACGCTGCGAAGCATTGCCAGTTTGAGGAAAGCTCAATGTATTAATCTGCTTTTGCGGTTTATATTATTCAATAACTGCCATCCAGAATAAGTCTTTACATACCGCGAGGAGGTGCATTGATGCAGAAAGTGTTGGTTGTTTTCACCGGGGGCACGATAGGGAGCAAAAAAAATGACCGAACCATCAACGTGGATCAGGCGGCCGCCTACCACTTGATAGAAACGTATCATAACAGCGTTGACAGCCGGAATGTGCAGTTTGACACGATTCAGCCGCTCAATACGCTCAGTGAAAATATCGCACCGGGTGATTGGATGACCCTAATCAACAGCTTGCGGACCATGGATTTCGACTCATATCAAGGGATAGTCGTTACGCATGGCAGCGACACACTCGCCTTCACGGCTGCATGCTTGAGCTATGCGTTCAATGGCACCAGCATTCCCATTGTGTTAACCGCCAGCAATTATCCGCTCGATGACGAGCGAAGCAACGGTCTCCGCAATTTTGCCGGTGCCGTTGATTTGATATTGGACGGACCGCTTCCCGGAGTGTTCGTGGTGTTCGAGAACAACAGGGGAGAAGCCGTTGTGCATCTCGGGACACGCCTGATCCAGGCCGATCCGTTCACCGATCAGTTTGATAGTCCGTACGGCCTACATTTCGGCCGCATGGTTGACCATAAGCTGCGGATTAACCGGCACCCGATTAACCCTGACATCGAGCAGTTGGCGCAGAAGCGGCCAACGATCCCGTTCGAGCGGCTGGGCTTTTCCTCAGGCGTTGTCTGCATCAAGCCGTTTCCCGGTTTGAATTATCAGTACTACGATTTCACGCGAAACAAACCGCAGGCGGTGCTCCACGGCGTGTACCACTCCGGCACAGCCTCCGCGCGTGATAATGACGCGCAGTTATACTCGCTGACGCGGTTCATCGGGTACTGCAAGGATCACGGCGTGCCGCTCTATATTTCACCGTTAAAAAACGTCGCCGGAGACCTCTACTCCTCCTCTGTGCAGCTGCTGCAAGCGGGGGCGATAGCTTTGGAAAATATTTCAACAGAGGCGGCGCTGGTCAAGCTAATGCTCGCCTACGGCAGCTTTGATTCGGAACGCGAAATCAAGGCACTGATGCAGGGCGGCTCTCTCTTTTTTGAACATACTGGCACATGGTAACATGGTATAATTATGTAAAAATCCCACCAAGCCGGTATTTTGACTACAGGAGGAGAAGCGAGTGAATCCGATCCATAATGTGGCGGAGCACCAGGTGCATCAAGGCAAACCCATGACTGCCAACACCGCGAAGCAGCGCATCCTATGGGTGCTGGGCGTAGGGGCATTGCTCGTCAATGCCGACAACAGGGCGATCACGCCGATGCTGCCTGCGATTGCTGAAGTCTTCGGCACTACGGCGTCTGCAGCAGCGCTGCTTGTCACCGCATATTCTATCCCATACGGCCTGTTTCAACTGGCGTACGGTCCGCTGGCGGACCGTGTCGGCAAAGTAAAGACCATCCTCTGCTCGTTGTGCTTGTTTGCTCTCGGCACGATTGCTTGCGGATTCGTTGACAGTTACGGGTGGCTGCTGGCGCTGCGGTTTATTACGGGCATGTTCGCTGCGGGAATTATTCCGACCACGCTCGCACTCATAGGCGATCAGTACGATTTGGCCGAACGGCCGCGTGCTATAGCGTTTTTCATGTCCCTGTCAACCACGGGACAGGCGTTAGGCATTGCAGTCGGGGGAGTGGTGGCGCAGTTCGCCAGCTATCGTGCGTTGTTTATTATGCTCGGCATCATGGCTGTCCCCACTTTGTGGGCCTTATTCATGCAGCGCAAACGCGACGCGGTGCAGCAGGTGGAAACGCTGCCGCTCAGGTCGAGGTATCTGGCCTTGCTGCGAAGTCGTAGAGCGTGGATGATTTATTCTTTGGTGTTCTTGGAAGGTTTTCTGTTTTTCGCAGGCTTCACCTTCCTCGGCGTCTATGGCGTCGACAATCTGCATTTATCCTACCTGGCGATTGGGCTGCTGACAGTCGTGTACAGCGCTGGGGCGTTCATCGGCAGCCGGACCATCACTTGGGTGCTGCAGCGCACAGGTGCACCCAACATGCCCATTTTGGGGTCGCTGCTTATGGCGCTGGGGTTCGCTGTCATCTGGGTATGGCCCAGCGTCACCGCGCTCAGCATCGGCTTTATTGTGCTTGGTTTCGGCTTCAGCTACTGCCACTCCACGCTGCAAACTTACGCCACGGACCTGCTCCCGCAGGCGCGGGCAACGGCTATGTCGGTGTTCGCGTTCTCGCTGTTTCTCGGCAGCGGGTTGGGACCTATCGCGGGGGGATGGATTTTTGATCTGTACGGCGTCGACACGATGTTGGGCACGACCACCGTCGGACTGGTGCTGTTGAGCATGCTGTGCACGCCTCTGCGCAAAATGAGCACGCGAACGCAAGCGGGATAAGCCGGCACAGGCACGTCAGTTGAGCCCTCACACGTGAGTGAGATCACCTGCATACGAAAGCAAGGTAAACGGTGACTCCGGTGCTGGGCAAGGCGGCGAGAGACACCGAATGATTATGCGAAGGTGAACCTGATGCATACGAACAATAAAGTGTGCTCGATCCATAGGAGGAGAATCAACATCGCACAATATGTTCGTGGTTGAAATTAACAAAATTGCCTGCCGGAGGGATTCAACATGCGAAGCTATTGGGCCGCCCATGAATTATTGGAAATGAATGATTTTCTTCGAAAGTTGATTGCTGACATTGAATTGCACGCATTATGTTATGAAATGACAACAAATCCTGAATTACAATCCATACTAATGCGCCATATTCAAGTCATGCATACCGAATATAATCAAGCTATTAATCTGCTCCAGAACAAAGAGCTGGCCATGGCAGCAGTGCCAGCCTATCGTTCACCATTTAACTACAATCCACAAATCGGCTTACAAAACCAGCAAATAGTGCCTTCTCCAACCTATAATGGCAGGCGTCTCAGTGATTTTATTATTACCACACTTGGTTCTGTCCTAGGCACGGTCTCGGTTAACGAATCTACTGATCCTGATATTCGCGCTTTTCTTACAATGTGCGTTAATAACTGCCAACAAATGGCGTATGAAGTATGGCAGCACATGAATGCCAGAGGGTACTATGAACCTCCAGAAATGCCAGCAGGCGCGGTTAGAGAAATGATGCAGGTCTTCCAACCCGCCGTTCACGGATATGCAACCGCCAGCTTGTAGTACATCGTCCATCCCGTGGCCAACAGTCGCTGAGCTGTCCAGTGCTCCGGCTGACAGCTAGACCCTCTTGTAAAAGCAAAAAGGCCGGTCAGCTGCATGAAGCGGCCGGCTTTGTAATTAGTTTGGGGATACTTTCTGTTCGAACTATTCATGCCGCAATGGTAAAAAAACCATTCGGTGCGGTAGAGACTGCCTCTCCATGACGAGATCAGATCAAGCAGGATTTAGCAATAATTACCAAAAGAATAAAGAGAACCAGAATCACACCTACGGAAGTGAACAGACCTGCGCCAGCAGCACCGTAACCCATTTGCTTCAACTCCCTTGCAATAAGTTTTTTTGTTACGTGATATCATATGCTCATGAAGTTGAAAAAGTTTGGACAGGTGCGGTAGGCGCCATAGTGTTATTTTTGATGCCATATAGTAGGGGTGAGATTAACGGCGGACGGGTGAGTAACACCAGTCTTACAGGCAGGTTTAAGCAGTAGGAGCGCAGCTGTGCCAACCGGGTTGACTAGTAGTCTGCACGCCGTGCAATTTTACAGGACCAATGACCGACCGCAACGCAGGCACCGGATAAGGAGGAGTTTTCACTGTTAGCATCTGTAGAAAAGTCTGAGCGCGGTTATGCTGCTCGCTTCGAACGCCATTACAAGCATCCAGTGCAAGAAATCTGGGCCGTATTAACGGAGAACGAGAAGTTGGCCGAATGGTTCACCGAGCTCCAGATTGAAGAATTGCGCGAAGGCGGGATGATAAAGTTTCAGCCGCATGATGACACGTTTGGCCCGCTTGAGATCATTGAGCTCAAAGCACAGTCTGTGTTGGAGTATACGTGGGGGGAAGACCGGGTTCGTTTTGAGCTGTATCCTGAAGAGGGCGGCTGTCGTTTGATTTTAATCCAAAAAATCCATAAGATTTCATCGCACACTCCAAAGGATCTCGCCGGCTGGCATGTATGCTTGGAGGTCATTGGCTTGTTGTTGGACGGCAAACGCTTGGACTCCCGTGAAGACGAGTGGGAAAAATGGTATCAGAAATACAGCGAGCTATTGGAGCAATTTCGAAAACAATAGAACACGCCTCATTGTTGAGCTCCCGAAGAGTAATGTGGTATAATTTTCTAGAAAAATAAATAGATTGTGAACACTAGGGGTGCTTGCACAAAGCTGAGAGAGACATGCTGTCTCAACCCTCTCACCTGATCTAGGTAATGCTAGCGAAGGGAAGTGATGCGTGCCGGTAGATTCGTATAGGTACATAAGGCAGCCGCTTCCTTTGGGAAGCGGTTTTTTGGCATGAGCAGGGTGCCCAAGCCGTCTTGTGAGCGTGCGCCAGAAACGGCTGGCAGTGCCATGTGAGTATGGTGGAAAGCATATGTTTTTTAGGGTTGAAAGGGAGGGAAGGCAGTGCCAAACACGATAGATGAGCTGATAAAGCAGGTCGAGGCGCGCCAGGACGAGCTGGTGCAGCTATTGGAGCGATTGATTCGTTTCCCCACACCTGCGCCGCCTGCACGAAACACTGACGAGGCCCAGCGGTTTATTGCGTCTTTTTTACAGGATAACGGTTTCACCGTAGACAAATGGGATGTGTATCCGGGTGATCCCAATGTTGCGGGCGTGCTGAAAGGGAGCCATCCCGAGCACTACAAAAGCCTCATAGTGAACGGGCACATCGATGTGGCTGAAGTGAGTGAAGATGAGGCGTGGGAGCAGGGCCCATTCACGCCGGTTGTAACAGATGGAGTCATCATCGGCCGCGGCGCAGCCGATATGAAAGGCGGCATGGCGGGTGCGCTTTTTGCGGTGCAGCTGCTGCATGAGGCGGGTATCCATCTGCCTGGCGATCTCATTTTTCAATCGGTAATTGGTGAGGAAGTGGGCGAAGCCGGCACGCTGGAGTGCTGCAAACGCGGCTACACGGCCGATTTTGCCGTGGTAGTGGATTCCAGTGATCTGCATATCCAAGGGCAGGGAGGTGTCATCACAGGCTGGATCACGGTGAAGAGCAGTCAGACCCATCACGATGCTACGCGAAAAAGCATGATCCACGCCGGGGGCAAACGGTTCGCGGCAAGTGCGATCGAGAAAATGATGCGCATCATCCAAGGGCTGCAGGAGCTTGAACGGCACTGGGCGGTGATGAAAAGCTATCCCGGATACGAACCGGGGACAAACACGATCAATCCCGCAGTGATCGAAGGAGGGCGGCATGCCGCATTTATCGCGGACGAATGCCGTTTGTGGATTACGGTGCATTTTTACCCGAATGAGACTTACGAGCAGGTCGCGCAGGAGATAGAGGAGCACATACGGCAGGTTGCGGCTGCAGATGTCTGGTTGCGGGAAAATCCGCCCCGTTTTGAATGGGGAGGCTCGTCGATGATCGAAGACCGCGGCGAGATTTTCCCGTCGCTTGAGGTCGATCCGGATCATCCCGGCGTGCAAACGCTGAAGCGCTCTCACGAGGGTGTGCTTCGCATGCCAGCTGTGGTTGATGTGTCGCCGACGGTGACGGACGGCGGATGGTTCGGCCACGCGGGCATTCCCGCGGCCATATATGGGCCAGGGGACTTGCACAACGCACATTCGGTGAATGAGCAGCTTTCGGTGCGGCAGTTGGTTGACTACACGAAAGTTATTCTGAAATTTATCTATGAATGGGGTCACACGAAAAAGTAATCGGAGGGAAGCCGCATGAAATTTTCAGAGCGATTGTATCACAAGCTGCACCCGATTTGGCGCAGAAATCACACGCATCCTTTTATCATTGAGCTGGGCAACGGCACATTGCCGGTGGAAAAGTTCCGTTTTTATATGATCCAGGATTATTTGTATCTCATTGACTATGCGAAGCTGTTTGCACTCGGCGCGGTGAAAGCGAATGACTTGCAGACGATGGGCAAATTCGCCGCCCTCTTGGATTCGACGATGAATGTTGAAATGTCTCTTCATCGCACGTACGCCGCCCGATTCGGAATATCCGAAGAAGAGCTTGAGCATGCGGCGCCTTCACCGATCACGCTGGCTTATACGCACTATATGCTGCATGCCGCGCAGAACGGATCTTTGGCGGAGCTGGTAGCGGCATTGCTGCCATGCATGTGGGGTTATTGGGAGATCGGCAAGGAGCTCAGCAGCATCCCAGGAGCGTCCGACCACGCCTTGTATGGCGAGTGGATACGTATGTACAGCTCGGAGGAGTTCGGTGGTCTGGCGCAGTGGTGTATCGGTCTGCTCGATCAGCTGGCGCAGGGCAAGCCGGAAGGTGAGCTGGCCAGACTCGAAGAAATCTTTCTCAACACGACGAGGTATGAATATATGTTCTGGGATATGGCGTACCACCGGACGATGTGGCCGACGGACTAAAATTCAGTTTTGCATCATCGGCATCTGATGTATACTTGTCTTGACTACAATCACGGGGGATGAACTGGGGATGAGCCAAGATTTCGGCGGCATGGGCCGTCAGTACCTGCAGCAAGAATCGTATGGTGCGTCAGCTTTTTGTTTCTATCGCGCCACACTGGCGGACAATACGAATGGCAACGCTTGGAATGGGCTGGTGCTGGCACTTAGTTTGATGCGAAAAGAGTACGACGCACAGACGATTTTGGCGAGATTCGCCCTGACTCAGCAGCTGCCGTACGATAAGGATATGATATCCTTTGCGATGATGATGTATCAAAATAATCCTTTGGCGCTCTCGCAATGGATTCGTGCGATGTCCACCCGGGTGGGCACAACCGCTCAGGAGCGGGAGACCTTCACTCAGATGGCCGACGACCTGGAGAGGTCTTATAACGCAATGTTGGCGGACCACGGGGAACAGGTGTTGAAAGAGCAGGGTATGCTCAGCCTGCAGGAGCTGGCAGACCGCCGGATCGAGCTGGACTGGACTCTGACCGAGTCGATTGACTCCATCTTCGGCTTAGCCGAATCTTGGCTGGCAGACCCTGAGACGGTGCTGTCGGGCGTGCGGCTGCTCTGTATGCTGCCTGATCCGAGAAGCGAGAGATTACTACGCAGGGTATGCCGCAACGAACAGATTGACGGCAAGGTGAGGACGCATGCGCTGCTTGCACTCAGGTGGCTGGGCGTACGGGGTAATGCGAAGATCGTGAAGATGGGCGAATCTTTCGTGATCAATTTGGATGATCCGACGCCGGAGCTGACCATAACGGTGCCTGCGTCGTACAAGCCTGCGTTGGACCGGATGAAGCTTTGGATCGCTATGCAGCAGGGTTTTGTCGCTATAGAGGAATATGAGCAGCATGCGTCTACGGACGAGCCAGTCATGCCGGAGGATCTCGCGGCGAAAGTGGAGCAGGCGCATATTCCAAGCCTTTTGCAGGAAGTGGTTCATGCGTTGATTCGCTCCGCTTACGACCAGTATTACCCGCTGGTGCCGAATACGAGAGGGGCACGGCAGTGGAGCATTGCCATGCTGCTGCTGATGAAAGAGTATGCTGAAGGCGTAGGCGAGGAGTGGCCGTATGAGCAGCCGGAGCATGACGAAACGGCAGTGCTGCACCGGAACTGGATATTGAGTGCCACGCCGGATTTTCACAGCAGTATCGCGGAGGCGCGCAAACAGCGTGAAGGGCAATTGCGCAAATAATGGTTTTGCAAGAGCTGGACTCGGAGAGCGGCAGAAATACGACTGCCTCCGGCCGGCTTGTTTTTTTAATTTTCTGCCACCCTCCACAAGCCTAGCGCGAACCTCTCCTGCTCACCAGCCTCTCGTACGCTGCTTTATCACAGATCACGAACAGCTGCGCTTGGTCTGGAATTTTGTCGTCCAGCCGCTGATTGATGCCGAGGTTGTCGCCGTCCGCAATGAGTGTAGCTCCTTGCTTCAGCAGATCGTCGAAGGCGTCACGGTATGTGGTCCATTGAGGGTTTTTGTTAATTTGAAAAAGATCCCCTTCATCCCTTCGCGTTAATAATTGCGATAAAATTTTGGAGGCGCCGGGATTGAACGCTGAACGTACCGCCAGATGGGAAATGGTTTCGTTACCCAAAATGAATTCATCCACTTTCACATGTTGAAAGTTACGTATGTTTCCCTCGTCCTTGACTTCCACAATGGTATGTACATGTTGATAATTCCGCTCAATGGCCGTGGCGACCAGCAAAGTTTTTCCGTCGATAAATGCCGTGTCACGGATCACAGTGTGATTTTCCGTTACTTCATCGGCAAATATGAACACGGCTCTGGCCTTAGCTAGGTTAGCCATCACAAGCGTAGCCTCCTGCACCGGATTGCCCTGTACATAGTGTACCCGGTCGTGAGTTAGGGGTGTTTTTTCCGCTGAATCAATGAGCACAACCTCCGCAGACGGGTCCGTGTTCAGGATCTCCAGTATGGCCAGCTCTGCATGTTTGCTCCATGCTATGATAACAAAATGGTTTTGCCCGTGATACTGCAATTTCCCTGCCTCCTTTTTTCTCTGATACACCAAAAGAGCGTCGATGACCTTGCTAATGGTGATGGATAGCAAACTCACCCCAAATATGAATAGGAACATGCCCAGCCACTTGCCTGCCGTTGTGCGCGGGTAAAAGTCCCCGTAGCCGACTGTGGTAACCGTGGTCATCACCCACCAAAGGGCGTTGAATAGCGTTTCAAAGGTGTCCGGCTCCAACCGGTACGCGAGCAGCGAAGTGGAAAAAATAAATACTGCGGCCGCTCCGAACACGAAGATATTGCTTACCCGGATGAGCCGCAAAATGAGTCTTGTGAAAAAAAGCATCGCTTCCTCCTCGCCGGATCACACGTCGATCCGATTACATTCGACAATTGTATACAATGTATTTTACCATGACATGCGCTATTTTTTGCCACCTTTTCTGTAGCAGCAGCACTCCTGTCTATTAACGATGCCCGCGGTGACGGCCGCTCACACGTGTCTCAATAGTTTGCCATAAACTGTGAGAAAAGTAGATGGAGGGGGAGGCCGGATTGAACAAAAGACTGCTAAAAGCGGGATTAAATTTCCTCATGGACAACAAGGGGATCCAGAAGATGTTCAAGGATTTGGAGAAAACGCAGAAGCAAGTCGAGGCCGTATTAAAGCGAGCTGAGGATATCAAAAACAAGCACAAATAGGCAACGCGCGCCGGATTCCGGTGCGCGTTGCTGCGCTACGTGGCGTGTCCCGGCGCGCGTTGCGTGGCGTATTCCGGTGCGCGTTGCCGCGCTGCGTGACGGACAGAGCGGAGGCCATCCACACCGCAGCCCTCACCCAAACCGGCGACAAGCCGCGGCAGCACAGAGCAGTAATGCTTATGCTATGCCTGAATCCCTGCTTCGTCTGCTCGGCTGATAACATGCCTCGCCCTTTTACAACGCCCGGTGCAGAAGATCCATAATGTGCACTGCTTCCATGTGTGCCTGCAGGCCGGCCCGGATAATGCCTTGTCTCATTTGCAGCAGACAACCCGGGTTTGAGGTCACAATTACATTTGCTTTCGTGGACTTCACATCGTCCATCTTATGGTCCAATATTTGCATGGACATATCGAAATTCGTAATGTTGTATATCCCTGCCGATCCACAGCAGCTGTCCGCGTTATTCATTTCGACGAGCTCTACTCCGGGGATGCTGCGCAGCAGTTGACGGGGCTGATTGCGAATTCCTTGGCCATGTGCCAGGTGACAGGAATCCTGGTAAGTCACACGGAGATTCAGCGTCTTGGTGAACGCAGTTGGCGGCAGCTCTGCCAGCAATTCGTTCACATCGCGCACTTTTGCCACAAACGCCATGGCCCTCGCTTGCCATTCCGGATCGTCATGAAACCAGTGATGATATTCCTTCAATGCGGCGCCGCAACCGCCTGCATTGTTCACAATGAAGTCGACCCCCGCTTTCTCGAACGCTTCTATGTTGCGTTTCGCGAGGTCGACCGCACCGTCCTTTTCCCCCGCGTGCGCATGCAGTGCGCCGCAGCATGACTGCTGCTCTACAAAAATGACGTCGCATCCCACCTTGTTCAGCAGGTTCGCGGTGGCTTGATTCGTCTCATAAAACATGACATCCATTACGCATCCGGTGAACAGGCCCACTTTGTACAGTGGCTCACGTGCGGCGTGCATGTACGCCCGCCGCTTCTTTCGCGCCATAGGCGAAGCGATTTTCTCCACGGAGGATTGCATCTCCGCCATTTCCCGGGGCAGGATACGGATAAGCCCGGTTTTGCTGGCGAGCCCTTGCAGTCCCGCGGCCTGAGCGGCCCATAACGCAGTACCAAGCGCTCTGATACGCTTTGGATGGGGAAACACTTTGTTGAAAATAAGCCTGCGAACCAGTGGCATGCCAGTATCACTTTTCTTCTTGTCCTCGACCGCCTTGCGGGCTGTTTCAATGAGGCTTCCGTACGGAACCCCGGCAGGACAAGCCGTTTCACACGCCCGGCAGCCCAAGCAGGCATACATATTTTTTTCAAACTCGGCGTCTATTTTCAGCCTGTTGTTAGCAACGCCCTTCATGAGAGCGATCCGGCCGCGGGGGCTGTACGACTCCATCCCCGTCTCCCGATAGGTGGGGCAGGAGGGCAAGCAGAACCCGCAGTGCATGCAGTTCATAATCTCATCCATGTTGAAGCTGTGGAGCGGCGGCGTCTTTGCATCTTTCGTTTGGCAAGCGGGCGGCGACTGCGGTAAGGTGCTCATTGCTGCACCACCACTCTGCGACGGGCGCTGTTCGCGAACATTTTACCCGGATTCATAATGTTGTTAGGGTCAAATGCCGCCTTGATGCGTTTCATCAGTTCCACTCCGCCTTCCCCGACTTTGAGGGGCAGATAGTCCATCTTCGCCATGCCTACGCCATGCTCGCCCGTGATCGTACCGCCCAGCCGAATGGCGGCATGGAAGATTTCCTCGAACGCTCGCTCCACTTTGTGAATCTCGTCTTGATCCCGCTCATCGGTCATACATGTGGGGTGGAGGTTACCATCGCCCGCATGCCCGAACGTACAAATCTGCAGCTGATACTTTTCCGCCACCCGCTCCACTTCCTCCACCATTTCCGCCAAGCGGGAACGGGGAACCGTGGCATCCTCCAGTATGGTAGTCGGGCGCAGCCGGGAAAGAGCGGCCAGCGCTGAGCGGCGGGCAGCCAGCAGCTTCGCTCCATCCTCGAACGTCCTCGCTAGCTGGACGTCTGCGGCTCCCTCCAACCAAGCGATCTCCTCAATCTGTGCGATGTCGCGCACGACTTGATCTTCACTGCCGTCTTGCTCGATCAGCAGCATCGATTTCATGTTCAACGGAAGACCGAGCTTCGCAAAGTCATCCACCACCTTCATGGTGGACTGATCCAGAAACTCGATGGTAGCCGGGATAATCCGGGAGGCGATTACTTGTTCTACAGTGCGGGCGGCATCGGTGAGATTGTGGAAGTACGCAACCAGCGTGCGTTTTGTCGCCGGCAGGGGCAGAAGCTTCACCGTAATCTCGGTGATGACCCCGAGCGTGCCTTCCGAGCCCACCATCAAGCGGGTCATGTCGTAGCCGGCGACGTCTTTAACATTTTTGCCGCCGGAGCGCAAAATTTCACCGGACGGCAGGACGTACTCGATCCCCATAATGTAATCCTTGGTTACGCCGTACTTTAAGCCTCTCATGCCGCCGGCGCATTGAGCCAGGTTGCCGCCGACCGTCGATATCCGCATGCTCCCGGGATCCGGAGGATAGAATAAACCTTCCGCCTCAACGGCCTTGTGCAGCTCAGCCGTGGCCACGCCGGGACCTAGGGTGGCCGTCAGGTTTTTGGAATCGATTTCATGAATGCGATTAAATCTGGTCATGTTCAGCACGATGCCCCCGTCTACGGGAATGCACCCGCCGGCCAGATTGGTGCCGGAACCGCGGGGGACGATCGGCACGCCATGCTCGTTAGCCAGCTGCAAAATCGCCGACACTTCCTGCGCCGTCGCAGGCAGCAGCACCGCATCGGGCATCGCTTGAAAAATGGGTGTCGCGTCATATGAATGCGCATACAATTCATTCGGTGTATCGAGATAATATTTATCACCGACGATCGCACTCAACCGGTGTTTCAATTCAGCTGACAGCACATTAACGCCTCCTTAGTTATCAGGTCATCAGATCTATTTTTCATGGAGTATACCATAATTTGCTGAAATGTAGTAGATTATTGATATCATTTTTTTTACAGGAGCGAGGGGCGCGCCATGAATTTGGGTCAAAAAAATTATGAAATCATCGCCGACGAGCTGCAGCGCATGATTCAAACTGAACGCTTAAAGCCGGGACAAAAAATTGACACCATAGAAAACCTTGCCGCACAGTACCGGGTCGGCCGGTCTACCATTCGAGAAGCACTGTCTTACTTGAAGGCACACGGCTTGATCGAATCCAAGCAAGGCGGAGGCACCTATGTGGCCGCCAATGCGCTGCATTCCACGCTGGAGCAGATGAAGTCAGCCAATCAGGAAGATCTGTGCAAGCTTATGCAGATGCGAGAAATCGTAGAAGTAGGCGGTGTCGAGTTAGCCGCGCGGTATCGTACCGAGGCAGACATAGCGGATCTAAGCAGAAGCCTGCAGCAAATGGAGGACGCGATCGGCAATGAGGAAATCAGCCAGCTGCATGACGCTAATTTTCATTTGTCCATCGCGAGAGCGTCACAGAATCCATACCTGCGCACCATGATGGAAGGATTGTCCGCTTCGCTGCGTGACATGATGCAGGCTTCCCGCCGTTTGTGGCTAAGACAGGTCACTCAGACGCCTCACTTGTTGGTCGAAGAACACAAGGCGATCTATGAGGCGATCGTGCAGCAAGATGTGCGGCAGGCATCTCGGATGATGAAGCAGCATCTGGAACAGGTGATGCAGAGTCTCCCACACTAACAGAGATTATTTTTGGCGTCCTCCGATACACTGTTCTATGGGGCATGTTGTCGGTCCTAGCCCTCGATGCAACACTTGCCAAAACCTGGGAACATGCCCTATAATCAGGGCTATCTGAAAAGCGCTTACAAGAAATTCGTCTGATGATCATATCATCGCACATATTTATCGAGATGCACGTAAGCGCTTTAACATTTCGCTGGGGTGAGCAAATTATGACATGGACTCAGAATTTTATACCGGTGAACGGCAGCTTGGCATTGTCGGCACTTGTCGCAATCGTACCTACTTTATTTTTCTTTTGGGCCCTCGCGATTAAGCGAATGAAGGGCATTTATGCAGGTTTGGCCACGCTCAGCGTCTGTCTGCTGATCGCGGTGACAGCCTACGGGATGCCGGTGACTATGGCGTTAATGTCCGCGGTCCAAGGCGGCGTTTACGGTATAATTCCCATTGCGTGGATCATTGTCACCGCTGTATTTTTGTACAAGCTCACCGTAAAAACCGGTCAATTCGAAATCATCCGTACTTCGATCGTTTCGATTACCGAAGACAGCCGGCTTCAGCTTCTGCTGATCGCGTTCTGCTTTGGGGCGTTTCTGGAAGGTGCCGCCGGGTTTGGCGCGCCGGTAGCCATCTGTGCGGCATTACTGATCGGACTCGGCTTCAGCCCGCTCTCCGCCGCCGGATTATGCTTGTTGGCCGACACAGCGCCGGTAGCGTTCGGCTCGATCGGTATTCCCATCACCGCGGTAGCCGGCCCAACAGGACTTCCGGTCCAGGATATTTCGAAGATGGTCGGCCGGCAGCTGCCGTTCATTTCGGTGTTTATCCCGCTGTACATGGTGGTGGTGATGGTCGGCTGGAAAAAGACGAAGGAAGTGCTGCCTGCCATCGTAGTGACCGGCGTATCGTTCGCGCTGACGCAGTTCCTCACTTCGAATTTTCTGGGACCTGAGCTTCCCGACATTCTGTCCGCGTTGGTATCGATGTTGTGTTTGACGCTCTTTTTAAAGGTGTGGAAGCCGCAGTCCATCTCACGCTTCGCGGAGCAGGAGGCGATGGCGGCGATAGCTGCAACGTCCGAAGTCCCTAATGCGCCCCATTCCGCCGGGAAGGTTCTGAAAGCATGGTCGCCGTTTTTGGTGCTTACCATATTCATTTCGCTCTGGGGAGTGAGCGGCTTCAAGGATGCGTTGGTCGGAGGCTATAAGGGAAACAACGGCTTCCTCGAGGCTATCAATATGATTGGCCGGGCGCTCAGCTTCCATCCGACGGTGCCGGGCCTCCACAACCTGATCATTGGTGCGGACGGGCAGCCTATCCCCGCCATTTTCAAGCTGGATCTGCTGGGCGCAGCCGGGACAGCCGTCCTTTTTGCCGCGGTGGTCAGCAAATTCATTTTGGCCGTGCCCTGGAGAACTTGGTGGACTACTTTCGGAGAGACCGTGCATGAGCTGAGAATCCCGCTGCTTACGATCTGTTCGGTTGTCGGGTTTGCTTACGTGACTAACTCATCCGGCATGAGCATTACGTTAGGCAAGGCCGTCGCGTCAGCCGGCATGCTGTTTCCTTTAGTTTCGCCGCTGCTGGGCTGGTTGGGTGTGTTTATCACTGGCTCGGATACCTCTTCGAACATGCTGTTCGGGAATTTGCAAAAAGTATCCGCCACCAGCATCGGCATGAGTCCCGTTTTGGCTGTGGCTGCGAACTGCAGCGGAGGGGTGATGGGCAAAATGATTTCGCCGCAATCCATCGCAGTTGCCTGTGCAGCGGTAGGCATGTCGGGAAGCGAGTCCAAGCTGTTCCGCTTCACTGTGAGGCACAGCATTTTCCTTGTGCTGCTTGTCTGCGTGATCACCTACTTACAGTTTTCGGTGTTCTCCTGGATGGTACCCTGATTGGGGGCCATACGCCAGTAATAAAATGGGCCGAACGCATATAAACTCAAATGAAGAGCCCCACATCCATTCCCACCGAAAGGGGTGATGCATTGCATGTACGCGCATAGGCCGGTCAGGAATGACGATTTTGCAATAATCTCGGCCTTCCCACAGAATGAGTCGGAGCTGTTTTACATGTACCCGCGGTGGACGTATCCAGTCCTTCCCGCAGCAATCGAAGCGTTAGCGCTCCAACGGCACGCGGCGACGGTGATCACTTTGTCTGACGAAGTTGTGGGATACAGCAATCTATATGACGTACAACAGGGCAGCCATTGTTGGTTGGGCAACGTCATTATTTCGCCCGCTCACAGACGAAAAGGTGCCGGTGCATATCTTATCCAAACGATGATGGAGAAAGCCAGAAAAGAAGCAGGCGTCAGACAGTTAAAATTGATGTGCCATAACATCAACACAAGAGCGCTGTTGCTATATCGTAAGCTGGGCTTTAAGCCCTTTGACGCAGAAGAAATGCAGGACAAAGCCGGTAACAATTTGCTGCTGATCAAAATGGGAATCAAGCTTATTCCGCAACAAGACGCACAATTTTGGTCATGGGAGAAGCGCTATGAGCTATAGCGAGCGGGTGCAGCACAGCTCAACCGGATCGTGCTGCTAGTTGAGCGGGCCACAAACAGTTAACTGCTAAGCGCCGCGATGACAGCCACATGTAACAACAATAGGGAGCCACTAATTCAGTGGACTCCTTATTTTGCGTTGTGGTTACATTGTAAAGAGTGAGAAGCGTGCTTCGGAATTTATCATTCGCACAGGAGGAGTTGTTTGATGCAAGTAGCCTATGATCTGGAAAGAGACTTGCCGGTGAAAGTGTCAGAATGGACGCCGAGTTCCTCGCTGGAAACATTTCATTGGCATACTGCATTGGAAATCGGGTATTGTGTGTCCGGAAGCGGTTGGTTTTTCTTTGGAGACAAAAAATATCGGGCGAAGGCAGGGGATGTATTCGTTGTCAATAACATGGAGAGACATATCGCTCAATCCGACCCGGATAATCCGAGCAAATATTTGTTTGTCTTTTTCAGTAAAGAAATCGTCGAGAGTGAACAGGAACTGCTGCTGCCATTTATTTATCGCCCCGCAACATTTCAAAATCAGATTCCCGCTGAGCAGACGGCTGCCCGCAAGATCGGACAGCTTATTCATTTTCTACGGCAGGAATTCGCAGAACGTCAGCCGGCTTTTCAAGCCATGATCCGCGGCACGATGATGCAGATATGTGCGCTCTTGCTGCGACATTATGGTCAGCACTCGCCTCCTGGGAGGAACAACAGTGTCTTTTCGTTGTATTTCATCTTATTGCCTGCGCTGAGCTATTTACAGGAAAATTTCCGCGAGCCGTTGGAGTTGTCGGATGTGGCCTCACAGCTAGCGCTTAGCCCCTCGCGGACGCGGCATTTGTTCAAGGAGGTAATGGGGATCGGATTTAAGGACTATTTGACTGAGCTGCGGGTCAATGAAGCCAAAAAGCTGTTGGCAAGCACGGACTTGTCTATCATGCAAGTATATCTCCAGTCAGGCTTTCAAAACCATAACTCTTTTTACCGAGCGTTCAACGCCATTGTTGGTATGACCCCAAATCAGTACCGTTTTTGCAAATCAAAATAATAGCCGTTTTTGTGAACAATTCAACGTTTTTCGTGAAGAATTGTGTCCTGACAATGGCCTATACTTGATCCAAAGCTCTGTAAACGGTTACAGATCATTGCCATATGGCCGCTGACTGCAACGGCTGTCCATGACCATCTGACATTGAAACTAGGAGGTGACGTCGCACCGTTTTCTGGTGAGTGGTGGAAATTAATCCGACAATGGAGGGATTTCAGATGCCTAAGCGAAAGCTGCTATCGGTACTAATTGGAGCCGCGCTGGCGGCAGCATTGACAGCCGGATGCACAACGGACAGCACCGACGCCGGGGGGCAAGTCACTATCAAAATGTCCGTATCCGGCAGCGAGCAAGAGAAGAAGCTGAGATATGAGACCGCAGATTTGTTTATGCAGAAGCATCCGAATATCAAAATCGAATGGGTGGATCTTGGTACGGATCGCTACCAGAAAACGATGACGCTAGTGTCCGGCGGCGAAGCTCCTGATATTTTGTATTTGAACGATTGGGTGTTTCCATTCGCGGAAAAAGGTGTGTTGATGCCGCTGGATGAATTCATCGAGGGAGATGCGAGCTTCAACTTGGACAGCTTTTATAAACCGCTTGTGGATGCCTTCAGAGTAGATGGTAAGCTGTACGCGCTCACGCAGGAAGTGTCTCCCTTGGTGATGTACTACAACAAAGATATGTTTGATAAACAAGGGGGGCCGTATCCGACGGATGACTGGACGGAACAGGAATTTATTGAGACGGCTAAGAAACTCACTGATTCCGGGCAAAGGCAGTACGGCTATCTGATCGAGAACGGCGTGCTCAGTTGGGGAGGATTCTTAAACCGGGCGGGCGCTCACATTTATTCGTCGGATGGAACGAAAAGCGGGTTCGACACGCCGGAGGCACTGAATGCCCTGCGGCTGATGCATCGGATTGCAGTGCAGGATCGTTCTTCCCCGAATCCGGCGGAACAAAAAGCACAGGGCCAGGGCAGTGACGCGCAGTTCCGCAACGGGCAGGTTGCTATGTTCGCATCAGGATTATGGCAGCTCCCGGCTTTTAAAGCCGAGCCGCTGCCCTTCCAATGGGATGTGGTCAGAATGCCTAAAGGGGTCACACAGACTACCAAGGCAGGGGTGCTGGAATGGGGCATATCAGCGGAGACAAAGCATCCGAAAGAGGCTTGGGAGGTATTGAAGTTTTTCGTGGGTCCGGAAGGGATGAATATTGTGGCCAAGTACAATATGGCTCTGCCTGCGACGCAGGACAACGCGGCGAACCAAATGATTCTCGATTCGAAGTTTCCGGACAACGTGAAAGCGTTCATCGCCAGCGCGCCAATGGTTAACTTGGAGGAAGTTACGAATATGAGATCTGCGGAAATCAATCTGGCGGTGACACAGGAAATCGATCTGATGCTGCTCGGCACGCAATCGCCTGAGGAGACGCAGACCAAAATCGTCAGCACCATGAACCAGATTTTGAGCGAGTGAACCACTGTAGGCTCTGAACTAATTATGCTTTTAGGCTGTTCTGACAGGAGGCACCCGATGATAACTTCGCCGCGATCTTACCGCTACAAAGAAACGCTATGGGGATATATATTTATCACTCCTATTATGGTCGGATTTCTGATTTTCACCTTAATACCAGTCGTCAGTTCCCTATATTTGAGCTTTACCAAGTACGATGGAATCACGTCGCCCAAGTGGATCGGTGTAACTAACTATGCCAATCTGCTGCATGATGCGGATTTTTTAGCCTCACTAAGCCATACGCTGTATTTCACTTTGGGCACGGTACCTTTGGGAGTCCTTTTAGCGTTAATTGTGGCTATTGCATTAAATGCGAAAATTCGCTTCATGGGGGCATACAGAACCGCATTCTTCATCCCTGTGGTGACATCCATGGTCGCCGTCGCTCAAGTGTGGAAGTGGTTATATAACACAGATTACGGTTTAATTAACGCCATACTGGCCCGGTTGAATATGTATCAGCCGGAATGGCTAGCGAGTATTGAGTGGGCAATGCCCGCGATCATTATCATGAGCATATGGAAACACCTGGGCTTCAACATGGTGATCTTCCTTGCAGGCCTGCAGGGTATCTCTCCGGCGTTGTACGAAGCTGCGAAGATAGATGGGGCTAGCGGGATCAAGCAGTTTTTCTACATTACGGTTCCTCTGCTGAGGCATACCACCTTGTTTGTTGTAGTGATGTCTATTATCGGCTCTTTCCAGGTGTTTGACCAAATCTTTGTTATGACGGGAGGCGGCCCTGCCAAATCCACTACCGTTGTGGTCTTCTGGATATACCAGAATGCGTTTCAGTTTTTCAAACAGGGCTACGCGTCCGCTATGGCTTACATATTATTCGCCATCATCTTTGTCGTTACTTTGATCCAGATGAGGCTCGCCAAGAGCAAAGACGTTTATTGAGAAAAGAGGTCAGGCTTGATGAGTACTCCCAAAGCAAACGTTGAACTGCAGCGCACGGTTGTAAGCAGGGTAAGCAGGGGCTCAAAGCTATGGCGACATGCAGCGATACATCTGTTTTTGCTAACCGGGTCGCTGTTGATGATTATCCCGTTTTTCTGGATGATCTCGAGCTCTCTCAAAAGCTTGAATGAAATGTATGCATTTCCGCCTGTGTGGATTCCGGGCCGGCTGCTCTGGGAGAACTATATTTATATGTTTAATAGCGCTCCGTGGGGGAAATTTTTGTTAAACACAACGAAGATCACGCTGCTCGTGGTGGTGGGCCAGCTGCTTACATGCTCGATGGGAGCGTACGCTTTTGCACGGTTGAAATTTCCCGGACGTGACGCATTATTCACCGTATATTTGGCGACGATGATGATTCCATACCAGGTCACAATGATACCTACGTTCAAAATCATCAAGTCGCTGGGCTGGCTGAACACCCACAACGCTCTCATTGTCCCGGCGTTGTTCAGTGCTTTCGGGACCTTCTTGCTCCGGCAATTTTTTCTCACACTTCCGAAGGAGCTCGAGCAATCGGCAATGATCGACGGCTGCAGCTTTCCGCAAATATACCGGCACATTATGCTGCCTAACGCGAAACCGGCTTTGGTCACCTTAGCGATTTTTATCTTTATGGGAACGTGGAACGATTTTCTCGGACCCCTGATTTACATTAACAAGCTCGAGTTGAAGACGCTAACGCTGGGACTTGCAACGTTTCAAGGCACTTACACGACGCAGTGGAACTATATGATGGCGGGAGCTGTGATTGTTACATTGCCGGTGCTGCTTGTGTATTTTTTAGCTCAGCGGCATTTCGTGGAAGGTGTGGTCATGAGCGGTATTAAAGAATAGGAGGCTGAGGCATGTCGAGTATTCCGATGGATTATATCGAGAAGGTTTACGCGGGCTGGCTGGGCAAGATCATCGGCGTCCGGCATGGGGGTAACGTAGAAGGCTGGACATATGAACGGTTGGAACGCACGTTTGGGGAAATTACCGGTTACTTGCATGAATTCAAAAACTTTGCCGCAGACGACGATACCAACGGGCCTATGGTTTTTCTGCGGGCGTTGGAGGATTACACTTACACGAGTGAGATTACAGCGGAGCAAATGGGTCTGACGTGGCTGAATTATGTGCCGGACGGACACGGCTTTTTCTGGTGGGGCGGGTATGGAAAATCAACGGAGCATACGGCTTATTTGAATTTAAAAAATGGCATTGCCGCTCCCAGATCGGGGTCTCTGGAACAGAACGGGTCCGCCGTCGCTGAACAAATCGGGGGCCAGATTTTCATCGATGCGTGGGGTCTGATCGCACCCGGGAATCCCCAGCTCGCGAGCGAATACGCTGAAAAAATGGCCAGTGTGTCGCATGACGGTAACGGCAAGTATGGTGGTATGTTCATCGCTGCTTGTATTGCTGCAGCCTTCACGGAGCAAGACATCGGGAACATCATTGCGGCCGGCCTGTCTGTAATTCCGGCGGATTCCGAATACGCGCGTATCACCAGAGACGTCATCAGCTACTACGAGAACAATCCCGGCAACTGGCGGGACTGCTTCCGGCACGTGCACGAGAACTTTGGCTACGACCGGTATCCCGGTGCCTGCCATATCATCCCCAATTCCGCAGTGATCGTGCTCTCTCTGCTGTACGGCGCAGGTGATTTCAGCCGCGCAATCAATATATGCAACATGTGCGGCTGGGACACAGACTGCAACGTTGCTAACGTGGGTACGATCATGGGCGTGCGCAGCGGTCTCGGCGGTATTGGTTACTCCTGGCGAAAACCGATCAACGACTTCTTGTGCTGCTCCACCGTCATCGGTTCACTTAACATCGTGGATATTCCGGGCTGCGCCGCCTATATAGCCAACCTTGGCTACAAGATCGCCGGCGAAGAGCCGCCTGCCGAGTGGAAAGCAGTGTTAGCTGGCGTTGGGCCTCGCTTTCATTTTGAATATCCCGGCTCGACACATGCGTTCCGTCTGGATTCCGATGCAGATTGGCACGTGACGGGAGCTGTAGAACATACGACGGAAGCCGCAGCCAGCGGAACGGGCTCGCTCAAGATCACATTTGACAAGGTACGCGGCGGCTGCGGTTTCCGGGTTTACCATAAAACTTACTACCGTCCCGACGATTTCAACGACAGCCGTTACGATCCGAGCTTCTCACCGCTTCTTTATCCGGGGCAGTCGTTAGAAGCGAAGGTGATGATACCTTTTGCGGAGACGAATCCGGTGAAAGCTCGCGCATATGTAAAAGACGGCAACGCCGGCATTCGGCATTACGGTAAAAGTAAAACACTGCTTCCCGGTGAGTGGGCAGACGTGCGTCTTGATATCCCCTTCATGAGTGGTGTCTGCTTGGAGGAAGCTGGTGTTGAATTGATTCCGATGCACGGCTGGGATAGTACTCTTAGCGCTTACGTCGATGACGTTCATTTCTCCGGCAAACCGGACTATGAGCTGGACTTTGCGAAGGAGCGGTTGGAGAGATGGAATACGCTGCACATTGAAGTATCTCAATTTACGTATCTCCGAGGCTTATGGACGCTGGAGGACGGGGAATTAAGCGGCAGCTATTACGGTGAGCCGGCGGAGTGTTATACCGGTGATTTGCACTGGGACGATTATGTGTTTACAGGCAAGGTTGTCCCCAAGACCGGAGGCTGCCATAACATCCAATTTCGTGTGCAGGGAGCGATTCGCTCCTACGCGGCTGGGCTCGCGCCTGAAAATCAAATCGTGCTTTACAAAAACGACAACGGCTATACACAATTGGCGGCAGCCGATTGTGTGTGGCGCACTGAAGAAACATACTCGATCACTGTGGAAGCGAACGGTAACCGCTTCAAGATTAGCGTGAATGGCGAGCCAAAGATCGAATACAGCGATAACGATCAACCGTATTTAACCGGCCAGATCGGCTTCTCCAGCTTCCATGGCAGCCACAGCCACTTCAAAGGCTTCTCGGTGAAGGGGATATGAGCCAGATGGCACAGCGGCGTGAATGGAGATTGACACGACACGACTGGACAGGATTTGCCTTCGTTTCTCCTTTGGTTATCGGTGTGTTTGCTTTTGCCATTTATCCAATGCTCGCGGCGCTCTACATGAGCTTTCACCAGACGTCGGGTGCGAATCTCGGGGGAGCATGGGTCGGCTCAGCCAACTATGCCTACGTGCTGAATGATCCGATTTTTTGGCAGTCTCTTTCCAACACCGTGTACATGGGCATTCTATCGGTGTCGCTTGGGATTGCGGTTTCCTTTGTGTTAGCAAGCGTTATTAACAGCTTGAAATTCGTGACGGCCAAAAACATCTTCAAAGGCATTTTCTTTATGCCCAACGTAGTTTCCGCCGTGGCGACTTCACTATTGTTTTCTTTCTTGTTCTTTCCGACCAAAGAAGGACTGCTTAACTTCGCGCTCGGATGGTTCGAGATCGCTCCGGTCGGTTGGTTCACGGACCCTAATGTATCCCGGCTGAGTATCGTCATGATGAGCATGTGGGGAGCTTTAGGTTACAACACGATTATTTTCATAGCCGGTTTGCAGAGCGTTCCCCGCGAGCTGTATGAGGCTGCCGAGGTGGATGGCGCCGGAGGGATAACCAAATGGTGGTATATAACCATCCCGTACTTGCGTTCGATTTTCGTGTTCATGATTGTGATGGGCACGATCGGCAGCATGAAGCGTTTTACCGATGTGTGGCTGATCGGCGGAACAGCGGGAAACCCCAGTGGATCCTTGCTCAGCGCCGTATTGTATATTTACAGGAACGCGTTCCTGGCAGGGCAAATGGGCTTGGCGACGGCGGCTTCTTATTTACTGTTCCTCGTAATTCTTGTGCTTACGGTTCTGCTGCTTAGACTCAACAGAAAAAAAGACAGTTTTGACTGAAGGAGGGAGGCTATGTCGTCCTTGCAATTCCGAAGTACCTCGAGGCGGCTGAATGAAGCTGTAGTCCAATGGTTCCTGACCTTGATTCTCTCCTTAAGCTCGCTTGTGATGATCATACCTTTCGTATGGATGGTGAGCACGAGCTTTGACTGGGCTGCGAGGCTTGAATTAGGCTTTCCTCCGAGATTTTGGCCGGAAGATCCGTCCTTCAAAAATTACAAAGCGGCGTTCACGAACGTGCCGATGCTGAAATATATTCTCAATTCGGTATATGTCAGCTGCGGCGTGATTTTGGTAAGTGTGGGGTCAGCGCTGCTTTCGGGCTACGCCTTGTCCAAGATCCGTTTCAAAGGTGCAGATGTGGTTCTTGTCCTGGCGTTAAGTACCATGATGATTCCGTTCGAAATGACTATGATTCCGCAATACTTGCTCTTCAGCAAGCTGCATCTTATTGACTCGTACTGGGCCTTCTACCTGCCGGCACTCAACTACGCGTTCGGCACGTTCCTGGCCAAAGCCTTTTTTGATCAGCTTCCCTCCAGCTTAAGAGAGGCAGGCATCATGGATGGTGCCAAAGAGTTTACGGTTTTTTCCAGAATTTATTTTCCTCTGTGTACTCCAATTGTCGCAACTATGGTGATCCTTCTTTTTTTAGGCGTATGGAACGACCTGCTATGGCCTTTGCTGGCTTTAAAAAGCGCATCTAAGTATACGATTCAGCTTGGTCTTGCGATGTTCACCTACAACAACGGCATTAACAAATTCCCGTCCATCATCATGGCTGCCACAACGGTCAGCCTAGTCCCTGTGATAGTCGTTTATCTGTTCCTTCAAAGGTACATCATTGAGAGCATCGCCTTGACGGGCATCAAGCAATAAGGCACCGTGTTCGATTCAGTCGTGTTATATTTGAGAAAGGGGTAAACCGCAATGAAAAAAGTTGTACTCCTTTGTTTAGCGATAATGCTTGCTGTTAGTTTGGCTTCTTGTTCTTCCGAGGAAGCTGCAATGGACACACCGCCAGTGGAAAAGAAGTCTGATCTGGCAGGCACGGTGAGAGTTGCATTAGCGGGTTGGCAGCTGGACAATGGAATTGATCCCCTGACCGGCGCGGAAAGCGTTGGACTGAATGAGTTTTTGGATAAGACGTTTAAACAAATGTATCCCAATATCAAATTGGAAATTTATCAAGTCCCTTGGGAAAACGCCAAAGCCAAGCAATCAGCAATGCTTCTTTCCAAAGATGTCGACATTCTTTACACTGGCGGAGCTTATGCCTCCCAATGGTATGCGGCAGGACTGATTCGGGATATCGACGATTTGATCCAGGGTGATCCTGAATTTGATCCGAATCTGTACATCAGCGGTGTATGGAATAATTCTTACAGCACCAAATCGCCTGATAAAGCCCATCATTTCGGTATTCCCGCCGTGCTCGGGAGAAGAATCACCATGTACGACAAAAAGCTATTTGAGGATTGGGGAGTGCCTCCGCTTCCCGAGCAGGCATCTGCCGAACAAGTGTTGGAAAGCGCATTAAAAATGACCGGCAACAACCCCAAAACAAGTGAACACAATTACGGCCTCTATTGGGCCGGCAACTCGATCAACGGATCCACCTTCGTGGCGTTGACTATGGCATTCGGTGCCAAAGGGGCCGAAGGCAGCCTGTCCGACATGAAGAACATTAAATGGAAGTTGAATTCTCCGGAAATGGTGAAAGTTCTGGAGTATCTGAAAAAAGCGGCCCCCTTAGCACCTCCGGGCTTCGTCAATGCGCAGGGAGCGGAAAACTTCGGGCTGGCGAAGAACAACATCGCGATAGGTCTCGATATGACCGGTGCCACCACCATGAGCGAATTCCGGGTGAGCGGGGATAAGAGCCTGCTGGACCGCTATGGGACGGCGATGAATGTCGGCCCGAAAGGAGAGGGATGGGCAGCGGTTGATCCTATCATCATGGCAAAAGAGGCAAAGGATGTTGAGGTTGCTTGGGAGGTGATGAAATTCCTTGCCGGTTACGAAATGCAGAAGCATAATTACCGTTATTTTTCCTATATGCCGTCTCTGAAAAATCCAGATTTTGTTCTGCCTGAGGATAAATTCGTGAGAGAGTCGTTGAAGGTGGCTGAGGTCTCGCATTCCGAGCTTATGGACGAGGCGAATCCTTTCTATCTGAGCGATATAAGCCCGGCCATCAACGGATTTGTCAGCCAAGCAGCTCAGGGAAATGCGCCGGACATTCAGTCCTTCCTGGACGATTTGCAGAGCCGCGCGGAAAATTGGTCAAAGAACTTGAAGTGACGGAATAGAGTAATTGAAGGAGGGGACCGGATGAAAATCGGGTTGAGTACATACAGTTTGTCGCGTGCCATCACTACCGGTGAAATGGATGTGCTGCACGCTGTTCAATGGGTTGCCGACAACGGTGGAGAGCATGTGGAGATATCTCCGTTCGGCTTTGACTTGGAAGAAAGTCCGGAGTTAATACAGGCAATTGTGGAAAAGGCACAAGAAGTCGGCGTAGACATTTCGAATTACTGTGTATCATCTAATTTCATTCAACCGGACCACTCGGAGTATGAGCGGGAGATCGAACGTGTTATCAAGCACGTGGATATCGCGAAGGCCCTTGGCGTGAGCACAATGCGGCATGATGTTGCCTTCCGGCCCGTGGATGAGTGTGCGATTCAGCAGTTCGAGGCGGATCTGGAGTCTCTGGTCAACGCCTGCCGGATCATAGCCGACTATGCGGCTCAGCACCAGATAACAACCAGCGTTGAAAATCACGGCTTTTTCATCCAATCCAGCGGCAGGATTCAAAGCTTAATCCATGCGGTCAACCGTACCAACTTCAAAACGACCCTGGACATCGGCAATTTCATGTGCGTGGACGAAGATCCCGTGGCCGCGGTGAAGAAGAATCTCCCTTTCGCTTGTGTGGTGCATCTGAAAGATTTCTATCTGCGCCCGGCTGACCGCAATCCGGGCACCGGATGGTTTCAAACGGCAAGCGGCAATCATTTGAGAGGAGCGATTATCGGACACGGCGATATTAAGATACCGGAAGTGCTTCGGCTGATCAAGGAGTCCGGTTACGATGGTTATATCTCCGTGGAATTCGAAGGCATGGAGGAATGCAGGCTCGGGTCCAAGCTGGGCATGGAAAACGTCAAGCGGATGTTGGCAGAAGCGTAGCGCAGAAGAAGGAGGGACGTGCGATGGTTGTGCGCGTTGGGGTCGTCGGAGCGGGAGGGATAGGCGCGGAGCACTTAAAGCATTTACACAATAATGAGTATGCGGAACTCGCCGCCGTATGTGATATTGTGCAAGCGAACGCCGAACGAGCGGCAGCTGAGTTTGGCGCGGCTGCCTACAGCGATTTCGATGAGATGCTCGCTAAGGAACAGTTGGATGCGCTGTTTTTGTGCGTGCCTCCCTTTGCGCATGGTCACATGGAAGAGAAGGCTGCAGAGCGAGGTATCCACTTGTTTGTGGAAAAGCCGGTCGGCCTCGACATGGAAACTGTGGAGCGAAAACGGTCAGCCATTGAAAGCGCGAACATTATGGTATCGACGGGATACTGCCTGCGTCACCTGGATACGATTGCGCGTGCCAAGCAGTATCTGAGGGATAAGAAAATAGCCATGGTGCGGGCGCACCGGTTCGGGTCATTTTTGCCTGTGCCATGGTGGAGAGACATAACCAAATCAGGAGGCCAGCTCGTAGAACAAACTACACACAACGTTGATTTAATGCGCTATCTAGCCGGCGATGTCACTAAAGTTTCCGCTGATATGGCTTTAACCGTAATGGATGATGTGCCAGGTATCACGATTCCTGACGTATATTCTGTCAACTTACTTTTTGCCTCGGGAGCAGTCGGACATCTGGATACTTCCTTTGTCGATCAGCCCGATGGACGGTCCAGCCTGGAAGTCATTGGCCGGGGCTTCAGAGTCTTCCTGGAAGGCACTGCACTTACCATTATGGAGAACAATCACACGGTCACGTATAAAAATCAGGTGAATGTCTATAAGGCACAGGATGACGCGTTCATTCAAGCTGTTATGTCAGGAAACCCAGATTCAATTCTGGCGCCATACCAAGAGGCGGTCGAAACATTAAAAGTCACGTTGAGCGCACATGATTCCGCCAAGTCAGGAAGTTCCGTATTCCTTTAAATTCAAGCCGAAAACAGAAAGGAACAATGGCAAATGAACAAGTTGAAAATCGGCGTCATCGGCGCAGGCACGATATCTGAGGTGCACCTGAACTCCTATCGAAACAACGCGGATGTGGAGCTCGCAGCCATTTGCGACCTGAATGTGCAGCGAGCGGAGGCAAAAGCACAGCAATATGGAATTCCCAATGTGTATTCCGACTATCGCGAGCTGTTGGCTAATCCGGCCATCGATGCTGTCAGCGTCTGTGTGTGGAATCATGCGCATGCCGAAGTGAGCATCTCCGCACTCGATGCCGGTAAGCATGTGCTCTGCGAAAAGCCGCTCAGCGTCACCGTAGAGCAAGCGCTCGAAGTCGAAAAAGCCGTCCATCGCAGCGGCAAGCTGCTGCAGGTTGGCTTTGTCCGCAGATACAGCAGCAATGCACAGATTTTGCGAAAATTTATCGAAAATGGCGAGCTCGGCGAAATCTACTATGCCAAAGCTTCCTGCTTGCGTCGTCTAGGCAATCCGGGCGGATGGTTTGCGGATCGCAGCCGTTCGGGCGGCGGCCCGCTGATGGATATCGGTGTGCATGTCATTGATATTTGTTGGTACTTAATGGGGCGGCCCAAGGTGAGATCAGTCAGCGGCAACGTGTATAACAAGCTTGGCAACCGTGCAAATATTAAAAACCTGTCGTTCTATCAAGCTGCGGACTATGACGCCAGCCAAAATTCTGTGGAAGATATGGCGAACGCCCTCATTCGTTTCGAGAATGGCGCCTCGATTATGGTAGATGTGAGCTTTACTCTGCATGCGGCCAAAGATGAGGTGACCGTGAAGCTGTTTGGGGATAAGGGCGGCGCGGAAATCGAGCCGCAATTTGCCATAGTGTCCGAAAAGCATGACACGATCCTGAACATGTCTCCTCAGGTTGACAATGCTGCATTTGATTTTGCTGAGGGGTTTCAAAATGAAATCAACCACTTTGTCGGCAGCTGCCTGGGCAGGACGGCGACGCTCAGCCCGGTGGAAGACGGTGTTGAGATGATGAAAATACTGTGCGGTATTTATGAATCTGCTGAGCAGGGCAAGGAAATTTACTTTTGAAATCGCACTGGCCGTAGTTCGAACAGCCTGCAGAATGAGCTGACTGTTGATGAGCGGACAATTTGTGCAAAGTGGCTATAACTTCTAGTACCGGGCGGTGCAGCATTTATGCAGATGGTGTCAGACATTAAGGCATTTATTGGAGTGAAGGGGGCGGGCTATCTTCTCGCGGCCATAGTGTTGTATGGTGTGGGGACGGGCATTTTAGCCCCAATGAACGCGATTTATATGAGCGAGCATCTCCATCTGGTCAAAAGGGAGATCGTCTCGATCTTCGCCATATCGCTGCTGCTGAACATTGTGGTTACGCTATCCGTTGGCATAGTAAGCGACAAAATGCAGGGGAAGAAAGCTCTTCCCCTGGCCGCGGCAGCAGTGTGCATTACCGGATTGTGCGTTTACATGAATGCCGCTGACTACGCGGGGGCTCTACTCGGCATGGCGCTGGCTACGGCACCATCAGGACTCATAATGGGACAAATTTTTGCCATGGCCCGCAGCCATTTCACGCAGCGGGCCTCAGCCATTGTTGAGGTGGCGCTGCTGTGGCTGCGCACGGGCTTTAGCGTGGGCTTTTTTGCAGGGCTGCTCCTTGGAGCAATGCTGTACGTGGTGACAGGATTTCACGGCGTGCTGTGGGGTAACCTGATGGGATATATGGCGTTATTCCTGCTTTTACTGATGTATACCGAAATAAAGGGAGCGGCCATCGGCTCCGCTGCACGGCATGGCGAACCATTTTCGCTTCCGATGTTAATTGCACTTCTGATGCTGTCCTGCGCGGACGCGATTCGCGGCTTGTACTTGCCCCTAGTGTTCAATGAGCTGTTCGGCAAACCGCACCTCATGTCTTATTTATGGAGCTGCCAGGCCGTGTTCGAGCTGTTGTTCATGACCTTAGCCGGCTATTGGGCGATCAGGTACGGAAGCAAGCAGGTTATTCTGCTGGGCGGAGTGTGTGCGCTTGTGGCATACATCGTTTATGCGCTGGCTGCACCGTTGGCGCTGTTTTTTGCAGTTCAGCCTATCTATTCCTTGTCCGTGTCCATTTTGTACGGGGTAGCCATGGGGTATGTTCAGCGGATGTTCATTCACAGGACAGGGTTTGGGTCCAGCCTGTACGTGTTTATTTCACAAACGGCTGCTCTCGTCGGATACTTGCTGCCCGCGATGATTGAGGGAATGTCGCCGCATATTTTTATCATACCGATCATACTGGTGTTCAGCGCTCTACTGATTATTGCTCGCCGATTGCACGTGGAAAGAAGGCTGTCTCAAAACAATGAAATTGAGGGTTGAATGCTGCTCACCTCGGGTTGCAGCACGGCGGCGTGAAGACGACATCTCTCTCACTATAAGTTATAATTCCCACTCGTTGAACGCACTGTTATATAGTAGAGTAGTTTGCCTTGTGGGTCTCGGTACCAACAGCATGGATGTTGGAGGCAAAAATTGGGCATATTATTTTTTGCAAAAGGACGTGGTCAGGAATGCGTCACGATAACAATGGTAGGGGGATTTTTCTTTGTCAGAACAATTTGATCATATGAGTCAAACGGAAAAATCAGGTGACACGAAAGTAACAGGTGGATATATCATTACAAAATTAGATCACGGCTTATATGATGTACATATTGGACTTGAGGTCGTAAAAGAAGGCAGATCAGGCAAGGGGTACGGAACCGCTTGTTTAGTGGTAGACAAGGCGGATGGAAGCACAACGGCATTTGGGCCGCTGTATCAGACGGAAGAAGCAGACGATGTTGACGGTTATCACAGAGGTTATACCCGCCAAGACAAACGCACAAGAATTCAATTTGAAGATCCAAATGAGGTGGTCTCTTGGTATCTTGCACTTTCGGCGTCGGAGTCTGAAGGGACGGATTTTCCAAGGAGCCTGGACGATTTGAATAAAATGCTTAAGGAAAATGCTGAGGCGTTGGCTCGCTTTGGCAGTATAGCTGTTGGCGGGGTTGAAACTTTCGGTATCTTAAAGGTTTTCCGTACCGGTGTACGGTAGGAAAAGAACAGGATGAATTGATAACGTCCAAGTATTTGGGCGTGTTTTGCAATGTTTCCTTTTGTGATGTACCCCACAGCAGTGGTGGTTGCCGGTTCGGGTATCGCGTATGCATCCCCGCATGTGTGGGTAGTGTGAGAGAACGGGGCAGCCGCCCCCTTCTCCGTCGTTCACGGCCGCCGGCTGACAAGCGGTAGTGCAGTCCGACGCCACCCGTGCTTTTTTGCTCATCATATACCTCCCTCACCGAATGAAATGATACGCTCCCGATGTTTTCGCTGATGGTTCCATTTTTTAGGTGCCCGCATCTCCTTTCGCGTTACGTCCTGGTTTTTCTTTTCCACCACAGCTTTCGAGCCAAATCCAATGTTGTGGCCGCGCATACATAGACCGTTGCGAAATACAGATAACCGAAGTCGCCTGAATCAAAGTAAGTTATGCAAACGATAGACACACCAACAGTCAGGTTAGCGATAAACCTTTTTGTTAATGAGGTGACAGGCATTGCGTTCTTATCCTCCTTGTCTAGGTGCCGTACAGCGACAATATACGATGACATATTTTATTATATTCCAAATTCTAACAAATGAAAAATAATACTTATGTAAAGACAATGCTCATGAATCAAAGTTCCCCTTATTTTCAAATACATGTAAACTCTGATAAATTAATAATTATCAAGCATAGAGGCGCAACTAGACTTATAGATTAGTTCTTGCATTTGGGAGGTAGTTGGCGTGTATAAATTGCTGCTGGTGGAGGATGAAGAGGACGTACGCTGCAGTCTGTTCCGGGAGATTGATTGGGAGGGCTATGGTTTTACCGTGGTCGACACGGCGGAGAACGGCAAAGAAGCGACGGACATGATTGAAAGGTGGAAGCCGGATGTCGTTGTAACGGATATAAGAATGCCGTTTATGGATGGCATACAGCTGTCCGAATGGATGCGCGTGCATTATCCGACAGCTAAAATTATCATTTTAACGGGCTTTGATGAGTTCGAGTACGCGCAAAAGGCGGTGAAACTCCATATCGATGAATATGTATTGAAACCGTTTTCAAATGATGAGCTTATCGCAGCTTTAATCAAAATAAAAGAACTGATCGACGCGGACATGAAACAGAAAGAAAACCTGACGGCTTTGCAGGAGCATTACCGTGAGAGCTTGCCGGTACTGCGGGAGGTGTTTCTGGCCGCATTGATCAGCAGGAGGCTGCGCAGAACCGAGATTGAAGAAAAGGCGCGTAACTATGACTTGAGGCTGCAGGGACAGAGCTATGTGGTATCCGTCATTAGCATGGATCACAACACTACCGATCAAGCCGAAGCAGGTCATTCGCTGCGATATTCCAAAGACAATGAGCTGAAACTGTTCGCGATGTTAAATATTTCCGAGGAAATAATCAATAGGCTGGGACTTGGGATCGTTTTCTTACATAATAACCAGCTGGTTGCGCTTACCGTAGCGGAGGAGCGGGAACGTGGGGCCGTGACCAAACGGACACTGATTGCATTGGAGGAAATACGCCAAAATATCGAAAAATATTTGCGATTAACAGTCACGATCGGGGTAGGCACTGTGACGTCGGAACTGGAGCAGGTGAGCTATTCGTACAAGGATGCGGTGCACGCGCTGGATTACCGGTTGATCCTTGGTAACAACCGGGTAATCTGCATTGATGATGTCGAGGCCCGGTATGTGCAAAAGCTGCGCTTCGATGAGTTGAAAGAGCGCGCGCTGATGCGCTGCATCAAGGTCGGTACGTTCACGGAGTTGCAGGATATTGTGGAAGAGCTGTTTCTCGGCATTTCCGACGGCCATGTTTCGATTAAGGACTGTCAGATTTACCTGTTGGAAATCCTGACAACAATACTCAAGGCGGCCCAGCAAGCTTCGCCGGATCTTGACGTCGCGCTGGGCGCCGACTTTAAACCGTTTGCCGAAATCGACCGCTTCACCAACCTGCAAGAGGCGAAGGATTGGATCATACAGCTGTGCAGCAAAATAATGAGCAGCATTGTCCATGAACGGCACTCCGCCTACCAGTCATTGGTCGACCAGGCGAAGGCGTACGTGCACGCCCACTATCATCAGAGTGACATCTCTATTGCGAAGGTGTGCCAGCATCTGCATATCAGCGCCGGATATTTCAGCGGTATTTTCAAAAGGGAGACAAAAATGACGTTCGGCGGCTATCTGCAGCATGTCCGGATGGAGGCGGCGAAACAGATGCTGCGAACAACAGACCTGAGAGCACTTGAAATCGCAGGGAAAGTCGGCTATGCCGAGCCGAATTATTTTAGCTTCGCGTTTCGCAAACATGTAGGTGTGTCTCCCAAAGAGTATAGAAGCAGTTCGAGAGAGGGGTGAGTGGGGGAAAGGTATGGTCACAGTGTGGAACAAATGGTGGAACCGCTGGACGGATCACTGGCGGGGTCGCAGTATTCAGGTGATACTCACGGTCGCTTTCACACTCATCACCATTTTGGTTATGCTGCTGGTGAGCGTCATATTATACAATAAATTCGCGCAGACGGCCGAGCAGAACACCTATTTGAGCAATCAGCAGATCGTCGAGCAGGTGAACTATAATTTGGATATTTACCTGCGTGGGATGGCAGATGTATTCGAGCTTGTGGATGAGAAGATTCGCGCGACCCCAAGCCTGCCCAACGTGACGCTGGGTGAGCGGTTGACGACGATTTTGGACACACGCCAGGACATCGTATCCATGGCACTGTTTACTGCCGACGGGGAGTTGGTGACCGGACTGCCGTCCAAACCAATGCGCGTGAACACCCGATTGACGGAGCAAAGCTGGTTTCAGGCAGCTCGGGAGAGCCCGAACCATTTGTCCTTCTCCCTGCCGCATATTCAAAATTTGTACAAGGGCCAATACACCTGGGTCGTATCTTTGAGCAAGGGGATCAACATCACTCGCAACGGGCGGAACGTTCCGGCGGTGCTGATGATAGATGTAAACTTTAAGACGATTGACGAGCTGTGCCGACGGGTGAGCTTGGGCAAAAAAGGGTACGTCTACATCATTGACGAGTCGGGCGGCAATATGATTTACCATCCGCAGCAGCAGCTAATCTATGCCGGGCTAAAATATGAGAACGTTGAACAAGCACTGAAATATACATACGGAAGCTACTTGGACGAATCCAACGGTGAGAAGAGATTGATCACCATTGAAACTGTGGACAACATCGGCTGGAAAATCATAGGTGTCTCCTACATGGATGAAACCGTCACCACCCGCAAGGAAATTAGCGGTTTTATCACCTGGCTGCTGGTATTCGTACTGCTTTTTGTGCTGCTGGTATCCGCGTACATTTCGGCCAAAATCTCGCAGCCGCTCAAGCGGCTCGACAGATCAATGCGTCAAGTCGAACAGGGTATCTTCGATATTCACATTGCCGTTGGCCGGGACGATGAAGTGGGACGTTTGTCGCGCAGCTTCAATGTCATGGTCGCCCGGATTCGGCAGCTGATGGAGGCCAACGTCCGCGAGCAGGAGGCCAAACGCAAGAGCGAGCTGGAGGTGCTGCAGTCACAGATAAGCCCGCATTTTCTGTATAACACATTAAACTCGGTAGTGCGGATGGCCGGAACAGGGAAGAGTGAGGATGTTATTACGATGATCACTGCGCTATCGAAATTTTTCCGTATCAGCCTCAGCCGAGGGCAATCGGTCATCGCCGTCGGGGACGAACTCGAGCATGTTCGCAACTACATGATTATTCAGCAGAACCGTTACAAAAACAAATTTGATTTCAAGATTTCGGCGGAGGAAGAGACCCTCACGTGCAAAACGATCAAGCTCATACTGCAACCGTTAGTCGAGAATGCCATATATCATGGGATAGAACAGATGGCTGATCCCGGGTACATTCAGATTTCAGCCGCCATCGTAGATCATAAGCTGCTCTTTGAAGTGACAGATAACGGATTGGGCATGCCCGAGGATAAGCTCAGCCAGCTGTTGACCGCCGGCACGAGCTCGGCAGAGGGGTCAGGGGTTGGCGTGCGCAACGTGCACGAGCGGCTAAGGCTGACATACGGCGCCCCCTATGGCTTGGAGATTGCAAGTGAATTGGAGGAAGGAACGTGCGTGAAAGCGTGGATTCCAGTTATTCGGGACGAGGACGCGGGGGAATAATATGTTGACCTATGTTCGGAGATTAGGGATCATGACAACATTCGCGCTGCTGGCTGCGATCTCCACCAGTTCCTGTGCACAGCAAGCGGCGGCACCGCACACGACTGTGGCAAGGGCGGTAACGTTAATTTTGAAGACCGGCGGCAGTGACTATTGGCAGACGGTACGCATGGGCGCGGAGGCTGCGGCTAAAGAATTCAATGTCGCATTGAAGGTATACGAGCCTGGGGCAGAGGATGACGTGAGCGGGCAGATCGGGCTAGTCCGGCAGTCGCTGGTTGAGGGCACGGAGGCAGTTGTGTTGGCTGCTAATGACTATGAGGCGTTAGCTGACGTCATACAGGAGGCGGATTCGCAGCAGGTGCCCGTCATTACTGTTGACTCTGAAGTGAGCTCGCCTCAAGTGCGGAGCTTCATAGGTATCGATAACTATAAGGCAGGCAGACAAGCGGGCCGCAAGCTGATTGAATTGATCGGGGAGTTCGGCCGAATCGCCGTGATGAGCGGTGGCAAGGAGTCGCGTAATTCGCAGGAGCGGGAGCGGGGGCTGTTGGACGAGATTGCGAAGTATCATGGCGTGCAGGTGTTGAAAAAAGAGTACTGCATATCGGATGAGACACGCTGCGGTGAACATGTGCGGAACATCATAGCGGAGCACAAGCAAATCGACGGGATTGTCGCGCTCCATGCAGTGTCTTCCATCGGCGTTGCGGCAGAGATCCAAGCGCTGGGCCTCGCTGGTCAGGTGAAAGTAATCTCGTTCGACAGTACGCCGGAAAACATCGAGTTTTTGCAAGAAGGCGTAATTCAAGCCGCAATCATCCAAAACCCGTTCAGCATGGGTTACCTTGGCGTCAAGCACGCCTTAGGCGCTTTGAACGGGAGCGAAGTGCCGGGATTCGTAGATACCGGAACCAAGGTGATTGATCAGGAAAATATGTTTTGGTCGGACAATCAAAAGCTGCTCTTTCCTTTCGTGAAATAACCCATCGAGCCGGGGCGTGAACGGCGGAGGGTTATTTTTTTCGCATACATTCAGCAGAATTTTTATAGTATTGATGAGAATATTGCATGTGTTTTTTGTCGGCGTTCCCAGATAATAGGTTGTGTTAATGAAACTTATATACACGGGAGGTCTTCTCATGAAAAAGGCGGTTTGCACAATGATCACTGCAGCATTAATGGCCGGTATGGTCGGCTGCGGCAGCTCCGGCGGAGCAAATACCCCGGCAGCTGCGACAGGCACGGGAGGCGGGCAAACAGAGCAGCCGGCGGCGGCGAAACAGCCGATTATCGGGGTCGCGATTTATAAATTTGACGACACGTTCATGACCGGCGTGCGCAACGCCATCTCGGACGCGGCGAAGGATAAGGCTGAGGTGGACATCGTGGACAGTCAGAATGCGCAGCCGACTCAGAACGACAAGGTAGACCTGTTTATCACGAAAAAAGTGAATGCGCTTGCAATCAATCCGGTCGATCGTACGGGTGCCGGAGTCATCATCGACAAGGCGAAAACAGCCAACATACCGGTCGTGTTTTTCAACCGCGAGCCTTTAGCCGACGACATGAAGAAGTGGGATAAAGTATATTACGTAGGCGCCAAAGCGGAGCAGTCCGGCACGATGTCAGGGCAGCTCATTGTGGATTACTTCAAAGCCCACCCCGAAGCGGACAAAAACAAGGACGGCACCGTGCAGTACGTCATGCTGAAGGGTGAGCCGGGGCATCAGGATGCTGAGCTGCGCACCAAGTTTTCGATCAAAGCGGTTGAGGATGCCGGAATGAAGGTTGAGAAACTAGCCGAGGATACGGCGATGTGGGACCGCGTGAAAGGGCAGGAGAAAATGGCCGCGTTCCTTGCGTCCCAAGGCGATAAAATCGAAGCGGTGTTTGCCAATAATGACGATATGGCATTGGGTGCAATTGAAGCTCTGAAAGCGAAAGGCTATTTCAAAGACAACAAATACATTCCGGTTGTAGGCGTGGACGCTACGGCACCCGCTTTGAAAGCACTGGAAGAGGGAACTTTGCTTGGCACGGTGTTGAACGATGCGAAGAACCAGGGTAAGGCCACTTTGAATGTGGCGACTGTGCTGGCGCAGGGTCAGACACCGAACAAGGACAACGCGGGATACGACATCACCGACGGTAAATATGTGTGGATCCCGTACAAAAAAATCACCAAAGACAATATGAACGACGCGAAGTAAAACACGCACATCCTCGAGGCGGAGCGGGTGGAGGCAGCCGTGCGTGCTGCCTCGCAGCCTCCTTTCGTTATAAGCTGCGTTTCACTTTAACTAGGATTCCTGATTGTGAGGGCGTATACATTCAACATACGCAGGGGGCGTTACCATGACTGACAACGGCTATGTGCTTGAAATGCTGCGAATTTCCAAACAGTTTCCGGGCGTTAAGGCGCTGGACAATGTCACCCTGCAGGTGCGTCCGGGCACGGTGCATGCTTTGATGGGTGAAAATGGCGCGGGAAAATCGACGCTGATGAAGTGTCTTTTTGGTATATACAAGCCGGATGGCGGCGAAATATGGCTGAACGGCAGCAGGGTGGAGATGAACAGCTCGAAGGACGCGCTCGATTTGGGCGTGTCGATGATCCATCAGGAGCTGCATCCCGTTCCGCAGCGAAATGTAATGGAGAATATATGGCTCGGCAGGTTTCCGATGAAAGGTGTCGGACCTGTCCGTTGGGTCGACCATAAAAAAATGTACAAAGACACCGAAGCGTTATTTAAAGAGATGGGCATGGACATCCGGCCGGATACCCTGGCGGGCACGATGTCGGTATCCAAGCTGCAATCACTGGAGATAGCCAAGGCCGTGTCTTACAACTCCAAAGTCATCATCATGGATGAGCCAACCTCATCTCTCACCGGCAACGAGGTGGAGGCGCTGTTTAAGATCATAGAGCAGCTGAAAAGCCGGGGCGTGGCCATCATCTACATTTCACATAAAATGGAGGAAATACTGCGCATTTCTGATGATGTTACGATAATGCGGGACGGTAAGTGGATTGGAACTTGGCCTGCGGCCGAACTAACCACCGACCTCATCATCACCCGGATGGTCGGACGGGATCTGAGTCAGCGGTTTCCGGAGAGGACCAACGTTCCTGGCGGTGTGCTGCTCCAGGCACAAGGGCTGACTTCCACGAACCCTAAGTCGTTTAAAGATGTATCGTTTGAGCTGCGCAAAGGGGAAGTGCTCGGCATCGGCGGTTTGGTCGGAGCACAGCGCACCGAAGTTATCGAAGCGTTGTTCGGCTTGCGGGCATTGGCTTCCGGCTCGATCTCTATCCACGGCAAAGAAGTAAGAATCAAATCTCCGATTGATGCGAAAAAGCACAAGATGGCCCTGCTGACGGAAGAGCGTCGGGTCACAGGCATATTCCCGGTGCTGTCGGTGCTCGAAAACGGGGCGGTCGCCAATCTGGATCGCTATATCAATCCAGTTCGGCTGCTGAATGAGCACAAAAGCAGGGCGGCAGTAGAACACAGCGTTCAGCTGCTCAGGGTTAAGACACCGTCCACCAAGACGTTGATCAGGAATTTGTCGGGCGGCAATCAGCAAAAGGTGCTCTTGGCCAGGTGGTTGCTGACTGAACCGGACATATTGCTGCTGGACGAACCGACACGCGGCATCGACGTCGGCGCGAAATTCGAAATATACTCAATCATCGCGAACCTTGCGAAGCAGGGCAAGGGCATCATCATGATATCTTCTGAAATGCCCGAGCTGCTCGGCATGTCCGATCGCATCATGGTCATGTGCCAAGGCAGGCTGTCCGGCATTATTGGCGGGAAGGATGCGACTGAGGAAGATATTATGCGCTTGGCCACCAAGTATATGGCATGACATACGACGGCTGCACAATCGTATAGGTGTACCATGGCCGTCACTATACGTAGATCGTATGCCGTAGGCAATTGAAGGGGGAACTCTGATGAGTACCACACCGGTGGTAAATAACAGAACCAGAACGATAGGCAATTTTTTCTCGCAGTATGCAATTTACATCGTACTGATCATTCTTGTAATAGGAATAGCGATCACTGATCCGCGCTTCCTGTCCGTAGACATTTTCCGGGACATCCTGCTGCAGAACTCAACCCGGGCGATCATCGCCTTGGGGATGGCCTTCGTCCTGATCACGGGTGGCACGGATTTGTCAGCGGGCCGCGTTGTTGGCTTAACTGCCGTGTTGTCAGCATCGATGCTGCAGATATCGGATTACCCTCGGCGCTTTTTTCCCGATATGCCTGAGCTTCCGCTGTGGGCACCGATCGTGCTGGGCATCGTCGCCGGTCTGTTAGTGGGGTTGCTCAATGGCTGGATTGTGGCGAAGCTGAACGTGCCGCCTTTTATAGCGACCTTGGGCACGATGGTCATCGTGTACGGCGCGAATTCGTTATATTTTGACCTTAAGCCCAATGAGTCCCAGCCGATCGCTGGCTTAAGGCAGGATTTTACCGCACTGGGCACCGGCTTTGTCGGGCCGAACGGACCTTATTCCGTGCCATACATCGTCATTATAGCCATCGTGGTGTCTGCCATCGTATGGATCGTATTTAACAAAACCCGGCTGGGCAAATATATGTACGCCATCGGCGGCAACAGCCAGGCAGCCACAGTATCAGGGATCAACGTGCAGAGCAACCTGCTCAAAATTTATGCCTTCGCAGGCGCGCTGTACGGCCTCGGCGGCGTGCTGGAGGCGGCGCGGACAGGCGGTGCGACCAACAACTACGGCAACATGTACGAGCTGGATGCAATAGCGGCATGCGTGGTGGGCGGTGTATCTACCGCCGGCGGGATCGGCACCGTGCCCGGCGTGCTGGTTGGTGTGTTGATCTTCGGCGTCATAAACTATGGATTAACGTTTATCGGGGTCAGCCCTTATTGGCAGCTGATCATCAAAGGCCTGATCATCGTGGCTGCCGTAGCGTTCGATATCCGCAAGTACGTGGCAAGAAAGTAACATAACGCGCGAAAGACCGCCAGACGGAACTGAACTGCACCCCAATTGCTAGACACGATCAACATTGGAGGTGCAGTTTAGCCGGCGGTTGTTTTTTCACTATGCAAAAATTTTAACGCGTCTTGCGCCAATATACCCCGGTAGAATCAATCGGAATGATTGGATCAGTAATGCCGAATTCGTTTCTGTAATCGGTGACCGCAGCCGCACAAGTGGCCAACACACCATAATCGTCGATGATGATATAACCCCCTGGAGATACTTTAGGATACAGGTTGCGTAAACTATCCATTGTCGAGGAATACATGTCCCCGTCCAGCCTAGCCACCGCGATTTGCTGAATGGGAGCTGTGGGCAGCGTGTCTTTGAACCAGCCCTGCAAAAAGCGCACCTGTTCATCCAACAAGTCGTATTTCGCAAAATTCTCTTGTACATTTTCCAAAGACACCTCGAGCTGCGAAACAGTATGAAGTGCGCTGCCAATATCCTGCGGATAATTCTGTATATCAGGCTCTGGCAAACCTTCGAAAGAATCGGCCACCCACACCTGCCGATTGGTGATTCCATACGCTTTGAGAAAGCCTCTCATAAAAATACACGCGCCGCCTCGCCATACGCCCGTCTCTATGAAGTCACCCGGCACGTTGTTCGCAATAACCGATGCCATGCATTGTTGTAAGTTTTCCATGCGATGTCTGCCAATCATACTGTGCCCTATGACAGGCCAGTCGAGTCCTTCTCTGCGATTGTGCGGATCGGCCCCTTCCAGGTCAATGTAGATTTCATTGAGAATTGTTTTTTTCAGCAGCTCCAAATACAGCTCATGAGCCGAGTAACTAGACATCGTTCACTCTCCTCGATCCTTTTCGCGTCGGTACCAAAAAACGCTGATACGCTGTTTCTATTAGTTACGGTATGTAGTTTTCCATTTTTTGTATAGGCAGGACACGTCCACGTAACACCAATTTGGCAAAATGAAGCTCTGACCCACATATACCGGGCCGCCCCGATAGGCAGTAACCTATTTTGCTTCATGGCATACATTAGTGTTATGGTCATTTTTTCACTGAGATGGAGGCATGGGCGTGGGCTATTATGTGAGTGTAGAAGCAGGTGTGAAGGTCTATGTGGAAGACATCAATCCGCGGGGAAGCAGGACGGTAGTGTTCCTGCATGGCTGGCCGCTAAGCCACAAGCAGTTCGAATACCAGTTTGATGTTCTTCCAGCAATGGGATATCGGTGCGTGGGCATCGATTGGCGGGGGTTCGGCAAGTCGGACAAACCACTGCATGGCTATAACTATGACCGTCTGGCGGATGATATCCGATGTGTAGTTGGGGCGCTTCGATTAGACAATTTTATTCTCGCCGGCCACTCCACAGGTGGAGCGATTGCGATCCGGTATATGTCCCGGCACAGCGGTTATGGCGTTAGTAAGCTCGTACTGATCGACGCTGCAGCGCCGACAGGTTTCACACCCGAAACTGCTGAGAGCCTGCTCACTGAAGCGCGGAATGACCGGCCGAAAATGATGCAAACCGTGACAGACACTTTTTTCTTTCAATATGTAACACGGCCGTTCTCGGACTGGTTTCTCCAATTAGGATTAAAGGCAGCGGGTTGGTCCACCGCGGCGGTCATCGTTTTGTTACGAGACGCGAAGCTGCATGCCGATCTGCCAAAAATATTGGTCCCCACTTTACTCATTCACGGTGTGCATGACAAAGTAATTCCCTTCGCACAAGCGCTGGAAATGCATCGAACCATAAGAAATTCTACTCTGGTTCCGTTTCAATATAGCGGCCACGGCCCTTTTTGGGAGGAGCGTCATAGGTTTAACAAGGTGATAAGCGAGTTTATCGGTTGAACAACAGCCTATGGTACTTAAAGCGCCGCTGAATGTGGATGTCCATGGCATGAACTTGACGTTTCGGTGACCTGTTGACTACTGTTGCAAGACGATTTTCTGCGACTGGCTGTCACTGTGTACACTGGTAGTGGACGCTTCGGCCCGTTGGCAAGCAGTCACAACGGCGGGGAGAGGGGGCAAGTCGCCCCCTTGCTTACATCACTTCTTGCCAGCGGTGAAGGCATAGACGTTACCGTCAAATGCACCCACAACTAGCGTGTTACCCGAGATTGCGGGTGAAGAAGCTACCCACGCACCGATTTCGTATGACCATTGGACCGCGCCGTTCTCTTTGTCCAGCGCATATAAGTAACCGTCGTTTGAGCCTACGTATACAGTGCCGCCGGATACCGCCGCGGACGAGATAATGCCGCCTTTGGTGGCTGCGCTCCACAGCTTGGCGCCTGTGTCGGCGCTCAGCGCTTCGACTCTGCCGTTCGGGAAGCCCATATAGACGACTCCCTCGGCCACGGCCGGGGAAGCGCCCGTGGTATTTCCTGCGATATACGAGGTGCTTGTGTCACTTTTGTAACGCCACTTTTCGGTGCCGGTGTTAGCATCCAGCGCAACGATCAGACCGCCGCCGTAGCCCATGTACACCGTGCCGTCGGCGATGGCCGGCATAGAGTGCATCCAGCCGCCGGCCGGACGTGCGCGCCACGATTCTTTCCCTGTTTTCGCATCAATGGCGATCAGGTAACCACCATCCGCACCGACGAATACCTTGCCGTCTTTTACCACAGGCGACGACTCCGTGATCCAGCCTCCTGCCAGCTTGGCGGTCCACACGGTTTCTCCTGTCGCTGCATTGAGCGCCATCATTTCTCCACCGCGCATTGAGCTGTACGCTTGATACACAATGCCGTCTTCAACGGTAGGGGAGTAATACATCCAAGCCCGGTTCACTTCGCCTGCGCCAACCGTCTTTTCCCATAGCTTGTTGCCTGTATCCGCATCGAGCGCGTAAAGGGTGCCGCGGATCGTAGACGCATAAACGATGCCGTCTACAACAGCAGGAGAAGCTTGCACTTGCGCGTCGGCTGCGAATTTCCACTTTTCCCGGCCCGTGACCAAATCCAGTGCGAGCACGGTATTTTCCTTCGTATCGTTCTCGTCTCTTGTTCCAATAAAGACTGTATCTCTAACGATAGCGGGAGAAGAGGTGAGAATAGTTCCTTCGGTCAAATGGCTCCACGCCAGCTTCAAATCCGGCGGCAGCTTATCGAGTGCTTCGCCCGTGTGCTGTGCATTACCGTGGAACATCGGCCAGCTTTTACCCTGTTGCGGGCGTGCCGCTTCGGATGCTTTTACCAGTGTGAAGGTACTGCTCTCCGACCAGGTTTTTCCACTGTCGTCTGTCACCCGGACTTCGATCGTGTGCTCGTCGAGCGATTCTTTGCCCGCTTTCCATGTGTCAGACCAAGTCATCGCACCAGATCCTGTGAGGGACTTCCAAGAGCCGCCATCCACGCGGTATTTCGCTTCCTTTACGTTACTTGATGTGTTGTAGGCGTTCACCTGCACTTGGACATCGCCCTGCGGAACCGTGCTGTGCGGCGCCGGATTCACGATCGTGAGGCTCTGCTCTACGCCGTAATACTTGTACGGATTCGTGGATTTGTTCCCTTTAAAGGAAATGACACGGAAGCCGTTCGGTGTCTGGTCTATCGTATAGGAGCTGGAGTTAGTCACCACGTGTTTGGCCGTTTCAATCGTATCCGTGGCCACGTCGTTCACATGAGTATGCCCCATCAGCAAGAGGCGGGTGTTATACTGCCCGAGCAGGTCAATATACTGCTTCGCCTCCGATGGGTGAGGCGTCTGTGGATTGTTGAACGGCCGGTGAGTGATAACGACAATCTCCTTATTTTTACCGTTTCGTTCCAAATCGGCTTTCAGCCATTCCATTTGATCCGCTTCGCGCATACCGAGATTATTTTCTAATACGATGAAATGCTTCTGGCCATAATCAAAAGAATACCATTCCGGGCCCAGGTAAGTGCGGTACCGGTCGATTCGGGCGGCATAATTGGCCCCGCCGGTGAAATCGTGGTTACCCACTGCCGGATAAACCGGTAACTGTGATGTGGCCGTGCTGGCGATGAAGTCCTTGTACTCTGCGTCGGTCGAGTTGTTCGTTATATCCCCACTGATGGCGATAAACGCAGGGCCGCCGGTCAGTGCATTCAATTGCGCCAATTGATCTGTGAAACGCTCACGGTTGTTGGTCGTTCCGGCCTGCACATGCACATCGGCAATGCCGACAAAGATAAAGTTCGGGTGCACCGACGCCGGCGCCGGCTGCAAACCGAACTCCGCGCTGCGGGTCTCACCTGGCTGCAGAGCGCCTAAATTTTGATAAAACTTCGGAATTTTGTACTCATTCGTAGCAACGGCGAAGCCGCTTGGAACTGTCACAAACACCACATCCGTCGCTCGGCGATCGGTGTCCACCGGCAATATGTATTTCCCTTGGTCGTCCGTCCGGACAATAGCAGCACCGTCCGACACGCTGATCCCCGGAAGACCAATTTCACCTTTGTCTTGCACACCGTTTCTATCCGTATCTACGAACACCGTCCCGCTCACCGTTGCTTCGGGCGTGCCGGCCATGACCGGCTTATACACAGCGGCAAGAGCCATAGCGCACATGGCCGCGACGCTTAGCACCTGAACTCGCTTCGAGCTGCATTTGAATTTCCGCAATAGCGACACTTCATCTCCTCCTCTTTCCACCAGGGTTAAGTTTGAACCAATCCAGATGCTTATCCGTCCTTCGCCAAGCTGCTTTTTTTCGTGGCATTCCCCCTTTCGCGGTAGGTGGCGTGCACGTCAGGCGAGCATCCGCTCCCAATACCAGAAAAAGCCAAGTGCAAACACAGAGACCATGGCGACCGCTTCCACACGACGGGCCCAGTTATATCGGCGAACAAGCAACAACGGTACGAACAACAGACCAATGACCAATAATTGCCCGAGTTCTACACCAATGTTAAATGCGCCTAGCGACAACAGCGAGCTGGCCTTCAGCGGACCGGTGAGCTCTAGAGCCCCGGCGAAGCCGACACCGTGCATGAGGCCGAAGCCGAACACGATGTATGGGCGCGCTTTATTTTGCCGCATGATGCAAGTCTCAATGGCGACGTAGGCTATGCTCAATGCAATGAGCGGTTCCACGGTCTCAGACGGCACCGAAATAATATTTAGCGCTGTCAATCCAAGCGTCACACTGTGGGCGAGGGTGAAGATGGTTACGGTTTTCAGCACGTCCCTGACCGACTTCGACGTGAGCACCAACGCCACGACAAATAAAATATGGTCAAGCCCGATCATGATATGGTGGAACCCAAGCTGGATAAAGCGCATCGCTTGTCCTATGTACCAGGTTTCACCTAACGGTAACCCGCGGTTCAGCGCACTAAATACGTATTGCCCCTCACGGCCGTTCAGCTCATAGCTTGTGATGTTCCGGTGAAGCTCGTCGTTGTCATCGAAAAAAATTCCATAGCTGATTTCCACCGCATTTGAATTGGAAGCGTTGGGGTAATCGAGAACGAGATTGGCGTACAGGCGGCCGATTCTAGTATCCACCCAGGATTGCACCAATGCGCCATCGACCGGTTGTCCGTTGATGTAGACCTTAAGATTGTCTTGGATGTAAGTGAGAATAGCAGCCCGATTTTCCTCCAATTTGCGTGCCAGCTCTGTAGCAGGCATGTCCGGCATGGCTTCCAGCATCACGACGCGGCCAAGTTCGAAGTAATCGAGCATAAGATGATACCTCAGCTTGCCGGGCTCTCCAGACACTTTGGAGAAACCTTCGCTGTTATCGGTATGCGCCGAAGCTGGAGGAGCCGCCAATAATCCGAAGCAGAGCATGAGTATCACAATGATTGTGCGGTGTTTCGTGAACAACCAATAAAACCTCCTTTCGTTTTTACGACCGCGTTTACATTATAGAGAGGAAGTGTGAACTGTGGGACAAGTACAAGTAAATATTTGGTAAAGCCTTAAATGGCAAAGAACAACGGGGCGAAGCACAGCTATTTAGCATTTGTGTTGAATAACGAACCTGCGCTAAGGCTGTAGTCGGGCGTTGGCATTCCGAGGTTTACCAATATTGGTACCGGGTGAAGGAGGATAGCTTAGGTTTCAACAAAAAAATTGAAACCATGAATTGGAAAAGTTATACTGTTTTTATAGGGCAAGTTGTCGAACTAAGGAGGGAGTATTTTGCTCGCTGGTTATCCGGCAATATGGATTCAGGACTGCGAATAGGAAAGCGTTTGCACAGGAGTCGGAGATAACAACGAGGCATTGAAGTACGGTACATAAATGAGAAGGAGAGCGATTCATGGAAAAGATCAAAAATCGTTGGCTCATTGCCGCAGCGGCCGTTGGAATCCACATCTCGATCGGCTCCGTGTATGCCTGGAGTGTCTTTACCAAGCCACTCATTAATCAATTTGGGTGGGACCTTCAGCAGGTCACGTTCACGTTCAGCTTGGCTATCTTATTTCTTGGCCTTTCTGCAGCTTTCTTAGGCCATTTTGTGGAGAAGTACGGTCCGCGCAAGGCTGGACTGTTAGCCGCGGCCTTCTTTGGAGTGGGGATAGCGGGCTCCGGTCTGGCTGTACACTTGTCGTCACTGCCTTTGTTATACTTGTTTTACGGAGTATGCGGCGGTATTGGTCTGGGGGTCGGGTATATCGCACCGGTGTCCACGCTCGTCAAATGGTTCCCTGACAGAAGGGGGTTAGCCACGGGTTTGGCGATTATGGGTTTCGGCTTTGCATCGCTGGTCAGCAGCCCTATCATCGCACAGCTGATCGATTCAGTCGGGATCGCCAGCACATTTTACATATTGGGAACGAGTTACTTCGCTTTGATGCTGAGTTCCTCACTGTATCTCGCTCCGCCGCCGGCCGGCTGGATGCCGGAAGGATTCAAAACGGCTGTTGAGACTGGGAAAAAGAAACTGAAGGCGGATCTGTCTCAGCTCACGGCTAACGAGGCGGTGAAAACCGCACGGTTCTGGATGCTATGGCTGATGCTGTTTATTAATGTTACGTGTGGTATCGCGATCATATCTGTCGCCTCTCCAATGGCGCAAGAAATTGCAAACATGACCTCCATTGCGGCCGCATCCATGGTTGGGCTAATGGGATTGTTTAATGGGCTGGGACGCATCGGCTGGGCGTCATTGTCGGATTATATCGGCAGACCGAATACATACACCGCGTTTTTCTTGATTCAAATCGCAGCATTTTTACTGCTGCCGGTGGTGGCCAATGCACAATTGTTTCAGATTGTAATCTTTTTGATTCTCACGTGTTATGGCGGCGGCTTTGCATCCATTCCGGCCTACATCGGCGACATGTTCGGCACGAAGCAGCTGGGTGCGATTCACGGTTATATTTTGACCGCATGGGCGGCAGCGGGATTGGCGGGGCCGATTCTGGCCACGTGGGTACGTGAAGCGACCAATAGCTATATCGGCACACTGTACATTTTCGCGGCACTGTTTGCGGCAGCTCTAGTAGTATCCTTATTAATCCGCTTGGAGATACGTAAGCTTCAATTGCGCAAATCTCAACCTTCAGTTGAACGCGCAGGTTAAATAATTCTTAACGTTTTATAAAAAATGTGAAGGAGGATATGTATGAATTTAAAAAAGAAGATCTTGTCCGTTACTCTATCCAGTCTTATGGCAATAAGCGCTGTTTCCGTTGGCGCTGCCCCAGTTGGTGCAGTGGGGAATGGACCAGGAGCTGGTCAAGGCTCTATCCAAACTTCAATTCTTCACACGTATGACAGCATGGTAGGATACTTGAAAACACAAGATACTAAGCAAAAGTCAATGGATTTGGAGATCATCGGTCAAACTGTGAAGGGCAGGGATATTTATTTGTCAAAATACATATCGAATCCTGCTAACCCTACCATTCTATTTTTAACTCAGCAGCATGGAAACGAACAGCTGACAACGGAAGGAGCGCTTGAATTCATCAAGCACTTAGGCACAAACAAAACAAAAGATGTCTTGGATAAAGTGAATATCTTAATTATCCCTATGTTAAATGCCGATGGTGCCATGGGTGATGTTAATTTTTCCTTGGAGAACTACTTGGCTGATGGAGACCGCCACTTAACGCGGTATAATGCAAACGAGATAGATTTGAATCGTGAACATGATAAACCAATAAGCAGCATGGAAGCTGAAGTGAAAGCCTTATATGAAAATGTATTTGAAAAATATCATATCGACTACATGATTGACCTGCATCATCAAGGAACTACCAGCCAAACAGATGGCGAACTTGTTTCGGGATCCATTCTTTATCCGACTAATTCTCAAGTCAAGCCTGATGTCCTAGAACGTTCTAAAAAACTAGGTGCAGTCGTGTATCATGCTATCGAGAATACGGGTTGGGGCCACATTGGAAAATACAATGGCGGTTCCGGTGAAGAAATCGGACGCAACGGAGCAGCTGTCCGTTATGATATATCCACTCTTCTGTTCGAAATGCGGGGCATGTCCGATCACTACATCGAATCCTACGCGCTTGGACAAAAAAGTAACGGTTACCTCATTAAACAAACGATTACCACCTTAGCTTCGACGGTGAGAGCTATTGCAGATGGTTCTATCGATACCGTTGATACAAGCTTTTGGGATTCTCTCCCTACTCAAACCAATAGAGCCGGTAAAGTGTCCGATGAATAAAAAAGCACAGCGACACTCCTGCGACTGAGCAAACACCTATCAATTTACTTCGAAAACGCTGAACAACCTCAGATTTTATTCATCAGCGTTCAATGAACAGCACAGATGTTATAAGTACACAGTACATTGCCGATGCCACTGCTGTGACGCAAGAAAAAGGAACCAACCTTCAGGTGTAGGTTCCTTTTTCACGTTGCTGCAGTCATTATTCGGCTTCGGATAAAAGCAGCATTTGCTCGAATAAATAACTTGGTTCTTAGCAGTTGTCTTGGCTCAATACATAGCGTCATCGGCATTCTTGATCAGCTGGTCATAACTCATCTAAAATCCGAACCAGGAGCATTTAAGAATAGCTGAATCATTGTGTAAACAAAGTAAGAAGATCCAATCACCAAAATAACTCCAACTAATGCTTTGCAAATAGTCAAAACATTTCTATTTCTTATACCTTTCATTAAATGCCTTATACTTATCCATGCCAAAGTAATTAATAATATCAGTATAAAAGATAGACCAATAATAATTTCCATGAAAACACTCCATTTTTCAAAAGAAGGACCTTCGTGTTAAGATCCTTTAGTTTTTTCCTTTCAGAAACTGTTCATTGGCTGTAGTTCCTTCCTTTAAAGCTATCATACAATGCCCTTACGTGATAGACTGAACGCAACCCATCACAACCATTGGAAAGAAGGATACATGTTGAATGTCCCAAGTCGTTTGCAAATGCAAACTTTTTTGTATACTTACACATGCCATGAGGATGAACTGCCGCTGTGCAGGCTGGAGCTGCGCACCTTGTTTGGCGTTGAGCCAAGGCAAGGATATCTGGAAAGCGGAATCGAACTTGACCCGAGCCGGAGTCCGTTTATGAAGAAGCGGCTGACGGTCAAATACATGGGTGACAGCTTAAGCGCCATTACCGACCAAATACGAGAGCTGGAGCTGGGCGGGCACACTTTCAAGATTGTGTACGTTGAGGCCGATGGCGATGCCGACTATAATGAGCAGCGCGCGATCGAGCGAGAGCTGGGAGCCCACGTACGCGGTCGAGCGGACATGCGCCAGCCGCAGCGGTTATACGGCATCGCTTACGCGGAAGGACGCTGGTTGTTCGGCGAATGCCGCACAAGCGAAGCGGTGTGGCTGCAGCACAATGACAAGCCGCAAAATTACTCCACGGCGCTCAGCACGCGTGTTGCGCGGGCGGTGGCTAACATTGCCGTTCCGCGCACGCCCGGGGTGAAGGCTGTGGACCCGTGCTGCGGCATCGGAACGGTGTTAATTGAAGCACTTTCCATGGGAATCGACATTGTCGGATATGATATCAATCCGTTGGCCGTCAGAGGAGCGCGCGTGAATTTAGCGCACTTCGGAATGCCCGATGTAGTGTCCATAGGGGACATCAGATCGCTAAGCGGCAGTTACGATGCCGCCATCGTTGATCTGCCGTATAACCTGTGCTCAAAGTTGTCGTCCGAGCAGCGTTTGGAGATGCTGGCAGCAGCACGTCGCTTGGCGGGCCGAGTCGTAATTATTGCAACGGAAACCATCGATGGGGATATCGTGCAGGCTGGCTTGACAATCTCTGATCGCTGCGTGGTGAGAAAAGGCGCCTTCGCGCGGCAGATTCTGGTGTGCAGCTAGGGGGTGAGGATTAATCATGAAAATGAGAAAATATGAGTCATCTGACCATGATGTTGTATGCGAACTGCATAGAGCTTATATTTTAGGAGAAGCTTCTTGGGCACTAAGGATTGGTCTTTCTATGTAGCAACAATATTTTACAAAATAGCTTTTAAATCAAAAATAGCGTGCGAATTATAATGCCAATTCACACGCTATCACTATATGCTTATATCAATTCTCTACTGCCACAAGCAGCACTCGCGACTGTATTTCTTGGGATGTCTTTATCGTCAGGCGGTCCCCGAGTGAGTGGGACATAGCGCCGACCGGTCGCATTACTTTAGCACGGTGCCGGAAGGGCTGCCGCTGTTCTCGCTCGAGCCGAGGTCGGAGCTGCCTTACAGCGACGCGCGATAGATCGCAAGAACGTCGTCACGTTCCAGCTTCTTGAAGTGGCCGAATGGACCGTTGACCATCGCTTTGTCCGCCATGAGCTCCAATTTGTCATCGCCGATTTCATAGTCCGCAAGTCGGCTAGGAGCGCCGATTGAAGTCCAGAAGTCGCGCAGCGCTTGAATACCTTCTACCGCGATATCACGGTCGGATTTTCCGGCTGGATTCACTCCAAACACATTGACGGCCAAACGCTTGAAGCGGTCCACGCCAGCGTCCAGCACATGATGCATCCAGTTCGGGAACAGGATAGCCAAGCCTCCGCCATGAGGAATATCGTATACGGCGCTCACCGCATGCTCGATATTATGAGTTGCCCAGTCGCCCTGGATACCCATCGACAACGTGCCGTTCAACGCCATCGTACCGGAGTACAGAATCGTCTCGCGGTGCTCAAAATTTTCAAGATCTTCCACCAGCTTTGGCGCGGTGTCTATAACAGTCCGGAGAATGGCCTCGCAGAAGCCGGTCTGCACAGGGGCATTGTCCGTGTGATGGAAATACTGCTCAAACACGTGCGACATAATATCAACCATTCCATAAATCGTCTGGTCTCTCGGCACCGTGAAAGTGAACTGTGGATCCAAAATCGAAAATTTTGGGAATGTGAGAGGACTTCCCCAGCCATATTTTTCCTGTGTTTCCCAGTTTGTGATGACGGAGCCGGCGTTCATTTCCGAGCCCGTAGCAGCCAGTGTCAGAACCGTGCCGAAAGGCAGAGCGTCCGTAGGCGTCGCTTTACGAGTGATGATATCCCATACATCGCCTTCGTATTTCGCGCCAACCGCGATTGCCTTAACACAGTCGATGACACTGCCGCCGCCCAAGGCGAGCAGGTACGCGATGTTTTCTTTTTTACAGATTTCGACACCTCTATGTACAGTGCTCAGGCGAGGATTCGGTTCGACCCCGGCCAACTCGAAGACTTGGGCGTTCAGCTTTTTCAGGTGCTCCATAGCACCGTCATATACACCGTTTCTTTTGATGCTGCCTCCGCCATACACCACCAAAACACGAACGTTTTGTGGCAGTTGATCGGGCAGCTGATCCAGCGAGCCTTTGCCAAAGATGAGGCGGGTTGGGTTATAAAACGTAAATGAATTCACAGAGAATCCCCTCCAAACTTTTTTGTTTGTCCTCCACTATACCACATCCTTTGCACAGGATGCTAACTGTCAAATGGGATTATATGTATTGTGGACTGCACAGCGCACTTATATTCTGACGGCCGATAACTGCAAGAACGACTGTGAATTCGTGAAAAGTTAACCGCATCCTAACATTATGTTAAAACTTCGACCGTTTACTAGAATTCTATCGCCCTAACATACGGACATACAGCAAAAAGTTTTTTGCCCTCGGGGTGACACAAGAGGATTTTTATCCAGCAGGATGCGTAGGTCTATGGATGGCTCTCGTAAAGTTTGAGACTGACAAAGGAAGCTTTGGCCCATTCGCACGGCTCCATATGAAAAATGCTATGATCAGCGTTTTGAAGCAAACCACACGAAAAAAGCAAAAAATATTGAATCACTGCCAACCGCTGCTGGAGGCTGCGCACGATGACGACAGCCGGCGGCCGCTGATCGATCTCATGCCTGATGAGAAATCCGCTCAGCCTGAGCAGTATGTTCTGGAACATGAGCAGGTAACCGCTCAGCAGCAGCGTCTTCAGCATTTCTTGAGCAAACTCACACATACGGAGCGAACCGTTGGTCATTTCTTACCTGCGGGGCTACTCATTTACCGAAACCGCGGCTAATACTGGCATTAACCCTAAGCGTGTGGACAATGCTTTGCAGCGGGCGAAAAAGAAAATTAGCCAGATCTCCTAACCTTCCGTGAACGCCAAACAATAAGGGACAAATGTAAACCCCGAATGGTATAATCAGGTTGACGATTCTCACCGGAAGGGGATGCATGAATGAATATTCGACTGCGTGGACATCATGTTCTTTGTTTGTTAGGTTATCGGGGAAAAGGTTATTCGGAACAATTTTGCGCAAACATGACATCGATTTATGAAACGCTGCGGCTTCATCCTGAAACATTGATCGAGATCATCGAAGGACCTGATGATATTTGTCAGGCTTATCCTGCAGATCAGCACCCCCACTGCCACAATGAAGGTATCTACTTGAAAGATGCTGCGGTACTCGACACGGTTGACGTCGAACTGGGCAGCGTTATAAGTTGGGAGCAACTGTGCAGCAGCATCAACACCAATGTCGTGCCGGATGATATCAGCCGGCTATGCGCCAATTGCCGATGGGAGCCGTTGGGATTATGCAAAGAAGGCGTATTGCTCGTAAACGAAGGGCGAAAGCTGCCTGCTGTGTCTGGTTGACGTAGGGTGGCGGATGGCCGCCAGAAATGAAGCAAGCTTAGTCTGCACCACCTGGAGGTGCGCGGCTAAGCTTTTTTAGTGTCGCGCGGCGCCGTCAACAGCATATACCATTTAAGACTTGCTCTCATAGAATGTATGACTTGATGAGAGAAGGAGATATGCGTTATGACATTGACTAAGCACGGCTGTCCCTTGCCCGAGAAAACAACGTTGGCACAGCGGCTCCAGTCGCTAATAGGCGGCATCTTCCGGGTGGAGCTGCCTGGTGGTGACGCGGTGACCGGATTTATGACCGAAGTGCACCACGACCATTTTGTCGTACAAGGCATGAAAATTTATTACGCCACGTCGTTCTATATTTATTTGAATCAAAAAGACGTCGAAACCAAACCATACGATGTTTCGATCGACGTGGAAGCGATAGGCAGCCTGCAAGGCCAATACGTGCGCAGCGGGAAAAATTTCATCGAAATCAACCAAGGTATCCTGGAAGGAACAGCGAGAGTTCTCCTTTTTCCGATCAACCAATTCGTAGATTATCACTGCACGCCCAGCAGAAACTCCTAATCGTGTGATGTTTTTGCATTCGACGGACTTTTATCGCATTCCGGCTTCGAATAAAACAGTAGCACGTCACGTTTTATAAGGAGGATTAAAGTGCCAAGTTTAACACCTGCAGCTCATTCACAATCGTTTACTATCTCAGAGATTTTCAAAGTGCCGGAGTTAGATATCTATCAACAGATGGTATGTTTTGTCCTAAATAATGTTATCCAAGCAGGCAGTCCCACTCCGCCTACAGTGACGGAGGTCGCGGCCAAAGGCCGAATGAGTGTGCAAGACGCCACCACAGCGCTTCAAAGCCTGTCTGAGAAGAAACTGATTCCGTTCAAGGTGTTTCGCGACATTGTTGGCGATTACGGTGACCGCAGATTGTCCTGGGCGGCCAAAGGACTGCTGCTATATTTGAACAGTCATCCCGGCGCAACTGTCGATGAGATGGTTGAGTTGTCGAACAATGACAGGGATGCTCTCCAGGCGGAGTTGAAGGAATTGCAAAAGCTCGGTTACTTGGAAGGAACGAACATTCTGAGTGATCTGGCCTAAACTTACATTACGTTCTTGGAAACCGGCGCGGCCGGTTTTTTTAAACATAATAGAAAGTAACAGTGTTTGGGGAGCCTTAGGGTTTCCCTTTTTTTACGCCGGGGATACTCGTTCCCAAGGTTTCAGCCAAGCGGGCCTTCTGAAAATCCAGTGGCTTCAAATTGGTGTAACATTGCGTGCTTCCACATTAAATTTCACAGATTTGTCACAAATATGGATGCAGGCTTGCTGCATGACAGATGGCGGTGGCTCCGGGCGGCGGGGGTTCGGCTGAGCGGTGATGACTACAATGTATGTCTGTTTCACGCGCGGTCGATCAGGTTATAGGATAGAGAAGCCAAAATAAGGAGGAGAAACCTATGAAAAAACGATTCATTCAGACAGCTGTAGTTCTTGCTTTAGGTTTGACGATCAGCGGCTGCGGCTCGGCGGATGACACGTCCGGCACCGGCACAGACAGTGGCACATCAGGTACGACTACACCAAGCACCAGCACCGGCAATACAGGTGACAGCACAAGCACAGGCAGTGGCTCCAGCAGCACTGGAACCGGCAGTGACACCAGCACGGGCAGCGGATCCGGTACTACCGGCTCGGGTACAGGCAGCACCGGCACGGGCACTGGAACAGATAGCACCGGCACGGGCACTGGAACAGGCAGCACAGGTACCGGCGGGACCGGCACTGGCGGGACAGACACGGGCACAGGCACTAGCGGTACGGATGCCGGCAGTACCGGCGGCACAAGTACCGGGACAGGTGCGAGCGGCACGGGAGCGGGCAGCACAAGCACCGGCACAGGTACTAGCGGCACGGGAGCCGACAGCACAAGCACCGGTACAGGTACAGGCAGTACTGGCACCACGACTCCGGGCGGCACCAGCGGAAGCGGCAGTGTGACGACTCCGTCTACAGGGACGTCAACCAATCCAAACCAAGGCACACCTAGCACGCAGCCGACGACAACTCCTTGACGATTTTTACGGACAGCTATTGACGCGAACATAAGAAATGACAAACAGGGACATAGAGGAGCGCTAGCAGAGAAGCGGATCAATCTGCAAGTCTGCTAACGTGACAACATAGGTTGTTTTCGCGAGCAACAGCCGGGCAAAGGGATTATCCTTCGCCCGGCTGTTTTGCTGTTTATTCAACGGTCGTTTTTCTCCGGGATAAGTAACTGTTTGTGACATGAAGTCTCCTATGTTTCATCGGTGTCACAGAATACATAAAATCAGAAAATGTTGAGCAGCCCCGAAGTCAATGGTGTTTTCATGTGAAATGTGAACATTCATTGAATTCCGTCTCATTTTGGTTCTTTATAACGAACTGTGTTGATGGGTACATACAATCCAAATCATAGCGTGGCAAAGGAGAAGATGAATGCAAACAACACAACGGTCTCTATGGTCAAAGCGAGTAGGAAAAGTGGTACTGAGCTGTTTTATGGCAGGTCAAGCGTTTCTCGGGTTCCCGCTGTTCGGGGGAATTGAAAATAAAGCGCAAGCGGCGGAGCAGCCAGCTGTCGTCAGCACTTGGATGTGGAATCCCTATGTCATCGGCGATGACAGAGAAGGCACGCTGCAGCAATTAAGTGACAAAAATGTCAATCGGGTTTATTTGTTTGTTGATCCAACGTACCCAACTGCGTACTACAGTAATTTCATCCGGGAAGCGGGTGCGAGAGGCATCGAGGTGCGGGCGTTGAGTGGCGCACCCAATTGGGTACTGCCCGAGCACAACAAAAAAATGTACGAATTCGTTCATTGGGTGAAACAATACAATCAGCAAGTTCAGCCGGAGGAAAAATTTGATGGCATTCATCTGGATGTGGAGCCGTACGTACTGCCGGAGTGGAAACAAGATTCGGATGCAGTCATTGGGCTATGGAGGGACACCGTCAGCGGTTTCGCGGAAGAAGTGAAGTCTGACTCCGATTTGGCTGTAGGCATGGACATGCCGGTGTGGTTGGATAAGTTCAATGTGTCGGACGGCGCTGGAGGCAGCACGACGTTGGCCGATTGGATGATTCGTCGGGTGGATCAAGTGACATTGATGGCTTATTTCGACAACGCGCAGCAAATGGCGGAATCGGTCAAGGATGAATTGAATCATGCGAACAGCGCCGGTGTTCCCCTGATAATGGCCGTGGAAACCGTCAACAACGGTGATCCACGCAGCAGCTTTTATTCGCACGGAAACGCGGCGATGCTAAACCAGTTGAACGCATTAACCACTGCCATGGGCAACAACTCTTCCTTCCAGGGGCACGCTGTGCATGAATGGGACAGTTGGATTAAACTAGACTAGATCTTGAGCTGCATGCCAGTCCGATGGGTACATCTCATTGGACTGGCGTTTTCCCGTACGTCGCTGATCACGTTTTTGAGCATAGCAGCCGTCCTAGCGGTCACGCAGTACGTCGCTGATCACGTTTTTGAGCATAGCAGCCGTCCTAGCGGTCACGCAGTACGCTGATCACGCTTTTGACCATAGCGGCCGTCGCAGCGGTCACGCATACCGCCAATCTCCCGCTTTCTATCTTCGTTGAAGCTCCTTTCAGATAACCTGCAGCAAACAGCAACCTGGTCACTCCGGTGCCGCCGCCCAATGCATTTGTTTCATTTTTTAACGACGAGTTTAAATTAAACTTGAAGCAATTCTATGGACAAAGGGAGGCGCCATGATTCCTAGCAGACAAGACCCCATGAGGACAAAACTCAATCATTTCAAAAAGCTGAGTATTGCAGAAAAGAGAGTCTTCGACGCGATAGCAAACGGTGACGCCCCCAGTCAGGATGTGGGCAAGCTGGCCGATGTGTGCCACTTATCTGATTTGCAGGTGAATATCGCTTTGAAGCTGTTGACTTACAAAGATCTATTGCCACACAAGATGACCGACTAGCAGCGTCCCGGTTCATACAAAGCGAAAAGCATAACGACAACACATCAACCGCGAGAATAGCGGCTTTTTTGTTTTTAATAGAACGTATCCGCTTACGTTGCGCTTCAGAGGTGCCACGTATGCCTCCTCAGCGAGGGCCTCTATACAAGCGCCAAAACTGCTACAATTTACAAGTTTCCAGCACGGCTGAACCATTGTATCATTTTAAGGTCGAGGCCCTGTTTGGTGTGTTGGATGATTCTTCCATACGCATACTACCCCACAAAACTAGACAGCGGCAAGAATAATATAATATCCGTTTGAACCGGCCTCCGATGAGCTATCGGGTTTTCGAACGAACCAAGGAGGAGAGGTATTCATGTTTAACCGTTTCAGCAAATTTTACGGCATTGATCTGGGCACGTCGAATACGGTCATCTTCGAAAAAGGCAAAGGCATTGTGCTGAGCGAACCAACCGTAGTGGCTGTGGATCATAATACTGGGGAGTTTCTTGCGGTGGGTGCCGAAGCCCAAGCAATGATCGGCCGATCCCCGGCTCACGTCCAAATTACTTATCCGTTACAGAACGGCGTTATCGCCAATTTCGATATGACCAGCAGGATGCTGCAGCATTTTATCAAAAAGGTGCAAGGGCGCGCATCGGCGTTTCGCAGTGCTCAGGTGTATATTTCCGTACCTTGCGGCATCACAAATGTACAAAAGCGTGCGGTTGAGGAAACGATGATACATAAAGGAGCAAGAAAGGCCGTGGTGGTCGAGGATCCATTGGCGGCTGCGCTTGGGGCGGGACTGGCTATTAATGAACCGATGGGACATTTGGTGCTCGATATCGGCGGTGGCACCTGCCAGGTTGCCGTGCTGTCGCTCGGCGGAATTGTTGCAAGTGAAACCATCAACCGAGCGGGAATGTCTCTGGACCAGGACATCATGGAGTACGTGAAACGCACTTACAATGTGGAGATAGGGATACGCACCGCTGAGGAAGTCAAGAAACAAATCGGAACAGCCATCGACTCGAGCGAAGAGCGCAGGATGGATATACGCGGACGTGACATGGTGCAGGGTTTGCCGCGTACCATCCGTTTGACTTCCAGTGAGATTTTCGCCATTTTCGACGATTACCTGAAAATTGTGGTGGACGCGATTCGTGCAACGATAGAGGCCTGCCCTCCGGAGCTGGCAGGGGACGTCGTGGAGCAGGGCATTTTGCTGTATGGCGGCGGCGCACTGTTGGAAGGTATAGATAAACGCATTAGTGAAGACACGGGTGTGCCGGTTCATATCGCGGACAGTCCGCTGGACTGCACTGCAATCGGCACCGGCATGATGCTGGGCGGTCCGGGTGAGGAGCGATCCGGGGGATGGCTGGCCAACGCTTAATGCGAATGCGGCTGGTGGCAACAACCATATCCTGATGGGTTCAACAATCCTGAATCAAATGGGGAGAATGAGCATCACTCCGATACGCAAAATATCACTGTGATGGGGAGTGGAAGCCCATCGACTTCCACCCTCGCCAGATGGCAGGCTTTGAACCGTGTGACCTCCCCCTGTCCAGGGGGAAGGTCAGAGATTGAACTAGGGCAGGGGCATATCCATATGGACCTGCCCTAGACTGGCAGGTCGCCCGTTATCCCGCCGAACCCGTCAGCTGCATAATCCGATCCAGATGGACAGCCGTATCCTTAACCATCTGCACCGGATCATGCGCATATGGGTTTAATTCGGCGGTCAGTACATCATTGTAAGCGATTTCGGCCAGCGCCGCACGAACCTCGTGCCAATTCACGTTGCCTACGAACAGCGGCACGAAACCATGAATATTGCCAACCTGTACGCTGAAGTCTTTCACGTGGACCTTGCGGATGCGCGGACCGAGAATCCGGATCCACTGCTCCGGAAAGCCGAATTGCAGCACGTTGCCGGCATCGAAGTACGCCCCGACATAGGGGCTCTCGCATTCATCGATATACCGGGCCATCTCGAGAGGGGACAGCAGGAACTTATTCCACACGTTTTCGATCCCGATGTGGACTTGCTCGCGCTCGGCAGCCGGAATGAGCCGGCGTATTTCATCCTGGCTGCGGCTGTAGCACACCTCGTAGGATGTGACCGCATTAACAACTCCGGGCACGACAAGCACTGTGTCCATGCCCAGAAGACTCGCGAGCTCGATTTGTTTGGCAACGATCCGCCGCCCTTCGGCGCGGGTGGATTCATCCGCAGCGGATAGCGGAGCCTGCCAGAGCATCCCGGTGGATAAGCTTCTCAGCTTAATACCGTAACGATCCGCCATACTTCCGATCGCCTCCGCCTCGGACGCCGTGGAATCCATGGTCAGTCCAACCGAGCCGGCAGGGTAGAGATTCAACTCAACGGCGTCGAAGCCAGCCGCACGGCTCACCTCAAACACCTGTTCAAGCGGTGTTCCTTCTGCGAACCCCCATTGATTAATAGCCTTGATCATGCAGGTCGCCCCCCAACGGAAAACTCCGCGCCCAGCCGTACCGGATCTACACGCTTGGCGGATTCATAAGCCCCCAACGCGACTTCGAGCGCACGCATACCATCCTCCCCCGTGATCGAAGCCTCTGTCTTGCCGTCGCGAATCGACAAAACAAAGTCACGGACCAGTCCGGCATCCATATCATCACCCCAATAAGCGTGTTGGAAGCCGCGGTCGTCGGAGTGTACATCGATCTTCTGTTTGAAAGCATCTATGGACAGTGTGCCTTCCGTCCCGATGATCTCAAGGGTCACATCACCCCATGTCGGGTAAGTGCGATTCCGGTTCCAGCTGCAGTCCAGTGTAGCGATGACGCCGTTATCGAATGTCATGGAAAGGATGCCCGTGTCGTCGATAGGTGTGTCGGACACCCGGTGGTCGATCTCCGCATACACTTCGGCCACGTCCGAGCCTGTCAGCCAACGCATAATGTCAACAACATGCACGGTATGGTCCATCACCGCGCCGCCTCCGGCGAGATCAGGATCGATAAACCAGCCGCCCGGATTCTGCCCGCGGTTCGTTCCTCTCATAGCCAAGATTGTGCCTAATGAGCCTGAAGCTACGATCTCTTTGGCGCGGATAACTGAAGTATTAAAGCGAACCGGGAAGGCGATTTGCAGCAGAACGTTGTTCCGTCTGCAGGCGTCGATCATCTCTTTCGCATCCTTCACAGTTGTGGCTATGGGCTTTTCACACAGCACATGCCTGCCGGCAGCGGCAGCGGCCACCACATGCTCCTTGTGCCGGGCATTTTCCGATGTGACGATCACGCCGTCCAAATCCTCATCCAGCAGCTGTTTATAGTCAGCGTAAAAGCGGGTGCCAAACTCCGCCGCATACTTCTCGCCGCGCTCCCGATTGTCATCTGCAATCCCGGCCAGCTCGACACCTTCCATGCGCTGAAGCGCCTTCGCGTAGCTGTAAGCGTGCATATGGGCAAAGCTTATGATACCTATCTTCATCACAATAACCTCCTGCGGGTTGGATTATAATACAGGCACGACGCCTAGTGTTACGGGCTTGCCGGATTTCATCGATGCAATCGCGGCGAGTGAAATTTCCATCGCTCTGTAGGCATCCTCCGCGGTGACCAGGGGGTCCGTATCACTCACGAGGCAAGCCAAAAAATGGGCCAATTCTTTGTAATACGGACTTTCGGCCACTGGACTTTCCGGCACCGCCACACCGGCAAAGCCTGCCTCGGCCTTGCGGCTCACCGCTGTGACCGGCCTATCCCTGGTGCTGTCATAATCCAGAATGCCCTTCTTCCCGGCAATCTCCAATTTCATACCGAAGCCTTGGTGCGCCCAGGAGCCTTCCACATGGGCAATCACCCCGTTTTGGAACCGCAGTGTCACCAGGGAGTAATCCATCCGATCCGGATTGGAGGGATACAGCCCTTTGGCGTAAACCCGCTGCACGTCCCCGAAATACCAGCGTAGAATGTCAAAATCATGAATGATCATATCGAGTGTGAGGCCGCCGCTGCCGGCAAAGTCGTTGTACCAGTTATTCCACGCCGCAGGAAATCCCCCTCCCCGAAAGGTCCGGGCAACGGACACATCACCAATTACTCCATCGTCAAGCAGCTGTTTCGCGCGTTCATATTCATGGAAGAACCGGAGAACATGACCTACAAACAACCGCACGCCTTTCGCTTTGCAGTGGTCGATCATCTCACGCGCGTCCTCAAGCGAACCGGCCAGCGGCTTCTCGCAAATGACATGTTTTCCCGCATCGGCTGCCGCCATCACATACTCCTTGTGCAGGAAGGTAGGAAGGCATACATCAATGACATCCACTTGTGAAAGTGAGGCCAAGGCGGCGTCCAAGGTCGGGAAGACCGGACAGCCTAAGCTTTGTGCTAATTCCTCGCCTTTCTCCGGTCGTGCTTCCACAATGCCTGTGAGCTTCGCATTCTCCATTTTCGCATAGCATAACGCGTGGGTACGGCCCATAGTTCCCGCACCGATCAACATTACATGAGTCATCGCTGCCGCTCCTTTTTTATGTTTTATTTACCGTGTTACCCCTTGATACCGCTCATCGCAATCCCTTCGATAAAGTAACGCTGGAAGAAGACAAAAATAACGATGATCGGGATAGTAGCCATGACCGCTGCGGCCATGAGAAGCGGGTAATCCGTGGCATGCTGCCCTTGAAAAGCGGAGATGCCGATCGACAACACCCTCATCTCATCCTCGCTGGTCATGATTAACGGCCATTGCAAATCGTTCCACGAGGCCAAAATGGTGAAGATGGCCAGAGAGATGAGTGCCGACCGCGACAGGGGCAGATACACCCAGCGGAAAATGCCGAAGTAGCTGCAGCCGTCCAGTTTGGCCGCTTCTTCGAGCTCCCGCGGCAGGCTCATGAAGAACTGGCGTAACAGAAACGTACCGAAAGCGCTGAAGATGCCCGGAACGATGAGCACATAAAAGGTGTCCAGCCAGTTAAGCGTGCGCATGATCGCATAGCTTGGAATCAGGATCACTTGCGAGGGAATCATCAGGACGGAAAGCATGCTTATGAAAATCACAGACTTGCCCGGAAACCGCATGCAAGCAAATGCATAAGCGGCCAGAGAGCACAACACAAGCTGCCCTGCGGTACGTCCGATGGTCATGACTAGCGTGTTGAGATAGTACTGCAGGAAGTTCACGGTATCCAGGACTCGCGCGTAATTGTCCGTATGCCACTCCGTCGGAATCCATGTCGGCGGCACCTGCATAGATTCAGCGTAAGACTTCAGGGAGGTGGAAATCATCCACAAAAAGGGGGCGACCATAATAACCGCACCGAGCAAGAGCGTAAGGTGCACCCATAGATGTGATGACCCGCGTTTGGCGGCGGCAGGAGCCATTGCTGCCATATCGATTCCTCCTTCTATTGATAGTGAACCCATTTTTTCTGAAAATAAAATTGCAGCACCGTGAAAAACAAAATAATCACAAAAAGCACAAACGCTTGCGCCGAAGCATAACCCATATTAAAGAATCTGAACCCGGTCTCCCAAATGTTGTACACAATGGTTCGGGTGGCGTCGAGCATGGCGTCATTTTTGCCGACCATCACATAGATCAGATCGAATACCTGAAACGAGTTAATGAAGCTCATCACTGTGACGAAGAACAGGCTCGGGCCGAGCAGCGGAATGGTGATCCGAAAAAACTGATACAACCGTCCCGCACCGTCCAAGGAAGCTGCTTCATAGTACACAGGGGATATGCCTTGGAGGCCTGCCAGCAGAATGACCGCGCTATACCCAACCCCGCTCCAAACGCTGATAAGAATGATCGACAGGAGGGCTATATTTTCGTCGAACAACCAGTTTGGCTGAGGCAAATGCAGCGCACCAAGCACATAGTTGATCAACCCGAACTCCGAATTGTACAACCATCTCCACACCATCCCAACGGCGATAGGCATAGTGATCACGGGAATGAAATACAGCGTGCGATACACCGTCATACCTTTAATTGATGTGTTCAGCAGAACAGCCACAACGACGGCGAACGCGCAGGTCAAGGGTACCGTGCCTATGGTATACAACAAGGTATTCCCCAGGGACTGCAAAAATGCGGTATCCCTAGATAGTTCAATGAAGTTATCAAGCCCGGTAAAAGTCGGCGAAGACAATCCGTCCCACTGGGTGAACGACAGGTACAACGAGGCAACGGAAGGCGCCATATAAAATATACCGAGCCCCAGAACGACGGGAGCTATGAACACGTATGCCCAGAGCGCTTCATGTAGTTGAAGTTTGGACAGTGAGCGCCGGCCGCGGATTCCGCTTTGCTTTGAGTGTGACGCCTGCGTGTTAAGCTCGATCATGCTGACACCACCCTTCTGTTTGGTTAGGCGCTTTGAACTTCTTCGCAATGCATAAGAGACACGGTCTTGCCGAAAAGCGCCGTCGCTGTTATGCGGTGTTGCCGGAATGCGCGGCGGATCGTACGGCCTTAGCACAGTGATTTACTGTTTCTTCTCCGTCGCGAGAATGTTATTCATCTCCGATGCGATAGTCTTGAGCGCGTCTTCATACGATTTCTTGCCGAGGAATGCATTTTGCAGCTCCTTCGTTTCTACCGCCTGCCATTCCGCCGTTTTCTGGGAAACCGGATAGGCGACACCGAACTCCACGGAGTCGACGAACACTTTAAGGTCGAGGGAAGGAATCGACTTCACCCATCCAGCTTCCGTGCCCTTATACGCCGGTATGCTGAAGCCGGATTTCGCCAAATTCTCATTGCCTTCCTTGCTGGTCAGCACCTTCACGAGATCCCAGGCTTCCTGCTCGTTAGGCGTGTTTTGATTAATGGACCAGCTCAGCCCGTGGACAATCGATGCTTTGTGCTTGCCGGCCGGCAGCGGGGCGACCCCGAGCTTGTCTCCAAGCAGCTTGTGAAATTCCGGACTGTTCACCGACAGAGCAGGGTACATGGCAGCTTTACCGGAACCGAAGAGCTGTTTGCCCTCCGTCTCGATTTGCTGCTGCCCGGAAGGAGACGAGCCATTTTTCATAAAGGTGTCCATCCACTGGAACGCGGCCAGCGCTTCCGGAGAATCGAAGCCCGATTTGGTTCGCTCTTCGTTGATTACATACCCGCCGGCTTGGTGGATGTAGTTGTAGTACCCGCCCTGGTTGGCGATAGGAGCGATGTACCCGTAAACGCCTTTCGATTTATCTGTCAGCTTCGGCGCGTTCTCCTTGAGTGTATCCCAGGTCCAAGTGCCGTCAGGATATTTAATCCCAGCTTTGTCGAAGATCTCTTTGTTGTAAAACAGTCCGGCGGAGTCGAGAAAATAGGGGATGCCGTATAAATTTTTTTCATACGTGTACAAATCGACTAGTGCAGGGGTGTAGATAGAGGTATCCAGTTTATCTTTGACAATCAGCGGCTGCAGGTTTTTAATCAGACCGGAGGAGGCGTAAGCGTAAATGTGCGGCCCGTTTATCCAGAACACATCGGGGCCCCCCTTGCCGGCCAGACTAGTCTTCAGCTTGGTCCAATAATCCGCGAACGGAGTGTAGGTGACTTTGACATCGACATTGGGGTGGTCCTTTTTGTAAAGAGCAATCGTTTCATCCAAAAAGCCTTTGGCATTTTCATCCCACAGCGCGACATTAATTGTTTTTTTGCCTGTGCCGCCGTCCGCGTCGCCCCCGGTATCGTTCCCGCCGCATGCGGTTAACAAGAGTAGACATGCCGTTGAGACCGAGAGAAGTGAAGTGAGCTTTCCGCGCATCTGATTACCTCCGCATCCTGGATTGGTTTCATATAACCGTAAATGAGTGCCGGCTTCTGTCCGGACAAGCTGTTCTTACGCAAACAATGACGGGCTCGTCACCTCCTCGGCATAATCATAGTTCATCTTTATCCAGTCGATGGATTAAGTGGGCACGGAAGAGCGATGTCACAGTGGCAGCATGTAGCGATGGAAGTGCTATACCTAACTTAATAAAGTGAATTTTGTGTCCTTGTCAGTATGCTGGGCTAATGTTGTATGCTATAATTTCTCCAGTAGATGGATAAAGTGGATAGAAATCAGGCCTTCACAGCACCATTGTATCGGCCCGGGCGAATATTGTCAACGCTTTCATTTCCAAATGCGTTTTGTTGTTCGAACTTTAAGAAACGTGGCATCTTCTGCACGCAAAATAACGATGACTATGTAAACCGGAGGTTCAACTTGAAAAAAATACGAACGGGCGACGTCAAGCTGATTCAGGAATTAAACCGGTCTATCATTTTAAATATGATCCGGGAGCGTGGGCCTATCTCCCGCAGCGAGATCGCCAAAAGCAACAATATTAGCCCGACCACGGTGGCCTCGGCTGTGCAGGAGCTCATCAGGGAAGGCTTCGTACAGGAAACCGGGGTCGGGCAATCCAATGGAGGCCGAAAGCCGATACTGTTGAAGTTTTCTCCTGATAACCATTTCATGATCTGCGCGTCGATTTCCAATTCGCTGATCGAAGTGGCCAAGATGAACCTGGCACGCGACATCTTTGAGAAACAAACTTTAAACGTGAAGGAAACCAACGGCCAGCAAGTGCTCGCCTCCACGTTGGAGATGATCGACCGGCTGGTCGAAGCCTCCACCAACATGGATAGGTGCATCGGTATTTCCGTTGTTACTCCGGGCATCGTCGACCGTCACACCGGGGTCATCCATTATAACGCGAAGCTGGGTCTCGCACACATGGATTTAAAAAGTATGATGGAGCTGCGGTACGGCCGAAAGGTGTGGGTGGAGAACGACACGAATGCTGCGGTCATGGCTGAGAAGCTCACGGGGAAATACGGCGGCGTCCGGAATCTGCTGTATATCACGGTGGGGGACGGTGTCGGTGCCGGAATTATTGTGAACGACACGCTGCTTAGCGGTGAGCGCGGCGGTGCCGGGGAATTTGGGCACACGAGCGTGGACAGGAGCGGGATTCGATGTGAATGCGGCAATGTCGGCTGCCTCGAGAATTATGTTAGCTGGCCGGCGGTGTACGGGCGGATTATCACGTCCATCTCCAGAGGGAGGGGGACGACCATGCTTAGCAAGGCGTCAGTCACAAAAGGCGCGATTACGCCATCGGTCTTCAACGAAGCGCTGAACGAAGGGGATGCACTGGCCGTCGACGTCGCGGATGAAATGACAGGATATCTGGGTGCCGGCGTGGTCAACTTAATTAATCTGCTGAACCCTGAAGTCATTATTCTCGGCGGAGAGCTGATTTTTGAATCCAGCGTGTTGTTTGACAAAATCTATGCTTACGTCGCAAAGCACGCGCTGCATGTGCTATCTGAGAAAATGCATATGTATACTTCATCGCTCGGCCAAGACGCGAAGCTGATCGGCGCGGCGTCCATTCTCATGCAGGATGTGTTTCATTTCTCGTTAGCCCGGTAGTGCGGGCGAGCTCGTCCGAATGACCTGCAAGCTGCAAAGCGCCCGAACCACAACGGGGATTACAATGGTTAATTGATAACGCCAATACCTTGAATTTTGACTTGGTAAATCTTAGTCTGGGTACCCTCGCTGACACTGAGGCGGAGGGAGTTATTGTTGACCAGATTAACACATTGAATAGTATGGGAAGACCAGTTTTTGTTTCTGCAGGTAACAATGGAAATGGATTATGGTTTGATGCGAACGGTGAGCCCCATGGTCTAGATGTAAATGGCGATAATGTTAGAGATTATTACGGTACAATGAGCACTTTTGCAAAACGGACTACATACCCTGCAGAGGGCGGCTATGGCTAGAATTATAGTTCCAGTCGAGGAACAGGTGGTCAAGGACCATGGGTGGTCGCCCCAGGAACGAATATCACGGCAGCAATGCATGGCAGTACGAATGGATACGTGAGTAAGAATGGTACTTCTATGTCTTCACCCGCAGTCACTGGGATACATGCGTTAATGCTGGATGCTTATTACACAACAGGTGATACAAATGGAGGCGAATTAGCTGCAGTCCCTATCGATATGGGAGCACCTGGTTATGACATGAACTATGGTAACGGTATGATTGATATTCATGAATCGATTAAACGAGCTGGCGGGTGGAGTTATGGTTCTTTCTCATCTGGTGGTTTTTACGGAACAATTTATGATACTGCTACGGCAGGATTCGATTATTTTTATAAAGTTAATGTTAATCGCACTGGCGCTGATTTAAACGTAACATTATTAAACCCAACCGAAAATCGTGGAGACGTTGATTTAATGGTGTGGAATCCAGGAACATCACCTCAAAATGGGGATGATCCGGCGGTTGTAAGTGAGAATGGCTGGGGAGATCCTCAAGACATGATTTCTATTCCTAATTATCCTTCCGGAGAATATATTATTGTGGTTCGTGCATATCATGATACACCTTATTCTCTTGATATATCATACTAAATTTCTTGATGGAGTCCTCCGGGCTTGTGATAAGCCCAGAGGGCTTTTATTTTTCGAATGTATGAAAAAAGGTTAAGGTGGGTGCACCTTTTTCAATTAGATGTGCGTTTAAAAGATAACTAATCATAGTATTCTTTGATCTATATTTGTCACGTAAGGGGTGTTGTTGTTGAACTACGCGGTCATCTTACTAATGTTGGGACTGATGGCATGTGCAGACGGGGAGATCACTCATCAAAAGGAATCCATAACCGATCCCAGGAAAATGGAGCCTAATGTGTATCCACCAGTACCTAGACCAGTAGATAAGCACAATAAATTGATGCGTGATCGGTTGATTACGAAGCAGGAATTTGATTTGCTCCAATTAGGAATGAGTTATCAAGAGGTGACCCAAATTGTGGGAGGCCCAGGTCAGTTTCATTCGGTTATTGGACAACGCGGGACTCCAAATTACACTGAAGTTTATATTTTTGACGGGTTAGATTCCGATTTAGTTAAGGTGCAATTGACCTTTAAAGATGGTAAATTGTATGAAAAGATTAAAGACGGACAAAAATAGCCATCGCTTTACACGAGTTTATTACCGGATCGCTAACTAAAAAGGGGATCGGTTCATGGGTGAAGCAGGGATCATTGCTAGCCAATATAAATAAGGCAGTCGATCGCTTAGATCGTCTGCCTTATTTATTTTCCCAAACTTTTTATGAGTAGGAATTAACCTCAATTACATAGTTAAATTAGAGTGTGTAAAATTACATATGTAAAAAAGGATATGTGAAAAGCGATGGGACTCGAACGGTTTTTCAAGATCTATCCTAAATACAATGGATTCAAAGATACTGATACCTTTCACACAATGTATAATTGGCTGTCCGCTTCACTATTTTCTGCATGGAGACCGTTGCACTGTTATCACGAGTCCATTAATAACCGTGGGAGATGGGTTGTTGGCACGTGAGATGTTGGGACCTATTAGCAGCGAAATATGGAGATGATCTTTAAGTCATCCATTTTCAATCGTAAGCTAACTGATACTCTGCTTCTCAACTTAAATGGAATCTCTGAAATCTTATTGTGTTTGAAGAAGATGTAGGTTGCTAGATATTACTCTGGTATCATCTGAATTAATAACTCAGAAGCAAGGGTTTTAGAGCCAGAAGTACCACGAATGTATCTTAAAGCACCGCAACTGGACCAATCTAGTTTTTTCAATTTCTTAACATATTTAACTATACGGCTATAGTCAATATGTTTCTTGTCTTCGGCAACGCATGCAGAAAAAACTTGCGCTCCAGCAATACTCAGAGCATTTAGACACACAATATGTGTAATTCTATACTCTTTATAATCGGACCACTCTTTAGTAAAATGTTCTTTTATTGCATTAAAATAAACCATAACAAGCATAAGCTTTACTTCTTTTGAAAGCTGAACTATATGTGCTGGTTTGGTTAATATCTCTACTAATCGATAAAGATTTTGTAAAGTGATTTGGCGTCCAGAAGTGTTTTTCCAGTAATTGAAGAGTTATTATGAAATGGGCTATCATTTCGAAGAGCTAACTCGGTGGAAATCCAACTTAACTCATCTGCCTGTCTCTGAAGAAATTTGCTTAAGGAGCTTCCTATCGGCTTTCCCTTGGTATTTATCGTATCAAAAAGTTGGATTTCTTCGTCACCATCTAGAAAATGAAATGCGACAAAAGGTACATTCAATTCAGAATTTGTGTCTCGAATATATGATTTTATACCGCCAAGCCTATGCTGCCCATCGATGAGTGAAGCCTTTTTATTACAAAGTAGTCTTCCAAAGTTAGGCCTCAGTTTATCATAAGCTACAAATTCCCAATTGGACTCAGCATTTAATAAAATAGGAGGAAAAAGTGAATTCTCTCCTCTGGATAAATATATAAGTTGAACTAATGAATTCGCTAGAATTGAGTTAGAACCTAACACAAAGCCGATCTATGATCGACCACCGAGATTTCATAATTTCGTCCATAAATTGCTGAACATTGTTACGGATTTCGGCCACCGTGTGGTAGAACACATTGT
>NZ_NHRJ02000005.1 GCF_002220865.2 Paenibacillus xerothermodurans | reverse complement strand
TCACCATCCGGGAACCTGAACAACTGAATACGTTTGGTGATGATGGCGGAGGGGAACCACGCGTTCCCATCTCGAACACGACCGTTAAGCCCTCCAGCGCCGATGGTACTTAGACCGCAGGGTCTTGGGAGAGTAGGACGTTGCCAAGCGTATGCACTAAATCCATAGATGTAACATGGCCCACTCGGCTTCAACATGATACACGGAGAGGTGTCCGAGCTGGCCGAAGGAGCACGATTGGAAATCGTGTAGGCGTCACAAGCGTCTCGAGGGTTCGAATCCCTCTCTCTCCGCCACTAATATACATGCATGGCCCGTTGGTCAAGGGGTTAAGACACCTCCCTTTCACGGAGGTAACAGGGGTTCGAATCCCCTACGGGTCACCAATAATTACTTAAGGTTATGGGCGCTTAGCTCAGCTGGGAGAGCATCTGCCTTACAAGCAGAGGGTCGGCGGTTCGATCCCGTCAGCGCCCACCATAATCTTTCGATTGACGCGGGGTGGAGCAGCCCGGTAGCTCGTCGGGCTCATAACCCGAAGGCCGCAGGTTCAAATCCTGCCCCCGCAACCAACATTTATCGAAGCTTTCATACTTCGAGTAGTGTGGAGCCGTGGTGTAGAGGCCTAACATGCCTGCCTGTCACGCAGGAGACCGCGGGTTCGAATCCCGTCGGCTCCGCCATTATAGTTTGTACAAGTTGTGCGATGTATCTGCCGTTGTAGTTCAGTTAACGCACTGGATTGTGGCTCCAGCATTCGTGGGTTCAAGTCCCATCGATCGCCCCATATTATAACCCTTGGGGATTAGCCAAGCGGTAAGGCAACGGACTTTGACTCCGTCATGCCTAGGTTCGAATCCTAGATCCCCAGCCATTTTTATGAGCCATTAGCTCAGTTGGTAGAGCACCTGACTTTTAATCAGGGTGTCGTAGGTTCGAGTCCTACATGGCTCACTTTAATGAAACGCGCGTATGGCGGAATTGGCAGACGCACTAGACTTAGGATCTAGCGGGAAACCGTGGGGGTTCAAGTCCCTCTACGCGCATTAGATTGCGGAAGTGGCTCAGCGGTAGAGCATCGCCTTGCCAAGGCGAGGGTCGCGGGTTCGATTCCCGTCTTCCGCTCCAACTCACATTAATTGGTTGTTGCATTCAACATTAATTTATTGTAAACTATAACTTGTGTTTATGAGGTACAAAGTATTTGCGGAAGTGGCTCAGCGGTAGAGCATCGCCTTGCCAAGGCGAGGGTCGCGGGTTCGATTCCCGTCTTCCGCTCCAACTTCATAAGCCGGTATGGCGGAATTGGCAGACGCGCGCGACTCAAAATCGTGAGGGAAACCGTGGGGGTTCAAGTCCCTCTACCGGCACCATATTCATCATCGGGACGTAGCTCAGCTTGGTAGAGCACCTGGTTTGGGACCAGGGGGTCGCATGTTCAAATCGTGTCGTCCCGACCATTTTTTTAAATCATACGTAAGCGGGTGTAGTTCAATGGTAGAACTCCAGCCTTCCAAGCTGGTAGCGTGGGTTCGATTCCCATCACCCGCTCCATTTTTTATGTTCCAGTAGCTCAGCTGGATAGAGCAACGGCCTTCTAAGCCGTCGGTCGGGGGTTCGAATCCCTCCTGGGACGTTTTAATTTGAATTTTGAGTGCACTCCCACAACAAATGGTTTGGAATTATTTTTTCGCTAAGGGAATCATCATCGTATATTAAGCTTCTCGTGATTATGTCGCGGGAGGCTTTTTTTATTTGTCTGTGTTGCTTTTGCCTGGTATTGCCTGCTGGTGTATGTTGCTGTTGACACGTAATTTTCTGTGCCACAGGCGTGCGCCTTGCTGTGAGATGCACACGTGAGTTTTATCCTGCCGGCAGTTCCTTGCCGTGGGATTCATACACGTGATATGTCTCCTGCAGGCAACTTTCTTGCGGTGAGAACCATACACGAGAGATCTCTCAATCCATACGCGTGAGATCTATGGGGCAGTCGTGCCATACACGTGAGATCTATGGGGCAGTCGTGCCATACACGTGAGATCGATGGTGCACCGTGCCATACACGTCAGATCTATGGTGCAGTCCTGCCATATACGTCAGATCTATGGTGCAGTCGTGCCATACGCGTGAGGTCGATCGTGCAGTCGCTGCTTCCCCTGAGATCCACACACGTGATTCCCGTAGGTTTGTCACATAGAGGAAAAATATAGTAAAATACGGGTTGAACAAATGTCAACCTAAAGCTTCGTAGATTGGTTGACAATTAATTTAAGTTCAGCAGAGGAGCAAAAGCGAGATGATACAAGTACAAAGAGTCTGGCTGGCGTTGGCGGATAAGTCGATGCGAGGTGATGTTTTGTCCATGCAAGAAGGCTTGGAGATACTTCAAGCTGAAGACGATGAATTGCTGGCTATCATGGATGCTGCGTTTCAAGTCCGTAAGCATTACTTTGGTAAAAAGGTAAAGCTGAATCTAATTGTTAACGCGAAAAGCGGGTTATGCCCTGAGGACTGCGGCTACTGTTCGCAATCTATTATCTCACAGGCACCAATCCCCAAATATCCGCTGCTTGACAGGGAGACGTTAGTTGACGGGGCGCGTCGAGCACTGGAATGGAAGGCGGGTACGTATTGTATAGTGGCGAGCGGTCGAGGACCAACCGAGCAGGAACTCGATCATGTGGTTGACGCTGTAAAAGAGATTAAAGCAACGATGCCATTAAAGATATGTGCATGTTTGGGTATTTTATCGGACAACCAGGCCGCTTTACTGCAGCAGGCAGGGGTGGACCGATACAACCACAATTTAAATACGAGCAAAGGCAACTTTGCTAACATCACGACAACCCACAGCTATGACGACCGTGTAACGACGATCACGAAGGCAAAAAAGTCGGGAATGTCACCTTGTTCAGGATGCATCATAGGCATGGGCGAAACTGATGAAGAAATAGTGGAGATGGCTTATGCGTTGCGGGAATTGGACGCGGATTCCATACCGGTCAACTTTTTGAATCCGATTGCCGGCACGCCGCTGGAAAGCCAGAGACAGTTGAATCCGCGAAAATGTCTCAAAGTGGTCGCCCTGATGCGCTTGATTAATCCATCCAAAGAAATTCGTATCGCGGGGGGCCGTGAGCTTAACTTGGGCTTTTTACAACCTCTGGGGCTGTATGCTGCTAATTCCATTTTTGTCGGCGATTATTTGACAACGGAGGGGCAGCAAGCACAGGAGGATCACCGAATGATAGAAGATATGGGCTTCGAGATAGAATTGTCTGCTTGGTAACTTTTTTCTCCACTGCCTCCGCTAGTATTTAACTTTATAAATATTTTAGGTGTATTGGGGATTTTGTTAGGGTGGTGTAGAAGATTAGAACAGCTTGATTTATAATAGAAGGGATGTGGATAGCGTTTACATCGCGGAAAAGAAAACGGTTTATATTGGCTGAATGGGGGCGGGGACAGATGAACTTTTTTGACTTAACGGGAAAGGTTGCAATCGTAACAGGAGGCGCGGTAGGTCTCGGCGGAGGTATATCTCTAGGCCTGGCTAAGGCTGGTGCGGATATAGCAGTGGTAACAAGCAACGATCGCAGCCGTGAGACACAGAATCAAATTGAGGCGTTGGGCCGCGAGGTACATACAATCGTAGCAAATTTATCGGATGAGCAGGAACTGCCGCGTGTGATTAATGAAGCGCTGTCTGCTTTTGGTAAAATTGATATTTTAGTCAATAACGCTGGCATTATTCGTCGGACTCCGGCGGCAGAGCACTCTGCTAAGGATTGGCATGATGTGGTAAATTTGAATATGAATTCTACATTTTTCCTGTGCCAGTTGGCTGGCCGCGAGATGATAAAGCAGGGGCACGGCAAAATTATTAATATCGCGTCAATGTTAAGCTTTCAAGGCGGTATCAATGTGCCGGGGTACACAGCTTCGAAGCATGCAGTGGCAGGGATCACGAAGGCGCTAGCCAACGAATGGGCGAGCAAAGGCGTGCAAGTCAATGCAATCGCACCGGGTTACATGGCTACGGACAACACACAGGCACTGCGCGCAGATCCGGAGCGAAGCTCGCAAATTTTGGCGCGAATTCCGGCCGGCCGTTGGGGCACTACCGAGGATCTTCAGGGAGCGGCTATTTTCCTGGCTTCGGCTGCGTCAGACTACATGAACGGTCATGTATTATGCGTAGACGGAGGGTGGATGAACCGATGACCGATCCACAAATCGCAACAGGGCAAATGTTTCGGCCAGACATTATTACGTTTGGTGAAACGATGGCGCTCATGATTCCAACTAGCTCTAAAGGTATCGAATATTCCGCGGAATTTCAGAGTATGTTCGGCGGTGCAGAGAGCAATTTTGCGATAGGGATATCTCGCTTGGGACATAGGGTAGGCTGGTTCAGCCGTTTGGGCAAAGATCCGTTGGGTCAAATGATTTTGAAAAAAATCCGGGGTGAGGGGGTCGATGTTTCACGGGTAGAGCTCACCACGGACGCGCCTACAGGGCTGATGCTGCGTCAGATCGTCTCGGGCAAGACGTCGGTCTTCTACTACCGGAAGGGGTCCGCCGCCAGCACCATGAGGCCCGATCAGCTCGACGAGGAGTATATCAGGCAGGCAAAATATTTGCATGTGACAGGGGTCACGCCGGCGCTCAGCGATTCATGCCGTGCAACCGTCAAGGAAGCGATACGCATCGCTCACAAGCATGGGGTGAAGGTGTGCTTTGACCCGAATCTGCGGCTGAAGCTGTGGACGATAGAAGAGGCGCGCACAGTGATTTTGGATATAGCAAAGGATGCGGATTATTTCCTGCCTGGCTTGGACGAGCTGAAGCTGTTGTATCACACAGAGAGCTTCGATGAGATTGTGAAGCGCTTACGAGAGCTGAAAGCAGTATCGGTAGTGAAGGGCGGAAATGACGAGACCTATGTGGTACAACAAGGGAATGTTAGTGCGGTGCCTTATTTTAAAGCGGACCGCGTAGTTGACACGGTGGGCGCGGGTGATGGTTTTTGTGCGGGGTTTTTCGCCGGATTACTCAAAGGATACAGCCATACGGAAGCGGCGCGGCTGGGTAATCTAATCGGTTGCATGGTTGTGCAAATGGAAGGCGATTGGGAAGGAATCCCTACGTGGGAGCAAGTCGAAGCAGTACTGCACAATGTTACACATGTGGAGCGTTAGATGCGGCTTACGTGATTCACGCTAGTGTTGGGCTCTCTGGACGCGGCATGTGTGCCGCGGCGGTGGATTCAGCAGCACTGTGAGTTCGGCGGCAGAGCGTATAAGTACAGCGTGAGGCACGCATATAGTGAGCAGTGCGGCCACGGTTCAGCGGTGGATAGTCTGGTGCGTTTGCTGCATTCATGCTGCAAGGGTGAGTAGGCGTCAATGTGCGATGATACATAAATGTGGGAGTAGGACGGAGGATTGGATATGAAAAAAATACGGCTGCTGCAGCGGATCAGTGAGGCAGGCGTCGTTGCGGTATTACGGGGGAGCACGCCGGAAGAAGTCGTAGAGATGGCGGAGCAGGCCATCTCGGGAGGCATTAAAGTTATCGAGGTGACGATGACGGTGCCCTTTGCTTTGCAAGCGATTGAGACACTTGCGAAGAAATATTCCAGCTCGGCCCAGGATGCGGATAAGTACGCCGTGATCGGCGTAGGTACCGCTTTGGATCCGGAGACTGCGAGAGCTGCAATTTTGAGCGGGGCCGAGTTTGTGGTTGGACCTGCATTAAACCCGGCAACGGTAACTCTGTGCCATCGTTACAGTGTGCCGGTGATGCCCGGGGTAATGACAATAGCGGAAATCCAGCAGGCGCTGGAGTTAGGCGTGGACATTGTCAAGTTGTTCCCGGGCAACCTGTACTCCCCTGCTACGATCAAGGCCATCAAAGGGCCGCTGCCACAAGCAAATATAATGCCGACCGGCGGAGTTTCGCTGAGCAATTTGGCGGAGTGGGTTAAGGCTGGGGCGGTAGCCGTCGGCATTGGCTCGGATCTCACCGCCGAAGCGGTGAAAACTCGTGATTACACGCAAGTGGCTGTTAAAGCTGCACAATATATCGCGGCCTACAAAGCTGCCAAGCAGTGACAGGGGAGAGTGCGGCGTACCTGAGGCGGTTGGCGACTAAGCAGCAGCTATCGAAGCCGACAAAGTCTTCTAAGCAGTAACTGGGGAGAGTGCCGCGCGGCTTGAGGCGGCTGGCGACTAAGCAGCAGCTATCGAAGCCCACGAGTCTTCTAAGCAGTAACTGGGGCGAGTGCAGTGCGCCTGAGGCGGTTGGCGGCTAGGCAGCAGTGAAGGCATGCATGCGAAGAATGCGTGCGTGAGTTTCCCGCGATGGGTTGAGCTGAGCAGCCAGGTGCAGCAGGTGGATGAATTAAAGTCGCAGAATTAAAAGCTATACAAGTTAGCATTTAGTATGAGTAACGAAAAGATAAGTGTAAGAACGTTGTCCGTCGACGACCGAAGGGCTCCTGAGGAATGCTGCGTCCTCTCAGGGCAAGCCGGGCCAAGGCGAGGCCTAAAGGCGTAAACAACCCGCCGTTCCTTGGGGAGCGGCGGGTTGTGTTCATGGCTCATTTTACATATCAGAGGACCAATCAGAGTTTTTTTGCTGGATTTATGCCCACCATCGCCAACAACTCCCCATCACTCGGCTAAGGATACAAAGGTTTGGAGTCGTCGGATGACCGTTTTTCCATTTTCTCTATCTGGCCTGTGCCGGTATTTTTCCCATCCTTGTCCTGTTTCTTTCGACCGAATGGCACAGACAGTGCAAATTTTTTGCAGGAAGTTTTTTTCAAGCCTTTTTTGTCAAAGTGCAACGTGGCGTTGATTTCGCCGCCCAGAATCAGAATCACACTGGATAAATACAGCCAGATCAGCAGGACGATGATACCTCCGATGCTACCGTACATTTTTGTATAATTACCGAAATTATTTACATAAAAAGAAAACAGCACGGACGTCAACAGCCAGCCGCATGTCGCGAATACTGCACCAGGCAGCACTTCTTTGAACGTTAAGCGCAAATTCGGTATGTAGCGGTACAATAGCATGAACACCGTGGCTATCACCAACAGCGGGATAACATATTGGGCTACACTCCAGATGGTGTCAAAGCTGCCTGGAAGGTGCACAAGTTTATAGATAGCCTCACCAATGATTTTGCCGAAAATCAATAGGAGCATACTGCACAGTATAACTGCAGCCATGACTATGGTAGCGATTATGGATAGACCTTTTACTTTCCAGTACGGCCGCTCTTCTTCGACGTCATACGCCTTGTTCAAGGATTTCATCACAGCGTTAATACCGTTGGACGCCGACCATATGGTCGCGATGAGCCCGACAGATAACAGCGAACCGCTGCGGGATTGCTGGATTTCGGCGAACACGTCCAGAATGGTCTGCATTGACAAGTCCGGCAGTACGCGCGTCATCCCCTGAATAACATCCTGGGCAGTCATATTAGAGAAGCTGAGCACAGCGATGATGAACATCAGGAATGGGAAAAAGGACAAAATTAGATAGTAGGTCAACTGCGCACCCATTGCCGGCACCTCGTCGTCCTGAATACGGCAGTAGAGGTTCTCGGCGAACGTTCTAAGCCCCATTTTGGGCTGATCTCGTATTGTGTTTCGAGGCGCGCGGGAGCCCGGAGTTGGCGAAGTCCTCTGCCGCACCGGTCTGGCTTTGGCAGGCGGATAATTCGTAGCCATGTGTGAATACCTCCCTCTCCACATGTATGCTGTGGGTAATGGCTCGCGATAGGTGCGTTGGTTGGGAGTCAGCGCCTTCCAGTTGGTTGGTCCTTGCTAGCTGCAGCATTGGCAGCATTTGAAGTGAACTCACTTTCGTTGCGATCTACGTATTCGCGGTATGCTTTGGTCTGCTGCACGTGTCTGTTTTTACCCTGCATGTCGTTTGCGGCGAACTTTTCTAATTCCTCCACATGCCCCGTACCATCGACCTTATCAGACGACATGGCGTCGTAGTCGGTCACGTCACGATCTGCTGCCATAGCCGGCGTATTGGAAGTGCCGTAGCTTTCCACCGTGCTCCACGCATCGGCATCGTCAAACCGCCCAGCGTGCGTTTGTCGGCCTTCGCCGGCGCCGCTGGGAGGTTGGGTCATGACCTGCTCCTCGACTGGTCTGGCACCTGGATCGGAGCGCTGCTCGGCGTGATCTACGCACACGGTCGTGTATGGAATGGCCTCTAATCTCTCGTAAGGAATATCATCACCGCAGACCTCACATATGCCATAGTCCCCGTTATCGAGTTTTCGTAACGCGCGATTCACTGCATCCAGTTGTTGATCTATGGTGTCATTCACCGCAATATCCCGGTCGCGTTCAAACATTTCCGTGCCTATGTCAGCAGGGTGATTGTCTGCCGTGGATAATTCGCTGATGGAAGATTTCAATGATTCTTCCATTCCTGCGGCGGTCTCGTCATTTATTTCAAAGTGTTTCTCCAATTGCTGTTTCTCGTCTGTCAACATGTTCCGCAGCTTTTGCTGCTGTTCGCTGGTCAGCTTGCTCATCGGTATGTCCTCCTCCGACAGTATAGTCGCAACGCCGCTTGTATCACGAGCGAAGGTCGCGTGTTCTTTTTTACCCCGTTTGTTTAGCGGATGACGCAGACGTGGGGATGGTGTAACGCGATGGCTTATGCCCTGATGCTAATGGATGCTTAAATGCGTGGTTGGTGAGTTTGTTGTACGCAAGGACGTGAACAGTACCGGCGGAGCGAGAGCAGCTGGCATCTGTAGTTAGGGCGGTTGAAGGCAGCCCAGCTTGGGCGGAGTATCAGCGCGCCACTGCCGTGGAGATGGTCAGGAGACGGCAGTATGGACGTCAATTCGGTGGGTAAGCAGCAGGTGAGTATGCACATGCAGCGGACTCGATCGGGATTAGGCAGTCATGCACGTAAAGCGAGATGGTCAGGATCAGGCAAAGCGTGCACATGAAGCGGGATAGTCAGGCTCAGGCAGTCGTGCACATGAAGCGAGATGGTCAGGAATAGGGAGCCGTGTACGTGGAGCAAAGTCGGTGGAGTATTCACATGCAGCGGATATGGGCAGGAATCGGCAGCGTACATATGACGCGGACGGGTATGGGCATGCGCAGGCTTCGTGCACGTACAGTGAAGTTGTTCGGGCGTGGGCACGATCAACATGCAACTTAGTTGGGGAGAACTGCAGGACGAGGAGGAGAGTACTTTCGTGCGGAGCGTGCGGGCAGGTCACAATTGCAGCCGAACGTTGGGTTGCCGCGGGGATGGCGCGGCAAGGCGAGTGTGGACAGCGTGGAGAGGGTATAAAACAAGGCGTATGCGGCGGTGTATGACTTAAAAACTCCCCCTAGCCAAGCTCAGGGGGAGTGAGGGTACGACATGCAAACGGATAAAAGAGATGAATACGTTGAGCACGCTGTAATGCGTGCACATAAAACTTATGCACTCTGAGCCGTGATTTTACAGACGGCTGGACACGGCCGTGCGATGCATGGCTTTTTTTAATGGCGTTGTGCTATCACTGCAAAGGCACGTTTCGCTGCTGCAACAGTAGTCGCGATGTCTTCCTCGGTATGGGCGGCTGTGACAAACCACGCTTCATACTTAGAAGGCGCAAGACAGATGCCCTGCTCTAGCATCAGGCGGAAAAACAGGGCGAACTGTTCGCCGTCTGTGTCCTGCGCTTCGGCATAATTTGTCACGGGGTGATCGCAGAAATGTGTTGACAACGCCCCACGTATGCGGTTGATTGTCAGTGCGATCCCATGCTCGCGCGCTGCTGCAGCCAAGCCTTCCGCCAGGTTGGCCGTCAGTGCATCGAGCCGGTTGTAGAGGCCTGGCTCCTGCAGTGCCTGCAAGCATGCGATGCCTGCGGAAATGGAGGCAGGGTTACCAGCCATGGTTCCGGCTTGATAAGCGGGGCCGAGCGGAGCTACCTGCTCCATGATATGTTTGCGGCCTCCGTAACCCCCGATCGGCAGTCCGCCGCCGATAATTTTCCCAATGGCCGTCAGGTCCGGCTGGATAGCCGACAGGCTTGGCGCCTGTATACCATCGAAGGTTTGCGCCGCGCCATAGTGGAAGCGGAACGCGGTGATCACTTCGTCATAAATGACTAGCGAACCGTTGCTCCGTGCGGCGGCACACAGCCCCTCAAGGAAGCCCGGCTTGGGCATGACCATGCCGAAGTTGCCGACAATCGGCTCAACCATCACCGCGGCAACGTCATCACCCCAGCGCTCCAATGCGGCCTGCAATGCTTCCAAGTCGTTGTAGGGGACCGTGATCACTTCATTGGCGATGCTCATTGGGATTCCCGCGCTGTCCGGAATGCCCAATGTCGAAGGTCCAGAACCGGCTGCTACGAGCACAAGATCCGAATGGCCGTGATAGCAGCCGGCGAACTTTATTATCTTATTGCGATTGGTGTAAGCGCGAGCCACACGTATCGTCGTCATCACCGCCTCGGTGCCGGAGTTGACGAAGCGTACCTTATCCAGCGACGGAGTAGCTTCTTTGATCATTTTGGCGAATTGTATTTCCAGCTCTGTGGGCGTACCGTACAGCGTACCGTTCTCCGCCGCACGGCAAATCGCCTCGGTCACATGAGGATGTGCGTGTCCAAGAATAATCGGCCCGTATGCGGCCAGGTAATCGATGTACCGGTTACCATCCTCGTCCCAAAAGTGTGCGCCCTGTCCACGCTTCATGAACACCGGCGAGCCGCCGCCGACCGCCTTGAATGAGCGAGAAGGGCTGTTCACGCCGCCAACGATGTGCTGAAGCGCTTCTGCGTATAACGCTTCCGAACGAGGTTTAGCCATATGTGCAATATCTGGTTTTGTCATGTTGTAAAAGCTCCTTTATGTGTAGACTTCTTATTTCAAGAGAAGACCTTTGACTACAATCACCGCTTGACCTCGGATGAGCACTCTGTCGCCGGTCAACTGCAGATGTAAGGTACCGCCTCGCGAGGAGACCTGCGCGGCACGGAATGAACTTTTACCAAGGCGATCCTTCCAGTATGGTGCGAGCCCGCAGTGCGCCGATCCGGTCACCAGGTCTTCATCAAGGCCGACTGGGGAAAAGAAACAGCGTGCAACGAAGTCGAAATCCTCAGTATCCGAGCGGCTGGTCACTACGAGCCCACGTGCAGGCAGCTGCTTGATCTGCAGAAAATCAGGCCGGAGATCTCGGACGGCAGTCTCTGATGGTAATTCGGCGATGTAGTCCAGCCGGTTTTTATATATCGTGACCGGTTGAAGCCCGTGCAAGGCGGCTATTAGCTGCGCCGGCGCGTCACAAGGCGAAGGTGTTTCCACGGGAAAATTAAGCTCAATGCTGCTGTCCATCCGCTTCGCCGTTAAAATTCCACTGAGAGTATGAAAATGAAGCTGTGCATATTGATGTGCCACACCGGTTTGCCACAGAACATGTGCACTGGCTAGCGTGGCGTGGCCGCATAGATCAACTTCTTCCACAGGAGTAAACCAGCGCAGCCTGTATTGGCCGCCCCCGATCTCGGTTAAGAAAGCTGTTTCTGACAAGTTCATTTCGGCAGCTACCTGCTGGAGCCAACGGTCGTCGTCCGGGAAATCGTTCAAGATGCAAACTGCTGCGGGATTACCGCTGAACCGCGGTGTCGGTGAATGCATCAACCGTGTAAATAGGTATCATTCCAAACCACTCCTTTATCTCTCCCTCTGCTGTGAGCTTAACCATACCATCACAGGCATGGCAATTCACGCTCTAGCGGGCACCTGCCTTGTCCGCTTGAATCCATTATAGGCCTGTATCACCGCTACGAACAACCTATTTGATAGATGCCAGAGTCACATGAAGTTATCCGAGTGGACTGAGACACTTGAGGGATGGGCGGCGGCGGAAACGTAACCGAGTGGACTGAGGCAATTGAGGGACTAAGCGGCGCCGGAAACACAGCCGAGTGGACTGAGGCACTTTGAGGGATAGGTGGTCGCGGCTACATAGCCGACTAGACCGTAGTAGCGGAGGGCCGGATGTGGGGGAGGAGTGCAAGTGTACTGTGCGTCGGGAGGAGCGGCGCTTTGCTGACGGCATATGAAAGCAGCCACTGTGAGCATGGGCCGCTATGATGTCCATTTTTGGACATACATAGCGGCCCATGGCTGCTGTCTGTTCTACTGTTGTTGGGCTCGGCCGCGGTTCAGCTGCCTTCCCTTGTGGCACCAGGGGAGCGGGTGCTGCCGCTGTCGTTCAGGGACGGCAGTGCAGCAGCGCCGTTGACTCGGTCAGTGGTGCTAGATGAACGGTCACTGCTGTTGCTTGTCGTAGTTGCGCTGCTTCTGATCGTGGAGCCCGAAGCGCCAGTGCTAGTCGTGTCATTAGACGAGCCGGCGGAGGTGCCACCGCTTCTGCTCGTCGGACCGGAAGTACTAGACTTGACCGTGCTGTTCGCGCCTGTCGACGTGCCTGGCGAGGTTCCGCTGCTGTCGGCAGAGCTGGTGCTGCGGTTGTTGGTCGTGCTCTTCGTGTCAGGTGCCGGGACCTGGCTGGTGCCGCTGATTCTGTCCGCTGAGCCGGTGGTCGGACTGCCGTTCGTACTCTTGGTGCCAGTCGAAGTGGGTGCTGTCGCGCCGCTACTGCGATCTATGGAACCGGCGGGCCGGCTGCCGCCCACACTAGTTGAATCTGCTGGCGGTTTAGTGGTGGTACCGCTGCTTTTGCCAGTGGAATCTGTCGTCCGGTTCGAGTCCGTGCTCTTCGTCTCCCCTGTACTTGTCTTGTTCGATGAGCTAGTGCTGCCGGAGGCGTTCGCAGTCGGCTTTGCAGCCGTGCCGCCGGAACCGCCTGTCCTCGCGGGGCTGGTTTGCGCACTAGGGGCCGCATTGTAGCTGGTCCCACTGCTTTTCGAGCCGCTAGTATTAGAGGTACTCGTCGAGCCGTTTTTAGCGCCGGAGCTTGAGGAGACGCCCGACCCGGTATTGCTTTTAACGAATGGTTGTTCATCATCCTGTAATTCACCGTCGAGGGCCTGATCTCCGCCGAATAGCTCACGGATGTATGCCTGAAGCTTTTTACGATCAACGGTGAGCACCGCTGCTCCACCAACACGTTTTTCAATGAGCAGTTCGGCAGGGGGGATCTGTTCGCTCACCATTCCCTCAGTTTTCGCCTCATAGCCCAAAGAGCCTAGCTTCAACATATCGGTTGTCGACAAATTGGTCTCGATGTAGGGGTCGATGCTGCTCAATATACGCGGCAGCTTAATAATGGACGAGGTGCTCTGCATCTTCTGAGCCAGCGCCCCCAAAAACTTCCTCTGCCGTTCGGTGCGCGAAAAATCGCTCAATGCATCGTGCCGGAATCGGACGTATTGCAAGGCCATTTTTCCATCGAGGTGCTGCATGCCTTTTTTCAAATTAATGTCATATTCGTGTCCATCCGCTGCATCCGAATACTTCATGTCTTTTTCCACTTCAATGTCAATCCCGCCAACTGCGTCTACCAACGCGATAAAGCCCTTAAAATCGGTATAAACATAGTATTGCACAGGAATGCCCAGTAGATCGCTGACGGTTTTCATCGCTAGATTCGGTCCGCCTGTAGCTAGTGCGGTGTTAATACGATCTTCGCCGCTGCCCGGTATTTTAACATAGGTGTCACGCAGTATGGAGAATAAGTATGCTTTTTTTGTCACTGGATCGATAGATGCCAAAATCAATGAATCGGAACGGGGGACTTCGTTAGGCTTCAGCCCGCGAGAATCTCCGCCTAGCAACAAAATGTTAACCCGCTGTTTACCTTCCCATTTCGGTGGGACAAAGTTGTCGCCGCTGGTGCCGCTCTTGGAGGTGAGGGTGCCGAATAGTTTGCTGCCCTCCGGTTTACTTTGGATACTATTCGAAAATTGTACAAAAGCATATGTATAATAGCCGATTCCCAAAACGAGCAGTACAGCTAGCGACAGCAGCGTCCACTTGATTTTTTTTGCCATTCAAGAGGCCCCTTTCATCTGGTGTCGGTACCTTTTCCTTTGTAGTAGCTTCGTGTATCATTGCAGTTATAGGGTTTGGAAATACCAAGGGATCATGCACGGGGGAGTCTGGAAACGTCTGGCACTTTGCGTGAGAAGATGTGTGTCCAGGCACGGATGCAGCTTGAGCTGAATGCTAGAATCCATTGATTAACCTATTATAATTGGTTTGTTTTGAATATATCAAGTTTCGGCAATTTTGGACAAATCTCATCACACGAACGGTGGCGTTTTTCGACGGGCAACTACGCTCACAGGTCATGCAGCATGATCGCCAGGCTCACGGTATATGCGGTGTTGAGGCCATGTGCTGCTATGATCACGGTGCCCTCGGCATATGGCGCACCTATCCGTGCGATCGGATCATCACCAGGCACGCGGCATGCCGTGTTAAGGCAATGCGTGGCGTGATCGCCATGCGCAATTGCGTGGCTTCGTCGCGCCATTGCATAGTCACGCCTACTTGTTCGAGACCACAACGAATGCAGGAGGAGTTTATGAACGCCATTGAAGTGAATAATCTGCGTAAGGAGTTCAGGGTACAAAAGAGCCGGCAGGGACTCACAGGAGCCTTACGCGATTTGTTTAGACGCGATTACAATCATGTGACAGCGGTGAAGGACATCAGTTTTCAAATTCCGAAAGGGGAAATCTGCGGCTACATCGGCGAGAACGGCGCCGGCAAGTCGACCACCATCAAAATGCTCACCGGTATTTTGGTACCAACATCAGGCGATATCCGGGTCAACGGCTACGTCCCTTTCAAAGAACGCGAAGCGTTCGTTAAAGGAATCGGCGTTGTGTTCGGGCAGCGAAGCCAGCTATGGTGGGACATCGGTGTCATTGAATCGTTTGAGCTTCTGAAAAAGGTGTACCGCGTGTCGGAAGCGGATTTCAAGCAGCGGCTGGATGAGCTGGTGCAGAGGCTGCAGCTGGAAGAGCTGTTGAACCGCCCAGTGCGCAAGCTGAGTTTAGGTCAACGAATGCGCTGTGAGCTGGCAGCGTCGCTGCTCCATAATCCGCAAATTTTGTTTCTCGATGAGCCGACGATTGGTCTTGACATCGTGGTGAAGACTGAAATTCGGGAATTCCTTAAATCGATGAATCAGCGCTATGAGACCACCATCTTGCTGACGACGCATGATCTGCAGGACATTGAAGCTTTGTGCTCCCGAGTTATTATGCTCGACGACGGTCGTGTGATCTATGATGGCGGATTGGAAGAGCTGAAAGCCAAATGGGGCAAAGGAAAGGAAGTTATTCTTCAGTTTTCCAGCCCGGTCACAATTGAACGGCTGCAGCGGCTGACAGCGGGACTCGAAGTGGGCTGGTCCCTCGATAACGATTTGACAGCGAAAGTGTGGATCCCGCACAAGCAGGTTAATGTCTCCGAAGTACTGAGCCGCATTGTTGGCGTGATGGACATCGAAGATATCAAAATCGTCGAAACGAACACCGATGATATTGTACGCGAGATCTACAAGTCCGGTTCCGCCGACACGAAATCCGAATATAGATTCAATCACACGATCAAGACAGAGGACGTGGCTGTTCGTGCATAGCGCTTATATTGAGATGATCCACATGCGTTTTCTGATGATGCTAGCCTATCGTGTAAATTATTACAGCGGCATTATTGTTTATGCGCTCAACATAGGAGCGTATTATTTTTTGTGGAAGGCGATATACGGCGGCAGTGAGACACTGGGCGGCATGACCGTTGCGCAAATGACCACCTATGTGGCAGTGTCCTGGATGGCACGAGCGTTTTATTTTAATAATCTGGACCGAGAAATCGCTGCTGAGATCAAAGATGGCAGTGTCGCGATTCAGTTCATCCGTCCTTATAACTACGTTATCACCAAAATGATGCAGGGACTGGGCGAAGGCTTGTTCCGGTTCTTCCTATTTTCGATACCGGGCATGATATTCATATCTTTCCTCATTCCGGTTCAACTTCCAACAGATCCTGCTATATGGAGCATTTTCCTATTTATGCTTCTGATGAGCTTTTTGATCAACACACAGATTAACATCATCACCGGCTTATTCGCCTTTTTTCTCGAAAACAACGAAGGCATGATGCGTATGAAAAGGGTGCTGGTCGATCTGTTCTCCGGGCTGGTTGTGCCGATGTCGTTTTTTCCGGTGTGGGCGCAGGGCGTGCTGCAGCTGCTTCCTTTTCCAGCCATTACATACCTCCCGGGCTCCGTTTTCACTGGCAAAGTGACCGGCGCCGCTGTGTATCACGCGCTAGGGGTGCAGTTGTTATGGTTTGTGCTGCTTATCATACCGCTGTATTTGCTCTGGCGCGGCGCGCGCACCCGTATGTTTGTGCAAGGAGGATGATGAATTTATGTTTTACGCTGGCTTGCTTCTGGATTATTTAAAAAATTATATGAAAACGCGTTTGACTTATCGTGCGGACTTTTGGATCGAGGTCTTGTCCGACCTGATGTTTAACGGGCTGAACTTGTTCTTCATCCTGATCGTATTTCAGCATACCGCCTTGATCGGCGAATGGAATGAGCATGAAATCCTGTTCATCTACGGTTATTTTATGGTCCCGTACGGTATTTTTAGTACCTTTTTTAATTTGTGGGGTTTCACGGAACGCTATATTGTGAAAGGCGAGTTAGACCGCATTCTGACGCGGCCGGCCTACAATCTGATCCAGTTGATGCTGGAAAACATGGATCCGTCCTCGTCGTTCAGCGCTCTGACCGGATTTATTATTATGGTCTACTCCTGGACACATCTTGGATTCAGTCTCACTTGGTATGACCCGTTTGTACTCGTACTGCTGGTGGCGGGCTCGATGATGATCTACGGCGGTATTTACATTTTATTCACTTCACTATCGTTGTTCTCGGACTCACCGACGGGCATTCTTCCTTTCTTGTGGAATTTGCAAAACTATGGCAGGTATCCGATGACGATTTACAACAAGCTTCTCGGCTTCATGCTGACGTGGGTGCTTCCATTCGGTTTTGTCGGTTTTTATCCGGCGGCGTTTTTCCTTGACCGGGAAAATTGGGGCGACTTTGCACTTCTCACGCCGTTGGTCGGATTAGGTTTCCTCACGTTTGCAATCATCATATGGAATTTTGGCATTAAACGTTACCGGGGAGCGGGCTCTTAAATGCGTTCCTTACTCTTGGAAAATCGAATTTAAAAGGGAGTTGTTTTTCGATGGCACAGGCAGAGCAAGGCCAACCGGCACCGGACTTTACGCTTTTGGCAGCGGATGGGGAGAAGGTGAGTTTACAGCAGTTCCGCGGCAAGAAGGTCGTGCTTTATTTCTACCCGAAGGATATGACCCCAAGCTGCACACAGGAGGCGTGCGATTTCCGCGATTACAACTCGCAAATTCGCGAATTGAACGCGGAGGTGGTCGGCATCAGCCCGGATGACCTAAAGTCCCACGGCAAGTTTAGCGCGAAACATGAGCTTCCTTTTGTGCTGTTGTCCGATCCCGATCACGAGGTGTGCGAGCTCTATGGCGTGTGGCAGTTGAAAAAGATGTATGGTAAAGAGTATATGGGCGTGGTGCGTTCCACCTTCATCATAGATGAGAATGGTATGATTGCTCGGGCATGGCGGAAGGTTAGAGTCAAAAACCATGTCAATGAAGTGCTGGAGGCATTGAAAGAGCTGTAGCAGGGCCGCCTGTACAACGAAGTGAAGTTGTAAACTCAGTGCAAACACTGGTCGGGAGCCGCTTGGGACTTAGTCCTGGCGGTTTTTTCGCGTTCGCTAGGGATAGTCTCTGGCGTCACCACGGAAAACGACCAATGTCAGATGCTGCAAGTGATCGCTCGGGTGGCACTTAACTTGCTTTAGCGGTGACAGTTACATTGCGCGCTGGATAGTCAGTGACGTGTAGCCTGGTGTATTTGGTCGAAATTTACAATAACTACACACGAAGTTGCATTTCTATTAACAAATTGAATGTAAACTTTGATGGACTACCAAATAGAGACAAATAAGGAGTGGGCACCATTGAAGTCAGTTTTAAAGCGGAAGTGGATTCCGTTATCCATGGTTGCTGCGGCGATGATGATCACCGCATGCTCGCAGAAGACGGGGCAGTCCAACGACGGCAGAGCATGGCTGGCCGGGGATCACCATGTGCACAGCGAGTGGAGTGTGGGCTGGGACAATGCGACAAATCCGCCTACACCAATTAAAGCAGGAGATGCGAAATATGCAATTTCCCGAAATGCCGAGATGGCCAAAAAATACGGGTTGGAGTGGATGGTCTCGACGGATCATGGCGGTCCGCTGCATTCCAAGGTCAATCTGGAACAGGCGTACCCTGCTGTGCAGGAGGCGCGAAAAGCGGTGCCGGACCTTGTTTTGTTTTATGGTATGGAATTCGACACACCTGCAGCCGATCATACGTCTCTGATTATCCCAAAAACCGATGATGAGGCACAAAAACTGCACGGGATCGAGAGCCAATTCGCTAAACGTGAGCCATGGCCGGAAGACAAGAGCTGGAACACAGAAGAAAAGATGATCAATGCACTGAAATACATAAAGGATTTGAACGAGCCGCCAGTTATGTTCAACAATCACCCCGCCCGTTCCGCGAAAGATAAGGGCGTATGGGGGGACGATACACCGGAGGAGTTTCGCAACTGGAACGACACCGCGCCGAATGTAGCGGTCGGCTTCGAGGGGGCCCCGGGGCACCAAGCAGGAGCGCTGGACACAACCGGTGCTCTGGATCCTGAAGGAGAGCGCGGTGGGTATGGCAACTTCCCGACGATGGGCGGATACGATCAAATGACCGCTGTAGTAGGAGGATTGTGGGATTCCATGCTTGGCGAGGGACGGCACTGGTGGACTACATCGACGTCTGATCAGCACGTGCACTATACAGATGGCGGTACGGATTTCTACCCGGGCGAGTATTCCAAGACGTACGTAAAGGCCAACAAGGACCATAAGGACATTCTCGAGGGTTTGCGCCACGGGCGTATTTTTAACGTGCTTGGCGATCTGATCAGTGAGTTGGATGTCACGGTGGAAGAGGCTGCGCCTGCCTGGAAGCTATGGGCAGACAACAAGTCCGCAGCTGTTGGTGAAACGTTGACATTATCCCAAAAAGGCGCCGACGTGAACGTGACGATCCGTTTGCGCGATCCGAACGCCAACAATGCGCACGGCGACAATCCGAATGTCAATCGCGTGGATTTAATTATGGGCGAGGTCACGGGATCTGTGAAGGATCGTTCGACAGCAACCAATCCGACGTCAAAAGTGGTGCAGCGTTTTGATCAAACTCACTGGAAAAAGGATGGCGAATATATCACCATTTCTTACACGCTGAAGGATGTTGAAAAGAACAGCTATATCCGTCTGCGTGGAACCAACACCAATGAAATGGAGCCCGCAGTTGATCCGAAGGGCGAAGACCCATGGAAGGACCTGTGGTTTTATTCCAATCCGATCTTCATCAAAGTAGAGTAATTTTTTTCGCCTTGTGTGGAGCGTGGGGGACGTGTATCCTCCACGTCTCTCGCACATCAGCGGAATTAGCAGAGGATGGTTGCACAAATGAACTTCAAGTGGTTGAAAACGCTGGCTATTCTCATTCTGCTGTGCTTCTCCGCGCCGACGATGACAAAAGCGCATAATGGTACAAGTGAAGCATACTCGGAATTGACTGTAGAGAGCAACGAGGTCGTCTATAAGCTGAGGATCGATTTGGAAGAGCTGCTCCAGGTGACACGGCCGAGTGCGAATTCAAGCGCCGACATCTTATTGCCACAAGAGCAACTGGACCGACTGGTGAACGAGTCGAAATCTGTCATGGAGCAGTATATCTTGTCGCACATGATTATATACGCAGATGGAGAACCCCTCGAAGGAGAGGCAGCTGATCTCCGCTTGACAGAAGTGAATGACAGAGCATTTGCCGCTGCTGAGCTGCGCTACACCGTTCACTCCACGCCGCAGCATATCGCGTTAGACTACAACTTATTTTTTGATGACGTAGATCCAGCCCATGCGAACTATTTTCAAATGACAATGGATGGAAAAACGCAAGAGTCAGTCCTAACTTATGAGTTTCGGCAAATCGAACTGGGCGAGATGAGTGTTGTGCGGGCCAGCAAGCAGTTTTTACTGCTCGGCATGGAACATCTTTTTACCGGTTATGACCATATATTATTCGTCGTCGCCTTGCTGCTCGCAGCTTCGTCCGTCAGAAAAATTTTGGTGACCGTCACCGCGTTTACCGCTGCACATTCCCTCACCCTATTGCTAGCCAGTCTGCAGATTTTCTCTCTGCCGGCCAGTTTAGTGGAACCGGTGATTGCGCTCAGCATCATCTATGTTGCCTTAAACAATATGCTTCGGGGGCCGTCCAATCACAATGCATGGCAGGCGTTCGGCTTTGGTCTCATTCATGGATTCGGTTTTGCCGGAGTCTTGTCCGAAATGAAATTACACACCGGGGCATTCGCCGCTTCTCTGTTATCTTTCAATATTGGCATAGAGATAGGGCAGTTGATTATCGTCTTGCTGCTGTTCCCACTGATTCAATTTGCCAGAGCCTCACGACCGGCTATAAGATGGTCTATTCCCGCATTATCCGTTGTAATTTCGCTGTTTGGTACTTTTTGGCTAGTCGAGAGAACATTGTTATAACCAGAGCTATGAGAGGAAGGTCCCGATGATTCAGATCAGCGGTTTGGAGAAGTATTACACGATGAGTCATGAAAAGCTGCTTGTGCTTGCACTTGAGCATCTGCAGGTGGCAAAGGGGGAGCAGGCTGCTGTAACAGGCCCAAGCGGATGCGGCAAAAGCACGCTTCTGCATATGGTGGGCGGAGTGGTTGTGCCTGAGCAAGGATCCATCGTGGTTGACGGCGCGGACATTACTTGCAAAAACGAGAAGGAGCGGGATGCGTATAGAGCTCGCCAAGTAGGCTATATATTTCAGGATTTCTACTTGATCCCTAGCATGACTGCGGAAGAAAACGTGAGATTGGTACTGCCGGCCATGCGCAAACAAGAGCAGACGGCGCTGCTGGACGAATGGTTTGAGAAGGTAGGTTTGTCTGAGCGCAGAAACCATCGCCCCGGCCAGATGTCACGAGGACAACAGCAGCGGGTCGCTATTATTCGAGCTTTGATCAACAAGCCGAGTGTGGTTTTAGCGGATGAACCTACCGGCAGCCTTGATTATGAGACGGCGGGAATGATGATGGATCTTCTGCTCGGCCTCTGTAAGGCGAACGGTCAGACGCTGCTGTGCGTCACACACGATTTGCCGTTGGCGGAACGCTTCCCCCGTGTGATCCGGATGCAGGAGTGCAACAAAGCAGTGCAAGATCGGCGGGTGATCGCGTGAGCATTTGGCGCATGTCCTGGAACAACATCGGCTACCGCAAAACACTGTCCATGCTCACAATCTTATCCGTTGCTATCGCTACGGCTCTCATCGTATTTATCAGCCTGTCACAAGCAGGTATGCAAAAAGGGGCCGCCAAAGGTTACGCCCCATTCGATGTAGTGATAGGCGCGGAGGGCAGTTCCGTGCAGATGGCATTGAATACGTTCTACCATGTGGGTGCGCCGACCGGAAACATAGAATACGGCATTTTCGAGCAGCTACAAAGCACTAACCTGGCGGATGCGGCATACGCCGTCACCAAAGGGGATAACTTAAAGGGCTTCCAGATCGTAGGCATTAGCGCCGCATATTTTAACACCCGGTATCCCGGTGTTGTGCCGGCAGAAGGCGCTTACTATCAACACGACGGGGAAGTCGTTATCGGCGCGCATGTGGCTGAACAGCTTGGCCTGAGGGTTGGGGATGAGTTCCAAGGCGGGCACGGTCTGGTGGAAGCCGCAGAAGAGGATCATCATAACTTCACGTACAAAATAGTGGGGATCATGCCATATCTGGGCACGCCGGACGATAAGGCTGTCTTCACCACACTGAACCACGCTTGGATTGTGCATCCGCATGACGCAGGCGGCGAGGCTGAGCACGTTGACCGCGACGCGCACGGTCACGCGGCCAGTGCAGAGACACAGCATCATGAGGCGAGCGCACAAGCTGGGGATCACACGGCAGAGAGCGTGGAGCAGCACGCTGCTGTGGATGGCGAGGGAGAGCATCATGAGGCGAGCGCGCAAGCTGGGGATCACACGGGAGACAGCGCGGATCAGCATGCTGCAGAGCATGGCGAGGGAGAGCATCATGAGGCCAGCGCGCCAGCTGAGGATCACGTGGGAGACAGCGTGGATCAGGATGCTGCTGAGCATCGCGAGGGAGAGCGTCATGAGGCCAGCGCGCCAGCTGAGGCTCATGCGGCAGAGAGCGTGGAGCAGCATGCTGCTGTGGATGGCGAGGGACAGCATCATGAGGCCAGCACGCCAGCTGGGGATCATGCGGGAGAGAGCGTGGAGCATCATGCTGCTGAGCATGGTGAGACAGAGCAGCATGCGGCCGACGCGCAAGCCGCGAGTCAAGCAGGTGATAACCCGGTACCACATGCGGACGGTGCGGGTGCACATGCACATGAGGAGACTGAGCATGCGAAGGGGGATATTACAGCTATTGTTGTGAAGCCGAAGGGTTTGCTGGAAATGCAAATGTTGAAGCAGAAGTTTGGAGAGCTCCCCGGCGTTCAGGCGGCTTACAGCAGCAAGGCGGTTGCGGACGTGCTCAACATCGTTGATGTCGGTGCAAACATCGTGGCCATCATCGCCGGCGCCAGTGCACTTATTGCGGCAATTTCAATTCTGTTATCTTTGTGCGCCGCAGCAGCGGAACGGCAAAAGGACATAGGATTGCTCAGATTATTAGGCAAACCTCAATCCACCATTATGGGTGGCGTGGTGCTGGAAGGTGCCATTTTAACAGGTCTAGGATGCATGCTGGGCTTGCTGCTCGGACATGTAGGAGCTTGGATGCTGAGCGGTATTATTTTTCAATACGCAGGCGTCGAAATTCAACCTTGGACCCCGGTTGTTGCGGAACTGTATATTATCGCTGCGGCATTAGTCATCGGGGTGCTGTCATCCATTTGGCCGGCGGTCAGATCATATCGCGTGCATCCGTTGGAGCTGTTTCGCTAAGGGGGGAAAGATGATTAGAACAATAGCACTTCTGCTTGCTGTCTGCGTCTGCATAACCGGATGTGCGACATCCAATGGAAATGGCATTGCCGGGGCCGAAGCTCCACCTCCCGAGCCATCCATAGAGCAAGCTGCCGCCGATCAAGCGGGTGGGAAGAAACCGCCCCAACCTGCACAAACGGTATCCGATGTGAAAGACGCGAATACGCCCGCGAACTTTTTGACATGGAAAGAATTTTTCGATGATGACAAGCAGTCGCAGCCTTCGGCAAAGTTTAAACAATTCAACGGGCAGAACGTGGTCATTGATGGGTATATGGGAGAGATTTTGTCTATGGATAAAGGATGGTTTTTACTGATCCCGAGGCCGGGCGCAGAGTGTCCATTTGATAACGGGGACCAGAGCTACTGGAATTCCATCATGATCGTGTTCGTCAAGGACAAAGAGCAGCTGAGGCACACTAACGGAGCTCTTCGAGTTACTGGTAGATTGGACGTCGGCGTCAAACAGGATGAATCAGGCTATAAGACAATGTTTCGTCTGTATGATGCGGAATTCGAGAAAAAGTAAATCGCAATAACGGAGGACCCGATACGGCATGTATCGGTTTTTTTGCTGTTCTTCGTAAAAAAATAATTATGGCATACGTTGGAGCGCCCTCCCATATAGTCTAGTATTCGAATTTTTACTAGATTAACGCGGAGGGATCCATGATGTGTGAGTTACGTAATTTTATTCCTTTTCAACGGCTCGGCGTATCGGCCGGATTTGTAGTGATCCTTCTGCTGCTGTCACAGCTTCTCGCGGCAGGTCGAACGCTGGCTGCCGTTAATACGGCAGTCCAACTCAATGAACAAGAGGTTTATTCGCAATTGAACAGCGGCAAGCGGGTTTTGCAGGACAAGAATTATGTAAAACCTGAACAGCCGACGGTTTATTTAACGTTTGACGACGGTCCTAGCGAACATACGGGGGCGGTACTGGACATCTTGAGAGCGGAGAAGGTCGCCGGCACCTTTTTTATGCTGGGTGAGCAGGTGAATTCGCGCCCCGAGCTGGTGCGCCGGGCATTGGCAGAAGGTCATGCCATCGGTAACCACACTTATAATCATCGCTATAAAGAGCTGTACAGCAGTGCCGAGCCGTTTTGGCAGCAGGTGCAGCAAACGGAGCAAGCCCTGCACGACGCGGCGGGTATCAGGACGAGCTTGTTACGCGCGCCGGGGGGAACCTACCGTCATTTTGACGCGTTCTATTTCTATTATATGGATCAAGCCGGGTATGAGGTGCATGATTGGAGCATCGATAGCGGCGATTCGAAAAGAGTGGGTGTGCCGGCGAATGAAATTTTGCAAACCGTGAAGAAAGGGCCGCTCGGCCATCAGGTGATAGTACTGATGCATGATGGAACCGGCCATGCGGAAACGGTTAAAGCGCTGCCTGGCATTATCAGCTGGTTTAAAACGAAAGGCTATGCTTTTGCTGCGCTAAGCCCGCAGGTCAAGCCGATACACTTTTCTTTGAGCACACCAAAGTGGCCGCAATCCGTCAACATTGCAGAACACCAGCGAATGCTGAAGCAGACGGGGGAGTATCGGCTGGCGCTGCAGGGCGGGCGCGACCGTGTGGCAATGGAGGACAGGAGCGGGCAAGAGGAAGTGAAGTCTGTCGTGCGCACAACGATGAATCGGGATCCGCTGTATGGGCATACCTCATTGGAGCCAGGGACTAGCCAGCTCAATGCGATGGTGAGTGTGGGTACCGGGATGTATCAGTCGCCTCTGTACGCGCACAGCCGGTTGGAGTCCGAGCTTGGGGCGTCGGGAGTGGCTGCAAGCGTGGGGACCCCAATGAACTGGGCGTCCGTGGACGGGAGGCGCACCAGGGAGGAGCCCAAGAGCGGGCGGCTGGCAATGCCACTGAGTGTGGGTGCGGAGACGAAGCCAGTGCACGAGCGTGCAGCGATGGAGCCCGGCAGCGAGAGGTTTGAAATGGGGGCGAGTGCTTGGCAGCAGCAGGCGGCGTCGCTACCGCGGCACATTGCCGCGGGAAGCGGGGACACCCACAGCATCCATTTGGGGAAATACCGTGGCACAGAGGACGACCATTTGGTACCGCTGCGTGCATTGCTGGAGGGGTCGGGCGGTCGAGTAGAGTGGCATTCAGCTGATCGTACGGCCGCGGCACTGCTTGGATTTACATCTGTCGAGTATGATTTCTCCCACTATGAAATGCGCCTCCACCAACGAGGCAAAAAGACGACTTATCATCTTCCGCATATGCAGCTGATAGATGGAACTGTCTATGTGCCGCTGCGATCGACAGCGACAATGCTCGGTTTACATATACATATCGCACTATGAGCCATTTCTAGCAGAACGCACGACCTATCAGTGGGCAGATGCACCGCATAGTCTAAATGAGATGGAAGCGGGGAATACTAGAATCGTAGAAGCTGTATCTATGAGGAGGTGTTCGGTGATGCATGTGCATTCATCTCAATTTGAACCGCCGCAGGAAGTATTGGAGCGGGTAGTCTATCAATTGGAAAAAGTGATTATCGGCAAACGGGATACGATAGAAAAACTATTGGTGGCTTTGTTGTGCGGTGGCCATGTGCTGCTGGAAGACGTGCCGGGCGTTGGGAAAACGATGCTGGTGCGTGCTCTGGCACGAACGATGAACTGCAGTTTTAAAAGAATTCAATGCACGCCCGATCTGCTGCCGGCAGACTTGACCGGGAGCAGTGTTTTCAATCAACAGACGTCAAAATTTGAATTTCGGCCGGGCCCGCTAATGGCAAATCTGGTGTTGGCAGATGAGTTAAACCGCACCACGCCGCGCACGCAGGCTGCTCTGCTCGAAGCCATGGAGGAAAACAGGATCACCGTGGACGGGGAAGCGTATACGCTGCCGGAACCGTTTTTTATTTTAGCCACTCAGAATCCTTTCGATTTTGAGGGGACCTTTTTGCTTCCGGAAGCGCAGCTCGATCGCTTTTGTATCAAGCTGAGGCTTGGCTACCCGGAGCCGTCGGAAGAAATGGAACTGCTCAACAGAGTTGAGCAGCGGCATCCTGTCACGCAACTGCGGCCGCTCCTGCTGCCGGAGGAATTCGCCGCTCTGCAAAACGAAGCGCGGCGTGTGCATCTGGATGATACGATTAAAGGTTATATCGTCGAGCTGGCGGCGGCTACCCGAAAGCACAAGGATCTGCTGCTCGGGGCGAGCCCTCGCGCGTCAATCGCCTTGATGCGGGTGTCACAGGCTAGGGCTTTTCTATCAGGGCGAACTTACGTCATTCCCGACGATGTCAAACAGATGGCGGGGCCGGTGCTGGCACACAGATTACTCCTTACGCCCGAGGCGATGATGGGCGGCCGGGACAAGGAAGCCGTCGTAGACGACATTCTTGCTGCGACCGCAATCCCATCCAAGCGCTACGCTCCGGCAAGGTAGGGGGCGGTATTTTTGCGTAATTCATTCACTTTGCTGGTTTTGTTAGGATGCGCCTCGGCAGCAGTCTATTGGGCTGTTCAATTAGGAGGCCGTGCCGCCTGGCTTTGTGTGTATGGAGCAACCATTGTACTGGCGTATTTATGCCTCATACATGTTGGCGTGCTTCGGGGAGTGATCGTGCGCCGCCGTCTGAATCACAAGCGCTGCGCGGCTGGAGAGGCAACGCGCATAGAACTGCAGATGCAATTTCGCAGACCGATTATATCATCCAGCTACCTTGCGATCGAGGAGGCGTGGAGGCATATTGGCACAGGTGAATGGATTCTGCTGCGGGAGATTTGTCGGCCTGTGTCATCACGGAGTGTTAGTGTGGCGCTGACTTTGCCGGGACTGCCGCGGGGGTTATATCGGCTAGAAACGGTGCAGGTCACCATAAGCGACGGGTTCGGACTGCTGCGTCGAAGCAGGCGAATGGCAGCAGGAGAGCACGAGCTGCTGGTGCTTCCGAGGCCGCTGCCTGTGCCGGTGTCGGCAGACGGCGCGGGAGACGATGCCACGCGCTTCAGCCGCCAGCCGCTGCAGCGGCAAGCCGCGTCCCCGTTCGTATACGGGACGCGGCCCTATGCGCCGGGGGATCCGCTGAACCGGATCCACTGGCGCAGCACCGCGCGCACGGGTGCGCTGCGCGCGAAAGAGTCAGAGCAGCCCGGCTCCGACCGGCTGCTCATCTGCATTGACGCGGCCGGGGGCCGTTCGAACGCTGAGGCGTTCGAGTCGGCCATTGAGGCCGCGGCGGGGTTGGCCAAGCGCGGGCTGGAGCTTGGCCTGAGCGTGCGCCTTGCCGCCGGTGACCGGCAAGGGCGTGCTTTGGAGGCGCGCGGGCACGAGCGCCTCCCAGCGCTGCTGCAGCTGCTGGCGCTGCTGCCGTGCGATGGCGATCGCCCCCTGGCGGCATGGGTGCAGCGGGAGACGCTGCAATTGGGCCCGGGGGCAGGGGTCGCCGTCGTCACGGCTCGGCCGGATGCGCAGCTGCTCCGCCTGCTGTGCCGGCTGCGCGGGCGCGCCGTGCACTTGGTTTGCATCCACGGCGCGGGCGATCAGCCTGGCACCGTGCAGCATTGGCGGCAGCAGGCTGAGGCCGCTGGCTGCCGTTTTACGGCGGTGCCAGCGGGCAGAGCATACGCTGCCGAAGGGGGTGAGCGCGATGCCCGGTCGCAAGCCTAGGCCGGAGGCTAACCGGTCGCCAGCGCATTCCCGCAGAGCGCAACTGCCGCAAGGTACAGCACCGCCGATGGAGTCCCTGAGCGTGCCAGAGCCTGAGAACACTGTGGCGGGGAATCAGTCCCGGAGTGCGGCAGAACCTGAGAGCACTGTACCGGGCAAGCAGTCACGACGCGTGCCACAGCCTACAGGCATCGTACCGCCGATGGAGTCCCTGAGCGTGCCACAGTCTGAGAATGTACCGGGCAAGCAGTCACGACACGTGCCACAGCCTGCAGGCATCGTACCGCCGATGCAGTCCCTGAGCGCGCCACAGCCTCAAGGTACCTCGTCGTCCTCACATTGGTACCGCGGAGCTGCCGACATCGCAGAGCAGTCGTGGGGGATACGACTCTGGTCTGCGATGTTGCTTTTTTGGCTGTTACGCGAATGGCTCTTGCCCCTGCAACAGCTGTCCGATGTGACGCAAGTGCATACAATCATGCCTTTTCTGATTACGTTCGGGCTATTTCTGCTCATTGATGTGCTGCGTGTGCCCGGAGGATTAGGCTGGCTGCTGAAGTTGGCAATTATCGCAACCGTCACCGGTGCACTTCATAGCGGCAGCTGGCTGCCCTCCGGCGAATGGTGGGGCGGATGGCTGAATGAACTATCCATAGATGTCATGGATATCATAGACGCGGACTTCGCCGCTTTGGAACCCAGCACCAGGACGGCTATGTTTTTGTCCGGCTGGTCATTCTTCATATGGGTGCTGCACTCGTTCGCCTCAGAGCGGCAGTCCATAGGCTGGTTCGTGTTGATGACGTTGGGTTATCTTGTACTGCTTCAGCTCATGTTTAACATAGACATGTCGTTTGCGCTGATAAGTACTGCGGCGGTCGGACTAGTGCTGCAGGGCCTACTGTACGCTGATCGTTCGCTGCACTGGAAAAGGTGTGGGACAGCGCCGGGTATTACACCGCTACACCGTGGCAGCTTGGACAACAAGCACAGCTCCGGCTCCGGACACAGCTCTGACGATTCCACCATACTTGGCTCGCACGGAGGTACTACCCACGATCGCCTATCTAGAGCGTCTTCGAGCGTAGGAGTCAGCTTGGTGTTGGCGGGATTATGCTTGGGCACAGCTTGGTTTGGCGCTCAGATGCATGCCGCAAAGGGGAAAGCTGTTCACTGGTCCGGCTTTCTGGCCGACTGGGAGGACCGCTTGCCACTATCGGATTGGCCTAAACTGTTCAACGCCGGCAGCGGCCCGACAGCGTCAGCGTCGGTCACGGGGTACGGTCAGGACGACACTCATCTGGGCTATCCGCAGACATCGGATGATACGATTGCGTTCACAGCTCAAACAACACATGTGACTTATTGGCGCGGCGAATCAAAAAGCATCTACACAGGTACGGGCTGGTCCCAATCGGACGCCACGCCCATCCAGAACACAGCGGGCTTCGAATTTGCCGAACAGGTAGAACAACCGAGCGACCCAAGTACAGCGACAACAAAAACTCGGGTAATCCAGGAAATTCAAGTCCGCAGTCCGAAGCTCGCTCATCAGCTGTTCGTAGGAGGAGATTTATTACATGTCGATAGCTTAGTTTCCACCGAGGCAAAGGTGATTTCACCTGAATGGATCTGGCGGAGTCCGCAGTCCGATCGCTATTTCCTTCCGGCGCAGTCCGATCCGCTCGCTTCATACAAGGTACAAGTGATGGCCTGGCATGGGGATGCAGCAGCGCATTTATCCCAATTATCTATGGGCGATTATAAGCTGCCGTCGGACATTGCGGATGCTTACCTGCAGCTGCCTGATCGCCTCCCGCTGCGTGTGAAGCAGTTGGCTGAAAACCTAACAAGCAACTACGAATTGCCCTACGAGAAAGCGAAAGCAGTAGAAAGTTACTTGCGTCAAAACTTCACATACAGCTTAACCGAAACGAGGCCTACCGCGGACGGTGAAGACTTTGCGGACCGCTTTCTCTTCGAACAAAAGAGCGGGTACTGTGACCACTTCTCCACCGCCATGGTTGTGCTGCTCCGATCTGCCGGACTGCCTGCGCGCTGGGTGAAAGGATTCTCGCCTGGCACGGTTGTTGGGAAGCAAGCGCTGCACGCCGAAACCGCTGAAGCTCAGGACGCGTTAACCTATTCGCCACCATCAGCACCAGATACACCTGTGGCACTCTCGGAAGCATTATCATCAGACGCATCGGTAGCAGCCACGGAAGCATCAACACCAGACGCATCGGCAGCAGCCACTGGAGCATCATCAGCAGATGTACCTGTGGCACTCGCGGAAGCGTCAGCATCAGTGGCACCGTCAGCAGCCACGGAAGCATCGGTGGAAACGAAGCCGTCCGCCTCTTGGCAAACGGCAGCGTATACGCAGCCATCAGCATCAGTGGATGTCGACGCGGGTGCCTCAGCCGCCATCAGCTCAAAAGTAGCCGCGGCAACAGGCGGAGCCGCCGCAAGTAGTTCCGAGGATGGCGTAGTCAGCGGCAGCGCTGATGCTCCCGCACACCTGTACAGTGTGCAAGTGCGTAACAAGGACGCACACTCGTGGGTGGAGGTGTATTTTCCTTCGGTTGGCTGGGTGCCGTTTGATCCTACAGCAGGTGTGAGCGGAGCGGGGTTAGCGGGGGATGGACCAATGCTGATCAATGGCTTGCCGGTGGGAGCACCATCCCTCGGAAGCCCAGACGGACACACCTCCGCTGTTTTTCACGAGGAAGGCTTTATGAAATATTTGCCGGCCGTCGATCAGCTTAGGACCACACTGCGGCGGCTGACCGACCGTTTGTTTACCCTTGCAGCAGATGCCGCAGTTATGATCCGCAGAACTGTGATGTGGATGAAGCAATGGACAGTCCCATCCCTATGTATCGCGGCGGCTGCTATTCTGCTCTTTGTCCACTTGTGCAAAAAAGTTTTGCGCCGTCATCCGAAGCCGGATAAACACTCGGCACAAGCTGCGCGGTTACAACTGCCGGCCATCTTAACCGGTATGCGGGAACGGTCAGCCGTGCTGTTGTCCGAGCGTTTGTGGCGCAAGGTGCAGCGCCGGTTCGGTCCAGCTCACCCAGCCCAAACCCTGCGGGAGTATGCTGTATCCCGTCCATCCTCCAGCGACCGGCAGCGCCACGCGCTAGTCCAATTCGTCAGGTTGATCGAGACGGTGCGCTATGAGCAGGGCGGCAAGCGCGTCACAAAACGTCAATTACAAGACTGCTGGCGCGAGCTTCGGCAGTCAACAATACTATCGCGTGATGCGTGACATCGGATTCAAAGTCGCGGCAGGCGATCCCTCTATATCCGCACGAAGATCCCAGACCTCTCCGGCCTGGGATTCGTGCGTTTTCGACTCCGCCATTGCCCTTTCCGCTGCGTAAGCTTATAATATTGTCTATTGATTTAGCAGAGCGTTGGTTTCAAGCGCAGTAGATCCGCCTTTTTGCAGGTACCAAGTGCTTAGCCGGAGCACGAAGAATAGATAATTCACATGGGCGAACATCATAACCCCACTTGAATAAATAAATAACTAGGAGGACATTATGGACAAGCCGAACGAACTCATCGTCGTGTTGGATTTTGGCGGACAATACAATCAGCTCATCGCCCGCCGGATTCGTGATTTAGGCGTGTACAGCGAGCTGCTCCCGTTCAATACGTCAGCGGAGAAATTGAAAGAGCTGCAGCCGAAAGGTATCGTTTTCTCAGGCGGACCTGCCAGTGTATACGGGGAAGATTCGCCTCACGTAGATCCCGCTATATACGATTTGGGTATCCCCATCTTGGGCATCTGCTACGGCATGCAACTAATGGCCCACCAGCTGCAAGGCAAAGTGGAAAAGGCCTCCAAACGGGAATACGGCAAGGCGGATGTGGATTTCGCCGAGCACTGCCAACTGGTGCATGGCCTCGGTCAACAGCAAACCGTGTGGATGAGCCATGGCGACCATGTCGTTGGGCTTCCCGCAGGCTTTGTCGTGGACGCCAGCACCGAGCATGCGCCAGTCGCGGCCATGAGCCATCCGGAAAAAAATATGTTCGCGGTCCAGTTCCATCCCGAAGTGCGCCATTCTGTGTATGGCAATGAAATGATCCATAATTTCTTGTACAAGGTTTGCAGCTGCGAGGGCCAATGGACGATGGAGAGCTTCATAGAGGATACCGTTCGTGACATTCGCAATCAGGTAGGGGACAAAAAAGTGCTATGCGCGCTGAGCGGCGGCGTTGATTCTTCGGTCGTGGCCATCTTGCTGCACAAAGCCATCGGGAATCAATTGACCTGTATGTTTATCGATCACGGGCTTCTGCGCAAGGGCGAAGCGGAAAGTGTGATGGAGACCTTCGTAGGCAAATTCGACATGAAAGTCGTAAAAATCGACGCTCGCGACCGGTTTCTGGGCAAACTGGCCGGAGTGGACGATCCTGAGCAAAAACGGAAGATTATCGGAACGGAATTCATTCGTGTATTTGAAGAAGAGTCGGCACGGTTCGATGATTTCACGTTCTTGGCACAAGGAACTTTGTACACCGATATCGTGGAGAGCGGTACGGCGACTGCGCATACGATCAAGTCGCACCACAATGTCGGCGGTCTTCCCGAGGATATGAAATTCCAACTCGTTGAGCCGTTGAAAGCACTGTTCAAGGATGAGGTCCGCAAAGTCGGTGAAGAGTGCGGTCTGCCGGCAGCTATTGTGTGGCGTCAGCCATTCCCGGGACCTGGACTTGCCATTCGTGTGTTAGGCGAAGTCACGGAGGAGAAATTGACGATTGTACGGGAATCCGACGCCATCCTGCGCGATGAAATCGCGAAGGCCGGCCTTGATCGCGAAATTTGGCAGTACTTCACAGCTCTGCCTAACATGAAAAGCGTAGGCGTCATGGGTGACGCCCGCACCTACTCGTATACCGTGGGCGTTCGCGCAGTGACGTCGATCGACGGCATGACCGCCGACTGGGCGCGTATTCCGTGGGACGTGCTGGAGAAGATCTCCGTGCGTATCGTGAATGAAGTGGACAATGTGAACCGGGTCGTGTATGACATTACGTCGAAACCACCGGCAACCATTGAGTGGGAATAACCGGATAATATACGAACAAAATGGGAAATTTATGTATTTAATGTTCGGAAAATAGTAATTGACAAGATTCGTCAAGGCTCTTAGAATAAGTGATATCTAATAAGGGAATAACAGTTTCGTATAATTTCGGGAATCGGCCCGGAAGTTTCTACGAGATCACCGTAAATGATCTGGCTACGAACAAACAAAAGCGGTAAGACGTGTTTTCGCACCATCTTGCATAGACTCAGACTATAGCTGGGCTTGTGCTTGCGTGGTGCATAATGTCGTTTCGCCTGCCTTTGCTTGCGGCTCAGCATGGTCATGCTGAGCCTTTTCGTTGTTCCAAAACCATGTAGAGGGGGGATCTGGGGAATGGATCGATTTTTTAGGCTAAAGGAAAACGGCACCACAGTTCGTACGGAAATCATGGCGGGTTTAACGACGTTCATGACCATGGCTTACATTTTAGCGGTAAACCCGAACATTCTGAGCAGTTTTGGCACTGGTGCGACAGGTATGGATTGGGAATCCGTATTTCTGGCGACCGCTATTGCCGCAGGCGTGATGACCATTGCGATGGGGCTGTTTGTGAATTTTCCGGTGGCTCTCGCGCCGGGCATGGGCTTGAACGCGTATTTTGCAACCGTCATTCTTTCGTCTGAAGGACAGTTCACGTATCAGATGGGTCTTGCCGCAGTGTTTATTTCGGGCTTGATTTTTATTGTGTTGACAGTGACGAAAGTCCGCCAAATGCTGTTGGTCGCCGTGCCGGACAGCTTGAAGCATGCGATAACGGTGGGAATAGGTCTGTTTATCACTATCATCGGTGTCAAAAATAGCGGAATAATGACAATAGCTGTGGAGCCGTCGGAGGACATCCCGGCGCACACATTCACTAATATGCTCTCATTTGAAACTGTGCTGCATATGGGCAGTTTGACGGATCCTAGTGTGGTTTTGTGCATCGTTGGAATTGTGTTGATTTCGATCATGATGGTACTGCAGGTGCGCGGCGCGATTTTGTTCGGGATTTTGCTGACGACAGTTGTCGGCTATCTTATGGGACAAGTCAATTTGGGTGTTCTGACAGATCCCGACACGACTTGGGTACCGGACTTAACCGAGCTGGCTTTTGCGGAGTTTGACTTTGAAGGTCTGTTGAATGCAGGAATTATCACGGTTATTTTGACGTTCACGTTCGTTGAGCTGTTCGACACTTTTGGCACGTTGGTAGGAACCGCGAATCGTGCCGGCTTTATGAAAAACAAACAAGAGGGCCACAAAAAAGTCGGTAAGGCGATGATGGTTGACGCAGTAGCGGTGAGTGGGGGGGCTCTAGTAGGTACCAGTACGGTTACCGCTTTTGTGGAGAGTGCTGCGGGCGTCGCCCAAGGCGGAAGAACCGGCCTTACCGCCGTAACGACCGGAGTTTGCTTTTTGTTGGCGCTGTTTCTAGCTCCGATTGCGGCACTGGTGCCAGGACCGGCGACGGCCGCGGCTTTGATTATTGTCGGTGTTCTGATGATGCAATCGGTAAAAGAAATTGATTTTCAGGATCTGGTAGTTGCTATTCCGGCTTTCTTTATGATCGTGATTATGCCTTTCACTTACAATATCGCCAACGGCATCTCGTTCGGTATTGTGATGTATGTCATTTTGGCGACTGTTGCCCGGCTAAGCGGACGAGGGGAGCATAAGGTGCATTGGTTGATGTGGATATTGGCCGCGCTGATCGTGCTGCGCTACACAATGATCGGAACAGAGTGATGCGACGAGCTGCATAGTCATGAGGCGGACGAGCCCCGGCGTTGTTATTAGAACGTTCCGGCTTTTTATTGGAGTAAAATTGCAATTTTCAGAAAAATGGCATTGACTTTGAGGGAGCGGTGCGGCTGAGACCGGAACAACGGTATGTAGGCGGCAACGGAGGACCCCCCACGTTAATGGGGAGTGCAGTGAACAGTGGACTGGGGCGGATCATTAGCCTCGCTGTAAACTACTTTGATTTGCACGGTAAGTGGACTCCTGCGCGAAGGGGTCAATCAGAAGGGCACCACGGCAGCCGAAGGCCTGTCGTCTCTAGAATAGAGACGGCGGCCTTTTTTTCATTCCAAGAATGCATTTTTTCTGGTGCAGAACAAAAAAGAGGAGGAATTGACAATGACGTGTGAACCAATTCGGCCTGGAACTGACGGATGAACAGATGGAATCACTCTACGTGCAATTCAAAGAACTCGCGGATGAGCAAAAAGTAGTGCACGACCATCAGCTGATGCAGCTTGTGGGCAAGACGGTTAACACTGAGCTGCAGCCGTACCCCCTGCGCCATGTACAGGTGCTCACAGGCACCGCGGGAAGCAGGATGGCGTCCTGCACAATCATGAATCGCGGCGGGTGTGGAGACGGTATACTCGGGCACCGAGTTGGTTATTATGAGCGACATCTGATGGGGAATTTCGCGACACATCATGTACGTTGTTTAATAATAAGGAAACACAAGGGGCTGTGGACAATAGTTATCCACAGCCCCTGTGTATTATGTGTATAAACGCCAAAAGTGGCTTTGCAGCCCACAAATTCTTGCCCATGTTTTTTTATGAAACGTGGATATATTTTTCACACCTATCTGTGGATAATGTGCATAAGTCTGTGGATTAACGAAGAAGTGGGGATATTTCAACAAAAAATCAGTCCGTTAGGATGTGGACAACCCTGTGGATAGTGACCAGTCACACAACTGCAGCTATGCACAGGGTGGATAACTCGCTGTCCCTTGTGGCATCGTAAACAGCAAACGCTATATTTTTGGCTAATGTGGTGGTGTTTGGGTGGACTCTGTGAGGGATAACCCGGCTCATCACCGGCCGATATCAACGGTTCGGACAAGCATGGGCGGCGCGATCTTACGAATGAGCAAAAGGCGGGTGTAACACGTGGGTAAGCTAAATACCATAGCGGTCTCTGTCATCGTGTGGACAAGTGTTGTCTTAGCACAGCATACCGCCAGCACCGTTGAGGCTGCGGTCACCCTGCCTCAGGAGCAGCAGGCGCAGAAAACAATACCAAATGCTGTGAGAAAGAAAGTGACCATTATATCTGTGCCCGGTTTATCTTTTCTTGAACTGGGCGCTGTGGGCGGCGAGCCCCCGCTGGCTGAAGCAATGCCGCATTTGGCTGAAATCCGGCGCGACGCCGCATGGGGCGCTATGAACGTACGGACGCCGGGCAGAGGTATAGAAGATGTTTATACTTCGTTTGGTGCGGGCCATTTTGCTTACAGTTCAACCGGCATACAAGGGTTACAGGCGGATGAAATGGTCGGTAGTGAGACTGCGCTGTGCCGTTTTGTACGGTTCACAGGCGAGAGCGTGGGGACGGACCGGCCGGGTGGAATCGTTATACCGCGAATGGCGCTGCTCAAGCGAAAAAATGAAATCGGCAGCTACCGCGCTCAGCCGGGCATGCTTGGTGAACAGTTGGCCGCGAGTGGTGTCCGCGTTAGCGTGTGGGGCAACCTGGATTTACTGAAATCCAGCCGGTCTCTGCGTAAGGCGGAATTCGGAAGGAGTTATCGCAGATACGCCCCGTTGATGCTGACCGACACAGCCGGGCGTGTGCCACATGGCGATGTGAGCGGCAGCATTCTGCTGCGTGACGTGTCGGGGCCGTCTGGTTTACGCACCAACTACTCGCGTCTGCTGGAGCTTTGGCGAGTAGAAAAGGGGTCTGCGGTGACGCTGCTGGAGCTGGGGGATTTGCACCGGCTGTATGCGGAGCGAGCATCGTATTCAGAGCAAGCGTTCCGGCAGGCGAAAAACGATGTAGTGAGTGAGATTGACCATTTTATTGGCACGGTGATCAACGATATCAAGGCCGAGCACACAGCGGGCACGGAGGAGCAGCAGGAGTTATGGCTGATTAGTCCACAAGTGAATCCGGATGCGGCCAAGGCAAAAGCGCTGTTGGCACCGGCAATGAACTACCGCCCGGGAGCACCAGAGGCGCTGCTCACGTCGGCCACCACCCGGCGGGCGGGTGTGGTATCCAGCATTGACTTCGCGCCCTCCCTATTGGCGGCCTATGGCATTGTCGAGCACTCCGACATGCTTGGCCTGCCGATGCAGGCTGAGCCATGTGCCGGCGCGCTCACACAGCTCTTGCATGATGTGCGGCGGATGCAGAGCGTGTATCTCATGAGACCGCCGCTGCTGATCGGTCTGGCTGTGTATGAAATTGCTGCAATGATCGGTGCGTTGGCAGCGGTGGGGCTCTTCGGTGACCAAAGGCTCCGAAAGAGAGGGCGTGTGCTGTGGAGATGTGTGTTGTTTTCACTGCTGCTCGCTCCTGCGGGATTGCTTGCACTGGGGCGCATGCCGAATGAACCGGGGTGGCTGCACGTGACGGCGGCCATCGGATCTGTGGTGGCTGTTAGTGCGGTGTTGGCTGCGGCCGCTCAACGCATTACTGGGGGCTACGTGCATTGCCTTGCCGGCATAGGCCTGTTCATCAGCGCGCTTATTCTGTACGACGGGTTTGGCGGGGCAAGGGGGATGCAGTGGTCCGTGCTCGGCTATGACCCGATGATCGGCGCGAGGTATTACGGCATCGGCAATGAATATATGGGCGTGCTGCTCGGCGCCGCGCTGCTCGGCCTGACGGCGCTGCAGCAGGCGCTGCGCCTCCGGCGCCGGCCGCGCCGCGCAGTGCACGGGCCCGGGGGCCCGTTCACTGCTCCCGGCACGTCAGCACCGGCGCCTGCGCTAGCTGCGCTGCCCGCTGCCGCGGCAGGCACGCTCATCGCCGGCTACCTGGCCTCGCCGGCGCTCGGCACTAACGCCGGCGGAGCGCTGGCCGCGGCGGCGGGCTTCGGCGCGCTGCTGGCGCGCCTGGCCGGCGGGCGCAGCTGGCTGCGCGCTGCGCCCGCCCTCGCGCTGCTGATGTGCGCAGCGCTCGCTGGCTTGTGGCTGCTGAACGCAGGCGCAGCCACAGGAGCTATGGCCGATGGGCAGCAGAGCCATATCGGCCGTGCTTTCGAGGCGCTGCACCAGGGGCGGCTCGACACGATCGGTGCCATCATCGGGCGCAAGCTGCAGATGAACTGGCACCTGATCGGGGTCTCGGCCTGGAGCAAGGTGCTGCTCACCGGCCTTGCGGTAATGGCGGCGTTAGTGCTGCGGCCGCGCGGGGTGTTCCGCCGTTGGCAGAGGCGCTACCCGTTCTTGATGTACGGCTGCGCGGCCAACGTGATCGGCACCATCGAGGCGCTGCTGCTCAATGATTCCGGCATCGTCGCCGCTGCAACGATGATTATATACAGCAGCGTCCCTCTGCTGCTGCTCAAACTAGAAGGCGCCTAAACATCGAGGCGCCTTCCTTTACTTTCACCTATAAAAATGTAGTCCAGATTGACACGGACGGCGTGTGCGGTTTGTGTCTTGAGACGTTTTATTCGCCAGTTTCAATCACATATCGTGCTCGCGCAGCTTTTGTTTCAAACCTGTAGCCTGTATACCCGAGCGTATCCCACATCTGCCTACTCAGCCAACTGTTCCCACTGATCATAGTAAGCTGCGAGCTTCTTTCGTTTCGATTCCATGGCTTCGTTTTTTTGTTGCACCAGGACATAGTCGTTGTACACCTCAGGCTCCGCCAGCTCCGACTCAATGGCAGCTACTTCGGCTTCCAGCCGGGCGATGTCCTGCTCGAGCTGCTCCAGCTTGCGCAGACGCGCCCGTTCCTCGCGTTTCGCCTGCTTATTGGCTTCGTAGCCGGCCTCGGCCGGTGCGGCGGCTTTCACCGCGGTGTCCGCCGCGGCGTCGACGATCGCTTTGCTTTTCGCCCCCGGCGTGCCCGCCACACGCTGCCGCTCGATTTCGGCGAGCTCCTGCTTTTTCTCCGTATAGTCGTCGTAGTTGCCTAAGTAGGCGGTCACGCCTTCCCGTGTTAGCTCGAGCATGGACTCCGCCATTTTGTTCAGAAAATACCGGTCATGCGAAATAAATAACAGCGTACCTTCATAATCGATAAGAGCGGATTCGAGCACTTCCTTGCTGTACAGATCGAGGTGGTTGGTCGGCTCGTCGAGAATGAGCACGTTTGCTTTTTCCAGCATCAGCTTTGCGAGGGATACGCGAGCTTTCTCGCCGCCGCTCAGCGATCCGATCTTCTTGAACACGTCCTCTCCGCTGAACAAAAAGCTGCCAAGCACGGTTCGAATCCGCGCCTCCTCGATATGCGGAAACGCATTCCAAACTTCGTCCAGCACTGTGTTTTTCTCATTGAGACCGGTCTGTTCTTGATCATAATAGCCGATCCGGACGTTGGCGCCCCATTGTATAGATCCTGTGTCGGGCTTGCGTTCGCCTACCATTGTTTTCAGCAGGGTTGACTTGCCGATCCCGTTCGGTCCGATTAAGGCGGCGGTGTCCCCGCGGCGCAGCTGGAAATTCACATCCCGCACCAGAGGACTGCGGCCATCATAAGACACTGCGACATCGCTCACCGACAGCACCTCTTTACCTGACATTTGCTCTACTTCAAACGAAAAATGTGCACGCTTTAAGTCGCCGAGCGGCTTCTCGATACGTTCCATTTTTTCCAACGCTTTGCGGCGGCTTTGGGCCCGCTTGGTGGTGGAGGCGCGCACCAGATTGCGCTGGACGAATTCTTCCATTTTGGCGATGTGATCCTGCTGCTTCTCAAATTGTTTAAGCTGGCTTTCGTATTCGGCTTGCTTCGTTTCAATGAATTTAGAATAATTTCCTGTGTACCGTTTCGAGCTTGTTCTTTCGATCTCATAGATCGCGTCCACCAGAGAGTCGAGGAAATACCTATCGTGCGACACAACCAGAATCGCCCCGGGGTAAGAGCGCAGATAGCCTTCCAGCCAGGTCAGCGTCGGTATATCCAGGTGGTTGGTAGGTTCATCTAGAAGCAGCAAGTCGGGCTCCTGCAGCAGCATTTTGGCGAGTGCGAGCCGCGTTTTTTGACCGCCGCTCAACGTGTTGACAGGTGTATCCGGTGCGAAGTCGCCAAAGCCCATCCCATGCAGCACTCCGCGAATGCGGGCATCCTTTTCATATCCGCCCTGCTCTTTGAACCATTCGGACCGGCTGGCATACCGTTTCATCGTATCCTCCGTCAGCTTCGCATCAGCGAGCACCTCCGGATCCGACATCATGGTCTCGAGCTTGCGCAGCTCCTGCTCCGCCTCCTCCAGATGTGCGAACACCGTGCGCATTTCATCCCAGATTGACCGATCGGTAAACAGGCCGCTGTTTTGCTTCAGGTAGCCGATTCTCGTTTCCTTCGCTTTGAAAATGTCCCCGGAATCGTAAGACATCTCGCCTGCGATAATTTGCAGAAGCGTGGATTTGCCTGCGCCGTTTACGCCGACCAGACCAATGCGCTCCCGCGGTTCGATTTGTAACGTTATATTTGAAAGTACGGTATTGATCCCGTAACTTTTTGTAATTCCTGATGCCTGCAAAAGCATGTTGATCCTCCCAAACTTTGTGCAATTGGAGACGCGCCAGCCTAGCAAGCTAGCAGCATCTTTTCTATTAATAAGTGTACCATGTTCCATACTATTTTTCAGCACCGGCCTTGTTCGCGCGTTCCCATCCATTCCTTGTATACAATGCAGACCGGTTTGTCGTATGCTTGATTTATAACCTTACCGTTGTCCGGGCACTGATGTGCTCTTTTATTTTGTGTAAAAATATGATGAAAGGGGGCGGAGAAGATGCAGTTGAATGTTTCCACCGGGTTTCCTGTCATGGGGCCGGGGTTAGGCGAAAGCGTACTGCTGGTTCTGATCGTTGCGCTGATCGCCGCCTCCCTGTTCTTAACCTATCGTAGGTCTGCCGCCGCTGAATCGTCTGCTTCACATATATCCGGGTCTGCACCCGCGGGCAAGCATACCTTTATGACTTTTAACATTCGCCATGCAAAAGGAATGGACCTGCAAGTCCGGTTGGACGCGATCCGTGATCAAATTGGGCGGGAGGGCGCGGACTTTGTCGCACTGCAGGAGGTCGACCGTTACCAGTGGCGCAGCGGACTGCACGATCAAGCCCGATATTTGGCGAACAAGTTGGATATGCACTACAGTTTTGCACCAGCGCTGAAACAGGGCTTTTCTGAGTACGGAGTGGCGCTTCTCAGCCGTTATCCTATGCATGATGTGCATACGTATCCGCTGCCTGGGGAGAAAGAACAGCGCGTTCTTCTGACAGCGAGGACGAACATCGACGGCAGGCCGGTCACACTTGCCACTACCCATTTGGGTGTGTCGGCAGATGAACGCGCGCTGCAGATGCCTATTTTGCACGAAATACTGCGATCTATCGGCACGCCTCTCGTGCTGATGGGGGATTTCAATATGTCCGCTGATGACCCGCTGATGCAAGAGTCACTAGCGTTCCTTCATAAAGTGCCTCTCGTGGAACCCGGCAAAACGCTGCACAGTGGCGGGGAGATCGATCATATTTGGACCAGCTTTCCTAACGACGACTCTGCGCGGGCGGTGTGGACCCGGGCTTCAGACCATCTTCCGGTGGTATATGCGAAGAGCTTTTCTGAGGCGGCGTAGGGTTGCAAGGGGCTCGAGCAGTCGGCGCATTGATCGGGAGGTCAACAATCAGCGGTGTCGCGCCCCGCTGTCATGCTTTGCCGTGACCGGCTTGGCCGTGCGGCCCGGACGGTATAATCGTTTGTCACACAGCTTGTCTCACACATCCTTGTCGTGCCAGACTCTGGAAATACAGCTTTTCGCGCTGGTTTGTCGCAGCATTTGGCGGGCACCTGAGAAGGTTATGCTCCATCATAGTACTTTGTACTCGTTATTTGAGCGGTTTTTGTGTTAAACTAAGGAAATACATGCATTATGGGATAACTTTTTCCTGCAATGGATTTGCCGCAATTTCCTGTACGGTAGTACATGATGTTAAATTATGCTCACGACCCCATCAAAGAGAGGCTGTACCAATGAATATCAAAGAACTGAAAATAGAGCTTCGTCGGAGGGCGGAGGCCAAACGGAAAGCTTTACCGCCTGATGAGCGGTTTATTAAAACCAAACGGATCAACCACCTGCTGATCCATAGAATAAGCGAGGTTCTGGAGTCTCGTGCAAAATCGGGACGCAGACCGACTCTTTTCACTTACATGCCTATTAAGTCTGAAATTGATATCACGCCGGTGATGGAAGCCTGCTGGAGTAAACAGTATCGCGTCTTGATTCCCAAAGTCCAGCCGGAGCAGCGGCTTAAGCTGTTCGAGGTACGTTCACATGCGGATTTCGAACCGGGCACGTGGGGGATTTTGGAGCCTGTGTCCGATGCGCCTCAACTTTTGGACATAAAGCAAATCGACGCTGTGCTGGTGCCTGGTTTGGCTTTTGACGTTCGGCTTGGCCGGCTTGGCTACGGGGGCGGTTATTACGACCGTTTCATGCAGCAGTTTATCCGCAACAGATATCCGAAGCCTTACATGATTGCGGGTGCCTTCGATCTGCAGGTGATCAAGGAGGTCCCGATGGGCTTGTTCGATTTTCGGCTGGACGAGTTGATCACTGAGGAAAGAACGATCCGCGCGGCCAAGATTGTCAAGTAGGTCATTGTTACCCCAAACATTTTCGCTTGCCGCCTTACCTTATTTTTCGCCATTATCAAATCCAGAGAGGAGCGCTCAGATGTCAGATTCAACCCCGTTGACACATTTCAATGAACAAGGACGTGCCCGCATGGTGGATATCTCGGAGAAACAAGAAACGAGCCGTACTGCGACGGCACGCACGACCATCACGATGCTTCCTTCCACATTGCAATTGATTAAGCAAGGCAAGATAGGCAAAGGCGATGTGCTCGCGGTATCGCAGGTGGCAGCCATCATGGCCGCCAAGAAAACATCAGATTGGATTCCGATGTGCCATCCGCTGGCTTTAACCGGTGTGGACGTTCGTTTTTCCGACAATGAGCACAATGAACTTTACATAGAAGCGACGGTCAAGACCAAGGGCTTGACCGGTGTCGAAATGGAGGCTCTTACCGCCGTTTCGGCTGCGGCTCTTACGGTGTATGACATGTGCAAAGCGGCGGAAAAAACGATGGAAATCGGTCCCACCCAGCTTCTGAGAAAGTCCGGCGGTAAAAGCGGCGACTTTCATAGAAACGAAATTGATAATTGATTTAATCATAAACATGGACCCATGGAGAGGAGTAAGCTTATGCGTTGGAAAGTGGCGATTTTGACCGCAAGCGACCGAGGATCCCGGGGAGAACGGGAGGATACGAGCGCCCAAGTCATTCGGGAGCTGATAGAAGAGGAAATCAACGGCGAAATCATCGAATACCGGGTCGTACCGGACGAAAAAGACGAGATCATGGCCGCCCTCATTGAGATGACTGACTATTTCAAAGTTGATTTAATTCTGACCACCGGTGGTACGGGCCTCGCGCCGCGGGATGTTACCCCTGAGGCGACGCTGAGTGTCATTGACCGTGCAGCTCCCGGCTTTGCTGAGGCGATGCGAATGATATCTATGCAAAAAACACCCAAAGCAATGCTATCCCGTGCGGTATCGGGCATTCGCGGCAGCACGCTTATTATTAATCTGCCCGGCAGCCCTAAGGGCGTGTCTGAAAATTTAGGGGCGATCATGGATCAGCTCCCTCACGCTCTCGGTATTTTAACCGGCCGCGAAGGAGATCACAGCTATGAAGCTTGAATCGATGCTGCGTGAGGTAAAGGTGGAGGATGCGGTAGGCTTGGTGCTGGCTCATGATTTTACGCAGATCCTGCCAGGCAGCTTCAAAGGCCGCTTGTTTTCCAAAGGCCATGTCATTCGCAAGGAGGACATCCCCGCGCTGTTGAGCATTGGCAAAGAACACATCTATGTTATTGATTTGCAAGAGGGCTGGCTGCATGAGGATGAGGCTGCGCTGCACTTGGCACGTGCCGCTGCGGGCGCTAATGTTGCGTTAACGGAACCGCACGAAGGCAAGATATCGCTGAAGTCAACCATACATGGATTGGCGAAAATCGACAAAACACTGGTCGACGCGGCGAACGCCATCGATCAGGTTGTGGTGTCTACTATTCTAACGAATACCGTAGTGAAGCCTGGGCAGCTGCTGACTGGAACGCGTGTAATTCCGCTGCTGGTCGAGGAGAGCAAGGTTGCTCAAGTAGAACGGCTCGCTGAGGTCCCGCTGGTCGAGGTCAAGCCGTTTCGTGCTCTGCGTGTCGGCTTAATTACAACTGGGAGCGAAGTGTACAAAGGGCGGATACAGGATAAATTCGGCCCGGTGGTGCGGGACAAAGTCGCGGCGCTAGGCTCTGAAGTGATTGAACAGCGGCTGGCACCGGATGAGAGCGACAAGATCGTCACTGAAATCCGTTATTTTTTGGAGGAGCGAAAGGCGGACTTGATCTTGGTCACCGGCGGCATGTCCGTTGACCCGGACGACCGTACGCCCGGCGCCATTAAGCAGGCCGGAGCACGCATCGTGAGCTACGGGACGCCAATGCTGCCCGGCTCCATGCTGTTGATCGGTTACTTGGGTGAAATACCGATCATGGGTCTGCCCGGCTGTGTCATGCACGACCCTCACACCTCGTTTGACGTGCTGCTGCCGCGCATATGTGCCGGGGAAGTTATCGTGCGCGAGGATATTACGTCCATGGGCTACGGCGGGCTGCACAATTGTTAGCCTAGGCCGGAACCGTGAGAGAGGAGTTGACGGCAGTGTTTAGTGCAGGTGAAATCATACTCATTGCGATCGTGGCGTTATTTTTATTCGGGCCGACCAAATTGCCGGAACTGGGACGGACCCTTGGGCGTACGCTAAGTGAATTCAAGAAAGGTGCGCAGGGTTTGATGGAGGATGCGCATGCCGCAGCACCGCAGGACGTGCGACAAGATGCGATGCAGCGCCCAGTGCCGGATCCCGTGTCCGAGCTGATCACTGCTCCTGTCCAGACTGATCACGCAGTGCCGGCCCAGCTTCAGCAGACACCCTCATCTCGCGACAAGCGGGAAGACTTGCGTAGGCTGCCGGAATAAATTTTCATACGGGCTTCTGTATCAGGTCTCGTATGGCCTCAGAGGCGGGATCAGCGGCCGCGATCGGCTGCGCCTTGCTGCTGCTTCTTGCAGCATGTGAGACCTGTCGGCAGATGATGGCGACACGGGCAGTGTACGCTGGTTCACCAAAAAGCGTCCCCAAGCCCGAGCCACTTCGTTGCGCGTGCCCGTGCCGGTATTGTCCCGCTGAGGAGTATGTCCAATATAACCTGTTTTTGCGGCTATTGTTTCGCCGCAGAGGCAGGTTTTTTCATATGGATTAGGATTGAATAATTTACCATTGCATGGGTAAAATGATTGGGGTATGAAAAATCGGTAAAAGCACTTGCAAAATATCTCCAAACTGATTATCATAATAAGTGTTGTTAGCACTTATCATGTTAGAGTGCTAACAGGGAAATTCAGAACCATATCTCAAAGGAGGCTATATTCTCATGATCAAACCGTTAGGTGATCGCGTTGTCATTGAAGCTATTGCTAAGGAGGAAACGACTGCAAGCGGTATTGTCCTGCCTGACACTGCCAAAGAAAAGCCGCAAGAAGGTAAAGTCATCGCAGTAGGTAGCGGTTCTTTGAAGGACGGCGAACGCACTCCGCTTGAAGTTAAGGAAGGCGACCGTATCATTTTCTCCAAATATGCCGGCACTGAAGTGAAATACGATGGCCGTGAGCTTCTGATTTTGCGTGAAAACGACATTCTTGCCGTTTTAGCCTAATTCGTGGAGCCTGCTTAAGACTTACTTAAGACAAGATAATCAGCTGCTAATGTGGTCATTAGCGCAGTATATACTTACGGAAATATGAAGGACACGCTTCTAAATACACATTTTTTTCGGGAGGGTATCACACATGGCAAAAGAAATTAAATTTAGTGAAGACGCTCGTCGCGCGATGCTTCGTGGTGTTGACGCGCTTACAAATGCCGTTAAAGTAACTTTGGGACCAAAAGGCCGCAACGTCGTTCTTGAGAAAAAGTTCGGCAGCCCATTGATCACTAACGACGGTGTGACCATCGCTAAAGAAATCGAATTGGAAGATGCGTTCGAGAACATGGGCGCGCAGCTCGTTAAAGAAGTAGCTACGAAAACCAACGATGTTGCCGGTGATGGCACAACTACCGCCACTGTTTTGGCTCAAGCTATGATCCGCGAAGGCTTGAAAAACGTAACCGCAGGCGCTAACCCAATGGTTATCCGCAGAGGTATCGACAAAGCGGTGAAAGCCGCAGTATCAGAGTTGCAAAACATCTCCAAGACCATCGAAGGCAAGCAGTCCATCGCTCAAGTAGCGGCAATCTCCGCAGCTGACGAAGAAGTAGGCGAATTGATCGCTGAAGCTATGGAAAAAGTGGGCAAAGACGGCGTTATCACCGTTGAGGAGTCCAAAGGCTTCGCAACTGAGCTTGAAGTGGTTGAGGGCATGCAGTTCGACCGTGGATATATCTCCCCTTACATGATTACTGATACAGACAAAATGGAAGCTGTATTGGAAAATCCATACATCTTGATCACAGACAAGAAAATCGGCAACATTCAAGAGATCCTGCCTGTGCTTGAGAAAGTAGTACAGCAAGGTAAACCGCTTGTTATCATTGCTGAGGACGTTGAAGGTGAAGCGTTGGCAACTCTGGTTGTGAACAGACTTCGCGGTACGTTTACTTGCGTAGCTGTTAAGGCACCAGGCTTCGGAGACCGTCGTAAAGCTATGCTGCAGGATATCGCTGCATTGACTGGCGGTCAAGTGATTACTGAGGAATTGGGTCTTGACTTGAAGGCCACAACTCCTGATCAATTGGGTTCCGCTCGTCAAGTTCGTGTAACTAAAGAAAACACGATCATCGTTGACGGCGCTGGCGATGCGAAAGATATCGGTGCACGCATTTCCCAAATCCGTACTCAGTTGGAAGAAACAACTTCCGATTTCGATAGAGAGAAGCTGCAAGAGCGTCTTGCTAAATTGTCCGGCGGCGTAGCGGTAATCAAAGTTGGTGCAGCTACCGAGACTGAGTTGAAAGAACGCAAACTGCGTATCGAAGATGCTCTGAATGCAACTCGCGCTGCTGTTGAAGAAGGTATCGTATCCGGTGGTGGTACAGCACTGATCAACGTATACGCTGCAGTATCCAAAGTTGAAGGTACCGGCGATGAGCAAACTGGTGTGAACATCGTTCTACGCGCTCTGGAAGAGCCTGTACGCACGATCGCGGCTAACGCTGGTCAAGAAGGATCTGTTATCGTTGAGCGCCTGAAAAAGGAATCTGTGGGCATTGGTTACAACGCAGCTACAGGCGAGTGGGTTAACATGTTCGAAGCAGGTATCGTTGACCCTGCAAAAGTGACTCGTTCTGCACTGCAAAACGCAGCATCCGTCGCAGCTATGTTCCTGACAACCGAAGGCGTGATCGCCGACAAGCCGGAAAAAGAGAAACCAGGCATGCCTGACATGGGCGGCATGGGTGGCATGGGCGGAATGGGCGGCATGATGTAATAAACATCAGAAAGCCTAGGTATTTAAAGGGTTCTAGTGGATACAGCGCATGTTCGTGCTTTTGCTTATCGCTAAGCACAAAAATGTCCGCTTTTTTCACAGAAACCATTCTACAAGAGAAGGTCTTTCATCAGTTTCTTTGAACTGGTGGGAGGCCTTTTCTTCATATTGTTGTTATGTGACGGCCACCGCAACCGTGCATAGTGCTGCGCCGCGGAAATACGTAGAAATCTCCCCCACGCACCCACTCAATTCCTCGCACAACTCGGAGCTAGTGACCCACCCAGTGAAACATTTTTCTAACATTTGGCAATAAAACCTCCTATTGGCTAACGCACCCTGGATTCAGCACAGTTGCGACCATGCGAGCGGCATTGGGTCATGCCGCTCGGATGTTGGGCCTATCCAAACAGATATTGGGGATAAAGTATGGGCAGGTTCCTTGTGCCGAATAAAATAAAACAGGCGTATCGATCGATCAATCCAGCTCGTGATGGATTCGCCTGTTTTGAATTTTTACTAGACTAGAGTTGTGGACGGCATACTATAGTGCTCTTATTCGAAAAAATTTGCAGCTGTGACGTGCACACATCACCACGCCCGGAGAGAGCACGCAACGTACTGATTCACAGTGTATTGGTATCATTAACGCGTTGCCAGTGCTTTAAGAGTTTGCGGTGCACACCGACACCGGTGAAAACAGAAACTCTTTCTCACACGTGCCGTAGGAAGGACTAACGTACGCAATTGGCTGATGTGGCGACAAGGCATCGATCGCATTGCCGGCCTCGGTCAGGAGGTGCGAACCTCCCGCGACGCTGTTGTTTTATCAAACAACTGTGTGTGATGAAACTATTCGAAACCAACGAACGCAGCCCATAAAAAAAAGACTCGATACCGAAGTATCGAGTCCCTTCCTCATTAATGATTAGTTAATGAAGTTTGCCAGGCCCAAGAAACGCTTCAACATGGTTGTAGATTGTGCGCGAGTAGCTTTCTCAGCGGAACCGATAGTAGTATCAGTCATGCCTTCGATGATACCAGCGTTAACTGCAGCAGCGATTTCTTTTTCTGCCCAAACGATTTTGTTAGCATCCGTGAACTTGCTCAATACGGATTGAGGGTTAGCAACATTCGTAGCGATGTCTGCATAATTCATAGCGCGAATGACCATAGCAGCCAATTCTTCACGAGTGATTTGAGCATCAGGACGGAATGTGTTGTCTTCATAACCATCAATAATACCAGCGTAAGTAGCAGTTGCTACAGTGCTTGCATACCAAGCGCTGGAGCTAACGTCTTTAAAGTCTGTTGTAGCAGAAGTTACAGGAGTCAAACCAAGGGAACGGACAACCAACGCAGCAAACTCAGCACGGTTGATGTTACGCTCCGGCTCGAAAGTTGTGTCGGAAGAACCTTCTACAACCAATTTGTTTGCAAGAAGCTCAACATCGGCTTGGGACCAGTGAGAAGCAACGTCTGCAAAGCTTTTGTTGGACTCAACAACAGTGTAAACGCTGTTGCCGTTACGCTTCAACGTAGCTACAGTAGCATCATCAGTCGTTGAGAATGTGGAAGGAACGAAAGTTACTTTCTTAGTAGTTGCATCGTACAGAACGCCTGTTGTTGTCTTGGAATCAACGGATTTAGAAGCATTCAAAGAGCGAGAAACATAAGTTTTACCGAAGTCAACCGCTGCAGTCTCTCCATTAGCGGCTGTAGCTACAACATTGAAGTCAACAGCTTCTGCAACCTGTGTACCGCCAACCGCGGAGATAGCGGCTTTCACGTCGTCAGCTGTTTCACTGGATACGTCTGCGATGGAAACTTTGATGTTCATGTCATCCACTTCTACATCAAGAGCTGTTGCCAAAGCATTCAGATCAAAAAGAGATACTGGAAGAACATAAGAACCGTTGTCGTTAGTAACAGTGATTGTTCTGCTAGCAGCGTCAACCAATGCAGAAGCTGGGATGTTAACGAATTCACCGGAAAGCTTCAAAGTCACATCGCCGTTTGCAAGCAGGTTAGTCAGCGTGAAAGCATTGACGGAACCGTCGGCACCTACGTTAATAGTGGATCCATCAACGCTGCCTCCGAGCCAGCCACCGCCACCGCCACCGCCACCGCCGCCACGACGGCTGTCACGGTATACGTCTTGGTACACAGACTCAACTACTTCTCCAGATGCATCATAAACCACAGACTGCACTGTTACATGGTTGTAAGCACTAGAAAGGTTAGCGCTAAAGTTATAGAATGTACCTTTAGCAGCATCGTAAGTAGTGCTATAAACAGCATCAACACTGCTGATGTGTTGCTTATCAGGAGCAAAGAAGTGTAGCTTAACTGTCTCTCCTTGATTGTATGTGTCGTGGTAAACAGAACCTGATACGTTGCCGTTTCTGCTATAGGTCAGGTTCGAGAAACCGGTAGCTGCGAATGCCAGAACAGGCACCATAATTGCTACGATGAGCATTAATGAAAGCATTGCGGAAATTTTCTTAACGATTGCACGATTTAACAAAGTATTTCTCCTCCTATTACTATCTCTGTTTGAAGAAAGGGTATTATTTTCATTCGCCATTTGTTTTCACCTCCTTTTTAGCGCGAGTTCTATAACAAGGCCGTGGCCTTTGTTAAAATAAGCAAATGCACCTAAAAATAGACAGAGTTTATTTTACCACCTATTTGCCTACATTGGTAGCTTTTTGTAACAACAAATCCATCCATAAGTTAGAACGCCAATCAGTTTAAAAAGTTGCGTTTACCAGCTTATTAATTTCGTTGCGTTCTGTAGGGTCGGCTGCTACTAATTCATCGAACAGAGGTTGGTCGGTTTTATTTTGCTTTTGCAGTGCCGCAAGATACCATCTGGCAGCATCACGACTGACGGGATCCTCAAATTTATCGGATAGATTGATTTTGAAGAAATTTATCGCAGATTCATAATTCCCGCGAATGTACTCGATTTGCCCTAAATTCAAGGATATATTGTTAGTGACGTGAAACGCACGGCCTGCAATCTGCTCTTTCGGCAGGCTTTCCAGCTTTTTCATTTGGTTCGTAATGGTATCATGCATGGTGAAGGCGTGATCCCAATATTGTCGTTGTAAAGCCGTATTACTGGCTGCTCTCGCCTTTTCCGACAGCTGCAAATCCAGCTCGATACTTCGTTCATACAGAGTGATGTCCCAAGGGAAATTATTTATATTTGCGTTGATCAGGTCGGAGGCTTTTTCCAGCTCGCCTTTCATTGCGTAAGCATGAAATTCCATTTCAAGCAGATTACGATTATGCGGTTCGCTTGCTTTCGTTTTGTTGATCAATTGCAATAACTCCTTGTAAGCCTGCTCATCCTGATTTTGCTCGTATACCTGAGCCAAGATCTGCATTTTCAGCAAAGCGTAGTCCGGATGACTGTCACGGGTACTCAATGCGCTGTTTAACGGTGCAAATATCTCATTCAGTGAACCCTGGCTGCGCGCAGCCTGGTTTGCGGCCAAAAACTCGCTGTTGGCACTTAAATTTTTGGCTGAAATGAAGAACATCACGAGGGACACAACCAATAATACCGCAGGGTAAGTTTTGTGTAGATAGCCCTTCTCTTCATCTTTGATAGCCGAGAAGCTGAGTGGAAATTTAGTATGAGAAACCATCGCGCCTAAGCTGAGAAACACGAGAGTCCCCAGAAATACATAGCTCAAGTCAAAATCGATGACACTGTGAACAAGGATCGAAATAGCTATAATGAAGAACAGATGTCGATCAGGCGTATTCTCATCCTCACTCAGCTTATTCCGAATGTATAAACCGAACACATAGACCAAGAAGCCGATCAGTATTAAAATACCGACCACGCCTGTTTCAACCAGATACTGTATGAAAAAGTTATGGGCTTGTCTGCTGACGTAAGGGTTATTCTGGTATTTTTCATAAAGTGCCGCCCAGGCACCACCACCTGCGCCAGTCACTGGATAGTCGCTGAATAATTTCATGGCGTCTTTATAGAACGTTCCTCGTTCCAACACACTGTGCTGGGCAAAGTTGATGTTCTCAATACGCTGTTTTATAGATTCCGGTAATAAGTTCGTAACGCCCGTATTACCAAACAGCAGGAATAGACCGAGACTACCTAAAACCAAAGCGGCTGCCGGCAGTAAAAAGTTCGCGTAACGCATTTTTAATTTCGATTCTACAAAGCCTTGTACAGTGTTAAACACGTATTTTTGCAGCAGCCAGATGATCACTGCACAAGCTGCTGATGATCCGATCAGGATCCATAGCCCGGTCGAAGCGGATGATAGATCCTGAAGCTTGTGAAACTGCTCTCCGATCGCGGTGATCTTTCCCAAGATTAGCAGAGATATAATTGCGGCGACGCCCAAATGAACGAACATGAAAATTTGGCGGGTTAACTTCATAAATGGCAAGAGCAAAAGCATCACGACAGGCAGCACGACCAGTCCGCCCCGCGATAGCGTGAGCAGGAATGAAATTATAATCGGAACCAACATAAACCCATGGATGAGAATGCTGTGCGGCCTTTTTCGCGTCACCACAAGATAGACGGCCCCAAGCAACATCGCAATCAGAAATGCCGCATATGAGTTAGCATATTGAAAAGTCGATGTGAGACGCAGCTGGCCATCGGCGGACATCACGGCATCCCGGTATTCCAATTGGCCGGGCAGATCCACGAACCATTGTATGGCTCGTGCCGAGCCCTCCTTATAGCCTAGCCAGTTGAACAAACCAAACCATACAACTACGTACCCAGACAGCATTAGACCGTTAGAAATGATGCGGTTTCCAATACTGCCTCTGCATAAATAAATCCCCAGAATAAAAAACACAGCGTACAATATTTGTATGTATAGCATATTCGTAGCATAGTATTGGGACGCTGCCGAGATTTTTGATATCAGATAAGTTAACGGCAGCAGCCAAACCAATATACTCAGAAGATCTCGATGATCTTGCAGCTTCCAATGATAAAATAAATATAATGACGCTACCACCAGCGCAATGAAGCCCCACACCAGTGAAGTATATATGTTACGTTCGAATTCAAATGTATTTCCGTTAAATAGCGCTTTTTGAAACGGAGCCCAGAAAAGAAACAAGGTGACAAAACCTGTCAGCAGCCAAAATAAAATCGAGTTCCTTTCTTCATTCGCTAAATCCTTTTTATACATAGCTGTACTCCTTTTGTTTTACTGTATCGCCTTTTTGATCTAACGCAGCAATGATAAAATTCGAGATTTGTTGCTTGAACCTTCTTTCGTTAAATTGATCTGCGTGCCGGCGTATAAATTGCGGGTCAAAGTAAAGGGTATGAAAATGTTCCACCGCCTCCGCCAACGAAGCAATTGAATGCTCATGGAAAAATACCCCGGTCTTACCCTCCACGACCGTTTCGAGCGCGCCGCCCTTTCCAAACGCAATAACAGGCTTGCCATTTGCCTGTGCCTCAAGCGGCGTGATGCCGAAGTCTTCCTCGCCAGCTAATATAAAAGCTTTGCATTTGGCATAGTATTCGGTAATAGTTTCATCTGACTGATAACCAAGCATAGTAACGGTAGGACCGGCAAGTTTTTTAAGACGATCGCGATCATAGCCATCGCCGATAATGACCAAAGGCAGCTTTAATCTATTAAACACCTCAATCACTAAATCTATTCTCTTGTATGGAATTAAGCGGGACACAATCAAGAAATAATCTTCCTCTTGATCCGTTGGTTGAAAACGGTCCACCGCTACCGGCGGATGTATCACATGACTTTCTCGTTTGTAGTATTTACTGATTCGGCGAGAGACGTTATGTGAGTTGGAGATGTAATGATCAACCCTGTGGGAACTTATCTGGTCCCAATTCCGGATCCGATGCAAAATGAACGGCAGAACTTTCTTGAACAGCGGATTGGATATCTCCTCCATGTACTGATGGTAAAGATCCCATACGTACCGCATTGGTGTGTGACAGTAGCAAATATGGAGCTGCGATGGATTTGTCAGAATGCCCTTAGCAAAGGCGCTCGAGGAGCTCAGGATGAGGTCGTATCCACGTAAGTCAAACTGTTCCACGGCCAGGGGAAACAAGCCCAGCATTTTCTTATACTGTGTCCTTGAGAAAGGAATATTCTGCACAAAGGAATTATGTATTTTCGCCTGGCGAAAACGTTCAGGCATTTTGGATAAGTCCGAGATGATAGTGTAGACCGGCGCCTCCGGAAATAAATCCATGAAGCATTCCAACACACGCTCGGCCCCTCCGTACTGGTTCAAATAGTCGTGCACGAGTGCTACTTTCATCGGCATACCTCTTTCCACTGGTTCAATGGGAAGAACCCAGTGTTTTTTCGTATACTTTTTTAGTTTCTGCGGCAGTATTTTGCCATGTGAATTGCGAGGCGCGAAGTAGAGCCATCTCAGAGTAATGCGTCCGTAACGATAAATCAGAAATCACATTATGCATTGCGTTGGCCCAGGCGGAGTGATCATTCGGAGGGATCAGTAAACCCGAATCTCCTATGATTTCCGGAATGGACGAAACATTAGAGCCAATCACCGGCGTCCCACACTGCATGGCCTCCAGGAGCGGCAGACCAAAACCCTCATAAATCGATGGCATCACTACCACGGTGGCCCCGCTGTAAATAGCGGGAAGATCTTCATCGTCGATAAAACCGGTGAACACTACATCATGGGTTAAATCGTTTTCTTTTACCCAATCAAAGATCGGTGTAAATTTCCACCCTTTTGCACCTACTATAACGAGTTTATGCAGTGAGCCGTATTCTTTTTTTAACAGTAGAAAAGATTTCAGCAACCCGACTAAGTTCTTTCTCGGCTCGACCGTACCAACAAATAAAATGTATTGCTCTGGCAGATTATACTTGGTGAGTATAGGTGCGCGATCGGCAATATATTGAAATTGCTCATCCGCTGCAAGATACACCACATCAACTTTATCCTCCGGGACATGCAGAAGTTCAACTATGTCACGCTTTGTTTGTTGCGAATCAGCGATGATGCGGTCACTTTGCTGCGCACTGTAAGGCACCCACTTACTATGGTGTTTTAGGATTAGTTCGCTTGTTGATTCAGGGTATCTCATGTACGCCAGATCATGTATGGTGATAATGCTTTTGCCCTTTCTGATAGGTGTGAAGGTAAAATTAGTGCCGTGAAAGATGTCCGCGTTGTTCGAAGCGGCTATATCATATGGAATATGGTACAACAAGTTAGGTTTGCATAATCTCCTGATTACCTTGTAAGGATACACATTATTTCTTAATTGAAGTTGAAAATCACGTTCTAGTGTTAAAACGTGATTTTCGCGCACACTTTTTGCTATTCGGTTGAAAGCCAGATGAACGCGCAATTCGGGATCATATGACAGCTGCTTTCCAAGGCATTCTACATAGCGCGCAATCCCTGACCGTGGACCTAACAAGGGCTGAGCATCTAAGAATATCTTCAAATTAATAAGCTCCTTCCCCTTTTAAAACGACAGGTATCGTTTTAAGCAAGATCTTAATATCGAACGCGATACTCCAATTTTCTATGTAATAGATATCGAGATGCATCCATTGGTTAAAGGAGAGGTCACTGCGCCCGCTTACCTGCCATAAACCAGTGATTCCGGGAAGAACCTCCAGTCTTCTCCATTCCCAATCCCCATAGTGCTCTACCTCGTTCGGCAGTGGAGGCCTGGGTCCCACCAAGCTCATATTGCCTATCAGAACATTGAACAGCTGTGGTAATTCATCGATCGAATATTTTCTTATGAACCGTCCTACTGTGGTCACCCTGGGGTCGTCTTTCATTTTAAAAGCGATACCATCTGCTTCGTTGTGTGATTCGAGCTGTGTAAGCAAGCTATCAGCATTCGACACCATGGATCGAAATTTATACATGTAGAATGGTTTGCCGTTTTTGCCGATTCGTTGTTGCTTATAAATGATTCCACCCTTGGAATCCAGTTTTATGGCAACTGCTGTCATCAGAAAAACAGGCGCGACCAATATTATAGCTAATGCTGAAGCTAATATATCAATGAATCTTTTAGTCACTAGCCCTAAGCCCCGCATGGGGGTTTTCACTAGCGTGACAACAGGCAGAGAATTAATGTTTCCGATCTGAACAGTGCTCATGACCAGATTATACAAATCGGGGACAATCTTTATGTTAATATCCAATTTTCTTAAATCCGTGATTAATCTATTAACTAAGTCTCTTTCCGATGGAATGGTGATGATGATTTCTTCCACAAGAGAGTTTTTCAATACCTCACGTAAGTTCGAGATGGGGCCTAAATACTTGTTATGATGAACATCATTTCGCTCGTGATCATCCACAAAACCGACAATGTGATATCCGAGATAGCTGTAGTTTGTCAGTTCTTCCATTAATGCTTTTCCAAATTTCCCGGCGCCGATAATTACAACATTTTTGCTCAATGCCCCACGCTTAGCCAGTTGGATATATACCATTCTCTTCAGTCCTCTAATTGTGCAGGCAGCGCAAATGGCCAGACTCCAGTAACTCACGACCACAAGTCTTGAAAAGTCGGTATATTTAAGTAGAAAGCTGATTCCTATGGTAAGTACTATTGCAAACGAAAACGCCTGTATCACTTTATAAAGTTCATCCGCCAAACCCGAGCTCGCTCTAAAACGGTAAAGCTGATAGCGATACACCAAAATGGTATAAATAACGGAGGATATCAAAAAAAACACCATATAATTCGAGAAACGGGGCGAGTCGATGTTCCAAAACGTGATGTCGCGGTTAAACTCCTGTGTTATTCGGTAATCGTATAATAAAAAGAAGACCACACTTACCGCTAGCACTTCAAAAAACAAAAAGGATACAGCCAGGAGACTGGAATAATTTCTTTTCATTTGAATCTTTTTGTTAATTTCTAGGGTAGGTATATAGTGTTCCTTTTTGGCTTGAACAGAAGCATATTGATAATTCAAAACAATTACCTCCAAGAGTCGACTCTATGTTACTTAATTTTATTCTTAAGCATTGGAGTAAAGCAAGCGATGCCATTGCATTTATTACCAACATTGAGGCGGATGCAGGCCGTGTATGCTATGTCACCCGTAAGTAACGTGTTCTTGCGTGATTTTTTTACCACAATAGTCAGTATACTGCTATACTTAGAATAATTAAACAGAAATTCCACAAGTGATTGCCTTGTCGTAAATTGTTAAGCTATAATGTTATAGTTAATTTATAGCATATCGTTTTATGTCGATATTTGGAGGGGTTGCAATGACCATTACCGCGGTTATTATGGCGGGGGGGAAAGGCGAAAGATTTTGGCCTAAAAGCAGAACTAATTTACCCAAGCAGTTTCTGAACATTTCCGGCAATAAATCAATGATACAACAGACAATTGCAAGGTTGGAAAAACTGATAGATATTTCAAGAATATTTATCGTTACCAACGAACTGTATGCGGAATTAATTCGGGCACAGCTTCCACTCTTGCCCTTAGAAAACATAATCATTGAACCAATTGGAAGAAATACTGCGCCTTGTGTTGGTCTGGCCTCTCTAATTATCGAAGAGAAGTATCCAGATAGTACCATGGTGGTTTTGCCGTCTGACCACATTATTCAAAACGAAGAAGGGTTTATCAAGATTTTGCAAACAGCGGTGGAAGTCGCGCAAGACAACAGCAACTTAGTGACGTTGGGCATTAAACCTACATACCCGGAAACCGGCTATGGCTACATCGAGAGCACGAACCAGGTCAGTGCGATTAATGGTTTAGAAGTTCACAAGGTGAGCAAGTTCGTTGAGAAACCAGATCAAGACACCGCGCAATCGTACCTGGAGGCCGGTAATTTCTTCTGGAATAGTGGAATTTTTGTGTGGAAAACATCAGTTATTCGTAATTATATTCATGAATTAATGCCGGAGATGCATGATCTGCTGCAAACAATGCGAGCTGCTTTTCAAACCTCGGGGCGCAACGAAGTAATTCGGGCGGAATTTCACAAAATGCCCGATCAGTCGATCGACTACGGCATTATGGAGAAAGTGTCAAATATCTACGTGATACCATGTATATTTGGCTGGGATGATGTGGGAAGTTGGACGGCGCTTGACCGAATAAACGAGCGAGATGAGCATGGCAATGTCATTAAGGGCAACATACTGAACCTTGATACGAAGCGGTGCATCATCGAGAGTGACGGCAAATTGATTGCGACACTTGGCGTTAAAGATCTAATTATCGTAGATACAGAAGACGTAACTTTAATTTGCACGAAGGAAAAGGCGCAGGAAGTTAAGTTGCTGCTGAAAGAGCTTAGAATGCAAAAACTGGACCATTATTTGTAGAAGTGCCTATTATTCATCAACGGTGAGGAGCAAGTAAAATCATGTCCAAATCAGCTTTAATCACAGGTGTGACCGGGCAAGATGGGTCGTACTTAGCGGAATTACTTCTTTCTAAAGGATATAAGGTGTATGGCTTACGCAGAAGAACTAGCGTGCCTGTTATGGAAAATGTTGAACACATAAAACACGAGATCGAATTTATCGATGGTGACCTGCTTGACCAAGGATCATTAATAAACGCAGTGAAAGTGTCTAATCCGGATGAAGTGTATAATTTAGCCGCACAATCTTTTGTTGGAACATCATGGGTTCAACCAGTGCTGACAGGTCAAGTAACCGGCATTGGTGTAACAAACATGCTTGAAGCGGTAAAACTTACAAAGCCTGCAGCTAAATTTTATCAAGCATCGAGCAGCGAAATGTTCGGTAAAGTTGTGGAAACCCCCCAGAAGGAAACTACTCCTTTCTATCCAAGAAGTCCGTATGGCGTCGCCAAAGTCTACGGCCACTGGCTCACGGTGAATTACCGTGAAAGCTTTGATATGTTCGCCTGCTCAGGTATCTTGTTCAATCATGAGTCCCCCCGGCGCGGGGTTGAGTTCGTTACGCGTAAAGTGACCGACGCAGCAGCTCGCATTAAGCTTGGTATTCAAAAAGAGCTGCGCATGGGCAATTTGGATGCAAAGAGAGATTGGGGATTCGCAGGCGACTATGTTAAAGCTATGTATCTAATGCTGCAACAAGAGGAGGCTGATGACTATGTGATTGCGACCGGGGAAACGCATACCGTACAAGAGTTGGTGGAAATCGCGTTTGGTCATGTTGGATTGAATTGGCAGGATCATGTGGTGGTTGATCCCAAATTTGTACGTCCCGCTGAGGTTGATCTGCTGCTTGGCGACTGCTCCAAGGCGAAAAATAAATTGGGTTGGAAGCTGGAAGTTGGTTTCGAGCAACTTGTTACTATGATGGTTGAAAGTGATTTGAAAAAGCTGCAGGGTCAGGCGCGATGACTCGGATGTTAGTCACCGGTGGCACTGGCTTTGTAGGTACGTACATGGTGAATCTACTGCGAGACCTTGGATATCAAGTATCATCCACTTCACACTCCAGGCCTGAGCAAGCCAATCATTTTTACTTAGACCTGACGAACACATCAAACGTGCAAGCAGTGATTCAGCAGGTCAAACCTACTCATATCATACATCTCGCTGGGCAGAGTTCAGTTCAACATTCTTGGAAATTCAAGCAACAAACCTTCGACATAAATTTGTCGGGAACGATTAATCTTCTAGACGCGATTCTGAAATTCTCACCCGATTGCAGGGTGCTGTCGGTCGGATCATCTGAGGAGTATGGCTGCGTTGACCAAAAAGATACACAGATAGATGAAATGTATTTCACCAGACCCATGAGCCCTTATGGTGTAAGCAAACTGTCCAGCGGGCTTATCTGTATGCAATACGCGAAAGCTTACTGTTTGGATATCGTTCACACTAGAACGTTCAATCACATTGGACCGGGGCAAAGCTTGGGTTTTGTCACACAGGACTTTGCTCAACAGATTGCACAGATACAATTAGGTAAAAGGCAACCGGTGATACACGTGGGAAATCTCGAGTCGATCCGGGACTTTACGGACGTGCGGGACATTGTCAAGGCTTATGAGAGATTGTTGTTCAGTAGTAGCACTGGCGAGATTTTCAATGTTTGTTCCGGAGTGGGCATCAAAATGGCGGACATTCTAAAAACACTGATCGATATTTCCAATGTAAAAATAAATATTCAGAGAGATCCCGAGAAAATGCGCCCCTCCGATGTGCCAATCCTGGTGGGCAATAATGATAAGATTACATCTGCCACGGGATGGGCGCCGCAGATTGGAGTAGCGGCCTCGTTAGCTGACATTTTGCATGATCGTTGGAGTAAGGAACACGCACAGAGGTGATTAATATCATACAGGCTTTGTGGCACTACAAAGGATTTATATTTGGACTTGTCAAACGCGATTTTAAAACTAGATACCTGAATTCTGCGTTTGGTTCAATATGGGCCGTTCTGCATCCGATAGCGCTGATTTTTGTGTACACGGTAATTTTTTCTCAAGTGATGGGTGCGAAGTTACCGAATTCCAATGATACTTTAGCTTACAGTATATATTTATGTGCTGGACTCTTGCCTTGGCAGCTGTTTTCCGAAACTATCATGCGGATGCAAAATGTATTTCTCGAACAAAGCGGAATAATGAAAAAGGTGAGTTTTCCAAGGACATCATTACCTGTATACATCTTAACGTCCACGTTGATCAACTTCCTTATCATTTACGGTATTTTCATGGTATACCTTCTCATAGTTGGAGAATTCCCGGGGATCTCTATATTGCAGATAATTCCGTTATTAGTCATTCAACAGATATTTGCTGTCGGACTAGGAATCATTCTCGCCACACTAAACGTGTTCTTTAGAGATATCGGCCACTCATTTGCTATTGTGTTGCAGTTTTGGAGTTGGTTAACGCCAATAGTCTATACGGTTGAGATAGTGCCGGACAAATTTAAAACTTATTTTGATTGGAACATTCTATTGCCGGTGTTTCAAGGTTATCAGTCACTTATTATAAACGGCGATTGGAATAATTGGAGCTCACTGTGGTTTCTAGCGTGTGTCAGTGTTGTGCTGTTATCCATTGGTTATTTTATTTTCAAAAAGTTAGATACAGAAATGGTGGATGAGTTATAGTGCCAATTATAAACGTCCAAAACGTGGGAAAAAGATATAAACGCTACTCGACCAATCTTTCGCGATTGGCTGAATGGATATCCAGAGTCAAAAGGCACGAAGAGAAATGGGTGTTACAGGACATCTCGTTTCAGATGGAAAAAGGGGAATCGATGGGCATTATCGGCCATAACGGCGCTGGGAAAAGTACGCTGCTAAAAATTCTGACCGGCACGACTAAGCCATCTCAGGGAAGTATGGAGATCAACGGTAGAGTGTCCGCCTTGCTTGAGCTCGGACTAGGCTTCCATCCTGATTTCACTGGCGTAGAAAACATTTACATGCTAGGACAGCTAATGGGTTTGAACAATCAAGAGATTACTACCGTGTTGCCTGACATCATAGATTTTGCTGAAATTGGTGATTACATCCATCAACCGCTAAGGACGTACTCAAGCGGTATGGGGGTCAGATTGGCATTCGCGACCGTGACAGCAGTGCGACCAGATATACTGATTGTGGATGAAGCATTATCGGTTGGGGACGCATATTTCCAGCATAAGTGCTTCAATCGAATCCGGACTTTTAGGATGCATGGCACATCGCTTCTCTTTGTCTCTCATGATCCAATAGCGGTGAAAAATCTATGTGATAGAGCTATATTATTGGACAATGGCCAATTAATAAAAGATGGACTGCCCGATGAAGTAATGGATTATTATAACGCGATTATCGCAAAGCGTGAAGCTGACGCACAAATTGCGGAGAGCATCGGTTTGAACAATAAGAAGGCCGTCAGATCAGGAAACAAGGATATTGAGATAGAAGAGGTATCACTAGAATCAAATGGTGCTAAGATCAATGCATTGCAGGTCGCTGAACATCTGGATATCAAAATCACGGTAAGAGCTAACAAGGAAATATTGCATCCCACTGTCGGCTTCGTAATTAAGGATCGCTTAGGCAATGAGGTATTCGGCACCAACACTTTTCATTTAAATTATGATCTCGATAAATTTGAAAAGGACACCACTTACACGGTGATCTTTTCGCAAAAGTTGAATATTGGGACAGGAACATACAGTATCACTGCCGCAGTGCATGACAGTTATCACCATCTAGATAAGAACTATGACTGGCTAGAGCAAGCAGCAACCTTCCAAGTTATCTCGGGAGCGGAAAGCTCGTTCGTTGGCGTCGTGTATTTGGATTCATCTGTTCATTTAGAAAGGGAGGTTGTGTCATGTCCGAGCAGCCCATAACCATCGAAGAGATAATGACCCGCATAAAATCCACAATGGATGTTGCAAAAAAGAATCGGAAATCGATAGAACCACAACGGCCACCTTTGAATCAAAATTATGACATGAAATATATGCGGTTACTCAGCGAAATAGAGCAGAATAATAGGAATTGGAATGTTTCCGCTGAGCATCCTATCACATCCCATCGTCCAACGCTTGGGCGATTTATCGTTTTCGGCAAGAAGCTCGTGAGGAAATTGCTGAGATGGTACATCAATCCCGCTTTTGATAAACAAAGTAATTTTAATGGCAGCGTGACTAGATCGTTGAATAATGTGCGTGACATTTTGGCAGAATTGACTAAAGACATAGAATACGTAAACGAACAGAGCAGTAAATTTTCGAGCGAGTTAGACACCGATATATTGAACAAGATAAAAAAAGTGTTCTCGGAAGAAAAGGATCAAATTATTGACAATACAATAATTAACAATATATTAATTACCCAGGAAAAATTAGAGCAGAACATTGGACGTTTAAATGAAAAGCTGGACGCCGCACTGAATTTATCCAATAATTTTGTGCACCACGAGAAATTTGAGCAGATGGAGGCAAACGTGCAGCGGAACGTTGATACGTTGAGCAGTAAACTGACGTCAGAAATTGAAAATGTGAACAAGAATGTCGAAAAGCTCGACGATTTGATAATGCTGCTCAACGCGAGAATTAAGAAGTCAGCCATTGTGAAGGCGCGACCAGCGCATAACTCCGCTGAACCAGTGAAAATGCCTGCGCTTGTCAGCAACGCTGTTGAGCCAAAGGACAGCCGTGTTGATATAGACTATTTTCTTTTTGAACAGAAGTTCAGAGGCGCGAGAACTGCAATTATGGAAAGACAGAGAGATTATCTGCCACTCTTTGCTAACCGAACGCATATTCTTGACATTGGGTGTGGTAGAGGTGAATTCATTGAGCTGCTACAGAAGGAATATAACGTCACAGTGAAGGGCATCGATATAAATAGTGATATGGTCGGCTATTGCCAGGAACGAGGATTCGACGTCGAACTCATTGATGCCATGGAGTACCTAGAGACGCTCGAGGAAAATTCATTAGATGGAGTCTTCATGGCGCAAGTGATTGAGCACTTAACCTCAGATCAGGCAATGCAGCTCATTAATTCTGTATATAGGGTGCTGAAGCCAGGCGGTCTGTTTGTGGTAGAAACCATCAACGTACAAAGTGTTTACGCCATGTCAAATTGGTTCTATATGGATCCGACCCACATTAAACCCGTGCACCCAGTGACTCTTAAATTTATCTTCCAAGGGTCTAGCTACAGCCAAGTAGAAGTAAAATACCTGTCACCCGTTCCAGATAAAGGTGTGCCCCATCTTGAAATTGAGGGCATCGATTTAGGTCGATTCAATGAATCATTGAATGATCTTAATGGTTTGCTGTATGGCTATCAGGATTATGCGATTTGCGCTTACAAGTGAGATCGGACGAGAGGTGCTAGACTGTGGAGATAATTTTGATGCATCAGACTTTTGCTGACGGCGATGCTATTGGTCACGATATTCAAGGAATGTACGATGTTTTTGATAAAATGAATGTTAGCGTGGCCGTTTTTTGCGAATACAATCTGGCTGATCCCAAATATCGCACAATTGACGCAACCTCATTACGCAAGAAGATAAAGGTCAAGAATAACATCGTTATCTATCATCACAGCATTCATTGGGAATTTGGAGAAACAGTATTACAACAGGCGAGTTGTCAGATAGTGGTGAGATATCACAACATTACGCCTACAAAGTTTTTCAAGGGATACAGCAAGAAATATGTTCAAATTACGGAGGCTGGGAGATTACAAACTCAGCGTTTAGCTGAGAATTACAATTTCTATTGGTTATCGGCCTCTAATTATAATAACTTAGAGATCCTGGGGTATGGGGTAGATGTGGCATCCACCGACGTGGTCGCACCATTTCATAAAATTGAGCATATGGATGACGTGCCGGCGAACCAAAATGTACTGAGTACACTGATTAGAACTTCGATGGTCAATGTTCTGTTCATCGGGAGAGTTGCCAGTAACAAGGGGCACAAAAGAATTTGTAAAGTAGCGAGAGCGTATAAGGAGCTATTTGGCAATAATTTTGTATTCTGGATCGTCGGTGGCTTTGATAATGAAATCTCAAAATACAACGAAGAATTGCAAAACTACATCTATAAGTGGGGGCTACAGGATAATGTTATCTTCACTCAAAAAGTCCCAATTGAAACCTTGAAATCTTACATATTGGGCTGTGATTTGTTTCTCTGTGTGAGTGAACATGAGGGTTTCTGTGTCCCTCTTATTGAGTGCCAATACCATGGATTGCCGGTAGTTGCATGTGAGAGCACCGCAATAGGCGAGACCTTAGGTCAAGAGCAGCTTCTATTCTCTGAATTCGACGAGGATTTAATAGCTAGCGCTATACATGAGGTTGCTACGGATAAAGAGACGTCTAGTTATCTGATAGAAAAGGGCAGAGAGAACTACTATTCGAGATTTACAAATGAAATTCTAGCACAACGCTTTTTCCAATTCATCGACAAAGTCTCAGGAGGCACATTATCTTGAAGATTGCTATAGCCAGTGTTCAAGTTCCATTCATACGTGGTGGGGCAGAATATCATGCTGAAAATTTAAGAGCCCAATTAGAGAAGAGGGGCTACGAGGCGGATATTATTACAATCCCATTTAAATGGTATCCGGCGAAAACGATTGTAGATGGTATTATGGCTGCGCGTCTATTAGATTTATCCGAGGTAAACGGAAAGACAATTGATCGTCTTATTGCCTTAAAATTTCCCATGTATTGTGTAAAGCATCCCAATAAGGTGGCATGGGTGCTGCATCAACACAGACAAGCATACGAGTTATGGGGGACTGAGTTCGGCGATTTGGAGCACATGCCAAATGGTCATGAAGTCAGAGAAATAATTACAAACGCGGACAATACATTTTTACGAGAGAGCAAACATATATTTGCCAACTCAAAAACCGTAGCTAATCGGTTGTTGAAATTCAATAACATAAACGCGTTGCCATTGTATCATCCACCAAGCGACTATGACAAATTGCATTCCAATGACTTTGGCGACTATGTGTTTTATCCTAGCAGATTGAATGAAATAAAGAGACAACATTTAATAATTGAGGCCATGAAATACACGAAGACTGATGTCAAGCTTTTATTGGCGGGCACTGGGGAGAAAGAGTATACAGCGTCTCTTAACAGAATTATTGAACAAAACAATCTGCAAGCCAAGGTCAGGTTATTAGGCCGTATCAACGAAGAAGAGAAGATTCAATATTATGCTAACGCTTGCGTGGTGTATAATGGACCGTTTGAGGAAGATTATGGTTACGTGACCTTGGAGGGTTTTTTCTCGGGTAAGCCGGTGATAACTCATACGGATTCTGGTGGGCCCCTTGAATTTGTGCAGGACGACGTCAATGGCTATGTGGTTGAAGCTAACCCTGAATCACTTGCCGCTAAGATTGATTCTTTGTACGCGAATAAACATATGGCAAAGGAATTTGGCCGCAATGGATTGGACTTAATGCATAAGTTGAAAATCGACTGGGATCACGTTATTGAGAGGTTGCTGCAATGAAAATAGCGTATTTTAGCCCATTTCCTCCTCAAAAAAGCGGCATCTCCGATTATTCAGTATACTTGGTGGAGGCGTTGAGCTCTTTTGCGGAAGTCGATCTATGGGTGGATGGATTCGATTTATCTAGTGAACATATCACAAATAAATTTAGGATATACGACTATGTCAATAATCCAGAACATCTTACCCTGCTAAATAATTATGATGAAATCATTTATAACATTGGGAATAATCCATATTATCATAGTCACATCTATGATGTGTTCTTGAAGTATAATGGCGTGGTCATTTTACATGAATACGTGCTCTATTATTTGATCACAGGGTATTATTTAGATCTCCTCCATGATTCCGAGCTTTATCTAGATGAGCTCATGATGAACCATGGAGATGGTGGTTATGCGGAAGGATTAAGAATCCTGCATGATTCATTGCCTCCTTTACAATATAAATTTCCGGAGAAGCTCCCTCTAAATAAGCGTCTGATCGATCATGCCAGAGGGATCATTGTCCATTCCGAGTACGCACGAAACGAAGTTTTGAAAATTAATCCAAATGCTAATTGCCGAGTGATATCTCAAATTGGCCCGAATGCTGACAATATTAACGTTAATGCCGACAGAAAAAGGGAGCTGCGACAGAAGTATAATATCTCCGATGACGATATACTAATAGCTTCGTTTGGATATGTTTCCTCGTCAAAACGAATTCATCAAGTTGTGGAAGCCCTGTCTCAATTACCAATTACGAATTATAAGTATTTGTTAGTGGGAGAAGGTGATTACGTCAAGCCGCTGTTAAAAAAACATCGGCTGCAAGATAAGGTCATCTTCACTGGTTTCACAACTATCGAAGAGTTCGATGAATTGATTGCGGTATCGGATATAATCGTGAATTTAAGGTACCCATATATGGGGGAAACCTCGGCTAGCTTAATTCGTGCTCTGTTACTTGGAAAGGTTGCTTTAGTGACGGATATAGGATGGTTCCGGGAGCTGTCCGATAAATGCGTGATTAAAATACCGTTGGATGAAAATGAAGTTGCTAACATCCGGCATCAATTAGAGCGCTTAATTGGCAATGCAGAACTACGTGAATCTTACAGTACAGCGATTCAAGCCTACGCTGACTCCGAGTTGGATCCTCGTAAGATTGCTCGCAACATTGTGGCATATTTAGGGGAGTTACAACACCGTCGCCAGAAAGAAAGATTGTTTAATGCAATCTGCGATGAAGCAGCACTCGCCCTGAATGGCATGGGAGTACAGGAAGAAAGTTTTTACGTGAAAGATGTTTCCGAACTGATTTATTCGGTGATAAAAACTCGTGGTGAATGAGCTCGTGTGAAGGGGGCCAGGGCGTGTAGTGCACGTACTGCGGCAGATTAAATACGAAGTTTTACGAAGGCAGGCGGCTTGTTTTGAAAAATATTGCATGGCAAAGCAAAAGTATTTCATTTAACGGTGTGAAACATTCTATATTCATATTAGCGTTTTATTCACTATTGTTTACAGCTTTTTTTTCACCAGTACTTTTTTCTAACCGGTATCTATCGCCTGGCGATAGTTTTATCCAGTCGATTCCGGCGTTTACTTGGAATTTAGATCTTTGGAATATGTATTTGTTCTCAGGTTTTCCACAGTTCGCTGATCCACAAGCTATGATGTGGTACATGCCAAGGCTTCTTTTTAATGCCTTGTCATTCAATCTGTTCATTGTCAGCGCATACGTGTTTGCCGGCAGTTTTATGTATGGCTATGTCTTTCACTTAACTCGTAGTATTTTTGTCTCGCTTTTCGCGGGCATAACATTCAGTATGAGTGGGTTTTTCATGGCCCATCTTGGTCACGTGAACATGATTCATGCCGCGTGCTGGTTGCCACTACTCTTGTTAGGGCTAGAAAAGATGAAGGCATTAAAAGGAAGTCGATTCTGGTTTCTCATCACGGCTCTCGCTGTTGTCAATATTATTCTAGCCGGCCATCCACAGATCATGTTTTATTGCTTAGCGTTATCTGCACTGTATCTATGCTTTTTGTCTTATCACCACAAGAAAGTAGAATGGACTTACTTCATCACGAGTAGTTTTGCCGTAATGGCTGGCATATTAATAGCGGGTGTTCAGTTGATCCCTACATTTGAACTCAGTGGTCTTAGTGTTCGATCAACTATGACTTATAGTATGTTTAATGAGTACTCTCTACCACTGAAGCAAGTGTTTATCTTATTTTTTCCTTACTTGTTTGGTGGCTTAGGTGAGAATCTATATGGAGCAGGATATTTTGGTCGTTGGAATCTGACAGAGATATCTAGCTACGTAGGCTGGTTACCTATGTTGCTGGCAAGTGTAGCTATATTTAGTCGACAAATCTTTCGCAATAAGCTCCTGTCGTTCTGGGCAGTAATCATGGCGGTGTCTTTCGTATTAAGCCTGGGTGACGCTACATTTCTATCGAAAGTCATGTTTCACGTGCCCGGATATAATTTATTTCGTGCACCAGCCAGGAACTTACTGGAATTTTGCTTTGCCATTTCGGTATTAGGCGCGTTTGGACTGCACAAAATCTTAAATTTCGATTTACAGCGACGAAAAATCTTACTTGGGCACGTAGTTTTTGTCGCATTTGTGCTGTCTACGATTATACTGAATTACAACGATTTAGTTGAGAAAGCAAAAGAAAAAGGGGTTATGCTCAGCGTCGATCCATTTTCTAATATAGCAATTACAATACCGCTATTGTTTCTTCTTTTGTCCCTCGGCGTCTTTCTGATGTTAAAGCCGAACCAAGGAGCAGCGGCAGTTTTGTGTATCGTGGTCTTAATATGTGACTTGTCGAGCTTTGGGTGGTTTTACGAGTGGCGGTTCGCTACACCGGAAGCCACGGCAATTGAGCACAAGGAAGGACAAGCTTCACCGCACAGTCGAGTTGTTATACCAGAGAGCGTGGATTTACATAATGTGAACCTAACCCCTAACACGAATCAAATGTCAAATATAATGAGTGTGAACGGCTATAATCCCTTGTTATTAAAATCATACCATTCGTTTGTTAACATGGAAACCCGAGGTTCGATTGACAGAAGTCGATGGAATAACACAGTGATAGATCTACTCGCTGGAAAATACATCTATGTATCAGACCCACCTCAGACGGTGGTGGGCGATCAACTTGAGTTTAGTGATGTTCCATTGAACTTACATCTCAGTAAAAATAACGTATCGACTTTAACTTTTAACGTGAACAATTTCGGAGCAGACCAGATCGGAATTATTGCGAGGTTGAGCAATTCCGTTGGGTTGACGGATAATGTCGAGGTTGCCAAGATTCATATTGTATATGCTGACGATGATCTGGAAACAAAGACACTGTTAGCTGGTAAGGACGTCAGTGAATGGGCATATGACCGTTCGGATGTAAAGACTGCTGTTCAACACAGTAGAGCTGCAGTATACAACTCCTTCGAAATTAAGGATGCCACTCTGGGAGAAACGTTTTTGGGACACAACTATCATACAGTGAAAGTGTTAACCAAAGATAAGCCCGTCAGATCTATGAGCGTTGTTATAAATGATATACCTGAAGTTTATCTGGATATAAGCAGTATTAGCCTATTTAACTCGGCTGAAAAAGTGTCGTACCAAGCTAACATCAACGATACTTTATTTTCCGACAACGCTCGCTGGGTGAAGCATGATTTGTCTGCCACTAGCAATATTATTCAGTATGAAAATAAAATGGCACTGCCTATGGTGCGATCGGTTCGCGACATACAATACTACAGTAAAGATGAAATCCTCAACATTATAACAAACAACAGACTGCCTAATGGAGAGCCGCTAAATATAGCATCTACTGCACTTCTGAGTGAACAACCAGAGTTTGACGGCATCATTACTGCGAATTCTAATCTGGAATTGATAGACGACGACAATGATTTCAAACTGATTCGTTCTAATCATGCCTCCCCGAGCTTTGTCGTAATCTCTAATGTGAATTATCCTGGTTGGAAAGCATATATTGATGGAATTGAAACAAAGGTTTATGAAACGGATTATCTTTTACAAGGTGTCTATATTCCTGCAGGAAACCACACCATTGAAATGAGATTTGAGCCCGTATCATTCAAAATCGGAGTGATTTGTTTATTGCTCGGTTTGTTTTGCATCATCGGGTACGTTGTTTTTCAAACCGTGTATTATAACAAAAAACCGAAAGGACTTAATAGCAATGGATCGCATTTCAGATAAAGTTTCAATTGTCATCCCAGCTTATAAAGAAGGAAAGCATGTTTTTACTTCGCTACAGTTGATCAGTTCTCACATAGCCAGTGTCTGCGATGAATATGAGATTGTAGTAGTAGATGATGGATCTCCCGATGATACATGGGAACAGCTTCTACTATCAACCAAAGTTATTAGGCATCTAAAAATAATCAGATTAAGCAGAAACTTTGGGAAGGAATTAGCGTTGTGTGCCGGGCTTGAAAATGCCAATGGGGATGCTGTTATTATTATGGACGCGGATATGCAGCATCCACCCCATTTGATTCCTCAGCTAATTGCCACTTGGAAGACCAGTAACGCTGATATAGTTGAATGCGTTAAAAGAAAACGTGGTACAGAGACACTAAAAAACAAACTGGGAGCAAAGTTGTTTTATGGTATTATTAGTAAATTAACAGGTTACAAGCTTGAAGGTGCATCAGATTTTAAACTGCTAGACAAGAAAGTACTGCTTGCATGGAGCAGTATGGCAGAAAGGAATACATTCTTTAGAGGAATGGTAGCCTGGCTTGGTTTTCAAAAAGAACAAATCGAATTCGACGTGGAAGAACGTGTGGAAGGATCAACCAGTTGGAGCATATTTAGTCTAACTAAATTAGCCATTCAAGCTGTAGTTTCTTTCTCCACTTTCCCATTAAGGATCGTTAGCATTATAGGTGTCATAACCTTTTTAGCATCAATTATATTGGGGATTCAAACCTTGCATCACAAAATTATTGGTTCGGCAGTTACCGGTTTTACCACTGTCATTCTGTTACAATTAATTATCGCCAGTATTATTATGGTCAGCTTGGGCACGCTGGGAGAATATATAGCGGCTATTTATAATGAGGTGAAGGGCAGACCCAGATATTTGATAAGTCAGAGGGTGCAGCATGAGAATGCCAAAGTATATTCTAACTAGCAGAATGCTGAAGTATGGCATCGTGGGAGTTCTGGGAACGGCCATTCATTTTATTTCCTTAATTTGGTTCGTAGAATTATGTTACTTAGACCCAGTTCTTAGCTCAGCATTGGGCTTTGGTATTGTAGTAATCGTATCATACTATCTAAATAAGACATGGACTTTTCAGTCCAATAATCGAGTGGTAAATGAATTTGTCAAATACTTAGTCACCTCATGTATTGGCTTACTGCTAAATGTGCTAATAATGCATGTGTCAATCAGTATATTCAATTTGGGCTATTTGCTATCACAGTTGATAGTTACAATGGTAATTCCTATTACGAATTTTGTGTTAAACAATGCATGGACATTCAAAAAGCAAATACCATCCCAAAATGCAGCCTTGAACATATACACAGAAGAAACCATTGGCTCTCAGAAGAGAGAGCCTGAATAATCTAAGAGTACACTCTCTCCACATTTTGTTTCCTTGCATTATGCTTCTAAATTTACAAAAAAGGGGATTAGAAATAAACTGTTCTATGGAATAATTGTCTGTTGTAATTCTTATTGTGCTGAAAGGACACATCCCTACAATATTTCCTCATCTGGTTAATTGGTCTGCCTGCCATAGCACTGATGAAACCAGTTTATAAAAAAAGTTCATTCAATTGCTGTGTTTGGTAATTGTAATGTATGTCTTAATTAAATTTGTCAGATGGGACCCCATCGGGGTGTGGGCGGAACCACATTTCCTATCGGACTTACGTGTAGGCATAGTCTTCGCGTCGTTAGCTTACTTGCTTGTTAGTTTCTACAAACGCCAGACACGAGCGAAAAACGACTTTGAAAGTCAACTACTGCTGGCAGGTTTTACTATACTCCGTATTTAACTCACTATCCCGTAATTAATTTCATTGCTTGGTTGGCAAAAATCATCACATTGGGGTGATGGGCCACTTGGATTCTTCCAATGGCCCATTTATTATTTGATCCTACTTGTATACGCGTTCATCATTGTGCAGCCAACAGAGAAAGATAGTATTAGAAATCTTGTTAAGAAAGGATTTGCCCGCAATCGCGCAAACTGAGGTAAAGGGACTATGAGTATCAACCAACAGATGCAGGGCTTGGCACTCGAATGTGGAGCATTCGACGCACGCCGGAGGACATCCACACATGCTCTGGCTAGGAGTGGGCACAGTCATCGTGCGTGGCGATGACTTGATAACCAAGCTTCGAGCGGATTTAGGACACGCTGAGGGATCGCCGTATTTCACGTTGCGTAAGACGTGGGCATACGTGTGTAACGTTGATGGTCACTATCGCTGACAGCGGCAAAAAATCAGATGCAGATAGTTTGTATCACTCGCCCCCGCCAAAACCTTGTCTGCATAATTGTCCAAGTCCCCACATAGACATGTTATCAGTTGCTTTTACTATGTGCTGGAGGGGATTGGAATGCGGCGATTCACGTGGGTGATTGCCTTAGTCATGTGCTTGAGCCTTGTGTTGGCCGGGTGCGGTAAGAAGGATGCAAGTTCGATTGTAAAGGATTTAGACACAGCATTGAATAAGCTGGATAGTTATCAGGGTGTGGGCACCATGGTGCTGCATACCGGGCAGGAGCCGCAGGAGTACCACGTTGAGGTATGGTATCAGAACCCTCACTATTATCGGATTTCCTTGAAAAACGAAAAAAAGGACATCACGCAGATCGTGCTGCGTAATGATGATGGGGTGTTCGTCTTGACACCGCATTTGAACAAGAGCTTCCGCTTCCAAAGTGATTGGCCGGAGAATCAAGGCCAGGTGTATTTGTATCAGTCTCTGGTTCAGAGCATCCTCCTGGATAATGACCGTCAATTCACGACAGAAGAGAAAAGCTATGTGTTTGACGTGTTGGCGAATTATCACAACGGTTCATTGGCCCGCCAGAAAATTTGGCTGGATCAAACAAATTATGCGCCTCAACATGTGGAGGTCTCTGACTCCAGCGGCAATGTGATGGTAAAAGTGGATTTTGCTCAGTTTGAGTTTGGTAAAAAGTTCGAGAAGGATTCTTTCGATATGCAGCGCAACATGACGAGCTGGAAGATTGAGTCGCTTCCTACGATGGCGCCATTGGGCGAGACCAATGCGGCAGAGAACGCTGAGGGCAAAACCGATGTAAGTGCCAAGGGAACCGATGCAGCTGCTACTTCTAACATGGACACATCTAGCGCGGCCACATCTAGTATGGGCGCATCTAGCCCGGTCACCGACACAGCAAACAGTAATGCAAACGCTGGCAGCACCAACGGAGCTACTGCAAGCCCAAGCACTAACCAAAACGCCGGCTCCGCGGCAGTGACACCCGAATCAAGCAGCGGAAAGGCAGCGAAGAAGGAGTTTGGCGTGATAGAGCCATACTACACGCCGGCTGGCGTGAAACGGCAGGATGTGACTGACATCAAGCTCGGAGAAGAAGCGGCAGTAATGCTGCGATACTCCGGTACGTATAACTACACACTGATCGAGTCGCATCCGGAAACTCAAACTGTGTCTCTGCTGCCAGCCGATGTCGTAGATCTTGGGTATACCTTAGGCGTGATAACAGGCGAAGAGAAGAAAACGTTGATTTGGACCCATGACGGCGTGGAGTTCAGGTTGTCTACGGCGGACCTCCCCGTATCTGAGATGATAAACGTCGCACAATCTGTCCAAGGTCAGACGGGCAAATAAGCACCGGGGAGAATGGGCGGCCTAAGACACAGCTAACAGCGATTGATCACTGGCTTACTAGCACCAACAGCGCCGTCGCACCCGTTCTATATATTGTTGATTGACACCCGGCGGCTATCGCATTACCATAAGTCTATTGAGTAAAATCAATGAGGGGGTTCCCTGCTCCAGGGGGCTTCCTTTCATTTTGTTAAGAAGGTGGACTTATGGACTCGTTTTACCGACCGACACGGGTAGAGATCTCTTTGGATGCACTGCGGCATAATCTGACTGAGTTTCGTCGAGTATTACCGGCTCATGTGAAGATGATGGCAGTGGTCAAAGCAGATGCGTACGGTCATGGGGCGGTGGAAGTTAGCCGGGAAGCATTGCGCTGCGGTGTTGAATATATTGCGGTTGCTTTTTTGGATGAGGGATTGGAGCTGCGGCAGGCTGGTATTACAGCGCCGATTTTGGTTTTGGGCTACACGCCGCCGGACGCGCTGGAAATGGCTTGGGAGCACGATATCACGGTGAATGTGTACAGCCACGATATCTTGGATGCGTTTGAGCGGTTGCAGCCGAGAGAGAAGCCGTTGTCCATTCATGTAAAAATCGACTCCGGCATGAACCGTCTTGGCTTAACCACCGAGGCAGAAGCGGTAGCATTCATTGAACGTGCACTGAAGATCCCGGGGCTGCACGTAGGCGGGTTGTTTACCCACTATGCCTCAGCAGATGAGACGGACAAATCCTACACACTGGAGCAGTACGAACGTTTTGATAAAGTAGTACGGCATTTTAGCGAACGCGGCATCGAATTCGATTATGTTCACGCCGGCAACAGTGCGGCGGCGATAGATGCGCCTCATCTCACCTACAACATGGTGCGCCTTGGCATCAGTATGTATGGCATGTATCCATCCGAAGAGGTCAATCATCAGGTAATCGAACTTCAGCCCGTTCTCAGCATCAAAACCGGAGTGGTAATGGTCAAAACGCTCCCAGCCGACTCCGGAATCAGCTACGGAACGATTTATCGGACAGCAGGTGAAGAAACAATCGCAACATTGCCGATAGGGTATGCTGACGGTTTTTCGCGAATGCTGACGGGAAAGGCGCAGGTACTAATCCGAGGGCAGCGATTTCCGATAGTTGGTAGAATTTGCATGGACCAGTGCATGGCGAATGTAACTGGACTAACCGACATCGGTGACGGGGAAGAGGTTGTCATTCTCGGCAGTCAAGGCGGTGACCGGATCGCTGCAGAGGAGCATGCCGCATGGCTAGGCACGGTAAATTACGAAATCACTTGTATGATCTCCCACCGGGTGCCGAGAATATACATTCGGAACGGCCAGGTGGTGTCTACGGTCAACCCGCTTATGCGGCAGGGCTGGAGCGCCCGACAGTAATGAAGAACGTTGGACAACATTTGCCAACCATTTTTTATCGCAGCGTAAGAGGAATTTTAGAATAAACCGCGAATATGTATACAGCGTACTTCTGGAGATAGGACTTTGAAGTGAAAAAAGGTGTAACATATTTGCTATACCTTGCGCATATACTCATCTTGTATAATTTTGCTGTATATACGCCATAATGGTAATATTGTCTGTACGTTTTTGGGGGTGCATGTTTGGTGTCCAACGCTCATAACACGAAAAGAATCATGATAAGCCTGCCTGAATACTTGCTCCAGGAAGTGGACGGCATCGTCGAAAAGGAAAACTCCAATCGCAGCGAGTTTATTCGTCAAGCGATGAAGTTGTATCTGGTGGAACGCAAGAAACGTCACCTGAGGGAAACGATGCAGCGGGGTTACATGGAAATGGCCAAGATTAACCTCAACATGGCCTCAGAGGCATTCGAAGCGGAGGAAGAAGCGGATAACACTCTTGACCGTTTAGTTAGCGGGGTGTAACTATTGATTGTAAAACGTGGCGACGTATTTTTCGCGGATCTTTCGCCGGTTGTGGGTTCGGAGCAGGGTGGCATTCGGCCTGTTCTGATTATTCAAAACGATATCGGCAATCGCTTCAGCCCTACTGTTATCGTGGCGGCGATTACGGCCCAGATCCAAAAGGCAAAACTGCCCACGCATGTCGAAATTGAAGCTGAAGCTCATGGGTTTGACCGGGATTCCGTCATTCTGTTGGAGCAAATTCGTACGATTGATAAACAGCGGCTTACGGATAAAATTACTCACCTAGACGAAGAAACGATGCGTAAAGTGGACGATGCATTGCAAATTAGCGTGGGACTGATTGAGTTTTAATGCATTTTATGGATTGAAGCGAGGGGACCCGTGATCAGGGTTGCCTCGCTTTTTCAGTTTTACGGAGGAGGACGAGCTGAGATGTCGATGTCAAAAGAGCAAGTGCTGCAATTGGAGGACAGGAAAGCCAAGGTTGAACTAACCGACGAAATGAAGAGGGCAATCCAGGAACGTATCCAAAAGCAGATTGCAGCAGAACTACAGCTGTCAATAGGCAAAGTCCGTACTACAGTGGGTCTGTTGGATGAAGGTAACACGATCCCCTTTATCGCTCGCTATCGCAAAGAAATGACCGGTGAACTCGACGAGAATCAGCTGCGCGAGATTGAAGAACGTCTGACTTATCTGCGCAACTTGGAGTCACGTAAATCGGAAGTGATTCGGCTCATCGACGAGCAGGGAAAGCTCACCGATGAATTGAAAGCATCTATCGAGCAGGCGGCGAAACTGCAAGATCTGGAAGATCTGTACAGACCATACCGGCAAAAACGCAAGACTCGTGCCAGCGTGGCGAAAGAGAAAGGCCTCGAACCGTTAGCGGAGTGGATCCTGTCACAGCCGCGCCAGGGGGATATGCAGGCTGAAGCATATAAATATGTGAATGATGACAAAGGAGTGCCGACCGCCGCGGATGCCGTTCAGGGGGCGATGGACATTATCGCGGAGCAAATCAGCGATGACGCAAAAGTGCGCGCGTGGGTGCGTAGATATACATTTGATCAAGGGATCGTGCGAACTGAAGCGAAAGACGCCGAACAAGAATCCGTTTATGAAATGTATTACAGCTACCAGGAGCCGGTGCGCAAGCTTCCGCCTCATCGGATTTTGGCCATTAATCGCGGCGAACGTGAGGATGTACTTAAGGTCACACTGGACGTGCCGACGGAGCGGGTGCATGATTATATCGCACGTCAGCTGATCAAGGGACCGTCTGTCACGCGTGACACCCTGCTTGCGGTCATTGAAGATGCCTACAAACGGCTGCTCGCGCCATCTATTGAGCGTGAAGTGAGAAATGAGATGATGGAAAAAGCGGAGGAGCAGGCCATCGAGGTGTTCGCCGAGAACCTGCGCAATCTGCTGCTGCAGCCCCCTGTGAAAGGGAAAGTGGTGCTGGGTGTGGACCCGGCATATCGTACGGGATGCAAGCTCGCGGTAGTTGACGACACAGGAAAAATGCTGCAAATCGCGGTCACGTACCCAACTCCTCCAAACAATAAGGTTGCGGAAGCCAAAGCAAAGTTTCACAAGCTCATCGACACCTACGGCGTCGAGTTGATCGTTATAGGCAACGGCACCGCGTCCAGGGAGACCGAGCAGTTCGTTGCCGACTTGATCGGCGAAATCAAAGGGCGCGAGCTCCAGTATTTGATCGTCAGTGAGGCCGGAGCGAGTGTGTACTCCGCGTCTAAGCTCGCCCAAAGCGAGTTCCCGGACCTGGATGTCGCCGAGCGGAGTGCCATCTCTATCGCACGGCGTTTGCAGGACCCGCTGGCGGAGTTGGTCAAAATTGAGCCTAAGGCGATTGGAGTCGGGCAGTATCAGCATGACGTATCGCAAAAAAGACTGGATGAAAGCCTGACGTTCGTTGTGGAGTCTGCGGTGAACCATGTCGGCGTCGACGTTAATACGGCGTCACCCTCGTTATTGGCATACGTGTCCGGTATCAATAGTACATTGGCCAAAAATGTTTTCAAATACCGGGAAGAGAACGGTAAGTTCACAAGCCGGGCTCAGCTGCAAAAAGTACCTAGGCTGGGCGCCAAAGCATTTGAGCAGTGTGCGGGATTTCTTCGCATCAGCGAGGGTAAAAATCCGCTCGATAACACGCCGATCCATCCGGAGTCATATGATGCCGTGGAAAAGCTGTTCCGCGAGCTGGATCTGGAGCTGTCGGCCATAGGCACGCCCGAGCTGAATGCCAAGCTGCAGCAGGTTCAGCCGGCAGAATTGGCTCCTAAGCTGGGCGTAGGCGTACCCACATTGAAAGACATATTGGACAGCCTTCAGCGTCCTGGCCGTGACCCCCGCGATGAGCTGCCGGCGCCTATTTTCCGCACGGATGTATTGCAAATCGAGGATCTGACGCCGGGCATGGAGCTGCAGGGCACGGTGCGCAATGTGATCGATTTTGGAGCATTTGTAGACATCGGTATCAAAAACGACGGATTGGTGCACATCTCACAACTCAGCGACACTTTTGTTAAGCATCCGAAGGATGTCGTGTCCGTTGGTGACACTGTGACGGTATGGGTGCTCAGTGTAGATGTGAAAAAAGGGCGCGTTAGCCTCACGATGAAGCAGCCTACGTGAGCGGTCTCGTCCACGCGCGAAATTACCACCATCTCGCTCCGCAAACACAAATAGAGCCTCGACTATGGAAGACCGTTTCTTCTATAGCGGGCTCTGTTTCTTTTTTTGCCGCGGCGCCTATTGCAGCAGAGAGGAAGAGTCCTCCGTGTCGCTCCGTCTTGTCCGGTAGAAAAACCAACAATCGTTCAGCAGCCGAACTTGTCTGCGATTTTTGTTATAAAACGCGCGCATCAATTGATTGCACAGCCATTGTGGCACAGGAATCAGCCCCTTTCCAGCCAGCCTGTTGTACGTGTCGGAAGGCTCATTCACAGACTGCATGCACGCATCGCTCATAAGAGTGGGGAGGCGCTGCGCCTGCGAACGGGTGGAGAGCAATACCCGTGTGCTGCGAATGAAGCTTCAAACAATTGTATAGCAACAGCATATGGCTGGTTGGGCATTCGGGTGCAGGTCCTAGTTGGTCCACTCTTCTTCCTCTTCGTACCATTGTTCCAACTGTGCCTGAAGTGCACGAATCTCCGTTAGCAGCGAGACCAGCGGGTAAGCGTATTCATTTACCGCGGCGAAAGTTCGTTCCAACTGATTGATATATTTCAGTCCGTGGTGCGGCTGATTTGCTGAATCCAGTACCTCTAAGCCATCGCACTCAGCGATCACTTTTGGCAACGACGGCACGTTTTGTGCGGTTAACTTCCCGAGCTCTTTATGCAGGCGCTGGTGTAGCGCCGTGAGTTGATACATATGGGTAGAGGGCATTTCAACGAACTCGATCCGGTCAGCGAGCTGTAACACAGCATATTTCATTTTTAGCATGGTTGGCGCTCCTTTCGAGAGGAAATAGACTGCTCTAAATTAAATAGATTCATCACGATCAATCCATTGGGTATAATACCTACTTGACAGTGTAGCCCATCCTGACGTTACAATTCAAGGAGGAAAAAGATATAACCGAGGGTGACAAAAAATGGATGACCAGCAGCTGCAGCAATGGGTAGAGCGAATATCGTTAGAGTCGTTCGGGCGCCCTTTTCTCCATCAGGCTCGGTTTAACCGCAGGCTGACAGCTACCGGGGGAAGGTATTTCACCAAAACGCATGACATTGAGATCAGCACCCGGCAGTATGAGCAGTTCGGCCCGGAAGATGTAGAGAAAATCATTAAACATGAGCTGTGCCACTACCATTTGCATCTACTAAAAAAGGGGTACCAGCACCGCGACGCAGATTTCAAAGCACTGTTGCAGACAGTAGGCGGCACCCGGTTTTGTAAATCACTGCCGACGGAAAAACGGCCAGAGCCCTACCGGTACAAGCTAGTTTGTGAGGCATGTGGAACTGAATATGTGAGAAAAAGAAGAGTAGACCCGCGGCGCTATGTGTGCGGAAAATGCAGGGGAAAATTGAAATTGCTAGCCCTTGACGTGAAGCCGAAGACATGATAAATTATTCATTGTCCTTCCCTGATAGCTCAGTTGGTAGAGCACTCGACTGTTAATCGAGTTGTCACAGGTTCGAGTCCTGTTCGGGGAGCCATACTTTTATGGAGAGATACCCAAGTGGCTATAAGGGGACCCTCTGCTAAGGGGTTAGACTGCGTAAGTGGTGCGAGGGTTCGAATCCCTCTCTCTCCGTACTAGAAAAACCGCCCAGTCGGCGGTTTTTCTGCTTTTGCTTAGGCGCTTGCGCCCAATGGTAGTATTCTGTATTCACTAGGGTTTATGCTGCTGGTTGCCTTTCGTTAGGCCTACATCGGACCGTGAAAATACTAGCGAATAAAAAGTAGAAAAATGCTTGCCAATTGAGAAGCATTCCGCTATAATAACACTTGTCGTCAAAAATGATAGACATAAATTAAGGCCCGTTGGTCAAGGGGTTAAGACACCTCCCTTTCACGGAGGTAACAGGGGTTCGAATCCCCTACGGGTCACCATTTTTATTCTTAAGTAAATCGTTACCCTCATTTGTCATAATTATGCGGTTGTGGTGGAACGGCAGACACGCCATCTTGAGGGGGTGGTGTCCCATGGACGTGCAGGTTCAAATCCTGTCAACCGCATCAGAAAAGCAAGAGCCTTGATCGCGATCAAGGCTCTTGCTTTTTTTCATCCTGGTCATGTCATTTCTACGGTGTCCTGCGTGCCTCAACCATACTTACTCGATTACTTGCAACCGAAAATGAGCGTTGAAATCTAGTAGATCTCATTGCTATAATACATGAATAGTAATCTCTAACAAAAAAGGTAAGATGTAAACGGGGGCATATCAATGGCAGTACTTGTAACAGGCGGTGCCGGCTATATAGGATCTCACACCTGTGTGGAACTACTGAACAGCGGTCACGATATCATAGTATTGGATAGTTTAAACAATAGTAAGCTGGAGTCGTTACGACGGGTCCAAGCGATCACGGGTAAGGAGTTCAAGTTCTACCAGACCGATTTGCTGGACAAGGACCGGCTGGACAATATTTGCGCTGAAAATGATATCGAATCGGTAATTCATTTCGCCGGGTTGAAAGCAGTGGGCGAATCGGTGCATCAGCCTTTACGTTATTACCATAACAACATCACCGGCACGCTGATGCTATGCGAAATTATGCAGAAGCATGGGGTAAAAAGGTTGGTTTTCAGCTCTTCTGCGACTGTATACGGCATGCCTGAGACAGTGCCTATCTCAGAGGATTTTCCATTGGGCGCCACTAATCCATATGGGCAAACTAAACTCATGATCGAGCAGATCCTGCGTGATCTCTATGTATCGGACAACACCTGGAGCATTGCGCTGCTGAGGTATTTTAATCCCATTGGGGCTCATTCGAGCGGTCGAATTGGTGAGGATCCGAACGGGATTCCGAATAATCTGCTGCCCTACATCGCTCAAGTTGCGGTCGGCAAACTACGGGAGCTGAGCGTATTTGGCAGTGACTACCCGACCACGGATGGGACAGGCGTGCGTGATTATATTCATGTGGTGGATCTAGCGATTGGGCATCTGAAAGCTCTGGATAACGTGATGCAAACTACTGGAGTTGACGCGTTCAATCTGGGCACGGGCAAAGGCTACAGCGTATTGGAAGTGATACGTGCTTTTGAGCAAGCGTCCGGCAGAAAAGTGCCATACCGACTTGTGGACCGCAGACCGGGAGATATCGCCATCTGCTACGCGGATCCGAACAAGGCGAAGGAAACGTTGGGTTGGCAGGCTGTACGGGGCATCGATGAAATGTGTGCGGACGCATGGCGTTGGCAGGAGAATAATCCGAAGGGATATGATGCGTGAGCTCAGTGCGATTGCAGCATCACCACGCACATGTCGACATATAAAAACCAATGGAGGGCTCGCCGTCACGCGCACGGGGAGCCCTGTTTCTGTTCGTCAATGCAGTATTCAGCGGAGATACACATCCCGCATCTATTGTGCGAATTCAAATTAACCATTTTGGTGTAAACAAATATGCGAAATCATGGTGCACACACCAGCCGCGACTCTCTCAGTCAGCAAATGCGTATAAGCACTATACCCGACTCTCTCAGCTCAGCAAATGCGTATAGGCACTATACGCGACTCTCTCAGCTCAACAAATGCGTATAAGCACTATACCCGACTCTCTCAGCTCAGCAAATACGTATAAGCACTATACCCGGCTCTCTCAGGTCAGCAAACGCCTACAAGCACTATACGCGACTCTCTCAGCTCAACAAATGCCTATAAGCGCTATAATCGATCTGCTTCTTGTCAAGATACGATGTCAAGCTGTTGTAGTCGCGCCGAGGCGTTGCGAGAATGTATCCCTGAATGCAGTGGTCTTGTGTGATCTCCGACGCATTGTTTTCCAGTGCAACCTGTCCGATCTTGGCGGCAATCGAATGGCGCGCGATATCCCGAAAAGGTGTAGGAACCGGGTCCACCAGCAGATCGAGAAATCTTTTGGATTCGTCCGTCCACAGATGCCGCGAGGATTCGACATAATGATTTTGCCAATCCAGTTTGGACTTACCGTCCCGCATAGGGAGCACTTTCAAAAATTTCCGAAACATGAAATATCCGCCGATGGACATAAATGTAATCAATACGAACACCCAAAAAAATATAAACCACATAAATGCCGAATTCATTTCAACGTCACCTCACGCCCATTATACCTTAATTTTTCCATCATCAAAAGAATTTTCCCGGTCTATCTGAGCCCGCCAATTACAGCGACCGCGCAAATTCCCGCCCTCGCTTCTATATTTATTGCTCCCTGCTTCCTAGATTTATTGCTGCAATCCTAGTAAAATAGATAAAGTGTGAAAATCAAAGGAGTTGAACCACAATGCCTAAAATCGGCTCTCATGTGTCGTTTTCCAATGGAGGATTATTGAACGCGGCCGAGGAAGCTATATCCTACGGCTCGTCTACATTCATGATTTATACAGGAGCACCACAAAACACACGCCGCAAGCCTATCGAGTCACAATTCATCGAAGAAGGCAAGGCGTTAATGGGCGAGCACGGGATCGGTGAAATTATTGTACATGCGCCTTACATCATTAATTTGGGTTCGCATAAAAAGGAAACGTTCGAGCTTGCGGTACGGTTTTTGCAGGATGAGATCCGCCGCACGCACTACCTTGGTGTAAAACACATCGTTCTGCATCCTGGCGCTTACACGGAGATGGACGCCGAGTACGGTCTGAACCGGATCGCGGAGGGTCTGAACGAAGTATTGACCGGCGTAAAAGAGACCGACGTGAAAATCGCCCTGGAAACTATGGCTGGAAAAGGTACGGAAATGGGCCGGAGCTTTGAGGAGATCGCGTCGATCATCGAGAAGGTGGAGGATAACGATCGGCTGTCCGTATGCTTGGATACCTGCCACATCCATGATGCCGGGTATGACATCGTGAACGACCTGGATGGCGTACTTCAGCATTTCGACGACATCGTGGGGCTTGAGCGCATTGGCGTAGTCCACCTGAATGACAGCAAAAATCCAACGGGTTCACGCAAGGACCGGCATGCTCCGGTCGGCGCAGGCTGGATTGGCTTTGAAGCGATGCACAATGTGGTCCACCATGAGAAATTGAACCACTTGCCGTTGATCCTCGAAACGCCATGGATCGGCAAGGAAGCCAAGACACAGCGCCCGATGTATGAAGCAGAGATTGCATTGCTGAGCGGGACCGTGGAGGCAAGGTTCGGGTGTGAGTTTTTGGCGGATGTGGAGCGTGCGGCACATTTCTTTGGCAAGAAAGAATTGCACCCGCGGGATTTTGTACTGCAGACCTGGGATGTGCTAAAAAACGATGCCAAAGCGAAAAAAGCCGATGGACGCGAGCCCATTGAGCGGCTGTACGACCTGGTTGTCGAAGAACGGCTGTTCCCTGAGCTCACTGAAGAACAGATTAATCACCGGTTAACAGCTTGGCTGGCGGGACAAAAAGTATTTCAGCTGTAAAACGCATATTATCAGAGGATGAGGAGTTCGAGAGTAATGACACCGAATATAGTACGAAAAGCGAACCGGGACGAGTTAAAAAATCGCGCAAGGATGCTCGTTTCCTGCCCGGATCAGCCGGGGATCGTTGCCGCTGTATCGCGTTTTTTGCATGATCATGGGGCGAATATCGTGCAGTCCGATCAATATACCATGGATCCTCAGGGCGGCATGTTTTACATCCGCATAGAGTTTGATTTGGAGCAATTGGACGAGCGCCGCGAGCGATTGGAACAAGAATTCACACAAGTTGCGGCACAGTTCAACATGCAGTGGTCCATTAATCGGGCTGGCCGTAAAAAGCAGCTGGCGATCTTTGTTTCAAAGGAGGATCACGCCCTGCTTGAGCTTCTCTGGCAGTGGCAGGCGGGCGACTTGGAAGCCGACATCGCAATGGTGATCAGCAACCATAACGACATGCGTGGTCTCGTTGAGTCGTTCGGCATCACGTACCATCATATTCCGGTGACTGCCGATACGAAGGTGGAAGCGGAACGGCAGCAGCTCGAGCTCGTCGCGGGCAAGGTGGATGCCGTTGTATTGGCAAGATACATGCAGATCATTACACCCAAATTCATCGAGCACTTCCCCAATCGGATCATAAATATTCATCATTCATTCCTTCCGGCTTTTGTCGGCGGCAAACCTTACGCGCAGGCTCATAACCGTGGTGTGAAAATAATCGGAGCCACCGCCCACTATGTCACAGAGGAGCTGGACGGCGGGCCGATCATTGAGCAGGACGTGCAGCGCGTGAGCCACCGTGATAATGTGGACGATCTAAAACGCATCGGGCGGCATATCGAACGTATCGTGCTCGCACGTGCGGTTGCGTGGCATGTTGAGGATCGGGTTATAGTGCACGGCAACAAAACTGTCGTTTTTAATTAAATTGTTGAGCAGCTAACCCGCCGTGCAGGGCGGGCAGTCCAACGCAGGATTGTGAAAGAGCTCACCCATCGGTGGGCTCTTTGTTGTATTGCGCCGTGTTCGCTTTCTTTTCACATTCCGACATTTTACGCGTACGACACCGTCCACAACCAAAAGCGCACCGCGACATAAAGAAACAAAATCGTATTTTTACTTACATTTAATGTGTTTTTCAAGCATGTTCTCATCTTTAAGTTGGCAAACTGAAATAGTCAGTGGTAAAATGGTGCAAGTGAATCTCGTGCAAGACGTATGCACACGTTAACATGATAGCTGTGGCTTACGCTTTGCTTTAGCTGCAAGGCTCTCTTGTGCGGCCGTCACAATATAATTAGGAGGTACTATCCATGACAGTAATAAACAAAGCGATCGAGCAGTTGTCCATCGACACGATCCGTACGCTATCCATAGACGCGATCGAGAAGGCGAAATCCGGCCACCCGGGTATGCCGATGGGTGCAGCACCGATGGGCTACTCTCTGTTTGCGAAATTCATGAAACATAATCCGGACAATCCGACCTGGATCAACCGGGACCGTTTCGTGCTTTCCGCAGGCCATGGCTCGATGCTACTATACAGCTTACTTCATTTAAGCGGGTATGACCTTCCTATGGAAGAGTTGAAGCAGTTCCGTATGTGGGGGAGCAAAACTCCAGGCCATCCTGAAGTGGGCCACACGCCGGGAGTGGACGCTACGACAGGTCCGTTGGGACAAGGCTTCGGTATGGCTGTGGGTATGGCTATGGCGGAAGCGCATATGGCGGCCGTTTATAACAAAGATCAATTCAATATTGTCGATCACTATACTTATGTTATTTGTGGAGACGGCGATCTGATGGAGGGTCTGTCTTCGGAAGCGGCCTCTCTGGCCGGACATATGAAACTGGGCAAGCTGATCGTACTGTATGATTCCAACGATATCTCATTGGACGGCGAACTGAACCTCTCTTTCTCGGAAAGTGTGCAAAAACGTTTTGACGGCTACGGCTGGCAGGTTCTCCGGGTAGATGAAGGCAACGATCTGAACGCTATCGAAAATGCAATCAAAGCGGCACAGCAAGACGAGCGTCCTACTTTGATCGAAGTTAAGACCGTTATCGGCTTCGGGAGCCCTAACAAAGCGGGCAAAGGCGGACATGTCGGTCCGCACGGCTCACCGTTGGGCGTAGACGAAGTCGCGTTAACAAAACAAGCCTACGGCTGGACTGCTGAGGAAGATTTCTTCGTGCCGGACACTGTTCGCGCACATTTTGCCGAAGTGAAGGAGAAAGGCGTTCAAGCCAATAAGCAGTGGCAGCAACAATTCGACGAATATGCGAAACAATATCCGGAACTCGCCAAGCAGTTCCAAGATGCGGTGAACGGCGACTTGCCTGAAGGCTGGGACAAGGATATTCCGGAAGCGGCTGCCGCTGAAAAAGGTACTCGTACCGCATCCGGCACCGTGCTGAACGCTATTTCGAAAAAGGTTCCTTGGCTGGTGGGCGGCTCCGCGGATTTGGAATCCTCCACCATGACGCATATGAAGGATAGAGGCGTGATGACGCCAAAAGATTACAGCGGCCAAAACATTTATTTTGGCGTGCGCGAGTTCGGCATGGGTGCGGCAATGAACGGTATGCTGCTGCATGGGGGCTTAAAAGTTTTCGGCGGAACATTCTTTGTGTTCTCCGACTACCTGCGTCCGGCTATCCGTTTGGCGGCGATCATGGGCGTTCCCGCAATCTACGTATTCACCCATGATAGTATCGGCGTCGGCGAAGACGGTCCAACCCATGAGCCGATCGAGCAGTTGGCTGCACTTCGCGTCATCCCAGGCTTGACCGTGATCCGTCCCGCCGACGGCGCTGAAACGGCTGCAGCTTGGCGCTATGCGGTTCAAAACAAAAAGAACCCTGTGGCGCTAATCTTCTCCAGACAAGCGGCAGCGAAGCTGGAAGGCAGCGAGCAAGCGAAAGACGCTGTCGCACGCGGTGCTTACGTGCTGTCCGACGCTGGTAATGGTCAACCTCAAGTACAGCTGCTGGCGACAGGCACCGAAGTGCAGCTCGCTGTTGAGGCGCAAAAGAAACTGGCTGAAGAAGGCATTCAAGCACGAGTCATCAGCATGCCTAGCTGGGAGTTGTTCGAAAAGCAGCCGCAAGAATACAAGGATTCTGTGATTCTGCCGGGTGTGACCGCACGTCTTGCCATCGAGATGGGACATCCGTTTGGTTGGGATCGTTACGTAGGCCATCAAGGCACAGTGCTGGGCATCGACCGCTTCGGCGCTTCTGCCCCAGGTCCAGTGGTTATCAAAGAATATGGCTTCAGCGTTGACAATGTAGTTGCTAAAGCAAAAGAATTGTTGAAGTAACACAAGCTTGAAGTTGAAATAACAAAAGGCCGAACCCGCTGTGGTTCGGCCTTACATGTGAAAAGGGGGAGCGGAAATTATGTCTCAATTTGAAAATGTCACAGTTGTCAAAAAAGCGAACATTTATTATGAGGGGAAAGTAACGAGCCGTACGGTGATTTTCGCGGACGGTACCAAGAAAACACTGGGCGTCATGCTGCCGGGAGAATATGAGTTTGGCACGGATCTCAAAGAAGTGATGGAGATCCAAGCTGGTGAGCTGAAAGTTTTACTCCCTGGAGCCACAGATTGGCTGCACATCAACGGCGCAGGCGAGTTTACTGTACCTGCTAACTCCAAGTTCAAGCTGGACATCAAAACCGCAACAGACTACTGCTGCTCATACATCGCAGAGTAAATCCCGATTTCCGGACTTGCTTTCGCAAGGTGGAGTAAAGTATTCTGGTTTTATGTCATAATGACCTTTTTTGTCCATGAGGAGGATGTTAAATGAGCAGTAAATTGACCTTTGATTACAGTAAAGCTCTTTCTTTCATTCAGCAGCATGAAGTCGACTATTTGGCCGCGCAGGTACGTGCAGCCCATGATCAATTACATAATAAAACAGGTGCAGGATCCGATTACTTAGGCTGGATCGATCTACCAGTAGACTATGACAAAGAGGAATTTGCCCGTATCCAACAGGCGGCAAAGCAAATTCAGTCGGACTCCGACGCATTGGTCGTTATCGGTATTGGCGGTTCCTACTTGGGTGCTCGGGCGGCTATCGAAATGTTATCGCATTCTTTCTATAACTTACTGCCCAAGGGTACCCGCAAGACGCCTGAGATTTATTTCGTTGGCAACAACATCAGTTCTACCTATGTGACTCATCTGCTTCAACTGCTCGAAGGTAAGGACATTTCCGTGAACGTCATTTCCAAATCGGGCACCACGACCGAGCCGGCCATTGCGTTCCGCATTTTCCGTGAGCTGCTTGAGAAAAAGTATGGTAAGGAGGCAGCACGAAAGCGGATTTATGCTACCACCGACAGGGAAAAGGGTGCCCTGAAAACGCTGGCCAACGAAGAGGGATATGAGTCCTTCATTATTCCGGATGACGTGGGTGGCCGTTATTCCGTACTGACTGCCGTGGGCTTGCTGCCGATTGCTGCCGCAGGTATTGACATTGAGGCCATCATGCGTGGTGCGGCGGACGCGAGAGAAGCGTACTCCAACCCTAACCTGAGTGAGAATGAAAGCTATCAATATGCAGCTGTCCGCAATGCGCTGTATCGGAAGGGTAAAACAACTGAGATTCTCGTCAACTATGAGCCGTCCCTGCATTTTATCTCAGAATGGTGGAAGCAGTTATTCGGCGAGAGTGAAGGCAAGGACAACAAGGGAATTTACCCTGCGTCGGTAGACTTCAGCACGGATTTGCATTCGATGGGACAGTTTATCCAGGAGGGCAACCGCACGTTGTTCGAGACGGTGTTACAAGTCGCTGAGGTGCATGAGCAGATCACCATCGGCACTGATGCAGACAACTTGGATGGCTTGAATTTTTTGAGCGGCCAGACGATGGACTTCGTTAATAAAAAAGCATTTGAAGGTACCATGCTGGCACACACGGACGGGGGCGTACCAAATTTGATCGTCACCTTGCCTGACATGAGCCCATACACGTTCGGGTATATGGTTTATTTCTTTGAAAAGGCATGCGGAATCAGCGGCTATCTGCTGGGTGTGAACCCGTTCGACCAACCGGGCGTGGAAGCATACAAGAAAAATATGTTCGCGCTGCTCGGTAAACCGGGATTTGAGAAAGAGAAAGCGGAGCTCGAAGCAAGATTGACAAAGTAACACACGAAAAAACAGAAAGCGGTGCACTCCTTTGGGGTGAACTGCTTTTTTCACACTTGTGCGGGACGCTGCGGGGCATCCGGATTGGCGCTGAGACTGAGCATCTGCGGCAGTGCGGTGCTGACAAAGATCAGAACTGCCCGGAAGCATCCGTACAAGCCGTACCAGATCTACACAGAGGAGGAACGGGTGTTGCTGCCTTATTATAAAACGGTGAAGGAGTTTGGCGCAGCGGAAATTGTGATAAAAAAGTCGCGTTTTATTGGGCATGCGAAACCTGTAGCCAGCGAAGATGAAGCGGTCCAGTTCATTGAGATGATCAAAAAGGAACACTGGTCCGCAACACACAACTGCTCAGCGTACATGATCGGAGAACGGGATGAGATTCAGAAGCAATCCGACGATGGAGAGCCCAGCGGAACTGCCGGCAAGCCGATATTGGAAGTGATCAAGAACCAGGGCTTGAAAAATGTGGTGGTTGTGGTGACGCGCTATTTTGGAGGCATCATGCTGGGCGCCGGAGGTCTCATACGGGCGTACACCGATGGGGCTGTGGAGGGAATTGCTGCGGCTGGGCCCGTGTACCAGGTGCTGCACCGGGTGGTGCAGGTCGAGATGGATTATACGTGGCACGGCAAGGTGGAAAACGAATTACGTAACCGTGGCACTATGCTCGGCGACACCGAGTTCACCGATAAAGTGACGGTAACATGTATGCCGTTGGCCGGGGAAGCGGAGCGGTTTGCCGCGTGGATCACCGACGTAACACAAGGCCAAAGCGTGATTCGCCTGGGCGCTGAACGTTACAGCGAGCATACGGAATTACCCTCGGCTTTGACATAGGCTGGCGGAAGGCCAGATCAACTGCGTATAAATTGCACCCGGAAGGTCCGTTCACGCGGTCCATCGAATTCGCAGAAATAGATTCCCTGCCATCGGCCGAGCATCAGCTTTCCACCGGCTACCAGAACGGTGTGAGAAGAGCCCGTTGTTATCGCTTTAAGATGGGCGGCGGTGTTACCCTCCGCGTGCCGATACTGCGGATGCTTCCATGGATACACTTCGTCCAAGCGCATCAGCACATCCCGTTTCACATCCGGATCGGCATTCTCGTTGATCGTGATGCCTGCTGTGGTATGCGGCGAGTAGATGACGGCTAGACCGTCTTGGATAGCGTCCTGTTTTAGTAGACCAATGACTCTGTCGGTAATGTCGATCATTTCATCACGGTGCTGGGTTCGAAGATGCAGTGTATGTATCATGCAGAGGCCTCCTTTGTGTCGGCGGAAACGGTGTTAGCGCCCTTTCCGTTAACGTTATTATAATACAACGGACTCACCGCTACAAAAGATGGTACAATGAAACCAAGGGGCCTTTCACACTGATGTGTGTGTGAGACAAGGCAAGTCAAACGGAAAGGATGTGCGGGCATGAATTTAGCCGAGAACACGTTGGCAAACGCTGATTTTATGATTGAGGAGATTAAGAAAAAGCTGCGAATGGCTACAGGAAGTGCGCTGAAAGCCACCAAGTTGAACGATGAACAATATGAAGATTTGAAGGATATCTATGAGATGGTTGCCGGTAAAACGCAGTTTAGTATCAGCGAGATCGAAGCCATAACGACCGAGCTTGGGCGTTTGCGCAAAGCCTGATACCCGGCGGCACACTCACGCCGTCAAATAAAAGATCGTCCAACTGCACAGGGACAGTAAAACAAGCAATACAGGCCGCACCTCCGTACAATATACCGTAACTCATTCTTCTAAGGGTTATCAACCCGATGCTATATTGACGGAGGTGGACTTAATGCAAAGCGCAGTGAGCAAAAAAGATGTCCGCAAACTGATCGGCCAAACCATCTATGCTCAGAAGAAGGATGGCAGCATGGTGAGCGGCAAGCTGGTGCGGATTAGTGGTAACCGTCTGATTCTCGCTTCTGAAAAGGGCAAAAAGGTCAAAACTTCCGCTTTCATCCCGCTCGTACTGTTTGATTTGTTGGCTATAGGCACTGCACCTTATGCATACGGCTTCGGCGGCTATGGTGGCTATGGCGGCTATGGCGGCTACGGTGGCTATGGCGGCTACGGTGGCTTTTTCTGGTAGTCATCTGGTAGTGGTAGAAAAGTAACAAAATGTAAGCTCATTTGATCAGCCTTACGGCATCGGATGAGCTTTTTTTGCATGCACAAGCTGTTCACCGCATTACCGGACAGGGGTATCGTGGATTTCAGCTCACCAGACGCGCGTTGCCTATTCAGCGGAAATCGGTTTCCCAAGTTGATTTCAGCCAATCATAGACAGCTCGCACAGTGATATCCAGATTAGATAGGCCTTCCGTATTGACGTAAGCCTGTCCCTGTCTAAAATAGTCGGCGTGTCCGCCGATAAGCGGGAGATGAACGATTGTTCCGGGGGAGTCGGCTTTTGCTCGCCAGACCGGGATACCATACGCATTGCGGCGCCAGCCGCCCCAACTACCTAAGCGCGTAACCGGATCCGACAGCTTGCCATTCGCATTCACAGCAGCCGCATATAACGTGGACTTCCGCAGCCAGGCCGGGATCGGACATTTAGGTGAGCCGATCTGTACGATACGAGGCGGGTCGGACGGAGTGAACCAGCCTTCGCGAGTGAGGATGCTGGTGGCATGCAAGGCGGCTATACCGCCTCCGCTATGCCCGAGCAGCAGCGTTACGCCGCCCGGGCTTGTACCTCGCAGCGCATCTGCCGCACGGTTGCCGCCGATAGAGTGAAGCGGGCGGTGTCGTATCGGCCAGAGATCATGCCGCATCTCACGCAGCTGCGTAAATATACTGCGCGACCAATCGCCGTATGGCAGGAGCAGCTCGGAGCGCACCGCCCAGCCTGCCTGATGCAGCCGAACCTTCATCGCCTGGCCAAAACCTTCCATAAACAACGGATCAGTCGCTACGCCGGCCAATAGATACAAATTTATGGATTGTATGGGTATGTTCAATGGTGGGATCCTGCCTCTCGGATGCTTTTCTGGCACGGTTGTATAATTGTCAACGGGCAACTTTTTACCTTTCCTCCCCGTCAATGTATACTAGAATTGACAAAACAACAGGACAGGAAGGTAGTGCATTGTAATGAAGTTTCGTTTTTATCCCGCCGCGGCTTTGCTTCTAGCCGCAACAGTTGTATTATCTGCGACCGGATGCAACGATAACTCTGCGCGTGAAGAGAGCTCGGATCCTGCGGGCACGGGCAACCCAACCGCAGCGCCCAAAGATGATGGACCAACGAGCTCCAATAGCACGCTGCCCGGCGGCGCGGCCCAAGGTGGACAGGCGAGCGGCGATTCGTCTGACAGCTCCGCAGGGTCAACGACGCAGCCGCAATCGGATAAGTCAGGTGCCTCCCCAGCCGGCGCCGGGCAGCAAGGGAGCCAAGCACGTGCTGCCAGCCCCGGTGCTCCAGCCGGGCAATCCCCGTCGGCGAAGCCTGCACCAACCACGGACGAGGACAAAACTATTCAAGTAGTCGCCGACCCTTCAGCTACCTCCGTGTTGGTCAACAAGACTTATAAACTGCCGGACAACTACAAGCCGGACGATCTGGTGGAGCCTAACGTTTCTTTCATTTTCCAAGAAAAGTTGGAAAAACGCAAATTGCGCAAGGAGGCTGCGGACGCATTGGAGCAACTGTTTGCCGCGGCCAAAGAAGACAATTTACCTTTGTCCGGAGTGTCCGGCTACCGCTCGCGCGCGACCCAGAGCAGCTTATATTCGAACTACGTGAAAAAGGACGGCGCAGAGGCGGCTGATAAATACAGTGCAAAGCCAGGGCATAGCGAACACGAAACGGGCTTGGCCATCGATGTCGCCGGTGCGTCAGGAAAATGCGCCGCAACGGATTGCTTCTCTGACACCAAGGAGGCCAAATGGCTTGAACAACATGCAGCGGAACACGGTTTTATCGTGCGTTATCCCGAGGGGAAAGAGGCGATCACCGGCTACCAATATGAGTCGTGGCACCTGAGGTATGTCGGCAAGGAGATCGCTCAGGAGATCAGTAAGCGGAGCATCACACTCGATGAATATGTCGGACAGACGGTCCCGGTTGCGAAGCCTTGACCAGGCACACTGATGCCACAATATCATAAGGAGCGGGATGAATGGATTATACAGCTGACGATGTCGCTGAGTGGATGGTGAAGGAGATACGGTTCTCCGGTATACTCCACCAGAGTGATGCTGTGAAGCATATCGCCGATCACTTTGGAGAGTCGTTTATTTTCCTCAACGAGAACGGGAACCAGTCCATCTCCAAAGATGTAAAGAAAGCTTTCCGAAAGCTGCACGGGGGCAGGATCGCTTGGGACCGGGACGGTTTTTTTTGGGGCTGGACCTGACCAGCCAGGGGGGACGAGCTGCATCACACATTATGTTTTTCGGTATAGTTGAAGAAGACCTCCAAGCGGGCTTGGAGGTCTTTTTGGTCAGACGACAGTGCCAGTGGCATGAGTCGATTGTTGCGTCACTTCATCTAACGAGTCTTTCAGCTCGACGCCCGCGGGTAACACACCTGCGATCTGTTCGCGCAAATCATCATAGTGGTCCGATTCCTCCACAAGGATCGCCGCAATGCCGCGGTCCTCACGCGAACGGATCAGTCGGCCTACGCCTTGTCTGAGCCGCAGCAGCATATAAGGTAAATCCACCTCTTCGAACGGCCGGGTGGAGCCCCCACGCCTCGCCATAAATACCGGATCGTGCGGGGGGAACGGCAGCGACCAAATGATCAGATTGGACAGGGCGGGACCCGGCACGTCGAGGCCTTCCCACAAGCTCACGGCACAGAGCATGCTGAGCTCATCCTGCTGAAACCGCCCGATGAGATGACTAATCTCCTCATCCCCCTCGAACAAGAACCGCATGGAGCTGCACTCCGTGTACTCCGGGATTTCCTGCTTAAACCGCCGAAGCTCGTCTGCGGTCGGGAATAGGATCAAGGCTCTTCCTTCGGTATGCATCAGCAGCTGCACCGCGGCTTTCATTTTTTCTGTGAAAGTTCCGCGGTGCTTCCATTTGGGGGCAACAGCCTTCATTTGCTTTGGATAATCATATGGCGAAGCCACCGAGAACGACAAGAAGCTTTCTGTTCCCACGCTCGCCGCAATATACTCAAAGGAGCCGTCCACCGACAACGTCGCTGACGAGAAAACAATCGGCATTCTCAGAGAGAACACCCGGTCTTGCAGTACTTCCTTCACCGTACGCGGCATGACAACCAGTGTAAGGCCAGTGCCGCTTTCTGTAGCCCAACATATAAGCTTCTCGGAATGATCAAACAGGCTTAAGGCCCGCTGCATCATTTCCAGATGCTCCTCCACGATGCGCAGCTGATACTCGTTCAATGTGTAAAGCTCACTCTCGAACACCAGCTCTTCCTCTATAGCGGACAGCTGCTCGCGGAAGTGATGAACTTCGTCTAACAGCTGCTCGTTCAGCACGACCTGCTTTCGATCTGAGCCGGGGATATTCCGGCACTGGCCTTCCAATACATCGAACATGCGCTCGCTTTGTTCGATAGCCTCATCAATCAGCACCGCAAGTCTCTCTCGGATCTCTCCTTTAAGCAGCCGGGTGATCAATTCCTCGAACACGATGTGCTTCAGCCGGTAGGTCAATGCTTTCTGCGCGGCAGTCTCCAACAAATGCCCCTCATCAAATACGACGGCACAGTGCTCTGGCAGCAGTGGTAGTTGGCCTTCCCGTTTTCGTCCTTCGTACGTCCAGACATGTTCCATATAAAAATCGTGGGAGCAGATAATCAGATCAGCGGACTTACGGTAATGCTCGCGGGACAGGCTCTGACCGCAGCGATGCCGCATCTCACAGACGAAACAGTCCTGAAACGCGTCCCAGTTGATTTTCTCCCATTGTTCGTCGTTCAAACGGGGATAATTCTTGCGATCACCGTATGCGTGGAAGGACTGCAGCGTGCCGGGCGAATGCACAAAGCTGGGCAGGCTGCCATACAGTTCTTTGAATAAGGCGGCATCATCGTGCCCTAATCTCGCGTCATCCAGCTTCATGAGGCACACATACTGATCCGGCGACTTGGCCAGTCTGGCGTCTATCTCCATATCCAGGTACTTGCCCAGCTTGGCAATGTCACCTTCCGGCTTTACCAGCTGCTCGATCAACGATTCATCCGCACAGGCAATAATCGCCGGTTTCCCGGTATAGCGCGCGTAGCATATCGCATACAGCAAATAAACAAGCGTCTTGCCTGTACCGACGCCCGCTTCGGCGAAAATTGTTTGCTTCTCCGCAAACGCTCTTTCAAGCTGGAACGCCATATATATCTGCTCATCCCGCACTTCAAAGCCGGCTTCCGGCAATATATCGTAGAACACATCGGCTATCCATTCGCTCGCTTGTTGAATGAAAGGCTGTGAATGATCATATTCAAAAGGATAACGTGCCACAGTCGCATTGCCTCCATAATATTGCATTGTATTAACTCGTCATTTGCACTTCGTCAGTAACAAAGGATATCGTTGTTCAAGCATCGGCTTGAGCAGGCGACGTCGTCTGGCATGAGGCGCTGCACTGGTGCCGCTGAGTCCATGCCTTGGGCTTGGTTTTGGCGACGGGTGCAGGCTGCAGCCTTTGCCACCATTTTCGTTGCTGTTTCAGCTGCTGATATGCTCGCAAGCGCTGCATAACTAGTTTAGCCCGATTTTCCCCTTGGTACTTTCGACGTGATTCAGCAAAAACGTCAGATGATTCCATCCACATCTCCTATTGTCCTTTTGTGGGAACACTTGTTCCTATTATATGCCAAAAAGATAGGCTGATGCAATATACATGTCCGTGGGATTACAAACTCGTACGAGAGCAAATAAACGGCTGCCGAGCGCTGACCACACGGCTGCCGTGTCATTGTAAAAAATCCAAGGGGACGTCGGCTCTCACTGGGTGTGAAAAGGACGCAAAAATTGCTTGGGAACGCCCGTATCAAACCGCAGTAGCTCGCCTGTGGTCGGATGCTCAAACGACAGTACTTTGGCGTGCAGGCCGAGCCGGCCGATTACCTTCGTGCGTGATCCATACTTTTTGTCTCCGCTCACAGGATGGCCTATGTCCTCCATATGAACACGAATTTGATTTTTGCGTCCTGTCTCCAAATGGACCTCCAACAGCGAAAATGCTGAATTGGACTGCAGAACCTTGTAATGGGTAACCGCAAGCTGCCCGTCATTGGGATAGCGGCCGGAATACATTTTCAGTGTGCGGCTTTCTTTCAACCACGAGGTAACCGTGCCCGCTGGTTTCTGCACTTTACCGTCGACTAAGGCGATGTAGGACCGCTCTTTGACCGCGTCCTGCCAGGAATTTTGCAGAGCTTGCTGGATACGTTCGCTTTTCGCAAACATCATCACGCCGGAAGTGTCCCGGTCAAGCCGGTGAACTACGAAAATTCTGGCGTGCGGATTCGTCCTGCGAACATGGGTCATGAGCTGCCGGTAGGCGGTGACCTCATGCTCTTCCGGCCTGGCGGAAGCAATTGATAGCAAGCCGGATTCCTTTTTAATCACAATAATGTCATCGTCTTCATGCAGTATGGCCATGCCGAGAAGTGGGGCTTCTGCGACCGCGCGCTCCCTGTGTATGGCGACAATGTGTCCCGGCTCCAGCGGAAAATTATGCACAGTCACGGCTTTATCATTCACCGACACTTGGCCGCGGCTAAGCAGGCTTTTGACCGAGTTCCGGCCCATATTCGACAGCGTGGACAGCAAAAAAGGCAGCAGCTCCCCGGGCTCTTTCACCGTGTAGAGCTTCGGCTGTGCAGGAGATTGACCGCCATGTCGCGACGTCCTGGGCTTTTTCGCGGTGTTGGTGGATTTGCCGGAATGCTTTTTTGGTTTGTTCATAATAAGTCGATCGCTCCGATAGGGTGAATTTAATTGACCTTAACTATACCATGATAGGGGTGGGGCATCCAATGTGTAGCGGCTTCAAATAACATACATTGCTGTGAAGTGTCACAAGCCCACGCTTCTCCAGCCGGTCGCGTTGCATGCAGGCTTTCGCGGACCATATCGAAGCGTGGCGAATCGACGGCCGGCATCTTGTAAATTCCGGCGCGCCTCGGCTGCATATAACGCCACCATTTTACATACACTTCATAATGCCTGGTAAGATGAACTCATCTACATTTAACAATCGCTTTATACACAGTTAATCTGCCTTTCATCTTGGATAGGTAAACTTGAATTACTATAAAATGCTACGCTAAGAGGAGACGGAACCATGATTTTGTATCAAATGGCAAAACGTATGGAACGGCGCAAGGAGCTGCAGCGATCCATCGAGCAGTCAGGAGGCGGCTTGGAACATCTGCGCACGCAAAAAGAGCTCGTAGAAGAGCAGCTTATCACGCAGGCGAACCGGTGGTCGGAAGAAGGCTATGACGAATTTATGCTCGCGGCTCTGACGCCTGAGGTAGAAGGCACTCAATATTCTCACAGATGGCTGTGAAAAGGAAGTGGAACCCTTCAAGGATTCCATTTCTTTTTTTGTGTTCGCCGCCTTTTCCGTGTAGAATGAGGGGTGCATTGATTCTGCACGTAAAAGAGGTATTCACATGAACGTCGTATTATCCACATTGAACGCCAAATATATTCATACTTCCCTGGCACTGCGGTATTTGAAGGCATTTTGCGCTTCCGATTTCAATATACAGATTGCTGAATACACCATCAAAGATCCGGCGATGAATATTGTCTCGGATCTATTCCAGAAGCAGCCCGATATCGTCGGGTTTTCGTGTTATATATGGAATATCGAAGAGACGATCACCGTCATCAACATGCTGAAAAAGATCAATCCTGAGCTCATTATCGTTCTGGGCGGCCCGGAGGTGTCGTACGATACCGAATATTGGATGGAGCGGCTGCCAGAGGTGGATTACGTAGTAATGGGAGAGGGGGAGGAGACGTTTCACCACCTCTTGAAGGAACTGAGCGGCGGCCGTGCACTGTACAGCGTGTTCGGAGCCGCCTACCGCAAGGATGGCCGGGTGATCGTCAATCCGCCGCGGCCCAAGCTGAAGCTGGATGATATCCCTTCGCCCCACCGTTTTACCGAGGATGTGCCGACTTTGGCGAACCGCGTCGTGTATTTTGAGACAAGCCGCGGCTGTCCCTTCAGCTGTCAGTTCTGTCTGTCGTCGATCGAGGTCGGCGTGCGGTATTTCGATATGGAACGTACAAAAAGCGACCTGTTGTACCTCATCGATTCGGGCGCGAAGTTGATTAAATTCGTTGACCGGACCTTCAATATCAAGCGTGACTATGCGATGGGAATTTTCGAGTTTTTGATACGCAATCACCGTGGCTGTGTATTTCAGTTTGAGATCACGGCTGACATTATGCGCCCGGAGGTGCTGGATTATTTGGCCGAGCATGCGCCGCCCGGCGTGTTCCGCTTTGAAATTGGCGTGCAATCGACCAATGATGAAACGAATAATTTAGTCAAAAGGAGACAAAACTTCTCCAAACTAACTCGTTCCGTGCTGAAAGTGAAAGAGAGCGGGAAAATTGATCAGCATTTGGACTTGATAGCGGGCTTGCCTGAAGAGAACTACAACTCGTTCCGCAAAACGTTCAACGACGTGTTCCAGCTTGGTCCCGAAGAGCTGCAGCTGGGTTTCCTGAAAATGCTGCGCGGCACAGGCATGAGGGCGGACGCGGACAAGTATGGTTATATTTACATGGATCACGCCCCGTATGAAATACTGGGTAACGATATTTTGCCGTTCGCTGATCTGGTGCGGATCAAACGTGTGGAAGATGTACTGGAAAAATATTGGAATGCCCATCGTCTGGATCACACGGTCACCTACCTCATCCGCGAGGAATTTCCGTCCGCATTTGATTTCTTCCAGCAGTTTGGCGACTTCTGGGAGGCGCAGGGCTGGCAAAAAATCGGGCACCAGCTGGAAGATCTGTTCACGCGGCTGCTGGCATTTTTACGCCACCGCGGTACGCGCCGCTTGGACATAGTCGAGGGGCTGATGAAGCTGGATTATTTCCTGAATCATAAGTATAAGCCGAGAAAAATATGGTGGGATTTTAAGCTGGATAAGTCGCAGCAGTCGGAATACTTCACGCAACTCGCTGAACATCCGGAAGCGGTGTCCGACAGGTTCGCCGCTCTAGGGATGGGTGAAAAAGATTTGCATAAGCATGTGACTCTCGAGGTAGTGCCGTTTCGATTGGACCGCTATCTTGCCAGCGGGCAAGTGCTGGCCGACTCGCAACAGCTGCTGGTCGCATACTTCCCGCCGGATGGCTCCACAGGCGCTCAGCATTTCACACTGCCCCTACCGCCAGTAATGCCGGCGCAACGAAAATCCGTGAACTAACGCTACGCCCGGCAGCCTGCTCGAGCACGATCGCCAACTCGGCGCGGGACTACCACACGACTGCCTGAGCACCACTCGTAGCATGTCCGCCATGAACAGGGGCAGCGAGTGACCGCCAGGTGCCGCCGCCCGGCATCGGCATAGTCGCTCAGCGTGGCATTTTGCCGGATCGCCTTAAACGAACAAGCCTCCAACCGCCGACAGCTAACTGTCATTGCTTGGAGGCTGTTTTATTTTTGTACTGGAATCGCGGTTTTGCGCGCGTCTCTACTCCTTTGCTGCTCAGAATTGCAGTTGTTGGCACACTGACTCATCTCTTGGCTACTGCGATTAAATAAGGCGGATGATTGCTCTGATTCATAAACCTGTATTCCAGTACTTGAAAAAATTGTTGCGGCAGATTTTCCGCCCATTCCCGGACCGCACACGCTTCCGCTGCACCGCCTGGGTGGCCGGTGTAAAGCGCGATCGTAATGACCCCGTCTTTTCTCAGCAGCTGTGCGGCCTGCTCGAGCGCAGGGAGAGTCGATGCGGCTGTAGTGATCGTGCCGCTATCTTCGCCCGGCAAATATCCCAGATTGAACATCACAGCTCCCACAGTGCCTGCGGCGGACACAGGAAGCAGCTCGGACAGCCGCGCGTGGCTGGCTAACATCAGGCTGACGTGAGCTGAATCCATCCGCTCCTTGGCAAGGCGCATTTTCGTTTTTTCCAGCGCCCTTTCCTGGATGTCGAAGGCGTATACCGCCCCGTTCGGACCGACAAGTCCGGCCAAAAACGCTGTATCCACACCATTGCCCGCGGTGGCATCTACCACCGTCTCCCCTGCCGCCACACGCTCGGCGATTAATTTGTGTGCGAAGCTAAGTATCGATAAGAAACCCATTTGAGGCCTCCAGCTTGCAATCTAACTTCTCGTATTTTTTGCCCTGCCAACTATCACGCGCTCTTAGCTCAGCGTCAAACGCGTTGAGCACATCCCACTTTTTCAGGCTCCACATCGGTCCGATCAGCAGGTCCCGCGGCGCATCGCCGGTCAAGCGATGTACCACCATTGGAGGCGGCAGCATCTCCCATGTGTCCACAACGAGTTTTACATATTCATCCTTTTCCAAAAAACGCAAAAGGCCGGCTTCATACTGTTTCACCATCGGAGTTTTACGCATGAGATGCAGCAGATGAATTTTGATCCCTTGGACATCCATCGCAGCTACTGCGCGGCCGGTTGCGAGCATCATGTCGTGAGTTTCGCCGGGTAGACCGTAAATAATATGGGCGCATATGCGAATATTATGTTTACGCAGTTTAGCGACAGCTTCTTCAAAGCATTGCGTGTCATGAGCGCGGTTGATCATCTGTGACGTCGATTCATGAATGGTTTGCAGCCCCATTTCAACCCACAGATATGTCCTTTGGTTCAGCTCGGCCAAATATTCAATCACGTCATCCGGCAGGCAGTCCGGCCGTGTTGCGATGGACAAGCCGACCACACCCGGCTGCGCTAATATCACTTCATAATACTCCCGCAGCTGTTCGACCGGCGCATAGGTGTTTGTGTATGCCTGGAAATATCCTATATATTTTGCGTCAGGCCATTTCCTGTGCTGTAAATCCCGGATTTTGTTGAATTGTGTAACGAGATCATCGTGGCGGCTTCCTGCAAAATCACCTGAACCGCGCGCACTGCAAAAAGTACATCCCCCGGTGGCGACTGAGCCGTCCCGGTTAGGGCAAGTGAACCCGGCGTCCAGCATGACCTTAAAAACTTTGGTGCCGAACTGCCGGCGCATCTCCGTATTCCAGCTGTTAAATCTTTTATCTCCCCATGCGTCAGGACTCTGTGCTAGCTTGGCTGGCTTCATAATAACTCCTTTTTTATAGCAACGTAAATGTTCCCGCGGCGGCCCGTGACGGGCTGCCCCTATTCTACAGTAAAAACACCGGCGGTGCGAGTAGCAGCGGGTTTTGCGAACTTTTTCCTTGACAAAACCCTCCTCGGCGGCGAAAGGATATTTGCATCTTTAACCGACCATGCTATAACTGCAACAACAACCACTAAGCTGAGAAGGGAGATCACAACAAAATGACTAAGTTTCACAAAACGGTTCTGGCTTTGGCGCTGACCGCGTCTTTGGGATTCGCCGGCCAGGCTGACGCTCAGCCAGCGGCTAATGGCGCCCCGGCTCCTGCCCCGGCTCCTGGTACTGCCACCACTCCTTATCCGCCGGCTACCGGAATTGCGGGTACTCCTGGAGCTACTGTCGTAACTCCAAACACAAACTATGGAGCCGCAGACGTAGGCAACGGAAACAATGCCGGCGACGCTGGTGCAGCTGATGTAGGCGACCTGACCGACGGTGCCGGAGGAAACGATAATGGTGGCGGCCTGGGCGGCGATGACAACAATGTGTTGGACGGCCTGGATGCCAATGGCGGCAATGGCGGCAATGGCAATGGCGGTAACGGTGCTAACGGCGGCGGAGATATTAACGGTTACGGAGACAACTACGGTACTTACGATTACCGCGCGAACGCCGACGCTGACGCCGGGGATAACGGCACCGACTGGGGCTGGCTGGGTCTGCTCGGATTGTTGGGATTAGCCGGAATGCGTACGAGAAATCGCAACGACCAAGGAAATCGTTCATAAGCTAGACTGTAGCAGTGGGGTGCACATGCATGACTGATATCGCCATTCCGCGTGGGGACAACTTGCTGTCTAGTGGAGTTGACCGTGAAAGAAGCGATGGCCCTCGGCAGCGGCGTGAGCTTTGGGGCACAGCCGCTGCTTGCCGCTCAGGCACGGCGTAAGCTGCGCACGGCACTGGAGGAGCTGCTGATACCGGAAAGCCCGCGGGCGCAATTTGATATGTTGGACGCATAGATCTCCCGGAGGGGCGGTTATTCGCAGGCGGCTTGCGGTAGCCGCCTTTTCAATGTAGCCGATTCAGAGTATAATTCTCTCTGAACTGCTTACTATCTATTTTTTGGAGGAAACCTATGCGTTTGCGAGGCCGAAAAGGCATTAGAGAGGCGTTAGAGGCTCAGCCGGAGCTCATCGTGCTCAATCCCGCCGACTATAAAGGAAAATGGCACGAAGTTTTTGGTAACGATCGTCCGATCTATGTGGAACTGGGCATGGGTAAAGGGCGTTTCATCAGCCAACACAGTTTACTCAATCCCAACATTAATTACATAGGCGTTGATATGTACGACGAACTGCTCCGGCGTGCGGCGGAGAAAGCGATCGGTGCCCGGGAGGGGAGTGGGGTAACCTTAGCGAATCTGAAGCTGGCACTGTTCAACATCGAAAAGATCGAAGATATTTTCGCTGCCAATGAGCTGGAACGCATCTATCTGAATTTCAGCGATCCATGGCCTAAGAAAAGGCATGCTCGGCGGCGCTTAACCCATGCTAATTTTGTTCATAAATATATTGAGATTCTGAACGACCGCGGTGAGATTCATTTCAAGACCGATTCCCGCTCATTATTTGAGTTCTCCCTAAATTCTTTCGCGGACATGGGGCTGCGTATGCGCAATATCTCCTTGGATCTGCATGCGGAAGGTCTGCGGACGGACTTGGTGCTGACAGAGTACGAGTCGAAATTCTATGAGCGCGGAGTGAATATTCATCGTGTCGAGGTCATGATTGGGCGGCAGGCTTTAGAGGAGCATGTATGCCAGCTTGAGAAGCAGCGGGAACAGGCTCAGGTGCCGGATGCTAACGAGGAAGACGGCGCCTTAGCTGACGAAGAGGCATGAGCCGGCTGTCTGAGAACATCATATTCGTGGAACAAAAATAAAAAGCATGCAGAGAGCTCGGGACTCTGCATGCTTATTTTCGCGATGATAGCAGATGTATCATTGATTCAGAATTTCCATAATGGCTTGCGAACAGTCTGTCGGATTGTACGGACGGATTCGTTGGCGGGCTAGAAGCGCCCGACGTTTCCGTACCTCGGGATAGCGCTCAACCAACAGCCGAAGCCAATGATCGATGGTCGCCCCGGAAGTGATTTGCTCTCCCAGCCTATGTTGAATGAAATACTGCAGGTTTTCCTCCTCCTGGCCGGGAATAGGCTTATAAAATAGCATGGGGATCCCCTTCGCCAGACCTTCCGTGCACGTCATGCCGCCGGGCTTCGTGATCAACAGATCAGAGACGTCCATCCATTTGTCGATTTCGTTGGTAAATCCCATCAGCCGGATGTTTTCGTGTTGGAATCGTTTGTCCTCGGACAGAGTGGCGAACGCTTTTTCATTATTGCCCAGGCAGATGACCAGCTGGATCTTATCCCGCCATTCCGTGAAATATTTCATAAATTCTTCAGTGTTCATCATTCCCCAACCGCCGCCCATAATCAACACGGTAGGCATCGCTTTGAGCCCGAACCGTGTTCGCAGCTCGTCACGGTTATGCGGCTCCCAGAAATTCGGGTGAACTGGAATGCCCGTGACTCGAATCGCATCGGAGCGAATGCCGCGGCCCACCAGTTTTTCTTTTACGTCGGCTGTCGAAACGAGGTATTTATTCACCTCAGAGCTCAACCACGTGCCATGTGCATCGTAATCAGTGATCACCGTGCACAGGGGGACGTTCAAGCCCGCGCGTTTCAGCCGCGAAATGACTGCATTAGGGAAAGGATGAGTGCACACGATCGTGTCCGGACGAAGCTGATTGATGATTTCGGCAGTTTGTGCGTAAAAAATGCGATGCAAAGCTAACTGAGTAAAACGGTTCAAAGATTTCTTGTACTGCGACCGGTAGACCAACCCATATAGTTTGGGCTGAGTAGTGACGGTTTTGCGGAACGCTGTGAACACCCACCGGGCCAGCGTCGGATGGAGAAAGGAGCCGAGTTCCAGAACGCGTGTCTGGATATCGGGCGAGAGCATGCGAAGACCGATGGATAAAGCATGTGCGGCTTGCGTATGTCCAGCGCCAAAGCCTTCTGATAATAACAAGACCCTTTTTTTAGGCATATGCGTTTTCACCATACCTTGTTGACAAATGAGTTTACACAATTTAAACATTAAACATTTTATGTGCAAAAAGCAACTTGTTCAAAAAATGAGATAATTACGGTTTCGGCAGACGCAATTTCAGTTTACCAGCTATTTGTTAATAGAATATCAACACCCTTTTAAATCTTTTTTAATAAAGATATAATAGGCACTACATATGGTTATGATTGGATACAGGGGCATCGGGGTAAACAATAGTGTAAGTCCGAAATCACCCTGGGCACACCCATACTGTGGTGAATTGTGGCATTTGAGCACGCGCTTGAAATGCTGTATTATTAGTTGAGGAGTGCCAAGGCTGATCGCTCGCTGTAGGCGTAACAGGCCGCACAGGCAGCTTGCGCTGGAGCATGCCAGCAGAAAGTGGAAATCGGGTCGCCGCCAGACGAGCGGAAGGCCTAAAAACCATGAAAATCGGTGGAAATGACACAAATAAGCCGCATAGCGGTGGGTCTTACTAGAATTACACACAAATTCTACTGTAAATTAAAAGATGCGACACAATGAGGGCATCTTACGCTTTTGACAAAACGGAGTAAACAGTGGAAAATATACTCGCTACCCGCACAAATCCAAAAAAAACTACCGAAGTTTATAGATAAAAACTAACAAAAAGAGAGAATCGACTTTGGGGTTATATAAAAAAGGGGGATTTTTGATGCTGGATCACTTTTTGTTAGGCGTGCAGATCATCCTGGCGGTGATCGGGGCCTATCAGCTGTTTTTGACGTTCTTTGGTTGGTTCCGCCGCAAATCCGCAGCACAGCATGCGCCTCAGAAGTCTTTTGCCATTCTGGTGGCGGCGCACAACGAAGAACAAGTCGTGGGTGCACTGATTGACAACTTAAAGAATTTGGATTATCCAAAAGAGTTATACGATGTGTTTGTCATCTGCGATAATTGCGACGACAGCACTGCGGACATAGCCCGGAGTAAAGGTGTCTATGCTTGCGAGCGCAACAATCCCGCCCTCAGAGGCAAGGGCTACGCGATTGAATGGATGCTCAAGCAGCTATGGCAGATGCCCCGCAGCTATGATGCCATCGTGATGTTTGACGCTGACAATCTAGTGAATCCGGACTACCTGAAGCACATGAACAACGATTTGTGCAACGGCTCCAGGGTCATTCAGGCGTATCTCGACACCAAGAACCCGCACGATTCCTGGATCACATCTGCATATGCGGTCACTTACTGGTACTGCAACAGACTGTGGCAGCTGCCCCGGCAAAACCTCGGGCTGGCCAACTTTCTGGGCGGCACCGGTATGTGCTTTGAAACCAAATTGCTGAAAGAAATCGGTTGGGGTGCCACCAGTCTTGTAGAAGACTTGGAATTCACGATGCGCTGCGTGCAGCGCGGAGTCAACCCGACGTTCAACTACGACGCAAAAGTATACGATGAAAAGCCGCTCACGTTCAAAGCTTCGGCAAGACAGCGTTTGAGATGGATGCAAGGGCATTTTGATGTCGCGCGCCGCTATTTCTTCCCGCTGTTCTGGCAAGGTTTGACTGAACGCAGCTGGTCCAAAATCGACACGGCCGTGTACGCTTTGAATGTATATAACGTACTGATCGCCTCTTTGGTATCGATCATTCTGTGGGTCGACATGATGATGCCGGGAGATGCAATGTTTAAGTCGTTGTTCTATTACGCACCGAACCTGTTTATGGTGGTCGCGATCCTGAGCTATATTCAGTTCCCGATCGCGCTGATTATTGAGCGCGCCAACTGGAGAACGTATCTCTATCTGGTCACGTTCCCGGTATTTATGCTTTCTTGGTGGCCTATCACAGTGTATGCATTCTTCACTCAAAATAACAAACAGTGGAGCCATACAGAGCATACGCGCGTGATCCGGTTGGAGGAAATGCAGAGCAAGCAGGTCAGCTAAAGCATACTGCTGCGCCACATCGGAACCATTTGACTTTATCGAGTCATCTATGCTATGATGTCTTAGTCATAAAGAAGAAGCGCCCGCTTCTCACCTGACCAACGGAAGTTGGCTGGTTAATAAAGGTAAAGTGAACGTTTATTACGAAAATCACTTGAAATTTATTGGACGTGGGCGCGTGTCGCTCTCGTCCTTTTCATTTTTTTATAATCCTGTGGAGGTGGAAGATTATTAGTACTGAGCATTTAATTAACGATGACATTCGGGCAAGGGAAGTACGCCTGATCGGTGCAGAAGGTGAGCAGCTCGGCATCAAGCCGATTCGTGAGGCTCTTGAGATTGCTATGGATGCCAACCTGGATTTGGTGAATGTCGCTCCGACGGCGAAGCCGCCCGTGTGCCGGATTATGGATTACGGGAAATATCGTTACGAAATGCAGAAGAAGGACAAGGAAGCTCGTAAAAATCAAAAAATCGTTGAACTGAAGGAAGTTCGTTTAAGTGCAACGATCGACGAGCATGACTTCCAAACGAAGCAGCGCAACGTCGTCAAGTTTTTGAATGAAGGCGACAAGGTGAAACTGAGCGTGCGTTTCCGTGGTCGTGAGATCGCCCATGCAAGCATTGGGCAGAAGGTGTTGGAACGCATGGCGACCGAAGTGGAGGCGCTGTGCATCGTTGAGCGCAGGCCAAAGCTCGAAGGCCGTAGTATGATCATGATTTTAGCACCAAAGCAGCAAGCATAAATTGAGGAGGACTAGAACATTATGCCAAAAATGAAAACACACAGCAGCTTAAAAGGCCGCTTCAAAGTAACAGGTACCGGTAAAGTAATGAGATATAAAGCATTCAAAAACCACTTGCTTTCCACCAAGGGCGCTCGTCAAAAGCGCGTATTGTCTACCAACCCCAATATGGCGCCTGGTGACGTGAAACGTTTGAAACAACAGCTGTCCAACATCAAAGGCTAATCCCGCAACTTATTCTACTTAAATTCTGGAGGTAATCAATCATGGCAAGAGTAAAGGGCGGGTTCGTAACTCGTCGTCGTCATAAAAAGATTTTAAAGCTGGCTAAAGGTTATTTCGGTTCCAAGCACCGTTTATTTAGAACTGCAAAGCAGCAAGTAATGAAGTCCTTGCTGTACGCATACCGCGACCGTCGTCAAAAGAAACGCGATTTCCGCAGACTCTGGATCACTCGTATCAACGCTGCAGCCCGCATCAACGGCTTGAGTTACAGCAAGCTGATGTACGGATTGAAGCAATCCGGAATCGAAGTGAATCGCAAAATGCTGGCTGACCTCGCTGTTAACGATATCAATGCGTTCAACGATCTTGCTAACGCAGCGAAGCAAAAAATCAACGCCTAATTTACAAGCAGAAGACCGTTTTCCCTATAGTTTCGGGGATGACGGTCTTTTTTTGTGCAAAAGAACGACCGAATAGTCGCTTGACTTATTCGATTGCTTCGGCTTATAATATTGAAAAAGTACAACGACCTATCGGCTGTGATGAGGACGAAGTTATAAGGGCTCTTATGTTCAGAGAGCAGAGGATTAGCTGAAACCAATGCCATTAATCCCTTATATACGAGCTCACCTCGGAGCTGTTTCCCTGAAAAGTATGTCGGATCACCGGTGTAGCTATTAGGGGGAATCGGAATGGCACACGTTACAGTGCCGAAGGTATACCGGCTGTTAACACTGGCTGCGTACTTTCTAAGGTTATTTGCTGTGAGGCAGATAGCAAAATCTGGGTGGTACCACGGAAGATTAGAACCCCTTTCGTCCCTTCAGACGTCATATTTGACGTGTCGGGATGAGAGGGGTTTTTCGCGTTTTTGACATATTGAGAGGAGGACTATGTGATGATCGTACAAACCACACAGAAATCAAAAGAAGAGCTGCACAGGGAACTGCTTCAGCCGGATGTTGTAACAGGGTCGGAAATGCTGCTGCGCAGCCTGCTATTGGAGGACGTGGATTGCGTCTTCGGGTATCCCGGCGGAGCGGTCTTATATATCTACGATGCCATGCATGGTAATCCGAATTTCAAGCATCTGTTGACTCGGCATGAACAGGGAGCGATTCATGCGGCAGACGGCTACGCGCGTTCGACCGGTAAGGTCGGCGTATGCATCGCGACTTCCGGTCCGGGAGCCACTAACCTCGTGACGGGTATAGCAACGGCTTACATGGACTCGGTGCCTCTGGTTGTTATCACCGGCAACGTGGCTACGAGCGTGATCGGAACCGATGCATTCCAAGAGGCGGACATTACCGGCATCACTATGCCGATCACGAAGCACAGCTACCTGGTACGTGATGTACGGGATTTGCCGCGTGTGATCAAGGAGGCTTTTCTTATTGCTTCTACGGGCCGGAAAGGTCCTGTATTGATCGATATTCCTAAGGATGTTTCTAACGCCACCGCGCCCTTCTACTATCCGGAAAAGGTTGAGATCCGTGGTTACAATCCTACGGTGCAGCCAAACAAATTGCAGGTTGACCGTATGCTCGAGGCGATTGCCTTAGCGGAGCGTCCTCTCATTCTGGCGGGCGGCGGTGTGGTATACTCCGATGCTTCCAAAGAGCTGATGGAATTCGTTGAAAAAACGCGTATCCCGGTGACAACCACACTGCTAGGTCTCGGCGGTTTCCCTAGCGCGCATGAGCTGTGGCTGGGCATGCCGGGAATGCACGGCGCCTACACGCCGAACTATGCGTTGCAAAATTGTGACCTGCTGATTGCCATCGGAGCACGGTTTGATGACCGGGTCACGATGAAGGTGGACGGCTTCGCGCCGAAAGCGAAAAAGATCGTCCATATCGACGTCGATCCGGCGGAAATTGGTAAGATTGTGACAGCATCGATTCCTTGTGTCGGAGACGTGAAAGCTGTTCTGCAGATGGCGCTGCCAAAAGTGAAGCCTGCGAATTCCGACGCGTGGATCAAGGAAGTTACGGATAACAAGCGCAACCACCCGCTGCGTTACAAAGATTCTGAAACGGAACTCAAGCCGCAGTACGTTATCGAAATGATACATGAAACAACCGAGGGCGAGGCGATCGTGACTACCGACGTGGGCCAGCACCAGATGTGGACCGCCCAATATTATAAGTTTAATCATCCGCGTTCTTGGATCACCTCCGGCGGATTGGGCACTATGGGCTTTGGTTTCCCATCTGCGATCGGAGCACAGGTAGCCAATCCGGATCGTTTGGTTGTATCTATCAACGGTGACGGGGGCATGCAGATGTGCTCACAAGAGCTGGCAATCTGCGCGATCAACCAGATCCCGGTGAAGATCGTTGTCATCAACAATCAGGTGCTGGGTATGGTGCGCCAGTGGCAGGAATTGATTTACGACAATCGTTACAGCCATATCGATTTGGCAGGCAGTCCGGACTTCGTGAAGCTGGCGGAAGCCTATGGCGTCAAAGGGCTGAAGGCGACGAATAAAGAGGAAGCCCGGCGTGCCTGGCAGGAAGCTCTGGACACCCCAGGTCCGGTGCTCGTCGAATTCGTCGTTCGTAAAGGTGAGAACGTGTATCCTATGGTTACGCAGGGCTCCACGATAGATGAAATGATAATGGGGGATTCGGAATGACTCACAAACATACCATTTCCGTATTAGTGAATAACCAGCCTGGGGTGCTGCAGCGGGTGTCTGGCTTGTTCAGCCGCAGGAGCTTCAACATCGACAGCATCACCGTAGGTGAATGTGAGGAAACAGGCTTGTCCCGGATGGTTATTGTCACCACCGGCGACGACAAAACGTTGGAGCAGGTATCCAAACAGCTGTACAAATTGATAGATGTGATCAAAGTCGTCGACCTGAGTGCTAACCCGATGGTAGCGCGCGAATTGGCGCTGATCAAGGTCAACGCGGAGCCTAGCGCCCGCCCGGAAATTCTCGGGGTGGTCGAAACGTTTCGCGCCGCAGTGGTCGATATCGGTCCGGCTTCACTCATCGTACAGGTCGTAGGCGATTCAACGAAAATTGATGCGATGGTGGAACTGCTGAAACCATACGGGATTCGTGAGTTGTCCAGAACCGGCGTGACAGCTATGATTCGCGGTTCGGTGAAGTAATTGGCTTCACAAACATAGTATCAGGATCGATTCAGCCCTTGTGCTTTTAGGGTCCATCAAGCGATGCTCTCATCATCCTTGTTTTACGGGTATGCAATTCGTGTTATTATTCACATAATTTTCCTTGTGAGTGGGGGATACAGCGGATCACTTCGCCGCTTGTCCTTGCACCCGGCCGAAGTTGTCCGCTCTATCGCCCACTCACAGGGTCTTTTAAATCAAAGGAGGACTAATATTCATGGCAGTTACTACTTATTATGAAAAAGACGCAGACCTCAACGTATTACAAGGAAAGACGATCGCTATTATCGGCTACGGCAGCCAAGGCCATGCTCAAGCGCAAAACCTGCGTGACAGCGGCTTGAAAGTAATCATCGGGCTTCGTCAAGGCCGCTCTTTCGAGCAGGCGAAAAACGACGGCTTCGACGTTTACTCCGTAGCGGAGGCAACAAAAATTGCTGACATCGTACAACTTCTTATGCCGGACGAAACGCAGGCAAGCGTATACAAAAACGAGATCGAGCCGAATTTGAAGCACGGCGCTGCCATCATGTTCTCCCACGGCTTCAACGTACATTTTGGTCAAATTACTCCCTCCGCAGACAAAGATGTGTTCCTGGTAGCTCCGAAATCTCCGGGCCACATGGTTCGCCGTGTATACGTAGAAGGCTTCGGTGTGCCTGGACTGATCGCTGTAGAGCAAGACGCAAGCGGTAAAGCAAAAGAAATCGGTTTGGCTTACGCGAAAGGCATCGGCTGCACACGTGCAGGAGTTATCGAAACTACATTCCGTGAAGAGACTGAAACCGATTTGTTCGGTGAGCAGGCAGTTCTTTGTGGCGGCGCATCCGCTCTTGTAAAAGCCGGCTTCGAAACACTGGTTGAAGCAGGCTACGCTCCGGAAATGGCTTACTTCGAGTGCTTGCATGAGCTGAAGCTGATCGTCGACCTGATGTATGAAGGCGGTTTGGCTTCGATGAGACATTCCATCTCCAACACGGCTGAATATGGCGACTACGTCACAGGCCCACGCATCATCACTGATGAAGTGAAGAAGGAAATGAAAAATGTACTGACTGACATCCAGCAGGGTAAGTTTGCGCGTGACTTCATCTTGGAAAACCAATCCGGCCGTGCTTTCTTGACCGCTACCCGCCGCTTGGAGGCCGAGCATCCGCTTGAGCAAGTCGGTTCCCAGCTGCGTGAAATGATGCATTGGATCAAGAAGTAAAATTCTAGCTCGCTAGTCGTATATAAGTCTGGTAGAGGGTCGGCTTGAAGTCAATAGGGAACGCGGGCGATTATACTAGGATCGCGGCGATCTCACCTTCGAGCCGTATCTCTTTCTAGTTGTCCTTTCACCAAAACTCGCAGGAGGTGCCCCAACCGATGAGAAAAATCTACATATTCGACACAACGCTGAGAGACGGCGAGCAATCACCGGGCGTAAATCTCAATATGCAGGAGAAGGTCGAGATCGCTTTACAGTTGGAAAAGCTGGGTATCGACCGTATTGAGGCCGGATTTCCAGCCGCCTCTCCCGGTGATCTCGCGGGTGTGAATGCTGTGGCTCGTGCTGTCAAGAACGCCTCTATTATCGGCTTGGCGCGTTCGCGCGAACAGGATATCGACGCGGTGCGTGAAGCTCTGCAGGGAGCGCAGGATCCGTGTATTCACCTGTTCCTGGCAACATCTCCGATCCATCGTAAGCACAAGCTGCGCATGGAGAAGCAGCAGGTGCTGGAGTCTGCGGAAGCTGCGATCCGATATGCTAAAAAGTATTTTGATAAAATCGAGTTTTCACCGGAAGATGCGGGGCGTACGGAGCTGGACTTCCTCTGTGAAGTGACGGCGATGGCGATTCGTGCCGGCGCTACGGTTGTTAATATTCCGGATACGGTCGGCTACTTGACACCTGGTGAGTTTGGTAATATTTTCAAAACATTGAAGGAAAACGTACCGGGCATCGAGAAAATCCAGTTGAGCGCCCACTGTCATGATGATTTGGGTCTGGCTACGGCCAATGCGTTGGCGGCGGTCATGAATGGAGCAGACCAAATCGAGGGCACAATCAACGGCATTGGTGAGCGCGCAGGCAACACTGCGTTGGAGGAAGTCGCCATGGCGTTGGAAACACGGCAGGAGTTTTTCCAGGCGAAGACCTCGTTGGTGCTGGGTGAAATTGCGCGTACCAGCCGATTGGTCAGCAAGCTGACGGGCATGGTTGTGCCGGGCAATAAGGCGATCGTCGGTGCGAACGCATTTGCGCATGAATCGGGCATTCATCAGGATGGTATGTTGAAGGAGAAAACGACGTACGAGATCATGTCCCCCGAAACAATCGGGTTAAAAGAGAGTAAGCTCGTGCTAGGCAAGCACTCCGGACGCCACGCGTTCCGCGAAAAGCTCATCGATCTCGGCTATGATTTGACTGATGAGCAGGTGAACGCCGCGTTCGCCAAGTTCAAAGACCTGGCGGACAAGAAAAAGGACGTCATAGACGAGGATATCCGTGCCTTGATCGAAGAGAAGCTTATCAAAACGCCTGAAGTATTCGTATTGGATACAATACAGCTTTCTTATGGCAATCAATCCGTTCCTACGGCCACGATACGTGTAACTACGATCGACGGCGGTTCTGCCGAAGAGGCGGCTGTGGGCAACGGTTCGGTGGACGCGATCTACAAAGCCATCGATAAGGTGACCAATGAAGAGGTCGAATTGGCTGACTACTCGATCAAATCTGTCACCCACGGTAAGGATGCACTTGGCGAGGTACATGTGGTGCTGCGGCAAGGTGATTACTCCGTCCAAGGTCGGGGCGTGAGCACGGACATTCTTGAGGCAAGCGCCAGGGCATATGTGGATGCCGTCAACCGTTTGATCGAAAAGCGGAAATCACCCGCCCGCAGCCGAGATAATGTCACACTGATTTAACTTACTGCGCCTGATGCGCGTCACGCTGATGCGTGTGCCAAGGCTGTGCCGTGCGACGTCACGCTGGATGAACCCAAACGACTCTGGCGCTCGTCCTACCGGTATTTTGCCGAAGCATAATCCCGTTATCGTGTACGTGCGATGAAGTTGGAACCACCGTGCGCTCGTCCCACCGGTACTTTGCACAGCACATAAGCCGTGCTTATCGTTACGTGCGATGTCGTTAAACACACTCTGACGTGCGTCTCATCAACGCATATGTCGGGGTGTGTTTTGTTATCTATGACAGCATATTGCAGCGTCGACCTATTCTGCGCCATGCCCAAACAGGCTTCACCTCACTTACATATCATGAAAGAAGTTCCTTATGAAGGGAGGAGAGATCTATGGGTTTGGCCGGAGCAGGTGGTGGCGTAGGCGGCTTCTTCACTAGTGTTGGCGCGATTCTGGTACTGTTCATTCTGTTGGTCATCGTCGCCAAAGCATGGATCTAATTGACGGCTTCGGACCGTCAGCATATTGCCGTGCATTCGGCAAAATGCCCTCATCATATGCAAGACAAAACAGGACCCCTGCTGCAGGGGTCTTTCGTTTGAAGCAGACAAGCCCATAAGAAAAAAGCGGCTCTGCAGATCCGGATGGATTTTGCAGGGTCGCTCGTTTACTCCGATAATTCAGACGGTTTGGAGCATCTTTTGGATAGCACGGTCCAGACGGGTAAAACCTTCCACCATCTGGGCGTAGTCAGTGTGCGTGAAATTCAGGCGCATCGCATTTCTTTGCGGCTCGTCCGCGTAGAAGCTGATGCCAGGCACAAAGGCGACGCCCTCCTCAACAGCCAGCTTCAGCAGCTGTTCCGTATCTATGTGCTCCGGTAGTTCAACCCAGATGAACATGCCGCCCTTAGGTTCGATCCAACGCGCTCCAGCCCAATCCTGCCGGTGCAGCAGGTCGACCATCTGGCGCATACGCTTTTCATACTCGGTGCGAACCAGATCGATGTGCGCATTCAGGTCAAAATGTTGAAACAGCTGGTGCAGCGCCTGCTGATCCATAGTACTTGAATGCAGATCCGCTGCCTGTTTGGCACGTGCCATCTGGCGGATGACTTGAGGATCTCCGATAGCCCAGCCGGTACGAAGCGCAGGAGCTACGATTTTGGAGAATGTGCTTGTATAGACAACTCCACAGCCCTCCGGATGCTTATCCAACGAGAAGATCGAGGGTAGTGCTTCCCCACCGCCAAATCGCAGCTCGCCGTATGGATCATCTTCAAGTATCAGCACGTTCTTCCGTTTACAAATATTTAAGGTGCCTAGACGGCGTTCCACACTCCACGCTTTTCCTGCAGGGTTGGAGAAGGTTGGTACTACATAAATCATCTTGGGATTATACTGCTCGATTTTAAGCTCAAGGTCCGATAAATTCATACCGTCCGCATCGCATTCCACTGAGATAATACGCGCCTTGTGTGATTGGAAAATCTGGATGGCGGCTAGATATGTAGGCCGTTCCACGAGAATAACGTCACCCGGATCGATGTACACGCGCGTCAGCAAATCGATCGCTTGCTGGGAGCCTGTCGTAATTAACATGTCGTCTACGCCGACGTGGATGTTTTTGCGTTCCATATGTTTGGCGACGCTTTGCCGGAGCGGTGTGTAGCCTTCGGTCAAGCCATACTGCAGTACCTGCTTGCCTTCTTCGAAGACGCGGTTGAATGCGTCCTTGACAGCTTCAATGGGAAAATACTGCTCATTCGGCAGTCCGCCGGCCAGTGAAATAATGGACTTCCCTTGCGTCAGCTTCAAAATTTCCCGTACAGCAGAGGATTTAAAACTGTCGATCGTATCCGAGAAACGATATTCCATGCGCAAGCTCCTTTAGTGAAGAAAAGTAACAACGTTTTTACAATATTTTATACATATTATTTTAATCTTTAGATAGCGATAAAACAACCTATTCAGTGTGTCGGATTGATCAAAAAAAATTATCATAAATGCAAATAACACGGGGCAGACCAGCAGCTTTATAGTATATGCCTATGACGATCATAGCTTTTATATCTTAGTATAACAAGGCTAAATATGATAAAAAAGAGATAATGCATAAATCTAGATGTGGGAGTTGAATGACATGGCAGAAGTTAAAAAAATAGCAGTAATATCAGGCGACGGGATCGGCCCTGAAGTCATCGCCGAAGCGGAGAAAGTATTGAAAAAAACGGAAGAAGTGTTCGGATACCGTTTTGAAACCGAGCACGGATTGTTTGGCGGGATTGCCATCGATCAGAAGGGTACCCCCCTGCCGCAGGATACCTTGGATATGTGTAAGAATGCCGACGCAGTATTATTGGGAGCGGTTGGCGGCCCACAATGGGACAATAACCCGAAGGAGCTGCGTCCGGAAACGGGATTACTAGGTATACGCAAGGCGCTGGGTCTGTTCTCCAACATCCGTCCGGCGGTTATATTCGACTGCCTGAAAGATGCCTCCACATTGAAGCCTGAGGTGCTCGAAGGAACGGACCTGATCGTCGTGCGTGAGCTGACAGGCGGTATTTACTTCGGTGAAAAATTCCGTCGGGACGGGGATAACGGTCAAGAGGCGGTCGACACCTGCGTGTACAATGTGCAGGAAATTGAGCGTATCGCTCGTCAAGCGTTCGAAATCGCACGCACACGCAGCAAGAAGCTTGCATCCGTCGACAAGGCGAACGTGCTTGAAACTTCCCGCCTATGGAGGGAAACAGTGATCCGCATATCCGCAGATTATCCGGATGTCGAGCTGGAGCATGTGTTGGTCGATAACTGTGCAATGCAACTGCTGCGGCGCCCTTCGAGCTTCGACGTCATCGTAACCGAGAACATGTTTGGAGATATTCTGAGCGATGAAGCGGCGATGTTGACCGGCTCGATCGGCATGCTGTCCTCCGCTTCCCTCGGCGAAGGAGCTTTTGGTTTGTACGAACCGGTGCACGGCTCTGCTCCGGACATCGCGGGGCAAGGTGCTGCAAACCCAATAGCGACCATTTTGTCCGTGGCTCTGATGTTCCGTTTGACATTTGGATATCACGATGCAGCGGAAGCGATTGAACGCGCCGTTAAAGAAGTGTTGGATGCAGGACACCGCACCGGCGACATCGCGGTAGATAAGAGCACGGCGATCGGCACAACAGCGATGGGCGATTTGATCGTGGACGCAATTAGAAAATAATGGGCTTGGCAGCACAGTTGCAGACTCTACCATTCTTTCGCCAGGAAGATGAGCGGAGTCTTCTTTTTTTGCCGGAGGCCGTCTCTAACATGAATTATGGCAGCCTATTTTTAATTATAATCATTATCAATTGATAGTCTCTCTAATCTTGACTTTCATTTAGGCGAATGTTACGATTTTATACGTAGATTTTAAGGAATATAAAGGAGGAAATAGCAGATGGCAGAACGTTTGGTAGGAAAACAAGCACCTCATTTTACACTTGAAACAGCAAATGGGGACGGCGTTGGCTTCGGTAAAGTATCTTTGTCCGATTATAAAGGTAAGTGGTTGGTATTGTTCTTCTATCCGCTTGACTTCACTTTTGTATGCCCAACTGAAATTACCGCTTTGAGCGAAAACTATGAAGCTTTCAAAAAGTTAGACACAGAAGTATTGGGCGTATCTATCGACAGCGTACACTCTCACCGCGCTTGGATCAATACTCCGGTAGAAAACAACGGCTTGGGCAAGTTGAACTTCCCATTGGGCGCTGACTTGACTAAGCAGGTTTCTCGTGACTACGGCGTATTAATCGAAGAGGAAGGCGTAGCGCTCCGCGGTTTGTTCATCATCGATCCGGAAGGCGAATTGAAATACCAAGTTGTTAACCACAACGATGTAGGTCGCAGTGTCGAAGAAACATTCCGTGTGTTGGAAGCATTGCAATCCGGCGGTTTGTGCCCAATGAACTGGAAAAAAGGCGACAAGCACTTGGTAGCGCAATAATACACTTTTTTCTCACGTTTGACTGCACGTTTCAAAAAATCCCTTCAGTCTGCTATACTGCAGCTAGAGGGATTTTTTTGCTTCACGGGAAATTGCAGCTGTCTGTCGGGAGCGGCTGATCTGAAGCCTATAATTACTTTTTGTCAGGGAGGGCAATGAATGGAAGTTAGAGAAGGCTTGAAATATAGCGAGAATCATGAGTGGGTACGGGTGGAAGGCAACCGGGCGATCATAGGGGTGACCGATTTCGCTCAACAAGAGTTGGGCACCATTGTATTCGCCGAGCTCCCTGAAGTGGGCGACGAGCTGCGGGCGGGTGAGCCGTTCGGCAGTATGGAATCGGTAAAGACCGTCTCGGAAATGTATGCGCCAATATCAGGCAAAGTAGTGGACATCAACCGCAAGCTGCAGGACAACCCTGGTGAGATCAACATGCGCCCTTACGACAGCGGCTGGATGATCGTGATGGAAATGGCGGATCCATCGGAGCTCGAAAGGCTGTGGGACGCCAAGAAATACGAAGATACATATAGTCACGAATAGTACTGAGAATGCTCGAATCAGGAGCAGACATACAAAAGACCTTCTTCCGTTCTAAGCGGAAAAGGTCTTTTTGCATGTCTGCTCGCCCGTGAGGCGCGACGTTTTGTGTTGGTGTCATTTGCCGGCCAGCTTTTTGTATTTTCTCATGTATTTTACCACGGCCAATACATAAGTAGCATGGGACCAGGTGAGCGGAGCGACAGACACGGGGCCGCCGTCGAACGGATCAAGCTGCTCGGGAAGTATGCCGCTCTCCATGGCATGCTGGACGACCCACTGGAGTGTTTGGCGCGGCTTTTCCAGATCCTCCATGGTTTTGGCATATTCGATTTCCCATTCTGCGATCCAAAGCGTGCATATGATCCAGGGGTTGCCTGGAATCCTCTCGATATCGGAGGAGCGTTGGAAATAGTAGTCATGGTAATACCGGGCCACGCCCCCGATATCCGTTTTGATCGTCAGGTGTTGACGGTTAGCCTCCATGGTTTTGACCACGCGGTAGTCGTCAGCGGGCAGTACGCCGAATTCGAACACCCCATACACGCTGCTCTCATGCGTTTTGTCCTTCACCCACTGGCCGTTTTCCTTGTATAAGCCGCGGATAAACCGCTGTTCTTCCTCGTCCCAGAGATGCTTCAGCATGCTGGCCTTGATACGTTCCGCTGTATGTCGATAGCGGCTGCTGCGCTCCTCGTCGCCGAACAGGCTGCAGAAGTTCGCCGCGGCGATCAGGCCGCCATAGACAGCGGAGGTTGTGAATGTATAGATGCCGTACCGCTCTTCCCATAAGTCATAACTTGGCTTGGGCAGGTTCAGCTCCTGATCGATGTAACTTGTCATAAAACGTGCGGCCCTTCGGATCAATGTGCTGTATAATGACTGCGGCAGCTCAATTACGCCGTGCTGCTCGAAATCCTGCCATAGCGCATACAGCACGAGCGCAGTCTCATCTTCCTGGATCGGGAGCTGCTCGATGCCTGAATGGATATAGGGATGCCAACTGGAGCCGACCGTGCCGTCAGGATTATATTTGTGGTGCAGGTAGCCTTCGGGCGACAATACATTCGCGCAAAAGTGGAAGAACGGCGTGATCATGCCCTGGTAACCTGCCATTGTCATAGCATAAGCGATCAGAGCGCCGTCACGCGGCCACATATAACTGTAGTGATCGCGGTTACTCTGCATAATGTCGGAGTCATTGGCCGCGATAATCGCGCCGTTCATGTCTGTTTGCGTCCGTACGATGAGCAGACTCTGTTTGAACAGCCGGATCACTTCGGGTGGAAGGTCGCCATATTCGCGTTCCGATTTGTTGACCCAACGCTGCCAATACACTTTGATGCGGTCAAGAAGCTTGCCGGGGTGGCTCTCGTTGATATAGGAGTTGAGCTTCTTCACTTCCTCCAGGTTTTTGCCGGCTGTCATCCAATAGTACATCGTTTCATCGGAGTTGGGCGGCACATGCAGACGGAAGCTGATCGTGCTGTCAACCGAGCCCTGGGCTATCGCGTTACCCATCAGGTGCCCGTCCTCCGCGTCCCGCCAAGTGCCTTCCGCGTTATAAAAGCGCTTCACACCGGTGGTATATTGATAAATACCGCTCGCTCCGGTGCTGCCGCTAAACATGAAGTATTTATCTTTTTTATAATGAAATACGGTATTATTGGCTGGATAGTATGCGGCCGTGTCGCCGACCTCCGTCTCGTTAATCACCAGATCCTGATTGAAAAAGATGCGGATTTCGCGCACCGTGTCCCGCGCGTTGTTAATCTGCAGACGTTTCAAATAAATATCTTCCCGCTGATGTACTCCATCGTTGATAAGCAGAGCAACCCCTAAATGCGGGTGTGTGGCCGTCACTTCCGTGATGAGCGAATCCTCCACGTAAGATAGCTTGAACTCCCATTCCGGGTCGGACAGCCAAGAGAAAGTGCCGTCAACCCATAGACCTATTCTGCACTGATATCCGCCGATGTGGTTTAATTGACCTACGTAAGGATAGTACAAATCTCGCATATACGTATGGCCGTCCAAATTGATCAGAAATTTCCCGTTTCCGATGGCTAAATGTCTTGGCAATTCATCCACATCCTCTGTCTCTGGAGTAGCACTTCTTTCCATTAGAGTACCTTTTCTTGCTTAGGCGGTCAATGTCGCCACCCTGGCAGTATATGATTTTGCAGGCAGGTGAGTGTTGTCAATTGGACCAGGCGGATTTTACCAGCATGCTACAAAACCTATGTGACACACAGTTGTTTTAGAATGCGGACGAAGCCGGGATTTGCAGGTGCTTGTGCGGCTTTATGACGCCCGCCTGAATAAGGGCCCGTACCAAGGTGTACGGCCGCCGGATGAATCGACGATCGCCCGTCAGCGGTCACATGTTACCATTAACCCTCGATTCCCTGACTCGCACCAAGCAATCATAAAAAGGGGGCTTGTGTCATAAAGTTGGAGTAAAACCCGCCGTAAGGTGAAGATTGGATCATCCGCTCATTTTCGACAAAAAAGAGACAAAAAAGAGGATTTCGCCGAATTACGTCGAATATGTTACAAGTCGCTTTCTGTTTTAGAAAGAAGGAGCGTGAATTTCATGAGCTTTTGTTGCGGTGCAAGTATGATCGGAACCAAAGGAACTTTAAAACATATCCGAACCCATATCCATAACGTACCTCTGCTGCTCTGCCCGGTTTGTCATCGGGTGGAAGTACATCATTTGGTCGAAAGCGAATATGACATTCTGGCCGAGTACGCTCATGGCGATGGCGCGCCGGAAGTCGATTTTCAGGAATATACATATACCCGCAACGAGGCGGAATTATATGAGAACTGCGTCAACCATGAGAATGAAGACCCGCTCGAGGTCGTCACGAGCCAGATCGATATGGCTCTGGATCTTATGATGGTAGCTAAGGCGTGGGGCGATGTCGAATGGGAGAATCAGTTGAAGCAACGGCTGAATATCCTGAGCCGCCGCAGAAGCAAGTTGAGGAACAAAAGGACGACGCGCGGCTTATCATAATTTACAGTTGACAACGTCTCTATTGTTGTAGGGACGTTGTTTTATTTTTTTAAAGATGAGACAAGCACAAGTTGACAAATGAAAAAATGTGAGGAAGGTCACAAAAACAGACCCCCGCAACCATTCTGGAGACAGCGAAAAATATAATGTGAGGTGGAAAGTTTGCTGCTCGTTTTATTTAAGAAATTTCTTGGAAAACGTCAGACTCACCCAGCAGAAACGACAGATCCGCAGCCACCGGAACAGATCGTGCTTTTGATTCAGAAGGGCGATTTACGTTTGCGCAACCAGTTCATCACGGACTACCAGCCATATGTTGCGAAGGTGACGAGCCGTTTTTGTAAAAGATATATAGATCCAGCAAGAGATGATGAATTCAGCATCGCGTTAGGTGCTTTCAACGAGGCGGTCAATCAATTTTCCGCGGAATCGGGCAGATCCTTCTTGGGCTTCGCCGAGCAGGTCATTCGACGCAGGTTAATAGATTATGTCCGAAAGGAGCAGCGGTTTTCCCAGCAGCTGCCTTATAGCCTCTTTGATGTCGAGGATGAGGAAGATAACATCGTCAACCCGGTAGAAATTCATCAGGCGCTTGAGCAGTACGAGAAACAAAAAGGAATGGAGGAACGGCGCGGCGAGATTTTGGAATTAAATCGTTGTTTAAATGATTTTGGTATTTCATTTGCGGAGTTGGTAGATGCGTCTCCAAAGCATAATGATTCCAGACAGGCACTGGTTGCAATCGGCAAACAGCTGGCGGGGAATCCCGATTTGATGCGGACAATGCTGGCAAAGCGTATGCTGCCAATCAAAGAACTATTAGAATTGGTGGAGGTATCAAGAAAGACATTGGAACGCAACCGCAAATTCATCATCACCGTGGCTTTGATCAATAACGGCCCATATCCTTATCTTCGTGATTATTTGTATACAAAAGACGATTCGTCAGAAGGGGGGGGCAGCGAATGAACAAAGGCATCGTTATGGAAATGACTGAAAAAAGCATCGTAGTGATGCGGCACGACGGTCATTTTGAAAAGATTTCCCGCAAAAACCGCACCTGTGAAGTGGGCGAGGAAATCGTGTATGCCGATCAAAGCCCGAAGTGGGCAAGCCCACCCATCGCACTCCGGTCCGCTATCGCTGCGGCTGTAGTGTTCTGTATCGTGCTGGCGGTCAGTTTTTCCGGCAAATTAGGCACCTCTCAAGTCGTCGCTTACGTGTCGATGGATATTAATCCATCCGTCGAAATGGGGATTGACGCCAATGAACAGGTGCTTGAGCTGCGCGGCTTGAACCCGGATGGAACGGCACTGGTTCAGGCGGTAGATTACGAAGGAAAAACGTTGGAGGAGGTCACTGCCGCCTTGTTGGACAAGGCGGAGCAGAATGCTTTGGCAGCGGGCTCAGCCGACATTGTGATCGCCAGCACCGTTATTCAGGAAACAAGCGCTGTCAATGATGCTCAGATTGCAGATAAGCTAAGGCAGCAAGTCACCAATCACCTGAAGAAAACCCATCCGGACCAGGCCGATGCTTATCACGTGGAGGCGTTTGCCGCACCCCGAGAGATACGGTCGGAAGCCAGCAAGAGCGGCGTTTCGATGGGAAAATATTCGGTTTATCTGTATGCCAAGAAGCAAGGCATCGATGTCACGGTCGATGAGTTGAAGACAGAGTCGATTCACCAGATTATCGAAGAAAACTCGCACAGCGCATCCGCCATCTTGGAGCCCGATAAGCTACCGTCTAAAGATTTGATCAGACAGCTCATTGAACTGGAAAGGTCGGGAGAGTTGGATAAACGGCTCGAAGAGTGGAAAAGGGAGCAGTCGATCAAGGTAACTGGAAACCGTGGCACGGCAAGCACGAGCGACCAGGACGCTTTTCAGCAGCCTGGTGGCGGCAGTTCTAATGCGGGTGTACAGCAAGGCGGTGATAATGCCGAACGGGACAGCAGACAAGACAACGATTACATCGATCGTAGAGACAGCAGAGAGGCCACTGACGAAGATGATGATGACGATGGCCGCGGCAGAGATGACCGGACACGCAGAGACGAGGATAATAGAAACAACGGCAACGGCAGCGGCAGCGGCAGGAACTACTGGCAAGGCGGAGATGATTACGAAGCTGATCACAGGCGCTCCACTCCTATCAGAGAGAGTACCACAACGCCGGTAAAGCAGCCGCCGATCACACCCAAGCCGGAAGAGCGTAAGCCCGATGCCACACGGGCGATGGATGCCGAAAGAGGCGACGATCGTGCTGACGCCTCGAGAAAGTATGATAATTCCACAAATGCCGGCGACGAGGATCACGGTGACAGGGATGACGACAAACAGGGCGAGCGTAACAAGCAGGAAGAACAAGACAAAGATCACCAGGATGATGATGACAGCGAGCACACTGAACGTGAAGGTCAACAGGAAAACGGCAGCGGTGATTTGAGTGGTAGTGCGGAGCTCAATAAGCGCTTAGAAGAGGAAGCGCGAAAGCGGCTGGAAGAGTTCCATAAACAGCTCCAGCAAAAGAAGGAGCAAGAAAGCGCCGGTAAGGAAAAAGAAAAGCAGGAAGACACGGATGATGACCGAAAAGAGGGGCCGGCGCAGAAGGAGGACGGCGGCAGGCAGTCGGACGATAGAGCAGAGTCTGACAGCCGCCGCCCCTCCGGCGGTGACAAAAACAGTGCCGGGGAAAGAAGTGAGGAGGTACAGCAGGGCTCCGGCGATGAGCGGAAGCCTGATAACAACAGAAGCGCAGACAACGATAGGAACTCCGATAGTCAGCGGAATGCCGACGGCAGAAAAGGCGACGACTAGAGGGGACCACACGGCTGGCTTGAATGTAAAGCGATTTCATGACACAAAGTGCTTATCCGGCGCTTGTGTCTTTTTTCGTGCTGGTTTATGCTCACTCGCCATGACGCAGACCATATCGTTGTGATAATATTAGTAGTTGAAAACACCGATACCTCGGAGAAGCAAGGGAATCGGCGCACAATCCTGCTTCGCCGCTTTAAAGCATATGGGAACCAGTCATCGAGTGTATAGGAGTATGATTTTATACCATCGGAACAGGGGAGAATAACCGTGAGGTATACTTTATTTGGTCAAACCGGTCACCGTGTGTCGGCGCTGGGCTTTGGGGCAATGAATTTGCCCGATGTGCCTCTCACGCAAGCGGGGGATGCCCTCAATTATGCGTTGGATCAAGGCATCAACTACGTTGATACGGCTGCCGCCTACCGCAACAGCGAGGAAATTATCGGGGAAACGATTTCACACCGGCGGTCGGATTATTTTTTGGCGACCAAGACAAAGTACCGGGACTACGAGACGGCGAAGCAGGATATCGACAACAGCTTGAAGCGGCTGAAAACCGATGTGATTGACTTGCTGCAGATTCACTATGTGAATATGGTCAGCGACTACCAGGCGGCGATGGCCGAGCAGGGCGCATATAAAGCAGCGCTGGAAGCGAAAGCAGCCGGTAAAATCCGGTTTATCGGTATTACCGGCCATCGGCCGGACCTGCTTGCCAAATGGATCGGCAAGGGCAGCTTCGATCAAGTATTGTTTCATTTGAACTTGGCGCAGCCATTTGCCTTGCAGGAATTAATTCCTAAGCTGACCGAGATGGGCATGGGCAAGGTCGCGATGAAGCCGCTGTCCGGCGGGTTTATTCAACCGGTGGAGAAGGCGATACGCTATCCGTATAGCCAGGACGTGCACGTGATTATTTCCGGGATGGTGAGCGTCGAGCAGGTAAAGGAAAATTTGGCCGCCATGGAGCTGGAAGTGGCGGATGCCGAGCGGCAGGAGCTGGAGCAGCTGGCTCTGGATCTGGGCGCTCACAACTGCCGCCGCTGCAACTACTGTTCCTGTCCGGTAGATGTGAAGATTCCCGATGTGATGATTTCGAGCCGCATCCGGGATGTGTTTGGTTTGCTGCCTAAGGGTAATCAATTTTACGAAAAACAACAGCATAGCATACTATCGTGCGCTGACTATGAGCCATGTAAAGAAACACCACTCTGCGAACAGAAGTGTCCATACCATTTGCCGATGCGTAAAACAGTCATGGAGGCAGCTTCATACTACAGATGACTTGGAACTAACGGAGGACATACAATGGACAATTTGCATAATCTGATCAAGGACGATATACATACTAAATTATATTTTGTCGAGTCCGACGGAGCGGCTGATGCGGCAGCGATGCTGCAGCGCGTCGCTGTCGATGCGCTGGTGATGTTGGTGGCGCCGGTAGAGTTGGACGATGCCGCCACGATGAAAGAGCGGCTGCCGGCGCCTCTGGCGGCCGAAGTGGCGGGCATGCGCGAACGTGACCTGTTCGGGGGCCGGCTCGGCCAAGTGCAGGCGCTGCCCACGCTTGGCCTGCTGCCCTGCCGCTCGCTCGTGCTGAGCGGCCTTGGCCCTGCCGCGTCAAGCGCGGACGCTTGGCGGGACGCCGGCGTTTACGCCGCCCGCGCGGCGCTAGCCCGCGGCCTGCAGCGGCTCGCGGTACCGCTGCCGCAGGCCGCGGGCGATGTTCGCGAGCGTGTGCGCGCGCTCGCGGAAGGGCTGCTGCTCGGCGGCTATCGCATGCCGAGCTTTGCTGCGGCGGCGCAGCCGTCGCCGCCTGCGCTGCGCGAGATCGCCCTGGTCGCAGACCGGGCGGATCTCGCGGCGCTCGGCGGGGACGACGCCGCCGAGGGCTTCGCGCAGCCATTGGAGGCTGCGCGAGTGCTGGCGATCGCGACGCAGTACGCGCGCGATCTGACGAACTTGCCCGGCAACGTGCTCGTGCCGGACACGTTGGCGCAGGAGGCCGCCCGAGTGGCGTCCCGCTACGGCATGGCCTGCACGGTGCTGGACGAGGCGGCCATCAAGGAGCACGGCATGGGCGGACTCTATGCCGTGGGCCAGGGCAGCGCCAATCCGCCGCGCATGATCTCTATCCGGTACCAGGGCACGGATACGTGGGATGACGTGGTCGGCTTGGTCGGCAAAGGGATCACCTTCGATACCGGGGGAATCTCCCTCAAGAAACCGGAAGGCATGGAGGAGATGATCAGCGATATGGGCGGCGCCGCCGTGCTGCTCGGACTTTTGCACGTGCTCGGCCGGCTGAAGCCCAAAATTAATCTCGTAGTTGTCATTCCTTCTGCGGAAAATATGCCCTCTGGGCGTGCTTACCGGCCTGGTGACGTGATTACAATGATGAGCGGACATACGGTGGAGGTGTTAAACACGGACGCGGAGGGCCGGATCGTGCTAGGCGACGGAATACACTATGCCAAGCAGCTAGGCGCTCAGCGGATCGTTGACGTTGCGACTTTGACAGGCGCCGTTCTCATTACTTTAGCGGATGTGGCGACGGGTGCTTTGTCGAACAACGAGCAGCTGCAGCAGGAGATTCTAGGCGCTGCGCGCCAGGCAGGGGAAAAGGTATGGGCATTCCCTAACTATCCCGAATACCATGAAATGTTGAAAAGCGAAGTCGCAGACATAAAGAATGCCTCCTCACGCGACAGGTGGGCAGGCAGTATTACAGGGGGCTTATTTATAGGCTTTTTTGCCGGTGATACGCCATGGCTGCATTTGGATACAGGCGGAACCGCCTGGCTGTGGAACGAGCGCGACACGCAGCCCAAGGGAGGGACTGGCGCCATGGTGCGGACGTTGGCGCATTGGCTGTGTAATGTGTGACGGCCTACGGCCGGGAGAGCGCTTCGAGCAAGCTAGCCCGACACAGCGCGGCTCGCTGCTCCGTAGCACCGGACGCCGGCGCCACGCGAACTGGAAAGTGGCGACCGGATGCTGCAGCTTCAATTAGCGTAAAGCTGTATGAGATGAGACCGGTGTAAGAGAGAAAGGGCCGTGGAAGCCCGTGAAAACGACAGAAATTCCACGGGTGTTGTCCATGCAGGATTACGGGAGATGTACCTGACTAAATAACGGCAGCAGAGGTCATGGCTGAGATTGTCGCTCGCTGCAAATGCGCCAAGGCATGAACCGTGCCGCTTTGCAGGACGGAATAGAGGCTGTCCATAGCATGGATTTGTTGGAACGGGCATTTATAAAGCAAAAATTGCGCGCGTGCTTGGAAAAAATACGTTAGGGAGGCCCCCTTCCTTGAAAATCATTCGCCCTTTCATCCGGCGCTTTTACCGTGACTCTGACCAACTTTGATGAGTTGGTTTTTTTATTGCGCTCTAAAGTGCGTTGCTCCGCATTACGGGAACAACCGGCATGATCCGGGATCTCTTTTGTTTCATAAAGTTGATCAGTTTATAAAAGTGCAAATATCAAAAAAACAAAGGTCCTGCTTCCGGCGGCAATGTAGAATACGAGTAACAAGCTATAGAGGAGTTGGTCACCATGGATTTAGGTACCGTATTCGATTGTGCCGTTGACAGATATCCGCACAAAATAGCTATGGTTCAAGACAATAAAGTGTTAACCTTCCTGCAGCTCAACGATGAGGTCAACCGGTTGGCTTCTTCCCTTCAGAAGCTGGGCATTGTGAAAAGAGACCGTGTCATGGTCCTGCTCAAAAATCGTATTGAAACGGTGTGTTTATTTTGGGCGGCACAAAAGCTGGGCGCTATATTCACACCGATCAACCTGCGCCTCTCTCCGGAGGCCACCCAATACTGTATTAATGATGCCGAACCAAAAATCGTGGTGTATGAGAAAATTAGCCAGCGTGCCGTTATGAACGCCAAGTTTAATGAGCGGCCGCTCTTGATCAGTTTGGAGCCGGATGAAGGAGACCTTTCCTATGGAGAATTGGTGGCTAAAGGTTCCAATGCTTTCTCCGGTTCGCCTTGTGGTGACGATGATATAGCGGTCATGCTGTACACTTCGGGCACCACCGGTGTTCCCAAGGGCGTACCAAGGTTCCACAGAAATGAATACGCTTCCACTATGGCTCACATCGTCCAGAACCGTTACGAGCTTTTTGACAGCACCCTGGGGGCGATGCCTTTATACCATACGATGGGGGTGCGCTCGCTCCTTTCCATGTGTGTTTTGAATGGGAAGTTTGTTCTTTTCCCGGATTTCGACGCCCGAAAAGCATTGATGCTTTTGTCCGAAGAACAAATCACCTGCCTCTATATGTTCCCGACCATGTACCTCGAACTGCTGAATGATCCGTGTTTTGCTGATTTCGATCTCTCCGTCCTCAAGAAAATAGGCTACGCAGGCGCCCCGATGTCAGCAGCGTTAACGCAAAAATGCTTTCACATGCTGAAACCGAATCATTTTATTAACCATTATGGCAGTACAGAAATTTATACCTTTACCACCTGCTCCATACTGGACAAAAAGCCGGGGTGCGCAGGCAGGCCCGGTATTCATCAGAAGATCCGCCTGGTTCGGCCGGATGCCGGCTCCGCCGCCGCGCTGGAGAATATTATTGAGCCGGGAGAGATTGGAGAAATTCTTATATATGCCGAATCCATTGAGGCATTCAAGGGCTATTGGAACCGGCCTGAAGCGACCAGAAAAGCAATCCGCAATCATTGGTACCACACCGGGGATTTAGGCTACTACGATGAAGACGGTGATCTGTATGTCGTCGGAAGAGTGGATGAAATGGTCATTTCCGGCGGGGAAAACATATCCCCCGGGGAAATTGAGGAAGTGCTGCTTCAGCACCCGAAGGTAGCGGAGGCTGTGGTATTGGGAGAAGAGGACGAGCATTGGGGGCAGATCGTGGCTGCTTTTATTGTGGCCAAAGACGCAAGCGTGACGGTGCAGGAACTGGATCAATTTTGCAAGCAGCATCCAAAGCTGTCCAATTTCAAACGCCCCCGTAAATATGTGTTTATTCCCGAGATTCCGAACAGCCCTTCAGGAAAAATGCTGCGTCGTGAAATAAGGAAAGAACTGCTTTCGAAAATTGAGATGTGAACAGGAGGGATAGCATGTCTGGGTTGCTGATTATAGATGATGAAGCGCAATGCCGTGAAGAAATACGTTTGATCATTGAAGAAAGCCAGTATAACTATCTCACTGTCTACGAAGCAGCCTCCGCGGAAAGAGGGTTGTTTTCGTTCAAGCAAAACCAGCCGGACATCGTCATTTTGGACTTGTCCCTGCCCGACATGGACGGCGTGAAGTTAGGGAAAAAGATAATAGAATTGAATCCGAAAGTTTCCATTGTCGTAGCGACTCAGTTAAAGATGTTTGACATGGTGCAGATGTCGATGAATGCGGGATTCAGAAAATATTTTTTGAAACCGCTGTCAAATACCGAATTAACTTCCGCGCTCGACGCCCTGCTGCTGCCCAACTTAACGAAAGAAACCAATTATTTCGGTAAACTGGCAGCATCCTCCAAGCCGTCGGTGATTGACCTCGGCAACCCGATAAAGAGTGTTATCACTTATATTCACCATCATTTCTACGAGCAGGTTACTTTGAATGAAGTGGCCGACTGGGTCTATCTCAGCGCATCTCATTTCAGCCGCTTGTTCAAGGCCGAGATGGGTGTGACATTCATTGAATATTTGACGAAATACCGTGTGGAGCAGTCCAAACGGTTGATCAAAATGACTTCTCTGCCCATTGAAGTGATTGCCAATAACACCGGATTCACGAATGCAGGTTATTTCGCGACCACATTCAAGCGGCTGGAGGGAAAAACGCCTACGGAATACCGTACGATGTTTTGTAATTTTATGAATCAAAGCTAAAAATTAAAACTCATGATGAAATAATAATTAAACCGCAAACCGCCTTCTTTTTCTATTATGAAGATGAGCACTTAGATTGACGTCGAGCGAGGTGTGAATGGATCATGGTTGAAATTCTGCACGGGTTACAGAACTGCTGGGCGAACAAAGAACGGGCCGCATTGGCAACGATCGTCGAAGTGAAAGGGGCAGCATACAGACGCGAAGGCGCAAGGTGCCTGATTTGTGAAAGCGGCAGCATGATCGGTACATTAAGCGGCGGCTGTGTGGAAGGAGATCTCGTGGAACATGCCCGTCAAGTCATAGAGCAGGGAGAATCGCGGGAGATCCGCTATGATTTTGGCGGGGAGGGCGACCTCTTATGGGGACTCGGAGTGGGCTGCAATGGGGCGGTGACGGTATGGCTTCAGCCCTTCGATCCGGTACGGTTTCCCGACCAGGCGCAGCAGATCGTTCAAGCTTTCGCACAAAGGGTGTCGTGTACAGAAGCATATACAGCAGGCATCGTGTTGGAATCGGATGATCCCATCGGTACTCCGGTGGGCTCGCACCGGGTGTTGGAACGGCAAGGTGATAGCTCTCGCCGATGGTTCCGCGACAGGTGCGGCTTGGTGTACGACAGACGAAATGGCGCCGCAGTGAAATGGTTTGCAGAGACCGTAACACCCCGGACCAGGCTGGTTATCTACGGAGCCGGTTCAGGTGCGGTTCCCTTAATAGCGGGGGCGAGGAAGCTTCAATGGCACGTAACTTTAATTGACCATCGGGAAGAGCACTTGAAACAGGATTTATTCTCGCAGGCAGACGAGCGCGTTCTCATTTTACGGGACGAATATTCAGAATATTCAATCAATTTAGAATCCTATGCGGTTGTTATGACTCACAATTATGAGCTGGACCGCAAGCTGATCGAATCGCTTCTTCCGGGCGATATTGCTTATTTGGGGGTTCTCGGTTCCCGTGACCGTATTGTGAGAATCTTGCATGATATCAGGCTAAGCGGAAAGGAATGGAACGAGGATTGGCTGACCAAGCTGCACGCTCCGATAGGACTGGATATTGGGGCGGATTCACCGGAGGAAATCGCCTTAAGCATACTGTCCGAGCTGTTGTGCCGCAAGAACGGCCGCAGCGGTCAATCGCTTAAACTGCGTGAGGAACCGATGCATGAACGGTATTCGGCAGTCGAACCCCTGATGCATGAATGGGTTCCTAAACAGGGGTCTTTCCTAAACGAACGGTACCCCGCAGGCCAGTATTCGGTGAGCGGACGGCTCCATCCAATCAGGCTCGCTTTGGTCAACGAATGAGACAGGGGACTTGGTTGGTCATACTGGCTGGGGGTTATTCAAGACGGATGGGCCCGGGCATCCGCAAACTTCTGCTTCCGATCGGGGAAGAGGCGATGCTTCGCCATGTTACAAGCAAGGCTCTCCTGACCAAAGCCTCCGGAGTCGCGGTTGTCGTCAACGCGGAATTCCCTGAATTAGCCGAATGTATTGGTGATTTACCGGTGGTCATACTTCCCAATTACAACGCGGCGCTTGGAATGAGCTCATCACTTCGCATAGCAATCGATTATTTTGTCCGGATTGCGGCGCAGGGAGCCTGCGTCATGTTGGCGGATCAGCCTGGCATGGAACCGGCGGTCATTGACGAAGTCATGGATCGTTATGAAGAAACCGAAGCCAAGCTGGTTCAGGCCGCTTATCAGGGAAAGCCGGGACACCCGGTTTTATTTTCCCCTCATCTGTTCGAGGAACTGCGGCAAATTATAGGCGATAAAGGCGCACGAGAGATTATCCGAAAATATGCAGAGGCGCGGGAATTGGTGCATATATCGGGCGACGAGCCGCAAGATATCGATATTTATGAAGATTATGAGAGCTGGATGGCGAAAGGAGGCTGCCTCAATTGACACAATACCGAATCGGACAGCCGATGTCCCGGGTAGAGGATGCACGGCTTACTTCCGGGCAGGGCACTTACATTGAAGACATGAATCCGCTTCCCAATATTCATCATGCCGCGATTCTGCGCAGCCCTTATCCGCATGCGAGAATCAAATCGATCCGAACGGATAAGGCGGAGCAGATGCCGGGGGTCAAGGGGGTCGCCACGGGGCGGGATATCGCCGGGATGACACAGCCATTTCCGGTAGGCGTCACCGCACCGGTCAAATATTATTCGCTGGCCGTCGACAAGGTACGGTTCGTAGGGGAGCCCGTCGCTGTGGTGGTTGCGAAAAACAGATATTTGGCGGAGGATGCGCTTGACCTGATCGAGGTGGAATATGAACCGCTTCCGGCCGTGGTGGATATTGAGAAGGCGATGGAGCCTGATGCTCCTCTGCTGCATGAGGATGTCGGTTCGAATGTGGCTAATCACCGTTTGTTTGACTACGGTGATGTAAATCAGGCTTTTGCGGAAGCTGACCTGATAGTAAAGCATAAATTTCATTTTCCCAAATACAGCGCCACGCCGGTGGAAACTTATGGGGTGATCGCCCACTATGAGGCAAGCGGCAATCATCTGACGGTATGGTCCAATTTCCACGGACCTTTTACACTGCAGTCGGTAATGGCGCATGCGCTGCAGATGCCGAGCAACCATTTCCGCATTATAATCCCGAAGGATGTCGGAGGCAGCTATGGGATCAAGTCGGGTGTATTTCCCTACATGGTGCTCATGGGCGTAGTTTCGAAGAAGCTCGGGCTGCCGGTGAAATGGATTGAAGACCGCCAGGAGCATCTGATGGCAAGCTCCAGCGGTACGGACAGAGTGACCTGGATCGAAGCGGCTGTGCGAGGTGACGGTACCGTTACCGGTTTAAAGATGAAAATGGCTGATAACGTGGGCGGCTATATCCGGGCACCCGAACCGGCCTGTCTGTATCGCACCCATTCCAACAGCACTGGCGCGTACCGCATTCCGAATCTTGCGATGGAGACGGTAGCGGTGATGACCAATAAATGCCCGACCGGCCTCATTCGAGGATATGGAGGACAGCAGCTGTATTTTCCTTTGGAACGCATGATGCATATGATTGCCGAAAAGCTGGGCATGGACCCTGCGGAGCTGATTCGGCGAAATCTGCTCCGGACAGAGGAATTCCCTTATAAAACAGCAACCGGAGGCATATACGACAGCGGTGACTATGCCGCGGCATTTGCAAAAGCGCTGGACTTGGTCCATTACCAGCAATTCAGGGAACGTCAGGTGAAAGCCAGACAGGAAGGAAAATACCTCGGCATCGGGCTGGCCTGTATCGTGGAACCTTCGGGATCTAACATGGGCTACATAACAGTGGCTCTTACACCGGAGCAGCGGGCGAAATCGCTGCCCAAATCGGGATGTGCCGAGGGGGCGACCGTGTCGATTGACCCGATGGGCGGCATATCGGTACGAATTAGCACGACACCGACCGGCCAAGGTCATGAAACGGTCTCCGCTCAAATTGTGGGTGACGTGTTGGGGGTAGACCCGCGTTCAGTAAGAGTGGTTGCCGAGATGGATACGTTGACAAGTCCATGGTCGGTCGCATCGGGAAGCTATTCGAGCCGCTTCGCGCCTATCGGTTCCAGCGCGGTATATCAGGCTGCAATGAAAGTGAGGGCTAAATTACTCGCTATCGCGGGCGAGCAGCTTCAAAAGCCGCCCGAAATGCTGGATGTCCGCAGCGGCAAGGTCATTGTGAGGGATGATCCGCAGCAGCAAATTTCCCTGAAACGGCTCATCGGCTCCGCCCATTGGAACCCGCAGGGACTGCCGGACGGCTTGGAACCGGGAATTCACGAAACCTCCTTTTATACCATTTCCAATGCGCTTGCGCCGGATGAAAATGATCTTGTCAACGGTTCCGCTACTTACGGATTTGTAGCTGATGCGGTCACTGTGGAGGTGGACGCGGAAACGGGAGAAGTACACATTTTGGATTATATCACCGTACATGACGCCGGCAAGCTGTTAAATCCGCTTATTGTCGACGGTCAAATTATGGGTGGATTGGCCCATGGGCTGGGCGGGGCCTTGTATGAAGAACTGGCGTACGACCGGAACGGGCATTTTCTCACCGGAAGCTTTATGGACTATCTGTGCCCGACAGCTACCGAAATTCCGCCGGTTACGATCCGGCACCATGAAACGGCTTCGCCGCTCACCCCGCTTGGGGCCAAGGGGCTGGGTGAGGGGAATACCATGAGCGCTCCGGCTGTGATTGCGAATGCGGTTGCGGATGCTCTCTCGCCGCTCGGTGTGATGATTGACAGTCTGCCTTTGTCCCCTCACCGGATATGGTCTTTTATGCAGGCAGCGCAAACCGACAATGAGGTCTGAAAGGAGGAACGGATATGAATGGCAGCGGAAGTCTTGAGTTACAAGCGCCTGTCGAGCACGTGTGGGCTAAATTGATGGACCCCGAGGTGCTCGCGGGATGCATGATGGGATGCAAGAAGCTGGAACCGGTAGGAGAAGACAAGTATCAGGCCGATCTTAGTGTAGGGATCGCAGCAGTGAAAGGGAAGTATGACGCAACGATTGCGCTGGTCGATGTGCAAGCGCCAAGCAGCTACAAGCTGATCATGCATGGTGAAGGGGCGCCGGGTTTTCTGGATGCCGAGGGCGTGCTTCATTTGATTTCGACAGATGAGAACAGAACGACCCTCACCTACAGCTACACCGCAGAAGTCGGCGGCAAGGTGGCGGCCATCGGCCAAAGAATGCTTGGCGGCGTTGCGAAATTGATTATCAATGACTTTTTTAAAAAAATGAAGAAAGAAGTAGAAAGCAGCAAACAATCTGCGTAGCGGCGTGCTTTTCACATAACGATACACAAGCCGCACCATGAGAGGAAGGGATCGGTATGAAGCCGGCATCCTTTGATTATTACCGCCCCTCCACGCTGGAGGAAGCGTTTCAACTGCTGAAGCAGTCCGGTGACGAAGGAAAGCTGATCGCCGGAGGACAGAGTCTGATACCGATTTTGAACATGCGGCTGTCCGCTCCGGAGTGTCTGATCGATATCAATGGTCTCGCGGATTTGAACTATATCCGGCATGAAGCGGGATGGCTCAGGATTGGAGCTATGACCCGCCAGCGGGATGTGGAGCGGTCCCGTCCGGTAAGGGAACAAGCCCCGCTGCTCTCGGAGGCGATTCCGTTTATCGGGCATATGCAGACCCGCAACAGGGGAACGATAGGCGGCAGCGTGGTCCATGCGGACCCGACCGCAGAACTGCCTTTGTCGCTTTTGGCGCTAAATGGCAGGGCTGTGATTCAAAGCGCGGAGGAAACAAGGGAAGTGGATTTGAGCGACTTTTTCATCACTTATTTGACCACCGATGTCATGCCGAATGAACTGCTAACCGAAGTAAAAATACCGCTGGACGCGCCGGTGAAAGGATATGCGTTTCAAGAATACAGCCGCAAGCATGGCGATTTTGCTCTGGTGGCGGCAGCCTGTGTGCTCGACACCGATGTGGAGGGGCGGATCACCACCGCACGATTGACCTTGGGCGGCGTGGATGCCGTGCCAATGGTGGCGGAGGAGGCAGCCGGCCTCCTTATCGGAGAAACGATGACGGAAGCCTTGCTACAGGAAGCGGGAGCGCTTGCCGCATCCAACGTCGATCCGGAGGGGGATCTGCACGCATCGAGGGAATACAGATTGCATCTGGCGGGTGTGTATGCCAGAAAGGCGATCAGAGCCGCTTACGATCGCTCTATCGGAAAGGGGGAGCAAGCATGATCAAAGTGCCTGCAAAACAAAAAGCTGACATTCGCGTGAACATCAACGGCAGGATGTTTGAGGAGCGGGTCGAGCCCCGCAAGCTGCTGAGTGACTTTCTCCGCGAGGAATGCGGGTTAACCGGTACGCACGTCGGCTGCGAGCATGGAGTGTGCGGTGCCTGTACGGTGCTGCTGAACGGCTCGGCGGTTAGGAGTTGTTTAATGTTTGCCGTCCAGGCGGAGGGCGCGGAAATCACGACGGTAGAAGGCTTGGCCCAGGGCGGTCAGCCCGATGCGCTGCAGGCGGCATTTTCCGAATGTCACGCTTTGCAGTGCGGCTTTTGTACCCCGGGTATTCTCATGTCGTCGGTAGATTTTCTGGCCTCCCACGCAGAACCGACTGAACCGGAAATCAAGGAAATGCTGTCAGGGCATCTGTGCAGGTGTACCGGTTACAAGGGGATTATCGAAGCAATCGAAAAAGTGGCTTGCACGCGAAAGGATGGTGAGCACAGAAATGGATCTGGGGACACTGTTTGAATTTGCAGTTGAACGGCATCCGCAGTTCGAAACGCTAATCCAGGGTAACACCCGGTTCACGTACAGGGAGATGAATGTTGAAGTCAATAAGCTGACCTCCGCTTTGCAGGACAGGGGGATTCGGCAGGGCGACCGGGTTGTCGTGGTACTGAAAAACCGATTGGAAATGGTGATACTGTATTGGGCGGTCCAAAAAATCGGAGCGATTTTTACGCCGATCAATTTTCGGCTTTCTCCGGAAGAAATTAAATACTGTGTTCAGGATGCGGATGCAGCAGCTGTTTTTTATGAGCCGATTAGTGAAAAAACGGTGCTTGAAGCGGTCAAAGATCTCCAAATTGTAAAAATTAGCGTATTGGGCGCACAGGGAGCAGACGTATCCTATGAGGAACTTCGGGTAAACGGGACAGGGCAGTTTGACCGGCCTGTCATTCATGACGACGACATCTGTCTTATGCTCTACACATCCGGCACCACCGGCCGACCCAAGGGAGTTCCGCGCTCCCACAAGAATGAGTACGGTGCGGCGGTCGCTCATATTATCCAAAACCAATACGAGGTACAGGAAAGCACCTTGGGCGTTATGCCTCTGTATCACACGATGGGCATGCGGTCGCTCCTATCCATGGTGTTTTTGAATGGAAAGCTGGTGATGACACCGGATTATGTTCCCCAATCCCTGCTTGAGGTGCTGGAAAAAGAACAAATCAGCTGCGTATATCTGGTGCCTACCATTTTTCATGATCTCGTTTACCACAAGGATTTTGAAAAATATAATCTTGCCGCGTTGAGAAAAGTGGGCTATGCCGGAGCGGCGATGACTGAAGTGTTAACGGCGGAAATTTTCAAAAAGCTGAAGCCGCGGGTTTTCGTCAACCATTACGGGTGCTCCGAAGTATATACCTTTTCATACTGCAACTACCTGGATAAAAAGGCGGGATGTGCAGGAAAACCGGGATTCCATCAAAATCTTCGGGTTGTGGTTCCCGATCCGGAAGGCAACTCCACTCCGGACGATCTGGTTCCTCCCGGTGTGCCGGGGGAAATTATCGTCGACCTAAGAACCAGCGAAGCTTTTCAATGCTATTGGAATCGTCCTGACGCTACGCAAAAGGCGCTCCGCGGCGGATGGTATTTCACAGGCGATATGGGGATGCTCGACGAGGAAGGAGATCTTTTTGTGCTCGGTCGTCTGGACGATACGATTATATCTGGCGGCGAAAATATCCATCCCCTTGAGGTGGAGGATGTGATAGCCAAGCACCCGAAGGTGGCGGAGGTCGCAGTTACCGGATTGCCCGACCCGCGGTTCGGAGAGATTGTAACCGCTTTTGTAGTTCCGAAAGACCCAACGCTAACCGAAGAGGAACTTGATTGTTATTGCAAAGAAAGCAATCAGTTATCGAATTTCAAGCGCCCGAGAAAGTATGTATTAGTCTCCGCTATTCCCAAGAGTCCGGTAGGAAAAATATTGCGCCGAAAGCTCAGGAACGGCGAGTGCCAAGAATTATATCTGAAAAGGGAGAGTGCGTCGTAATGGAACAACAAAAGCTGGGGCAAATCGAGTGGGATCATCTGAGGGTGGAAAAAAATGCGGAGCGAAAAACGGCAACGATCGTGCTGGACCGTCCGGAAAAAATGAACACGCTGAGCTTTACCGCACGGGCGCATCTCAGCCAAATTTTTGATCTGTTGAACAACGACGATGAAGTACGTGTGATTATTCTGAAAGGCGAGGGAACGCAGGCATTTACTTCCGGGGGGACGATCACCGAGTTTATGGAGCGGTCTCCGGAAGAACTTTCCATGCTGCACAAGAACGTGGCGGCCCCGGAACGTTCCCCCAAGCCGGTCATTGCCCAGTTGCAAGGATACACGTTCGGCGTGGGACTTGAAATCGCGATGGCCTGTGATTTCCGTATCGCGTCCGAAACCACGCAGCTGGCGCTGCCTGAGCTGAGACTGGGCATGATACCGGGAAGCGGCGGAACGCAGAGGGTAGCGAGAATAGCGGGGCTCGGCCGAGCCAAAGACATGATCATGCGTGCCCGCCGGATTCCGGCTGCGGAAGCATATCAGTGGGGCCTTGTCACTATGGTGACGCCTCAGGATGAACTGGAGAACGAGGTGCAAAAATTGGTGGATGAGCTCCTCCTGTTCTCTCCGCTTGCGCTGCGGACCTTGAAACAGGTGCTTAACGCATCCCAGGAGGGTCCGCTCAGCACCGGCCTGGAGATCGAAGGATACGCTTACGGCATGCTCAGGAGCACGAACGACTTCCGCGAAGGGGTCGATGCATTCGCGAACAAAAGGAAGCCGAATTTCACCGGGCAGTAAAGTCGTCTGATGAGCCAACAGGTCGCATGATTAAGGTCGGGATGATTGGGGTTTGACATCCGAGGGCGGACAGCAGTGTGAATCCCAATCACCCGTTGCACGTTGTTGGCATGGACCATTCCATTATCGGGGGGGAAGAATATGTCCGTTGTTACTCAAAATAATATCGCGGCTCCCAATATTACAGTGAATCGCAAACAAATGGTAAACGCCGTCGTGGCATCGCTTTTGGGCTGGTCGCTGGATTTGTTCGATCTGTTTATTCTGTTATTTGTCGCGCCCGAGTTAGGCAAGCTATTCTTTCCGACAAGTATTCCGACACTTCAATTAGCTGCCGTTTATGCTTCGTTTGCCATAACCTTAATCATGAGGCCCCTGGGATCGGCGATCTTCGGCTCCTTAGCCGACCGAACCGGAAGAAAGCGGGCGATGACGATCGCCGTATCCGGGGTAGGGTTTTCCACAGCACTTATGGGAGCGCTTCCAACGTTTCAAAGCATTGGAGTTGCCGCTACGATCATATTCGTCTTTCTCCGCCTCGTACAGGGTGTTTTTGTCGGCGGGGTCGTGGCTTCCACACACACGATCGGAACCGAGACCGTACCGCCAAAGTATCGCGGACTCATGTCGGGTCTTATCGGTGGTGGCGGAGCCGGGCTCGGTTCGCTGCTTGCATCCATCGTTTACTTTATCGTCTCGGCTATTTTTCCGGGACCGGAGTTCGCGGAGTGGGGTTGGCGCTTCATGTTTTTCTCAGGCATTCTCAGTTCGATCCTCGGCGTTTTTGTGTTCAAATCCATTGAAGAATCCCCTTACTGGATGCAGCTGAAAGAATCCAAACAGGGCATCAAGCCGCCCAAGGCGCCTGCCCGAATGGTGTTTTCCGGCGAACATCTTCCCGTGCTTCTCGTAAACCTGTTGATTGTTACTGGAGGAGGGACAGCGTATTACCTGACCAGCGGATATCTTCCGACTTTCCTTAAGGTCATCAACCAGATCCCTGCGGGAATGGCATCGATGATTCTTATGGGCGCCAGTGTGGTTGCGATCATTGCGTCAATGCTCTTCGGTTTAATCAGCGATTATATTGGACGCAAGAAGACGTTTATAATTATCGGCATACTTAACCTTGTTATCCTTCCGTTTCTTTATATCGGATTGGCCGGTGTGGATGGGATTGCTTCCATTATTCTTATTGTTTTTGCGCTCGCATTCCTGGGTAACGCCGCCTATGCGCCAGTCGTGATTTTTCTGAATGAGCGGTTCCCTACAGCAATACGCTCCACCGGAACCGGGCTGTCTTGGAACATAGGGTTTGCTATCGGCGGGATCATGCCCACATTTGTGCAGTTAGCCAGTGGAACAACAGAGCATATTCCGGCGACGCTGGGCTATTTTCTCGCCGGGATCTTTGTTTTGTACCTGATCGGAAGCTTCATCATCCCCGAAACAAAGGGCGAGTTCAAGTAAAATACCGATTCGCGCTACGCCCATGAAGTGCTGACGAGATAACCGTATAACCCATTTCATTGGAATAGGGAGGGAAAACATGACTGTAATGACCAATCAACAGCCTGCAGTTTATTTCAACTACGTGGCGGGGGAGTGGACGGAGTCCGCATCGGGTGAAAAGCTCGAATCGCACAATCCGGCTACCGGCGAACTTATCGGGTATTCCCAAAAATCTAGAGTTCAGGATATTGAACAATCGATAGATTCTGTTTGCGATACGTTTCGTAAAAGCGACTGGAGCTGTAATCCGAAGCGGCGATATGAAGCTTTATTAGGGTTGGCTCATAAGATGGAGAATCATATAGAGCGTCTGGCCCGGATACTGACGATGGAGCAAGGAAAAACAATGCGTGAATCCCGTCAGGAACTCGCGGGGTGCATCGATACGTTAAAATATTTTGCCGGAGCCGCCCGGACGGTATTTGGCCGGTCCGTTCAGCTTGAACCGGCCAATCTCGGCGTTATCGTAAAAGAGCCTATCGGCATAGTGGGAATTATTTCACCGTGGAACTGGCCGGCGCTTCTCATGATCCGTGAACTTGCCCCGGCTTTGGCCGCAGGCAACGGCGTGATTGTCAAACCGGCGAGTCTTACGCCGGCCATCTCAGTGGAAATTTTTAAACTGATTGATGAGGTGCCTCATTTTCCCAAGGGAATTGTGAGTATCGTAACCGGTCCGGGGAAATCGATTGGCGCTGCCATGGGCACAAGTGAAAAAATCGATATGATCAGCTTCACCGGAGACACATCCACCGGTAAAACGCTCATGGAGCTTGCCACAAGCAACATCAAAAAGCTGGCTTTGGAACTGGGCGGGAAGTCTCCGAATGTCCTGTTTGAAGACGCGAATTTGGATAAGGCGATTCCGGTCATCGGACGCTCCATCTTTATTTCCGCGGGTCAAATATGCATGGCCGGCTCCCGGCTGTTGGTGCACGAGTCCATCAAGAGGGAAGTACTTTCCCGCTTAACACGTTATGCCGAAAATCTTTGTGTAGGGAACGGCATTCTGGAAACGACGGACATGGGACCGCTGGTTTCCCAAAACCAGCTGGACCTGGTCGAAGGATACTGCCAAATCGGCCGCAGCGAGGGGACGATCGTGACGGGCGGTTACCGGTTAACGGGCAAAGATTATGATCAAGGATATTTCTTTGCACCAACCATTATTGACAATTTGACGTCCGACTGCCGGGTTGTCCGTGAAGAAATTTTCGGTCCTGTCCTGGCCGTCCAAACGTTTTCCGACGAGGAAGAAGCCTTGACGCTGGCCAACGACACCGAATTCGGATTGTCTGCGGGAGTCTGGACGGAAAATCTCAACCGTGCGATGCGTTTATCCAGGGGGATCAAGGCAGGAACGGTGTGGATTAACACCTACAACAAAAACTTCCCAGAAGCCGAGTTCGGCGGATACAAGCAAAGCGGCTTGGGCCGTACACGGGGCGTTGACGGCTTGTTGGAGTACTGCGAAACGAAGCATATTCACTTCGAAGTCGAAGAACAAGCGGATTAAGGTCGTAAGCTCGCCCTGAAGGAGGCAGATCACTGTGATCGGAAACGTTGGAAATGCCGGAAGTCTGGTGAATACTGGAAATAGGGGAGAAGGGACGCAATTTGAGTTTTCATTCCATCTCCCTACTTTGATTGAGTTTGGATGGGGCAAGGCTGCCCGGCTTGGAGAGCGGCTGCTCCAGCTAGGCGTAAGCCGGATATTTCTAGTCAGTGACAAGGGCGTGGAATCTGCAGGCCTGCTTACCGGATTGGCTGCGGCATTAAGGTCATCGGGGATGGAGTATGACATCTACACGGACATAGAGCCTGACCCCGGCTTGGAGACAATTAACCGGGGAGCGGAAGTGTTTCGGAGCAGGCCGTATGACTGTATTGTTGCAGTCGGCGGAGGCAGCTCAATCGATACGGCAAAAGGCATTCGTGTCGTGGCAGCCCGCGGTGGGAGCATCAGAGAGTATGCCGGCGTGAATCGTATTCCCGGCGGTCCGGGCTCTATCCCTCTTATTGCGGTGCCGACCACTTCCGGCACAGGAAGTGAAGTGACCATCTTCGGCGTATACTCTGATTGGCAGAACAATGTGAAAGTCACGGTGACAAGCGAATATATGGCGCCGACGATTGCTTTAGTCGATCCGGAATTGACGGCAAGGCTTCCTGCCAAGTTGACTGCCGCTTCCGGCATTGATGCATTGGCGCACGGTATCGAGACGTTCTTCTCGCTAAGATCCAGTCCGGCATCGGACGCCCTTGCTATGGAAGCGATTGCCGTAGTTAACGCCAATCTCCGCCGCGCCGTGGAAGACGGATCCGACATGGAAGCACGCATCGGTATGTCGCATGGAAGCTTATTGGCCGGAATGGCCTTCAACAACGGTTTTTTGGGTTTGGCCCACGCGATCGGAAGCGCTCTGTCGGGACACTGCCATGTGCCGCACGGCATTGCCATCGGTTTACTGCTACCTTCTATCATTGAATTCAATACGCCGGCCTGCCCGGCAAAGGCCGCAAAGATTGCGGAGCTGATAGGTGTGCTCGATGATCACATCGGTCAATCCGCCGGAGCGGCTGTGGCGAAGCTGGTGCACGGCATCGGGCTTCCTACACGGCTTCGTGAAGTCGGTGTCGACCAAGAGAAGCTTCCCGCTATCGCGAAGGATGCTTTCAAGAGCGGAATGATGCAGTTTAATCCCCGCATGCCTACTGAAGAGGAAGTGCTGGAGCTTTTGCAACGCTTGTTTTAATTCACAAAGCTTAATTTTTGGGAGGTATGTGGCATTGACAGAAGAATGGAAAGAACAAACTTCGGCGGATGAGCTCATCCCAAGCCTTGACAAGTCAACCGATGAGGTTGCATGGGATTTGTACCGCAAAGCCATTCGCTTCGGAACCTGGGACCCTGCCGAGATTGATCTCACTCAAGATAAAGCGGATTTTGATTCGCTCGACGACGATCTCAAAGGCTACCTTATTCATTTTTGCACCGGGTTTCTGGATGCGGAAGAAAATGTTGCGCTCAAGTTTTGTCCCTGGATTATGCTCGGTTCTTCTACGGAACAGCAAGCATTCTTAAGCACCCAGCTGCTGGAAGAGTTTAAGCATACAGAATTTTTCATGCGATATTTCAGCGAGGTTTTCGGGCAAGCGCGAATTCCGGGGGTGAAAAATATTGTCCAGCAAAAACTGGATGAGCGCATCAAATTTATGCTGGCGGCTCTCGAGCTTGGACCGGAAGGCCGCGAAGAGGCTTTGGTCGAGGGTTTGGCCCATTACCAGGGAATTATTGAAGGAGTGCAGGCCATGACGGGTTACGAAGTGTTTGAGGCTGTATTCCGGAGCAAAGGATTGTTTCCCGGTTTGGCTGAAGGCTTTGCCCGAATTAAGGAAGACGAAGGACGGCATGTCGGCTTCGGGCTTCGCATGCTGAAGCTGCTTGCCCGCAATCCGGAGCATGCGAAGCGTATTCGCAGGTTGTTTGATGATTACCTGCCGCACATTTTAATTCGTTACGATCAACCTGTGATGGTGAACGGCAGGGAATATCCTACCCCTCCGGAAGTGCGCGGCCGGGAACGGTTAACGAAGATGTTCGAGCGCCGGCTGAAAGATATTTTCGGTAAAGCAAACAGGGAGGATTTCTACAAATGAAGGCTAGGACGTTTCGCACATGGCTGGAATACCTGCATTCGAAAAATCGCTTGGCGATCATCACTCGCAAGGTTAGTTTGCAGTATGAAGGCGCGGCTGTGACCAAAACAATGGACGGTAAAAAAGCCGTCTGTTTTACACAGGTGGAGGACTATCCGATTCCGGTTGTTTCGGGTATTTGTTCAACGAGGGAAGACTTTGCGGAAGCCCTGGAAACCGATCAGTTGGGGATCATTCCCAAGTTTATCGAAGCGGTGGCTTCGCCGAGCCCCTGCCGTTCAGTTGACAGCGGGGCAGCCCCCGTAAAAGAAAATATCATCTTGGCTGATATCGATTTAATGCAGCTGCTGCCTATACCGGTGCACCACGAGAAAGATTCGGGCAATTACATTACAGCCGGGTTGTTTATCGTGAGAGACCCGGTCACGCGCAAGCAAAATGTTTCAATTCACCGGCTTCAAGTTTCAGGAAAAAATAAACTTGGTGCCCTGCTGCTGCCTCGTCATACGTATCATTTGTATAAGCTGGCCGAAGACGCCGGCAGAGCGCTGGAATGCGCGATTGTGATCGGCGTGGATCCGGTGACGCTGCTTGCGTCGCAGGCGAGCACGCCATTCGGCGTGGATGAACTTGAACTCGCGGGCGCCCTTCGCGGGGAGCCGCTGGAGGTGGTCCGCTGCGAGACCGTCGATATCGATGTGCCGGCTTTTGCCGAAATCGTGCTCGAAGGCAGAATTCTGCCGCATGTACGCGAGCCGGAAGGACCTTTCGGTGAATTCCCGAAGTATTACGGTCCGCGCAGCGACAAAGAAGTGGTACACATCACAGCGGTCACCCATCGCAATAACCCTATGTATTACACCATTGTGCCTGCAGGCTATGAGCATTTGCTGCTTGGAGGCATCCCGCGGGAAGCGAGTCTGTTACAATCCATCCGTCAAACCGTTCCGACCGTCAAAGCCGTGCATATGAGTCCCGGCGGGACCTGCCGCTACCATGCCATCGTTTCTATTAAAAAAAGGAATGAAGGTGAGGGCAAAAACGCGATCTTTGCCGCGCTTGCCAACAGTTTTGATATCAAACATGTCGTGGTCGTCGACGAAGAGGTCGATATTTTCAATATGGAGGAGGTGGAGTGGGCTGTTGCCACCCGCTTTCAGGCGGAAACGGACCTGGTGGTGGTCCATAACGCTCTGGGCTCGAAGCTGGACCCTTCCACCGCCGGCGGTGTGGGATCCAAAATGGGACTGGACTGCACAGTTCCTTTAAACAGTGAGCCTATGCGGTATTTGCGGGTTCGCATCCCGGGATATGATAATATGAATGTGGAAGATTACGTCAATTCCCGGGCCGTTTTTCCCGCCAAGCATGGGGAGGGCAACAACTGAAGACCTAGCCGGATAAGGGAATGAAGCAGAGAAAGAAGGAGAGAAACCCATGACTGCCAGCACGTTGAAACACCTCACTGAGGAGAAATTGGGTGCGTTAATCGCCGTTTCCCAATGTAAAGCGCCGGCCACCACTTGGATTCGCGGAGCACAAGTTCTTCAAATTTACACAGGCGAAATCAGCAGGTTAAACGTCGTCATGTTTGAAGACCGTATCGCTTATGTAGGCGAGAAGGAGCCTTTAACCGACTCGAACACTCAAATTATCGACGCACAGGAGCATATCCTTGTGCCCGGATATATTGAGCCTCACGCACATTCGTTTCAAATCTACAATCCGCGCTCGCTCAGTGAATACGCTTTAGCCCGCGGCACCACAGCATTGCTGCATGACAATCTGCCGTTTTTTGTCCAACTCCGGCAGCACGAAATGGAGGGACTCATCGAGGCTTTACAGGATATGCCGATCAAAAATTATTGGTGGGCCCGGTTGGATCCGCAGGTCGGCGATTCCGCGTTGGCGCAGCGGTTCACACATGAGCGCATGAGCCGGATGCTGCGGCATCCGGCGGTTTTGCAGGCGGGTGAGCTCACCTACTGGAAGGCGTTGCTGGATGGCGACCCAGCCATGATTTCGCGAATGCATCAGGCGCGGGAGGCGGGAAAACGCATTGAAACACATAATCCGGGCGCATCCGTAGAGACATTAAACGCGGTAGCTGCAGCGGGCGCAACGGGGTGCCATGAGAGTATCAATGCGGAAGAAGTGATGAGAAGAATTCGTTTGGGCTATTACGCTACGCTCAGGCATTCTTCCATCCGGCCGGATTTAAGCGCTCTGGTCAAAGGTTTACTCGACGGGGGCTGCCGTTACTGGGACCGGATCATGCTTACGACAGACGGCTCGCCGCCTTTTTTCCTTCAGTCAGGCGTGATTGATGAATGTATACGCATCGCGATTGAAGCGGGGCTTGATCCGGCGGCAGCTTACCGAATGGCATCGCTCAACCCTGCTGTTTATTATGGTTTGGATCAAGATTTGGGAGGAATCAGTCCCGGTCGAATTGCCGACATTTTATTTCTGGATGATCTGCGTAATCCAACCCCTGTCAAAGTGATGGCTAACGGGCGCATCGTTTCGGAAAACAAGGTATTAACCCTCACGTTACGGGAGGTGGAATGGAGCCGGTTTGGTATCGACGCCCTACAAGTAATGGACCCGGTTGTGCAGGCGGACTGGTTTGAGGTGTGCCCGCCCAAAGAGCAAGTGCCGGTCATCGAGCTGATGAATGCGGTCATAACCCGCTGTCATTTTGAAACGCTGCCTCTAATTGACGGAAAAGTACATTTGGCTGAGGCGACGGGCTATATGTATGTTTCACTTCTTCATAAAGAAGGGGACTGGATTACGACGGGGATCATCAAGGGTTTCGGAGATTTCGATGCTTTGGCCAGCACATATTCGCTGTCCGGCGACTTACTCATTCTAGGGCGCGATCCGGTGCAGATGGCTCAAGCGGCCAACCATATTCTCGCGCAGCAAGGCGGCATTTGCATGTATCATAACGGGGAGCTGCGATTTGATTTGCCGCTCCCGCTGTTGGGAACGATGAGCTCGTCAGATATGGAGACGTTAGTTGGCGAGACGGCGCATTTTGTTCGTTTGATGCGAGAATCCGGCTATAAGTTTGCCGATCCGATCTATTCCTTGCTGTTTTTATCCGCTACCCATCTGCCTAAGGTAAGGCTGACTTCCACAGGAGTGCTGAACATCACTGACGGCAGAATACTGCTTCCGGCCCGGCAGCTGCCGCCAAAGTGACAACCGGACATCTGACCGGAGCAGGAACCGATTGTGCGTCCGATGACGAACAAAAGCACACATTGGAAAGGGTCATAAATTCAACAAAGGCTCTGATCACCCTCCGTATTGGGACGATCAGAGCCTTAATATATCCTCGCTTTGAAGCAGCCGAGCCCCCCATATGCCTTTGTACTCTGCTTGGGCTTTAATGCAGCTGCACCATTGCCATGCGGCCCACCGCATGGGCCACAGCGGCGGCGCTGACCTTGCGCCGAACAGATTTACGCGGATATGCTTTTGCTCTTGCTCCTGCCGGTTGGCGTTTGACTGCCCGGTGATAGGTTCAGTATAATTTCCTCGAGATCGCTCATGTGGATGACAAGTCGTGTGATTTCGTCCGTCGTGTAAGAGAGATTGGCGGTGCGCTGCGCCAGCTGGGCGAGATCAATGCCTACCCAGCCTGCTTTGCGGGGATGAACAGATAAGTCATAAGTAAGGACAGGCAGTGATACCGCGTGAGATTGTACCGTGTCAAAACGGTTTGGATTCATTTGCATATCGTCCAGGTGGAAGTACAGCTTGCTGCAGTTCCAACGCACGAATCCGGCTTCGAAGGATACGATCAGAAGCGACTCGTTTTCATGGGTTTGCTTGAACATTTGAATTGATTTGCGGCTCTTGGCCCCGCGGACATATTGGTTCTGCCGGATGTCGGGCAGGCATGCTACGATCAGCACAGGCAGCGCACTTGCGGCATAAAGGAAAAGCTCGGACTGCATCAAGATGGCGAGCGCAATTAGCGCCAGAAACATAATGATCGAACTGCCTAATACCCAAGGTCGTTTTTTTGACATAATAGCGCGCCCCCAGATGCTAAGATTAATGGTAATCTGAAACGTGGTCACATGACTGACTCAAAAAATACAGCAACATCCTATTTTACCACAATTACGCCCGGCATTTAAAGCAATCCCTCCTGAACACAAAAATGGTAGGCAGCGCCGCTGTAGGGGTATAATAGAGATAGGCCATCACATACAGCTCAGCCCTTCACCGTTGGCCGGATGGACTGGACATGATCGCGCAAGGCTTGATAGGAGGTAAAAGAGATGTCCGATGACAGCATGAGCAGGACCAAAGACCGCGTACCGCCCGGGCAAACCGTAACCGAAGGTTTTCCGGTGCTGCATTATGGAAGTGTGCCCTATTATAATGATATGAGCAAGTGGGATTTTCGAGTATTCGGACTTGTCGAGGAAGAGGCCACCATCAGCCACAAAGAATTTATGGCTCTCCCCCGGCAGGAATACAGGAATGATATCCACTGCGTTACAACGTGGTCCAAATTGGACAATGTGTGGGAAGGGATACCGGTGCGTGAGGTAATGAAAAGGGTAAACCTCAAGCCTGAGGCCAAGTTCGTTATGCTCCACAGCGAGCACGGGTTTACCGCGAACTTGCCGCTGGAAGATTTCATGGCGGAAACCTCCTTCTTCGGCGTACGACACAACGGTCAGCTGCTGACTCCGGAGCATGGTTATCCGGTGCGTATGGTCGTACCCCATCTTTATTTTTGGAAAAGTGCGAAGTGGCTTCGCGGATTGGAATTTATGGAGAAGGATAAGCCCGGCTTTTGGGAGCGCAACGGCTACCACATGTATGGAGATCCGTGGCGGTCTCAAAGATACGATTTCGAGGACTAGGCTTGGATGAATGGGAGGGCGGGGGATGACCTTGTCCCTTGTTCTACATGAAGTTTTTTCCTATGTGTTATAGCGTGGTGAGCGCCTTGCGGCGTGTGTCAGGTGAAGGGCGCGGCAAAGCAATGGCATCGACAGCATATGAAGCCCCGCCTTGGGAAAATGTTTCATAATTCATGCAAGAAAGTGACGTGTTAGGTTTGGAGCAAAAAAGAGTAAGCGAAACTAGATGTGTAAGAGTTTCTAGAGTATTTCCAGCCGATGTAAATAACCATAATACGATGTTCGGTGGCAAATTGATGTCCCAAATTGATGATATCGCTTCGATATCGGCTTCCAAGCTGTGCCGCGTGACCGCGGTGACCGCTTCCACGGATTCCGTGGATTTTCTGCTGCCGATCCGGCCAACCGACAGTGTATCGTTGGAGTCGTTCGTCACATGGACAGGCAGGACGTCGATGGAAGTGTTTGTAAAAGTAATCAAGGAGGATTTACGCACCGGGGAGCGGAACATCGCCGCCACGTCCTTCTTAACATTCGTTGGTCTCGATGAGAATAATAACCCTGTTGAGGTGCCCAAAATCATTCCGGAAACGGAAGAGGAAAGAAAGCTTTACGAGACGGCAGGCCGTCGCGCGGAAATGCGCAAAGCCAGAAGAGAAGAGAGTAAGAAATTTGCAGATTTCCTCGTCACGGAATATCCGTGGGATCGATAAGGTCTTATGTATCCAGATACAATTTTAACCTCCGGCCGTTTTCGGTCGGAGGTTGTTTGATGTTGGGGGCTGGGCGCTTGCCGCCGTTGACTGAAGCGTATCTGCAGCCTCGCTGGCCCCACAGCTGCCGTGATCCATATTACGGCACAGCGGAGCAGGCCAAAACGCGCTTAAACGGCCCGGATCGAGCCGCCGTTTACCGTGTATTCCGCTCCGGTAACGAACGCGGCCTGTTCCGACGCAAGAAACAACACCACGGCGGCGACCTCTTCCGGCATGCCCATGCGCCCGAGAGGGAGTTCTCGCACATTGCGTGCAAAATGATCAATTGCCGCCTCTTTGTCCATGCCGAGCTGCTCCGACAGCACATCGGCAAATCCGCCCGGCATGTCCCACAGAGGAGTGCGTGTTGGTCCCGGCGACACTGTGTTGACACGAATCCCGCTTGGGCCGAATTCGTCCGCTAGCGCCTTGGAAAGACTGAGCATGGCTGCTTTCGATACGCTGTAATCAACCAGTATCGTATCCGGTTGTCGTCCGCTTTCGGAGGCAATGTTGATGATCACTCCTTTATTACGTTCAACCATATGCGGGAGAACCGCACGCGAAGTGCGAACCATGCTCATAAAGTTTGTCGTCAGGACTTCATCCCACTCTTCATCGCTGATGTCGATAAAGCCCTCGCGCGCGGGAGCTATCCCGACATTGTTCACCAACACATCCACCCGGCCAAAAGCTTCGATCGCCCGGTGAACGATTTGCGAAGCCGCCTCAGCAGTGCTGAAGTCCACCGCCACAGGGACAACCTCCGTTTCACTGCCAAGCTCGGCTAACCCTTCGGGGTGACGGCTGCCGCCGACCACTTTGGCGCCTTCTTTCAGAAAAGCTTGGGTCACCGCCAGACCAATCCCTGCGCTGGCTCCTGTCACGATCGCCACTTTATCGCGTAAGCCCAGATCCATGTCTCGTTCATCCTCCAGTGTTATTTTTTCTTGGCACCACATGCTCTGATTGTATTATTTTAGTCCGGTGAAAGAAACGGAGATTTTTACATTATTGTTTCCCTAAATTCACTGTTTGTAATATGATTTGAACAGTATAAAAATCACATTTCCCAATTGGAGGTAATGCTATGTTCACCGTTACGACTTTGAGTTTGCTGGATAAGGAATTGGAAAAAATTCAGCAGGCTTTGTCCCGCCTGACCGATGAGGATTTGTGGAAGAAGCCGCGGGAGGGCATGAACAGCGCGGGCAATTTGTGCCTCCACCTGGCCGGCAATGAGTATCACAACATTGTCAGCAGCATCGGAGGCGCCCCTTATGCGCGGGAGCGTTCGGCTGAATTTCTGGCAGCAGGCGGATTTACGCGCCGGGAGGTATCGGAGCGTTTGGCGGCTGTCAGGGAGAAATCACGCTCGGTGCTTACCCGACTATCCGAGGCCGACCTTACGCGGGAAGTGACCGTGCAATATCCTCCGGAAGCCGGCATCGCCTCTTCGCAGCGGCAAACGCTGGAACTGCTGTACCACGTCACGGTCCACTATGCATATCACACAGGACAAATTTTGTACATAACCCGCCTGCTGCAGGAAAAGGATGAACATTTGCTGCAATGGAGGCACTAAGGGGGCTGAACGTGTTTCCGCTGGCACGCCATTTAAATCGAATTGGAGCAGGAAATTTGCATTCGCGTGTCGAATGTGTATTGCATTTTGCAGAACCAAGTTAGAAATAACTGGAGGGTACACGTAAATGAAGAAGAGGGCATCATTGTTAGCGTTGACCACAGTATTATTGCTCAGTACTGCTCTTGCAGGCTGCGGCAGCAAGGAGACCGCTCCGGCAGCGGGCGGGGAGACGAACAGTGCGCAAAAGGAAGCGGTTGCACTGGATATAGGGATGCTCAAGCTGGCGAGCTCCGCACCGTTATTCATTGGCATCGAAAAGGGATTTTTCAAGGAGCAAAATATCGATGTCAAGGCCAAATGGTTTGAGGCGGCGCAACCTATTGCGGTCGCGACTGCAGGCAACAACGTGGACGTCGGTGCCACAGGGATCACGGCAAGCTTGTACAATATGGTAGCTGCAGGACAGAAGCTCCTGATTGTCGCAGATAAAGGACGAGAGCAGAAGGGCTACTCATCCACTGCCCTGATGGTCCACAAGGACTCACCTATCGCATCCATCGAAGAATTAAAAGGCAAGAAAGTAGGAATCACACAGACGGGCTCCACCTATCATTACATGGTCGGCCGCATGCTGGAGAAGCACGGTTTGACGTTGAAAGACATCCAACTCGTGCCGCTTAATAGTATTCCCGGACTGATGGATTCTCTTAAAAGCAAGCAGGTCGACGCCGTCATGATGAACGAGCCGAACCTTACAGCGGTGCTTAAGGAAGGGTATGGCAAGGTGGTGGCCCAAGTGGGAGACGAGATGGAGTATCAGACCTCCGGCGTTTTTTTCTCACCTAAAATGGCGGCCGACAAGGAAGTCGCGGTGCGCTTTTTGCAGGCTTATGCAAAGTCCACCCGCTACTACTAAGACGCTGTGCTGACGCAAAAGGACGGCAAGCTTGTGCCTGGAGCCAATTATGACGAGGTAGTGAAAATCGTAGCGAAGTACACAGGCCAGCCTGAAGAAAACGTCAAGCAGGGACTTCCGTATATGGACCGGGACGGCAAGCTATTGGCGGGAGATATTAAGACACAAATTGATTGGTATGCGAAAGAGAAGCTGGTAGAAAAAGCCATCGGCCCCAAGGAAATCGTAAATACCGAGCTGTTGGACGAGGCCATACAGAAGCTGGGGCAATAATATCATGCGAATTGTTGTGAACAACGTAGAAAAGAAGTTTGTCGACTCGAAAAAGAGACAGGTTACCGCACTGCAAAACATCAACTTTTCGATTGAAGAGCAGGAGTTTGTCGTTTTGGTCGGACCAAGTGGCTGCGGCAAGTCGACTTTGTTGAATATCGTGGGCGGGCTTTTAAGTCCCAGCAGCGGGGAAGTATACTTCGAGGGCCATTCTTTGGGCAAGGAACCGAAGCTTGGCATCGTGTTTCAGGAAATCGCATTGTTCCCGTGGCGCACCGTGTACGAGAACGTTGTGTTTGGGCTGGAGGAGCAGGGTGCCAGCAAGCAGGTACAGCGGGAAAAAGGGCAGCATTTCATCGACATGGTCGGGCTGACAGGATTCGAGTCCGCTTACCCCAAGCAGCTGTCCGGAGGTATGCGCCAGAGGGCGGGCATTGCCAGGGCGCTCGCGGTAGAGCCCGATCTGCTCCTGATGGACGAGCCGTTCTCCGCGTTGGACGCTCAGAGCCGTACGATTATGCAGGAGGAATTGTTGTCCATCTGGAATCGTACCAAGTTAAGCACTCTGTATGTGACCCACAACATTCAGGAGGCCGTCTATCTCGCGGACCGGGTCATTGTGCTCTCCCGTCATCCGGGACAAATTAAGCAAGTGATTCACATCGATCTGCCGAAGACGGGCAGAGACCAGGATCAGCACCGTGCTGCCTTTGAGCGTTATGCCGATGAAATCTGGCAGCTCATTCGACATGATGCGCAAGAAGCGCTGAAGGAGGGATAGTCAATGAGTGGTACATGTACAGATACGGTCAGCGCTGCACGAAACCACCCTTCGGCTAACGGTGCGCGGGATCGCCATATCATCCGGAACCGGGTAGCCTTCCTTGAGCAGAAAATACCGGGCTATGCTTCCATACTCGGGATCGTCGGCATTCTGGTGCTGTGGGAAGTGGTCTGCAGACTGGAGCTGGTCACCTCGTCATCACTGCCGGCTCCCACAGCCATTCTTACGACGGGATGGGATATGCTTATCAGCGGCGAGCTGCATCAGAACTTGCTCACGAGCTTGTACCGGATTTTGATAGGCTATGCCATCGGTGCCGGAGCGGGCATTGTGGTTGGGCTGGCGCTCGGCTTTTCCCGTTGGGCGGATGCTATCTTTTCCCCTGTGGTGTACTCCATATACCCGATACCGAAGATCGCTTTGCTCCCGCTAGTCGTTTTGTGGCTCGGTATCGGGGAAACACCGAAGTTTACGCTAATCGCGCTCGGGGTATTTTTTCCGGTTGTCATTAACACCTTCTCAGGTGTGAAGAACGTTGATCCCATCTGGATCAAGGCGGCGGTCACGTTCGGCTCGAGCCACTTGCGAGTAATCAGGAAGGTGATTTTGCCGGGAGCCTTGCCGATGATTTTTGCAGGCCTGAAGCTGGCCGCCGGCACCTCTCTGCTGCTGCTGGTGGCCGCGGAAATGATCGCAGCCCAGCAGGGCTTGGGCTCTATGATTTTGCATTATGGGAATCTGATGATTACCACTAAGCTGATGGTTGGCGTGCTTATCCTGTCCCTTTTGGGGCTGTTGTTCAACCGTGGGCTCCAGTGGCTTGAACGTAAGCTTCTGCCGTGGAAATAACTCAAGCCGTTAGTAACGCAATCCGGACCTGCACGACAACTTCTGCAGCCATTCCGGTTAGAGCATATCAATTTCAATGTAAAAGCATAAGCATACGCTGAGCGATCGGCGTGTGCTTTTTTATTTGTCGTAGACAGTAATACTTACAATTAGCATTGACACACCCCATTCACGCTGGTAACATATGTTTTTGATAAATGTAATTTTTACAATTAAACAGCGGGAAAGGGAGGGTACAATGAAAAAAAGATCTCTCCGACGCAAGGCGCCTTTGTGGTTGCTGTCGGCAATCCTTGTGTGCGCTGCGGCGGGCTGCACAGGTTCTACGGCTTCTGACGCGGGGGGTGATAAGAATGTCCACTCAGGCGATGGTGATAAACATGTCACGCTGCTGATGCATTTCAAGTCGGCCACATTCGACCCCCACAACGACTTCATTCCACTACGGGCAGGTGTAACCGAGACGTTAACCAAACTTGATGAGAATCTGCGGCTGCAAGGCTGGCTCGCCTCTCAGTGGGAAGCCAAAGGGGAAAAGACGTGGGTGTTCACCATCCGTGACGGTGTTACATTTCACGATGGCACCAAGGTTGACGCTGCAGCGGTAAAAGCATCCTTCGAGCGGGCCATTGCTGCCAGTAAACCTTTAGCAGCCGGCCTAAAGATCGCTTCCATGGAAGCGGACGGTCAAACGTTCACGGTTCACACGACGGAGCCGCATCCGGCACTGCCATCCGAGATCGTGAGTCCGTATGCGTCTATTGTCAATGCCGAAGCTGAGAAGTCCGTGGGCAAGGAAGCGTTCAACAGCGCGCCCGTCGGCACGGGCCCATTCAAAGTGAGGCAGTTCACGCCAAATATTGAGGCGCAGCTCGAACGGTACGATGGCTACTGGGCGGGTCAGCCCAAGCTGCAGACCGCGACAGTAAGATTCAACGAGGACGCCAATGTCCGCGCGATCGCACTGCAATCACAGGAGGCGGATATTGTGTATAATATCCCGGCTGAAAGTATCCCCTCCATAGAGCGGAATGAGCGATTAAAGATTGAATCGGTATCCGGCTTACGGGTACATTTCTTATTGTACAACCAGCAAAAACCAATGATGCAGGATTTAAAGGTCAGGACCGCGCTCAACCTGCTGCTGAATCGGGAGAGTGTGGCGGGAGATATAGCGCTCGGGCATGCAGCGCCGGCGAACGGCCCTTTCAATGATAAATTGCCGTTTGGCATTAAGGAGCCGGCTCAGAAGCAGGATCTGGCTAAAGCGAAAGCCCTGTTGGCGGAGGCGGGCTATGAGCCCGGAGAGAGCGGCAAGATGTACAAGGACGGTGCGCCCCTAGAGTTGGAGCTTATCACTTATAAGGCGAGACCGGAGCTTCCCCTCATTGCGCAGTTGGTACAATCGGATGCGGCGAAAGCGGGAGTAACGGTCAATATCCGTTCCGTGGAAAACGCCGACACCTACCTGGCTCAGAACAAGGACTGGGACATGGCTACGTACAGCAATCTTAGCGCCCCAAGGGGCGACGGAGGCTTTTTCTTAAACAGCGCTTATCTGCCCGGCGGAGCATTGAACCATGGGAAAATCAACATTCCAAGGTTAACTGAGATTGTTACACAGCTTAACCGAACGAGCGACAGCGCTCAAAGAATACAGCTCACACAGAAGGCGGTTGCCGTAGTCAATGAGGAGATTCCACACAGCTATGCGGTATATCCCAATTTGATTGTTGGTGTGAATGAGAGAGTTATCAACTGGATGCCGGGAAGAGAGGAATTCTACATACTTACTCATACGATGGATGTGAAATAAGCGTGGTATCGGTGATAGGAAAGCGTGTGATGCAGTTGTTGGGCGTTCTTTTTATTCTGTCGGCGGCAACGTTCACGTTAATGAAGATGGCGCCTGGTGATCCGGTAAAAACGATCCTCCAAGCGGACGAGTTTGCGGTAACCGAGGCTGATGAAGCGAAATTGCGCGCGCAGCTTGGCTTCGATCAGCCGGCTGCTGTGCAGTATGGCCGCTGGCTGTGGGGAATCATGCGCCTCGACTTGGGCAAATCGTTTCTCAGCGGCAAACCGGTGTGGGACCTGATTATGTCGCGGCTGCCTACCACCGCACAGCTGGCGGCAGGTGCACTTGCAGTGATGGCGCTGATCACGGTGCCGGTCGGCATCGCAGCCGCGAAGTTCCCCGGCAGGTGGCCGGATCATTTGAGCCGTCTGCTCGCGTGGATTGGAGCGTCCATTCCGAGCTTTTGGCTAGGCTTGATTCTCATTTATTTGTTTTCTTACCAACTGCAGCTGCTGCCGTCCATGGGAACGGGCTCTCTTGCCCAAACAATCCTGCCGGCTTTTACACTAGGGTTTTCGTTGGCAGCCGTATACGCCCGCCTGCTGAGGGTTGGATTGCTCGAAGCTCTGGCTCAGGATTACGTGCGCGCAGCCCGTGCCAGGGGCATTTCGGAGTGGCGGATTATGACACGGCACGCTCTTCGCGCCGCTATACTGCCGGTCGTCACCATGTTCGGGATGAGCATCGGTTATCTGCTGGGCGGGTCCATTGTTGTTGAGACCCTATTTTCGTGGCCAGGCTTGGGCAGCATGGTGATGGATGCCATCCTTGGGCGGGATTATCCCGTCATTCAAGGGTATATCCTTTTCACAGGAGTGGTGATTGTCGCCATAAACATGCTTGTCGATCTGTCCTATTATCTGATTGATCCCCGCCTTCGCATCCGAAAGGGGGTTAAAGCATGAGCGCTACGGCATTCGATGCCGCTCGTTCGATAGTTAGCCGCAAGCGGAGCCGCCTCTTTTGGCAGCCGACGGCGGTGTTCGGCATTTTGCTGGTGTTAGGCATTCTCGCTATCGTTATATTTGGCCCGTACATGGTTCCCAATGATCCGTTGACGGTGAATATGGGCGAACGACTGCTCGCTCCGAGCTGGGAGTATCCGTTTGGAACGGATCATATGGGACGCTGTATCTTTTCACGGCTTGTTCAAGGCGGACAATCAACACTGGCCATCACGGGGCTTGCCATTATTACGGTGATGCTCGTCGGCGTTCCTGTCGGTCTGTTATGCGGATATGTCGGGGGACGAGTGGATGCTGTGGTAATGCGGTGCATTGACGGAATGCTTGCGCTGCCCGAGTTTATACTAGCCATCGCGATCGCGGGCTTCTTGGGCCCGAGCCTGCCGAATGTGATGCTAGCCATTGTGCTGGTGAAATGGATCGGCTATGCCCGGGTGGTCAGAGGGGTGATCCTCACGGAGCGGGCAAAGGAATATGTACTGGCCGCAAAAGTGAGTGGGTGTGGAACGTTCAAACTGCTGTACCGGCACCTGCTGCCGCAAATTATTTCGCCGGTCCTCGTATTGGCTGCGCTCGACGTCGGAAAAGTCATTTTGACCATCTCTTCTCTGTCTTATCTGGGTCTCGGCGCCCAACCGCCCGCTCCGGAATGGGGTGCTATGCTGAACGACGGCAGACCATACTTTGAGACCGCGCCAGAGCTTATGCTTTACCCGGGCCTCGCGATTATGGTTGTAGTATTGGCTTTCAATCTAATTGGAGACGGGCTGCGGGATGCTCTTGATGTAAAGGGCAAATGAACACTGGAAAAGGAGGTGGGTTGCCGTGCAGGCGGAACCAGTGTTACACATATCCGGATTGACGATCACAGCAGTTGACTCTGGTCACCGAGCCTCGCCTAAGCTGGTAGATTCGGTAAGTTTGTCGGTTTGCCCCGGGGAGATGCTTGGCATTGTCGGGGAAAGCGGGAGTGGTAAAAGCATTACGGCCTCCGCGGTACTTGGGCTGCTGCCCAACGGGCTCACGATCACGGCGGGTGATATTTTTCTCAACGGAGTCAATCTACAGCATTTGTCTCACAAGGAGAGACGACGTGTCCGCGGCAGGCAGATCGGCTATGTTTTTCAAAATTACCAGGAGAGCTTCACCCCTTTCCGCAAAATAGGCAAGCAGCTGGTGGAAACGGTACAAGCGCATGAACACCTTACATCTGCCAAGGCAAGGTCGATTGCTCTCGACTATCTCGAGCGAGTTAATCTGCCTGCGGAGCGCGTGTTTACAAGCTATCCGTGTCAGCTGAGCGGCGGACAGCTGCAGCGCGCTGCCTTAGCGTCCGCACTGATGCTTAAGCCGTCCCTCATCATCGCGGATGAGCCCACCACGGCACTGGATGTACTTACCGGCAAACAGGTGCTCGACCTGCTCGCAGAGCTTCAGCAGCAGACGAATTGCGCTGTCTTGTTAATTTCCCACGATCTTGCTCATGTGCTGAAGCGTACGCACCACATCGCAGTTATGTATGCGGGCAGGCTGATCGAGGCGGCTCCCACCGGGCACATGCGCAGCGCAGCGCGCCATCCGTACACTCAAATGCTGCTGCACAGCAGGCCCGCGCTGTCTGACGACGAACCGCCTGAGCGTCTGGGAGTTGTCGCGGGTGAGCCCGGCATGCTGCCGCAGCATGGCTGTCCGTTTGCTCCAAGATGCCCCCACCGATTCGCGCTCTGCGATCAAACGCCCGAGCTCAAATCGGAGGCTCACGCGGTCGCCTGTCACCTGCCGCTGATTGAAAGGAGGGACGATGATGCAGCCGTTGCTCGAGATCAACCATATTTACAAGTCGTACATCAATGACATCAACGTTCTGCATGACGTGTCGTTCACCATTGGAGCAGGCGAATGTTTCGGGCTGGTGGGTGAAAGCGGCAGCGGCAAAAGCACACTGGCGAGAATTACTCTAGCGCTCGAACGGCCCGATGCAGGCGAGGTCACCCTTAATGGGATAAATCTCCACCGTCTGAAAGGGAAGGCGCTGCGCGCTGCCCGTCGGCATATACAAGTCGTGTTCCAGGATCCGACGGCATCCTTAAACCCCCGCCTGCCGGTGTGGAAAACGGTGATTGAGCCGCTGGACAATTATCCGGATGCCGTGGCGGCGTTTCTCACTGAGGTGCGCCACAATAGACGAGACCTGGCTGCAGCGTTGCTCCACCAGGTCGGGCTGGACCGAGAGCTGCTGGACCGGTTCCCGCATCAATTGAGCGGCGGCCAGAGACAGCGTGTGGCCATCGCTCGCGCGATCAGCTTGCAGCCGCAGCTGCTGGTGTGCGATGAGCCGACATCCAGTCTGGATGTGTCGATTCAAGCGCAAATTTTAAATTTATTCAAAGAATTGAAGGAGAGCATTGGCTTATCCTATCTATTTATTTCACACGACCTGGCAGCGGTCCGGTTTCTGTGCGATCGGGTTGGAGTGCTTCGGCACGGTCGCGTGGTGGATGTATTCCCGTCGAGGGAGCTGTTGTCGCGTGACCGTCATGCGTACACCCGTGCGATGGCAAAGGCAGTACAGCTGTGAGCGTCAGTCAGTTCACTACCGGCAGTATCTCTCGCTGGCTGTGCCGTTACGGGCACATACGCGCGGGGGGTAGGGCATAGCGCACGGCGAGCACACCTCGTCGGTTGCACTGGGCTAGCACTGAGAACCCAGGGCTTATCTGGTCCCCAGCGTTGGCAGCGACATAACTACGTCTCGGTTTGGATATAATAACACCTATCAACTCAGATGGGGTGAACATCATGAAGATTACACCGCCGTTTGCCGCTGGTTTTCTTGCAGCTTCGCTCAGCATTGTGACCGCCTTTGGCTTTCCGATCTATTTTGTCTTTAAGGGGAGGTAGCTGAAGGCGCAGTCAATGTAGGGTGGCACGATATAGTTTCGCCCAGGTCCGCACATGTGGCGGGCGCGAGGTCCGCCAATTAGGCGGGCCTTTTTTGGCTTGCCCGGGCAATCACACAGTGCCGCACCGGTCCATATACTGAGATAGCATGATGAACCCAGCTGCTTAAAGGAGGCGCGCCCATGCAAATGAAACGAATAATGTCTGCGAACCGTGCGGGCGGGTTGCTGGCGGCGGCGGTCGGTGTTTTATCGCTCATGGAGGCGTCACGGCTGTACCCGCTGCGTGAAGGGGTGTGGGTCGGGGATCACACCATACCCGCGTTGATGGGCGGTGTGCTGCTTGTTCTTGGCGTGATCATAGCTCGCGGAAGCCGTAAGCAGGCAGCGGTGCCCGCCAGCCCGCAGCCTCCCACGGACTCCGCTCCCAGCGCGGAACGCCGGCAATTAGTTGGATGTTTCGTGCTGCTGCTATGCTATGGCGTGCTTATTTCCCAACTGGGTTATGTCATCTCAACCTTCATTAGCGGCATGCTCTTGTTCAAAATGTTTGGGAAATACCGCTGGCCGGCCTGCGCTTTGAACTCTGCCATGGTAACAGCAGTGATCCAGCTTCTGTTTGTGGAATGGCTGCAAGTGTCATTTCCGAATGGCATCTTTGGCTTCTAGTCGGAAAGGGGTGCTTCTATGTTACTTTTGGATGGTTTTCTTCAGGCTCTGACTGTGCAAAACATGCTTATGTGCGCACTGGGAGTCTTGATCGGCACCTTTGTCGGCGTGCTGCCCGGGCTGGGTCCTACGTCTGCGATTGCCATTCTGCTGCCGGCGACCACAGTGCTGGATCCGGCTCAAGGCATCATTATGCTGGCCGGGATTTATTATGGCGCCATGTACGGAGGCTCAACCACCGCGATCTTGCTCAATATACCGGGGGAAGTATCATCGGTGCCAACCTGTCTTGACGGCTACGCTCTGACCAAGAGGGGCCGGGGCGGGCCCGCTCTCGGTATTGCCGCTGTCGCTTCATTCGCAGCCGGTACGCTGGGGGTGGTTGGATTAGCATTGTTCGCGCCGTTTCTGGCGGATCAGGCGCTCAAGTTTGGACCCCCCGAATATTTTGCGCTAATGTTTTTGGCCTTTACGGTGATCGTTAATCTGGCGGGCAATTCGGTAGCGAAGGCGTTGGCTATGGGGGCATTCGGCTTCCTGCTTGCTTCGGTCGGGATCGGCAACCAATCCGGCATGGCCCGCTTTCATTACGGCAGCACCGCGTTGACCGGCGGACTGGACATGATCAGCATTATCATCGGCCTGTTCGCCATCACAGAAGTGTTTAAGGGACTAAGTGAAAAACGGGCCCGCATCTCCAATGCCTCGCTCGGGAGTGTATACCCGACCAGGCAGGAGCTGATACAGTGCCTGCCAACATTTCTCCGGGGCGGTGCAGTTGGCTTTGTGCTCGGATTATTGCCAGGCTGCTCGGCGGCGATCTCATCATTTTTTGCCTATGATCTAGAGAAGAAAATGTCCAAACAGCCCGAGCGGTTCGGCAAGGGAGCGTTGGAAGGCGTGGCCGGACCTGAAGCGGCGAACAACGCAACCAGCTCCGCCGGATTCATACCCTTGCTCGCGCTGGGGATACCCTCATCGCCCCCCCTTGCCATTTTGCTCGCCGGCTTGATGATTTACGGCTTAACGCCCGGTCCGGTGTTGTTCGAGCAGAACGCGGCTTTCGTCTGGACGATCATCGCCAGCATGTTTATCGGCAACGCAATGCTGCTGATCCTAAATCTGCCAATGGTGGGTGTATGGGCGAGGTTAACTCAAGTACCTTACGGTATTATGGCTCCGGTGATCCTGCTTCTCAGCTCGATCGGGGCGTACACGGTCCGCAACAGTTTGCTGGATGTTTTCGTCGCTTATTTGTTCGGTGGAGCCGGTTATCTGTTTTACAAATATCATTGGCCGGCGCTCCCGTTGGTTCTCGGCTTTATTCTGGGGCCGCTGCTTGAAAGATCATTTCTGCAATCGCTGTCCCTTTCAGGGGAAAGCTTCAGCGTTTTTTTTACAAGACCCATCTCTGCCGGTCTGCTGGCAGCTTCTTTGTTGCTGCTGTTTGTATCTATGCGTCTGAAGAGAAAAACAAAGGAGAAGATGCTGCAGCAGGTTGGCGAAGAGCTGGAAATTGCTTGACGCGATACTGTATCACATAGAGGAGGATTTTGCCGTGCGTAAAACGATCATCGCGGGAACCGCCGCGCTGCTGCTGGCATTCAGTGCCATGCTGAGCGGGTGCTCACACAGCGCACAGGCGGATGATATTAACTATCCAACTAGGCAAATCGAGTATGTGGTGCCTTTTGCGCCGGGCGGGGGCGTTGATCTCGTGGCCCGGACTGTAGCCGAATACTTGAGCAAAAAATGGAATCAGCCCATCTCTGTCGTGAATAAACCTGGAGGCGGCGGAGCGGTAGGCGCGCAAGCGGTTCTGCAGCAATCCGCTAAGGACGGGTACACTGTACTTGCGGATAATAACTCCAGCACATCCATGCTTGCCGCAGGTGCCGCTAAGCCGCCTGTCGGAATTGAAGAGCATCTGCTGGTGTCCAGAGTGGTGGAGGATGCCGCAGCTTTCGCCGTCAGTGAGGATGCGCCCTGGAAGGATTTCAACGAATTTTGCGATTGGGTTAGGGCGAACCCTGAGCAGCTCAGTTGGACCAGTGTCGGACCTGCCGGTTTTTCCTCATTTGCCGTGGCTGAATGGACCAAAGCGATAGGTGCAGACCTGTCTCGTACCAAAATGGTGGCCACAAAAGGCGCATCCGATTCCGTTCCGATGATCGCCGGGGGGCATGCAGTGTTGGCCGTGCATACGGTAGCTGAGCTGTATCCGCTTGCGAAGGCCGGCAAGATCCGGCTGTTGGCTGTCGTGTCCGACAAACGGAGCCCATACTTCCCTGATGTACCGACAGCGGATGAACAGGGCGTGAAGGGGCTAACCGTGCAATGGTGGACCGGTATCTCCATGCCTGCCGGAACACCACCGGCGATCCGGGAAAAATGGGATAAAGCAGTGTCTGAAATGGTCGAAGACCCGGCTTTCGTGGAAAAATTAAAAATGATCCAGGTCGAGCCGGGCTATTTAAATTCGAACGACTTCGAGTCCTTTTTGAAAAAGGAGACGGAATATTACACAGAGATTGCAGCCAAAGCGGGTATTCGCAAATAACAGAAGTATGGGTGACATTGACTGCCTCGTTATCTGTTGAGGTTGGCTTGTCTCCCTGACCTCCCGGTCGGACGGCACTATTGCGGACGGCTAGCGCTGCGCGCGCCGATCCCAAGCTGCTTGTGCGCTGCCAACCAGGCCAACGCATTGATTTCTTCTGCCGTGAGCCGGCCGCCGAATGCCGGCATGCCGCGTCCGCCGTTAGCTATCATGCTTGCAATCTGCTCGGCAGAGAGCCGGGCGCCAACCCGCTCGAGATTAACGCGGCCGCGCAGTTCAGCTCCATGGCAGGTGGCACAGTTCTGCCTGTATAATGCTTGCACTTGCTGTTGTGCTGCACCGTCTGCGGCGTCTCCGCCGGTATTCCCATGGTCAGCATCACCATCTGTGGTGCCGCCGCCTGCATTCTCATCGGCCGGGGGACTGCCGCCGCGTGCGGAGTCAGGCACAGGCGCATTCTCTTGGCCGCAAGCGGAAATCGTAACCGCCAGCAGCACAGCTATCGCTGATAAAATGATTTTCCTCAGCATGTTGCCTCCCACATAGCTCCTTTCCCACCGCCGGCCGGTTTAAGCGATTCGCACGTGCCCCACGGTGCTATTGCGAGCCTCCGCCATTGCCGTTACCGCCGCCGTTGCCTCCGCCATTCCCACCATTGCCTCCGCCATTGGCTTGGCCGGGATCGCCGCCCCTCGTAGCGCCGTCAAGATAACCGCCGCCCGTCGCATCTGCCGGCGGGTTTGCGCCGCCTTGCGCGTTAGGAGAAGGTGTTTCATTGTCTTCGCCGCATGCTGTGAGTGCAGCCGATAAAACCAAAGCGATGGCAACTATACTCATTTTCTTTAACATTGTGAACCTCCCTGTTGTTTGCTTCAATGTAAAATGGAGACCAATCAAAGACAGTTTTCCCTCAGTCCTTCAATTCATGCGTGGTGCGAAATCAAAAAAAGGAACCCAGTCCGTTGTCAGGAATGAGTTCCTTTTTGTGTGCCCGCGATGCGGCGTCCGTTTCGCCGCGCCGAGCAGTGCAGCTTATTACGCAGCCGTCTCGCGTGCAACGGCTAATTTCGGCTTGCGGTTAACTAAATAAATGCTGACACCGATGAACATGAGTCCGACCAACAGGTTGAACGTGAACGATTCTCCGAGGATTAATGTGCCGCTTAACACCGATATGACAGGGACTAAAAACGTATATGAAGCGACCCTGCTGGCATCGCCGGCGTTGACTAGCATGAAATACACGATCCAGGATAAGGAGATCCCAAGAGTAATTCCAAAGATAAGTCCGGTCAGATACGGAATGTTCCACACAATATCAGACCAATTCTCGGTGAAGGAGCCAGCCGCGCTCAGCACAGCTCCTCCGATCAAACATTGCACAGAGACAAGCCACATCGAGTCGACATGGAGGCTGACCTTCTTGACATACACGGTGCCTACCGCCCAACCGACCGCTGTCAGTATCGCGAGCACGATACCCAGCAACGCAATATGACCGGTGAAGCCTCCCGCACTAACCACCGCCACACCGAGAAATCCTATAATCAAGCCGACCACTTTGACCGCGGTCATCTGCTCTTTTAACCATGCCCATGCCAATACGCCGACCAGTACGGGCTGTAGATAGACAATCACCGAGAACAGGCCGGATGGCGTGAGCATTAAGCCCACGGTTTGAAGCCCATAGAACATGATTACGTTGAACAGGGAGGATATGACATAGATGTGCCAGTTGTGCTTCCAACGCAGATGTTGTCTCCTGGGCAGTAACAAAAGAGCCAGCAAAGCGCCGCCAAAGAAGGTACGCATGCCGGCAAAAAGCACTGGCGGGGTATAATCCAACGCGATTTTATAAATCGGCCAAGATATTCCCCACACCAGAACGAGAAACGTAACGAGCACAAGGCTCCTGATACGCGAAAATTCACTCATATGGGCAGGCTCTCCTTATTAAATATATTGCTGAGGTTTAGGAAAAAATCTTTATCAACCAAGGCGCGAAGCCTAGTGTGACGAATGCGGTCACCATCATGGCAATGCTGGAGATCGTGCCGGCCACCGCGCCGAATTCAAAAGCTTTGGCTGTTCCCGCGGCATGCGCGCTTGTGCCGAACAGGACGCCGCGTGCGATGTCACCTTGGATTCTGAACATTTTAACGACCACGGGACCGAGTATCATTCCAGTGAGACCTGTGATCATGACGAAAACTGCGGTAATGTTGGGAATGCCGCCAAGCCCATCCGAGATAACCATAGCTATCGGCGTTGTTGCAGACCGCGGCGCCAGACTCTCCATAATCTCTGTACTCAGGTGCAGCCGTTCAGCGAACCACACCGAAGTGACAAAAGCCACCACCGCGCCGCTGCAGACACTGGTCAGGATAACGGCTGCATGCTTTTTGAACACGGCAAAATTTTTGTATAAAGGCACTGCAAGAGCGACAGTTGCGGGACCGATCATCTCGGTTAACCACTGACTGCCGGCGTTGTACGTTTCATACGGTATATGAAAACATTCTATCAGCGCGATGACGGCGATCGGTGTCACCAATAGAGGCGTCAAGTAAACTCGGGGAACAACCCGATACAGCCGCTTGGCCAGCCAATAGATGAGTATGGTTCCAATCAGACAACTCAGCGCTAGTATCATCCTGCGCTCATCTCCTTGGATTTGGCAAGCCTTTGTGCGATCAACCCGGCACAGACCATCACTATGATCGAGCTCGCCGCAATTACGAGGAGAATACGGGGACCGCTGCTTAACATCAAACTTTTATATTGAACCACTCCGACAGCGGATGGTATGAAAAATAGCAGCATCTCGGCAATCAGCCATTTGGCTCCGAAATCAACCCAGCTCAGCCGGATGATTTTGGCTTGCAGCAAAGCGAACACCACGATGATGCCCAGAATGCTGCCCGGAATCGGCAAATGGAAGTAATCGGCCAAGAAATTCATCAGCTTCGACACGATAATGAACGAGATGATCTGCACTGTTGTTATAACCCATGTTTTCATTATCGATAGCTCCTTTCAAAAGATTAGTGTACAACACATTCTGTCATAGGTAAAATGAATAGATAGAATAAATATAATTCCAAACGTCTATAGTTGGAGGCCGACATGGATATCAGACATATGCAGTATGTGGTGGAAGTCGCGCGGTTCGGCAGCTTTACCAAAGCCGCAGAAGCGCTGCATATCACGCAGCCGACCATTAGCAAAATGGTGAAAAACCTGGAGGACGAATTAGGGGTGGAGGTTTTTATCCGACATGGCAAAAAGGTGGAGCTGACCGACGCAGGACATGTTATAATGCAGCATGCCCAACATATCTCGAATTCGTTTGAGAATTTGACGTCGGAGCTGAACGATTTAACCCATTTCAGGAAGGGGCGGATCCGGATCGGTTTGCCGCCCATGGCGGGAGCGAATTTTTTTCCGGGCGTGATGAGCCGGTTCAGAGAGCAGTACCCCGGCTTGATTATACAGCTGGTGGAGGACGGCTCCAAAAAAATCGAAGCCCAGGTAGCGAGCGGCGCCTTGGATATGGGCGTAGTGCTGCTTCCTGCCAATGCGCAGGTGTTCGAGTCATTTCCTTTTGTATATGAAAGTTTGCAGCTGCTTGTACATCCCTCACATCCGTTGGCCGGACGCAAGGAGGCGGCGCTCTCTGAGCTATCGGAGGATGCATTTATTTTATTTCGCGAGGACTTCGCTTTGCATGACAGAATTATAGCGGAGTGTATACGGGCCGGCTTCAAGCCCCGGGTGTTATACGAGAGCTCACAGTGGGATTTCATCAGCGAGATGGTGGCGGCTAATCTGGGGGTTGCGATGCTGCCCGAGACGATATGCGCGACGTTGGATCCTGAGCGCGTGTGTGTGCTGTCTTTGGTGGATCCAATCATTCCTTGGCAGCTCGCGATGATTTGGCGGAAAGACGGCTACCTCTCCTTCGCGGCACGGGAATGGATCCGGTTTACGAAAGGAATGTTAGCGGACAGGCATAACGCAGCAGTCGATACGCGCTGACCAGTGGGTCAGTATAGCTAAACATAGCTCCAACACGGGTGGACAAAACTGCAAAGACCCAGCCGCAATCGGCTGAGCATCCGGTCATGTTTTCCGGCTCTTAGCCATTCGCAGGGCTGGGTCTGTCGTTATTTAACTAGCACGAGATGCGATGTCTGTCAATCGGTATAAAGTTAGGACCTGGTTACCGATGCTTCTTCGTCGCGGGGACTGTGTACCGCCACGTGCTTTACTTCGACCAGTTGATAATCCGGGTACTCGCGCGCCGCTTTACGCGTGGCGTGGTCTATGTCCATGGCCTTAATCACGGCTTGATACCCAGCTCCGGCCCGGTCTTGCAAATTAAGCTCGAATTGCTGCAGCGTATTGTGCACGACTGCGACTTCGGCCTCGTCGATGCCAAAATATTGCCTGCTCTTATGCATAATCCGCCGGAGCTCCTCTAACTGACCATTATAACAGCTCAGCTGCTCCATACTTTCTTTTTGTGTTCTAAGCAGCTCAATCTCTTCCGCGCGCTCCCGCACGTCCGCCAAAAATTCGATGATTTGCTCCCGCAGCGCTGTCGTCATACGAATCACCCTCCGTTTGACTGTAATGTTAGTTCTTACCCGTGCCGGGTTCGCCTGAAACGACACGGAACGTCACGTGCGCACCATCTCGCCGTCAGCCGTACAGCCTGCGTGGAGCGGCGGTTTGCCTTGACTTTTAGGCACCTCGTCACTACAATTCGTAGTGTAATATGGTTGATAGGTTGCTGTTTTTACTGACAACAAAGATGCATTCGTGCGCGCCGTTTTTTCTGCTGCGTTCGAAGCAGACATCATTCTTATTCTCATTTTGATAGAAAAGGGAGAGGACAAGTTGAAACAAGTGAGTGCAAACAAAGCCAGCTACAAAGAGCAGCGCAGGCTTGAAGCGGTGAAGCAGCGGAGAACGAGCCGGATTCTGATGTGGAGCACAGTGGCGTTCGTGGCAGCCGTGATAGCTGCGCTAATTATCTTTAGTCCGAAGGCAGCTCCTACGGAGATGCCGTACGACAAGCTTCCGGTACTGGGGAATAAGAATGCGCCTGTCAAAATTGTCGAGCTAGGCGACTACAAATGCCCAACGTGCCAATACTTTAGCCAACAAGTGGCGCCGCAGTTAAAAAAGGAGTACATCGACACCGGCATTGCCTCGTTGCACTTTATGAATCTTACTATTTTAGGGCCAGACTCCAATACGGCAGCGTTGGCTGGGCAAGCGGTTTACCACCAGAACAATGATGCCTTCTGGAAATATTACGACGCCGTATACAAAAATCAAGGTGACGAGCGCACACAATGGGCCACGCCGGAGTTTTTAACGGACTTGGCGCGCCGGGAAGCGCTGCCCATCGATTATGATCTATTGAAGCAGGATATTCTATCAAAGAAATACCAGAGTGAGGTAGACGAGCAGAATGCATTTGCCAGACAAAATCAGGTGACCACCACGCCGACGGTGTTCGTTAACGGCAAGAAGCTGGATGGGTTCGACTACAATTCGCTGAAAGCTGCGATTGAAGAAGCCCGAAAGGGTGAGTAACGGTGAACCGGATTGCATACACGGTGAAGCAGTACAGCCTGTACCTGGCATGGGCGGTGTCGCTCGCCGCTGTCGCAGGCAGTTTGTATTTCAGCGAGGTCATGCTGTTTGAGCCGTGCAAGCTGTGCTGGTTCCAGCGCATATTCATGTACCCTCTGGTAATTCTACTTGGCATGGCCTGTTACAGAGACGATCGGCGGCTCGCGCCGTACCTCCTGCCGATGAGTATCATTGGAGGCTGCATTGCTCTGTATCACTATCTGGAGCAAAAGATTCCGGCGTTAGCCGAGCTGCTGCCCTGCACCATAGGCGTCCCGTGCAACGGCCAATATATTAACTGGTTCGGTTTTATTACCATTCCTTTCTTGGCGTTGGTCGCGTTTGTTTTCATCACTTGTCTTTTATGGATCAACTCGCAGGAGCTGGAGGCGGGCGCAGACGACGAGTGAAAAGCGCAATAAACAGATTGAAGAGACAAGCTGGCTCGGAGCGAGTTACTGGAAGCGAACACGCCGTATGGTTGCGGCAATGCCCATTCTCTCTTGTGCAGGATATGTTACATGGTGCCATGAATACCGGATCCCTGCTTACGCTGGGGTCTTTTTCATGTTTAACTCCGGGGGTGCTAGGTTAAATACATAGTGCTTCAGAAAAAACTTATGAGGAGTGATTGAACATGGCACGTGACAATCAGGACAAAATGAGTAGAGAAGAAGCAGGACGTATGGGCGGCGAAGCTACGGCTGAGTCGCATGACAAGGAATTTTACCAAGAGATAGGCCGCAAAGGCGGAGAGGCTACGGCTGAGTCGCATGACAAGGAATTTTACCAGGAAATAGGCCGAAAAGGTGGAGAGGCCACGTCCGAATCGCATGACAGGGAATTTTACCAAGAAATAGGCCGCAAAGGCGGCGAATCACGTGATGATAACGGCAGCAGTGGTAATGACGGTAAAATGAGTCGTGAGGAGGCCGGCCGCAAGGGCGGACAAGCCCGGGCGCGTCAGCGGAATAACGATTAAACTGGATAAATAGCGCAGCAGCCGCCGGACTCATTCCGGCGGCTATTTTATGTGTGCCTGGGCGGAGTGGACGTATCATACCGATACCTTGGGAGAAGCGAAGAACCGGGTGATCGCAAAAGATGCCGCCCCGAGCAGCGTGGACCGGCCTCGCAGTGCGCTGAATTCAATCTCGAGGCCGGCCCGCGTCAACGGCAGCGACCGCTGCTGTATACACTGTAAAATCGGAGGCAGCAGCCACTGCTTCAATGCAACCATACTTCCGCCAATAATGATCTGCTCCGGATTGAAAGTATTGATCACGTTAATGAGTCCCACGCCCAGATAGTATCCCGTTTGATCAAGCAAAGCTGCTGCCTCAGGGTTGTCCTGTTCCGCGAGCCGGGCCAGTGCAGCGACATCCGTCGGACGCCCCGGCAACATCTGCGCCTGCTGAAGCATCGCTTGCTCTGAGGCGTAGAGCTCCCAACACCCCACATTGCCGCAGCGGCATGCCCTGCCGTTGAACTCGATGGAGGTATGCCCGATCTCACCGGAGAAGCCGGACACACCCCGGTACAACTGGCCGTTAATAATAACGCCCGTGCCGATCCCGCTGCTCACGCTGACGTAGATGAGGTGGGAGGTGTTCACGCCAGCCCCGAACTCCTTTTCGCCCAGTGCGCCTGCATTCGCCTCGTTGTCGATCACTACCGGCAGCCGGAAATGCTCTTCGATTCGAGCCCGCAAAGGCACTCCTTCCCAGCCGAGGTTAGGCGCGAACAGAACATGGCCTCGCTCGTCTGCGATGCCGGGAATGCCGATGCCTATGCCTACAATACCATATGGGCCATCCGGCGCTCGCCCACGCATTTCCTCAATGCAGCCAATAAGCCGGTGAATAACCGCGTCGACGGAATCGTTGCTGTGTGCCGCTTCAGTGTGCTCCACAATGTGCCCGGCTAAATCGGTGAGCACAGCTGATATATGCCCAACGCCAAGTTCAACGCCCACCGCGTAACCGGCTGTGTGATTAAAGAGAAGCATCATCGGCTTACGGCCTCCGCTGGAAGCGCCCTCGCCAATCTCCTGCACCAGCCGGCTGTCGATCAGCTCATGGACCAAGGTGCTGACAGTAGCTTTGGTGAGTCCCGTTATCTCCGCGATTTTTGCCCGGGATATTGGAGCGTGCTTTTTTACGTGCTCAAGAACAATCGATTTATTGATTTGCTTCATCAAATTTAAATCGCCTGTTTGTGTCATGTCGTCCCCCGCGTAAAAAATTAGCAAAACTCGATTTCCGGTGTCGTTTCACAGATTGATAAATTGTAGCATGAAACCGGAGAACACGCATCGCCGGAAAAGTTAGTTTAATCGATTTACAAACTTTTTATTGGATGCTATTCTAAGGTTACAATCATGAATCCGCAACAACGAATAACTCATTGGAGGGACGAATATGAGCTATTTCGGCCAACTGCCGCAGATTCAATTCGAGGGCAAACAATCTACGAATCCATTAGCATTCAAGTTTTATAACCCCGATCAGGTGGTGCTCGGCAAAACGATGCGGCAGCACTTGCGCTTCGCGGTTGCCTATTGGCATTCATTTACTGGAACAGGCGCGGACCCGTTTGGTGCGGGTACCAATGTGCGGGGCTGGGACCGCTTCAGCGGTATGGATCAGGCTAAAGCCCGTGTCGAAGCATGCTTCGAGCTGTTGCAGATTCTCGATGTGGACTATTTTTGTTTTCACGATCGTGACATCGCGCCGGAGGGAGACACACTGCAGGAAACCAACAGCAATCTCGACGCCATCGTAGAATTGATTGGGCAGCACATGAAAGCTACCGGTAAGAAATTGTTGTGGAATACGGCAAACATGTTCACTCACCCGCGTTTTGTGCATGGTGCGGCGACAACCAGCAACGCAAATGTATACGCTTACGCAGGGGCGCAGGTGAAAAAGGCGCTTGAGCACGGGAAACTGTTAGGTGCGGAAAATTATGTGTTCTGGGGCGGCCGTGAAGGTTATGAATCGCTGCTCAACACGGATTTGGGCCTGGAGCTGGATAACCTCGCCAGATTCCTGCACATGGCGGTGGATTACGCTAAGGAGATCGGTTTTGACGCACAGTTCCTCATCGAACCGAAGCCAAAAGAGCCCACCAAGCACCAATACGACTTTGACGCAGCAACAACATTGTCATTCCTGCAAAAGTATGACCTTCTGCCCCATTTCAAGCTGAATATCGAAGCGAATCATGCGACGCTTGCAGGCCACACCTTCGAGCACGAGCTGCGCCTCGCCCGGGTGAACGGTGTGCTTGGTTCGATCGACGCGAATCAGGGTGACACGCTGCTTGGTTGGGATACCGACGAATTTCCAACCGACCTATATTCCACTTCACTCGCTATGTATGAAATTCTCAAAAACGACGGAGGGATTGGACGCGGGGGCGTGAATTTCGATGCCAAGGTGCGGCGCACGTCCTTTGAGCCTGTTGATCTGATTTACGCGCACATTGCGGGGATGGATGCTTTTGCAAGAGGGATGGAGGTGGCCGCCAAGCTGATTGAGGACCGTGTGTTCGAGCAGATTCTGGATGAGCGCTATGCTACGTTCAAGAGCGGTATCGGCGCTGACATTGTAGCGGGCACAGCGAACTTCCATACATTGGAGGCATACGCTCTGCAAAATCAATCTTATGAGCTCCAATCGGGCCATCTGGAACGGATAAAATCCGTCGTCAATCAGTATATTATCAACGCATAACAGATGTGGTGGCGCACCACGTATTTTCACTTTCTTTTTATGCGGCAGTTTTTCGCCAGGCTAACGTTTCCGCCGAGGTCGAAGCTCAGAGTGTCAAGAACATGCCCACTGGAATAGCGAAGAAATACTTCACAGGTGTGGGTATCCTGTTACGGCCGCTATCGCTCCCGCAGAGGATACCCACTACCCGTATATTCTCGTTATCCCATTCGCCAGGCATTTGCGGGCCAAGCTCAGCTTCCACCATTGTGGAAGCTTTTTTGTTTTCTTGTGCTCGCGCGAAGACCAATATGGCGTGCCGAAGTACGGCACACGGAGAGCTCATGAGAACGCTATCATGAGATAGGCAAAGTATGAGAACGCTCTGTGGATGCTACGCCAGAGAAAGCCACGCTCGCTCCTTATGCCATTCCACATGCACCGGCGCTTCAAAAAAATCCGTTAAGCAAGCGCTGTCCAAAATCTCCCGGCTACTCCCGCTGTGTACGACTTCGCCGCGCCGGATCAGAATGGTATGGGAGAAAATCGGCAGTATTTCTTCAGTGTGATGTGTGACATACAGCATATTCGGCGCATCGGGCTCGGACGCCAGCAGATTGATGCTCGACAGAAGCGCCTCCTTGGACAAAAAATCCAAGCCATTGCACGGTTCGTCTAAGATTAGCAGCTGAGGCGAGGCCATCAAGGCGCGGGCGATCAGCAGCTTTTGTTTTTCGCCCTGCGAGCACGTTTGATAGGTCCGGCCTATCAGGTGGGTGCAGCGCAGCTGCTCGATCAGCTTCGAGGCCAGCTCGCGGTCTGCGGGTGCAGGCTCGTCGTACAAGCCTATGGTCGCATATTTACCGCTCAGCACCACATCCTCTGTCAGGCTGCTGCCATACAGCTTTTCCTGCAGGGAGCTGCTCACCCAGCCGATCGATTTACGCAGCTCTCTTAAATCGAACGTGCCGAACTGATGGCCCAGAACGCTAATTTTTCCCTCGGTCGGCCAGATGTATCCGTTGATCATGTTGAGCAGTGTTGTTTTGCCTGAGCCGTTAAGTCCAAGCATCGCCCAATGTTCGCCTTTTTCAACCCTCCAATTAACACGGTTGAGCAGTGTGGTCCGGTCGCGTCTCCAAGACACGCTGCTCATATCGATGACGGTTGCCATGCGGGAACTCCTCCTACAGCTTAGTTTACCGCTTTGCCGCACTCGGCTAGGACTTCTTCATAAGGCAGGCTTCCTCCGAAAATATCCAATGCGCTGCCGATCGTGATGTCCAGCTTACCTCCGGTCAGACGGCGGAATATCTGCAAATCGTCGATGGATCGGGCGCCCCCTGCATACGTGGTTGGAATCGTCACTAATTGGGCGAGATGGCGCACAAGGCTCTCCTGGATGCCTGCTCGTTTGCCCTCTACATCCACAGCATGGATCAGAAACTCGCTGCAGTATGCTTCAAGAAACCGCAGGTTCGTTTCATCTACTTCGAAGTCACTTATCGTCTTCCACTGGTTGGTGGCTACGAACCATTTACCGTCATGCGCTTTGCAGCTCAAGTCGATGACCAGCCGGTCAGTGCCGACTTCGGACACGATTTTATCCAGATGCTGCACGCTCAGCCGCCCGTCACGAAAGATATATGAAGTAACAATGACGTGCGAGGCCCCTTTTTCCAAGTAGTACGCTGCATTGTCCGCCGTAATGCCACCGCCTACGTGCAGGCCGCCCGGATACGCTTGAAGGGCTTGTGCCGCCGCTTCCTCGTTGCCGGGACCGAGCATGATTACATGTCCGCCGGGAAGACCGTCACGTTGAAACATTTTTGCATAATGGGCGGGGTCATGCTCCGAAACGAAATTCTCAATCACATCCGCAGTATCTGTACTGAGCGTTGAGCCTACGATTTGCTTCACTTTGCCTTGGTGCAGGTCGATGCAAGGTCTGAATTTCATGAAATGTGGTCTCCTATAATCAGATTCAGCTTCTTATACAATAGAATAGCACAAAATGTGTACGTTTTTGAGGTCTGACATAAACTACGAATTAAGAGCCGAGGCTGGGCGGCGTGGGAGGAATTGCTGGTGGTCTGCTTTTGCAATAATCTGTCGTACAATGATACAATAACAAACAATCAAAACCCAGCAGGCAGAGCGATAGCATAAAAAGGGATGTACAAAAACGGCGGTCCTGGATGGACGTCGTTGTTTTTTGGTTATACAGAGTTGTTTTGTGCCACACTTCGTTACGAAAAGCCGCAGCAATAGAAGGGAGTGAATGCGGTATGGACTTGCGGAAAATGCGTTTAGACGATACAACCAATGCTTATTCAAGTGAAGAACGCGACGAATATGAAAAAGACTACGCACGGCTCGTGCAATCTCCGGCTTTCCGCCGGCTGCAGGGGAAATCCCAGCTGTTCGGAGCAGGGTCAGGGGATTATTACCGGACTCGGTTGACACACTCATTGGAGGTCTCCCAGGTGGCCCGTGAGGTCGCACGCCGATTGCAAAAGACGTATGGGTTTCTGGCGCGCAAGGAGCATCCGGGACTGATGATTGACCCAACGGTGGTCGAATGTGCCGCACTGGGGCACGATCTTGGACATCCGCCTTTTGGGCACAAGGGAGAGGAAGTGCTCAACCAGCTGCTGTCGGCTGAGCACGGACTGGCGTATGAAGGTAACGCCCAGAACTTCCGAATCCTCATGTTTCTGGAAAAGCGCGCGGGCAGCGAAAGCGGCCTGGATTTGACCGCAGCTGTGCTGCTCGGTATTAATAAATATCCGTATTCTCTCGGGGAGGAAGGGCGAATCAAGGGCGTATATCCGATGGAATGGGAAGGGATACAGTATTTGCGCGACGCGTGGAACATGCCGAAGGGCTGCGCTACGTTGGAAGCGCAATTGATGGACTTGTCCGATGACATCGCCTATTCCACACACGATATCGAGGACGGTATCCGGTCGGGGAAAATCCAGATGAACCGCACCTTCTTTGAGGATAAACGGCTTGTTGACCAACTGATCCAAGAAATAGTCGAAGACCAAGGCAATGTTGCGGTGGGCTGGGATCAGGTGAATCTGCAGGAAATGGTTCGTCAGGTGCTGGCCGATTACTTGGAGCAGTGGGAGACAATTTACGCTGAATGCGATAATGAAGCGTCTCGCACAAGACGGGAGATGAAAGCGCGTTGGGTCAGCCGCTTCGCCAACCGTGTCGGTATCATCGACGATCCTGAGACCGGCTGGAAGCGGGTGACCTTCGTCGACGGCGACGAGCAGGATTTACATCTACTCAGGACGATGGAAATATTGAAAAAGCTGGCCTGGGTTACGTTAATCAAGGATTTTCGTGTGCAGCGGCTGCAAAAGCGCAGTGAGATCATGCTGCACCGGCTGTGGGACACCTTTAAGGTGTACGAGACAGGAAGACTCATTCTGCCGCCGGATTGGATTGAAAGCTACGAGCAGAACAAAAGCACGTGGAGCTGGGAGCGAATGGTCGCTGATTATATCGCCGGCATGACCGATGCATACGCGGAAAAGGTGTATCTAGAGCTGTTTGCAAACAAATCCGGTTCGATATATGAGATGGATTAAACCGCAGCCGCCACGGGCTGCATAACTTAGCGTACCGCCGCCAATTCTATGCAGTAGAAAGGTGGTGGCCGTTGTGCAGCAGGACAAGCAGGCAGCGCAGAAGCAGAGCGGGCGGCAGCAGGATGGGCAGCGTGCCGAGGGTGCGCAGGATGCGGTATATACGAGCGGAAGGCAGACTATGAGCTCTGTGTCGGGCGCGCGGCAGGGCGCGGATAATCGAAACGAGCAGGATCATCACGAGCCGACGCTGGCGCCGACAATGGACACCCATAACCCGCTGGAGGAGAAAGCTACCCCGGAGGAGATCCGCCAAGGCGAGTATACTATGGTCACCCGTCTGTATTTGGATCGCACGCCGGATGATTAAAGCATCTATCGTTTTCAATAAGTAAAAGACGCTCCATGCCGGTTGTGGTTAGGCGCAGCACTTGCAGCGAAATATGAAGTGTATCACTCGACTAAAGACTCTTGAGTCAGCCGCGTATGGTGCGGCTGCTGAAGCGTCTTTTTTTGCTGCGCTCCGCGAGCTGCACCGCCATCTATCCGCAGCACCGGGCATAGACTAGAAGGGAAAACGCGGCTTAGCCGCTCCCCGAAAGGAGGTACTGTGTTTATGGATCGCACGGAAGTATTCGCTCAGCTGCAACGGCTGCCGGAGCAGTTGAGAGAGGCCGAGTTGGCCTATTACGGGGCGCTCGGCCGATTGGAGGATGCGAAGCTTGCATTGCACGCTAAGGAGTGCGAGCTGTTTAATCTGGGCATTATCAAGGGAAAGAATGAACAGATACGGGATGCCGAGGTGTGGCAGCATACCCATGAGTTAAAAAGAATGGTCATTAAGGCAAAGCTGGAGGTGGATCAAACGAAAAGCGAGTATCACTACTTGAAAAACAAGCAGGATAACGTGCAGCTCATCGCCCAGCTGTTGCTGCAGCTGCAATAAGGGCGGCACAGCGGCCTGGCGCAGCTATCGGGCATTTTGTCCTGGCAAGCGATGGGAATGTCGGCCGCAATGCGTTCACACGCGGGCAAGGGGCTCACACACCGCGCCGTCTACCCACAATTATCGCCAATGAACATGGAAACGGACACCGTTTGCTAAAAGCAGGCGAATTGATCGATTCGCCGCAGATCCAAGCCGAAATACAGCCAGACGCCAACTGCACCATAGCCGTGCCAGCGGTAGCCGGCAATGGAACGGCGGCCGACGAAGGTCAGGTAAATCCAATACTGTTGACCGTTGTCCTGCCAGATATACACGTAACGGTAGAGGCAGCGGCGAATACTGCCTGGATCGACCGCATACGCACCGACCTGCGGCTGGGAGGGCACGAATGAGGGGGGCGGGGATCCGGGGGCACCCGGCGGCTGCCCGCCCGGAGCTCCACCTGGCGGAAATCCACCAACGCCTCCTGGCGGAAAGCCGCCCGGAGCTCCACCTGGCGGAAATCCACCAACGCCTCCTGGCGGAAAGCCGACGCCACCTCCCGGCGGAAAGCCAGCGCCACCTCCCGGCACTGGGGCGGGACTGTAGCCTCGCGCTGCACCGCGCAGCGGTGAAGGATACAACTCTGCTGCGGTTGACCTGGTTGAGCTGGATGTGGTGCTACCGCTGCTCCCATCGTTAGATCTCATTTGCTGTTTACCCATAGAGAAATCCATCTCCCTTTGATTTCGATTGAAAGGTTGAACGGCTAACCCATGTACGATTGTGTCGCGGTCAGCCCATACCACCAATATATGTGCCTGACGCCTACGCCTTATGGGCGGCTGCCCATGCGATGAATATTTTCTGGGAAATAATATGCCGAACTACTTGCGGGAAAGGCCGTTCTTTCAGCTTAGCAGCCAAGGTGTTACACCAGAAACATAGCGACAATCGTGGTTACGCCGAGACCCAGGACGACTGGCTTCAGGTTACGGCGCGCCAACTCGAACGGATCCACACCACAGATAGCGGCGGCGGGAATGAGCGCCCACGGGACGAGCGTGCCGCCGCCGACCCATATAGCGGCCACCTGTCCCAGTGCCGTCAAGGTTGCCGTACCCGAGCCGATGGCGGCGGCGAACATTGTGGCAATAGAGCCGGTCAGAGAGATGCCCGAAAAACCGGATCCGTCCAGCCCGGTGATAGCTCCAACCGCTGTGAGGGTCATCGCGCCGACGGCTTCGTTGACCGGCACTGTATGGGCCAAAGCAAGCCCGAGATCGTTGACAAGGCCATGGGAGCCTGCCGGCAGCACTTTGCCAAAGATCGTGTCAAATGCGGAGTCTCCTAAGTAGAAAAACGCGGCAATAGGGATGACGGGGCCAAAAATTTTAAAACCAAATTGAAATCCTTCCACCAGGTACCGCGTTGCCTGTTCCAAGCTGCCCTGCCTGTTTGTCGTCAACGTGATGATCAGCATAATGATCAAAGCAGTACCGCCAACTAGCGCCGTGGCGTCGCCGCCCTGCAGATTCAGTGCGAACATGACGGCCACATCGGCCATGAACAATAAGGGAATGAGCACTGCAAAAAAGATGCGAGTTCCCCGTCCCAAGCTTTGGCCCGCACCCGTCGCCGTCCGGCTCAGCCCCCCGCCTGATCCGTGGGCGCCCACAGCCTCGCCACAGGCCCGAACGCCTCCCACCGCCCCGGTGTCCCGAGAGAGCTGAGCGTTGCCGGTGCCCCCAGCAGGCTGACCACCGCCTGTGGCCCCCGCGGATGCGGCATCCGGGGAGCGCCGAACGCCTCTGATCGTTCCAGTGCCCCCAGCGAGCTGACCACCGCCTGCGGCCCCCGCGGATGCGGCGTCCCGAGAGAGCTGACCATCGCCTGCGGCCCCCGCGGATGCGGCGTCCCGAGAGAGCTGAGCATCGCCGGTGGCCCCTGAGGAGCTAGCGCTCTCGGAGCCGTCTGAATCCGCGGCCCCCGCGGATAGTGCTTCCGGCCGCAGCTTGCCGGTACGCATGTCGCGCCGGAGCAGCCAGAAGCTGCTGCATGTGGTCACCACGCCCATCACCAACACCAACGGGATGCTGGCCTGCAGTACGTCGCCCACCGGAATGCCGGCGGCGTCTGCGGTCAGCTTGGGCGCTCCTTGTATAATGTAATCGCCGGACAGAGCGATGCCGTGGCCGAATAAATTCATGGCCGCAGCCGCACCCACAGGCGGCAAACCGATCCTTACCGCCACCGGCAGGAGCAGAGCCCCGACCAACGCAACGGCGGGAGACGGCCAGAAGAACAAGGAGATGATCATCATGAGGATGCCGATCAGCCAATAGGCCAGGGCAGGTGTGCGAATCAAGCGGGCGAAGGGGGCGATCATCGTTTCGTTGATGCCGTTGACAGTGAGTGCTCTGGCCATGGCAGCGATGATGGAGATAATCAGTATGGTGCCGAGCAGTTCTTTCATCGCGTAAATAAAACTGAAAAACAGTCCACTGACCGCTTGGTACAGCGATAATGTCGCCAGCAGCCCCAGTATAAAGATACCCGCGATGCAAACAATGGCGGTATCCCTACGCATTATCATGAATGCGATAATTAAGAGAATGAACAACAAGTACACCCAGTGCAGCGAAACCAGCATAACTGCCATAAACACTTCCCCTCCTTGGGCGTTCGCCTAAGCGATTCCGTACAATACCTTATGCACACGCCGACGGATGGTGAGAGCAGCGGGGGAATACCGCAGCGGTGCGGGCTGTGACCACGGCAATTAACAAAAATAAAAGACCTTCATAACCCACAGCGGGGATGAAGGTCTCTATCGATTAGTTTTATGCTTTTGAAAATTGGCAAAGCCGCAGTTAAATCGTTTGCAGAACAAACTTTTCGACCACGTGCTTCACGCCGTCCTCGTTATTACTGTACGTCACGTAATCCGCGATCTCCTTGAGCGAATCGACGGCATTGCCCATTGCTACGCCAAGGCCTGCGGCTTCAATCATTTCGTGATCATTCCAACTGTCTCCGATCGCAATAACCTGAGACATATCGTACCCAAAGTGGGTGGCCAAATAACGAAGCGCGTCCCCCTTGTTGCCTTCACGGTGCATGATCTCCAGGAAATGGGGCTTCGATTTGGTGAGGTGCACCTGATGACCGATTTCTGCTCGCAGTTCTACAGCTACCTGATCGAGCTTATCGGGATCGTCGATAATCAGCAGTTTGCTGGACGGCTTATCCGCAAGTTCACTGAATTCCGGATACACGGTATAAGGAATTTTGGAGAGCGCCGCATATGCTTCAATTTTCTCGTTTTTCTCTTTAGCATATAAGACATCATTGAAATATGTTTGCAAGTGTAGTCCATTGCGTTCGCAATAGTCAAAAACAAACCGTGCCGCCTCCGTCGGCACGGCACGCTCGTACAACGTGCTGCCATCCAGCAAGTTTTTAATCAGAGATCCCTGATAGCTTATCAGCGGCACATTGAGCTCGAGCTGCGCGGCCAACTGTTTGGCTGACGCATACATACGTCCGGTCGCGAGCGTCACCGTTACTCCGTGGGCGATGGCCTGCGCCAGCGCTTTTTTCGTGCCTTCGCTTATTTCTTTGTCATCGTTAATCAGTGTGTCATCGATGTCGATAGCGAGCATTTTATACATCAGTTCAACCACTCCTATTGTTATGTCTACAGCCTACATTATACTCTAGTAGGTCCGCGCATTCATTGCACAATTTTCACGCCGATCGCATTGATGCTCCGAAGTATGTCAGCGGGCGCTTTATTATCTGTGATAAGCAGGTCGATGTCTTCTACCGCGGCGAAGGATACCAGGGCGGTGCGCCCGAATTTCGTGAAGTCAGCCAATAATACTTTTTTCTTAGCGGAAAGCAGCATTTGTTTTTTGAGTTCGGTTTCTTCCCGGTTAAGCAGGGACAGGCCCCGCTGCAGATCAATGCCCGTACACCCGATGAAGGCAATATCGGTATTGTACTCCTTCATCATATTGACCGTGCTGTGGTCGGCTATGGTGAAGGTGCCCTTTCGACGAAATCCGCCGAGAACGCACAGCTCAATGCTGCTGCTCTCCGCGAGCTCTGCCGCTATTTTCGTATCGTTGGTTATGACCGTTAACCGGAGATGCTTCAACAATTTTGCTAACTCATATGTGGTGGAGCCGGCGTCTAACAACAGCGTGTGGCCGTCCTCAACCAGATCCAAAGCGCGCGCAGCGATTTGTTCCTTTTCCTCTTGCTGTCTTTGGCGCCTGCCGAAGATCGGCAGCATCGAAAAGCCTTCTTCTCCCAGCACCGCGCCGCCGTGCACCTTTTTTAAAATGCCTCTTTTGTCCAACTTTTCTAAATCATCGCGAATCGTCTTTTCCGTCACCTGCAGCTTCTGGCTCAGCTCGGCCACTTTGACCGATCCGTTGGAATTCAGCATGTCGATAATGATTGATTGTCTTACTTCTGGCAGCATGGGCTTTAGACCACCTGACTCTTTCTTTTGCTAATGTTCGATTAGGTTTTATTTTTATCGAAAATGTTTGATGGTGTCAACTTTTTGTGCTAAATTGGGAATAGAAACCACAGATACCACATAGGATTGACAGTATTGCTGCAATGTGGATCACTAGGCTCCATTACCCGCAATTACATACGGCATGTACGGCTCCGAGTTTGTTAGCTCGTGGATCGCGAATTCAAGAAGGGCGGGACGGCTGCATGAGTTTTGTGTTCATTGATCGGAAACATGCGGAACAACTCAAACATCGCGTAACCGCTGCTGAAGGGATATGGGGTGACGTTCGCGGTCAGCTCCAGCGAAAAGCCGACCAAGCGCTGCTGGCTGGGCCGTGGAGTGTTACCTGCTACGGTGCTGCCGCGCCAAGCGGTGATCCGCATGATTACACAAGTGAGGCACCGTACTGGTGGCCCGATCCAGTGAACCCGGAGGGGCCGTACATTAGAAAAGATGGTGTCACGCGGCATCATAGATTTATGGGACACAGACAAGCGATCGATGATCTGTCGAACACGGTGTTTATCTTATGCATCGCAGGCTATTGCTTGGATAACAAGCGATATTTGTCCCGTGCAGCTGAGCTGCTACGAATGTGGTTTCTGGATCCTGCGACCCGGATGAACCCCCACATCGAATATGGCGAGGCGATCAAGGGCATTTGTTCGGGACGGGCAGCCGGAGTGATCGTACTGCGGCAGGTGGACCGCATTGTTCATGCGATGGGCTTTTTAGGCGAATATGCGGAGTGGCAGTCCGAGCTGGATGGTATGAGGCAGTGGTTGTCACAGATGCTGGATTGGCTGACTACCAGCGAAATTGGAATTGCGGAAAGTAAAGCAGGCAATAACCATGCTGTTTGGTGGGCAACTCATGTGGCTGCATATGCAGCTTTTACCGGCAACGATGAGAAATTACGCCTAGCCGCCGATCATTATAAAAGCGCTATCATTCCTGAGCAGGTTGCACCAGACGGCAGTCTGCCGAAAGAGTTGGAGCGGACCAGGTCGTTCCATTATACGCTATTTAACTTGGATGCCATGGCTCTTCTATGTGAGGTGGCCCATTATCGCGGTGAGAATCTGTGGATGTACGCGACGGAGGATGGCAGAGGTATTCGCCAAGCCATACGCTTCGTTCTTCCTTATCTGGATAACCCGTATTTGTGGCAGTGGCCGCAGATTGACGGCGAAATCCCTAACGAGCATCTGTGCATGCAGCTCGCTGCCATACGGTTGAATATGCCTGAATGCAACGCTGTGAACGTCAAAAGACGGGGGCAAAGCAAGCTGATTATGGACTGTGAAGAAGTGCTCGGCCCGTTAATTTTCCTGCCGGGTAATCCCATCTTGAGGAGCACGGCGGATATAAAATAATAAATTATGATAGGAGCATTGGGACGATGAGAATCGATTTAAGCAATCAAGTATCGTTGGTCACGGGATCGAGCGGAGGTATCGGGCGTGCCATAGCCCTCGAATTGGCGGGGTGCGGTGCGAAGGTGATAGTTCACTATCTGGGCAACAGAGAGGGTGCTGAGGAGACGGTAGCCGCGATTCGCGATGCCGGAGGGGAAGCGGTTTCAGTCCAGGCGGACGTCACCGATTTGGAGCAGATTCAAGCCCTTGTCAATCAATCCGAGCAAGCCTTCGGCACAGGGATCGATATACTAGTAAATAACGCCGGCAATTTAGTTGAGCGTCGAACCATCGAAGAAATGAGCTATGATCTGTATAAAAATATTATCGATGTCAACTTGACCTCTACTGTATTTGTGACGAAGGCTGTGATCCCGGGCATGAAAGCTAAGGGAGGCGGCTCCATCATTAATATGAGCTCACTTGCGGCACACAACGGCGGCGGTCCGGGCTCCGGGATCTATGCTGCATCCAAGGGGGCCATCCTGACTTTGACCAAAAGCTTGGCCAAAGAATTGGCTCGACATGCCATTCGGGTGAACTGCGTCGCGCCCGGCTTCATCGAAGAAACCAAGTTCCACGCAACATTCACCTCTGCGGAAGCAAGATTAGCCTCCATCGCGGGAATCCCCCTTGGCAGAAGCGGAGTTCCGCAAGACATCAGCGGCATTGTTGCGTTTTTCGCCTCGCCGTTCAGTGCCTTCGTCACAGGTGAAACGTTCGAAATCAACGGCGGTAACTACATGCGCTAAGAGACCGCTCCACCGACCTGCCTATTCGGCAGGTTTTTCTACGTAAAGCGAAGCAATCAAGGAGGATGTGGCCATGAAGCCCAAAGTGTTAGTGTTGCCGCCCCAGCCGCTGCTGGACAATATTTGCTCAGCCCGCTGCCGTGAACTGCTCGAGAGCGAATTTACTGCCGTTTGGAATCACACCGGTCAAAACTTCAGCGAACAGCAGCTCGCGGAATGCGTCGGTGGAGTGGACATTGTCATCACAAGCTGGGGATCGCCGGCTATTACAGAGCGCTTAATCGACATTGGAGGAGACTTATATGCCATCGGCCATGCTGCCGGCAGCGTCAAAGATATGGTGCCGAAATCCGCCTTCCAAAAAGGGATCCGAGTGTTCTCCGCTAACTCCCGAATGGCGCGGACGGTGGCGGAATACTGTCTGACCGCCATCATGACACTGTTTCGTCCGCTGGTCCGCTATGACTCCGAGGTCAGACAGGGAAAATGGAAGCCTTTTTCATTCCGGGGCCGGGAGCTTGGCGGCAGCACGGTCGGCATTATCGCCGCGAGCGCAGTAGCGCTTCAATTTATCAAACTGCTCAAGCCTTTCGGTGTGCAAATCTGCTTGTATGACCCTTACATCACGGAGGCGGAAGCAGCGTCCCTGGGAGCGGTTAAGTGCACGCTGGAGGAGGCTATGCGGTGCCGGATTGTCTCGGTCCACGCCCCTTCCCTGCCCGCCACCGCAAATTTGATAACGAAGGAGCTGCTTAGGCTCATCCCGGAAGGTGGCGTCTTTCTCAACTCGTCGCGTGGAGCTGTGGTGAGTGAAGAGGGCTTGACGGCTGAACTGCAGACCGGCCGGTTTCAGGCGGTGTTGGATGTGTACGTGGAGGAGCCGCTTCCTATGGATCATCCGTTGCGGAAGCTGGATAACGTGCTGCTAACCCCCCACATCGGTGCCGAGACCGTGGAAGGGCAGAAGGATTACATGGAGTTGATCCTGGAAGATATTCTGCGTGCGAGGCGAGGGGAGCAGACTTTCTATGAGGTGTCGGAACGAATGTGGGATATGATGGGTCATCCCGGGCCCAAGCGCAGATCGTAGCCCTGCGGATATGGCATGTGTGATATAATGATTATTAAAAATGCCATGAAGTTGGTGCCATTTATGGGGTGAACAATGAAAGATTACCTGGATTTACTACAAGATATTTTGGAGAACGGTACGGAGAAGGCGGACAGGACGGGTACCGGGACGATTTCCGTGTTCGGGCGCCAGCTCAGGTTTGATTTGTCTCAAGGTTTTCCGCTTCTGACCACAAAGAAACTGCATGTCCGGTCGATTATACACGAGCTGCTCTGGTTTCTGAGCGGAGATACGAATATCCGGTATCTGCAGGAAAATAAAGTGACGATTTGGGATGAGTGGGCCGATGAGCACGGTGACTTGGGGCCTGTCTACGGTTCGCAGTGGCGAGCCTGGCCCTCTCCGGACGGACGTTACATTGACCAAATCTCGCAGGTGCTGCAGCAAATAAAAAACAATCCGGATTCGCGGCGACACCTGGTTGTCGCATGGAATCCGGCTGAGGTGGACCGTATGGCGCTGCCGCCGTGCCACTATGCATTTCAATTCTATGTCGCGCACGGCAAACTCTCGTGCCTGTTTAACATGCGATCGGTGGACACGTTCCTGGGACTGCCGTTCAATCTGGCAAGCTATGCGTTGTTGACACATATGCTGGCTCAGCAGTGTGATTTGAGCGTGGGCGAGTTGATTTGGACCGGAGGCGACGTGCACCTCTACTTGAACCATGTGGAACAGGCCAAGCTGCAGCTCACGCGCGCGCCTTACCAATTGCCGACTCTAACGATAAAGCGCCAGCCGTCATCCATCTTCGACTATAAATTTGAAGATTTCGTTATTGAAGGTTATGTCAGTCATCCTGGTATAAAAGCTCCGATTTCGGTGTAATAACAAAGGAGAGCATGGCAGAGCGTAAGGCTTACATCGAAAGGAGATTGGAATGTGATCATTTCTATGATTGTGGCTATGGATGAGCAGCGCGGCATCGGTATTAACAACAAGCTGCCGTGGCGTCTGCCGGAGGATACCGCTTTTTTCAAGAGAACTACCATAGGGCACACGGTGTTGATGGGACGTAAAACATTCGAATCGATAGGCAAGCCGTTGCCGAAGCGGACCAATGTTGTTTTAACGAGGGATAGAAGCTACAGAGCGGAAGGCTGCGAGATGGTTTACTCCGTGGATGAAGCGCTTGAACGTTACCGCAACGGGGTGCCGGACGATGAACTGTTTGTCATCGGCGGTGCGGAAGTGTACAAGCTGTTTATGCCGCACGCGGCTAAGCTGTATGTGACGGAGATTGCCCATCGTTTTGGAGCGGATACCTTTTTCCCGGAGATTGATTCTTCGCTGTGGAAAGTAACGAATAGACAACAAGGCGTGAAAAATGAGAGCAATCCTTACGATTATGAATTTGTGATATACGAAAGACTGCCCTAGGATTAAGCAGTAACACAGCGGAGCAGTCGAAACCGGGTGACGCGGACATCGCGTTTCCCGGTTTTTTTTGCCAGAGCATGGTTTACCAGCCGGCAGTTTCAATGTTAAGCTGATATCGATCATGTGAAGGACGGTGTATCCATGTGAGTAGGGCCTCCCTGTTTGAAATACTGAGGGTTTCTTTCATGCTCGGGTTGACCTCCTTCGGCGGACCGGTTGCACATCTGGGCTATTTTCGCGAGGAGTATGTGCGCAGGAGACAATGGATCGACGAGCGGAGCTATGCAGATTCGGTGGCTTTATGTCAATTTTTGCCGGGTCCGGCGAGCAGTCAGGTTGGGATTGGAATCGGGTATCGGCGCGGCGGCATTCCCGGGGCGGTGTTGGCTTGGCTTGGTTTTACTTTGCCATCGGCATTGGCGTTGGCCTTGTTTGCTTACTTGTGTCAAGGCTGGGACGTTACGGACGCAGGCTGGATTCACGGCCTTAAGCTGGCGGCAGTGGCTATCGTGGCTCAGGCTGTGTGGGGGATGGGCAAGAGTCTCGCGCCAAACGGGGGACGCGCTGCCATAGCAATTGTCACCTGCGCTGCAACTCTGCTGGTCGGCTCAGCCTTAGGGCAGATTGTGCTGATCGCCGCTGCGGGTCTCGTGGGTATGATCTATTATAAGGACATCAGTGACACAGACAGCACTACCGCAACGTCATCCCCAGCGCCGCACGCTAGGCTGGCAGCCGGCTGTTTATTCCTGTTTTTTGGTTTACTGGTCATTCTGCCTGTGCTAAGGAACATGTTCGCCTCGCCGTGGCTCGCTATCTTTGACAGCTTTTATCGTTCGGGTGCACTGGTGTTTGGCGGCGGGCACGTGATGCTTCCTCTGCTGGAGAAGGAGGTTGTGCCTGCGGGCTGGATGACCGAGGCGCAGTTCCTCGCTGGATATGGTGCAACACAAGCGATTCCGGGTCCTCTCTCGACGTTTGCCGCTTATTTGGGCTTTATGATACATGGCTGGGGCGGAGCAGCCGTGGCCACGATCGCGATTTTTTTGCCTGCTTTTCTGCTCGTGATGGGGGCATTGCCGTTCTGGGATGTTCTGCGCCGGCAATCACAGGTCAAGGCGGCACTGACGGGTGTTAACGCAGCGGTGGTAGGTATACTGTTGGCCGCGTTGTATGATCCGGTGTGGGTGAGCGCCGTGCGTGGGCCGGAGGATTTCGCGCTGGCGCTTGCACTGTTCGGCGCGCTCGTGTTTTGGCAGCTCCCGCCGTGGACAGTGGTGGCTGCAGCAGCGGCCGGCGGAATGCTGTTTACGCTGTATTAACGATTTGGACTTTTTTGACCTGTTACCGCTCCGCCCCGTTTGGGGTAATGTGTCATAATCGGGAACGGTAGAAAGCGGCGATTGCAGAAAAGGTGTGAATTTTTCACATTTTTTGTAACATTTCGACTGTTCGTGCCGTTTTATATTGGTAGCCATCGATTTTTGGGGAAACGAGGGAATACGATGAGAAACATGTTTCTAAAAATACTGTTCTCCTGCGTGGCGGTGGGTGCCGCGACTACAGGCGTATACGCTTATTCCATTTACGATAAAACCACGCAGGCCATTCAAAGAGTAGGCACGGCGCAAGAGGTGCCTGAGGCGGAATCGGCGAAAGTCAAGCCATTGACGCTTTTGTTGATGGGCGTGGACTACCGTAACGAAACCGCCAGCCTGAACACGGATGTTATTATGCTGGCAACAGTCAACCCGGAGAACGGTTCGGCCACTCTCGTTTCATTGCCGCGTGATTTGCAGATGGCTCCCAAAGGACTGCCTTCCAGAAAAGCGAACTATTATTATCCTTATTTCAGTTTACAAGATAAAGAAACAGCCTTCGCCAACACAAAAAAGGTGTTCAGCGATCACATGGGCGTGCCGATCGATTACATGGCAACGGTCGACTTTGAAGGCTTCCGTCAAGTAGTGGATCTGATGGGCGGATTGACGCTGAATGTGGACATGGATATGCGTTACGTAGACCGCGCGGATGGTACGGACATTAGTTTGAAAAAAGGCGTTTGGAAGCTGAACGGCAAGCAAACGTTGGATTTCGTACGTTATCGGAAGTCGAACCGGGGTACGGAAGAGTCCAGTGATTCACAGAGAAATGCAAGGCAGCAGCAGGTGCTGAACGAGCTGATGAATTCGCTGAAAAGCACAGGCGGTGTGGCCAAGCTGACAGACATAATTGAAACGGTAGGAAATCACATACATACGGATATACCGTCACAGCAGATTAAGAATTTAATGGTGGAGTATTTTGACATTCGCCCTGATAACATAAGATATATTCATCTCGATGGGGCGTGGGAAAGCCCGTATATCGTAGTTAAGGATGAGGATATGGATCAGGCCCGCATGGCTTTGAAACAACAGCTGGGTCAAGAGGTCATGACGGTGGACGCGGGTGCCGGCGCCGCTAAGGACGACGAAAGCGGCGGTTCGAGCACCGGTTTGGGCAAAGTCGGTTCCGGAAGCGCGGGCATCAGTGCAGGCGGGAGTACGAAGGCCGGAGGCACTGGCACGAACGCAGGCGGCAGCCAGCGTGAAGCGGGCGAGGGCACGAGCAGCCGCAGCGGCCGGAGTGAAGCCAGCGCCGATGCCAGCGGTGCAGGCGGCCGGAGTGAAGCGGGCGCCGGTGCAAGCGGTGCAGGCAGCCGGAGTGAAGCGGGCTCCGGTGCAAGCGGTGCAGGCAGCCGGAGTGAAGCGGGCGCCGGTGCAAGCGGTGCAGGCAGCCGGAGTGAAGCGGGCGCCGGTGCAAGCGGTGCAGGCAGCTGGAGTGAAGCGGGCGCCGCTGCAGGTGCAGGCAGCCGGAGTGAAGCGGGCCAAAGCACGAAGAGCGGCAGCGGCCGGACTGAGGCTGGCCAGCGCACGAGCAGCGGCGGGAGCCGCCAGGGCACTGATGCAGGCGCGGGCACGACTCGAAGCGGTGACGCTGGCAAAAGTGACACAGGCGGCACAGGCGGCACGAGCGGCACAAGTAGGGGCAGCGGCACGGGATCGAGCACCAGTCCAAGCGGAGGCAGTGAGAACGAAGCGGATAATGTGAGTGAAACGGATAGCGTGAGTGAATCTGTCTATGAGCGCGGCGGCAAGCGCGTGCCTGCCAGGTAGTCGCCAGCTGTCAGCCAAACTCATGATCATCAAAAAAACACGGCAGCAGCCGTGTCTGAGAGCGGCGGACACGCTTCGGTGATCCGTCGTTTTATTTTTTCTGCCATTACAAGGCTTGAGTCAACTGGTAGGCAGCGATGAGAACAAATGTAAGCAGTGTAGCGCCAGTGGCATAAGATAACGGTCGGCGATAGTTACTAAACATGGTCAGTTCTCTCCTTTGCAAATGAAAATTCGGTGTTCCAAATCCATGCAAACACTGCGCGAATAACAATTCTTATTTTACAACGTGATTCGGCGTGGCGGTGTTAAACTTTCATTAAGCTGCGCCCAGACCTCTCAAAACCTATTAACCGGAGGGCGACTGTTAGAAACGCTGTGTTTCTTTCTATTCAGCCATAAGCCTGCCAACTTGCGTTAACGTTTGTGCTACAATAAGGGGTGAGAGCGGCTACAGGGGAGCAAGGGAGGAGTGGCCATGCCCAGCGAAATAGAAGGCAGCATTGCGTGGAATGAACGCGGGGCGGCGCAATTTCGTAAAAGAGTGAGCGGTGCGGAATTGCCCTCCTTTTTACGTTCAATCCAGCTGCAGGGGTTGGGAACGAACGATTTATTGTTCCTGTGTATCGGCACGGATCGGTCAACGGGCGACGCATTGGGGCCGATGGTGGGCACGATGCTGCAAGAGGCTGGCCACACCGATGTGATAGGGACACTGGAATATCCGTTGGATGCGGGAAATTTTACCGAACGGATTACTCAGATACCGCCGGGCAAAAAAGTGATAGCGATAGACGCATGTCTCGGACAGCCGGCCTCCTTAATGTGCTATCAGGTGTCGAATCAACCGTTGGAACCAGGTAAATCCATGAATAGGCAGCTGCCCACGGTAGGCGATTACTCCATTGCGGCGATCGTGAATGTCGATAGCGGTAACAAGTACTCGATTTTACAGAGCACATCGTTGTACAGAGTGATAAGCATGGCCAAGGAAATTGTGACAGCGGTCCAGGCCGTGTTTCCTTGCCAGCAGAACAACATAATTGACACGCTCACACAATATCCAACAGGAGATGAACTATGAGAGGCGGTATACATTGGGGCACCAGCCAAACTCTGCACAGCCGGGGTAAGGCGAGCCTCAAGGAAGTTTCCATTCGGCGGATTTACGGCTTGTTTCATGATTACCGCTGGCAGTTGGCCGTAATTGTAGCGCTGGCGTTGGCCGGGGCGGTCATCGGACTAATTCCACCGCTGGTCATGAAAGAAGTCATCGATACAGCTATTCCATCCGGAGATAAAAAGCTGCTGCTGCAGTTGATCGCGATGCTGGTGCTGCTTCCGCTGGCGAGTGGACTGCTGGGGGTATGGCAAAACCATCAGAATACGAAGGTCGCACAAGGTGTGATGCGTGATTTGCGGCGGTCCCTTTTCGCTAATCTGCAGCGGCAGTCGATGCGTTTCTTCACCGATGCGAAGTCGGGGGAGATCATCCAACGTCTGACCGGAGACGTACAGGCGGTACAAAATGTAGTCACAACGCTGGTGGTGTCGGCTGTCACGCAAGCGGTCGTTGTAGTGACGACCATCATCATCTTATTTGCGCTGGATTGGCGGTTGGCTGTTTTGGCTACCGTGATTTTGCCGTTGTTTATTTTGCCGGTCCGCAAAGTGTCACAGCTTCGTAAACAGCTTCGGGCGGAGACACAACGGGTACGCGGTGATATGGCTTCACAGCTGGGGGAAATCTTTGGCGTATCCGGGGCGATGTTAACGCGGATTTTTCAGCAGGAGCCGCAGCAGGTGAAGCATTTTGCGGAGATGAACGAGAAGGTGATGAATCTTGAACTGCGCTTGAATCTGGTTGGCAGATGGTATGGCATGGTGCTGGGGGTGTTAGGTCCGTTAGGTACGGCACTTATCTTTCTGTACGGTGGCTGGAACGTCGTGGAAGGTGTAATGACCATAGGCGAGATTGTGGCATTCACGGCCTATTTGGGCCGGTTATACGGGCCGGTCAGCACGCTGCTTAACCTGCAGGTTGAAGTAGCAACCGCCCTTGGGGTGTTTCAGCGCATTTTCGAATACCAGGACTTGGAGCCTGATGTGGCGGATGTGCCGCACGCTGCTTCACTTCCGCGTGTGGGGGGCGAAATTGCGTATCACAACGTATCTTATAGGTACGGGCAGGACAAGTACGCGCTGCATGACGTGTCGTTCACTGCACTACCGGGAGAGGCAGTCGCCATTGTCGGACCAAGCGGCGCCGGTAAATCGACCTTGATCGGTATGCTCGCGCGTGTGATTGATCCTACTGAGGGGATGGTCACCCTCGACGGCCGCAATGTCAAGGATGTGACCCTGTCATCGCTGCGTGCACAAGTGGCTTTCGTCACCCAGGAGTCGTTCCTCTTCCATGCCACTGTGGGGGAGAATCTCCGGTTCGCCCGGCCGGACGCGACCGATGAAGAGCTGATGTCGGCCTGCCGTAAGGCCCACATCCATGAGACCATCGCTGCCATGCCGCAGGGGTATGACACGATGGTCGGAGAGCGCGGCCATCGTCTCTCCGGCGGAGAGCGGCAGCGGCTCGCGATCGCGCGGGCGATTCTGAAGGACCCGCGCATCTTGGTGCTTGACGAAGCGACCTCACATCTCGACTCCGAATCGGAGTCGTTCGTGCAGGCGGCGCTGGAGGAATTGATGCGTGGGCGGACCACATTGGTCATCGCCCACCGGTTGTCTACGATCCTGTCGGCGGACAGGATCATTGTGCTGGCGGCCGGCCGCGTGGTCGAAGTTGGCCGGCATGCGGAACTGCTGGAGCGGGGAGGGCTGTATGCCCGTCTTTACCGCACGCAGTTCCCGGTAACCCTGGTGTGATCCGCTCACCCCAGGGCTTTTTTGCGCCTGTCCGGACGCGCTGTGCGCCTGTCCCGCCCGGTCCACATGCCGCACGCCACAGCATCACTCCGCAGCACCACGCCAAAGCATCACGAACGCAGCATTACGCTGCATTAGCACGCCACAGCATCACGAACGCAGCATTGCGCCGCAGTGTACGCCACAGCATCACTCCGCAGCATCACGCCGTAGTAGCACGCCACAGCATCATTCCGCAGTAACACGCCACAGCAACACGCACAGCATCACGCCGCGGCATCACGCCGTGGCCTTCAGGCCTACAATCCCGGTCATGATACACAGCAGAAACACCAGTCTGAGAACTGTACGCGGTTCACCGAAGAAGAACATGCCCACAATTACCGTCCCCAACGCGCCAATGCCTGTCCAGACCGCGTAGGCCGTGCCCATTGGTAACGATTTAAGTGACAGCGACAGGAAGAAAAAGCTGACCACCATTCCGGCCACGGTGAGTAAGGATGGGCAAAGTCGCGTAAAGCCGTGCGTATATTTGATACCGATCGCCCACACAATTTCAAATAATCCTGCGATGAATAAGTAGAACCAAGCCATGTTGTGCTCTCTCCTTATACTCCTGTGGCTTTCCGATTGTCAGTTCCGCCCGAGGCCTTTATGCCCTGCCAATAAATACGCCAAATGCTTTGCAATCTTTGTTCGAAATCGGCGCGGGCGTAATAAAACTGCTGGATGAACGCGCCGTCAAGCAGACAATAAAATGATGCGAGCAAATCCTCGCTGCGCTGCTGACGGATGCTGCCGTTTCGCATGCCTTCGGTGAAAATGTTAGCCAGTATCGAGGACAACGCCGCCTCGGAAACAGCGAACCGCGCCCGTAGTTCCGATTGCAGAGCTGCGGGAGGAAAAAGCATGGCCCTCTTCAAGAAGGTGATCCCTTCCTCGCCCAGCAAATAGCTTTGGCTTGCATCCTGAAGAATAGTGTACAACCGTTCTTCTATAGACATATTACCAAGCAACTGCTCCAACCCACGTATCCTCGTCAGCTGCTCTTGCAGCAAATCTTCGAACACTGCCAGAAACAATTGCTCCTTGCTGTTGAAGTGCGCGTATAAAGAGGGTGTTTTAATGCCGACGGCTTTGGCGATTTCCGATAGGGGAGTGGCCTCATATCCGAATTGAGCGAACAGGCGCAGTGCGGCTGCCCGGATTTTGTTTGCAGTCAATGCAGGTTCTCCCTCCCCAGACAGCTTTGAGCTAACTAACGTTAATTAGGGCAGGTTTTATTGTACCTTGCCGGTTGCTTTGAAGCAACCTAATTTTTACAGCATACGTGTGAGCTGATGCGCTGGATATGCTGCCTGCAGGCGAGACTAACCCGGCTCAGCGGAATCCGCCTTGTTTTGCGGACAATAGCGCGGCTGCGTGGGTGTAGTGCCACGTTGTCTTTCGTTTTCTTTGTGAACCCGCTCGTCCGTCAAGGAAAAAGGAGAGTCAATCTACTTGACGGGGATGTTGAATGCGCATCGGGATGATTATTCCGTTCCTGCCACTGTATGTCCAAGAGCTGGGCATATGAAAGAGGCTGCGCTTTGGTCAGCGATGATCTTTGGCGTCAACCGTTTGATGATTGCACTGGTATCCCCGTTCTGGGGAAGATTTTCTGCCAGTAAAGTGCGGGGCGCGTTGCAGACAGTAAAGTGCTGGGCGCGCTGCAGACAGTAAAGTGCTGGGCACGCTGCAGACAGGACAGGTGCCAGGCAGCTGCGCGGAGGCTTGATGGCGGAATGGCTGGGTATGCGTAATTCATTTTTCTTCACAGTTTTTTATATTTATGGCAGCGGTTCTAGCGTTTCTCGGTGTGAAGGAGTCGCGGCAATATTCGAAATTTAAATTCACTTGGCCCTCGCCCGCGCCCGCAAGTACCGCGCCTCATCATTGCGGCCCTTGTTTTTCCTACACTTTCTAATGCTGGCGGCTCAATGCAAAAAGATCGCACAGGGCCACACGGCAAGCGGAAAAGCTTCTGTGTGAACCGTGTCGTCCATCCCAGTGAAGAAAAACAAGCCTGGTCCGCGACGGCCAGGCTGTTTTGTATGTAACTCCTGTTTTTTATGCTTGATTTTGGCCTCCATTGCCTTGGGGAGCATTCTCCATGAAGACTTCGGCCGCTTCTTCGGCGGAAAGCCTTTCTTCGGCATCCGGTCCAGGCAATCTGTTTAGCTCTGTGGACTGCACGTCGGCTTTCGTTACCTCGTTTTCTGCATTGGCCTCGTTGGGATTCGCCATTTTGACACCTCCCTCCTCATCGGAAGCTGACCTCATCGTGTAAATTTCCCTGAACCGGAAAATTTTATGCAACCAGGACTGATGTGTCTCCTTCACAGCATGCGTATCGCGCCGCAGCCACGCGCCCATCATGACAGTGCATCGCTGCATGAGTCGGTGACTGCGTTAACTCGGCCACGACTACATTACTGCGGACGTGAATACAAATTATTCCAAAAATAACAAAAATGTTTCATACATTCACCACCTGGTTTATATAATAGCTATTACATGTTTAATCTCTCATCAAGGGGTGGACTAATGCGACTTGTAACTCATGTGAATTATGCCGATCCAGATGGACAAATATATTGTTGTCTTCGGAATAAACTGGTTAAGCTGGATGAGTTTCAGATGGAACGATTCTGTTATGGATGCAAAATGTTTGCTGGTACAGCAAAAGGCCGAGGCGTAGAGTGTATATGGGCGGATATGCGCAACGTGAGCGAACCACATCTCGTTCATGACCCGGTCCGTGAATTTGCCATGAATCAGATACGCGCAATAGTACAACCATGCAGCAGCGTTAGCGCGGGATCCTTCTAAAGTCATACGTGTGTACAGCAAAAATGCAGCCCGTCTCGTTAAGAGCAAGCTGCATTATTTTTTTACTCCGGTATTACGATTTCAATTGCGCGAATGGCGGGTGAGGTTTACTTACCGCCTCCGCCTTGCTGCTGCTGCTGCCCGCCGTCGCCGCCGTTACCGCCACCACCGCCGTTACCGCCACCGCCGTTACCGCCGCCACCGCCGCCTTGCTGCTGGTCGCCGCCACCGCCGCCGCCATTGCCGCCGCCGCCGTTATCCTCACCACAAGCTGCAATGCTCAAAACTAATGATGCTGCCACAATTAAAGCTGCAATTTTTTTCAATTTCATCCTGACATTCTCCTTACGACTGTAATTATTTACACAGGTAATGTTTCTCATCTGCTAAATAAATATTCGCATTGGGAAATTTTTCTTTACACTCGCTTTCATTGCGTCAAATCCCACAATTGTTTGCCGATGAGGATGGTCGTAACGGATATAAATAACGGTTTGACATAAGCTGCACCATGGCGTATAGCCAAGCGGGATCCTATCAGAGCACCCGCTATCATTGCCGCGCCCAAAGTCAGACCATAGCCGATATGCACCGATTTCAACAGCAAGAACGATATTAGACTGGCGAGATTGCTCGCCATATTAAGCACCTTCGCGTTCGCGGACGCGCCCACAAAATCGAAGCCAAGCAAAAGAAACAAAAACAGCAGAAATGATCCGGTACCAGGACCAAAAAAACCATCGTAAAAGCCGATTACCACCGCCGCCGCGCCCACTGCCACACGGGTACTCATTTTTGCCGGCCGAGGTCGGGCTGCGGCACCCCAATTTTTTTTCATCAATGTGTAAATCAATAGAAGGGCAAGCAGGCAGATTACGAGAGGCTTCAAGAATTCAGGGGACAGCAAGTGTACGGTATAGGTGCCAAGTACGGCTCCTACGAATGAAAGCGGGAAGAGGGCGAGCACGAGCTTGGCGCTGATTTTGCCGGAGACTAAAAATGACAGGGTGCTGGTCAAGGAGGAGAAGGTGCTCCCCAGCTTGTTTGTGCCAAGCACCATAGCCGGCGGCAGACCGGTTAGCATGAGCGCCGGCACGGAGATTAAGCCGCCGCCACCTACCACGGAGTCAATAAAAGCAGCAACGAAGCCGGCTGCAATCAGAAATAAAAATACATCGGTCGACGGCAGTTCCATATGGTCATCACCTTCACTGAATAATGGTTTACAGAATACAGCCTAGTATATAAAATCCACATCCTTTAGACAACACAAAAGAATTCAACTGCCTGGCTGAAAGCGCATTCCCAATACGCGCCGATTCATGATAGAATGAGCAGGAAGTAAAACTCAGCTGGAAAGGTGTGTTGACAATGATTCGTAAGCTCGAGCACATTGGCGTTATGGTGAAAGATATGGATGTGTCAATCGACTTTTACACTGAGGTGCTGGGAATGCGCCTGGTACAACGAACTGCGCTAAAAGATGGCGTAGAGCTGGGTTTCTTGTCTTTTCCGGATTCAGAGCATGTCCAGATTGAATTAATCGGACGCGGTCATGACGGCCTGCCGGACAACGGCATTGTCCATCATATTGCATTTACTGTGAGCGATATTCAATCGGAAATAGACCGCCTCAAGTCGCTCGGCGTAAAGTTGATGGATGAAACACCGCGCACGATTTTGGAAGGCGATCTGATTGCTTTCTTCTTTGGGCCTGACGGGGAACGTTTGGAATTTTTCCAGCCGGCCGCCCACTCCTGAGCCTAAGCTTGTCCAAACAAACTTGTGCGGCTTTGCGCATGATACATACTATATGCTCACAATGAAAGGGGGAGCCGGGTTGACGCGGAAAATCGTTGCACTGCAAGCTTTAACCGATGAGCACGTAGAGCAAATACGAGTGGTTGCTCCGGAGTGGGAATTGATCCATGGGAGCAACAGGGAATTGATGCTGCCTCATTTGAAGGAAGCGGAAATACTGCTGGGTTGGAGCTCTGCCGCCGCAGACCAGTGTATTCAGCCGGACTCCAAGCTCCGCTGGGTGCAGAATTGGAACGCGGGCGTCGACCGACTTCCACTGGCCTCCTTTGCAGCCGCGGGCATATTGTTAACCAACGCGAGCGGCGTGCACCCCTATCCGATCTCGGAAACGGTTATGGGAATGCTGCTGAGTTTAACACGGCAGCTGCATCAGTGCATACACAATCAACGCCAGCGCAAATGGGCCAGGCTGGGGGAACTCCATGAAATGCATGGTAAAACCGTGGGCATTGTCGGCGTGGGCGCTATCGGTTCGGAAGTCGCGAGATTGTGTAAAGCATTCGGCATGCAAGTGCTCGGAGTACGCAGATCCTACGCCGTCGCCGAGTACGTGGACTCCATGGTGACGCTGGATGGTTTGGACGAGGTGCTGCGCGCGAGTGATTACGTAGTTGTCACCCTGCCGCTAACCGAGCAGACGAAGCTGTTAATGGGGCGTACTCAGTTCCGCACGATGAAACCGTCCGCTTACTACATCAATATTGGCCGAGGCGGCACCACGGATGAAGCCGCGCTGATTGAGGCGCTATGCAGCGGTACGATCGCGGGTGCGGGGTTGGATGTGTTTGAGGTGGAGCCGCTGCCTGAGAACAGCCTGCTGTGGCAGATGGATAATGTTATAATTACTCCCCATAACTCGGGCTCTACCGTACACTATAATGACCGTGCGATGGGAATTTTTCTGAATAACTTGCGCGATTACACGGAGGGCAAGGAGCCTCAGCACAACAGGGTGGATCTGCATCGTCAGTATTGATAACGGCTAACGCAGATTCTGAGTCAATAATACGAGGTACAGAACGAGTTACAGCGGTACGGCTATAGCCGTCGGATAGGGTGCCGCCGATCGGCTTCAGCCTCCGAAGGATTCCCGAAATGCTTTGGCAAGCCGTGCCGGCTCTACTGCCCACAGCTCCGCCAATTCAGGACAAACGTTCTCTTCCCACCAGTCCGACAGCAGTTTACGGTTACTGCCGTGCTCAACGATCCATAGCAAATTCAGGCAAACCTTTTTAAAATACAGCTGCTCCGCCTGTTCGACCAGTTCAGGGGAGATCCACTTGTTTAGTTTTTTACGGGTTCGATACAACTCACGGCTGCAGGAGCGCCGTATTTTGCGGGCGGTGGGCAATTGTTGCTTATGCTTTGCTTCTTTGTTCAAAGGATGCATACGCGCATCTACTCCTTCCTGCATTAACGTATGCGGCGGATACGCCTGAGGCAACCGTGCACACGGAAAAGGCCCAAGCTTCACGGCTTGGACCTTTTTCTAGCAGTGCGAAACATCGCAGCGGAATTGAGCCGCGCACGGCCATCTTTGCGCCGGTCGTACCCCGCCGCTGCAGAGCGCTGCGCTGGCCACGCGTGCGGCGCACACGGCCATGGCTGCGCCGGTCGTGCTCGGCTGCTCGAGAGCGCCGCCCTGGCCACCCGCGCGCATGCACACGGCGATGGCTGCACCGGCCGCGTGCCCGGCCGCTGGTGCTCGGGCCACGCGTGCGCCGCACACAGCCATGCGCCCGTGCCGGCCGCCGCTCAGTCGACAACAATGTATCCGATCATCGGTCCGTTATGGGCGATGTCGGGATGTGCCAAACAGATGATACGGTACGTCCCCGGCTTGTCCGGGCGAAAGGTCACTACCGTTTCCTTACCTTTTTTGACCTCACCCTTCACATTCAGGCCGTCGATAATGAATGGATGGCTTGCCCCATTCACGCCAAAAATACTAAGGTTGACAGTCTCTCCACGCTTAACATGAATTGTACCGGGGTCCCAACGATACGCTTCGATCGTTTTGCCGTCCGTGCCTGTTGATTTAAATTCCCCGGTGACCAAGTGTATCGTCCTCGCAATTGCCGGGGATTCGCTCATTCCGGCCGCTGTTTCCGCCGCCATTTTATACTCCTTCGCGCTGTATCCCCAATACCAAGCTACACCGACGGTGCATATTGCTGCTGCAGCGATAAGCACCCATGCTCGCGCCTTTTTTTTACTGATCACAACTACTTTCGTCACCTTGCTCCCACCTTTAGCGTGTTTATATTTATTTGTATGCGGCGGCTTGTCTCTTAATGCCAGGGGAGCGTGCGCTGGTTGGAATAATAGCAACTATGATAGAATACAGATGGTAGATATAAAGCGGGCTGATCCCGGACTGAGAGAGGAAGAGGCTGGAATCATATGAAAGAGTTAGTGCATGGTGCAATGTCGTTCATTGAAAATTTGGGTGTATGGGGAATTTTGATCGGGCTGATGCTCGAGGTCATCCCGAGCGAGCTTGTGCTATCTTATGGGGGTTATCTCGTATCGCAGGGTCGCATTTCACTGGTTGGCGCGGTCATTTTCGGAACTATCGGCTGTGTGCTGCAGCAGATTATTCTGTATTGGATCGGGAAGTATGGAGGTCGGCCGTTCATAGAGAAATACGGGAAATATCTATTATTGAAAAAGCATTATATTAATATTGCGGAAGGCTGGTTCCAGAAATATGGCGCGGGCATGGTGTTCACCGCCAGATTCATACCGGTTGTGCGGCAAGCGATCTCGATACCTGCCGGTATGGCCAGGATGTCTATGCTAAGATTCATTTTTTACACTACCTTGGGCACGATACCTTGGGCTATCTTGTTTGTGTATCTCGGACGCACTCTTGGCGCGAACTGGGAGCAAATAGATCAATTAGCGGCTCCGTATGTGAAGCCTTTTATTATCGCGGCCATCCTGCTGACGGTGCTGTATGTCGGATACAAGCTGCTGGGTCGTAAAAAAACCGCTTGACCCTACCCGACCGGCTCGTTGCCTACGCTATGGCAATTGGTTACAATGAAACATATCTGACTATAGTAGGAGGTTTTTTCCATGGGCAAAAACCTGTCCAACAAGCTTGGCAAAGGCTTGACGCCGCAGCGATTTATTGACGGCATGACGAAAAACAAGGAAAAATTTCAGGAATGGTATGACCGCTTCCAGTGGGAGAACGAAGAAGACAAGGAGTTTTTCGAGTCCTTGAATAACCGGGATGACCTGCGCTGCCTCATTCTCATGGCCGACTGGTGCGGCGATGTTGTGCGCAATGTGCCCGTTGTGTTTCGCGCATTGGAGATCTCCGGCATACCGACGGAAGTATTGATTAAAGAACAGCATCCGGATGTGATGGCCCAATTTTTAACCGGCGGCGGAGAGGCCATACCGATTGTTATATTTACTGATTTCAGCGGTTTGGTGCTGGGGCATTGGGGACCACGGCCAGCCCATGTGCAGGCGGTAATGACGAAGTTCAAGCAGGAGAATCCCGACCGTGAGGCGGCGGATTACAACGACAAGATTCAGGTGGCGCGCCAGGAGATGGCTCGTCAATACGGCGAAGGTACCGAATACCAGACCGTTATCGTGAAAGAGCTTCGCGACCTGTTGTCCTCGTTTTAAGGCGGTTGGAGCGCATGAACTTAGACGGCATCAAAATTGAAGGAATGCCACTCGGCCCGCTGCAAACCAACGCATATTTGCTATCCAAGCCCGAAGAGAATGTCGGTGTGATCATTGATCCCGGCATGAATGCCAAAACGCTGATAAAGCGAATCGAAGGTATGAGGATCGAAGCGATACTGCTTACTCACGCGCATTTTGATCATATCGGCGGCGTTGATGAAATCCGAAAGCTGAAAAATTGTCCGGTCTACCTGCATGACGCGGAAGCGGATTGGCTGACTACCGCAAAGCTCAACGGTTCGACGGAATACCCGGAACTCGGAGGCCCGATTGAGACTGAGCCTGCGGAATACGGTCTGGATGAAGGTCAGGTGTTAAAGCTGCTTGGCCATGAAATTAAAGTCTTTCATACACCGGGCCATTCTCCGGGCAGCGTGAGCTTTCTTCTTGGCTCGCATCTGTTCGGCGGCGATGTACTGTTCCGGCTGTCGGTAGGAAGGACCGACCTCAAAGGCGGAAGCAGGGAGGTGCTGCTTGAGTCGATTCATGGTAAACTGTTCAAGCTGCCGGACGAGACGGTCGTTTACCCTGGCCATGGCCCGAAAACTACGATCGGCTACGAGCGGGAACACAATCCCTACGTGTGACAATTCAGTCGGAATCGCATTCACACACAATTCAGTGCTAGAGAAAAGCTTCGCACATTGATGTTAAACCAAGCTCAATGTGTGGGCTTTTTTTAATTCGTCCGCCGGCACGTTATGTGCGCTCCATGATGTCCCTATGTTTAAAGGTGCCAGGTGCTCCCGTGGCCGGTCCTTGTTATTCCATGCATTGCAGTACCAGCCCGATGATCAACATCAGTGCGGCGGAGGCGAAGAAAAAATAGCCAAAATAACGGATCGGTTGTGGTGTGAAACCTAACTCGGTTTTCGCTTCAGGCGGCAAATGCTCAGTTTGCTGCGTGCTAGCGAATTCAGCCTGGATGTATTCGGCATCTTCTTCGACGGCCACCGGGGGCGGTGTGTCGTATTTTGAATTTCCCACGCGCGTCCCTCCTAAAAAGTAAAGTGAAGTCGGATATTTTTTGTAACCGCTTTCTATCTTAGTGAAAAAAATACCAGTGCAAACATGGCACTCATCATTAGCCGGAATTTTTGGAATACATTGTAAAATTTATATATATATGACGCTGCGGATCGGTAAAAAGTTGCGGCATCCAGAAATAAAGATACGAGTCCAATTTGATACGCGTAGGTGAATACCGTGCTGCTGTTAGGTGGAGCCCCATAGACTGTTGGTGTGTTCAACTGGAACATGTGCCTGACATTCTATGGAGGTGTCCTTCTTTGGAACATGACAAACTGTCGCACGAAATATAGATTTACAAATTGTTCATATCCAATTAACACATGGTTGATATTCAATCGGTATGCTTTATCTGCAAATACATATTCGTTCCAGGGAGGTTTTATCATAGCATGGCAAAGGTCATGGACCGACGTACTTTTTTATCTTATCTGGGCACGGGAGCTGCGGCTTTGGCAGCGGCATCCGCAGGCTTGGGAACGCTAGAGGGCAAGGCATCAGCGATGTCTCCGACGGCCGATCATCTGTTCGGCTACGGTACGAACAAAGTAAGCGGCTTCTTTGAGCCGATCGAAGCGAGCAAAGAGGACGCGCTGGTGCTGCCGGCGGGCTATAAATACGATGTGGTAGCGGCTTTTGACGACATCATTAACCCAGCGGGAGATAAATTCGGGCAGAATTCCGATTACAACGCTTATTTTCCAATTGAAGGATCTAATACCCGCGGTTTGCTGGTGAATAACCATGAAGCGACCAACATTTTCGCACTCGGGCCCGTGAAGGACGGAAAATTAACGCAGCAGCAAGTCAATAACGATTTGTACTATCAAGGCATGTCCGTTATCGAGGTGTTCCAGGACGGAACGGGGACATGGAAAATGGATGTCACTTCAAAACACGCGCGCCGAATCAACGGTTTTTCACAGTTTGAGCTGACAGGCCCTGCTAAAGGTATCAAAGCATTGAAAGGGGCGTCCAAGGTCCAAGGCACTTTTGCCAACTGCTCGGGTGGTGTCACCCTCTGGAACACGGCTATGTCCTGTGAGGAAAATTTCAGCGAGACCGCTGAGGCTGCCGGGCTGGAGCAGACGCACTACGGCTGGGTGGTCGAAATCGATCCTTTCGATGGCAGCTTTTTGAGAAAGCATACGGCGCTTGGCCGGTTTAATCACGAAAACACCGCGATGGGCCTTGCAAAAGACGGCCGCGTGGTCGTATACATGGGCGATGATAAGAAGGACGCCTGTGTTTACAAATTTGTTTCGAGCGGCAAGTATGTTCCGGAAAGAGGGCGCGCAAACTCCGATCTGCTTGCCGAAGGCACATTGTATGTTGCCAACTTAAAATCCGGCAAATGGATAGCTATGACCTATGACGCGGTCTCCAAAGCTCTTTCCGACGAGAAGTTCAAAGTACCTTCAGGTGTGGACGGCAAAAAAGAAGATGTGATCAAAAAATTCAAAAGCCAAGGCGATGTCGTGACTTACTGTCATGAGGCGGCAATGATCTTGGGCGGTATGCCGACTGACCGTCCGGAGGACATTGAAATTTCTCCGTTTGATAATACGGTATTTATTTGCCACACCAATAACGACTCACACGGAAACGTGCACGGCCATATCACCAGAATTTTCGAAAAAGACAACGACCTGGGCGGAACCGAATTTGATTTCGAAATCTTCGTCGCAGGCGGACGGCAGTCGGGCTTCAGTTCCCCGGATAACTTGGCGTTCGACTCCAATGGTAATCTGTGGGTGGTGACGGATATTTCCTCCAGCAGCCACAACAAAGGGGTTTATCAGTCGTTTATGAACAATGGTCTGTTTGTCATCCCTACCGCGGGTCCAAGCAAAGGCGTTGCGATGCAGTTCGCTTCGGGACCGGTTGAAAGTGAGTTGACGGGGCCGTTTTTCACGCCGGATGAGCGCACGCTGTTCCTATCCGTACAGCATCCCGGGGAAGAAACGGATGATCTGAATAAGCCTAGCAGCCTATGGCCTCATCGCCCCGGCGATACCAAGCCGCGCTGCGGAGTTGTTGCGATCAGTGGATTTAAACTTGGGTAAGCCCACTCACGGAAAGGAGAGCTTGACATGCCATTTGGAAATATAGGTGTAGGCGGTCTTATTGTCATTCTGATTATTGCGCTTATCGTGTTCGGACCATCGAAATTGCCTGAGCTTGGCCGTGCGTTTGGCCGTACGCTGGGCGAGTTCAAGAAGGGCACACGGGATTTGGTGAACAATGAGGACGATAATGTAGAAGATATGAAAAAGGCGGAAGAGGTTAAACCCCAGCCTCTGGCGGCGGACAAACGGTAATTATGGCTGACATTGCAGACACAAAGTCGCCGAACGAAACCGTGATCCTGCATCTGGAAGAGCTGCGCAAACGGATTATCATCACGCTAGCGGCATTTGTCGTCACGTTTTGTGCGTCGTTTATTTTTGTAAAAGATATTTATCGCTGGCTGGTTCGGGACGTTGAAGGCAAGCTCGCTATTCTGGCTCCGTCGGACGTCATATGGGTCTATTTTTTGCTCAGCGGCGTTGTTGCCATTGCGTTAACGATGCCTGTGCTGGCTTGGCAGAGCTGGCTGTTTGTGAAGCCCGCTCTAAAGGCGCACGAATACAAGGCCACGAAGTCGCTGATCCCTGCGTTAGCGCTGCTGTTCATCATCGGTATATGCTTCGGCTACTTTATCATTTATCCTATGGTGTACTCGTTTTTGGAGACGATGGCAGGCGATTTCGAAACTATGTATACAGCCGAGAAATACTTCACATTCATGGTCAACATGACGGTGCCGTTCGGTATACTGTTTGAGATGCCGGTGGTGGTGATGTTCCTGACACAGATCGGAGTGTTAAACCCGGTCAGGATGGCCAAAATTCGTAAGCTGTCGTATTTTGTGCTTGCGATCACGGCTGTTACGATCACACCGCCCGATATTATTTCGGATATCTTGGTCATTATTCCGCTTTTCCTGTTGTATGAACTGAGCGTCTCGCTATCGAAAGTTATTTACAGGAGACAAAATCACACGCTGTGACTTATGACGACGAGATGCAGCACGCAGCATGGCTGTAGTGTAGTACACCTGGACGAGATGCAGCAGCATAACGTGGTTGTAGCGAGCGCGTTGAGGCATAGCAGTACGCAGGCCTGTGCGTGCACGTGGACGAGACGAAGTAGTATAACGCGGCTGTAGACGGGCACGTTGAGGCACAGTAGAACTGCGCGGCTGTCGCGTACGTGTATGAGGCAGTACGTCACACTAAAAACAATGTCCGATTAGGGCATTGTTTTTTTGTTGGCTGCGTGTGCGACAGGCGGTTAGCTTGCTTTTAGCGCGGGAATGTTAAATAATATTTGGAGGATCGCGTGAACATATTGGAAGGGAATGACAGTCATGAACGACGTTATCAAGCTTCTCACCAATCATAGATCTATCCGCAAGTACAGCGAGCAGCCGGTCACAGACGAGCAGCTCGAGTCAATAATATCCGCCGCACAAGGTGCTTCTACTTCGAGCAACATGCAGGCATACAGCATTATTCGCGTGACGGACCAGGACGTAAGACAGCGATTGTCCGTCTTGGCCGACAACTACTCTTACGTGATGGAGTGTCCGGTATTTCTTGTTTGGTGTGCCGATTTATACCGGCTCCGCCAAGCGTATCAGCAGCATGGGGACCCCGAACAGGGCTACTTTGGCACGATGGAAAATTTGATCGTAGCGACAGTGGATGCGACCTTAGCGGCGCAAAATGCCGCGGTTGCGGCGGAATCCATGGGAATGGGCATCGTCTACATCGGCGGTATTCGCACGAATATTGCTGAGGTGGCAGAGCTTTTAAAGCTCCCGAAGTATGTGTACCCCGTGTTTGGCATGTGCATCGGCTATCCCGATCAAGCGCCGGGCCTACGTCCACGTTTGCCGCGTGAAGCGATTCTGCATGAGAATACATACCAACCCGACAAATTACCGGCCCCTCTCGCAGATTATGACCACACTATGAAGGAGTATATCACCCGTCGCACCGACGGAAAAAGAACCTCCACCTGGTCGGAGGATATGGCCAATAAGCTAAAAGCGCCGGCCCGGATGCATATGCTGCGCTTTTTGGAGAGTCAGGGGTTCTTAGAGGACCAAGAGGATTTAGACAAATGATGAAAATTTGCTGTGACCATCGGTAGGCAGTTGACGCCGGCCCTGGGCGCGTACAACAAAAAAACATCCCAGACCATTTTGATATGGTTTGGGATGTTTTTTTGCCTGCCGTTGCTTGTGATGCTTCAAGTGAACGGCTGGTGGTACGCGGCATTCTATATCGGCTTACCAGCCTCTTTTATACTGAGTCGGAGCCTCGAGTTCCAAACCTAATTGTTTGGCTGCGGTACGCGGCCAGTATGGGTCTCGCAGTAGTTCTCTGGCGAGGAACACCAGATCAGCGCGTCCGTTCGCTATAATTTCCTCGGCCTGCTCAGGTTGCGTGATGAGGCCCACCGCGCCTGTGGCGATGTCGGCGGATGCCCGTATTTTATCTGCCAGAGGTACTTGATAGCCCGGATAAAGCTCTATATCGGCAGGAACAACCCCGCCTGAGGAGCAATCCACCAAATCTATGCCCTGTGCCTTCATCTGTTCAGCGTAATAAATAAAGTCCTCTATTTGATTGCCTTGCGGGTGATATTCATTCGCGGAAATTCTCACAAACAGCGGTCCCGACCATACGGCACGGATAGCGTCGATAATTTCCCGCAGGAAGCGATATCTGTTCTCCCGTGCTCCTCCGTAGTCGTCCGTACGGCGGTTGGCCAGCGGCGATAAGAACTCACTGATTAAATAACCGTGTGCGCCGTGGATCTCCAGGCAATCAAAGCCGGCCTCTTTTGCGCGCAGAGCCGCTTGAACAAAGGCTTGTTGAGTGGATTTGATCTGCTCGAGCGTCATCTCCTGTGGAGTCTTCGAGCTGTCATTGAATGGAATGGCGGACGGTGCGATTATCGGTCCTTCCAGCACTGCTTTTCGCCCGGCATGGGCCAACTGAATCCCGATTTTCGAACCTTGGCTTTGAACGAGTTGAACAAGCTCTTTCAGTCCGGCTATGTGCTCGTCACTCCAGATACCCAGGTCTTGTGGTGATATGCGTCCTTGAGCCGTGACGGCTGTAGCCTCCACAATAATCAACCCCGCTTGGCCGACGGCTCGTGCCGGATAGTGAATCTTGTGCCATGGCTGCACCATGCCGGATTGATCCATGCAGGAGTACATGCACATGGGTGACATAACAATGCGGTTCTTCAGTGTCATCCCGTTTAATGTGATTGGCGAAAATAGTTTCATTCTAGCTCTCCTCCATCCTATTAGACAAAACCCCATAACTATTATAATCCTTTTGTTTCCAATTAGCACGCAGTATGCACACAACCACATAGCGGCGGCTGGAGCTAATCACGTGCTGGAGCGGCGCGAAAAGGACACGGAAATCCCCGGCTCACTCCGACGGCAGGATGGAAGGACCGGCAACAACATCCCGCGAACAGGGCACGTGCAGTAATTTGACTTAGCCTAGCATTTTATGTTGCATGTTGATGAAATATGTGGTAATTTATAGTCAATATTGGTAATAGCCGGTGCGGAAGAACCGCCTCTCTCATGCTTAGCTGCATGACAGGGGCGGTTTTTTTGTCGTGTCAGGGTTTTGCATTGTAATAGATTGGGGTGATAGAGCATGGACATGCATGAACCGGGTAAACGGATTGGGGATGTGCTGGGTAACCGCTACCGGCTTACCGCTACGCTCGGCCGTGGTGGCATGAGCATTGTGTACTTGGCTGAAGATTTACGTTTGGCCGGCAAGCGGTGGGCTGTTAAAGAAACGAGACCGTCACAGAGAGAAGCAATTGCATCCTTGGCTGAGGCAAATATATTGATTCAGCTGCAACATCCGAATTTGCCGGAGATAGTAGATTATTACCCGACGGATCGGCACGGGTACAGTTATTTGGTGATGGATTATATTGAGGGGGAAACGCTGCTGCAGCGCTTTGAAAGGCAGGCTAGACGTATGTCGGCATCACAGATTATCGGGTATGCGCTTCAGCTGTGTGATTTATTCCACTACCTTCATAGCCGCCGTCCGGAACCGATCATTTACCGGGACTTGAAGCCGGCCAATCTGATGATCGATATGGAGGAGCGGGTTCGACTGATCGATTTCGGAATTGCCCGCAGTTTTAAGGCTGGGCAATCTGAAGATACCGTGCGGATAGGCACGGTGGGATTCGCCGCCCCAGAGCAATTTGAGGGAGGTCAAACGGATGCTCGTACCGATTTGTATGGGTTGGGCGCGCTGCTCTACTACCTGCTGAGCGGCGGGCAATATTACCATACAGCTCGCAAGTCACTGACGGAGCTGGATGCTGGAGTACGGCCGAGCCTGGCGGGGCTGGTGGAAAAGCTGCTGCAGGCGGAGCCGGAAGCGCGCTGCCAGACCGCGGCTGAGACGCGGGGAGAGCTGCAGCGCATACTGGCGGAGCAGGAGCAGGAGCAGGGCGGCGTGCGCGGGCTGGTCGGCGGACCAGGGCGGTTGGGCAGTAGCGTACGCAGGCTGGGCAGCGGCGCGCGGGCGCAGGGTGCGGCCGCGCCGGGCGATAGCGCAGCGCAGCCGCGAGTGGTTGCGGTGGGCGGCTTGTATGCGGGAGCAGGTGCGACTTTCGCGGCGCTAGCGGTCGCCCGTGCCCTGCATCGACTGGGCGTGGCACACGCGGTTCTGGAGGCGCCGGCCCAGCAGCCGGAGTTGTACGGGCTGCTGTTCGGCGAGAAGCATGCGCCGCCAGGTTATCGCTGCTATGACGAGGCCTCTGATGGCGACCGGCAGCAGGCCGCGTGGACGGATGGCAGCACACTGTGGCTGCCGTCCGCAGGCATGCCGCGCGTGCAGCCCGCAGCCGGCCGTGCCGCCGACGCCTCAGGCAGGGACAGCGGGTTCGCAGGCAGCTCAGGTGGCTCATACCGCATCGAATGGCCGCTGTTATTTGAGCGATTGGTCCGACCAGTCGTGCTGCTCGATGTCGGCTCGGACTGGCGCGTGGCGGCTGCTGACGGCCTGTTGAGTACAGCTGCGGAATTCATTTATGTGATCGATCCGCTGCTGCACAAATTGGAGCTCAAGTCGGCTCGACGCAACCTGCAGCAGCTGCAAGAGCTGCGTGAGTCCGGTATGCGCGTGAGCTGCTTTGCCAACAAAGCGGTCACCTCCGGACATACGGCACAGTGGTTGCGTATATTGCCTGAATCACCGGCATGCATATTACCGGCGGTGGATTTCGCCAAGCTGACGGAGGCCAGCTGGTTGGGCATGCTTGCTCAGGACCATCCGGCCGTGAGGCGACCGTTGGACAGGGCACTGAAACCGTGGCTGCGGGGTTGGCTGCCGGAAGGCGGGGCACGGCGAAGGGTCAATGCTTCACATCGCACAGGCAGACCCAGTTCGGCAGTAGTTGGGGACCTTTGGAAAACAGATAGAGCAGGTGAAAATGCACGATGAATATTTGGTATCGGCTCCTTTACTATTTGTTGGTTGTGGGGCTCTGCCTGTCAGGGCCGGCGTTATTGATCGGTTGGAAATGGTACATAGAGCCTAACTGGGGGTCGGTGGAAGTTCTTCAGGCAGCGCGTGCGATAGAGCGGGGCAGCCGACTATCCCAAGCAGATTTGAGATTAGCGAAAGTAAAAAAGGAACAGCTGGTGAGCGGAGCGCTAGTGGATTGGACCGCAGCATTGAACCAAGAGACCACACGTGCTATTCGACTGAATGAACAGATCACGGATGCGATGGTAAACACCGAGCACTTGATTCCGTCTCCCGATGAGTGGAACATGCCGCTGCCTGCTGAGTGGATGTTCGGTAAGCCGCCAGGGAGTCTCTTACGCGGCGATAAGGTTTCCCTGCTGCTGGTGAAGAAGGAGGACGGGGACAGAGCGGCCGCTCAAGCCGGTGAACAGGAGCCATCCAGGGAGTTGTTGCAGCAACTGGACATCCCTTTTGAGGAGGAGAAGAAACTTCAGGAAATCGTCGTGAGTTTTGCCAAGGGGACGAACAACCAGGAGGTGGCGGCGTCTGACGACAGGAAAAAGCCGACAGGCACGGTCAGCACCATTGAACTGGTGGTCTCGAACGAACAAAAAGAGTTGATCCGTAAATACGGCAGCATGGGCTACACATTTCTTATCGTGTATCGGTAACCGAGAGGAAGAAGCTGATTGAATTAGTTGAATAACTGTCATGCATAAGGAGGTAGACCATATTGAACATACATGTTGTATCTGGAGATCGGCGGTTGCTTACCGCGCTGCGGTCGTCCGGTGAGTATTCATCCGTTGCGCCGGTGATGCCCGAGATGGCTGCTGAATTGCTCATGGACCATGCTGTGCCAGCGCTGGCGCAAACCCATGTTGAGGAGACTAGTGGCGGCGGCAAAGAGGCTAGGGTCCATGTGCCAGAGGCTGCGTCCCATTTTGTCGGGAGAGCCGCTGCAGCAAACATGAGTACAGGCGTGGCCCATGAATTTAAAGCGCCTAGCGTACTGCCAGGGGATGTGTGGCTGGTCAGTGACATGATGATGGATATCAATGAGGCTACAGCTCTACATGCGCGCTTTCCGGACCACAAACTTATTTATATGCTAAGCAACAGCCGTGACCCCGCATCATTAAAAGCTAAACAAACCCTTTGTGCGGCGCACGGCATCGATTTTGTGCTGCCGTATTTCACTCCGGAGCAGACGGCGCTAGAGGTATCCAGACTTTGCTTATCCAAGGAGCGCATAAACTCCAAGGTGATGACAGCTATCGGCGCACTGCCGCAGATGGGGCTGACGTCCAGCCTGATCGGCGTAGGTTTGACGTTGGCCAAGCTGTCAGGCAGGCGTGTCGGCATCCTCGGTTTGAACGGCTGGAATCCAGGCGACACGGGTCTGCGTTACAGCGCGAAATATATGGACGAGTTATGGGGCGCTCTGCAAGGCAAACAGCTTCAAGCGGAAGAACTGCGCGGCAAAATGCAGACGCTCGCGCCGAATGTGCACTATCTTGCAGGGAACCGCGACTTGAAAAAGCTCTACTACTATAATACAGACGGCGTCTCATGGCTGATTGAAAAGGCGAGAGAAGCCTTTGACTTTGTACTGCTCGATGCGGGCAGCTACCCGGATCATGCGATGGCCGCCCAGAGCATCCATGCGGCCGATTTTCTTGTGGTGCAAATGAATCAAAGCTTGCAGGCCAAAACGCAATGGCAGCGGATGCGCGAACACATATTACAGCCCGTGTTTCGATGGAGTGAACGTCAATCCATGCTCCTATTCAATACAATGCACCGCTCCGCGGACATGGAAAATGAGAAGCAGCTGTCCCGCCAGCTGGCTATGCCATATTTGGGCAGTCTGCCTTACGTGTCGGCGTTTTACCGCAGTGAGACAGAAGGCAGCCTGGCTTCACGCGTCTGGCCGGAGTATGATAACGAGCTGCAAAAAGTCGGCAGGGCCATCATGCGCTACTACAACCTGCAGCCATCCCCGGTAGCACCGCACACGCAGAATTCATCTGCCCGGATCAGCAGAGGCTCATGGCTGCGCTGGATGAAGCCGGCGGGGGAGGCGTGACACATGACCAGTCAGTCACAGCGGTCGCAGCCCTTGGAACGATTTCACGTCGGCCAATTTCGCCCGGGCGCGCTTACGGACGGCAGCGCAGCTTCAGATACCACGGTTGCCGCCGCATCCCAGGTCACGGTGCCGACTGGACAGCATGCCGGCAGTGCAGCGTCAGAAGATTTCGCGCATGCATGCCTGGCCTTCAAAGAATTAGCGGGGGAGCGGTTTAGCGGTGTTTTGCATCAGCGTTATAGGGAGGCGGAACGCGAGTCGTGGGACAGAGCGGCCATCGATGAGGCCGGCGCCTTCGTGGAGCTCGAGAACAAAGCGATCATTGGGATCCCGGAAACCGTCACGGCGATCATGGAACAGATCCAATCGTATGTCGATCAGCAGGGGCTGCACCAGATGGAGCTTCCGGTATACTATCAGGGGCTTCGGGATTATGCTCGTCCGGAGCAGCAGTGCTACTCAGATGTCACGCATGCAATGTTCCATGAAATCTATGGCTTCAAGGCCCTCGCATGTTGGCAAAAATATCCAGACAGCTATGCGGCCCAGATCATTGGCACGTCGATTTGGATACATCACAGCGGCCGCCATCAACGTATGCCGTTTGAGTTTTCCTCCAACCAGGAGGTGGATAAGATAGTTCGGGTGCTCACACGGCAAAAGGAAGACGCAATCGTTAACCTGTATAACACAACGCTGGAAGTAGATTTATATACGGGTGAGCGTGTGACGTTAACGGTAAAGCCGGACGTACGCCACGATGTCATTACGTTTCGGCGGTTTTTGATCGGCCGGGTCACAGTTGACGATTTGGCAGATGAACGGCGGCGGACCATTCCACCGGAGGCTGTAGCTCTACTCAGAGGGTTTTCCAAAACTCACTGTAACTTATTGGTAGTCGGACCGCCAGGCACTGGAAAGTCTACCACCCTGAAGGCAATATTAGCCGAAAGGGAGGATCACTACACGGGGGCTGTTATCGAGAAGCATTATGAATTGGCGGCAAGCCGCGACTTTCCGGAGAAAAAATTGATTGAGCGTGTCACCCACGAAAGCACGTTTCATCATGCCATGGACCAGGTGCTTCGGTTTGACGTTGATTACGCGATCATCGGGGAGGTGCGTAGAGTAGAGGTGGAAGGGGCGATGCTGGCGTGTGAGCGGCTGCTGAAGGGATTTGGCAGCACGTATCACACGTGGAAGCCTGAGACAGTGCCGTCACAATTCGCGAGGCTGCTCTGCAGCCTCAGTGCGGGCGCACGTTTTGCGGAGGAGGAGAAGCGGGTCGCGGAAAACATCGACCTGCTGCTGGTGCAGACGCAAGACGCGAGTCGCACCCGCAAAAGAATTAAAAGCGTGATGGAGCTCCGCTACAATCGCCATACCGCAGAGATTAGCACACACGAGCTTATGCGTTGGGACCAGCGAACCGACACGTGGACTTACCGCAGTGATCTTAGCAAGAGGCTGCAAAAAGAAATGTATGATGTGGATCCAGGCTGGGCAGCCAACACGCTGGCAGTGCTGCGTAAGCTGGCGGAGGAACGTCCTATACCGGCAGGAGACGGAGTTGTGGTTTATAATCCTGCAGACACTAATCCGTTGAATCGCATCAGCCAATCGCTGAAGCAGATGACGAATGAGGCCGGACATTGCGGCAGTAACAGCCCGCCGGCTCTGTCGCATAAGGCAAGCGTGGCGTTTGTTGAAGAGGGAGGGGACTGAGCCGTGGCGGAAGCTTACGCCCTTTTAAATACGATGGCTCTTGCCGCAGCGGCTCTGGTATTCACCTCGGGACTGTACCTGCTCCTGCAGCCACTGGTACGGCACTTGCGAACAGTGCTTCGCACCGAACGCCGCCATCAAATTCGTATGAAAGAGCTGTACACGCAGTCACTGCGCCCACGCATGCCAAGCCGCGTCGCAGCGCTGGCAGGCTGGCTGCAGCGCGAGCTGGAAATGCTTCTCAAAGCAACCCAGCGTGAACGCTATTCGGACACATCATTGCAGCTGTTTGTGTTATTCACATCGTCGAGCGCCCTTTCGGTCGGGCTGATTGCGTTCTTTGCGACAATAGATGCGAGGTTTAGCTTATTCGCCGGCGGGCTGACTTTCGCCATTCCGATCGTTTATTACCGCATTAAGCTGCGAAGCTTGCAAATTCAAAACGGCTATGATCTCGCAGAGGCTGTAGGTATTCTGAGCAGTAAGTACAAGGTTACCAGGGGAAACATGCGCACCGCGCTGCAGCTGTCATGCCAGGAAATCGGCTCCGCACCGATTCGGCGGCACTTCATGAATTTGATACGGGAGGAGTTGAATTATGTTGACTCGCGCGAAATGGAGAAAGCGGTTGAAGAATTTATTTATAGTATTAAGACATCCTTTGCCAAGCAACTAGGCCTGACCGTGCTGAAGGGGTTGGTACGAGGAGAAAACGTGGAGAGCACCCTGATGGCCATCGACAAAAACATACACAAGCAAATCGATGTACTGCGGGATGAGGGGGATTCCAGCTCCGAAATACTGCAATTAAGCTGGCTCCATGTGCTGCTGTTTCCGTCACTGCTGTTGATGATGGCCGTCTTTATTGGTTATAACAGCACATTACATTATCAGCTTGGCACCGAGCAGGGACGCTTTTGGTTCACGGTAACGGTATGTTTCATTGTCGGTGCGCTGCTGTTGGCTGTGTGGTTTCGGCGTCCGCCGAATGATTATTGACGCGCGGGTGACGACGCGTTGCTTGTCAATGCTGCCATATACGCGGACAACCGATTACCCCCATTGAAGTAAATGGAGACAGCCCAACCACTGACACAAGTCTGCCGGTGCCAGTTTTGCAGGGAGGTGATTTAGCGAATGCTAGACGGGCAAAAACTTTATACTTTCAGCGGTATAGCGCTGGATGTGCTCATTTGTCTGCTGTATATATGGGCGGCATATCTGGTGCACCGACAGCTCCGGTCACCCATTTCGATAAAGCATATGACAAGACTGCAGTACTTGCGGTTAAAAAACTGGCTGCACCAACCGGAACTGGAACTAAAGCTGGCGCGCACCGGCTACCCGTTTAAGCTGAATGCCTGGCAGCTGCAGACCATACGCTATGGCGTGGCCGTGCTGTGGCTGATGAGCAGCCTTTACAACCTGCTGTTTTATTGGGAACTGCTTGAGCTCCCTACGATATTGATGCAAGTGTGGGGCCCGATTGTCTTTCTTTTGCTGACTAATACGCGAGCCTCGCTACTGACCTACTTTTTAAAAAAATACAAGGAGATCGACGACGGGGAGAAGAATCGAGAGCTATTTATGATTTACAGTATGATCGTCGACGAGCTGAGAGGCGTTGGCAGGCGCAGGCTCAACTTGCACACGCTGCTGACAAAACTCCGAGACTACACGTCCCGCATCAAACCCTCGCTCAATCGCGGGCTGAGGTTGTTCGATGAAGGAGCTCCTGCGGCGCTGCAAGTCATCGCCGAGGACATCGGGACAAGGGAAGCGCGAGAGCTGTGCAAGCTCTTAGCAGACCTTGAGATGACTCCACCGGAACAGATTTCGGCGTTGGTCGACGCAAGAGAGGAGAGTTACACGCAGATGCTGCGTGAGAACCGGCGCCGGCGCCGCAAGTTCTTCGGTAATCTCGCTTATGCGGTTGCATTCAGCCCCTTGTTGATTTATTTATGGAATGCTCTCAATATCGCCCAGCAATATGTGACCGATCTGGCAAGGAACACCAACCAGCTCGGATAAAACTTAAGAGGAGTGATGCATTGTGAAACCGGCATTGGAGAAATTTTTGATCATTGCAGCCACACTGGCCGCGATCGGCCTGTTTGTTTATGTAGCTCTCTGGAGCTCAATCAAGGAAAAGAAGACGCAAATGGACGATTTGTTCAATAACACCAATGTGCCGACAAGTTTTCATCATCAACCGTCCCAGTCCGCCGAGCCATTTATACTTGGCTCCGCTGCCGGAAACAAGCTCATCGGCAGTCTACGCGTCGATACCGAGGGCACACGGCACACATCCCTGTCTCTCTTAAGCGACAGCCGCCAGTCTGCATGAAAACTGCGCTAGTTGAGATGCTCACCGTGTACATTTTGCTGTTGCTGCTGTTTCAGCCGGTCCTGCACGATATTTATTCCACACGGGCCAATGCCGTGGAGATGGTGCTCGACAGTGCGATTCAAAAAGCCGCTAACGCTGATAATGGCAGGTTTACACCCGAAATTATCGATGAGATGCGATACACGTTGGAGCATACTTTTTTGCTGGATGGGGCGGACATTCGGTTCAATGGAACCACCGAGCTGACTCCGCGAGGCGAATATATTGAGGGAACACTCTATGTGAAAAGTACGCCTCGGTGGCTGTTCCGTACTTTGTTTGGCAGTCCAGATAGGGAACCGCCTGAAATTGTGCGTCACGCCAAGCAAATGAGTGAAGCGATGGTGAGGTGAGGCAGCGTGAACCGAGTGCTGTTACTTTTTTTTGTAGTGCTCATGTTTTTGAACACAACTGGCTTTCAGGCGGACCGTTACGTTACTACCACTACACATAACCGGCTTAAGTTTGCCATTAACCGTGGCGCGCATGATGCCTCACTCCAGCTTGATAAAGCGCAGCTCGCTGAGGGCAAAATCGTTTTCGAACGAGATGCCGCCCTCCTGGCCTTTAAGGCAGGAATGAACCACAACTTGCAGCTGCACGAGAACGGAACGCCGCGCACCAGAAGTTTACTTAGCGATGCACCTGAGATAGTGTTTGAGGATTACGTGGATGACAATGACGCCAATATCGTTTTTCCTTTCAGCTATGTTCGGGAAAACCAGGGCATCAGAAAAGTGCTCAAGGGTCCGGCTGTTATATATAAAGTGAAGGTCAGACTTCCTCGGCATCATGTGTATTCGTACGAGGGCCACGTGTATAAAACGGTGATTTATGAGTATCCGTTTCGTGAGAGAATCGTCAATTAACCATATGGAATACAAAAAATGGGGGTGTATCATATGCTGTTACCTACATCACATATGCACAAACCTGCCGGATCACACGGAGTTGTTATCGCGAGTCTCATGCTGTGGTTAGCGGCATTCGCACCGGATCGGGCGTACGCTGCCGCATCGGTCCCGCCTCCGCCAAGTACGATTCACGTGGACAACAGTTCGCCGGACACTCAGGATCAGGTTACCGTGACGAGATTGAGATCGGGGGATGTGGTCAAAGTTTATGCCGATGCAGGGGCGTCAATGCCGCTAGGAATCGCCACCGTGGCCGGTGGATCGAGCAGCGCAACTGTCGATGTCGGTCAATTGGGCTCTGCTTCCGGCCATATTTTCGTGACGGGCACTCAACCGTCCTACTCGGAAAGCCGGCGGATTGTCAAATCTTTTTCTGCAGAGCCGACCTCATTGCCCCTCCTCCTAGCGCCATCAGCATTGTTAGCTCTTGGACAAGTGAGTATCACCAATGCTTTCAACGGTACGGGAGATAGTGTTCTGGTCACCGGTGTGCGTGCCGGAGACATAATGCGGGTATATACGTCGGAACGTGCCGCTGCTCCAATCGCACAAGCGACCGTGCATGCAGGCCAGGACAGTGCAGTCGCGTCACTGCCGCAGCTTGGGGCGGGCGAGGGAACAGTATATGTTAGCGTGACGAGTCCCCCACTGTTGGAAAGCGCGCGCGTGGCGAAACACTACAGTCAAGAGCCTGTCACGGCTTCACCCTTCCCCAGGCACTATCACTGTGATCAATGAGGCGGAGGGCGTGGCCGACCGCATCGAGGTGCGCGGCCTGCCCACCGGCACCAAAGTGAAAGTGTACACCAGCGCCACGGTGGCAGATGCAATAGCCGCTGAAACAGTCGGGGAGGGTTCAAGCACCGCCGTGGTGAGCGTCCCCCAGTTGGGCCCACAAGCCGGATTCATCTACGTGACGGCGACTTCGCAATCGGAGGCTGAAAGCGCGCGTGTGATTAAAGCGTATGCGTCCGAGCGGGCGAGCTCATCACCTGAGAGGGCGAACATCAAGATAGATACATAATGCCGCTGGGTCAAGCGATACGATTGAGGTTTTCGGACTACGCGCAACTGACGTTGTCAAGTTATACACGGACGAAGCTTCAACCACACCGATAGGTAGTGCTGCGGTTGCGTCCGGGGAAGCGTCGGCATTAGTGCATGCCAGCCTCCCCGGTTCCAACTTTGGCGTGATTTATGTCACCGTAACCCAGTTAAATGAAGAGGAAAGCGCCGGCATTCCCAAGATTTATCCGTCTGAGCCTGTGACAGCACCGGTATCCGCACATCACATCCGGATGAATAACATCACCGAGGGTGTGGGCGGTGACGCAGTTACGGTGTTGCAGTTGCGGGAAGGCGACACTGTGAGGCTCTACTCCGACGCTAAGATGTCCGCAGCGGTTCAAACGATGGCGGGAGTCGACGCGGTCACTACAGTTCAACCCGGGCAGTCGGTGGCAACATTGGATAATCTCAGGCTTGATGATGAAGGAGGCATTCTCTACATTAGCGTTACGGCGCAGGGCAAGCGGGAGAGCAGCAAAACGATTAAAAAATACGAAGCACAGTGAGAGGCAGGGTGAGGACCATATGAGACACCGTTAAATCCAAGGTGAACAAAACTAAGGTTTTGATTGCGGTTGTGTGTATCCGTGTTATGCGTAAGATGCTGTACTGCAGCATACCGTTGCTGCTGTCGATGAGCCTGCTGGTGCAAGGGGCAAATTCTCGAAGCCGCCGCATACGGGGGAGTATCCGGCTATGGTGACGGTTCTTTTCGGCCGGACGGCGTGGTGCATCGACAGGAGTTTATTGCAATGTTGGCCAAGGGCTTGCATCTGCCGATTATAGCTCATGCCACAGAGGCGACGGAATCGGCAGGAAATATACACTTGCAATCACTGCATGATGCCGGAGTGATAGAAGCGGCAGATTATACCGAGGACGAAATGGCACAGGAACTATCGCGTGCGGAAATGATCAAGCTCGTTGAGCGCATTGGATCCTGAAGCCAGCGGCAAGCGCCCAGAGGAACAGCGGCAAATAGCGGTAGCCTTCGGTTTACTGGAAGCTGACGGGGCTGAGCAACTCCGCCCCACCGCGACGTGCACAGGCGGTTATCGTGCTGCACCGGCTGCGTGATGCGCTTGGTCTCGGCGAGGAATAGTCCGTGCAGCTCTATCTGTACAGCGCTGTTGAAACCTGTATTCATTCATAACATGACCAACCCGCGCGTAAAGCAGCGGGTTGGTCATTCATTAAGCCCTTCTCCAGAGCAGCGGATTGGTCATTCATTACGCCCTTCTCCAGGCCGACTTTCTTTGTATGGATTAATTGAATCTGCCTGCTTGGTTGGTCCCTACGCGGGAATCGGCATCTCCATAAGTGTGTGCATTCAATGACTCATTCGTGCGGAACGTGTCATACACGGCAGCATTACGATCCGCGTAGGAATCGACCATAACTAGAATATTTCCCTCATTTACATAATCGTTGTAACGGTTCGCTTCTTCTTCCGGAATACCAAGCCCGATCAGGCCTCCGACCAGTCCGCCCGCTCCAGCGCCTACGGCTACACCTGTCAATGTGGTTGCGATAGGCCCGGCTGCAAGAATCGGTCCCACGCCCGGCACGGCCAGCAAACCGAGTCCTGCGAGAAGTCCGGCTGCTCCGCCCAGCATGCCACCGGCTGCTGCGCCTGTCGCCACACCTTCGGGGGCCTTACTGCCGGTCTCCATTTCCAGATTCTCCATATCCTCTCTGTTTTTCGTAATAACGGAAATTTCATCCGAACGGTAACCTTGCCGCTTCAGGCCCTCAATCGCTTGGATTGCTTGCTCCTCTGTGCGAAATACACCAACAATTTTCTTGTTTTCCGTATTCATGATATTACCTCCCTATTATAGATTGGTTGAGTAATTGTCACTGCAGTATTTACTTACCCGTTAGCAGTGAAATGAAACCTTGTACCATCCGTACGCGACTGTCGCGGTGCCTTCGTCATCCCTTAACTTCATGAAATCTTCATTTGTAATTCATTAAGATTTCATTCCATCTTCATCGCACCTTCATGCAGGGGACAAACTCGGATGTTATCATTTGTTGAGTACAGAACAAACTTAAACTAAGTTTAAATATACCAGGTGGAACAATGAGGAGGGTACATATGTACAAAACGGTTATCATCGGCACTGGCCCAGGCGGTCTGACATCCGCAATTTACTTGGCTAGAGCAAACCTAAAGCCGCTCATCATCGAAGGACCTGAGCCGGGCGGACAGCTGACTACTACTACGGACGTCGAAAACTTTCCCGGATTCCCGGAAGGCATCATGGGTCCGGAACTGATGGATAACATGCGCAAGCAAGCGGAACGATTCGGCGCCGAATTCAAGTCAGGCTGGGTAAATAAAGTGGATTTTTCCAAGCGTCCCTTCACTCTGGAAGTAGAAGGCATGGGTGAAATTCAAGCGGAATCCGTGATCGTTTCCACCGGAGCTTCTGCCAAGTATCTGGGCATTCCGGGCGAGAAAGAAAACGTTGGCCGCGGTGTTAGCACTTGTGCTACTTGTGATGGATTTTTCTTCCGGAATAAGAAGATCATTGTGATAGGCGGAGGCGATTCCGCAATGGAAGAAGCGAATTACTTGACGCGCTTCGCTTCTGAAGTGGTATTGGTTAACCGCCGTACCGAGCTGCGCGCCTCGAAAATCATGCAGGACCGCGCTCGCGCGAACAATAAAATCAGTTGGAGCCTCAACCGGACACCGCTTGAAGTCGTCGCTGGTGATAATGGCGTGACCGGATTGAAGGTTAGAAACAATGCAACCGGACAGGATGAAGTAATTGAAGCTGCGGGTGTGTTTGTAGCGATCGGACATACGCCGAATACCAAGTTTCTTGGTGGCCAGCTGAACACGGATGAGCACGGATATTTGCTGGTGAAGCCCGGCACTACCGAAACGAATATACCAGGCGTGTTCGCATGTGGTGACGTGCAGGATAGCAGGTATCGTCAAGCGATCAGCGCGGCTGGAACAGGCTGCATGGCGGCGATCGATTGTGAAAGGTACTTGGAATCCGTTGAAGCGGAACAGCTGCACGTATAATTCGACCATTTTTATACAAGATAAACTAAGGAGTGTTTTTCCATGGCATCTGAAGCTAACGTTATTGTGTATTCAAGTTCAAACTGCCATTTCTGCGGTCAGGTAAAAAAGTTTTTGAACGACCAAGGAGTTGCATTTGAGGAAAGAAACATTGACTTGGATGAAAAATATGCGGAAGAACTCTGGAACACGGGGATGAGATCCGTTCCTGTAACCGTAATCGGCGACAAGAAAATTCTTGGCTTCAATCAAACACAACTGAACAAGGCTATCGCCGAACTCTAAGATATAAAAGAAGGAGACATTGACGATGACACAATTTACAAATCCAGCATTGGCAACCCGTTACCCTTTTGCAAAAGTAGGACTGCCCGCTCCGTCGTTTAAACTGAAGTCTACAAAAAACATGGAAACCCTGGAGGAATACGTTTCTCTTGAGGATTACCGCGGCAAATGGCTAGTATTCTTCTTCTGGCCTTTCGACTTCACGTTCGTTTGTCCGACTGAGATCATCGCTTTTAGCGATGCTTACAAGGAATTCCAGGATCTAGACTGCGAAATCGTGGGCGCGTCCGTGGACAGTGTGTTCACACATAAAGCCTGGACGCAAACATCGCGCGATCAAGGCGGTATTGGCGCCGTCAATTATCCTATGGTTTCGGATTTCAGTAAAGAAACAGCTCACGCGTATGGTATCTTAGACGACGAGACAGGTGCGGCTCACCGAGGACTGTTTATCATTGACCCTGAAGGAATCCTCCGCTATCAGGTGGTAACTGATATGAATGTTGGCCGCAGTGTAGACGAAACATTGCGGATATTACAGGCGCTGCAGGCCGGCGGACTATGTCCCGCGAACTGGAGACCTGGGCAAAAGACACTCGGTTAATGCACTTTTTATAAAGTTGAAAATCAAACACATTGGTTCCGCCCCTAGCAGGGCGGAATTTTTATAGACACCATGGATAGAAGGGAGGGCACCATAATGGAGTCAAGCACTTTTGTGTTGTTTGGTGCCACCGGAGATTTGGCGAAACGCAAAATATACCCGGCATTGTACAACCTGTTTATAGATGGAAAACTAGCCCTGCCGTTTTCTGTCATCGGCCTTGGCAGGCGCCAGTTATCGGATCGCGAATTTCAGTCAAACGTAGAACAGTCCCTTAACAGCTTCTCTAGACGCAAACCGCATGATCCTTCGACTCTGCAGGCCTTTCTTAGCGCCTTCCGCTACTGTTCGTTGAACGTCTCCCAGCCGACGGATTATGGAAAGCTGCTAACGATGGCCCGCGAGCGGGAGGCGGAGCTGGGCATCCCGGAAAATCGCATCTTCTACCTCTCGGTGGCTCCGGAATTTTTCGGCACTATCGCGACCAACATCAAGCAAAGCGGACTGGGCACGGGACAGGGCTGGAAACGGCTGATCATCGAGAAGCCCTTCGGTCATGATTGGCAGTCAGCACGTGAGTTGAACGAGAAATTGAGCCAAACGTTTGAAGAGCATGAAGTATACCGGATCGATCACTATCTGGGAAAACATATGGTTCAGAACCTGGAGGTACTCGAATACGCGAACCCTATGATTCATGCGCTCTGGAGCAACCGGTACATCTCCAATGTACAAATCACGGCAAGTGAAACTGTGGGCGTGGAGCAGCGTGCCGGCTACTATGACCAGGCGGGTGCCATCCGTGACATGTTTCAGAATCATATGCTGCAGCTTTTAATGATGCTTGCTATGCACCTTCCACGGCCATCCAACCCTGAAGAAGTGCGGGCAAAGAAGAAACGGGTACTGGAGGCCCTGCGACCACTAAACAGAGGTGATGTTGCCGCGAACGTGGTGAGAGGTCAATACGATGCGGGTGAAATAGCCGGCAGGAATGTCGTGAAGTATACCGAGGAACCTGGCATAGATCCACATTCGAACACCGATACGTTCATTGCCGCACGTTTGTGGATTGATGATTATTTCTGGACGGGGGTCCCTTTTTATATACGGACGGGTAAAAGCTTGAACGAAAAATCGACACGCATTGTTGTTGAATTCAAGCAGCCGCTGCAGCACGGAGACGCCGTGCACAATTATCCTCCGAATCTTCTGGTGATAGAGATAGGCCCTGATGAAGGCATGTACTTGCAGTTGAACAGTAAAGATCCGCGTGATGGCAAAATCGAACCGTTCATCACAACTTCCCTTGGCAGACCTACGGATGTGCCTGAGGCTTATGAAAACCTGATTCACGATGCACTTGAGGGAGAACCGACATTCTTCGCGCATTGGGATGAGGTGGAACTGGCCTGGAAGTGGGTACAGCCAATTCTTGAGGCCTTTGAGGCGAACGAGGTGCCTCTACGCCGGTATCGGGCTGGCTCCGCCGGACCTGAAGCGTCATACCGGCTGCTCGAGCAACAAGGACATCAATGGTGGTTGGACAAGGTGCCGGCACACGACAGCACCACAGCAGATACGACTGGAGGGACGACACATGAAGTTTTTTCTTGATACGGGGAACATTGAAGAAATCAGAAGAATCAACCGTCTTGGCCTGGTTGATGGCGTGACGACGAATCCATCCATTATTGCAAAGGAGGGGAGACCCTTCAAGGATGTGATTCAGGAGATCGCGTCGATTGTCAGCGGCCCTGTCAGCGCCGAGGTGATCGGACTGTCCGTTGAAGAAATGCTGCAAGAAGCCCGCGAGTTAGCCGCTTGGGCGCCGAATGTGGTAATCAAGCTGCCGCTGACTGAAAATGGCCTGGAGGCGACCTATCGCCTCAGCCAAGAGGGGATTAAGACCAACGTAACGCTGGTCTTTTCTGCGGCACAAGGCTTAATGGCGGCGAAGGCTGGCGCGACGTACATCAGTCCGTTCATCGGCCGGCTGGATGATATCGCCGTTGAAGGCATGAAGCTCATCCGGGATTTGAAAATCATTCTCGACAATTATCGGCTCGACACCGAGATCATCGCCGCGAGCATCCGCAGCATCGGCCATGTCGAACAAGCCGCCATAGCAGGGGCGCATATTGCCACAATTCCGGGCTCTCTTCTGCCTACATTGTGGAAGCACCCGCTAACGGACGCTGGTATCGACCGGTTTCTGAAGGATTGGGAGAAGGTTCCGAAGGCGTGACAAACATCAAAAGGTAAGGAGGACGAGCGCATGGCCATTGCTTTTGATTATTCCAAAGTTCTGCCGTTTATGGACAAAAAAGAGGTTGACTATTTGGGTGAGTACGTCAAAACGGCACATAACTTACTTCACGAAAGGCGAAGTCCGGGTTCCGATTTTCTGGGTTGGATCGATCTGCCTGCCAATTACGACAAACAAGAGTTCGCCCGTATCAAACAGGCAGCTGAGCGGATACGCCATCATTCTCAAGCGTTGGTAGTGATTGGCATCGGAGGCTCTTACCTTGGCGCACGGGCTGCGATTGAAGCATTATCGCACACGTTTCATAATCAGCGCAGCGGCTTAACACAGGTCTACTTCGCCGGTCATAACTTGAGCTCCACTTACTTAACTCATTTATTTGAGCTGCTCGAAGGCAAGGACATATCCGTGAACGTGATTTCGAAATCGGGTACAACCACGGAGCCTGCGATAGCATTCCGTATTTTCCGTGAGTATATGGAGAAGAAATATGGTAAGGACGGGGCAAAACAGCGCATTTTTGCAACTACAGATCAAGCTCGGGGAGCACTCAAACAGCTCGCGGATGAAGAGGGCTACGAGACGTTTGTCATACCTGACGATGTCGGCGGCCGTTATTCCGTTCTGACGGCGGTGGGCTTGCTGCCGATCGCGGTGGCGGGTCTTGATATTGACCGAATGGTTGAAGGTGCAGCAGCGGCTATGCTTAAATATGCCAACCCTGACGTGACTGTGAACGAAAGCTACCAGTACGCAGCCGTACGTAACGCGCTCTATCGTAAAGGGAAAACAATCGAACTGCTGGTTAACTACGAGCCGTCCCTGCACTACGTATCTGAATGGTGGAAGCAGCTGTTCGGCGAAAGCGAAGGGAAAGACCAGAAGGGGTTGTTCCCTGCGTCCGTGGACTTTACAACGGATTTGCACTCAATGGGACAATATGTGCAGGAAGGCCGCCGGGATTTGATCGAAACTGTACTGCAGGTCAAAAAGCCGCGGGCGGAGCTAACTATAAAAGAAGATACAGCCAATCTGGACGGCTTGAACTTCCTGGCGGGCATGACGATGGATGAAGTAAATAAAAAAGCATTCCAAGGAACGCTTCTGGCTCATGTTGACGGTGGCGTGCCTAATATGGTCGTGCAGCTGGACGAGTTGAATGAATTCAACTTTGGCGAGATGGTATACTTCTTCGAAAAGGCGTGTGCGGTCAGCGGACTACTGCTTGGCGTCAACCCGTTCGATCAGCCAGGTGTGGAAGCTTACAAACGCAACATGTTCGCACTGTTGGGCAAACCCGGATTTGAAGAGGAGAAGGCCGCTCTGATGAAACGGCTGTCCAAGTAGTACGCGATAGAAAAGTGCACGATCACAAACAATATGGCCGCGGCTGCTACGCCACGGCCATTTTTTCATGCCTTACGACTTATCCCCTCCATTGTATCCGTTCAATACATCCGTGCCGTGAATGATCACTGTCGGCGGCGCAGCGGAATCTACAGGGGTATCTTCCATCGCCAACTCGTCCACACCGGCTTGTGCCTGTCCCTCCGCCGGATTTGTCCGCGCCTTGGCCGCGTCAGCCTGCCGGTTACCTCCCCTTTCTGCATCTTCGTATCTCGTATCCCCGTACACCGCGTCCAACGTTGTTGTGATAGCGTCTGTAGGACTTAGACCTTGATATCCTTCAAAAATAGTCTGTTCTTCGAGTCTTGTCTCATCCGTCTTTACCCAATCTGTCTTGAGTTCACCCTTCTTTGCCGCCATGTGAATTCCTCCTTCTAAGATTCAGAATTGCTTGTACTCTCCTCTGACAATGTGATTGCGAATCGGCGCTGCTGCAGTTGAGGGACCGATGCGGGTATACGGTACCTACACTATGTATTTAAACCTATTTATGGTTTGCAAATAATTTTTTGTATATACGCCGAACGCAATCAGCTTGTTCCGGTTGATTGTCCTCCGCTGCAGATTGGGATGACTTGCGGCCATAGCATGCCACCACACATGCGGCCACACCCGCCGCCACACAGCGCCGCCACATTGCCTGCTCAGCCGAATTCCCGACTCACGCCAGCTCAAGCTGCATGACTTTACCCGCCGCTGTTGTATAATAAAAACCAAAAGGGACAGGAAGGATTGATCTTATGCTGACCATCACCAGCTTTTCCGCACAATTGATCAAAGATCCTTTCGGCATTCTGCCGGGGTATCGCTATGAGTTTCTGCTTGATATTGCGGTGCCTGAGGATGATGAGTTATATTCCGAGCAAGGCCTGTATATTAGGGCCATCTATCGCGTGGAACCAGAACGGGCAGGTTTGATGAAGTACGAGATTTTTGAAAGAGACACGCAAAAGTACCTGGAATATGATTTGGAAGACGATGAAGTGGCAGCGGTGGAAGCATTTTGTAAGGAACACTTGGCGGAAGCCGAGTGAGCATGGCTGGAAGGGGTGGGGCTTCTTGTCCGATAAAAGGGCTGGCTCCTTGGTTATGTATACCGCGTTATGTGCTGGTGCCGGCGGGCTGTTATTGCTGATCTTTGGCGCCAGCTTCGGTGTATTTTTTATTATTGGCCTATGTATGTCTCTCCTGTGTGTGCGTGCGGTTTCCGTCCTGTGCGCACAGACGGACAAGCGCATATACAAAATTATTCATATCACGCTTTTAGCGGGCCTCCTCGGTTTTATCTGCTCATTTCTCGTCATAGAATCAATTATAGTGGCTAGTTCGCGCACGGATCAGACAGCATTGGAAGACGCCGACTATATGATTGTGTTAGGCGCCGGTTTAAAGGGCAGCGCATTATCCGATACGTTGCAGCGCAGATTGGACACAAGCATTCAAGTGATCCGGGGAAATCCGGCGATCCCAGTTATTTTATCAGGCGGGCAAGGTTCAGATGAGCATCTGAGCGAGGCGGAGGCTATGTACAAATATTTAGTGAGCCACGGTATTCCGCGTGAACGCCTGCTGTTGGAAAACAAATCGACCTCGACGGAGGAAAATCTCCTGTTCTCCAAGGAACTCATGAGCGCAAGAGGTGCGGTCAACCCGCGCGTAGCGATTGTCACAAGTGATTTTCATTTATTTAGAGCCAAACTGCTAGCCCGCCAAATAGGATTACCGCACACGGTCGGCATTGCCAGTTCATCGCCGTTTTTCGTTGAAGTCAACTACTTGATACGTGAGTATTTCGGAGTGTTGTACACACTGCTCTTGCCCGAGCGAGGTGCTCATAGCACTATGGCTGACGCATACGAAACCCAATAGTCCCTGTCGGTCGTGTTTAGCACGTGAGTCTCCTCTAGTCCGAACGCAGCTGTTCACCGTTCTCTTCCATTGATTCAGCTGTCAAAAGATGATAGAATTAATAGATTATAAAATAACATGAATTGCCGATGTTTTTCATAGCTTCGTCTGGTATCGTTCTGATTACCGGCGGCCGGATTGGTAGAGCTGACGTCTCCCCCGGCGCACGATTGCTATGTGCATCTTACTCTACAAGTCGGCATAAGCACGAATGTGCTCGTTAGTCGTTAGCGTTAAGGAGGAAAGGTATATGCTGCGTTTGGGACAAAAGGTGTATATCGTTGCAGACAGCTTTGAGCAAAATTTGCCCGTGGGCGAGTACGGTTACATTATCGCGTATGATCGGAATGCGGATAACGTATTTGACTACGTGGTTCGGATTCCTAAAATAAACAAGCATTTTTTCGTGCCGTCTACCGATGTTGAGCTGGAAGAGGTGCTGGTTCAGCAGGAGGTCGACCGTCTGGAGAGGGAAGCCTTGATAGACTTCGCCTTGGCCACCCGTAATGAGGAATTGTTTCGTCGAATCATGAACGGGGAAGAGGTTGAAGAGGAAAGCAAAGAAACGGCCAAGGAAGTGCAATCCCAGGCGGATTTTATCAAGCAGGTAAATCTGAAAGCTTGGATTTGACAACGTGCCCAGCTGCAACGAACGACAGCTCCCGGCGGGTGATCATTCATCCACTGGATAGCTGTTTTTTTGTGCTGCCGCTGGCTGACGAAATAATTGAGTTCAAATTCTATCTAGTCTATAATAAGGAAATGAATTTTGAGCTGTAATGTCGAACAGATTGTTCGTTATTAGCGAAATAGATGTTAATTACGGAGGCAGGTGCATTCGATGAGTATAACAATCAAAAATGTAGAGCATGTGGCTAATCTGGCGCGGCTTGAGTTGAACGAAGAGGAGAAGAGCAAGTTCACCGAGCAGTTAAATGCCATCCTAAAATATGTTGAAAAACTGAACGAACTGGACACGGACAATGTGGAGCCGACCAGCCATCCGGTGCCGCTGTTCAATGTAATGCGCGAGGACAAGACCAGACCTTCCTTGCCGATCGAAAAAGTGTTGCTAAACGCGCCGGAAGAAGAGGACGGACACATTAAGGTTCCGGCCGTACTAGAATAACCGATAACTTGAAGGGAGGACACGTTGTGTCTTTATTTGATCTTAGATTACAGGAAATTCACGACCGGCTGACAAACAAGCAAATCAGCGTTTCCGACCTGGTGAATGAATCCTATGACCGGATCAATCAGGTGGAAGGCAAAGTAAAAGCTTTCCTGACATTGGATGAAGAAAATGCCCGTGCGACCGCCAAGGCACTGGACGAGCAGTTGGTCAAAAGCGACACAAGAGGGCTGCTGTTCGGACTGCCGATCGGGTACAAGGACAACATTGTCACCGAGGGAGTCACGACAACATGCGCAAGCCAGTTTTTGCGTAACTTTAACCCGGTATACGACGCAACCGTCGTTGAAAGGCTGAAGGAAGCGCAAGTCGTTTCAATCGGTAAAATGAACATGGACGAATTCGCGATGGGCGGCTCGAACGAAAACTCCAGCTTCTACGATTGCTACAATCCTTGGAACCTGGATCATGTGCCGGGCGGCTCCAGCGGCGGTTCTGCAGCGGCGGTGGCCGCGGGGGAAGTGTATTTTTCGCTTGGCTCCGACACCGGCGGCTCCATCCGGCAGCCGGCGAGCTATTGCGGCATCGTCGGCTTGAAGCCAACCCATGGGTTGGTATCCCGCTTCGGCTTGGTCGCTTTCGCCTCATCTCTGGATCAGATCGGTCCCATGACCAAAAATGTAGAAGATAGCGCCTACCTGCTTCAGGCTATCGCGGGGCATGATCCGAAGGATTCGACGTCCGCTGAAGTTGACGTGCCGGATTATCTCAGTGCGTTGACCGGGGACATACGGGGTCTGCGCATTGCTGTGCCAAAAGAGTATTTCGGTGAAGGCATCGACCCGCAGGTGCGCGAGGCCGTCCTATCGGCTTTGAAGGTCATGGAGCGTCTTGGCGCGGTAGTTGAGGAAGTATCCCTGCCTCACAGTGAATATGCTGTCGCGGCATACTATGTAGTGTCATCCTCGGAGGCTTCTTCGAATTTGGCCCGCTTTGACGGCGTACGTTACGGTGTGCGTGCAGAGAATCCGGACAATCTGCTGGATCTTTATCGCAAATCACGCAGCGAAGGCTTCGGTTCGGAGGTCAAGCGCCGCATTATGCTAGGCACCTACGCGCTGAGCTCCGGTTATTACGATGCTTATTATTTGAAAGCACAGCAGGTACGGACGCTCATCAAGCAGGACTTTGAGAATGTGTTTGAAAAATACGACGTGATCGTCGGCCCAACAGTTCCGACAACCGCATTCAAAGTGGGGTCTCAACTCGATGACCCGCTGACGATGTACCTGAACGATATATTGACAGTACCTGTCAACTTGGCAGGCGTGCCCGCAATCAGCATCCCATGCGGCTTCGCTGACGGATTGCCGATCGGATTGCAGATTATCGGCAAAGCCTTCGACGAATCGACGGTATTGCGAGCTGCTCATGCATTTGAACAGAACACGGATTTCCATAAGCAGCGCCCCCAACTCTAAGGAAAGGAGCAACCAAGATGTCGGTTACGCAAACCAAAAAATACGAAACAGTGATCGGACTTGAGGTTCACGTAGAGCTTCACACCGAATCAAAAATCTTTTGCGGCTGCTCCACCTCTTTTGGCGCGCCGCCCAACACCCACACCTGTCCGGTTTGCCTGGGATATCCCGGAGTTCTACCCGTTCTGAACAAGCAAGCGGTGGAATATGCGATGAAAGCCGCTATGGCGTTAAATTGCCAAATTGCCACAGACAGCAAATTTGACCGTAAGAATTACTTTTACCCGGATTCACCAAAAGCTTATCAGATTTCACAGTATGACAAGCCGATCGGTGAGCATGGCTGGATAGAGATTGAGGTGGGCGGGGAAACCAAACGGATCGGTGTCACTCGCGTGCATTTGGAGGAAGACGCCGGCAAGCTCACGCACGTGGACGGCGGCTACGCGTCCCTAGCGGACTACAACCGCGTAGGCACGCCGCTCATTGAGATTGTATCGGAGCCAGATCTCCGTTCTCCGGAGGAAGCGCGCGCATATCTCGAGAAGCTCAAAGCCATCATGCAGTACTGCGACGTGTCGGATGTGAAAATGGAGGAAGGTTCCCTTCGCTGCGACGCGAACGTCAGCATTCGCCCGTATGGCCAGGAGAAATTCGGGACGCGTACGGAATTGAAGAACATGAACTCCTTCCGTGGAGTGCAGCGCGGCTTGGAATATGAGGAGTGGCGCCAAGCCGAGCTGTTGGACAGCAGCGAGCAGGTTGTACAGGAGACACGCCGTTGGGATGAAGCACAGGGCAAGACGCTGACCATGAGAAGCAAGGAAGAGGCGCATGACTATCGTTATTTTCCGGATCCGGATCTTGTACGTGTGCATATCGATGATGAATGGAAAGCGCGGGTGAAGGCAAGTATTCCGGAACTGCCTGATGCACGTAAGGCGCGTTACGTAAGTGAGTACAATTTGCCGAGCTATGATGCGGAGGTCATCACATCCTCGATTGCACTCGCAGATTTCTTCGAGGAAAGCTTACACTCTACGAAGGATGCCAAGGCGGTCTCCAACTGGATTATGGGGGATCTGCTGGGCTATCTGAATGCCAACAACCAGGAATTGGAGCAGGTGCGCATTACCGGTAAAGGTCTTGGTGAAATGATCGGATTGATCGAGAAGGGCACCATTAGCAGTAAAATTGCGAAAACTGTATTCAAGACCATGCTCGAAACCGGCAAGGAACCTCAAACAATCGTTGAGGAGCAGGGGCTCGTGCAGATTAGCGATGAGGGTGCCATTAAAGCGGTCGTCGAGCAGGTCATCGCCAACAACCCGCAATCCGTGGCTGACTTCCAAGCAGGGAAAGAAAAAGCGGTCGGATTCCTGGTCGGACAAGTCATGAAGGAGACTAAAGGTAAGGCCAACCCTGGCTTGGTGAACAAGCTGATTATTGAGCAGTTGAAGCAATAACGTCTCACTGTAGTGTTACTGAAGTGGCACTCCAGTCCCACCACGTGGAGTCCACGTAAAGTGCTATACGAGCAGCCTTTCGCGCATGTGCGAAAGGCTGTTTTTTTTGGTATCAAAGTGGCGTGGTGCATGGCGCTGTTGTATAATTTTGGTCATGTCTTCTAGTTTTTGTTGTGGGGGGATCTGGTGATTCAGCAAATCGATTTGAACAACAACATGCAGGTATTGGAACTGCTTATGCTGCAGCAGCTATCCTACCGCGTTGAAGCCAGATTGATCGGCTTCAAGGAAATTCCCCCGTTGTGGGATTCCCCGAAAACCTTAAGGGACTCCGGCGAGCTTTTTTTCGGATATTATGAGCATGAGCAGCTGGTTGGAGCCATTTCCTTTAAACAGAACGTTAAAGAATTTACCATCTGCAGGCTTATGGTGCATCCTTCGTACTTCCGCCGGGGCATTGCCAGCCAGCTGCTTGAATTTGCCGAAAGCTGTGCGGCGCCTGGCACACTAATCAAGGTATCCACCGGCACCAACAATGAACCGGCCGTTCGACTGTACATCAAGCACGGATATACACCTGGACAAATAATGGAAATATCACCTGGGATAACGCTTACCGTGTTTCACAAAACGGCGAATACACTTGATAATCATTGAAATTCACGCGGCAGCCGTTGATTGTTTTCGTCCACTCTCCGTGAGCTGCGCACCGCAACCACAGCTCGTCTGGAGATCCCCTTTGCAGATGCAGCGACGCAAGGTATGGCCTCGACAACAACGAGCGTTCAATTGGATGCGATGGCGCTGGTGACTGCAATGCGATCCTCTTCTTCTACATGCGTGAAATCATTCATTAGATGAAAGGCCACAAAGACGTCACCGATATGTCCATAACCGCTGCGTCCCCGGAATAACCATTCACCTTTCGGCAGACGGCCAACTACTTCCGGAGCATGCGCATCCGACAGCGCCGACAATCTCCACAACTGGACCACTGAATCTCGATGAAACAACACTTCTCCATGTGGGCCCCACCGCATAGTGTGGGGCGATGAATGCGTAGGTGTGCGCCTGTTCGGTCACCTCGCAGCTTGCGTCGGCGAACGAGATTGCTATATTAGGATCCTCTTTAGGCGGAGTTATACTCATCATCATTGGGGTGATTATGTTTTTCCGGGAATCGACGAGGAAGTGAAGGACGCAGCTCCAGTGAACTTGCCCAAGATTTGGATTAGTTTACGGATCGATTTCCATACACACCGTGCAAGGAACATAAATGCAAGCATTCGCACCGCCAGTTTCGTTGACAAATTGAAACAAAGCCGCTTAAAATAAACCCAAAGCTTCTTAAGAATACTTTGGCGGTGAATAAAGCATGAACTCTCGTTTGGCGCAAGCGTTGACAAAGTTGAAATCAACTGGCGTACGCATGACCCCGCAAAGGCACGCGATTCTAACCTATTTGATGAACACGATGACGCATCCCACGGCTGATGATATTTACAAGTCTTTAGCACCGCGCTTTCCAAGCATGAGCGTGGCCACAGTGTACAATAATTTGAAAGTGTTCATTGAAACAGGACTCATACGAGAAATGACATACGGGGACCAGTCGAGCCGCTTTGACGCCGACATGTCGGATCATTATCACGTATTATGTGAACGCTGCGGCAAGATGGTAGATTTCCCGTACAAACCGCTGGATGATCTGGAACGAACTGCAAATTTAACAACCGGATTCTTGGTTAAAAGCCACCGTGTCGAAGTGTATGGATTGTGCGCAGATTGCTGCTCTGTGAGAGAGCATTAAGGCTACATACCGGAGCAAACCGCTGTTAATCATGCGGCCAACCCGCGTGCTTCAGAACCTTTGTCAAACAAGGTCTGAGGCATTTTTTTTGCAACTATTTGGAAATTCAAGGCGTCTAGATACTATAGCCGATCATCGTGGGAGTGAAACAATGGAGACGGATTACGGGGTGCCAAGAACCAAACGAAGAAAAGTAAGAAAACCACCTTTTATGTTAGTCCTGGCAGCGATGATTTTGAGCGCTGCGACCGTGTTCTACTGGTACCAATACGTGCCGACCAGCCGGCATGAAAATCCCGACTTCAACGGACTGGAGAAGCCGGTGTTCTACCGTGGTGTCATGCTGGACCAATCCGCAATCGGAACGCAGGAAAGCCTCAAGCTCCCTTTTACAACCGTGCAAGAGCTGCTGGATCCCACCATGATACATGAAGAAGCAACCGATTCAACTATTATCACCACACAAGATAAAGTGATTAGGCTGCGCACCAGCCAATTGACCGGCATGATCAATGAAAAACCCTTTGACCTCAAGTTTCCGCTGGAAAAATCAAACGATGTACTATACCTGCCCATGGAACCGCTTAAGCAGTTGTATCACTTTGAATTACGGGAGTCGCCTGACACCGGAGCTGTAATTTTGGTCAAAGACAGCGACACGATCACATGGGGCAAAACAATAGGATACCCGAATAAACCGGATAGAACCATTCCCATGCGGAGCGGCCCGCTGATTAAAGCGCCGATTTTGGCCGAGCTGAACCAGCAGGCGGATGTCATGATCTGGGCCGTGGAGCCAGACTGGTTTAAAGTGCAGCTAACAAACGGCTATATGGGCTACATTCAGAAAAAACACCTGATGCAGGATCGCACGGAAAGCATTCCCGAACAGAAACTTCCACCTGCGTTCGTTCCGGCGAGACCGATAAATGGCAAGCTTAATCTGACCTGGGAGCAGGTTGTCACGAAAACACCGGACCCTGCGCAATTCCCGCCCATGCCCGGCTTGAACGTGGTCAGTCCAACGTGGTTCCATCTCGCGGACGGTGAAGGTAACCTCAAAAACCTCGCCGACCCCGCGTATGTTAAATGGGCCCACAGCCAGAATATTCAGGTCTGGGGATTGTTCAGCAATGGATTTGAGCCGAAGCAGACCACTGAGGCCTTGGCCACTTACGATAAGCGCATGAAAATGATCAAACAGCTGCTAAGCTTTGCGCAGTTGTACTCGCTCCAAGGCATTAACATTGATTTCGAGAATGTGAATCTAAAGGATAAGGACAATCTGGTGCAATTCGTGCGGGAAATGGTACCGCTAATGCACGAGCAGGGGCTGACCGTGTCTATCGATGTCACCCCCAAATCTACCAGTGAAAACTGGTCGATGTTCTATGACCGGAAAGCGTTGGCCGAGTCGGTAGATTATATGATGCTTATGGCATACGATGAGCATTGGGCGAGCAGTCCAATCGCCGGCTCGGTTGCTTCACTTCCATGGGCGGAAAAGAGCCTCACCCGTATTCTGCAGGAAGACAGTGTTCCACCCTCCAAGCTGATATTGTCGGTACCGTTTTACACGCGTGTGTGGACAGAAGAAAGAGTGAACGGCAAAACCAAAGTCAGCTCGCGGGCCGTTTTCATGGATAATCCGCAAAAAGCGATCGAGGAGAAAAAATTAACCCCACAATATCTGCCTGAAGCCGGGCAAAATTATGTTGAGTACGAAGAGGGGAACAAGCGCATCAGAATTTGGCTGGAGGACGAGGTCTCTATGAAAGCGCGTATGGATTTAATCAAAAAGTATGACTTGGCCGGGGTGGCCTCTTGGCGAAGGGGCTACGAGAACCCCAAGATCTGGAGCCTGATACAGCAGGCGTTAAATGAGTGACATTACGCGTCATTACAAACGCTATCATCAACCTTTCGACTACAACCGTTTTACGTTTCCATTTCATTTGCCTTGCAGGCTGACGCAAAAAACCTGGATTACCCGTACCGATCTGGTTCAGGCAGCCAGGTTTTTTCTTTAGTGTTCCAAGCTTTTCGCGTTGGGATCATGCTTCGGATCAAGGGAAAGAATCGTTTTGCAGAACATACAGCGGTCGGTCTTGCCTAATAGTTTGGTTGGCTTGCCACATTCAGGACATTCTACTACTGTCGCGCTTGTGGACATCATACCCGCCCAGAAATACACCCCCATGCTGGCCAGCATCGCCATCGCCCCGATCACCATGAAAGCACCGGCTATGATTTTTCCCGCCGCTCCCCAGTTAAATACGATACCGGCCAACCCTGCGATCATCAACAGCATGCCGCCCATAGTCAATAACAGCCCCCACAGACGGAACTCGTTAACTTTGCTGGACTTAAATCTCATCGCGTCACTTCTCTCTTAAAATAAAATGTGATATTTGTCACAAAATCAAGGCAGGAAACTGATCTGCCATGTAGAAATAAGATGTATCACGGATGCAGAGAGGCACAATTATGTACATAACATCATTAACACATGGCCCGACGTGACAACTGATAACAGTTACATTATATAAAAGACGACGTGGGCAGACAAGAAATATGAAGGACTACCATGGTGTGGATTCTGTGGCCGCCTAGACGCACATGTATCTGCCATCGGTAGTCGCCACCTCGTTGACTGGATCTTGAAAGGAGAGATTCTTCTGGATCGGGACATTCACCTGAAGGACCTACAGCATGAGCTGGAATGGCCTTCAGCCGCCAAAGAACACCTACTGCTGCTCGAATTCTCCAAGTTTTTGCGAACATATTTGCAAAGCAAGGAACACCTTATGCAAGGTCATATATCGGATGCATACGATAATGTGTTGGAAGCTCTGCAGCATTGGGCCAAAATTGTGATCATCGAAGCTGGTTTCAATCCCAAAACAACCGTGTGGAATCAGCTGAAAAGTATTAATCCTGGCGTGTATAAGCTCTTTGAAGAGTTGACCTCAAGCCATGAGACGCTCACGCAGCGAGTGCAGTTAGTGCTGCTCGCCTCTGAATTTTCCGTGATGAACAAAATGCAGCGCTGCTGCCAAATGCTGCTCCGGGTGCTGTCCGGCCGGGATGTGGCATGGAGCTTGCCTGAGCTGCAGCAGAATCACTTGCTGTCCGGCGTCAGTGTGGAACTTCCAATGCTGCTGGAATGGTTGGTCAAAAAGTCACTTGCCAAGGAAATCATTTATACGATAGATGAACAGATGAATGAACTGGAAATCCGCTATACCGGTGTGTGACTGTGAAACATTTCATAGCATGTGAATAGGCTGCGATTCGCCGTTGCTCTTTCCTCTATGAGCCTCACGCAAGAAAGCAGCACAATCTGAACCTGTCACGCGGGAGTGCAGCACATCTGAACCTGTCACGCAGGAGCGCAGCACATCTGAACCCGGCACGCAGGCGAGCAGCACCATCTAACCTGTCACGCAGGAGCGCAGCACAATCTGACCTGTCACGCGGGAGCGCAGCACATTTGCACCTGCGCACGCAGGCGAGCAGCACATCTGAACCCGGCACGCAGGCGAGCAGCGCACACCCTGGCATGCGGCTTGTCAGAAGATTCTACGCGACAATAATACCTTTTTCTGGTATACTGTTTGTGGACAACTGAATAGCCACTAGGGGAGCCTCACCATGCGAGGCTGAGAGAAGGACGCTTAGTTCCTTGACCCTTGGAACCTGATTGGCGTGCTAGCACTTGCTTCTGGATTATACCAGCGTAGGGAAGTGGACGGATGTAAAACTCGCTGATTTCCAGCTTGGAGTTTACGAGAGTCAACCATATGCGGTTGACTTTTTTATTGCGCGGGGATTGGTTGCGCTGCCGGCTCGCAAGTTGTGAACATTGGCTGCTCTAATGGCATTGTACGTGAAGTTGCTGTGCGGATAGTAGTTTATATGAACTGTTGTGACAGCTGATCAACAGCACACAGGCCGGGCGTACTAGCGCCGGCCGGGATTTGTTTCTACTTTATTCACTTTGCCCGGGCGTGCGCATATGCCTTTTCTCAACCTAATTGTTGAAAGCGGGGTGTCGACCATGCAATTAATTATCAACGGCGAAGCTCGCCAAGTGTGTGACGTGAATAGCGTATCGGATTTACTATTGTCATTTAAACTCGAACATAAAATTTTAGTCGTCGAACTCAACCGCGAAATCATCGACCGCGCTGACTATGGCATAACGGCATTGCGGGACGGGGATCGTCTTGAAATCGTCCATTTCGTGGGCGGCGGCTGACAGTCATCGCAATTGGTGTCATACGACAATTTGCATTCAGCAGCGCGACTAGTGTGATACGCGAATGAAACACATTCATCAACGCTGTCCAAATGGCAATGAGTCACGTGTAACTCACCAATCCGGTTCGAATACCGTAACATCAACGCTGTGGCAGACGGCAAAAAGTGACATGCAGCCATGCTTCTGCGCATATGGCAAATCGCCACATTCCGTCAATGCTGTGGGACACGGCAATGATCCACATTCCTATAGACTGTGCCTTGGTGTGGGGTGTGGACGTGAGCTCGCACATATGTCATCAGCAGGTTTATGGGTTTTCCATTATAAATTTGTTGGAGGTACATCTCTTATGAATGATCTGTTGAAGATTGGTCCATATGAATTCAAATCCCGGCTGTTGTTAGGTACGGGAAAATTCAATTCGCTGGATGTTCAAAATAAAGCTGTTGAGGCGTCCGAGGCTGATGTCTTGACGTTTGCCATTCGTCGTTTGCCTATCGATAATCCTGACGCTCCTAACTTTTTGGAAACGCTTGATCTAAAAAAATTCACTCTGCTGCCGAATACCGCGGGCGCGTTCACCGTGGACGAAGCAGTTCGCATTGCCAAACTGGCAAAGGCGACAGGACTGTGCGATATGATCAAAGTAGAGGTGATCGGCGATCCAAGAACACTGCTGCCCGATCCGATCGGAACGCTGGAGGCGACGAAAACATTAGTGGATCTCGGCTTTATTGTACTACCCTACACTTCCGATGATCCAATTCTTGCGAGGAAACTGCAGGAAGCGGGCGCGGCAGCGGTTATGCCAGGCGCCTCACCGATCGGTTCCGGCCAGGGTATAGCAAATCCTAACCAGCTGCGATTTATCATTGAGGAGGCCAAAGTGCCTGTTATCGTTGATGCCGGCATCGGCGGACCAGCCGATGCCGCTTTAGCGATGGAGCTCGGTGCGGATGGCGTGCTTCTAAATACAGCCGTTGCAGGAGCTCAAGATCCTGTTGTGATGGCGGAAGCATTTAAGCTTGCAGTGAACGCTGGACGCAAAGGCTACCTAGCCGGACGTATTGCTAAAAAACGCTATGCTTCCGCAAGCAGCCCGTTGGAAGGAATGATCGAGTAACGGTTGGGTTTGTATGACTCACGTTCTAGCGGTGATATGTGCACTAGTGCGCGCATTCAGCTGGCTCGCGAAATCATCTAAAGTGGATACAACGGCGGTGCGCGCGGCATCAGAGACGCATCGCTCCGTTCGTATTCTAAGCGGTGAAAAAGATTTACGCAATTATGCTTGACTTTATGCTTGGATCTATGATACATTATATCTCGCCGCTAAAAATGGCACCATTCATTTAAGAGCGAAATTGTATACAGTGTTGGTATGTTGGTTAAAATAAACACTTGCAATTAGCTAGGTGAATATGGTATATTAAAAAAGTCGCCGCTAAAACAAATCATCAAATTAGTGAAATTTGATTTTGTTGAAAATAATCAATAATGGCGCGATTTGAAACAATATTGCCCTTTGAAAACTGAACAACGAGTGAGTGTAAAATAAAGAGAATGAAAATTCTCGCTAGCATTAGTTTTTTGAGCTTAAGACAAGCTTAGCTGATAGACCGCTGCTAACGCAGCAATTTATTGGAGAGTTTGATCCTGGCTCAGGACGAACGCTGGCGGCGTGCCTAATACATGCAAGTCGAGCGGATCTCACCTTCGGGTGAGATTAGCGGCG
>NZ_NHRJ02000031.1 GCF_002220865.2 Paenibacillus xerothermodurans | reverse complement strand
AAGAGCAAGGCTACAACGAACAGCCGGAATGGCAAGAGCAAGAAAACCGTGACCAGCACATATGGTGAGATGGAAATTGGGGTGCCCCGTGATCGCAATGGTGAATTTGAGCCCGCCATCGTAAAGAAAAACCAGTCGACCGTCACCGGCATTGAAGACCAGATCATCGCCATGTACGCTAAGGGTGTCAGCACCCGGGACATCCAGGACCACTTAAATGAACTGTATGGCATCGACGTATCGCCAACGATGGTTTCGAATGTAACCCATAAGATTTCCCAACCGACGAGGCGCTGCTCAAGATGCTCTATCTGGCCACGATGGACGTGACACGTAAATGGACTGGTCGCAGTGGCAATATCGTTTAGATAGAATCCACCAAGATATTGATCAGTTAGAGCGACATCATTATAGTCTCCTAACGGGTAATACGGTGCTACGCTTAAACCTGCATAACTAATGACGCTTCATTTTGTGTGCACCATCGACAAGTACTTGCCAATATATATTCACGTTATATCGGGACGTTGTCATCGAATCCTGCCTACGTGAGATTGCTTCCATCTCATCATCATTCCCATCATCATTATCATCTGCGTAATCATATTTTGGATCAGGCATATTCGTCCAAGTCCAACTTCCATCGATATGGTAGTCCTTGGTGTCATTCTTAACTTCCAGTGTAGGATAATAGCTAAGTCGGGTTTTCATTTATCAACTTGAGCTTGGGACCAGTTGAATTCCAGTGTGGTAAGAACTTGATTTTCACTAGGAACGGAGGCTTGCATTGATCCAGAGTAAGGCATCCAGTAGTACTCTGTTTGGTTAGCGCCCGAATTGCTCCAGCTTGTTGATGCAGCGGAAGCTGTAGCGGTCAAAATACTCGAACAAACTGTAACCGTGATTTCAGCATTGTCACGTTCTACCATTGCTTTACGTGCTTCGGGCGGTTCATTTAAGGCCAGATTTTTTTTTGAGCCAGTCGACCTCTACGGTGAGTTGGCCTACCAGCTTCTCGAGATGCTCTTGCTTACTCTCGTACTCCCTTCTCAGTTTGTCGGCTTCGCCTGTTTTCTTCTCGAATACCGTTGAGGCTCGCTCGAGGAACTCCGCTTTCCACCGGCTAATCATCACCGGGCTCAATTCATATTTGGCTGCGATCTCGTTGACGGTCTGCTCCTCGCGGAGGACCTCC
>NZ_NHRJ02000030.1 GCF_002220865.2 Paenibacillus xerothermodurans | reverse complement strand
CAGTTGCTGCGCGATGTCAATCCCGATAACCAAATGATGAGAGGTAATCTTTTCAATAAGTTGATTTTGTCTAGCTTGCGATTTAAACTTCATAGTAGAGCGTCCTCCTGGATGATGGAATTTAAAAGGGCTATGACCCGTTTCGCACTKCCATCGTACCGAGGCGCTCGTTTTTTTGCAAAGCTCAAAATTAACGCTCTACAGGAATGCTATCGTGTCCCATTTAGCTCAATAACATTGTGTCTACATATCGCTTACCCACAATGGTTTATCTTCACTAATTAATTGTGGAGTTAGTTCTCTAGGCTGTATACGCCAAAGGGTAATCTTTTTTTGTAAGATTTGATTACTTCATCGGTTGAATCGGTTTGCTCTTCAAGATGTCTTCCACTTCTTGGTAGCCATCAGGGAAGGCAAAGTAATAGCGCGCCGGAAGTGCGAACACGTATTTGTCATTGCGCGTCAGTTCGCTTGGGCCGATAGGCGCTGCGCCGATGTGGAATTTATCCTGCTGAAGCTCGTTCCATTGGTCTACGGTGAAGACGAGAATAGGGATATCCTGTCTTGGCTGTTTAGCGGTCCATTCGGGATGGCGGATGCTGAGTTTCGCGCCGCTGACTTTATCGCCTTGCGCATCCCCTACAGAAAGACCCTCCCATTTGTCCGTTACAATCGTGTACCCTTTCCAACTGTCCGGCAGCGTGAAACGGAAGCCATATTGGGTATTCTCATAGACGGTTTGGCCTACTTGACCCATTTGTCCCGTAATACTAATTTCCCGTTTTTCCCCATCCCACTTTACATCAGCTCCAAGTGACTCAGAAACAACCCTCAAAGGAACATAGCTGGATCCATCTACGATCTGCAAATCCGCATTAATTATTTTCCCGTTAATAAATAATTTAATGTCCGTTGCCGCATAAGCCCCAACAGCAATAGACGCTGCGATTACACCAGTAAGTCCAAGTGCAATGAATAATTTCTTCTTCAAGTAAATTCCTCCTCACTTTGTTTCCCATCATTTCTCTAATGCTTACGCCAGTTTATAATGCTCCCATAGGTTGAGACACAGGAGAGTGATAAATAAGTTATAATAAGATTATGGAAAAACGGAACCGATATACCTCAGATTTTAAGACGAAGGTCGTGCTGGAGGTCCTCCGCGAGGAGCAGACCGTCAACGAGATCGCAGCCAAATATGAATTGAGCCCGGTGATGAT
>NZ_NHRJ02000029.1 GCF_002220865.2 Paenibacillus xerothermodurans | reverse complement strand
TGATATGCTCCCCTTTAAGTAGACAGGTTTAATAAATAAACCGCTGCTTGGAGGGGAGTTTTTTTGTCAAGAAAGAATGAATATAACGCTACTGAGAAATTCACGATCATAGAAGAGTGGGAAACGGGTGGCGGTACCCGGGCGGCAGTCGCCCGAAAGTACAACATCAGTGTGAGTACGTTAGTGAAATGGCGGCATCGGTACGAGCGGTACGGCATCGAAGGTTTGGAAATTCTCGTGCAAAATAACAGTTATTCGGCGGAACTGAAGCTTCGAGCGGTTGAGGATTATTTGTCGGGTCAGTATTCSCAATACGAAATCATCGATAAATACAAAATCGCTAGCCGAACTCAACTCAAGAGTTGGATCGACAAGTATAATAGTCATAGCAGCTTGAAATCGTATAACGAGGGMGCAAGAGCTATGACAAAAGGTCGGTCTACGACGTTGCAGGAACGAATCGAGATTGTGCTCTATTGTATTGCACATGAGCGTGACTACCGGAAGACGGCGGATCAATTTCAGGTCTCCTACCATCAAGTGTACCAGTGGGTGAAAAAATACGAGGATAGCGGGCAGGATGCTCTGCAAGACGGCCGGGGACGGAAAAAAGCGACGGAAGAGTTAACCGAGGCCGAGCAGCAGAAGCTGGCCATGAAGCAMTTGGAGTTCGAMAATGAGCGGCTTCGAGCGGAGAATGCGTTCCTAAAAAAGTTGCGGGAGTTGCAAGGGAGGCGAGTTTAAGCGGTCACCGACAAACGCATGTGTACCTGGCGATCCAATCGGTTCAMGAGGAACAGAGGTGTAGCGTGCRACTGCTCTGCCACATTGCTAAGGTGCCACGGTCAAGTTATTACAAATGGCTAAACCACAAGCCTAGCGAGCGTGAGCTAGAAAACGAGCAGCTTACGCATGCTATGCTGACACTTCATGAACAGGTTGGGGGCATTTACGGTTACCGGCGACTCACCCTTCATTTGTGTCGGCAAACCAGGAAAAACCTTAACCGTAAACGGATCCAGCGCCTGATGAAGCTGGCAGGCATTCAGTCCGTCATCCGCAGGAAGAGAAAGCAATATGCGCGTGCCACTCCACAGCATGTTGCCGATAACCTGCTAAACCGCCAGTTCCACGCCGAAGCGCCAAATGAGAAGTGGCTCACGGATGTAACGGAGTTCAAATACGGACAAGATCGGAAGGCTTATCTAAGCGCGATACTGGATCTCCACGGCAACACGGTCGTTTCCTACGTCTTAGGACATTCAAACAACAACCATCTTGTATTTCAAACGTTGGWCGAAGCGCTCAAGGCCGCACCAGGCAGTACCCCCATGCTTCACAGTGACCGAGGGTTTCAGTACACCTCCCCGGCCTTCAAGAGGCGGCTGGAGGCCGCAAACATGACACAG
>NZ_NHRJ02000028.1 GCF_002220865.2 Paenibacillus xerothermodurans | reverse complement strand
CTGCCGCCCGGGTACCGCCACCCGTTTCCCACTCTTCTATGATCGTGAATTTCTCAGTAGCGTTATATTCATTCTTTCTTGACAAAAAAACTCCCCTCCAAGCAGCGGTTTATTTATTAAACCTGTCTACTTAAAGGGGAGCATATCATTATGTTGGCAGCCTGCTGTGATGGTGCTATCGTATCCTTTAGCGGAATGATATAGTCAAAATTCAACATAAAATGGATGCTGTTCTTCATTTAAACAAAACTCTATTCTCTGCCTGAAATTTCTCCAAGTCACCATCTCTAATGCTACTTCAATTGGAAAAAATCCTGCTTCTAAAGACTCAGGGGTTGTTGTTAATTGTCCCCCTATTGGTCTAGCTAAAAATAAAGTGTTACAAATACACTCACTTACATTTTGAAAAATACCACAAAATTTTGTCACCTCTATATCTATACCGCTCTCTTCCTTTGTTTCCCTGACCGCTGCATCTTTCAACGATTCACCTTGTTCAACCACTCCCCCTGGCATTTCCCAACCTCGACTAGGACCCTTTATTAATAATATTTCGTCACGCTCATTAAGCACAATTGTTGCCGCAGAAACAAAATGTTTTGGAGCCACTTGATCGTCCTCCCATTCTGCAATGAATAAAACTATCGTACCACCATTTTACTAACGGTGGAATGCTGCCAATTAGCTCAATAAAATGGGGCGTTCCACCTGGACCGCCCCGTTGTTATTTATTAAGCTATCGTTCCCAGTTAGTTGAATGAACCAAGCAATACGTGGTTGAAAGTTACTCTTATTATTGAATGGGCATAAATGAAACGTTCCAAATACCATCATCATCTTTGATCATTTTAAATCCAGACTTATTTTCAGTTTTATCTTCAGCGTCCTTGTCTGACTGATACTCAATATATCCTTCAAAAGCACTTGTTTGTATGAATTTGCCCGTTTCAATATTATTAAATCTTTTTAGAGTTTGTTCGTTTGTTCCTCTATGAGAATCAGGAATTTTTTCATCCTCTTCTTTTGTCCATTGAACGTTTTTATCCGTATATAGTGCATAAACAACATCGTTGTTATCGTCTAATTGTGCTTGAACGTATAACTTGGCTATACTAATTGGTTCTAACCCTTTTAAATGCTGTTCATTTAAGTCTTTTTGAAAGTTGTTATATACCTCTTGTTCTTTTGCTGATAATTTAAAATCGTATGATGACTTGGGGGCTGGTGTTGGACTTAATGTTGTCTCAACTGACTTGTTTTCACTGTCGAAACAACCTGTAAGTATAATGTCCCCATAGGGTTGGACACAGAACTGAAAAAATAAGATAAAATAAAACTATGACAAACAAACGGAAAACCTACAACCCGGAACAGAAGGCCATGATCGTGTTAGAAGTATTGCGTGAGGAGAGCACCTTGAACGAGATCGC
>NZ_NHRJ02000004.1 GCF_002220865.2 Paenibacillus xerothermodurans | reverse complement strand
TCAGTACACCTCCCCGGCCTTCAAGAGGCGGCTGGAGGCCGCAAACATGACACAGAGCATGTCCCGTGTCGGCAGGTGCATTGATAACGGACCCATGGAATCCTTTTGGGGAACCTTGAAATGTGAGAAGTATTATTTGAATACATACARCACCTTTGAAGAACTAAAGAGGGACATTGACGCCTACATCCACTTTTACAATAACGAACGATTACAAGCAAAATTAAACGGCCTTAGTCCAATGGAATTCAGGACCAAGGCCGCCTAASCAATTTTAATTATTTGTACTGTCTACTTGACGGGGTCGCAGTTCATCCTCACAAATTTGTGGGATGGAGGCCTTTGTTGGATTTTAAGGCAAATAGCTGCGAAGCACCGTCATAGAACCGGTTAGCGTATACTCGCCGAGGTTGGCAGGCAGCAAATAGCATTGGCCCGGCGTGACCGGCAGCTCACCGTCCCCCCAGCGGATTGCGCCCGAGCCGCTGCACACAATGTGGATGACGAAGCTGTCACTGCTCGTTTGCAGCGCCCACTCTTGGTCAACTAGTCCTTTTTCCGTGACGAAGAATGGGGAGCGGGCCAAGGTCAGCCACTGGTTGGTGGCAGAGAGCTCTGTCTTCATACGGGTTGCACCGGCTCCGTCATAAGCGATCACATTCAACGAATCTTCAATGTGCAGCTCACGCGGCTTGCCATCCAAGCCAGGGCGGTCATAATCGTACAAACGGTAGGTACTGTCCGAGTTTTGCTGTATTTCGGCGACCAATACGCCGGCGCCCAAAGCATGCACGGTACCGGCAGGAATGTAGAATGAATCGCCGGCTTCCACCGTGATTTCGTTCAAACAATCCAGAATACGTTTTTCCGCTATAGCCTGAGTGAGTTCACCGCGGGTGACGCCAGCTTTTAGGCCGTAAATAATTTTAGCCCCGGGCTTCGCCGCAAGTATGTACCACATTTCCGTTTTACCAAGCTCACCTTGAGGCAGCCGCTGATACTCGTCGTTAGGATGTACTTGCACGGACAGATCGTCCTGGCAATCCAGCAGCTTGATTAACAATGGGAAGCGGCCCGTCTTCTTGGAGCACCCTTTGCTCCCGAACAGCTCCTGGCCGTATTGCTCACGAAGTTGGTCCAAGCCTAGACCTGCCAGCTCACCGTTAACCACTTTCGTTGTACCGTTAGGGTGATCGCCGATCATCCAACCTTCGCCGATAGGTCCATCCGGCAGCTGCAATCCAAATTGCTCAAGATCGCGACCACCCCACACACGTTCCTTCATTTCCGGTTTAAACAACAATGGGTATGGTTTCAAAATAAATCCCCCGGTTTCTGAATATTTTACAGTCTTCTAGGATTATATCAAATGCGAATGCTAATTTTCTATGGGGTATTTGCTAGCGTATCCATTTTTGGCACTTGTCAGCGGAAGCACAATGCATCTATGATCTTTATAAACTAGATTTACAAAAAAGTCGGAGGGATTGCGTTGGCGTTAGCTGTCGGAATTGATATTGGCGGAACAAAGGTATCGGTGGGTGTGGTGGATCAGGAGGGACGCGTTGTGGCGAAATCAGCACTAAAAACCGACCTAACGGTCCCACCCGGACATATGGTCGCGCGCATCGCAGAATCGGTCAACGGGATGATGGCTGAGCACGGTTGGAATTACGTCGACATGATGGGCATCGGGATTGGCGCGCCGGGTCCGCTTGATCCGAAAGCCGGCAAAATTACCTGTCCGCCCAACCTGCCTTCGTGGAAGGACTTCACGCTCGCAGCAGAATTGCAGAAGCGGTTGCCATGTGACATACGACTCGAAAATGACGCGACTGCTGCCACGTTGGCTGAGAAATGGCTCGGCGCGGCACGAGAGACGGATCATTTTGTGTATCTGACCATCAGCACGGGCATAGGTGCGGGCATATATCTGCATGGTAAGCTCATCACAGGCGCCACCGGCAACGCCGGAGACGCCGGTCACATTGTGGTTGATCCGGCTGCGGGGCAGTGCACTTGCGGACAATACGGCTGTTGGGAGCAGGTGGCTTCGGGCACGGCAATCGCCAGGCAGGCATCCGAATTGCGGGGCAAACCCGTGACAGCCAAGCAGGTGTTTGAATTGGCCGATCAAGGCGACAGCGAGATGCTGGCATTGGTTAACAAGGTTTACCGGTACGTAGGTGTGGGCTGTGTGTCACTGATCAATCTGCTAGATCCTGACATGATTGTCATCGGTGGAGGTGTGTCCCAGGTGGGTGCACCTTTGTTCCAAGCAGTGCAGCAATATGTATCACGGCACGCGCTCAATCCCTCCGGCAGGGAAACGGCTGTCGTGCCTGCCGTGTTGGATCAAGACGCCGGTCTGATCGGGGCAGCTGCGCTTATCCACCGCGAGTACGCTTAGGGCCTGTATGTTTTCGCCGGCAGCTCATGTTACAGGCTGTGCTTTCAATATAATGGTGATGAAACTTCCTAAAAGGAGTGAGGCCCGTATGAAGTTCAGCTATGTCACCCATTTGCATTGTCCTAAGTGCGGCACGGAATACGATCACAATCAAATTCAGCACCTCTGCCAATGCGGTTCGCCTTTGCTGGTGGACTACGATTTGGAGTCATTGAAGCGTGATTTCGCCCCGGCTCATTTGATAGGCAGGTCTGCGGATCTGTGGCGGTATCATGAGCTGCTGCCGGTGTCGGACGAACGCAGCATCGTCTCTCTGGGCGAGGGCATGACACCATTGGTCGGCATGCCCGCGCTGGGTGCGGAGATGGGCATCAGACAGCTATACATGAAAGACGAGGGCATTATCCCCACCGGCACATTCAAAGCCCGCGGGGCTGCGCTGGGCGTGTCGAAAGCCAAAGAACTGGGTGTAACTGAATTGGCTATGCCCACCAACGGAAATGCTGGAGCGGCTTGGTCACTGTATGCGGCTAGGGCGGGAATCAAGGCCTCTATTGTCATGCCTGTAGAGGCGCCGCTGATCACTAGAACCGAATGTGCCATCTCCGGTGCGAATTTGTCTTTAGTGAACGGGCTAATCAGCGATGCCGGGCGCATCGTCGCGCAGGCGGTCGCTGCACACGGTCTGTATGATGCGTCCACTCTAAAGGAACCATACCGTATTGAAGGCAAAAAAACGATGGGCTTGGAAATCGCCGAGCAGCTTGGCTGGAAGGTGCCTGACGTCATTCTTTACCCCACCGGAGGCGGGGTTGGCTTAATCGGGATTTATAAAGCGTTGCGCGAGCTGACGGAAATCGGCTGGATCCAGGACAAAATGCCGCGTTTGGTGGCGGTTCAGGCAGCGGGCTGTGCTCCGATCGTGAAGGCGTGGCAGGAGAAGAAGTGGGAGTCCGAGTTTTGGCCTGACTCATCGACGGTGGCGTTTGGCATTAATGTGCCCAAAGCGCTGGGTGATTTTCTGGTGCTGGAAGCCGTATATAATACGCATGGCTGTGCTATCGCGGTAGACGATGCGGCGGTGCTTGATGAGTTGACGCACGTCGCTCGGAGCGAGGGGGCGTTCATTTGTCCTGAAGGTGCGGCGGCGTTCGCAGCGGCCCGGACGCTAAGAGCTGATGGCTGGATCGCCGACTCGGACACGGTCGTAGTACTTAACACGGGCTGTGGGATAAAATATCCGGGAACGGTACAGGTAGAAGTCCCTGTGCTGGAACCGCATGACTGTATCCTATGATTAACGGAGGACACTGCTACCGTCGTATGCCTCCTGCAACTTCATCCGCGCATTTTGCCCCCGGTGGTGTGTGGCATAGAAGCTAGAGTCGATCAAGGCCTCCGCGTCCTAGAGGTTTATGGGCACGCGAGGTTTTTTGCTGTGCGTTCTGCAGCAGGCGCCTGCGCATATCAATATCTGATCATTTGACGAAGCTGTCGCACTCTGGGTTTGTGTGGACATATAAGTCCACCACCTTCACTGGATACTACCACTGGCGCACTATCTCATCTCAGGGAGACTTCGCGGATGGGAAGCGCTCGCATGCCGCTCCTACTTGCTCTCCGCCATCTTCTTCAAGTAAGTCTCGATCAATATATCAAGCAGCAAGACCAGGGGCGAGCGGGACGTTATATCATAACCTGAATACGAAGATGTGGGTATGCGCGTGCTGATATTGAAGTGCGTGAGCTGCGAGAGCGTGCTGCCAGCGGCATTTGTCACCGAGAACAGGCGTGCACCTGTGAAGCGGAGCTTTTCGGCAGCTTTGACCAAAGTTTGAGTCTCTCCACTCATCGATATGAACAGAACCACATCGTTGTCGTGCAGCAGATTCGGCAGTAGATCGATAATGTGCGACTCATACACATACATAGTTTGCTTATGAATTTGTATCAACCGTTTGCCGATGTACTCGCCAAGGCCTTTGGTAAGGCCCACTGAAACAACAACGACCATTTTCGCTTGCAGCATCGCATGGGCCATCCGTTCGAGCTGCGTATGGTCAATGTTGTCCAATGATTCGTGCAAGTTATGAATATATTTCATCACAAGATTATCTGTATCAAGCGCGTTATCAGCGTCCAGCGAACGGAGTATATAGCTCAGCTCCGAGAAGCCGGCGAGACCGAGCTTCTTGCAAGTTCGGATCACGGTAGTCGTGGATACGTTCACTGCCTCTGCCATCTGCACAAGGTTCAACTTTTTTGCCGCCTCGAAATGATTGTCAATATAGTACAGCACATGTTTCTCCGCATCGCTCAGGTTATTCAGACTTGATCCGAATCTGTCCACCACTTGTCCCATATCGATTCCCCCATCTGTGCAAGATCATGATGTTCATCATCGTACAATTATACATCATCCGTACACTGAAGGAATGCTAAATCGAGTAAAATCGACATTGAGGTAAAAAGTGCTGTTGCAACATCTGCATACAGTTGAAAAGAGGGCTGACAACATGGAACTTCAAACGATGACGAATCAGCGACTGCTGTTCTTAGATGTCGAATTGTCAAACAAAGAGCAAATCATCAGCCATCTGGTGGAAGCCCTTGCACGAGAGGGGGTTGTGTCTTCCGCAGCGGGATTCAAACAAGTGGTACTAGCCCGTGAGGCCCATTCGCCAACCGGCCTGGAACGTGGATTGGCTATCCCGCACGGCAAATCCACATTGGTGAATGAGGCGAAGTTCGCCGTCGCCCGGCTCAAGCGGCCGATCAACGACTGGGAATCCATCGATCCGGATAACAAGGTCGATCTCGTATTTCTTCTGGCCATGCCGGAAGCTCAGGCGGGTAACCTCCACGTCAAACTACTTTCGAAGCTTTCCAGACGTTTGATGGACGAGTCATACCGAGCTCACTTGTACGAGGCGGACACGCCGGAGAGCTTCTTGGCAAGTCTGGACAGCGCGGGCGCGGCCAAAACAGAATCCGTAAGGGATAAAGACATGAGTGCAAACCAGCCGGACGCGGAGCGACAACAAGGGAAGACCGTGTTGGCCGTTACGGCGTGCGCGGCAGGCATAGCCCACACGTTCATGGCGGCCGAGGCACTCGAGAAAGCGGGGCGAGAGCTTGGCATCACGGTGCTGGTTGAAAAACAGGGCGCGAACGGGATTGAAGACCGCCACACGGCAAGCCAGATCAAACAGGCGGATGGCATCCTGTTTGCCGTCGACACCAAGGTAAAAGAACGAGAGCGCTACGCAGGTAAACAGTACGTCGAGGTGAAAGTAGCCGAACCGCTAAGACGCGCCAAGGAGCTTTTGCAGCAGACTCTCGAGCATCCAAGCGGAGTTGTGGAAGGTGATCAACACAACGGCACAGCGGAAACGCAGCGCGGCGCGGACGGCCCGAAAGGTCTTCTGTCGGAAATGACGCAAGCGGTGATGACGGGCATCTCCTATATGATCCCGGTCCTCGTGTCAGCCGGCTTGATGCTTGGCATTGCTAAGCTCACCTGGATGTACGGTCTTGGCCTGGACATCAATGACATCGCCAAAGCCGAATACGCGACGGCGGGCGGAGCTGCCGAATTCCTTCATAGACTTGATGCTTTCGGCACCTTAATCTTCAAATTTCTTTACCCTGTGTTTGGCATGTTCGTTGCATATTCGTTAGCCGATCGTGTGGGCATTGTCCCCGGACTGCTAGGAGGTGTATTCGCCAGCGGTCTGCATTATACCATCTTTGGTGATAAGACAGGGGTGCCCAGCGGCTTCCTAGGGGCTCTCGTTCTGGCTTTGGCGGCAGGCTATCTCGCGAGGTTTTTGAATGAACGGATTCGGCTTCGCAAGAGCTTGGCGGCGATGAAACCGATGTTCATCATTCCTGGAATCAGCGTGCTTGTCATCTTTTTATTGAACCAATATGCAGTCGATCCGTTCTTCAGTCAACTGAACCAGTGGATGGCTGTTTCGATAAGAAGCATGACTGGGGCCGGAACTCTGACGATGTCCGCGATTATAGCTGCGGCTACCGCGTTTGACCTGGGCGGACCAGTCAACAAGGCGGCGGGAGCGATCGCAATCGGGATGGCGGCGGACAACATTTTCCCGCTCACACCGCGCGTGCTCGCTATTGTGATTCCTCCGCTGGGACTTGGACTTGCCACCATCATAGACCGTTTCGTAGTGGGGCGTCCGGTGTTCAGCCAAGATCTTCGAATTGCCGGCAACACGTCGTTCCTGCTCGGCTTTCTGGCGATCTCGGAGGGAGCGATCCCGTTCATGCTAAGAAACCCGCTGCTAACGATTCCGATCAATATTATCGGCGCGATTGTCGGCTCCTGCACCGCCGTTGCGCTCGGCGCCGAACAGTGGTATCCGCTCCCGGCAGTTTGGGGCTGGCCGCTCGTGCAACATTTGCCAGCCTACCTCGTCGGATTGGCTGCAGGCGTTGCATGCATTGCATTTGCGAACATCTTTTTACGCTATGCGGACATCAAACGCAAAGAACGTCGCGGTGAACAAGCATTTTAAACAAATCCAAGGCTGTGTCGGGCGCTCTTGGTTCGCACAGCCTTTCAACTTAGATGGGGGCATACGACTATGAACCGGAAATCAAAAGTACATGTTGTGCCGCACTCGCATTGGGATCGAGAATGGTACTTCACCATTGAGGACTCCAACGTGATACTGGTGGAGAACCTCGACCGTCTGATTGACGTGATGGAGCGGGATTCCGCTTACACATCGTATGTGTTTGACGCCCAGGTATCCGTTGTGCAGGACTATTTGGCCATCCGACCCGAGAATCAGGACCGGCTACAGGCGCTCATCGACGCGCGTCGTATCATGATCGGTCCATGGTACACGCAGACAGATACGCTCCTGGTTAATACAGAGTCGGTCATTCGCAATTTGTTGTACGGAACTAGGATGGCGAAGGAGCTCGGTCACTCGATGCAGGTAGGCTACCTACCGGACATTTTCGGCCAAAATGCATATCTTCCATCCATCTTCCAGCAATTCGGCATGCAGCATAGTGTTCTTCAGCGTGGCGTCTACACTGAACAGGTTGAGAATGATTTGAATTTTTGGTGGACATCTCCTGACGGTAGTTCGGTGAAAACCAATTATATGTACTTTGGCTATGGGCCGGGCAAATTCTTGGAACCATCCGCGTCTTACTTTGAGCAGCGGTTGAATCCGATATTGGAAACGCTGGAGGGCATGAATGAGTCCACAGACCAGCTTCTGCTTCCTGCGGGCGGTGACCAAGTGCTGGTGCGGGAGCATTTTCCCGCGACGGTCGAGTGGCTGAACAAACATGACGACAACAGGGAGTATGTTCTCTCCAATTATGAGAAGTTCATGCGTGAGGCTTGGGAGAGCGCAGCTTTCAAAAACACGATTCATGGTGAATTGATCGCCGGTCAAAAGTCACGAATACACAGCACCATTCGCTCGCACCGGATCGATTTGAAACAGCACAACTACCGCGTGGAAAACAAGATGCTTCATCGGTTGGAGCCGCTCGCCTCCATCGCAGCTTCGCTTGGCATTAAGTATCCGAGAAAATGGATGGATAATGTGTGGAAGCAGCTGTTCGACGTACATGCCCACGATTCCATTGGCGGCTGCAACTCGGACGACACGAACCGAAACATTGAAATGAGACTCACGAGGGCGGAGCGGATCATCGATGGTTTAATGAACATATTGAAAAAACAGCTGGCTCGCGCAGTGTCCGCGCAGACTGGCTGCCGCGAGATCGCGCTGGCCTTTAATTACTTGCCGCGTCGACAGAAATCTTTGATGCCGTTTGTTGTATTCACCAAGTCGGAACAGGTGGCGCTCACGGACCGGGCGGGCAACGGTCTCGCTGCCACCATCACCAAGCAGGACTACATTAGTGGCGGCAAACAGATTGTGGTCACTGCCGAAGGTGAACGGCAGGTTGAGGTGCCAGGTTATTACCGGACTGAGCTGTTGGCTGAAGTGGATACCCCTCCACTTGGTTATACGACCGTGAAAGTCGTGGAGGGTAAGCAGACCGACGTGCGCGAAAGCGTAAAGGCAGCTTCAATACAGAACCAACGTTACACGGTGAAGTGGATAGAAGGTCAACTTGTGGTAGCAGACCATGTAACCGGGCAAACAATTCATTCCCTCATGCGTTTCGAGGATGCAGGCGATCACGGTGATTCCTATGATTACTCTCCGCTCGAGGGGGACACGCCGACATATAGCGCCGAGTGTGAGTTGGTCGAAGTCACCAGAGGAGAAGTAAGTGAAACGCTGCGTGTGCGTCACCGCCTTAACCTCCCGGCCGACCTAGAAGAGCGTACACTACACAGAGCTTCGCGGGAGCTCATCATTCACACGGAGTTCGAACTGCGGAGCGGTGAGGAGTTTATACGGATCGAGCACTCGCTGCATAACAACGCGTATGATCATCGGCTTCGTGTTTTGTTCCGTCAAAAGGCGGACCACACATGGGCGGATCAAGGGTATACGGCACTGCGCCGCGAAAAAGTGAATCCTCACATGCAAAACTGGAAAGAAAACGGGTTTGCCGAAGCTCCCGTCTCGATCTACCCTCTGGAAAACTACGTGGTTGCCGAAGGAGATGACAGTCAACTGGGGTTGATCACCGAAGGGATCAAGGAGTATGAGCTGTTAGAGGAAGAACTGGCGTTGACGCTCTTCCGCAGTGTGGGACTTCTGGGCAGGGACGATCTGGCCTGGCGCCCAGGGCGGGCGTCCGGAATCAACAACAAGGCGGTTGCAACACCTGACGCGCAATTGCAGAAACAGTTGACATTCCGCTACGCTGTGCATACGTCGAATGAGAAGTTTCAACCCGGCCAATGGAGTGCGTTGACAGAACGCTATATAGCGCATACGGCTGCATACCACCTGCAAGAGCTGAACACTTTCGAAGAGAGATTGGAACGCTTTGATCTGCCGCAGCCAATACAAACCGCCCCTTCGCAATTCTCCGTTTTAGAGGTAACTGGCCTTGCTTTTGTGAGCTGCACGAAGCTGACGGAAGACGGGGAGGGCCTCATAATCCGGTTGTTTAATCCGTCTGCCAAAGAAGTGGCGGTTACCGTGGATTCAACGCTCTACCAACATGTGAAACCCGTCTCCTTGGCTGAGGAGCCTGTGGAAGGAGGGGGAAACACCATCGAAGCAAAAGCGTACAAGACACTTAAATTGTTGTGTGCTAAGGAGTGAGATCAAATGAATAAGCAGCAGCTGCTCGACGGCCTGCGTGAAAAGATGGCGCTCGTGTACGGAGCGGTAAAAGCCGAGCAAGCATATACAGCCCTTGTTCAGTTGGTGGAACGCTGGGAGTCTGCCGATTGGCAGCCTGCTGGGAAATTGACAGAGAAAAACGTCTACTTGATCACGTATGCTGACGCAGTCACATCGCCCGGGGAGGCCCCGCTGGCAACACTGCATCGCTTTCTGACACAGCACGTTGGACAAGCGATCACGGACGTGCACCTGTTACCGATGTTTCCCTACACGTCTGACGATGGATTCTCGGTCACAAACTACCGTATGATCAATCCGGAATACGGCGATTGGGAGGATATTAAAAGATTTGCGAGTGACTATCGGCTGATGTTCGACTTCGTCGCGAATCACATCTCCAAGTCCAGCGACTGGTTCCAAGGTTACTTGAATGACGAGGAGCGTTATGCCCATTACTTCATTCCGCGGGACAAACAGTTTGACGCGTCACATGTAGTCCGGCCGCGCACTTCGCCGCTGTTCCATGAATACGAGAGCCGCTATGAGAGTAAATCGGCCTGGACGACATTCAGCGAGGATCAGGTGGATGTGAATTTCGCCCACATCCCGCTGCTTTGTGAGATGAGCGATATTCTGCTTGACTATGCTCATCGCGGTGCGTCGTCGATCCGACTGGATGCCATCGGCTTCCTGTGGAAGAAATCGGGCACAACCTGCATGCATTTGCCCGAAACCCACGCGATCATTTCGGTCTGGCGGGATTTGCTCGATTATTTCAAATCGGGCACGCAGATCATCACCGAAACCAACGTGCCGCACAAGGAGAATATCAGCTATTTCGGCGATGGCACGAACGAGGCGAACCAAGTTTACCAATTCTCGCTTCCACCGCTGGTTTTATACGCATTCACAGCTCAACAAGCATCACAGCTTTCCGACTGGGCCAAAGGGATTGGCCGTGTATCGGACACCGCAACCTATTTCAATTTCCTGGCATCGCACGACGGCATTGGAATGCGCCCGACGGAAGGCCTGCTGAGTGAAGATCAGCGTCAACTGCTCGTGGCTAAAGTAGTGGCCAATGGTGGACGTGTGTCGTACAAGGCGAATCCGGATGGAACACAGACCGTGTATGAGCTGAATATCAACTACATTGATGCCTTGGTCAATAGCGACGAACGGGACAATGAGGCGCTGATCATACAGAAGGCACTCGCAGCGCACAGCATTCTATGCTCGGTGGTTGGAGTGCCGGCAATTTACTATCACTCTTTGTTTGGATCGTCGAATGACTACGCCGGGTTGGAGCAGAGCGGAATCCCGCGGCGCATAAACCGTGAGAAGCTGGACGCCTCCGCGCTGGCTGCAGAGTTGGAGACTACAGGACGGCGGCGCATGCTTTTTGATGGCATACTCCGGTTGTTCCGTGTCCGCCAGGAGACCAGTGCGTTCTCGCCGTACGCCGACCAGCAGGTCGTGGAAGTCCACGACAACCGTGTATTCGCAGTCCGGCGTACGAACGGGCAGACCGGAAGTTCGGTCGTTGCGCTGGCAAATGTGACGAACCAGCCTGTGCAGCTGGAAACCAACATCCACGGGCGGGAATTATTCAGCTCTGAACGGATCAGTGGGACCATCGCATTGCAGCCATACGGCTATGCCTGGATAGAAGAAACCCGCGGAGAATCTAATAATTAGGAGGAAATAACAATGTACTCAAAAACAGTTACCGTTGTAAACCCGGAAGGCATGCATATGCGTCCGGCTAAAATGCTGGCAGACAAGGCCACAAATTTTTCATCTGAAATTACGCTTCACACCGCCGACGAGCAGGAAGTCAATGCCAAGAGCGTGCTGGGTATCATCGGATTGGGGCTGGAAAAGGGCGCCAGCGTCACCCTGGCAGCGGAAGGCGAAGATGAACAGCAAGCTGTAGAGACGCTGTCGGAGATGTTTGCCAACGGCTTCGGTGAGCTGTGATGAACACCGCCAATTCCCAGGAAAAAAGATTCACAGGCATTGGGGTATCGGAAGGAATCCGCTTCGGCCGTGCATTCGTGCTGGCCGAACCGGCGGAGCAGGCATTCTTTCCGGAACGGATAGAGGCAGCACAAATGGAGGCTGAGCTCCAACGATTGGATGCTGCTAAAACCAAGACCTTTACTGAACTTCAACGCATTATCGAGACAGCGAAAGCGACGCTCGGGGAGGAGAAGAGTGCCATTATTGAGGGGCAGCAAAGTTTTCTCAGTGATCCGGCTTTCTATGGAGATATCGAAGCTCATGTGAAGAAAAAACTGCTGTCTCCTGAAAATGCCGTGCAAACCGTCGTAGGCAAACTCACCGCGTTGTTTGAAAAGATGAACAATGCTTATGTCCGAGAACGCATTCATGATGTGAGGGACTTGGCGGCCCGTCTGATGTCTCATCTGCAGCGGACGTCTTATTCCGATCTGACGCAGCTAACGGAAGAGGCGATATTGATTGCGAGCGATCTCACGCCTTCAGTGACGGTACAGCTCGATCGCCGTTATGTTTTGGGCTTTGTCACTCAACTAGGGGGCGAGACGACCCACACGGCGATTCTATCCCGTTCCCTCGGCATTCCCGCCATCGTTGGCGCTGGGGAGGCCCTCGCTGAGATTGCGTCTGGAGACGAGCTAATCATCGACGGAACACGCGGTCTGTGCATCGTGAACCCGAACGCGGCGACCTCGGCAGAATATCGTGCGATGTTTGCACACGAGCAGTTACTCACGGAGCGGCTAGCCGCTTTTAAAAATGAGCCGGCCCGCACAGCGGACGGTCATACAGTTGAGCTGGCGGTAAATGCCGGCATGGCGGAAGAAAAATTGGATGGGATGGTGGATGAGGCGGATGGCGTTGGCTTGTTCCGCACGGAATTTCTGTTCATGCAATCGGATCATTTTCCTACGGAAGATGAGCAGTTCCACGTCTACAAACAGCTGGCGTCAGCTTGGAACGGCAAGCCGGTCGTTATCCGCACATTAGACATCGGCGGTGACAAGGAGCTGTCTTACTGGCAGCTGCCGGCAGAAAGCAATCCGTTCTTGGGCATGCGCGCAATCCGGTTATGCTTGCATGAGCAGGATTTGTTCAAGACCCAATTACGGGCGATCTTACGAGCGAGCGCATACGGCTGCGTGAAGATCATGTTTCCCATGGTCACGACCATTGACGAACTGCGTAAGGCCAAAGCGTTCACGGAACAGTCAAAGGCGGAATTGCGGGCGGAGCACATCGCGTTCGACGAGAATGTCGAAATCGGTATCATGGCGGAAGTGCCTTCCGTCATTCAACTGGCCGACCGCTTCGCCAAACAGGTAGACTTCTTCAGCATCGGCACGAACGATTTGGTTCAGTATACGCTGGCGGTCGACCGGATGAATGAGAAGGTGGCGCACTTGTATGATTACTTCCATCCTGCGGTACTGCGTTCCATCCATTCGCTTATTCAGGCAGCGCATCGTGAAGGTAAATGGGTCGGAATGTGCGGTAAGATGGCGGGTGATCCCCTTGCAGCGCCGCTACTGTTAGCGATGGGGTTAGACGAGTGGAGCATGGATGCACCTTCAGTGGCGAGGCAGAAGTTCAGGTTGTCCACTCTAACCGTCGGTGAATCCAAGCTGCTGCTGGAGAAAGCACTGGATCTGGATACCGCGGCTGAGGTACGTGCCGCTGTGAAGCATTGGAATCAGTCCCAGGAAACATCCAAGAGTTGAATGAGTTGACCGTTAGCCATATTCGAACGGCACTGGGGGCATTTTGCCGATCGATATGAGACAACGTGCCGCGTACATGTGTAGCCGTGGTAAGTGCGTCTAACTACATCACGTAGTTAAACTTGCTCTGACTGCGGCTGCATTCAAAGAGGAGATTTTTAGTCATGCGCTTTGAAGAGCGGGTTCAAAAATTCGAATACAAGCTCAACGATACGGACGATCAAATTGTTGAATATATCATAAAGAACAAGAAGGATACAGTACAGCTGTCGATTCAATCGCTTGCCGCCAAGCTTTTTACAGTTCCAAACACGGTGACTCGGCTTTCGAAAAAGTTAGGCTACGACGGGTTTTCACAGCTCAAAAACAGACTGAAGGATGAGCTGCAAACAACAGACCGGGACCAGGTGGCCGACAATTTGCATCACAACATACAGAGAACACTCAGCCTGCTGGATCCGGAGAAAATTGCGATGGTCAACAGAATGATTCAGGATGCGGGACGGGTGCTGTTTTTCGGCGTGGGCGACAGCCTGCCTTTCTGCGAGATGATGGTGAAGCATTTGAAAATTGTCGGCAAAGCCGCGGAATATTACATCCACCGACATGAGATGATCCACGAAATCAGCCATTTGACGGGAGACGATCTAATATTCTTTATCAGCCTGTCGGGAGAAACCCCTCAGGTGCTCGAGATGGCGGAACTCTGCAGACAGAGGGGAGTGGCTATCGTATCACTCACTCATTTCTCCCGCAACTCATTACAGCAGCTTGCAGTCGTAAACTTATATTGTTACTCGCCCAAGCTGATGCTCAACGAACACAATATAACCGACAAGACCCCGCTGATGATCGTTATCAGGTTGCTGTCCGAGCATTACTGGAATTTGTCCTCAGCTTGAGCATCCATGTGTATAAATACACATGAAAACGATTGTTCAGGTCAACCCGGTTTAAAAAGTAAGAAGAAACCCGATTCTTACTTTTTTTTGTGCTACCATTTGCTTAAGCTAGTTTTAGTTAGACAGAAGGAGGTCACGAGCATGCTGTTACAAAACGCAACCTCACCGCAATTGATTGGCATACGTGAATCGTATGGTTCAAAAGATGACGCGATTCGCGCTCTCATCAAGAAGCTGGCCGATGCCGGGAAGCTGCATTCGGAGGAACAATTTTACGAGGCAGTGATAGCACGTGAAAAGCTGTCCGCCACCGGTTTGGAGGGTGGACTCGCTATTCCGCACGGTAAATCCGAAGCGGTGAAAGAAGCCGCATTCGCCATCGCGACCGTGGAACATCCGCTTACCGATTGGGAGAGTATGAAGCCGGACCATAAAGTAGAACTGATCGTACTATTGGCAATCCCTAAGGATCAAGCGGGTAAAGGTCATCTTAGCCTTCTGTCAGAACTCATGAAAAGGCTTTCGAAACCGGATTACAAAAACCGGCTGATGCATGCGACATCGAGCGTGGAGCTGTATGCTAGCCTGGATGCGCCAAAGGAAGTCGAAACAGCGGCGGTTCCCGAGCAGGCAACCGGCAAAACGGTGATCGCAGTCACCGCCTGCCCTGCAGGTATTGCGCACACTTATATGTCGGCGGAAGCGCTGATTAAGGCGGGCAAGGAGCTCGGCGTCGACGTGTTCGTCGAAAAACAGGGCGCCAACGGTATCGAAGACCGTCATACGCCGGAGCTGCTCCGAAAAGCCGATGCGGTCATTTTTGCCGTCGACGTCGCTGTGAAGGAGGAAGCGCGGTTTGGCCACCTGCCAAAGGTGAAAACATCCGTGGCCGCGCCGCTCAGAGACGCGACGGGCATCCTCACACAGGCGCTGGACAAGGCGGCGGCTACTCCGAAGAAGGAATACGCCGGAAATGCAGCCTTCTCAGGCGATTTCGCAGATGAAGCGGAAGGCGATTCGAAGCGTTTTAAAACTGAACTCAAGGATTCAATTCTAACCGGTATTTCACACATTATTCCCATTATCGTCGCCGGCGGTATGACTTTGGCCGCAGCTGTACTCATTTCGCAGTCGTTTGGTCTGCAGGAAATTTATAATGCCAACAACTCCTGGCTCTGGCTGATTAGGCAGCTCGGCGGCACGCTGCTTGGCACCTTGATGGTGCCGATTCTCGCAGCGTACATGGCTTATTCCATCGCGGACAAGCCTGCCCTCGGACCCGGTTTCGCAGCCGGCGTTGCAGCTAATCTAATCGGAAGCGGTTTCCTGGGTGGCATGCTCGGCGGATTGCTCGCCGGTTATGTGCTGAAGTACATGAAGCAAAAGATCAAGCCCAAAGGTACCTTTGCCGGATTTGTCAGCTTTTGGGTGTATCCGGTGGTGGGCACCTTTATCGTGGGAGGCATTATGCTGTTCGTGGTGGGCCAACCGCTCGCCGCTATCAATCAAGGCTTAATCGAATGGCTGAAAGGCTTGTCAGGCGCCAATGCGCTAATTTTAGGCGCTATCGTTGGCGCTATGGTCTCCTTCGATCTGGGCGGTCCGGTAAATAAAGCGGCCTATACATTTTGTATCGGGGCGATGGCGAGCGGTAACTTTATTCCCTACGCGGCGTTCGCGTCGGTCAAGATGGTTTCGACTTTTTCCGTTACGGGCGCCACCCTGCTCGGACAAAAATACTTTACGGCGCAGGAGCGTGAGGTCGGCAAGCAAACTTGGCTGCTTGGCTTGGCGGGCATCACGGAAGGCGCGATCCCGTTCATGATTAACGACCCGCTGCGTGTCATTCCCTCGTTAATCGCCGGCTCAGCGGTAACAGGCGCGATCGTGGCTTATTCTGGCGTAGGGCTGAGCGTACCTGGAGCAGGGATTTTCTCCCTAGCGCTGTTGCAAGGCCCTGGTGTGTTTGCCGCGGCCGCCATCTGGCTCGGAGCAGCCATTGTGGGCGCGTTGATTTCCATGGTGCTGCTCATTGTAACCAGAAAATCGAAGCTTGCGAAACAAGGACCGCTAATGTAATTTCATCACGGCAGATACCACAACAAAGGCTCAACACTGCCCCTCAGGCAGCGTATCAGATTCTACAGGCATAAATTCAGAACCATATAAGGGTAGGAGTGAAGAAACATCATGAAAAAGGTCCATATCGTCCCGCACATGCATTGGGATCGCGAATGGTATTTTTCCACAGAGGAATCACGGATCCTGCTGGTGAACAACATGGAAGAGATCATGCACATGCTTGAAACTAATTCCGACTATCCGTACTACATTCTTGATGGTCAAACCTCCGTTTTGGAGGATTACTTTGCGGCGAAGCCAGAAAACAAAGAAAGGGTCAAGAAGCTGGTACAGGCGGGCAAATTGATCATAGGGCCTTGGTACACGCAAACGGACGAAATGGTGGTCGGTGGTGAATCAATCGTGCGCAACCTGCTGTATGGTCTGAAGGATAGCAGAGAGTTCGGTGAGCCGATGATGATCGGTTACCTTCCCGATTCGTTCGGCCAGTCTTCGCAAATGCCGCAGATTTTCAATGGATTTGACATTAAGCATACAATCTTTTGGCGGGGCACCTCAGAGCGCCATGGCACCGATAAAACGGAATTTTATTGGCAGGCCGACGACGGCTCAAGAGTGCTCGTGCAGCTTCTTCCGCTTGGATATGCCATCGGTAAGTATTTGCCGGAGGCCGAGGAGGCGTTAAAGGCACGCATAGACAAATATTTCGCAGTCCTCGACCGCGGCGCCACCACCGAGCATATCCTGCTGCCGAACGGGCATGACCAAATGCCGATTCAGAAAAACATTTTCACCATCATGGAGAAGCTGCGGAAGCTATATCCGGACCGTCAGTTTTTCCTTAGCAAGTATGAGCATATCTTTGATCAACTGGAGAAAAAGGCTGATCTGCTGCCGACACTGAAGGGTGAATTTCTCGATGGTAAATACATGCGCGTTCACCGCAGCATTTATTCTACACGTATGGATATCAAAGCCGCCAACGCACGGATCGAGAACAAACTCACCAATATTTTGGAGCCGCTCGCTTCCTTGGCGTACAGTTTGGGTTTTGAGTATCATCACGGATTGATCGAGCTGATTTGGAAAGAGATCATGAAGAACCACGCACATGACAGTATCGGGTGCTGCTGTTCGGATAAGGTGCATCGGGAAATTTGCAATCGTTTCTTTCTCGCTGAAGAGAAAACCGACCAGTTGATCAATTTCTATAAACGCAAGATTGTTGACTCCATAGACACTGCATGGAACACTGACCGTGTAACCGCCTTCAATTTGCTGCCGTACGAGCGGGAGGATGTGCTGACGACCACCGTCATTACCAAGCTCAAGACGTTCGACTTGCTGGATGAGCAGGGCAACGCCGTCGAGTTTGAAGTCCTGGACAGCGAAGTCAAGGATCCGGGTCTAATCGATCGGCAAATCGTGCATTACGGCAATTACGATCCGTTTGTGAAATACACGGTGCAGCTGAGGGACCGTTTGCCAGCGATGGGCTATAAAACGTACTTTGTGAAGGACAGCGCGACGGATATGCTGACAAACACGGTTGAGACAACAGATCAAATCGAAACCGATTATTACCGGATCGGCGTAAATTCAAACGGGACGCTGAGCATATTTGACAAGCGGTTGAACCGTTCCTTCGACCGCGTACTGCTGTTAGAGAACGGTGGAGACGACGGCGATGAGTACGACTATTCTCCTTTAGCGGATGAAATGCTCATATACAGTGACAGCGTGCCAGCCCGGACGGAAATATGGCAAAACCGCTTCGCTGCAACGGTCAACATCCGCTATGAGCTGCCGGTTCCCGGTGATCTGGAAAAACGTAAGGCTCGCGTGATAGATAGTTCGATCGGGGTATATATAAAATTGACCATCCCGAATCATAAGCCGGTGATCGAAGTGGAACTGGAACTGGATAACCATGCGAAAGACCACCGGGTGAGAATGCTTATTCCAACCGGTATCGCTTCCTCGTTCTCTGTGTCGGATAATCAGTTCGGCTGCATTAAGCGTGGGGTAGTAGATATGGCCATGCATGTATGGGAGCAAGAGAACTGGGATGAGCGGCCGGATGCCATCTATCCGATGCTGAGCTTTGCAGGCTTGTCCAACGATGATTTCGGCGTGACCCTGATGACAGGCAGTTCCCGGGAGTTTGAAATTATTGGGGACCATTTCGACACCATTGCCGTTACCCTTTTCCGAAGTGTGGGATTTTTAGGAAAAGAAAATCTGCTGCGCCGGCCGGGACGCCCTTCGGGGATCAAGCTGGCGACGCCCGATTCCCAGATGCTCGGAAAACTCTCTTTGCAATTCGCTTTATCTATTCATCCGGGAGCCGTTATGGTGGCCAATGCAGGCCGCATGGCAAAGGAATATTTGACGCCAATCCAATTCTATAACAAAATACCCCACGATGCGATGAAGCTGAATCCCTCGGGCATCCACACACCTGCGAGCTACAGTTTTCTGCGGGAGGTTCAGCCGGGAGTGGTACTTAGTACGCTGAAAAAAGCCGAAAACAGCAACCGGTTTGTGCTGCGATTCTATAATCCGACAGACGAGGTGACTACAGCCTTGTTCCATTTCACTCCTGCTGTTATGGCAGCGCAGACGGTAAATCTGAACGAACAGCCGACCGGTAAGCTTGAAGTCAAAGATAATCAGGTTGAGCTTTCGGTTGCCCCGAACCAGGTGCGCTCGGTGTTATTTTAGGCGAAGACCCACATTCGACTATCCCAACTACCTTAATTGTTCCTTGGATTAAGCTTGAATTTACATCATAATAGTGCCACATGATGTACAGCCTCACGGAATCTAGCTCAATCCGCCAACGCAGACCTCCATAACTTTCTCGCCACCCTCCTGATTTGCAACAGGAGGGTTTTTTGCCAGCCAACGGCTTCAGGGTGCGATTGCGGAAACGCACCGAACTCACAGCGGACACGCCCACTCAAGAGCGGTTGGAGCAAATTGCTGCGATCGCACTGCATTCGCCACGGGACTAGTCGAAGACCGATTGCGAAAAAAGGTTATTGCGACAGATGTCACGAATAAGCTATCACCGCGATTTATAACCTGTACACAGAGGTGATGCTGCCACATGTTTACACGCCTGTGGGCAAAATGGAAGTCGTCGCTCAAATGGAAATTAGTTTCCATTTTTGCGGCCATCGTGTTCTGCAACCTGCTGGTGATCGGCTATTTCGTCAACCAACAGGTGACAATTGCAATCGAACGAGATCATATCGAGCTCAGCCGGCTGGTGCTCAAGCAGGCCAACTTGAACCTCGACCGTTATCTGCAGGATTACCACCACTTCATGCAGACGTTGGGGATGAGCCCGCAGCTGACCGCTTGGACGAATCTCAGCACGGCGAACAAGAAGACGGAATCGATTGTGCCATATTGGAGCATTCGGCGAGAATACATCTTACCCTTCGCGAACTCGCATCCTGAGATCGTGTCGGTCATGCTTTACCATGTAGGCGGAAATGAAACCGCTTACTCGCCCTACCATGGCATTCGCAGCGGTTATTCCATGGCCGAAGAATACTGGCTGCCCACGATTCCCCGGGTAGGGGATATCAGCTATGTGGCGGAGCTAAGTTCGACGTATGTCGACATCGCCCTTCAACCGATGCCGGTGCCGCTCATCTCACTGGTCAAGCGGTATGGTTATAACGGGGCGACGTACGTGAAAATCGATATCAAGCTGACGCTTCTGCAGCGCATTTTGAACGAAATTAACATCGGGGAGAACAAGATCGGACTTATCGTTGATGAGCACGGGATGATCGTGGCTCATACGCAGATGGAAAAATTCCAGTCAAGTCTGGAACCGCATATCGCGGACCGGATGGCAGGCTCGCCGCGCGGCGCTTTCTTGCTGCCCGAATCCAAAGAAATTGTCATCTATGAAGCTATTGCCAATACGACTTGGAAATCGGCGATCATAGTGCCATACCACGAAATAGCTGGGAACAGCATTGATACTATACGCAATGTCGTATTAGCTATAGCTGCTGCGTGCCTTTTGGTATCGGCGGTTTTAATCGTGATGGTTGCCTCGTCGGTGACGAGCAGGATTACCAAAATAAGGAACACAATGAAGCAGACCGGGCAGGGCCAGATGAGCGTGTCGGTGCCGGTGGAGGGCCAGGATGAGATTTCTCATCTGGCGCAATCCTACAACGTCATGTTGGAGGACCTGCAGCAGTACGTTCGGCGTTTGGCGGAATCGAAGGCGATGGAGCATCAGTCGGTGCTCTTTTCGCTGCAGTCGCAGATTGACGCACATTTTTTGTATAACACACTGGAAATTATTAACTCGATGGCGGCCAAAATTCAGCATGAGGAGATTGAGCAAATTACCGTGTCGCTCGCCCATATGTTCCGCTATACCGCCAATTTTAGACAAACGGAAGTCACCGTCCAGCATGAAATCGAACACTTGCGCCGTTACCTTCAGATCATTCAAGTCCGTTACGGTGCCGAGTTCAGCTATGAGCTCGAGGTGGATGACGCATGCAGGACGGCGAGATGTTTGAAGGTGATCCTGCAGCCAATAGCGGAAAACGCCGTCAAGCACAGCTTTGAGGCCACGGGGGAGGCGCTGCGTTTGTCAATCAGGATTGCGATGTTGCAGGAAAAGCATGTTCAAGTAGTGGTCAGCGATAATGGCAAAGGCTTCGACCGGCAGCGGTTGGCCGAGCTGTCCCGGCAGCTGCAAAGCAGGGAGATGCAGTACTCCAAATTTCAACGCATTGGGCTGCTGAACATTCATTACCGCCTGACCACCCGCTATAACACACCTGAGTCAGGGATCATCATTGCCAACAATTCAGTGGGCGGAGCACTCGTCCAAGTGACATTCCCGTATCAAAAATAAGCACTCTAAACGAGGAGGAACACGAATGTACAGGATTCTGATTGTGGATGATGAGCCTCACATCAGGGAAGGCATTACCGCAAAAATCGATCAATGCGGCAATACCTCTCTTACCGTCAGCGGGGCGGCGTCCAACGGCTCGGATGCCCTGAAATGGCTGCAAGCCCATTATGCCGATATTTGCATCACGGATATACGTATGCCCGTGATGGACGGGATTGGGCTTATTCGCAGCATTAGAGTGCACTATCCGTGGATGCAGTGCTTCATTGTGTCCAGCTATGATGACTTTCAATATGCGTCGCAAGCGATTCAACTGGGCGTGACGGACTATATTCTGAAGCCCGTGGAACGCGAAGTGATCAAGCAGTCTCTGCATCAGGCGTCCGATCGTATCGCCAAGAGCAGGGCGGACACGGCTTTTAAAATTCTTGTCCAGAAAATGCATGCAGCCCGAGGGCTGGCCGGCCGGTGGCAGGACTTGCTATTGACCCATCAATTCGACAAGTACCCGCTGCTGGTGGCTGACACCTTGAGCATGATGGATGAGTGGGTTGGCGGCCAGTATTATTTGTTCGATTCGCTGTGCAAAGCTTGGATTCAGATGGTGGCCGAAGGGGTGAAGCTCGGAGAGCTCCAGTGGCCGCCAATTCGAGACGAGGAGCTGGGCTTCGAATCGCGACAGCTTCCGCTTGCCCACGCGAGATTTTACTTTCGTCTTTGCGCGGTTATGCGTCTAGAAAAAGGCATATTGCATCTGATGGAGCGGCTGCAGAATGACGACTCCAAGGAAAACAGCAGGATCGTCCAGCAGATCAAAGGTTACATAGACCGGCACTATGCCGAGAAGATCAATTTGGAAGAGCTGGCCGACTTAATCCCAATCAGTAAGTCGTATTTAGCCGTGCTGTTCAAGCAAAGCACCGGCCAAACCATTTGGAACTACCTGGTGGATGTCCGTATGAAGCATGCCAAATTACTTTTGCTGGACCAGCAGTTAAAAGTATATGAAATCGCGAACAAAATCGGCTATGAGAATAGTGAGCATTTTTCCAAGCTGTTCAAGGGATATTTCGGCATTACCCCCAAGGAATACAGAAGAGCGATGGATCTAAGACCGGAGTAAATACAATACGATCACTATGGTTTTTAAAATATCCCTCATTGTTTGGGAAAAACCGCTCCGTGATAATAAAGACAGCGCTAACATTTTTAAATAAAAGGGGAGACGGTTCATTGAAAAAAGTAGTCATGCCAGCATCGTGCATCGCACTCAGCTTAGCATTGATTTTGCAGGGCTGCAGCGGCTCGGCGGGCAGCGAAACCAGTGAGGGAGCGCAGGGTCAGGGGACGGTAGAGCCGGTTGGGACTTATCCTCTGGTCAAAGAGAAGCAAACGCTCAAAGTGTTCACAAAGCAGGACGTCAACGTGGAAGACTATGAGACTAATGAATTTACCAAATGGTACGAGAACAAAACGAATGTTCATGTAGACTGGGAAATCGTACCCAATGCCGCGATCAAAGAGAAAATTCAAGTTAAGCTGGCTGGCGGAGACCTGCCCGATGTATTTATGTCCTCGCCGATTACGGACAGCCAGATGGTAGGCTACGGAAGCCAGGGCTTGTTTTTACCGTTGAATGACCTCATCGAGCAGTACGCCCCTAATGTGAAAAAGATGTTCGAAAAAGCACCCTATTTGAAGCATTATCTGAATACACCGGACGGCAATATTTACTCTATCCCGAACGTCGGCGAGACGTATCACTCCACCATGCCTAAGAAAATGTGGATTTACAAGCCTTGGCTCGATAAGCTCGGCCTGCAGGTGCCTACAACGACGGAAGAATTGTACAATGTGCTGATGGCCTTTAAGACACAGGACCCGAACGGCAACGGCAAAGCCGATGAAATACCGCTGTCCGGTGCGGACGGAACGAACAACGGGCATAATGAGCCCGAGAGCTTTGTTATGCAATCGTTTATCTTTTTTGACCGGGCGAATTATTTGATGCTGGATAATGGGACTGTTGAATTCGCAGCGGATAAACCTGCGTACAAGGAAGGGCTGAAATACATCAGACGGCTGGTGCAGGACGGCCTCCTGCAGTCGGATGCGTTCATCCAGGACCGTAAGGCGTTAACGGCGTTGGCGGAGGATCCTGCCGGTTCCCGGCTTGGCGCCGCGACGGCACTGTATTGGGGGAATCTGACTATCGATAACGGTCCGAGCGGACGCTACAAAGAATATGTACCGGTGCCGATTTTGGCCGGGCCGGACGGTCAGCGTATCGGGTTTGACCGGGGTTATGCCGTCGATAACGGACATTTCGTCATCACCAAAAACGCCAAAAACCCGCCGCTCGCAATGCGTTGGATCGATTGGTTCTTTGACGAGGAGAATAAGCTGCAGGAAGGCTGGAGCGATTACCTCGGTCAGGAAGGCATCGCATGGAAGAAGCCTGATCCCGGCGTGAAAGGGCTTGACGGCCGACCCGCCAAATACCAAACAATCATCCCGTTCGGCACGAAGAATAACAACCGCTGGGCGCAGACCGCCCCACGCTTCCAGCATGAGGATTTTCGCCTGTCCCAAGCAGCAACGCCTGATGCACAAACGGAAATTAGGCTGCTTGAAGCCACGAAAAACCTCTACAAGCCCTATTCGGCGCACGAGAAATATGTCCCTCACCTGTACTTTTCCGATGAGGATCTGGCCAGATTTGGAGACTTGCAAAAAAATATCACCACGGTTGTGCAGGACTTCATGCTTAAATTTGTCACAGGCACGCTGGATATCGAAAACGATTGGCCCAAGTATACCAAGGAGTTGGAAAACGCAGGCCTACAGCAGTATCTGCAAATCATTCGCGACAATTATGCCAAACTCGAAAAATGATAATAGCCGGTCGTAAGACAAAACTGCAAGGAGGGCGTACGAGGTCGCTTTAGCACCCTCGCATCCGATAGTGTACCCGGGGCGGTCGCAAGGTGAGAGCTTGATGCGGCTGACCCGGGTATTGCAGCGAAAGGGGAGACCAAAGATGTTGAAAGATGCCGATGTCGCGGCGGGCTCCGTTGCCGTGGCGCCGAGAAAAGTACAAACAGGAAGAAGGAAACACATTCGCGAAAACTGGCAGCTCTACCTGCTGGTTGCTGTTCCTTTTTTGTACGTCATCATATTCCATTACATTCCGATGCTTGGGTTACAGATTGCCTTCAAAAATTACAATGTCGTTCAAGGGATGCTGGGCAGTAAATGGGTCGGACTATTGTATTTTGAACGCTTTTTTAATTCGTATGATTTTTGGCTCGTGTTAAACAACACGCTGGTCTTAAGCCTCTACAACATGGCGGTTGGTTTTCCGGCGCCGATACTGCTGGCCTTGTGTCTCAATTACTTGCCCGGTGTCAGATTCAAAAAGATTATGCAAATGGTGACCTACGCCCCCCACTTTATTTCCGTCGTGGTTATCGTCGGCATCGTTGTGCAGCTATTATCCCGCGAAGGTCTCGTCAATTCGGTCATAGTGGCGCTTGGAGGGCAGCCGATCAATTTCTTGGGCGATCCTGCTTATTTTAAATCGATCTATGTATTCTCAGGCGTTTGGCAGCAAATCGGATGGGGGTCCATTATTTACCTGGCTGCCTTGTCGAGTATTGATCCACAGCTGCATGAGGCGGCGACCATGGACGGGGCGAGCAAAGTGCGCCGAATTTGGCACATTGATTTACCGGGCATTTTGCCTACCATGGTCATCCTGCTCATTATGGATGTCGGCCGAATCATGAATGTTGGATTCCAGAAGGTACTGCTGCTGCAGAACCCGCTAAACCTAACTGCCGCGGAAGTCATCGACACCTATGTTTATAAAGTAGGGCTGCTTTCCGGGGTACCCAACTTTTCGTATGCAGCGGCTATCGGCTTGTTTAAGTCGGTGATTGGCTTGATATTGATTGTGATCGTGAACCGAATTGCCAGGAAACTCAACGAAACCAGCTTGTGGTAAGCCAAGGGGGTGACAGAATGTACCAAAATCAATTGATCAAAGAGACGGGCGGTGATAAGCTGTTCACAGTCCTCATCTGTGTTGCGTCGTCTGTGATTCTGGTTGCAGTGTTGTATCCGCTTGTGTATGTGGTCAGCGCTTCATTTAGTTCGCCGACGGCGTTGATGTCCGGCAGGGTATGGCTGTTCCCGGTGGAGCCGGGGTTGGAAGGATATAAGGCTGTGTTTGAGTATAAGGATGTGTGGACTGGGTACGCGAACACGATATTTTACACCGTCGCAGGAACTATCATCAACGTGGTGTTGACAATTGCCGCCGCATATCCCTTATCGAGAAAAGACTTCTACGGGAAAAAGCTGATCCTTCTGTTGTTTACATTTACGATGATTTTTTCGGGGGGGATGATCCCGACTTATCTGCTCGTGAAGGAGCTCGGGATACTTAATACGCCATGGGCTATGCTGCTGCCGAACGCGATGAGCGTATTTAACGTAATGGTAGCGATGTCATTCTTTCGATCCAACATACCGGACGAACTGCTGGAGTCTGCCAAGCTCGACGGATGCAGCAACTTCAGGTTTCTCGTGAGTGTGGTGCTGCCGCTGTCTGGTGCAATTATCGCGGTTATTACATTGTTTTATGCGGTGGAACATTGGAACAGCTTTTTTGATGCATTGCTGTATTTGTCGGACAAGAGTTTGTTTCCTTTGCAAATATTTCTGAGGGAAATTTTGCTGCTGAACAGTTCGGACAGCTTGACTATGAACATCGACGATCAGAATCAAAGGATCTACTTAAACGAGCTTTTAAAGTACTCGCTGATCGTATTTTCCAGTGCGCCGCTGATTCTGATTTATCCGTTCGTTCAGAAGCATTTCGTCAAGGGTGTCATGATTGGTTCAATTAAAGGCTAAACCATTTTGCAGGGGGGAGAGAAACAATGCCAAGCACCGAATTCATCAATCACGCACGCGCGCAAGTGAGACTGGTGCAAAATGACAGTATGAGGGACGATGTGCAGGTCACCACAAGCTGGGACGGCTCCACGTGTTCCTGCAGTGTTGTAAATAACGGAACGGCCCCCGCAGCAATTAAGGAAATCGTGCTGTTCCAAGGGGAATGGCCATTTGCGCGTGATAGCAAATTTTACGGTGAAGGCTACAATATGCTGTCTCAGTACAGGGGAACCTTTGCAGGCCCGGAGCTCATCGGCGCGTATGATGACCGGAAGCACTACAAATTGCCCGCCACGGCAGGGTTTTTCACTGTGTATAATTATGCGCTGCTGTCTCCCGCTCCGCATGAGCACTACTTGTTGGGATTCACGTCATGCAAACGCTTCTCCGGCGAGCTTCGTTTGGCTGAGGGGCGCTTTGAAATCGTGGTGGATGGCGAAAATCTCACATTGGCAGCGGGACAAAAGTGGGAGTTGGAAGAATTCGTGGCCTTTGCCGGGGCGAACCGCGAGGAGCTCTTGGCGCAATATGCCGCCCGCATAGAGCTGCATCATCCGCGTTTGCGTGTGGAGGAGATTCCGACAGGCTGGTGCTCCTGGTATTGTTTCGGGCCCGGCGTGACGGAACAAAATATTTTTGATAACCTCGATGCCATTGCCGAACAGGCGCCTGATCTGCGATATATACAGATTGACGACGGATACCAGGCTTGCATGGGAGATTGGCTTATACCGGGAAGCTCCTTCAGCGATATGGAGAAGCTGTGCAGGGCGATCAAGGACAAAGGCTTTGAGCCGGCGATATGGGTCGCGCCATTTATTGCGGAGCGGGAATCCGCGCTTTTCCGGGAGCACCCGGACTGGTTCATCCATGACGAAACCGGGGAGCCGCTGCCATCGAGCCGGTTTTCATTCGGCGGCTGGAGACGCGGCCCGTGGTACATGCTTGACGGTACCCATCCCGACGCGCGGGCGTATCTGGTCGACGTGTTCAGGACGATGCGAGAGAAGTGGGGCTGCAAGTATTTCAAGCTCGATGCCAACATGTGGGGAGCATTACCGGGCGGTGTCCGTTATCTCAAGCACGCGACCAAAGTCGACGCCTATCGCATGGGAATGAAGGCCGTGCTGGAAGGTGCCGGGGCGGACAGTTTTCTGTTGGGATGCAACGCACCAATGTGGCCGTCGTTAGGCACTGTGCACGGTATGCGGGTGACCGGGGACATTTCGCGCAAATGGGCAAAGTTCAAAGAGCTCGCCCGCGAGGGGTTTTCGCGCAACTGGCAGCACAACCGGCTGTGGGTGAACGATCCGGATTGTATCGTGCTCGAAAACCGCAACATCAAGCTGATCGATCCAGACGGCACGGTGAGAAGGGGACTGTCATCTATCACGCAGGATGAGTTCATGTTCCACGCGGCGTACATCTACGCCTCCGGCGGCATGATATTGTCAGGTGACGATGTCTCGACGATGTCGGAGCATAATATACATATCATCAAACGTGTGCTGGAGACCGCCAATGCTGCCGCACAATTCGACGACGACAGCTTCCGCATCGGCAGAATCCGGGCACACGGTAAGCAGATCGTCTGCGTGTTCAACTGGGACGACGACGCGGCCACCATTGAGGTGCCTTTGGCTGCCGGCGGTCGATGCACGGATTTTTGGTCCGGAGAGGATCTCGGCACACATGCGCAGAGCATCACGCTCAGCGCAATGCCTCCTCATTCGGCGCGAATGATCTGCTGCGAATGAAATTGGCATGGGCGCGAGCGCGTTGCAGCGTGCTGCAGCGCTGTGTGAATGGAAGCAGGAGGCAATCACAAATCACGTAGGCAGCCCTGCTCGACGATGACTTCGGGGTTTGTTTATATGACGCATCGTTGTTACAAGGTCACTCGAATGAGTGGCCTTTGTTGTGCTTGGGCACATTCTGAATGTGGCTTCGGATCTCCCCGTGCTAACGTTATTGCGTGCTTTCATGCCCATTCTTCTCAGGCAGGTGGAAGATTGCATCGGCTCTTGCGACCTGTCCAAGCCATTTACATTGTCTTTACATATATTTTTAATAGGGAGGTGGAAGATTTGGCTAAGTTTTTGAGTGATACAGAGCTGCAGTCTATCAATAGCTGGATAACAAAACTAGAGCGCGGTGGTAGAAGATCGTATGCAGAGACGGATGTGATAGAAGCCTTGCGACTTCGCTATAAATTGATGGGAACCGGAAAGCACAGACTCGTGTTCGACATGGGGAATGGGTACGTACTGAAGGTAGCCAGAAAAAAATCAGGCATCACGTGTAATAGAAATGAAGTGGTGTTGTATGAACAAGCTCCGCGCTCGCTGCAGCAATACCTTTGCGAGATTGTAGACTATGGCGACGGTTGGTTGATCATGCCGAATATGCAGCGCACGGTCCACCGGAGGAAGCATGCGAAGAAGTTGGCAAAAATATGGAAAAGATTTCTGAAATTTGGCGTTAATATCCACGATGTGCTGCGTAAGAACAACCGAATGATCAGAGCGGGCAACGTTCGTTTAAAAAACAAAAAAGAGCTCGTCATCATAGATTATGGAAATTGGCATATAGAGCGCAATTCCGGCTAATCGCTGGTGGCGGCACGCGCACTGATTTTCCAAGACGAAAACGGGGAGCCGTTGATCGAACCGGTTTTCCTTGGCGCGAATGATCTGCTGCGAATGAGATTCGCACCGGGTGACTGAAGCGCAGTTGGCCGCCGCTTGCTTGAGGCTCTGTTTGATTCGCAGATCGCCGCAGCTGCCGTGCGCTCAACGCGCTCGCCGCCGGGTCCACTCGACTCAATCGATATCATCGAAATTGTTTTTGATCTTGGTAATTATATTCTGCAAAAATGGCAAATCAAAATCAACCGCCCTGTTGTTGAGATTGGAAACAACGAAAAATTTCCGGAACTTCACGTAGGCTCCGTGTTCAGGAATTTGAAATCTACCGTTGATGTTTAAGGTGTCCCCGCCCCATAAAAACTGGAAACAATAATGTAATGCCTCTGAGGATAAGGCGACATCACAGTGCGCTGCGGGAATGCTGGTTTCCGTTAATCCGGTTTTTAGAGAGAACAGCAGGGCTTGCTTGTAGTCTGTTAAATATACAGCTGCAGGTTCATCCAGAAGGTACTCCACTACATCTTTCTTATTCGCGGTGAGCAGAGCGTGGGCGAATCTCTTTGCATCGCTCAACAAATCGTTGATATCCACCCGCTGAGAAAAAACCAACGTTGGGGATGTTAACACTCTTTGATAATCAACATTATACTTTGCAATGGATTCAGCTGAATTATATTGTTTGCCGAGGTGCCATATGTCACCCGGATACATAACAACAGGCGCAGCGAGTTTGTCGTTCAACACGGTGTTATACACATCTTCGATCCTATTCACATCAGCATTCATGTAGTAGTTGTCCGCGTGGCAAAACCAAATGTAACTTGCAAATGGGATGACGAACTCAGGCTGCAATAGGCGGACTTGCTTCCTTAATGTGTCTAATTTCTCGTTGGCATGTTTTTTTCGTGACACGGTGTCATTCTTGTTTCCCACCCACTTGGCAAACGAAAATTGGGTCAATAATACATCAATATGGCCTACCTGGTTCTTAATACCTCGTATGGCTTCATCCTCAGTCAGGACACAATCGTTGAGGTTTAGAATTGACACGTCATTTGTTTTAACAGCAAGCCACGAATCTCCATACACAGGGCAGCACATGATTTCCATGTCCGAAGATAACCTATACCATTGGTCCTGCTTCAACTCTACAACGTTAAAGCCCAGAACATTTTCACAATATTGCACAACCTTTTTATCTTTCGTTTCTTGAAATATGACAGTTATTTTACTTCGATATGCCGCGGGAATTTGTTTTAAATTCGGCGGGTTAAAATGATCGGGGTGTTCGTGTGAAAACCAGATATGGGTAATTCGGCTGAAATCCTCGTACTTGAATTTCGTATCGGATAGCAGAGCCCAACCGTTGTCAAACACTGTTCCGTCTAACCAAGGATCGGAAATCATTGTTATATTCGACGCTGCCAAAATGAATGAAGCATGGTTTACCCATTCAATCCTCATAATGCTTGCCCCCTGTGTCTTAGATGCACGTCACCTAAATCTGGCATATTTATAAGGCTGAGTTTGCATACCTCTATATGCGGCCATGTTGGACCAGCGTTTTACGTAACTCTTCCATTTGCGCGCATATTCCCGGAATATCTGGTCTCCTGTCAAGCGATACAATTCCTCTAACTTCACGATATGAATAAAGTGATAGTTGTTATAATAAGCGTCTCCAATTTTTTTGAAGGTTGTAGGGTACCCGATCAGACCAAGTAATTTCCAGGGTAATCCAATTTCAATATGATTACTGCCCTTTTTCAACCGGCGCTTACCAATCACGGTATACTTTTGGTTTTGCTGTCGGTTGCTGGTCGCCAGAAAATCTCCATGCGCAACCTTCACGGATAAGCTAGTAGATTGTTTACTCACTAGTGTGATGAGCAATTTATTTCTGCTAGGGTAGGAGAAACGGCTGAGCAAAACATTAATTCTTGCGTCATAGCCATTGAATAAGAGTTTGCCGGCTTTCTTTTTTACCGCTTGCGGGGATATATAATGAGACCAGCTGTGTTTCGGTGCGGTGACAGGAACGTGATAAACACCCTCGCCGGGTATTTTCAGCCGCACGTCCTTGATTTCTATATCTTTGACCGGCACATGGAGCTCGATCGCTGCCGGACCGTTCAAAGTGTACCGACTATTTGCAACTTTGGGCAGGTCGTACAGAGGAAGCAGCCGCTTCAGACAAGATACGTTCTCTGCCCAGAACTTGTTAGCTTGCCTGTCATTGAATATCCTTGCATAATTTTTAATGTTTGAAAGTATGGTCAGCCAGCCGTTTAAAACATAACCGTTGGGATGCATGGGAAGTTCCTGAACGCTCGGGCCTTTCGTGCTTCGATAGAATACACCGCCACGCTTCTGTGGAATGAGGAGACTTTTGTATATTTTTTTGGCGGCAACTTTATATTCTTCTTTTCCTGTGATTTGATAAACTTGTGCGAAAAGTGCGGCGTAATGGGATTGAGTAAGACCGGAGTAGTAACTTTTACTCGAATGGTTGAACGGCGTGCCGAAAGCATACCAGAAAACCAAGGCGCCACGGTACGGCTTCATTCTCGCGATTGCGGCGTCGCAAACACGCATAATGGCTTCCTTTACGCGGGGGTCTCGTTTTTGTTCATATTGGGTTAAGTAATCGCGTAGCACAAATGTGCCGTACAGCGGATGAGGCTCTATTTTGCCATTGATTAGCCTTCCTGGATATCCGTCAGTTAAAAATTTCAGCTGATAAATTTCCCGGCTGCGCTTCGCAAAGTCTGGACTAAACTTCGGCATCCGATACACATTTTCTACCCCCTCGTGCTGGTGGTGAGAGATTACCTTTTCAACCAAAGCATTCACGCTATAGTATGACAGACTGTAGAAGTGGTGTAGATAAATACCCCGCATGCAGAAGTCTATTCTCCTTATTTACGTGGGCACGAAGACATCTGTGTATGCCATCGATTGCCATTCTCCATAAAATAGCTACCAGACTCACTCGACGGGAGGCCCGCTAATGCGAAGAAAGTTAAAAATTTTGGTATTGATTAAGCCGTTCTGGAGAGCTTATCCGAAACACAGACAAAAATTCGGGGTAATCAAAGCACTGGAAAAATTGGCGGAAGTGAAGTACTGGTATAAGGATGGTAATATACACGATATTCTGAGCGAGCTAGAGTTCCAGCCTGATTTTATTTACCATTATGAAACGGCGTGGCGTTATTCAATGGCGCCCAAAATCACAGGCCTGGACACGGTAAATATACCTAAGGGATGTTTTGTCAATGATTTGCACTATAAGCCAACAGCGGCTCAGGTGAGAAAGTACGGGGAGGAATCGAGGACAAGTTACATTGACAAGAATAAGATAGATTTAATTTTTTGCCCGGTTAAACACTCCTTTTTTCAGGTTTATCCGCAATATAGGGACAAACACAGATGGCTTCCGTGGTCAATTAATCCTTATGTTATAAAGGATTGGGGATTACGCAAAAGCATCGATTACCTGCTGATGGGGCAATTCCACTATCGGGGGCGTAAATATCGCCCTAGGCGAAATCCGCCGAAAGGGAATTATAAATTTAGAGAAGTAGTATTTCGCAAAATGCAGCATGCCAACGGATTTGTGTACCATCCGCACCCCGGACACAGCGTACGCCGAACAAAGGGGGTAATGATCAATGCCAGGTATGCCCGTGAATTAAACCGTTCAAAGATTTTCTTCACCTGCGGCGGACAATGGCAGTGCGCTGTGTTCAAATTTTTTGAGGCACCTGGATGCAAAACCTTACTATTGGCCGAGCCGAACGCAGATGTGCTGGAATTAGGTTTCAAAGATGGCGTTAACTTTGTCGCCTGCAATGAATTTAATGTGGAGAAAAAGGCGCAATATTATTTGAAGAACGTCAGGGAACGACGACGAATTACTAACGCGGGATACGCTTTTATCCACAAATACCATACGAACCGTGTTCGGGCGCGGCAATTTATCAACTATGTGGAGGATTTTTTGCGCAGAAAGCAAGCGAGAGGGAGACGGGTGACGACACTTGCTCCAATGTGATTTTACCACACGCCATTACCGGGAAATTTTGCGAAAGATCAAGCACGCGGGATTTGCCTTTACCAATTATGAGCAATATGTGAAAATGTCGGCTTCACACGCAGACAGAGTATTCATTCTCAGGCATGACTTGGATCATAGTTTGGTTTATGCTAATAAACTTGCGGAGATCGAAGCTGAGGAGAGTGTGACGGCAACGTTTTTTGTCTGGTTGAGTGCTCCTTATTATAACGTCATTCATCCGGAACAAATTAAACTTATTAGACGCATCATCGATTTGGGGCACAGCATAGGGCTGCACTTCGATCCGACGGCTTATCCTGAAAGCAAAGATCTAAGCATGATGATACAAAGGGAAATCGGGATATTGTCAACCATCATCGATCACACGGTTAGCGCGTATTCTTTTCATCGTCCTACCGCAGCCATGCTGAATCAGCATTGGAAGATCGACGGATTGATAAATTCATACGACCGGATTTTGTTTGGTGATTTCAAATATCTTTCCGATTCCAATCATCAGTGGAGAGAGGGCTGTGTTTGCCGACATTTGGCCGATCATAACAAATTGCATGCGCTCATTCATCCGATTTGGTGGTGCTTTGACAACTGTGACACACCTATTGAAAAGCTGCATCAAGCCAGAAAGGATTTAGATGATCACGTGTCACATGAACTCATGCGTAACGTGAAAGTTTTTAGAGAGTATTACGGATCGTGACCTTCAAGCGACTTAACTATTGCTGGATTTATACAGCTGTATCGTCAAAAGCTTTTATCACTGACAGTTACCGGTGATAGAAGCTTTTTTACGTTGGGAAAACTATCCGCACCTCGCATCCCCCCGTGCATCGTGATTCATTTTTTACAACGGCAGGGGGAGCTGTCCAATACCAGAACGAACGTACTTTCATATACATAGAATCATCTAGTAGATATACAAACAAGCCATCTGAAGTATGTGAAAGGAGGCAACGTTCAGTGGTAGATTGCAGGATCGATCCGAGCTGGAGTCTAGGCTACAATGTGGTGATTGAAAATGGTGTTACGTTAGGGCGAAATGTCCGGATTGGCCATAATACTGTGATCTTCGCAGGAACGGTCATAGCGGATGATGTTACGATCGGATGCAATTCCGTGGTAGGCTGTCAACCCTATCAAAACTCTCTCGTCCGAAATGGTGTCACCGGCCAAGGACCTTTGATTATCGGAGAGCAAAGCCGCATCGGCAACGGCGTGGTTCTTTACTCGGGTACAGCATTAGGAGAGGGAGTTCTGGTAGCCGATCTTGCGAGTATCCGTGAGAGAGTCACGATCGGAAATGGAACAATTATCGGAAGAAACGCGAAAATAGAGTGTAGGACGGCAATCGGTCAGCGCTGTGTCATTCAAACCGGAGCTTATATCACTGCAGATATGGTGGTTGAAGACGATGTATTCATAGGGCCGGAGGTATCCACTTCTAATGATAAATACATGAGCCGAGCACCGTATAAGCTGCTCGGGCCGCGGATCCGGCAAGGGGCCAGCATCGGCAACAATGCTACGCTGCTGCCTGGGATTGTCATTGGGGCAAAATCCGTCATTGGGGCGGGCTCTGTTGTCACAAAAGATGTGCCGGAGTATGCAACGGTGGTCGGCGTGCCGGCGAGAGTCGTAAATCGTGCAGACATCACCGCGAAGGAGGACTAAGCCCAATGACTATCCCTTTGATCGATTTACGCGCACAGTACCTCACAATAAGAACTGAGCTGGTGCGCGCCGTCGAAGAGGTGTTGGATAGCGGTATTTATGTTGCAGGCCGACAGGTAAATCTCTTTGAGAAAGAAGCAGCCCGGTTGACGCTGTCGAAATACGCCGTTTCTACGGCGAACGGGACAGACTCCCTGGTGTTGGCCCTCCACGCCTGCGGGGTCGAGCCCGGCGATGAGATTATTACATCCCCGTATACGTTCTTTGCGACAGCGGAAGCCATTGCCAGAGTAGGAGCTGTACCGGTATTTGCGGATATCGATAGGAAGACATACAATTTGTCGCCGGACCACGCCGAAGCGCAAATCACCTCAAAAACCAAAGCGATCCTACCGGTTCATCTCTTCGGCCAACCCGCTGACATGGATGCGTTTCTCTGCATCGCGCAGCGTTATCATATTGATGTGATTGAAGATGCGTGTCAGGCGTTCGGCGCCCATTACAAGGGGACACCCGTAGGAAGCATAGGACGTGTCGGCTGTGTGTCATTTTTCCCCACTAAGAACTTAGGCGGGTATGGAGACGGCGGCATTATCTTCACTGATGACGAGCATGTCGCGCGGCAGGTTCGTTTACTCGCTTCGCATGGAAGCACTGAGCGATACTATCACGAGGCTATAGGTTACAACAGCAGACTGGATGAAATACAAGCTGCGATGCTGCGTATCAAGCTGAGGAAATTAGAAGAGTGGAATCGGCTCCGTCAGAAGAAAGCGACGGTGTATAAGGAACTGCTTCAAGATACTGGAATTACTCTACCGTATACCATTCCCGAGGTACGCCATGTTTACCATATTTACTTGACCGAATGCGAAAAGCGCGATGAACTGGCTTCCTACCTGCAGCAGAGAGGTGTAGCTACAGGACATTATTATCCGTGCGCTCTGCACCTGCAAAAGGCCTGCGCGTATCTCGGTTATCGCCCGGGCGATTTTCCTGCCGCTGAGGAATTATCACGGTACGCGCTGGCTCTGCCGATGTTTCCGGAGCTTACGCTCGCTCAGCAGCAATATATTAGTCATTTGATACATCAATTTATGAGATAAATTTTCGCTACCCAAGGATGAACTCATGTGCGCAAGAGGTGAAACAAATGAAAAAACTTATAAAAGTCGTGGTTACCGGAGCCGGCTCACCAGGAGCGGCGGGGGTGATCAAAGCGTTAAGAAAAGTGTCCGATAGAAACATCCACATCATCGGATTGGACGCTTCTCCCACCGCGGTGGGCCGCGCAATGGTAGATCGTTTCTATCACATTCCCGAGGCGACAGATCAGGCTTTTACACGGACTGTGTTGGACATATGTAAAAGGGAAAGTGCTGACGTGATCCTGCCGTTAGTCACAAAAGAACTATTTAAGTTTGCAGAGCACAAAACGCTGTTTGACAACAAAGGTACGTCTGTGTCCGTGTCCGATTATGAAAAACTAGTGATAGCAAATAACAAAGGGAGGTTACTTGAGGAATTGGCACAAGCAGGCTTTGATGCCCCCCGCTATAGAATAATCAAAACCGTCGAGGAATTGGATGAAGCAATTCGTGAATTAGGCTACCCCGATAATCCGGTCTGCTTCAAACCGACACTGTCAAATGGAAGCCGAGGGTTTCGTGTGTTAGATCCCAGTAAAGATCGAGCTCTGCTTCTGTTTAGCGAAAAGCCCAATTCCACGTATATCAGCATAACTGATTTGTTCGATGTTTTAAAACATGCGACACGGATACCTGAGATGGTGGTCATGGAGTACCTCCCCGGTCAGGAGTATAGTGTAGATTTACTCGCTGACCAAGGCAAGGTGTTAACCGCCATTCCGAGATTACGGGAAGCTATGGTCGGTGGCATAACGACTAGGGGAGTAGTCGTGCACGAACAACCTATTATTGATTACGCCAGCCAAATTGTGAACCATCTGGGGTTACATGGAAACATAGGGGTCCAGGTACGGCTGGATTGCAACAACAAACCAAAAATCCTGGAAATCAATCCAAGAATTCAGGGAACCATCATTCATTGTGTGGGGGCGGGAGTCAACTTGCCTTATTTGGCAGTGAAACTCGCGCTGGGGATAGAGAGTGAGCCGGAGGAGTTAGCCGTGAAGTGGGGAACTCGAATGACCAGGTATTGGGAAGAAATCTTCTATGACGTGGACGGATTCCCATATTCATTGCAATGATTCACATAAAGCCGAATTCGAACAATGGAGGAAAGTTGAAATGATGGATCTGCACACACACTCAGTTTACTCAGATGGTCGCGATAGTGTCGAGCAAATCATTACTACAGCTATAGAATTGGGCTATCAAGCCATTGCAATCACAGACCATGTATGGCGCACCAGCGATTGGGTAGAAGACTATGCGAGTCACATAGATCTGATGAAACAACGGTATGGAAATGAGATTCATATTTTCAGCGGCTTAGAAGCAAAAGTTATGAATTTACAAGGAGATATTGATGCTGCGGACAAATTCGACGCCATGGTGGACTTATTGCTTGGCTCAATTCATCGTATCCCATTTGAGGGAGGTTTCTACAGCGCTTCTAAGGACCACTCGGAGCCGAGGCTGTTTGAAAACTGGTTTATAACCTTTAAGCGTTTGCTTCGTAACCCAAGGGTTGATATCGTATCCCATCCTCTAGCGGAATTGAAACGGTTCAATATACAGATCCACCGTCAGCAAAAGGAAGAAATTGCACGGCTGCTCGCAGAAAGCGGCAAAATAATAGAAATTAACGTCCGGCATAACGCGCCCGATCAGGAAATGCTGGATATGCTGAAACACACGAGTGCTAAATTCGTGATTTCATCAGACAGCCATTCTGTGCATGACTTAACTATGTTCTGTCCGGAAATCCGGAAGATGTATGCCTATCCTCTGAATATTGCCAGTATACCGGATCTGCAGTTGTTGAAAAAAAGCTAGGCAAACGAAGGCTTAGACAACACAACGAACGCAGATACATGGAAGGGGGGAGACCTGCGTGAGAGTAGGCGTGATTGGAACTGGCGTGATGGGGGGGAACCATGTTCGTGCATACGCATCGTTGAAAGACCGGTGCACATTGGTAGGCATTTATGACATAAATTACGAGCGTGCCAGTCAAATTGCACAGCAATATGGGACAGCCGCCTTCCATTCACTGGAAGATCTGCTGCAAAACGTAGATGCAGTGAGCATCACGGTTCCCACCTCGTCTCATTTCTCTGTCGGATCCCAATGCTTAGATTACCGTGTTCATATTTTGGTGGAAAAACCGATTACGGATACGATTGACAATGCAAAAAAGCTAATTCAAAAAGCAGCCATGGCACAAGTCGTGCTCCAGGCAGGGCATATCGAACTATTTAACCCGACGATTCGCACGCTGAAGTCAATTTTATCAAGCGAACAGGTCATAGCCTTTGATATTCACCGTATGGGACCGCTGGAGCCTCGGAACAAAAAATTGGATGTCGTACAGGATCTTATGATTCATGACATTTATATTCTGCCTTATTTGCTGGGGGAACAGGTAGATCAAATATACGCCCTGGGCTGGTCTTACGACAACGTCAGGAAGCATGTCAGTGCCCTGCTTCGTTTTAAAAGCGGAGTGGTTGGGCAGCTGACAGCCAGTCAAGTAACAGAAGAAAAAGTGCGGACTGTGCGTGTCATCACGAGAGATGCGTTTATACAAGCCAACTTGTTGGATAGTAAAATTCTTATCTCGCGTTCCACTAACTTTTTTATGAAACAAGCAAGTGCAGGATACATCCAACAAAACATCGTAGAAAAAGTGGTCGTCCCCGCCGAGGAACCCCTGCGCATGCAATTGATTCATTTTATTGACTGCATTAAGAAGAAAACCAAACCAATGGTCTCCGGGGAAGATGGATTGGAGGCGCTTATAATGACGGAAAAAATCAGGCGTGTTTTACGTAACGTGGAAAGGAAGGTCAATCATGGATGAAATAACGCAGCCGCTTCGAATAAGTGTGATCGGTTTGGGTTATGTCGGACTGCCTTTGGCCATGTTATTTGTTGATAAGCAGCATCATGTGATAGGAGTAGATTTGGACGCTGGCAAAATTAGCCGTTTAAAAGCGGGCAGGAGCTACATCTCAGATCTCACCGACGAACAGGTGTCACAGCTCATGCAAAGCGGAAAATTTGAAGCCCTGTCCGATTATAGACAAATTCCACCTGTGAATGTGTTTGTGATATGTGTTCCGACACCGCTGAATCGGTCAGGAAATCCGGAACTAACCTACATCGAGCGGGCTGGGACGGAGATTGCGCAGCTTGATCTGCAAGGCCAACTCGTCATTCTTGAGAGTTCGACGTACCCGGGCACAACGGAAGAGCTGCTGCTGCCAATTTTAGAGCGCGGCGGTCGCGAAGTTGGCCGAGATTTCTATTTGGCTTACTCGCCGGAACGATTTAACCCTGGCGCACACCAGTTTCAGCGTACAACAATGCCCAAAATAGTTAGCGGAGTAACGCAGCAGTGCTTGCAAAAAGTCAGTTCCTTGTACAGCTCCATTTTCGATACAGTGGTGCCTGTTTCATCCACGCATGCCGCCGAGATGGTGAAAGTATTGGAGAACAGCCAAAGGTTCCTCAATATATCTTTTTTGAATGCAGTCGTTAAATTTTGTGAAGCTATGCACATCGATATATGGGAAGTGATTGATGCCATTCACACTAAACCGTACGGCAATTTGGATTTTTATCCGGGCCCTGGAATCGGGGGCCATTGCATTCCCGTCGATCCTATGTATTTGGAGTGGAAAGCCGCACAGGTTGGAGTGCCCCTGCCGCACCTCCAGATCTCCAAGCACATTAATGACACCATGCCGTTGTATCTTGTCGGCCGCTTGAAAAAAATACTGTCAGAGCCTCAACTGAAGGATGCTTCCATCCTGCTGCTGGGCTTGACCTATAAAAAAGATGTAAGTGATTTACGCGAATCAAGCAGTATGGAAATCTTTTCAATTCTAGTCGAGGAAGGAGCCGATGTGAGTTATCATGATCCTTTGGTTCCGGAGGTGCAAATAGCAGATAAGACGCTGCTTAGCGTAGATTTGGCACCCGAATTGCTCAGCCGAATGGATTGCGTAGTTTTGTTGACGGATCATTCATCCCTCCCGTTGGAATCGATCGTTTTGCATTCAAAATTGTTATTCGATACCAGGAATGCAGTGAAGTCTCTTGGTACCAAATCCCATGTAGTGCGGCTGTAAGGCCGGAAACAGACCCAGTGCCGGATAGGTGCTGGTTTTTTTTCATTTTACTATTGCATCTGAAAGGCTTTTCATTTACAATTTCCCTAAATCGGTTTACAAAACCGGTTTAGTCATTCACTAAATCGATTTAGGCGGATGCAGGGTGTCGGATGCGATCAAATCTCACCGTTTGCTCTCAAATATTTAACCAAAGGAGGTACTTTAGTGGCATCGAAATTTGGCGTTTTAACACTGGGTGACGCCATGATCACGTTAAATCCTGCGGAAAAGGGGCCTTTGCGCTTTGTGACTCATTTTGAACGCAAGGTCGGAGGGGCTGAACTGAATTTTGCCATTGGTTGTGCGCGGCTCGGCATGCGCTCGAAGTGGGTAAGCCGTTTAGGCGAGGATGAGTTCGGGCGTGTGATTTATAATTTCGCACGCGGGGAAGGGGTGGATATGAGTGACGTTGCTTATGTGCAAGGTTATCCAACATCCCTGAATTTCAAAGAAATTCGGGAGGATGGCTCCGGCAAGACTTTTTATTATCGGCAACAGTCGCCTATTTTAACTCTGCAGCCGGAAGATATCACAGATCGGATGTTTGAAGATATCGATCTTGTGCATCTCAGTGGTGTATTTCTGGCTATTCACCCGAAAAACGTAGAGATTGCCAAGAGAGTTATGGACATCGCTAAAGCGAAAGATATCCCGGTTTCATTCGATCCGAATATTCGCTTGAAGCTGTGGAGTATGGAGGAAGCGAGGCCTGTCTATTCAGCAGTTTTCCCATTCGTCGACATTTTGTTAACAGGGCTAGATGAAATACGTTTGATAAGCGGATGTGATTCTGAAGCATCATTGGCGGAATTTGCAAGCGTCAACACTATCGATCAGCTGGTGATTAAGGACGGTGCCAACGGCTCCAAGCTGTACACCAATGGTGTCTGGCATACGAAAGAGGCTTTTCCGGTGACCGCGGTAGACACCGTTGGGGCGGGCGATGGCTTCGATGCTGGGTACATATACGGGCATTTGCATGGTTTATCCAGTGCGGACAAGCTGTCCTTTGCAAACGCTGTAGGGGCTCTTGTCACAACTGTGTCAGGGGATAATGAGGGCTTGCCATATTTGGAAGAAGTATGGCCGTTCATACACCGCCAGGCTGTTATCGAAAGATAGGGGGGCGAAGAGCGATGGCTACCATCAATCAAGTGATCGAGGAAGTGGCTGGTGTCCTGCATAACTGCAAGATGCAAGAGTATGACAATCTTGTTGATTTGCTGAGGCAGGATGTGAGATTTTTTTTCACAGGCGAGGGGCGGTCGGGTCTCGTAGCAAAAATGATCGCGATGAGATTGATGCACAGCGGTAAGCGCGTGTTCGTGACTGGGGAAACAACGACACCATCGATCCGAAAAGGTGATGCTTTGATTGTCATTACGGGCTCGGGCAGCACTCCTTCCATTGTGCATGTGTGCAAATCCGCATCGCAGCAGGACGCTTATGTGTTTGCTGTGACCACCAATGCCGAATTGTACAAGGAGTCCTGGTGCGACGGCATTTTGCACGTACCGGCAGCAACAAAACAGCGCGCACACAATGAGCCGCCTACCATACAGCCCCTCGGCAATCAGTTTGACCAATCCGTTCATCTCTTATTAGACGCTGCTATCATAGATAGTTTATCAGAAGGACACACCCACGAGTCGTTGAGGACACAACATACTAACTTAGAGTGAGGAATGAGACAATGCCAACAGTAACGATACAAGCCGAAGAAGCTAAGAGATTAGTGGTTAAGAAGCTGGCAGAAGCGGGTTTAAGTGAAGGGCATGCTGGTAAAATCGCGGATGTTTTGATCCATGCAGACCTGAGAAATGTCAATTCCCATGGAGTACTGCGAACAGAGCATTATATAAACCGCTTACAGGCCGGCGGCATCAATCCGGATCCGCAGATTTCTTTTCAATTGACCGGACCAGTAAGCGGCGTAGTGGACGGGGATGATGGATTCGGGCATGTCATCGGGGAAGTAGCCATGGATCATGCAATCGAGCTGGCCCGCAGCAATGGAGTGGGCATGGTCACGGTTTGCAACAGCAGCCATTGCGGTGCGCTAAGTTATTTCGTGCAAAAAGCAGCGGATGCGAAGCTAATCGGAATTGCAATGTCACACACCGATAAAATCGTGGTCCCTTTTGGGGGAAGAACATCGTTCCTCGGCACGAATCCAATTGCTTATGGCGTACCTGCCAAAACAAAGAAACCGTTTATCCTGGACATGGCGACATCCAATGTAGCATTGGGCAAAATCCTGCAGGCACGTGAAGAAGGAAAGGCAATCCCGGCTGGCTGGGGAGTTGATGAAAACGGTGCTTCCACCACAGATCCGAACAAAGTCGTATCGCTTTCCACTTTCGGAGGGCCTAAAGGCTACGGATTATCGGTGATTGTTGATGTATTTTCCGGGCTGTTGGCTGGAGCGGCGTTCGGGCCGCATATTGCGAAAATGTACGATGATCTTGATAAGAAACGCAAGCTTGGCCACTATTTCTGCGCAATTAATCCTGCGTTCTTCACTGATACAGACCGGTTTTTGGAACAAATGGATCAGATGATGGAGGAGCTGCAGCAAGTGCCTCCAGCACCCGGGTTTGACCGGGTATATGTACCGGGCGAGATTGAACAAATGCATGAAGAGAGAAACCGTGAACAAGGTATAACGATAGCTTCAAGTGTGTACGAATTTCTTACGAACTAAGTGCTATGAATGAAAGCGGATCCAGTCCCATGTTACATGCGCTGGTTTTGCAATCGGGCAGGGGGTATACGTATTGGATAAACATTTCATTATTCAACAAATCACGGAGAGCAAGATCGTAGCTGTTATTAGAGGACAAGACGGGGCGGAGGCCGCGGAACTGTCCAAAGCGGCTTTGGAAGGTGGCATACGGGCAATCGAATTGACATACACCACACCACACATTGAAGAAGCTTTCAAAGAATTACGGCATACCGATGCACTCTTAGGTGCAGGCTCTGTATTGGATTCAGAAACTGCGCGGCATGCGATTCTGGCTGGTGCCAAATTTATAGTGAGTTCACATTTCGTCGAAGACGTCGCTGCTCTGTGCAATCGCTATGGGATTCCGTATATGCCGGGATGCATGACAATCCGAGAAATGGCCATGGCACTCGAAGCAGGTTGTGATGTACTCAAATTATTTCCGGCAAACCACTTTGAGCCCTCTTTCATCAAATCGGTGAATGGTCCACTGCCGAACGTCCGGATCATGCCAACAGGCGGAGTGAATTTGGACAACCTGAAATCATGGCTCCAGGCAGGTGCGGTGGCAGCCGGTATTGGTAGTGACTTGAACAAGGCCTACCAGCAGGGCGGCTATCAAGCGGTAGTTGAGCTGAGTAAAAAATACATGCAAAAAAGTGCAGACTGATAGCGTACCGAGTTAAGGGCCTTCAAACGCCGGGCCCTTTACTTACGTAAGGTGATGTATTTGGGAATGTGCTTTCGGTATAATGTGATTGTAAAGTCCCTTTTTCCAAATGGTGGTAGCCAGTTGGAACGAAATCATTAGACAGGAATGAATAAAATGAGAGCTATTACAATCACTGATGTGGCCAAACACGCCAACGTATCGAAAAGCACAGTTTCCCAGTATTTGAACAAGCGCTACGAATACATGAGTGAAAACACCAGAAAAAAAATTGAGGCGACAATTCGAGAGTTGAACTACCAGCCTAATATTATAGCACGGAGTTTAAAGCAGAAGTCCACGTTTACGGTTGGCGTAGTAGTGGCCAATATACTTCACACGTTTTCAACACAAGTTACCCGTGCAATCGAAAACTATTTTTACGAACACGGGTTTCATATTATAGTATGCAATGCAGACGATGATCCTGAGAAGGAAAAGAATTACATCGAAATGCTGCGGGCAAAACAGGTGGATGGCATCATTATTTTTCCTACGGGGGACAATCTCGATTTATATCAGCGTATGAAGCGTGATCAATTTCCGATTGTATTCATGGACCGAACGATAGAGGATTTAAATATCGCAACAGTAATGCTTGATAATCACCTTGCGGCAAAGTTAGCGATTGATGAGTTCGTGGCCAGAGGTTATCAAGATATCGCAATTATCACTACTTCCATCAGCCGAAATATTAGTCCACGCGTCGAACGGATTCAAGGATACAAAGCTGCCCTTCAGTCACATGGCTTACCAGTCCGCCCGCATTATATTAAAACAGCCGATGTAGCAGAAATCCCGCACGCGATGTCAGAGATGCTTGGATTACAGCAGCCCCCACACGCCATACTGGCGGGAAATGATATCGTGCTGAATGAAGTTTTGCGCTACATAAAAACGCGTGATTTGAGAATTCCGCACGATGTGGCTGTCGTGGGCATTGACGACGTCCCGTTTGCTAATTTCTATACACCGGAGATAACAACGGTCAAACAGCCAGCGATAGAGATGGCGAGCCAAGCGGCAGAATTGTTACTTAATCAGATCAATAGTACCGGTGAAGCGGACACGAGCGTGCATCGTTTTCAGCCCACTTTGCTGCTGAGAAACTCCTGCTAGATTTCCAGACATGAAGAAAGCGCTTTTATCGCTCCGGTTTACCGGGAAAGGTTCTGCATCAGCTTTTGAAAAGGTTTTCTACCTGTTGTAATCGTTTTCTATATCTGCTGCACTCATTACACTTATAGGAGGATTTTATGTTCTCACAAGGCAGAGGGATGGTCATTCTTTTTTTATTCTTAGCAGGTGTAATCAATTATTTGGACCGTTCAGCGTTGTCCATTGCAGCTCCTTTCATTCAAGGTGATTTATCCTTGTCCGCCACGGAGATGGGGATTATTTTCAGCAGTTTTTCTGTCGGTTATGCTCTGTTCAACTTTCTTGGCGGTATGGCGTCCGATAAATATGGTGCTAAATTGACACTGTTTGTTGCGATGATCGTTTGGTCTATATTCAGCGGCGCACTTGTGCTGGCTGTTGGGTTTGTCAGTATGATTGTCATTCGTGTTTTGTTTGGAATGGGCGAAGGTCCACTCTCGTCAACGATCAATAAAATGGTAAACAACTGGTTTCCTCCGAATCAACAGGCGTCTGTTGTCGGCTTAACGAACAGCGGAACACCGCTTGGGGGTGCTATTGCAGGACCAATCGTAGGCTTTATCGCGATTTCGTACGGATGGAGAATTTCATTTATTGCAATCATGATCATTGGTCTCGTATGGGCGGTATGCTGGTGGAAGCTTGTCAAAGAAAAACCGGCGGCGGCAGCGGATCAGGTAAAGGTGGCAAAATCAAATGCAGCAGCGGCAGAAAGGCCGCCATTCACCTTCTATTTAAAACAAAAAACCGTATTATTTACGGCGTTTGCGTTTTTCGCTTACAATTACATCTTGTTCTTTTTCTTGACATGGTTCCCGAGTTACTTGGTTGATGCGCGCGGCTTGAGTGTGGAAGAAATGAGTATCATCACCGTTATTCCGTGGATTTTTGGTTTTGTCGGTCTCGCTTTGGGCGGCTTCGTGTCGGACCTTTTCTTTAAAAAGTTTGCTCAAAAAGGAGTTCTGTTCTCACGTAAGCTCGTGCTCGTGACCTGTCTGTTCTTATCTGCAGTTTGTATCGGCTTTGCCGGCCTGGTGTCGACTACCGCCAGCGCGGTCATACTTGTCGCGCTTTCCGTGTTCTTCTTATATTTGACCGGTGCCATTTACTGGGCAATTATTAACGATGTCGTGGACTCAAATAATGTAGGGTCAGTCGGTGGATTCATGCATCTTTTAGCGAATACAGCTGGTATTATCGGACCAACGTTAACCGGTTACATTGTGGATACATCAGGTACTTACACCGTAGCCTTCTTGCTTGCAGGAGGACTAGCTGTTGTTGCATCGTTGGCAGTAATCCGCTTTGTTCGCCCGATTGTAACAAGGCGTGATACCGTGCCAGCCGCTCAGTATGACCAGATGGGCTGACCGTTCGCCAAGAGTTTGAAGCGATAACGTTCGCCGGTGGCGCATGAATTACTCATGCGCCATTTTCGTGCCGTATTTTGTCTAACCGTGCCAAAAAATGACTTGCAATCGTTTGCAGACTGCGATATACTTGTCCGAGAATTGATCCGAAACGTTTTGGACGCAAAAGGAGTACATAGATGACGACCATTAAAGACATCGCCCGTGTGGCGGGTGTATCCGTAACCACTGTCTCGCGGGCGCTGAATGGGTATCACGATGTCAATGAGCAGACTCGTCAGAAGATCGTGCGAGTGGCAAAAGACCTCAACTACAGTCCGAATACTCTGGCGAGGGGGCTGGTGCTCAACAAATCCAAAACGATCGGCCTGCTGGTTTCGGGTCTTAACCGGCAAAGCGCCAAAGATCATTTTACGTTCGAGGTGCTGTCCGGAATCAACGAGTGCGTGTCAGAGCAGGACTACGATCTAGTGCTGTTTAATACCAACACAAGTAAGCAGAGGGAGAAGACGTATTCCCAATTGTGCCGTGAACGACGCGTGGACGGGGTGATTCTCTCGGGCATCAAGACGGACGACCCTTACCTGCACGAAGTTGTCGCAAGCAGCATTCCGTGCATCCTCATTGATATTCCGATTCAATCCGATTCCGTCGGGTACGTGACCACGGACAACGTGCTCGGTGCCAAACAGGCTGTGGAACACTTGATGCAGCTCGGCCATCGGAATATCGCTATGGTCAACGGGCACGGTCAGGCATTCGTCAGCCAGCACAGGCTGGACGGTTTCAAGCAGGGGCTTGCGGCCGGCGGCCGGCCGTACAACCCGGACTGGGTGGTTAATGGTTTCTTCGATGAAGACATTGCACGGGTAGAGGCGGAAAGGCTGTTAACCCGTTATCCCGAAATTACCGCTGTGTTTTGCGCGAGTGACCTCATGGCCCTCGGGGTACTCAAAGCAGCGAATAATCTCGGCATCGTTGTTCCGAAAAGATTGTCGGTGGTAGGCTACGACGACATACTGCTGGCGTCTTATGCGAGTCCGCCGCTCACCACAATAGCGCAGGATAAGTTTCAGTTAGGTTATGAGGCGGCGAAGTTATTAATCCGGATGCTCGAGGGTCAGGACAATTCGCGCGCCGTACTGCTGGAAACAGAGCTTATAACAAGACAATCCACGACCGGAAACCACGTGTAGGCGGTTTTCGATTGCCAAAATCCGAAACGTTTCGGACAAACCATGGGAGGAACCTAGCAATGGATTATAGAGTGATTAAAGAGAACGATCTGTTTCTGCTCACCGATTCGAAAGGCAACATCCCGGCGGACCATCCGTACGGGCTTGGCCTGTACACCAAGGACACCCGTTTTCTCAGCCGTATGGATCTTCGAATTAACGGCATTGAGCCGATTTTGCTTTCCTCCGATGCCGCTGAGAATTACATGGCCAAGATCGTTCTAACTAATGCGCACATGGAATTGGAAGGCGAGCTCGTGCTCTGGCGGGAGTCCATAGAAATTGAACGCACGCGCTTTATTTATGACGATGTACTGTATGAAAGCGTGCAAATGACGAACTATTATCCAAAACCGGTACAGTTCGAAATGAGCATACATATGGACGTGGATTTTGCCGATATGTTCGCTGTACGCGGCTTTCAGACGGCAGAACTGGGCAAGAGAACGGGTCAAACCCTCGGCGCACGGTCGATCACGTACCACTACGCAGGGGCGGATGAAGTGAAGCGGGCCACAGTGATCAACTGGGATAAGCCGCACAGCTCAGCTTCTGAAGACGGTGACGTAGCATTCCAAGTGGCATTGGCTCATGGCGAGTCGTATAAGGTAACTTTCCGCATCCAGCCGCACATAGGTGAGATGGAGCCGCGACAGCTGTTGGAGCCGGACGACGCTGTAGTGAGACTCCAGCGCTCTTACGACGAATGGCAGCAGCACATTACTGCCGTGCAAACGGATCATGGGCAGCTGCAGCAGCTGGTAGAGCGCGGTCTGAAAGACTTGAAGGTGCTGCTGACCAATCTGGGACATGGCTCGTTCCCGGTAGCCGGTCTCCCGTGGTTCGGCGTGCCATTCGGCAGAGACAGCTTGATCGCCGCTCTGCAAATGCTCCCGTTCAATCCGGCGGTGGCTAAGGGCACGCTTCGCACCATGGCTGCCAAACAAGGGCAGGCGGTCGATGCGTGGCGGGACGAGCAGCCGGGGAAAATTATGCATGAAATCCGTTTTGGCGAGATGGCGGGCACAAACCAGGTGCCATTTACGCCGTACTACGGCACCATCGATGCAACGCCTTTGTTCCTCATTGTGATGGCAGAGTATGTGAGATGGAGCGGTGACACGGCGCTCGCGCTGGAACTGCTGCCGAACATCGAACGTGCGCTGCAGTGGATTGATGAGTACGGAGACAGGGACGGAGATCTATTCGTAGAGTACCATCAGGAATCCAGTAAAGGCATCGCCAACCAGGGGTGGAAGGATTCCGGGGATTCCATCGTGCACCGTAATGGCGAATACGCGGTGACGCCGATCGCTTTGAGTGAGGTTCAGGGCTATGTGTACCAGGCTAAAATGGGCATTGCCGAACTGTATCAAGAAGTTGGCTTCAAGGACCGTGCAGAGAGGCTGCGTTCAGAAGCACAAGCATTGAAAGCAAAATTTGACGAGGCATTTTGGATGGAAGAGCACCGGTTTTATGCAATTGCTTTGGACGAAAATAAACGGCAGGTCGGCACCATCACCTCCAATCCGGGACATCTGTTATTGTCCGGCATGCTGGATGAGGATAGAGCGGACGCTGTGGCGGATTGCCTGCTCTCGCCCCAAATGTTCTCCGGCTACGGAATCCGTACCATGGGAGCGGGTGAGGCGGGGTACAACCCGATGAGCTACCACGATGGCAGCATATGGCCGCATGATAACAGCATGATTATTCTTGGCCTGAGCAAATACGGCCGGCAAGCCCAGGCAAACACCGTTATTGCCGGGCTGATCGACGCGGCCGACCATTTTGAATACGAGCGGCTGCCGGAACTGTTCTGCGGCTATGACAAAGCACGCGGGAGAGCGGTGCCGTATCCGGTTGCGTGTTCGCCGCAGGCATGGGCCGCAGGCACGCCGCTGGTGTTCGTGCAGTCGCTGCTCGGATTGTTTGCCGACAGCTTGCACAAGCGAATTCAGCTGTCGCCGACGCTGCTCGACGGGATGAATGTGCTGCAAGTAGACAACATCGCGATCGGAGGAGGTCGTTTATCCGTGCGGGTTGAGCGTGCCGACGGTGAAATCCGCTGGTCCGTGCCGCAAAACACAACGGGATTTGAGATTGTAACTGCGTAAAAACAATAATAGGGTGAAAGGGGAGCATGCCGCATGAGAACAGCCAGACGGGTCACAGCCCTCACCTTAACTGCCGCGATGGCCGCCGGATTGTTGTCCGGCTGCGGCGGGACAACAGCCGGAACGGATGGCAAGACTCAAATCACGCTGGCGAGTTGGGGATCCACACCGGATGAGACGCAGCTGCTGAAGCAGGTGCTGCAGGATTTTGAACACGCGCATCCTGACATTAAAGTCAAGCATGAAGTGATCGCCGAGCAGTATATGGACGTGATGAAAACGCGTTTAATCGGCGGTAAAGGACCCGATGTTTTTTATCTCGATGCGATTGAAGCGCCCGGACTGATGGAAACAGGCGTGCTGGAGCCGCTTGACTCATATGTAACGCAAGAGTTCGATACCGGGGATTTTGAGAAGCCGATGCTGGAAGCATTCCGATGGGAGGGTCGAACATACGGATTTCCTAAGGGCTATTCCACGCTAGCATTGATTTACAACAAAAAAATGCTGCAGGAAGCCGGTGTCGCAGTCCCTCAAACATGGGAAGAACTGCGTGCAGCCTCGAAAAAGTTGACTAACTCCGCGGCTGGAGACACCGTGTACGGCTTCGGTCAAAACCCCGAACTCGCCCGTACTTACTACATCGGTCAATCATTGGGCGGGCAAGTGGTAAAGGATGGCCGAGCCAATTTCACCGATCCCGCAGTGCTGCAAGGCCTGCAGCTGTATGTCGATCAGCATCTTATAGATAAAACAGCGGCACAGCCGAGCGACGTCGGCGCCGGTTGGACCGGCGAGATGCTGGGGCAGGGGAAAGCGGCGATGGTGATCGAAGGGAACTGGGCTATCCCGTTTCTAAGGAGCACCTTTCCCGATATCGACTTCGGCACTGCAGAGGTGCCAACGATCAATGGCAAAAAAGGGACCATGGCGTTTACTGTCGGATACGTGATCAACGCTGCTTCCAAAGAGAAACAAGCCTCTTGGAAGCTTATATCTTATCTGACGGGCCGCAAGGGGATGACGGATTGGACCAGCAAAGGCTTCGAGCTGCCAACCCGGAAATCGGTTGCCAAAGCACTCGGCTATGACAAAGATACGCTGCTGGGTCCGTTGGTCGCCGGAGCGCCGTACGCTACAGTCTGGGCCGAGGGGCCGACGCTGCCGACCATTTTTAACAATTTCAACAACCAATTTGTCAGCGCTTATATCGGCCAGCGTCCGCTGAAAGAAGCGATGCAAGACGCCCAGGAGCAAGCGAACGAAGAAATCGAATTCCAGTTGTTTGACGAGTAGATATGAAAGGGAGGCTCGGACGGATGGCACGTAACACTTCCAAGAGAGCGGTTAAAGAGGCTATGCAGGGCTATGTGTTTCTGCTCCCTACCTTGTTTGTGTTGTTAACTTTCATTATCGCGCCGATCGGTTATGCTATTTTTCTCGCATTCCAGAAAGTACAGCTGCTTGGAACCGCCAGCTCGGATTTTATCGGTATCCAAAACTTCGCGCGCGTCGCAGTCGATAACAGAGCCCATATCGCTATCTGGAATACGTTAAAATATGTGGCGATCGTTGTTCCGATTCAGACGCTGCTTGCTATGGTCCTCGCCGCCGTGCTCAATGCCGGTGTAAGAGGGCAGAAAATATTCAGGATCATCTACTTTTTGCCGACGCTTACCTCGTCTGCGGTGCTTACTTTGATTTTCATGTGGATGTTCAACCAGAATGGTCTGATCAACGAGATGTTCGCAGCGCTCGGCCTGCCTAGATACAACTGGATTGGGGACCCGCGGGTGGCTCTCAACGCCATCATGGGCATGAACATATGGTCATCGGCTCCTTTTTACATGGTCATCTACTTGGCGGCATTGCAGGATATTCCTGATTCCGTGTATGAGGCGGCTGACCTTGACGGAGCAAATGCGTTTCGTAAATTTTGGAATATTACCGTGCCGAGCTTGAGGCCTGTCACTTCGTTTGTCGTTATTATGGGCCTGATCGGTACGTTCCAGCTGTTTGACCAGTCGTATATTTTCTCCGCAGGCTCCGGCGGACCTAACAACTCGACGCTAACTGTCGTTCTGCTGATATATCAGTATGCGTTCAAAAATCTGGGTACGATGGGGTATGCAGCAGCTTTGGCGATGACGCTCGCAGCCATCATACTGGTCGCCACACTGATTCAGCGCAAGTTTTCAAAAGAAGAGGCTTTGCACTAAGGAGGAGCGCACGGTGAACCAACGTATAGGTTTAGGCAAAGTTGTGTTGTATTTGATTCTTCTCGTTTATGCGGTTGTGACTCTCATTCCGTTTTTCTGGGCGTTGTCGTCTTCGTTCAAGCCGTTAAAGGAAATTGTAAGCGGAAATATCAGCCTGCTGCCTCAAGAATTTACATTGAGCAATTACACAATGATCTTCACTCAGCAGCCGCTGTTCGCCCGCTGGCTTCTGAACAGCTTGATTATTGGAGTTGTCGTAACCGGTCTGAACCTGCTGTTCAATTCAATGGCAGGATACGCGCTGGCCCGGCTGAATTTCCCCGGCAGAAACGTACTGTTTGCGGTAATCTTGGCCGTGCTGATGATTCCCGCGCAGGTGACCATGATCCCCAATTTTCTCATTCTGAAAGGGTTCGGCTGGCTGGATACATATCAGGGCATGATTGTGCCGTCCATGATCAGTGCCACTTATATTTTTATGATGAGGCAGTTTTTCATCAGCTTTCCCAAAGAGCTGGAAGAAGCGGCGGAAATCGACGGCTTGGGCCGGTTCGGGGCGTTCTTCCGGATCGTGCTGCCTCTGGCCCGTCCGGCGATGGCGGCGCAGGTGATATTCGTTTTCATGGCTTCGTGGAATGACTTTATGAAACCGCTGATCGTGATGTCGAGTCCCGAGATGTTCACGCTGCCGCTCGGTCTGAACACATTCAAAGGCCAATACATCAGCTACTGGAACTATATTATGGCCGCTTCCATGGTGTTCACGCTGCCGGTGCTGCTGATCTACGCATTTTTTAATCGTTATTTTATCAAGGGAATTACGTTTACCGGCGGGAAATGAGTGGCAGTGGCGGTTGACACTTTGCTGTCACTTGCTTGCCAGAAAAAGAACAGTGGTTGGGCATAAGCCCAACCACTTTTTCTTGTTTGCACCCTCAGCTCCGCCGTTAATCCGCCCGGGAGGCTTTTATGAAGCGCCCGACAAATCCGCCGCCGCTAACCATCTCTATTGTCAGCGTTGCACTCGAGTCAACGGTCTCGTTCTCCAGAACGACCGCGCCTGAATTTTCTTCATTGTCCCGCACAAACACGGCCTCGTACTGTTCGCCAGGCTGCAAGAACGAGAGAGGCACCCGTATTGTCCTGGCCGGCCCCGAGCTCATGATTGCCAGCATCCACATGTCGCCGCTCCGCCGCGCAAAAATCGACAGATCGCCGATTCTCGAATCCGGCAGCACGATGGTTTCATCCCATACCGGCTGGATGCTTTTGATCACATCGACTGCGGGGTTATCGAGCACGCTCTGCGGATGAGCGGCAATAGTGAGCATAGGGCTATGGAACGTGGCCAAGCATGCAATTTGATGTGCCCATGAAGAATCACGCCGGCGTTCGGTGAAGATCATGGTCGTGTAATCCGCAGGCCCCGCCAGGTAACGGGTGAACGGCAGAATCGTTTCATGACGCGCACGCAGCTGCAATCCGCTCGATTCCATCCCGCGCACACCCTCATACAGCATCGCATTAGGCCAAGTCCGCAGCCTGCCGGTCGGTTTGTTCGAGCCGTGGAAGTCGAGCACCAGCTGGTACTCTGCGGCCTTTCTGAGCAGCTGCTCATAAAGATCGATGTTTTCCTTGGCTTCATGGTCGAAAAAGTCGATCTTCGCGCCGGCCACGCCAAGGCGGTGCAGCCGTGTGAAGAACGCATCCTGAGCTTCATCGGTACGCAGGTCCTTGCTGTGCCGCCAGAACAGCACGCGCACTCCCTGTTCGTCAGAGTAATTCACAAATTCCCGGATCTGTTCGTCCGTCCAGCCATAGGCAAAGCCTTCGAGAATGTGATATTTCGCGCCCAGTTCCCCGCCCATACGCGAGAAATATTTCATCCACTCCAATTGGCTGACGTCCCCCCGCGGCCGGTAATTGCGGTCCACATAGTCCCACACCGCAAGGCCAGGCTCCACCCATGACGTCTTTATGCTTTGGGGAAACAACTGCGGATCTGCCGGCGGGCACAGGCTGGGCAGAATGTCGCTGTTAACCAGCATGTTGAGGTCGCGCGCAGCCAAAACCACACGCCATGGCGTAGTGATCGTGCCCGTCACCGGCGCCGGTGAGGCCAGACGCTTCGCTTCCTCGCGCCCATATCGGAGCTCGTAAGGATAGTTGATCGGATGGCGGTGGCCCAGTCCGATGATCCAGCTTCGACGGCCGCTGCTTTCGAGCGCCATGCCGCTGTAATCGACCAGATTCGCCTCAGTGATCGAGCCGTACCCGGCATTATCCGGCAATTGGAATGTGAGCGGCGGACCTCCCCACTGCCCTGCCTTCACTTCGGACACGTCCTGCTGTGCATACTCTGCTTCATAGTGGCCGTCTAGGCCGTGGTACCAGACCGTGGAGCCCGCCGGGATGATGAATTCCGAGTACTCGTCCGGCACGCGCACCGCATTCTCGTCTCCGGGAATGATGTGGCGGTAGGCCACGCCGTCATTGAACACCCGTACCTCCAACACGTACGGTATCATACTGAGATCATGGGTAAGAGAGATTTTTGCTCCGTTACAATGATTGACTGCTGTGCTGTGTGCACCGTGCCATGGGTAAGTTTCACTAACGTGGAAGAGCTCCAGGTCATCGAATACGACCCCGGACGACAGGTGATAGTTGTCCATCTGCATGTCAATGGGGGACGGCTCAATCACGGTGGTGTTATCCATCGTAACCTGGTAAGTCAAACGTTCCGGATTGTCGCTCCCCAGTGTGAACTGCACTCTGCCGTCAGGGCTTACAACCTTGATTTGCTGTCGCGGCAGAACCCTTTGCGTACGTCTGGTGGGCTGCGGTGGCGTGGCGGTCGCTTGCACGGTTTGTCCAATTCCTGTTTCCATCGACTTAACCTCCTAAAAGATGAATTGAGCGCGGTGAGGTCCATTCGTTGGCGTGCAGGGCTCCTGATGACTTGTACAGACCCCTATTTTTATATTACTGTCAAAATTCTCAATAAAGAACCGTGTGATAGTAATTTTTTCGAAGAGGAAAATTCACGGTGGCGCCGCCTAAACCTAAAAATAATTATAAAAAATATAAAAATAATACATAGTTTATATCCTAATATTTACCTACAATGTATGTATACGCTTTCAAATTCCAAAAAGGAGCTGGTATGATGGCGAACCAAATGAGAAAGGCAATGTCGGCATTTATTGTTTCGGTGATGCTGCTTTCATCTGCGCCGACCGCGTTAGGAGCCGATGCATGGGCAGCAGCAGGCGGCGGCGAAGGCGGCGGGAGCTGGAGCAGCCTTGAACGAGACGGCGGCGGCTGGGGCGGCGATGGTCGAGACGAGCGCGGCGGTGAAGGGGGCGAGGATCGCGACGGACGCGATGGTGAAGATGGCGGCTGGGGCGACGATGGTCGCGACGGGAGCGGCGGTGAAGGTGGCGAAGATCGCGAAGGACGCGATGGTGCAGCTGGCGGCTGGGGCGACGACGATCGCGACGGTAACAAGGACGGCCACGACGACGGTGACCGGGAAGAGCATGACGGCCGCGGCGGCGATGGCCGAGACGACGATGACGACCATCGCGGCGGGTACGGGGTGCCGGACAAGCTGTCGATTGTCCCCTCGGAGCAAGGTGTCAACATAGGTGAAATCTCACGCAGCTCAATTAATCTCACATCAGGCGATACATACATCTACACGGTCGACACAGCTGAAGGTGAAGGCCGTACCACACTTGCGATCAACACAGTGGACGAGCTGCTCAAGCAAATTGCTTCAAAGACCGGGACGGAGCAAACCTATGCAGTGAAGAGTGCGGACGGGACGACAAAAGAAATGGCTGATCCGATAGCACAGGGTGACGTTTTGACTGTCACTGCAGGGCGACAGTCCCATGATTACAAAATCAACGTGGTAAAAGGCGCAATCAGAGGAAAGATACAGCTGATTGATGACACAATCACTACCAACACTCCGTCTGACGTGGTTCTGAACTTTTTTGCAGGGATGAGAAGTCCGGCCACAGAGGTTGTCATTAAGGTGCCGAAAGACATCGACGCCACGATGGAGAACACAACAGTCAATGTCATCGGCCGAGGCGAAGTGAAGCTGTCAGGACTCGCGACACAATCGATCGGCCGCGTCGGAGCCGGATACCGATTCCAACAAGTCGGTACGGTGGCAATTGATAACCAAAAAGATGGCAGCCAAATCATCACCTTTAAGGGGTTGGATTTACGACCGGCCAATGGTGCGGATCTGCAGATTACCTTCAAGGGTGTGACATTGCACAGAGGCAGCCATCGATTTGAAGCCTCCTACAAAACATCGGAACCGGAGGTGTTAACAAGCCCTTGGAGCAGCGCGAGATTAAATGCAGTAGACACAATCAGCAATTTTCACAGAATATTGGATAAGCGCCTGACTTATAAGGAAACAAGTGACACATATACGAAGGCGAAGTTCAGTTGGACTGCCGCCAAGGATGCGGATTCGATCAAACTACTGCAATCCACCGACAAGGGTGTGACATGGAAAAAAAGCGACGTTAAGGTTGATCCGAGAACAGAAACAGTAGAAGCTGCTAACCTGACGCCGGATACCGAGTACTACTTTAAGCTTGCCGTTGATGGCGGGAAAAATAAGGGAGATTCTAACATCGCGAAATTTTACACCGGTAAATACAATGCCAAGCTGATGGGCGCCAAGGGTGACGGTCAGGCGGATGACACGGAAGCTATTAACAAAGCTATTTTGTATCTGAATTCTTTGGGCGGAGGCACGCTGCTGTTTGAAAACGGCACTTTCAATGTGCGGACGGTCCATCTGCAAAGCAATGTGTACCTTTATATCCATAAGGACGCTACAATTGCTGCTTTGAAAGGCGGGGACGCTCCGGAGACAACTTATTTCTCGGACAAAGGGTATCGCTCCGGCACATCTGCAACGGACCCAGGCCCGTACAGAGATCCCGAGAACTACTTGACCAAGCAAGATGTCGGCCATCATTACTTCCGAAACAGCATGTTTTTTGGTGAAAGATTAGATAACATCAAGATTATCGGAAATGGCAGAATCACAGGCAACGGCAATCTGGTAACCGGTGACAGTGTGATGAACAACCCGCCGGACAATCGCACTGACAAGATGGTTACAGTGAAACTCAGCACCAACTTTGAATTTGGCGGTTTGGATAACGGACTTGACCTGTGGTATGAAGAAACAGATTCACCTACGACTGACGAACCATATTATATTAAGAGCATTGACCCGGATGGCAAAAATGAAGTGCGGCAAACAGACATCAGCAATATGCTCAAAGTGGACCGGGCAGGCCATTTTGCTTTGCTTGCAACCGGCACGGATCACATCAACACGCATGATTTCTATTACGACAAAGGTCCAGGCGGCGGCGCCCGGGATGTGTTCGACTACATGCAGAGCAGCTATGTGACAGCCAAAAACATTTATGCCAAAGGTGTTTCCGATGATATTGTGAAGCCCGGCAGTGATTCTTCCTTAGGCTTCACCAGACCTGCGACGACTTATTACGTGCGCAACATTATAGGTGATACGAACTGTAATCTCTTCCAAATCGGCAGTGAAACGGTCGATGATATCAAGAACATATATGTGGATAATATCTATGTATTGGCGGGGAATAAAGCGGGATTTTCTATATCCACGAATGATGGCGGTCACATCGAAAATATTTACTTGAATTATGGTCAGACAGGGTCAATACACCATAGATCCGAAATGCGGCGCACGCGTGCACCTTTCTTTATCTCTATTTCAAATAGGGGACGTGTGATCGGCGGCGAGGCTAAGAGAATGAAGTTTGTCGAGAACGGCCGGGAGCGGGATGAGCTCTTAAGCACCAATGTAAACATCGGACGGGTGAGAAACATTTTCATCAAAGATGTTAACATCGAAGAAGTTTATCAAGGCAGCCAATATGGTGATCCCTCCAAAAGATGGGTGCCATATACAAACCAGCAGAAGGCGACGCCCATCATTGCCGGTTACAAAGTAGGCGAGGGCGGACCGACACTGCCGGACGGACGCAGCACCGGTTATATTGAGAATCTCCACTTTGAAAATGTTGATGTATTGGTAAAAGGCGGAAATACCTTTGCCGATTCGGAGATCAGTCCTCCGGAATTAGGTGTAGGCAAATATAACGTAGGCGACCTCGGGGTGCAGCCATCTTACGGCTTTTGGGCGCGGCATGTGGATGGTTTGACCTTCAAAAATGTGAATACAAGCTTTGAGCGAAATGATGATAGATATGCGATCGTGCTGGATGATGTGAAGAATGCTGCGATCGACACCATGAAAATGATCAAAGGGACGGGTAATCCCAACGTTTTGCAATTAAAGAATACAAGTAATATAACTGTGAAGAATTCTGCTTTCTACCAGGCCACATGGGGCAACGAGCTGACTTCTCTCGCCGATTTGAACAATGTCACTGTGACAGGCAAACAGACGTATCCGAACCCTATGGTGCAAGACCCGCGCAATACGGGGATACGGCCAAAACCTGGTAACTCGAATGTGACGAACGTAGATATACCGGCAGGCACGGTTACCGTCACTGCAGGTACCACTGCAGTTCATGTCAAGGGGCAAATCGATTCCACGGATGGCACGGTGCAGACTTACTCCGTTACGGATGCGACGTACGCGGAGAAGCATGAGGGCCTGCTTATGCGGGGAGACATACTTGTTGTCACTGCGCAAGACGGGGTGACAAAGAAAAATTACAGCGTCATCGTGCCTGATGACGTCTTACTTGAAGGAGAGGCGCTGGTCGGCGCGAACGCAGTGACAAAAAGTTCTTCTGCAATAACGCTCACGACTTCCTCGACGAATAATATCAGCTATCTTCAGGCGAACGGGGTCGCTTCCGGAGAGTGGATTGAATTCGGCGTGCCTATACAGTCGACGGGCATTTACAAGGTCTCTTACCGGTACAAGACGCAGACATCAGGCAGAGCCACAGTGCAGGCTTATGTCGATGGTGCGGCTAAAGGTGCGGCGGTGAATCAGAATAGTACGACCGCAAATGAATTTGTTGAGGTTGATCTCGGCGAGGCAGCATTCGATGCAGCGGGCAGCTATCCGATGAAATTCGCCGCCACCAGCGCGGGTTCAATCGTCATTGACTACGTGAAGCTAGTCAAGACAAACTAGCCAACGCCAGTGAGCGACGCGGGAATAGAATAGCTGCAATGCGGACGGCTCGTGTTTATTCAGCACTGTTGTCCACCCATGTTTAAGGCAATGACAAAAACCCGCCAGCACGCGCTGGCGGGATTTCTATATTTGGGTCGCGTGGCCGCCGGCCTACAGTTCACAACATATTCACCTTATGTTAAGATTAATAGTTGCTGTACACCACGGAGCATCCCGACAGCCATCTTTTTTCGGTAAAGGAGTACCTACTATGTCAGACTTTAAGGCTTATTATGCGTTTGTGAAACCGTATTGGAAGTTGGTTTTGGTCACGGTTTTAATAGGGATGGTGAAGTTTGCAATACCTATGACTCTACCTCTCATTATGAAATATGTAGTGGATGAATTGTTACTTGGTACCCTGCCATCCGATGTGAAGCTGCAGAAATTACTTTACGTGATGCTGCTGGCATTTGTGTTGTTTGTGGTAGTACGGGCACCTGTAGAGTATTTCAGGCAATATTTTGCCCAATTAATTACGAGCCGCATTTTGTACGATCTGAGAAACCGGTTGTATGAGCACATTCAGAAGCTGTCTTTGCGATATTACCACAACCACAAAACGGGGGAAGTGATTTCCCGAGTTATCAATGATGCAGACCAAACAAAAAATATAGTGGAAACCGGGATGATGAATATCTGGCTGGACTTATTTACTCTGTCCATTGCCATCGCGTTCATGTTTTCCATGGATATCGAAATGACCTTTGTGGCGATCGCCGTCCTGCCGTTTTACGCCTTCTCCGTGAAAAAGCTATACAAAAGATTGAAGGCTTTTGCCAAAGCAAGGTCGCAAGCGCTCGCCGAGATGCAAGGGCATTTACTGGAGCGGGTGAACGGCATGTCGGTGATAAAAAGCTTCACGCTGGAGCAAGTGGAAAAAGAAAGATTTGACGCAAAAAACCGGTCATTTCTACAAAAGGCATTGGCGTTGACCAAATGGAACGCATTAACTAACGGAATTATCAATACTTTGACGGACATTGCGCCTCTGTTGGTGCTATCATACGGTGGTTATCAGGTGATTCAGGGCGATCTCACGGTGGGTGCATTTGTCGCCTTCTTCGCCTACTTGGATCGTGTGTACACGCCGCTTCGTCGTCTGGTCAACTCTTCAACGGAACTGACGCAGGCAAGCGCCTCGCTGGAACGAGTTGTGGAGCTTATGAACGAGCCGTATGATATCGTCGAGTCTACGCAGGCTAAAGCACTTCAACATGTGAATGGAAAAATTGAGTTCGAAGATGTGTGCTTTCGGTATGAGCGCTCTGCTGATTGGGTGCTAAACCATATCAACTTAACTATCCGGCCGGGGGAGACGATAGCGCTGGTCGGGATGAGCGGCGGGGGGAAATCGTCCTTAATCAGTTTAATTCCACGCTTTTACGATATACAGCAGGGCAAAATACTATTGAATGATATTGATATCAAGGATATTTCAATCAACAGTCTACGACGCCAAATCGGTATGGTTTTGCAGGACAATATTTTGTTCAGCGGCTCAGTTCGCGCCAATATTCTTTTTGGTAAGCCTGACGCTTCGGAGGAAGAAATCGTTCGCGCCGCTCGTGCAGCTAATGCCCATGATTTCATTGTTAGCTTACCTAACGGGTATGACACGGAAATCGGGGAAAGGGGGGTTAAGCTCTCCGGGGGTCAAAAGCAAAGGATTGCGATAGCCAGAGTATTTCTCAAAGACCCCCGCATTTTGGTTCTCGATGAAGCGACCTCAGCCCTTGATTTAGAGTCGGAGCACTTAATCCAAGAGTCCCTGCATAAGCTTGCAAAAGATAGAACTACACTGATCGTCGCACACCGATTGTCAACGATTACGCACGCTGACCAGATTGTGCTGATCGAGCATGGAGAAATCAAGGAACAAGGAACTCACGAGCAATTGATGCGCATGGGCGGGGCGTACGCCCGATTGTTTAATGTGCAACATTTTGACCAGATCGCCGTGTCGGTTAAACAGTGAGTTGGCGGGAGGACGTCGGACATGTCAAATGAGAGCCAGAAGCAGATTATATATCTCATATCCGGTCCATTGGGAGTCGGGAAATCCACTACGTCGAAAGAGCTCGCACAAAGGGTGAGGCAATGCGTGCTCATAGAGGGCGATAATATATTGCATATGTTTCAGGGTGAATCACAACCTGCGTGGGACGAACGCTTACGTCTAACATGGGAGAACATCCGTGCTCTGACGAGGAATTTTATGCAGCATGGCTTGAATGTCGTGATAGACTTCGTAGTTGAGGATGAACTGGACTGGTTTTGTGAACAAATATCCGATCTGAATGTGGCATTGAAATATGTTGTATTACACGCGGACAAGGCAACGATCGCCCAACGTCTGACTAGGCGGGGGGATATCCAGATGTTAGAACGTTCTTTATTTTTACTGCACAAGATGGAAAGGGACCCATCCAATCGGCCGTTCCTCTATGACAGCACTACAAAACAAACCGGCGAGATCGTAGCAGATATCATCAATGGCAGCCGATTTACAGTGGTGCAAAAAGAAGGCAGCCCACCGTGATGGTGAGGCTGCCTGAAATTCATTTATTGTTGCTCTTATTGCTCATAGATTGTAATGCAGCCCGATAGTCCTCGTCGTTCATTTCGACTTTCTTTGTCGGGGCAGCGTTGCGTGGGGAACTGCTTTTAAACCTCTCAAGTGCCTCACGGTAAGCTGCGTCATGCAGGGCGCGCTTGGCCTGGCGATGGGCCTGGCGAAAAGCTGCACCGTTGACGCGGCTGTCTGCTTGGCGACTGGCCTCACCATACTGTGGATCATGTACACCGTGTTCCGCGTGGCGATCAGCATCGCCGTAGGCTGCGCCGTTTACGCCACGGTCTGTTTGGCGATCGACCTCACCTCGAGCGTGGTCGTGTACGCCGCGCTGCACTTGGCGATCGACCTCACCTAAAGCGTGGTCGTGTACGCCGTGCTCGACTTGGCGATTGACCTCAGCGTAAGCTTCGTCATTTATGCGACGGCCGGCTGCGTGATGGGCCTCATCATAAGCGTCGCCATTTTCGTTCGACACAGCTGCCGAGTCGGCTTGCCGCGAATCGGGGTTCGCTTCGTCCATTTCCCATAAGCGCTCCAATTCATCATATGGATGCTCCTCTTCGTTTTGCCGCCTGGCAGAGGACGAGCTCGTACGAACGTTCATGATCACCAGTGCCACGAGGACGATTACAGCAATGACGATACATAATATAACAGTGATCATCTGATCATCCCCTTATTTTGCCTGGGCGAAAGATTTTGTTACCTCCGCCACCCGTTTCCCTAATGCTTCGCCTAATGCCAAACCTTGCTCAGAGATCAACTCCGAGCTATCTACGGGACAAGTGATGCCCACGCCATAGTAAGAGCCATACAGCGCGTTCTCAGGTATATTGCCTGGCAAGCCGACAATGATCATCCCCTGGTGAAGCATAGGGGTGATGAGGTTAAGCAGCGTTGTTTCTACACCTCCATGCGTGGTTGCCGTGGTACAGAACACCGCACCAACTTTATTCACCAGCTGTCCGTTGGCCCATAAATAACCGAGCCTATCGATCCATGCTTTTAACCCTGAGCTGATCGTGCCGAAATGACCGGGGCATCCCCATATAATGGCATCCATCTCAGCCAGCTTATATATATCCGCCTCATCCACATGGTCGATATAGACTTCGGCTCCATCCGCGCTTTCAGCGCCCGCTGCGACGGCATGAGCCAACGCTTTGGTATGTTGTCCTTCACTATCGTACACAACGTAAATTTTCATAGATGAACGTTCCCCCTTTACGAGTAATCAGTGCCCACACGTGTGTGCTGTGTGGCGGCCGGCAGCGGTAGTACTTCTTTTTTCGTTATCTCGGCGGTATGCACTTTATCTTTGCGTACGTCGCGCAGGAATAAGCTTAACAGGATTCCCGCGATGCAAAACGCCGTCGCCCAATAGAAGGCATCATTGATGCCTAAGACATTGGCGTGAAGCTGCGTCTGCCCGGCCAGTACGGACATAGCGTATTGCCGTGCCTGGTCTAGGGTCATGTGCCCGGCTTGCGCGATCGACTGCACGAAAGACTGGAATGACTGCATAAAGTTCGGGTCCGAGGTGACCATCTGGTCGGACATGCCGGCAGCGTGGAAAGTAGTACGGCTTGTATAGATTGTTGTCACCAAGCTTGTACCGATCGAACCGGCGACCTGCCGGAGCGTGTTGGACATAGCGGTACCATGGCTGTTGAGATGCTTGGGCAGTTGGTTCATGCCCGCGGTCATTATCGGCATCATTAAGATGGACATCCCGAAGGAACGTACCATATACAACGCTAAAATGTGTTCGTATGACGTGTGTATGTTCAACCGGGTAAATTGATATGTTGTTACGGCTGTAATGATCAAACCGATCAGCGCCAGCGGACGCGGCCCTACTTTGTCAAACAGGATGCCGGAAATTGGCGACATCACAAGCATAACCAGCGCCCCGGGCAGCATCAATAGACCGGCCTCGTAGGGCGTGAACCCCCGCAAGGTTTGCAAATAAATAGGGAGCAGAAACATACCTGCAAACATGATGACCATAAGAATGGCACTAATAACATTGGTCAGCGAAAACATATCATACTTGAACACCCTGAAATCGAGCATAGGGTTGGAAGAGCTTAATTGCTGAATAATGAACGCTATGATGCCGATGATACCGATAATGACAGTGGTCAGAACAATCGGATCGGTCCACCCATTTTTGCCTGCCTCACTTACTCCGTATAACAGGAACGACACACCGACCAAGGAAAATAAGGTCCCATACACATCCAGTTTGATTTTCTTCGGAGTTGTCAGATTTCGGAGCGTGAAGAGAGCAATGAGAATCACCATCACGCCAAGCGGCACCATTGCGTAAAACATCGCCCGCCAGCTGTAATTCTGGATCATCCATCCGGACAAAGTCGGACCGACCGCCGGAGCAAACATCATGGCTAAGCCGAATATACCCATCCCTTTACCACGGATTTCCGGAGGGAAAATGTACAGTATGAGCGTCATAACGAGAGGCTGCAAAATGCCGCCGCCAACGGCTTGGATCAAGCGTCCCGTCAACATAACCGAGAAGTTCGTCGCCACTCCACATATCAGCGTGCCAAGAGTGAAAGAACACATAGCGACCAAGAATAAGGCACGCGATCCGAAGCGTTCAATTAAATACGCCGATAAGGGAATGAGAACCCCGTTCACCAGCATGTAACCCGTAGTGAGCCATTGTATAGTTGCGGCCCCTACACCAAACTCCGTCATCATATGCGGCATTGCAACAGCCAACAGTGTTTGATTTAATATAGCGATAAACAGGCCTAACATAAGCACGATAAGCAGAGGGATATGCTGTCGTATTCCCTGGTTATCCGCACTCGCTGTTTGGGTAGCCATATATAGGCAACCTCCTTTCCGGGCAGCTGCCCGACTCAGTGGACATTACTTCGAAATTTTGATTTGCGCATTCATCCCGGGCAGAACGTTATCCGAAGCGTTCTTGATCGAAATCTTCACCGGAACTTTCTGTGTTACTTTCGTGTAGCTGCCGCTGGTCGTTTGCTGAGGCATCAGCGCGAATACCGAATTCGTGGCGTAACCCATTTTCTCCACTTTACCTTCGAACACGGTGTCAGGCTCACCGTCTACTTTTATATCAACACTATCGCCTTCTTTAATATCTTGCACATCTGTTTCTTTAATGTTGGCCGTGATGTAAAGATGATTCATGTCCGCTACTTGAGCTAAAATCTGGCCTGCCTGCACCGTTTGATCGTTTCTCACTTGGTTTTTAATCACTGTGCCCGCCATCTGCGATGCAACAGAAACCGCGTTTTGTCCCTCCGACACTTTGCCTAATTCAGCGCCTGAGGTCACGGAAGCTCCCTCCTGTACGTTCCAACCCGTTAACTTGCCGGTCGCCGGAGCCACAACAGGCATCATGTCGGCAGATACTTTTGCCTCGTCCGTCTGCAAATAATTAGTGCTCTGATTGTAGTAGTAGGCACCACCGGCGATCAGGGCAAGTGCCACCACTATACCTAAAACATTCACGATAACTAGCCGTGCTTTACTCATTCATTTGTTCTCCTTTCGCTATAAAAGCTGTGAATTATGTGACGTAGTAGGTTCGTGCTGCATTCACCTCTTTTTAACGAATTTATTTAAACAGTTTAAATATTAAATTGTGTTATTATTTAAGTCAACTATTATTTAAATCATGTAAACAAATTTTCCAATTTGACAATTTAATTTCAACCAATTAACATTTTATGTATTTGAATAATTTGGCGCCGAGGGGTCGTTCGAGAATGGTTAAACATGAGCAAGAGTTTCTCAATAACATACAGTCGATTATGCTGTCAATCAGCCGCAAGTTGCGCCCGGTTCTGGAAAAACATTTACAGCCGTACGGCATAACCCCGCCGCAGTTTAACATGATGTTTACTCTCGAACGGGAAGGGGCGTGCCGGGTGACCCACCTGGCCGATATTATTAATGTGAAGCCAAGCGCTATCACCGTTATTATGGACCGGCTGATCGAACGGCAATTGGTGCTGCGCTACCATTCGGAAGTCGACCGCAGGGTGGTCATGATGGAGCTGAGCGAGAACGGTAAACAGGTTCTGGCAAAAATGATGCAATCGTACCGCCAGATTATGGGACAATACTTTGCACAGTTTACGCAGGATGAACTGGCGGCGTTTTTGGAGCTGTTCCAAAAGCTGGATGCAGTTATTACGACGACAAAGATAGACTTTGAGCAAGGCGAAAAGTGACATGGGCTAGCCCGCAGTGACTGCGCCTCTCGGTAGGTGGTTGGACTAAAAGGTTTGCCGTAGCATACTGACACCATTAACGGCATATGGTGAAGGATACTCCCCAATGCAGCAGGAGGTAACACGGATGAAACCAATCTTGCAAATCTCTCTGGATTTGACCAATATCGAGGAAGCGTTGGACATGGCTGAACTCGCGGTGGAGGCGGGTGTGGACTGGATTGAGGCGGGCACACCTCTGCTGCTGAGTGAAGGCTTGCACGCCGTGCGCAAGCTGCGCGAAGCATTCCCGCACCACCCGATTGTGGCGGATTTGAAAACGATGGACGGTGGGTACCTCGAGGCCGAAATGATGGCTAAAGCAGGCGCAACCCATGTAGTTGTGATGGGGGTGGCACATCAAGCGACGATTCGTGCGGTGGTCCGGGCGGCAAAGCATTACAACATCAAGGTTATGGGTGACATCATGGCATCGGAGGATCCTGTGGCTTGCGCGCGAATGTTAGAGGAGAACGGTGTGGATTACATTATTGTACATACCGGGTTTGACGAGCGGGGGGAGGATCCCGCAAGAACTCCGTTCGACCATTTGGATGAGGTAGTCAAAGCCGTTTCAATCCCCGTGCAGGCTGTGGGCGGTCTATCCATCGATCAGGCGGCGGAAATGCCGAAGCACGGTGCCCCGCTGGTCGTGGTAGGTGCACCGCTCGTCATCGACCGGCAGGAATTCAGCCCGAGTACCGACCGTGAAAAACTCAAGGAAATTTTGCTTGAACTGAACAAGCGCGTCAAAGCAAACTATTAGACCGCCGATGGGGAGGTGAGACGATGCGTGTGCCGGGCCGTGCAAGGATAGCAGCCTTTCCTAAGGCGTATCTGAACGATATGGTCGAGGGTAAACTCAGCTTGTTCGAATGGATCGAAATGGCGGGCACCCTGGGTGTGGACGGACTGGAAATGTATTTTCACTTTTTCAAGGACGCGGACAGTTCCTATACGAACGAGGTGAAGCAGGTCGCTGACGCGCAGGGGCTACTCATCCCAATGATGTGTGCCTCCCCGGATTTTACCCAGGCTGATGCAGCCGCCCGCGCGAGAGAGATAGAAGCTATGAAGCGAATCATCGACATAACGGCTTACCTGGGACCGGATGATTTCAGAAGCTGCCGCGTATTATCCGGACAAAACCGGCCGGGCATTGCAATAGAAGACGGAATCCGTTGGACAGTGGAATCAATTAACAAGCTATTGCCATATGCAGCGGAAAAGAAAGTTCATCTGGTGATGGAAAACCATTACAAGGATGGCTTTTGGATATATCCGGAATTCGCTCAGCCGGCAGACATTTTTTTGAAAATCATCGGTCAGATTAGTTCGCCGTGGTTCGGTGTGAATTATGACCCGTCGAACGCGCTTCTCGCAGGTGAAGATCCGATTTGTCTGTTGAAGAAGGTGATCCACCGCACAGTAACGATGCACGCGAGCGACCGTTATCTCAAAGACGGTTACACCGTGGACGATCTGAAAAACTACTCTCTTCAGGGCTATTCGGAAGCATTGGCTCATGGCGTAATTGGCAGCGGATTGAATGACTATGATACTATTTTTTCCATTTTACAGGCGGCGTCGTACCACGGATGGATCTCGATTGAGGATGGAATCAACGGACTGGATGAAATGCGGGAATCGGCGCAATTTCTGAGACAACAGATCGATGAATACCTCACCGGTTGAAGGGGCAAGGGTTTTCAATCCGTGGCAGCCGATCTCCCGCTACTTGGTGAGAATGTGCGGGTTTGCGGCCAGGATTTGTTCTGCGGTTGCCCGCAGTCTCGGCAGGAAGCGGCGAACATCCTCCGCTCGGCGGATGAGGTCTCTCGTGGAAACGATGCCAAGGTCGGCGAGCAGCGCTTCAAATGCGGGAGAGAGTGCCCGCTGCAGCTGCGGCCGCGAGTCTGCAGCCAGAATCTTGTGGCAGCGTGAGAATGTCGCGACCGTCCAGAACACGGTTTCACGGTGATCGCCGGCCTGGATCAGCTCCCGGCTGCCGTCAATGGCGATCGGCCGTGCCGCGGCGGTGATGTCGGTACTGAAGAAAAATGGTGTCTTGGCCTCCGCCGCGGCGGCGTCGAAAGTTATGGCGAGCTGGGTCAGATGATGCGCAGCACGCTCGCGCGTCAAATCAGCGCAGCCGAGCAGCTGCAGCAGCTCCGGGTAGAGCCCGTCGTGGCCGTATTCATTGAGCACTTCGCGCGCGGCGAGGTAACGGAGGCGCACCGTCGGGTTGCGCAGCGCGGCGACCAGCAGGACATGTGTGGTCACGCCGGTAGGGAAAAGCCACGCTGTCACTTGGTCGTACATCGGCGCGGATGTGTCGATGCCGTGCAGCCCGGACTCGATTTTATGCAGCACGTTGTGACAACGGCGTTGTACCCAGTCGCGCTCAGCAAATTGACGGGACACCTTCCTTTGCAATTCGGAAAGACGTCCGGTGGGATCGCTAATGATCGTGTCAATGCGAAAGCTGCCCGCCAGATGATAATTCGTCAAAACCTCCTCTGTTGAGCTCAGTTGGCGCCAGGTGAGAAACGTAACCTCGATTAGTGTACCGCGGTATATGAACTTACCTAATTTTAGCGGTGGCTCAGCCTCCGCAGTGACGACCACGACATCAATATCCGAGGCCGGCGGCAGCTCCGCGTCACTAGACAACCCTACCGTGGAGCCGCTAAAATATGCCCCCCGGAACGCAGCGTCCTTACTCGCGTTCTGCATCACCCACTCAGCAGCTGCCGCGCGTGCAGCGCCCACGGTTTGTATTGTCATGCGAATTATCCCCTCCGATGGTTACCTAACAAAAGTTTTTGCGTGCACCTGCTGACTTCGCACCTCGAACATAGCGTAATTCCTGCTCGCGTCGTCGGCGTTGTAGGCCGCCGTGGTACCACGCGGGCGTGTTCAGGCATCGCATCGACAGCTCGGCATCCGTCGCACAAAAAAGTCCGTATATCCCTCGCGGGATATACGGCGAAGTGTTACCCTTTGATACCTGTTAACGTAATGCCTTCGATAATCTGTCTCTGCGCGATAACGTACACGATCAACACCGGAACCACGGAGATCGTCGTGCCTGCCATCAATAGCGCCCAATCGGCGGCGTACAGCCCTTTAAATGTATTCAGCAGCAGCGGCACGGTGAATTTTTCCGGCGTATTCAGATAAATCAAGGGCTCCAGAAAGTTGTTCCACGTACCCAGAAAAGAAAATATCGCCAAGGCGGCTAGCGCCGGTCTGATTAAAGGCAGGATCACTTTCCAATAGATTGTGAACGGATTGGCGCCGTCGACTACGGCCGCCTCCTCCAGCTCGTTCGGAATACCTTTGACAAACTGCCGCAGCAGAAACACGCCGAAAGCATTGAATAGAGCAGCCGGAACGATGATCGCCAAGTGAGAATCCATCCACCCGATGGTTTGCATGATGATATAGAGAGGGATCATGGTGACCTGCTTCGGTACCATCATGGTAGCCAGAAACAGAACGAACAAGAAGTGGGCCCCCGGGAATCTGATTTTGGCAAAAGCATACGCAGCCATGGACACTGTAAGCAGCTGTGCGGCGATCACGGTCACCGAGATATACAGGCTATTCCAATAGGCGTGCCCGAACGGCATTGCACTCAATGAGTTCGGGTAGTTCGACCATACCATCGGGTCGGGGATCCACTGCGGCGGGATCAGAAAGATTTGGGAAATGTCTTTCAACGAGCTGCTGACCGTCCACAAAAACGGAAAAACCATCAGAAACGCGCCAAGACTCAATACGACGTGCAGTATGATCTGTGAGACAGAAATTCGCTTTTTGCGCGCGGCAGCGTGGGTGTTGCTGATGCTTATACTCAATGTTCTACCCCTCATAGTGCACCCACCTTTTTGACATTTTTAACTGGACCAATGTGAATGTCAGAATGATGGCAAACAGAATCATTGCCGCCGCGGCACTTTCGCCCATTCTGAAGTTAATGAAGGCGCGGTCATAGATGTGAAACACCAGGGTGTAGCTGGCCTTGGCCGGTCCGCCGTTGGTCATAACGAACGCCTGGTCAAATACCTGGAACGATCCGATAATCGACATGATGGTGATGAAAAAGGTGGTCGGCGACAGCAGCGGCAAAGTGATGTGCCAAAACTTTTGCATCCCGGAGGCTCCGTCGATCTCAGCCGCTTCGTAATAGCTGGACGAGATGCCCTGCAGTCCCGCCAGGAAAATTACCATGTTATGACCGAGCCCCGACCATATACTCAGCATGGCGATGGAGGGAATGACCCACTCCGTGTCGGTGAGCCACTTGGGTCCGGTGATGCCGATGCGTTTTAGAATTTCGTTCAAAATCCCGAAGTCTCCGTTCAAAACCCACATCCAAATCACGCCGACCGACACGGTGCTGGTCACTACAGGCATGAAATAAAATACGCGGTAAACATTTTTTCCCTTGACCTTATTCAGCGCAATCGCCACCAGCATGGCCAAGCATATGCTAAGCGGAATCACCAAAACCGTGTAATAAGCAGTGTTGATCAGCGCCTTCCAGAAATGTTCATCGTGAAACTGTATGACAAAATTGCCAAGGCCGATAAATGTTTTTTCTCCAAAGCCGTCCCACTTCATCAGGCTTAAGCTAAGCGCATAAACCAGTGGAATGAGTGCAAACAAGATCAAACCGATCAACTGCGGTCCGATGAAAAAATACCCCCACAGAGCTCTTTTTGCGTTAGTCATGTTCTATCTCCTTCCATTGTCAGATGATGGCAACGGCGATTACTGTTTGTCTTCGGCGATTTTTTGCTTCACCTTGGCGGCGAGCTTCTGGACAGTTGTTTCCGGTGTATCTTTGCCGAGCAGCATCAAATCGTATATATCCTCCGCGTCCTTCGACAGGCCGGCGACCCGGGCGTCTAACTGCTGCGGTGATCCTGCGGCAACCCCAATTTTACGGGCGTCCAACAAATACTGCGCATGCGGCGGAATTCCGTTCGCAGTGACGATTTCGTCAATGCCTGTTACAGAAGGAACAGCGTTGCCGGTTTCGGATAGACGAATCTTCTGTCCCTCTTTGGACACGTAAAACGATAGGAACTTCATCGCCTCCTGCGCATGGGCCGAATTCTTGTTGACCGCCATATACGCAGTGGCCACGGCAGCCGGTTCCGTTTTGTTGCCTGTGTTAGTCGGATAAGGTATGTAATCAAAGTCTAGAGATTTGTTAGTGCTGAACAGCGGCGTCAGCCAACGTCCGGCAGCAACCATGGCCGCCTGGTTGGACAGAAACATGGCGTCTACGCCCTGCCCCTGCGGCAGAGAGCCGGCGTACACGGATTGTTTGTTTTGTACCAGTCGAGCCACGAACTTGACCGCTTCCAGCGATTTCGGATCCTTATCCAGCACATAGTTGCCTTGTTCGTCGTAAATCTTCCCCCCGTTTGCCCATATCCAGCTTGACATGCCCGACCATGATTTTTCCTGCACGAAACCGTATTTGCCCGCCTCCTTCAGCTTCGCTGTGACCTGATCGAATGTTTCCCAATTCCACTCACCCGCGTCGAAATACTCCTGCGGCAGTTTCACGCCGGCATCCTGGAACAGTTTTTTGTTGTAGTAGAGCACGAGAGGATTGCAATCCACCATCACGCCGTAATACTTGTCGTCCTGCTTAGCGACACCCCAGAGCCCGGGAGAATACTCATCCAATTTTGCGGCGCTGTCCGGGCTGTTCAAGAACTCGGTGAGCTCGGCGATAGATTGATTCTTGATCAGCCTGGACATCGTCCCATCACCGACGTAAAACACATCGGGCGCGTTGTTTCCTGACAGCTGCGTTAACAGCTTCTGCTCATACCCGTCGCTGGGCGTAGGAATCAGTTTGATTTGGACGTTCGGATTTTTTTCCATATACGCATCGATGCCTTTCTGATACACCTTCAACTCTGCCGGATTGCCCCATGCACCCATCGTCAAGTTAATGCTTCCATTCGCTGCGGAACCGCTTTCACTTTTGGTCTCAGGACCCCCACAGCCCTGCATCACTGGCAGCGCCAGCAGCACCAGACCCATGGCTGACAGTGTAAACTTTGATCGTTTCATTTGAATACCCTCCCGGTAATGTAATTAAAAATAACGTTTTCAGGTAAAAGTTTACTTATAGCCCAGACGATACCATGTACAGGAGGAGTGTGCAACACAAATTTTGTAACCGCTTTTAATTGTTCATGCCGTAATTTCCCTGTCGACACGAGTACCGCTGGGTTGACACCACACTTATGTATACCTTTTTCTGTTATTAACCAAAATTCGAGCATTTGAATCAGATTGATGACAAGCCGCCGACAAAAGCAGCTAGAGCCATGGCTACCATGGCTAGCGCCGTCCAGCATGCGAAAAACATGCATCCACGTCCATTAATGGACGCGATAAAGAAAGCGCATTATAGTACAGGGAGGGGCTGCAGGCGTGCGCTGCTAGAACTGGCTGAGCAGGTTGGATGCGCGAGTAAAGAAAAAAATTCCGGCTGCGCATACAGTTCTGGCGTACCGGAGTGCAGAGGCAATACGGCAGGCATAAGCTCAGAGCTCCTCGTACGTGATAGCAGCGCAGCCCTCATGGCATGTGGACATAATTCAGTGGAGGTGTATCGGATGAACGAGTGGGAGAGAGCAGTCGACATTTTTCTACGGGATTGGAGAAGCAAACCGGAGGTGATTGGTGCAATGGTCTGCGGCAGCTATATAACAGGCAATCCGTCACCACGATCAGACATCGATGTGCATATTATTTTGTCGGATGCTGTTGATTGGCGGGAAAGGGGCAATAGAATATGCCGTGGATTCCTTATCGAGTATTTTGCTAATACGCCGAAGCAGATCAGGGGTTACTTTCAAGAAGATTTCAATGACCGCCGGACGATGTCCATGGTGCAGTTTATCACCGGGAGCATCGTGTTCGATACGGCGGGCGTGATCGGACAGCTGAGAAGAGAAGCGCAGGAATGGAGGGAAAGGCAACACACCGGACTCACCGAGGCATCGCTGGAATTAAAAAAATACGCAATCTGGGACACGCTGGACAATCTGTATGATTGTTTTGAGGGGCAGAGAGCGGATTTCCATTTTAGCTACCACAACTCATTGATGCGGCTATTTAAGGAGTATTGTGAGGTTCTTCAACTGGAACCGATTCCGTATTATCAGATCTATTCGTATCTGTCGGACTCAATGTACCTAGCTAAATACTTGAAGAGCCGCTTTCCAGACGAGGCGTTCAAACACATGTTTATCCAAGCGTTGCAAGAAGCGGACAGGAATAAAATGATGCAGTATTATGATCGGCTATCTCAGCACGTTCTAACACAAATGGGCGGGTTTGATATCGATGGCTGGACGCTTAGAAGCCCGACTGAGGTGTAACTCAGCTGCAACCCTTTTCACTTCGCGCTAGAGGTACGTCGACATATTTTACATATCGGTCTCGTTCGATTTCTCGATAAATTCGGACAAAATTCACGTCAAAGGTCGGATAAGGAGTCAATTCTTGTTCGGCTTTTCTTAGCATTTGCATCAGCTCCTCATGTGTTAAGCCCCAATAAGTTTGCCCTAAGGTCAAATGCGGAGAGTAACTTTCTAGCTCAAAATATCGCTTGATGAGCTCTGTGGAAGGGGAAATCGCGTGCACAAGCCTTTCGTGCAAGCTATGTATTTTCTCTGACCGCACGCTCAAAAACAGCACATCCCGGGAAAAAAACATCGGTTGGTGCAAGCTCACCTGGAAAGCAGGAAAACCACTGCATACACATTTCACTGCATCAATCCAGCTGCCGTCAGGTGTTAATCCACCCTGAGCCTTCACTGTGATGTGCGGTTCCACGTCTTGCGGCAGTGCATTATTCGGCCACTGTCTTTGGAACCTTGTCGTTTGACACACATATTCGTCTGGCGGCACGATTCCGATAAAAAAATGCATCCTTGACCTCCTCACCTGACGGTTATCCGCCACCTAAATTTTACTGTGTTTTCATGCGGTATGCACCTATCGGGAGAAATTTATGACAGATGGATTGGAAAATATGCGATGTTTTAAAAGATCTCTCGGAGCGCTGCGGCTTTCATTTATTGTTGGCTTTTAAGCAGGGAGATTGCCGTGGTGCCACCACGTCATCTATTGATTGGTTGACCTGTGCCAAGAGAGAGGCGCGCGACTCCCGTACGCAAACGTATGGATACGCCATGTTTGCAGTCCTGCGGGGACCGGACGCTAGGTTTTTTGCTACTCGCGGGGATGGACAGCTAATCCACGTGCCCGCCTCCAACGCTGATAAAAAAACCAATTGACAGAGAATGGAAACGTCACCTATACTACACTTAACGATTATCGATAATCATTAATTACTAGTTCCATTTCTGGAAGCGCTTAATCATGTTGGGAGGTGAGGTGCCGAGTCCCATCGATGTTAAGTCAGCATGAATCGTAGGCTCCGACAATGCGATATAATACCCGAACAAGGAGTGGAACTATTGAAAACGTCGATCCGCGCGATACTATTGATGTGTTTCGCAGCAGTTATACTCACTGTGTCCGCGTGTGGAAACACTTCGGCCGGCGGCGCTGCCGGAGGTGCGGGCGAAGTGATCAAGGTCGGGATGACGGCCGATCTCACTGGGAAATCGGCATTGACCGGCGAGTTCAAGAAGCGAGGCGCGCAGATTGCGCTGGATGAGATTAACGGTGCGGGCGGCATCCAGGGGAAGAAGCTCGAGCTGGTGGTGGAGGATGACCGCGGCACCAATGACGGAATGGTCTCGGCATTCCAGAAGCTTATAGCGGATCCGGAGATAGTCGCGGTCATCGGTCCGATTACGAGCACAATGTCGCTTGCAATCGACCAGATCACGAAGAGAACCGGCGTACCGGTCATGATTGGCGGAACCAATGTCGAGCTAACCACGGAGTTGAAAAACAAATGGTTCTTCCGCTTCAGACCCAGTGACGCTTACGCTGCGAAAACAATAGTAGATTTTTCAACAGATAAGCTAGGGAAAACGAAGGCCGCCATCGTCTATGATACCGATGCCTTCGGTACGGCCGGCAAAGACCTGCTGGTCGCCGAATACAAGAAAAGGAACATGACCCCGGTGGTCACCGAAGGGGTTACCGCCAACACCAAAGATTTCACGCCAGTACTGGAAAACATTCGCAAATCCGGCGCGGATATCATTAACGTATATATGACACTGTCAGCTGACATCGCCCAGTTGGTAGTGCAAATGAGACAGCTTGGCGTCAACGCGGAATTGATATCGTGCGCGGCCGGGGCGCAGACAACTACGATCAAGCTGGCGGGAGACAAATTGGACGGCATCTACGGCGTGAACGATTTTGCGCTTGATCAGAGTGAAGAAACCAAGCGATTTGTTGCAAAGTTCTCGAGCAAATACACTGACAATCCGGACTTATACTCAGGTTGGGTGTATGACGCCCTGAATGTGCTCGCCAAGGTGATCGAAGAAAGAGGAAGCGACCCGGACCAGATCCGCGAGGGGATTTTGGCTATCAAGGGCTATAAAGGGGTGGAAGGCGAATACGACTTCGACGAACTCGGAGACGGGCTTCATGCGTATTCCGTGGTTAAAGTGGAAAATGGCCGGGTTGTGACTGTGAAATAGCGGCACGAGCGGGCGACACCGCCCAGTGGGAGCGCAAGCAGCCGTGGGCAGGGAACGCGCGCGATGATGTTTGCAAAAAATACGTAGGCTTCGGCTGGAGCGGCGGAGCGCAAACGCCATAGCGTCGCATGCGAATCATTACATGAGGGAAGGGGGAAGCGGATGGAACTGCTCAATATGCCCCTGCAGCTTCTAGTCAGCGGAATGGCGATAGGAAGTATTTATGCGTTGGTAGCGCTGGGATTTGTGTTGATTTACGTGTCCGTAAACGTCGTTAACTTCGCCCAAGGCGAGTTTACCATGATGGGAGCGTTCGTCGCTTTTACGCTTATGGTTACACTCGGTATGCCGATCTGGGTTGGACTTATCCTGGGGATTATCATCGTCGGCGGGATCGGTTACTTGTTCCAGTTGAGCGTGTACCGGCCGTTTGCGAGGCGCAACAAGGCGTTTTTGACCGTAATGATCAGCACGCTCGGGGCATCGATGATTATCCAGAACATTTTTCTGCTCGGCTATGGTGCTGTCCCGCTTAAGCTGCCGCCTCTGTTTCAGACAGATACAGTTAAGTTGGGTGAAATCGTCATTTCCGTGCAGTATCTCTCGATCCTGTGCTGCGCCGTCATCCTGTTGGCGGTACAGTACCTGCTGTTTGAAAAAACACGTCTCGGCAAAATGATGCAAGCTACCGCGCAGGACCCGGAAACTGCCAAATTGATGGGTATCAAGGCGTCCCGAATGCAAGCGCTAACATTCATCTACAGTGCGGCACTTGGAGGCGCAGCCGGTATTCTTGTCGCCCCGATTTTTATGATTAGCCATACGATGGGAGCGATCATAGGATTGAAAGCTTTTGCCGCTGCGATTGTAGGAGGTTTGGGTGATGTGAAGGGTGCGATTATTGGCGGGCTGATGATAGGGGTTGCCGAAACGTTTGCCGCTGCATATATCTCGGGCCCGTATAAAGATGCGTTTGCCTTCCTGTTTTTGATCGTTTTCCTAATCTTCAGGCCATACGGCATTTTCGGGGAAAAGGTAGGGACGAAAGCATAATACTCTGGCGTACTTCAACTCTAAGGAGTGTTACCATGCAAACCAATACGATGCAAGCCAAACCGGCAGAGAGCGGACATTACAATGAAACAAAACTGAAAAGTTTGAAGCCGGTTCACCCCGCACTTATTGTGGGCGGTGCAATACTTATCGTTCTCGCGGTCTGCATTCCGTTTCTGCTGCCTGGCGGCCGTTTGGGCAACTACTATATGACGGAGCTTCTAAGAACTGTCGTATTTTGTTTCGCCACGCTGGGTCTGACGGTTGGCATGGGGTATGCCGGCCAAATCTCGTTAGCTCAAGCCGCTTTTTTCGGGCTCGGAGCCTATTCGTTGGCTTCTACCACCGCGCTATTCGGTTTGCCATACTGGGTCGGGCTGACTGCTGCCTTAGTCGTCCCCATTGTGATGGGGGTGTTCCTGGGAGCTATTTCTCTAAGGCTCGTTACGCACTACCTGGCGCTGGTCACGATAGGATTTCAAATCATTGTGCAGCTCGTCCTTCACAACTCGAAAGCGCTAACCGGCGGTGCAGATGGCCTTAGCAGAATTCCGCGTCCGTTCGGTCTGGAGAATCCGACATATTTTTACTGGTTATGCCTGGTTGTCCTGCTTGTGTGCATCTTGTTTGTGTTCCGTTTGAAGCATTCACGATTGGGGCGCGCGCTGTTTGCGCTGCGTGAAGATGAGCTGGCGGCGTCCGCAGCAGGTGTTGACCTGTTTAAGATGAAAATGCTCGCATTTTCCATATGTTCCACTTTGGGAGGGATAGGCGGCTTCCTGTATGCCTCGGCTACCGGGTACATCAGTCCGGATGTGTTCAGCTTTGAGCAGTCCGTCAGCTTTTTCGCAATGTTGATTACAGGGGGCTCGGATTCCATTATCGGCGCGGTGGTGGGGACCGTACTGTTAACCTGGCTGCCGGAATGGCTGCGTGCTTTCAAGGAGTATTACTTGGCGATTTACGGCGGTCTCATCATTGTTTTCCTTATCTTTCTGCCTAATGGTATCTGGGGGCTCATGGGCAGCTTGTACGATATGATCTTCAAAAAGAAAGCAGCATCGGAGGAAAACACAGCGGGGATCAAGTTTATCGAGGGGAAGACTCTAACGTACTTAAACCGGGCGGGGGAATTGGCGAGGCGGCAGGAGCAGGAAGTCATTTTCCAGGTGTCGGGGTTGAAAAAGCATTTCGGGGGCGTCAAGGCGGTTGACGGTATTGATTTTCATGTTAAAAAAGGCGACATTCACGTGCTGATCGGTCCCAACGGTTCGGGCAAAACGACCGTGATCAATGTGTTAAGCGGCATCTACTCGGCGACGGCGGGGCAGATCGCATACCGCGGCAGTGAAATCACCAACCTGAAACCGCACTTAATCGTCGGCATGGGCGCTGCGAGAACGTTTCAAAACATTCGTCTGTTTCCCGAATTGTCCGTGATCGATAACGTCATGATCGGTCAGCATGTACGATCGAAAGCGAATTTGCTCAACATTCTGTTTAATTTCAAAGTGCGGGAAGAAGAGCGGCAGATCCGCGCGAGAGCGGAGGAAGCGCTGGCTTTCGTCGGTTTTGAGTATTTTTTTGAAAAAGTGAAAAATCTGTCCTACGGGCAACAGCGGATGGTGGAAATCGCGCGGGCACTTGCCACTGAGCCTGAGCTTTTGTTCCTCGATGAGCCGGCGGCCGGCATGAACCCGGAAGAAACGCAGGAGCTGGTAAAGCTTCTGAAACGGATGAACGAGCTGGGCATCACGATACTGCTGATCGAACACGACATGCACCTTGTCACCGAGGTTGCCGATTACATTACAGTGCTGGACTTTGGTAAAAAAATAAGCGAAGGCACCGTCGGGCAAGTATTGAGTGATCCGGAAGTTATCAGAGCTTACCTCGGGGAGGAGCTTGCGCGTGCTGAAGCTTAATGAGATCGAAACAAGATACGGCAAAATCGTGGCGTTAAGGAATATCTCAATGGAGGTACATGAGGGAGAGATCGTAGCTCTGCTCGGCATGAACGGGGCCGGCAAATCGACCACGCTGAAGACGATCTCCGGACTGATCAGGCCTAAAGCCGGCACAGTTGAATTCATGGGGCGAAGCATAGAGAGCGTACCGCCGGAAGAGATCGTGCGCCAGGGGTTGATTCATGTGCCGGAGGGCAGAAAAATTTTCCCCGGGCTCACGGTTAGGGAAAACTTGGTGATCGGTGCGACCAGCAGGAAAATTGCCATGAGTACCGTGAACCAAGAGATCGAAGAAGTATTGGAAGTGTTCCCTGACCTGACGCCTCTGTTGGACCGGTTGGGATGGTCGCTTTCCGGCGGACAGCAGCAGATGTGTGCGGTCGGCAGAGGCTTGATGGCCCGGCCGAAACTGCTTATGCTCGACGAGCCTTCGCTGGGGCTTGCGCCGGTGATTGTGCAAAACATGTTTCAAGCTATCCGCAAAATCAACCAAAAGGGCACTACCGTACTGCTGGTAGAACAAAACGCCAGACAAAGCTTAGCCATCTCTCACCGCGGCTATGTGTTGGAGGCCGGCAGCATCGTGGCCAGCGATAGCGCCCCGTCGCTGCTGGATGGAATTCAGAATGCTTATCTGGGTGCGGCGAAATAAAACAGAAGGGACGCGTGAGAGTGATGAATCTAGCGCTGGACGCATTCGAATTCGGCTTGCACACTCACATCTATTACGGAGTGAACAAATTAAACGAGCTTCCGTCCATCATCCGCAAGTATGGTTACAACAAGGTTTTTATTTGCTCGGATAAAGGCATCGTACAATCCGGGGGGTTGCAGCGGTTAGAGGCACTGCTGAGCGAAGCGGGCGTCGCATTCTATTCGTGCACCGAGGTGGAGCCGGACCCTACGATTGAAATGGTGCAGCGCGCGAAAAACCTGTACGTGGAGCACAGATGCGACGCTCTTATTGGAATGGGCGGGGGCAGCTCCATCGACACGGCCAAAGGAGTATCTGTGGCGGCGGCTAATCCAGGCGACCTGTCACAGTACGAAGGAAAAGATAAGATCCCGAATAAGGGCCCCGATGTGATTACGATACCTACAACCGCGGGCACGGGATCGGAAGTGACGCATGCGACGGTACTCAAAGACAGCAAACGGCATTACAAGATGGGGATTTTAAGTGCGCATTTGCACGCCCGGGCTGCGGTGCTCGATCCACAGCTGTTAACCACTGTGCCGCGCGGGGTGGCTGCCGTCACCGGCATGGATGCACTCAGCCATGCGATCGAGTCCTATACCTCGAACCAGGCCCAGCCGATCACGGAAGCGTTCGGACTGTATGCCATCCGCCTGATAGGCCGTCACCTGCGCCCTTTCGCTGCGCGGAGAGCGGACCTCACTGCAGCGTGCCACATGATGCTGGCTTCCACCATGGCCGGGGCCGCATTCATTTGGGGGCGCATCGCGGCGGTGCATGCGATCTCCCATCCGCTTGGCGGACGGCTAGGCGTTGCGCATGGATTAGCCAATTCTCTGCTGCTGCCTGTTGTGATGCGATATAACGTAGGCACGAACTATGAGAAATTCAGGGATATCGCGGTTGCTCTTGGAGAAAATGTGGAAGGCTTAAGCCTGCGCGCAGCGGCGGAACGTTCGATTACGGCGGTTGAACTGCTGATAAGGGATTTGGAAATTCCAACTACCTTAAGCGCGCTCGACTTGAAGCCGTCGGATGAGGAACTAAACGTGATCGCACAGGAAGCGATGGACTCCGGCATGACCAGCGCCAATCCTAAAGATTGCACAGTGAAGGACCTGCGCGCCATGCTCGAGCAGATCAGATAGGAGGCGGCGTTCATTATGAGATACGCACAGCAGACAGCTGTACAAGTGAAAAATTATATTGGCGGGCGGTGGGTTGCATGTGGCGGCCCGAACATACGGAGAGAGAACCCTGCGAAAACGGACGAGATTGTAGCGGTTGCTGCGAGCGCGACCGAGGCGGAAGCGGTGCAGGCTATTGAATCGGCTCACGCAGCATTTCAAACGTGGTCCAAACTTTCGCCGGTCAAGAGAGTGGAGTACATTTACAAGTTCATCGATCTGTTGGAGCGAAACCGGATTGAAGTGGCCGCACTGCTGACTAGAGAAATGGGCAAGCCGCTCCATGAGGCGAACGGTGAAATTACCAAAGCCATCAATGAAGCACGGTTTTCTGCGGGAGAAGCTCTTCGTCTGGCGGGGGAGACTCTGCCTAGCGAGCGGGACGGAATTCAGATTCGTACGATTCGTGTGCCTAAAGGTGTGATCGCCGCGATCTCACCATGGAATTTCCCGTTAGTCACACCGCTTCGCAAAATTGTTCCGGCTCTCGCGTTCGGCAACACGGTAGTGTTCAAGCCCGCGACCGTGACGGCAGCTATGGGTGCCAAAATTGTGGAACTGTTTGAGGAAGCCGCACTCCCGGCAGGTGTGTTAAATCTCGTCGTTGGTGCGGGCAGAACCTTGGGAAATGCAATCATTTCGCATCCGTTAGTGCAGGGTGTCACGTTTACCGGCTCGACATCGGTCGGCAGAGGCATATACAAGCTCGCGGCCGAACGGCTGATTGAGGTGCAGCTGGAGATGGGTGGAAAAAACGCCGGCATTATTTACGACTACGCTGATGTGCCTGGTGCGGTAGATCAGATGTTGACGGCCGCATTCGCAGCGGGCGGGCAGCGCTGCACCTCGATCAGCCGCATCGTTGTGGAAAGCTCGCAGGCGGCCGAGGTGGTAAGGCTGCTTAGTGCACGGCTCGCTGCCTACGTGGTGGGCGATGGCATGACACCCGGCGTGAATATGGGCCCGTTAGTGAGTCAAGATCAGCTCAATACCGTGGAGGATTATGTGAAAATCGGATTGACGGAGGGAGCCACACTGGCGATGGGAGGCCAGAGGCCCGTCGGCCTGGACGGTGGATACTATTATCTGCCCACGGTGTTCACCGATGTAACACCGGACATGCGGATCGCCAAGGAAGAAATATTCGGCCCCGTATTGGCGGTGATTGCTGTGGATAGCTTCGAGGAAGCGATTGCAGTGGCTAACGATAGTGAATATGGGCTTGCTGTGTCATGCTTCACCGACAACATGCGGTATGCGGCGCAGGCGGTCCAGGACATTCACGTCGGCATGGTCCATATCAACAACGGCACCATTAGTGAGTCGCACGTGGCGTTTGGCGGTGTCAAACATTCCGCCGTCGGTCCGTACTCCATCGGATCTACGGGCAAGGACTTTTTTGCCTCCCTGAAAGTGGTTTATTCGGGCAGCTAGTCTAGCATGCCAAGCGGATGGGCTGCAGCTATTTTGCTCTACAAAATGAGTTGATTCCATTGACGGGAGTTGTTACGTATGGGTTATGAATTATCGAATGAACAGTTGGAATGGCAGACGATCGCCCGGGATTTTGCGTCACGCAGGTTGAAGCCCGCCAGGCACTGGCTGGAAGGCGATGAGTTTTGGGCCAACGCGAGGATGCTGTCGGAGCAGGGATTTCTGGGCGTGACCCTGCCCGAGGAATACGGCGGCATGAATTTGGACCTATTCAGCGCCGTGCTGATGATTGAAGAGCTGTGCCGGGTATGCCCGACAAGCGGCCGGATGGTATACCACACGGGTCCGGGCATCACGAATTTCATCAATCACCTTGGAACCGCCGAGCAGAAGGCGAAATATTTACCGAAAATTACGGCAGGTAAGTATTATGTCGCGCTTGGCATGAGCGAACCGGAGGCCGGGAGTGCGGCGACGGACCTGAAAACCACTGCTGTCGAGCATGGCGACCGCTATAAGCTGAACGGATCGAAGATTTTTGTCAGCGAGGGCCATCTGGCCGACGCCTTTGTCGTCTACGCGAGATTTGGCACCACGGGCAAGCCGTCAGACATTGGGGCCATCTTGGTAGAGCGCGATACACCCGGCTTTTCTGTGGGCGTACCCGAGGAAAATATGAGCGGCGAATACCAAACTGCTCTGTATTTCGATGATGCGATCGTCCCAAAGGAGAATGTGCTGGTTAAGGAAAACGCTTTTAAGGCGCTGATGGGAGTATATAATGGCGTGCGATTAGGTTATGCTGCGCAGACGCTCGGCATCACGCAGGCGGCATTCGACCGTACGTGCCAATACGTGCAGGAACGCAAACAATTCGGCAAGCAGATATGTGAGTTTCAGGGCGTGCAGTGGATGATTGCTGATATGTATCTCCAGCTCGAAGCGGCCCGCACACTCCTGTACAAGGCGGCTGCGGATGCGGCTGCCGACAGTAAGGCGGATAAGACATCGGTGAGTATCGCTAAAGTGTACGTTGCCGAAGCCGCGAAAAAGATCACCGATGATTGTCTGCAGCTGCATGGCGGGTACGGTTTTTCCCGGGAATATCCGCTGGAATGGTACTACCGCTGTGTGCGGGCTGCGTCCATCGCAGGAGGGACAATTCAAGTGCACAAGACGATGCTGGCCTCGACGGTGCTGGGCAAAAAGTTCGATCAGCGCAGGTGAGTCCGTTTACGGCGTGTACGACGATGGCAGAGCCTTGTGCCACGTGCATGACGCGTCTGTGATTACGGCACCTAGTCGAGCCTTGGTGCTGCCGGCATCCTTACAGCGCACCGCGGTCGCTGTAAAGGGTTGTACCACGGTGGCGTTGCCGGTACGGTGAGCGGTATCACACACTTTACCAGAAAAGAGGGAGAACATGAATGAACAGCAAACGACCACAACGCTTATTCGGCAGCTGGTCCGGTTTGACGCAGCAATCGTGTCGGATTGCCTTGCAGGCAACGAGCATGCTATGTCAGCGGCGATCAAACCGCTTGATCCCGCGTGGAAGCTGTGCGGCCCCGCATTCACCGTCAACTGCCGGCCGGGGGATAACTTGATGCTGCACTTGGCTGTAGCCCACGCCAAACCGGGAGACGTACTGGTAGCTTGCACCAACCAGCATTATGAAGCGGGCTATTGGGGCGAGATCCTCACGATCGCAGCAATGGAGCGCGGCATAGCCGGGCTGGTTATAGATGGCAGCGTGCGGGATGTCGCGCCCATCGTCCAGCTGGGCTACCCCGTTTTCACACGGGCTGTGTCCATCAAAAAGGCGGAGAAGAACAACGTCGGCAAGCTGCAATCTCCGACCGTGGTCGGAGGCGTGATGGTTCATCCAGGCGATGTCATACTGGCCGATGGCAGCGGTATTGCTGTCGTACCTGCGGCCCGCCTGGAGGAGGTCGTCCGTGCGGCTGAAGAAAAAGTGGCGTTCGAGCAGAAAATCATCGAACAGCTGCGGCAGGGATACTTTACCGTCGACTTGTTCGATCTTCGCAAATATGAGGTGTAGCACTGCACTCACGAATTGAAGGGGGAAGGCAGCCATGCCGAGTCCACATACTGAAGCAGCGCAGCGTTCCAAAGTCATGTCTGCACAAGAGGCGGCTGAGCACATTCCGGATGGGGCGACAGTAGCTATCGGAGGACTTATCTCCATCCTTTGCCCGGAGAAGGTGATCGCCGCCCTTGGAAGCCGTTACGACCGCTCCGGCAGCCCGACCAACCTGACGGTCGTGACACCCGTCCGCGTCGGATGGGACAAAGAGACCATAACGGGGCTCGATCATTTGGCAAAGCCGGGCATGATGAAAAGGCTCATCAGCGGCAGCTTCAATGTGAAGGAAAGCCCGAAAATTACGGACATGATACGCACCAACGCGATTGAGGCATACAGCTTTTCGATGGGGACATTGTTCCATTTAATGCGCAATATGGCAGGCGGAAACACCGGAATGTTTACCAAAGCCGGACTGCACACCTACGTGGATCCCAGGGTGGAGGGCGGCAGGCTGAACGAAAGAACAACCGCCAACATCAACGAAGTCGTCACCGTGGCGGGCCAGGAATATTTGTACTATCATCCACTGCCTGTCGATGTGGCGGTTATTCGCGGCACGACCGTAGATGAGGACGGCAACGTTTCCTTGGAACATGAGCCGGTCACGCTGGCGGGCTTGGAGATGGCAATGGCGGCCAAAGCAAACGGGGGCTTCGTAATCGTGCAAGCCAAGCGGTTGACGGCCCGAGGTTCGATGCATCCGCGAGCCGTAACTGTGCCGGGTATTCTGGTGGACGCCATCGTCATCGATCCGGAGCAGCGGCAAAGTCTGATTGATTATAATCCGAGCTGGACCGGGGAAGTGCGAGAGCCGGCTGATGAGACACCGCATCCCATCCCACTCGACGCGAGAAAAATTATTTTGCGCCGTGCGGCGGAAGAATTGCCGCCGGGTTCCGTGGTGAATCTCGGAGTGGGCATACCGGTGTCGCTGCCCCAGCTGCTGCTCGAGCAAAACCGCCTCGAGGAAGTGACTTTTTCACTGGAGCATGGGGCGATCGGCGGCATTCCGATGGGTGAAGAAGTATTCGGCGCCCATCGCAATCCAACCGCTTTTTTCACCTCCCCGCAGGTGTTCGATTATTACCACAGCGGTTGTCTGTCCGCAACCCTGCTTGGATTTGCGCAAATCGACGGGGACGGCAACGTCAATGTCAGCAAGTTCAACGGGATTTTTCGCGGATCGGGGGGATTCATCGACATCACGCACAGCACGAAGAAAATATTGTTTTGCGGTACGCTGACCAGCGGGGGCTTAGCGCTCGACATTCGCGACGGACGTCTAAGCATCATCCGAGAAGGCCGGCATAAGAAGCTCATCCGACGGGTGGAGCATCTCACATTTAGCGCCCATGCGGCGCGCGAAAAACAGCAGGAGCCTCTATACATCACGGAAAGAGCGGTTTTCCGGCTGGGCGCGGGCGGCCTGGTGCTGACTGAGTATGCCCCTGGCATTGACATTGAGCGCGAAATTTTACCGTTGGCCGATTGTGCAATCCAGATCGCACCGGATGTGAAGCCGATGTCCTCACACATTTTTCAATAGGGCGGGCCAGCTCAGGTTCGCTCATGGCAAAGGAGACCATACCTAATGGTGAGACAAAAAATTGCGAGAGAGATCGCTGCCGATGTTCTGGTTGTCGGCGGCGGCGGAGCGGCGGCCCGGGCAGCGCTGTCGGCAAAACAAGCGGGTGCCGACGTGCGCCTGGCGGTGAAAGCAGAGTGGCAAAAAAGCGGTTCCACCGCTACCGCATTTTCCGAGCTGCTGTCAATCGCAGCGGCAATCGGCCACGGCGATGAGAGGGATCATCCAGAGATACATTACGAGGATACGATGAAATCCGGCGAAGGCTTCATTGATCCTGAGCTGGTGTGGGGACTGGCACATGAAATGCCCGAACGCATCTTTAGCTTAATCGAGCTTGGCCTTAATTTTGACAAACAGCCGAACGGCAAATTGGTGCAGGGTATGAGCGATTTTGCCGTGTATCCGAGAACCTGCCGGGTCAATGGTGTGACGGCGAGGCATATCCTTACCGTTTTGGCCAAACGTTTAAAAGAGCTGGAAGTGCCGGTGGATGAGCACATGATGATATTTGAACTGCTCACGCACGGTGGTGGCAAGGTGGCCGGGGCGCTTGGCTGGGACCGTCTGGCACGGGAAATCGTGCTCTATAGGGTGCCGGCAGTCATCTTGGCCTGCGGTGGTGCCCACGGCATTTACAAGCACGGTGTCGGCACCCCGGAAATGACGGGTGACGGATACGCCATGGCCCATAAGCTGGGTCTGCCTCTCGTGAATATGGAGTTTGTGCAGATCGGCCCCGCCTCGCTGTTTCCATCCGTCACTTTACTGTCCGGGCCGGTGTGGAAAACCAATCCTATTCTGACCAACGGCAGCGGAAGAGATATTTTCCACGGCGTCCTTCCTGACGGCATTACCGCCGAGCGGGTCTATCAAGAAAAAGTGTTCCCTTTTTCCGTGTCGAATGAGTCTTTCTATCTAGATACCTCGATTCAAAGGGAGTCGGAAGCCAATCCAGCACCGGGCGGAGGGGTGTGGTACGAGAAACGGCCGGGCACCGATGATTTGATCGAGGCGACAATGCCGAAAACGAAACGCGTCCTGAAAAGCAAGGGTATCGATCTGGACGAGGATAAGTTCGAAGTCGGCCTCATATCCCAGTGCAACAATGGCGGTGTGCAGATTTTGAATATGGATGGTGAAACCGCGGTCGCCGGGCTGTATGCGGCGGGGGAAACCGCGGGCGGCCTGCGGGGACCGGACCGGCCGGGGGGCAATTCACTTGCGGAGGGTCAGGTGTTCGGACACACATCGGGCACGGCTGCGGCGCGATACTCGCGACGGCAGAGGGGTGCGACCTCAGTGAAGGAGCAGGCGCTCGCCAAGTTGGACGGCTACAATACCTGGCTGGCAAATTGTGCGGCGGGGTCTGGAAGTGCAGCAGAAGCGGCCTCATCGCTGCGGGACATGATGCACAGGAACTGCTTGGTCATCCGCAGTGAGCAAAGGCTGGCGGAGGCGTGGAGCTTCTTGACACAGCTGGAGGAGGCACTGTTGGACGGTGACCTGGGTGTTGCCGGCGAGGATGATTTCGCTGCAGCTATCGAGCTGCATCATATGATTATCACCGCCAAAGCCATCGTCATGTCCGCCCGCGAGCGCAAAGAAAGCCGAAGCTGCCATTACCGGGAGGACTTTCCCGAAAAAAACGATCGGGAGTGGAAGAAAAGCATACGGGTGAAGAACGTGAACGGCAGGATGGCAACGGAGTTTTATCACTGGCCGTCCCCGAGAAGAACAGTGAGAAGGTGATGATTACACATGCAGGTGACAGCGGACTTCATTTCTGACGGCATTTGTAGAATCACACTGTCCAACCCGCCGATGAATCTGTTGACCGATCGGGTGAAGCGCGATATTACAGAGAGTTTTACTCGTGTGTCCCGAGACCCCTCGATACGGGTGGTTCTGTTTGTCGCTGCGGGGCGTCACTTTTGCTGCGGAGCGGACCTGAAAGAGTTTCCTGAGCGCATAGCGAGCAATGCCGCCGGCCGCGTATGGGACGACGGCCATCGTATGCTGGAGGCCATTATACGCATGCCTCAACCAACCATTGCGTGTGTTCAGGGAAATGCAATCGGCGGGGGCGCGGAATTGGCGCTGGCATTCGATTTCCGTTATTTTGAGCAGGACGCACGTTTCGGTTTGCCGGAGGTCACGCGAGGGGTCATGCCCGGCAACGGCGGGTTGGAAAGACTCGTTGATCTCGCAGGCTTGGGCAAAGCAATCGAGTTGATGGCGACCGGCCGCATAATCAGCGCTGCAGAAGCGAAAGCGATGGGCATCGCCACCGCAGTGGCTCCGGCAGACGCCGGTAAGACCCCACCCATGCCGCTGACCGAAGCGGCTCAGACACCGAATGCCGGGGCGAGCACAACTTCGGCTGTGCTGCCTGCAAGCAGCATGCCATCTCACCACACGGATGAGGCCGGGAGCGAGACGCCCTGCACACCGATGCTCAAAGCGGCTGAGGCGCTTGCACGGCAGCTGGCTGCCCTGCCAGCGGTTGCCGTGCAAGCTGTGAAATGTGCCGCCCATCAGTATACGGCGTCCAAAGCGCGTTTTTGCCCGACTGGCCGGGATATGTTTGAGAGGCTGCATGCAACGGACGATATACGCGAAGGCGTGCAGGCTTTTCTGGAAAAACGGACACCGGTCTTCAAGCACCGCTGACTGGAGTGAAACGGAGGGAATACGTTGAATATTTGGGTCTGCCTCAAACAAACATTTGACACTGAAGAGAAAATAAAGTTGGACAACGGGCGCATAGTGGAGGATGACGTCAACTGGGTGATCAATCCATATGACGAATACGCGGTTGAAGAAGCGGTACGGCTGAGAGAGCAGTGCGGCGGGCAGGTGACCGTGGTCACGGTGGGACCGGAGCGAGTGGATACCGCGCTGCGCCACGCACTGGCGATGGGCGCCGACCAAGCTGCTGCCATTGGCGGCGTTGAGGGTGACGAAACGGTCATCGCCTCGGCGTTGGCATGTTATTTGAAGGATCAACCATGCGATCTGATTTTAGCAGGCAATCAATCCATCGACAACGGCGCCGGGCAAGTCGGCGTACGTGTTGCAGAGCATTTGCACATCCCCCATGTCACATCGGTGATAAAATTGGCTGTTGAGGACAACGCAGTGAAGCTCGAAAGGGATGTGGAAGGCGATATTTATCACATTGAGGCAAGGCTGCCGCTTCTCGTCACCTGCCAACAGGGGCTGAATGATCCGCGTTACCCGTCGCTTCCCAACATCATGAAGGCGAAGAAGAAGCCGATCGATAGGATTGACGCCGCCCAATTGAGCGGATTCGCAGCCTCATCCAAAACAGTTACGGTCGACCGCTACTTGCCTCCCCGGCGCGAGCCCTGCCGGTTCATTGATGCTGGCGATGCCCGTAAAACGGCCGGTCAGCTTGTCAGTATTCTTTTTGCACAGAAGTCAATCTTATAGGAGGATCACGCGCAATGAACAAGAAGGTGCTGGTTTTCACGGAAACGAAGGCCTCGGCGCTCCGCCAGGTATCTCTTGAGGCGCTCTCATTGGGCAGACGGTTGGCAGGAGAGGGAACATTACTGGCGGCCGCACTCGGGAGTAAAGCGGCGGATTATGCACCGACATTAGGCGAATACGGCGCGGATCAAGTGTTGATCGTATCGGATGCCCGGTTCAACGAGTATCAATCGGACGCTTATCGCCACACCATGGTTCGACTCATTGAAAGAACGGAGCCGGACGTCATCATCGCCGGGCACACAGCCAACATGAAGGATGCCGCTCCAGGAATTGCCGCCCGCCTGGGTTACGGGCTGATCACAGATTGCACTCAAGTGGAGTTTGAAGGCGGCGAACTGATATATGTGCGACCGATCTATGCGGGGAAAGCGTTCGAAAAGAAGCGTTTTACATCCGGGAAGATGTTCGTCACCATCCGTCCGAACAACTTCAAGGCGGAGCCCTCGCCGGCCGATGCGGAAACGATACCGTTTGAACCGGGAGATATTGACCTCCGCACGGTCGTGCGAGATATCGTTCACAAATCGACAGCAGCGATCGATTTACTCGAAGCAAACATCGTGATATCTGGCGGACGCGGCGTGAAAAAAAAGGAAGGATTCGCACCGCTGCAGGAGCTGGCGGCGGTGCTTGGCGGGGCGGTCGGCGCTTCTCGCGGAGCTTGCGACGAGGGATACTGTGACTATGGTATGCAGATCGGGCAGACCGGCAAAGTGGTGACGCCGGACCTCTACATTGCTTGTGGAATCTCCGGCGCCATACAGCACGTGGCCGGCATCTCGAATTCTAAAGTGATCGTCGCGATCAACAAAGATCCCGAGGCGCCTATCTTCGGGATTGCAGACTACGGCATCGTGGGCGACATGTTCGAGATCGTTCCGCTGCTGACCGAGGAGTTTCGCAAACGGCAGGCGAATTGAGTTGGGTCCTGCCAGATGAAGGTAGTAAGCAACTTGGCGGTCGGGTACAATAGCAAGTGGATATTGTCGATTATTGCGCCGTTTCAACTGCGCAACAACCCGATTGCGTTCAAAACAAGTTGATATAAAGGGAAGTGACGGTAATGAAGAAGGTAGTCTACAAATCGCTTGCCGAACAGGTATATGAGGCAGTGAAAGAGGCGATTATCAAAGCGGAACTAAAGTCAGGCGACCGGATTATCGAGCTGGAGCTGGCGAAAACATACGGCGTAAGCCAAAGTACGGTGCGTGAGGCATTATCGATGCTCCGCCGGGATGAGCTGGTGATTACTCATGCGAACAAGGGCACCTACGTTTCTAACTTTTCGAAAAAAGACGTGGAGGAAATGTACAGCTTTCGTGAAGTGGTCGAATTATTTGCCATCAAAAGGGCGATTGAGAAGGTGCAGGCCGAGGATGTTGCGGCGTTGGCACAGATTTATCAGGAAATGATTGAAGCAGGCAAAACAGATGACATTGAAAAAATGAGAATGAATGATGTGGCTTTTCACAGCGTGATATATAAAATCGCCGACCACTCTTTTGCCTACCAGGTGTGGCAGGACATTACCAACAGGATGAACCGCATCTGGTATTGTACAGGCCAGTATTATTTCAGCAACTTATTGGAGCTCGCGGAGATGCACAAACCAATCGTGGACGCCTTCAAGAATAGGGACAAGGAAGCAGCTTGCGATTCGTTTATATCCCACTTGAACTATGTCAGACATCAGCTTTTGGGTACTCCGGACAAATAAGTGTTTGCCGGTTCGGCTCCAGCCGGTTCGGGAAACGCTGCACGAGCGATCGGCTCGCCGCACACAGACCAAAGCTCCCCCGTGACAGTGGAAGCTTCGCAGTGGGCAGCCAAATACGCCGGACATAATGGGAGAGATATGCCATGTGGGCCTTTATTCAATTCGTTTTATTTTTGGCGGTGACCGGTGCAGGGTTGTTTTTAGTCGTGAAAGCGATTTATGCGCGCTACAGCTACATCCGCTTAGGCCGGCCTGTGCCTGCATCGGCAGGGTATGCGTACAAAGCGCGCATGAGCGGCTTCGTAACCGAAGTGCTCGGCCAGAAAAAACTGCTGAAAGACCGCAAAAGCGGGTGGATGCACGTCGTCGTGTTTTACGGTTTTATCATTTTGCAGCTCGGCGCGATTGATCTGATCTACAAAGGGCTGGCGGCGGGTGAGGCGCTTCCGATTCCCGGATATGATTTGTTTTCGCTGCTGCAGGAGACAACGACGCTCCTCGTCCTGCTTGCCGTCGGCTATGCGGGCTACCGCAGGTATATCGAAGGCATCGACCGGTTAAAAAAGGGCTGGAAGCCGAGCATCGTCATTTTTTTCATATTTTTTCTGATGCTTTCGGTTATCTTAACACTCTCGTTCGAGCGGGCCCTGCTGCAGCATGAGTTTTCGTGGTATGCGCCGCTCTCATCGATCATTGCTGCGTTGTTCTCGAGCCTGTCCACACAGACGTACATGGTGTTGTATTATACCGTATGGTGGGCTCATTTGCTGATTCTGCTGGCTTTCGCCGTCTACGTGCCTCAGTCGAAGCATTTTCACATTGTAACGGCACCTGTCAACATCTGGTTCAAGCGGAGCGAACCGGCCGGCAAGCTAAAAAACGTCGATCTGGAAGATGACAGTGCCGAGTCGTTTGGGGTACAGAAAATCGAGGATTTCACACAAAAACAAATGTTGGATTTCTACGCATGTGTGGAATGCGGTAGGTGTACCAACGTTTGTCCGGCGTCGAATACGGGGAAAATGCTGTCACCGATGCACTTGATCGTAAAAATGCGGGATCATCTGACAGAGAAGGGCAGCAGCATCACTGCGCGCTCGCCATGGGTGCCGGCCTTTGTCTTTGCCGATGAACGTGTGCATTTGTTCGTTAACAGTAATGCGGTTCAACCGGTTTCCCAAAACAAAGTCACGGATATATCGTCGACGATGCGAATGCAGCAGGAGAGGTGGAGGCTGTCAGACAAGAACATCAATGATGTCGAATTAATCGGTGATGTGATCAGCGAAGAGGAAATCTGGCAGTGCACCACTTGCAGAAACTGCGAGGACCAATGTCCGGTTGGTAATGAGCATGTGGATAAAATCATCGATTTGCGGAGACAGCTTGTGCTTATGCAGGGCAGTCTGCCGACAGAGGGACAACGCGCGCTGCAAAACATCGAACGGCAGAGCAATCCGTGGGGATTCAGCCAAAAAGACCGCTTCAAGTGGAAGGAAGAAACGGACCTGCATGTGCCGACGGTAAAAGAAAATCCCGGTTTTGAATATTTGTACTTCGTGGGCTCCATGGGCTCTTACGATAGCAGGAATAATAAGGTCATCCGGGCTGTGATAAAGCTCTTGAACAAGGCGCAGGTAAATTTCGCGGTACTGGGGACGGAAGAGAAAAATTCGGGGGATACGGCACGCAGATTGGGCAACGAGTTTTTGTTCCAGGAGCTGTGCAGAGAGAATGTCGCCATACTGCAGAAATATGATGCGAAAAAAATCGTCACTGCATGCCCCCATACGTATAATACGCTGAAAAATGAATACCCGGAATTCGGTCTGCAAGCGGAGATTTATCATCACACCGAGCTGCTCGACCGGCTGATCCGAGAGGGGCTGCTCCAACCTGTGCATGAAGTGAATGAACGAGTCACTTATCATGATTCCTGCTACCTCGGGCGATATAATGACGTCTATGATCAACCTAGAAACATTTTACGTGCCATTCCAGGCGTGCAGCTGGTTGAGATGGAAAGAACGAGGGAGAACGGTATGTGCTGCGGCGCAGGCGGGGGCATGATGTGGATGGAAGAAACGGCCGGTACACGTGTAAACGTGGCGAGAGCTGAGCAGGCGATCGCGGTCAATCCAACGGTTATAAGCAGCGCCTGTCCATACTGTTTGACAATGATGAGCGATGGCACCAAGTTGATAAACGCAGATGAACGAGTTGCAACAAAGGATATTGCGGAAATATTAGCTGCTTCGGTACTGTAGGGTTTGCTGTGCACTTAAATTATCGATAAACGATAATTCATAGAATTAACGTGGAATATGGGCAGGCGGCTAAATATTAATCCATTAAATTTTGATAAAATACTGGGGGAGTATGATGATTTAACAAAAATGGAGGTCAGCCGCGATGTTGAGTCATACGGAAACCATGGTCAGGATTGTCCAGGAAGCCAATGAGTTCCAGTCTTCAATCGTTCTGAAATACAATAACAAATTTATCGATGCAAAAAGCTTGCTCGGCTTATATACCACCATGTCGGACTCGGAGGAATACGAGCTGCACGTCAATGGAACGGATGCCGCCGAGGCGACGAAGGCTATGGTCCAAGTGTTTGAGAAGTATGGGCTGCGCGTGAAGGTAGCGGCTTCGTAGCTTCGCCACTGACATGGTCCCACAAATAGGTCGGAATCGTCCACCATAAGTACTTTTCGGTTCACTGACATTGGCGTGTTACTTTGCTATGATGGATATGTAAGTGGCACGCCAGTGCTTTTCCCGCGGGCAGCATGCGCTTAACGGAAAAGCGGAACAATGAAAACGATGGAAAGGTGGATGGGGCATTGAGACAGATGAAAGCGATTTCTATGAAGCAGGTGCACATGCATGACGAGTTTTGGTCCAAGCGGCAACAGTTGGTACGTGATGTTGTTATCCCGTATCAATGGGAGGTGCTGAACGATAGGATGCCAGGCGCTGCTCCGAGTCATGCGATGGAAAATTTCCGCATCGCCGCAGGGGAGGCGGAAGGTGAGTACGCCGGTGCGGTGTTTCAGGACACGGATTTCTCCAAGTGGCTTGAAACGGTCGGTTTCGCGCTCAGCTTGCAGCGCGATGAAGCGCTCGAGAGGATCGCGGATGAGGCCATCGATCTGGTCGGTCGTGCCCAGCAGCCAGACGGTTATCTGAACACGTACTTTACCGTGAAAAAGCCGGATGGCAAATGGACGAACCTGCGCGACGATCACGAACTGTACACTGCGGGCCATTTCATCGAAGCGGCTGTCGCTTATTATCGAGCCACCGGCAAACGCAAGGTGCTTGATATCGCGTGTTCGCTTGCCGATTGCATTGCGGCCGAGTTCGGTGCGGGTGCCACTCAGCGGCACGGCTACGACGGGCATCCCGAAATAGAGCTGGCGCTGGTGAAGTTATATCAGTCCACCGGCAACCGGACGTATCTGGAGCTGAGCAAGTTCTTCGTTGACGAACGCGGCAGGCAGCCGCATTTCTTCGACGGTGAGCAGCAGGCACGCACGGAAAGCAGATTCGGCCAACGGGGCTACGATTATTTTCAATCTCACCTGCCTGTCCGCGAACAAACCACGGCGGAAGGGCACGCTGTCCGCGCCGTGTATCTGTATTCCGGGATGGCCGATTTGGCGGCAGAATACGATGACCGCTCGCTTCTCGACGCGTTAAAGGAGCTATGGCGCAACACGACCCGCAAGCGGATGTACATAACCGGCGGCATTGGCTCATCGGCATATGAGGAACGGTTCACGGTCGATTATGATCTGCCGAACGAACGCGCTTACACGGAAAGCTGTGCCGCCATCGGTCTCGTGTTCTGGGCCAACCGGATGCTGCAGCTCGAAGCGGACGGCGAATATGCGGACGTGATGGAACGGGCCCTGTATAATGGGCTGCTTAGCGGTATCTCGTTGGACGGGACCAAATATTTTTACGTCAATCCGCTGGAGGTATGGCCGTCGACGTGCGAGCACCGCAACGATATGAACAAGGTGAAGGGCACGCGCCAGCCTTGGTTTGCCTGCGCCTGCTGCCCTCCCAACATCGCCCGGCTCCTGCTTTCGCTCGGTCAATACATGTATGGGGTGAACGACCGGGAAGTGTATGTTCATTTGTACGCATCCAACACGTTCCGTCATAAGATCGCCGGGGCTGAGCTCGAACTGGTGCAGCAGACAGCTTACCCGTGGCGTGATAAAGTGCTCTTCTCCGTATCGCCCGACCGGCCTGCGGAATTCACGCTCGCGCTGCGCTTGCCGGCCTGGTGCAAAAATCCTGGTATCACGGTGAACGGTGAGCCGGTTGATCCAGCATCCTGCGCAGAGCGCGGATATGCAAAGATCACGCGCACTTGGCAGCCGGGTGATAAGGTTGAGCTGACGCTTCCAATGCCGGTGGAGATTGTGCGCTCGCATCCCGCTTTGCGCGCGAATGCCGGCGCCATTGCGGTGCAGCGCGGTCCGGTGGTGTACTGCCTGGAAGAGGCGGACAATGGCGCCAACCTGCGTGATGTCACTCTGTCCCGCAATGCCGCTTTTTCCTCCGACTACGATCCAAGCTTATTGGATGGTGTGGTGACCTTGAAAACAACCGGCTGGCGATCTGAGATGCCAGCGGATGATGAACTATACACCACGGACGTGTTCGGCCGGCGGCAGGTAGATCTCACCGCAATACCGTATTACGCCTGGGCCAACCGCGAAGCCGGTGAAATGCTCGTCTGGATCAGGGAGCAGTAGACGATTCTCCCAACAGGTATATCGTGGCATAACGTAAGGAAGAGTTTCTATCGTCAACAAAAGCCAGGGGTACTTGACCGCGCGCATGCTTACGTTGCAAGTATCCCTTTTTTAATTTTGAAGCCGCTGCCACGGCCGTATGCCTTACCACTACTGCAGATAGGCATGTCTCACTTGTTGTTCATATGCGTTAGATAAAACGCCTTCCGAAACTCGGAAGGCGTCATTTGTTCGTACTTTTTAAAAAGTTTCATAAAATACTTTTCGTCCCTGATGCCAACGGTCTGTGCGATCTCCTTAATATTTTGATTGGTCCGTGACAGCAGATCCTTCGCCTTCCCCAGCTTAAGCAGATGGATATACTCCTGTAAATTCATCCCGGTCTTCTGCTTGAAAAAGCGGGACAAGTAATCTTTGTTGTAATTAAATTTCTCGGCGATCGAGCAAACGCTTATGTTGGTCAGCGCATGAATGCGTGTCCACTCCATGATGCGGGCGAGGTTGATTTCCGAATGCTTTTTGTTGTGGCCGATGGTAAACTCGCTGATCGTCTGCTCGGATAGTTCGATTAGCAGGGTGGTCAGCAAGTAGTGCGTGCCCTGGTACGTGTAATAGTTGGCGTTAGCTACATGCAGCAGCTGCTGGAACAGTATGTTCAGCCGTTCAATGCCGCGCGGGGTGGAGAACAGCGGAATGTAAATGTCTGCGACCAGCTGTTCCGCGTCCTGCCGGGTGCGAAGCAATCGCAGTTCCTCAGCCATCCGGGCATCATCGATGAGCGTATGATTTCCCGAACAGTGAAAATGAAACCAGAAGAACGATACGTCCTTATCGCACACGGCATGACCAAAGTGAACCCGATTTGGCAGCAAGAGAAGCACGTCCCCCGGTTTGACCTCATGTGGAGTATCCTCCTGTTGAATATATAGCGTGCCCTGGACGCCGATGATCACTTCGTAGCTGTCAATGCTCCGCCTGCTGTGCGACCAAGGTACTTCCGACACGAATTGTCCCGCAGATATGAACTGCATCGGTTTTTGTATATCAGCCTTCAACGTTTGCATAGGTTGTTGCCTCCTTTTTTGTTTTTAACTATATGTTGTCCCATTTCCACCTAATCCGCGACCGGCCGCCGCATATGTCCCCGATTGATAAAAGGTCATATTTGACCACCTAATCTGTTTTTCCGACTACCGACAAAATAATGGCAGGTTGATAAGATAAAAATAACCGGTCAAGGGAGGGACAAATGTATGAAAAAAAGGTTCGTAACAGTAAGCCTGATGTCACTAATGCTGTCGGCTTGCTCCATTGGGGGGCCCGGCTCCGGTGAGGGCGGGGATGCAACAGGAGACGGAAAGACAGTTACACTGCAGTTCATGGGCTGGGAAGCGAGTCCGCTGGAAACGGAAAGTGTCAAAAACGGGTTGAAGCGGTTTATGGAGGCCCACCCCCACGTTAAGGTCGAATATACACCGGTGCCTAACGCGCAATATCCGTCCAAACTGCTCACCATGCTATCCGGGAATGCCGCTCCTGATGTGTTTTTCTTAGGCAGCGCGGAGTACCGTGCTTTTCAAAAGCGGAATGTGCTGCTTGATCTGACGCCGCAATTTGACGAGAAGTATAAGCTGGACGATTTCATCCCATCGGCTGCACAGATCATGCAAATCGATGGCAAAGTGTATGGGGTGAGCAGCTGCACGGTGTCGCCGGTGTTGTTTTACAACAAACAGCTGTTTGATAAAGCTGGAGTACCTTATCCGCCGAGCGATCCGGCAAACGCATGGACTTGGGATGAGTTTGTCGACACTGCGCGGAAGCTCACTGTGAAAGACGGTGACAAAATTGCACAATACGGGGCGTTTGGGTTTGAAAATTTCAACATTGTCACGGCGCAAATATTTTCAAACGGCGGCGAGATGTATAACAAAGACAGTACGCAGTCGGTGATTCATTCGCCCGAAGTCAGCACGGTGCTGCAGAATCATCTCGACCTGCGGGTAAAGCACGCTGCAGCCCCGGAGACGAAAATGCTCGAGAATATAGGGATGAAGGGCGCCCAAATGCTGCAAACCGGCAAGGTTGCGATGCTCGCAGAGGGATCCTTTGCTTTGCAGGAGCTGGCAAAGATGAATTTCCCGGTAGGGGTGGCCGTACTTCCGAAGTTTAAGGAAGCGGTTACACATGGTCAAGCCCATGTGCACGCTGCCTCTGCCAAAACCAAGCATCCGAAGGAGGCATGGCAGCTGATCGACTTCCTCTCCTCCGAAGATTATCAGGCGCAGCTGATCAAAGAGGGGCTGTGGATGCCGAACCGGAAATCGATGTACACCGAAGAGGGTATCGCCAAATGGCACAATGACAAGGTGCATCCGGAAGGGTTCAAAGATCTGATCCCATATTTCCTCAATGCCCGGGTGACACCGTCCGCCTTACTGCGTTCCAACAAAGTTACGGCCATCATAACGGAGGAAATGGATAAGTACTGGTACGCCGGACAGACCGCCGACCAAACGCTCGGCAGCATCCAAGCCCGGTCCAATGAAGAGCTGGCGAGGCAATGAGTTTGCGTGGCACCGTGCGCCCAGTGGCGTTCAGCCCAGTGGCCGTGGAACCACTGTGCGGATGCCGCACTGACGAAAGGCTCGGCAATGGCCGGCCCGGTGCCGCGCCAGGCGGTGCCCCAAAGGCCAGCCCCAGCCAGAGCTGCAGAATATAACGTATCAGCTGTGCTCCGGATTTCGCCGGGGCGACAGCCGCGGAGGTGACGGTAATGTTCGGGAGATTATTATACAGGGACGGCACATGGGCGGTTCTGCTTCTGCTGCCTAATATGATCGGCTTCACTTTATTCACGCTCTTTCCGGTGGTAGCCTCATTCATCCTCTCCTTCACCGCATGGGATATGCTGACGCCCATTCAATGGGTCGGCCTGCAAAACTATAAAGAGCTGCTGCACGACGAAACATTCGTGAAAGTGTTCTGGAACACCATCTACTTTTCCGCCGTGTCGGTGCCGCTTAGTATCGTAATTTCCTTATTTCTTGCAGTAGCGCTCGACGTCGGCATAGGAGGGAAAAAGTTTTACAGGGCAGCCTATTTTTTGCCTGTGATCTCGTCAATGGTCGCCGTGGCGGTCGTATGGCAGTGGATTTACAACCCGGAATACGGCGCACTCAACTATTTTCTCAGCCTGTTCGGCGTCAAAGGACCGAGTTGGTTGACGAGCACGGTCTGGGCTATGCCTGCGGTCATTATCACAAGTGTCTGGAAAGGTCTCGGCTTTAACATGCTAATCTTCCTCGCCGGGCTGCAATCGATCTCCCATGACTACTACGAAGCGGCCGAGATCGATGGTGCCAGCTGGATGGACAAATTCCGCTATGTCACGGTTCCTCTGCTCACACACACCACTTTTTTCGTTACCGTCATGGCATTCATCCATTCCTTCCAGGTGTTCGATGCGGTATTCCTGATGACGCAGGGCGGACCTGCCCGGTCTACTTCGGTGATTGTGCATTACTTATATGAAAATGCGTTTATGTATTTCCGTATGGGCTATGCCAGCGCTATGGCGTACGTATTGTTTTTCATAGTGTTGGTCATCACGCTGATACAGTTTTGGCGGCAGAAAAAATGGGGCTCTTATTGAGGAGGTCATTCCGATGAAAATGAAGCTCGGGCTGCGAATCACCGCTCATCTCGTGCTGGGGTTGGGTGCACTCACCATGATCTTTCCATTTGTATGGACGCTCAGCACGTCACTCAAGAGTCTGCAGGACGTATTCGTTTTTCCGCCGACCTTGATTGGCGACGCGCTGCATTGGGAAAATTACTTTCGGATATCCGATCGCTTTCCGTTTGGCACACTTTTTCTGAACAGCCTGAAAATTACGGTGATCGTCGTGATCTTCCAACTGTTCACCAGTTCTATGGCCGGCTATGTGTTCGCGCGGCTGCGGTTTCGTTTTCGTGACACGCTGTTTGCGCTTTACTTGGCCACAATGATGGTGCCGGGCCAGGTTACGATTATCCCGAACTTCATCGCCATGAAGCTGTTCAATCTGGTGGACACGCACTGGTCGCTCATTTTGCCGGGACTCGTTTCGGCCTTTGGGACTTTCCTGCTGCGGCAGTTTTTCATGACGATACCGGCCGCGCTAGAGGATGCTGCAAAAATCGACGGATGCACACCGTTCGGTACGTATTGGCGTATATTCGTGCCGCTATCCAAACCGGCAATGGCGACACTCGGCGTCTTCGTATTCATGGGCACATGGAATGAATTTCTCGGTCCGCTCGTGTTCATCAATACGCTCAGCAAAATGACCCTGCCGCTCGGGCTGGCCTCCATGGAGGGGATGTATTCAACGGATTGGCCCGTCCTGATGGCCGGCACGATTCTAAGCGTGCTCCCGTTGATCATTATTTTCCTTCTGGCGCAGGACTTTTTCATCAAGGGGGTGACTTTGTCCGGCTTAAAAGGTGAATGAGCGGACGAGAAATGGCGTAACCTGTGTAGAGAATCAATCTACATATCCGATCGAAGGAGAAGAAGCGCCCCATGGTAGCGTTAATCGCGAGATATAAGGTAAAACCGAATGAAACGCAGCAAGTAATACAGCTTTTGCAGCAAATGCAGGCGAAGATAAAAGAATTTGAGCCCGCCTGCCAGATTTTCAGGGTACATAGACCGACGGATCATTCTGACGTTCTCGTCCTGTATGAGGTTTACACGGATATCGAAGCAATGGAAGCGCACCGCGGAACCGACCATTACCGGAACATCATCGAAGGTCAAGTAGCGCCGCTGCTGGAGGGCCGAGAGCGGGAAGTGCTGGACTTGGTCATCGACTGAGCTGAGAACCCCGCGTTTCAGCGTGCGCCTACCCGGCAGCACTGCACCGGCTGCTTCGGAGATCCGCGAGCATGCGATGGTACGGATATATCTGCCGAACGATGGGCAAAAAACGGCTTGGCATCGATGCCAAAGCCGTTTTTTGGTGTGTGCCTCGACGCACAAGCTGCCTACGCGGTCGGCACCAGCGTTGCAGGGCGCGCATGCCGCCGGCACCAGAATCACACGTGTGCCCATGCGGCCCGCATCTGCGTCAGAAGTTGCCTTGGTCGCCGGCACCGGCCGCTGGAGCGGTTCACTTCACGCCCTCGTAGATTCGCAGGGGTGGAGCATTCAGCAGACAATATTCAGCGCGCACGCGCGGGAAGTAATGGTGCATATGGTCCTTTAGATGACGGTCCTTCTGGAAAAACATCTGATAAGGCAGAAACTTGCCGCCCGTGTTAAGCACTTGGTGCGAATCGGAGACGATGCGGTCCTTGACCGGGTCGGGCAGAAAAGTGAACGGAATACCGGACACGACATAATCCGCTTTCGCTGCACCATTCCGGCGTGCCAAGATGTCGCCTACATTTTCCGCGCTGTCATGATGTATGGACATCCTCGGATCTTTAAACCGCTTGTGCAGAATAGCTACGAAACTCGGATTTCGTTCGATTAAAATCAGCTCCGACCCTCTGGTCATGCGGCTCAGCAAATATTCAGTGAATACGCCTGCGGCGGGCCCATATTCAACGATGACATTGTCCTTGGAAAAATCAATTTTGTTGCATACCTTTCTCACGCCGAATCGAGATGTCGGTGTTATTGATGCGATGTGTTTATCTTTTAACATGTTTTTAATGTAGAGAAAGGTGCTCAACGTAGAATCCGCTCCTTTTGGGATAAGTACAATCTTTACATTTTCCCAAAGCAGAGCAATTCATTCCATATTGTCTCAAATAGCTGGCAAGGTGATAGCACCACCTCCATGACAAACATTTCATTTTGCTTATGCCATTCAGTGGTGTATCATAGTATTTCAAGTAACAACAAGGAGATGGTAATTAGTGGGAAAGTTGCCCCGAACACGAACGGCTCTGCTGCTCGTGTTTCTTGTCATTATATGGGGAGTGAACTGGCCTTTATCCAAATTGGCACTGTCGTACACTCCACCTGTGTTGTTTTCTGGTCTTAGAACATTGCTCGGCGGGTTGTTGCTGCTGTTCGTGGCTATTCCGCGATACAGTAAATTGCATTTGAAGCAGACCTGGCACCTGTACGCGATCTCTTCTTTGCTGAATATTGTGCTTTACTATGGTCTGCAGACGATCGGGTTGAATTATTTGCCGTCCGGACTGTTTTCTGTGATCGTGTTCCTGCAGCCTGTGCTGGTGGGATTGTTCGCCTGGCTTTGGCTTGGGGAAGCCATGTTCGCGCTGAAAATTGTCGGGCTTATTCTCGGCTTCGCGGGAGTCGCTGTGATCAGTGCCGGCGGCTTGACGGGTGAAATTTCTTCCACAGGAATTCTGCTTGCCCTCGGAAGTGCCCTAAGTTGGGCGCTCGGCACGGTGTATGTGAAGCGAATCGGCGAAAGAGTCGATTCGATCTGGCTGGTTACGGCACAGCTTATTATGGGCGGACTATTGATGACGGGCTTGGGCACGGCCGCAGAGAGTTGGTCGAGTATCGAATGGAACTTAACATTCGTGCTGTGCCTGTCGTTTATTTCCGTGTTTGTCATCGCAATCGGCTGGCTCATCTTCTTCGCGCTGATCGGAGCAGGAGAGGCGAGCCGCGTGGCATCTTTCACATTCTTAATTCCGGTGATTGCTATAGCTTTCGGTATGATCATTTTGGATGAACCATTCACGCTAACGTTGTTTGGCGGGCTCGTGCTGATTATCATCAGTATCTTTTTTGTCAATCGCAAGCCGAAATCTCTTGCAGCACTAGGCAGCCGGCAAGCCGCGGTCGAGCCTGGAGGCGTCTGAGCGCTGCATCGTTAGCGCGAGCCGACCTTACATTAATTTACAAAAACTCGCTTTATGTGTCGAATTATCGTATTATCTGAGCAGGGTGTTTTCTACAAAGCACCCTGCTTTTTGAATTCCAGAATATATCTGCATATTGGAAGGTGTTCTGCTTGAAACTCATTTTGATTGAGGATGAACCGGAAGCTCTGCTCGGCATGCGCAAAGCGGTGGAGTCGATAGATTTGGAGTTTGCGTTGTACACTTCTAATAATGGGGAAGAGGCGTTATCCGTCATTCTGGACCAGCGGCCGGACTTGATTGTCACGGATATTATGCTGCCATACATAACAGGCTTGGAAATAGTGGAACAGGTGACCAGCCAGGAGTATCAGCCTAAGGTCATAGTTGTAAGCGGATACAATGATTTTGAATATGCCCGCAGGAGTATACAGGTAGGGGCCATGGATTATTTGCTCAAGCCGTTCGGCACGGATGATTTTACCGGAAAAATACGCAGAGCTATCGAGTCGATTCAACAAGAAAACATGCTCATGCAGCAGATGAAGCAGCAGCAAGCTTTCGCAGAGATTGGCAACCGGTCGATGCGGGATGCGTATCTGACGGATTTCTGTTTGCGGCGCACGAGCCTTGAGGAGCATCTTTACCAGAGACTGTGCCTCTGGGAGCTCGAGTGGCTGGCCAATGGGGCGTTGACACTGATCGTATTGGACACCAAGGGCTATCCTGACGGCAAGCCGCTCGGCCGGGAGTTCTCGCTTCAGACGTTTGCCATTGGCAATGTCGTGCAGGAACTGCTGCATGATCATGCGGCTTCCGTGCTGTTCAAGGACCCCCAGAACCGTTGGGTGATTTTAACGGCGGACGAGGACATAGAAGGATTGTCTACGTCGATCGTCACTGGCATTAACCAATACCAGAAGATCCCTATTGCTCTTGGCGCCAGTCCAGAAAGGTGTCGTTCGAGGATATTCATGCCGCCTACCACGAGTCTCTGAAAGCGTTTCGCATCAACGCGTTGTCCGACCAGTCGGACGATTTTTTTCATGCCGATCAACCGGAACCGCTCTCTGATGACCTCTCATCCCCGAAAATTATGACCGCTTTTATTTGCGACAAAGAGTACGAGATGATTGAACTCGGGGTAAGCCGCTATATTCGTTGCACGATCATGTCCGATGGCACGGTGAGCCGCGAAGATATGATTCGTCAACTGCTGAACTATATTTCACAAATCCACGTGCATGTTAGTACCGCCACAGCCAAGGAGCTCGAGGAGATCCCCATGAAGGTGTGGGAAACGTTCGACGAATGCAGAACGCTCGAGGAGCTGGCGAGTGTGCTATGCCAGTATTTGATCAACCTGAGCAAAGAGTTGTTCTCGCCGGCATCGAACGCCATGGTAGAACGCGCCCTGCAGATGATCGCCGAACGATACATGGAAGAACTCACCCTGCAAGTGATTGCGGATGAGCTGTCGCTGCACCCTGTATGGTTAAGCCAGCTGATCAAGAAGGAGACGGGACAGTCATACATGGATCACCTCACGGAAACGCGGATTCAACGGGCCAAGGTGCTGCTGAGGGAATCAAACTTTAAGATTTATGAGATTGTCGAGGCCGTCGGTTATCACGATCTGCAGCATTTTGGGAACGTATTCAAGAAACGGACAGGGCAGACTCCCAAGGAGTATCGATACGGAAAATGAAAAAGAAGAGACATTTCGCTTTCAAAGACAAGCTCTTCAACAAGATGTTTCTGCTGATGTCCGTATCGGTGTTTCTTCCTGTCGCGCTGTTAGGTTTTCTGTCTTACGACAAATCCAAAAGTCAGCTTACCTCAGTCACATCACAGCTGCTGGAAGATAATCTGCAGCTCAACGCCAAACAGCTGAATACGTTTTTCAAAAGTGTGGAAAAGGAAACGGAGAAAATGATCGCCTCCAAACCGCTGCAGAGCCTGCTCCGTTCGCCTCCGCCGAAATCGTACGAGGAAGAAGTAAGCTTCATCAATGGTATGGTAGACGTGATTATTTCACTTAAGGGATCTTACGAGCTGTACGTGCTTCCCAAAAATATGGAACATTATCCGCATTACCGGAAGCTGCTCACCTTGAACAAGCTCCAGCCCGGGTCTAATTTGTTTGAGCGGGCGTATATGCTGCAGCGCACCGGTATTTGGCTCCACGTGTGGGACGACAATTTGCATAAGGCGACGTTCATTTACGTGCGCGCTATCCGTGCGAATAATCTCGAACCGCTTGGTATTTTGGCCGTTCAGATTCCAGATTACATTTTTTTGGAGGAATTGGAGTCGCCTTCGTCGTTCGAACGCTATTTGTTCCTTATGGTCGACAGCGAAAACCACATCATCTCCCACCCGTCATCCGGTTTTTATAACACGGAATACATCCCCCGGCCGGGATGGTTTCAAGCGGAAAAGGAGCTCGACGAGGGGGGCTGGAAGCTGATTGCGGCCGTGCCTCAGCAGGACATAGCCGGCAGCATCGAGCAGATCAAAAATTTCTCGCTGTGGATAGTGGTCGGCAGTCTGGCCGTCATTTCACTTCTGCTGTATCTGATCGTGCGAAGCGTGACGCGTCCGCTTAGTGCGATGGTTGCCCACATGGACGAGGTGGGTCAGGGGAACCTCAGTCCTTTTCGCTTCAACAGGTCGAGAGCAGACGAAGTGGGGCAGCTTGCACAAGGATATAATCAAATGATTGCCGGCATGACCGAGCTGCTGCACACAACCAGACAAATGGAAGCCGACAAGCGGCAGCTCGAGCTGCAGACTTTGAACCACCAGATTAATCCGCACTTTTTCTACAACACTTTGGATGCGATTAAATGGCGGGCGGAAACCGTTCGGGAGAGTACGATCGCCACTATGGTGACGAAGCTCGCAAATTTGCTCCGGTTCAGCTTAAACAACGGTGACGAATGGACTACGATCGAGAGAGAAATAGAGCACGCCAAAAACTACTTGGACATCGAGCTGCTTCGCAGCAATCGGTCTTTTCAATTGTTTATTCAAGCGGATCCGGACCTGATGAAGCAGAAAATCATCAAGCTGATACTGCAGCCGATCGTTGAAAATGCAGTAAAACACGGAATGAGTAAACTGCCGGAGGGCAAGGGCAAAATCCGTCTGACCGTCAAGCGCAGCGACGGGGATATTGTCTTTATCGTGGAAGACAACGGACCGGGTCTGCAGGACAAGCATACCCCGCACCTGGATGTGCCGGGCGGCAGCGATGCCCCCCGCGGCATAGGGCTGAGCAACGTGCACAAGCGTATGCAGCTCCATTTCGGCGCAAACTATGGCATTCACATTGACCGGAATCAATCGCCCGGGCTGAGGGTTGTCGTGCGGCATCCAATGTAGATTAACGCGTGTATCATACACGTGTGCAACAGGCGAATTATTTTGCGGCAGCCGTTGTCGCAAGGACATGCAGCGCGCAAGTGGCGACCACCTCCTGTGGTGACAGGGGGTGGTCGCCTTTTTGTGTTGGTGGAAAACACATTAAGAAAGCAAGGGAAAACATTAATTTACCCATGTTCATTCTTTTTTTATGCGTGTGTATCATGAAGGTGTAATTCATTTCCACAGGAGGGGGCGCTGAAACGTGAGTGCCATCAAATATGGGTACAACACATTGGTCTATGCTGGGGAAGAAATAGAACAAGGGATCAAGAGAATTTCACGGTTTGGATATGACGGCGCGGAGTTCGTAGGAGAACCTGATAAATTGGATGCGCGCGGCATCCGGGAGGCGCTCGACAGATACAATTTGGAAGCGTCATCCATCTGCGCAATATATACGCCGCAGCGTGACCTGGTGTCAAGCGATGCCGCCATCAGACGAAACGCAGTGGACTACTTGAAGCAGTGCGTAGACTTCGCGAGTGCCATCGGCGCTAAAGGCATCTCCGTGACACCGACCGCCAACATGAAAATTCACGCGGAAGCGGATCTCGATACAGAGCTGGGTTGGGCGGCCGAAGGAATTAGAGAAGCCGGAATTTACGCAGGGGAGCACGGAGTGCGCTTGGCCCTAGAGGCGTGGAACCGTTACGAAACATACTTAATCAACCGACTGGAGCAATCGCTCGCACTGGTGAATCAAATCAACCTGCCTAATGTGGGCTGCATGGGCGACACGTATCATATGAACATTGAAGAAACCGACATCGCGGAAGCATTCCGGAACGTTGGTGACAAGCTCTATTACGTTCATTTTGCGGACAGCAACCGCGCGGCACCCGGCAGAGGCCACATTGATTTTAAACCTCTCGCACAGGCGCTGCTGGATATCAATTACAAAGGGTACATCTCAATGGAGCTTCTGCCACCGTTCGCAGACCCATTCAGCGGCGTGAGATGTGAAGAGTTCTACGACCAATACACACAAGAATCCATCGACTACCTGAAAAAATTGTTCGGTTCTTTATCATAAGGAGGTTGTACCACAATGGAAACTATGGTGGCTGCGGTCCTCCACAAACCGGAAGACATGAGAATTGAACAAGTATCTGTTCCTGAAATAGCGGACAATGAAATTCTGATTGCTGTCAAACGATGCGGCATTTGCGGCACCGATCCCCATATTTACCGCGGACACTTCCCGGCGCCGACACCGCTCATCCAAGGCCATGAATTTTCGGGTGAGGTCGCCCAAATCGGGTCCGCTGTCACCACAGTCAAAGTTGGGGACAGAGTCACTGCGGACATTAATATCAGCTGCGGCAAATGCTTCTTCTGCCGGATGGGGCATAAACTGTTCTGCGAAGAAATCATGCAGATCGGTGTTCATATCGACGGGGCGTTCGCGCAGTATGTGAAAGTCCCGGAGTCCAACATCTACAAGCTGCCGGAAGATATGAGCTGGGAAGATGCGGCATATATAGAGCCGCTTGCTTGCGTCATCCGCGGACAGGAGCGCGCCGCCATTACAATGGGCAGCACGGTCGCGATCATTGGAGCGGGTCCGATGGGACTGGTGCATGCACAGCTGGCAAAATTGAATGGTGCAAGCAAGGTTACCATCAGCGAAATGAACGCGGTGCGGCTTGCAAAGGCGAGAAGCCTCGGCATTGATCATGTAATTGACGCGTCCTCGCAGGAGGCGGTGCGGGCGGTGAAGGATTTGACGGGAGGCCGGGGAGCCGACTTCGTTATTGAGGCGGTCGGTGCGGTGCCGACTTACACGCAAGCATTCCAGATGGTGCGTCGCGGTGGAACACTGGTCACTTATGGAGCCGCGCCGGCCACTGCCACGATGGAGATCCGGCCATTCGAAATTTACAGCAAAGAGTTAACCATAGTGGGTTCCTATGCGGGTACATACGACACCTGGCTGAAAGCGATCAATCTGATCTCAAGCAAGCGGTTCAAACCCAGCGATATTATCAGCAAGTCGATTCCGTTGAGCCAAGCTGAGGAAGGAATCCGCGAAGCCATGAGCAACAAAGACACGATTAAAATTATAGTAGACTGCTCTTAATTTCTTGCAGTTTCAGGGGGGATGAATATGCAATCAAAGTGGATCAAGTCATCTGCGGCCTTGCTGCTCACCAGTTCCATGCTGCTAGGCGCTTGCTCTTCGGATAACGATGCGTCGGCATCCGGCGACAGCGGCGAATCCGGACAACAGGTCACGCTGAACGGGGTATTCCTTGGCGCCACATGGGGCCAAGCCGCACAGGAGCTGGCAAAAGAATACGAGAAAGAAACCGGCGTAAAGGTGAATATTGAGCTCGTCGGACGTGATGTAATTTATCAAAAGCTCGCTTTGTCCATCGCCGGCCAAGCCAATTATGATCTGTTTAACGTGGATTACAACTGGGTACCGGAATTCGCATCCACAGACAGCTTATATCCGCTGGACGACCTGATCAAACAGAACAACATCGATACATCCAAATACTTGCCGCGGGCACTGGCATTGACGCAGTGGAACGGCAAGAACGGCTCTTTCGGCGAGGGCGGAACCATCTACGGGCTGCCCCAAACCATCCATCCGCACCTTCTTTGGTACCGTTCCGATCTGTTCAATGATGCAAAGATTAAGCAGGAATTCCAAGCCGAATACGGCTACGATCTTGTACCGCCGAAAACGATGCAGCAGTTCCGCGACGCGGCTAAATTTTTTAACGGCAAAGAAGTGAACGGACAAAAAATGTACGGTTGGGCCGCTCAAGCGAGTAAAGGCTTCGGTAATGTTCACACATGGCTTACATTTATGTATTCCAACGGAGCGGATGTAATTGATTGGAGCAGCATGACTTCCTCCTTGTCCACGCCGGAAGCTATCGAGGCGACGAAAACGTGGGCCGATCTGCTAAGCTACTCGCCGCCGGGAATTAACGATTATACGTTCGCGGAAGTAGCGTCTGATGCCGCGCAAGGCAAGCTGGCGATGGCGCTGCACTGGTCATGGTCCGCTTTTGAGGTAGATGATCCGACAACGTCGAAAACCGTGGGCAAATGGGACTTTGTTCAAGTGCCGGCGATGAAACAATCCGTACCTCATCTTGCGGGCTGGTCCGTTGTCATGCCCAAAACGACCAAGCATCCGGAGGAAGCTTTTAAATTTATGACTTGGCTGGAAAGCAAACAAAACGATGTGAAGCAGGCTGCGATGGGCGGCGGTGATCCGGTTCGCGAGGAATCTTACTCGGATCCGACATTGACGGATCAAGTAATCGAAGGCACCGATGTGAAAAAATTCCGTCGATACGAGGCCCTCCAGGAGGCTATGAAAACAACGAAAGCGCGCCCATTCTTCCCGCAAGAAGAGAAGTGGGAAAGTACCGTATCGGAATATCTCAGCGCCGCACAGTTGAAGCAAATTACCGTGGAAGACGCATTGAAGAAAGCCGACGAAGCGGTTAACGCGATGCTGAAGTAGCAGCGAAGGCAGGTATCGCTAGTAGCGATAGATTGATAAAAGAGGGGGATTTGGTGCCCCTCGTTAGCACTAGCCAATCTGAGCAGATGAATTGCGGATAATCAGGAGGTGGGTATGCTCTGGAGGAGCGACAGCGTCCGCCTTTGTCAGTAGGAAATCACCGATCAACAGCTTAATCAAAATTTCCTACTGACCACAGCGGCCGGAAGAGCATGCCCACTCCGCCCAGCTGTTCCGCATTTCCAACGAGTAGTTGGTTTGCACTTTATGAGGGGGACTCTTCCCCGAAATTATCATTCGGGAGCGTGGAATATGAACAAACTCAGACTGAACAGGAGTGGGCCTTATCTGGTGATGGTACCCGGGGTGATACTCCTGCTCCTATTTTCCATCTATCCCTTCTTGTTTCTTTTAAAGATCAGTTTTCAAAAATACAGTCCAATTGGGAAAACGCAGCCCTATGTCGGGTTTGATAATTATATTACGTTATTTCAAGACCACAATTTCTGGAACGCGATCAAAGTGACGGCCGTTTTTGTCGTCAGCACGGTGTCTTTGGAGTTTATCATTGGACTTGCATTGGCCGTTATTTTAAACCAGCTGCGCTTTGGGGAACGCCTTTTTCAATCCCTGATCCTCATCCCTATCGCCATGGCGCCCACAGTTGTCGGCCTGATGTTCCGATTCATGATGAACGACCAGTACGGCGTGCTGAACTATTTCTCTGAACTGTTCGGATTCGGCAGAAACGCGTGGCTTTCCAATCCCGATAAGGCGTTGACGGCGATCATCATCACCGATGTGTGGCAGTGGACACCGTTTATGATGATCATTCTTCTGGCCGGATTAAAAGGCATTTCCGACGAGCCTTATGAAGCGGCTTCGATCGATGGCGCATCCGCTTGGCAGACGTTCTGGTACGTGACCATTCCACAGCTGTCCAAAATCATTTATATTGCGTTGCTGTTGAGAACCATCGACGCATTCCGGATATACGACACTATTTATATGATGACCAAGGGAGGGCCTGTCAATGTTACGTCCACGTTGAGCTGGATTGTGTATGACAAAGGCTTCAAGTTCCTCGAATTCGGCTATGGTGCGGCTATCTGCGTCGTCATGTTGATTGTGGTAGTGGGACTGCTCACGCTGCTGCTGAAGAAATTCGATGTATTCGAGGTGGAGCCGAGACGATGAACACATCCAAACAGAAGTGCTTGGCTGGTCTGCAGCTCATCATTGTACTGCTCGCTATGGTAGTGTTTGTTTTTCCAATTTTCTGGATGATTTTGACTTCCCTAAAAACGCAAAATGATGCCTTTACCGCCGTACCGAAGTGGATTTTCTCGGTCACCTTTGATAATTACAAAACCGTATTGTTTGACCGGAACTTTATGGCATATCTGATGAACAGCTTTTACGTATCATTAGTGTCAACGCTCTTTGCCGTACTGCTCGGCTGCGGCGTAGCGTACCCGTTCGCCAGATACGGCTTGAGAGGGACCAAAGATGTTCTCACCTGGATTCTCACTTTGAGAATTGTGCCGCCTATCGTCTCGATTACGCCGATTTATCTGCTTTTCTCCAAATTCAACATGCTCGATTCGTATACGGCTCTCATCCTGATGTATACCTTTATGAATCTGCCGCTCGCTATCTGGCTGTTGTACGGCTTTTTCAAGGACGTTCCCGGTGAACTGGAGGAATCAGCGCTGGTCGACGGATGCAACAGGTTTACCGCATTTTTCCGGGTTATTTTCCCGGTCGTTGCACCGGGCCTTATATCCGCCGGACTGCTGTCTTTCATTTTCGCATGGAATGAATTTTTGTTCGCGAATATTTTGTCTGGGCCGAATGTCCGGACCGCCCCCGTTGGGCTGAATGAATACGCTACACCGGTGAGTGTGCTGTGGGGCCAGATCGCGGCGGCGGGAACGATGATTATTGTGCCGATCGCGGTCATTACTATCGCACTGCAGCGTAAAATGGTACGTGGTCTAACAATGGGCGCGGTGAAAGGCTAATCCGATCATCAAAAGCCAAGCATTGTCGAAGGAGGCAAAAATACATGTTCACATACAGCGTGACGCAATGGATCTTCGGTCACGAAGAAATGGAGCTCAGCTTACGGAGGCTGAAAAAGCACGGCTATGACGGCGTGGAGCTGGCCGGGGAGCCAAAAAAAATCAATATTGCGGCGACACAGGCAATGCTCCAGCAATATGACCTCACATGCACATCGATTTGTGGCATTTACACTCCTGAGCGCGACTTATCCAGCAGCAAACCGGATATCCGGCACAATGCGATTCAATATGTCAAGGACTGTGTTGACATGGCGGTACAATTAGGCGCGACCGTGGTTATAGTGGTCCCGACGCCGGTAGGCAAAAGCGGCCCGGACACAACCCAGCAGGAAGAGTGGGCCAACGCGGTCGCCAGCTTGAAGGAGGCCGGTACGTACGCGGCTGAAAAAAACATTCATTTATCAGTCGAGGCGTTGAATCGTTATGAGACTTATTTGGTTAATAAGTTAGACGTGGCAAAACAATTTGTGCAGCAGGTCGATGTGAAGAGTGTCGGCATCATGGCGGACTTGTTTCATATGAGCATTGAGGAAAGAGATCATGCGGCCGCGTTGCGCAGCATTGCCCCCCATCTGATGCATGTGCACATTGCGGACAATACACGGGAAGCCGCCGGATACGGGCAGACCGACTTTACTGGTGTGATCAGCACGCTGCTCGAATTGGGCTACACGGGCAACATTACGATGGAATTTCTGCCTCCGGTCTCGAATCCCTATCTGGTGGCGCACCACGGTGAAGCTCAAGCAAGCTCCATTTATGATGAATACACCAAGCAGTCAATCGACCATATCAAGGCAATTGTGAATAGTTTGCAGCTCAAATGACAGCAGGTAACCGCTTGTGAACTCATACGTCTGCCACAGCAGCCGCGTGCATTGGCATGGCAGTCATGCGTCCACACTGAGAAAAATTTCAGCTGCTAGGTTGGAGGGATAATCGAATGAATACCATTAAAGTGGGCATTGTTGGCACGGGCTTCTCCGCAACGGCACATATGGAAGCGTTGAGGCGGATACCGTGCGTAGAACCGCTGGGGGTAGCAGGAAGCTCCCTGGAAAAAAGCAAAGAAATCGCGGACAAAATGAATATTCCGCGAGCATATGCGTCATACCAAGAGATGCTGGCAGATGCGGACATCCAGGCGGTTCATAATTGTACGCCGAACTCCATGCATTTCGAGATTAACCGGCAAGTACTCCTTGCAGGCAAGCACCTGCTGTCCGAGAAGCCGCTCGCAATCAACAGCACTCAATCGGCGGAGCTGGTGGAATTGGCCGCGCAAACGGATGTCGTGAGTGGAGTCAGCTTCAATTACAGGCATTACCCGATGGTGTCGCAAATTAAAGAAATGCTGCAGGCGGAGGCTCAAAGCAAAATTAACCTCGTGTATGGAGGATATCTTCAGGATTGGCTGTTATATGACACCGACTACAGCTGGAGACTGGATCCTGAGCAGAATGGCCCTTCACGCGCTGTTGCCGACATCGGATCGCATTGGTGCGATACGGTACAGCACGTATTGAATAAAAAGATAACGGAAGTATTTGCAGATCTGAAAATTGTTCATCCAGTGAGGAAACGCCCCAAGGCGAAAACGTCCACATTTACGGCGAGCGGGCAGACCGAGCGCGAAGAGGTACAGGTGAGTACCGAAGATTACGGCAGCGTACTAGTGCATTTCGAAGACGGCGTGCAAGGCGTGTTTACGGTGTCCCAGGTCACTGCGGGCAGAAAAAACCGGCTCCATTTTGAAATCGCGACCAGCCGCTCGTCATTCGCGTGGGATCAGGAAAAGCCGGATCAGCTCTGGGTGGGCAAGCGAGAGCAGGCGAGTCAGGCATGGTTCCGGGACCCTGACTTATTGTCTTCCAAATCGGCCGAGCTGGCGCATTATCCCGGCGGGCACAACGAAGGCTGGCCGGACGGGCTCAAGAATCTGTGCATCGACTTTTACAAAAAGGTGCTCGATAGGCAGCATCAAAGCTCTTTTGCCACGTTAGCGGATGGACATCGCAATATGCGAATCGTTGAGGCGGTGCTGCAAAGTTATCAGGAAAAGAAATGGATACGTGTTGATACATAGTAACTTCTTGTCCTGCTGCAGCTAACAAACAATAAAAGAAGAGACCCGAGTGCATCCCGGGTCTCTTGCAGCGTGAGTTTGCATCAGCGTTTCACCGTAAATCTCGCATTCGCCCAATCGGCGTGGTCGTCAGTCATGCCATTGCCGCCGTTTGTTACAACGAGTCTGAGCACATTCACTCCATCCGTGGCGATGTTCACATGTTGCGCCGGAGACTCGCCCACCATTAACCCGCTGTCGTACACTATTTTTCCATCAGCCCATATTTGAAAGTTAACGGAACCCATATCATCCCGCTCTTCATCATCCACCCCAACATCTGCAGTGAACGCCGATACGTTCCCGCCCAGATAGTAAGATACCTCCGAGTGCGAATGCACGCCTAATCCCTTATCGTAAGTTACACCGTTGAGCGTGATAGGTTTACCGCCGACACTTTTGTCTTTTTGGATCGAGCGCCAGCCGTTAACGCTGCTTCCGAAGAACGGCAGATCACTCACAAATGCGTCTGCTGCCGGCGCCGCCGGTGGAATTTGCACAGATAGCGGGAACGTGACAGTGTTAGGTGTCTTTTTGCTACCGTGGCTGTAACTGACGTTGACTGTCAGGCTGTCAGCGCCTGCATTTGCGTCCTGAGGGACAGTGATTTCCCACGTTACTTCCATGGTTCGTTTGTGCTTATTATTTGATAGTTTTTTCAGCGTTGTATCCGATTTGGGCCGCACGATCCACTGGTCGGGTGCATCTAGCATCACATCTATCTCTCTCAGGTCAGTGAAACCGTTATTGGCCAGTGTCATCGTTACCTCCGTGGGTTTGCCCGGCACGATCAAATCGGTCGAAAGCTGCGCAAGCGCAACAGACGGCTGTGATTTGTCCGCTTGACCTTGGCTTATCCGGAACATGGTTGTGCCGTGCGCAGGCACCACCGCATCGATAACACCCGTCACAGCCGTTTCCTGGTGCGCCCACAGGTCTCGCACAATATAAGCTGCGGACTCGTCCAAACCGAGCGCCGCCGTATGGATACTCATAGTCGTAGTTCGGCTGCCGCGGTTGAGAAAAACAACTGCCCGATCGCCGTCCGCCAGCGGTCTCATCCAAATTTCATGATCGCCATCATCCTCGATTTTCTTTCCCTGCAGACCCGCTGGATCTTGATCGACCGCGATGACTTCCTTATTGAGTAAAATTTCTTTGGTCGCGTCCGACATGCTGCGCAGGTCATTGCCCGCGATCAACGGAGCGGCCAACACGCTCCATAAGCTGAAGTGCGCCCGGTATTCGTCTGCGGTCATGCCGCCATTGCCCACCTCGAGCATGTCGGGATCGTTCCAATGTCCCGGTCCTGCGTATGATTCAAGGCCAACCTGCTGGTCCAAAATACTCATCACGGAGTCCCATCTGTCGCTGATATCTGCGGTTGTGCGCCAGAGATGGCCTACTTGTGGCCCCCATACCCATGGATGCTGCTCTCCCCAGTTGCATATGCTGAACACAATCTCCCGTCCGGTGGCCGACAACGCGTTCTTCATCTGAGTATATTGCGTTTCCGCGTCCAGTCCGGTGGCGTAACACCAATCGAATTTCAGATAGTCCACACCCCATTCGGCAAATTTCCGCGCGTCTTGTTCATAGTGGCCGTAGCTTCCCGGCAGTCCCTTGCATGTTTTTGTGCCGGCATCCTCGTATATGCCCAATTTCAATCCTTTACTGTGAACATAATCAGCCAGCGCCTTAATCCCATTTGGGAAACGGTCAGGATCCGCCTGAAGGTCTCCGTTGGCATCCCGGGTGGGCGCCATCCAGCAATCGTCGATGTTGACATATTCATATCCCGCTTCTTTCATTCCGCTCGCCGCCATGCTGTCGGCCATTTCCTTAATAAGGTTCTCATTTATGTTGCAGCCAAATTTGTTCCAGCTGTTCCATCCCATAGGCGGTGTTTCTGCCAGACCGTTATCGAGCGCATTAACCGGGCGGGCATCCCTAAACCATAAGATACCTGACGAGAGAAATATTGTAAGAAAAACAGTCAAAAAAAATCGATAACTTCGGGTACGTTTCATAGCCGTTATGTCACTCCTTTTATTTGTTTTCCTTTGCGGCTTGTGTCATGTATGTACTCTGCGGGGAGGAGGGATACCGCTCCACGTTAACCTGTTCACACCAGCATCACCTTTGCTTTCTGAGTCAAAGTGGTGATTAAAGAAGGGCGATTGACGATTTTGCAGCGGCTGCGAGTGTCCCTGATGTCCCCGATGTCCCGATGTCCCGTCAATGCTGCGTCCGCTAGGCCGCACTATATGAGCGGTTAACCCATTATGTAAAATGTGCCAATATCCCCTATTATAACACAGCATGTGTAACCGTTTTCAATTTACTCATTTCTACGATATCAGCGCTGATTTCTACGCTGACCGGCTGTTACGTTTATTCGCGGCTCTCCCGCGCACCGGATGGGTATCATAAGGCGCTATAATCCAACGGGCGACAAACGACGCCCCTAGGTCGACTGCAACTGCACCCCAAAATCACGTTCTGACAAGTTGGAGGTGCAGTTCACTAAGGGTGGCGGCCTGTTTTTGTAGGTCGCCTGGTGGGGGAGAACCGGCCGCGGCGCAGCTTCGTTGTGCTATCTTTTCACGAGAAAATGCAGCTGTGCATTTCTGGCATTCGAAGCGAGGTTGCGCAGCACTATTATCCATTCGTGGTTCGTCAGAGGATAATTGCTCACCGGGTATGCCGGCTGCGACAGATTGCGGTCGATCCACCAACCACAATCGATAACTTTGTTTTGTGCGTGGCGAAAGCTGAAGTCTGCATACGTGTTGCCGGGCACGGTTACGTCAAACACAACGCGACTGAAACCATTCCCAAGGTTCTGTGTGGCACGTGCCTGTCTAGTGGTTAGCGCCACTTTTTTATACTTCATACCTGTTCTTTTCGCCACATTATGTGAAGTGGTCAACTCGGTTCTATTCTTCATGCATTCATCTCCTTGTCGTCTGGTGTGCAAAAATTCGACGCTAATATTTATTTATGCCGGCGTTGCCAGAAGGGCAGGGCATGAGGCCAGCGTCTCCCTACATCCAGAGCTGACTCATATTTCCACTGGCGTTAGCACATGCTATAGCTACACTATTTCACATGGATTTGGAGCCATTTGACCATGTTCGAGACGACACCAGTGACAGCCGACAACATCAGCCCGGTACATTACGGACCAGTTAGTACAATGGATGAATTATGCGATTTTTCCCCGCTCAAACTGGAGCTTAAGGATCAGCTGCAGGCTGTGATTGAGCGGTTGCAGAGTACGCTGCGCGGATTAGATGAAGAAGACCGCTGTCTGCTCAACGAATTCGCGTCGATCGGGGCGGAAATCAGCGCAGCTGAATCCCTTGCGGCCACCTTCTATATGAGATGTTACTTATCTTCTTATACGGATAAATATTGGGACATAACACAGGCCGCACAGAACTTATCGAAAAGGCGGCACGGTGCCTTAATCGTGGTGCAGCGCGAGGACCCGCTTGATCAATTGATCACTCCGGGAATACCTATCGGTGCGACGTTAACTCATGCTCTGCTGGAATCTGTGTTTATTGCCGGTGGGCCGCTCCATGACGGAGCCGTGCTGGTGCACGGCAATAAAATCGTGTCCGCGGCCAACGTCCTTCCGCTCACTGCCATCGTAACGGAAAAGAAGCTTGGCACCCGGCACAGAGCGGCTATCGGGTTGACTGAGCGCAGCGACGCTCTTGTGATCGTAGTGTCGGAAGAAACGGGCAAAGCCTCGTTTAGCATGACAGGCAACCTATACGCCTTTGCCCTTAGCTGAACTGTTGCGCGGATAGATAGGTGCAGCCTGGCGGCGCGTGGCCGCCGGGTTTTGCGCGTTACATAAATTACAAAAGTAAGTTACATTAGTTGAATCATTTTACGTTGATTACGAAAAAACACACAGGGATAACCACGCGCTATAATCTGATTATAAACGCTACAACACTAATCCTTACAGGATAACGGAAAGGAGGTACAAATGCGTATGCTTTACTCGCTCGGCTCACTCAAACCGTGTCTACATCCAACGGCATACGTCGCCCCTGGCGCTCAGCTCATCGGAAACATCACAATGGAGGCAGCGTCCAGCGTGTGGTTTAATTCGGTGCTGCGTGGCGATAACGCAGCCATCCATGTCGGCGAACGATCCAATATCCAGGACGGCTGCACTTTGCATGTGGATACCGGAGTTCCTCTGCGTATTGCAAGCCGGGTAACGGTAGGGCATAACGTCATCCTGCATGGCTGCACAATACACACCGGAGTGTTGATAGGGATGGGCGCGATCATTCTCAACCATGCGGAAATCGGGGAGCAGTCTTTGATTGCCGCAGGCGCTTTGATTCCGGAACGGAAACGGATACCGCCGCGAGTGCTGGTGATGGGGACGCCGGGTAAAATCGTTCGTGAATTGGATGAAGATGACTTGCGTATGCTGGAATCGGTATCTAAACATTATGTCGAACAAAGCCGGAGATACAAGGAGTTGATTAAACCAGTGGTTTAGTAACCGCTTACATTTTTCCCTTGTAAATGTACAGCTTGGTCGGTCGTCCCTTTGCCGAATACTTCAAGTCGAGCGTGATTTCATCGGTTTCACACATGTACTCCAGGTATTTGCGGGCGGTGATACGTGAGAGCTGCAACTGATCGGCGATGTCTTGAGCCGATGGAGGCGTCCCGCTCGCGGCCAGCTTTTCCCGGATCATCTGCAGCGTGACGGCGTCGATGCCTTTTGGCGGCGCGGCTGGTTCGCCCGTCGATAACTTCTGCTTGGAAGCATGCAGCGAGTCTATCAGCTGTTGATTCAAATTTGTATGTTCGCGGAATAAGCAATGCCTTTTCTTCAACGTTTCCATAGCAGCGCGGAAGCGTGCGAAGTCGAACGGTTTGATAATGTAATCGATGATGCCAAGCCGCATGGCCTCTTCAACGATCTGCGGATGATCCGCAGCCGTAATTAGTATCACGTCGACGCCTATCAACTTCCTGCGGATTTCACGCAGCAGCTCCAAGCCATTCATCGCTGGCATGAAAATATCAAGTAGAATAACATCCGGGCGCAGTGTCGCGATGAGATCCATCGCCTCATGTCCGGTTCTGGCATGGCCGACACATTCAACAAGTTCAATGCTGTTTAAGTATTTCTGATTAATGCTTGAGACCATTGGATCATCCTCAATCACTAACGCTTTGAGCATCAAGGTCACCCTCCTATGCGTTGTTGTGGGTCTCCACGTCTCGGGATGTTAATCCAAAAAGCAGTGCCTTCGTCGGGTGTCGACGTGATGTCGATTTGCCCACGCAGTGCGTGATCGACATGATTCTTCACCAGATATAGGCCGTAGCCTCTGTCAGAATTTTTGGTTGAGTAATGTTTGTGGAAAATCAGATCGAGCTGCTCTTCCGGTATGCCCCGGCCGTTGTCCTCCACCAAGATAACCCATTGGTCCGGCTGCTCCAGGAGAGTCACTTCCACGGTTGCGTTAGCGCGGCCGTCGACGGCATCAAAAGCATTGTCGATGAGATTGCCCAGAACCAGGATCATGCTGTTCGAGACATCATCAGGCAGATTAGACAAATGACTGCCGGCATGAACGGTGAATGCTATGCTCTTCTCCTCCGCTTGCTGCATCTTCCCGAGCAGCAAAGCTGAAGTTTTCGGATCAAGTATCTTTCGTCCCAGGAACTGGAGCAGCTTTTGCTGGCCGCGATTCGTTTGCAGTATGAGCGCTTTTGCCTCGTCATACTCCTGCAGCTCAAGCAGCCCGTGCAGCGTATGGAGTCGATTCATGAATTCGTGCGTCTTGGCACGCAGCCCTTCGACGTATTGCTTCACACCGGTGAGTTCTTCGGCGAGGCTGCGAAGCTCCGTGATGTCTCTGAAGGTAGAGACCGCTCCCACCACCTCATCGTTCACCAAAATCGGGGCGCGGTTGACAATGATCGTAACGCCGTTGACGGAATGCTCGGAATTATACTCTTTTTCCTTGGTCTCGACTACTGCGCTTAAACGGGAACTTGGAATGATCTCCGTGACGTGTTTACCTAGCGCGTCGCTGCCCAGCGACAGCGTGGTGCGGGCCGATTCATTGATAAGGGTGACTGTCCGTGACTTATCCACCGCGAGGACACCTTCATGCAGACAATCTAACAGGGCTTCGCGTTCCTTGACAATGGAAGCGATTTCATCCGGTTCCAGGCCGTACATCGTTTTCTTGATACTTCGTGCTAGAAGGATGGATAGCAGGATGCCCAAGCCGAGGCCGACGGAAAGGTAGTACAGCACGGACGAGAAATAAGAGTTGACGATGCTGTAGACATTGTTGTTGAACATGCCGACAGAAATAACACCGATAATCCGACCGTCCTTTTCAACTGGGACGAATGCGCGGATTGACGGTCCGGAAATGCCCACAGCCTTGGAAATGTACCGTTCGCCGCGCAGCGCCGGGCCTTCATCACCGCCGGTAAACCGCCTGCCGATCAGCTCCGGGTTATTGTGCGAATAGCGTATGCCGTTGGCGTCCAAGATCGTGATGAAACCTGCTTGGGTTTTTGCTTTGATTTCCTGGGTTCGCGTTTGCAAATATGAGTTCGGATTGCGCTGCTCCATTGCCTGGCGGATATCCGGCAGCTCCGACAGCAGGGTTGCGACATCCATGGCGCTTTTGCCGACCGCATCCTCCACGGATTGCACGATGATGAGATTAAAAAGATAGCCGACGATAACCAGAATGGAGAGCACCACTGTCAGCACCAGACCGGTGATGCGCAGCTGGAGCGGGGGCTTCTGCTTAAATAGCGGCAACGGCCTATCTCCTTTTGGCGAGATTCTCCAAACTATTATATTAAAAATAGTCAGAAAATTACACCATTTTATTGGTAAGGAGTGTTGTGCATGCTTCCGTTAGCGGGAATACGGGTACTTGACGTCTCGCAAATTATGGCGGGCCCTCATTGCACGATGGTATTAGGGGACTTGGGCGCCGAGATCATCAAGGTGGAGAAGAAAAACGGCGGCGACGACTCGAGGCAGATGGGACCGTTTGTGAACGGGGAATCGACTTGCTTTTTCCAGATCAATCGTAATAAGAAAAGCATAGCGTTAGATTTAAAAACCGATGAGGGCAAGCAGATTTTTTACACACTGGCGATGACAGCGGACATCCTCGTGGAAAATTACCGGCCGGGAGTAACCAAGTCTCTGAAGATAGACTTTGACACAATCAAAGAAATGAATCCAAGTATCGTGTACTGTTCTATTTCCGGTTACGGACAGACAGGACCTTATGCACATAAGGGAGGCTTCGATCTGGTACTGCAGGGTATGACAGGCTTGATGAGCATGACCGGGGAGCCCGGCAAAAAGCCGATGAAATCGGGCATAGCCGTATATGACATTGGCGCAGGCATCACGGCAGCCTATGCCATATTAGCGGCATACATCCATAGGACAAAGACAAACGAAGGCCAGCATGTGGACGTATCTCTGGCGGAAGTCGGATTGCCTTGGTTCACTTGGGAAGCTGCCGCGTATTTCGCGGACGGCAAGATTCCCGGACCGACGGGTTGGCGCCATCGTGCCTCAGCCCCGTATCAGTCGGTTCAAACACGTAACGGCTACATCATGATCGGTTGTGCCAACCAACGTACATGGGAGAAGTTCTGTACCGCTGTGGTTGAGAGGCCGGAATGGATTTCCGACCCCCGGTTCAAAACCAACACCGAACGAATTGGCAACGTCGAGGAGTTGGAAGCGTTGATCGAAGAAGTGCTGGTGACCGAAGATTCCGCACACTGGCTTGACAAATGTGAACAAGCGGGAGTTCCGTCGGGTCCGATCAACAACTTCGCGGAGGCTATGCAAGATCCGCATTACATGGCGAGGGATATGATCCAGGAAGTCGAGCATCCGACCATGGGCAATATGAAAATGGTAGGCATACCAACCAAATTTTCACGCACGCCTGGTCAAATTAGGATGCCGGCGCCGACCTTGGGGCAGCACACGGCCGAGATTTTGCAGTCTATAGGTAGAGATGAGCAGCAAATTCAGAGACTGAGGGAAAGCGGAGTCATTCTGTGAACCTATACTAATAGTAAGTGGGGGACTGTACATGCCAACTGAGCAAATTTATATGGAAAAATACGATGACGTCGCGACCATTTATTTCAACCGGCCGGAAAAGCGGAACGGCCTCAGCTATGACATGTGGGTCACGATCTCCGAACTGATGGACGAGTGTGAACACGACAAACAGATCAAAGTAGTCATGTTCCGCGGCGTCGATGCAACAGCTTTTTCGGCGGGCGCCGACATCAGTGAATTCAAGACCCTCAGGTACACGGCGGAGGGCGCGGACAAATACAACAGGGCAACATTGATCGCGGAGGAAAAGGTCATGCATTTATCCAAACCGACCATCGCTATGATCCAGGGGTTTTGCGTTGGCGGGGGCTGCGAAATCGCCCTGGCATGTGATTTCCGCTTTTCCGATCACACGGGCAGATTCGGAATAACCCCGGCCAAGCTCGGACTGGTGTATAACCTGCCGGGAACAAAAAATTTGGTGGATCTGGTCGGACCGGCAAAAGCCAAGGACATCCTCTTCACAGGACGATTGCTGAACGCAGACGAAGCATACCGCATTGGCTTGGTAGACCGCATCTATACCAGTGAGGAGATGGTAGACAAAACGTATGAGTACGCCGCTCTGATCTGCCGTAACGCCCAGTTTTCCGTTAGAGGCTCAAAGTATATCATCGGCAAAGTGCTGGAGGGGGCCGTGAGAGATACTCCGGAGATTGCTCAGTTGGTATTGGAGTCTTTCGAAACGGATGATTACCGCGAAGGGGTGAATGCCTTTTTGGAAAAGAGGCATGCACAGTTCAGGTACTGTTGAGCTAACGTTACAAGCGGCAGGGCCTTTCAGCGTGACACCGCTGCAGGTAACCCGCGGATTGACCAACAATCGCACAAGGAGGGTTCACTTTTTATATGAGGAAATTTCTTACGGCGTTATTAGCTTCAATCGCTGCGGTATCCATGCTTACCGGTTGTGCCAACACGCCGGCGGCGGCTCCTCCCCAGGGCAGCAGCAGTTCTGCTTCCGCAGGCGGCAGCACGACGACGGGTGGCAACATCAGTCATTCGGCTGGTTTCACCCTCACCAAAGATGTCGAATTTGTCGTTCCATACAGTGCCGGCGGAGGGAGTGATATCAACGCCCGCGCTATGGCGCAAATCATGAAGACTCAAAAGCTGGTGGACAAAAACATACTAATCATCAACAAGCCCGGCGGAACCGGCGCGGTAGGCAACAGCTACACCTTCAGCAAAAAGGGAGACGCCCACACGCTGATGACTTGGGTGTCCGGCCAGCAGGCCGCCACCGTAGTGAATAAAGCAGATGTTATGTTAAAAGACTTAACACCCATCGCCACCTTGGCTGTTGACTCCTTTTTAATATTGGTAAAGGCGGACAGCGAGTTCAAAACGTTTGACGACCTGGTGAAAGCGGCCAAAGAGAACCCGGACAAAGTGACGATTGGCGGGGCCGGAGCGACACAGGAAGACTATCTGATACACCACCTCATTAACAAGCATGCCGGAGCAAAATTAAAGTACGTTACTTTCAACAGCGGCGGCGAGGCACTGACCGGCTTGATCGGAGGACATATCGATGTGATGTCAAGCAATCCCAACGAGGTCATCGCACAGATTGAAGCTGGGCAGCTGAGGGCGCTGGCCGCAACATCGGAAGAACGGCTGTCGAGCCCGCTCGAGCAAGTGCCGAGCTTTAAAGACTTAGGCTACCCCGGTATTCAGCTCACCCAATTCCGCGCTGTAGCCGGCCCCCCCGGTATGCCGCCGGAAGCTGTGAAACACTGGGAGGGCGTATTCAAACAAATCCATGAGTCCAAGGAATGGCAGGACAACTATATCAAGAAATACAATCTGAAAAGCGAGTACAAAAATGCGGAGGAAAGCAAGAAGTATTTTGAGGAAGCGTTAAATAAATATCTTGATATCCACAAGGAGATGGCACCTCGTAATTAATCTGGACGTCCCGGGCCAACAATAACAAACATCGTGCGGTTCAAATATTTGCAATGGTTCACGCGGGTGAGAGCTGGGAGGCTCACACCCAGCGGTGAAAAAAGTATAACTGAGGCACGCTATGGTCGATGGCGTGGCGCGGAGGTGCTGCTGAAGTGGGCAGAATTGTACCTATGGTAATAGCGTTGATTGGGGCGTATTGGGCGTATCAAGGTTGGTTTAAGTACGGAGTGTGGGTTAATAAAGGTCCGGGCGGCGGATTTTTGCCGTTTGTGGCAGGTGTTTTGACGACTGTGCTCTGCTGCGTGGAGAGTGCCAAGAGTGCCAAGCAGAGTGGGGAGAAGGCAGCCAAAATTCAAGCCAAGCAATGGCTGCCCGTCGCAGCCACCATAGTGATGATAGCGGTGTTTCAGGTGTGCGGGATGATTGTGACCTTTGGCTTGTTTGTCATAGCCTGGCTACTATTTTTCGAGAGATATCCGATTCATCGCGCCGCGTTCATTGGAGTCAGCGCAACCGCCGTTATTTATCTTGTGTTCAGATTTTTCCTTCAGGTTCCCTTTCCGGCCGGTTATTTGGGAATTTAAATGAAAGGATGAGAGTATGGACGTTATCCAGTCACTGCTAGGGGGCTTTGCCATCGCTCTTACCGTACACAATTTATTGGCTGCTATCGTTGGTGCGATGCTGGGTATCATCGTCGGAGGATTGCCGGGGTTGGGCTCGGTCACCGGTGTGGCGCTGCTGCTGCCGCTGACGTTCACAATGGATCCGACCACAGGCATTATTATGCTGGCAGGAATCTATTACGGCTGTATGTACGGCGGCTCCTACACGGCTATTTTGGTCAATATTCCGGGCGAGTCCTCTTCCATTACAACGGCATTGGATGGCTATCCGCTGGCGAAGAAAGGATTGGCGGGCAAAGCGTTGTTTACGTCCAATCTATCTTCGTTTATAGGTGGTACGATCGGCATTATTTTTCTGACCTTTATGGGGCCGATGCTGGCTCGAATCGGTTTGTCTTTCGGCCCGGCCGAAATTGCCTGCGTCATTCTGCTGGCTTTGTGCTCTATCAGCCTGCTGTTTGGTGTTAACCGCCGCAAAGGACTAATCGCAGCGTTTGTCGGTATTCTGCTCGCAACAATAGGGGTGGATACCACCTTGGGACAATCACGCTTTACATTTGGGTCGATGACACTGTTAAACGGGCTGTCTTTCGCGCCTTTAATCATCGGCATGTTTGGATTCAGTCAAATAATGGAGATGATGGTGCAGAAGGTAAACGCGGACACACAAAAAAAGATTACGTTCAAGGAAAGCCTGTTAAATAAAAACGAAGCCAAAAGAATTCTCGCTCCGTCTGTCCGCACCGGCATATTGGGCAGCTTTGTCGGCATTCTGCCGGGAGCGGGAGCGACGACAGGTTCGATGTTCTCATACATCCTGGAAAAGAAAATGGGCCGCAACCGGGAGCAAATGGGCAAGGGTGCGCTGGAAGGCGTTGCCGCATCTGAGTCGGGCAATAATGCAACCGCCGTCGGGGCATTCGCGCCCCTCTTGTCTCTCGGTATCCCCAGCTCGGGCACGACGGCTGTGCTGTTGGGCGGACTCATCATGTGGGGACTTAAGCCGGGACCGCTGCTGTTTCAAAGCAGCCCGGATTTCGTCTGGGGCTTGATCTCATCCATGTACATCGGTAATGTGATCAGTCTAATGGCATCACTCGCCATCATCCCGCTTCTGATCTATTTTATAAGGATTCCGAATGCAATTATGATCCCTATAATTATCATCTTTTGCGTGCTGGGAGCATATACCGACCAGAATAATATGTTCGATGTGTGGATCATGCTAGCGGCTGGCGCAATCGCTTTTATTCTCAGTATGAACGGTTATCCCATTGCGCCTCTGTTGATGGCTTTTGTGCTGACGCCAATGTTCGAAACATCTGTGCGGCAATCGTTTGATATTAGTAACGGTGATCCGGCAATTTTTGTGCGAGGCCCGATAACCGTCACGGTGTTATGCTTCATTCTTCTGTTTATCGCAGCGCCGTTCATATTAAGGCTCGTGAGGAGAAAGGACAAGGCCGCGAACACGTCCGGTATTGTTGCCCACCCCCATGGTAAATGATAGAATCGAAGGTAGATGAGCGTTTGACGTGACAGTTTTCAAAAACCACTGAACCAGCGGAGGAGATTAATATTATGGAAATCATTTACCATGGGCACTCGTGCGTGCAAATTGTAACTAACGGAAAATCCCTGGTGATCGACCCGTTTCTGAGGGGAAACGAGCTGGCGGTGACAAAGCCGGAGGACATCAAGACGAATGCCGTCCTATTAACACATGGACACACAGACCACATTCTCGATGCGCCACAGGTGGCACGCGATAATGACGCCCCTATTGTAGCTGTGGTCGAACTCGCTTCATATATGGAAGGCAAGGGATTGAAAACAATCGGAATGAACCTGGGCGGCACGGTTGATCTCGATTTTGCGAAGGCGACGATGATTCAAGCGTTTCACAGCTCCGGAATCACGACGGACGACGGCCAAACCATCTACGGAGGGGTGCCGGCAGGTTATATTATCCGGGCGGAGGGCTTGACCGTCTTGCATGCGGGGGACACCGCCTTGTTCGGCGATATGAAAATGATCGGCGAAAGGTTCGACATCGACGTTGCGTTCCTGCCGATCGGCGACCACTTTACAATGGGCCCTGAAGATGCCTTGGTGGCCGCAAAGTGGCTCAGCGCGAAGCTTGTCATACCCGTCCACTACAATTCGTTCCCCATCATTCGCCAGGATGCCGACGCGTTCGCTGCTAAAGTGCAGGCGCAAGGGCAGAATGCCCAAGTCCTTGCCCCAGGCGAAAAGATTGAACTTCAGGCAGGCAGCATTTGAGTGATAGCGTCACATGCACAAAAAAGCACGACTCGCGCGCCTTCCAATGCGTTAAGAGTCGTGCTCTTTCATTACTTCGTGCTGTGAGCTTCTAATTGCTGAAGACGCTGTATGATCCGGCGTTTGCGGTAAAGCATCTGACCTGTCTCCGCCACCTGCTGCAGCGCCTCACGGTTTGCATAAGCGCCGAACAAGGTGCCCGCCACCGGCACGAGCTGAAACATCTTCTTCATGCCGAAGCTGTCACGGTAAGCGGCGACGACCTCCCGCCAGCCCTGCAGCTGGCTCATCACCTGGACTTGTTTGTTCTCATGATCATAGTCCGCCAACTCCTTGAGGATAGCCTGCTTACCGACAAAGTCGGAGGACGAGAACTGAAGGCATTTTACTATAAAGGTACGCTCACGTTCATCGGACGGATCGAATCCGTAACATACCGCCAGCTCCTGCAGCAGCTTCAGAGACAGTCCAAGCATGGCCGGAATGTCGGCCACGATAGTGAAAAGCCCGCCGAATCCAGTCGCGGCCCCCTGTACGGTGGCAATGTTCCTGCGGTTTGCCCTCAGCTCATCGGCAGCTTGGTCCATCACGGTTAAAGGGAGCAGTCTGGCATCGGCAATGGTAAAATCCGCCCCTGTCCGAATCGCGCTCGGCAGCGCCAGATCCATCTGTTCTTGGTCCCCGTCCCGGTATTTCTGCTGCAATTTGCTCAGAATCGCTTTTTCCGACCAGAGGTAGTCGCCCCCGGTTTGAATAAATTTGCCAATCTCGTTTAATGCAGTCGCGAGTTGATCCTGAATCACTCTCGGAGTCAATTTGTCCAACAGCGCGAAAGGCAGCCGGCCGAGCTTTTCCCAGAACCACAGATCCTTTGTTTCATTCTCCCATTGTACGATTTCTCGCAGCCGCTGCTGAAGATATTCGCGGTTTTCTACCACTGCCGCCGCCTCCTTACGTTGTTTTCATTTACTACGCAGAAACTGCGTACGCGATACATACCTTTTACCATTCGAGATCATATGTGAACCGCACATAAGTTTTTTGTTAACTTCGGTCGACGCGGGGAATATTCATAAAAATGGTATTGCAAGCAGTGCTTCATGCGACAGCATTCAATAAAATGGTATTGCAAATAGCCCGCCATTTAGGTATACAATAGAGTAGTAACATTTTTACCCTGTTCGCAGCAGCTTCGGATTCAGACGAAGTCGAAGATTTCTATGTGAAGATTTTCACTTAAGAAACATATAATAAATCATTGTTTATTATATACAACAGGGATGCATCATTGCCTTCAGCTGCGAGCCGCACTACTCATATGAATTAAGGAGGAACGTAGAAATGTCAGACTCAAGTGTTCAGAAGTCGGATCAAGCATCTGCCGCGGTACAAGGTGTTGTCAAACCGGACGTGCTCGACCAATTGTTAAAGCCGGAAGTGCAAGAATCCTTGACTTTGTTGGTGGATCAACTGCCTAAGCTCACCGAAATGGTGACCATGCTGACCAAGACATACGACTTGGCGCAGAAGGTAGCGACAGACCGCGTGCTTATTCAAGATATGGTAGGCGGTATACAAGAAGTGGTCCAGCCGCTCGGGGAAAAAGTAAAGGGTTATGCGTCCGCCGCTATTGAAGCAAGTGACCGCGCTGAACAGAGCGACGCAACCATCGGCCTATTCGGTATGCTCAAACTGCTGAAAGATCCGGAACTGCAAAGAATGCTTCGTTTCGCCCAAGCATATTTGGATATATTGGGTGAGAGAAAACAGCAAGGTTAAGTGAGATCAACCTACTTCAGAACGGAGGATAAACGTGAGTAAACAAATATTGATTTTAGGTGCCGGCTATGGCGGATTGTTGAGTGCTCTGTCTGCGCGCGCGAATTTATCGGCAGAAGAAGCTACTATCACAGTGATCAATCGCGTGGGCACGCACCAGATTATTACGGAGCTCCACCGTCTTGCTGCAGGCAATGTGGATGAGAAGGCAGTCGCGCTGCCGTTGGACAAATTACTTAAGGGCAAACAGATCAATGTGCAGGTCGGCACTGTTGAAAATATCGATCTGCAAGGACATAAAGTGCTGCTCGCTGATGGCACCACCCATGGCTATGATGCACTGGTTTTGGCACTTGGAAGTGAAACGAACTACTTCGGCATTCCCGGACTTCAAGAGAACAGCTTCACGTTGAAATCCGTAGGGGACGCGAACCGGATTTATACGCATGTGAAGGAACGGATCCGCGAATACAGCAAAACCAAAAACAAAGCTGACGCAACTTTCGTTATCGGCGGCGGCGGGTTGACCGGCGTGGAACTGGTAGGCGAGCTCGCGGACGAGCTGCCGGGAATTTGCCGTGAGAACGGAGTGGACTTCAATGATGTGTCGCTGTACCTGGTGGAAGCGATGCCAACCATTCTGCCAATGTTCTCGCCTGAGCTCATTGCACGCGCGACCACAAGTCTGGAAGCCCGCGGCGTACAATTTTTAACCGGATTGCCTATCACCGAAATGAACGGCAACGTAGTCAGCCTGAAGGACGGCAGAACTATCGAGTCGAACACGGTGGTTTGGACGGGCGGCGTACAAGGCAACTCTCTTGTGGCAAACTGCGGCATCGAAGTGAATCGCGGCCGTGCAACGGTCAACGAATTTTTGCAGTCCGTGTCTCACCCCGATGTATTCCTTGCGGGCGACTGCGCGGTCGTGTTCGGTCCGGAAGGCCGTCCATACCCGCCAACAGCTCAGTTGGCATGGCAGATGGGCGAGGTTGTCGGACACAACATCGCTTCTTACTTCAACGGTACCAGCATGGACGCCCTCGCACCGGTATTCTCCGGTACGCTGGCCAGTCTTGGACGCAAGGATGGCATCGGCACGATCGGCGAGAGCGGAATCGAACTGAAAGGCACTCCTGCTTCCTTGATGAAAAAAGCCAGCAACGCCCGCTACCTGTCACATATTAACGGCTTGTTTGCACTAGCTTACTAAATAACACCTACACATACACAAAAACGCTGATCTCACCTGTGGTGATCAGCGTTTTTTGTGAACCGGCATTAGCGTGCGTAAATATGCTTACCGATTTTGACCGTTTGCGGCCGTGACCAGATCCAGTCGCTGGTCGCAGTGTCAGGATTGAAATAATACAGTGAATTGTAGGTCGGATCCCAACCGCGCACTGCGTCGAGTGCTGCCAAATAAGCTGAGCGGTTCGGTGTCAGCCAGTATTGGCCGTCATCTACCGCGGTAAACGCGCGGGATTGGAACACCACTTCGCGAATCGTGTCCGGGAATTGGTCGGATTGGATGCGGTTCATGACCACTGCTCCCACCGCGACCTGTCCAGCGTATGATTCACCACGCGCTTCACTATGAATCGTTTTGGCCATAATGTCCATCTCATACTGGTTTAATGTATATTTTTTCAGCGCTGCCCAAGTGTCAGGTCCGACAACTCCATCAGCGGCCAAACCATAGCTGCGTTGAAACGCGCGCACTGCCTTTTCGGTGCCCGCCCCGAATTTGCCGTCCAACGGCTGCGTGTAGCTGCCTAAGGCTTTTAAACGGAACTGCAAGTCCCAGACATCGCCGTTAACAGATCCTCTCGATAACTGCGTGGCGGCTTGAGCGTGCCCGCTGGAGAGGCCGACCAGCCCGGTCACCAACAGCGCTGCGCAGAGAACGAGTGCTATCAATTTCTTCATAAAATCTATCAGTCCCCTTTCGGGTCGATTATAGGGTGATTCAAGCTCCCGATTCAACCTACACTTTTTGGATTCGTGCCATGCCGGCCGGCGCGTACCCATTTGCGCGGGGGGCGGAAGGCAGACGCGGCAGCACGCAGACGAGGTTTAATTAGTACTATTGGCCAGCAAGAAATGGTAATTTCATCCCTGAACCCATGGTGTGATAACCCGTGTGCCGTGCGGTTCCGGCAGCATAGACAGGTTGAAACAATACTATTGCCGGTCATCAAGTCACTTGGTAACATTAAATTGTAAGCGTAACCACATAACCTTAAACCGTTGTGACAAGCGCCGAAGCACCGCGGGGGAGCTCCCGCTCCCGTCTACCATTTCTGTGGCACGCCATGCCATGCTTCAACATCGGGGGGATAGGATGAATCGCGCGCGTATTGCGGTACGTACTTTCTCGTTGGCGGTGACAGCAGCATCCTTGACCGGCTGTGTGGTGCAGCATGAACAGCTGCCAACAATAGACGATCAATCCGGCAGTCCGCTGCTTGAAATAAGCATAGCCACGCCGCAGGTCGGAGACACAACGAAAAAAGACAATGAAATTGAGCTGGCCATCGAGCAATACACGAACGTAAAGCTTGATATCCAGTGGATACCGCCCGCCGCCTACGAAGACAAAAAAAGTATTATGCTTGCATCCAAAGAATTGCCGAAGGCAATCAAATTAACTCAGAATGTCACTACGCTCAGCGCTATTGAGTCCGGATTGTTGTGGGAGATCGGCCCTCTGCTGAACGAATACAAGAACTTGTCTGCGGCCCAGGCCATGTATTACGACAACATCAAGGTGGACGGCAGATTATACGGGCTGCCTCTTTACCGCGATGTAGCGAGGGGAGGCATCATTTACCGGAGGGATTGGTTTGATGCCCTCGGTTTAACGAACCCGGTCACCCTCGACGATTGGTATCATCTGATGCGAGTTATTGCTGAAAGTGACCCTGACCGTAACGGCGCGCGTGACACGTACGGATTATTTTTGGACGAGTCCTATAACGACCCGGCATCGAGCGCCGCCTTCATGACCCGGATTGCTGTCACGCAGGGCGCTCCAAACAAATGGGGCGTTGAGAACGGCCGGATCGTCGCGGAATTCATGACGAGCCCCTATTTTGAGACGATGAAGCTTTTACGCAAATTGTATCAGCAGCAGTTAATCAACCCCGATTTCGCCGTTGTGCAGGCTGCCGACACAGACGCTAAATGGAACACGGGCAAGGCCGGAGTACGCATCAGCAACGCCTCCTCCGCAGCCGGCTCACATGAGCGGTTAGCCAAGAACGTACCATCGGCCGCAGTTGATGTCATGCCCTTTATCGGGCCGGCCGGACGAATGCTGCCTGCTGAACCGGGCAACAACGGTTTTTATGTGTTTCCAAAAGCCACTGTCAGCACAGAGGCGGAACTGAAGCAGCTGCTGGCGTTCTTCGATAAACTGCTAGAGCCGGAAATGTCGACTCTGCTCACCAGAGGAATGGAAGGACGCCACTATACGATAACTGCCGATGGCAAAGCGGAACTAAAAGATTTGTCGTTATTTCAACAGGAAGTAAAGCCGTACCGGGACAGCTTGCCTTCGTTTGAAGTCGGCGGTCGGGGTTTGCCGTTACAATTCAATTCGCTGCAGGGCAAAGGCTGGAAAATGGTAGAGGATAATCTGAAGCATGCCGTGCCGAATGTGGCATTAACTCTCACTTCCAAAGTGTACATGCAGAGAGGAGTAGAGCTCGATGCATTAATACGAGACGCGCAAACGCAGTACATTATGGGGAAAATTGATGACGCCGGCTGGCAGGCGGCGGTGGAGAACTGGAAGCAAGCGGGCGGCGCCCAGGTGCTGGAGGAATTTACACGAGAGTATGCTAAGCGGCGTGCAGGCGATGTGGGGGCGGACCGGTTCACCCCGCAATAGCTAAGGTCGGGCTCCGGAGCACCTGCAGCACATTTTTGAATAAAAACATAGAGGTGTAAATATGAGCGATATTATTGTACAAGTTGATCAACTAAGACAGTTCTGCACAGACGTGTTTGCCAAATCGCTCCCCCAACGGGAGGCGGCAATCATCGCGGATAATTTGGTCGACGCCGATTTGCTGGGCGTGGAATCCCACGGAGTGTCCCGCGTGCCGGGCTACCTGAAACGGATGGAGCAAGGGCTGATAGAGCGCAGCACGAATATCTCGCTCATCTCAGAGACACCTACCACAGCTATGTATGATGCCGGCAACGGCTGGGGGCAAGTTGTCGCGGTGAAAGCCATGCAAGCGGCTATCGACAAAGCGAAAGCTTACGGAACGGCGTTCGTTGGCGTTAACAATTCCAATCATTTTGGAACCTGCTCATATTATACGCGGATGGCTGCAGCGGAAGGCTGCATCGGCATTGCCATGACCAATAGCTCGGCGATGATGGTGCCGTTTGGCTCACTGGCGCCGTCATTAGGCACGAACCCGCTGTCCTTCGCTATCCCCACAGGCGCCGGTCAAGATCCGGTCGTGTTGGATATGGCCACAAGCAATGTGGCAAGAGGCAAAATTATCGTGGCGAAAACCAAGGGCAACCAGATTCCTGAAGGCTGGGCTGTAACCAAGGACGGCGAACCGACGACGGATCCGATTGCGGCGTTGGAGGGTTTTCTGCTGCCGATGGGCTCCAAAGGCTCCGGTCTTGCCATCATGGTCGATGTACTGTCGGGTGTGTTGACCGGTGCGTTGTTTGGCAAGCGTGTGCCTCGGATGTATGAGGATCCGGAACCGCAAAATATCGGCCATTTCTTTGGTGTGATTCGTGTAGACGCCTTCATGCCGCTCGATGAATTCTACCGGAGAATGCAGGAGAAGATTGATGAAACCGTTAAAAGCCAACCGGCAAAAGGTTTTAACCGTGTGTATATGCCGGGGGAGATCGAATCGTTGAAGATGAAAAAACAATTGGCTGAAGGCATTGCCCTGTCCCCCGCGATATTTCGTGAATTGGAGCAAACCGGCCGGAAGTACGGCGTAGATATACAGTCTTATATGAGTAAAACGGAGGAGACTATGCTATGAATTACGCTGAATTCAGCAAGAAGCTCGAAACGATTACGGCGATAAATATTACGCCATTCGATGAAGTAACGCGCGAGATTGATTGGGAGGGCTTGGAACAAAATATCGAGTACTTGGTGGCCAATGGGGCGGAAGTCATCGTGCCATGCGGCAACACAAGCGAATTTTATGCGCTTACGCTCGACGAAGCAAAGGCGGAAACGAAGCGGGTTGTAGAGATTGTGAACAAACGCGCCATCGTCATGGCCGGCGTCGGTTATTCGGCTGACACCGCGATCGAGCTGGGCAGGCACGCGCAGGAGGTCGGGGCGGATTGTGTGATGATCCACCAGCCGATTCACCCGTACATAACGACGCCGGGTGCGATTTCCTACTACCGTAAAGTGATAGAGGCGTTGGACATTCCGTCCATTCTTTATTTGAAGGATCCCCAAGTATCGGATGACATCCTTATGACACTCGGTGCGCTCGAAAAATGTGTCGGGGTAAAATATGCGATCAACGACCTGCCGCGGTTTTCAACTACGATAGGCAATGTGCCGAAGGAGTATAACATCGCATGGATCTGCGGTACCGCCGAGAAGTGGGCTCCATACTTTTACAATGCCGGTGCGAGAGGCTTCACCTCGGGCTTGATGAATGTATATCCCGAGAAGTCCAAACAGATGCTGTCGGCTTTGCAGGCCGGCGATTGGGATAAGGTGTGGAACGTATGGGCTGAAGTGCTGCCGTTTGAAAACTTGCGGGCCCGTTATAATGCAGGTAACAATGTGGTAATTGTGAAAGAAGCGATGGAGCAGTTAGGCCTGCGCGCAGGCGTGCCGCGTGAACCGGTTGATCCGTTGAATCAGGCTGAGAAGCAGGAAGTTTCGGCAATGCTGCAAAAGTGGGGCAAGCTTGCCGTTCTACAATAACGGCAGTTTATGTATGGCGGGCTGGGCGAAACCCAGGCCGCCTTTTTCATTATATTCTAAGGTTGTGCGCCGCAGTGTGCTGCTTTTCTGCTATAATGGGAGCCGTGGATCATATTGGATGAAGCCGATGCGGTGATAGTTGAAGGTCCATTCATACCAAGCTATAGTGGGAGAGGTCACACTTTGCCTAAATACTTATACCGGCTGCTAGTTTTCACCTTACTATTGGTAGCCATTCCAGTAGCCTCCATTGGAACCATTTCATATTTCATCGCGTCCCGTGACATTGAAAATCAGGTGGTAAAGGGCAACGAGCAAATTTTGCTGCAGAACCAGATGCGCCTGGAGCAGGTGTTAAAAAGCGTGGAACTAGCCGCCGTGCAATATCTGAATTCCACCCTGGTGATAGATTCGATTTATGACAAATTGTCGAACGAAGACTTTCAGACGATTACGGATTTGTCCAGAGGGCTGTATAATTTGCAAGCGCTAACAGGCGTGTCGGAAACGTATTTGCTCAACTTGGAGCAGGATTGGATGATCAGCAACCGCGGTTTCACATCGGCAGCAGGCTTTTTGATCGATGATGAACTGGCGGAATATTCACAGCAGTCGCGCAATTTGTTTTGGCTGGCTGCGGTACCGGCGGCAGCAGCTGGCGGAGCGGGCAGTGAGGCCTCGGATGTGCAGGCTATCCGGCTGGTGGTAAAGCTGCCAATCGTGGCGCCCTCCGCCGAGCCTAGAGCACTGCTCATCGTAGACATGTCACACAGCGAGCTGGAAAGCTATCTGGCGCAGGACACACAGCTCGGCAGTATTTATGTTCTGAATGATGGGCGCACGCCGTTTCTAGCGAATCCTGATGCCCCGCCCATAGCGCCGGCTGTAATTGACAGGCTCAGGGGAACTAAAACGGGCAATGGATTTTTTGAACACGACGAGCTTGCCGTCACCTATAAAGTGGCTCCATACAATAACTGGACGTATGTGTCCGTGGTTTCGATCGACGGGATTACTCAGGAATCGAAGAAAATCGCTCTGATCACACTAAACGCCTGCTTGGTGATTATTGTGTTGTTTGCGGCAGCCGCATGGTATGGGAGCCGCCGGATGTACACGCCGATTCGCAAGCTGTTTGCAACGCTCGAGAAGCTTGGCGGTGAGTCGGCGGACATGAAGAAGAAGGACGAATTCGCTTACCTCGAAGACAGATTTAACAACCTGTTCAGCACGCGCAATCAGCTTCAGCAGCAGCAGTACGTACAGCTGGCCCAGATGAAAGAGTTTTTTTTGCTGAAGCTTTTTCTCGGACAGATCACGGAAAGCGAGTTCTTGTTCAAATCTGAAACTTATGGACTGGCACAGCGAGGAACCGCGCTGGGTGTGCTGGCTCTGCAAATCGATACGCTGCAGAATACCCGCTATTCCGAGGGGGACCGGGAGCTGTTGCTTTTCGCCATTAACAACATGGTCAGTGAGCTTGTTCCTGCAGACCGCTTGTTGGGAGCACTGCTGCTGAACCAGTCCCAGGTATCGCTGTTGACGAGCGAAGAACAAGACCCGGATCAGCTTAGGACATGTTTTTATCAAACCGCTGAACACATTAAATCAAAAGTGCAGGAGCTTCTCCAGCTCCACATCAGTGTCGGAATCAGCCGGGCGTTTCACCGTTATACGGATGCTTCGGCAGCGTACGCGGAAGCGTTGGAAGCGCTCAAACAACGAATCAGGCTCGGTCACGATATTATCGTGAATTACGACGACATCGAGTCCACTCTCGGCGCCAAATACAACGCGATCCAGTCACTCAGCCCGATGGAGGACTATTTCGTGAACGCGCTCAAGGCCGGCGATGGGCCGGCTGCCGCCGAACACTTGGATCAATACATTGCCGCTCTCCTCGAGAGGGGCGTCAAGTTCAATGATTTTCAGATATTGATCCTTCAATTGATCACGCGCGTTTACCAGCAGGTACAGCAGCAGGGCGGAGCTTTGGACAGTTTGGCGGGTTCCAATTCTGTCGTGAGCCAATTTATGAAATGCAGCACGGTCGAGGAGATTTCTGCATGGTTTAAAGGCGAACTGCTGCCGCCCGCCCTCACCTTCCTGAAAGGCCAGGTGGAGACGCAGTATCTGAATACCGCCCACCAGATGGTGCAAATGATTCATGAGCAATACGATCAGGACATATCATTGGAATCATGCGCAGATCAGCTTAAATTTCATCCGGTCTATTTGAGCCGCGTATTCAAAAGGGAGATGGGCGTAACATTTATCGAGTATCTCACGGCATATCGTATGAGTATGGCCAAAAATATGCTCGAGGGAACGAATCTGAAAATCACCGAAATCGCCGAACGCCTGAACTATAACAGCTCTACCGGCTTCATCAGGACTTTCCGCAAGCTCACCGGCATGACACCCGGTCAATACCGTGAGGCGAACTCCAAATTGAAGTAAATCCATTTTTATTACTAATAGGAGATGAAACTATGCCCTTAATCGAAGTCAATGAGGTGCGAAAAGTGTTTGAAACCACGGTCAGACGCCAAGGCCGTTTCGGCACGCTGGCAAGTCTTTTCAGGCCGGAGAAGCGGCAGGTGGCGGCTGTCGAACAGATCAGCTTTGCTATTGAGCGAGGGGAAAGTGTGGCATATCTGGGACCGAACGGCGCGGGAAAATCGACCACAATCAAGATGCTGACCGGTATACTGGAGCCCAGCGCAGGCAGCGTTGAAGTGGCCGGCCTCATCCCCCATCGCAACCGCAAGCGGAGCAGCTATCAGATCGGGGTGGTCTTCGGGCAGCGAAGCCAACTGCTGTTTGATCTACCGGTGAAGGATTCTTATGAACTGCTGCGGTATATGTACAGCGTTTCTTGGGAGCGCTATCATAGCAACCTCAAGGAATTTGCCGACATCCTAGAGGTGGAGCATTTGATGGACCGGCCGGTCAGGACCCTGTCGCTGGGACAGCGCATGCGCTGTGAAATACTCGCGGCGCTGCTGCATGACCCGGATATTTTATTTCTCGACGAACCGACGATCGGGCTGGATGTGGTTGCCAAAGAACGGATACGCTCCTTTATCGAAAAGATCAACCGTGAGAAGGGCGTGACCCTGCTTCTGACTACGCATGATATGAATGATATAGAACGATTGTGCCATCGCACCATGATTATCGACAAAGGTCGGCTTATTTATGATGGAAGCTTACAATACATAAAAGATAACTTCGCGACGGAAAGACAAATCAGGGCGGCGTTTTCGGATGTTCAAGCGGCTCGGGCGGCAGCGCTCATTTTCCATGGCAGGCCGGGGGTTGCGGTCGAGATAGAGGAGCAGGTGGTGCGTGTCACCTATGACCAGCAGCAGACCGATACCTCGGAGCTGTTAAAGCTGCTGTTGGATAAGGCGAATCCGCGTGACCTTACCATGCAGGATGAGAGCGTGGATGCGCTCATCAGCCGGATCTACCGCGAGGGCTTGGAGGAGCGTCCGAAAAATCGGCTGCTGGCGGCGGAGGGGGCACTCCGATGATGTCCGCCGTTCAGCGATTGTCCGGTATGTCCCTGATCGCGGTGCGGCAGAGGATGCAGTTCCGCTTTGACTTTATTATGACGCTGGTGTCCACACTCTTGTTCAGTGTGTTGTATTTTATGCTCTGGAAAGCCATCTACGAGTACTCAGCGGAAACGGTCATGCCTTGGGAACAGCTGATCACATACGTTATGGTCGGTCAGGCTATTAATTTTGCCCGTTGGTCCCCGGCCGACAGGGCGCCCACTTATGAGATAGCAAGACGGGTACGCACAGGGGATATTGCGCTGGATCTCATTCGTCCGGTTGACTTTCAGCTTCAGCGTTTTGTCGAGGCCGCCGGATTTTTCGCGGTTGAAATGCTGTGGGTTAACGTTCCATCAATGCTGCTGCTGATTTGCGTGTTGGGGATCTCCCCGCCGGCGGATGTTGTGAGCGCAGCCGGTTTCGCCCTTAGTCTGGTCATCGGGTTTTTGGTCGCTTTCAGCATCAACTCCATCGTGATGATGGTTTCATTTCTCACGACCAACACGTTCGGCGTACAGCTGGCGAAGCGGGCTGTGGTGGATATTTTCGCTGGAACGCTGATCCCGTTTGAGTTTTTTCCCGCCGGATTGCGAGTGGTGATGGAGTTTTTGCCGTTTCAGGCGATGGCTTATATTCCGCTGTCTATTTACACAGGAGGTTTAACTGGCTGGACGATGGCCGTTGCACTGTCGGAGCAGCTTGGTTGGGCCGTGCTGATGATTGCCTTGAGCCGTCTGCTTTGGATGAAAGCCGCCAGGCGGTTGACGATTAACGGGGGGTGAGGGTGAATGTTAGCGCCGAAACGAAACGCCGTGCAGCAATTGTTTTTTTTAATAGGCATGTATGGGCACTATCTGAAAGTATATGTCAAGACGTTAGTGGAGTATCGGGCGGATACGATCATCGCGGTTGCGGCGGGTATCGTCGCTCAAGGAAGCACGCTGGTGTTTTTGTCGGTCATTTTTCAGCGCATACCGCAGCTCGCCGACTGGGGATTCTACGAGATGGTTTTTATTTTCGGTCTTGCGGCGACGGCAAAGGCGCTCAATCAGACGATTTTCAACGCGCCCTTTACCTTAACGGGGTTCATACGGCGGGGACAGATGGATGTCATGATGGTCCGGCCGGTCGGTGCGCTTTTCCAGACGATTGGGCATTCGCAGGAGCTGAACGGCGTGGGCCAGCTGATCACCGGAATGGTCATTTTAGTTTATGCCGGAGCCCGTGTGGATATGGCTTGGACGGTTTGGACTGTGCTGTACACCGTGATCGCACTGTTTAGCAGCGCTTTGATCCAGTTTGCCGTGCTGCTCACCATAAGCGTGCTCACTTTTTGGGTGCATGAGATAAGGTCACTGATTTATCCGGTGAACTGGCTGTTTGATTTCACGCGTTATCCGCTTGACATTTTTCATCCGGTCTTGCGCGGGCTGCTAACCTACGTTGTGCCTTATGCGCTGGGCAGCTTTTTTCCCGCCGCCTACCTGCTGCGTCCCGGTCTCTACTCTTGGGCCGCGTGGGGCGTACCTGCGACGGCTGCCGTCGTGGTACTGTTGGCTTACGGGCTGTGGGCCGTGGGACTTAAGCGATACGCAAGTGTAGCAGGATAACCCGTAAGCACGAGTTGGCCCAGCGCTATCTTTTGCTTCGCAAGTTCACATTTCTTCAACAATGCTCTGAGAGAAACGAGGCTGCCCATGCCGGTCAGTCTCATTTTTCATGTGCATCTGGCGGTTCATACGTCCCATAAACGAGAGGTATACTCCGCGGGTGCCCGCATTCGGTGACGTCTTTGAGTGCTGTTTTTAGCAAGAATAGTTAAAATTACCCAGTCATAAGGTTTTACATACATTTTACGTTTCACGCGTTTAAACTTTACACTTGCTTGCTAACATGTGCATGTAAACAAAAAAATAGATAGGGCAAAGGGAGGACATGCAAAGTGTTCAAGCGTCTTTCAAAAAAAGGGTTTAGCTCGGCTTTGATCGCAATTTTGATGATGGGGGTTCTTTCAGCGTGTGGTGGGCAATCAGCGGCTCCGGCAGACACCAATCCGTCCGGAAACGGCGCGGCGCCGGCGGCACAAGAATTAAGCGGCACGGTAACAGCTTCGGGTTCCAGTGCGCTGCTTCCGTTGGCGAAGCAAGCGGCAACCGAGTTCATGGACAAAAATCCTGAAGTCACCGTTAACGTAACTGCCGGCGGATCCGGCACGGGCCTGAAGAACGTGGCAGACGGCACGTCCAATATCGGTAACTCCGATATCGAAGCCGGCGACCAATATAAAGATAAAGGCCTAGTTGACCATGTAGTTGCAATTGCTCCGTTCGCTTTGATCGTCAACAAGGGCGTTCCGGTGGATAACCTGACGAAGGCACAAGCAGCTGACATTTTCACAGGTAAAATCACAAACTGGAAAGAAATCGACGGCAAAACCGATGCGAAAATCGTAGTGGTACACCGTCCGGACAGTTCCGGCTCTAAAGCACTGGTTAAGAAAATCGTTCTGGACAATAAAGAGTTTACAAAAGACGGCGTCACACAAGAATCCAGCGGTGCGGTAGCCACAACTGTCGGTTCCACAGCAAATGCGATCGGTTACGTGGACACTCCTTACCTGAACGACTCTATCAAAGCGGTGAAGTTCGACGGAGTAGCATTCAGCAAAGAGAGCATCAAAGAAGGCAAATATCCATTGTACGGTGTAGAGCACATGTACACTAAAGGCGAGCCTACAGGCGCAGTAAAAGCATTCTTAGATCACATCATGTCGCCAGAGTTCCAGACACAGAAGGTAGAGCAACTGAAATTCCTCCCTGCCGACCTGCTAAAAAAGTAATATAAAAACAGGCAAAAAGACACGGGCTCGCTCCGTGTCTTTTTTGTCGGTTGCGTGAGGCACCTGCTAGGCATCCGCGAACTTTGTCTAAAACTATTCAATTTTTACATTCCCTTAACAATACCAAGGCACCGCTTTTACAATTGTCCCCTATACTAGGAAGCGATAAGAGCATGCGACTTGATGCCTTATTACTGACAGAAGCGGTTATAGCGCACCGTAACTAAGCAATCATACACTGGGGGGCATTGGTGTGAACACTTTCGCTGACAAGCTCACTGATAGAGCCAAGAAAGATGAAAAATTAAACCTTTGGGCAAAAAAGCAGAACCGCGCGGATCAATTGATGCGATGGATATTTGTCGGAAGTGCGATCGTTGTTTCGGCGATTATATTTTCTATTATTGCATTCGTAGGTTTACAAGGCGTGAAGACGTTTGGTGACGTCTCACCGTGGGCTTTCTTTTTTTCAACAGAATGGACACCGGCAAACGGTGAGTTCGGGATCTTTTCGTTCCTGTACAGCACTCTGCTTCTAACTTTGCTATCGGTGCTGTTATCGGTGCCGCTCGCTTTATCCGGGGCTGTTTTTATGGCGAAAATGGCTCCGAGTTGGCTGCGTGAAATCATGCGTCCGGCTACCGATTTGTTTGTCGGAATTCCGTCCGTCGTTTACGGCTTGATCGGATTGACGGTTGTTGTGCCGTGGCTCGCTAAAGTGACGGGCACGATCGGCTACGGTATTTTACCTGCAGCGATCATTCTTGCCATCATGATTTTGCCAACTATTTTGTCCATTTCCGAGGATGCCATACGCGCACTCCCAATCCGCTTGGAAGAAGCTTCTCTCGCACTGGGTGCGACCCGGTGGCAAACCATCTGGAGAGTGCTGCTACCTGCAGCCCGTCCGGGCATCATCACCGGTATTATTCTCGGTATGGGCAGAGCCATCGGTGAAACTATGGCCGTGTTCATGGTAATCGGGAACTCGCCTCAGATGCCCGGATCGCTGCTGGAGTCAACTACCGTGCTGACTACCGCGATCGTGAAGGATATGGGAAATACCAACTACGGAACGCCATGGAACAACGCTTTGTATTTGATGGCGCTCGTTCTTCTGCTGATTTCGTTGTTTATGATTATTGCAATTCGCATCGTAGCCAAGAGGAGTGAGCTCAAATGACCAGTAAAACCACCGATCGGATTGCCACAACATTCTTTTGGGCGGCCGGCTTCGTCATCATGCTGCTGTTGGCATGGTTTCTGATTCGGATTTTGGGTGACGGGCTTCCGCATCTGTCCTGGAAGTTCATTTTCGGGAAGCCGCAGGAAATTATGGCTGGCGGCGGCGTAGGCCCGATGCTGTTCAATTCCTTCTACATTTTGTTCTTATCCCTGCTGTTCTCGGTGCCTATTGGGCTAGGTGCAGGCATCTATTTGACAATCTATGCGAAACAAAACCGATTCACGGACTTTATCCGAATTTCGGTTGAGGCTCTGTCCTCGGTACCGTCGATCGTATTCGGCCTGTTCGGTTTTCTGCTGTTTGTAAATTTGATGGATTTGAAATTTTCGATTATCGGCGGAGCTGCAACTTTATCTCTGCTCAATCTGCCTGTTCTTGTCAGGGTAACGGAAGAGTCGCTGCGCTCGGTGCCTGAATCGTACTGGGAAGCATCACTGGCGCTTGGCTCGACCCGCTGGCAGGCGATTCGCAAGGTACTGCTGCCGGCCGCGCTTCCAATACTGATCACGGGGATCACACTGGTGGCGGGACGAGCGCTGGGTGAGTCGGCAATTCTGATCTACACTGCAGGCTTGTCCGTATCGCGGCATTTTCCGGATTTCAGCCCATTAGCAATGGGCGAAACGTTAGCCACCCACTTATGGTATGTCCAGTCCGAAGCCATTGTGCCGGACGCCAAACAGATTGCTCAAGGCAGTGCAGCGCTTCTGTTGATCGTCGTACTCATGTTCAATTTGTTGATTGGTATTCCTAGCCGTTTGATACAAAAAAGACTGACCGGAGGTAAATAAACGTGATCGAACAACATAAGATTACAGTGGAACAACTTAACTTGTTTTATGGCGACAACCAGGCACTCCACAACATCGGCTTGGACATCAAGAATAATTCGATCTCTGCATTGATCGGACCGTCCGGGTGCGGCAAATCAACCTTCTTGAGAACGTTGAACCGTATGAACGACTTGATTGACTCTGTCAGGATCGAAGGAAAAATTTTTGTGGACGGGCAAAACATTTACGGTAATGATATGGATGTCGTGTCGCTTCGGAAAAAAGTAGGCATGGTCTTCCAGCGCCCTAACCCGTTCCCGATGAGCATTTACGATAATATTGCCTACGGCCCTCGCATCCATGGCACGAAGAAGAAGGCTGTGCTCGATGAAATTGTGGAAAAAAGCCTGGTTCAGGCCGCTCTCTGGGATGAGGTCAAAGACCGCCTGAGCAAGTCGGCTTTGGGCTTGTCTGGCGGTCAGCAGCAGCGCTTGTGCATTGCGCGTCTGCTGGCGGTGGAGCCGGAGGTGCTGTTGATGGATGAGCCCACCTCCGCGTTGGACCCGATTTCTACGCTGAAGGTGGAAGAGCTGACACAGACTTTGAAGGAAAAATACACCATCATTATCGTGACACACAACATGCAGCAGGCAGCAAGAATTTCCGACTACACATCATTCTTTCTTAACGGTGTATTGGTTGAATCAGATCAAACGGACAAGATCTTCACGGCTCCAGCGGATCAAAGAACAGAAGATTATATCACCGGACGTTTCGGCTAACAACGCACAGGAAGGAAGTATGGTATGGACACGAGAGTGAATTTTCACCAATCGCTCGACGAGTTGCAAAGCACGCTGCTGCTGATGGGGGACCGGGTAAAAGAATCGATTTCACAAGCTGTCGAATCTCTATCCTCCCTGGATGAAGGTCTGGCTAGAGAGATTATCGACAATGACGATATCATCGATGACATGATGCTGGATGTGGAAGAGAGCTGCCTGCGGCTAATCGCACTGCAGCAGCCGATGGCAAGCGACTTGCGCACTATCGGCATGGCGCTCAAGATTGCAACGGATTTGGAACGGATCAGCGATCATGCGGTGGATATAGCCAAAATCACGATTCGGCTGTCCGGCGAGGAGCTCGTCAAGCCTCTGGAAGATATTCCAAGGATGGCGCTACTTGTCAAAGATATGCTGCACGAAAGTATGCTGTCGTATACCGAGCGGAACATACACAGGGCGGCCGCGCTGGCGGAGAAGGACGACGAGGTCGACAAGTTGTACAGTACGGTGATGACGGAAATTATCGGACTGATGAACGGTGATTTCGTGCGCAACCGCCAGCTGTCACATTTGATGTTTACAGCCCATTATTTGGAGCGAGTGGCTGATCACGCAACGAATATCGGCGAAGGTGTCATTTATATGGTGACAGGCAAGCGCAAAGATTTGAACGTGTGACAAAACCACAGGGGGCCGCAAAAAGCGGGCTCCTTATTTTCATCCTCTCGGCAGCGTGAGAATTTGAGGATTCGACTGGTTTGCCAGTGCTCCTCACCGCCGTTTCCACCGCTTTCTATGCAAAAAGCTCCAGGAGCTGAATGATTTGTTGAATGCCGTATACGTTGCGCTTGCCAAGCTTGTGGTGGTCGATTTTTGGCGGATGGGACTGCTCCTGCCGCTGAATCCAGACCGAGTCCATGCCCGCTTTCGCCGCGCCGCACACATCGTGCTTCCATGAGTTACCCACCATGACCACCTGTCGCGGGGATAGTCCCAATGTGCGGATGGCGGTTTTAAACAACGATGTTCCAGGCTTTTTGTCCGCCTGCCGCTGTGCAGTAAAGATGTGAGCTTCCGGAAAATAAGGGTCCAGCCCAAACCGGCTGAGCAGGTGAACAACCTCCCGCCGCGGGCTATTGCTGATGATGGCCAGCTTGTAACGCGGGGAGAGCTGCGGCAGGAGCTCTACCACGCCTGGCGCGAGTGATTTGGCGGTAAGCCGGTAATTTCTGATGGTATAAAAAAAGTCGTGTGTGAATTTCTGGTGGACCGGGATATTCAACTGCTTCAATGCCGACCGAAGGCACTGCTGCTGCAGGTCTTCGAGCACAAGCCGCACGTTTTTCAGTTTTTTTTGCTGCTGCCAGTGATGTTGATACGCTTCCCACAGCGCATCGGCATGAGGAAATCCGTCGTCTTGCGACCATCGCGCGGCATAATCGCTCCAGACGGAACGGAAAGCCTGCTCAAAATGCAAACCCTGATGAATAAGGGTTTGATTCACGTCGAAACAGATCGCTTTTTTACCTTGGAGCGGATAACGAGTGCTCATTGCGTACTACCTCCGTTCGTGCTGGGCGTTCATCCATTACTTATGTTTATGCTGAAACGTGCGGCGTCACCCCTCAGATGCGACAGGGGCGATGCTTTTTTTCTTTCATCGTCCTATGCTATCATGGAGGGAGTATGGAGAATGAGGTGTAACGATGTCCAAGTTAATATTGATTGACGGTAACAGCATCGCAAGCCGTGCTTTTTTTGCACTGCCGCTGCTGAGCAATTCCAGCGGTCTTCACACGAACGCTGTGTACGGCTTTACCACGATGCTGCTTAGACTCATCGACGAACAAAAACCGACGCACTTTCTAGTGGCATTCGACGCTGGAAAAGCGACGTTTCGACATAAGGATTATGCTGAATATAAAGGCGGCCGCGCCAAAATGCCGAGCGAGCTCGGAGAACAGTTCCCGCTGTTGAAAGATTTGCTGCGCGCGTTTGGCATCTCGCAGTTTGAGCTCGAGGGATACGAGGCCGACGATATCATCGGAACGATCACCCGGGTGGCTGATGAGCGGGGAGATATGGAAGTAGTCGTGGTAACGGGCGACAAGGACATGCTGCAGCTGGCTTCCGAGAAGGTAAAGATCGCACTGACTCGCAAAGGGATCAGCGAGGTCGAGCTGTTCGATCCTCCATATATCAAAGCCAAATATGATCTTACACCGCAGCAAATTATAGATCTAAAAGGCTTGATGGGTGATGCCAGCGATAACATTCCGGGTATCCCCGGCGTGGGTGAGAAGACCGCGTTGAAGCTGCTGCATGAATTTGAAACGGTAGAAGGTGTGCTGTCACATACCGCAGAGTTGAAAGGAAAGATGCGGGAAAAAATTGAACAGCATGCTGATGATGCACGCATGAGCAAGGAGCTGGCTACGATTTTCCGTGAGGTGCCTATGGAAACCTCTTGGGATGAGCTCGTGTATAACGGCTATCAAGGACCAGCATTGGCGGATATGTTCCGCAAACTCGAGTTCAAGTCATTGCTGGAAAAAATGGATTTTGCCGGAGTTGACGCTGCAGGCGCGGATCAGCCTCCGCAAGCCGACATTAAGGCGGTATTGGTCGATCAGGAGAAGCTGCCTGAGCTGATAGAAGCACTCGCGGCGGTGGACGCCTTGCACGTCGAAGTGGTTGGCGATAATCCCCATGCCGGTTATATTCTTGGTATAGCGCTGCATTCGACTGACGTGTGTTATTATGTGCCCTTTGATCTAGTCAAGGACGGCGCGGCCGAGATCGAACCTTTCAAAGCATGGCTCGAATCGGCAGATAAGGCTGTGGCGGTCTTCGATCAGCATCGTGCCGAGGTCGCGCTCCATTGGCAGGGCATCTGCCTGCGGGGCACATCGTTCGATCCGATGCTGGCAGCATATTTGCTGGACCCCACCGAGTCGGAGCTGGCGCTGAGCGGCATCGCGAAGAAGTACGCCCTGCCTGCGCTTCAGCCGGACGAGGATGTTTTCGGCAAAGGAGCCAAGTTCAGGGTACCCGCGGCAGAATTGGTGAGTGAGCACTTGTGCCGGAAAGCGCACGCGGTTCACAGCTTGGTAGAGCCGATGAAGCGGGATCTGGAGAGCAATGAAATGCATCGGCTGTACTACGATCTCGAGCTGCCGCTGGCAGCCGTACTCGCCTCTATGGAACAAAAGGGGATCAAGGTTGACAGGGAAGCGCTCAAAGAGTATGGATCGGAGCTCGCAGGCCGCTTGGAGAGCATCATGAAGTCGATCTACGAAGCGGCTGGCACCGAATTCAACATCAATTCGCCGAAGCAGCTTGGCGAAATCCTTTTCGAGAAGCTGCAGCTGCCCGTTGTGAAAAAGACTAAAACCGGCTATTCCACCGATGCGGAAGTGTTGGAAAAGCTGGAACCGTATCATCCGATGGTCGGCCATATTCTTCTTTACCGCACGCTGGCTAAGCTCCAATCCACGTATGTAGAAGGGCTGCTCAAGGAGGTTCGCCCGGACACCGGCAAGGTACACACGTACTACCGGCAGACTATAGCGGCGACCGGACGGCTGAGCAGTCAATACCCGAACCTGCAAAACATTCCGATCCGCCTGGAAGAAGGACGCAAGATCCGCAAGGTATTTACGCCGTCCAAGCCGGGATGGTCCATGCTGACCGCCGATTATTCGCAAATTGAGCTTCGTGTGCTCGCCCATATTTCGCAGGATGAAAAGTTGATGGAAGCGTTCGTGAATGATATGGACATTCATACCAAAACCGCAATGGACGTATTCGGTGTGGAGGAATCCGCCGTGGACTCGAATATGCGCCGTTCGGCCAAGGCCGTGAACTTCGGTATCGTGTACGGTATCAGCGACTACGGGCTCTCGCAAAACTTGAACATCACCCGCAAAGAGGCGGCAAGCTTCATCGAACAGTATTTTGCTGTGTTCAAAGGGGTTCGGCAGTATATGGACGAGATTGTGAAGGAGGCCCGGCAAAACGGATATGTCACCACACTGCTGCATCGTCGCCGGTATCTGCCAGAAATCAATGCATCCAACTTCAATCTTCGCTCCTTCGCTGAACGTACTGCCATGAACACGCCGATACAGGGCACAGCCGCTGATATCATCAAGCTGGCTATGGTGCAAATGGACGAGCGATTGAAGCAGGAAGGGCTGCAAAGCCGGATGCTGCTGCAGGTGCACGATGAATTGGTGTTTGAAGTACCTAACGATGAAGTGGAAATAATGACAACCATTGTGCCGGATGTCATGGAGCATGCTTTGGAGCTGGGCGTGCCGCTTAAAGTAGATGTCGACACCGGTGCCAACTGGTATGAAGCTAAGTAGATAATCATTAGACTAGTACAACAACCTAGAGGTGAATCAACATGCCGGAGCTGCCGGAGGTCGAAACGATCCGACGTACTTTAAACCAATTGGTGGTGGGCAAAACAATTGACCGTGTCAAAGTACTGCTGCCGCGGATCATCCAGCGGCCGGAGGACGTAGAGGAATTTTGCTTTTTGTTGGCGGGACAAACTATGCGGAGCGTAGAACGAAGAGGGAAGTTTCTGCGTTTTGTTATGGATGATTACACACTGGTATCCCACCTGCGGATGGAGGGCCGGTACGGCCTGTATGATCGGAATGACCCGTTGGAGCTGCACACACATGTCGTGTTCAGCTTCACCGACGGCAGTGAGCTGCGTTATAAGGATGTACGCCAGTTCGGAACGATGCACTTATTCCCAAAGGGACAAGAGTTTGAGGAGAATCCTCTGAAGAAGCTCGGGATTGAGCCGCTCGCTGAGGCATTCACGCTGGAAGCGTTCCGTGCCAAGCTCGCGGGCAGGTCTACCAAAATCAAGCCGCTGCTCCTGAATCAAGAATACATCGTCGGCATCGGGAATATTTATGTGGATGAGTCCCTTTTTGTGGCAGGCATTCATCCGGAGCGTGAGGCCCGTTCGCTCACCCGCAAGGAGACTGCCGCCCTGCATTCAGCCATTGTATCCACATTGCAGGACGCGGTGCGGGCAGGCGGATCATCTATCAAATCCTACGTGAATGGCCAGGGCGAGATCGGCATGTTTCAGCATCAGCTGAAAATGTACGGACGGAAAGCCGAATCGTGCTACAACTGCGATCATCCTATTGAGAAAACCGTGCTGGCAGGCCGCGGGACACACTACTGTCCGAAGTGCCAGCCCATGAAGAGAAAGAGAGCCAAAAAGGTTAAGGGAGCGCTACGCCCATGAATATCGGTTTGACTGGTGGAATCGCCTGCGGTAAGAGCACCGTATCGAATATGCTGGTGGAACGCGGCGCACTACTTGTGGACGCCGATCGTATAGCCAGGGAGGTGGTTGAGCCGGGCAGCCCTGTGTTGTCACAAATAGCGGCGCGGTTTGGCTCGGAGGTTCTGTTACCGGCCGGTGCGCTCAACCGTAAAAAGCTGGGCGAGCTCGTCTTCGGTAATGCGGAGGCGCGCAAAGACCTGCAGAACATCATGCATCCATCCATTCGAGCTGTCATGCGCGAGCGGATGAAGGATTATGAGCTTTCACATCCGGACAAGCTGGTGGTCGTGGACGTGCCGCTGTTGTATGAATCGGGATTGCAGTCGATGTTTGAAGCGGTTATGGTCGTGTATGTGCCGCGTGATGTGCAGCTGGACAGATTGATGCAGCGCGATCAGCTAACACTGGCGCAAGCCGAACAAAGGCTGGCGGCGCAGATGGATATCGAGCGGAAAAAGGACAAAGCTGACGTGGTAATAGACAACAGGGGCACACTGGACGATACACGGCGGCAGGTGGAACGCTTCCTGATGGAGAGGAGGCTGCTATGAGCTGGGGTTTTTGGCGGAAAAAGCGGGTGTTCGCGCTGTTTCTGCTTGCCTTCATCTTATTCATGTTTCTCAGCAGTAACATCGTAAGCAAATGGCTTTACCCAATACAATATGAAGATGAGATTCGGCTGAATGCCAACAAATACAACCTGGACCCGTTTCTGATAGCCGCGATCGTGCGTGTGGAATCCAATTATCAGACGAAAATTGAATCGAAAAAAGGCGCCTACGGGCTCATGCAGCTAATGCCGGAAACGTCCCAGTGGATCGTGGAAATAGGGCAGTTTTCACCCAGTTATAATCAGAAATTACATGATCCGATGGTGAGCATCCAATTGGGCTCCTGGTACTTGAAGTGGCTGCACAAGGAGCTCGATGGGAACACAGTGGCGGTGATCGCCAGCTACAACGCCGGGCAAGGCAAAGTGCGCCAGTGGCTGAACAATGGACGCTGGGATGGCACACGTGAGCATGTGGACGATATCCCGTATGGTGAAACCAGGCATTATATTCAACGTGTTTTATATTATTACAATAAGTATCATAAACTATACGCCGACGACTGGCGCGCACGGTGAGACACACAAAGAAGCACTGGACAGGCCGACCCCTGAGAGTCGGCGTCCAACGCTTCAATGTTATAATTTCTTAAATTAACGCTGCATGCCTTGGCCAAATTGAGTCGCTAGTTGTTGCTCGGCCAATTGCACCATACGACGCACCATGTGACCACCGACTGCTCCGGTGTCACGAGTTGCCATGTAACCGTAGTAGCCGTCTGGAGGCATCGCGATACCGAGCTCCTGAGCGACTTCATATTTCAATTGATTCAGCGCTTGGCTAGCTTGGGGTACGACCAGTATGTTATTACCGCCGCCACCGCCGCCGCCGCCGCCGCCGCCGCCGTTTCCGCCCATTAGGGATTCACCTCCTTGTCTGTTGGTAATTCTATTATGTGGCGATATGCTGAAGTTCATTACAGGGAGTCGCTGGGAAGGTTGGATTTTTCCCGGATGTTCTAACAATGAGGAGTAGACGGAATATGAAATGCCCTTACTGCGATTATCACGGTACCAAAGTGCTTGATTCAAGAGCCGCGAACGAAAATAAATCAATCCGCCGCCGCAGGGAGTGCGAGCGATGTGCCAGGCGGTTTACCACATTCGAAATGGTGGAGGAAACGCCGCTGATTGTGATTAAGAAAGACGGCAGCCGAGAGGAGTTCAGTCGTGAGAAGATGCTGAGAGGCTTGATTCGCGCTTGCGAGAAGCGCCCTGTATCAGTGGAGCAGCTGGACATGATTGTATCGGAAGTGGAGAAGCAGGTGCGTAACACTGCCCACGCCGAGGTCGACAGCCGCGCGATCGGTGAGATTGTGATGGAGCAGCTGTATCCCGTCGACGAGGTCGCCTATATACGCTTCGCATCGGTGTATCGGCAGTTCAAGGACATCAATATGTTCATGCGCGAGCTGACCGAGATTCTCTCGAAACACAATGTCAGCGATGAGAAAAAGTAACCAGGAGTTCGGCGTTGAATTTAGTTGACAATGCCGAATCACCTGTGGTATTATCATTTTTGTCGCCACGGGGCCTTAGCTCAGCTGGGAGAGCGCATCGCTGGCAGCGATGAGGTCAGGGGTTCGATCCCCCTAGGCTCCATATGACAATCAAGAATAGAGAGCCGGTCCTCGCGGACCGGCTTTTTTTCTTGTCGGAATTATTTTGTCTTCAAGTTGTAACACTAGTTGTACGCCAGCTATTTTGACCCGCACTCGCAATTCGGCAATTTGAATTGTCCGACCAGCGGCTGCAGCCGAACGGTGATTGCCTCCACGCTTTGTGGGGTAAGGTTATCTCCTCAGCTGCATCACCATCGTCGGCACAGTCGGCGGAAGAGCTCAACACGTCGTGTGTCGGTGTTTAGAATCAGCTAACACAGCCGACATAGAGCAGAAAAAAAGCCCCGCTGAATGCCGGGGCTTTAATTTTTTCACACATAATTGTGGAGTATTAGTCCATTTCGCAACAGACGTCGCTGTGTTTCAGCGTTCGCCGCACTGAGTGACAGATGCTTGTACAATGCTTTGCAGCGGCAGTGTCCGCAACAGCTAATAAGTAAAACTTACTCCTCCTGTGCGTCCTCCTGTGCTGACTCATTAGCTGATGCTTCTTCTGCCTGCGGAGCGGCAGCTGGAACTTGTCCATCGGCTGGCAGGACCCGTTTCGCGCTCACGAAAGTCTTATCCCATGAGCTGCCTTCAAAATCGGAGATCGTTACGCCTATCCCCACCCGGTAAGTATGAAGCAATTTGCCGTCCCCGATGTAAATGCTGACATGATTGATCTTGCCGTCTTTGTTCGTATCAGAGAAAACCAGATCTCCCGGTTGAAGTTGATCTTTGGACACCGATACGCCTTCCTTGGATTGTTCTCTCGACGAGCGTGGCAGCTCGATTCCATTTTCCTCATAAACATGCTGCACAAATGAGGAGCAATCAAACGAGCTGGTATTGCCCGATTTTGCGCCGAATTTGTAAGGCACTCCAAGATACTGTTTGCCTGTGTTCGCAATATTGTCTGCGACAGATGTGCCTGCAGGCACAGCCGCGTGCACAGCTGCCGGCGCCACAAGCGAGCTGCTTGTGAGAGCAGCGGAAAGGCAGAGGCTGATGCCCACTATGGTTTTGCCGAGACGTCTTTTCTTCGAGTTATTCATAATCATATGCCTCCCTATGCATGGATGTGTGTGGGTGATTGGCCCTAGAACACCATAACACACTTAAAACAACCACAAATTTCCGTGATATGCGCAAACCCTTGAATTGACTGGCATAACGCTGGACCATTAAAAGTCGATGAGAAATTTTTAATCGAGTGTTTATTGACGCTGAGAAGAGAGTGCCAAACGCAGCGGCAACCATCTGGCTACCGCTCTCCTGCGTTGTGCACATGTATGTACCGTTCGCTTAGCGCCCCTAGGACACGCGACGTCGAGCTGCTGTCGAGCCATCAAGCTCCACTGGCATGCCTATAGAGTTTGCTCATGCGACAGTTCAGCCGACCGGTAACTGCACTGTTTGTCCTATTTGATCACACGGCGTGCTTCAACGAAAGTTTTATCCCAAGTAGTTCCTTCGAATTTGGTAATGGTCACGCCGATTCCTTTTCTGTAGGTGTGAAGCAGCTGGTCCTCACCCATATACACGCTCACGTGATTAATGACGCCGTCTTTGTTCGTATCGGAGAAGACAAGATCTCCAGGCTGCAGCTGACTTTTCGATACGGATTCACCGACCTTGGACTGCTGTCTTGACGAACGTGGCAGCTTGATGCCATTTTCCTTATAGATATATTGCACAAACGAGGAGCAATCGAAAGAGCTGGTGCTGCCGGACTTTGCTCCAAATTTATATGGAACTCCTAGAAATTGTTTACCTGTTTCAAAAATGTTGTCCGCGGTTGATACAGTGGATACTTCAGCAGCTTGGGCGGATTGAGGTGCTGCGAACATACTGCCTGAGAAAGCGATCGAGAGGCTAAGAGTGATCCCTGCTAGTGTTTTACCGATACGGTTTTTCTTGGTGTTAATCATAAGTTCCTCCCTACGGTGTGTTAAATTGGTTTAGCTCATGACTCGAGAACACTGTACCACATGTGAAACACCCACCAATTACCAATAGGTGCTGAAACCCGTGCCCCGTCTCAGCTTGCGCTGGATAATTAGAAATCCATGAGAAAATTTTAATGAAAATTGGCTTGACATCTACTGATGCATGGATTAACCTGCCGCTTTGCCTTTCCTGGATCAGAACCAAAAAAGGTTATATTAGTTCGATTGCAGGTTATATTAAGCTGATTTTGATCGGGTTGCGAGCCCTCTCACGGCGCTAAACGAGCCCGTAAAGCCCGCCGTTGCAGACAAGTTAAATGCAGCCTATAGCCTGTTCCGGATGGCCGGCCTAATATGAAGGGGAATCGACAACATTTCACTTCCGGTTAAACCGAATAGGGGGATATGGCATGAAAAAAAAGCGCATACTTACGCCTGCCTGCAGCATGGTTTTGACAGTTGGCCTGCTTACCGCGTCTGGCGGCAATGCAGCGGATACACAGGGAACGGCACAGCCGCAGGACAACTCGGCTCCGTTGGAGCTATCCATTGTGACGCAGCAGGTTGGAGAAATTCCGATGAAGGATAATGAGATCGAAACGGCTATCGAGAAGAACACCAACACGAAGCTGGACATGCAGTGGATTCCTTCGGCCGCGTACGAAGAGAAGAAGAACGTCATGATCGCATCAGGTGAACTGCCGAAGGCCATCAAACTCACGTATACCGCAACATCGATCGCCAATATCCAAGCGGGGATGTTCTGGGAATTGGGGCCTTATCTCAAGGATTATCCGAACCTCGCAGAGGTCAATCCGATGTACTATGACAACATTAAAGTAGACGGTAAGGTGTACGGCGTTCCGCTATTCCGTGACATCGGCCGGGCGGGCTTGGTCATACGCAAGGACTGGATGGACAAGCTGCAGTTGAAAACGCCGGTGACGCTTGATGATTGGTACAACGTGACGAAAGCAATTGCTGAGAAAGACCCGGAGGGCAACGGAGAAGCGGACAGCTTGGGACTTTACTTAGATAAAAAGTTCGCCGACACGCCCAGCAGCGCCTTTATGACACGATTTGCCACGGCACAGGGAGCACCGAACAAATGGGGATTTATCGATGGAAAAATGACCCCGGACTTTATGACCCCGGAATATTTCGACACACTGAAAATGATTCGAAAAATGTACGCTGAGAAGCTGATCAACCAAGACTTCACAGTTACGCAAACAACCGACAACGATAATAAATGGAACAATGGCAAGCTTGGACTTCGTGTCGCGGTGGCCTCAACAGCAGACGGTTACAGGGATCTGGTTACGAAAAATGTCCCGACTGCCGAGGTCGATGTGGTGCCCCTCACCGGGCCTAAGGGCATTCGCCTGCCGGCGGAGACGGGGAACAACGGATTTTATGTCATTCCCAGATCGTCCGTCAAAACCGAAGCCGAACTGAAACGCGTGCTCCAATTTTTCAATGACCTGCTGAACGCGGATAACGCCACGCTTCTGACCAGAGGGATCGAGGGCAAGCATCATGAGAAGAACGGCAAGGTGAAGTGGAAAGACTTGAGCGCCTTTATGCGTGAGGTAAAACCATACCGTGATATGCTCCCTTCGTTCGAAATTACCGGCAAAGGATTGCCGTTGGAACTGGGGCCGTTGGCGGAGAAGCAGTGGAAAGTCGTAACGGAGAATGTGCAGTATGCCATTCCGAATCCGGCGCTGACGCTGAACTCACCTGCTTACGCGGAAAAGGGTGCGGAACTGGATCAGATGATCTCCGATTCGCAGAGTAAATTTATTATGGGCAAAATTGATGAAGCGGGCTGGCAAGCCGAAGTGGACCGCTGGTTGAAGTCAGGCGGCAGCACCGTCATTGACGAATACACCGCCGAGTATAAAAAGAGAAGCGATAAATAGCTGTACAGAACACCATCCAGAAATTGGTAATTTGCCGAGACCGGCGATTCCCAGTGCTCTTGGAGCGGTGTTTTTTATATTAATAAAAGGTTTTTCGTATAAAATAAGGAATTTGACCAAAATAATACTAGCCCGCCCGCTGAGTCATCACTTACAATGTGGCTTATGAGGAGGCAACAATCGATGAGAGTATGGTGAGAGGCTTGAACGTCGTCTTCTTATGTCTCGCTCCCACAGCAATGCTGCTGCTGGGCTGGAATATTTTACATAGCGTGCCTGTGACGTTTTTGTTGTTTTACGGTTTTCTATTGAGCGTTCCTTTTATAGAGTTGATGCTTTATAACCGTCGTACGTTTGGAGAGGCGTGCGCCGAATTCGCGGTCGAATTCAAAAGCAGAAACATGCTGTATGGCGTGATAGCAGGGATTATTTTTATGTTTGTCATCACCGGCACATTGAGCTTGCTGCAAGAACAGTTTTTCGATCAGGATGAGTTACGTGCTTTACTTCTTGAATGGCATTTTTCAGGCGCGTATGTTATTGCACTCGCAACCGTATTGATCGTCATCAACCCGTTTTTGGAGGAGATATATTGGCGCGGTTATATGTTAAGTAAACTGCGTCGAACCATGGGCATTATGAACGCAATTCTGATCACATCCATATGTTACAGCCTCTACCATTTGTTTTTGCTGGTCCCAATGTTTCACTGGCCTTTCAACGTGTTAGCCGTCATTCCCGTGTTTATCGCAGGCGTTTTCTGGGGCTGGCTGCGTCACAAGTCGGATTCCCTTCTCGGTTCAATTGTGAGCCACATTCTCGCCGACGTTGGCATTATGCTGGTGTATTTTAAATTCTTATATTGAGCGGAGGCTATTGAAAAATGGAACTGCGTAAACCATGCGAGCGTTCCGTAGCGCCACGCAAAAGAAGGCCGCGCCTGGCTTCTGTGCTCTTGGTGGCTGTACTCATATTTATGCTGATGCTGCTATTGCTTTGGTTCGTGCACATGCCTGGTCTTTCTCCCCCAGCACCAATGCCAAGTGAACCGACGCAGGCTTCTGCTGAAGCTGTCAGACAGCCTATCGACTTTCGCATGGATGATTTTGAAATCGGCTGGCTGGCGTATCACGATGCAGTAATGCACACGGAGGATGGAGGAGCGCATTGGATGGATGCGGACATGCCCGCTATTCCTGCACCACCGGCAGCAGTGCCCGATGGCATGCTGCCGTGGATGGCAGGCCGCCTGCCAAGCCCCGACACCATTACTGTCGAATCCAAGCAGTACAAGGTCAAGAAAGCGCAATTTCTTACCGCTAACGTCGGATGGGCGCTCACAGAAGCTGCGGTACAATCCGCGCAACAGGTACCATTATGGGTAACCGCCGACGGCGGACAAACATGGGGTCATGCTAGCAGCGCCGAAGCCGTGCAAGGGCTAGCGGCGGAGCGTTTGCGGATGCAGAGCATACGGCACGAGGCTGCGTATTACCCTGACAGTCAGACCGCGCGGCAGGCGATCCAGTCGGATTGGATGCTAATGCCGTCAACTGCCGCTCCGGGAGATATTATACTGGTCCGCCACCGGTCGCCGGGAGCGCTCGAGTGGCAGGGCAAGTCTTATGAGCTCCAGACGTTCGGCGCCGGTTATTTCACCTATCTGCCCGTGCCGATGAAGACGAAGCCGGGCACCTATGCCATCGGCGATCAGGAACTTACTGTTAAGGACAAAAAGTTTGATACGCAGCATCTGAAAGTGACCAAGCAAATGGAGAGTATGAGACAGGACATACAGCGGATTCAAGCTGATCAGAAGAAAATTGATCGGGCCAGAAGCACATCCATGCCTGAGTTTTTGTTCAGCGGTCCCTTCATGAAGCCTGTTGAAGGGGTACTGACAACACCGTTCGGTTACACCCGTTATGTCAACGGCAGGCTGGACAGCAGCCACATGGCGCTCGACCTTGCCGCAAAGCAGGGCACCCCGGTGAAAGCTGCGAATGACGGCGTGGTCGTATTGGCGGAAAACATATACCTTACCGGCAATGCAGTATATATCGATCATGGCATGCATCTCTTCAGCCAGTATGCGCATTTGTCGGAATTGCGGGTAAAAGCAGGCGATCGTGTGAAACAAGGTGACATTATCGGCCTGGTCGGGTCTACGGGGTTTTCGACCGGTCCCCATCTGCATTTTACGTTTTGGGCGCATAACGTGCCCGTCAATCCCGATCTTTTTTTCGATACGACCCCTTTTCATTGGCTTGAGGCTGCGCGCTGAATGCCACATGTACCTGCACATAAATCGCGGCAGCCGCCAGTTGTTTAATTACTCCAGAACCGGGTAATAAATCCCATCATCGATAGAAGGAGTGACACGCATGGCAGGCAAGCTGCTGAGAGGCAATTGGAAGCAAATCAAACACAAGGCGCAAAAGCAGTGGGGCGTGATGATGTATGAGGATCTGGATCTGATTGAGGATGGATAAGGAAAAGCAGCTTGGTAAATTTCACAAACGGTACGGGTATTCTTCAGCATCTGTGGTGAGGGATTACAAGGAGTGGTATGCGCGCCACTGAAATGCGCAGCGCCGCATTAGCGGTACGCAGGAACGGTCCGAACCGTTCCTTTTTTCCAATTGTGTTAATGATTACGTGTAAACCTCGTGCCGGCTGCCCATAATAGCTGCTAGAAACCAATGGCGCACAATAGGGGGAACCAGACATGCTGTCGGTGCATTGGCGATTAGCGGAATTATGGACGATTCAACAAAAGCGGGCTTTGTCCGAGGACGAGCAATCCGAAATGAATGCGTGTTTGCATTATAACGCGGTGTTCGCCAGAAAGCTGGCCGGACTTTACAATCAATCCTTATTGGCTTCTATGTCGAAGGATACCGAATGGCAGCATGACATCTGCGCGCAGATCGATAAGCTGCAAAAACAGGGCGGAGTCAACGCGGAATTTCTCGATTCGTGGTGAGAAAACTATTTTCAGTGCAAGATGTATTCTTTGGTCGTACAAGCAGCTTCCCGTGCATAGATTAGGTACAAGCAGGCGCCAGCCGAAACTAATGCCTCGGGGAGTTGTATGCACAGTGAGCGTAATAATCGGTTATGTCTTTTTGGGTTTGTCTTTAGCGGCTCCGATCGGACCTATTAACGCAGCCCAGTTGGATAAAGGTATCCGGGCCGGGTTCTGGCATGCGTGGCTCGTCGGGGTCGGGGCCATGTTCGCCGATGTGCTCTATATGGTAATGGTTTATCTCGGTGTGGTGCATTTCTTGGACAACTTTTATATGAAAACGTTTCTTTGGCTGTTCGGTTCCTTCGTCCTGATATACGCGGGTGTGGCAAGTTTGTTAAAAGCGCGGGACGTGATGATCGAGAGCCGAAGCGTCCAGGATACGTTATTCAAGTCGTTCCTCTCAGGCTTTTTTATGTCGTTATCCAATCCGCTCACCATTCTGTTCTGGCTTGGCATTTACGGTTCGGTGCTCGCCAATGCTGCCGCCTCGTACGGGAGGAATGAGCTGCTTTTGTACAGTGGCGCCATCGTGTCCGGCATCCTGCTCTGGGACTTGGTAATGGCCGGCATTGCCAGTACGTTCCGGAGGCTCTTAACGGGCGGGATGCTTGTTGCCATCTCGGCGGTCTCCGGGATGTCGTTGATCGGATTTGGCTGCTATTTCGGATTGGAGGCTTATAAGCTGATTTTCGCTGGCTCTTGATTCACTCGCTTCGCGTTCCCATCGACGGTGCATAATGATCGTCACCACCCCGATAATCAGCACAAATGCCAAACTGATAAAGAAGCCTGGCCGGCTGGTCGCATGGAGGACAGCACCGCTTACGGCAAGCACGATCAGAGTCATGCCTGTGAAGCGTTTGGTCTTGCCCCATGCGGAGAGCCGAAGGATCCGTCCCGAGGTGACCAATATGAAAAACCAGTTGTACAGCAGCATCAATCCCGCAGCCGTGGTAACATATTCATATAGGCGTTCCGGCAGCAGGAGCGCCATTAGAATGGACACGAGAAGCCCTGCGGTGGTGAGCCCCACGGCCCGCAGCGGTAGCTTTTTCTCACCCCGGTGGGCGAAATATGCAGGCGCGTCCCCATCGTCAGCGAGCGTGACAAGTATCGTGGTGACCGCAAACAACGACGCCACCAGTGTAGAAAATCCGGCGATAATGAACACGGCGTTAAAGAGATGCGGGACAAAGGCGACGTCGTAGCCGTTGAGCGCTAGAACGAAGGGGCTTTCCTTGGAATGTATCAGGGTCCACGGGATGAGCATGAGTGCAAGTGTAAGGGAGATAACATAGATCACGCCGAGCGTTATGAGCATAATTTTGCCGGCTTTGGGGGCCTGCTTGGGATCGCGCAGCCGCATCGCCATCAAGCCCATAATTTCTATCCCGCCGAAAGCATAAAATGCGAAAATCAGCGAGGACCAAAGTCCCAGCACGCCTGCTGTGAAAAATTCATCCACCGGAAACCTTGCAGGCTGAGTTCCTTCGCCTATCCAACCCATGAGGGCGGCGGACGCGATCACCAGGAACATAATGATAGCTGCAATTTTCACAACGGCGAAGAGATTTTCCATCCGTTCAAACCCTTTGGTCCCTACCATAACGATAATTAAGGCAAGAACAGCGTAGCAGGACGCGAATATCCACATCGGTACATTCGGAAACCACAGCCGGGTGAACAGCGACAGCGCCGCCATCTGGCTGCCCATGATGAGCAGCTCCGAGCTCCAATAGCCCCAACCGCTGCTGAAGCCAGCCCAACGGCCGTAGGCTTTTTTTTCATAGGAGCGAAAAGATCCCTTGAGCGGGTCCTCCGCTGTCATGGTGGCGAGCATATCATACACGATATATGTGCCCAGGGCGGCTAAGACAAAGGAGATCAACACGGCAGGTCCGGCGATTGTAATCGCTATACTTGCCCCGAGGAAGTAACCCGTCCCGATGGTGCACGCCACACCGAGCAGCGACAGCTGCCACCACTGTAATTTTTTGGTCATGTTGTCGTCGTGTTTGTCTGCCTGCATAGTAAACTTCCCCACTGCTAGTATTTTGTATCTTCAATGTAACCCAATTCCTATTGGCCTATGCAAACACTGGTCGTGTGGCGAGATCTAATAATTTTGGCGCAGCGTCCGACAAAAATCCCACCGTTCAATGAAAAGAGAGTTGTCTTTACCAGAGTTTGGGTTTAAAATAGAGTGGTAAGCTGTTTAGTAATATCGTCACTCGTTTTATAATGTAATACTGAGTCGGGATCTGCACCGCAGGCCCAGCCATGTAAGGAGCCGACCATGCCCATCATACAATCATTAGACCGCGCGTTAAACATTCTGAATTTGTTCGACGAGCACACCACGGAGTTGAAAATCACGGAAATCAGCGCTCGCATCGGCCTTCATAAAAGCACAGTCCATTCGCTGCTAAAGACTTTGCAGATGCATGGATATGTCGATCAGGACGCGGAAAGCGGCAAGTATCGCCTGGGTTTAACGCTTCTGGAAAAGGGCCAGCTGCTGCTGCAGGGCATGGATATCCGCGCACAGGCTCGCAAGCATTTGATGGCCTTGTCCGCCCAAACGGGGCAAACGACCCATTTGGTCATATTGGACGGCACAGACGGGGTCTATATCGACAAGGTGGAAGGCATGAAAGCGGCCATACGTTATTCGCGTATCGGGCGGAGGGTGCCTTTGCACAGCAGTGCGTCCGGCAAAATACTCGCCGCTTTTCGCCGGCCGGAAGAGGCGGAGCTGCTGCTGCAGGGATATCAATACGTGCAGCAAACGCCGCACACTCTTCCCGATAAGCACAGCTTCGTACGCGAGTTGGCCAAAGTGCGCGAGCAAGGCTATGCGGTGGACGATCAGGAGAACGAGCCCGGCGTGAGGTGCGCAGCTGCTCCCATCTTTAACCATGCCGGTGAAGTCGTTGCGGCGATGAGCGTGTCGACGATGCTGTCCGGCGTGGATGACGAACAGTTTCAGCAGCATATCGCTCTATTGATCGGCGAGACAGCCCACATATCGCAGCTGTTGGGATACCGAGGGCTGCAGGGGTAGGTGGCGGGGGAGGACAGTATACCGAATTAGACGTCAGGTCTTGCATCTGGTGCGACCACCCATGAAGTCCGTTCATACCGAACAGGGATTTGCCGATGAGGTGAAATCACCCCTGAAGTTGATTAAAATTTCGTATTATGAGAGGATTAAGAGGATAGCGCGGCAGGTCACGCACAGTTATTGTCGTAAAGCAAAGCTGCGGTTTTTCGTCTAAATCTAGCAAACGCTTTCAATCTTGCACCGCTTATTGCAAACGGTATCATCTTTCTTCATGCTCCACTGGCTGCATCCAAGTCAAACGTCGTTTTCACCAACCAATTCACATAAACACTTATATCAAATTTGGGAGGAATGGACATGTCTACAGCACTGAAAGCACCAACGTACTTGAACTACATAAACGGGGAGTGGAGCGCGTCTGCCAGCGGAGAAACCGCGGCCAGCATCAGTCCGGCTAACCGGAATGAAACGGTTGGCTACGTGCAGGTATCCACGGCGCAGGATCTCGATCATGCCGTACAAAGCGCTAAGCAAGCGCACAAAGCATGGAGAAAATTGGCGGGCTCGGCCAGGGGAGATTTCTTGTACAAAGCGGCGAGTGCGATGGAGAAGCGGCTCGATGAAATTGCCGAGACGATGACCCGTGAAATGGGCAAAACGCTGCCTGAAGCCAAAGGTGAAACCGCACGGGGTATCGCTATCCTGCGCTACTATGCGGGCGAAGGGATGCGTAAGATCGGAGATGTTATTCCGTCGACCGACAGCGAGGCATTGATGTTTACGACTCGCGTGCCGCTTGGTGTGGTCGGTGTTATTTCGCCTTGGAATTTTCCGGTAGCCATTCCGATTTGGAAGATGGCTCCCGCATTAATCTATGGCAATACAGTGGTGCTGAAGCCTGCTCAAGAAACCGCTGTCACGGCGGCAAAGGTCATTGAGTGCTTTGTCGAAGCCGGATTCCCTGCAGGTGTAGTTAATATGGTGACGGGGAAAGGCTCGGTCATCGGCCAAGGGCTGGCGGAGCATCCGGATGTCAACGGAATCACGTTCACCGGCTCCAACCAGGTCGGCAAGCAGGTGGGGCAGGCAGCGCTCGCCAGAGGCGCCAAGTACCAATTGGAGATGGGCGGCAAAAACCCGGTCATCATCGCAGCGGATGCCGACCTGGACTTGGCCGTGGAAGGTACGATCAGCGGCGGCCTCCGGTCGACTGGACAAAAATGCACGGCAACGAGCCGGGTGATCGTGCAGAGCGCTGTATACGATGAATTCAAACAAAAGCTGCTGGATAAGGTCCAATCGATCACGGTCGGCGACGGTCTTCAAGGCGAGAGCTGGATGGGACCGTGCGCGAATGAGAACCAGCTGCAAACCGTAATGTCATATATCCAAAAAGGGATCGATGAAGGCGCGGAGCTGCTGCATGGCGGAAACCGGCCGGATGACGCCGGCTTGGCGGACGGTTTCTACGTCACCCCAACGGTGTTTGACAACGTAAAACCGTCAATGACGATTGCGCAGGAAGAAATTTTCGGGCCGGTGCTGGCTTTGATCAAGGTAGATACATTAGAGCAGGCGATTGAAATAGCAAATGATGTTGATTTTGGACTGAGCGCTTCCATTTATACGTCCAGCATCTCGAATTTATTGTCGTTTATTGAAGATATGGAAGCAGGTCTTGTACGTGTTAACGCAGAGACAGCCGGCGTTGAACTGCAAGCACCGTTTGGCGGCATGAAGCAGTCGAGCTCCCATTCCCGTGAACAGGGCCAGGCGGCCATCGAATTCTTCACTTCAATCAAAACTGTATTCGTTAAATCATAAATCAGCGACGGTGCCAGTACTATAGTGGTAAAAAGCGATGCAGCTTGCCGGGAGGTTATACGCGTTGTCACAATCTTTGCAAAACATCATGGGCGTATCGCATGAGGACCTGTACGCCATCCGCACCAAAGCGCCAGGCCCTGCGGGATCTCTGCCGCTTACACATGACCTGCTAATGAACGCTCCAAGCGGGGAACTATTCGGCCTGTCGCAAAATGTGGGCATGGGCTGGTCCCCCGCACGGCTGAGCGGCAAGCAGTACTTGATACTGAGCACGCAGGGCGGCATCCGCCGGGAAGACGGCACTCCAGTGGCCCTCGGCTATCACACAGGGCACTGGGAGGTCGGCCTGCTGATGCAGGCGGCGGCCTTGGAGATTTCCGGCATGGGCGGCGTGCCGTTTGCCGGCTTCGTGAGCGACCCGTGCGACGGCCGCTCTCAAGGTACGGCAGGCATGTTCGACTCTCTGCCGTATAGAAATGACGCCGCCATCGTGTTCCGCCGCCTGATCCGCTCGCTCCCGACACGCCGTGGTGTGATTGGCGTGGCGACCTGCGACAAAGGCCTGCCGGCGATGATGCTCGCTTTGGCGGCGATGCATGATCTTCCCTGTATCATTGTTCCGGGCGGCGTGACGCTGCCGCCCGAGCACGGGGAAGATGCAGGGAAGATCCAAACGATCGGCGCGCGTTACGCAAGCGGCGAGATGACGCTGGAGGAAGCCGCCGAATTAGGCTGCCGCGCGTGTGCCACGCCGGGAGGCGGATGCCAGTTTCTAGGCACCGCAGCCACGGCGCAGGTGGTCGCCGAGGCGATGGGCATGTCGGTGCCGCATTCGGCATTGGCGCCATCCGGGCAGGCGGTGTGGGAAGAGGCCGCCCGGCAGTCGGCGCGTGCCGTTGCAGCAATGGAAGCGGGCGGCCTCCGCATGCGGGACATACTCACGGATGGCGCGATCCGCAACGCGATGGTGGTGCATGCGGCCTTTGGCGGCTCGACCAATTTACTGCTGCATATTCCGGCTATCGCACATGCCGCAGGGCTGCGGGTGCCGGATGTGCATGATTGGGCGGCCGTGAACCGGCAGGTACCGCGCTTGGTTAGCGTACTGCCGAACGGGCCGGAATATCATCCAACCGTCCGGGCATTCCTCGCAGGCGGCGTACCTGAGGTGATGCTCCACCTGCGCCGGCTGGGCTTGTTGGATGAGTCGGTCCTCACGGTTACCGGACAGACACTGGGCTCCGTGCTGGATTGGTGGGAGGCCAGCGAACGCAGGCAGAAAGTGCGTGAGCAGCTAACCCGGTTGGACGGCGTCAACCCGGATGACGTGATCATGAGCCCGGATGCAGCCAAACGAAGAGGGGTGACGTCGACCGTCACGTTTCCGACAGGCAATATCGCGCCTGAGGGAGCGGTTGTCAAATCAACGTCAATCGACCCGTCGGTGTTGGACGCAGACGGCGTATACCGCCATCGCGGGCAGGCGAAGGTATTTACCACAGAGAGGGCGGCTATAACGGCGATTAAGACCGGCGGCATACAAGCTGGCGACATCATGGTGCTGATAGGACGCGGCCCGTCCGGCACGGGGATGGAGGAGACCTACCAGTTAACCTCCGCCTTGAAGCATTTGCCCTTCGGGAAGTATGTATCGTTAATCACCGACGCGCGTTTTTCCGGCGTGTCTACCGGGGCCTGTTTCGGGCATGTCGGCCCTGAGGCGCTGGCCGGGGGACCTATCGGGCGCTTACGGACCGGGGATTTGATTGACATCGTCGTGGATACTCGGCGGCTGGAGGGAACCATTCATTTTGTCGGCAGTGCGGAGCATCCGCTTAGTCCTGAGGAGGGTGCACTCCTGTTAGCGGCTCGGGAGCCTCATCCTGATATGCGGCCAGACGCGCAGCTGCCTGCAGATACCAGATTATGGGCGGCTTTGCAGTCCGTCAGCGGCGGAACCTGGAAAGGCAGCGTGTATGATGTGGAGCGCATCATCATGGCTCTGGAGGCCGGCAAGAAGTCATTAGGCTGGTAGTCGATATTTTCGATTCGGAAAGTTGCTTACTCTTGGGCAGTCCCTTCGGGGACCGCTCTTTTTTATGTCCAAAAACAGCGAGCAAATTGTGTACATAATGTGAAATGTGGACTTGCCGAATACCTTCCATGGAACGTAGCGAGCGTCGGCAGTTGTGCCGGACTAGGCATTTATTAGAGAGCTGCGGAGATTTACTGGCACGGGGGTGTATTTTTCTCTGTATCTATTTCACCATGCACTGCCAGGCATAAAAGGGTAAAAGTTACTTGCGCAGTAGACGATTCAGCCGGTAGCATTTATATTAAAAGAAACCAGTGCCGGAGCTTGGACACATTTTCACATATTGCGCTGTAGGGGAGAGATTGTTATGCCAAGAGCGGATTTTGCGGCGTCACGGCCGCGTTCCATGTGGACAGCTGATTTAGGCGAGGGCACTTTTCAAAATCCCGTTATACACGCCGATTATTCAGATCCTGACGGTAATGCGTATTTGGTGCATGCTTTCGCGCACAGCCCGTCCGGTATCAAGCATAAGCTCCAGCTCTGCCGGATGAGTGCTGACGGCCGAAACCTGTTGGACGAGGGTGTCATGGTATGTGATGGAACAACCAAGCATCCGACACTGGAAGGCCCCAAGATGTATAAACGCAACGGATATTCCCTGCCGAAGCAAATACGATCGGCATAACTTATGAGCAAATGATTCATATCTTATTTGATGGATAATGCCAATTGGCAAAATACTATGAGGAAATGACTCGGGGAGGCTGACCGCATGAGTAAACGCCCGCATCACGGCACCGATCGTCCGCACGATCAAAGCCAAAGGGCCCATCCTGGGCACAGTCAGAGCAGCGGCGCCCGTCATATGGACGAACATAACTGTCACGCCGAGCACGGCCATCATCAGGGCAACGACACGCATCCGGCGCATGATCACAGTCATCACGCCGAGCACGGCGATCATCAGGGCCACGCCACGCATCAGGTGCATCATCACAGTCATCACGCCCAGCACGGCCATCATCAGGGCCATGACACGCATCCGGCGCATCATCACAGCCATCTCGGCCACCACGGCCATCATCATCATGTCGCCGGCGCCGAGGGAAATCGCAAAGCTTTAACCACCGCACTCCTGATTACTGCTGCCATTATGCTTTTGGAATTTTTCGGCGGGTTGATCACGAACAGTTTAGCCTTGCTCTCCGATGCCGGACACATGCTCAGTGATACGACCGCGCTCGTGCTGAGCCTGGTTGCCGTATCTTTCGCCGCAAGACCGGCTTCTGCCCGGAACACTTTCGGTTATCACCGGTTTGAGATTTTGGCGGCGCTGTTCAATGGCGTCACGTTGTTTGCGGTTGCCGCGATTATCATATGGGAAGCGTATCACCGGCTCTTGGATCCGCCAACGGTTGCCAGCGGTTCGATGATGTTGATCGCTTCCATCGGGCTGATCGCGAATCTGTTGAGTGCGTGGGCATTGATGCGACAAGGGGACGTGCACGATAACGTGAACGTGCGCAGTGCTTTCCTGCATGTCATTGGAGATGCGCTCGGTTCACTCGGAGCGATTGCAGCCGGACTGCTTATGCTGCTGTTTTCCTGGTACGCAGCCGACCCGATCATCAGCGTAATTGTCGCCATTCTCATACTAAGAAGCGCGTGGGGCATGATCCGTCATACCGTACATGTGCTCATGGAAGGGGCTCCGGCTGCCATCGACCGGGATGAAGTGTGCAAAGCGTTGGAGAGTATACCGGGGGTAGCGGATGTGCATGATCTGCATATATGGACGATCACTTCCGGCTTGGATGCGTTAAGCTGCCACCTGCGGATTGGGGATAACCAGGACGGGCAAAGTATTCTGCAGAGAGCGATCCACCTGCTCGCAGAGCGTTTTAACATCCACCACACAACCATTCAAATCGAAACTTCCGACATTGAACATCAGCCATGCCAAGTGTGAGCGCGGCCTGCTCGGCCAACAAAAAACAAAAATGGAACCGTCACTGCCATGTAGGCCTCGGTTCCATTTATTTTTATGCTTATGATCCAATCTGTCTCTTCGTTCCGCCAGCGTGGGTGTTCTTCTGATCACCGGCGTCACGCCGTTCCAGTCTAAACGGTTCAGTTCAGGATTCACTTTTCCTCGGCGCTCCATTTTGAGCCGCGCCTTCTTCGCCTTGCTCTGTGCCATGCTGTCTGCCTCCTTGTTGGATTTGGTCGTACTTCTTCAGTATATCTTATTTTCTAGCTGAATCACAGCCGAGCAGCCTGTGACAGTTTTGAAAAAACCTTCGCAAACGGTTGTACTAACAGCGCTGTTTTGGTAACCTAACATTGCGTCAAAGCAAAGATTTTCTGCGCTGGGAGTGAACGGAGTGTCATACGATTTTTATTATTGGTTCATTATGAGCAGCGCTTTTGTTGTTACCAACGTGATTGGCGTCGCGATTATGTACAAAACACGAAGGTTTTTGCTGTCTTTTCTCGTTTCCCTGTTTGTGAATACCGCAATTTTCGTCGCGGCTGGAGTATGGTGGGCGGGTTTATTCGAGGGCTTCTCGCGCATGTTCGGCTTGTTTGGTTATGGGATCGCTTACGTGAACATTGAGGTTTTGCTTGTCTTTGCCTTGTTTATCATGAAAAAAAAGCAGGTGCCGCGTCCCAGTAACAATTTGTAATCTTTCATACATATGGATTTAACGTGCAATGGTTATTATATAGATGACCCCTTTTTTGATATATAAACCTTCGACGATCTGCAATCCTTGTGGTTGCAGATTTTTTTTCGCCTCCGCACATAAAAAACTCCCACACCCGGTATGCCTCGGGATAGGGAGTTGGCGCATAACGACTCTTAGAAAGATTTCGCAGCAGCAGCGGCCTTCTGCAATCCTTCTTCGATAATGGCTTGTGCTTTGTCGGGGAATTGATTATGGCCTTCCACCACCACAGTGGTCAGGTTTCTCACGCCCATGAAGCCCATGATGGTTTGGACATAATTCAAGGACATTTCCACTGCGGCAGCAGGTCCTTCCGAGTAAACTCCGCCTCTTGCGTTCAACAGAGCTACCTTTTTATCCGACTGCAGACCAACCGGGCCTTCTGCTGTGTATTTGAACGTTTTGCCGGCTTGCAGTATGTAGAATAGGTAAGTCAGCAGCTGAGCCGGGATAGTGAAGTTCCACAGCGGGAACGAGAATACAACTTTGTCCGCTGCAAGAAATTGCTCCAAATATTTGTTTGCGTTGTCTGCACGCAGCTTTTCTTGTTCGGTCAGCTCCAAGCCTTTGGCTTGCTTGAACAGGCCGTTCAGCGTGTCCGTGTCATAGTACGGAAGCTCTTCGGAGAACAGATCCAACTCAATGATTTTATCCCCGGGATTCGCCGCTTTGTAAGTGTCCAAAAAGGTGTGATGCAGCTTCACACTTACCGCTTGGTCGATCGGGCGGCCGTTGGCTTTGACAAACAATACAGTAGACATAAAAATTCCTCCGCTTTATATATAATAACTGCCTTACTTCTAGATAGTATTTCACCTGCTTACTTTTGTCAAGTGACTATATAAATGTGAATGTAGCTCCTGACAGCTGACAAAACGCTCAGCGGAAGCAGGAATAGCGGCACTAACAAGGCGGCCAACCAGGAGTGGTTTGACTTACCCTGACCGGACTATACCGAAAAGAGCCGTGATCTGATAAGCTGCGCGCTAGCGGGATTGAAACCTTTTTTCCCGGCTTTCCCAGCGGAAATTGGCGATAAAAAAGCCAACGCTTCCGAATACCGCCAGCCGAATATACATCCAGGATACGTTGTACACTGACTGTGTGAGCAATTCTAATCCGGTAAAAATGGCCGTCAACAGCACTCCCCACAGCAAAACACCGTAATACATGACATATTTAGCTTTCCCCATGGTTCGTGTTTTCCGCCATTTATTCGCTTGTTGCTCATTCATGTGACTCATGTCTTTGCTCCTCCCATGTGGGTCAATTCGGCAGAATTCCGATTTGTCACATGCTTTCGCCGTGGCACAGGCAAACTCCTTCCGGCACGCAGATTGTTCACAAACGCGTTTAATGAAAATTGTGGTACAATGGTTTGGTAAAAAAAGACAGTGAAGGGAACATGGAGTTATGAGCAAGGTACTGTTGTTTTTCTTTTTAACTTGGATCACCGGGAGTCCCATCGTTGCGATTGTTTTGCTGCTTGTACTGCTGTATTTTTTGGATCGGCGGTTTATCGGGCTGACGCCCAATGTTTTTCGGCCTATTCAACGTTCGAGGCGGCTGGCAAAGCTGCGGCAGGAGCTGCGGCTCAGCCCTCACAATAATTCGACTAAGCTTGAAATCGCCCGTATTTTGATGGAACGCAAGCAGTATGCGGATGCCGCCGGGATGCTGGAGCAAGTGGCGGAGGTGATGGATGATTCTGCCGAAGTCCGCGCGGAGCTGGGGATATGCCGTCTCAAACTGGGGCAAATCGAACAGGGCAAGCGTCTGATATTGGAAGCCTTCGATCTGAACCCCCGTGTAAAATATGGCGAACCTTATTTGCGGTTGGCTGAGGCCGTCGCTGAACGCGATCCGGATGAAGCGATCGGTTATCTGGAAAAATTCAGTAGTGTCAACTCGTCCTCTTGTGAAGCTTACTACCGTCTGGGTCAATTGTACCACCGGCTGGGACGGCAGACTGAGGCACAAAGGGCATTCCGTGAAACGGTCGAGCTGTACCGCGGCCTACCGAAATACAAGAGGCGCGTGGAACGCCGTTGGGCGCTACTAGCCAGACTAAAACTCACCGGCGGTGCCAGCGCTAGATAAATGTCGATGCCCGGGCGCTGCCGCCTGGAGGCCTGGCGGCCTGTTTTTGTTCCGTGTGGCCAATCACCCGCACAGGTCGACAACGCAACGCCGTGAGACTAGCTAACAGCAAACAGGATTCATTGCGTTCCGTTTTAACCTCGGTATAAATTGGATAGAGGAGTGAGAAACATGCCTGTGGAGGCGGAAACTTTGTCGATGCTCACGGTGGGATTTTCAATTGTCCTGCTTATCGGCACAGTGGTGTTTACCGCATTGTTGGTCAGAACAAAATCTTTCGGGTACATATGGTTTTTGTTAAACATAGCGCTCTTAATAGCAGGTTATTATTTCGCGTTGGACGTACTGCGGGGAAACACCGACGTCCATCCGGTGCTGCGCTCCGAGGCAAACTCATTGTCGATCGGTTTAACCGCTGTGTTTTGGGGATTCAGTGTACTCTGCACATTGATCGGCGTGCTGCACATTTCTCATAGAACCGAACGGTAAACTGCTTGTCCGGTATAATTAAGACAGTAACGGAGTTGAAAGATATGTATCAGCGTACTGATCGCGAATACAACGAGGTGGATTTCAGCCGGAAGGACCTAACAGACGGTGAACTGCGGAATTGCACCTTCACCAAATGCCGTTTCCAAGGTGCTCAATTAGATGAATGTTGGACAACGAATTGTCGCTTTATAGCATGCGATTTCAGCGGAGCCGCTTTCAACGCATCCATACACACGGGCTCTGCCTTCACAAACTGCCGGTTCGTGGGCGCGAGTCTGTTCGTAGCGAAGTTTGAAGAGTGTAAAATGGTAGGCACGGACTTTGCGGATGCTCGCTTCGATGGCATCACCATGCAGGGCGGAGATTGGTCATACACGAATTTGCGGCATGTGAACTTGACCAAGCAGCAGTTAAACGGTGTGAAATTTGTGGAGGCTGACCTATCCGAAAGCAACTTGCAAAAAACCGATCTACGTGAAGCGGACCTAACCCGTGCCTCGCTGTCGAAGGCGAGCCTCAGTGGCTGCGACCTCAGGGGGGCGAAGCTGGACGGTATCGATTTTAAATTGGTTGATGTGACAGGCGTACACATGGATAGCGAGCAGGCGGTACTGTTTGCCAGGTCTTTCGGAGCAAAGTGAACTAACATGCGTATATGGCAGGGAGCCACGGCGTTTACATGCTGGCTGGCCGCTGCCGGCAGCTGAGCAAAGGGCCGTGGGACCGTCAGCTGCCCTTTAGAAGCAGTGTGTGCGGAGGAGCGAGGTTAAGGCGCAAACGGTGCTAGGCATCACACTGAGTGCTCTGCGACAGTACGGAATGTCTACGTGCGCACTGGCCGGTGCGGCAATCACACTGAGTGTTCTGCGGCTCCACGGAGTGTGTGGATGTCCACTGGATGCGGACGAGAAGTGCAGCCTCCGCCGGTGCTAGGTATCACACTGAGTGCTCTGCGGCACTGCGCAATGTTTGCCATGCGCACTGGCTGATGCCGGTAATCACACTGAGTGCTGTGCGGCACCGGAGTGTGTCGATGTCCACTGGATGCGCACGATAAGTGCAACCTCTGCCGATGCCGGGCATCACATTAAGTGCTCTGCGGCACTGCGCACTCGGTCGGGCGCAAACGCCCCAAGATCCATGTCAGGCTGCTCATCCAACACTAACTGTTTGATCAGCCTGCCGGTGGCGGGAGCAAGCAGGATACCGTTACGGTAATGTCCGGTCGCGGTGATCAGGCCAGGTAGTGCCGCCGGCCGGCCGATATACGGCAACCCATCCCGGGTACCCGGCCGCAGACCGGCCCACGTCCGGACGAACTCGGCATGCTCAAGCTCCGGTATCAGCCGGGATGCAGAGGTGTGCAGTGAGCCTATGACAGAGGCATGGCAGCGTTTGTCAAAGCCGGCTTCCTCTTGCGTCGCACCCACAATCATAGTGCCGTCCTCTTTGGGTACAACGTAACACTCCTTAAAAAATACGGTGCTGCGAATGACAGGCGCTGCTGTTTTCAATGAGATGCATTGTCCTTTCACCGGGAAGAGCGGGAGGGACAGCCCAAATGGCTCGGTCAAGGCGGAGCCCCACGCGCCTGCGCTTAGTATGATATGATCCGCAAAGAGTTCGCCGTCTGTCGTCCGCACCCCGCGGATGTGTCCTCCGCGCTCGATTAAGCTTAAGGCGGGAGTCCATTCGCGTATTTCGCAGTCCAGTTTGTGCAGCGCCGCTGTCAGCGACTGTGCAAGATGGATTGGATGCACCTGATGATCTCGACGCAAGTACAGTCCGCCGAGTACGTCCGGAGTGATAGCCTGTTCGCGCACTCGCATTTCGCGTGCGCTGAACCATTCGGCGTCCTCGATCCAGGAGAGGCGGCTCTGCAGCTCCGATTCATCCTCCGGTGTCAGCGCCGCCCGTAGAATTCCCTCTGCTATATATTGAGGAGAGATACCCCCGATTGTCAGCAACTTAATAGACCATTCCCGGTACAGTGCCTGGCTTAGTCTGCATAGTTGATAAAATGGACCCGGATGGTGCGTTTCCACCTGGGCACCGAGCATGCCCGCGGCGGCGGTAGACGCTTCCTGGTTGAGCGCTCCTTTGTCTATGAGTGCGCAGCGTATGCCGGCGAGACTCAGTTCCAACGCTATGGAGCAGCCTATAATTCCTCCTCCGATGATGATGGCAGACTTGGTACTGCTGTTCATTGATAACCCCTCCTAGGACTGTGCTGGGTACGTTCCAGCGCTTCATGAAACCGGGCGAGCTGGCTCGCCGGATCCGGATGGAGCAGAATCGCAGACAGCACAGCCACGCCCGAGCAGCCCGTAGATAACACGGTGTCTACGTTGTGCGGCTCGATCCCGCCGATTGCAATCACAGGCACAGGACAGGCTTGCACCACCTCGGCCAATGCTGCAATGCCGCGCGGGGGCGTGCCGGGCTTGGAAGCTGTCGCAAAAATATGCCCGAACATGACAAAATCGGCCCCTGCCTGCGCCGCGGCCACTGCCTCGTCCTCCGAGTGAACCGAGCAGCCGATCCGCTGCGACGGCGCCAATATCCGGCGGGCTTGTGGCACGCTCAAACTGCGGAAGCCAAGCTGCACGCCGGGGGCTTGTACCGCCAACGCGGCGTCCAACCGGTCGTTTATGTAAATCGCCGTACCGGGGAGCAGCGTATGCAACTCGGCATACCAAGCGGTGAGTTCTCCCGCCCCGCGCTGTTTCTCGCGCAGATGCAAAGCATCGATGTGCTGCGTGGAGCATTGCACGGCTATCGCCTTGACTTCGTGCAGTTCCTGTTTGCCGGTTGTAATCAGGTGCAGCTCATGCCGTTTCATCTGCCTGCTCCTTTTTTAAACTCATCATATCGCAGCCTGTCAGCACCGTCAAAGCGTTTACATCAGATGTCATAAAAATAACAAATCCTGCGAGCTTGACGCTTGGAAAAGGGACCGATACACTGGATGAAGAAGATTGTAAAACGGACGAGTTTCGGGGGGAGAAACCATATGGCACAGGCAGAGCTATCAGTATATAAGGCGTTAACTATAGCTGGCTCGGACAGCGGCGGCGGAGCCGGCATACAGGCGGATCTAAAAACATTTCAGATGCTTGACGTGTTCGGCATGTCTGCAATTACAGCGGTCACAGCGCAAAACACATTAGGTGTAAGCGGTATCTACGATATTCCTGTCGAGGGGATCGCCCGGCAGATCGAGGCGGTAGTGGAGGACATCGGTGTAGACGCGTTAAAAACGGGCATGCTGTCTCAGCCGGAAGTGATCGACTTGGTCGCGGATTTGATCGGCAAGCATAAGCTGGGCAAGCTGGTCGTCGATCCGGTGATGGTGGCCAAGGGCGGGGCCACCCTGTTGGCGGCGAGCGCGCAATCGGCGCTTAGAGATCGGCTGCTGCCGTTGGCCGCGTTAGTGACCCCGAACATCCCAGAGGCTGAAGTGATCACAGGAATGCGCATCACCACCTTGGAGGATATGAAGGAGGCCGCAGTGCGCATTGTGCAACAGTATGGAGCCGGGGCGGCGGTGGTGAAAGGCGGGCACAGCGCCGATGCGCCCACCGATGTACTGTTCGACGGGGAGCAATATCATCTGCTGACCGCCGAGCGCTACCAAACCCGGCATACGCATGGTACAGGCTGCACGTTCTCAGCCGCAGTCACCGCCGAGTTGGCCAAAGGCTGCACACTGTTGGCAGCGGTCCAGACAGCCAAACGATTCATTACGCTGGCTATCCGGCACGAGTTGGGCATAGGAGGCGGCCACGGTCCGACCAACCATTGGGCATACTCCAGATATGCATCCGAAGACCGCGGCGAGCCTACGGAGGAGCCGGTGTAATATGAGTTACGAATATTTAATGCAGGCCGTGCTGTTGATCGTACTACTGATCCTCAGTTTTCCGGCTATTGTTGTATGGTCCAAATGGAGAAAAAAGAAACGGAGATAAGCCCATGTACTATGTAAATGAAGAGCAAATCGGGCTGCGGCTGCGGTTCATCCCAACATTAGCTTCCGCTTGCGAGCGGCTGTCAGCCACGTGGGAAACGTTATCGCCGGCTGACCGGCTCGTGCACCACTTGGCACAGGAGCGCACGCTCCATCTGGCAATCGAGACGGTGACCGATATCGGAAGCCTATTGATTGATGCCTTCATGATGCGGGACGCCAGCAGTTACGAGGATATCATCGACATACTGCGAGGAGAGCGGGTATTCGATGCGACGACAGGCGACATTCTTCGACGATTGGTGCAGATGCGACGACCGCTTGTCCAGGAGTATGCAGATTATCCTCGGAACACGATGCACCCTTTGATTTTAGAACTGCCCGCTGCATTGGCAGCGTTTGCGGAGGCAGTGCCCGCCTTCATCCAGCGAGAAATGGTGTGAGCCCCAATCTCCAGCCGAAGAAATCTCACTGACATTGCCGTGGTTTTTCCGAGAATGGGATTTTCGATACATTTTAGTATACTAATTTACTTAGTGTCGAATTTCGTATACAATGTCAGTATTACTTTCCGCTAGATACGGCGGCGGTAGGGAATTAATCGGGAGGCGGAGAAAGACCGGATGAACCAGGATATGGATATATCCACACGAAAAGTCATATTGACCATGCTCAAGACGCAAGGTTCCCTCGCGGTCAGCGACATGGCTGAACAGCTTGGTGTAACAGAAATGGCTGTGCGGAGGCATTTGAACACGCTGGAGCGCGATGGTCTCATCCAAGCGAGATTGGTTCGGCAGGCGATGGGCCGACCAACGAAATTGTATTCATTGACGGAACAGGCGGATGATTTATTTCCCAAGAAATATAAGCACCTCGCATTGGACCTGCTGGCCGAATTGATTGAGGAGGCAGGCGAGGAGCAGGTTGAACGCCTGTTTGAACGGCGCAAGGAACGTTTGATTGAACGTTATCAGCAGCAAATGGATGGCCAACAATTATCGGAACGTGTCAAAATTCTCGCGGAGATTCAGAATGCCAATGGATATATGGTTGAATGGAAAAGCGAGGAAGGCGACCGGTACGTGATAGATGAGCACAATTGCCCCATTACGAAGGTAGCGAATCAGTACAAATATGCCTGCAATTGTGAATTAAAAATGTTTCAAAAACTGCTCAACGCCGATGTCGAGCGCACCGAGTGCTTGGCTAAAGGCGGAAGCAAATGTTCCTACACGATTCGAAATAACTGAACCATCCCACGCTTGTCGGCTGCGGAGATGGTTTTTTCGTATTTGTATCGACACCTGGCGGGAGGCTCAGCCGGCTAGCTGATTCGTAACTGCGGTGGTCAACAAGTTTTATTCATGTGTGGCAGGGCTAGGCGTGCGGCGCCGGCCGCGGAACTCAAGCCACGTCGTCTCACCGTGCATGCCTGTCGCCCAGCTAAAGCCACGGTCCTCGCGTGCCCGGTCGAAGTGTTGTCAACATGGCCCTTATCGCATGCCCCGTGGAAGAGCTCAGTCACGGCCCTGACCGCGCGTGCGCCGCCTTGCGAGTTAAAGCCACGGTCCTCGCCGTCGTCCCCGCCACAGCTAAAGCGACGCCGCTCTCCTTCTACGCCAGCGTTGCTGCCGCCTTGCCGGTGGCCTCCTAGCCGCAAAAAGCCACCGCCGTGACGCTGTGCACCTGCGGCTCTGCGGTTATGCCGTGACACTCACGTGCAGCGTGCCGTACGGCCTTAGCCATAGGCTATCGGAATGGATTTTAACGTGGTATATTGGCGATTAGCCGGGCTGCTTTCTCTTGGACCCAAAGGTAATTGCCGGCTGTAATTTCCTTCAAATTAACTAATGAGCCGCCGATGCCGACACCGTAACAGCCAGCTTGGATGAATTGAGCGATGTTATCCTCGTTTACTCCGCCCACGGCAACCATCGGTATATGGTTCAGCGGTCCCTGCAGCTCCTTCAGATAGCTGATGCCGAGACTGGCGCCGGGGAATATTTTCACCGCGGTAGCCCCTGCCTTCCAAGCTTTGACGATCTCTGTGGGCGTCATTGCCCCGGGAAAGATGGGCACGTCATTTTGCACCGCGTACCGGATCACTTCCTCATCCATATTCGGGGTAACTAGATAGGCAGCACCGGCATCTAACGCTTTCTTCGCATCTTCCAAGTCGAGGACGGTACCGGCTCCTATGTACATTTTCTGTCCAAACTGCTCCTGAAGCTGAGCGATCATTTCCGGTGCTCCTGGTGTATTCAGAGTGATCTCCATTGCCCGAACTCCGCCGTCCAACAGGGCTTGCGCCACAGCGGCAACATGCTGCTGCTCCACCCCGCGCAAGATGGCGATGATGCGTGTATCTTGAATGCAGCGCAATCCTTCATCCCGTTTCATATTTCATCCACCTCATCCCCAAAATATACATCCATTATGGCATTCTTTTCATTGAATTGAAACTATGGTAGTCTCTATGTAGACAACATTTTTCGCGAAAAAATAGCTATGCACGTTATCCATCCGGGCAAAGCCAAAGGCAAATGGCGGTGCTCCGGCGGGTGAGCAGCTGATCTTACGAAGCTGATCGGCGTCGGTATTATCACAACACTTTGATGAAGAAGGACGGCTTGAGTGAGGCGAAATCAAACGGGTCACATAAGTAATGACCATGCTGAATAAAACCGCGGCCGAAGTGTTGGAGGCGTTTGAAGTGCGCTACTGCACGGACGTCACTGGCTTCGGTCGCTTGGCCGCGTGCCGCGACGCCCAAGGCCAGCGGTGTAGGGGTGCGCATCGGCGAGACGTCGGTGCCGGTGCTGTCGCGCGGCCGCGAGCTTGCGGAAGCAGGCTTCGTACCAGGCGGCACCAAGAACAACTTTGCGCACCTGCAAGGTACCGTCACGTTCGCGCCGACCATTGATCCGCTGGATCAATGGATTTTGTGCGACGCGGTGACGTCGGACGGGCTGCTCAACTCGGTGGCAGCCGCGAAGCGGACGACCTGCTTGGGCGCTTGCGCCAAGCAGGCGTTGACGCTGCCATCATCAACGATGTGGTCGCCGATCATCCAGGCCTATATCAGCGTCGTGGACTGGCTGTCAGCCTCCGCCGCCGCGCGCCACGTTATGCGCCCAGCACCGCCGTGCCAGCACCGCCTGCAAGCGCCACAGCCGGTCCGCCTGTGCCGTAGCCCGCTCGGTGCCGCGGCACTGTGCCAGCACCGCCGTGCCAGCACCGCCTGCAAGCGCCACAGCCGGGCCGCCTGTGCCGTAGCCCGCTCGGTGCCGCGGCACCGTGCCAGCACGCCTGGCCTAGGCGCCGCAGTCGGGCCGCCTGCGCCTCAGCCTGCTCGGTGCCGCGGCACTGTGCCAGCACCGCCTGCCGAGGCGCGCGCAGCTGGTCAACTCGCCGGTGCCGGCACCACCCGTCATCCAAGCGGGCACCCGGCCAGCGCATCGAATGCGCACACATCCGAAAGGGAGCGAGATACAGTGTTTCAAGACATCACAGTGGAAGAACTTCTGGAGCAGCAGCGCAAACGCGAGTTAGTGTTGATAGACGTGCGCTCATCCAGTGAATATAACGACTTCACGATTCCCGGCAGCGTCAACATTCCGCTGTTTAATGATGCGGAGCGCGCCGAAATAGGAACAATCTATAAGCAAGAGAGCGTTGAAGCGGCCAAGCAGAGGGGGCTCGAAATCGTGTCTGCCAAGCTCCCCGCGTTTATCAAACGATTCCAAGAGATTGACCAACGTAAAGCGGTTTTCTGCTGGCGGGGGGGAATGCGTAGTAGAACGGCCGCCACACTGCTTTCACTCATGGGCATCCGGGTATACCGGATCACCGGCGGTATTCGTCAATACCGCAGTTGGGTGGTCGAAACGCTGCGTAATTTTGAGCTGAAATCTCAAATGGTGGTGATCCATGGATTGACCGGCGCGGGCAAAACCGCTGTGCTCCATAAGCTGGCGCAGAAAGGCTTTCCCGTCCTTGACATAGAGCAGCTCGCCGGGCACCGGGGGTCGATTTTCGGTCACATAGGCGTTAAGCCCAACAATCAAAAAACATTCGAGGCATTGCTGCTGCAAGAGCTGCTCCGCTTCCGTGAAGCGCCTTTTTTGGTGATGGAAGCGGAAAGCAAACGGATCGGCAAAGTGGTCATGCCTGAATTTTTAGTGGAGGCAAAGGAACGCGGAATTCAGTTGTTCCTTGATATTCCTTTGGAACAGCGTGTCCGCCATATCATTGAGGATTACGATCCGATGAGTCACAAAGAGGAATGCATAGAAGCGTTTCAGCGCCTTCGCAGGCGGCTCCATACGCCGGTGGCTGCACAGATCGGACAGCATTTCCTGAAGGATGATTTCGCTGAGGGTGTAGCACTTCTGTTGGAGCATTACTATGATCCTCGCTATGAGCATGCCGGCGAACAGTATGAGGCCGTACCGGAACGTATTTCGGCGTCTGATCCGGATGAAGCCGCAGAGAAGATCGCAGGCCGCTTGACAGCACTGATGTCCCAGCGCCAAGCAAACCAAGCATAAATAGTCGATTTTACAACCCGTGGCTAGAGCAGCTGCGGGTTTTTTACTATTTTCACAAAAAAATGTTGGTTCCGAGTGTCAAAACATGGTGTGCGTATCTATACTGTAGTATTCCATAGGCATTCGTCTAGGGCGGTTGCTGAAAATGGGAGGTGGGAGCGAATATGTTTTGGCAAATTGGTATCTGCGCCGCGTGTCTCGCAATTATCATTTTGATCGCTGTGGTGATTCCAGCGGTGCTGGCAGCCAGGCATGCCGTGCAGGAGACCGTCAAAACGCTACAGCATATGCAGATGAAAGTGGAGCAGACCGCGGAGGAATCGAGGCAGCTGGCTGTTATCACACAGCAGTTGCTCGGGGACGTGCAAAATCGCATTCAGCGCACCGAAGCGTTCTTCCAGGCCATGGATCAAACCGGGGAGGCGGCGGGCCGCTTTTCAAAGTCGGTTGAGCTCGTATCACATACGTTGACAGATACTGTGCTCGGTGCTCGCAATTCGCTGCACAGCCGACAGGAGACGATCCGTGAAATCATTGATCTGACCACCACGGGCATGCAGCTGTGGCACCGCTGGCAAGCGCAAAAATCCTCCAAAGCAGCTGCCAAAGATGAATGAACAACCATAAAGGAGAGGATACTATGAGATCGGACAAAAAAGGCAAGGATCTGTTGGTTGGAGCCGTGGTAGGCACGGTGTTAGGGGCGGTCGCCGCGCTGCTTTTGGCGCCTAAATCCGGCCGTGAGCTGCGCGCGGACATCGCTGCACGGGCGCACACGGTGTCGGAGAAGACACAGGAGGTGGCGGGCAGCGTGACCGAACGGTCGAAAAAAATCGCAGGTGTCATCAGTGAGAAAACGCAGCAGGCTGCTGAAACCATCTCCCGGCAGACATACGGTTGGAAGGAGAAGGCGCGGGTAACCGCATTGGCATGGAAGAATGGGAGAGCCGCGGCGGAAGAGCATGGGGAGGCACCGGTCGCTGCGACAATCGTCGAAAAAGAAGATCAGCAATCCTAACGAAAAGAGTAAAACCATCCGAGCCCTGCGCTAACCAGCAGGGCTCGGATGCCTTTTTGAATATATGCAATTGATTACCAGTTGGATGGGTCTATCTCACTCGGGTCGAGCCCTTGCAATAAACCGAGAGGAGGGCATAGACATAGTATGATACGTAAAGCCTGTGCGGCTGTACAGGAGAAGTACGTTGCTTGGGGGGAGCTGGATTTAGTGCGCTGGACCCACTTCGGCCGTAAAAACGGGACGGCTGCCAAGCACTGCTTGGCAGCCAGGCATCATGATGTAGGTTACTTCTTGAGCAGTTCTTGAGGAGTTTCTGGGCGGTGTCCAACGATGGAGTTAGTAGTGACAAATGCGGCGGCCAAACCCATCAATACGCTGTTAGCCATAATGGCAAGCTTCTTTTTCATATATTTCACCTCCCTTCAATAGTATCACGGATGGTGTAAGCGATCGGTGTCGTGAGGAATGCCTGTGAAATAAACGCGGCAGTTAAGACGGTCGATTGCACGTAGAAGTTGCTTGCCACAATCAGCAAAGCAGCAAGTTTTAGTAACGGATAATATTTCGTATCGATGCTGCTCACATTCTGTATGTCATTTGGTGCGGTTATCAGTAGTATGATCATAGAGATAGCATCTAGCACCATGAATGTCACGGAATAATCAAAGGTCATAAAACCCGTAAATATAAAAATCGAGGCTGTAAGTACGCAGCATGAGAGCGACGAAGACATGTGCATGCCGCCTGAGACAAAGCGAAGCAAAATAAACGAGAACATACCTATCACACAAGGCACGAAGTGCCCGGCGATCGAACATACGATAAGCGCTGCAACAATAGCTGTCAGAGTATTAATTAGAAGGCTCAGGGCGTATGTCAGGGCTACTTCCGAGCCGGCCTCGGAGTGATGGCTGCGAATACTTTTAGCAATGGATTTCGCCGAATGATCAATGAAATTCATCGTTTAGACAACCTCTCTCGCCGGTTTTTCCACAATTTTCGGTTATGTTGGTACGCCAAGTACACGCCAATTAACAAAATACCGCATAGAGCTATGGGAAGCAGTATGTGCACCGTCGAACCTCTGAAAGAAACAATACTTATTTGAATACCGAAGATTGCAATAACTAAAATCGCTGCCAGCCAGAAGTTATATGCTTTTAAAGCATCATTGCTGGTTGTGTGGAAACCAAGCTTGTACTTTTGAATCGGGTAGGTGACCAACAGCAGAGTAGCAGTGTTAATTAGCTCATGGACGATAAACTGAGTCAAAGATGTTTTCATAGTGTCCTGCGTAAACAAATGAAAGTACGAGCCTATCGCTAGGACCAAAGTCTCAAACATCGCTGTCGCGAGCATTCCGATGATACTTATCAAAAATGAGAAAATCAACGGCAATCCGAACAGCACAGTGATCAGTATTACTTCGGTAGTGATAACTGGCAGGAGCGAATAACTGACTAGATCGAGTGTATCTCTGATGTAGACGGATGTTGAGGCCATAACCACAGCTATAAGTGCAACTTTGTGCAGCGAATACCGGAAATAAATTCTGAACGTCGACAGACTGAGCAACAGCATACCGAAAAACTCAGCTGCGGTGAAAATAATACGCAACAAAATATACATCAAATAGCTCCTCTGTGCGAATGGTCCATGTTCTAATGATGTATCAATCAATCGTGATTGCATGCAAAACATGATGATAATTTAAGTAGAATTTAAGTTTAGTTTAATATAGTATGGGAAAGTTAACAAGTGGAAATTAGTCGAAAGGAAACGCTTTCTTGTAATGTTTTGGGGTGTGACCGTTCTTGCGCGTTTTTTCTCCAATATATGAACGATTTAATACCGCAAACAGAAGCGTAGTCTCATACACTATGGCAACGCTGGTACGGCAATTGAAGTGGCAGCGAAGAAAACTGCCATCGCTAGCTGCAACGGGATCATGGCTGCATTGTTTTTTTGCGGGGTGATGAAGATGAAGCCCAGCCTGAATTTTCCAGAAGGAAGATGAGCAGTATATCCATGCCCATCACAAACAAAGCCTGGGGAATGTAGTCCGCTTTCGAAATTGCAATAAAAAAGCAAAGCGGCTGGACTACGGATATCAGCACGATCAGATTGGACGCTTGCAGTATAATGGAAGCTTATGAGAGCGCGATCGAGCAACAAATCATCTCCCTGATGCAGTGAGCAGCCTTCACGCGGAATATCGAACATATTTATTTCACCCACCGATGCGCACATCCAACCGATAATCAACATAGCCGGTCGGACGCTGCGCATACGGCCGCTGTCCATGCGCAGCTTATTTATCGGTAGGTGAGAAGCTCGATTGCAGATGACCATGCTTGTCGAATGAAAACTCTAAGCTTGTGTTGTTGTTGTTCGCAACCGATCGCTGAATCAGATCGTGGTATTTGCGCTGGCGCAGCGCGGACATCGTCACGGACACACTGCGGCCTTCGGTGTCAAAATACAACTTGCCGCCTCGTTCATCATATTTTCTGATCTGGCGGAAATTAACGTAGATGGCTGTGTCCACTTTTTTGAATTGATGCTCGTCCAACATGTCTAAGAAAAGGCTAAAATGCCGCAGGGATGCGATGCTTTTCCTCAGCTTATCATTTCGATTGAAATATGTTATTTCTTTCATGCCGATCTCTATGTACAACACCGCTGACAGATCAATATCCACGTTGGCAGCCTCGCCTGTTGAAATATCTTGCTCCACTAGATGGCCTGCTTTGATCATCAGTTCCGTGTATGGGTAATCATAAGCGGCGGACAGTTTTTTCAAAGTGTCCGGCGAAGGTGTGATTCTCTCGTTTGTGGAGCGGTTTTTTTCCAATTCCAGATCCCTGATGTAAGCATGCGAAAGACCGCTCTTTTTAGCCGCTTCTCTTAACGACATCGCACCTCTTAAACCTTCCAGAAATTTACCGAATTCAGCGATAGGCTGACCCATTTATTTTCTCACCTCTTTCTAAACCATTGTAAAGGACAACTGCCGCAAAAGAAACAGTAGCGCTAATACGCAGTACTGCTGCGGGCTGAGCGACAATTCTAAAAAATAGTTGATATATTAAAAGTAGTTCTTGACGATATGTAGTATAAATACTACATTGTTAGCAGGGGCAGTGAGCAACAGGAAAGGGGGTCATATGCATGAAAGATAAAACCATGAACAGGTGGAGCACTTATGAGCCCTTTTACATAGAATTTAACGGCTACAAGATTGCGGATATCGTTATCACCAGTCATGCCTTGTCCCGGTGGGATGAGCGCGTGGGAAGCGGGAACGGCGGGGTTGAGCAGATTTGCTCGTTCATGTGGGATGCGTTGAAACACGGGTCTATCCAGCCCTACTATGAGAATGAGAAAGATGTTTATCTCGTGAATCAGGACATCGTAACTGTCGTTGAGTTTCTATCAATGGAGAATGAAACGGATATTGCAGGCAATCCTTTGCACAAGATGATTGTCGTTACTTTTCTCGGCAAGCTCTCGCAAGACATACAGCTGCGCGATTTGAAAGCGTATTATTCGTGGCTGCGCCATTCGAGAAGAATGGCTTTGTTGAAGCACGGCAGAAAACGCAGATAACCCCTTCACGCAATTCCAGGCGCACTGACTTGGCCGCCGCCAGGTTTTTTTGCATTTAGGAGTATGAAGTGGACCTGCAATGAAGTATAATCTGATTGTGGTTGAATCTTCGATTGGGAGGTTGTACATATGTCAAAAATCGCTTTCTTAGGGGCGGGCAGCACGGTTTTCGCGAAAAATGTGCTGGGGGACTGCATGCTCACGCCGGCGCTGCAAGGATTTGAGCTGGCATTGTTCGATATCAATCTGGAGCGGCTGAACGATTCGGCCAATATGCTGAACAACTTGAAGAATTCAACAGGAAGCACCTGCAAAATTAAAGCGTATACAAACCGCAAGGAGGCGCTCCGTGATGCCAAATACGTAGTCAATGCGATTCAAGTAGGCGGCTATGATCCATGCACCATCACAGACTTTGAGATTCCCAAAAAATATGGACTGCGTCAAACCATCGCTGACACGCTTGGGATCGGCGGCATTTTCCGCAATCTGCGCACCGTGCCCGTTATGCTAGAGTTCGCCCAGGATATTAATGAGGTTTGTCCGGACGCGTGGTTCCTCAACTACACGAACCCGATGGCTGTGTTAACCAATGCGATGATCACCCACGGAGGCGTGAAAACGGTAGGTTTGTGCCACAGCGTCCAGGGCTGTATGCCGTCACTGTTTAAAGCATTGGATCTTGACACAGAGGGTGTCCAGACCAAAATCGCCGGCATCAATCACATGGCCTGGCTGCTCGAAGTGACAAAGGACGGCGTAGACTTGTACCCGGAAATTAAGCGCCGCGCCCGTGAAAAACAAAAGGAACAGCATAAAGACATGGTCCGCTATGAAATGATGTTCCGCTTCGGCTACTATGTCACCGAGTCCTCCGAGCACAATGCTGAATACCATCCTTACTTCATCAAAAGAAATTATCCCGAGCTGATCGATCGATTCAATATTCCGTTGGATGAGTATCCACGGCGCTGCGTACGCCAGATTGAGAAATGGACGACGATGCGTGAAGAGCTGGTTAATAACAAGAATTTGGAACACGAGCGCTCTCATGAATACGCTTCCTTTATGTTTGAGGCGATGGAGACGAACAGCCCTTTCAAAATCGGCGGGAATGTGATGAACACTGGTCTAATTACCAATCTGCCGCGTGAAGCGTGTGTCGAGGTGCCCTGCCTGGTAGATTCCAGCGGTGTCACGCCGACTCACGTGGGCGATCTGCCGCCACAGCTGGCCGCGCTCAACCGGACTAACATCAACACCCAGCTGTTAACCTTGGAGGCGGCCATCACCCGGAAGAAGGAACATATTTATCATGCTGCGCTGCTTGATCCGCATACGGCGGCCGAGCTGTCTATCGATGAAATTGTTGCGTTGTGCGACGATTTGATAGAGGCTCATGGGGATTGGCTGCCTAAGTTTGAGTAGCCTCGGGGCGTGATTGCAATCGACCCTGGATTGCAGCGGCCAGCCGATCCACGGCTTCGCTGTTGCCAAGAACACACTGTGTTTGCTAAAATATGTACGAACATCAATTCGCCCCGGCATCGGGGCGAATTTGTTCCATTGGACGAGCTGCATGCTGTCGCGTGTCTGGCGACCGTTGCAGGTGCAATGGCTGATGTGGCGGGCGGACAGATTCCCGATCACGAAAAGAACTACAAGATTGCGAGACAACCGCCCTTGCATTAGCTGGCAAATCAGCGTGAGCTAGTTTTCTTTGGACGAACACGGACATGACAACAGACTGCTCCCTCTGATATGATGGGACGATGCGGCACACGTGCCTATTATGGGTACCTTTCCTTATCTACCAACATAATCTAATAGAGGTTCATCTGTCGAGCAGCAGGGTTACATCAATTCATAGACAAAGGAAGCGAATACTTGTGCAGCAAGCGATAGCCATACTGGATTCCGGAGTAGGCGGGCTCACCGTAGCGAAAGAAGTGATGAGGCAGCTACCACTGGAAAAAATTATGTATTTCGGTGATACGGCGCGTACCCCTTATGGTCCAAGAGAGCCGGATGAAGTTATAAGATTTACACATCAAATCGTCAGTTATTTATTGCAATTTCAGCCCAAAATGGTAGTGATCGCCTGTAACACAGCGACGGCCGTTGCTCTAGAAGAAATTCGATCCAGGCTCACCATCCCTGTCGTGGGAGTGATTCATCCTGGGGCCAGAGCGGCGATCAAAAATACAAGAAGCGGCAGGATTGGCGTGATCGGAACAGAGGGCACGATTAAAAGCGGCGCCTACGAGCTCGCACTGCGACAGATCACCCCTCATATAGAAGTTGTCAGTCAAGCTTGCCCGGCGTTTGTACCTCTAGTGGAAAAAGGATTGTTTCACACGCCGGAAGCCCACGCTGCGGTTGCGCAATCACTGCGGCAATTTCAGCAAATACCGATGGATTGCTTGATACTCGGCTGCACGCATTACCCTTTCTTGCGTGATACGATCGCCGAGGTTATGGGTCCGAAAGTAAACCTGATCAGCTCTGCGGACGAAACGGCTCGTGAGATCAGCACCGTCCTGTATCACAAAGGATTGCTTGCGACCACCAACTCGATGCAGGTACATCAATTCTTTTGCAGCGGCGATCCATGGATATTCAAAAAAATTGCACAGGAATGGTTAAATGAAGAGATCAAAGTGACACCGGTCGTGTGGCAGGTGCCTCATATCAGCTAATTCCAACCGAACGATCCGTCGGCTAAACAGCAACGGGTCGTTATTTATTTTCAGGGTAAGCCTCAGCAGGCTGAATGGCTGAGGGGCATGAAAGTAATGATACGCCGCATACATATAAGCTACCAAGGCTGCCGCATGGATTGCAGCAGCTGCACAAAGGGGCTGGAAGCGATGACTTTTTCGTACGTCACGCAGCACAATGACACATGGTTTCGAATTGCCCGCCGGTACGGTGTAAGCACGTCCGCACTGTTCTGTTGTAATCCGAGGCTGCGTGAGCATGCTTATATTTACCCCGGACAGATCATACAGATTCCACTGCATCCGGAAGCCGGCTACGTTATCCAAGCGGGGGATACACTACCTGACATAGCGTGGCGTCTACAGATTTCGCCCGGCTGCCTGACCGCGGCAAATCCTGGTGTGGATCCTTTATCGCCATGTGTCGGCCAAACCATAAAGCTGCCTGCCGGTGACGGCGCCGAGATTGTTGACACAAAAAGGGAATACGGGTATGTCGAATTGATGGAGGACATTCGTTGTCTCCGCACTAAATATCCATTTCTTCAAGTCAAAACCATCGGGCAAAGCGTGCTGGGCCGGGATATACCCGCGATACGCTTAGGCAGCGGTCCCAAACGCATGCATTTTAACGGTTCTTTTCACGCGAATGAATGGATTACTACCTTGCTGCTGATGAAGTTTATTGAACAATACGCTCATGCATATGATCACCGCCAGCTGCTGCGCGGCCGTAATGTCACTGAGCTGTTCGCGCAAACATCGCTGTGGGTCGTCCCACTGGTTAACCCCGACGGTGTGGAGCTGGTTCATACGGGAGCAGTACCTGACCCCGTCCAGCATAAACAATTGGTTCGGTGGAATCACGGTTCATTGGATTTCACAGGGTGGAAAGCCAACATTAGAGGTGTGGATCTGAACGACCAGTTTCCTGCGTATTGGGAGGAAGAGAAGCAGCGTCGGGCGGCAGATGGCCCGGGGCCTAGGGATTACACGGGCGCCCATGCGCTGAGTGAGCCTGAAGCCAGGGCTATGGCTGACTTCACATCTGAGCATGATTTCGATATGGTTATAGCGTTTCACACGCAAGGCCAGGAGATATACTGGAACTACCGCGACATGGAGCCGCCGGCGTCGGAGTCGATCGCCAAACGGTTCGCTAAGGCCAGCCGATATCGGGCAATTAAATTGCACGCCAGTGATGCAGGCTACAAGGACTGGTTTATTCTACAATTTCGCAGACCCGGTTTTACCGTCGAAGCCGGGATTGGCGTTAATCCACTGCCGTTGTCACAGTTTCGGTCAGCCTATGATGACGTCATAGGGCTCATGCTGGAAGCGTTGGTCATATAAAGGTATAATAGGGGTGACACTAGAGCCTTAGTGTGAAAGTCACTATATACCTAGCTGTTACCAAGCTGTACTACCGAGCACCGAGGGGGAACTGTCTATGTGGAAGCGACTCATCTCGTTCCGTTACTGGGGCCATGTGTTCCGCCGTATCGGCCCGCTGCTAATGTCTAAGAAAATCCCTCTTAGGGAAAAGCTGCTTTTCGCCATACCCGCCCTGGTTTACTGCATCATGCCGGATGTCATGCCCTTTATGCCGATCGATGACATTGCTCTTACCATGCTGCTTATGAATTTTTTTACCACGCGGGCTGAGCGTAAATATTTGCAGAAGTAGTTAGGCATCACAGGCATTACAGGCGCACAGGGATCACACAAACGCGCAAGCAGCCCGCCTCCGGCAATCCGGACGGGGCTGCTTTTTTATTTGTCACACGACACTCGCTACAGTCTTACTTGTGCCGGTGATCCGGATTTCAATTACCACACTCGTTCATTCTCCTTCAGGCCAACGGATCCAACGCTGCAAATGGCCTTGCTCGTACAGCGCTTTGATCGTAATGATTAGCACCGGAGATAAAATCAATCCAGCCACCCCGAAAAGTGACAGTGAAATAATCATGAAAGACAGCATAGTAAAGGCCGATACCCCCAACGTATCCCCCGTGATTTTTGGCTCCATAATTTGCCGAACCAAAACGACGACGGCCAGCAGAGCTGACAGCCATATGGCTAACGTCGTTTGGCCGACGATAAACAGATAAATGATCCAAGGCACGAATAGGGTGGCCACGCCTAACAGCGGGAGCACATCGAGTAGAGCCGCCAGCAGCGCAACGGCGAATGCATTGTTGACGCCAAGCGCGACCAGAGCGACCAACACAACTCCAAAGGTCAAGCTGATGAGCTTAGCTTGGGCCTTTAGATAGCCCACGATACCTTGCAGCACGTTTTCCCTCAAAAAAATAAAAGCCGACTTGAACGTTTTCGGTGTGTGTTCACGAGCCGCTCGTTTCCAAGTCTCAATTTCTATGCTTAAAAAGTAGGCCAAGATGATAGCTATTATAAAATTTACGAGAAAGGCGGAAAAGCTGGTCAACATCGTGAACGTTCCCGTCAGAAATTGGCCGGCCAGCTCGGTTGCCCTTTGCGCAAACTGTGTAGCGTACTCGGCCATCCGCTGCACCAGATCGTCCGGTAGTGCCGCTATTCGATCATGCAGCAGGTCATTTTTGGATGCGAGCTGCTTCTGCAGGATGGCGGCATATTCGGGCAGCCGCTCTCTTAAATTTAGAATCTGGCTGGTGAGAATTGCACCTGCTCCGGTGATCGCGCCTAGCAGCACAAGCACAAATACGATGATGGATATGGCAGAGGCTATACTTTTTGAAATTCTTCTTTTATGCAGAAAACGGGCTAACGGTTCGATGATGAGATAGACGACAAAGGCGAGAAAAATCGGAGTCGCAATCCGGTACAAATAACTGAAGAGCGTCATGAACAAATATACGGTAAGAATCAGAAGAGCAATATCAAACACGGTTTTCCAATATTTCTTGTAAAACGCAATCATTCAAGCACCTCGTCAACAGGGGGGTAATGTTAAGTCCACTTTGCGGACCATAGCTTCATCTCTTTTAATAACCGGTGCAGATCTTCCCCTTTGGGCGTTAGAGTATATTCAACAGTTACGGGGACAGTGGGATAAGCGGTACGTTCGAGCACACCTTGGTCCTCTAGATGGCGCAGCGTTTCCGTTAAGGATTTCGGGCTGATCGACTTAATTCTCTTTTGCAGCTCACCGAAACGTTTGGTACCGCTGAACAGTTCGCGGATCACAAGAAACGACCATTTGCCGCCGATGACATCCAGGGTACGCTCAATGGAGCATTCAATGTGGGTTGGCTGTTTGGGCACGTAATTTTGGTTTTCCATCAGGGCTTTTTTGTTGGTATCGCTTTCTAATAAAGACATTTAGAAATTCATCCTTCCCATGACAGTTAATAACAAACAGGTAACTAGATATAAATCCCACCATAATGTAATGCTTACTTCCCTGCTTCCATACTAAAGAAGAAAAGCGAAAATAGCAAGGACATCCGGGCACAGGCATGATGTTGCTCTCGTGCACGCGCACCGGCTGCCCGCTGTTCCACTAACGCACTACGGCACTGCTGATATACTGGCGCTGGCGACTGTTTAGCTGTGACTTTACGAAGTTCAGAAACTGTGAGGCTGCGGGACTGAGCTCTTCATTCGACCTTCGGAACAAGTCTATCGGGTTTGTCTCATGTACCCCTTCCACATAGACGCGAGCCACTGCACCCCGTCGCACATAATCACCCACTTCCAGAGCGGACAAAAAGCTAACGCCATAGCCGGCGGTAACGGCCCGGACAGTTTCATTGAACCCCTTGAATTGAAGGCCGACCTCGGGGGGATCGATGCGATGAAGCCGACACAACGCAATGAGCTGTTCTCTGGTTGCGCTGTCTTCTTCCCGGACGATGAACGGCTCCCTGACCAGTTCGGATAATGGCACGGTTTGTCCTGCCAACCGATGGCCGGCAGCTTCATAGAAAAACTTCAAGGCGTGCAAGTTCATTTGCTTCATCCCACCTTATTACATAAGTAGTAGTGCAAAACACCACGTCTGCTTCTTGTTATTCCGATGTGTAACACCAGGAAGCGTATGTATTTTTACCCAAGTGCTGCAATTCGGTAAACAACAGGCCGTCGGCCACACATGGCAGAGCCGTGGTGCGGTATTAGGCGGGTTGATTTCCCCTTCGGCTTTCTTTACAATAAAGAGAAAACTATACGCCATTGGAGATGCCGATTAATGAATGCAAAAATTTCACGCAACGCGGCCAAAGTGCTGCTCGCCGAATTAGAAAAAGAAGAGAACAAAGAATTGAAACTTCGTGTTTACATCACACACAGTCACGGCGATCATGCCCATTATGGTATGAGTCTGGATACGCCGACAGAAGATGATGTGGTTGTCAGCACCGATAAAAACATAGATGTCATCCTGAAGAAGGACGAGCCTTTGCTTGACGGCATTCGTATCGATTACTTTTATACGCCGGAAGAAGGCTTCGCGGTAACCAATCCGTCTAAAGGAAACCACGGCGATCATTAAAAAGGTTTAACCACGGTCGGCCAGCGCCGCTGAGCCGCCGTGCCGGCGTGTCATGGGGCAGGAAAGGATTTGTAAGACATGGCGAACGACATTCGCGTCTGTGACAAGTGTAAGCATATGAGGATGAAAACAGCGGTGCCGAAGCTGCAACAACTGGCTCCCGACGCTGCGATTAAGGTAGGCTGTAAGTCTTATTGCGGACCATGCTCGCGGTTTGCCTTTATATTTATTAACGGCCGCTATGTGACCGGTGCTACCGAAGATGAAGCGATAGGGAAGGCCAAGAAATATGTTAAGTAAGGTATATCCGCATTCAGCACAAAGAGGCGAAAGCCTCTTTTTTTGTTGGTTCGGAACAGGAAGCATTAGAAAAATAGGTCAAAATACCTACTTAGTCGAGGCAAATTAGGTAGTAGGATAGATGCATTCCTTTTAGCCTATCTTATATGCTAAAGTTGTCGGAAAATATTTTAATTACAGTAATCTACAGCAGATTACAGATTTTGACTGTCGGCTATTGACAAGTAGACAATGGCAAACAGGTAAAAAGCTTGCGACTTTAAAATACAAGGGGCTTCGGATGACAGAATCATCTTGCCAGCCAGCTGCCGAAGCAACTGTGACGCCCAGTACGCTCGCGGACTCCAGCCGGATGCGGGGGCTTTTTTTATGAGGAAGGTGAATGGAACAATGTTGAGCGAGGGATCGCAGATGATGAAGAGAGAAGGGTTTTACACAAAAGTGGGCAATGATATCATCGGCATTCATTTGTCGAATGAAGGGCCTAAGCTATTCATTAACAAGGAAATGTTTGAATTACATAATGATTGTTGGGACGTAGAGATGGTGATGGGGAAAAGCAGTCATCTGGTTACGTTTTACTGGCATGGGCAAGTCAAGCTCTCCCTGCGCTGCGGAAACGAAAATGATATGTTTTTGAGCTTATACCATTATTTAATTTGCCGCACTGAGTCCAAACATTTAGCTTAGACTTGAATCACGACCTCGACCGCAGTGGCACCGAAATGGGCGGATGCGCATATCATGCATATCGAGAAGGCAACTAGACAAATGCCTAGTTCGCGACGAAGCCGGTTCTCGCCAAAACGCTCGGGAGGTTTGATAAGATATGCATAGCTACATCGCAGCCGCATTATATGAACATCGTTTTTGGTTGCAGGTGCTGGGAGATCATGCCCGGTTCATCAAAAACGCCTTGTCGCTACACGAAGGTGAAGAAATTATGCGGGCTGACTGTTTTATTCGGTCCATGGACCAGTTATTGGAACAGTCTCGCCGGGAGGTAGCACCTGCCCAGTTGAAGGAGATCACGCAAGCGGCATTTCAACGTGCGCAAGAGATTAGAGCTTTTAAGCTGCATTTGCTGGAACGGCAGCTGACCGGCAAAATAGGTTTTCTGCTGACTCCTACCTTCGTAAATCACATGGTGAACGAGGTCGAGGAATACTTACGCATATTGGCTTTCCTGCAAGCAGGCGAACCCGTGCCGGTGTTTGACGAAATCCACCATCATCTTGTGTGGCTGGCAGATGCGACGGGCCATGCCGCCGCCATTACCGGGAATTTGGATATGACGGAAAAAAGATTGATGGACATGAGTCGAACGTTTGAGCAGCATTTTCAGGATTACTATTTGAAGGCTGTGGAACTGGCCGGCTATATGCGGACCAACTTGAGCAAATTTCCAGCCCTATCTCGTTTCAACGAAGAGGTTGAACTGGAAATGGCGCTGTTCAAGCAGTTTCTCCGAGAGTTGGAGTCGCTCGCGCTAACTAAGGAAGTGCTGGCGGTGCTATCGCCTTTGATGGCGGATCACATGGCACGTGAGGAATGCTATTATTTGACGAAACTTGCCCAGGTCTCGGAAATTAAGCCGCCGAATTGTGATCCCACTAAGCCGCGGACGGACGGATGACACGGCGGACGGACCCGATCGCAAAGCAAAAGCCCTGCGTTTAACGGTCAGGGCTTGTTTGTTGTTCAGCTCGTTTGTTTCGTTCCTTAGCAAATAGACCGCCTGGAGCAAAGTACTGGTACAGCTGACACTCGATGCGGCCGTTGAATAGTTTGCGTTTCTTGTTGGCGGGGCGGCCCATGTAATGCTCGAGCTGTTTGCTCGGACTCAAGATAAAAGCGGACCAGGTTGGCAGCTGAGAGGTCATGCCGCCCAACTGCCGCAGAAGCTTTTCGACTTCACCACGATCACCTAGGCGCTCCCCGTACGGCGGGTTCGTGATTACATAGCCGTAGTCGCCCCGCGGCCGGGCCTTCGCCACCGGCAGCACCTGAAGGCTGAGCTCCTTCGCCAGCCCGGCCGCCTTGGCCGCGGCCACAGCCACATCGATTGCTTCGCTATCGATGTCGGAGCCTACGATCTCGAGCGGCACGTCGTCCCGCACGAGATCGTAAGCCTCTTCCCGTGCCTGGGTCCACAGTGCCTCCGGCACGGAGTGCCACGCCTCGGCGGCGAACGTCCGCCGCAGCCCCGGCGCGATGTTCCACCCGATCATGGCAGCCTCGATCGGGATGGTGCCCGACCCGCAGAACGGGTCGTACAGCGGGCGGTCCGCCCGCCACCGGCTGAGCAGTACCATCGCTGCAGCCATGGTTTCCTTGAGCGGCGCTTCCGTCACGAGCTTCCGGTAGCCCCGCTTATGCAAGCCTACGCCGGTCGTGTCCAGCGTCAAAGTGGCGATGTCGTTCAGCAGTGCCACTTCCATGACATACCGTGCCCCGGTTTCTTTGAACCATTCGGTGTGGTATCGTTCTTTCATGTGTTCCACCACGGCTTTTTTCACGATTCCCTGGCATGCGGGCACACTGGACAACTGGGACTTGTGCGAGCGGCCCTCAGCGGGAAATTCACCGTCCTCAGCGATCCAGTCGGACCAAGGAAGCGCCCTGGTGCCTTCGAACAGTTCGTCAAAGGTGCGGGCTTCAAACTGCCCCATTCGAATTAGTATGCGATCCGCTGTGCGCAGCCACAAGTTCGCCCGGCAGATTGCCAATTTGTCCCCGACGAACGTGACCCGTCCGTTTTCTACCGTCGTGTCGTAACCGAGATCTCGAATCTCTCTTGCCAGGACGGCCTCTAAACCCATCGGGCATGTCGCGATTAAAGTCAGTTGTTCCATCGGTGTCTCACTCCCGTATCTATATTGGTGCCAGCATAGCTCACCATGTTTATTGTCTGTGTTCCCTGCGTCTAGCGCCTTTGGCGCCGCACACTATGGCGGTGTATGTATCATAGGCAGCGCATGTTGGCTAGTGCCGTGAGGCCATTCTGATTGCGGCCGCTGCTGGCTTGTCCGGTGGACCTCGTGGTTGAAGTCTTAATGTGAAAGCCATACAATAAGCTAAAAGAGAATCGCTAAATCACGTTCACTCGACCAGATAGCTGCACTTCACAAGCGGCCCATGGAGCTGCGCGATGTAAAGGTAGTTTGCCTGACATACAGAACGTGAGTCATTCTGATATTATAGCAAACATAGATCAAGGCCATTCGATGATGAGCGGCCGCGGTGCAAAGGTAAGCATGCCTGACATATCAGAACGTAGAACCATTCTGATATTATAAGCAAATCTATTGGTGGATACAAATGAATATGAGGGGGATTGCGTTATGACTGAGTTAAATGCAGAGCAGTACGTGGAGTCACTGCTAGCCGAGGACGAAATGCTGGGGAAGGTGAAGGAAGCTATCAGGGCGAAGGGCATGCCCGAGATTTCCATAGCTGCGGGCTATGGCAAGCTGCTGACAATGCTCGCCAAAATAACTGGTGCGAAAAGCATTCTTGAGATTGGCGCACTCGGTGGCTACAGCGGTATTTGTTTGGCAAGGGGACTTAGCGGCGGCGGCAAGCTCATTTCATTAGAACTCAAGCAGGAATACGCTGATGTGGCGCAACAGCATCTCCGTGAAGCAGGCCTCGGCGATAAGGTAGAGTATCGGATTGGTGAAGCGTTGGATAGTCTTGCACAGTTGGAAAGGGAAGGGCAGAAGTTTGATCTGTTTTTCATCGATGCGGACAAAGGCAATTATCCGAATTATTTGGAGTGGGCGATCAAGCTGGCCAATTCGGGCGCGATCATATTAGGGGATAACACTTTAATGCGGGGGAGGACTGTTGATCCAAGCCGACAGGGCAACTCTGTGACCCAAATGCGTCTTTTTAACGATCGCATCGTGAATGATCCCAGGCTGGAGGGCGTAATTCTACCGGCGTACGACGGGCTGGCAATCGCTAGAGTGTTGTGAACACCTGATGCCTATGCATGCGCCGAGCAGGCCGGCTTGTATGGGCACTGTAAAGTGAGAGTTGTACCGGCGTGTATGGGCACGTGTACAGTGAAGAGTTGCGCCGGCTTGTATGGGCACTGTAGAGTTAAGAGTCACGCAGCGGAACGGTGGTATCGTGCCGCGGTGATCGACGGCCCGAGACCCAGCCTCACGCCGTCCCGAGCACCGACGCACCGTTCCGCGCCGCGGCTCTCCCGAGGCAGCCGCCATCTGCTCGGTCACGGCCTCGGTCGCGCTGAGGCAGCCTCCCGATTTGACGATCGGTCCGGCTCGATGACCAGCTACAGCCAGTGCCACAGCGTTCCACAGCCCGCCCGAGTCAAGCTGCCATCCGGCTCTCCCGCGGCAGCGCCGCCTCTGCGTACATGGCGGCCTGCGCGCAGCTGCCACAGAAGCCGGATATGCATGGTCCTTGCATGCAGGTGCCATTCATGGAGCCTGCATGTTAGCTCTGTATCTCAGTCTTGTCCGACGCGCGGCCATGGAACAGCGTTTGTCGCACCCACAGCGCGTTCGCGAGCATCATAACCGTTGACATAATAAAAAGTCCCCGGATGCTGAGCCAGCCTGACACCGCGCCGCCGATAATCGGCCCCATCATATTCCCTAAGCTTAGAGCACTGGCGTTAAAGCTGTACGCGCGGCTCTCCATACCATTGGGGGTATACCTGCGGATTAGTGTTTGCACACACGGTAGCATGCCGCCCATGAATACGCCAAGCATGAATCTGGAGGCAAACAGCTGCCAAATGTTGGTCACCAATGCCTGGGGGATGAAAGACAAGGCGGCCCCGATTAGGCAAACGGCCAATATCTTCTCCGGCCCAATCCGATCGCTCCATCGGCCAAGCAGCGGCGATGCCAGCATATTGGAGAACCCTGTGACGGAGCCAACCAACCCCGCATAGAAAGCCAACATGTTCCCGGGCCCGTGCAGCTCCTGCACGAACAGAGGTATGAGCGGCATGGAGCTTAGCATTGAGAATTGAATGATAAAAGTTACAGCGTACAATGAAGGGAGTTCTTTGGCCTGTTTCAGTACGTTGAAGCTTTCTAATATCGATATCTTCGGTTGTTTCTTGGCCATGGCGGGATCGAAATTCTCCTTCACCAAAAACAAGGCCACAAGCGAGGCGCAGAACAGCAGGCCGCCGGTAATGTAAAAGATGGGCCGAAAGCCGATCCATTCTGCCAACAGTCCTCCGATGAACGGCCCGAGAATCGAACCTGCAACACCTCCCGACTGGAGTGTCCCCATGGCAAACCCGATCTTATCCCTGGGCGTTGTGGTGGATAACAAAGCCACGGCCGCAGGCATAAATCCCGAGATCACCCCGTTCAGAACCCGCAGCATAAGCAGGTGGGAGGGGCTCGCCGCGAACCCCATTAATGTCATAACCACAGCCATACCAAAGCCTGATCGGAGCAGCATCACTTTCCGGCCGTATCGGTCTGCGAGTCCGCCCCAAATAGGTTGAAATATAAAAGATGTCACGAAGTTTCCCGCGAAAATCAATCCAGCCCAGACCGCAACCTCGTGAGGATCTGTCACGCCCATGTCTTGTATGTACAAGGGCAGAAAAGGAGTGATCATCGTCATTCCGCTCATCACGAGAAATTGCCCGATCCATAATACGGTAAGATTAATGCGCCAACGAACCAAAGCCCTCTCCTCGTTTCCTGCTGAAAACATGCAGCATGTGACTACCCCAAAAGCATCTGCACTTGGCGCTTGCTAAGCTACCAACAAGATGTGCAGCGGCTATGAGAAAGTCACAGTATCACCTATTGTACCACAAGCGTCTTGAAATCTCATGGAGGTGCGCTGCTTATCGTTCCAGCCCATGCGTCATCTCGTAGCGGAACCGGTGGATGTCGGGCATTCCGAGCTTTTCTGCGGTCAGAATCGCCTCCTCTACATCGTATGGGACACGTACGATCTGAATGCTGAAGGACTCCTCCTTTGCCGCATTTTCCGTGCCGTCGATAATCGCGTAGCAGGCGTGGGGAATACCGTCATACGGTGCGCCAACACTGCCGACGTTAAACAAGATAAGCCCCTTTTTTTGTTTGTTTTTTAAAGTCTGAACAAATGGCAGGTGAATGTCACCATAGCCAACGATGTCCGGTGTCGGAGCGACTGCGGCGGCGACTTCCGCGTGCTCTGCATCCGTCGGTTGGCCTGTCAGCTTCGTGTGGTGGAACATCGCCAGTTTTTCTTTGCGTGACGCCTTGCGCGGCACTCTATGATAAACACTTTTGGCGGAGGCGTGAAACAACCTGATCCATTTGCCGCTAAGATAGAGGTCGGTCGAAAACGGAAGATTTTTCAAATAATCCAATCTTGATTCGCCGAGAGCCTCCCGCTGCCATAATCCGGTGTCTTTTGTCTGCGGCTGATTGATGCCGTCATCCCAGTTTCCCTGCAATGTGATTTCACAGAGCTCGCGGACCCGGTCCACGCACTCGGCGGGCTGAGGGCCTTTGCCAACCAGGTCACCCAAGCATATCACTCGTTGAATCCGCCGTTTATTGATGTCCTTACGCACAGCCTCAAGCGCTGTGAAGTTGCCGTGTATGTCGGAGATTAACGCAATTTTTGCCAACGCTGTTCACTCCCTCGGTTGCTTGATGTGCGCTATTTCACAATGGTGTTTATTCGTATTATAATTCTTTACCACGCAAAGAAACACTCATGTTATGGCATATCTAAAATATGTGCCGGATCACCTCTTCGAACACCGGTTCTTCCACGTGCACATCCGCGATGCCTCCCCATTGTTCAAGCTGACGCAGAGCCTGCATTACTGGCACAGTTCGTCTGTTGCACTGCACGGTGACAGTGTTGGCACTGCGTTCCACAATTTGAAAGCTGCCGCTCCACTCGCGAGGGATATGGACTGTGCCGGTGAAGCTGACTTTGATCATAGTGGGCAAGCCGATGCGCTCGCGCAATCCGTCGATACTGCCGTCATAAGCCAGTCGGCCGTGATTGATCACCAGAACCCTGGGACACAGCTGTTCTATGTCATCCATATCATGAGTCGTGAGCAAAATAGTTTTTCCGAAATCATGATTCAATGATTTCAGGAGAGTGCGGATGGTCTTTTTGGCAATAACATCCAAACCTATCGTCGGTTCGTCCAGAAATAGAATGTCCGGGTCGTGCAGCATTGCCGCAGCCAGATCTGCGCGCATTCTTTGACCGAGCGACAGCTTGCGGACAGGGGTATCGAGCAGCTCGCCCAATTGCAGCAGTTCACCCAGCTGTTCCAGCGTACGTTCCTTTTGCCGGCGTTCGATCCCGTACATTGCGGCCAAAATATCATAGGAATCTTTGGCGGGCAGATCCCACCACAGCTGCGAGCGTTGGCCGAATACAACACCTAATTTGCGTACGACATGACGACGGCTGTGATGAGGGCTTCGTCCGGCGATGCGCACTTCTCCCGAGGTGGGATGCAGTATGCCGGCGAGCATTTTGATCGTAGTAGATTTCCCTGCACCAATGGGGCCGATATAGCCTACAAATTCACCTTTACCCACAAAAAAACTCACATCCTGCACTGCCATCTTTGTCCGGTGCCGCCCACGAACGAAGGACTTGAACCGCTGCCAGCGGCTGTCACCGGGACTGGTGGCGCGAAAAGATTTGGTTAGTAGTTTGGCCTCAATCATCGCATGCGCTCCTTCTCATTAATTTTATGTTTGAACCGTGTCGGTTCAACTTCCGGTGCTCTGGTATTTGCTCACGCCAAACTGCCAGAATTTCAGAGTAGCTGAGAGGAACAACGCTGCGAACAGGATGGTCGCAGGCAGCAGCCAGGCGCCGAGCTCGCCGCGCAGAATGTACAAAGCAGGAAGGTAGTTGGCGGCTCCGACCGGAATGACGGTCAGCAGTAAACTTCGCATCCACATAGGATATATTTCCATGGGATACTGTACGGCGGTTCGAGCTGCGTCTTCGGTCACAGTTTGCAGCTCACTGATACGCGTGAGCCAGAAACCGCAAGTCGCGGTGCCGAGACCGATAGCGAACAGGATAGTGGCTCCGGTCACGATGAACATACAAGTGAGTGGGATTGCCGACCAGCCGACCTGCCCTGACTGGAGCATGTGATTAATACAAATGGTGAGAACGGCACCGCCTTGTATGTATTCTCCTGGCATCAGACGGAAGTTCTGCGACATTAATGCGAACAGCAAAGGCACCGGTCGAAGCAGTAATTGATCCAAATCGCCGGAGACCAAATATTTCTCCAAATGATGTATGTCATTCGCCAACGTTCTGTAAATCGCTTTACACATCATGATAGTCCCATATAAATAACCGATTTCATAAATGCTCCAGCCTTTTAGGCTGTCGAACTTCCACAGCACGATGGTGATCAGTACAAAATCCATCACATTAATGATCGCCGCCAGCAGCGCCGAGAACCAAAAGTTCCACTTATACTGCATCCGGCTGCGGATGCTGGCCTGAATTAGCGTGCTGTACATCCGAACTGTGTTCATCCGCCCTGCACCTCCAGCTTATGCCGTACTATGGCGGTTGCGGCGAGGCAGAGTAGAGTGAGCAGCGCGCACCACACGGCTGAGCCAATTAGCGCAAGCGCTGATTCCATCCCTAAATACAGCCTGGTGGGCACATACTGCATATAAGGATAGAAGGACCATCTGCTGATCGTCTGCAGCCAATGCGGCAGCCAGTCAACGGCGATAAGAAAGCCGGACAGTACTGTGGAAAAGGAGTAGTGCACCCAATACAGCCAGTTGGATTCGGTTGTCCATAGAGCGGTCACGCCGATCAAATAATTGATACATATATTCAGATAAGCGGCTAGTGCGAGCGCTGCCAATGTCCACAGCCAAATGGCCGTACTACTGGGAACGGGCAGCCCAAGCGCCCAAATATACAGCAGATAGATCGGCACCGATTTATACATCAGTTGATATCCGGCCTGCCCCCACTCTTTGCACATTAAGTGATAGAACAAGTGGACCGGCCGCATTAGATCCAAAGAGATCTGTCCGGTTCTGACAGCGTTCTCAATGCCGAGTCCTTTTGTGAGAAATAGCGTGATCCATAGACAGACTTGGTTGAAAGCCACATAGTGCACGATATTTTGCAGTGTGTAACCATGCGCTCCAACAGGGTCTCCGACGCCTTTCCATATCGATACGTACACGAGACCGAAGGCTGCGCTTGCGATGGGATTGACAGCGTGCGATGAGCGATATTGCAGATTACGGGCGAACGCTTTTTTGATCAAAACGGGAAATAGCATAAACACCTCCTGAGCAGAGCGTTATGTTGCCGTGAAAAAACGGTTCTGGGCGGCGCCTAGAAAACTTGTATCTGCCGGAGTCATGAGATTCCCGGCCCATGATATGGGTGCGACGTAGTGGAGACAGAAACAGTGTGGATCAAGTTTGTGCGAACAACGCTAAGAACTAGCTGATGAGGGTGAGTGCGTAGATATACAGAAAAGAGAGACGAAAGATATAATACCAAAATGTGGATATGTTTGGCAACTACTTTTTAGATATTTTGATTCATGCCCGCATATGCAGGATTTGGTATAATAGCACGGGACGGTAGCTGCGTGTTGCGACATGTCAATTGTGTGGATAGTTGATTTTCACGGGCGGTGGGAACATGGGCGCCATGTCAAAGGCGATGAGCACTGTTTCCCTTGCATTACCATTAAAGGAGTAGGTCATTATAGAATCTCGTGCGAGCAAACATAATCAGGCAGCCAGAAGCAAAAGAAATACTTGGTTCACCATCGGAGCATTGAGTGTGGTGACGATCGTGTCGTTCATTTATTTAGTGTCTTGGTTGTCCGAACAGGACCAGACCAACTCGCTGGAAGCTTCCACCGCAGCTGCGTCGCCTAGTGCCGATGCAGCTGGCTCGGAGAGCTCAGGCGCACCGCCAAAAGAGCCGACAGCACCGCAGTCGGAACAACCGGCTGTCAGCGGACAGCCGGGAGGGGATCAAGCAGTGCCGACGGCGGGCGGCATCACAGGCGGACAAAGCGTCCGGCTGTCTTTTGTCGGGGATGTCATCTTTGCCGGCAACGTGGAAGAGCTTTTGAAGAGAAACGGTTGGGACTATCCTTACCGGTATGTGCACGATTACATACATAAAGCGGATATCTCCGTGGCTAATCTCGAAACTCCGATCTCGAAGCGCGGCACACCGCAGAGCAAGGAATACGTATACCGCTCCTCCCCGGACGCCTTGCGGTCGTTTAAGGCCGCTGGATTTGACGTGGTAACGACGGCCAATAACCACATCCTTGATTACGGCCAGGAGGCGCTGCTGGATACGTTGGATGAATTGGACAAAGCGGGCATCAAACGTGTCGGTACAGGCCGAAACAGCGATGAGGCATACCGTCCGGCAATCGTGGAGCACAATGGCATCAAGGTCGCCTTCGTCGGTTTCAGCAGGGTCGCTCCTGCGGTGAGCTGGTACGCCGGCAAGCAAACTCCTGGTGTCGCTGAAACCTACAGCACCAAGCTGGCACTGGAGGCGGTGAGCCAAGCCCGGCAGCAAGCGGATCTTGTGGTCGTGCTCGCTCACTGGGGTGTGGAGCGAACCGATCGACCTGTCAAGGAGCAGACGGACTTGGCGCACAAATACATCAACCAAGGTGCGGACTTGGTGATCGGCAGCCATCCGCATGTGCTCCAGGGATTCGAGCAGTACAAGGGCAAATGGATTGCTTACAGCATGGGCAACTTTATTTTTACAACTAACAACGAGCCTTCCACTTGGGAAACGATGATTCTCGATGCAGTGTGCACTCGGGAGCGGGTCTGCGAATTGCAGATGATGCCGGTCTTGACCAAGGGGGCGCAGCCGGTCCGCATGACGGAAGAAGATGGGGCTAAATTGCTTGATAGAATGTCGCGTATTTCCATTAATGCGAAGCTGGAGCCCGACGGGAGAGTGCGTGCTTTGGCAAATGCTCCTGCGCCAACATCTGCCGATGAAGCATCATCAACGGTGGTGAAAATGCCGACAACACGGGCGGCGGGGCCGGTCAACCAGGCTGCTGCGAAGCCGGCAGCAACAACGAAACAGGAGACGGCAGAACAACCGAAGCCGCAGCAGGGCACGCCAACGGCCACGAAGCCGGCAGCAGCGCAGCAGATGCCGAAGCAGAGCACACCAACGGCGAAGCAGCCGGCAGCAGAGCAGCAGACGCCGCAGAGCACGCCAACGGCCAAGCAGCCGGCAGCAGAACAGCAGACGCGGCAGCGGAGCACACCAGCGGCCACGAAGCCGGCAGCAGAGCATCAGACGCCAAAGCAGAGCGCACCAACGGCCACGAAGCCGGCAGCAGAACAGCAGACGCCGAAGCAGAGCACGCCAACGGCGAAGCAGCCGGCATCCGCGTGAGAGCGTACTGGCCTGGCCGTGGAGTTCGCCAATTGTCTCTCATCCATCACTCGTCAGAGCAACAGTACATTACCGAACTCATGCGAAGGAATAGAAGTCATGTTCCTTCGCATATTTATTTTACAAGGACGGGTTGGCTTCCGTCGGCCTGCAATGAGCTAGTGATTGTGGGCACCAAATAATTGAATTATAATTTAGACAACATCACACGCAGCTGGAATTTCACCTAGTTAAGGGAGGGTACTTATGCTATCTGTTCGTAACATTTATTGTGTGGGACGCAACTATGCTCTGCATGCTGCAGAGTTGGGCAATGACATTCCCAAACAGCCGATGATCTTTCTGAAGCCGACACATGCGTTGTTACCGATGGAAGGACAAGCGATACAACTGCCTGGCGATCAAGGAGAAGTGCATTTTGAAGCCGAGCTGGTCATTCATGTCAGCCGACCATACGAAGAAGGGAGCACCGTGGATGAGCTGGTGGACAAGATGGCGCTCGGTATCGATCTCACGCTCCGTGATGTGCAGTCGGTAATTAAAAAGAAGGGGACGCCCTGGCTGCCTGCGAAGGGATTTCTCAATTCGGCCCCTATTACGAAATTTCGACCGTTTCCCGGCTTTGAAGCGATCAAGCAAGCTCAGTTCTCTCTATTTCGCAACGGCGAAGAAGCACAGCACGGTAAGGTGAAGGATATGATATTTGATCTGCAGGTCATTATTGAGTTTATTGCAAAAAATTACGGCTTGGACGCAGGCGATATCATTTTTACAGGAACGCCGGCGGGAGTCGCCGCAGTGCATAGCGGTGATCGACTGGAGCTCCGGTGGGGAGAGGAATCTGCAGGAACCGTCACCGTCGAATTGTCCTGACACGCAGGGGGAGGGGCCTATAACCAGGCCCCTCTTCTCTGTGTCTCCAAGGAGAAGCATGCAGCGATTGATCTGCCAAGCTTTGTTTTCATTGTTTCGCGACGGTGAGGTCGTACGTGCAGCGAATACTAGCAGTGGTGACTGGTTTAATGAATGGCATCACCGTGCGATGGCTCCGTATGAACATGAACAAGCGACAACGACGTTGACCGCCGCCATTGAGAGTGGTGTGAGCTCCAGCCGGGAGAGAGAGACATGTTGGGAGACAGCCACTAAAGTCTATAGGGAAGAGGAATACGGAGATGTGGGACTGGCTTATTGGCGCTGCGTGCAGCCTATACATTGCCGCAGCGGCCTATGGAAAAAAATCATTGTCCGGTTCCGGCGCAGCTGCGGCGGTAGCTGTAGGAACCGTCATGTATGCGATGGGCAGTTTGCCCTGGTTTGGCACGTTGATAGTTTTTTTCATTGCATCCACGGCCTTAACAAAGTGGAGGCACCGGCAGAAATCGCTGGTGGAGTCCGGCTACGCCAAATCAGGCCGAAGGGATGCTGGTCAAGTATTAGCGAATGGAGGGCTAGGCGCAGCGCTATGCATTTGCCATAACCTGTGGCCCGGCCCGCTATGGTGGGTGGCCTTTATCGGGGTGATGGCAACAGTAACTGCGGATACCTGGGCGACTGAAATCGGTGCGCTCAGCCGGACGCAACCCCGCTCAATTTTGAACGGCCGCAAGGTAGCTGCGGGCACCTCCGGGGGTGTGACAGCATTGGGCGCAGTCGCTTCAGTGGCAGGGGGGATCACTATCGGTCTTGCGGCCTGGCTTCTCAGCACGTGGCAGCCCGCGTCTACCCTGGCGGCGGAGAATTCAGCCGCTGCACCTGCAGGAGCAGTGCTCCTGTTATTCGGTGCTGCAGGGGGGCTCGTCGGTTCTTTGTCAGATTCATTGCTCGGTGCGGTATGGCAGGTTATGTATCGCTGCACGGTTTGCGGCAAGGAGATAGAAAAAGACCGCCATTGCAACCAACTGGCGGTTCGTATTCGAGGGGCTTCGTGGTTTACCAACGATGCGGTGAATATCATCAGCTCACTGTGCGGCGGTGCTGCCTGCCTGATCTTATATCTTATATTGTACGGTTAAACGCAGCCTCTGATTTTTCCATTCATTCATTTTTCCGGTTATGTGTGCTGTTTGACGCCCAGATTAACGTCCCTGACATTTTCTTCGTTAAATATTTACAATATTTACAATATTAACATCTATTAATAACATTCAATTAACATAGGAAAGGTATGCTTCAACTGTAATACATAATTAAAACGAATTAAAACAGAGGAGGAATTAGATTGGAGAAAGTTTTGAAACGCCCATTTTTAGTGGTAATCGGTGCACTAGTTTTACTAAGTGGTTTGTTCCCAGGAGCTTCCACTGGGTTTGCTGCAGAAAACAAAGATCAATCGACGGTGGTAGATGTAACAGCAATGACTTTTAATCTAAGATACGAAAATAGCAGTGATCCCTCACCACACACTTGGGATGAAAGGGTTCCTACCATCAAAAAAATGATTAACATGAAGAATCCTGATATCATTGGAACACAAGAAGTGTTATATACACAACTACAAGATTTAGAAAATACATTACCTGAATATAATTGGATTGGTTTAGGCCGTGAAGGCGGAAATCGTGGAGAATACTCTGCTAGTTTTTACAAAGAAAAAGATTACACCGTGCTAGAGTATGATCATTTTTGGTTATCCGATACACCACAAGTAATTGGTTCAAAAACATGGGGAAACAATATTCCAAGAATGGTTACGTGGGCTAAGTTTCTTGATAAAAAAAGCAACCAACAGTTCTATTTCGTCAATACACACTTTGATCATCAATCCGCCAATGCAAGAGAAAAAAGTGCAGAATTAATGCTCCAAGTAACAAAAGAATTTGATCCCGAGTTACCGGTTATCTTGACAGGCGACTTCAACACTGCACCAGATACTCTTCCACACCAAATTTTAACGAATGATGGAGCGTTTGATGATTTATGGGGAACAGCTGAGACAAGAATCAATGAACATTTAGGAACATTTAATGGTTTTCATGATGCTACTGGTGGAGGACCTGACAGGCGTATTGACTGGATTCTTGGAAAAGGAAACCTGACCACTAATGAAATTGAAATTGTTAACTATCAGAAGAACGGACAATTTCCAAGCGATCATTTCCCAGTGATTGCTGACATCACCTTAACTTACGACAAATAAGAGAATGCAGTGCGCCAAGACCACTTGTTCAGCTAATGATGCATCACCATACGAAATTAAACCCTCGTGCATCGAGGGTTTTTTGATATACCGGCTGGCAAGTGCCCGGGACGGCCGGGCGGCTCGCTATCAAACAGGCGCGAAGTGTTGTGCCGGGGGCCGATATAACATGGTCCCTCGATCGGGTGCCGCCAGCAAAGCGCCACGCTGAGGGAAGTGTATTTCAAGGTGTTTTCCCGAACTCACCAAATCCTCACTTTTTTGTTGTCTAATTTTTTCCAACCATGTATTCTGGAAGTATCGTTCTAGAAAGCGAGTGATTATCGTGAGAAACATTAAATTTGTTGGCGACGCAATTATTTTTCAAGGTGCGGAAGGGATAACCACCAACAGTGCTCCCTGCCTGCAAAACTCAAATTACGGAGGGAAAGCAATATGTCTTTCAGTAATTACGGTCAGCTCTGCACGGAGGTCTATGACCTAACCAAGAAAATTGGGCAATCATTCGGCGGTGACATTGAGTACTATCGTGAAAAGCTAAAGCATTGCAAGGGACGTATTCTGGAAGCAATGGTCGGTTCAGGGCGAGTTATGATTCCTTTACTAGAATCTGGACTAACTGTGGATGGGGTGGACTATTCCCCTCAAATGTTGGCTTCTTGCCGAAACCGATGTGAAGAGCGTGGATTAAGACCCGAATTATATGAAGCAAACTTACAGGAGCTTTCTTTGCCACATAAGTATGAGGCAATCATCATTCCTGGAGGCTCATTTTTATTGATTGAACAACGGGAGGAGTCACTGAGGGTTTTACATCGATTGTATGAACATTTGGAATCAGGCGGGCGGTTGATCCTCGATCTGTTTTTGCCCGACAACAACTACAACAGTGCCGAGCTTGGACGATGGGGCGGATCGGCAACATACAACTTGCCTAATGGTGACATGATCACGATGGAAGGCAAGTGCGTGGAAGCTGACTTATTCTTTAATCAATACCGTGTAAGCTACTTGAAGTATGAAAAGTGGCGTAACGGGACATTGATACAAACGGAACTGCAGCGTTTTGCACTACGCTGGTACGGAGTTGAAGAATTCAAGTGCACCCTTGAGAGCGTTGGGTTTGCAAATGTAACCGTTTGCGCAGATTTTGAGGATGAAAAAAAGCCGACCAGTGGCAATCAGAAATTCATTTATCAAGCCGTTAAATCATGATTAAGCACGGCTCCCGCACAAGATTGTAGCGGGGCTTGTCGCGCTAACGGAGAGTTACGTGAATGACAACAGTGAGGACTCGAACGTTAGTCGGATCCCACTTGCCGCCGGTTACTCTTCCTCATCCCATTTCCGTGAGTATGCCTTTTTGGTCACCCAAAATGTTAACCCGCCCACAATGCCTATGGTAATCAGGCCTAGTATGATCGTTCCGCCTATTCCCAAGCTTAAACGCCCCGTTCCCATAAAAATGTATATCGTTCATGGTGTCACACGTGTAGTCAATTATATAGGATGTGTCTACGAGAGTGCAATAATTTCCATCTGAGCTGTGGGAAGTCCATAAAGTGCTCGCTTGTAGCCAGCGGTCAACTTGTGCATGTTTGCAAGATCCGGACGCAGCAAAATAGACCTCCAATGCACCAGAATGGTGAGATTGGAGGTCTGTTTGTTGCGTGTATTGCAATGATGAGATCACGGATCACGGGTCTCTCAGCGCAGCCCATGTTAGCCTGGCGAGATCTGCGATTCTGTTGGGCGTAGCACACGTCAGAATGGCGAGTCTGCGATGTGAAAGGATGCAGCGCACGCTAGAATGATGAGATCGAGATCTATCAAGCGTAGCATCCATCAGCTCGGGCACATCGTTACCTTCAACAGCACGCCTTATTTGGCGAACTGTTCCATTTGTTCCAGCAGACCGTTGAACACATCCATAGCCTGCTTGATCGGTTCGGGTGACGACATGTCTACTCCCGCTCGTTTCAAAATATTGATCGAGTAGTCACTGCCGCCGCTCTTCAGGAAGCCGAGATACCGGTCAACCGCCGGCTGGCCTTCCTCGAGAATTTGCTTTGCAAAGCTCGTTGCAGCGGAGAAGCCCGTAGCATATTTGTATACGTAAAAGCTGTTATAGAAATGCGGGATACGTGCCCATTCCATCTCAATGTCTTTGTCAACTGCCATGCCTTCGCCATAATATTTCACGTTAAGATCATAGTAGATTTTGCTGAGCTCTTGCGGGGTGAGTGAATCACCTTTTTCTGCCCGCTCATGTACAATCTTTTCAAACTCGGCGAACATCGTCTGACGGAATACCGTGGTGCGGAACTGATCCATGTAGTAGGTAAGCAGGTACATTTTCTCTTTAGGATCGGTCGTCTTTTTCAGCATGTAATCCATTAGCAGAGCTTCGTTCAACGTGGACGCCACTTCCGCTAGGAAAATCGTGTACTGTGCATAACGGTAAGGTTGATTTTCATCCGACAAGTAAGAGTGGATCGCATGACCCATTTCGTGGCTGAGCGTGAACATGCTGTTCAGATTGTCCTTGTGATTGAGCAGCACGAACGGATGGGTACCGTATGCTCCCCAGCTATAGGCACCGCTGCGTTTGCCTTCGTTTTCGTAGATGTCGATCCAACGGTGATTAAAGCCTTTTTCTAAAATTTGCAAATAATTTTCGCCTAGAGGCTTCAAGCTTTCCTTCACCATTTCTTGCGCTTGCTCGAACGTGATGTCCATTTTGAACTCTTCCACAAGCGGGGCGAACAAGTCGTACATGTGCAGTTCGTCGACGTTCAACAACTTCTTGCGGAGCGCCATATATCTGTGCATGGAAGGTAGCGCTTCATGGATCGTATCGATCAGATTTGTGTACACTTCTTTGTCGATGTTATCGCTGAACAAAGCCATTTCCAACACAGAAGGGTACTTCCGCACCTTTGCGTAAAATACGTTCTTCGTAATGTTCGCAGCGAGCGTAGCTCCGATCGTGTTTTTGTTTCTCGAGTAAGTCGCATACATCGCCTCGAAAGCTGCCTTGCGAACATCCCGGTTGCGGCTTTCCATGAATTGAATGTACCGGCCGTGCGTGAGCTCGACTTCTTCCCCTTGCTCATTTTTTACCTTAGGGAACCGTAAGTCGGCATTATTCAGCATGCTAAAGATCGTGCCCGGTGCTTGAGATATGTTGCCTACTTGGGCGAGAAGCGCCTCCTCGGATTTGGACAAAACGTGCTGCTTTTGGCGGATCATTTCTTCGAGCGTTCGCTTGTAAAAGCTGAGTTCCGGATGATTCACCAGATTATCCAATTGTTCATCGGATAGACTTAGGATTTCCGGGGAGATGAAAGACAACGCCTCGCTGCTTTCCACGCTAAGCTTTTTTGCCTTGTCGGATAATGCTTGGTATGTAGGGTCCGCCGTATCTTCATGGTGTTTCAGGTTGGCGAACACGTAGAGGCGTTCGGTATGTAAGGAGATCTCGTCCTCTAACTCAAAGCACTGCTTGATCGCGCCAGGGTCGTTCAATTTGCCTTGGAATGCCGCCGCTTTCGCTAAAGCATCCTTGACTTCTTGATATTCTTTATCCCACGCCTGTTGATTAGGAAATAAATCTTCCACATTCCAGCGGTGTTCCGCTGCAACCTCACTGCGCTTAAGTACCTGATTCATCGGAGCCCTCCTTGATAAATGGGATGGTTGGGAGCTGTCATGCGCCGCCAACGGAGCGGACAGCACGGTGCTGCTAAATAGCACGCCGGTCAACACCAGCGGAACAAAACGCATAAAGCACACGCCCTTGCATTTTTTTCCTAGTATGACCGGACCGTAGTTTAATTATAAGGAATTTATGGATCGAAGTAAAACAGGATGAGGATGAACGACCGCGTTGTAGCGGTAAAATTCCTTGCTGATGCACGAAAGCATTTCAAGGAGAGAGGCTCGCATCATAAAGGAATTTATCAATCGGAGTAAAGCAGGATGAGCGAGTGTCCAGCTTCAACCCATAACGAGAAAACTATAAACGATTAACGTGAAAGAAAAAGTTATCATGGCCAGGGCGAGAATCGCCAGCGGTCGCTTGACCCCCGGAGGCAGAGTATCCTTTTTCAGTATGAGAATCAGCGCAAAACAAAATGAGACGATGATAAACGTTAAGATTGTTGCAGAGTCATCCATCAATGTTCACCTCACATCAGCGGCGGTTTGGATAGTATGCCCAATTGTTTGATTCATGCTTAGGTAGCATTCGCCGCGAGCAGGGAAAATCCTTTTCAAGCGGAACTGGTTTTCACGTCGGCGCTCGAAGACAGGCGCGGTGCTGCTGCCTTGTAGCAATAGAGCAGGGGAGGCCAAACGGCCTCCCCTTAACATTTATCCATTCAACTTTACAAGCACCAGGCGTCCTTTTTCATCATGGCTTGCTTTAAAGCTGTCGTTTGGTGAGATATTTGCTTCCTGCATCAGTTCTTCAGATAGGGTCAGATCACCGCTCGCATTAAGAGTGACAAAAGAACCGCTCTTTTTCTTCCAGATACCGGCTAACACGACGCCTACCGTGACGAGCACCAATACCGTCCACTGCACTACAGGGTTCGCCTCAAACCATGCCTTCACTAGAGGATCACCGACCAGCATCTTTGCTGCCGTGAAGGCCAGTACACCTGCGCCAAGATAGAGAATCCATGGAAATTTTTCCATCGCAGTAATAAATAGCGTGCTGCCCCATACGACAATAGGAACGCTGATCAGAAGCCCCAGTACAACAAGCTCGAATTGACCGTGAGAAGCTCCAGCCACAGCCATCACATTGTCGAAACCCATGACCGCGTCGGCGATGATGATAGTTTGAATGGCGGGCCAAAGTGCGTTTTTCGCTGCAATGTTGTGCTCTTTTTTATCCACCAACAATTTAAAGGCGATCCATACGAGCACGACACCACCAATGAGCAGCAGCGCTGGCAGCTGTAAGAGCCATGCCACTACTAGGGTTGCCACCACTCTAATAGCGATTGCACCTACCGTGCCCCAGATGATAGCCTTCTTCTGATACTCCTTCGGCAGATTCCGAGCTGCCAGCCCAATCACAATCGCATTGTCTCCCGCAAGTACCAAATCGATTAGAATAATACTTAAGAGACTTGTAAAAAATGCAGCATCCAACCACTCCATAATCGATCCGCTCCTCACTTCGTGTTTTGTTACATAAAAATAACCTCTACCGCTCGGGCACAGGTCTTACAATGCACAAAAAGACCCTGACCGTTTGGCAAAGGTCTTGCTAACAACATTTGTTGCCAATAAAGCCGGGGTTATGCACCCGAACTGACGACTTTACTGTGACAGCTACTCCCCTTTGGAGGAAATCTTATGTAATTAATTCAATTATAAAAGGGACACCAACTTCTCGTCAAGCGAAAATATCACACTTCTTTCAAAGCGTTCATGATCGCCTCTAATTCTTCTTCAGTTCCGTCAAAGTTCGCAAATCTGTTCTCCGCCCAATGCATCATCTCAGGCCTGCTCAAGAAGGTGTGGCATTCCTCGCCCCATTGATCGGTTATTTCCCGCACCACCAGTGTCTTGCCCTGAACCTCGACGTTCATCATATTCCATTTATCTTTTTTGTAAATCGTATGTTTTTTGATCATAAGTTAGGCTCCACTCCATTACTAAGGATATCGGCTGAATCATACCGCAATGCACCGGTAAAATCAAGTTTTCAGCAGGGCAGGCAGTACATGCACGCTATCTATACCGTTGCCAGTTGCATCTATCTATGGTAGAATCTGCTATAATCTTGTGCAGGCGGGCGTTAAGCAGTATCGCGTGGCACAAGTTGAGACGAGTTGAGACGAGTTGAGACGAGGAGAGATGGGACAGATGCCAATGGGCGAAAAGAGTTATGAACAAATAGGTGTGGCGATGACTTGCCGGTCGTTTGCCGAGTACGAGTTAATGTTTGCACTGGCACCGCTGTCCGCGCAGGACGGGCCGATATTGGATGTTGCAGCAGGTGCATCGGCCTTTGTGGCAGAGGCTTCTGCACGAGGGGTGAGGGCGTACGCGGCGGATCCGCTTTATGCCATGAGCCCGGAAGATGTAATTAACCATGCAGCGAAGGAGATCGACACATCCACGCACAAGCTGGCCGCTATACGGGATGTGTATGACTGGAGCTACTACCGCAGCCTGGATAATCATCGCCGCATGCGGGAATGGTCACTGCAAGTGTTCGCGGCGGATTTTCGCCACAACAGGTCGTCAGGCCGATACACATCAGCGCAGCTGCCGGACCGGCCGTATGCAGACGATGCGTTTTCACTCGTTCTGTGCAGTCATTTTTTGTTTTTATACCAAGATCAGTTTGACGATGAGTTTCATGAGCAGGCGGTGCTAGAACTGCTGCGTGTGTGCCGCAAGGGGGGGCAGGTGCGGATTTATCCGCTGCGGTCTCTCAAATGGGAACTGTATCCCCGGTTGGACACTCTCATCGCCAAGGTACGGGAGACAGGGGCCAGCGCCGAATTGGCTGCTTCCAAGCTGCCGTTTATTCCGGGATCGAGTGAGCTGCTGCTGATACAGAAGTGAACATATAATAAGAAACATTGATAATTTGCCACTGTTGATTTATAATTATGGCGATGTTATAATTAACCTATTCGCCCGCAGATGGCGATACTTCTGGGAGGTTGTTTTCATTGACAGGTACAGTAAAATGGTTTAACGCAGAAAAGGGTTACGGTTTTCTTCAAGTTGAAGGCGGCGAGGATGTCTTCGTACACTTTTCCGCAATTCAAGGCGACGGCTTCAAAACTCTAGAAGAAGGCCAGTCCGTTGAGTTCGAAATCACTCAAGGAAATCGTGGTCCTCAAGCAGCTAACGTCATTAAATTATAAGATCTACACACTTCGATGGAAAGGCCCATTGAGCGGTTTCTTATATATTAGTGCCATAGCAACCAAATGTACAAAAGCAGTTCTCGAACATTTTCGGGAACTGCTTTTTTTAGTCTCGCTTTTGCGTCCGAAGCATGGAATCACCATCAACAATAGCCGCCGGCCGTATCGGCGTGTAACCAACATTCAAGGGCTGAGCGAGGGGAGAATAAACGCCCCGCAACTTGTTCACACATAAGCTGCGGAGTGATTCATATGTTAAGGATAGATGTATAAAACGTAAACCGTATCATTCAGTGTTATGTAACACGGAGATTCGAGGTCAATCCACGATTCTCAAAATGCTGTCCACTTCTTTCCGAGGGAGCCTGCCTGGACGTTCGGCCGGATAACCGAGTGAAATGACCATATTGATCTGGCTCTCTTCCTGGATATCGAGATAAGAGCGCAGCTGCTCTGCGGCGAGCAGTACCGGGCCTGTCATCGGACAGGTGGCCAAGCCTTTGGCGTGCGCGGCAAGCATGAGGTTTTGCGCGGCGAGACAGCTGCTTTTTATGCCTTCTTCGGCCCACACCGTGTCGTCGACCAGTTGAACGGGATCGAATATTTTATCCCTGAATTTAGATGTGTAAGGAGTGGCAAGGCATATGATCAGCACGGGTGCATCGGAAAAGGCGGTTGCATAGGGCCCGAACGATTTTACCAACAGCCGGGCTTCCCGGTTCAATCCGCGCGCTTCCGCTTGTGCTGCTCGTTGGTGGAGCTGATCCCAAGTCATTTGTTCGATGTGCTTAATTTTCTCGCGATTCATGATTGCTATAAATTCCCAAGTTTGTGAGTTAGTATCACTCGGCGCGTATCGGGCACAATCGATGAGTTCTTTGATGTCTTCGATAGATACGTCCTGCTCGGTAAAGCTGCGAATACTTCTTCGTTCCAGAATTACGTTCTTGAAATCGTCAAAATGCATGTAAGTCCATCCCTTCAAGCTTGCGTATGTTCGCTTTATGACTTGGTACTAAGAGTTGCGGTTAATTATATCGGTTTTTGAAAGGGTTGACAACCTGCCAATGTGCGAATTTGCCTTCATTATAGGCTTCTACATATTTTGTGTAACTCCTGTGACCGGCTTGCCGGACGATCTACCGATGGCGCGCAGCACGAGCCACACCACCGCGGCTTCCGCAGCGAGCCCCAATGACTGTGCCAATGCCCCGATCATGCCGTTCCAACCAGGGCTGAGTACGACGCACAGCACTAACGCTATAAGGGTAACCGCGACATTCGCCGCCTGAGACCAAACCATGAGCTTGGTTTCGCCGCGCAGGAGCACTAGGCCATTGCCAAAGTCGAGCCACGGAAAAGCCAGCGTCATGATCATAAAAACTTTTAATGTGCTCAAGCTCGCATGCATCAGGCGCTCCGACACGCCCATCACGTTCTCCATGAACCATGGACCAAGCGGAGTGTAGGCGACCAAGGCGATCAACAAAGTCGGCATAAAAGCGAGGATAAACGTGAATCGGATAACGGATGCAGGATCCTTGCGGTAAAAATTAAGCACAATCTGATGAATATACGAGAAAAAGCTGAGCACTAATTGATTCAAACTCGCCGCTATGGCAAAAGACGCCACAGCCAGTTGAAAATCCATGGTTTTGCCTAGAAACGCGTTGATGGCAGGTCCGATGATCACGGCGATAATGGATGAATAAAGTAACGGCCTGTAAAAGTGAAAAATTTGATGCGGGCGTTCCACAGGGTGATCCGGCTTCTTTTCCGGGATTTGTTTTAATAACGACCTGCCTTCCCATACGCTTACCGCAGCTTCAACCATCATGCCGGCGAGAAAGATAATCGCGCCCACCTGCCCGCTGTCGACTGAGTTTGTGTGAATGAAGTAAAGCGAGAGCAGATACATGACCAGCAGCCGGAATATCATGCCGATCGTAAGCCACTTGGTGCGCATGTTGGAGATGATGATCCCTTGATACATGCAGCGCAGGCTGGAGAAAATGCTTACAAACATTAGCACTTTATATACATCGACCATCGGTTGGATCAATTCCTCGTCAGCGCCGAAGAAATGCAAAAACAGCCATTCGCCGGTCGGAGTGTAGCAAATCAGGCCGCCCATGACTAGTATACAGGCTAAAATGTACCAGCTAACGACGGACATAGCTCGAAACGAAATACGGTCGCGGACCAGAGCGGAGCACGTTTGTCTCATGAGCAGCGCAGGTTTCTCTGTAATGCCCAACACACTGAGCGGCAGCGCGTACGTTGCGATAATGACTTCCGGAGCGGCGGAGCGGGCGAGCGTGCTGTTAATGATGACATGGGAAATCGTAATGAGACTGGAAGAGATTCCGAGAGGAACGAAAAATGTCAGCAGTTGACCGAACGACACACCATTTGGTTGGTTACTCATGGCAGCAGGACCCCTAATTTGGATAAAAATCGATAACATATTTTTCTAGTATACCACATAAAAACGTAGGCTGCGCGGAAGAAAAGTGCTGTAGCAGTGTAGCAGAGTATTGTCTATTCGTGATACATTATGAAGATAATATTGCTGTTGGAAATGGAAGGTGGAGAGCGCCATGAGCTGGAATTTTGTCATGGATGAGCGGCTTGGTATTCCGCTGCCGCATCTGGAGAAAGATTGGGATGAATACAGCGAGCAGGAACGGGCCCGTATTTTACTCAGGTGGGAAGAAATTCGCGGCACGATCCCCGATCATGTGAAAAGATTGGAACGAGTTATAATCCAAAAGCAGCATTGGTTAGCCCTGGAGGAAAATTTCAAGATCTCCTGCCAGTTGAACACTGAAATCGCTGAGCTGGCCGCCACGATCAATGAACTCCACTTATGGTTTCGCGTAAACCAAGACATTAACGCATCCGCCACACACCACTGAAACCGACCAAAAGCGAAAGAGGCTGTTAAGGGGCTTCTATAGAAGCTTCTAATATAATATAATATAAGCTATGTTTTTTTGATGTAAGGGATGAACGGCAGCAGACTGGTAAAAGAGTCCAATCAGAGAAAAAAGAGGTGAGCGTCTCGTGGTATGGGCGGAAGCAGTGCAAAAAATATGGTCCGCTTTATCGGAACATCAGCCGTCTCTCTATCCGGCGGAAGAGTGGGATGAACTGCTCGACATTAGAATCTCCAAGCTAGCTCTGCCAGAAGCTGTGTCCGAACAGCTCACTTATGTGCGGGCTGTTAAAGCAGGCTTGCACCTGTTGAATGAAAGCTTGGATCACTCCCATGAACTATCCCAAAACATCGACAATCCAACCGGAAGCTACTGGCATGCCATTATGCATCGCATGGAAGGCGACTATGGGAACGCAAAATATTGGTTCCGTCTCGTCGGCACACATCCGGTATTCGCCGTGCTGCACGAGCAGGCCCGGACGCTGTGTGAAGGATTCGAGCTGAGCTCTATCCAAAATGCGTCATTGAGGGGCCAGCTGGAAACACTTAAGGTGCACCCTAACTGGGATCCGGATTTGTTCACCGATCTTGTCCGGCATCAGGTAACCGTTGCGCAGGAAGACCAGGTTGACGAGCTGCTGCGCGAAATCCAATGGCGTGAAATGAAGCTGCTGCTGCAGTTTGCGATGGAACGGACCGGAGGGAAGCTGCTTGAGCTTTAGGACCCGTGGCATGGTGCTCGTCCCGCGCAACCCCATTCATCTGATGCTGAGGGTGTACCGTTTTATTTTGCCGGAAGTACGTGAGCAGCTGCGGTATTGGCGGCACAGGGCGCAGCAGATGCCTGATCCCGAGCTGCGCAAGCAGGCGATCACAAGCATGACCAGCAAGGAATTCCACTGTCAGGGTGGAGCTGTGTATGCGGCCGCCAGACTGCAGATGCGCCATGTGCTCATTCCATTGATAGTGGCACTGCAAACGATTAGCGACTACTTGGACAATTTATGCGACAGGAGTACGTCATTGGACCCCGATGATTTCCGTAGGCTGCACCAATCCATGCTGGATGCGGTGGACCCCTCCGCGCCGCTGCACGATTATTACGCTTATCGCATGGAGAAGGAAGACGGCGGCTACTTGAGCGATTTGGTGAAAACATGTCAGGCGAGCATCAGACTGCTGCCGTCGTACCCGCTCGTTGCAAGCGAAGTGCGGGAGCTGGCAAGCTTATACTGTGAGTTGCAGGTGCACAAACATATCAGGCACGAACTGCGCGAGCAAGCTCTGCTTGACTGGTGGCAGCGATACGAGTCGCGCTACCCAGGCATCAGCTGGAATGAATTTGCTGCAGCGACCGGGTCGACGCTCGGCATGTTCATGCTGTTTCTGGCTGCCAGCGACACCTGTCTGCAGCAGCAGACGGCAGCCGCCATTCGGGATGCTTATTTTCCTTATATATGCGGTTTGCATATTTTGCTCGATTATTTGATTGATCAAGAGGAAGACATGCGCGGTGGAGATTTAAACTTTTGCAGCTATTATGACGGTATGGACCAGACGGTTGCGCGTATAGCTTTCATCGTGCTGAAAGCGAGAGAGAAAGCGGACCTTTTGGAAAACCCGGCGTTCCATCGGATGATTGTTGAAGGACTGCTCGCGCTCTATTTGTCCGATCCAAAGGTAAGCAAACAAAGACAGGTGAAGCAAATCTCGCAGCTGCTGATGAAGGGCAGTCCGCTCACCCGACTGTTTTTCTTGTTTAACAGCATAGTGATTCGGAAAACATCTTAGTATATAGGAGGAAACCATACATGACAGTAAAAAAAATAGCGGTTCTGACGAGCGGTGGAGACTCTCAGGGAATGAACGCTGCTGTGCGCGCGGTGGTGCGGAGCGGGTTGTTTTACGGCTTGGAGGTTTTTGCCGTGCAGCGCGGCTATGCGGGATTAATCAACGATGATATCCGGGAGATGGATTTGCGCAGTGTGGGCGATATTATCCAGCGCGGCGGAACTATCCTGCAGACGGCACGCTGCAAAGAGTTCATGACCCTCGAAGGTCAGCAAAAAGGTGCGGAAAACCTGCGCAAGCGCGGAATCGATGGACTGGTCGTAATCGGCGGTGACGGCTCTTATCAAGGGGCTAACAAGCTTAGCCAGCTCGGCATCAAAACAATGGGTCTGCCCGGCACCATCGACAACGATATTCCATACACCGATTTAACGATCGGCTTTGATACGGCCGTGAGCATCGTGGTGGACGCGGTAAACAAGCTCAGGGACACCATGAGTTCTCACGAACGTTCTTCCGTTGTGGAAGTGATGGGGCGCCACAGCGGTGATATAGCGCTGTATGCCGGCTTGGCGAGCGGTGCGGAAACAATTCTGGTGCCGGAAGTGCCGTTCGATTTGGATGAAGTGGCCTCCCGGATGGCAAGCAACTTTGAGCAAGGCAAGCGCCACAGTATTATTTTGGTTGCTGAGGGCGTAGGCAAGGGCGAGGATATCGCGAATGCAATTACCGAGCGCAACGGCATCGAGCCGCGCGTCACCGTGCTCGGCCATATTCAACGCGGCGGGGCCCCAACCCATAACGACCGAGTGCTGGCTGGACGGCTCGGTGACTTCGCGGTCCGCAAGCTGATCGAAGGAGAGTCTGGCAAAGCCTGTGGCATCATTAAAGGCGAGCTGGTGCTGACAGATATCGGCACCGTCGTCAACTCGAAGAAGGAATTTAACATGGAGCTGTACGAGTTGGCTAAAAGGTTGTCTCAATAGTACAGAACCATCACCAGACACCATCAGCCGTTGCCTCCTACAAGGACGGTTTATGGTGTTTTATTTATACACGAAATCTTATGCAACCTTTGACCGTTTCTGATACGATAGGTATTGTGTTAACCCAACTGCCGGACAGGAGGCTGGATCGTATTGTACATGTATAAGCTTGAGGTAGAGCTGAAAGAAGAACAAAAGGTGCACGTAATTGTGTTGGCGGAGGATGACGCGCAAGCGTTTGATTTTTTGGAAGAGCAGATGGTGCGCCATTTTATACATACCCCGGAGGTTGCAGAAGCGACGATTATCGAGAAAAAAAGGGCGGTGAAGGGCGCGGGGTACGTGGTGGAATAAGAACGGCTTGAAAAGAGGTGGGTGCTGATATGGACTACTTTACGAATCTGGAGAATGATTGGACTGCATTGCTGGCGGCGGAATTTGAAAAGCCATATTATCATGAGCTGCAGCAGTTTCTGGAGGAAGAATACGCTACGAAAACCGTCTATCCCGCCGCCAAAGATATATTCAACGCACTCAATCTGACTTCGTACTTGGATACGAAAGTTGTTATATTGGGGCAGGATCCGTACCATGGTGAGGGGCAGGCACATGGTTTGAGCTTTTCCGTTAAGCCGGGCGTACCGGCGCCGCCCTCCCTGAGAAATATGTTAAAGGAGCTGCACGATGACATTGGCTGCGCCATTCCGAATCACGGCTGTCTGGTGAGCTGGGCGGAACAAGGCGTACTGCTGTTAAACGCGGTGCTCACCGTGCGTGAAGGCACGCCGAACTCGCACAGGGGAAAAGGGTGGGAGCAGTTTACCGATCAGGTCATTCAACACCTGAATGGCCGGGAGCAGCCGGTCGTGTTTGTGCTATGGGGAAGCCAAGCGCAGCAAAAGCTGCAGTTCATTACCAATAAGCGGCACGGAGTGCTCCGCTCCGCGCATCCGAGCCCGTTGTCGGCGCGCCGCGGATTCTTCGGCAGCAAGCCGTATTCTAAGGCGAACGAACTGCTCGTTCAATACGGAAGTTCGCCGATCGATTGGCAGCTGCCGAACCTATAGCTGTAAGGCCCTGTCGACTGACGAGGCATGTAGTTCGCGCAACGTGCTAGACAGGGCCGTTGTACAAATTCTACAAATTATCTGATAAGTTAATTGTAACTCACATTCGGTGTGTAGGTGTTTACGGCGTTCCACAGTAAAAACTCGTCGATGCCGTTATCCTTCAAACCGCGTATTTGTTCCTCAATCTCATGCTTGCCATACTTAATGGAGCCTTTCACCCACGACGCTGTGAAATCCTGTAACCAGGGCCGGATGACCGGCTTCAAATCACCGATGGGTTCCAGTTTTTTATGCGTGTGCTGCATGGCACCGTTTATTGTAACATACGGAGCGGCGTCGGGTACGTTCACGCCAAACCAGCCTGCACTGTAGTGGCTTGGATAGACCATCGGACAAATCACGTCGACATTTTGCGAAATTTTTTGAAAGTCCTGACCGATCCCATACGCGGCGGGTACGGAGGCAGCGTAACCGAATATGTCCACGGACATCCTCACGCCCATTGGCGTCAGCTGTTCGCGTGCGTATTTCACAAATTCAGCAACAGCATCGATTCTTGAGCGATCATCTTTGTAATACTGCAATGCATCGGCGCGTTTTTCAAAGCCTTCGGGAAAACGCACATAGTCGAATTGAATTTCCTTGAATCCGGCTTTAGCTGCTTCTTTGGCGACTTCAATGTTGTAATCCCACACTTCCTTATTGTATGGATTGACAAAGCTGTCTTTGCCGTTGTTCCACACACTGCCGTCAGCGTTGACAAATGATAGCTCAGGACGTTGTTTTGCCAAAACCGTATCCTTAAATACAACGATTCTCGCGATGGGGTACACTTCATGCTCTTGCAGCGTGCTCATGAGCTGCGGCAAATCGCTTATTACCTGCTTTGTCGTGCCCAAGGCTTCGAGCTGCGGGTTACCTGTGGGATAAGTTATGTATCCCCAGTCGTCCTTGATGTCGATAACCATGGAATTCAGTTCCGTATCATCCATCAGCTTTAACAGATTGGTCATGCGCGCGCCTGCGGCACTGTGGGCGGTCACATAAACTCCTTTGACCTTGGGCGCTTCCTTTTGCGGGTCCTGCTTCTGGGCAGGGCGCAGATGGTCTTCGGCCGCCGCGGTGGAGCCAGGGCCGGCTTGCTGTGCAATGGCATTTCTCGAATCCAACGAGGCCTGTACGAGTTGGTCAAAGCTAACATCAGGATGAGCTGTACCCACCTGACCCGCGACCATGAGCAGGGAAGCTAACAGAAGTTCCATAGCGTGAGAATCTCTCCTTGCTAGAATGATATTTTTATGATAATGGAAGGTTGACAGGTTAATAGGGAATTTTGATGCATTTTGCCGATTGTTGGGGAATTAACATTTTGTTTAAAGGACAGGTGTTATGAAAAAGCAGATCTGGACTCTCCGTGGACTCAATTTTTCTTACTATGCGACGTCGGCAGCTCTTATGCCTTTTTTGCCCATCTATTTCGGGTTAAGAGGTTATTCGTCATCACAAATCGGTCTGCTTATGATGTTCGGGCCGTTTGTTGCGATCTTCGCGCAGCCGATATGGGGTTATCTCAGTGACCGGTATAACACGCTTAAGCTTATTATTTTCGTCTTGTGGGGACTGACTATCGCGTCAAGTATTGGCATATTCGCCACGGATGGGTTCGGTTGGGCTTTCCTGTTTATGCTGCTGCTGTACTTTTTTATGCAGTCTTCCGTGCCTCTGCTGGACAGCATGACGATCAAATCTGCGCTGCAGGCGGGGATATCGTATGGATCGGTCAGGCTGTGGGGATCAATCGGCTTTACCCTGATAGCGTTGTCAACAGGCTACGTACTTCAAGCTTTCGGCGGCATTCAATTCATTTCCGTGTGGTATTGGCTGATCTGGCTGCTCCCGTTGGTGCTGTTGATTTTTTTAAAAGACGAGAAGGCCAGCGGACCTCAGATTTCGCTCGCTGCATTGACCAGCGTAGTTAGAAACAAGCCGTTTCTTTGGTTTCTGCTGCTTGTGTTCATCATGATGGTGCCTCATCGCATGAATGACGCACTGTTCGTGCTTTATTTGAAAGACTTGGGTTCCAGCGATTCCTTGGCGGGCTGGGCTTGGGCGTTGGCGGCCGTGAGTGAGATTCCCACGTTCGCTTTGCTTGGCAGATATATGCATCGCTTTCATGAACTGGCGCTGCTTGGCATCGTAGCGGTTCTGTATACTGTCCGGTGGTTAGCCTACGCATGGATCACCGATCCCGCCATACTGATATTTATGCAGGCAACACACTCCATTACGTTCGCCGTATTCTGGATTGTGGCAGTACATTATGCCGTCCGCTTGGTGCCGGATGAAATGCGGTCCACGGGGCAAGCGATGCTATCCGCTGTGTTTATAGGCTTGGCTGGAATTGTAGGGGGATTTGCGGGCGGCTATATCAAAGACTATTGGGGCGGTTCGTCAATGTATGTACTCGGCGCCGTGCTGACGGCAATCGCCGCAGCATTGCTGATAGGTACTCACTTATATGGGCAGAAGCAGAAGAAACCGCTCGGCATGCCCTCCATATAGGAGACCGAAACGCTATCGGCGGACGACACCGTGACGGTGCTGCTGCTAGCACACTGGAATGCGCCTGGTGGCCGCGATTGACACCGCGGTGCAGCGTTATCAACCAAAAGAAAGACGCCCTTAATGTAATAGGGCGTCCTTTTGTTGTTTCGATATACTGTATTGAATAATTTCCATTGCGTCTTCCGGGTGCAATCCTTCTAGTCCATTGCGCAGCACAATGTCGCAATCTAATTCGGTTCGCTTCAGAGAAGGATACAACTCGGGAGTCAATCTCATTACGATCGCCGACAACTTTACTGTTTCCACAAGCATCACCCTTCCTCTTTTTTATCTTTCGGGAAGACAGGTTAACTTTCGTGAGCAACACATGTAAAGGATGTAGCTAGAAATGAAATTACTATTCCAGTATACCACATGCAAAAAAAATATGTATGGATTAATATGCCATCACCCTTCTACCCCCGGCGGAACTGGCCGATTATCCCGGTGGTCTCCACGATATTAACGAAAGCGCCTGGATCTGTTTCACGTATCATCTGCTGCAAACTGACCAGTTCGAAGCGGGTAGTGACGGTCATCAGGACGTGCTGCGGTTTTTTCGAATAGGCGCCTTCCGACTGCATCACAGTAACCCCCCGCTCGACTTGCATGAGCTTCTCCAACAACCGGTCCTTGTGGTGGGTGATGATGAAGAGAGTGACTTTTAAATGCCGGGTATGGATCATGTCAACCACTCTGCCGGTAATGTAAATAGATAGCATGGAGTACAATGCGAGATCCCAATCCCGCTGAAAGTAACCGAGTGCCACAATCACACCCCCGTTGAGCATAAACAGCACAGTCCCCAACGGAAAATCGCGTTTTTGTGTTAAAATGGCCCCGACAATGTCAAATCCCCCTGTCGACCCGCCGGCTCGCATAGAAATGCCTGTTGCAAGCCCCATCAACACGCCGCCGGTAACCGCTGCCAGAATATCGTCATTGGCGATCGGATACTCAGGTATGAGAGTAAGGAACCATGTCGTCAAAATGACGGATACAACACTAAGTGTAACGAATCTGCGGCCGATACGAATAAGACCTATCACGATAACAGGAAGGTTGCTGAACAAATAAACGAGAGAGATGCTCCACCCCGTTAAATAGCTTATAATCATCGAAATCCCCGACAAACCGCCGGTTAACAGCTGGCGGGGTACAAGAAACCAATTGAAACTGATCGCTATTATAGCTGCACCAGCTGTGATCGCTAACAGCGCACCAACCCAAGACCGCACCAACGGGGTAACCTCCTCACTTCGCGTTGATACGCTTAGTATGGATGAAATAATGTGTTTCCAACCGAGCGGCGTGTGGCGAAGCGCTGCCGCCGATTCTGCCGTATATTACATATTCGGGCTGGTCAACGCCAATACTAGCATAGACTTGTGTGCCTTCAGGCAGAATGGGATAATTCGTCATACGCGGCTCTCTATTGAAATTTGACATGGACGGTTTCTGTGTCCACATTGGCAGCTGCAGCAGCGCTCGGCTTGTGTATGGAGCACATCCGCAATTATCGCATGATACCTGGTTATGTTGACGCGGCGGCGATGGGTTTCACTCGGAGCCTAATAATGATAGCCGTCTTTCTGGAATATTGTTTCTGTCTGTGGTATAATACTAAAGATATTCTTAAGTACGGCCTGGCGTATGTAATTACGAGTGCTTCGGACGCTTTTTGCAGATAAAAGGATATAGGAGACGCACTTAAGGGTATATACAAACTAGAACCCTATTTAAAAGGAGAATGAAGACATTTGAAAAATTTCAGCGAATTCGGTCTTGAGCCAAAGGTACTGCGTGCCATTACGGAAATGGGCTTCGAAGAATCCACCCCGATTCAAGAGAAGGCAATCCCGATCGCAATGGAAAATCGCGACCTGATCGGTCAGGCCCAAACCGGTACAGGTAAAACAGCGGCGTTTGGTATCCCGCTCGTTAATAAAATCGATGTTAAGGAAGAGAAAATCGTTGCTTTGATTATGTGTCCAACCCGTGAGTTGGCAATCCAAGTGGCTGAGGAAATTGAAAAGCTCGGCAGATTCAAAGGAATTCGTTCGCTGCCGATCTACGGCGGCCAAGATATCGTGAAGCAAATTCGCGCTTTGAAGAAAAGACCGCAAATCATCATCGGCACACCAGGTCGTCTGTTAGACCATATTAACCGTAAAACCATCAAGTTGGACGATGTTCAAACGGTCATTTTGGATGAGGCGGACGAAATGCTGGATATGGGCTTCATGGATGACATCCAATCCATTTTGAAGCTGGTGCCAAGTGAGCGTCATACCATGTTGTTCTCGGCTACCATGCCGGCCAACATCCAAAGACTGGCTCAACAGTTTTTGAACAACCCTGAGCATGTTTCGGTGATCCCTAAGCAGGTTAGCGCACCATTGATTGAGCAATCATACATCGAGCTTCAGGAAAGACAGAAGTTTGACACTTTGTGCCGCTTGCTGGACATGGAATCTCCAGAGCTCGCGATCATATTCGGCCGCACCAAGCGCCGCGTAGATGAGTTGGCCGAAGGCTTGCAAAAGCGCGGCTACACTGCAGAAGGCTTGCACGGTGACTTGTCGCAAAATCAACGTGACAACGTAATGAGAAAATTCCGTGACGGCAGTATCGACGTGCTTGTGGCGACAGACGTAGCTGCACGGGGTCTGGATGTCTCCGGCGTAACGCACGTGATCAACTTCGATCTGCCGCAGGATCCTGAGAGCTACGTGCATCGTATCGGCCGTACCGGCCGTGCAGGTAAGGAAGGCGCTGCATATACCTTCGTAACACCAAGAGAAATCGATCACTTGAATTTCATCGAACGGTTGACGCGTCATAAAATCGCCAAGAAGCCAATGCCTAGCCTGGCTGAAGCGATCGAAGGCAAGCAGAAGATGACGGCGGAACGTATCTTGCAGTTGCTGGACAAGGAAGATCACAACGAATACAAAGGTTTGGCCATTCAGCTCTTGGAGCAGCATGATTCGGTCCACTTGCTGGCGGCGGCTATGAAGCTGCTCACCGGTGAGAAGAAGGACGTTACTGTCGAGTTGACTCCGGAAGAGCCGCTGCGCGCACGCAAGAGAAGAAATGATGTACGCAGCGCGGGCCGCAAACCGTCCGGTAGCTACGGCACTGCAGGCAATGCACGTGGTGGAGACAGAAGATATGGCGAGCGCTCCGGTGGCTATGGCCGTTCTCAGCGCAGAGACGGCGGTAGAGACTATGGCCGTGGCGGCGGCCGCGGTGAAGGGCGCGACTACGGACGCGATCGCGGATTTAACCGGTCCACGTCCGCCCGCGCGAACGATGATCTTGCAAAACGTTAATAACCCGAAAGGTGGAGCTCGCAACATAAGCTCCACCTTTTTTTGTTGCGTCTGGCGCGGGTACTGTCGGCGATTGTCGCGCTGCGGCGCGTACGTGGGTAGTCGTATCCGCGCGGGCGGTTGCGGCAATGCGCGCAGACGGTGTGGCCTGAGGAACGGGTGCGGGATGCCGCGCAGATGGTCGTGGCCCGTACGGGTGGTGCGGGCAATGCGCGCAGACGGATATCCTGTGGCCGCGAAACCTGCCTATCCGGTCAAAAAGACAACTACCGGGAACAACAGAAATAAGCTATAATGAGGGCAGAGGACGGTTGGTGATTAGATGAGGAGGGTGTTGTTTTGGAATTTAGAGGCATCATGGGAGGCTTTTACCGCATCTCGGAGTGGATTATGCGGTTATCCGTCATTAACGTTTTATGGGTCGTGTGCGCATTCCCCTTTTTCATCATCGCGCTCACCTTACTTCAAGCTGAATCGCCCGAACAGCTTTTATCAACGTTCATTCTGTTGGCGGTGCTATCGCCGTTCACCTTGTTTCCATCGACAACAGCGATGTACACGGTGGCCAGAAAGTGGCTGACGGGTGAAGAGGATGCGCCGCTGTGCAAAACATTTTTCCGCGGGTACAAAGAAAACTTTTTGCAAAGCATGCTAGGTGGCTTCGTGTATTGCCTGTTGGCTGTAATTTTGTACACAAACTTCAGATATTATGGTACGCAAGGCGGCTTACTGGGAGTTTTACGCTTTTTAGTGTTGACGCTTACAGTTGTGGTGTCGATCTCGCTCTTTCACTTCTTTTCGATCTTATCTCATCTTCATATGAAGCTGTTTCAAATTTTGAAAAGCGCTCTATTGATCACGATCGGTCATCCGATACGCTCTGTCAGCATGATTGTGGGCAACCTGTTAGTGGTGTATATAAGTTTAACGCAGTTTACATTTTTAATTCCGTTTTTCATGGGCAGCTTGATCGCCATCATCTCTTTTTGGCACTTTAATCTGATCTTTGGTAAGCTGCAAATGGCTCAACAGAAGCTCTCTGAGGAGGAAGCGGCCAAAGAAGCGGAGCAGAACGGGGCAGCCGATGCAGGGCAGCAGCGGAGCGCAATGGACAAGTCAGACACTGATCATGTGAGCACTGCTGCGGTGGCGCATGACGAGGGCGCGCAGAGCCAGAAGCTGAGTTGACTATTATTTAACTACGTTGGGAGTAGAAGTGAGGTTTACTTTCTCGCCGAAAGATCATATAATGGGTTTACAGCAAATCCTGCGGTGTTCGTTTCGGTTTTAAGTTGTTTTGAACCAATGACTGTTTCTTGGGAGACCTACATTGAAGCGCGGCTGACATGCCCCCGAAAGGGGATCTCAAAAGCGATTCTGCGGACACCCACCTGCGAGAGCGGGTTTGAAACGCTAAATCGGACGGCATCTGCGGGTTTTTTTGTATTTTTTGGAAGAGGAAAACCATCATTGGAAGGGTGACAAAAGTTTTGAAACTGTTCATCGACACAGCGAACGTAGAGGAAATTCGCAAAGCACATGAATTGGGAGTTATCGCAGGAGTCACGACAAATCCTTCCCTTATCGCAAAAGAAGGCAGAGATTTTTTTGAGACAGTAAAAGAGATCGCTTCCATAGTGGGCAATCTGCCTATCAGCGCTGAGGTTATTAGCCTGGAAGCCAAGGAAATGGTGGAGCAGGGCAAACAGCTCGCAGCCTTGGGGGACAACATCGTTGTAAAAGTTCCTATGACCGAGGACGGTTTGAAAGCGACTAAAATTTTCACAGAGCAAGGTATTAAAACGAATGTGACACTCATTTTCAGCTCACCTCAGGCGTTGCTTGCAGCTCGAGCAGGTGCAACTTACGTGTCCCCATTTATCGGACGGTTGGATGACATCAACCAGGTTGGGATGAATCTGATCAAAGAGATTAGCGCAATTTTTAAAGTACATAATATTCAGTCTGAAATCATTTCAGCCAGCGTACGCCACTCCGCTCATGTCATCGAAGCGGCGCTGCTTGGTGCAGATATTGCGACAGTGCCTTATAAAGTTATCCAGGGCATGGTCAAGCATCCGCTCACCGACACAGGCATCGAGCGTTTCTTAGCCGATTGGGAAGGCGCGAAACTAAGTCAGTTTTAATTCATGTTTTAAAAAGCCTGCTTGAGTCTCAAACATTGAGCCCAAGCTAGGCTTTTTTGCTATTCATATAGGCGCCGCAGATTCTGGTTGTAATCACCCGATGTGGGCTGTCGGCATGCCGCGACGGACGTTCCATGCATGCTCATATGCCGGCCTGATGGGCCGAACAGTTAATGTTCGTGCACGCATAATATTTTGCCTGCCGCGGCACGACAACAGCTCGAACTCTCTCACACCAAATTATTTAGACACCGCCAAATCACTCAACTGATGCAGGGTGCAGCGCAAAGCGGGATACAGCGAACGGTACACTTCGTAATATTGCTCATAGCGCCTCTGTTGGTTCTTGTCTGGCTCCACGCGGTGGACCACCTTAATCCACTCTTGGCAGAGAACGCTCACATCCCGTTGCAGCACCCCGGAAGCAGCCAACAGAGCCGCGCCGTACGCCGGACCGTCAGTGGAGTTGACTGTCACGACAGGATAGCCGAAAACATCCGCGATCATTTGCCTCCAGAACAGGCTGCGTGCACCGCCGCCGTTGACGCGCAGTTCGCGGATTTCAACGCCGGACGCGGTGATGAGCTCCATGGAGTCTCGTAATCCGAAGGTGATGCCTTCGAGGACCGCACGGGTGAGATGGGCTCTGGTGTGCCGCATGTTTAGGCCGATAAAACCGCCACGAGCTTTTGGGTCTGGGTGAGGGGTGCGCTCGCCGGTCAAATAAGGAAGGAACAGCAGGCCTTCGCTGCCCAGCGGAGCCGTTTCTGCTAGCGCGGTCAGATAGCTGTACACATCGCCGCCATTGGCTTCCACCTGCTGCAGCTCATCCGACGCAAAGTGGTTTTTCCACCATTGAAACGAGCCGCCTGCCGCCAGCATGACGCCCATACGGTGCCACTTGCCGGGTACGCCGTGGCAAAAGGAATGCAGCCGGAACTCCGTATCGGCTTGATACGTATCGTCGTGTACGAACACCACGCCGGACGTACCAAGGGCTACGGAGGCGATGCCCTGCTGAACTACGCCTACACCGACCGCGCCGCATGCTTGATCTCCGCCGCCCGCCACTACCGGTGTGCCGGGCGCGAGCCCTGTGAGCTCAGCCGCGCCATCCAGTACCTGTCCAACGACATCATTGCTCTCGTATAGCGGCGGCAGCCATTCTAGCGGAAGACCCAGCGCACGCGCCACTTCGGACGACCACGAACGGTTGGCCACATCCAGCAGCAGTGTGCCGCTGGCATCCGCCATATCCATGCCTAATTCGCCGGTGAGCTGCAGCCTCACGTAGTCTTTTGGCAGCAGTACGTGTGCCGTTCTCGCGTAATGATGCGGTTCGTGGTTGCGCAGCCAAATCAGCTTGGGCGCCGTGAAGCCCGTTAACGCACGATTTCCCGTCAACCGGCCGAGCTCCGTTATGCCGACGGCTTGCTCGATCCACTCGCATTCAGCGGCAGTCCTCTGGTCGCACCAGAGCAGCGCTGGTCGCACCACTTTCCGATCGCTGTCGAGAAAAACCGAACCATGCATTTGTCCTGATAGCCCCACACCAACGACCTCTCCGCCAGAGACCGAAGCTTTTGCCAATAGTGCTCGGATGGCCGCTGCGGTGCTCCGCCACCAATCCTCGGGATGCTGTTCCGCCCAGCCGGGCTCAGGCTGCAGCAAGGGATACTCCACGCTATGGCTGGCTTTGACCGTACCTGCACTGTCAACCAGTACGCATTTTACAGCCGACGTGCCCAGATCAATTCCTAAAAAATAAGACATGACCCATCCACCCCACAGAAGTTTTATACTTAGTTTATTCGATGAACTAATGTATATCATATATATTCGCATTCTACGAAGAAAATCCTGCCGCGCGCCATATGCATATGAATCATGCGAAGCGGGGAATCCACCCTCCGGCCATGGCAGATGACTGCCAATGTGCTCGCTGGGATGGCCGTCACAGAAATGTCATTGAATTGTAGATATTTTTAATAGAAGCCACATAATATTGTCTAAAATGTGAAATAACTCTTTATCCGGTGTAAGAATGATGATAGAATTGTAACTAAATGTGTTTGCGTAAATTGCATTGCAACTTCTATGAGGAGGGAAAGCTTTGTTGAAGCGCACCTTGATCGGGATCATTCGCAGTCAGGAAACTACCGGTGAGAAAGCGAAAGACCCGGCGTTGAAAACCCGATACTATAAACTTTCTAAGGATGAGGTATGGGATGAGGTAACCAATATGTTTAAGAAAATGAACGGTTACAAACTGCTTCATGAGGTAAAAAGTGTCGGAGAGATCGTGGTAGAACGAAAAACGGTGACTGGGCGAACGCAGGACATTACTTTGACTCTATTCGGAATCAACCCGGTTAAAACTGCAATCGATATTTACTCGGCCTCACGCGGGTCCTTCGGTGATCTCGGTTCGAATTACAGGACGATTTTGGAGATCTACAGACAGTTGGACCGTCGCCTTGCGGCTTACAAAATTGAACAGCAGTGATGGACATACAGCCCCTGATATTCTCGTAGATTCCAGCCGGGATTATACATATAAACAGCTTGCCGTGCGGACACGGGCGAACTTGGAGCTTGCATCGCTATCAGTAGGATCATCCCATGGATGAAACTTTGAACCTGATGTGATAATAAAAACAGCAGAGAGGCTGAGCTTCTCCGCTGTTTTTTTGGATTATACGAGCTTTTGAACTGCTGCAATAGCGTTCTCATAGTTCGGATGTTCTGTCATTTCCTGCAAGTATTCAACATATTGCACAGTGTCGTTCGCATCAATCACGAAGATAGATCGCATATCAAGCTGAATCTCTTTAATTAATACACCGTACGCGAGACCGAAGGAATGGTCTTTATAATCGGATAGAGTGATGACTTTATCGATGCCGGCGGCGCCGCACCAACGTGATTGAGCAAACGGAAGGTCCACACTGATAGTAAGTACAACCACATTGTCACCAAGCTTTGCCGCCTCTTCGTTAAACCGGCGAGTTTGAGCATCACATACGCCAGTGTCCAAAGACGGGACTACACTGATTAATTTCACTTTCCCTGCGAATTCAGCCAAGGATACTTGCTCCATCAGGTTCTTGTTGACCTTGAAATCTGGAGCCTTGTCCCCTACCTTTACTTCAGGTCCGAGCAATGTAATCGGATTGCCTTTCAGAGTTGCTACTCCGGTACGCTCTTGTGTCATTTTGTACGTGGGCCTCCTTAATATACAATGAGAATGATTGGTATTTAACCAAGATTTATTATAAGCTTTTCAAAAGGCATTTGTCCAATGGGAAGGAGACCCGCTGTGGAAATCAGACAGCTGCAATACTTTGTCAAGGTAGCGAAGAAACAGCATGTAACACAGGCCGCGGAAGAGCTGCACGTAGCACAGTCTGCGGTGAGCAGGCAAATTCATCAACTGGAGGAGGAGCTCGGAGTCCCATTATTCGTCCAGAAGGGGCGCAATCTTCAGTTGACGACCGTCGGGAAAAAGTTTTTAGGCCGGATGGAGCAGATATTGCGGGATTTAGACAGGGCCGTGAATGAAGCGCGTGAGTTTCTTGATCCTGAAGCGGGCGAGATTCGCATCGGTTTTCCCCACAGCTTGGGTATCAATCTGCTGCCGACTGTGGTAGCGAGATTTCGTCAGCTCCACCCCAATGTGAAATTCCGTCTGCGTCAGGGCACATATAATAGTCTCATCCGTGATGTCATCAAAGGAGAGCTGGATTTAGCCTTTATCTCCCCGTTCCCGGAGCAAAATGAGTACGTGAGCGGTGACCTGCTGCTGCGAGAGGAGCTCTACGCGATCGTGCCCGAAGGACATGACCTGGCCCAAATGGGAACCATCAGACTGGAGCAGCTGAAAGACGAGGCATTCGTCATGTTTAGCGAGGAGTACTCTCTCCGCAACATCGTTTTGGAAGCATGCGCGAAGGCTGGCTTTGTACCTCAGATCGGCTTTGAGGGGGAAGAGACGGATACGATCCGAGGGCTCGTTGCCGCGGGCATGGGAGTGAGCTTACTCCCGGAGATGGCTTTGACGGAGATCAGCCAGCTGCAGCCTGCGAAAGTCAGGGTGACGGAGCCGCAGGTCACTCGCAGCATAGGACTGATTCAACGGACAGGAGAGAAGCTGCCGCATGTCGCGGAAGTGTTTCAGGCCTTCTTGCGCGACTTCACGCTGGGCAATAAAAAAAGCACATCTTGATGAAAAAAGAAAAAAACGCCGACGGCCTATACAGGCTGATCGGCGTTTCGGCGTGATTCGTATAGTTAGTCCTCGTTGCGGTTGGTGAAAATCATAATATATTTCAGCAACTCAAGCAGCGAGATCAGTGCAGCGGCAACATAAGTCAATGCAGCGGCATTTAACACTTTAGCGACTCCGCGTTCTTCGTCGTTAGTGATGTAGCCCTCGGCCACCATCAAATTCCTCGCGCGGCTGCTGGCGTTAAACTCGACAGGCAGCGTGATCAACTGGAACGCGACGGCTGCGGAAAAGAACAGAATCCCGATGCCAAGCAAAAAGTTGAATTGCTGAAAGATCAGGCCGGCTATGATTAAGAAAGGTGAAACACCGGACGCGAAGTTAACAGCCGGAAACATGCGATGACGCAGCGCCAGCATTGGATAACGTACGCTGTGCTGAATCGCGTGGCCCACTTCATGGCAGGCGACGGACACGGCCGAAATTGAATTCTCGTAATAAACCGGTTCCGATAACCGCACCACCCTGTGTATCGGATCATAGTGATCTGACAGGCGACCTGCGATTGGCTCGATGGGCACGTGGTGAAGACCGTTGGAATCAAGCATACGGCGTGCTGCCTCATAGCCGGTCATCCCGGAATACGTAGGGACGTCGGCCCATTTGTTGAATGTGCCTTTCACGCGAAACTGTGCCCACACAGAAATGGCGAAGGCGATGAGGATCAGGATATCCATTGGATGAAAAAACATGGCAGCTAACCTCCATTTATATTAGGATAAAGGATTTTTACCCATCAGTAATACTAAGGCTTCAATGCAGGCCACTGTGTGGGGAGTGAGCAGCGTGTTCAGCCTTTTCAGCTGGGACGGCTTTAATCGTTCCAGCAGCGGACTGATCTCCTGCACTTCTTTTTGCAGTTGTTGCAAATGCAGCTGAAGAGATGTCAGCTTATCTGTCACAATCTCATCTGAGCATATTTTTGTCCACAATGTCAGACTCGCCTTAATTTCCTCTAGGGTATATTTCTCCCTTTTCATATTCTCAATACGTTTGAGTCTCAGTAAGGTTTCATCGCTGTACAACCGATAATTCGTTTCTGACCGGGCTGTCTCTTCAATTAAACCAAGCTTCGTGTAATAGTCGATCGTTCTGGGGCTGACCGCTGATAACCGAGCCAACTCACCGATTCTGTAGAGCTTCATATCCCCATGGAAACCACCCCTCGATCAGTTTTTCCTACTTATAATGATAACTGAAAATAAACCATACAGTCAAACGTGACGCTTGCAAGAAAACATGCTGAAAAAACGAGATACACCGTCTCCTGCCCGAGGCAGAACCCATGCACGGCCCCGACGCAACGAAATATAATGTGACTAAATATCACATACATCAGACTCACCGATCTCCAACTGCTCCACAGGGACCCTTCAACGGTGCCGTATGTTAGGTTTTATATTCATTTGCTGTTTTCTTCATAAAAATTGTATTGTCAAACATAAAGGAAATGTATATAATGGCAATAATAATTTCAACAAATGTTATAGAAACTAACATATCGAAGGAAGTGGTCCACTATGTTAAAGAAATTGCTATTGTCTGCGGGTCTCATGTCAATTCTGATGCCAACTATGGCGTTCGCAGCGGAGGATGCGGCACCGGCCCAGCTGCAAAGCGCTATCAACTCAGTCTGGGTGATGCTGGCTGCAGTTTTGGTTATTTTTATGCAAGCTGGCTTCGCCCTGTTGGAGACAGGGTCTACAAGGATGAAGAATGCCGGGCACGTGGCTGGTAAAACGGTGCTGACGTTTGGTGTGTGTGCTGTTGCGTTTTGGGCATTGGGATTCGGGCTTGCGTTTGGCGAGGGCAACGCTTTTATAGGCCTAACCGGATTTTTCGTTAACGGTACCGCAGAGCAAGCGGCAGCTGCCTTCGGCTCATTATCGTATTCGGATGTGCCGATCGGCATTAAGTTTATGTTCCAATTGGCGTTCGCAGGCGTATCCCTGGCTATCTGCTTCGGCGGTTTTGCAGAACGCGGCAAGCTGGCCGTGTACTTCCTGTTCGGCATCTTATTCACAGTGCTTATCTACCCGGTCATAGCACACTGGATTTGGGGCGGCGGCTGGTTGGCGGGCCACGGAAAACAGGACTTCGCAGGCTCTACGGTGGTCCATTTAACGGGTGCTACCGCTGCACTCGTGGCTACAATTATGCTCAAGCCGCGGATCGGTAAGTTCAATAAAGATAGAACACCGAATATGCTGCCAGGCCACAATCAAGTGCTGTCGGTGTTAGGCGTCATCGTACTGTGGATTGGCTGGTTTGGCTTTAACCCGGGCTCGACGCTAAGTGCCATGGGTGACGGTTTCTTTGGCTACATCGCTATGACAACTAACCTGGCGGCTGCCACAGGGGGTATAGCGGCCATCGTCGTAGCCTGGATTTATTTTGGCAAAGCGGACATTCCGAGCATGTTAAACGGCGTTCTGGCGGCGTTGGTCGCGATTACGGCATCATGTGCATTTGTCACAGTGAGAGACGCAATTATCATTGGAGCCGTGGCCGGCATCGTGACGTTTTTTACAGCACAATGGTTTGAAAAAGCAGGCATTGATGATCCAATCTATGCGTTTTCCGTGCACGGTGTGGCCGGTATCTGGGGGACGCTGGCCAACGGTATTTTCGCGCATCCGGATCTGGTCGAAACCGTTGGAGTAGGTCAGCCTGGACTTTTATACGGCGGCGGACTGCATCAGTTGGGTGTGCAAGCTTTGGGCATATTCTCGGCTATGGCTTACGTTTTGGTCGCATCATTCATCATTTTGTATATTTTAAAAGTAACTATCGGCTTGCGTGTCACCGAAGAAGAAGAATTAATCGGCTTGGATTTGTCCGAGCACGGTAGTTACGGCTATCCTGAGCAAATGAAAAAAATGATTCAACCTGCGGCGCATGGTCATACGGCGGAAACAGCACAAGCTGCTCCAGCCGCGTCAACGGTGTAAACCAATCAGGCATCACACTAAAGGAGGCAGCGCATGGATGAACTCGCATTAGATATGATCCGTGCTGAAATTGAAACGGCTGACGATTGTTCACAACTGCGGCGGTTACGTGATCGACTGCATCACGTTTTCCAGACGCGGCTCCTTGTGTCTGATGCGTTGGAGTGGAATCGTGTTTTGAATCAAGTTCACGATTGCTTTCTTCGGAAATCGGTAGCACTCGCTCAACAGAACCTCCGCCAACGAGGGCATGAAGACGCTCCTGCGTCTTTTGCCTTTGTTTTGTTTGGAAGCGGGGGCCGCGGCGAGCAGACATTGTGGAGCGACCAAGATAACGGTTTAATCTATGATGACCCAGCGGACAGCGCAGACAGGGAAAGGGCCGACACGTATTTTACTGCGTTATCGGGCGAGATCAGCTCGTTGTTACTTGAACTCGGCTATCCACCATGTGCCGGCGAGGTGATATGTACTAATCGTAGATGGAGGCAGCCGTTGAGCGCTTTCCGCGATGCTATGCTGGCATGGTTCGCAGACCCGCATTGGGAGAATGTACGCTATTTGCTGATATTCGCAGATATACGGACGGTGTACGGTAACTCCGGACTCGTGCGTCGACTACAACAGTCGTTTAGCGCGCGTATCAGTCGAAAGCCGGTCATTCTGGAACACATGCTCCACAACACTTTGCATCACAAGATCACGCTCGGTATATTTGGGCAGCTGATTAAGGAAAGATACGGAGCCGATGCTGGTGGCTTTGATATCAAGTACGGAGCATACATCCCCATCGTGAACGGAATTCGACTGCTCGCTGTGGAGGCAGGGATAGAGTCGACGTCCACCGAACAGCGGATCATAGAGTTGAGGCAGCGCGGGCGGCTGGAAGAGGAAATAGCCCAGGACTGGTGGGAGGCTTTATCTATCGCGGTAAAACTGCGGTCGTTGGTACCCTATCAGCTGGAGGCAGGGCAATACACATCACGCGGCAAGCTGCCTGCTGACGATTTAACGAAGGAACGAACCACTCAATTGAAACTATGCCTTCGCATTGGCAATGATTTACAGAAGTTTGTAAAGAAGCGAATACGCGGAGAAATGTAAGGAGCCCGCAGTTGCCCGAGGCACGGTCGCAGACGGACGACACGGCAGTCGCAGAAGGAAGCGGCAATGCTGGTACCGGAGGAGCCACGACTTGGCAGTATGATGATAAACGGTCTCGGGATATCGTGAGGAGGGACGTCCGGTTGAAAGGCGTGAAATCTGGGGGCATATGGCATTTATATAAAATGGGCGGGATCACCCCTGCTATCACTTCCATGTTCAACGCGCAGTCTGCCCAGCAGATGGCTTTCATCCGGTCCATCATGCGGGAGCAGCGCAAAAACCCGCTGTTCGAGGTGCCGTTGGACACCTTGGAATTGGTTGTGTTTGATTTGGAGACCACCGGCTTTTCGCCTTATAACGGGGATGAAATCATTTCAATCGGGGCCGTGGCCGTGCAAGGGGACAAGGTGTTTGAGGACGACACTTTTTATAGTTTGGTAAATCCGAAGCGGCCTATCCCGTCAGACGTTACACAGCTGACGGGCATAACGAACGACATGGCGGACGCTGCGCCGGATCTGCTGTATGGGTTGGGGAGTTTTCTGGAGTTCGTCCGGCAAAAGGTGCTGATTGCTCACGGCACCGGGCACGACAAGCATTTTCTTAATTCCGCCTTATGGAAGACGTCGAAGATTAACTCAACCCATCGAATGCTGGATACAATGATGATTACTAAATGGCTCAATCCAGATTTGGAGAAATATGACCTGGACTATGTGCTTGCCTATTATAACGTTGACATTACCACCAGACACCATGCGCTGGAGGATGCCATGATGACGGCCAAGCTGTGGTCTAAATTGATGGCTGAAATTAGATCCAGGCGCATCCATACATTGGGAGATTTGTACACTCAATTGAGCCGTCATCAATAACCTTTGGGCATGCACGCTGAAGGTTTTTATTTTTCTGCTGTGCTTATAGGTATGAGAACATGCCGCGTGGTGCCCTTCGAATCATTCTGCCTCTCATATCGATACGCGCGTATGTCACATGCTGATTCTGACAACAGGGATACTATCCAATGGCTAGGCAGTTTGTGCCACTCGGTTTGCAGATCCTGTGCGGACGGTGCCGCGGGAGCCGCCGGGTGAGAGTGCAGTGTGCCCGCTAACAAGCGGTGATCCTCTAATGGGCGGTGCAGCGCGAGTAGTATGTGGTCCGGATGCATCGCGAAATTGCGGGCTGGGTCCTTTGCCACATTGGGGACAGGCATGAATTCGTCCACAAATAGGCTGGAGCCGATACGGTGTCCGAACAAAAAGCCGCATGCTTCGTGCGGCTTTTTCTGTGTGCAATATCTTGTGATCTCTTCTCTGATGGTCTTCGTGACTACAATAGCAGTGATCATGCGCTCTGAATTCCTTCATCATATTGTACGTCAATTATAACTCGATAAAGGAGTCTTGTGAACGGCTCACGCCAGCCGTCCTTTTGGTTTAACCATGAAGTAAATTAGCCCAAGAGCGATAACAGACAGACTAGTGACAGATATAAACACGATAGCATGGGAAATGTCCATCATCCAGCTGAACAGCGGCGGACCGAACGCTACTCCGAGGAATCGCAGACTGCTGTAGATCGAAGTGATCATGCCGCGCTGCTCTCTTTCTACTGAGCCGGTGATCATTGTATTCAAACACGGCAGCAGCAGGCCGGTACCGATACTGCTTATAGTCAGCAGGGTTATCAATACATACATGTTATCCATGTTCAGTACGAAGATACAGGCGCCCAGTGATATCACCATTAGGGCTAAGCCGATGTTCATCAGCCAGCGCATTAATGTTCCGTTCTTTTTAATCATCGCTCCAGTGGTGTAAGACGTTATGACCATACCGAGCAATGGTATAGCGAGAATGAAGCCTTTTGGCACGCCGTCGATGCTGTAAGGCGGGGCTTCGAGTACGTCCGACAGATAGAACAGAACTCCAAACAGAATAAACAAAGCCAGAGAGCCTGCAAAAAACGCCGGAATTAACCAGTGGCCTTTGTCCTTCATAATTCGGCCTATGCTCTCCATATATGCGCTGAATTTTGGGGCAGGCTTATCTTTTTTCGGCTCGGTGAGAAGAAATATCACTGCGAGCAGTGACAAAAAGCAAAACACGGGAAACGCGAAAAATGCGGCGTACCACACAATCAGGGCAAATAGCGAGCCAAGAATCGGACTGATTACTTTACCTGTGCCGTTGGCCGCCTCAGTGAGACCAAGCGCCTTACTCTCCGTGGCTCCCGAGTACAAATCACCCGCTAAAGCCATAGCTATTGGAGCTGTGCCCGCTGCGCCAATGCCTTGTATGGCTCGTGCTGTGATCATCACCCCGTAGGAATTCCACACGGCCCCGAATCCGGCAAGGATACCCGCCAAGCCGTAAATGAGCAGCGAAGGGATCATAATACCTTTACGTGAATATCGGTCAGACAAATAACCTGCGAAGGGTATGATTAACCCTGCGGTAACCGAAAATAAGGTAATGACCAAGCTGCTCTGGAATTTGCTGATCCCCATCTCTTGCTGCATTTGTGGCAGCACAGGCACGAGCATCGAGTTTCCTAATACGAGAACAAGTGGAACACTGGCGATGGCGATGAACTCCCATATTCTGTCTTGTCCCACATCGCCCTTTTTTCGCTTGCCGCCGGCCGACGGCTCTGCTCGCCCTGCATTGTCCTTCTCATTTTCAAATGAGAGTTTCAGTCGTTTGTCTTTGGCGTTTTGCATCGGTCGCAAGTCTCCTTAACACACATAATGTAGCAATAGTGTGTCCTCTAGAGCTTGCCATCATTCTTTCCTGCTTTTGCTCGACCATAGTCCGGCGGTTACCAGTGTATATTCGGATGCAGTGAGGAATAGCAAGCTTGGAGCGATATGAGATTGGAACAAGGCAAAGGAGGCCTATCATGAAAAGAATTGTGTCTGCGTTGGTAATAACGGTACTCTTAGCCGGATGGGCCGTATTTCAGACGGGTGATGGTGGTACGCAGGCAAGGCAGGCGGCATTGATCTCATCGGAAATTGCTCTCGGGAAAACGGCACCTGCTTTTTCTCTGCTAGGCTTGGATGAAAAGGAATATAAGGTGGGTGGAGTGCGGGACAAGCCGCTAGTCCTCAATTTTTGGGCTTCATGGTGTGGTCCTTGCCATCAGGAGGCGCCGGATTTGAAACAGATGTATGACAAGTATGGAGAGCAGGTGGATTTGTACGGTGTCAACGTGACCAAGGGAGACCGGCTGCCGGACGTTAAACGATTCGTGAAGCAGCATAAACTGCCTTTTCCCATCTTGTTAGACGAAAAGGGAACGGCTGCTGAGATGTACCGGATCATCGTAGTACCCACCACTTTTTTGATCGATAAGCAAGGCAACCTCCGTGACGTTATCCACGTACTGCCGCCCGATGAACTGGACAAACGAATTCGGGCACTAATTGACACAAGCAAATAGGTGGCGGCGCAGGCAGGAAGATCGAGTGTGGGGAAAGAGAGAATCTCATTCCATGAGCAGGGTAACAAATAGACCAACTAACCCGAGTAGAAGACAAATACTTCCACCTAATCGTGTATTCCATATAAACAGGTGAGATGGTTCTGTTCCGTCTTCCGACGTCCACTTTGCCGTGAGCGACCAAAACCAAGAGGTCTTAAAAAGCATGAATGAACCGCCGACAATAAGCAATATACTCAACATTCACATCAGCTCCTTCCATATGATTTGCGTTACGTGGTAATACGGTCCAACGTTCCTCTAACGATATATGAATTTTGCTTGATATGAAAAGCCAATGTGTGACTGCAAGAACAAAGCCTCAAGACGTTGTCTTGAGGCTTCTAACCGCCGGCTGGATATCAGTGGTTCGCTTCCCTAGCGGTTTAATGATTGACGACACCAACACGTTCTCTTTGCTCGCCGATTTGTATGGTTGTACGCTCTTTGCCTAATAACGCATAGCGTAAGCTATCGATGAGCGCATCACAGCTGGCTTCAATGACGTTGCCGGATACGCCGACAGTGCTCCACGTGGTGTCAAAGTCGGTGGACTCGATCAACACGCGAACTTTCGCAGCAGTATTGTCTTTCTCATCTAACACACGGACTTTGTAATCGTTCAAATGCATGTTTCTCAATTCTGGGTAATACTCAACCAGGCACTTGCGCAGCGCGTTATCCAACGCGTTCACAGGCCCGTTGCCTTCCGCTGCATTATATACGGTCTGCCCGTTCACATTCAGCTTCACGATAGCTTCGGTGACAGAAGCTTGATTTGCGTGCTTCGCAACTAATATTTTAAACGACTCCAGGGTGAACAACTCCTCCTGTTGGCCGTACGCATCGCGGATGAGCAGCTCTAAGGTCGCGTCGGCACCTTCGAACTGATAACCCTGATGTTCCATTTCCTTGATTTGTTCGATGAGCTGGCGCGACTGCTGATTATTGTTGTCAAAATCCAGCCCCAGCTCTTGCGCCTTAAACACAAGATTGCTCTGGCCGGCCAGCTCAGACACCAGCACGCGCTGCTTGTTCCCAACCAGCTCCGGCGCGATATGCTCATATGTGCTTGGATTGCGCAGAATCGCGGACACATGAATGCCGCCTTTATGAGCAAAAGCTGCGGAACCTACGAAAGCCTGGTTCACAGGCAGATGCATGTTGGCGATTTCGCTCACGTAGCGGGCGACGCTAGTTAACGTTTCCAGCTGCTCCGCGCTCACGCATTCATAGTTCAGCTTCAACTGCAAATTCGGGATCACGGAGCACAGATTCGCGTTGCCGCAGCGCTCGCCGAATCCGTTGATCGTGCCTTGCACCTGCGTTGCTCCGGCCATGACCGCCGCCACACTATTCGCAACGCCGAGCTCGCAGTCGTTGTGTGCGTGAATGCCGATAGGGACGGACACCGCTTGTTTGACGGCAGCCACTATTTCACTGACCTCGTGCGGCAGCGAGCCTCCATTGGTGTCGCACAAGACAATCCAGTCCGCTCCCGCTTCCTCAGCCTTTTTGATTGTTTTCAGCGCATAATCGGCATTATTTTTATATCCGTCGAAGAAGTGCTCGGCATCATAGATCACTTCCAAGCCGTTGCTTTTTAAGTAACGGACGGAATCGTAGATCATATTCAAATTTTCTTCCAGTGTCGTCTGGATCGCCTTATGTACATGAAAATCCCATGATTTTCCGAAAATCGTTGCCACCGGCACGCCGACTTCCAGTATACGGTTTAGATTGGCATCCTGCTCGGGCAGAGTGTCCTTGCGCCGCGTGCTGCCGAACGCCGTCACTTTCGCGTGCTGTAAATTGAGTTCCTTGACACGATTGAAAAACTCGATATCTTTGTTGTTGCTGCCAGGCCAGCCGCCCTCAATATAATGAACACCGAGCGCATCGAGTTTTAAGGCGATTTTCATCTTGTCTTCAACGGAGAGACTGATGCCCTCCCCTTGCGTGCCATCTCTTAACGTGGTATCAAAAATTTTTACGATATTTGCCATGGATTATCCTCCTGCTCATACAAAGCTTGCAAAACTTGCGTCAAATATACTGGATAATTATATCACAACCAGCTCCGCACAGGGTATTACTTTCACAAAATATACGGATTGATCGGCTTGACCAGTCGCTGTGTGGAAGGTATTCTGAGAGAAGCGGTTTAGCGAGTTTTACAAGCCATTCATGCTATATATTTTTCGGGGGTGTGCAACCTATGTCTACCAAACCATCAAGAACACTGCTAGCTGTGCCGAATCCTCACCCGGATCGCGAGTACGAAGTGGAAATTGAAAGTCCGGAATTTACGGCGCTGTGTCCCGTGACCGGGCAGCCTGATTTTGCTACGATCACATTCAAATATATCCCAGGCCCTTCCATTGTCGAGCTTAAATCTTTAAAGCTGTATCTGTGGAGCTTCCGGGACGAAGGGCATTTCCACGAAGATGTGACGAATCGGATTTTGAAGGACTTCGTGGAGCAAATCCAGCCGCGCAAGCTGCAAGTGGTTGGTAAATTTAATGTCCGCGGCGGCATCTACACTACGGTACGCGCCGAGTATGAACAAGAAAAGTAATCAGTCGTACCCGGTGCATGGCAGAGTCATCCTTCATATTGATATGAATGCTTTTTATTGCTCTGTGCATGAGGCGGTGGAACCGGAGCTGTACAAGGGAAAGCCGACGGCCGTAGCGGGCAGCGTCGAGCTGCGCAAAGGTATTATCGTTACCTGCTCCTACCCGGCGCGGGCAAGGGGAATCAAGACGGGCATGTTGGTCGGCCAGGCACAGAAGATGTGCCCCGAGCTGATCCTCATTCGCCCGAATTTTGATTTGTACCGGGAATTTTCGCGCAGGTTTATGAAAATTGTGTATGATTATTCGCCGTTGGTGGAAGCTATGTCAATTGACGAATGCTATGTTGATATCACGGGGTCCAAACAGTTCGGTACCCCGCTGGAGATCGCTTCACAGATCCAGGATCGTATCCGCACAGAGCTAGCACTGCCATGCTCAATCGGGGTGGCGCCGAACAAGCTGCTCGCCAAGATGGCGTCAGACATGAAAAAACCGAACGGCATATCCGTATTACGTAAACGGGATGTGCCGCGAGTGTTATGGGATAAGCCCTGTGCTGAGCTGTATGGGATCGGACGTAAAACAGCGGATAAGCTCAAGCGTTTGCACATCCATACACTCGGACAACTTGCGGCGGCGGATGATAAACTGCTAGCCGATCGATTCGGTGTGCTGGGCCCGGCTCTGAAGCAAGCCGCAAACGGAGAAGATCATTCGCCTGTTCAGCCAGAACGGGAGCAAAGCAAATCGATCGGTCATACGACCACGCTGCCTATCAATTTCACAGAGCTGCCGGCGATCCGTCGTGTATTTCTTAATTTGGCGGATCAAGTCGGCAGGCGGCTGCGCAAACAACAGCTGCTTGCACAAACGGTGCAAATCACGATTCGCGATCCGGATATGAGAACGATTACACGGGCCGCAAAGCTGCAATCGCCAACCGAGAGCCGCGAGGACATTTACCGCATGGCATGCCAGCTGTTCGATGAGCATAGGCCCGGCGGCAAGCCTGTAAGGCTGCTTGGAATCACATTGCAGAACTTGCTTGCCAAATCGGAGACGGCGGTTCAGCTGGATTTATTTGATTATCAGAAGCAGCCGGCTAAAGAGAAGCTCAATAAAGCTTTGGATGCACTGCGTGACAAGTTCGGCGAAAATGCGGTATTAACCGCAGGGATGTTGAGTGATGACCCGTCATCACTGATTCGGGACCATAAAGCTCGCGGCACATCGCTGCAGATGGATCATCTTAGATTAAAGCCGTTGGAGGATGAATAGCATGTCCAATGTCATTGGGTTCATAGGATTTTCCAATAGCGGTAAGACGACCTTGATTGCTCGTCTGGTTGAGTATTTCGCGCAAGAGGGTGTTCGTTCGGCTGTTATTAAGCATGATGCCCATGGGCACTATAAAGAAGCTGAGGGCAGCGATTCATCCAAGTACATCAATGCCGGTGCGTCAGCTGCAGTTGTGGTATCGCCGGAGAGCTACGTGATGTTCCGCCGGGAAGCTAAAAATCTGGAACAGATGGTGAGTCTTCTCCGCGAGCAGGACTACGATCTCATTTTCGTCGAAGGATTCAAGCATGGTCGGCATGACCGGATTGCCCTGATTAGGGAAGCGGAGCAAGCCTCGATTTTACATGACCTCCAGGATCCTCCGATCGCGGTGGCTGGGCCGCCGGAGCTTGCACATTTGGCACCTGCTCACATTCCTTTCCTGGATATGAACGATATCGGTGCGTTGGCGAAATGGATTCTAGCCCGCACGGCGGCAAATGGCGTGTGAACGTTTCTTGTATAATTTTATCCTCTATTGGAAATCCTAAGACTCCATGCCACTTTCTATTTGAACTTTGTATTGTTTTATATTATATTTTAGGATGAGGTTACATTATAGGGAGGAATATAGACATGGCAAAATATACTTGGGTCGAAAAAGACACCTGTATCGCATGTGGAGCTTGCGGCGCAACAGCACCAGATATTTATGATTATGACGATGAAGGCTTGGCTGAAGTAATCTACGACAACGATGGTAACACAGGTAACACTGAGATTCCTGAGGATCTATATGATGATTTACAGGATGCACAAGACGGCTGCCCTACCGATTCCATCAAAGTGGCAGACGCGCCTTTCAATAAATAAATTCTAGCATTTGTAAAAAGCCTTTTTCCAGTGTGCGAGCCTGGAGAGAAGGCTTTTTTCGCGTATTTTGGCAGAAAATATCGGTTGCGCTCATCTGTCTTTTGGTGTTGGCGTTCGGAGTTTTGCAGGCGGTATCTGATCGAAATCGGTCTGATGTGCAGTGGCATGATCGCTACGAGAACGGTCGTTCTGCGTGACAAGTGGCGATAGCTGCCGCGAGCGCCATCTGAAAAAAACGGACAAATCAACCGATAAAATGCAGTAGGGAGATATGGAAAGTAGGGATCGTCCAATGGCAGACAAAGACCAGGAGGAGCGGCTGCGCCTATTTTTCAAACATGAGGAAGAACCGCTGCATTTAAAAAAATATGTTCGCAAGCATCCGACGAATAAAATGGCATGGTATTTGCTGGGCCGTGCGTATGATGCTCAAGGCAAGCATGGTAAAGCGCTTTACTGTTATACCCAAGCCGGGGAGATATACGAGGCATTCGAGAATCAAGCTGCGCCGATACCGCCCGGCATCTGGCTGCCACCCGACCGCTCGCAGCGTCGGACCAGGCACGGCTGGCTTCGCCTCGTAAGAATGGTGGTCATAAGTACTCTCGCCGTGATAGGCATTGCGTACATGCCTGCGGCGCCACCGGCATCCGTGCAGAACGTGCCGGCGTTCCCGCACGCTGATCCTGGCGAGGCGGCGCACGCCAAGGTGTATTACGTGTCAGGGGGCAAAGACAAAGAAAGCGTAGGTGCGGCTTTGCGAGAAATGCTTATCCATGAGCGCGCCAACAGTTACGCCATTCTCGCTTATGGAAAGCCTACCGATGACCGGGAATGGATTTCGTGGCTGGAACCGCCGGATCTGCTGCTATCCGTCGAAAGCAAACAGGATGCTGGACAGCAGCAGATCTCGTATCATGATGCGGAAAGCTGCGCCTGTCAACCTTCGGATCCGGCAAAAGCACGCGCCATCTTCCAGTCGTGGGCGGCCGAGCGTGAGCAGGAGTTGATTCTGCGCTCGGCTATCGAAGCTTATATGCGTAAAACGGGAACCGCCCCGGAGGTGGTGGAGGAACTGAGCCAACCGTACCCTAATAATATTTTACCTGGAGTCACGTCACATATGCAGCAGCTGTTCGATGCACAGCAAGCCCAGCAGGCGACGCATATGGCCGTGCCCACGAGCGGACAGTCCGCTGCGTCGAAGCAGCTGCATAACGTGTCGCCTGAGCAAGCTGTTGGCGCTGATGCCGGAGGCGCAGCTCTGCCACGCGGATTGATCGCCCCGTTAACAGAGCCGCTGCGCATCGTGGTTGACAAGGCAAATCATCGTTTGGTGCTAGTCAGCGGCGGCATTATCGTGCGCAGCTACCCGGTGGGCTTGGGAGCCGGCCGCACGCCTGAGGGGATTTTTGAGATTAGCGAAAAGGTTCGCAATCCGAACGGAAAATCAGATGGGGAGTTCGGTAGTAGGGGAATGACACTGTCCGACACGATGTACGCAATCCATGGTACCGACAAGCCTGCCAGCGTAGGCAAGGATGAATCTCTAGGCTGTATCCGCATGCTCGAGGACGATGTGGAAGAATTATTTGATATGATTCCCATGGGCACACAGGTGACCATCGGCAAAGGCTTGTTGCCTACTGAGATCAAGCGCGGGGACCCAGCGTTCCGCATGCCCCTTCATACAACGGAAACTAACCCGGGAAAAGTGTATAAGTGGTTGGAATAAGGCCGACAGCCAGTTTTATACGAGTTCCCTGTCACTTTATTTTTACTGCGTAACGCGATACACTGTTCAAAGAGAGAATTTCAGTGTACGGTAGGGGAGAGGCTTACATGCTGTATAAAAAAATATTGAAACCGATGCTGTTTCGGATGGATCCTGAGAAAGCGCATCATTTGACTATAGATGGCCTGCATACGGCTAGCAAGCTGCCGGCGGGACAGGCATTGCTGAGGCGCTTGTATACCGTTCCCCGATGCCCGGAACTGGAGTGCACGGTATTTGGCATTCGGTTCCCTAACCCGGTCGGACTGGCCGCAGGCTTGGATAAGAATGCGAAAGCGGTACGGGGGTTCTCCAGTATCGGATTTGGGTTCATGGAGGTGGGCACCGTCACTCCTAAGCCTCAAACCGGTAATGAACTGCCACGGCTTTTCCGGCTGCCGGAGGATTCGGCACTGATCAACCGCATGGGATTTAACAATGTTGGCGCTGACGAGATGGCGCAGCACTTGGAGGAGGCCGGCCGATATACGATCCCTGTGGCGGTCAATATCGGCAAGAATAAGACCACCCCTAACGAGCACGCCGAGGATGACTATCGCGCATGTATTCGCCGGCTCTACACTTATGCGGATTTTTTTGTGGTCAATATCAGCTCGCCTAATACCCCGGACCTGCGCAGCTTGCAGCACGGGGATGATTTGTCACGGCTGTTGGCCGCTGTGCAGGACGAAATGCAGCTGCAGCATGGGCGGCATGGCGGCGCAAGCAAGCCGATATTAGTGAAAATCGCTCCGGATCTGCGTGAGGAAGAGATCACGTATATCGTGCAGGCTATTGTGCAAAGCGGCGTGTCCGGCGTGATCGCTTCCAACACGACGATTGCGAGGGAAGGGTTGATTCATCACCACAAGGGAGAAGCGGGAGGCTTGAGCGGCAGGCCGCTGACGGAGCGCTCGACCCGGTTGATTCACACGATCTATGACGCGACCGGAGGCAAGCTGCCGATTATCGGCTCGGGCGGGATTTTTACCGCCAAAGACGCCTATGATAAAATATGCGCCGGGGCGAGCCTGGTGGAAATTTACACGGCATTGATCTATGAGGGTCCCGAATTAATTCGCCGCTTGAATCAAGGTCTGCGCGAACTGTTGCACAAGGATGGATTTCGGCACATATCGGAAGCGGTGGGCTCGGCGCATCGTCGTTAGATAGGAATGGAGGAACTTGCATGGATGGACGTGACTGGAAAAAGTTTCTGCTGCCTTACGAACAAACGGTAGAGGAGCTTAAGGTGAAGTTTAAAACATTGCGCGGGGAATTAAAAAGCCGTGAGGAATATTCGCCGATTGAATTTGTTACCGGACGTGTCAAAAAGGTGTCCAGTATATTGGAAAAAGCCAAAAGGCTGGATGTGCCGATGGAGCAGCTGGAACGGGGAATCGAGGACATCGCCGGGATTCGTATTATGTGCCAATTCGTAGAGGACATCGCAACACTGGCGGAACTGATTCGCAAGCGCGAAGATATGACCCTAGTGTACGAGAAAGACTATATTACCAACAAAAAACCAAGCGGTTATCGCAGCTATCATATGATTGTGGAATATCCTGTGCAGACAGCTCTTGGCATGAAACGCGTACTCGCTGAGATCCAGCTCCGCACACTCGCGATGAACTTCTGGGCGACCATCGAGCATTCGCTGAATTACAAATACCGTGAGAAACTGCCGGAAGAGGTTATCAAACGGTTAAGCAAAGCTGCTGAAGCGGCGTATCTGCTCGATCAGGAAATGAGCAGCATCCGCGATGAGATTATGGAGGCGCAGCAGCTGTTCGAGGATAACTCCAACATCGTATCACAGGTGCTCAACGGCATCCAAGAATTGTATTTCTACCATCGCGTACGGGAGGCAGCGCAATTCCAGAAACGGTTCAACGACCGTTGGGGAACGGATGACGTTAGATATCTGCAGGAGCTCTCTAAGGAGATCGAGCAAGCCATCGCACGTGCGAAAAAAGGGTAGAGCAGCGTTCACGATTCAGCAGGCACCATTATTTCCCGGGGAATCGAGGCGATAGCGTATGCGAAAGCAGCGTTATGACCGGCTTTATGTGGAATTTATCTATTATTTTAACGTAGAGCGGGATTATTTCGAATGTCACGAAGTGATGGAGGAGCTGTGGCTGGAGGAAGGCAGATCCCCTGTGTACCAAGGCCTGCTGCAAGTAGCGGTGGGCCTGTATCATTATCGGAACGGCAATGTGAGCGGCGCCAAGAAGCTGTTGTCTGCGGCTCTGGCCAAACTGCGTGATCGGCCGGCGGGGCAGCTCGGCATTGATTTGGCTCAGCTAGTGGAAGACAGCCAAATCTATTTGACACGTTTGGAACGGGTGTCTGCAGAGCCGTTCGCCTTTTATGATCTCGACATTCGTATCACCGACCGTGATTTGGCCGCCTTGGTGGAGGAGCTGAAGCTTAATCCGCCACACACCGGCCATAAGGATGATTAGCCGGAAGCTGTCTTGCATTGACTACTCGTATTTTGCAGAGAAGGCAGGATGAGCTCAGAGCTCGACCATCCGCCTTTTTATCATGTACCTGTAAGAGCGTGTTCATTCCTCAGCTCGTATGTATACGCGAAAACGTATTACTTGTGTGAAGTTAATAAATGTCCGGCCGCTGTAAAAACTAAAATGCGCACACCGGCGTGGAAAATTGGAAGATATACAGGCTTCATTCATGTGTGCGAAATTCCTGCGGCTGCGCGGGGACGGCTCAATGTTTTTTGTCACTTCACATCATATTGCCATATGAAATGACTGTGAACACATTCAAAATGCGCCGTAGGGCCTCCACATACTCACGCGCCCTGTTTTTTGCACACGCATTGTCCGGCTCGGTGACACAACTGGCTGGACGGCATGTAGATACAAGAATACCACGCCGGTTGGAGGTGGGAGACAAGAAATGAAAGCAACTATGAGACTGGAGAAGCTGTTGGCACATGCCGGTCACGGAACGCGCAGCGAAATCAAGCGCAGGATAAAAGGCGGCGCCGTCATCGTAAATGATCGGCCCGTTAAGGACGGGGCCATGCAGGTCGATCCCGTCAAGGATCACATTGTCATCGACGGTGAAGTCGTGCGGTACCGGGAATTTATTTATTTAATGTTGAATAAACCGCAGGGTGTCATTTCAGCCACTGAGGACGTTCGTGAGCGCACTGTACAGGATTTGCTAGACGACCACTATCGCTTATTCGACCCGTTTCCGGTCGGACGGCTGGATAAGGATACGGAAGGGCTGCTGCTGCTGACGAACGACGGCAAGCTCGCTCATAACCTCCTCTCGCCGCGTAAACACGTGCCCAAAACGTATTACGCCGAGGTGCACGGCACAGTGTCAGCAGAAGATGGACAAGCTTTTGCCAAGGGTGTCACTCTGGATGACGGGTATGTCACCATGCCAGCGGCACTTAATATTTTGAAAGCCGGAGATCCTGTTCTAGGTGAAGTGTCGAAAATTGAACTCACGATCATGGAAGGTAAGTTTCATCAGGTGAAACGCATGTTTCAATCTGTCGGCAAGCGGGTGGTTTATTTGAAACGGATTACAATGGGACCGCTGCTGCTGGACGAGCATTTGGCGCCCGGGGAATATCGGGAGCTTACCGGCGGCGAGCTGGAGCAACTGCGTTCCGCCCACACACCCGGGCCTGAGGATGCACGATGATGCACAAGATAGAAGAAGGAATAGGAGTGTGGCACAAACTTTGGACTATTCTCTGATTGCATTGGATGTTGACGGCACCTTGTTAAACGACAATTATGAAATGACCGACATTACGAAACGGGCGCTGCGCGAGGCCCATGGGACAGGCGCCAGCCTGGTGTTATGCACGGGCCGAGGGCCGGCAAATGCTGTGCCGATTTTGGAACAGCTGGGGCTCGAGGGTGTGCTGATCACCCACAACGGTGCAGCGACCATCCAGACGCCGGGACCTGTGCTGCTGCAAGAGCATGCGTTTTCGTTAAGCCAGATTGAAGCTTTAATTCGATACTGCCGCAAGCATTCGATTCACTTTGATGTAAATACCGCGTTTGATGTCTTTTTGGAAACGATCGGCTCGGCGGAAGCCATTATGTATGAGAAGTATCTGCAAACTCCTAAACAGATTGCCGATGTGCTGAGCTTAGAAGGGCCGGTTGTCAAATTGACGATGTTCGGGCCAAGCAGCGTGATGGACGCCGTCGAACGCGAGCTCCCGACTATGCCGTTGGCGGATGGAATACGTTGGTTCCGCAGCAGTGCCGAATTCATAGATGTGATGAGCGGCGCAGTGTCCAAAGGTAATGCTCTGGCGAAGCTGGCGGAACAATGGAATATACCTCGGCCGCGTGTGTTGGCTATGGGGAACTATTACAATGACATTGAGATGTTGGAATATGCGGGACTGGGTATCGCGATGGGCAACTCGCCGGATGCAGTCAAAGAGGCCGCTGACGATGTGACCTTATCCAACAACGAAAATGGTGTGTACGCCGCTTTGCTAAAGCACGGAATGGTTAGTGGCAGCTGGTCGTAAACATACACATCCACGCTGTGCGGATAATGGCTAGGAAATAGCGAAAGACCGATTGTATGCAACCGGTCTTTTTTTTGTTGATATGTTTTTGCTACTGTTAATCGTGTTGCCGTTATATGAAGTGTCGCGCATCTGGGGCAGTTGTTGTGTTGCAGCTTCTGCTCATCGGTTCACGTATACTATTGGTGCCGCTGAGTCTGGGATTGGACTCCTGCCGCCGGGCTTATATTTTGGGCCTTTTAGGACACGATAGTAATGCGTCAGTTCAGGCAATGCGATCTACATTCCATTGGAGGCGAGAGACAATGACCGATGTGATGCTCAGACATGATTTAAAGACAGCAGGCGGAGAAGTCAGCGACATTTTGTGGAATAATCAGTTTGTTGGCACTATGACGTTGGTGTACCGTGAGGGCGACCGGATCTCCGGGGCCATCCAATTGGAAGAAGAGAGTCTTCCCCCGCACGGCAAAGAGCGTGTGGCCTCTTTCCTACAGCATTACCTGCAAACGCACATTGACGCATTAGCTATAGAGTCCTGCGATGTTCTGCTGACATACAGCGACTTCGATCAGATCATTTCTACAGATGTAGACGAAGAGATGTCCGCGCTGGAAGATGTGGAACAAGACGATGAGATGCAGTGGGCCGACAATGACCGGTTCAGAGTGCGGCGGAACTTGGATGAGAATGAATATGTTGTCGATGATTATTCCGAGGCCTTCAAGGCGGATATGGCGGCAGATGAGGATGTGGATTACGGCTATTTTGAATTGGTGCTAATTGAGGAAACAGCCGACACCGCCGTCTACCACATTCATGATGAAGAGCAAGAACTGGTTGCCGAAGCCGAGTTTCACCTTACGGACCGCGACGTCACCGGCACCGTAAATTGGAGATTTGAACCTGGAGACGAGGAGCTTGAGGCGGTTGCGGATCTTTTGGTGCACGATTTCGATGAGGACGCAGTGGATACCATTTCCATCAACATGCAGTGGGATGATCAGTTGATCGAAACCTTTCAGCTCGCGCATGAGGATTATTTGGACGATGCGCAGGAGGACATACTTCTGGCCGAAGGGGGAGCGCGGTCGGAAGACGATTATTCCGTAGTGCTGGTCCGTGACGATGGCGATGCCTTAACTTATGAAATCTATCAAGCATCTTATGGCCCGCTGCCGATCGGGACCGCGACCGTTGATATCAGCCAACGTGCGCTGACCGGGTTCATTGATTTCCGCGAGCCGGGCGACTCCGATGACCGCGAGTTCATCTCGCAGCTGTTGATGCAGGAGCTGGATAAGGAAAAAGATTTCGAGTCGTTCAATGTGACGATGCTTTATCAAAACGAGCCTTTCGAGGAGCTGTTATTCGAGTCGGAGCAGGTGCATTAATTAAATCGTAACACATCGCCACAGTGATGCACTCCGGTGCGTCCGGTATGTTCGTTGTTCGCGCGTCCAGTCACCCCGCTAAGGCTTCATCACGAGAGCGGCGGGGCCGGGGCGGAGGGGGCGAATATGATGCCGGACGCGTGCCGGAGTTTTTTTGTATTTATATATGGCGGTGGACGCATGCGTCCCGACTCTTTTCTACTTCCAGTCTTAAGTTGTTGTGGGATGTCTCACGCACGTGCTATAATTAGGTTTGTTTTTTTTGGGGAAGAAGGTGAATACAGTGGAATACCACATTCCGATGAAAGTTCAACAGTTGGGCGTGGACATCGACAAAAGCCAGCTCAAATATCATGATAAAGAAGTATTGGTTTCAAAGGAGTTTACGTTCGACAGCGCACATCATCTGCACTGCTATGAAGGAAAGTGCAAGAGCTTGCACGGCCACACTTACAAGCTGCAGGTTATTATGCGCGGTAAAGTGGATGAGAGGGGTATTACAATAGATTTTGCGGATATTAAGAGAATCGCCAAGGAGCGGGTGATTGATCCGCTGGATCATCGTTATCTCAATGAAGTGCTGCCTCTCATGAACACTACCGCTGAGAACATGGTGGTTTGGATGTATGAACAGCTGAATACGGCGGTTCGGGAGGAAGGGCTTTACCCGCAAGTGCGGGTGGAGGAAGTAAGGCTATGGGAAACGCCGACAAGCTATGCGGCGGTTACCGCGGCGATGATGGGAGATGCGGCAGGTGAGCGCTAATCCGGACTGGTACAACATAAAATTGCCGATGGTGGAAATCTTCGAGACCGTGGAAGGCGAAGGGACACGTGCCGGGTTTCCGACCATATTCGTGAGATTGTTCGGCTGCAACCTGCGCTGCACCTGGTGCGACACCAAATACAGCTATCCGCCTGAGGAAGCCGACCGGGTGATGACCATCTCGCAAATCGTACAGGAGGTGCGTAAGTACCGCTCAACCCACCTGTGTCTGACCGGGGGTGAGCCGCTGCTGTATGGCGAGAAGTCGGCTGCGCTGATAGAGGCGCTCATAGATATTGACAGCTTGACGGACATTCATATCGAAACGAACGGCGCAATCGACATCTCGATGTTCATGGACCGGATTTCTTCTCCGAAGGTACGCTACATAGTAGATTACAAGCTCCCAGACTCCGGAGAGACCGATAAGATGGTGTTAGGCAATTTGATGAAGCTTCGCGAGCAGGATGAGCTGAAGTTCGTCATAGGCAGCGAACAGGACTTCGCCGAAGCCGTCCGTGTGCTGGAACAGTATCCTACCATGGCGCTTCCGCTGTTTAGTCCGGTATGGGAGACAATGCCGCCACACAAACTGGTGCAGCTTATGTTGGAGCATGGCCTTTCACGTGTGAAGCTCAACATGCAGCTTCATAAAATTATATGGGATCCTGCGGCAAGGGGCGTGTAGTGGAGCGTGCACACTATTTCCGCGGCAATAATACAAAGGTGTGAATAAGTATGAGCATGAGCAATCATAATCAAGGCGGCCGGAAAGCCGTCATTATTTTGAGCGGAGGCCTGGATAGCACGACCTGCATGGGAATCGCTCAAGCCAAAGGATACAAGCTGTATCCCATCACGTTCGATTACGGGCAGCGGCATAGAATTGAGCTGGACAATGCCCGGGCGGTTGCGGAGCACTATGGAGCGCAAGGCCGGCATAAAGTGATTCAGCTCGGATTTCTCAAGGAATTCGGAGGCAGTGCGTTAACAGATGATAGCATCGCGGTGCCGGATACAACTAAAGCTGCTGAACATACCGCACAGCCCGAGTCCGACATTCCAGTGACTTACGTACCGGGGAGGAACTTGTTGTTCCTTTCAATCGCCACCTCGTATGCAGAAGCTATTGGGGCGGAAGCGATCTTCATCGGCGTGAACGCTCTGGATTACAGCGGTTATCCGGATTGCCGGCCGGAATTCATCCGCAAGGTGGAAGAAGTGATGGCGGTGGCTACGCGTGTCGGCGTGGAAGGCGGCCCGATCCGGATTGAGACGCCGCTCACCGAATGGACGAAGGCGGAGATCATTCGGCAGGGGAACATGCTGCAAGTGCCTTACCATTTGACCACGTCATGCTACAACGGCCAAGCAGAGGCCTGCGGCGTATGCGATAGCTGCAGACTGCGGTTGAAAGGCTTCGCTGAAGCCGGGTCCGCCGATCCGATCGCATATCGTGCGAGACATTAATGGCAGGCATACGTGCATAGGCTGAAAATGGACGTTGCCTGCTTCATATGATTAGAACCAATGAGTGCCTTATATTGGTAACGGTCAAACTGCTGTCAGCAGCTTGCTGTTGTTCCCGCCGGGGAGGTGATTTAATCCATCCTTGGCGCCTGATTGACCCCTATTCTATCCCACGAGGATAGAGTGGGGTTTTTTTGTTTGTACTCCTAACGCCAACGGTGATGGTCTCGGCGGCATTCAACCCGGTGCAAAAAATACCTTGGGAAAATGCAACATTTTGAGGGATAGGCGCGTCTAATATTTTTGTATGCGTCTGTCGAAAAGGGGGAATGCCGTCGACAACAGATTTTTTTTCATTAAGCAGCTAAAAATGCTCAAATTGTCCATTGTTGAATGCTTCTATAGTTGTGTCACACCATAATTACTTACTATTTTAGAGGTGAAGGATGAAGTTAAGGTTTGTTTCTACATTCATACTACTACTGCTTATGGCCATTATGCTGCCAGCCTTGGCGTCTGCCGCTCCTCAAGGTTCCGCTGACGGAATACCTTTGTTTTTTAACGGAAAACAATTAAAGCCGGAAGTCGAACCCCGTATCATCAAGGATGTGGCGATGGTTCCCGTGCGGATTATTGCTGAAGAGATGGGTTCCAAGGTAGAGTGGGATCAAGCCGCTCAAAAGGTAACGATCACCAAAAATTCGACCAACATACAGATGGTGATAGGCCAGCCCACGGCAACCGTGAACGGAACGAGCAAAACGTTGGCCGCCCCACCCCTGCTGATCGCCGGCAACACTTTGCTGCCCGTGCGCTTTGTCGCCGAAAATATGGGCATCGAAGTGGACTGGCACGAAGTGCAGCGGGCGGTGTATTTGAAAGAAAAAGCAGCGGCTGCACCGCAGCCAGCCCCCGGCTCAGGTTCAGGAGCTTTGCCAACTCCAGCGGGAGCGGGTGTACAGCCGCCGGACAAGCCTTCCACTGACAGTCCCGTCGCGGACGGCAATGGAAAACCTTTGCCCGTAATTAAAACGATTGATATGAATGCTTCCCAATTGTTAATTAAAGCTGATTCGGGAGAATTGAAACCTAAAGTGTTTACGATGACCGGTCCTCACCGGATCGTCATCGACATTCCCAATGTCGTGTTAGACCCGTCACTGTACAAAGATGCGGCGACCAAAAGCGGCGACACGGTATCCAATAATGTCTATGTCGGTCATGTGCGCTACTCGCTGTTTAATATCAATCCACACACGGTGCGCATTGTGCTCGACATGAAAGAGTCTGCAGAGCTCACCTGGGAATCAGGTTGGAACACCTCTGCTCTAGCTGGCGTATTTAAGAAGGGTGCTAAGCATAAGGTTGTGATTGATCCGGGGCATGGAGCCCACGATCCCGGCGCGAAATCGGTCACAGGTCACACGGAAAAGCAATTCAATCTGGCTATGGGGCTAAAAGTGTTTAACCTGCTTTCACAGGAGGCGCAAATCCAACCTCTATTGACCAGGAGCGACGACACGTTTGTCACGCTGGATGACCGTGTGAAGTTTGCTAATGACCATAATGCGAGTCTGTTCGTCTCCATTCACGGGAATAGTTATCGTTCCACATCGACAGGCACGGAAACGTACTACTACAAATATGACAGCGCGGCGTTTGCTAAAGTGATGCATAAGCACATGGCGGCAGTCACAGGCTTGCCGGACCGTGGCGTTCGACAGCAGCCTTTCCGGGTAGTGAAAGTGACTAACATGCCGGCCGTACTGCTGGAGGTGGGGTATTTGTCCAATTGGCGCGACGCTTCGTTGATGTATGACGAATCATTCCAAAACAAGGTGGCGGCTGCGATCGTAGCCGGAATCAAAGAGCAGCTTAACATTCAGTAAGGTAGAAAAAGGTGGTGGATTCGATGCAAAAAAATACGGTTCGCGCTATATTGATCACTGGAGTAATCGCAGCATTGGCATTGTCCGGTTGTGGTCAAAAGCCGACAAGCAGCGGAACGGTGTCTCAAGGCTCCGAACCTCCGGTTAACAACAGCCAGACGACTCCGCCTCCACAGGAGAAGGCTCCAACGTCTAACGAGAACGAACCAATCCAGAGCAAAATCAAAGCGTACTACGGCGATGAACAGGCTTCTCAGCTGGTGGAGAAAGAGGTCACCATCAACTTCAAGGAAGAAAAAGACAAGTATACTGCTGCACTATGGACCTTGAAAAAGGCTCCAGCCAACAGTGGGCTGGTTCCATTGGCCGACTCCCTGGGCTTTAAATCCGCAGCGCTGAAGGACAAAAAGCTGACGTTGGACATTACCGTGTCCGGCGAAGGCCGTCTTGGAGCTGCGGGTGAGGCCATGCTGTTGGAGGCTATCCAAAAAACGCTGTTTCAGTTCTCGGAGGTCGAGCAAATCGACATCCTGGTGGACGGTAAACCCGCAGATTCGCTGATGGGGCATATGGATTTGCCTCATCCCATGAACCGGCCGAGCTAATACTCGCAATACCGTCTGCTGAACGCACAAATAATTAACACAGTGAACCATTAAAATCGCATCTTTAGCCCACATTTACGTGGGTTAGGCCCTTCCGCTTGAGTTGCGGGAGGGCCTATTTTGCATGGCATTCACCTGCCATCGCTTCGCGCGTGAGTGTCTAAGAGCGCTTGTGTGCCGGGAGCTCAGCGATACATCAGACGGTTTTTCTTGCACGCGGACGGCGTTTGTGTTTCTTGGCTGCACGGTGGCCTATTGGAGCAGAGGCAGACCCAGATAAGATGGAGCTCATCGCCGTGAACAGCAGCGGCTGCAGCTGCTTAATCACACGTTTCATCTCCGGGGAGCTCAGCGCTTTAACAATGGCATCCACACCTCCGAGACGATCGATGAGCTGCTGCAGCTGTGCTTGCTCACCGAGAGGCTCGTTGTTTGCCGAGGGAGCGGCCGGAATGGCCTGCTCGGCGGGATGTGCACCACTATAGGGCTGTGCACCATTATCGGACTGTGCACCACTGTAGGGCCGTGCACCACTATACGGCTGTGCACCACTATAGGACGCGGGATGTCTCCAGAAGCCGCCCTCCATATCATAACCCTTCACGCGTTCACTTCCTTTCCATGCATCTTATTGTTGACCGGCACCACATGCAAGGGCTTTCGTGCTCGTTCCACCAGATCGGGCGGATGGGACGCAAATGGCGAGGTGTGGCAGGATATCCACTCTCACTGTGGGACGAGTGCGTATGCAAACAGCCGCATCGCTGCGTAACATAAATGAATGAGAAGAAGGGGGAATAGGCATGTTGGGTTATGCGGCTTTAGGGGATTCGATCACGTACGGTCTCAACGCGAGTGCGGCTGACAGAGCGTATCATTCCCGTGTGGTGTCGATGCTGGCTGCTAAAGGCGTCAAAGCGAAACGGACCGTACTGGCCCGGCCGGGCTGGACGAGCGCTGATCTAGCGGAAGCATTAAGCGTGGATCCCGGTCGTCTGCGAGCCGCCAGCACCGTTTCCGTGTGGATAGGCGGCGTAGATTTGATCCATGCCGGGGTGGATGCATTGCAAGGAGTGGGAATCTCAGTAGAAGCGCGCATGCACCAGTACAGTAGACGACTCGCAGCCATACTGCAAATGATACGTACGATCGGGTCATTTGACGTTATTTGCTGCACACAGTATAATCCTTATCCCAATAGTCCGCTGGCAGTTCAAGGCGTGAGCATGTTGAATCAAGAAATCCAAAAGCAGGCTGAACGAGTTGGCTGCCGCATTGCTCCTGTTGATCAATGGTTTGCCGGTCAAGAGGCACGCCTGATCGATGGCTATCGGAGCGGGACGGTCGAGGAGGTTTACCGTGGCATTACTGCGGTACATCCAAATGAGAAAGGGCACGCTGTTATCGCAGCGGGTTTATTTCCGCTCGTATACGCAGGTATGGTCAGACTACAGTAGCGTGGTCTAACGAGGAAAAGGAAAAACGCTTTAAGATGGGTATCAATATGCACCCAGCTAAAGCGTTTTTCTTATGTGGATCGCACAGTGGATCGATCAATACATCAACTCATATCAATTCCGCCGTTAACCGGAATATAAGCGCCGGTTACATATGTATTCCAGTCAGCGACCAAGCTTAGTACCGCGCCCGCAATGTCGTCAGGCTGCGCCAAACGCTGCAAAGGTGTTAAACCTCTGAGAGTTTCATGCACTTGAGCAGGCTGATCTTTCGTTGCATCTGTGAGCACCAATCCCGGTGCAATCACATTGGTTGTGATATTGTGTGGACCCAGCTCTTGCGCTAAATATTTCGCAAATGCCACGACCGCTGCTTTTGCGGTACCATGGGCTATGAATCCGTGCGACGGTGTGCGCGACAACGAACTGGAAATCAATACGATTTTTCCGCCGCCCTGCTGTATCATGTGAGGGACGACTGCTTGACAAACATGGAAAGCCGAGCCCATCTCGTTACTGAGCTTATAGGAGAACTCATCCCACTTCATCTCGGTGAACGGTTTGTAAGCAAACTCTATATTCGCGTTGTTGATAAGGATATCCACTTTGCCGAATTCGCTGACTGTCTGCTCGACCAAACGCTGCACATCTTCTGGGTTTCTTACGTCAGCTTGTACAATCTTGCCCTTTCGTCCGATAGATTGGACCTCGGCGAGCACGTGCTGAGCATCCTTTTCCGAGCTGAAGTAGTTGATCACCACATCGGCACCCGCCTTGGCGAGCATAATCGCGGTTGCCGCGCCGATCCCTCTGCTGCCGCCCGTTACGATGGCGACCTTGTCATGCAATGGCTGCATAGCTGTAACCTCCCTCGTTTTTGAGTCAGTATAAACATACTACATTTTCGGGTTTTTCCAAAGCTCAGACACTGAAAAAATGTGCCCACAAAGCATTGGATTCGCACTCAACGCCCGCAAAAATACATCACACCAACGCACAGGCGCGCAGCGCATGCAGGCTTGGGCGCACATGTCAACCACCGCGTGAATGCATCACACTAATGTAACGGAGTGCAGAACAATGAAGGCTGGGACTTACAGACGAACTCCTTAATCCTATTAGCCAGGCTCGTTCTCCCTCCGTTGCTTCTCTTTCCAAAACAGTACAGTGAGCATACGCTCAATCCAATCCTTGTCCTGTTCGGTCAGCTCAATGCCGTCGAACATCAATTCATTTTCCCGCAAAAAACGGCGGAGATTCACACGTGGCCTCTCTTTGGATAGGTTGTCGTCATGCTCTGAGCCTGTTCTCGCCAAATAGCCGGCGATGCTCATGAGCTCCGCGTAAGGTGTATTCAATCCCTCGGACAGCTTCATTAACACATCTGGTGAAGGAACTCCCCGGTTGCCATTTTCCAATTGGGAAATATACGCCGCGGAAACACCAGAACGATCCGCTAATTCGCGAATGGTAAAGCCTTTTAATTTGCGCATGTCGCGCAGCTGTTCATAAAAGTTCATCAGGGCACCTGCAATTTTTTCAAAAGTAAACAAAGGTTAACATAAAAATAATAACAGTAAATATCTGTAATTTCAACGTTCGCGGTAACGAATACAAAAGTAAACAAAAGTAGTTGCATATGTAAAACCAAATGGTATAATGGAAATAACCGGAAAAGAGAGGGAGGAACTTCTAGCAAATGAAAATCAGAACGAAGTCGAACGCCTTTGTCAAAGCCAGAATCGTCAAGGGCATGTCGCAGCGCGAGTTGGCCAAGCAGTCAGGACTAAGCCCGTCCTACATCAGTTTGCTGGAACGCTCCGTTAAAACGGTGGGGCCGGCAACCGCTAAGAAACTTAGCGAGCTGCTCGATCAGCCTTTAGAGGCGATATTCATGATTGAGTGACTGCGGCGACGCAACCCGAGCACCGTGTAGTGGCGCCGGGGGCGTCCGCTCGGGGAGACAAGCGTCCGCTAGAAGGCGACCAACTTTGTTTTTTCCGCATGCCTTGGCCTTTTTTATTCGCAGATCGCCGTGTTTATGCACCGGCTTCGTCAGCTTTGCTTGATTCCCGACCGCCGAGTCATTTTTGCAGTCACGGATTACGCCCACACTAACACTGCCAATGGTCTCTGTTCCACACGGGCAAGGATATGTTCGGCAAACGCGCCGGATCAGAGCTGCTGTCCGTAAGCAGGATCACCAGTTGGTCACCGCCATAACGGCAACAGATTCCTGTTCCCCGCTTCTTCCTGCATTGTGAGTGCCGCGATGATTTAACACTTCATCCCCCATTTGATGACCCTTCGCGTCGTTCAATTGCTTGCGTGTCGTTCAATTGCTTGAACATTATCGATATCGATGTACAGCACGGCCACGGGCACTCGTGCGCCAATATGCTGTCTTATCCGTTCATTCAGGTTTTGCGGGTCGCAGATGTGTCAGCTCATTATGAGCGGAGGACGGAGGAGTGATCACGCCTCAGCATCAAGTTATCTCAAACCTACAGCCATTATACCAAACATACATTCATTTTAGGAAAAAGTTGTCGTACGCGTGCGTTTACTGTTACGATGTAATTGTTCAATTATAATCCATTATTCTACAGTACATCGCCAATGTTTGGCATTATTGCATTTGATCACGGAGGGGTATCATGCACATACTGCAAGCCTTGTTTTTTCCGCCGGAGCAGCCTGGCGGAGTATCCTCAATGATTCCCTTTATGCAGGAGCGGTTCAATAAACGCGGTTGGGAAATGGAGTTATTCTCACTGCCGAAGCGGGTGCGCGGCAAAGGGACCGAGCCGGTGTCCTTCACCACCTTCGACTGGCACGTGTATGAGGGGAATCCCATTGTGGATAAATACATTCAAACCTACAGGGATTATATATGGTGGACAAAGCTCCGCATCACAAAAACATATGATCTAATTCACGCGCACCATCCCATCGCGGCGCTGGTTATGAAGCAGCTGTTTCCTGACACGCCCGTGCTGATGACCGTTCATTCAAGCTATGAAAGAGAACTTATACTGAATGGTAAAATTAAGGAAAACGGACCGGAAGAGGCATTTCTCACCGCGCTGTACCGGGAACTGGAAGAACGCGCAGACCAACTGATCACCGTGTCGAATTCATTTAAACAGTATTTGGCGGATTATGTGCAGGAGCCTGACCGCATCGGCGTGATTCCGAACGGCTTCGATGAGAGAAGATTTCGTCCCGTGCCGCATGAGAATAAAATCCCGCAATTGATAACCGTGTGCAGGCTCGTGCCGGCCAAGGGACTAGACACGCTGCTTCTTGCTTGCGCGGAGCTCAAAAAGCGCGGTCAGCCCTTCGTGCTTCATCTCATTGGGGATGGCCCGATCCGGCCGCAGCTGGAACAAATGGCAGTTGAGCTGAATATCTACGAGGAGATCATTTTTTACGGGTACATGCTGCATCCGGAAGACTTCATGCCGTTCTTTGACGTGTTCGTGCTGCCCTCCCGTGCAGAGTCATTCGGCTCCGTGTTTGCAGAGGCGGCATTGTGCGGTTTGGCCCTCGTTGGCACCAATGTAGGAGGTATTCCGGAACAGATCGTGCACGGGCACAACGGGCTGCTCGTACCTGTGGATGATGTGCCGGCACTGGCTGCGGCGCTGGAAAAGGTGGCGGGCGATCCCATCTTCCGCTACAATCTTGGCCGTGTGGCATGGGACAAAGCGCAGAGCGCTTATTCCATGGCGCGGATCGTACAGCAGTTAAAGAGCGTGTACCGCATTTATCGCAAAGATGACAAGGTGTAAAACGGCGTGCGCAGTCTCAAGATAATGTTAGAGTAGTGCCCGCGAGACGAGTACAAATGCCGGGTCCGTCCCTCTGTCACCGGCGCTGACTGGGTGCACAGGCAGTGAGTGGGGGCGAGGGTGCTAGCCCATGGTGCGGAGTGCGCAGTGCGGAGGCCGAGGCCGAGGCAGCAGTGCTCACCTATGCGAGGTATAAGTGCAAAACCAGAGTTCGGCTGTCTGCGCTGCGACAGACCCGAGCGGCGGCATTCCCGCCAGGTCGGACCTGTAGAATGCGCCGAATGGAAGTTGGGACGGGGGCTGGGAGGGGGCGCCTCCTCCCGTATTGCTAACGGCGCCGATCGGACTTTTCTCCATTAGTTGGCGTGGTACCTGCATTGCTGCGCTTGCTGCCTAGGGACCGCACGCCGTAGGCTGGGCTATGCCGCCAACGACGGGCTAGAGCCCTCGTTCGGCTCCGCGAAATTCCGCAACGCCTGATTACATCTCCACGCCTGCAGCGTCACCGGCTGGAGTGTAACAACTATACTCTTCCGCGGAATCATGCTGCCAAGCGGAGGATGATTACCCCAATGAACGCGGCCGTGAGACCGCAAACCTCTAATTGAGTAAATCGTTCTTTTAGCACAAAACGGGCATACAACAGCACAAGCGCGACATTCATCGCCACAACGACAGACACTAGTCCGGTCACACCTAAGCGGAATGCAGGCATGATCAGCATCATTCCCGAAATATTCGTCAAACCGACAATCATGCCCCATTGCAGCGTTTTCGTCACACCCCAGACTGCAGGAACCGGTGCCGAAGTGATGGCTGCGGCCGCGCTCGGTGCATCCTCCAGCTCTGTGGCAGCAGCAACTTCACGCCGACTTACAGCCATTCGTCCCCGGCCCATGGCCCAAGTCAATCCAAACAGCATAGTGCCTGTGAAATACATCACCGCTAACGTCGGCAGTGTCTGCGCGCCCAGCATGGTAGCCAGCTTGGAGGACAGATCCGTGATGCCGAAGCCGAACATTGCGATGATCCCCCATTGGGCACCTTTCATGTTGCTCCAAGAAATATCATTGGAATAACGAATCAGCAGCAGGCCCACAATGATAATGACGAACGAAAGCGCTTGCCACAGATTGAGCTTCTCTCCCCATAAGATATAAGCCATAATGACCACTACTACCGGCGGGAGACCGGTAAACATGGCGATAACCGCCGCTTTACCGACGGCGAAGCCACGGTACATCGAAGCGTTCGCGACGTACGAGAACAGCCCCATCAATGCCCCGATCCACGCACCGCTCGACCAGTGCTGCCCTGCAAACAGGTTAACTGATAGAGCGATCACCGTCCCTGACAAGAACACGCCAAAGAGCAGAAGATTCCGGTCAATCGGCCGTTGCGAGGTCCATTGATACAATATGCCCCTCAGCCCAAAACAGACGGCTGAGGCGGCTGCGAAAACAAACCACATGACAACAGACTCCTCACTGATTAGTTACTCATATATCATCTTGACGGTCATTCCGCCATCGATAACCAGGTTTTGCCCGGTGATGAACCCGGCCTCGTCCCCGCACAGATAAAGACACGCGGCCGCTGCATCTTCAGGCGTGCCCACCCGTCCTATCGGATGCTGAAGCTTGTCCCGGTCGCTGTGCACAGGTGTTTGGCGTTGCGACGACTTCTGCCAGTCGGCCGTCTCGATCCAGCCGGGGCTAATGGCATTGACTCGGATGCCGTACGGGCCGAGGCTGACGGCCATCGCGTGGGTGAGTGCGAGCAATCCCCCTTTGGATGCGGAATAGGCCTCGGTATCCGCTTCGGACATCAGGGCGCGGGTAGAAGACATGTTCACGATGGCACCGCTTCCTTGGCGCTTCATGACAGCAGCGGCCTGCTGTGCGCAGACAAACGCGCCGCGCAGGTTCACCCCGATCACTTCATCGAATTGGGCCAAAGGCAGCTCGAGCATGGACCCGTTTCGGCTGATGCCGGCGTTGTTCACCAAGACATCTACGCGTTTCCATTCATTCGCGATTCCCACTATCCAATTATGTACTTGCTCTTCTTTGCTTACATCAACACGCTGGAACGCGGCTGCACCGCCGGCCCTGACAATGCCGTCAACCGCTTCCAATCCTGCTTCACTATCGGTATCTGCTATCGCCACTGCATAGCCCCGCCGTGCAAAACCAAGAGCCACAGCTTTACCGATGCCCTGGGCGCCTCCCGTGACCGCGGCTACTTTTTGCATAACCTGTTTCCTCCTGTTCACAAATGAATTGCTTTTTTCAGAGCATATAAATAATATAGTATATAGTATAAAGAACGGAGGTGCAATGATGAAACCTGAGCCACAGCCGCAGCGTGAACTTACATACCGAGTAGGTTGGAAACGAGGGAAAATCATACAACACACTGACCGTTCTCCACACGACGAGAACGCGCAAAGCAACGGACAGCCCGAGCCGGACGACGAGCGGGCGCACGCGGCCGACAGGCTGAGCCGCATTTGGCTGCCCGCACCTATGCTGCCCGAGAGTTACCTGCGCAAAGCAGTGTGGGCATTGCCGCTGCTGACGTTTGCCATATCGTTGTGGCTGGTCTATGCGTTGATGATGCAGCCCTTGCCGTAAGACCAGGCGTGCCGCAGAATATCTTACTGTACATATTCAATCATAATCAAGGGAATTAGAATTTTTTGGCTAGGTGGGTGAATGAGATGAAACTTACATTGGCGATAGTGGGTGGAGGACTCGGTTTGATTGTAACCGCCGCCGCGGTGTTCATGGTGTGGCTGCTGCTGCAGCACAGGCAAAACCGGGAGCCATCACCGGGAGGCCTGCTGGAGGGAGCGCAGGCGGCTGACTCGGCACCATACGGACTGCTGCTCCGTTGGACCTATTTCGATTATGCACTCATCGGTGTGTTCGGCATCGGAAGTTTGTTCTTGTTTACTGACGTTGTTGCCGTGATTCGGGACGCGGACAGCTATCCGTTGTATCATTACGGGTATCTTCTGTGCGGGTTTGTGTTCACTTTTTTGGGGATGCTGTTTATGGTGCTTCGCTTCGCATTCCTCCTGTCCATAGTACGTTCCCATGGTGCGCTATCACATACCGACGGCACGGTGACGGTGCCAAATCATCATGACGAACCAAGCCATGCTAATGAGACCAAATAGCGGATACAGGGTGGATAGCAGCACCTTGAACCCAATCTGACTCACCAGATAGCTGGCAAACAAAATCAAAAGCAATATAGTTTTGCTTGAGAGACGGGTGCGCTGCTGCAGCTGTGTGGCAAGACCATACACATCGCCGATGTAGGTGGTGAAGATTTCACCATAAATAACCCAAACAAACAAGATCTGCAGCAGCCATCCCATCCTATGTATCAAGTGTCCCATGGGGATCTCGAATCGAGCCACCCCGGGCATTTGGGCCGATAGTGCAAAATGGCCGGCAAGCAGCATCAAGCCTATGACAACTCCACCCACAACTCCGCCCCATAACAAGACGGAACGGTCTTTGATCTGTGAGCCCAGCGGAACGAGAACTGCCTGCGCCATCGAAAGGTTAAACGCAGCATACAGAAACGGCGCGATCCAACCTCTTGCCATCGAGTCAACCTGCGTAAGGTTCAACCAGTTCCCCGCACCAGGCAGGTCGGACGAAAACCATACCAATATACAGCTGAACGTGAGCATTAGCGGGACAACAAACGAATTAACCGCGATGATAGCCATCATCCCCCGTGTTAGCACAAGGTAAGCCAGCAGCAGAGTCATAATGAGCCCCAGCTGATAAGGCAGATGGAACTGTTCCACAAAAAGCGAGCCGGCGCCGGCCAGCATCACGGTGGTCACCCCAAACAAAACCACGAGCGTGAATAGACTCACCCATTCGCCGAACCTGGCCCCGAACAGCAGTTTATTCAAATCTTCGTAGGACCGGGCTTGCAGCGTATTCGCCAGCAGCATCAATTTGACGCCAAGCCACATAAACAGCACGCTGGCTATCCCGATCGTTACAGTCGCAACCCAGCCGTACCGGGTGAAAAATTGCAATATTTCCTGGCCCGTCGCAAACCCGGCACCCACCACAGTTCCTACATAGGTAAAGCTCACTTGCAGAATGCTGCCGAGCTTTTTCATATATGTCAACCACCTCTCATACGGCTTGCATGACCGGGAACTGGTCCTGGCCGGCCGGTACAATACACCGGGAACACGGGCAAGGACGAGTCGGCATAATACACTGGAATGGGGTAAGGATGAACCGGCATAGTGCACCGGAATGGGTAAGGATGAACCGCATAGTGCACCGGAATGGGGTAAGGATGAACCGGTATAGTACAAGGTATGAAACAGTGGACAAACACATGACTTTAACTTGGGTAATTGGCAGGTTTCTGCTAAAATAGACCAATATACTATCTTTTTAAGTAGATTTATATCTTAAGTTGGAGCGTGTCTGCGTGCTAGATGAACTTTTACTGCTGATTCAGGATTATGGATACATCGCTTTGTACTGTTTACTGGCACTGGGTATCGTAGGTATCCCCGTACCTGATGAGATATTAATGACAGCCGTAGGATCGCTAACCTCTGGCGGTGGGCCGCTCAGTTTTGGCAAGTCGTTGGCGGTGAGCTACGCAGGTACGATGACGGGGATGTTGATCAGCTATTGCTTGGGAAGAACCGTAGGCAAACCTTTTTTATATAAGTATGGCAAATGGGTGAAGTTGACGCCGGAGCGGCTGGAAAAGACAGAGGAATGGTTTCATCGATACGGATTGTGGACTGTTATGTTCGGATATTACGTGCCGGGGGTAAGGCATTTTACCTGCTACTGGGCAGGCGTCAGCAATGTGAGTTTGTGGAGATATTTGGTGTATTCGGGCAGTGGCGCCTTGATCTGGTGCTTAAGCTTCCTGTCTTTGGGACATTTCATCGGGGTGAACGCTCCGCGCATCATGGAATTGGTGCATCATTATATAGGAGTAACCGTTTTCACCATTGTCATTCTAACAGTCATAGTGATATATTTTTACATTCGTCACCGCCGCAAGCAGGCGGATCTGCCGTGACAACATTTTATGCAATGCTAAAGAAAGGCAAAAGCTGCACCACACTAAGTTTTCCTGTGGGAGCAGCTTTTTTGTTAGCAGAGTTACGTATGGGTGGAACAAGACGGCTATTTTATCGTGACATCAGATGGCGCTGCGATAGCACCTCGTCGGCTGAAGGACTGTCTCTGGATGATCGGTTACTCGGCGGCAAACAGCTTAATGGAGTTCACTTTGTCCGCCTTCGGATCGATGTCAAGCTTTAACAGCGCACCGGTCGATTTGTAGGTAAAAACGAAGCTCGTATTCGAGTCCGGTTGGCCTAACGCTTTGTACACAGCGCTGGTTGACTGACCCAGCTTCAGTCCATTCAATCCGGGATTAATTTCACTGCTCCGCACGTCGATAAACTCGAGTTGGTTTTGTTTGTTGAAGCCAGCCAGAAAGTCCGCATAATCATACACTGTGATAGGATCGCTTTCAGCGTCCATCACGAACTGCTCTTTCGGGTTCCCGTATTTGCTTGTCACGTCTTCGATAGAGGATTTCAACGACAAGCCGAGCAAGGTAGGTTTATCGCGGTCGTACGGGGTTTGGATGTCGATCTTGGGCTTGGCCGCGGCAGCTTTGCCGGCATCCGCTTGCTGAGCTGGTCCGGGGACGCTGGCCAGCGATACCTTGTCGTTGCTGTTGGTCGACGCGTTAGCGGCGGAATCCGAGCCGGGATTTGACGTCGGCGCCGCTGGCGGATTGGCAGGCTGCGCGTTGACGCTAACCGGGGACGCAACTGCTTGCTGCGGCGCAGTAGGAGTGTGCGCGGCTTGTTCTCGCGCATCACTGCAGCCTGCGAGCAGTATAATGCAGGCGAAAGATACGGACCAACCGGCAATGGATCTGTTTGTTTTAATCATGTCCATCTACCCTTTCTGAGTGGGCTCTTCCATTTGTAACCTGTATCACGAACCTAACTGAAGCACCATCGAGCTGTATCTTCTAATCATACTCTTTTAGAGCAAATTGGACAAAGAGCCACTGTCTCAAAAAAAGCCATCATTCGAGCAAAAACACCATGCAGGGCTGACATTAAATGGTTTGCTCCGCTTTAGACCATATTGCGTGCAATCTTATCATTTATAACGCATTTTGCACTGGGGAAGTTGCAGCTAATCTAAAAAAGTTTATGGTTTAAACACTTGATACCCGGAATCCCCTTATGATAAGTTAACGGAAAGAGTTTTCGGATGGAGGCTTATGTATGGAGCTATTAAAACAACGCATCAGAGAAGTCGGCACTGTGCTTTCTAATGAAGTGATTAAGCTGGACGCCATTTTGAACCACGCTGTAGATCCGGCGTTGACAACGGCTATGGGCAGAGAATTCACCCGGCTGTTCCGTGAAGACAACGTGACTAAGATCTTGACTATCGAGTCCTCAGGTATTCCGATCGCGTTCGCAGCTGCGCAGGATTTGAACGTACCTATGGTATTCGCCCGCCGCAAAAAATCGCTAAATTCGGACACATCCGAAACCTACAGCGAAAGGGTTCCTTCGTTCACGAAAGGCTATGTGACGGATATCATGGTTTCCCGGGAATTTTTAACAGCTGAGGATAGAATTTTAGTGATCGACGATTTTATCGCGAACGGGGATGCCGCAAGAGGGCTCATTCGTATCATCCGGCGATCAGGCGCCCATTTGGTCGGAGTGGGAATCGCTGTGGAAAAATCGTTTCAAGCCGGCGGTCGGACTATAAGGGAGTCAGGAGTACGAGTGGAGTCGCTTGCCAAGATCACATCCCTGGCACCGGGCAGAATCGAGTTCGAGTGATCTTGTATGAATTATTTTCAAATGCCGTTACGCCTTTTCACGCCGCTCTTTTTCATTTATAATGGAGGTATGCTTTAGAGAGGAGGCCGTGCTATGGGGAATGAAAATCAGGCTGAGTTTTTCGCCGCCAAGCTGAGCGAAGCCAAGATTCATTTTGAGCGTGCCCTTGATTGTAAACATACAGAGTTCGATGATCTGTATCCCTATATGATTGAACATCCTCAATTTTTTTGGTACAAACGGTACGTTGCCTGGTCTGAACTGTTGACGATTGTCAAACTGTGCGAAGAGCTCGGTATCGAGTGGCAGCCGCACTTTTCACAGCAGCAAATCGACTATGTCCAAAAGCGAGTGATGTCCAGTAAAGTTCTGGACTATTGGTTTGAAACCAACGATTCCAAAGAACACGTAAGCTAATCGTACGGCTCGTACGCATTAGCATTGAATAAAACCTATTCGCCGTCGCAGGCGGGAATAGGTTTTTTTGTCTAGGAGGGTAATACATTCATCCGTTCGATGTGTGCGCGTGTCTCGGCTGTCCCGAGTTCATGGAGCTTACGATAAATTTGCCGCAAATAGTAATCAGCCGCGTCATTTTCCTTATCGTTGTGATACTCCCTGTACGGGATATGGGCTCGCACAGCGGTGTCGTCCTGTGCTTCTTGCGATTCTTCAAATAAGGCCGCCAGCTGGTCAATCTGTTCATCGGTTGCGCGGATTTCGAACTCGAAATTCCCGCCCATATTGTGCGGTTCCAAAATTTCACCTGTGCCGACCGCTACATAATAGGTTTTCTTCTGTTGGTCCGTTTCATTGGTCAATTGCATAAGTAAGAGCGTCCTTTCATTAGAAACTGGGGAAAACCATGAGTTTATTGTATGCCGCTATTGGTGTATTCTATTCTTACAGCACGATTGAGAAAGGAGATTTGTACATGATAACGGAAGAACAGCTGGACCTGTATCGTGTGGCAGGAACGGTACTGCGCGTGGTCCGCGACGCAGACCCTAAAAATGATGTGAAGGGAATCGTCGTCGCCTGGGATGATGAAACGGTGATGATACGGAAGCAAAATCGGCGTATACTCAAGTTGGATCGCCGGCATCACTACCAGCCGTTCGCGGAGGAACGCGACAGCGGATGGATTGAGGGCGGTAGCGGGCAATAAAGGGAGCGGTGAAATCGTATTGAGCCGAGAACGGTGAGGTGTCTGGAGAGATGATCCGGTTGGATGCAAACGGCGGTGATACAACCACTCATCTGTTCGATGTGCCGAGCCGGCCGGATAAGCAGCTGCTAAAAGAGTGGGCAGCCGGAGCGCTGCAAGCCTACGGGGAAGGGTAAATGTTGTCCAGCATTACTTTCTGAATGCCCCTATTAAAAATAAAATGCCTAAAGTCGCCAGCATCCCGATGAACACAAGCAGTATTCCGCTCAGAAACAAAAACGCGCCGGGTATAATTAGGCTGACCAGCACAGTGAGGCCGATGACCCACAACATTGTGCGATAGGTCAGTTCGATGAATCCCCATAAAATCAAAGCGGACACCACGCCGATAGCGATTTGAAATAGCACCATACGTTTGATCCCTCCTTCCACATTATATGGACGCAGAACACAAACATGATGGAATTTACGCTGTAACCGTGGTATAACCAAGTTTCTGCCGGGCATAGTATAATATTCCTATGTGGTATTTGTCATCGCGAAGACAGGAGGGCGGGCTATGTCCAAACAGGGATCACCTTTGAGAGGAACGGGGGCGATTGTCGCTTGGATCGCTTATACCTGCTGGAAATAAAAAGATCCCCTAAAGCGGAGATCTTTTGCACGCAAGCGGCTATGTCGAGTGGGGAAACCTGCCAAAAAAAGTATTTGACATATACCAGCGTCAGATGTTAATATACTTCTTGTGCATTTGAGAGCGCCGAGAAGCGGGTCTCAGAGGCGCACTGCAATATGCGGTCATGGCGGAATTGGCAGACGCGCACGGTTCAGGTCCGTGTGGGCTAACCCCCCGTGGAGGTTCGAGTCCTCTTGACCGCACCATACCATACATACAACCATTTGCCGCAGCTCGGCAGATGGTTTTTTATTTGTTAACGGCTTATTGAAAATCGATATCGATCCGTTGTCCCTGTTCCGGTCTGGACTTGGGCATACGGACTTCCAATATGCCGTTTTTGTATGCGGCTACTGTGCCTTCGGCTTCCACGGGGGACGGCAGGGCGATACTCCGCTGAAATTTGCCGGCGTACCTCTCCCGGCGATGCATTTGATCCTCCTGCACTTCGTTGAAACGATTGATCACACCGTGGATTTTCAATGTTTGATTGTCGACGTGAATGTGAACATCTTCTTTGTTTTCTAAACCGGGAATTTCGCAAATTGCGATGACATGTGCCGCTGTTTCATAAACGTCGGTACGGGGTGTGCTGAATTCCGGGTTGAAACCGAACGCGGCCGGAATACTTTCGTTAAACACGCGGTCCAGCTCTTTTTTCCAATTTTCTACGTGACGCAATGGCTCGAAGGGTACGAGCGGCATGGCAACAACCTCCTTGGTGTGATGTACGGCATTAGTAGCTTAACCAAAAGAAGCCGAACGGTATGCATGCCGCGCCAAATGAAGATGATAGTGACGGCGCTCTAACGCGGGCGTGAACGACTCATTTCGCCGCTTGACTGGATTTTTGCGGATAGATATAATGAAACATATGCCATTGAGCGACATTGGGCCTGAGTTAGCAAGCACCCCCGCGCGGGGGTGTTTTATTGTATACAAACGCTGTATCGGCGGAGTTGTGATTTAATCGGAAAAGGGGATCAACCATTTATGAACTACAAAGAATTATTGGCGACCAGGCTTGCTTCTCAACTGTCAGGTTTGGACGAGCAATCAATCGCGGAACTCATTGAATATCCGCCTAACCCCGAGATGGGTGACTTATCCGTCCCTTGCTTCAAATTAAGCAAACAGCTGCGCAGAGCGCCGCAAGCCATTGCAGAAGAGCTGAAACAGCAGTGGGCGCCTCATCCGGCGGTAGAGCGCGTCGAGGCGGTATCGGGTTATCTCAATGTGTATTTGAATGCGGAGCATTTTGCCGCATCTGTCCTAGGAGAGGTTTTTAACCTCAAGGAGCGCTACGGCTCGCAGGACCTCGGTCAAGGTCGCAATATCGTACTCGACTTTTCATCGCCTAATATCGCGAAAACGTTTCATATCGGCCATCTGCGTTCGACCATGATCGGCAGTGCACTGTACAACATCCACCAGTTTCTAGGTTACAACTGCATAGGAGTTAACCATCTGGGTGACTGGGGAACCCAATTCGGCAAGCTTATTGTCGCTTATCAGCGCTGGGGTAACCAGGCCGCGGTAGAAGCGGAAGGTATTGACGAGCTGCAACGCTTATACGTGAAATTCCACGATGAGGCTGACCGCAATCCCGAATTGGAGACCGAAGCCCGACTGTGTTTCGTACGGCTGGAACAGGGCGATGAGGCAGCATTGAAGCTCTGGAGATGGTTCGTGGAAATCAGCATGAAGGAATTTGAAAAAATGTACGACCTGTTAGGTGTAAAATTTGACTCCTACGCGGGCGAGAGCTTTTACAATGATAAAATGGATGCCGTCATCGACGAACTCAAGCAGAAGAATTTGCTTGTGGAAGACGAGGGCGCGCAGCTTGTCCGGCTGGACGAATATAATATGCCGCCTGCGCTGATGATCAAAAAAGACGGCGGCACACTGTATCACACACGCGACGTGACGGCCGCGATATACCGGCATAACACGTATGATTTTGACAAGTGTATTTATGTCACGGACGCAGGGCAGAGCCTGCACTTCCAGCAGTGGTTCAAGGTAATCAAATTGATGGGATACGACTGGGCGGACAAGCTGGCACATGTGCCCTTCGGTAAAGTCAGCCTGGAAGGCGCCAAGCTGTCGACGCGCAAAGGGAATGTTATCCGGCTTGAAGAGCTGCTGACTCAGGCGATCGACAAGACGAGGGAGATCATCAGCGAGAAGAACCCTGACCTGGAAAACAAGGAGGAGGTCGCACGCCAAGTGGGTGTGGGTGCGATTATTTTCAGCGATCTGAGCAACAACCGCATTAAAGACATCGTGTTTTCTTGGGAGGAAGCGTTGAATTTTGAGGGCGAGACCGGGCCGTACGTGCAATATACGCATGTCCGTACCTGCAGCTTGCTGCGCAAAGCCAACGGCACCGCATCCATCGAGTTGCCGGACGTGGCCGGCGAGCTGAACTATGGACTGCTGGACGGCGCCGAGGCTCGGGGCGTGATCAAGCAGCTGCATCTGTTTAAGGAGCGCGTGGAGCAGGCCATGCACAAGCTTGAGCCGTCTATCGTGAGCCGGTATTTGGTTGACTTGGCGCAGAGCTTCAACAGCTTCTATCACGCGTCGCCTATCCTTGTAGAGGACACCGCTCTGCGTCAGGCGAGACTGGCGCTGGTGAAGAGCGTGCAGATCACTCTGCGCAACGGCTTGAGGCTCATCGGGTTGGAAGCTCCGGAAAAAATGTAATGCCACAGAGACACTATCGGCCAGCGCGGTAGTGTTTTTTTGTGCGGAACCATAATATGTGCCGCGTCGCGCTATGTGTAAGAATGCAGTGTAATTTGGATACACTAGAGGCTGGAGGTGCACATATGGCCAAGGGCGACGAGCTGGTGAAATATGTTGCGGAGCAGTTCATTGATTACATAGAAACGCCTCGTGAAGTGAGAAAAGAGGCCAAGGCAAGCCGAAAGGAAAGACGGGAGCGATGGCAGTATCGCTGGTTCGGTATGCTGCCGGTCGCGCTTCGCATGTGGACGGATGAAGTGCGCAAAAGAAAATGAAAAGCTTCTCTCCTCAAAGCACGTTAATGCGTGTCGGGGATGGGAAGCTTTTCTATAAGAAGGAGGAGAACAACCGTTAGTGGTAGAACTTGCCGAGAATGGCTGCGGCTTCATAAGGAACTGCACGTTGGCCGTTTTGCTCAAGCAGTAAGAAGCACTCCTGGTTGGACCACTTATGGTAGCCGGTGACGGCGAGAGGCGCTGTGATCGTTCCATTGAAGATTGCTGCAGCATAGGTGAGGCGCTTACGTGCGTCCAATTCTCCTTGCAGCTCGCCGAAGGAGGGATAATTCACGTCCTCCCCGCTTGCCCAGGGCAGCCGTTCATACGGATCAAACACCGATAACTGCCGGCTTGATATGATTGTATGCTTTGGTGCAAGCCGTGTAGACGCATCTAAAGCATGAAGCGGCATGCTCTGAGAAGAAAAAGAATCCAGAGGCAGTATTTCGCCTGTCTTAGCGTCAGCGTAATGCTCAGAGCCGTGGCTCGTAACTCGCCATACCGTATGAAGCGGCGCATAGTATAGACGTTCGGTTTGGTATGAAGTATGAATAAGTTCAAGCTGCACCAACGCTTGGTGCAGAGTTTGCAAGCTGAATAAAGGCTTGTCTCCGTGGCCGTATTCGGTTAATCGGTAGCTGTCAGGCTTATCGGGCTCTGCAGCATGTATTACCATGTAACCGACAGTTTTGCCGTTCGATGTTACTATAATGATCCAGCCATGTGTACCGGGGCCGAGGGGCTGACTGGTCCATGTTGCCTGCCGCCACGATGAGTAGCCGTGTTCGCCGGCGATGTTATGTATCCACTGGTTGACGGCGTCCGCCATCGCGGTCGAAGTGATCGTGCGCTCGGTATCCGCTGCGGACTCCTCGGCTGACGCTGGCTGGTGCACGCTGGCAGGCACATGAGCCGCGACCGTGTGTGGGGTTCGGTTCGCCGGCGCCAGCTGTGCCTCCGCAGCTGCCGTACACAGAGGCTGCGGCAGCATCAGGCTTGTCCAAATCACCAGCGTCATGGCCCATACGGTAGTTCTTTTCATTTATTCACCTGCTTACATAAAAATGGTAGGCCGGATTATGTCGGCAGAGACTCACCGACACTATTTACCGCAGTAATCGTTTGCCGAACAGCTATGCCCTTATTGTATAAAATATGCCTTAAAAACGTTGTTAGAACCTGTAGATGTGCCGGATGCGATTTGCTTCTATTTTTGCTGGCATTTATCATAATTCGTCAGTTGTTAGGCTTGCTCTCCAGCCGGAGATGAAACAGCCCGCAGTTAATGACGGAAATTTGGATTCGTGGCCTGTATTGCCATTCCAGTTCGTGCTTTCGGTTGGCATATTGGGCTTCAACTTCAGGTCTCGCGTCCGGCTCGGCATTTTGGATGAGTGTCTCGTAATATCCCCTGACGCGTGCAAGTTCGTCCTCCAATCGCAACGCAGCCTCTGCTGCCCACGTTTGGTCATACGTTTTAAACTTGTTCTCCAAGTATTCTTCCAAATAGATGACGGCACGGGGCAGCGCTATACGATCGGGCACAATGAAGACTTGTGCGGGCAGACGCGGTGTGAGGCTCTTGCGCTGCAGCAGCTCCTGAAAATGCTCCCGGATCTCGCCTGTGACCAGATGGATGCCGAGCGAATGAAGCTCGCTGCGTTTCATATCGCACGCCAGCTCCACTTTGAAGTTAACTTGAAACCAATTGTCGTAGGGCACGGTGGCCGCCGATTTTTGCTCGGGTTGAAATTGCTCATACAGGTGAACATATCGCCCCTTGTTGCGGACGATACCGAATATTTGCTCCAGCCTTTGGCTGCCGAAGGTCACCTCATCTTTCGGTATACGCGGGACGACCTGTGTCGGTACGAAGCCAAAGTACTGGCTGAGTATACCGTCAGGCTGCGCTGGCTGGCCAGCCGGTGAGCCGGCGGATACGGCGCCGGAGCCTGCCGGTTCGTGGCCGGCAGCGTGTGCACCCGCGGTGCCATGGGCGTGCGAGCCGGGAGCGGCGGAAGGGGCGCCGGAGCTTGCCGGCCCAACGCCGGGAGTGGGTGGGCCGCCAGCATGCGGCTGCGTGGCAGCGGCATGAGGCGCGCCTGGACCTCCGGCGCCTGGTGTGCCGACCGGGTTCATCTGCAAGGGCATGCCCAGTCTGTCGACACCGGGTCTGCCGGCAGCTTGGGTAGCCGCATTGTGCCCTTCGGGATCGAAGATGAACGTGAATGTCATGGTTTCCGCGGGAGCACCGGTAGCCTCCACAAAGTTCCAATAATAGGGGCGGAAAGTGAGCTCTCTATCCGCGGAGGGCGATAGCTTCACGGTGACATACGCCGGATGTTTGTCGATGACATCGCATTGTTCCGCCTCAAGGTACCGCATGACGAACTGTCGTATTTGTGCGCTATTCACGGAGACCCCTCCATGTCGCCGCCATTCTGTTCCACTGAGTCCAGCAGCTGGGTGAGGTGAGCCTTGTCCTCGGCACCCTTTCCCACCTCGCTGAGAATGGTGGAAAACGATCGGCCAAGGTCATCCATCTGCTGGCGGATTTCTTCCTCACTTCGTGAAGAAAGCAGCATCTTCGCCAAATGTTTTTCCAATGAATTTGTTTTCTCGAACCGTTCCAAGATAGTGTCCAGCTCGCCGATGACAAGCTCAAACATGTTTATTTTTTCATGTAACAGGGACAGGATGTACTCTTCGATCGTGCCTTGCGTGGACAGATTGTATATTTTCACGTCGTCGGTCTGCCCCAGCCTGTGCACACGCCCGATCCTCTGCTCCACACGCATAGGATTCCAAGGCAGGTCGAAGTTAATCATATGATGGCAAAATTGCAGGTTGATCCCCTCGCCGCCGGCTTCCGTAGCTACGAGCACTTGCGCGCGATTGCGGAACAGATCCATCATCCAATCCTTTTTGCCCCGGTTCATACCGCCCCGATAAGGTACTGCAGTAATTTTGTTATCCTTTAAATATTGCATCAAATATTCTTGTGACGCCCGGTACTCGGTAAAAATAATAACTTTGTCATTAATCTGCCGGATGAGCTCAATCACTTTTTCGGCCTTCGTGTTCGACTTAATTGCGCGAATCAATTCGACCAATTCCCAGATGCGGGCGCGTACCGGTGAATCTTCCGGGGTTTTTTTGAATAAGTTGACCAGCGTAATGAACACCGCGTCCCGGCTGCTGCACACCTCACGCTGCAGGGTGACCAGAGCCAGCGCGCTGCTGATGTCTCCGCCCGATTCTTCGAACCGCCCCTTGACGAATTGTGTGACGCCGTCGTACAATGCCTGCTCTTCGGGAGAAAGCTTAAGCGAGATGTTGCGCACGATACGTTTGGTGAACGTGACGCCGCCTTCGCCGCGCCTGTTGCGGATCATGACCTTAGAGAGCTCCTGCTGCAGCTGTTCTTCGTTTTTCGGTATACGCTTGTCTACGACGAAATTTGACTGGAAGTTCTCCTGGCCTCCGAGATGGCCGGGTTTTAGCAGCGTGATCAGATTGTACAATTCTTTCAAATCGTTCTGCACCGGTGTGGCGGTGAGCAGTAGGCAATATTTTTTTCGCAGCTCGGTAACGAACTGGTAATTGCTTGTTTTTTTGTTCTTCAGCTTGTGGGCCTCGTCGATGATCACCATGTCATAGTCAAGACCTAACACGATATCGCGGTGTGGATTGCGCTTGGCCGTATCCATCGAGGCGACAACGACGTCGTTAGACGCCCACATGTATGCCTTTCGCTGCGCCACGGCGTAAATACCGAATTTCTGGTTCAGCTCCCTCACCCACTGCAGTACAAGCGAAGCCGGCACCAGTATAAGCACTCTTTTGACGAGTCCCCGGATAATATATTCTTTTAAAATAAGGCCTGCCTCAATTGTTTTGCCAAGGCCTACTTCATCGGCGAGGATCGCTCTGCCGCGCATCTCGGTAAGCACCTTTTTCGCAGTTTCAATCTGATGGGGCATTGGCGTCAACTGAGGTATATGCACCAGGCAGAGCAGCTCGTCAAAGCTGGCGATCAATTTGGCCTGTTCCGCTTCATAGGCCAGCTGGTACAGCGTCCAGTCGTCCCAGGGACCATTGCGCTGTGCTCTTTCATGCAATTGTTCGAACCATTCGCGGTCAAAATGGAGCTGCACGTGCTCGTTCAAAGGGCGGACACGTTGATTGCGCTCGGTTGTTTGCATGGTTTGACGCTCCTTTGGCACCTCCGCGAGTGAGGTCAGGCTGGCACACGTGGATCAAGCGAATCATGACATAGGGACCATCTTATAAAACGTCAATTTTTAGTATGTACGAAAGGGTACTCTTTCATAACTGCATGGAATGCTTTATGATATTAAGAGTCATGAGATGACACAGAAAGAAGGACGTGAGCAGTATGAAGCCAATATGGCGGTTTATCTCGTCGGGAGCGCAGGACCCGGCTTATAATATGGCGGTGGATGAGGCGATTTTGACAGCGCATAGCGAGGGGAAGGTTCCGCCGACCGTGCGATTTTACGGCTGGAGTCCGGCGACACTGTCGATCGGATACTTTCAGCGGGCTGCGGAGGAAATAGACTTTGATCAGCTGCGAGAGGAAGGGCTGGGCTTCGTGCGGCGGCCGACCGGTGGACGGGCTGTGCTGCACGACAAGGAACTGACGTACAGCATCATCGTTTCGGAAAGCTATCCCGGGATCCCGCGCGGTGTGACGGAGGCGTATCGTGTGCTCAGCGAAGGGTTGCTGTTCGGCTTTCGCCGGTTGGGACTCGACGCACAGATGGTGCAGTTGGCCAGCGAAGAGGATAAAACAAAATACGCGTCGTTGGGCTCGGCAGCCTGCTTCGATTCGCCATCCTGGTACGAATTGGTGGTGGAAGGACGTAAAATCGCAGGCAGCGCACAGACGCGGCAAAAACAGGTAGTGCTGCAGCACGGTTCTATTTTGCTGGACATGGACGTGGAGCAGCTGTTTCGTGTGCTGAAGTTGTCTAATGAGAGATTGCGGGACCGGCTGAAGCAGCAGTTCGTGCGCAAAGCGGTTGCCATCAATGATTTGTGCCGTGATTTGGGCAAACGTGCTGTATCGTTGCCGGAGGTTGAAGCTGCTTTCCGCGCAGGCATGGCTGAGGGGTTGGATGTGATTTTGGAGGCAGGCCGGCTGACGGAGTATGAGCAGTGCTTGGCAGACCAGCTGGTGGCAGAGAAATACGCGAACCACACATGGAACCTTCGGCGTTAACGTCCGAAGGTTTCACTTATTCATGGAGGCCGGGTCGTGTCGGCAGGGATCGGGCGTGGCTTGCCGGCCAGAAGGGATACTCGTCGCGTTCCTTTTGCTGTAGCAGCTGAGAAGAAATACATCCAACAAATATGCCGCAGCGATTCCGAACGAATACCGCGCTAAATCTTGGGTTACAAAGCCCTTGCCCAACACGAGCGCTCCGAGCAAGGTGGCACGAAGCTCATTGATCCAGCCGGCCTGATACAGCTGGCTGAATTCGATCATGACGCTGAACAGAAAACTGGCCAGCGCTGCCGTATGCAGTGGTGTGCGAATCGATATGGCCCGGAAGCCGAAGTAAATCATGCTCGCCCAGATGGCATCACCTGCGTACACTGCAATAAATTTAGGCAGGAACGCGGAAAAATATCTTGAAGCGAGGCCTGACACGATCGAGGCCGATGCTGCGGCTAAATACAGTACTCTTCGTCCACTGTAAAAGAACAATCGCAAGTGCAAATACCTCCTCTGTTCATTTGAAATATTTGGGAACATATGTTTGTATCGCCGCAAATGTGGTATGATACTATTAAGGGTAAATTAAGCTGAATACATAATGCGGAGAGGTGTCTTCTTTTCCCGTGCCACATTCAAGGTTATCAAGCTGCCTGGGGGATGTAAAGCGGAATGGAAAGTATGATGCAAAGCGGTACGCCTGGGTAAATAATAAATGTCGCGCCGCTCGAACGTTAAATTTCCGTAAGCCCAAAAAACTGAGATACCGGGAGCAAATCAAAGTAATAATCGGGGTGGCTGGTCCTGATTGGGGAATTCCGGTATCTACCCAATAGATACACTATATGTTGTGTTGTATAATAGTATATACATACCAGATGTTGTAATCTAGTCGAGCTAAGTACAGGAGGTCTGTTGCTTTGAAAACTACCGAAGACGTTAAATTAACCGGATTAAGCGAGAAAATATTTCTTGACCGTTACGCTATGAAAAACGCGGATTCCTCAGATGCGAAAGTGGGCGATACGGTTCTGCTGTTGACCAAAGACGATCCAAAGTTTCCAGCCAAGGAGGTTGGGGAAGTGATCAGCCGCAGCGGGCAGCAGGTGAAAGTGCGGCTTAGAAGCGGAGAAGTGGTCGAATCGTCCGTGGAAAAGCTCACATTGGCCGTTGAAAACACGCCGCAGCAGCTGTGGGACCGTCTGGCCGGTGCAATGGCTTCCGTGGAGGCTTCGCCTGAGAAGCGAGAAGAATGGACGAAAAAATTCCGCTATATACTGGATGATTGGAAGCTGGTTCCAGGAGGCCGCATAGCTGCCGGTGCCGACGCGAGTGATGAGTTGACGCTGTTCAACTGCTATGTCATCCCATCTCCTAAGGATAGCCGCGGCGGCATCATGAGTACCTTGTCAGAAATGACGGAAATCATGGCAAGGGGAGGCGGCGTGGGGATCAATTTGTCTTCTTTGCGTCCTCGCAGGGCTGTGGTCAAAGGAGTGAACGGTGCCTCCAGCGGTGCGGTGTCCTGGGGTGGATTGTTCAGCTATACGACAGGCTTGATCGAGCAGGGCGGCAGCCGCCGCGGCGCGTTGATGCTGATGATGAACGACTGGCATCCGGATGTAGTTGATTTTATCACGGTCAAACAAACCATGGGTCAGATCACGAACGCGAACTTGTCGGTATGTGTAAGCAACGGCTTCATGAAGGCTGTGAAAGAGGACCTGGACTGGGAACTCGTGTACCCTGACACAACGGATCCGGACTATGATGACATCTGGGACGGCGATCTGGATAAATGGAAACAGCTCGGCAAGCCGGTGAAAACATACCGCACGATAAAAGCACGCGACATGTGGCATACCATCATCGAATCCGCTTGGAAATCGGCGGAGCCGGGCGTGGTGTTCATGGAATACTACAACCAAATGTCGAACAGCTGGTATTTTAATCCGATTATTTGCACTAATCCTTGTGGCGAGCAGGGGCTGCCTGCATGGGGCGTATGCAATCTGTCCGCGGTAAATCTGTCTAGATTCTATGATGAGGACAAGCATGACGTGGATTGGGACGAGCTAGGCAAAGTGGTGCGGTATTCCACCCGTTTCCTTGATAACGTGATTGACAAAACACCTTATCATTTTGAAGAAAACCGGATTAATCAGCAAAATGAACGTCGAGTCGGTCTGGGTACGATGGGTCTCGCCGAGCTGATGATCAAGCTGAATATCCGCTACGGCAGCCCGGAATCCCTTTTGTTCCTGGATCAAATCTACGGTTTTATTGCTAAGGAAGCGTACCTGGCGTCTGCGGATATCGCCGAGGAGAAGGGCAGCTTTAACAAATTTGATGCAGAGAAGTATCTGCAAAGCGGTTTTATGAAAAACATGACCAGCGTATACCCGGAAGTCGGAGCAGCGATCCAGAAGAAGGGCATGCGCAATGTGACAGTGATCACGCAGGCTCCTACCGGCAGCACAGGCACCATGGTCGGAACGTCTACGGGCATCGAACCGTATTTCGCATTTGAGTACTACCGCCAGAGCCGATTGGGCTTCGACAAGCAGTACGTGCCAATTGCGCAGGAATGGAAGGATGCACACGCTGGCCAGGACTTGCCGGATTACTTCGTGACCGCAATGGAGTTATCGGCAGAGGACCATATTCGTGTGCAGGCCGCTATCCAAAAGTGGGTGGACAGTTCGATTTCCAAAACGGCCAACTGCCCTGAGGATTTCACTGTGGAAGAAACGAAGCGACTGTACGAGCTGGCATTCGATCTCGGATGTAAAGGCGTGACTATCTACCGGGACGGCAGCCGCGACGTACAAGTGCTTTCCACGGATAAGAAGGAAGATACAACTGCATCGGCTGCCGCTAAAGTAGAGCGCGGCGAGGATACTGTGGCGAAAACCGAGAATGGCACGGCCACTGCAGCAAAAGCAGGTGAAGAGCCGGCTGATCAGGAGCGCTTCATTCCAGCAACGGCTACCTCTTCTGAGTCGCAAGTGAATAACGCTGTGATTGACAGGCAATACAAACGCCGCCCACAGGTGCTGCGAGGAGCCACTTATAAATTCAACACGCCGTTCGGTATGGCTTATATCACGATCAATGATATGGACGGTTCGCCGAGCGAAGTGTTCCTGAACGTCGGCAAGGCGGGTTCAGATGTGTTCGCCATGTCCGAGGCACTCGGCCGCGTATGCTCGCTGTTCCTGCGTTACGGTGATCACGGCAACAAAGTGCAGCTGCTGGTCAAGCACCTCAAGGGCATAGGCGGCTCCGGCGCAATCGGGTTCGGCCCGAACCGCGTGGAGTCCATCGCGGACGCAGTAGCCAAAGCGCTGGAAATTCACAGCGATCTAGCCGTGCATGACGCGGATGCGTACGTTACCGCAACGCAAGAAGTGGTCGCAGAGCCGGCCGCACAATATGCGGTGGCGCGCAATTCCGCCAACTCGCTGGATCTATGTCCATCCTGCGGTTCAGCATCTCTTATCAACACCGAAGGCTGCAAAAGCTGCAGCAACTGCGGTTACAGCAAGTGTAGTTAACAGAGGCGAGGGGAAACCCTCGCTTTTTTTACATAATAGAAAGTATGAGTTTGGGGGAGCCGTAGGGTTTCCCTTTTTAATTTGGAACGAAGAGCTCGCGAAGGAACGCCAAGAACCTAAGGAAGTGCAAGAACAAAATACGAGACAGGCGGGCCACTGAATGCGAAACAGAGCAAATAATTCTACACCAAGTACGAAATCTCAAGAGCATGGCTGCCGCTAACAGTAGATAGACGTTGTTCTCCGATTACTTTAGTTTAGTCCTATTTTCTTCGTGTCCGCAATAAAATGTCATCGTCGTCAATATGTTGGGTTGTAAAAGTGTAATCACCAAAGGAGACGGCCATGGGTAACCCCAGGGCTTTTTGTAATTGGAGGATTGAGTTCGCTGGTCCGAAGCGTTAGATTGAAAGGAAGTGAAAAGTACGGCCGATGGGGTGAGCTGATTTTTCAGGATTTTATCGGCATTGATGTGAATTTCGCCACGACGGAGTCTCTGCATGACGGATTTTTCGGCGACCCTAGATTTCGCCCCCATTATTTTCAACAGCGGATGCTGCAGTCCGGGCGATTGGGAAGAAAGTCCGGAGGGGGTTATTACGATTATGAGCAATAAGCGTCGAATTGCTGTTGTCGGCACGAACAGGCAGGCGGAGACGATGGTGGAGTTATTCCGTCAAGCGCCGCAGTACCATTTGATCGAAGGGCTTTCTGCTGCATCGTCTGATGGGATAGATATCGTTATCGAAACCGAGAATGTTGACCTTGCCGACAAAAGGATGTCCTTGCAGCGCATTGAACAGCTGGCATGCAGCGAGACGGTCATCGTTTCCTCCATACTCGGCGTCAGTGCTACCGAGGCAGCCTCGTGGCTTCGGGACGGTTCGCGATTGACGGGATTTGAGGTGTTTGGGGATGTAAACAAGACCGGACTTATCGAATTAGCCGCGCCTCTGCAGATGGATTCGTCGCACATGGAGCTGGTGGATGGGTTGTTTGCTTCCCTCAGCAAAGAGACAGTGGGTAGCGGATGAAACGGGTGCCGTATTTCCGAGCATTCTTTCTATGATTATCAATGAAGCCGCGTTCACTTGGATGGAGAAGGCGGCCTCTGCGGAGGACATCGATACGGCGATGAGAAAAGGAACGAATTACCCGTTGGGTCCTCTGGAATGGGCGGATGACATTGGCTTGGATGAACTGCTCGCTGTACTATCAGGCCTTCAACGTGATCTGGGCGAAGATCGATATCGGCCGGCGCCCATTTTGCGCAAGCTGGTTCACGCCGGATGGCTAGGCAAGAGGGCCGGACGAGGTTTTTACAATTATGTGGACCAACCTTCTAAGGAGATGGTGCTATGAGACAGGCCGTCATTGTCGACGCCCTGCGTACGCCGATTGGACGGCAGAACGGCGCATTGAAGGATGTGCGTCCGGACGACCTGGCCGCCGTTGTTATTCGGGAACTTATGAAACGCAACCCGATAGATGCGGAGCTTGTGGAAGACGTATTTTTCGGCTTGTGCCAACCAGGCCGGAGAGGACAACCGAAACGTCGCCCGAATGGGACTGCTGCTCGCCGGACTGCCCATGTCCGTACCCGGAGTGACGGTGAATCGGCTGTGCGGTTCCGGTCTGGAGGCGGTAAATCAAGCGGCGGGCGCTGTTCTATCGAACATCGGCGACATCTTTATTGCCGGCGGTACCGAGAGCATGACCCGTGCGCCCTACGTAATGATGAAACCAAACTACAGCAGCGAGCGCGGGCATCAAACGATGTATGACACAACGCTCGGCTGGCGGTTAGTGAACCCCGCGATGGCGGAAAGATATCCGCCTATCAGCTTGGGCGAAACCGCCGAGAACGTAGCGGAGCGTTACGGGGTCTCTCGGCAGGACCAGGATGAGCTTGCATTTTCCAGCCAGCAGAAGGCACAATCGGCGATAAAGAACGGAAAATTCGATAATGAAATCGTCCCCGTCCAGGTACGGCAGGGTAAAGAAACAGTCGCTTTCGACAAGGATGAGCATCCCAGAGCAGACACCACACTGGATAAATTGTCCCAATTAAAACCTGTCTTCAAAGAAAACGGCAGTGTTACGGCCGGCAACTCTTCCGGTATTAACGACGGTGCTGCCGCGCTCCTGATCATGGAGCGGCAAACGGCTGAGCGGCTCGGCTTGAAACCGATGGCCCGAATTGTTACATGGGCCCTTGCCGGAGTGGATCCGGCGTATATGGGAGTCGGTCCCATCCCTGCGGTTCGTAAGGCGTGGAACAAGTCGGGGCTCACGGTCAACCGGCTGGATTTGATCGAGATCAATGAAGCGTTTGCCTCTCAATCGGTCGCTTGCTGCAAGGAATTGGGCTTCGACATGAACAAAGTAAACGTGAATGGCGGAGCTATAGCACTAGGCCATCCGCTCGGGTGCAGCGGCGCAAGGATTATGACGACTCTTGTGCACGAGATGCACCGGACGGACAGCAGGTACGGCTTAGGCACGATGTGCATCGGCGTTGGTCAAGGCATTGCCACCGTGATCGTAAAACTTTAAGGAGGTGTCCCATGCTTAGAACTAATTATCAATTATTCATTAACGGAAATGGGAAGACAGCTCGAACGGGGAAACGTTCGAAACTCATAATCCGGCTACGGGAGAGGTATTGGCTACAGTCGCGAGAGCCGCAAAAGAGGATGTAGACAAAGCCGTTGCTGCGGCTCGAAATGCGTTCGAAAACGGCAAATGGGCAAAGTTCACGGGAGCGAGACGCGCCCGCGTTCTTAATAAAGTAGCGGCACTGCTCCGTGGGCGCTTTGACGATTTGGTACGCCTGGAAGTATTGAACACCGGCAAAACATTGGATGCGGCCAAAGGCCAGATCACGCAGGCGATCGAGGATTTTGAATTTTATGCAGCTGCGGCCGTCACACAAACCGGCAGTGTGAACCAGGTTCCGAACGGATTCTTTAACTATACGGTCAAAGAACCGGTCGGTGTATGCGGCCAGATCATACCGTGGAATTATCCGTTCATGATGGCGGCTTGGAAAGTGGCGCCGGCTCTCGCCGTCGGGTGCAGCGTCGTGTTAAAACCGGCGAGTTACACGCCGATTACGGCCTACGTGTTGGCGGAGGTTTGTCACGAGGCGGGCGTCCCCGAAGGCGTGCTGAATGTCATTACCGGAAGCGGCTCGGAAATCGGCCCGTATATGACCGAACATCCGGGAATCGATAAAATCGCGTTCACCGGGGAAACGGAGACCGGCAAGGACATTATGGCGAAAGCGTCGGCTACCTTGAAGCGGGTGACGCTGGAGCTCGGAGGCAAATCACCGAGCCTGATTTTTGACGATTGTGACCTAGATGGCGCTGTGGATGGGTCGCTGCACGGTATTTTCTACAACACCGGCCAGTCGTGTGAAGCACGCTCCCGCCTTTTTGTCCAAGAAAGCATCTATGATCACTTCATGGAAAGATTTGTAGAGAAAGCGAAGAAATTGCGAGTAGGTGACCCGTTCGCCGATGGAATCCACGTGGGTGCGGTCATATCCGCAGGCCATGAAAAAGTGATCGACGACTATGTGAAGCTTGTGGTGGAAGAAGGGGCTGAAGTGCTGTACGGCGGACGCCGGCCGGAAGGGGCGGAGTATGGGAAAGGTCACTGGTATATGCCGACCATCCTTGCCAATGTGACGAACGACATGAGGATTGCCCAGGAGGAGGTATTCGGCCCCGTAGTCGTTGTAATCAAATTTAAGGACGAAAAGGAAGGCATTAAGCTTGCCAACGATACGATTTATGGTCTCGGATCAGCAGTGTGGACGAAAGATCACGGCCGCGCCCATCGAGTGGCCTCGGGCATCCGGGCCGGAATCGTGATGGTCAATTCTCCGATATCCGCGTTTCCGGGCACGCCGTTCGGCGGATACAAGCAGTCGGGATTTGGCCGTGAGCTTTGCTTGGAAACGTTAAATTTGTATACCGAAACGAAAAGCGTTATTTCCTACACAGGAAGCAAACCGCTTAACCTGTTTGGCGTTTAACCGACATTCTGCTTTGTATAAACAGTTGCTAATATAAACATTTCACTTCAAAAACCTGTGCGGTGCCGGCCGTTTCAGACCATCAGCCGGCATCGCCGATTACTTTTTTTGGACAGGTGAACAGGATGAGTAAACCGGTGCTTTGGCAGCAGCAAGGACATACCGGCTATATCCGGCTGAATCGTCCGCAGGAGTTGAATGCGCTCAATTATGAGACTCTCGCGGAGCTTGGTAAAATTATCGAAAGAGTAGAGCAGAGTCCCCGTGAGATTCGCGCTGTAATTATCGGGGCCGAAGGCCGGGCGTTCTGCGCGGGTGCGGATTTGAAGGAACGGAGAACGCTCAGCGAACAACAGGTTAGAAGGAATGTAAGGAAAATAAGGGAAGTATTCTCCGCACTGGAAAGGCTTCCGCAGCCGACGATCGCGGCTATTAACGGTTATGCATTGGGGGGCGGGTTCGAGCTCGCTCTCGCTTGCGATTTCCGATTTGCCGTTCGTGAGTCGCCAATGGGATTAACGGAGGTCAGCCTTGGCATTATCCCCGGTGCCGGAGGCACCCAGCGATTGCCTCGCCTGATCGGACCGTCAAAAGCGAAGGAGCTGATTCTGACGGCACGAAAAATTTCCGCTGAGGAGGCGCTGAGGCTGGGGATCGTCAATGATGTGGCGGATGGATGCTGAACAGCTGAAATCCATGATCAAGCGGTTGGCTGATGAAATACTGGCCAATGCTCCTCTGGCCGTCTATCAAGCAAAGTATGCGATTGACAAGGGCATGAACGCGGACCTTCAAACAGGCCAAGATCTGGAGTCCAAAGCCTATGAAGTCATTATACCGACCAAAGACCGGTTGGAGGCGCTCGAAGCATTCCGTGAAAAACGGGCTCCTCATTTTACCGGAGAATAATTCCTTAGCAGACGAGGTGGCGCGCAATGAGCAGAGCGGTAGTCAGCGGTACAGGTGGCTACGTGCCGGACAAAATTCTGACAAATGCCGATTTGGAAAGATTGTCGAGACGTTGGACGGATTACACGGACGCTCAACCTGTATTATTTTCTCCGACGGGGCTGGCGCCTTCGTACTGTCAGCTGATGATACCGCCAATACGCTTGGAGTCATAGGCTCAGCCATCCACTCCGACGGCCACTATTTCGACGCGGCTATCGTTCCGGGAGGCGGGAGCAAATATCCATCGCCCCACAACGAGGAAACTAAATATAAAATTGTTATGCAAGGAAATAAGATTTTTAAATTAGCGGTCAGTCGAATGAGCGAAAGTATCCAGCAGACACTGTTAAGATGCGGCTATACGCTGGACCAAGTAGATTGGGTTATTCCGCATCAGGCGAACCAGCGCGTTATCGACGCCGTCGGCAGAACGCTGGATGTGCCTAGTGAGAAGATGGTCAGTACGATCCGATATTTCGGTAACAATTCCGCGGCAACTATACCGCTGGCCATGGATCACTCGATTCGAAGCGGAAAGATTAAACGAGGAGATATTATCGCGATGGCCGCCTTCGGCGGAGGTCTGGGTTGGGGATCACTTCTCATGCAGTATTAAGGCCGTCCGAAGCGTGTCCTGCTGTTCAATTAGTTTGGCAGAAATAACAACGAGGTGCAGTTGTTCTCACTGGAAACCGCTTGTAGCCTGTTCAGGGCCAGAATAAATGGAGTCTCGCAGCTATTTGCCCTGCACGGTATACGTAAAACGATAAAACAGACAGCATCAAGCCCACGGCTTACTGCTGTCTGCTCATGCTCAATTGACAACTACGCTTGCAGCCCTTTGTTCACGGTAGTGGAGCACGCCAGAGATAGACCACCCACGTCACTGGTCCTAAGCGTTAGATGAAAAATTAAACCAAAAGCTCCAAGTAAACGCAATTACTGTGTATGTAATTCACCGTTTTATTTAAAGTTGGTTTCAAATTTGTTTCGAAGTCCCCGTAAATCATTTACCGGCTCCGCACCATTCTCACTGATGATTACTGTTGGTTCTACACGGACACCACCAAAAGGGAACCCATGAAGATCAAATTTAATTCCAAAAACCATATTCGGTTCAAAGACAAAATCACTATTCGGTCCTAAATCAGGTGCTTCTACTACTTCCAAGCCAACACCATGACCAATAGCTCTCATTCCTTTTGTGTATGGAAGGAAATAGTGGGCCAGACCGGCATTTTCACAAATATGAAGCGTTTCCTGGAACAATTGTTTACCCGTGACACCTGGTTTGATAAATTCTACCATGCGTTGATTTGTCTCATATGCAAAGTCCATAATACGGATCTGTTCTTCCGTGGCGCCTTCCATGGCAACTGCAATTCCGGTATCAGAACAGTAGCCTTCAACCATAGGGTTAAAGTCGAACCACACATAATCTCCTCGTTCAATTTTACGCTCCATGGGTCTCCATGTCGGCAGATTGGTATGATCTGGCCCGGAAACTACTAAGTAAGCGGATCCAATTTCGCCGCCACGGGAACGCGTTACATACTCACCAATGGCTGATAATTCAATTTCTGTCTTTCCGATTTGCAGTTGTTCCAGTGCAGCCAGTATACTGTCATCTGCTAATTTACCTGCTGCTCGGATTAAATCTAATTCAGCTTCGCTTTTATATAGTCTTTCCTGTACCACAATATGACCCGCATCTATAATATTAATGCCGTGTTTCATAAACGCTTTCTCCATAACACGATATAAAGAGATCGGGAATAATTCTTCGCCAACTACACCAACCGCTTTGACGTCATAAGAGAGCTGGCTAACATATTTTGGTAAAAGCGTTTCCATCTCGTAAATGCTGTTAACATTTTTTATCCAGGAGAAACGCTTTGCTGCAAAGCGGTTTAAATTTCCTAAGAATGCCTGGATTTCACCTTCTAATGGTATGAAAAGGGCATGTGCAGATTCTTCAATACAGTTAATTGTGCGGAAATTCGTATAATAATATGAATATCCCGGATGATACTCATCACTGTATACGAATAGAACATCAATACCTGCTTCCTTCATTTTCTCCCTCGTACGGGCTAATCTACGTTCAAACTCGGTTGCTGCTACTTCCACTGACATTCTCAATTCCTCCGTTCATTTTATTTTCCTTTGAAAGCGTATTGTTACCGTTCACAATTGTTTGTAAACATTCGGATTAGAGATTAGTCGAGAGTGACTCCTCCTTTTTTCGGTAGTAGTAATTTGAACGTATCCTGACAGCGATTACTGTTACCGTTCACAATTACACGATATTGGATAACACTGGGGTTAGTCAAGGGTTTCAAGAAAATTTTTAAAAAGGAAAATATTTAAAAAAATTGTATTGACATTGGAGCAAACTGGATGTTAATTTAATTGTGAGCCCTATGAGAACGTTCACAGTGGGCGAAAACATAATGAAATAAACTCTGATTAGACTGTGTGGTAACGTAATGTTAATTTAATGCTAAATGAGAACGTTCACAAGAAGGATATGAGATCTATGGAGAAAAAACTAACAATTAACGATATTGCAAGAATGGCTGGTGTATCTCGCCAAACGATTTCCAGGGTTCTCAATAATAAGCCGGAGGTGAACGAAGCCACCCGTAAACAAGTGTTACGTATCATTGAGAAACATGAATTTCAGCCTAGTCTTCAAGCGAGAAGTATGGTCACCAGAAAAACGAATATGATCGCCGTGTTATTACCTGATATTTCAAATTCGTTCTTTGCAGAAATTGTCCGTGGAATTGAAAGGACACTTAGAGCTAATAAGTTACATGTGTTTCTTATGACCAGTGAAGAAGAAATTGCACTTGAAAATTCTTTTATTCAGCTAGCTCAAAACTACAATGTAGATGGCATGATATTATGCAGCCCTAGGCTGGATGAGGCAAACCTGAGAAAATTAATACCTAGAGTTTCACCTGTTGTCTTGTTGAATCGTGACCTGGACGCAGACGGTGCTGCTTGTGTCGTTGTGGATTCCCTCTATGGAGGTTATACCGCGACCAAATACTTAATTGAAAAAGGACATTCCAAAATTGGAATCATTTTAGGTCCCTCGCGTGCTTACAGTAATATACAAAGGCTGGACGGCTATAAAAAAGCTTTGGTGGAATTTGGAATTCCAGTTGAAGATGACTTAATTATGCACGTGGAAGTTGACAACAAAGGAGTCCATAAATTAACTGAGCAGCTGGTAAAGAAAAAGGTTACTGCAATAACAGCGTATAACGATTTAGCAGCTGCATATGTCATTCAAGCGTGTACAGATTTAAATTTAAAAGTGCCCGACGATATCTCCGTAATTGGATTTGATGGATCTGTTATCTCGCAGTTTATGAATCCAGCATTAACGACAATGTCATTACCCCTCTTTGAAATGGGACAGACTATTGCTAATACGTTAGTGAGAATGATTAAAGGTGATCAACCCTTTGAAAGACTCACAACCATATATCCTATTTTAAAGGAGCGCAATTCAACTAAATCGCTATCTTGATAGGCATCCTTAAAGCAGTAGACGGGGGGAGTAAAATGAGTCATGATCATAAGCTTCTATTGGAAATGCGAGGGATTGGAAAAAACTTTCCGGGTGTGAAAGCGCTCAGTCATGTCGATTTTTCCATTCGCGCAGGAGAAATTCATGCCCTTTGCGGGGAAAATGGTGCGGGTAAATCTACAATGATGAAGATTTTATCTGGTATATATCATCCAGATGAGGGTGAAATTTTATTTGAAAGTAAGGCTGTTCACATTAAGAAACCAGATGTCGCTCAAAGACTAGGTATCGCAATTATCCACCAGGAATTGAGTTTAGTTCCTGAACTAACAGTAGCTGAAAATATTTTTATAGGTGATTATCCCCAGTTGTTGCCGGGCATAGTTGATTGGACAAGGATGAAGAATGAGGCAGTGCATGTTTTAAAAGAAATGGGCTTCGATATAGATGTCGATCAAGCGGTAGGTACGATGGGAATCGCCAAACAACAAATAGTGGAAATAGCCAAAGCACTTCATAGAAAGGCAAAAATTGTCATCCTTGACGAACCGACCGCTCCCTTAGCCCCGCAAGATGTAGAGCGATTAATAGAGTTGGTAATCAAAATTAAAAATGAAGGTCTCGGCATTGTTTACATATCACACCGGTTACCGGAAGTTTTTAGAATCTCAGACCGCGTTACAGTTCTAAAGGATGGACAAAATGTAGCAACAATAGATACAAAGGATCTAACTCGCGATCAACTAATTAAATTGATGGTTGGCCGTGAAGTTTCAAGCATGCGCTTAGGCGCTGTGGCTAAGAAGGAAGTGAAGGTATTATCGGTAGCCGGTTTACAAACACCGGACTTGCTGCAGAACGTTAATTTCGATTTGCATGAGGGTGAAGTTCTGGGAATAGCTGGGCTAGTGGGCAGCGGCAGGACAGAATTAGTAAGAGCAATTTTTGGAGCAGATCCATGTACCGCAGAGATAAAATTGTTTGGCAAATCATTGACTGTGAAGTCTCCCCGAGATGCAATTAAACAAGGTATCGCCTTATTACCAGAAGATCGTAAACACCAGGGATTGATTCTCGGAATGTCTGCGTTGGAAAACATGACGATCTCTGGCTTAGATGAATTTTCAAAATTCGGAATCGTCAACAAAAAGAAAGAGCAAGAAGACGGGGAGACTTTGGTGAAAAAGCTTCAAGTTCGTGTAAGCGGTTTATCGCAAGAAACGAGAACGCTTAGCGGAGGAAACCAGCAAAAACTCATCATAGCCCGTTGGTTATATAAGAATGTAAAAATACTCATTTTTGATGAGCCGACACGAGGAATTGATGTAGGAGCAAAAGCCGAAATTTATAACCTCATCAATCAATTTGTTAAGGAGGGTGGTTCTGCAATCGTTATATCCTCTGAACTTCCCGAAGTTTTGATGTGTGACCGAGTGTTAGTAATGGCAAGAGGGAGAATCGTGAAAGAGATTCCACATGAGGAATGCTCTGAGGAAAATGTAATCCAATATATGCTATAAGGGGTGAATGGGTTTGAAAGTAAATCATGAAACATTAGGTGCACCAACCATCAATTCAAAGTTTATGTTTTTGAAAGTGCTTACAAAGAACTATTTATTCATTTTTCTATGTTTACTTATTGTTTTCTGCTCATTCTTATCGGATAAATTCCTAACGTTTGATAATTTCAGTAACATTCTTCTCCAAAACTCAGTGATTTCAATTTTAGCATTGGGGCAATTGATGGTTGTAATCACAGGCGGGATAGATCTTTCAGTGGGTTCCATAGCAGCTCTAGCCAGTGTGTTATCCGCATCGCTTTTAGGAACGGGATTCGATCCTATCCTGACCATCATTTTAGTTATGGTGCTGATGGCAATGGCGGGGTTAGGAAACGGGCTTGCAGTGACTTATGGTAAAATAACCCCCTTTGTTGTGACACTCGCAACTTTAACGATCTATAGAGGATTAGCCTATATTTTCCAAGTAGGATCATTGGTTACGATCGAAAACCAAACGTTCCTGGCGATTCTTGCAGGTAAGACCATCGTTGGGGGAATTTATACTCCGATCATTATTCTTTTCTTAAGCCTTGGTATATTCATTTTCATATTGAGGATGACCACATTTGGCAGAAGACTTTATGCCATCGGGGGGAATGCAGAGGCTGCAAGGTTAGCTGGAGCACCGATCAACCGCGATATTGTCATCGCCTATGCAATCAGTGGTGCGTTAGCCGGGCTTGGCGGATTGATGACAACTGCAAGATTAAGTACTGGCAGTGCGTTATATGGGCAAGGTTATGAACTTGATGCTATCGCTGCGGTCGTAGTAGGCGGGGCTGCATTAATGGGTGGCAAGGGTTTTGCTTTAAATGCCGTTCTGGGAGCTTTTTTAATCGGTATCATCCGTAATATTTTGAATCTCACAGGGGTTGCATCTTACCCTCAAATGGTCATCCAAGGTTTGATTATCTTAGTAGCGGTTCTTTTAACAACAATGGCTGCACGGAAAAAAGCTTAGTCTACTCATTGTATAAGCACACAGTTGGACTAAATTATTATTATTGCTAAATTGCGGGGTGAGGACCTATCAAAGCTAAAAAATGTGCTGTAAGGAAAACCGCTGCTCTGCTTGTATCGTGTGTCACCGTATTACTGGCGGGCTGCGTCCCTATGCATGAATCTACTATTACTGCGCGCCAGCAACAAGGATCCTTCAAAGAATCTGCACAAGAAACCACCGAAAAAGTTGAGCCTGCAAGAAAGAAAAATGGCGAGAAAATCGTAATCGGTTTCTCACAAAGGAGAGTGGCCGGCAGCGACTGGTATACGAACCTGATTCGAGGAGCCGAAGCGGAAGCAAAAAAACATGATGTGGAACTGATTGTTTTGGATGCCCAGGGAGATGTGGCAAAACAAGTGTCTGGTGTGGAAGATTTAATCGCACAAGGTGTCGATGCGGTGATTATGAACCCTCAAGATCCATCAGGTATTATCCCTGCAACTAATAAATTAGCACAAAAAAATATCCCATTAGTTGCCGTGAACAGTAACCTCGACGCGAAGGCTAACCCTGTATCCTTTGTTTCTGACGATCCGAGAGACACCGGTTATAAAGCGGGTTGGGAATTGGCAAAGGCTGCTTCAGAAAAATTTGGAGATAGAGTGATAAAAGCGGCCATGATTAGTGGATATCCGAAAGAATTGGTTTCTCAATATCGCCGGAACGGAATGATTTCAGGTTGGACAGACTTTATGTTAGAAAAATATGGAAAATCTAATTTGGAGTTAGTTGCAGAACGTTTTGGCAACTGGGTACCTGATAAGGCTCTCCCTGAAATGCAGGACATCGCAACATCCCACCCGGATTTACAAGTCGTTTTCTGCATGAGTGATGTCATGCTGCCGGGTATTTTCACAGCGCTGAACAACACGGGCCTTAGCGATAAAACGATAATCGGATCCATCGACGGTACAAAGGAAGCTATTCGGAAAATCTCAGATCCCAAATCCGGTTTAGTTGTAACAGTTAGTAATGATCCGAGGGTACAGGGAGCCGATGCTGTAAAAATAGCCATAAATGTGGTTCAAGGGGAAAAAATTCCTTCCCTTCATTATATTACAAATCCGGTGATTAACCGGGAGAATGCAGAGAAAATGTATGATCCAGGCTCCTCTTATTAAAAAATCATAGGTAAAGGGTGATTTTTTTGAAAAGTTACCAGTTAGAGAAAAGTAATCAGTTAGTGAGAAGTTATCAATTATTTATTAACGGAGAATGGTCTGCTGCAGCGAATGGACAGACATTCGTTAGAAAGAATCCCGCAAATGGTGAGCAAGTAGCGGAATTAGCTAAAGCTGAAGTAGAAGATGCCAGATTAGCCATCTCGGCAGCACGGGATGCATTCGATCGTGGCGAGTGGTCAAGTCTGTCAGGTAAAGAGCGTTCCGACCTGTTATATCGTGCTTATTTACGCATCGAAGAAAAGACAAATGAATTAGGGGAGCTTCTAAGCCGGGAGATGGGAAAACCTTTGACGGAAGCCAAAGGCGAGGTAGGGGCTGCGGCAAATATCTTTAATTACTATGCAGGACTATGCCGAGCCATTTACGGGCAGACAACCACACAGGTGCAAAAAGACCTTCTTGGTTTAACGTTACGTGTACCGGTAGGTGTTGTCGGCATTATCACACCATGGAATTTTCCTTTAGGCACATTGATGCAGAAGCTTCCTGCTGCATTGGCTGCTGGCTGTACGGTGGTTATTAAACCTGCAAGTGCAACCCCTGTGACAACGCTGGAAATTGCAAAGATCCTTGATGATGTTGGTTTCCCGAAAGGCGTGATAAATGTGATCACGGGACCTGGAGGCGAGATAGGTGAGGAGCTTGTAACCAATCCAAAAGTGGATAAGATTGCTTTCACTGGTTCGACAGAAATTGGGCAAGAACTGGTAAGGTTATCATCAAAAACCCTAAAAAAATTGTCAATGGAGCTAGGGGGTAAATCTCCTAATATCGTATTTGCGGACGCTGATATTAAGGATGCATTGGACGGAGCACTGTTTGGTAGTTTCTTTAATCAAGGAGAGGTTTGTACCTCCGGCTCCCGTCTATTGGTACAGGACGACATTTACGATGAATTTGTCGAAAAATTGGTGGCAAGAGCAAAATTAATTAATGTAGGAAATCCGTTGGACGATGACACAGAGATGGGGGCGCTCATCACAGAATCACATTTAAAGACTGTATTGGGATGCGTGGAAAAAGGAATCTCGGAAGGCGCCAAGTTACTTACAGGAGGTAACCGATTGACTGGCGGAATCTATGATGATGGTTTATTCATGGAACCAACTATTTTCGGTGATGTAACCCCAGACATGACGATCGCAAGAGAAGAAATCTTTGGCCCGGTCCTGTCCGTCATTCGCTTTACGGATTTCGATGAAGCGATTGAAATTGCAAATGACACATGCTTTGGACTCGCGGGCGCAGTTTGGACAAAAGATATCGATAAAGCGTTACGAGCAGCTCAAAAAATTAAAACTGGTACTTTCTGGATAAACCATTACATGGAGGCTCATCCAGAATTGCCGTTTGGAGGATTCAAAGAAAGCGGTTATGGTAGAGAACTTGGTACGCCGGGTTTAGATGCATTTTCCGAAGTAAAAACCGTCCAAATTCATGTTGGAGCAAGGAATAGTTTTTACAAATGGTAATTGCATTAAAACATAAAACACTACTTTTTATAAAAGGAGAGTAATGACATGACTAATAATATTTTTACATTTGTTTGTGCTACAAAAATCGTTTTTGGTCAAGATGCATCTCAGAAGGTTGGAGAGGAGTTAGCTGTACGAAATTATAAGAAAACGATGATCGTCACAGATCAGGGAATTGTAAAAGCTGGCTTACTAAAAGGCATTATAGAATCAATATCCAACAATGGAATTGAATATATTGTGTTTGATGAAGTCCCGCCAAATCCGCCGTCTGCCACGGTTGTGAAAGGGGTAGAGGTGTTCCGATCGAATGGTTGTGACTCGTTCGTTGCTGTCGGTGGCGGCAGCGCAATGGATGCTTGTAAAACAATTAGTATGATGACCGTTAATGAAGGGGATATAAACGAGTACGATATTGGCGGAAAAACGTTCACAAAAAGAGGTCCAGATGTTATTACTGTTCCAACGACTTCAGGTACAGGAAGTGAAGTCACTCAATGGGCGGTTATTACTGACGAAAAGAAGAATTGGAAGTCCAGCATTGGAAGCCCGTTAATGGCACCGGCTGTCGCACTGGTTGATCCGATGCTGACGCTTGGACTGCCACCTGCAATCACCGCAGCTACTGGCGTCGATGCCCTTACCCATGCAATCGAGGCGTATACAGCCAAAGGGGCGTTAAATGGTGCCTCGCCGATTGCCGACACGCTTAATCTTGCAGCAGTACGCTTAATTGGCGAAAACCTGCGGGAAGCATACGCACGTGGTGAAAATTACGTGGCGAGAGAGAAAGTAATGCTTGGAAGTACCATTGCCGGGATTGGATTTCCACAGGTTGGTTTAGGTAACGCTCATGCTCTGGCACATCCACTAGGCGGGCATTATGATATTCCGCATGGAGTAGCAAACGCCATTTTACTGCCGTATGTAATGAAATTTAATTTAATTGCTTGCCCGAGTCGTTTCGCAGATATTGCGGTTGCCATGGGAGAAAACATTGAAGGCCTGTCTCCGATGGAAGCTGCAGAGAAAGCAGTTGCAGCAGTACAGAGATTGGTCAAGGACACCAATATTCCGTCTCTGAAATCGTTCAATATCGAGGATTCCGCCTGGAGTATTTTAGCAGAGGATGCACTAAAGGATATGAATAGCCAAACGAATCCCAGAAAAACAAGCTATCAGGACCTGCTTGATCTATTCCATCGAGCTAATGATGCCGACATCGGTGAAGAACAGAAAGTCCTCCAAAACGTGTAATATCTTCATCCGTTTCCGGTTGCCGATCTTAGGTGCAGCCGGAAACGGGCCCTGATGACCTGACTGGCGCACAGAACATTCTGTTTTGGTCTGTGAATTGGGTTTCATTATTGTTTTGCCTGGCTGTCCATCAAGCGGTTGAAGCACAAAGATATTGTCTCATCCTAATTGCGCCAGGAATTGAGTGCACCACCTAGATTTTCACCGGATAAACCCAGGAGTTTATGTTCGATGTACACTCATAGGGGTGAACTTAAGAGAGCTTCTCTGTGTGATGTAAATCATTGCAACGCCCGTCTGTTACTTCTTCGTTTCATACGTGACGTTAGCGTTGAGTACGTTCCCTGTCGTCGTCCAGTTCACTTTCGCACCAAGAATGTCGGAGAAACTTTCATAGTCACCATGGTCTTTCCCTCTTGCAGTATAGCGTCTGCAGCGTGGTATATAGACTTGCCGTTCACCTCATAAATATCTTTTTGGATTGGCACCTTGACCGAAGTGCTGCCTGCGAGCAGTATAGCGGCATAATTTTCAACGTCCCACTTGACCTCATAGCCCAATCTTTCGGCCGCGGCGCGAAGAGGCACATAAAACTCGTCATTCACAATCGCTGAGTCGAGCGTATGACCGTCTACATGGACAGACAACTTCAGGTTGTCGATAAAGTGCCTTTTGTCAATAAGGGCGTGAATCCCTTTTGTTTTATCCACCACTTGGGACACCTCATAGTCTGTTGCGGCACTCATGTATGCATACGCGGTTGCGCGGTCCATGCCCAGCTTTTCATTGAGGAAACCCAATGCTTCCCGAACTGCTTCTTTCATCGCATCGTCCAAGTCCGGGTCCAATCCTATTGGAATCCAATAGTCCTCGGTTTCAGCGAAAGGCTGTTTCAATTCACCGTTACGAGGGATAGAAGGGTCGTCTTTTTTCAGCAAGGTCAGACGGAATGTGCCGCGGAGAGAAGCCTCCATTGTCGTCAATGACACTTCTCCATCACCTTGTGCAAAGTGCGGATCGCCTGTGAAAAAGAGGGCGCCTTTCACTCGCACTGGAAGGTACAACGTGGAACCGACGCCCAGTTCGTTGATATCGATGTTACCTCCCGTCTCGATAGGCGGCACCGAGCTTAATTTATCACTAGTATTCGCAGCCACACCCATAAGTCCCATGAATGGTTTTAACGGAAATCTAAGCTCACCGCCTTGTTCCACAGGTAAAACCCCATACAGCCTGCCGTTGATCTCCTCTACGGGTGTGAATTTGGATACATTCTGATACAGCTCCGGTTTGTCCGCCCCCGCACCCGCCAGGCGCCCGTAATTCTCCGGAAACTCGCCGGAGAGTGCCCCTTTGTAATGTCGGCTGGAGATCACTCCGTACGGTACCCGTGGCGTGAGAGATAGAACTTCCACTTTCAGTACATCTCCAGGTTCAGCACCATCAATCGCGATCGGACCTGTCACGACATGCGGTCCATCTTCATCAAAATTATGTTCGAGACCGGAAGCGGCGATCGCTTTTGCGTCATCCAATACATGTTCCGGGCTGACTCCGAACGAACTAAAGTAACTTTCAGGATTGCGGCCTTGATCAGCGAGTATGCCTTCGTGAGAGACCGTGTCAAAGGTCACTGTGCTGCCGGAAGGTACTGTGGAGATCGGCTTGCTGTCCCGATTCGGCAAGTATCCCCAGCTTATGCTATCAAGCGTCGATGGCACATAGTACTTACCTTCTACTTTGTCTGCGCTGGTGGGCTGCAAAATCGGCACTGCTGATGCGGCAGCTGCCGCCGGCCAAGGCGCCGCTCCCAGAAGTGAAAGGCCGCACATCAACAACGCAGACCTTACTGCTTTTGAACCATGTCTTTTCTTTGTCATAATATCTCTCCTAATTATGTAATAATTCAATCAGTATGTAATTATATAACAGATTACTGTGATTGATCAATGGATATGTTATATAAATTCACACAATATGTTATAAATAAATGGATGAAATGAAGATCCGATTGAAGTATGTAAGGTAATGTATCGCATAGCTAACTGGTTGAGGCTTTTTGCGGACTGGCGGCAGTGCGTGGCGGTGTGAAACAAGCTTTATATCGACGGACTCTAGACCGCATCGTGCAAAAAAACAGGCCAACAAAGGATTACACCACCCTTTGTCCACCTGTTTTCCAAAATAACTATTGGCTCAGTTGCCAGGAATCCGTATTGCCCATGATCACACTTGTGCATACGGCACAGATTATATTCAGCAAATTCATACCGGATAGTCAGCACTATACCTCCCTAAAGAAAACTTGAATTAGTTGTTTAACTCTGTTGTCAGCAATCGTGTAGTTCACTTCGAGTCCGTTACGCTCGGTGGTCACAATGCCGCAGTTGCGCAGCTTTTGCAGATGCTGGGAGACTGTGGATTGCGGCAGATCCAGGCATTCCTGCATATGCCCCACGTTGCAACGGCCTTTCGTGAGCAACCCCTTGACGATGCATAGACGGACGGGATGGGCTAGAGCCTTTAACATGTCCGCAGCCTCGTTAAATTGCTTGAAATTGTTATCCATCGGGGCACCTCGCTTTACAAATTCCATATATCATAATATTATGATATAACAATGTGAAACGCAAGACACAAGTAACTAATCAGGTTGGGAATAATCCACCGGATGGGAGGACGCAAATGGACATAGCAATAGGTGCTGCCGTGCTGGCAGGAATCGGAATATGGCTGTATCGGAGACATGTTCCCGCGCGCGGGATGAAGCTGTTGAATGCGGCCGAACTGCCTCAGCTGCTCTGCGCAGACTCCAGTGTACAGCTCCTTGACGTTCGTGATTACCTGGAGTATGAGGCAGGCCATTATCCCAATGCAATCAATATTTCTCTTGGCAGATTAAGTTTAACTTGGCACAAACACCTCGACAAAAATAAACCGGTCATATTGTTGGCAAGTGCGCCTGGCGAAGCCTACTCAGCCGCGCGATACTTGAAACGAAAAGGTTTCAGAATAGATTATTGGGTGATATGCCATGCGAGCAGCCAAGATTGCACAGTGCCGCATCAGTGCTGCGCGTAAATACTCAGTGCATTTATCTCACTGGATGACTTTTGCGTGGCTTGGCGTGTTCCGCAGCGCACGAGATATGGTATTTTTCATGATTGATCAGCTGCACTTGTGATGGAGGAGGGCAACGGGTTTGGCAATTCTGCTGTTTGTGGTCGCTGGCTTGGCGGAAATCGGCGGGGGCTACATGGTCTGGCTGTGGCTCAGGGAATCCAAGCCGGCTTGGTATGGCATCGTGGGAAGCCTAATCCTTGTCGCATACGGTGTCATACCGACGTTACACAGCTTCCCGACGTTTGGACGTGTATACGCAGCGTATGGCGGAGTGTTTATTGTACTGGCCGTGATCTGGGGATGGTGGGTAGATAAAAAAACTCCCGACATATACGACTGGATTGGAGCCTTCATTTGTATCGCCGGTGTTTCGGTTATGCTGTGGGCTCCGCGAAATTAGCTTTACTTCTGCTGATGCGCAAAGTATAATGTTGGTATCTAAATATTGTGTGTCGCCGGAGGAGTCTGCCATAGGTAGGCTTCTTTTTGCCTTTTTTCGGTGAAAAAAGCCCCTTAGCGGGCTTTTTTTGTTGGCCGGAGGGCATAATATGGGGCAGTTATTCTGTGGTATTTTTGTCGATGTATGCCACACAAATCACAAACAATGGGGGGCATTTATGGAACAACAAGCTATCTGGGCAATCGCTATTTTTGTTATCATCTACGGATTGATTATCTCGGAAAAAATTCACCGTACCATCGTGGCTATGATTGGCGGGATACTCATGGTGGTGCTGGGAATCGTGGATCAGGAAACGGCGCTGCACCATATCGATTTCAACACGTTAGGATTGCTGATCGGTATGATGATCATTGTCGGCATAACCGCGGAGACAGGATTGTTCAAATACATTGCTCTCCTCTCTGCTAAAAAAGCAAAGGGTAATCCGGTACGTATTATGGTTTCATTGATATTGATTACTGCTGTTGGATCGGCTTTTTTGGATAACGTTACGACTGTACTGCTGATGGTGCCGGTCACGTTAAGCATAACAAGACAGCTGCGAATTAGTCCGGTGCCGTTTTTAATCACACAAATGATGGCCTCCAATATCGGCGGCACAGCGACATTAATCGGTGACCCGCCGAATATTATGATCGGCAGTGCGGTGGAGGAGCTGACATTTATGGCTTTTATCATCAATTTGGCTCCAGTCGCCGCCGTTATTTTAGCGGTTCATATTCCGATCTTCATTTGGTTGTTCCGCAAGCAGATTCAATCGACTGCCAAGCTGCAGCAGAGCATTATGGAGATGGATGAACGGGAAGTGCTCACGGATCGGAAGCTTCTGAATAAATGCTTGGCTATCTTGGGATTGACCATTCTCGGATTTTTTCTGCACCAGACGCTGCACCTAGAATCAGCGACGGTTGCGTTGGCCGGTGCGTTTCTTCTGCTGCTTCTGACAGGCGAGCATGCGATGGAAGAGGCTTTTAGCAAGGTGGAATGGATGACGATTTTTTTCTTCGTCGGCTTATTTGTACTCGTATCAGGTCTGGTAGAGACTGGTGTTATCTCACGGCTGGCCGCGCAGGCTATTGAACTGACCGGCGGTAACCTGGTAGCTACTTCTATGCTAATTTTATGGATAAGCGCGATCGCTTCCGCTTTCTTAGACAATATTCCGTTTGTGGCGACCATGATCCCGATGATTTTCGAGATGGGCAATATGGGTGTCAGTAATCTGGAGCCGCTCTGGTGGAGCCTTGCGCTTGGGGCTTGCCTGGGCGGAAACGGGACGCTGATCGGTGCGAGTGCCAACTTAATTGTCGCCGGTATGTCAGCGAAAGAGGGCTATCCGATACGATTCGTTACGTATATGAAATATGGTATGCCTTTGATGCTTCTGCAAATTTGTATTGCAAGTGTGTACGTGTTTCTTCGATATCTGATGTGACAAGGCGCTGAGTTGAGCCATGCAACCAGTCCACGGTCAGGTTCAATTCCTTTAAATCTCTGCCACTATTTCATCAAATCAGTTCAGTCGGCAAGTATAAGATAGGCTCGGCAGGTATACGCAAATCCTTTTTTGGATAAGGTGTGCTGCTGAGCCTTTTTTAAAGGGAGGCAATGAATTTATGAAAAGACAGCTCCTAACGGTATTGCTGATTGCGGTTGTACTTGTCACGATTTGCAGCGGATGCGGAAACCGTAACACATCAGATGCGAACCCATCCAACGCGGAATTCGCGGATCTCACGCCTAAAGCACTCGAAACGTTTTACCCCGGCGATATTACCAAAGTGGATGCCATCGAAATGTTTGACGGCAGCAGCGGAAACCGAAAGACCTTTACAGAACCGGCCAAGATCCAGGAATGGATTGAGAAAGTGCGGCATGTAAAACTGGTTCCCGATCCGGACCAAGAAGACTCTGCGGGCGTCTTGTATCATGTGACCTTATTTGAAACAGAGGGAAAAAAGATGATTTTCACGCCTACCCATGTCGATAATAAACCCGTTAAGCCTAGCTCGGAATTAGCGGATCTTATGACGGAACTGTACGAGAGCAGCACATGATAAAAAGGAAGACGTGGCTGCCGGGTGCCCTCACTTCTTCCTTTTTACGTATTGCGCCCCTTGCCGCGGACGTAAATCACAAATATAACTCTGTTTTACTCGCCTTACCGGGCATATCGTGGTTACCACATCATAAAAGCAAACCGCTCTTGTACCAAGCCTCGACAATGGGTTAACCATTCACGCCTTTAGGCGCTGTGCCCGCTCGCGCCGGTTGGTCGCCTGCAATCAGACCGACTTTTTGCTTTAGCAGCCTCAAGCTGTTCAGCGTCACAATTAATGTCGCGCCCATGTCCGCAAAAATGGCGAGCCACAGTGTGAGCCAACCGGGTACGATTAAAATGAGTGCAGCAGTCTTGATGGCAAGAGAGAAGGTAATGTTCTGCTTTATAATTGCCAGCGTTCTGCGGCTTAGGCTGATGGTGTACGGCAGCTTTCGCAGATCATCCGCCATCAATGCGATGTCCGCTGTTTCCAACGCCGTATCGGAACCGGCACCGCCCATTGCAATTCCCACCGTGGATGCTGCTAGTGCGGGTGCATCATTTACACCATCGCCCACCAGTGCAACATTCCCATACTGTCTACGCAGCTGTTTGATATACTCCAATTTATCTTGCGGAAGAAGGTCGGCTTTGATCTCTGAGACGCCAAGCTGTTTGCCGACCGTGTCGGCAGTTGCACGGTTATCGCCGGTCAACATCACCGTTTTTTTAATGCCTAATTGATTGAGCTTCCCTATCATCTCCTGAGTGGAGTGGCGCACCTCATCTGCCGCCGCAATCAGCGCAAGCACGGTCCTATCTGTGCCGAGAACCATCACCGTTTTGCCCTGATTCTGCAGGCCTTCGATCCGGTGTTTGACATCTGCTGGTAAGCTGACATCGAGCTCGTCAAACAGCTTAGGATTACCGATATAGTACCGGTCACCATCCACCGTGGCTTTGGCGCCTTTGCCTGTCACCGCCGTGAATTCGTCCACCTCCAAATCGAGAGGAATGCGCTCGGACTCAGCGCGACGAACAATCGCGGAAGCCAGCGGATGCTGAGATCCTCTTTCGATGACGGCAGCGATTTGCAGCAGATTTTGCTGGGTTCTTTCACTGAACGGAATGATGTCAGTCACAGCTGGAGCACCTTTGGTTAACGTGCCCGTTTTATCAAAAGCCACCACGGACAGTCGTCCTGCTTGTTCCAGGTGGATGCCGCCCTTAATGAGAACGCCGTGCTTTGCCGCATTTCCAATCGCAGTAACAATGGAGATTGGTGTGGAGATCACAAGAGCACACGGACATCCCACGACCAGCAGTGCCAAGCCGCGATATACCCAGTCCTCCCAGCCGCCGCCTAGCGCCACCGGAGGGAGGACTGCGACGGCCGCTGCTAATAGAATAATGACCGGAGTGTAGTACTTGGCGAAACGGTCTACGAAAGCTTGTGACGGTGCCCGCTCGGCTTGTGCCTCTTCCACGAGATGAATGATTTTGGAGATCGTCGTATCTTCCACCCGTTTGGTCACCTCAACCTCCAGTGCACCTTCTCCATTCAGCGTACCGGCAAACACTTCATCGTTCACCGTCTTGGCGACCGGAAGCGATTCCCCGGTGATGGCCGCTTGGTTCACCGTGGACATGCCTTTGATCACCATGCCGTCCATTGCCAGCTTCTCACCCGGCTTAACAATCATGATGTCGCCAATCTGTATATCGTCCACACTGACTACCATGTGCCGGCTGCCGCGCCGGATAAGAGCTTCATTCGGCGCGATGTCCATGAGTGACCGGATGGATTGCCGCGCCTTGTCCATGGAATAGCGCTCAAGCGCTTCGCTGATTGCAAACAGAATCACGACCGTGGCACCCTCGCCCCATTCGCCAATGGTAGCGGCGCCAATTATGGCAATCGTCATTAATACGTTCATGTCAAATTGCAGTCGAAGGAGCTGTTTTAGTCCCTTTATGAATAACTCATAGCCGCCAATGATAATGGCAAGAGCATACAACAGGCTGTAATCAAGACAATAGCCAACAACCAGGAGCAGGGCGGACACGATCACCTTTGCGTGCTGCTTCCAAAATGGTGATTTGATACTCGCGATTCGTTCGCGCTCGGGGGTGATCGTCAGGTTTTCGAACGCACCGGCTTCTTCGAGCGCCGCGACCGTCGTTTCCCCGAAAACGGTCACTTTCGCAGCTCCAAAATTCACTTGGGCGTCCAGTACGCCTGGCAGACCCTTGACGTTTTTTTCAAAGCGAGCGGCACAATTGGTGCATGAGAACCCTTGTACCCGGTAAACCTGTTTGTGCGCCGCTGCATTATTTTCCATTTACGCTCAGCTCCTTGCTGTGAGACGACACCATTTGCACCAGCTGCCTAACATGGTCGTCATCTAACGAATAGAATGCAAGCTTGCCCTCCTTGCGGTATCTAGCCAGGCCCAAGCCTTTCAAAGCTCTTAGGTGATGAGAGGCTGTTGCCTGGGAGGAGCCGATTATGTTAGCCACGTCGCAAACGCACAATTCGTCGTCCTGACAGAGCGCATAGGCGATTTTCATGCGTGTTTCATCAGCCAGAGCTTTTATCATCTGTGTCATTGCTTGGATGTTCTCGAGCTGCAGTGATTCTTGTATGCGTCTTACCTTCGGTTCGTCGTAACAATATATTTCGCAGGTATCCTTTTCAACCATGCACCGCACCTCCAATATTCAAATATTCATTTGATTGTTATCAGCATAACATTTCCTGCTATATTATTCAAATAGACGTTTGTATGTGTTTTTTACACGAGCTATGTATAATTGCTTGATTATATAAGTGTGTTGTTATATATTAGCTTTTGTTAATTTAAATTTTGAACGAATGGAGGAATCACATAGATGGCCGCTGTGGTGAACCAAGCGATGGAGCAGATCCAAGAGATGTCGGAAACGCTGAAGCTGCTCGGTGATAAAACACGTCTCACGATTGTCGCGCTGTTGAAGGAACAGGAACTGTGCGTATGCGATATTGTCGCTTTGTTAGCAACGTCCCAGCCCAATGTGAGCCAGCATTTGCGAAAGTTGAGGGATGGGGGATTGGTCGGTGAAACCCGAAAAGGGCAATGGATTTACTATTCTTTGAAGGTGGAGGATAAACCGTATGTACGGGACTTGATAGCTAGTCTTCCATCATTCGCAGAACGCCTCAAGTCTGAAAAACAATGCTGTGATTAATTTGGAGGATCATATGGCGATAATTGCATTTATCATTTTTGTAGTCACTCTGACGTTCGTCATCTGGCAGCCAAAGGGGTTAAATATCGGCTGGTCGGCGAGTGCCGGGGCGGCACTTGCTTTAATGTTCGGTGTGGTCAGCTTCGAGGATGTAGTCACCGTTACCAGCATCGTGTGGAATGCCACCTTGGCCTTTGTGGCCGTGATTTTAATTTCCTTGGTGCTCGACGAGATTGGATTTTTCGAATGGGCGGCATTGCATATGGCGCGGCTCGCACGCGGCAACGGCCTGCTCATGTTTTTGTTTATCATTCTGCTTGGCTCGGCGGTCGCCGCCCTGTTTGCCAACGATGGTGCGGCTCTGATCATTACGCCGATTGTGCTTGCGATGGTTCGGGCACTCAAGTTTGACGAAAAGATGATTCTGCCGTTCATTATGGCCAGCGGGTTTATTGCGGATACGGCGTCTCTGCCGCTTGTCGTCAGCAACTTAGTGAACATCGTGTCCGCGGACTACTTCAACATCGGCTTTGCCGAGTACGCCAGCCGCATGATCGTGCCGAATTTCTTTTCCATTATTGCGAGCCTCATTGTGCTCTATCTGTATTTTAGGAAAAGCATCCCGGACAGCTATCATCTTACGCAGCTAAAAAAGCCGAAGGACGCCATCAAAGATATAAGGCTGTTTCGGTTATCTTGGGTGATCTTAGCGGCTTTGCTTGTCGCTTATTTTGGCAGTGAATTTGCCGCGATGCCCGTATCCATCATTGCAGGCGTCGCCGCGATCGTCTTTCTTTTGGCCGCGAGAAGAAGCCCGGCGATTCATACATGGAAGCTCGTCAAGGACGCTCCGTGGGCGGTTGTAGTTTTCTCTATAGGGATGTATGTGGTCATATACGGGCTGCGAAATGCAGGACTCACGGATGTGCTGGGCAGCGTTATTCAAGCGGTAGCGGACAATGGTCTGTTTGCCGCGACAGTCGGTATGGGCTATATCTCTGCCATCCTGTCGTCGATTATGAATAACATGCCGACCGTGCTCATCGACGCGATCGCGATCAACGGAACACAGACGCAGGGCATGATCCGCGAGGCGCTGATCTATGCCAATGTGATCGGCGCAGACTTGGGGCCGAAAATCACGCCGATAGGCTCGCTTGCCACCTTGCTCTGGCTCCATGTGTTGGCAACGAAAAATATGAAAATCAGCTGGGGCTATTATTTTAAAGTCGGCATTATTTTAACGATTCCAACCTTGTTTATTACACTTGTCGGCCTTTACCTGTGGCTAGCGCTGATCCACACCGTGAATGCAAATGTTTGGTTCATGATTGCAGTTGTCGTGATGGTGCTCGTTGCGGTAGCGGTGATCATAAAAACGCGGCTGGGCAGTAAGCAGAATCAACCAGGGCAGCAACGGCATAGCTGATTCACACTGGGCAGGATGGGTGTTGAGGTGGTGTCGATGTCAACGCATTCTGTTTTGCTGCTGTCGAAGGCAAGAACACGTACTCACCTACACGAACTACAAAGGAGATTTTGATCATGCAGAAAAAACCGTTAGTTTACTTTCGCACCGGAAATTCTTGCAGAAGCCAAATTGCGGATGGGTTTTTAAAAGCTTTGGGCAGTGATAAATACGAAGTCAGAAGCGCTGGGCTTGAGGCGCATGGTTTGAATCCGCGTGCGGTGCAAGTGATGAATGAGACTGGCGTAGACATCAGTAAAAACACCTCCGATGTGATAGATCCGGACATTTTGAATCGTGCCGATTACGTCATTACCCTGTGCGGCCACGCGGACGAGCATTGCCCGGTGATCTCCAGCAAGAACGTGACCAAATGGCATTGGGGATTCGATGATCCGGCAAAAGCAACCGGTACGGAAGAGGAAATCATGGGCCAGTTCCGCACCGTCCGCGACTCCATTAAGGGCCGGATCGAGCAGTTCATCAGGGAAGGTAAATGAGACGGATTCGATGATCAAAAGAATGCGAGGAAGCTGTAGATGACTGTCTTTGCGCTTGCGGTCGGAGGATTTATCGGCACACTGCTGCGGTATGGATTAGGCGAGAGCATGCCTACGTTAACCAACGGATTCCCAGTTGGCGTCTTAGCGGTGAACCTTGTTGGCTGCTTGGTGGTAGGGTGGTTTTTCACCGCTGCGGAAGTGCGCTGGACGCTTCGCCCCGAGGTGCGACTTGGCTTTGGCGTCGGCACCATTGGTGCGTTCACCACATTTTCAGCATTTTCAGTTCAAACGGTTGAGCTAATTCAAGACGGGCGCCTTGCTATTGCCGCTTTGTACGTGCTGCTCAGTGCACTGGGAGGGCTGCTGCTGGCTTACGCCGGTGTCTGTTTGGCAAAAGTGAAAAAGAAAGAGGTCACGAGATGATCTGGCTGATCGGTTTTGGCGGCGCGGTGGGAACCCTCTGTCGGTTTTACCTTGGCCGATGGGTGAACTCCAAGATGAAATCTCAGTTTCCATGGGGAACGTGGGTGATTAATGCCACCGGCTCATTCGCCCTGGGACTTTTGCTCTCGATGCACGCCAATGAGCAAATTTCCGACTTGGTCTGGATGGTTATGGGAACAGGCTTTTGTGGCGCATACACCACTTTTTCCACTTTTGGTTACGAAACTATCCAGCTGGTACAACAGGGGGAAATGGCAAAAGCCGCGCTGTACGTGGTCAGTTCCGTGCTGTTGGGGCTATGGTCTGCTTTCGTGGGCATGACTGTTTTGTGAATTGCGCAGCCCAGACTTTCCGCCAGCTATGTTATAATCACGCCGGCGCGTGCACAGCAGGGGCTTCCTGAACGCACGTCTCCGACTGGTTTGATCACTGGCGTGGCGTCTGCGGCCCAGCTCTGCATGCAAGGATCCGGCTCTTCAAACCAGACTAGACCGGGTGCTCCCCGGCACCTTGGAACTTGCTTCTATTTCTCACTTGAAATACGATGGCGCTGACCCATAGACCAATAAGCACAATGTAGATACACAAAATCCATGCTTCCGGTATCACATTTCCCGTGGACAATAAGGTTCTTGCATTCGTGAGAATGATGAACCCTCCAACCAACACGCCGAGCAAATAAGCCGGAATGATTCTAACAAGCCATGCTGCGATTGGCGCGGCGGCGACCCCACCTATCATGAAAGCTCCTACCCAATACCAATTGAACTGCTCCCAACCTAGAAATAACAAGAAACCCAATGAAGCGGAAACCGCGATCGCGAATTCACTTGTGTCCACCGTCCCAATCACTGTACGTGGAGCCATCCCCTTCTTGGATAAAAGCACCGGCGTGGCGATGGGCCCCCAGCCCCCTCCGCCAACGGCATCGAAAAAGCCGCCGACGAGACCGAGAGGAGTGAGAAAAGCGGTTGACACCGCGGGCGCGCCGTGATATACACGCCCAACAGCAGCAAGAACAGGGACACGAAGGGCTTGATTGCATCCCCGGGCAAATTGCTCAAAAATGCAGCACCGCAAAACGCACTAATGGAGCCAGGGATAATTAATCTGAGCAGAATGCGGCGGTCCACGTTTTTAAACCACAGGTGAGAAACGCCGGACGCTGCGGTGCTTGGTTTGCTTACTAGATTCGCGATTTATGGAATGATTACCATGGCGTTGTTCTCTGGCACAATTAAAGGGTTGGAGAACAAGTTGTTTGTTACTGGTGTTTTGGCTGTGCCTATTGTTATCAACTGGATTTTTAAATTTCTAAGATGGAAATAATTAGCAAACAAATTTGAAGTATGACCGTGGCCTGATTGTTGGGCGGTTTAGAGGTATTTGAGTGAGTAAGTCCGGGCAGATTAATTACGAAAAAGCGTGTGCGGTCATTTGACAACATGAGTGAAAAACTAATTCATCTACTGGCAGACGTGCGTCTTGCTCATTGAGGTGGAGATTGTGGCAAGGAATGTCCGAAAAAAATGGTCGCAATTCGATTGTTTCGCTGTAAATCATTGAAAGATATTGCGCAGTCAAGGTATGTTATTTACTCAAGTAATGTGCACACAAGAAAAACCGATACATTTCGAAAAGGATAGAATAGATTTTATTCTCGGCGTGTTTTCAAGAGATCACAATAAGTTCAAGCATTTGGTAAAAAGATCATGGTCCCATCGTGATTGAGCCGCAACTTCGTTATGACCTGTACTGGTTATAACGCAATAATCCGAAGCCCACCAAGACTAAGCAGGCAAAGGTTAAAAATTCTCCTGCGATTGCGAACGCTAACAGTGATATTGCTGCCCACCCTACTCTGGATGTGCCAGCTCTTTTATGCAGCAAAAGCAGATTTGCTTTGAAAGAATGGATTTAAATCATCACCGGCTGGGTGGGTGCAAGATGGTGCCATCATAAAAGAATCTTTCGTCCAAAACGAACGTACTTCTCTGAACGTTATGATCGAGATTATTGCCATCAAGTTACAGCAAATCCGAATTAATTACTTCAAGAAGAAAGCGAGGAAAGAGAAACAAGCAAAAAGAAACAAGGTTCCTTTGCTCCTGGGAGTTTTGGAACAGGAAAAAGAAGACAGCAGGTGAGTGAACTAGTTGTAGGCAGCATTTGCGTGATGTCGTAAATACGCTCACGCCATTTTCGATGAGAAACACACACCTTCAAAGAACGTGATCGGCTATATGTATGTCAGAATTAGCACTAGTTTACATCTACTTTGCGGGTGGTGGCAGCTTCGCCGGTACTACCCCTAAATACATTGCAGTGGTTAGCATATAGCACCTGTAGATATACTCAGACTACTTTATTGACAAATGTTACCACATTAAGTTAATATAATTGTGTAGCGGAAGCACCGCACAAGTGAGGGCCGAGGGAAAGCATCCCCGGCCCTTTTTCGTCATCACAAAAGTTTCAATAAAATGATTCAGTAAAACTGAACATTTAAAGTGAATCGTAAATGTTATCAATTAAATTTAACAATGCAAATGAACCAATATGTTTTTAGTTAGAGCTGCAGTAGAAGGAGGCAGAGTTCGCCCGAGAAATAGCTACCGGACTCGTCACGCTTGGGCAGTTGTTTTACGCACTGCCTCATTCCAAGGTCTTTCATACAAATGAATGTGAGAACGGCAGAAGCGTGTCTTCCAAGCCAGAGTCCGAGGTATTTGTGACATTAGATGATGCTATTGCTTCAGGCCGCAGGAACAATGTAAGTGTTAGATGACATCAACGCTGTTTCAACAATATGAATGTTAAAAAACACCAGATTGTAACCGATAATGGTGTGGAAAGCGTCAAAGTCCAACTTCAAGGGCAAAAGACCATACATAATATCCGCTTAGAGAAAGTGCCTCATTTGCCGATGCATATTAAAAACAACATGTTAGAACATGCTTCTGCGCTTATTCAACCGGTTCGGAGTCAATCCCTTGAACGATAGTAAATATTTCTATAACGGTTAGATGTTGATGTGTTGTTTTTGGATTTATGGTTCCATTATGATTTGCCTGAATCGGTCATTATGGAGCAGCGCATTTAAATGCCCCACATGGAGATTTCAAGCAAGTGAAAGTAAAGATGGCCATTGGCTACTGTAGATATAGCCCACTTACAACGAGCAGGATCGTTTATAGATTGATGGTAATTTGTCACTCTTGGAACATGATCCTGGCGCAGAGTTGAAACGAAAAGAATTAGAGGAATGGGAAACTGCTTGGGCAATTTACATCGCCAAGTTGAAACGGTTGGATGAATTAAAGGCAGCTGGTCGATATGGATGCCAGCTGCGGCAGCCACAAAGGCCGTTGCGATAGCTGCCACAAACTTAAAAGCTTTGGATCCGGAGTTTTGTGATCGATTAGGCATTGTTTAGGAGTTTTCATGGTGGTTCCGGCTAATGCCAGGGGGGCACCCAAAATTACATGTATCTTAAAAACTGCATTTGGTGCATTCATTGTATGTCCACGGTAAATATGATAAAATTATTCTCATACAATCGGAGGTGTCATGAAAATGACTAATGAATCCACGAAGCACAACAATGATGATCTTACTCTAGCTGAAATCAGCAAAAAAGCAATTATCGCTGGAACCGAACTTGATTTTTGGTTCGAAGGGGATGACGATATATACGATGAGCTCTACGGCCACCTATCAGCCGGGAGACGTTTGGATAGCTAGCGTTTACCAAACAGCTACAAAGCAGTTCAAAGTTAGGCCAATAGTAATTGTAGGGAATGACAAAGCTATTGATGTGGATGTATTGACAGCCCCTATCACGACTCACGCGCCAAAGGTAGGGGCAGATATAATTCTTTTTCATTGGCAAGTGGCTGGGCTTGCTCGAGAGTCTGTAGCAAGAACCTCAAAGTTATTTCCAGTGAGTAAAGATAAATTAATCAAAAAGTTGGGATCACTTCATCCTGATGATCTGCTGAATGTCTTAAACAAATGCCGGGAATTATTCTGAATAATACATAAATTTAAACAGCGCCCTTGCAGCATAAAACTTTATAGTTCTCTTAAGAACAATGCCACTCCTAGCGAGTGGCTTTTGACGTTTTAGCGGCCATTGCACATTACGGCGCTGCGGAGGGCTGGGTGAATGCGAACAGGGAATATACCGACGAGGCTTACGCGCTCGCAAAATCAAATCGCATTAGTCTAATCAACCGTGCTGCACAGCTCATCGAGATGATTCTAAAACTGAACCCAGGTTCGGCACCTTCCGCAAACACTGTACAGCAAGCGATGCCGACCGGCGAGAAGACTTGCTTGAAATGTGGAAGTAAGATGGTTTTACGGAAAATTCCAAAGGCGAGTTTTATGGTTGCAGCTCATTTCCCAAATGTAGGATCATAACTGCGGTATAGCTGTTGTTGTGAAATTATCGATTTCCGCTTCGGGAATAGCGATTGGATGAAATAGCAACAATAAAATAGTGTACTTAGCATTAACGAGCGTAGGAGAGACAAAATGATACTACCCAACGATAAGAAAATTCAAGAGCTCGCTATTGTATACGCTGCGCAGCTGAGCTGGGAAGCTGATGCGGTGCTCGCATTGTTTCACGGTCAGGATGCCGAATCAAATGGTGAGCAATTCGCCTATCAGTATCGCAGTGTACTGCCGAAACAGATTATCTTCAAGGAGAGAGTTCGGGAGCACCCTGGCGTTGATTACCAAGTAAAAATTTATCGCTATTGAAGTCAGATGGAAATACGCTGCCCCGGTAATATCACAAACCTATGACCGAAATTTTCCAAGGAGCCTGGATGATCTAATCACAACACTGAAGAAAAATGCCGAAGCGTTAGCTAGCTCGTTTTGGAAGTATAGCGGTCGGCGAGTTGATAGCCTAAAGGTTTTCCGCACAGGTATAAAGATAGGACAAGGCGAAGATGAACAGACGTTCCACGGTCCTATTTTGCAAGAAGTGTAGCATAGTCGATGAATTGATAACGCCCAAAACCGGGCGTTGTTCTCGTTGCTTTTATAGCTTCTTTCTTCCGGCGGGCGTGCTCAGATTATGAATTGCTTGGCCGCATGGAGTTGGATCACGGGTCCTACTAAACAAACGAGAACGCAATACCAATCTCAATATGGTTAGATTTATCCAGAATTTAGGAATTGGGGGTGAACTTTACGATTATACGTCGTTGACTAAAGGCATGGATTCAACTGAACTTATTGTCATCAATTTGCTATTGATCGGTTATTCTAAGAATGCTACATCAGGTCAATAGAGAGGAATGTGACGAAATGAGCAATTGGAATTGTGTTTATGATACGGAGGCGGTGAAGTTCAATCCGCCACCCGAGGCGGATAGAATCGCTCATGCGTCGAAGTCAATCGGGGAGGGCAAAGTCGAAGCCTTTCTGGCAAGAGGCGGACAGGCCGGCGTGTTTTTGTGGGCGCATTTTCATGGCGCGCGCGGAACTGGCGAGAAAGACTACATCATAACCATTCAGGTGAAACACGGCGAGTGGTGTTATATGATAGCGCCCACGCTGAAAACTTCGGCGCAGATTGCGTCGGAACAGCCGGATCGTGAACATCATTGTTACCTGGAACTTGCACTCCCAGAGAGCGAACCGGCTGAGATGCTAAAAATAGCTGTTGATAATAAGGTAGAATTAAACATAGACATTAGCGGAGATCCTGATTGGTTCGGTGACAAAGAGGAAGCAAAGGATCTCATGGACAAATTTAATCGTGGTGAAACCAGTGTTTTGTCGGTACTTGAGGTGCTCAATCAGGGCAAGCAGCCACCTCTATTGAGTGTCGCTCGATCGACATAACAACGCATATCGAGCAAAAGTAAGCAGAGCCACCGTTTCTATATGCTGTGGCTCTTTGCTGCAACGACCTTCCGACTAGGGGCTGGGGAGTCCCCATTGCTAAAATATGGTTTGATAATGTAATACCTTTTCACATTCCTATACGGGGTAGTACCAGCCAAGCTGACACCACCCGCAAATTAGATGTAGACTAGTGTTAATTCTCCTATACATATAGCCGATCACGTTCTTTGAGGGTATGTGTTGCTCATCGAAAATGTCGTGAGCGTATTCACGTCATCACGCAAATGACTCATGAGTTCAGCCGCTAGTATCAAGTCGTTGAACCGAAGATAAATCTCCGCGCCGGGTTGCCTGACCACGAAGCCGAACAAGCGAACATTCACGCGATTCGGACGGGCGGCAAGGCGACCATTTCGACGAAAACGGCGGCTAGAGAGAGGCCCCATTTACCTGTGCATATCAAAGACAACATGTTAGAGCAGGCTACTGCGACTGTACCGCCAAAAGTGAACAATCGATCCTTTGAACTTTGATTTAATGTAGCATTTAACGTAGCGTGATTAAAAATATTCATGAAGTGCTTAATGTGTGGGAATGAGAGCTATGGCACGGGTTCCCTGATTATATATTTAAAACCAAGCATCGATACGACATCTGTGGCGACTTGGTTTACGATTGCATAGTTGTTGACGGCAACTGGATCCTGTCGGGTCCAGTTTTCTATTTCTTATGGCGCGCGATCCATTTCAGGCCGCGTGTAAATTGCCAAATCAAGTCATAGAGAATGTTTCTTTGGCATAAGATGAAATTACGCCAATCATTCATCTATTGGTCTATGGAATGTTGCGGAATAGTCCCCTCTCGGGGACTATTTCAGCCTGTAGACCCTTCCCTAGGGCGACTTTGTAAGCGACTTAGCAGACTGAGAGGGCTATTCTACTCTCTCTTTTTTTGGTATCATACGTTGTTGAAAATTGTCGCAAGTGGAGGAAAAATTAAATGTGGGACGCAATTGGTATCATCGCTTTGTTAGGCTGTTTATTTTGCCTTGTTGTGACCTTAGTGGCCTGGCTTAGAAAAACAGGTAAAGCAAAGAAATTCGCTATTGGCGCAGGCGCTTTGTTCGTCACCATGTGTGTGGCGGCGGTAAACGCGCCTCCGTCAGAGAAACCCATGGCCGCGGCAACAACAGAGTCCGTGCAGCCAGAGCAGGTAAAGCAGGCAGGAGTACCTGAACCTGTAAATAACACACAAATCACCGCGAAAGTGTTACGGGCTGTCGATGGAGATGCCCTAGAAGTTGAACTCGATGGCAAGAAAGAGACCGTACGCATGCTGCTCATCGACACAGCAGAAACGAAACATCCTGATAAACCTGTTCAGCCATTTGGCCCGGAAGCAGCGGCCTTTACGAAGGAAACATTGGAAGGTAAAGAAGCCACTCTAGAAAAAGACGTAACGGAACGAGATAAATACGGTCGCTTGCTAATGTATGTCTATTTAGATGGCAAGATGTTTAATGCAACATTGCTTGAAAAGGGGCTGGCGAGAGTCGCGGTGTACCCACCTGATGTAAAGTATGTGGATCGCTTCCGCGAATTACAAACACAGGCTCAGACTGCAAAATTGGGCATATGGAGCATAGAGAATTACGTAACGGAAACAGGTTACGACGAAACGGCCGTGAAAAAAGAGGAGCAACAGCCCCAGGTGGCACCAGCTCAGCCCGAGCCTGAGCCAAAACCAGAACCAGAACCTAAACCAGAACCTAAACCAGCGCCAGTTGCGCCGCCTGTGCAGGAGGCGCCAAAACCAAGTACGAATATAGTGTATAAGAATTGCACGGAGGTAAAGAGTTTAGGCAAAGCACCGCTATACGAAGGAGACCCAGGATACAGTAGGAAATTGGACCGAGATGGCGATGGCGTGGCATGTGAAAAATAAGAGCAGAAAAAGTAGACCTGAGCCAGGGTCTACTTTTTTTACCTAGGCGTACACTAAGTGGCGAGTTGCACTGCTCATTCGGCTTGCCTTTCTGATATTGCCAAACTGTCAATTATTATGCGAAGCAGCGAAAACATTCACCGCTTTTTCAAGCTGAGCAGAAAGTCTGGCATCTACGTTTCTGCCAGAAAAATAAACGGGAAATTTGAGCGTATGTTAGAATAAAATGAAGTATTAGACTGAATGTGTTGATCTTACCGCGGATCGCAGCGTGATAAAGCGTCAGGTCCCGTCCAATAACTATTAACACATTTAAGAATTTAGAAAAATAATATTGCAAAAGATACGCCTTTTCCGTGACGACACCAAAGCAGCCGCCATTCCGAGCGGCTGCTTTTTTGATTATAACCAACTCAGGTTGGCCAGCTGATAAGCACATGTACACGAGTTGTGGACTCCAGCGGAAACCGGTAATTTGCTTCAATTACGCTTCTGTTAGGTCAAAGGCATCGTTTTATCAAATCTGTAGTGACTTGGTGAAAATAAAGGATTTCCAATAATTAACTAGAATAATTCGGTGTAGCGACGGTGACAACATTGGCTTTATGAATTAAAGGGATACGATCGGTCGTTTCGTGTCGCGGCCGATAATAAAGTGTATGAAGTCCGAGAAAATCCCGGCGCGAAAACGTTAGGCGATTTGCTCGATATTGAAGGGAAAAATCGAGAAAGTGAGCATCGAAAGCTCCTATGATGGCAGTCATATTCGCGATTTTGACGCGGAAGCGTCCGAGGCTTTTGTGCAGGAACTGTTGCGACTGGCATATGTCGGTTTTGACGCGATTTACGCAAAAACCAAACATGCCAATGACGATGGCCGCGTGTTCTTGCGTGTGCATCTGCAGGATGGCACTTCGCTAAGGGGGGTATATTACCCGGATGCAAATGCCATCAATCCGGGTGCGTTTGGCACAGAGAAATTGAAGGAAGTTATCATGTCACAAGTGAAATAATGTAATACTAAGCCTCCGAATTCACACGTAATAAGAGCAAAAACAAGGTGGACTAAGGAAAATTGATTCCCTGGCCCACTTTGTCAACAGCCCCACGTAGCAGCCCTTTCGCTCCACTAACGGCAGCGGGTTCTCATAGATCGTAAATACCGCAAAAAAACAATTAGGAAACGATGGCCTGTGTCATTGAAGCACCCTCAGGTGTATATTTGGATACCACGCATTTTCCTCTTCTTTCGTTACGATGTATTGAGCACATATTCATTCTTGAGAACAAGAACACGTTGCTCTCCCTGCGGGGTATGAATAGCTATCGTATCCTTACACTGCGCAAAAAGGAGACCTTTGCCCAACGGTGATAAAAAAGAGATGCAGTTGTCATAGTTGGTCTCATCGGGCAATACAATGTGGTAGGTCTCAGTCTGGTCCTCATTCTCGAATTGAAGCAGTACTTTAGAGCCTATTAAGACTCTGGATTGAAGTAGGTCTTCGTGAAAACCGGCTAGAATATTCTCTACCCTTTTCTGATAATGTTTTACAAGCCGATCAATCTGATTTTTCTCAAAATCAGTACTCGAGGCAAACTTGTCTAAAAGGTTGTATTTGTTTTCATCAAAATATACGAGCTGTTTCAGTAAACCATCGCGAAACCCATTAGTGAGAATACTATGGCTCATAGAAGATTTCACCTACCATTCCCCCAGGATTGTTTTGGAAAATACGTCTCTGTTTTTCGTTCAAAGCAATCATCCTCCATATGTTAAATAGACCCCAGATGGGATCTTATGAGTTATAATAGCACAACTAGTTTTTTTGTCTATGGACGGTCCAAAATCCTGGAATGTGGAGGATGGTGTCTGGAGCTATTGAAGATACCTCTGCCCAACAGATTTTGTATTCTGCACATTCACTTAATCTGGGTTTAACCCACCAGCCGTAGCAAGCGGCTCTATGATACTGATTGCATTAATTGGTTTGCTCGCGAATTTGGCTAGCGCTTGGTCCCTCATGCGAAAAGGTGACGTAAAAAACAACGTGAATTTAAAAAGCGCTTATCTTCACGTTCTCGGAGACGCTTTAGGTTCTGTAGGTGCCATTGTCGCCGGCCTATGTATGGTATTGCTTTGGGTGTATATCACCGACCCGATTATTTCGGTTTAGGTTGCTTTGCTTATTTTAAAAAGCGCCTGGGGAATCATCCATCATACGGTTCATATTCTCATGGAAGGCACGCCAAGTTCCATTAATCAAACTGCTGTTAAGGAAGCCTTGGAGCGCATTGACGGTGTGAAGGATGTCCACGATTTGCATATTTGGACCATCACGTCCGGGCTGGATTCCATGAGTTGCCACATACTTGTCAAGGATGGATGGGACTGTCAGCAGATCCTTCAACAAGCGATAGAACTGATGGAAAAGGAGTTTACGATTCATCACAGAACCATTCAAGTTGAAAATTAAGCCACAAATCATACGGAAATAAAGTGTAGCTGCTACTTAGGAGAGATTTTGATGCAATCGTATGACGTTATCGTTATTGGTTCAGGTCAGGCTGGCCTTGCCGCGGGATACTTTTTAAAGAAAAAGGGGTTGTCTTTCGCTTTGCTCGACAAAGGCGAAGAAGTGGGGCAGATTTGGAAAAACCGGAGTGTCTAGGAGAATTCAGGTGGAGTAACGGAATAATAATTTGATGTATTTTGCTTCATGGTGACAACGAAACAATACACTAATGCGAATGCGATGGATAAAAATTTTTTTTTGCAACACTTTGAACCAATCATACGTTTGAGGTACTAAAAGCGAAAACTAAACTCAACGACGGGATAGAAACTGTAATGCCCCCCAATGTCAAGACACGATTTTTTGAGGAATAAGTTATGTCCTCCTTCTCGTAATCTAGTAAATTAGGATGCGATTTTCTCGACGCTGTGGGCATAGAATTGATCGGGCTTTGCTTCATTAAGAGACTGATGAGGGCGTTCCTGATTGTAAAATTGGACATAGCGAGCTATCCCATTGCGCAATGCGCGAGGGTCCTTGAATTCGTTCAGATAAATACATTCGTACTTGAGCGACCTGAAATACCGCTCTGTGCGGCTGTTGTCCGTGGCCCGGCCTTTACCATCCATTGATACCTTAACGCCTTCCTTTTCTAACAACTCAAGGTAATCGGCATTGGTAAAATGAGAGCCCTGATCGCTGTTCATAATTTCCGGCTTGCAGCGACTGAAGGCGCGTCTTAGGCACTTAAGCACAAAGCCTTTCTCGAGTGTGCTGGACAGTTCGTAATCGATCACTTTGCGGCTGTACCAATCGATGATGTTGAACAGGTACATGAATCCTTTGCCCATCCGCAAATACGTGATGTCGATCCCCCATACCTGATTTGGTCGGTCAATGGTTAAGCCGCGAAGCAGGTAGGGGCGGGTGTACTTGGCGTGGAGCCGTTTGCTCAAGTTCGGCTTCGGGTAGATCGCCTCAAGGCCCATGATCTGCATAAGACGGCGCACGCGCTTACGATTGATCTTGAAGCCTTGGTCACGGAGAAATCTTGTCATACGCCGGTAGCCGAAATAGGGATGCTTCATGTAGATCTCATCGATTCGATGCATGATCTGTACATTTTCTTCACTTTCACGATGTTCCTTGCCGGGGCGGTAGACGCTTGTTCTATTCACACTCAGCAGATCTGCCTGGCGCTTAACCGTGATTTAGCATTGTCACGTTCTACCGTTGCTTTACGTGCTTCGGGCGGTTCATTTAAGGCCAGATTTTTTTTTTGAGCCAGTCGACCTCTACGGTGAGTTGGCCTACCAGCTTCTCGAGATGCTCTTGCTTGCTCTCGTACTCCTTTCTCAGTTTGTCGGCTTCGCCTGTTTTCTTCTCGAATACCGTTGAGGCTCGCTCGAGGAACTCCGCTTTCCACCGGCTAATCATCACCGGGCTCAATTCATATTTGGCTGCGATCTCGTTGACGGTCTGCTCCTCGCGGAGGACCTCC
>NZ_NHRJ02000027.1 GCF_002220865.2 Paenibacillus xerothermodurans | reverse complement strand
AGTTGGATAAGCCCTCGACCGATTAGTATTCGTCAGCTGCACACGTTACCGTGCTTCCACCCCGAACCTATCAACCTCGTCGTCTACAAGGGGTCTTACATACTGGGAAATCTCATCTTGAGGGGGGCTTCGCGCTTAGATGCTTTCAGCGCTTATCCCGTCCGTACGTAGCTATCCAGCCGTGCTCCTGGCGGAACAACTGGTACACCAGCGGTACGTCCATCCCGGTCCTCTCGTACTAAGGACAGCTCCTCTCAAATTTCCTACGCCCACGACAGATAGGGACCGAACTGTCTCACGACGTTCTGAACCCAGCTCGCGTACCGCTTTAATGGGCGAACAGCCCAACCCTTGGGACCTACTTCAGCCCCAGGATGCGATGAGCCGACATCGAGGTGCCAAACCTCCCCGTCGATGTGGACTCTTGGGGGAGATAAGCCTGTTATCCCCAGGGTAGCTTTTATCCGTTGAGCGATGGCCCTTCCATGCGGTACCACCGGATCACTAAGCCCGACTTTCGTCCCTGCTCGACCTGTATGTCTCGCAGTCAAGCTCCCTTATGCCTTTGCACTCTGCGAATGATTTCCAACCATTCTGAGGGAACCTTGGGGCGCCTCCGTTACATTTTAGGAGGCGACCGCCCCAGTCAAACTGCCCACCTGACACTGTCCCCGCACCGGATCACGGTACTAGGTTAGAACTCCGATACGATCAGGGTGGTATCCCAACGGCGCCTCCACCTAAGCTGGCGCTCAAGCTTCAACGGCTCCCACCTATCCTGTACAGATCGTACCAAAGTCCAATATCAAGCTGCAGTAAAGCTCCATGGGGTCTTTCCGTCTTGTCGCGGGTAACCTGCATCTTCACAGGTATTAAAATTTCACCGGATCTCTCGTTGAGACAGCGCCCAAGTCGTTACGCCATTCGTGCGGGTCAGAATTTACCTGACAAGGAATTTCGCTACCTTAGGACCGTTATAGTTACGGCCGCCGTTTACTGGGGCTTCGGTTCATAGCTTCGCCTTGCGGCTAACCACTCCCCTTAACCTTCCAGCACCGGGCAGGCGTCAGCCCGTATACTTCGCCTTGCGGCTTCGCACAGACCTGTGTTTTTGCTAAACAGTCGCTTGGGCCTTTTCACTGCGGCCCCCTCGGGCTATTCACCCTACCGAGGCACCCCTTCTCCCGAAGTTACGGGGTCATTTTGCCGAGTTCCTTAACGAGAGTTCTTCCGCGCGCCTTAGCATGCTCTGCTCGCCTACCTGTGTCGGTTTGCGGTACGGGCACCTTCTCCCTGGCTAGAGGCTTTTCTTGGCAGCCTGAACTCATGACCTTCGCTACTGTAATTTTCACTCCCCATCACAGACCAGCCTTACGATGTGCGGATTTGCCTACACACCAGCCTCTCTGCTTGGACGGACATCCATCAGTCCGCGTCACTATCCTTCTGCGTCACCCCATTGCTCATAACGGTTTACGGTGGTACAGGAATATCAACCTGTTGTCCTTCGACTACGCCTTTCGGCCTCGCCTTAGGTCCCGACTTACCCTGAGAGGACGAGCCTTCCTCAGGAACCCTTAGGCTTTCGGCGGACAAGATTCTCACTTGTCTTTTCGTTACTCATACCGGCATTCTCACTTGTATGCTGTCCAGCGCTCCTCACGGTACACCTTCAACCCACATACAACGCTCCCCTACCCAAGAACACAAGGTTCTAGCCATAGCTTCGGTGGTGTGTTTAGCCCCGTTACATTTTCGGCGCAGAGTCACTCGACCAGTGAGCTATTACGCACTCTTTCAATGGTGGCTGCTTCTAAGCCAACATCCTGGTTGTCTTTGCAACTCCACATCCTTTCCCACTTAACACACACTTGGGGACCTTAGCCGATGGTCTGGGCTGTTTCCCTCTTGACAATGGATCTTAGCACTCACTGTCTGACTCCCGGATACAAGTCTGTGGCATTCGGAGTTTGACTGGACTTGGTAACCCTTGGCGGGCCCCGCACCCAATCAGTGCTCTACCTCCACGACTCTTGACTCCGAGGCTAGCCCTAAAGCTATTTCGGGGAGAACCAGCTATCTCCGAGTTCGATTGGAATTTCTCCGCTACCCCCACCTCATCCCCGAATTTTTCAACATTCGTGGGTTCGGGCCTCCAGTGCGTGTTACCGCACCTTCACCCTGGACAGGGGTAGATCACACGGTTTCGGGTCTACGTCCACATACTCATGCGCCCTATTCAGACTCGCTTTCGCTGCGGCTCCGTCTATTCAACTTAACCTCGCATGGGAACGTAACTCGCCGGTTCATTCTACAAAAGGCACGCCATCACCCATTAACGGGCTCTGACTTCTTGTAAGCACACGGTTTCAGGTTCTATTTCACTCCGCTCCCGCGGTTCTTTTCACCTTTCCCTCACGGTACTGCTTCACTATCGGTCACTAGGGAGTATTTAGCCTTGGCAGATGGTCCTGCCTGCTTCCCACGAGGTTTCACGTGTCTCGCGGTACTCGGGATCCGTCTAGGATTTTTGCAGACTTTCAGCTACGGGGCTGTTACCCTCTTTGGCCGGCCTTTCCAGACCGCTTCACCTAATCTGCTCAATCCATGTTGACGTCCCACAACCCCAAGGAGCAAGCCCCTTGGTTTGGGCTGTTCCGCRTTCGCTCGCCGCTACTGACGGAATCACTATTGTTTTCTTCTCCTGAGGGTACTTAGATGTTTCAGTTCCCCTCGTATGCCTCCTCAGCAGCTATGTGTTCACTGCCGGGTACATGCGTATTACCGCATGCAGGTTCCCCCATTCGGACATCCCCGGATCAAAGCCTGCTTACGGCTCCCCGAGGCATTTCGTCGTTCGCCACGTCCTTCTTCGGCTCCTAGTGCCTAGGCATCCTCCGTGTGCTCTTATTAGCTTAACCA
>NZ_NHRJ02000026.1 GCF_002220865.2 Paenibacillus xerothermodurans | reverse complement strand
GCGATCTCGTTCAAGGTGCTCTCCTCACGCAATACTTCTAACACGATCATGGCCTTCTGTTCCGGGTTGTAGGTTTTCCGTTTGTTTGTCATAGTTTTATTTTATCTTATTTTTTCAGTTCTGTGTCCAACCCTATGGGGACATTATACATAGATAAAATACATTATCCTTTCTGAATTGATTGTTTAAGAAAATATGCATTAAAAAAGGGTCTTCAATTGCAAGACCATTTTTTTTTAGAATGCGTCTTTAAATGATCATATCAACTCATTATCTGGCAGTGGATAGTTTGGATCTTGCGGAAAATACATGTAGTATAATTGCTAAAAGCTGACAGCTTCATGTCAGCGTTCCGAGATAAAGCAGAGAAAACATTTAAGAATGTGCAATATTATTTCCCAAATGATAGATCAGTTGCACAACGCCAGAGGAGAACGTTCTTGTATTAACCAGTTTTAAATTCAATCTCTGTTTTATATCTATAAACAGAGGTTTTCCTTCTCCCAAAATAACAGGGTGCACAGATAATCTAAACTCATCAACAAGCCCTAAATCCATAAAAGTTGTAATAAGACTTGCTCCGCCATATAGCCACATGTCTTTACCAGGCTTATTCTTTAATTTATTTACTTCTTCAAGAATATTATCATTTATGAATATTGCTTTATTATCAGTCCCTTTTTTTGTCCTGGAAAACACATATTTTTCTTTACTATGATATAATCCCCACATTTCTTTTTCAGTATCAGTATGTTCAATTTCTGGAGTAAATTGTCCCCATAAATCGTAGCTTTTTCTTCCATATAAAATAGTATCAATTTGATTTAAGAAATCAATAAACCCCATGTCAGAGTCCATGATGCACCAATCAACTTCCCCATTTTTCCCTTCAATAAAACCATCTAAAGTAACTGCTAAATCTAAAATTATTCTTCGTTTCATGATTTGTTACTCCTTTCGTTGATTTACCCTAGATTATAGACAATAAATAAGTCACCTTGTGTCATATTTATCTGTACGCGAATAACACCAGAGCAGCTTAATTATAAAAAAATATTTATCGACCTTTTTCTACAAAAAATGTATTGATAAACCCGGCAAATCAAACTATATTTAGATGGCACTATTGTCAAATCGGTGTAGTTGAAAAAACAACCCAGAGTAACGCGAGACAGCTAGGAAAGCCGGCTAACTTTCCTTTGCTGTGTCTGAGGAAGGAAGTTATGTTACATGATGCTCGAAAACGAATCATTGTTTGTTCATGCGTTTAATAATGCGCCGATCGGAATGGCACTGGTTACGCCCAACGGTTACTGCATCAAGGTCAATGCTTGCCTGTGCAGCATGCTGGGCTATTCCGAAGAGGAGCTGCTTGCTTTGCATGTCGGGACGCTCACTCATCCGGATGACCTTGACCCTGATCTCAATCTTTCCGAGCAAGCTCTAGCGGGTAAGATCAACCATTATCAGATTGAAAAACGGTATTTTCACAAAATGGGACGTCCGGTGTCGGTGTTAATGAGCGCATCACTTGTGCGCGATGATCAGGGGCAGCCGCTGTATTTTATAGCTCAGATCGAGGATGTTACAGAACGCAGACGCACAGAAAATTTGCTTAAAGCAAACCAGCAGCGATATAAATCATTATTCGAACACCATGCAGACCTCGTGTTAACGATGACGCTCGACGGACGGATACTGAGCGCCAATGATGCCTGTGAAAAGGTGACCGGTATTACCAAGGATGAAATGATCGGCTTAACTCCGGATACTCTTATGCAGAATCCTGAGCTTTTCAATCAATATTTGATGTCGGCAGCCGACGGCGAGCCCAAAGAATTCGAAGAATGTATCGTGCACAAATCCGGAGACGTTCTGCTTCTCAGAATAACGTTTGTGCCGGTCATTGTGGATGACTGTATTGAGGGTGTTTACTGCATCGCCAAAGATATTACCGAATTCAGGGCCACGCAGCGGATACTCAACGAGAACCAGGAGAAATATAAATCCTTATTTCAATACAATCCTGATGCCGTCGCCCAAGTCGATCTTCACCGTAATTTCGTGTCGGTCAATCCCATGTTTTCAACCTTGACCGGATATAGCACTGAGGAACTCCTCAGTATGACATTTGTGGATTTGGCCATTCCCCAAGATGTCACGTTGTGCGTTGCACAATTTAATAAAACACTGGCGGGACAACCGCTCAGCTTCGAGGCTAGAATGCACCACAAGTGCGGCCGTATGATCCATATCAACATCACCAATGTGCCCATCATTGTGGACAATGAGATTGTGGGGATTTATGCGATCGTACAGGACATTACCGAACTGCGATACACATCCAAGCAACTGCGCCAATCCGAAGAACTGTACCAGTTGTTAGCCGAAAACGCTCAAGATATCATTACCTACCTATCCCCCGACGCTATCTTTCAATATGTATCGCCCGGCGTACGAGCGCTGCTCGGGTATGAGCCGGATGACCTCATCGGTCAATTGACTTTTTCGATTTGGCATCCCGATGATGTCACAGCTCTCAGCAAGACAACTGTGCTTCGCAGCTCGGATATCGGCATCTTCACTTGTCGTATACAGCATAAAAATGGGCACTATGTATGGATGGAAACAACAGTCAAGGCTATTCGGAATGATTTTGGCATGGTCGAAAAAATACTGGGGATCGGCCGCGATATCACGGAGCGAAAAAAGGTCGAGGAGGAAAGAAAGCATGCGCAGCTAATGATGCTGAATTCCGAGAAACTATCCGTTGCGGGTCAGTTGGCTGCCGGTATCGCACACGAAATTCGTAACCCTTTGACTGCCATCAAAGGCTTTGTGAAATTATTGCAGCGGCAGCTTCAGGAAAAACCGCACTACTTCGAGATCATCGATTCCGAAATAGACCGCATCGAACTCATCCTCAACGAGCTATTGATTTTGGCTAAGCCGCAAGCCATCGAGTATCATGAAAAAAATCTGCTGTCCATTCTGGAACAGGTGACTACCTTGTTGGAGAGTCAGGCTTTGCTGCGAAACGTCGAGATCCAAAAGCAATTTGACATGCATGAGCTGATCATCCAATGTGACGAAAATCAATTGAAGCAAGTCTTCATTAATTTCATCAAGAATGCCATCGAAGCCATGCCTGACGGCGGTGCACTGTGCATCCGCGTGTCGTTGGAAGGCCGCAGTCAGGATGAAGTCGCTATCTGCATTATAGATCAGGGATGCGGTATCCCCGAAGAACAACTCGCCAAGCTGGGGGAACCCTTCTTCAGCACCAAGGAAAAAGGCACCGGGCTGGGATTCATGGTCAGCAAAAAAATCATTGAAAGCCACGACGGAACACTGCTCGTAAAGAGCAGAGTCAACGAAGGAACAGAGATCAAAATCATACTGCCTAAGTCACGAGTCACAGAACTGCCCGCAACACAGCAAAAACATGCGTGATATGGGATAACTCCGGATATGCGCCGGTCCGGTCGGACGTTGGCAGCGCTGCGCCGCTAATGGCCATCGGGCCGGCATTTTTGCACTAATGCTTGCCGTTTCTTGCAAGCTCGCAGTCCTGAGCGCAGGAGCATAATGCCTTTTGCACGGAACACCAGGCGCGCTTGGCGTAAAAAATGGGCAGATCCTGCTCCTTCGCCTGCTGCTTAATCACTTTGGTCAAGTTATGGTTTATGTAATCCGTCAGCACAAGCACGGCATCGACTTTCTCCGGTATGCTTCTGCGTACCGACTGGCATTTGCGCCCCGACATATGTACAACCTCGTTAAACCCTATAGAAGCCAACTGCTCCGGCATGTTACCCAAATGATCTGCACCTACAACTAAAATCGCCGGCATATACGCCTCCTCCTTTAATTTCCATCAAAATTTGGAAAATCTCTTGTTTTAAATGATAATGGTTATCATTCTCATTGTCAACCTGGGCAAACGAAAAAGGAGAGCCCGCGGTGCAAGAATGCGGTGGAGTCTCCTGGTTGTTCACCGCATATGCGGAACACCATACATTGGCAGATTACAAACACGGGTCTGCTTGCCGCCACACACATGGCGAGGTATTGCAGGCAAGGCCGGCCATCCCTGACTCGCCTTTCACAGTAACTATGAATAAATTACCTCATCAATTAGTTATAGAGAACGTAGTGCAATATAAACAACGTGGTAAAGTAACATATTCTGGAAGTGTATTGGCAACCATCGCAACTATATAAGTTGAACTAAAGATTTTAGAAAACTATGGTAAGGAAATTCATACCTACTTGTCGAATAAGTAATGAACATGAACAGACAGGTAGGGAATGAAGATGGAAAACGCATCAAAATTAGAAGAAGTTAAGCAAGCGATGAAAAAAGCAAAAGATCGACGCATGTACGAGCGTTATCAAGCGCTATATTTATATTTGCAAGGTACCCGAGCGGAAGCGATTGCGCCTATTTTAAACCGAAGTGTTCAAACGGTCAAAGGCTATATTCGAGCGTATGAAACGGGAGGTCTTGCTGCTCTGAAAATGAACCATTCCTCTGGAGCGCCTGTTCGCTTAACGAAAGAGCAACAGGAAAAACTGAAGCAGACCATCGTAAGCTCGGTTCCACATCATGTGGGTTTTACGGCCCGCCACAACTGGACATTGGAAATCATCGCGGCCTTTATTAAACGAGAATTTGGCTATACCTATTCGCTTCGTGGTGTCTCGAAAATGATGCATCGCCAAGGGTTGAGCTATACGAAACCCACGTATACCTTGGCGGCGGCGGATGCAGAAAAGCAGCGCCAGTTTTCGGAAGATACATTCCCTCATTTAAAAAAAGACTGATGAACGATGAAATCGACCATTTACTGTTTGAAGATGAGTCGATGATCCGTGACTACCAAGCCATTCAAAAGACGTGGTTTCTGCGCGGCAAACAACGGATCATCCGCACCACTGGCAAGCATCGCGGCGTCAAACTCCTGGCAACAGTTGACTATGCCAGTGGCGAAATTGTTTGGCAGGAAGATGAACAGTATACAGCAGAGACCTTCTTGTGCTTTCTTCAAAAGGTTGTTGCTCACTATTCGAAGGGCAAAATTGTCATCGTGTTGGATAACGCTCGCATTCATCATGCCAAGTTATTGCAGCCATTTTTAGAAGAGATGCAAGACCGACTCGAATTGGTTTTCCTGCCACCTTACAGTCCAAAATTGAATCTGGTTGAAGGGTTATGGAAATGGCTGAAGTCTGATGTAATTAACAATGTGTTCTACCACACGGTGGCCGAAATCCGTAACAATGTTCAGCAATTTATGGACGAAATTATGAAATCTCGGTGGTCGATCATAGATCGGCTTTGTGTTAGGTTCTAACTCAATTCTAGCGAATTCATTAGTTCAACTTATATA
>NZ_NHRJ02000025.1 GCF_002220865.2 Paenibacillus xerothermodurans | reverse complement strand
ACATGCAGCATTACAACTGGAATCGCGGCCACCAGTCCCTTCATGACCAAACACCGGCCAGCATCTACTTTGCTGACAGCAATAATGACGAAAGGAGTATTTATCTTAGCATTTTGGATTTCGTGTCTTGACAACGGGGGACATTACAAAACGCTGGCCAACCATACCAGTTCCTCCAACAATACCTACCTGTAGTTTCTCTGTCATAGTCATTCAATCCTTTCCTAATAACATTCAGTGGAACCTAATCGTATCGTTTTTGACGGATGCTGCTGAACCTCTGTGGCTGCATATTTGTATCAATTAAAAAAATCCCACCCCCAAGACGTTAATCAGTCTCAGGGACGAGATTTGTATCCTCGTGGTACCACCCCAAATTCGCTAATATGTCGCCATATTAGCCTTCTCGAGTACGGCATGACCTTACCATGCTTATACTCCAGCTCTGTAACAGGAGCTCCTGTCACATCATCACCTGTGGTTGCAGTTCCGATGTGCTGCTCAGAGGCTTTTTTCAATAGAGGACTCTTTACTCCTTTTCAGCTAGCGGAGCTCTCTGCGAAAGAACACAACTATTTACTCTTCTCTTCGTTGCATTTGAATGTTGCCATAATAATAACAGATAATCCGGTTGAATTGAATATCAAATTTCAAAAATACGCACCAACACCATCCGCGCTCTTCTCCGGCCTTAATATCAGATAGGCGCACAACATTTGTGCTAAGTGTGTCGGAGGATTTGTTTGAGAAAATTACTCATTTTTTCAATCATCGGTTTCTTCGCTCAACTCGTTGACGGGTCGCTGGGGATGGCTTATGGCGCCACATCCGCTTCACTCCTGTTACTTTGGGGTGTCGCTCCGTCCGTTGCTTCGGCATCCATCCATATGGCAGAAATTGCGACCTCCTGTGAAGATGCTGTATACGTGGCAGATTTACACTATTTGGAGGAAGACACGACTACAGGCGTAAAATCACAGCCAGCATACGAAAGAAAACAAACGAACATAGAGGGAGAATGATGAATAAGGTAACAAGAGATGAATTCAAATAGGATGAAGCTTAAGTTAGACTCTTCGCCATGAAGGTAGGTGCATTTACATAAGATAGTAGGTGTAGCCACCTACTGCTGTCGCCGTGCCGCCCGGTGTAGTGACGGCGATTTTCACCGTCCCCACCCCCGCCTGGCTTACCGCCGGAACGGTTGCTGTAATTTGAGTAGCCTGTGAAGCCGGCTGCGAAATGGCCGCCGATCATGACAGCCGTGTCATCATTCATCCAAGACCTTACCTTGTGTCTGTATCTCTTGCAGATAATCATCCAAGCGATCCAATCGTTTTTCCCATATATGTCGAAACGATTATACCAGCTACAATTTGTGGGGGCTGCTCTTTGCTCCGATGTGTCGGATGTGACGTTGTACGACATTCCCGAAATGGTGGTACAATGTTTTATTTGTTTTCTTCCAGGAATTTCTCCAGACTATCCCACGTGGCAGTCATACCTTGGAGCATGCCCATCTCGATAACTGATTTAAGTGCTTCTTCCGACGGATATTGCGCATGGTGGATCAGTTTGGTCTTTCCGACATGTTCCAAGAAAGTCAGTGTGATTAAGGCTTCTGCCATTCCTTCGGGGACATTGCCTTCCGCATCGGAGAACGCGTCAGAATAGACAATCCGTTCCGGCTCCACAATTTCGCGAAAAACGACCTTACCCCAAGACTCGTGACCAAAGAATGGTTGGTTCTCATCCAAGCACTTCATACAGAAATGCCAGACTCCACCGGGACGAAAACTGAAACTGCTAACGGTAAGCGTCCAACCGGGAGGTGCATACCACCGCTTCATTTGTTCAACATCTGAATAGGCTCGGAATACAAGATTACGTGGCGCATTGAAAATGCGTTCCAACGTAAGTTCCCGGCCTTCCACCTTCGAAACTATTTTGTTCGCTGCGTCATGGGTACTCATTTTTTAGATTTCCTCCTCAGTTCTATCCTTTATCCTCATGTTCATTATTTTGTTGCATCAGATCTTGAAGGTGAGCATCCAATCGATCATATCGTTCATTCCACATTTGGCGATATGAATCCAACCAGTCGTCCAGTTCCTTGAAGGGCTCTAGCCGTAACCGATAGATACGACGATTGGCAGCAGCCTGCATATCGACGATTCCCGCATCCAGAAGAACACGAAGATGTTGGGACACTTGAGGCTGCCGAAGCTCAAGCCGATCAGTAATTCTTCCTACAGTGAGAGGCCCTTCCCGTAAGAGTTCAACAATGTTTAAACGGTTAGGTTCCGCAAGAGCACTCAATACCGCTGTATCCATGATTCATACTTCCTTCTTTTCATCCAGCGAAGAAGAGATTCATATTGATATTACTGGATTTTGCTTTCTTTCAGTGTACTTACTGCTTTTTCGATACGCCGCTGCCGAGTCTCGGCTGTCTTCGCACCCTCAATCGAAAGCACAAAACGACTCTTGTTGCTAAAAGATAACCCGTCGAAGAAACGCCGTGCTTCTGGAACTCGGTCAAGCGCATCCGAGAAATCGGGCGGCACGGTAAGCTCGCGGGGCTCGGTATCGAGTTCGATGTACACATCCACCTCGTCGCCTCCTTCGACATTGGCCGCTTTACGGTTCGCCGCGCTGAGGGGGATCGCGAATTGTCCGCCCATTGACGCCACGGTACTGCGGTAAGTATAATCCCCTATCGTTATTTTGACAGGTGGCTTTTTACTCGCTCCGAGTTTCACAACGACTTCTTCCGGAACATAAATACCAGTCGCTGTCTTGCCGCCTTGATGAATCACAGCCCGAAATTTCATAGAAGAACGCCTCCAATTCATTGCTTGAATCTAACATTGATTTCTCCATAGCAGGAGGTAAATCATTTCACCTGTTCTTCGGACATGCCTTGCTATTAGACTTTTTTCATTAAATGCACCGCTAGAGCGATATCCATAGCCAACCGAGTACTACAGCAACTCCAAAGGCCACATTAATACCTTCATTGCTGGTACCTGAAGCAATTCCGATAAATGCAGCTAAGAAGAGTCCGCCGGTAATAATCGAATAGACCGCCCATCCTTGCTGCCCTAAAGAGAAAAATCGGCGGGCAAATACAAAACATGCTGCAATAAGAGAAAAAAATCCTAACCCGCCTAAAATAAAGTGAAATGAGCCGTGCCAACTTACGGTAACTGGTGGTCCCTCTGGTGTGCCAGGTGGGAACCCCAGTGCCGGATCAGCGATGAAGAGTCCGCCCGCGATTACCCCCAAGCCATAGACACCTACCAGCAACGGACCCCATGTCCTACCTCTGCCAGAATACATTACTTTCCGAATTCCGAATGCACACGCTAGAATTAGCAGTCCACTCAATATAAAATTACTGATTTGAATCCATCCCAAATTACCGTTGCTAAGCAAGCTTAACGCATGACGTCGGATGTCGAAGCCATCACGGATATTCATTTGAATCAAACCGAGTATGATGTATAAGGGGCCGGCAATGATGCCGCATGAAAGCAATCTTTTTGACCATTTTATGGTTGATTCGGTTAAGAAGTCGTTTGTCGTTCGGCTTAACGATGCGTCCGACATGTAATCAATCCTTTCTTACAATGTGCTATTTAAACCGTCGAAGAACTCTTTCAGCACTGGAGCAAGAACTTCCGGCTTTACAAGGTGCGTCTGACCTTCCAAGCTCGGTGCTTCACATCGGGAAGTATGTTGCAAGAGCCTGCAGCCAGTGGCCCGTTCGGTGCGAATGACCGATAGCAGAATGCGCCGTATTTTGAATTTACTTTATTTGTGGATTTCTCCTGTAATCTTTTTTTTTAGGTTATTTTACGGGATATAATCCGATACTATCGTGTCATAATAGACCATTTGATTCCGAATTTATCATCGACTTCTCCATAATATGAGCCCCATTGTTGTTTATCAAATGGGCTTTTCACAATTCCTCCTGCCGACATATTCGTGAAAGCATCGCGAGCTTCAGCTTCTGTGTCAAAAGTGACTGTTAAAGAGATACTTTGTCCTTGATTATTCGGTTGGAATACATCGGCTAACAACAGGTCATTCCCTCCGGCAACAACCAGGTGCAAATGCATCACCTTATTTTGGAGTTCCTCCGGCATTCCAGGCATTTGTTCCGCCGTATGAATGGCCAATATTTCTCCTCCTAGCGCATTTTTGTAGAATTCAGCCTGCGTTCTTGCGTCTTCCGAATAAATGTGTGGTGTCAATTTCGCTGCCAATATATTGCCCTCCTGCTTATAGAATGATGGGTCCCTCTCAAATATAAACCATTACGAATATTCATGTCAACGAATACTCGAATTTCTCCCGATTATAAAACCAGATTGACGAAAACTACCCGTTAAATAAAAACGGCTGCCGTTTGACAGCCGTGCTCATTAAACTATCGTTCCCAGTTAGTTTAAATTAACCTCTACAATGTCACCATCTATAAGACTGTAATAATCCCTTAATCTTATGTCAGTTGCCAATTCAATAATAGTTTTAGGGTGGTCACCGTTTCCGGATGCATTGCCGTCTGTCCTAAGAATAAATGCTTTTCTCCCCAAAAATACACATTCTTGAATACTGATTGAAACAGAGCCGCCGTATTCTTCTTTTTCTAATCGAATAACATCTGTAGGCAAATCATAAGGCTCATCGAGCATGATATTTAATGTGCCAGGATATAAGGTCATTCCTGTCTTAGCTTTGTAGTAACCGCTCAACTTATTTATCCAGTATGAGAAGTTACCTTGCCCACTAACGACCTTGCCTCTTAACGTCTTACTCAGGTAAAACTCTTGTCCTGGTTCAACAACTCGGACAGTATGATTGTTCATGATTGTATCCTTTTTTATGAAGTATGTACGACCTCTTCCATAAACCTTTACGTGTAATTCATTTTTTATTTCAAGACATATTGGTTCATCACAACCAATCCCTTGTTGCGATGAAGTTTTCTGCATTGCAGCTAATAATCTTGGAAAACCACCATATTCACTAAAATGAGGCTCTATAAGACAGCCTGTTAAAAGTCCAAGTCCATTACCCGTTATTAACTCCTGTTCTGGAACTGTATTGTCATAGACACTTCTTACAATAAATTCGTTATTCTGTAACGTTACCTTACTCCCCCACACAGTACATGGTGAACTAGAGATTAATGCACCTGCCGAAACTCCAGCAATAGGGATTCCATTTCTATATAATGAATTGATTTTATTTTTCATTTCAGAATTGCAGACGCAAGTCTTATAATACTCACGTGTGTCTCCACCACAAATCAGCAATCCTGTACAGTTGCTAAGTTCTTCATATACATCTATGGAAGGTTCAGAATTCACATCTAGAGTTAAAGGTATTACATTTTTAACCCCTAATCTAATCCAACGCTCATAAAAAACTCTCTGAAAATGTGTATCCCAGGATGGTCCGCCAATCCCCAACACGCAGATTCTGGATTCATTAGTACCCGATGCGGCTTGTATAAATGGCAACGAAGTAACATTAAAATTATCACCTATGTCCCCAAATATAAATAATGGCCTCAAATGGCTTATCCCTCCTAGAGCATGCTAGGATTGCAGCTTATTCCCATTTATAATTCAACCATTTATTGTAAGTATCCTGCCCAATCCCCGTCAGTTTCCTTTATTTAACTCCCTCCGTACGATTCAGTTTTCTCACGCATGCTCGCTTATTCGCAGGATTTCACCCTTGTTAAAGTGAAGAAAGTTAGGAAGTGAACCCCCGCTATAGACCTTGGCAACATGAAGGCGCACTGA
>NZ_NHRJ02000024.1 GCF_002220865.2 Paenibacillus xerothermodurans | reverse complement strand
CGTCATCCATGGTTTTCAAGTTATTTTCTTTTACAAAAGCCTTCACTTGGTCTTTGTTAAATCGAGCCATTTCAGCCATCCTCTCAAACCAACCTTTCTTCCATTTTAATGTATGGTTTGAGAGTTTACACAAAATATTTTACAGACTCTCTCGTCGCCCAACGTCGCTTTTTCAAGCCACGGAAGTAATTCTTTATCATTCATGGGGGCCCCTCCTGAACGTGTTACAACCCTTAATTCGCTCCAGTGGGGAAAAAGGTTCAGTAAGAGAATCAATTTTTTTGACGATACTCGCCATTTTAGGAACTTCTTTAGGTGCCAGTGAACGCAACGAGGCTGCCGTATTCATCTACGGAAGCCTCGATGTCATTTTAGTTATTTGAACTCTGTTTTTCCGTTGCGTTAATCGCCCAGCTATGCGGCCGCCGAGCACCATGTGACAACCACGTTGTGCAAGTTCTTAGCTATCGTTCCCCGTTACTTCAATGCCTTGGTATGTCATCACCAATGTTTTTCCATTGCTTCTTCACATCGAGCAAATCCATTTCTTGTATAAAACTGAACACTGGTGCTACTTGGCCAAAGAATAAGAAATTCAATATCATTTTCTTTGGACCATTTTTCCATTGCCATGTGAATATCGGTTCCTATACCTTGGCTTCTAAAAGCTGGGCGAGTATAGACATTGGTAACATATCCGTAATACGGGTCACGAGTTTCCCCCGGTCTCGGTACTTTATGTATCAACTGTAAATACATATGTGAAACTATGTTTTTTTCAACTTCTGCCACCCAAATGTACCAATCTCCGCTTTCAATCGCTTTAACTAAAAACTCGCTACAAATCTGGTGAAACTCCTCAGAACTAACCGTACTAACCCCATAATCCTCCGCAGAAAAGTCCCAACGCATTTGAACAAGTTCATCTACATCGTCTAATGTCGCTAATCGTACAATAGCCATACACTCATCCTCCTAGTTCTGGTCTATGTAACATAACTGCCCGTTAGCTGAGCGGGTCGTCCGCAATGCAAATTAGCGATGTATCGGTTCCATCGCCGCGCTCTCGTGTGCCGTTAGTAATGATCAACTGGATCAAGTGGATGTTAGACTTTAGAAAATATATCGTGTAAGTTGCTCCAATTTTCTCCGATCCAGATATTTTCTTCTCGAAATCTCTTTAGTGGGATTGAATCATTTTCGCCTTCGGCTGCAACCCACTCCGCTTCCTTCCACCAAGTTAACCTAATAGACCTGACCAATTTCTCCAGCGTTAATGGCTGGTATTCGCGATAACCCTTTACGAAAGCAGCCACACTGTCCATATGTATAGACCCGTTATCTAACATGCAGGACAAAATAGGTCGTGAAATATCAAATTCAGGATAAACAAAGTGCATTCTGTCAAAATCAAGAATTGCTGATAATGAATCGCTCGTGAATAAAAGATTATCTACAAATAAATCCCAGTGCCCCCAGCCTCGTTCGCAATTCGAAAAAATATCTATATCCGTTTCATCAAGGATCTTCCTTTGTACTTCCAATGCCCTGATCGTTTTCTCGGATTTCATGTTATTTGCATGAACCCATCTTTTATTCAAACGCTCTAACATCTCTTCTTTGTTCCGAATATCCCAATGCAAGGGATAAGCGTTCAAATTGTTCGAATTTAAAATTTGATGCATCTTACCTATGGCATTCCCCAAGGTGAACGCTTGATTTTCATTTGCCGAGCCTGGTGGTATAACGTTACCTTCACATAAACTCATTAATACGAACCGCTCTTGAGAAGGTGTCCTTAACACACACTTCCCTTGATTGGAAAACAACTTAGGAGCAGGGAAGCCCTCCTTATGCAGATTAGATTGATGGGTCAAAGAGATTTCAAGACCATTAACGAAGTTCTCAGGATAGCGTGTCTTATTGTATTGCTTTACAAATAAACTCCCTACATCCGTTTCAATTTTCCACTTTAGATTTAAGTAACCTTGCTTGATTTGCAAGAAATCATAGGTTTTTATCTTAAAAATATCAGAAATTGAGCTTAGGATTTCATCCCTAATTAAAGCAACTGCACTGGACATTATGCTCCTCCCAATTTACGGAATTGGCGTTCGAAACCCATTGTAAACCAAGTTATTGGGGAAATCATCACTTCCCAAAACTGTCCTTTAGCTTAACGACAGAATGAGCAGCTGCCGCGGCGGAAAACTGCTCCTGGATCGCTGAAATAACGTGTCCCGATAGCGTGACATTCAATTCTATATCCAATCTTCCAAATGATCATTTAGAAATCGAATCTCGCTCTCATAGTGGGCCACGTGTCTTCATCAACCATTTTTTGAAACGCACGATTTCCGTTGGCGGCACCATTTCGCAAGGTAGCACACAGGGCTCTCAAACGTTGAATAATCCACAGTTGCAGATGGGAATTCCATACGATTGAAAAAACAAATGAATTCGCCGACAGCGTTCTGCGGCGTGTAGATCTGCGCAGTATGCCACCGTAGTTCCAGAGGAATAGTCAGGCGCGAAACTCGCCAGTGGCACCGTTGTGTAAAGAGTGTACGCAATATCCCACATACGTGGACCAGGTCCTGCCATATCAAAATCAATCAGTGCCACAGGAGCACCCTTCTGAAAGACCACATTATACAACGCGGCGTCATTATGACAGATTACTTCGTGCTCTTCATCGTCGGGATAGGTAAGTTGCCATCTGCCTTCCGTCATGAGAGTGAACCCTTTAGTGGCATCGTGGAATCGACGCAAAAGGCGTGCCAAACCCACAAGAGTTTCGTCCGACCACAGGTAGGGTTCAAGTTCAGGGTAATCGTTTCCCGGAACCTCGCCAGGAATAAATGTCAATATTTCACGACCAAAGTCATCCATTTTCGTGAAATCCTGGCGCTCCCTCAAAGCCTTGTTGCTCCAAATGTTTGAGTAATTCAAGAACACACGGACTCCAATAACCTGTGGGGCGGCGAACAGTGTTCGCCACGCGGACAATATGATTAACATTACCGCCTTTTAACACTTCTTCCTCAGGCACTAGGCTTCATCCCCGCTTTTCAGTGGTGAAAGTTATGCTCCTTAGACGAGTTCGCTTAACCGCAACCATGGAATTATTTTGGAAAAAGTACATTCTATTAGTTTCCATACAATGCCCTTTAGCTTAACGAGGCCGCCATTCTATCCGTGGCAGCCTCGTCGTGATGTATAACAATGCTCTTGTGCCTCGAGCGTTTAATATCAACCCTCGATTAATCCTGACATGACAATCACAGCATAAACGGCAACCGACATCTCATTTTACGCCCCCCTGCATTTGGTTAATTTTTGCATCTCGTACAATAACGCTTTCTTCATTCCGTCCAACGCCTCATCGTTAGGCTTGACATCATCCGAATACATCATTTCCCTAGGTGTCCACCACACAGGATAATTCGGCGTTGGTTCTGACAGTCTTCTCGGGAAAATGTGCCAATGCATATGGGAATCACCATTACCGAGAAGCTCATAATTTAACTTATTTGGTTTGAAGGCATTATACACGGCTTCAGACACAATACTCATTTCCATCAGAAACTGCTGTTTAAAATCGTTATGTAGTTCATGAAGGTTTCTAATTCAGAAACAAGATACTTGTTCGTTCCAGTTTTAATCATCTTGATTCGGCTGCAAATTAGGCAATCTTCCATCGTACTCTCCCTCCTATGCGTTCACAGTAACGGCCGAGTATAGTTCAGTATAGCGTTACAATTGGAAGGTATGCATGGTTTTTTATCGCTTGTATATAGATTTATGTGTGCTATAAAATTTAACAAGCTGTTTCTTGCCGATGAGTCAATCGTTTCCCTCTTTTCATCGAAGCGAAACCGGTTAAATCGATGATCTTAGCTGGCTGGTGGGAGATAATAAACTGTAAAACCTTGATACACGTGTATGCAGGAGGTTGAGTGGTTGAAAATCCATGGCATTAGGTATAATGAATGTATAAGAGTCCAAGCCTTGAAAAGACTAAAACCCGGATCGCTACTAACCAATCCGGGTACATCAATAGTCGCCCTGCGGGGGGGCAGGCTCAACATTGGGTGGGAAGGGACCGTTCACTTTGCAGAAGTGGGGACGGTCCTATTTCCTTGTATGGTAAGTTGTTATCAACGTGTCCGATAGTTTAATATCCCAGCAACGGCAACTGTTTTCGTTAACACAAAGAAGTTCGTAGCTTGAAAAAAGCAGCGCATAAGCTGCGCTGCAATGTTAACTACTCGTTTAAATAGGTTGTCACCCTGTTCTGGATCAGCTTAGCTACTTCCTCAGCAGTTTTTTGTTTGCTAAAGAATGCTATCGATTCTTCTCCTACAATGGAAATCACCTTGCCGTCCGCATCCGTATAGTTATCCGCTGTATGAATGAATTGTTTGAACTTGGTAAACGCTTCGTCCGACACCTTGGGTGCTTTCCCGTCTGGAAGCTTGTACGTTCCGCCTTTAACTTGTTCCTGAATGTCGTTCAGCTGCTTCTCATTCACAGATTTCAGCAGTGAAAATCCTTGTCTCTCTCGCAGGGATTGCCCTTCTTCAGATAGCATGAACACAATAAACTTCCAAGCCTCCTCTTGCACCGAGGATTTGGCTTGAATAGCGAACTGGGACGCGAGGACAATCCTCGCTCCACCTGTTTGTTCCGGTTTTTTCAGCAGCTGCGGATTGGCGAAGAATGTATATAGACCATTGATAAAGTCCGCGGGCGATCGCAAAACAGTAGAATAGAACATTTGCTTGCCTACATCCGCCGGTTCCGAAGTTATGACTTTATTATCGTACATATTTTTAATTTGTTGCATCGCTGCCACGAATAATGGAGAGTCGAATTTTGCCTTTGTCGCTGTATGATCAACGAACTCAGTGTATTTATCCACAATCATTTCTTGCAGGAGGACGTCCGGCGGGTCATTCGCCAAGGCGTAGCGGCGTTCCGCGGCGCTCTCTCCCAGTTTCTTCGAAATTTCCTCAAACTCCTTCCAACTCCAATTCTTATCGTCGATACTCGCGTTCTGAAGAATATCGCCATCGCCTACAAACGCCCGCAGATAGAACCCGAAAGGCATGGCATACATACTGCCATGTGACTTTAATGCATCCAAAATGTTCATTTGAAAATCGCTTTTATGTAGTGTTTCGTCTTGCTCCATGAACTTTTCCATATTCAGGAGAAGATTTTTTCTCACATAAGCATCGATAGGCAAGCCGCTTACTTCGAAGATATCCGGGCCTTTCTCCGATAGTATCGCTGTATTCGTCGTTTTTTGGTATTGTTCATAATCTTCTGTAATCTGAATTTGCAGATCGATGTCCGGATACTTTTCTTCAAACTTTTTCTCTGCTGTCTGGTAAAATGCGCTCGGTTGCTGGATAGACAATGTAACGGCGGTTTTCCCCTCTTGGATTCCCGGTTTCTCTGTACTTGCCATTTCCTCGCCGCCTCCAGCACTGCATGCGGCTATTGATGTTATTAAAATGCCAACAAAAATCATACACAGCCACTTTTTCATCGAATGAAATCCTCCTATCGTTTTACGAATTCATGCATAGCTATTGCAGACGAACACGGTTTCCTTCTTGTAAAGTCTCACTGCTTTCCAGAACCACCAGGTCGTCCTTATAGAGGCTATCCGCTTGAACCATCGTTTCTTTGTCATTCGTTTCACTGGACTTAATTCGGACTTTTCGGGCAACAAAGACATTGCTCAATGCGCCTCTCTGCTCTTCAATTTTGTAAACAAACATCCCTTCACGGTCCCGATGAATTGCCTCGTTGGAAATGACCAGCCCTTCCAGGCGTGAGCGTTTCTCGATATTGATCCATGCTTGCTCACCCCCTTTCAGCTCGGAATCCATGACCTTGGTGCGAATTGCCTTCCGAGCAACCGCTCGGGTCTGGTCCGCCATTTCCCCGGATGAGCTAGCGGTTCTCGGCTCAGCATCCATCATTTCAGCAATCGTACCGTCAATAATACGAGTCTGTTGTTCCTGCACGGGATGTACCTCGACCTCTACCTTTGCTCCGACCGCAATCCCCAACTTGGACAACACCGCGGAGTCGGCAGGAATATCCAATCTATAGCCAAGGCTATCATTTGAGATAACAACATCCGGTTCTCCCGATGATGCTAATCCTTGGGCTGCACTCAATTTTGTTATGATGCCGTCGAACGGAGCTGTCAGCTCCTGTCCGCTTGTCAAACGATCTCTCAGCTCGCTAATTTTTCGTTCCTGCGTACCTAGATCCAGTTTTAGTGTTTCGATAGCGCGGCCTGCACTCCGAATGTTGAGTTCGTCCCCTCCCTTTGTCGACTGGATGAAATGATCCTGAAGATTTTGAAGCTCGATGTTCATCTTCTTCAAGTTGGCTATTTCATTCTCCAATTCTCGTTCAGCAGTTTTGCTGTCATACTCGATTAGCTTTTGCCCCTTCTTCACACGATCTCCTTCCTTTACGAAAATCTTTTGGACCTTCCAGGCAGCAGGGTTCGACAATCTCGCTTCGGCCAACGGCTGCAATATACCGCTGCCCTCAATCTTAAATAAAAGGCTTCCGGCGGCCAGCTGTTCCGTTCTCACTTTCGGCAAGGTCAGTGACTGGAGCGTGTTGCTGAAAAACGTAAGCAATAGTAACAATCCCATAAAAACAATGAAGACGATTTGAATGCTTCGTTTGCGCCTGCGATCACCCAGTTCGTTCGCTAACTCCATATCCGGTCTTTCTCCTCCTAAAAACTTTCCGTTGGAAAGTCTGTTACTTGGGCACTGTCTAAGCTGGTTAGGCAAAACTTGCATCGTGAGCATCAACTTCCACAAATTATCCCTTGATGCCGGACAATTGGATGCCTTTAATGAAATAGGTTTCCGCATACAGAAATAACAGCACCATCGGGGTCATGTAGAGCATGGATGCAGCGAAAGTGATCCCCCGTTCAGCATTAATCCTGGATAAATACACGGATAGCGGCTGCCTGAACGGATCGTCCAAAAAAATCAGCGGCTGCTCCACCATGTTCCAATAATCGACAAACAAAAGGATAACAAGCGCGGAAAAGCCCGGTTTGACCATGGGAACGATGATCGTGAAGAAAATCCGCAAATGGCCGGCCCCATCCATCTTCGCGGCTTCAGTGTAGGCAGACGGAATGACCAGCATGAACTGTCGAAGCATAAATACACCGAAAGCCGAGAAAATGGCAGGCCATATCACAGCATTGGGACTATTCAGCAGTCCCAACTTATCTGCCATAATGTAATTCGGCACAAGTGTCACCTGAAATGGCATGAGCATCGTCAAGACATAGATGAGAAACAAACGATCTCGGCCGCGAAATTGCAGCTTGGAGAATGCGTACGCGGCAAGTGCCGCTACAAAGGTTTGTCCTGCGATGATCGGCACCACCAAAAAGACCGAATTCCAGAACATCGTCAGATATCTCGGACTGCCCACCAACACTTTGCCATACTGCTCCATGGTCACTTGATCCGGCAGTAATTTTAAATTCACAAAAAGGTTTTTTCCCCCCGCAGGCGCTTCATTCATCTGCCCTATTGGCTCATAGTTCATATTGATTTCCTGATCTGTCATGAACGAATTGGTGAACGTGATCACAATCGGAAATAAGAATACGGCCGCAACTATGCCCATGACGATCGTGAATACAATTTTTTGCAATACCTTGGAAATGCGCAATGATTTTCCCCTCTATTCCATGAACTTTCGATACCGGCGGTCAAGTGTAAACAATCCCATGACAATCAGAAGAATGCAGCCAGCCATCAAAGTCGCCGCGGCTGTCAGCTTCTGAATATCCAACGACGTGAACGTGTTGTTCATATAGTGCTGCATCATGTATATACTGTCATGCGGATAATCACCTGCGATCAAATACGTTTCTCGGAATACTTTAAACGAGTTCATAATAGACAAAATGACGACAAAGAACATCGTGGGCGTGAGATAGACGAGCGTAATACTGACAAACTGCCTCAAACTCCCTGCCCCTTCCGTTTGGGCGGTGTCATAATAGTCCTTCGGGATTTGCTGCAATCCCGCCAAGAATAAAATGATGTTATAGCCGATGTTCTTCCATAAATAAACGACAATGATGACATTTCGAGCCGCTTCGCTCTTCATCCAATCGACAGGTTCCACTGCGAAGCCGCTTAGCCAGGCATTTATGGATCCGTTCCAATCAAATAGTATCTGCCAGATCAGAACAATCGAGGCGACGGGAACGACCAGCGGCAGCACAGAGGCAGTCCGCAGCCATTTTCGCAGATGCATATCTGTGTTCAACAGCATCGCCAAACCTAACGACAGCGCGAGATTAAGCGGAACACTCACTGCGCTAAAATAAAAGGTATTAGATGCCGCCTTACGGAAGGAATCGCTCGCAAGCAGCTCGCGGTAATTGTCCAATCCCACAAAACGGCTGTCGACCGTATTGTCCACAAAAGAATAGAACAATCCCATGGCAAACGGAATCAGGTAGAACAGCGCAAACCCGACACCGCTCGGAATGAGAAATATCCATGCAGCCGCTGAATCCTTACGCATCCATTTTTTTCTTTTTATCCTCATACTAAAGCCATGCCAAAAACCCCACTTATTCATTCTCAGTTTCCTCCATCTGCTCATGCATTTAGAATAGGGAGGATTGTTTAAAGAATAAGTAGGGTAAAAATAAAATTTTTATTAAATGACTGGCATTCTGGTTAGCCATGTCCTTCGGGTGCCATTATTTGTGGGAACCGGACTTCAAATAGCGTATGAATTCGGTCGCTTTGGGCCGTGATGGTGCCTTGATGCTGCTCTACAATATTTTTCGCAATGAACAAGCCAATGCCGGAGCTTCCTTCCCGTTGTGTTCGCGCTTTATCGCCCGTATAAAACATATCGAAGATATACGGCAGCTCTTCCGGGGGAATGCAATCACCATAATTGACCACTTGAACCACTGCATCATCCGCATTAAGATGGCAATGAATATCTATATATTGGCCGTCTCTGCCATAGCGGATGGCGTTCGTGAGAAGATTTTCAAATACGCGCGCCAATTGCTCTCCGTCGCCCCAAATCATCACATGCGGAGTCGCATTCACGCGGGTTGTCAGGTTATTTTTCTCAAAAGCAGGGTATAATTCCTCGTTTAATTGGATGAGCAGCTCGCTTAAATCGATCGGTTTTTTGTCAATCGTGAGCTTGCCCATGCGGGTGATTTCAAACAGCTCATCAATCAGCTTCTCCAGGCGTTGAGACTTGGTGAAAGCAATGTGCGTATAGTGTTTGATTTGTTCCGTCGTGAGCCCTTCGCCCTGAAGGATGAAATCCAGGTAGCCCAAAACGGAAGTGAGCGGTGTACGCAAATCGTGCGCCAAATTCAACACTAATTGTTCTTTGCTGTTTTCCGCAAAATCTCCCCGCTCCATAGCTTGCTTCAATTTTTCACTTGCCTGATTGATGTCTTGCGCAATGTCTTCGAACTCGTCGTTCGAACGAATGCGTATCGGGCTGTTGAAGTTGCCATTCGCCAACTGATTGATTCCGTGCGATATTTCATGAAAATAAAGCGAATACCGTTTCGTGAGGAGAAAGAAAAAGTGAAAGGAGAGAGGAATAAAAATCAGCAGAAAGAAGTTAACGTCCCCTACTTCCCGCATGAAATAACGAACCTTCGTCAACGGATTTTCGAACTGCGTTGTATAGTAATAGCTTTGCATCAATTTACAGAGCACATAGGTGCTCGTACCGGAACAGAGCATACTTAAACCAAAGAATTGAATCATTTTAAATCGAAAGTTTCGGGTCATTTTAGCCATTGAATGTGTAGCCCACCCCCCAAACCGTCTTGATCCATTTGTTTCTATGAGTGTCTTCGGCTAGCTTTTTCCGCAACGTGCGTATATGCACCATGACTGTATTGCCCCCTTCGTGGTAGGCCTCCCCCCATACATGTTCGAAAATATTTTCTGAGCTGAAGACCTTCTTCGGATGACTGGCCAACAGGTATAAAATATCAAACTCTTTCGGAGTTAGTTCAATCGGATTACCATACAGAAAAACAGCTCGTTGTTCGGGATCGATGATCAAGCCGCCCGTCTCCAAAACGGATGTGTTCAAAGTCACCGATGCATTGAACTGCATTGCACGCCTCAACTGCGCATTCACGCGAGCGACCAATTCCATGGGGTTGAACGGTTTGGTCACATAATCATCGGCTCCTCTTACCAGTCCTGTAATTTTATCGAGGTCGCTCGCTTTGGCGCTTAAAAAAATAATGGGCAGATGATGACTTTCCCGGATGAGTTGTGTCGCCTCGTAGCCATCCAGCTTCGGCATCATGATATCGAGAATCGCCAAATCGACCGACTTCGTCCGAATAACCTGCACAGCCTCCCGCCCGTCGGAAACTTTAATGCATCGGTAGCCCTCTTTTAGCAAATGCAGTTCTATCAGATCGGCAATTTCCGGTTCGTCGTCCGCTATTAAAATGGTCATCGGTTTCATGGTCACCTCAGGCAGAAATTGATAATAACTGTATTGTATCAGATTTTCCTTGCCGCAACAGCGACGCGCGGATGCTCGTCCGGAGGATCTTCTGCCCACGCTTCGGCGGAATCCGTGAAAAACCAAGCATCGTTGGCGATGTTCGGCAAAGCCGCCTCCGACGCTTGAGAAGCGTGCGGCTCACGATGTAAAGGTGAATGGTAAATTTGATAACAATACGGCGCATACTGCAGCGAAATAGCGATCTTCCGGCTTTCATTCGCCCTCCTCCGGCGGAATCCCATCCATCGGCACTTCGCCCCGCGTACCGACATACACCGTCACAATCACGCCATCCATATTGTTGCCTGAAATTTCATAGCGGCCATTGGCAGGCACATGGATCGTTGTATTTTTGGAGATCGGATAGTAAAAGATTTCATAGACTTGGTTTTCAATCGTAGTCGTAATGGACTTCTGCTGCTTCAAAAAATCCAAATATTCCTCTAGAACAAAATCTTTCTCATACATAATGGCGCTGTGCGGCAGCCCGACATATCGAAAATGCCAGGGCTCAAACTGAATACCTGTGATTGCAGTTTTGTCGCTCGGATAACGCAAAATGAACCCGTAGCTCCATGCGTTTTTTTTCAGCCACTTTCCTTCCGGGGCTCGGCTCATCTCCGCTTGCGTAGACCCAATGTCCAGCGATAAACCTAAATTATGTTCGCTATATCCTGCAGGCAACGCATATTCCGCACCCATTTGTTGATACAGCTCATTTTGCTCTTTATTGTCGCGATAACCGCTGCTGATTAAAAATCGGTTAACCCCATCCTTCTCTGCGGCCTCAATCATTGTTGTGAATTTTTGCACTAAGCTTCGTGACAACCGGATCGAGTTATCCAGCAGCACGAATCCGTTGACCAGCTCCTGGTGCTTGGCCAGAGCGACCGCGTCGGGCTCTACACCCTCTGGATGCACAGGATAATGCTTATTGACCAACAACAAATTGCCTTTGTAAATTTGATCTTTTGTTACCTGAATCGTAAGATCGCTCTCTTGAGGAATCTCATCTTGCACTTGATAGTTTATTTCGGGTAGTTTCTCCTTATCGACTTTCGGTTTATATTGAGTAACGCCATAGCCAAGAATTAAAAGTATAATAAGCCCGATCAACCATTTCTTCATCCTTAGTTTCCTCCTAATCCCTCATCCACTTTAGTGTAAGGAAAACTATTTAAAAAGAAATGGGGTAAAAAATAAAATTTTTCTTAAAAAGGGGAAGCATTAGCGAGACCGTTAAACCGTAAGAAAATGAAGCAGGGATCGATCCGATGTGGATTCGGTCCCTTTTTCTCGTGCAGGGAGCTTTGGGCTATGAGCTTGTAATTTGACAGCGCCAACCCTGACAGCTCGCTAGGTTCGATCTCTCACTGTTTGGCAGCGCTAACGGAATTAGCAGCCGGTTGTTTTTGCTCAGACGCTGTCGGACTCGTGTTAAAGTCGACCGGAACAATGCCTTCTGCTCGCCATACCGTACCTCTTTTCTCGTACTCGAATAACTTTTCTACGGCATTTGCGATTTGCGGCCCTAACTCACGTTCAACCAAATACAAGGCCACGTCAAGTCCCGAAGTGACACCTCCCCCGCTCACGAAGCGAGGACTATCTTCAACGACTCTTGCATTAACCGGAATCGCACCGGCAGCCTCTAACGCAGCCATGCCCATATGATTGGTAACTGCATGTCTATCTTTCAACAAACCTGCCATTGCAGGCAGCAAAGAGCCTCCACATACTGTAGCCACAGTAACTTCCTTATTGTTAAACGCTCGTTTCAACATATCCGGTAAGCCTGTCTTCATGGCCTTGCTCAATATATTAGGAATGGCATCTTCCGAATTTCCCGCCGGCTTACCAGAAGCTCCAGGCACTAAAATAATTCCCGAACGATTTGGGTCTAATGCGGCTTGGGCTTCGAGGGCGGGGCCATTACCGCTCGGGACAGAACGCTTACCTTCTGCGGATACCAATTCTATAGTAACTGCTCCTCCTGAGTACATTCCTGCGGCACCGAAAACTTCATATGGCGCTAATGCGTCCAACAGATCGAAACCATCGAATAACACGATTTGAACATGCATACTTTTGTCCTTGAATGCATTATTGTTCTCTTTTGTTTTCGCATTTGCTGCAGGGGCAACTAGACTTACAATTAGGGCGAACGACATGAGTAATCCAGATATTTTTTTCATCCTTACACCTATTCCTTTCGTGTGGCTCAAGGCATAAAACGGAATGAATCCTTTAGCCTTAAGCGATTTTTGTTTATTCTTAATAAACAGGGATACCAGTACACTGCTCAAATCATGCGGAGGTAAGCGCCGCCCACCTGTTTATGGCGAAATAATAACCTCTCTGGATGGACCGATCGTTCTAATGATGACGTCAGGAATGATGAGCAGCAGCACAATAGAGCCGTAAACGCCAATTGTATAGCTAGTAACGTAAATGAGACCGAATCCCTGATGAAAAAGGGAGGTGATCAGATGAATGGACATGTTCGTAAAACAAAAGGCGTAACTTCTGATCATCCAGTTCCGGTGCCTGACGATCCGTTTCTTTTTGATTTGGACGAGCGCTATAATGGTTATAAGCAGCCACAAAATATTTAGCGCATTGAACCCCACACTGCTTATTTTCCCTCCGGTGGCGTACGGCGCCAAGTATCCGGACGTAATCACGACAAGAAGTACGGACGCTAAATAAACGTAGCCGTTAATGCGATGGAACTTACGGCTTTTTTCAAAGATTCGATTAGAAAAGTTTAGCACCCCCGCCGCGATGGCGATGCAGGCAAACGCAACATGAACGTGCATAACGTTTAACCAGACCGGGAGATTAAGCTCGCGCTTAAGTCCGGTTTTCTTGGTCAAAAATTCCTCGGCTCCGGGATCGATAATATAATTGACCACCAAGGCGTAAAGGATAAATACAATACTGACGCAGGCTAATAGACCATATAATGTTTTCCGCTGCTTCATGCGATACAAAACCCCCGCGCCCCCATACTTTTTTTCTATGTGCATACCTCCTTTATCCGTTTCTGCGTCGGACGAAGCAATGTTCGCGGTTTTGCCGTCCGTGTTCGCAAGAAGAATTGTAACAAACGAATATCTCAAACGAAGTTGTACAAAGGTCACAAAACAATAAACAATTCATCACAAATCAGGTAGTTGCGATAGTTGCCGGCGGAAAAATGATAAACTGGAATTCAAAGGTGGGATATTCATGAGCGAAATAAGTACGATACTGGTGGTAGACGATGACCAAAGTATCGTCGAACTATTGAGGGACTTTTTAGAGTACGAAAATTTTCACGTTATAACCGGGTGTGATACCGTTCAAGCGTGGGCCTTGTTCCAACAAAGCTCCATCTCTTGTATTGTTCTTGACATCATGATGCCGGGCCAAAACGGATTTGAGTTATGCCGCCGGATCCGGGCGGAGAGTAACGTGCCTATCCTTTTCTTGAGCGCACGAAGCGATGATGTGGACAAGATTCGAGGGCTGACGCTCGGGGGCGATGATTATATCGTCAAAACCGCTTCACCCGGCGAGATCGTTGCCCGCGTGAAGGCTGTTCTACGACGCATCGGCACGCAGCAAGCAACTACGGTCAAGGTATTGGACTATGGTCGCATCAAGCTCGATTTGTCCACAAGAGAAGTGTTCGTAGATAGAAGGAACGTCTCTCTCACGCCGAAGGAATATGAGCTGCTGCGATTGTTTGCGGAGCATCCGAGACAAGTATTTACCTATGACCAATTGCTCACGAAGTTCTGGGATGGAGTCGGCGATAAGCATACGATTCGTGTCCATCTGAGCCGTCTTCGCGAGAAGATCGAGCTCGATCCGGATCAGCCGCAATATTTGACCAACGTGTGGGGCGTTGGCTATCGCTTCGAGGGCGTGTAACATGAGGAAGCTCCGTATTCGTACCTATGCCTTGCTCAGCTTGGTACTCCTCCTGCTGCTGCCATGGGTTTTCTTTGTCGCCGCGCACTTCATCACGACCCAATCGTTGCATATTGGAGAGGACCGGCCGAATTCGTATACGGTTCCCATGGTTGCTGCGTTCGCAGGACTACTGCTCGCTTTCTTTATTGTAGGCGTTTGCATGCGAAGGCTCCTTCTCTTGCCCCTTGAGAGAATGGGCCAGGCAGCTCGACAAATCGCTGCAGGTGATTGGGACGTTCAGCTGCCGCCATCGACCATCAGAGAGATTGCCGAGGTTCGGGATGGGTTTGAAGTCATGGTGAATGGACTGGAAAACTCGCACCGGAAGCAAGCGGAGCTGGAGGAGGAACGACGATTCGTTATCGCTGCCGTCGCGCATGACTTGCGGACACCTTTATTTGCCTTGCGCGGTTATTTGGACGGGCTCGAGCAAGGCATTGCACAAACACCGGATCAAATCGCAAAGTATGTGGCCGTTTGCAAGGAGAAATCATCACAATTGGACCGGTTGGTTGAGGATCTCTTCATCTTTACAAAGATGGAATATTTGGCAACAGAGCTAAGCGAGGACACCGCAGACTTTAACGATATTGTTCAAAAATCGATCGACAGCCTGCAGCCGCAAGCGCAGCAGAAGCACATCTCCATCGTCGCCCTTTACGTGCCGGATGGTTGTTGGATTAGAGCGGATTTGCATTTATTAGAGCGCGCGTTGAGCAATTTATTGGATAACGCTGTAAGGTACACACCTGATCATGGCCGAATTCTCGTTCAATGCCGCCGGAAAGGAGATCGAGCGTCGTTCACAATCCAAGATTCAGGGCCGGGCTTTCTGCCGGAGGAACTCAAACGTATTTTTGAACCTCTCTATCGGGGAGAGCAGTCGAGAAATCGTGCGACGGGCGGCGCCGGATTGGGGCTGACCATATCACAGCGCATCATCCGCCAGCATAAAGGCGAGCTTGCTGCGGGTAACCTGCCGAGCGGAGGCGCCACCCTCTCAGGCTGGATTCCTGCGCTAACCGATAAGAAGACCGAACCCAAAATAGCCGAATGATGCAAAGGAAGACTGCCGACATTGAACTGCACCCCGTCAAGTAGACAGTACAAATAATTAAAATTGGTTAGGCGGCCTTGGTCCTGAATTCCATTGGACTAAGGCCGTTTAATTTTGCTTGTAATCGTTCGTTATTGTAAAAGTGGATGTAGGCGTCAATGTCCCTCTTTA
>NZ_NHRJ02000023.1 GCF_002220865.2 Paenibacillus xerothermodurans | reverse complement strand
TCAGTGCGCCTTCATGTTGCCAAGGTCTATAGCGGGGGTTCACTTCCTAACTTTCTTCACTTTAACAAGGGTGAAATCCTGCGAATAAGCGAGCATGCGTGAGAAAACTGAATCGTACGGAGGGAGTTAAATAAAGGAAACTGACGGGGCTGCCACCAATATGTTTGGCAGCCTCGTTAAGCTATTTGGCAGGATAACATGGTTGGATATGGCAATAATAATGTATTAGTATATTCACTGTTTGAGGAGGGTTACGCTGAATGAAATCTGTCAAAGGAATGCTTCTCGGTATTTTCTTTATTGTAATAGCTATATATATAGACATCCTCGGGGCAATGACCGGTGGTATTGAGTTCTATCTCGCTGTTCTAGGGGGAATTGTTACATTGATTAGCTTCTTCTTCGTTAAGGAAGAGACCGGTGGTAGTTCTTCCACTATAGACAATGACTAAGCTAACGGAGAACGAGCGCTAATGGGAGAGTGAGCATTTGGAGGATGATGTAATAATCATGCAGGGCTTCCAAACATCTGGCGTTTCGATTAACGGGTTACGCTGCCCATGTGCGGTATTAGGATGTAACCGGCATAAGTAGGGCTCACTCCCATTACGTCCTGGGCAAAAAGAGGAATGAATGTAATCGCACCGAACATACCAGCGCTCATAAAAAATCCTGCGATGTTTCCGAATGCAATGACTCGAATTTTGAAAAGTTGAAGCGGTAGCATAGGTTCTTTTGCCTTCGTTTCAATCCATATAAACAAAACAAGAAAGAGGGCACTTAGGCTGAATAAGGCGATAGTGGTTGATGAATTCCCTATTAGAACAAGCCCCAGCAAAAGAGAGACGATAGAAATGCTGAACGTGACAACACCGGCCCAATCAATTAATGGTCTCGTATAGCGCATGTTCTCTTTCCAGGCTGTAGCCATGAGAAACATGGCCGGAATACCAATCGGGATGATGAGAAAGTATATCCAGCCCCAGCCTAAGTGTTCGGAGATCATTATACCGATGCTGGCCCGATAATGCTGGAGCTCGAGAACACAGCGCTGAACAGGCCCATGAACTTCCCTCTTGATTCCGGTGGGTAAAGATCCCCAACTATCGTAAAGGCAATCGGCATCAATGGCCCCGGCACCCAATCCCTGAATTCCTCTGAAGATATCAGTTGCGTCATGCTTCCCGCGAATCCACATAGAACGGAGAGTTACATCACCAATTTTTTCGGAAGTGGTCTTTCCAGGTGGTTTCTCATCAAGAAAGTACCTTCGATATTTAGGGTCGGCATGAGTGTAATCGTAAAGTAGCCTTTGAATTGCCGAAAGACGAATCTGTAAAGGATACATTGTTGCACCTATTTTCTGCATAAGCGCTCTGTATTCATCGCTTATTGGGACCTGATCTAAGAGCTTTCCCGGACGTTGCTCAGACACATCAAGAGCGAGAAAATAACGAAGCACTTCATTACAATCCCCAATGAATCATTCCGCTAATAGGTACGATAGTTCCATCAAAAACTAGGACGAAGCTGCCGGCACGATCGGGCAGCTTCATTGCGTTAACTGGGCAGTTTTGTTCAATATTTCTCCATGTAGGTGAAGCGCGGAGCGACGCCATGTTGCCGGCGAGGTCGTCGAGTTCCAAGTTAATTCGGGGCTCTTAACAGTTGAGTTAACTTCCACAAAGAGGAGATCCCGCACATTTGGGTTTCGATACACTCCTGTAGGTAAGACCGAACATGTTCCGTCAGATTCATGATGCCTTGTAGATCCGTATCTTCGGTAGCGGCGCATGATTGCTTAAGTTTTACGGTGTCCTCGGAATAAATGGAGTTTTGCAGCACATGGATCAACCTGATTTTTAAAAGATGAGCTCTGCTGTAATAACGATAACGGTTTTCAGGGTCTCTGTCCGCCTTAACATATCCGGCTTGCTCCCAGTAACGGATCGTCGATTTAGGTATCTTCGTCATCTCAGAAACTTCGTGGATGGCGAAACGCTGCATGGCACTAGACGAATTATTCTCGTTCGTTAGTTGCCGAATATCCTCGATTATTTGCTCTAATTTCACTTTCTCCTCATATAATGCAACTTCCTTTTTCCTAACGGTCCACAGTGCGTCATAAGGCGTGTCATGCCGCAGATCATGAAGCACTTCGGTTGTCACCTCCATCCCGAAAGACGGCGCCATGGCTTGAATACATTCCAGGTAAGCTGCATGCAGGTCCGTATACATTCGATAGCCGTTCGCCGATCTTTCCGCTGGAGGGATCAGACCTTTCGCTTCGTAATTTCGCAAGGTGCTGGGACTAATCATGAATGTTTTTGCCATTCTTTTAGGACGCATCGTCAATTCAAGACCCTCCCCTAAAACGATCAAAATTAAAGTGATATATAAGCTTTTTCTGGATAATAACCGAATTTCCTTCATTGTTTATTTGGAACCTTCCAATTTGCTTATATGTTATACAATCGAATTAGATTGTTGATAAGGAGGAGTAAGTTTATGAGTAAACCGTTTCCGATTTTCCGCCAGGACATGACGATTGAAGAAATGAGTAATGCCGCCAACCGTTATATCGAGTGTGAGTGGAAGTCCTTATACGATTTCATGCATAAGGATTTGACGGCAGCATTTTGGGAAATTGAAGATGCGGCCTACGGTCTATATTTGGAACAGCTTATGCCGACCATATTTGACCAGTTGGAAAATGCAGGGTTTAGCTTAAATGATGAACTCGAGGAGACTGATTTCGTCATTGCCAAACATTTGATTTTCCGAAATTCCATTGAGAAATGGGGCACGGAGGATAACCGATCCAGAGTATTTTGGAACGTAGTATGTGACAAGCGAGGTCATGCGTTAGGTACGCTGCTGACGGAGATTCCCCACTCCCATCTAAAATTTGATATTCCTTCGGCGCCCGTCATTTATTCGCTTCGTGGAGTTTTGAAGGAAGAGATTGTTCAAGGAATCAGGAGAATTAAAGAGCATGGGCTGAACAGTTAAAAAATATAGGAAACGGAACCAATTTACGAAAGGAAGATCCCGTATGCTAGGTCCAAACCCTAATTCGAAGTATCCAATCCCTGGGAACATGAATGTGCAATTTATTCGAAACACGATCACGAAACCAAATATCATAGTTGGAGATTACTCTTATTACAACGCGTTGAACGGGGAATCGTTTGAAGATCACGTGTTATATCATTTTGAAGTGATCGGGACAAAGTTAGTGATAGGCAAATTTTGTTCCATTGCTCCGGAAGTCAGATTCATGATGGACGGCGGCAACCACAGAATGGATGGCTCAACTTATCCCTTTAACATCTTCGGAAACGGTTGGGAGAGACATACCCCTTCCCTAGATCAGCTGCCGATCAAAGGGGATACGGTTGTCGGCAATGATGTCTGGATCGGCAGACGCGTTACGATAATGCCGGGGGTGCGAATCGGCGACGGTGCGATTATCAGCGCAGAGGCTGTGGTCGTAAAGGACGTTGATCCTTATACCGTAGTCGGTGGAAATCCCGCCAGGGAGATCAAACAACGTTACCCGAAAGAAATCATTCAAGAGTTATTGGAGATTAGATGGTGGGATTTCGACATCGATCTCATCAGTCAGTATCTCGGTGCAATCGTAAGCGGAGATATGGTTACTCTTAGAAAAATGAAACAACGTTCTTAATGGTTTCATTTGTTAAGGGGGTATGTTGCGTGAGGGTTATGGTATATGAATATGTCGTCAAAACGCATGATTCGGGGCCATACGGAGTAACGATGGGGAAAGACGGCGCCATGTGGTTTACGGAACACCGGGGCAATCGGATCGGTCGAATTAATGACGTAGGCCAGATCAATTCTTTCTCCTTACCGACAGAGAAGGCTGGAGTGATGTCGATAATCTCGAGCAGGACCGGTGACTTATGGTTTACAGAGTATCATGCCAATAAGATCGGGAGAATGTCGGCGGACGGCTACTTTACGGAATACGAGCTTCCTGTCGCAAATTCAGCCCCTTTCGGCATATCGGAAGATGGGGAAGGTGCGATTTGGTTTACAGAGACGAACGGCGGAAGGATCGGAAAGATAACCGCGTCGGGGGAGATGATCGAGTTTGAGCTGCCTGGCCGGGATTCATTTCCTTCCCATATTGTACTTGGCCCGGACGGAGCATTATGGTTCACGGAGAACATGGGGAACGCGATCGGCAGAATAAGCGCCGAAGGCGAAATAACGGAGTTTCCGATTCCAACTCCGAACTCAGGACCTGTTGGCATCGCGAGTGGACCTGACGGGGCATTATGGTTTGTACAAATTATGGGAAATAGGATCGGTAGAATGACAACCTCCGGCGAATTTAAGGAATTTATGATACCGACACCGAACGCAAGGCCGCATGCTATCGTTACCGGGAAGGATGGGGACCTTTGGTTCACGGAGTGGAAGGGGAACAAGATCGGACAAATTACTGTTCAAGGAACGATTACAGAATATCCGATCCCCACCACTCATGCAGAGCCCCACGGTATAGCGATAGGCGAAAGTGGCGATATTTGGTTCGCGGAAGAGTGCAATCAAATTGGACGTCTCGTCATCTCACCATAGCAGTTCAATAGCTGCCTAATGCTGTCCGTCTTGGGACGAAACCGTTAAGGAGGGATTCCAATGTTGCCTTTTTATACGTTAGTCGCATCTTTTTTGCTGTTCAAGGGTCTTGGCCAGCTCGGCTTGTCTTATTTCGAAGGCTGGCAAACTTCACTCCAGGGAGCGGTAGCTGTCATGCTGTTGCTTACCGCTTCTGCACATTGGGGAACTAGACGCCCAGACTTGATCCGTATGGTTCCTCCGGTATTTTCCAGACCAGACTTAATCGTAACTGTCACTGGATTTCTGGAAGTTGCCGGGGCTATTTGCATCCTAATACCTTCCCTCTCCAAAGCCGCTTCCATTGGCTTGGCTCTACTTCTGGCATTGATGTTCCCTGCTAATGTGATAGCGGCTAGGGAAAGATTAACGATCGGGGGGCGGCCCGTACCTAAATTATTACACCGAACCGCACTGCAGGTTATCTTTGTTGGGGCAATCCTATTGGCGGGTTAAGTGTATGTGTATGGCGAGAGTATTTACTGGTAGTAGACTGTGCTATAGGTTGATTACGACGGTAACCGGCCTAATTGGTCAGTTGCCGTTGTGTATTGAAGTAACGGATAACGAGAGCGTGGCGGTGTACCCATTCCACCGCTTTTATGCTTCCGCTGGTTGCTCAACTATTGGGCAGGATTGCTCAATAAAATAATGGAATACCTAATATGGGATTTGATGTTAGGAGGGCGAAAAATGGAATTCATATTTATTCGGCACGGTCATGGAGAACATCTCAACGATTATCCAAATCGGTTGAATACTCTGCATCCTAGTCTTACGGAGTACGGCATATTTCAAGTAACGCAGCTACGCAATGAAATTAAAGTTGGTCCTGATGATTTAGTTCTTGTAAGCCCAACTAAACGCACGATTGAGACAGCAACTATTATAAAAAACGGTATGGACTTCATTATTTCTCCATTTGTTGGTCCGAGAATGTTTCCTCAGAACCCCGAACTTCCTTGTCTAACTTGTGATCATATCCTTTCTAAAACTGAAATTACAAATCTGTATGGAGATACTGAAATTCTTGATTTCAATTTGGATTGCTGGAAAGAAGGGATCAATAGGATCGAACAAGATATTTTTGAAGGATATGCTACGCGGTTATTAGAGTGGATCGGGCAAAGCTATAAAAAAATATTCATTATTTCACATGATGGCACGATAACGAATTATCGGATATTACTTGGAGAAAAAGGATTGACCAGAAAAGATTTTCTCGGTGAGGCTGGGGTATATCGAATGAATTTTTAGTGTGTTGGCCGCTAAGCTAAAGGGATACGATAGTTGAATGACGGAAGGGCTGCGGTGTGGCGGCCCTTCGCTGCACTAACTGGCAGATTAGTAGAAAGAATACGACAATTCATTATTGTATATTTATACTAATTTATGTATATTTTTAAATATATTTTCGAGAGAGGTGGTTCTATCTACATACCTAAGCATTTTCAGGTAACTGACATTCAAAAACTAACTCCATTCAGAGTACAGTTTTGGCACTTTATTTTCACAAACGGATGGAGTACCTTTTGCAACGCATTTACCTTTTCTGATTGAACAAGACGAGATGGGACAATTTTATCTCTCGGGCTCGGAAAGATTTGACATTGATGGATTACAACTGTAGTATTGTATTACACATGTAGTCAATGTGTTGACGGCTGTCCTGTTTTGCCGCAGGCCGGCCAAAGGACCTTCGATTGCTTACATATGAGTCAAGGTAAAAGCCTGGGAAAGGGGGACGGATGAGTTTAATATACAGTGCTAGGCTGGGGAAACAATGCCGTCGGGTACTGGTCATTTTCAGATTTGCAATGTAGAAAGGAACGGTCAACTTGAAGACTCCAAGAATGCTGAAAGGTATGGGTGTAGTAGGTGTAAGCCTCTTAATAGGTTCGATGCTCGTTACGGGCGGATCAATGCAGACGTACGCTAAGGAAGCCAAGGAACTAGAGGCGCAAACAGCAAGTATAAGTCAAGTGAAGGATCAAACGACAGGTCTATCTAAAAAATCGTCCCCCGCTCAGATTACCAATGAAGATAAGTCAATTGTTTTGACCAAATTGAATGACAACGTATGGGCACATACATCATATAACGAGTGGAATGGCACAAAAATCGACCACAACGGGTTAATCGTTTCTACTCCCAAAGGAGTGGTCCTGGTTGATACGGCGTGGGATACAGCGGAGAGCCAGCATAAAACCGAAGAGTTATTAAAGATGATCAAAGAACATTTTAAGAAAAAAGTTGTAATGGCAATCGTTACTCATGCGCATGATGACAGCATTGGAGGCATTCAAGCGTTGCTGGATCAGGGAATTGATGTACGCAGTACGCCTTTGACGGCAAAACTCGCTAAAGAATACGGATATCCTTCGCCTAATCCTACTCTCGATGTAAACACAGTGATGAAAGTAGGCGGCATAGGAATTGAAACATTTTACCCTGGAGAAGGCCATTCGCAAGATAACATTACGGTTTGGCTCCCCCAATCTAAAATATTATTCGGCGGATGCTTCATCAAAGCATTAGCTGCAACGGATCTTGGGAATCTCTCTGACGCAAATGTAGAACAATGGGATGACTCCGTAAAGAAGGTAGTCGAAAAATACCCGCACATCGAAACCGTTATTGCCGGACATGGGAAATGGGGCGATAAGAGCCTGCTATTCCACACAATCGAACTGGTCAACCAATATACCGATACAGAAAAATGAAAGAAGCAGTTATGTGAATCTTATGATGAAGTGCACCTTAAGTGCACCCCTTGGAATGGACATTATTCCAGGGGGTGCTTTTTTTTACTTGTGTATCTTATGGCCGGAAGTGAAGCGCTTCGGACGCTGGTAAGTCCCTATTTCGATGTGGATACCGGCCGTTTTGATTGTCAGCGCGTCCTGGAGCAGCCGGACGTTCCCCATGAATTACATGTGCTGATGCGGCTGGCGGTGGAGCTGCACAGCGGGGAAACCGGCGTTTTGGTAAAGGATCTTGTCGAGGGGCTGGAAGAACCGCATTTTAGTTTGGCGCTGCTGGCGATCCGGCTGCGAAAGCAAGGGATTCAGAGCGATCTATACAACATAGTCAATCATGACATGATGATCACATAGGAGCGTGTTGGCGTGAAAAAGCAAATCTCGCTTTCGCTCATTCCCGATGATATGGACGAATTTCGACGGCTGATCCCGGCGCGGGTGCGAAGCAAAACGATAGAATCTTTTTTGATCCATGACTATAAGTTGCCGGAGGATCTTGCGGCGCTTGCGCAAACACCGGAGGTTTATGCGGTGGAGCCGCTACGCTTAAGCCAGGACGTAATCGGGCTGATGGAAACGCACATGGAACAGGCGAAACAGGGTGCGTATGGCGAAGTAAGCAGGTCGTCCATCATGCGGGATGTTATCAAGGAGCTAAACGCCCATTACCGCCAACGTGCGCAGCTACCTGCCACGCCGAGCCAGCGCAAGCACTCGTCGTTTTATTTTGAGCGCGGCACGAAAGAAATTCTAGATCAATGGATCGGCCCGGGTTCACAGTTTAAATGACATAAAATCAATAATTTCCATTTCCCTCCTATCAACTCCAATGTCGCTTCTGCGGGGATATTTTCCTAGGTTGCCGGAGTGGGGAAAGTGAAGGAAGCCATTTCTGAATATTTAACGGGGGAGGACAAGCCAAAATGAAAATTGTTTCTGTAAGGCCAGCGGAACCGGCGCGGATCGAGGACGTGGCGAACGTCTACGCTTTTGGCAGAAAGTTGTTTGACGAGCATAGTTTCGACAAGGCGATATCGGCGGGGAGCTTTATCTTGTTGTGGGGGATTCGTCTGCGCTGGCCGACAATCGCAAGCAAAGTTTCATTCTCACTAATGGCCCCATGCGAACGCCGGTATACGGCCCTGCGTTCTTTGTACGCCGCGTGTCGGCTCTTGGCGAGCTGGAATGTCATTCGTTAACCGATGAACAAGCCAGCGTCATTTGCTAGAGGGTTCGCGGGAGCTTTTCGATACGCGCAGCCTTGCCGACCGGCCGGGGATCGGGTAGGAGGTCTTGGCGGTCATGCTGAAAAAGCCGGTGGATATGTCGGAGTGGCGCAAGATTCATCAGTGTATTTGCTGGTTTGCGGAGTCCGGTATCCATGTGAGCAGCGATATGGTACAGGCCATTGAGGACCGCTTTCTTTTTGCTGTTTTTCCCGACTTTCAATTATAAAGTTGTGGTTTTTGTATAGTTAACGTAGTGTAGTCCGAGTTGATAAGCCTGTGTCAGCAGCCTTCTGTGAATATCTGGACTTGAATCCAAGGTATCATATAATATCTCTACTCTGCTATTTAAGATTCCACAATAACTGGCTATTGCGATGTTCAACTTCTGGTTCATCATCTGTTCGTATTGTCTCTTCTCCATGTGTGCTTTCGAATCTGCTGCGAGACCAAGCCAAAGAACTTGTCTATGATGCAGTTTATTGGAGCCGTAAGCAAATCCATTGTTCCACACCCGGTCGATATACCCTTTAAGCATAGCAGGTAAACTATACCACCATACTGGGAATATATAAGCGAGGGCATCGTGGTTCTTCATTCGTTCGATTTCTGCCTCAACTTCGGGCGAATAGATCTTTCGATCGGATGACCAATCGGGTTCATCCGCCTCCCACAGCACAGGATTAAATCCACTGCGATGCAGATCCAGTATCTCGGTTTCGTGCCCCGCATCAGAGAGTCCTTGTGTAAATTTGTCTGCAACAGAAAAGGTTAAGGAATTCACCCTTGGGTGCGATACAACGGTCAAGATTTTCACAGTCATCACCTTTCATTTTCTACTTTTTACTTCGAATGAGGTACGATAAAATTATGTAATGAACCGCGATAAAAAGGAAGTACGTACTTTTTTGTGCCATAAGAACTATAAAGTAATATAGGTTCCGGAAAGTACCTATAAACATAAGCAGTTCATTAAACGATTCGCCGGATAAATGCTCGATAAAGCTGCCGCACCACTTGGCGCATAACGGCCGTTCGGGTCACGCCCCGCAAACCGATCGCCTGAACCAGCTCGTCCAGCTTGTCGAAAGCAGTATCGCTTAAATTGATGCGGATCGATTCGGGATGCTCCGGACGCATTTTCAGCAGCTCCATTTCTAAGCCCGGCCTTAAGGCTTGGCGGTTGTCTACAGACAACCGAAAATCAATTTAAAAGGAATTGCTCTATGACAAAATTCCGGTCCCGGTCGGCATACTGCTTCATCACGCCCTGCAGCCGCATTTTCATAAGAACGGTATATAGTCAAGTGCCACCGAAAGTTGTCTATGAAATAAGTGAACTTGGAATGTCGCTGAAATCACTATTAGACCAACTAGGTGAGTGGGGTGAGAGATATATGAATCAATTTGAATGGAGGTCCTCCTGCTCTGAATGAGGATAATGTGTCACCCCAAGAGTGTATCATTACAACGCAACTTCCGACCCGGCATTTATACTCATGAGGTAATACTTGACCAAGTCAATGAATATTTCGATGCCAGAGAGCCATTAGGTTAATGAGTTAGAGCCACCGTGTTAATAAAATAGAGCCATCATGTTATTGTCCAGAGCCAGTTTGGGACGGGCAGGATAGTTCAACAGAGTATTGATATGAGTGAAATACAATTAGAATGATTATTCCCCGATCGGCATAATCCATATTTACCTACTATAAGTTCGAATCCCTCCTAGTCCATCTCATAAGGATTTTAACTTCACATAGCCGAGGTGCGCACCAGCGATCCTTAGGACTTTCGGTCAATGCCCATTCCAAGCAGCTTGACATGACCACACAATGCGGCGTATATTTAAGTATACCATTAATTAAGGAGATCTTTAATTGGTTGCGAATGACACACTCAGCCTCATCTTCGCTGCGCTTGCCGATCCGACGCGCCGAAACATCCTGTCTAGGCTGTCACAGGGGGCCGCTACAGTCGGGGAGGTCGCCCAGCACTTCGAGATAAGCGCACCCGCGATCTCCCAACACCTCAAAGTGCTGGAGCGAGCAGGGCTGATCGAACGCACAGCAAAAGCCCAATGGCGGACCCTGACGATGCGCACCGAGCCTCTCGATGAGGCATCGGCCTGGGTCGAGAAGCACCGCCGCGAGTGGAACCAGCACTTCGACGCACTGGAAGAGCACCTCAAGTCCATGACCAAAAAGGAGGAACAATGAACATGACCACATCTGCACCGGAGTTCACCATCACCCGCACCCTGAATGCCCGCCGCGAGCTCGTATGGCGCGCCTGGACCGAGAAGAAGGAACTCGCCGCCTGGCTGCCTTCGACACCCCTGGAGTCTATCTCCTTCGACGTCCGCGAAGGCGGACGCTACCGCTACACAATGGTCAATACGGAGACCGGCCAGGAATATCCCACCGGAGGTGTATTCCTTGACGTCATACCTTTCGAACGGCTTGTCTTCACTTGGGGTTACCCCGATGCTCCCATCGAGGACTCCCCTGTCGTGACCCTAACCCTCACCGCACAGGGCGATCGCACCGAGATGATCTTCCACCTACGCGGATTCGCCGGTCACCCCGGCGATCAGTATGTGTACGACGGCTGGTCCGATACGCTCGACAATCTGGCGACGCACCTGCGCGACCAAAAGCAGTAGACGGCAGCAAGAACAGAGAAGGAGCCTTCACGGCCTCCCGCAACAGGGGATGCGACGTCCTCACCCCGATCACATATCCTCAAACGACAAAGAAGTGCCGACATTGGCTTTCTCTTACACATGAAATTGTATGAACTACTTATATTGTAGTCAATGTTATGATTCTGCTAGCGGGTACGATACTGAATAAATCACATTACGAGGCTGCCGGCGAACCGATCGGCGGCCTCGTTGCGCTAACGCGCAGGATTCCTCAATAGTGTCTTTACTAAAACGATGTAATATCCGAAGTTCGAAGGATTCCCAAAAAATCCACAGCATACTCCATCTTAGTTATGAAAGACTAAACAGTGAAGGAAGGTATGACGATGAAACATTTCGATGTGGCAATCGTGGGTGGAGGCATTGCAGGTTTGGTAGCTGCAATGAGTTGGCTCAGGCAGCTAAATCCGTTGTCCTTTTCGAGCGGTCCAATCAACTCGGCGGTCGGGCAATATCTGTCAAGAAAAACGGGGCTATCTTCGATCTTGGCGCTCATGGAATCATCAAGGGAGGGGCAATGGATGAAATCTTTCAAGATTTAGGTATAAGAATTGAAGGGGGATATTCTTCGACAAACGTATCGTTTCTATGGAACAATAAGGTGACCAATATTTTTAAGTTTATTTTCAGTCATAATCTGAGCTGGTCAGGTAAGATGGAGTTTTTGAAGTTTTGTAAAACGATGACAACAATCGATACCGATTCAGTGCCGGCGATCAGTCTGCGGAGTTGGATTGAACAAGAACTTCGCGATCCGATGGCTCGTCATATCGTTTACACCATGTTCAGAATAAACTCGTACTGCAAGCCCCGAATTCCAATTGGCCGGCCCCGCCATACGTTCTGTAGCACGCACGACGAAAAAGAACAGCATTATATATGTGCAGGACGGCTGGCAAACCTTAGTCGATCAGCTTTACGAAAAGGCAGTTCGGTCAGGGGTCTCCATGATGACAGGTAAAAACGTAACGGAAATCGAGCATGATGGGGCCATTCGAAAAATAAAGTTTGCTGACGGCCAGGAGATGGACATCACGCATGTGATATCCGCTACCCCGCCCGAAATAACCGCGGCTTGTTGGAGCGGCAATGTCTTGTTCGGTGTGTATGCTTGACCGCTGTGGGCCATTCCGACCAAGATTCGAGCGAGTTTACCGCAAAGTTTCATAATGGACCTCATTTTCTTGATCTTCTTGACGTGGACATTATGCGAGTGCATCGCTTGAAACTCTGAATTATTCATCACCAAACTCATGGTGGCCATGAAGAGAAAGTGTCGCAGCCGGGAGCGGCCGCGCTTACTAATGACCATCTGTCCGGTCCATTTGCCGGACTGTGTGATCAATCTATCCCCGACCAAGCAGCAAGTGTTCGACGAAGCAGTCCGGGTGCTGCGCTCGGGCGGCCGTTTGGCGGTTTCGGATGTTGTGACCACCGCGGAACTGCCTGCGGAAATCAAAAATGACCTTGACGTGATGTATTCGGGGTGTATTTCCGGCGCTTCCTCCGTTGATGAAGTCAAAGCTATGCTAACTCAAAGCGGATTTACGGATGTGGTGGTAGAGCCGAAGGATGAATCGAAAACATTTATCAAAGATTGGGTACCGGGATCTAACGTGGAAAAGTATCCTTTCATCATAGCGGCGCTGACCGTTCTTCCGTTCCGGAGAAGGCAGCAAACCAACGGATTCATAATACCGCACCGTCGATGCGTTGACACTGGCCTTTGCCGACAACTGACCAATACTAAGCTCTGTCATTAATTTCACCCCTTGACTTAAAGTTAACTTTAAGTTCTATGATGGAATTATTATAGCCCGTATGGGAAGTAAATGAAAAAAAAGAGTTGGTTCACCGGTCTTGGACTCATACCGAGCGTGCGCCTTGTGCTGCGCGTTACCGTTACTCGGCGGCGCAGCGGCCTTGGCCCTTGTGTTTGTGATAGCGGGAGTTGTTATTTATCAGCGGCGCAAGGCAAACTGATCAGCATGTTTTAAGCCAGGATGTAGTGCAATTGCCCTTACAATTGGTGGCTCAATCGGCTATGATGCTTTTGCGAAGGAACTTAGTAAAAAGGATAAGCTCGAAGACCAAAAAATCGAAGAAAAAGCCGAAAAAGCTAAATTGGAAAGTATGCGAATCAATCTGTAGAAGAGATTGAAAACACAGTTGAGCAAGGACGTAAAGTAAAGGAAATTGGTTTGGCTAATGGTGAACTCGAAAAAGAGGTTAGCCCAATTGACCCAAAAACGAATCTTGAAGAAGATATTCGTTCGTTAAAGGGTGTGATGCATAGGTTATTACAAAACAAAAGTTGATGACCCTAAATGCGGGGCTGCGTATGCAAAGGCGGTAGAAATCCTTGAAAACAAAAGCAGACTCTAGCCGAAATCGAAACAGACCTAAAAGAAAACAATAAGTCTGTCGAACAAAAGGAATTTGATCAATTGTTAAAAGAAAAAGAACAAAGAACTGATCATTCAATAATATCCTCATACAAAGGAAAAATACGCACTGTTCCTCTGGATACTTAATAGACCAGAAGAGCCATGGAAAATCAAATCCATGGCTCTTTCACTTTTTTATATAGGGGGGTCTTAATGTATAGTAATGACCAATTAAAGATACTCTACCTTAGTTGATACGTTGATCATCTTGGACTAAGGTGCAACGAGCGGATAACGATAACGCAAATGATCTCAGCTGCCAGCCGGTTTTTGTAGAATGAGCGCAGGTGCTCCGTCAAGCTGCAAAAAGCGGCGTCTACAAAACGATCGTTTTATGTCCTTCACACAAAAATGATGAGAAACTATGAATTCTATAGTTGTTTTCGTCTATTAACTCGTCTAGAATTCAAAGTATATTAAGCTTCGATTATTAACATTTAATAGACAAAAGTGTGGGTGGGCTATGGCGAAAATTGGATACGCTCGCGTGTCGACGGCTGATCAGTCAATGGATCTTCAAATTGATGCCTTGAACGCAGCCGGATGTGAGCGCATATTTGGAGAGAAGGTCTCTGGTAAGAAAAATGATCGGTCTGAATTAATGCGATGCCTGGATTATCTGCGCCCGGGAGATACACTTGTTATCTGGAAGCTAGATCGCTTAGGTCGTACCACAAAACAATTAATTGAACTTTCTCATAATCTAAGGGAAAGAGAGATCTCATTGCAGATCATCACGCTTGGGGTTGATACCAGTAATCCGGCGGGCAAGTTGTTTTTTGCCATAATGGCTGGTTTAGCCGAAATGGAAGCAGAAACGATCAGGGAGCGAACGAAGGCCGGTCTAGAGGCCGCTCGAGCAAGGGGCAGAAACGGGGGAAGGCCGCGATTAGAGCAAGGTAAGATTGATATGGCGTTGACGCTGTATGATAGTAGAAAATATACGATAAGCGAAATCACAGCTCGAACCGGCGTTTCAAAGGCAAAGTTGTACCAGGTGTTAAAGCAACGTCGCAACGACTAACGTTCGAGTCCTAATGAGCTGGGGCGGACCGATTGGTGTCCAAGGGGAGAAACTTCATAATTCCAAATGTTGTTAAAATTGTGATCATTTTAATCTTTATTGCTATCACTATGTCGGCTATCTAACGTTAGGACCACGGCAGGCGCGTTACATCTGGGTGAACAGTGTTTCTTTGGTCGATGAGCAGATAGGAAATTATAAGTTATTACAAAGCGTTAGATCACTAGGCCCTCCTGATCCTGAACAACACCACCAGTCCTATGATTACTATCATTTAAAAGATGGTGTAACCCTCGCTACTGCTCGTGGAGATGATAAAATCCTTCGTATTACACATAATCGCCGCGAGTTGGCCATTACAACAAGCAAGGGTGTCCTGGTCGGCAGCACTGAATCCGATGTCATCTCGGTGTATGGAAAGGATTACTATCGCCGTTCGGAACAGGGTGCCGAGATACTTGGATACGTAGATAAGACCAAGAAACGTGAACTCGAGTTTTGGATGGTGGTGGTAAGGTACATACCATTCGTTTCGATTTGGCGACTATGGCGTAAATAGCTGCTTGGCTCATGGCTAACAACTGAACGACACAGCCGCGAAACAAATTCCCACCTCTCCTACTGGCTTAGGACGGTGGGGATTTTGATTCCAACATAAGTGAGATCACCTGAGACAATATTTAGATTTCCTTTTTCACGTCTTGTATATTACAAAATATGTCATCGCAAGATCACTCTTTTCCCACAACCCCTGCGACGGCAGTCGGAGGCCAGCGGTTGTTAATTCTGTGAATCACGAGAGTAATAAATGCTTGCATCAACGACGAACTTATACGAGAGATCGTGAAATAGAATGGAGATTATCATGTGCCACTGGTTCAAATAAATTCTATGATCGCCTAATGAGTTCTCTAGAAACATCATTTTTGTCGTCCATTCGAAAAGAATTACTGCACCAAGCGGTGGGCAACCTACTGGAAATCGGCGCAGGCACCGGTATTAACTTTCCCTTTTATGAGAGAGCGGAGAAAGTTGGGGCTGTTGAACCCGGATGCGGATATGCTCAAGCCAGCATTACATCGAGCTCGTGCAGCGTCGACACCGATCGAAACCATTAATGCCGATGCTCAAGACTTACCATGTCCCGATCATTCACTTCGATACGATTGTGGGCATGCTGGTCCTCTGTACCATCCCAGACCCTGCGCGGGCGATTGATGAACTGCATAGGGTGTGCGGTATCAACGGTCGACTGCTATTGATCGAGCACGTGCGGCTCCGTCAACCTGCGCTCGACCGACTGCAGGATTGGCTTACTTCGGCGTGGAAACGTATGTGCGCCGGCTGCCATTTGAATCGGAATACGGTGGAACTTGTCGAGCGTAACGGATTTCATATAACTAAATTAACTGCATATCATGGTGGCCTGTTTGTTGTCATTGAAGCTCGCAGCCAAAAACAGCGAACTTGCACTCCATGAGCCAAAGGAGGAGTTCAAAGCACATAGTACTTGCATGGAGCGCAAAAAGCAGGCCACCATCTCCGGTTAAAACCATGCGGCGAAATCACGCGGTACAAATAGATGTTCATTCAAAATAAAGTGTTAGACCGTGAAAATAGTAGACTGACCGCGAGCATCAAGCTAACTGGCAGGATACTTCCAATATGTGTTAATATATAAACTGAGTTTTAGTGATACCAAGGCACATCAGCTGCCGTTCGTCGCATTATGAGTTCGATACATGTGATAAAAGGGAGGGGAAACTAAGTGCATGAACAAAGTGAAATAAATAAAAAAGCTTGGGAGTATCGTGCTTATGAATTTTGGAATAAACGAGATGGTTCTCCTGAAGAAAAAGCACGTCTGATTTTAGAAAATCCACTAGCATCACTTAAAAAGCATAAGAACCTTTTTGAACATGTTCGAGGTAAAAAGGTTGCTAACCTTTGCGGTTCAAATGGAAGAAAAGCTGTTCCATTAGCTTTATTAGGAGCAGAGGTGACCGTATTCGATATCTCTGAGGAAAACAGAAAGTATGCTTTAGAGCTGGCTGCCAGCGCAAATACCACACTAGAATACATCGTCACCGACATATATGATATTGACCTAAAGGAGTACGGAGGAGATTTTGACTTGCTATATTTGGAAGGAGGGATATTACACTATTTTAGTGATTTGGAAAAGTTCATGAGTATTCTTTACGCCTTATTGAATGATGGCGGAAATTTGGTTTTAAGTGATTTTCATCCCTTAGGAAGATGTATCTCTTCTCACGGGGAAGTCAATTATTTTGATACAGAACTAAAAAATGGAGATGTGGCGTATAAAGGTGCATTTGATATAGAAGAACAGAAAGATTTCCCCGATGTCTCCATTCGATTGTACACTTTGAGCGATATTATTAATTCGGTCGTTGCATCAGGGTTCAGATTGCGAAAGTTTGATGAGCATCGTGGATGGAATAATGAAAATATCCCTTGGGAATTTACTATACTAGCGGATAAATAGATCTTGAAGTAACAGAGTACGCTAGTTGAACAATCAGGGAGCAGACGGCCGCGGCAGCTGCTCCCATTTTCATTGAAGTAACGGGCAGTTATGTTTAATAGGTCGTTTGGAATCTCTGAGATTATAAAATAGCAATTGATAAGAAATGATCACATATGTTAAATTCTACAAATATGAGGAATACTGCACATAAAAGGAGGAATTATAGTGGCACCCCTGAATCATGAACCAATTGCAAAGGCAGAAATGCTGATTAGGAGACCAGTTGAGGAAGTGTTTGAAGCTTTTATCGACCCGGCAATAACTACAAAATTCTGGTTCACCAAAAGCAGTGGAAGATTGGAAGCGGGAAAGCATGTCCGCTGGGATTGGGAAATGTATGGCGTTTCTGATAACGTTCATGTAGAGGAAATAGAGCTAAATAAACGAATTCGCATCGAATCATCGGATAGCACTAAGACTGAATGGATATTTACTCCCCGGACAGATAAGCAAACCTATGTCACCATTATAAACTCAGGGTTTACAGGAACCGGAGACGATATTGTAAATCAGGCCATTGATTCAATGGAAGGATACACGATGGTGCTTTGCGGACTTAAGGCATTTCTTGAGCATAACATCGAGTTGAATCTCATAGCGGACAAGGCTCCTGACGCCCACGTTAAACATTAGGAATATGTACCGTTTAATGTTTCAGCAAGTGTTACAACGAGGCCAGCAATTGACGCATAGTTATTGCACTAACGGAGAACGATAGTTAAATAAAGGAAACTGACGGGGCTGCCACGAATATGTTTGGCAGCCTCGTTAAGCTATTGGGCAGGATACTTACAATATATGCTAGTATAGAATAGAGTACATTTCATATAAGGGAGGAGAGGCAATCTATGGTGAAACAACTGATCGTCGGAGACGCCATGCATGAGCTGGCCACTACGCGCCGCATCCTGGAGCGCTTGCCCGAGGAGCATATGACGTGGAAGCCGCACGTCAAATCGATGACGTTGGGCGGACTGGCCACGCACCTGATCAATCTGCTGAACTGGCAGGTCGCGATTTTTCTTTACCCGGAATTCGATCTTTCGACCGTGCCGCTTCGGCGGGAACCTTTAGAAAGACGCGAAGACGTGCTGGAGGAATTCGACGCGAACGTCGTCAAGCTTGAAAAGCTGTTAGCCGAATGCAACGAGAAAACGCTCGGCGAGGAATGGACCTTGCGGAACAGCGACCATATCATCCTGCGTCAACCGCGGGCGATCGCGCTTCGCACCTTTGGATTCAGCCACATGGTCCACCACCGGGCGCAACTCGGGGTTTATTTGCGGCTTCTCGATATTCCGGTGCCGGGCCTCTACGGTCCCTCGGCCGACGAGGAAGGCAAATGAACTAAGACGCGCCGAAAAGTCGCAGGGCATCGGCTGACCGTCGGTATCTGCGACTGTTTATTCGGGACGAACGCTTTTTTGTGCCGGGCATAGCGCAAATGACTTGATTTTCCGCTAAGCTGCAATCCAATCTAAAGTATGTACCTTGAGAAATTTATTAGGACGTTGAACTAACGGATAACGATAGCATTCCTGTAGAGCGTTAATTTTGAGCTTTGCAAAAAAACGAGCGCCTCGGTACGATGGAAGTGCGAAACGGGTCATAGCCCTTTTAAATTCCATCATCCAGGAGGACGCTCTACTATGAAGTTTAAATCGCAAGCTAGAC
>NZ_NHRJ02000022.1 GCF_002220865.2 Paenibacillus xerothermodurans | reverse complement strand
GAAGGTGAGATCCGCTCGACTTGCATGTATTAGGCACGCCGCCAGCGTTCGTCCTGAGCCAGGATCAAACTCTCCAATAAAGTGCTGCGTAGCAGCGGTCTATCAGCTAAGCTTGTCTTAAGCTCAAAAGTAATGCTAGCGAGAATTTTTCATTCTCTTTATTTTACACTCACTCGTTGTTCAGTTTTCAAAGGGCAATTCCATTGATCAGCGTCAGCGCTCACTCGCAGACTGTTCTATATGGAAGTTCGCTCTGGTCACAGCGACCTTTATATATTATCATACCGCTCGATGCTATGCAAGATTTTTTTTCATTTAGCGTAACTATTACTTCATTATCTAGCGATAGATGTGAAAGCACTGAGTATTTTACTTTAGCATAAATACATTCATTTCGTCAAGTCTACAAAATGGCGCGTTGCAACTGCATTATTAAAAACTAGCTGTTACAATCCGAAATAGGGTAATACAAACAAAAAAATGGGGACCGCATGCGCGCCCCATTCTCAGTTCAACACACTAAACACACAATGTATTTATTCATCAGCGTCGTCTGGATTCGCCTGATCTTCAGCGTCCAAGTCGTCGTCCGGCTCTTCGCTTTTCTGCACTCGTGCTACGGTAGCCACTTCATCTTCATCACGAATGTTGATGAGTTTGACACCTTGGGTATTGCGGCCCATCATAGAGATTCCGGCCATGCTGGTACGAATGATTGTACCGAGCGCGGTAATAATCATGAGATCTTCGTCGTCATCGACAATCTTAAGTCCTACCACGGGACCGTTCTTAGGCGTGACGTTCAGAGTTTTGATCCCCTTGCCTCCTCTTGTTTGCAAACGGTATTCGGAGACAGGGGTACGTTTACCGAAACCTTTGGACGTGACGATTAGAACGCTGCTGTCTTCTCTAACCACATCCATATCGATCACCGCGTCGTCCTCGCCAATTGTGATACCTTTCACACCTGTGGCCGAACGTCCCATCGCACGCACATCTGTCTCTGGGAAGTGAATGGAGATCCCTTGTTGGGTGCCCATGATAATGGTGCGATTGCCATCCGTTAATCTGACGGCGATCAGATCATCGTCTTCACGCAGCGTAATCGCGATCAAACCGCCCTTGCGAATGTTGGCATAATCATCGAGAGGCGTCTTTTTGACCAAACCGTTTTTGGTAGCAAAAAACAGATGCTGCTCAGGATCGAAACTCTCCACCGGTATCACAGCGTTGATCGTCTCACCCTGCTCGATCTGGATCAGGTTGATGATTGGAGTTCCTCTTGCTGTGCGGCGTAGGTCGGGTACCTCGTAAGCCTTCAGACGATACACCTTCCCTTTGTTCGTGAAGAACAGCAAGAAGTGGTGGGTATTCGTGACAAATAGATGCTCAACAAAATCATTATCCTTCGTATCCATGCCGATAACACCCTTGCCGCCGCGCCGCTGGCTGCGGTAGGTAGTGACTGGCGATCTCTTGACATAGCCGGTATGAGTGATGGTAATAATAACATCTTCTCTTGGAATCAAATCCTCGTCCTCAATGCTATCCTCACCAATGGTGATTTCTGAACGGCGTTCATCGCCGAATTTTTCTTTAATTTCGTGCAGTTCTTCGCTGATGATAGCGAGAACAAGCTGCTCATCAGCGAGAATAGCTTTGTATTCCGCGATCTTTTTCAGAAGCTCTGCGTATTCGTTCTCAATTTTCTCTCGTTCCAACCCAGTTAAACGCTGTAAACGCATGTCCAGAATTGCTTGCGCTTGATCGAAGCTCAGAGAGAACTGTTCCATCAAGCCGTCACGAGCCTCTTCAGTTGTACGGGAGGCGCGGATCAGCGCAATTACCGCATCCAAGTGGTCCAAAGCGATTCTTAAGCCCTCGAGAATATGCGCGCGCGCTTCCGCTTTACGAAGATCGTACTCGGTACGACGGCGGATAACGACCTTCTGGTGTTCAAGATAGTGATACAGCATTTCTTTCAGATTGAGCACCTTGGGCTCACCGTCGACCAACGCGAGCATAATAATGCCGAAATTGGACTGCATAGCGGTGTGTTTGTACAAATTATTCAACACTACGTTTGGATTGATGTCACGCCGTAGTTCAATCACAATACGCATCCCGTTGCGGTCGGACTCATCGCGCAGATCGGTGATGCCGTCTATTCTTTTTTCACGCACAAGCTCCGCGATCTTCTCAATGAGTCTAGCTTTGTTGACTTGATACGGCAGCTCATGAACGATAATGCGTGCCCGACTATTGTTTTCCTCAATGGTTGCTTTAGCACGCATCGTGACCGAACCGCGCCCAGTGCTGTATGCCTGCCTGATGCCTTCGCGCCCCATAATGTAACCGGCGGTCGGGAAGTCAGGGCCTTTGATCGATTCCATCAGTTCCATTGGGGTGACGTCCGGATTGTCAATCAGCTGCTGCACGCCATCGATCACCTCACGCAGATTGTGAGGGGGGATGTTAGTGGCCATACCGACCGCGATACCGGAGCTTCCATTTACCAGTAAGTTCGGAAAGCGGGCTGGGAGAACCGCTGGTTCTTGCTCTTCCCCATCATAGTTTGGTACGAAATCAATGGTCTCTTTGTTAATGTCACGCAGAAGCTCCATGGCTATCTTAGACAAACGCGCTTCCGTGTAACGCATCGCTGCGGCCATATCACCGTCAATGGAACCGAAGTTACCATGACCGTCCACAAGCATGTACCGCAAGGAAAAGTCTTGTGCCATACGCACCATAGTTTCGTACACGGCACTATCACCGTGCGGGTGGTATTTACCGATGACTTCACCGACGATTCTCGCCGATTTTTTATAAGGTTTATCCGGAGACATGCCGAGCTCGGACATAGCATATAAAATACGCCTATGCACGGGCTTGAGTCCGTCCCTAACGTCCGGGAGGGCGCGGCTGACGATGATACTCATCGCGTAATCCATAAAAGAGCTGCGCATCTCCGTACCGATATCAATATCTCTGATCTCTGAGCGCTGTTCTTCCGCCATCTGTAAACCCTCCTTTGTGCTATGCATAAATTCAGGCTGAGTTCGTCAGCTCTGTCGGAAACTTAAACACAATTCATGTCAAATCATTGTCTCAAAGTCCAGGCTTGTTCAGTTTCTTCGAAACCGCATAAGCAATTATATGAAAAACCTTTGTCTGATAACATATAGAGCAATAGTAATTAGGCCTGAGGTTACATCGAATTAAGTTAACACGCAGGACCTGGGACTAAGAACACTTAATTATAACATAAAAGAGCGTGAGCTGCCAGCCCTTGGGACTGTCAGCGGGTGTGTTCTTCCCCGTTGTCCTCCCGTCGTAGGTCCCAGCAAACGTCAACGCTCTGTCTATAAATTAGCGACTTGCAGCAGTTAGGCGAGCACACGCAGCAGCTCAACAAAAAAAGCGTGTGTCGGGCAGCGCACTCACCACCGTGTGTCGTTAAATATCAAGATTTTTCACAAACTTTGCGTGCTGCTGGATGAAATCTCTGCGTGGTTCGACATTCTCACCCATGAGCGTGTCAAAGATGGTGTCGGCATCAATGGCATCTTGTATGCTGACTTGCAGCAGCGTTCTGCTTTCAGGATCCATGGTGGTTTCCCACAACTGCGCCGGATTCATCTCGCCAAGACCTTTGTATCTTTGCACATTGACTTTTGCGCCTTCTCCGAATTCTTGCATGATGACCTCACGCTGCTTCTCATTGTAAGCATAACGGACTGTTTTATTACGTTCCAGCTTGTACAATGGGGGCTGAGCGATGTAAATATATCCGGCGTCGACCAATTTTCTCATGTAGCGGTAGAAGAAAGTAAGCAGCAGTGTGCGGATGTGGGCACCGTCGACATCTGCATCCGTCATAATAATGACCTTATGGTAACGGGCCTTTTCTATATCAAAATCGTCACCGATTCCCGTGCCCAATGCGGTAATGATCGCGCGAATCTCCGTGCTGGATAAGATTTTGTCCAGACGGGCCTTCTCCACGTTCAGGATCTTACCGCGAATAGGAAGAATCGCCTGAAAGTGACGATCCCGGCCCTGCTTGGCCGACCCGCCTGCAGAGTCACCCTCGACAATGTACACTTCACTGATAGCAGCATCTTTCGAAGAGCAATCGGCTAACTTACCGGGCAGTGCGCTCACTTCAAGCGCACTTTTGCGTCGCGTCAATTCCCGCGCTTTACGGGCTGCTTCTCGGGCACGTGCCGCTTGCACACCCTTTTCTACAATTTTCTTCGCAATCGCTGGGTTCTCGTCTAGGAACTCCATTAATTTTTCGGAAAATAAGGACTCGACGATACCGCGAACCTCACTATTACCAAGCTTCGTTTTGGTCTGCCCCTCGAATTGTGGTTCAGGAATTTTAACGGAAATGATCGCGATCAAGCCTTCCCGAACATCATCACCGGAAAGGTTGGAATCGTTATCCTTGAGCGCGTTGTGCTTACGAGCGTAATCGTTCATTATACGTGTTAACGCACTTTTAAAACCGGACTCATGCGTCCCGCCTTCATGTGTGTGTATATTATTGGCGAAGGAGAAGATGCTCTCCGAATAACCATCGTTGTACTGGATTGCGATCTCCACCTGGATGTTATCCTTAGCACCTTCTGTGTAGATGGGCTGATGCACCGGCTCACGATTACGGCTTAAATATTCGACGAATGAAACAATGCCCCCTTCGTACTTAAACGTATTGGATACATCTGTTCGTTCATCCGTCAACGAGATCTCGATGCCTTTATTCAGAAACGCCAGCTCCCGAATACGGGATTGGAGCGTGTCGTAGTCATACTCTGTCGTTTCAGTAAAAATCTCTTCATCCGGCCAAAAAGTGATCTCTGTACCGGTCTCATTCGTTTCCCCAATTACTCTGAGGTCGTACTGTGGCGTCCCGCGGTGATACTCCTGCTCATGGATTTTTCCATCGCGTTTCACCCGCACCAGCAGCTTCTTGGACAGTGCATTGACGACGGATATACCGACACCATGCAAACCGCCGGACACTTTGTAACCGGAATCCTCGCCGCCGAATTTTCCCCCGGCATGCAGCACTGTCAGCACGACCTCCAACGTGGAGCGCTTCATTTTGGCGTGCTCCCCGACCGGAATACCGCGCCCGTTATCAATGACGGTAATGCTGTTATCCTTATGCACACTCACCTGAATGGTGGTACAATAACCGGCCAAAGCCTCGTCGATACTATTATCAACGACTTCCCACACAAGGTGATGAAGGCCTCTCGCGCTCGTGGATCCGATATACATACCCGGACGCTTTCTGACCGCCTCGAGACCTTCGAGCACCTGTATCTGACTTTCATCATATGCGTTTTGATTCACAGACATGTAGAGACACCCACTTTTCCAAGGTAAAATCTAGTTCGTTAATAATTGATGCGCCCGTTTCTTTAAGGTCATAGAAGAGATGGGAGAGTAGTATACCTTTGATTGCGTCACGACCAGCGATTTGCTCTCTTCCTCCCCGATCAGTTCCACCTTTTTATCTCTGATGGCATGCGTTATGAATTGCTTTGAAATCTTTGAGGATTTTTCAATGGATAAGTCAAAAATCGCGATTAGCTCACTCGCGCGAATAATTTTCTCTCCGCCTAAATGGATGAACATAGGGGCCGTCATCTCCTCATAGCAGTGGCATTGCTAATTTAAGCTTCCGTTCCGCACATTAATCACAGAAGCGTTTTCCAACTTTGTCAGATCTATACTTTCAATTCCGGTCGTTGTTATGAACGTTTGCACCTTATTTTGGAACGTCTCTATGAGCTGGGTTTGCCGAGACCGATCGAGCTCTGACAACACGTCGTCGAGCAAAAGAACCGGGTATTCGCCGACTTCCTCCCGCATCAACTCAATTTCCGCCAGCTTCAAAGAAAGCGCCGTCGTTCTTTGCTGCCCCTGCGAGCCGAACGTCTGCACTTCCTTCCCGTTTATGAAAAATAACAAATCATCCCGATGCGGTCCAACGAGGGAAACCCCGCGCCGAAGCTCCTGATCTTTCACCTGTGATAACTTTAACATAAACTGGTCAAATAAAACAGGTTCATCTTGCGGTAGAGGATTCAGCGAAGAGGAATATTGAATTTCAATTTGTTCCTGCCCGGCGGTTACACCTGCATGAATCCTCTCCGCCCATGATTGGAGCTTCTTTATAAAGCTTTGACGTTTTTTGATGATTTTAACACCGAAGCCGGCCAACTGCTCATTCCAAATCTCCATCATCGACGCTTTAGTGTCACGGGTATTAGATAACTGCTTCAAATAGTTATTGCGCTGCATTAGGACTTTTTGGTATTGGGACAGATCGTGCAAATAGGAGGGATACACTTGCCCGATTTCCATATCTAAGAAACGCCGCCGAACAGACGGGGCGCCCTTCACGATTTCCAGATCTTCGGGCGCAAACATAACTACATTCAGGGCCCCGATGAATTTACTCAGTTTCCTTTGTTCAAGGCCGTTGATTTTCGCCTTCTTGCCTTGCTTGGAGATGGTTAGGTCCAACTGGACGGAGCCGTATTTCTTCTCCACATCGGCATGCAGCAGAGTATGGGGGGTGTCCCACTGAATAAGTTCTTTATCTTGGTGCGTCCGGTGGGACTTAGTGAGGGCAAGCACGAAGATAGCCTCCAGCAAATTGGTCTTCCCTTGAGCGTTGGGACCGACAATAATGTTTACCATGCTTCCTGTTTCAAAATGCACCTCATCGTAGTTGCGGTAATGCTGCAATGACAGCTTTTTCAGTTGCAAAACAGTTCCTCCTACAGGCTGTGTGCGCCACAGCCGTGTCCAAGCGCTCAGCTGCGCACGACTTGGAACTCACCACAGCCTTCTACCTGTATCTTGTCGTTGTGAACAAGTTTTTTGCCCCGGCGGTTTTCCGGCTCCCCATTGACCAAAATTTTTGTCTCCTGCAGAAAGCTCTTAGCTTGTCCGCCCGTAGCTATACAATCGGCCAATTTGAGAAACTGCCCCAGTGTAATATAGTCGGTCTGAATGGTTATCGGCTTCATCGGTTCATTTGTTCTCCTTCATTTCATTGGTTTAGTTAGTCGTTCGATAAGGGAGAATCAGCTGTAAAAGATTCGATGATTCCTCGGGCCGGATAATGATCGGCTGCATTGCGCCGGTGAATCCTATATGAATAAATTCGCTGTCGATGACTTTGAGTGCATCCAGCATATATTTGGAATTGAACGAGATGCGGAGTAATTCACCGCTTAATCTGGACACGTCTAACTGCTCTGTCACTTTACCGAGCTCAGATGAACTAGATGAAATTTCGATCGTTTGATCCTCGCGCATGATCAGTTTGACGATGTTGGTTTTCTCCTCTTTGGAAAGCAAATAAGCCCGGTCGATTGCGTCAGCCAGTTGCTGTGCGTTCACGACCATCTCAGTTTGGTACGACTGCGGAATAAGCTTCGATGTGTCAGGATAAGTCCCATCTAAAATTCGTGTATAAAATAAAATCGAGCTCAATTTGAACAACACTTGATTGTCGGCAAATACGACTTCAATCAGCGCGTTTTGGTCCGGCAGGATTTTGGCCAGTTCATTTAAGGTTTTCCCGGATATGGAAATGTTACTCAACTGAAAACCGCCGTCTACTTCGATTTGTGTCTCCCGGCTGCCCAAACGGTGTCGATCACAGGCGGTAAATTTCAATATGCCGTCCTGAATCGTCCAAAGCACCCCGGTAAGGATTGGTGTGGATTCATTCGTCGAGACGGCAAATGAGGTTTGCTTAATCATTGTTTTCAAAACATCGCTGGGCAGCTGAATTTTTCTATTTTCTTCGATGCTAGGCAGTGTCGGATATTCCTCCGGGTCCAGGCCAACTAGTTGAATTTCAGAAGATCCGCTGCGAATGGTGGTATGAAAATGATCCTTGACCTCGATTTCAACCTGAGCGGCCGGCAGCTTGCGTATGATTTCAACGAAAAATTTGGATGACAGGACTACGCTGCCTGGCCGGTCAAGTTGAATGATATTCATGTCATTTTTTTCAACCGGGATGTAGCTTTGAATTGAAATGTCGGTGTCGCTAGCGGTCAGGGTCATTCCGTTGGCGTCGGCATCTATTTTAATCCCGCTCAAAATTGGGATGGTGGTTCGGTTAGAGATCGCTTTAGAGACGTGTTGAATAGATTCGTTCAAGTGGTCTTTCAATATAGTTAATTTCATACTGTCACTCCTAAGGTTTGAAGATGGTGGAGAGGTCCATGTTATCCCCTTATAATACTCTTTTTTTATTAGTAATAGTAGTAGGGGCGGTGGATATGTGGATATGTGCAGGAATGATACAAAACTAAAGCCTATCCACATGTGAATAGTTTGTGCATAGGCTCGCAGTTATTAACCTCAGCCGCTCATCTGCGCAGCCTGGACTACATCGTAACGTTTCTTACTTTTTCCATCAGATTTTGGATTACTTTATATAACTCCTGATCATTCTTTAACGCTACCGAAATTTTCTCATGCGCATGGATGACCGTGGTGTGGTCGCGGCCCCCAAACGCTTCTCCGATCTTCGGCAGAGAGAAGTCCGTCATTTCGCGCGCCAAATACATAGCAATCTGTCGCGGATAGGCAACCATCTTGGTCCGTTTCCGCGCTTTAAAGTCTTCCAGCTTCATTCCATAGAATTCGCCAACCTTCTGCTGAATGTCCTGAATGGTGATAACTTTCGGCCGGCTGCTGGGAATAATATCTTTTAACGCCTCCGCAGCAAGATGTGACGTAATATCCTGATTGATTAACGAAGAATAGGCCACCACACGAATCAGTGCGCCTTCGAGCTCACGAATGTTGGTATCAATCTGATTGGCTATGTACACCATGGCCTCATTCGGTACGTCCAGGTTTTCAGCCTTTGCCTTCTTGCGCAGTATCGCTATGCGTGTCTCCAGATCCGGCGGTTGAATATCGGTGATTAATCCCCACTCAAAACGCGATCTCAAACGTTCTTCCAACGTTGGAATCTCCTTCGGAGGCCGGTCACTGGATATGATGATCTGTTTGCGCTCCTCGTGCAGGGCGTTGAACGTATGGAAAAATTCTTCCTGGGTTTGTTCTTTTCCGGCGAGGAACTGAATATCATCGATTAGGAGTACATCAATATTCCGATACTTATTGCGAAAACTCTCGCCCCGGTTGTCACGTATCGCGTTGATAAACTCATTGGTAAACTTCTCGGATGAGATATAGAGCACACGAGCGCTAGGGTTGTTCTCCAACACATAATGGCCGATCGCATGCATCAAGTGTGTTTTCCCCAATCCTACGCCTCCGTATAAAAACAAGGGATTGTAGGCTTTTGCCGGCGCTTCAGCCACAGCTAGCGACGCCGCATGAGCGAAACGGTTTCCAGAACCTATGACAAATGTGTCAAACGTGTATTTGGGATTCATCATGTGGCTGAAGGTTTCTTCAGGTATGGCGACTGGCGCCTTGGCTGTTTCATTTGTGGGGGGGGAGGACGGTCCCGCGGCTTTCTCTTCTTCGGACTCAATGATGAATTTTATGTCAACGGATTTACCACTGTAGGCGAGGATCGTATCTTTAATGAGTTTCGTATAACGATTCTCAAGCCACTCACGGGCGAAGTTGTTCGGAGCGCATATCATTATTTTTTCTTCGTTGAAAACTACGGCCCTTGTGGACGTAAACCAGGTTTCATAGCTTGGTTTACTCAGCCTTGTCTGAATAATGGAAAGAACGTGCTGCCATTGCTCGTTCGGATGGCTCTCCACAATGTATTCACTCCTTTGAAAAGATAAGCAATGTGGCGTAAGCCAAATAAATGTTACATAAACACGATATATGTCGAAAACTATCCACACTATCAAGGAAATGTTGAAAATGATTTATTCAAGTAGCGGAAAATTGTTCACAAAGATATCCACAGGCTGTTGATAAAATGAACGATTTTGCGCCACTATCCACAGGATTAGCACTATTATGATATCAAAATGCACTATGTTTATCAATGCAATGTTTGTTTTTATCCACATCCTCTACAGGTTGTGTGTAAGTTTTATCAACAGCACTACATATTGTGCACAATATGTTATCAATTCGACAATGTCGTCATTTTTCTCTGTGTTTGTTATACACAGGTGAGTTTTTGGAGATCCCATCGTCTGAAGTGGCAAAAGTTTGTTAGTCTCTGAAGTTGACTTTTGACGTGTAAGATGATTTAATGTTAAGAGGTATTTTGGGAAAGGAATTTCCTCAAGGAGGTGCACATAGATGGGTCCTACGTTTAAACCGAATGTAAGAAAACGCAAGAAGGTACACGGCTTTCGTAAGAGAATGAGTACAAAGAATGGTCGTAAAGTACTCGCTGCTCGTCGTCTAAAAGGAAGAAAAGTATTGAGCGCTTAATACAAGAGGCCACTGAAGTGGTCTTTTTTGTTTATAATTATGCGTGCACCTCGCTTTTGGCTGCGCATGAGAAGAGAGCGATTCAAGTGTGGATCCAAAGCGCTCCGGACCAACCGCGTTTTTACTTCGAAATTACTCACGCCAATTTTCATATGTACTAAAAAAGTAGATTTTTGTATACGATAAATAAATACTGGTCGGGCTAATGATAGGATACGGTGAACAGGCTGTGGAAAAAAAGAATCGATTGACCAAAAGGGAATATTTCGACAGAGTGTATCGCGGCGGCAAGTCGGTGGCCAATCACCAATTTGTTCTCTATTCGCATGCCCGGCCGCAGCTGTCAACCTTTCGTTTAGGAATATCCGTGAGCAAGAAGCTTGGCAATGCCGTGGTACGAAACCGGATCCGACGCATGGTGAAAGAGATCATTAGATTGAATGCGGATCGAATTCCGACTGGTTACGACCTTATCTTGATCGCCAGAACACCCGCCGTGGGTATGGCGTATGCCGATATGGAAAAAAGCATTCTGCATGTGTTTAAAAGAGCCTCTCTATTGCGTCGAAAGTAGGGAGTTTTATTTCTTTTTTTCTAGAAGATATGGTATAGTTGTTTATTGGAAACGATAAATTAGGAGGATTGCATTTTGACCCGTCGACTAGCTAAATATTTGCCGATTATTTTCACTTTTTTGCTGCTCGCAGGCTGTGCCCCGGCAACAACGAAAATCGATCCTGAGAATGGGATATGGGACAAATATTTCGTTGGTCCACTGGCTGATATTCTTGACTGGTTTGCGGCGCTTCTTTGGGGTTCATACGGACTATCGATTTTGGTCGTGACCCTGATTATCCGAATTATTATTTTGCCGCTCACTTTAAAGCAATATAAAAGCTCTAAGCGGATGCAGGATTTACAACCGGAGCTTAAAAAGATAAAAGACAAATACAAGGACGACCCCAAGAAGCAACAGGAAGAAACAATGAGGCTGTTTCAAGCAAACGGTGTCAATCCTTTGGCCGGCTGCTTCCCTTTGCTGGTTCAGATGCCTATCCTGATCGCCTTGTACAGCGCGATTATGCGCAACCAAAATATCGCGGAGCATTCATTTTTGTGGATGGAGCTCGGTGAGAAAGACCCGTATTATATTTTGCCGCTGTTAGCTGCGGTGACGACATACTTCCAGCAAAAAATGATGTCCTCACAGATGAACCCGCAAATGCAAAACCTGATGTTCATTTTCCCGATATTGATTTTTGTTATGGCGATGAATTTCGCTGCAGCACTACCATTATATTGGGTGTTTAGTAACCTTTTCACGATTGTGCAGTCTTATTTTATTTATCGACCTCAAAAAAAATAAGGGTGGCCTGTCCAAATGAAAAAAATTGTGGTTACGGGGAAATCAATTGAGGAGGCCGTGAGCAACGGTCTTCGCCAATGGAATACCACGGAGGAACGGGTAAAAATACACGTGCTGGAACACCCCTCCAAAGGGCTGTTCGGTCTCATCGGCGTGAAGGAGGCAAAAGTTGAATTAGAGCTTCTGCCTGACGCTGAAGAGGAAGCCATCAATTTTTTACAGGACGTTTTTCAAACCATGAATTTGGCAGTGCGCGTGGAGAAGAAGGTTCAGAAGGACGGGGTGGAGCTCCATTTGTTTGGTTCGGAATTAGGCATGCTCATTGGCAGGCGGGGGCAGACGTTGGACGCGCTGCAATATCTGGTTAACATTGTCGCGAATCGTTACTCCAACACGCATGTTCGAATCGGATTAGACGCCGAGCACTTCCGTGAACGGCGGAAGAATACCTTAGAGGATTTAGCGTTACGATTGGCAGAACGAGTGAGTCGCACAAAAAAGGAAGTTGTACTCGAACCGATGTCGCCGGTTGAACGGAAAGTGATCCATGCGAAGCTGCAGGATCATCCCACGGTACGAACATTCAGCAGAGGCGAAGAGCCAAACCGAAGAATTGTAATCGTAAACAGGTAAATGTCGATGCAATGATGTCATGGTTGTTATGACTCATTGCATTTTTTCAATACAACTAGAGATTGTTTCTGAGAGGTGGTGGTAAATTATGATGGAAGATACTATTGCGGCGATTTCCACTCCGCTAGGTGAGGGAGGCATTGCAGTTATACGGATTAGCGGGGACGAGGCTGTCGCAGCTGCGGATCGCATCTTTTTTGGCAAATCTAAGTTAGCGGACGTTGCGAGCCATACCGTCCATTATGGTTTTGTTAAGGATCCGCGAACGTTGGAACGTGTGGACGAGGTATTGGTTACGATTATGAGGGCCCCTCGTTCGTTTACTACAGAGGATGTAGTGGAGATTAGCTGCCATGGCGGCTTTGTTTCTGTGAAAAAGGTGTTGGACTTGTTAATAGAGCAGCAGGTGAGATTGGCTGAACCAGGTGAATTCACGAAACGAGCGTATCTCAACGGCCGCATCGACCTGTCCCAAGCTGAGGCGGTCATCGATCTCATCCGGGCAAAGTCGGACAGAGCGCATACGGTGGCTCTCAAGCAGTCTGAGGGTAGTTTGTCCAAGCGGATTAAGCAACTGCGGCACGCTCTGGTCGAATTGATGGCGCACATCGAAGTAAACATTGATTACCCGGAACATGATGTAGAAGAGATGACGAACGCCTTTATTAAAAATAAATGCTCGGACGCAATGGCACAGATCGATGAATTGTTAAACTCAGCCCGGCAAGGTAAAATTCTGCGTGAAGGAATCGTGACGGCTATCGTAGGGAAGCCAAACGTTGGTAAGTCTTCTCTGTTGAACACGTTGGCACAAGAAAACAGGGCGATTGTCACCGATATACCAGGTACCACACGGGATGTCATCGAGGAGGTTGTTACGGTAAACGGGATACCCCTGAAATTGCTGGATACTGCGGGTATCCGTGAAACGTCAGACATCGTTGAGCAAATCGGGGTTGAAAAATCCAAGAGTGCCTTAGTCGAAGCGGACTTGATATTGCTTGTGTTCAACGGGGCGGAAACGTTGGAACCTGAAGAAGTGCAGCTAATTGAACAGCTGAAGGACAGACAAACCATCGTTATCGTTAATAAGTCGGACTTAGAGCAGCGCATTGACATGGATGTGTTGCGATCCCATTTTCCGGCGGAACGGATTGTGGCGATGTCATTGCTGGCACAGCAGGGCATCACTGACTTGGAAAAAGCTATTGCTAGCATTTTCTTCAGCGGTCAGGTAGAATCTAATGACTTGACGTATGTAAGTAATGTACGTCATATTTCATTGTTGAAAAAATCGAAAGCTGCATTAGAGGAAGCATACACAGCGACTGAGGACTTCGTTCCAATAGATATGGTTCAAATTGATATCAGAAATGCATGGGAGTATTTGGCCGAAATTATCGGAGATTCTGTCGGTGACTCGTTGATTGATCAAATTTTCTCCCAATTTTGTTTGGGTAAATAATATTTTATGAATTGAGGAGGTAGCGATCATGAGCTATACAGCAGGAGAATATGATGTGATCGTGGTCGGAGCCGGTCACGCAGGCGTTGAAGCTGCGTTGGCTTCAGCACGTATGGGCTGTGAAACGCTGATGATTACGATCAACTTGGATATGATTGCTTTTATGCCATGTAATCCGTCCATTGGTGGCCCTGCGAAAGGTCATGTCGTGCGTGAAATTGACGCGCTCGGCGGAGAAATGGGACGTAACATCGATAAGACTTATATCCAAATGCGTATGCTTAACACGGGGAAAGGCCCTGCTGTTCATGCGCTGCGAGCACAAGCTGATAAATTTTTGTATCAGCATACAATGAAACAAACGCTGGAGAATGAGCCGAAGCTCACTCTTCGACAAGGTTTGGTGGAAGAACTGATTGTGGAAGATGGCGTCATTAAAGGTGTTGTCACGAAAACAGGCGCTCGTTACATGGCGAAGGCCGTGGTGGTTACCACCGGGACTTACCTGCGCGGAAAAATCATCATGGGTGAATTGATGTATGAAAGCGGTCCTAACAACCAGCAGCCGGCAGTGAAGTTGTCGCAGTCCTTGCGTGATCTGGGGCTTGAGCTCGTACGGTTTAAAACAGGAACGCCGCCTCGTGTGCACAAAGATACCATCGATTTTAGCAAAACCGAAATTCAACCCGGTGATGAAAAGCCGAAGTTTTTCTCGTACGAGACGACTGACGCAATCCCGAATCAACTGCCTTGTTGGTTGACGTACACATCTGAGGAAACGCACAAAATTATCAATGATAACCTGCATCGTGCGCCGATGTTTTCTGGAGCGATCGAAGGCACCGGTCCGCGCTATTGTCCTTCGATTGAAGACAAGATCGTACGTTTTAGTGATAAGCCGAAACATCAAATCTTTTTGGAACCGGAAGGCCGCAATACATCTGAGTATTATGTGCAAGGTTTGTCGACCAGTATGCCTGAAGACGTGCAACTCGGAATCTTGCGTTCCGTTCCTGGTTTGGAAAAGGTTGAAATGATGCGAACAGGGTATGCTATTGAATATGATGCCGTGGTGCCGACTCAGTTGAAACCTTCGCTTGAAACGAAAGTGGTGGAAGGGCTGTTTACAGCTGGACAAATCAACGGTACGTCCGGGTATGAAGAAGCTGCAGGTCAAGGAATTATGGCGGGAATCAACGCCGCGAGAAAAGTATTGGGGGAAGAAGCACTTGTGCTGGACCGCTCACAAGCTTACATCGGAGTGTTGATCGATGATCTCGTGACAAAGGGGACAAATGAGCCTTACCGTTTGTTGACATCGCGTGCGGAATACCGGCTGCTTCTCAGACACGATAACGCCGATTTGCGTCTCACTCCAATCGGGCATGAGATCGGCTTGATCCAGGAACAGCGGTACGCGCGATTCTTAGACAAAGTTCGCCGTGTCGAAGAAGAAATTGAGCGTTTGAAAACAACGAAAGTAAAGCCGACCGAGGTAAAAGATATGCTCGCCGCGGTGGGTAGTGCAGAGGTTAACAATGCGGTCGATCTCATCTCGCTGCTGCGCCGTCCTGAAGTAACATACGCGCACATACATGCCATCTCTCCAGCACCAAACGAGCTGACTGAGGAAATGATGGAACAGGTGGAGATTCAAGTTAAGTATGCTGGCTACATCGAGAAACAGCTGGCACAAGTAGATCGTCTACGCAAGATGGAGAAAAAGAAGATTCCATATGATATCGTCTACGATGATGTGCATGGAATTGCTACCGAGGCGAAGCAGAAGCTAAGCAAAATCCGTCCAATCTCTATCGGCCAAGCGTCCCGTATCTCAGGCGTGACACCAGCGGATATTTCCATTCTGTTAGTTTACTTGGAACATTACAATAAAGTCGTGGCCGCACGAGGTTAGTATGGATCATATACAAGAACAGTTTGTTCAACAGCTAAGAAACTATAATGTTGCGCTATCTGAGTTGCAACTGGCACAGTTCGAAACATACTTCCAAGAACTTGTGCAATGGAATGAGAAGATGAATTTAACCGGCATAACAGAGAGAGAGCAAGTCTACGTGAAGCATTTTTACGACTCGCTCTCCATCTCTTTTTTTATTGCTATGCACAACATTGACACGATGGCGGACATCGGTTCAGGCGCTGGCTTTCCTAGCATTCCGTTGAAAATAGCTTTTCCTCATTTGAGAGTGACCATAGTAGATTCGTTAAACAAAAGAATTCAGTTTTTAAAGCATGTGGTGAGCGAAGTGGGCCTCGAAGGTGTGAATTGTGTTCACGGGAGGGCGGAGGATGTTGCCCGATTATCTGAGCATCGTGATCATTATGATTTAGTCACAGCACGAGCGGTGGCAAGACTAGCTGTGCTCGGCGAATTCTGTTTACCTTTTACCCAAGCCGGAGGACGGTTTGTTGCTATGAAAGGCAACGAAATCGAGGAGGAACTAAGAGAAGCTGCTCATAGCTTGAAGGAATTAAAGGGAAAATACGAGACTACATATCGATTCCAACTGCCGGATGTGGAGCAGTCAACCAGGCACCTGGTGGTAATCTCAAAGCAAGGTCGAACTCCGTCCAAGTATCCGAGAAAAGCAGGCACGCCGGTGAAATCTCCTCTGGTTTAATTGTTTCACGTGGAACAATTTAGTGCAATACGCCTCCACGTGCATGGTCTCTATTCGCATAGGGCATTAGTTTTAGCGCGTGCAATAAAAGTGTGAATAATAATTAACATTCAAGACAGATAGCCTTGCAGGAAATTGAACGCCTCTATAGAATTATAATTAAATAGAAAGAAATTTTACTTACCGTAGAAGATCGGGTGGTAGATTGATGAAGGAACAGATCTCGAAACTATTTGGGTTCGTGGAAAAAACATCCTCGGATGAAATCAAAAACATCTCTATCGATGATATTATTCCAAGCCCTTATCAACCCAGGACGATTTTTGATGATGAGCGCATTGAAGAACTGTGTCAAACCATCAAAACGCATGGCGTGATACAGCCGATAGTTGTTCGGGTCAGAAACAACATGTTTGAGTTGATCGCCGGCGAACGTAGATGGAGGGCCGTCAAAAAACTCGGCCTCGATACGATACCGGCCATTATTCGTGATTTCAACGACTCCCAAGCGGCCTCAATCGCATTAATTGAGAATCTGCAGCGGGAAGGGTTAACCGCCATTGAGGAAGCCATTGCCTATCAACAATTAATAGATCTACATAATCTTACTCAGGAAAGTTTGGCGCAACGATTGGGCAAGAGCCAATCGACAATTGCGAACAAAATTCGGTTGATTCATTTAAGTGAACCTGTAAAACTAGCTTTGATGGACCGGAAAATCACAGAAAGACATGCGCGCGCATTGTTGGCGTTGGATCAAGAAGAATTACAAGTTAAAGTATTAGAGGATATTATCTCGAAGGAACTGAATGTAAAACAGACGGAGGCTAGGATTCAGTTTCTGAAAGAAGCGGTGAAAATCAAAAAGTCCAAGCGTGTGTCTTTCTCCAAGGATGTGCGTTTGGCGTTGAATACAATCAGGCAGTCCGTGGAGATGGTGACATCTTCAGGTTTACAAATCAATACATCGGAACAGGATTACGCCGATCATTATGAGATCGTAATCAAGATACCAAAAAACTAACAAATGTAGTATGATAGAGAAAAACCACATCCGCATAGCCATGAATTCAGCTCCGTGAAAGGAGCTTTTCTTGACCCTTCGAGTGCTAAGGTCAGCGGGTAGATATTGATGCTAGCTAATCACTTCTGAGGTCGCTATAAGTATGTTTATTGAGGTGAAATGAATATTGTCTAAGATCATTGCAATTACGAATCAAAAGGGCGGTGTCGGTAAGACGACAACATCCGTCAACTTAGGTGCATCTCTGGCAGCTCTAGGCAAAAAGGTGTTGCTAGTTGATATTGATCCCCAGGGAAATACGACCAGCGGCGTGGGGGTGAACAAGGCTGATGTAGTGTACTGCATATACGATGTGCTTATCAATGATATACATCCGAAGGATGCGATGGTTGAGACCGCGATCCCGAACTTAAAGATTATACCTGCCACCATTCAATTGGCTGGTGCGGAAATAGAGCTGGTACCAACGATTTCTCGTGAAGTGAGATTGAAGAAGTCGCTGCAATTAGTCAAACATTTATTTGACTATATTCTGATAGATTGCCCGCCGTCATTGGGTATTTTGACTGTGAATTCCCTCACTGCATCAGATTCGGTTATCATTCCCATCCAATGTGAATATTATGCTTTAGAGGGTTTGAGCCAGCTATTGAATACGGTACGACTAGTGCAAAAACACTTGAACACCACGCTGCAAATCGAGGGTGTGCTGTTAACGATGTTTGATGCCAGGACGAATCTTGGTATGCAAGTGATCGAAGAAGTGAAGAAGTATTTTCAACAAAAAGTGTACCAAACGATTATCCCGCGTAACGTGAGATTGAGTGAAGCTCCCAGTCACGGCCAATCGATTGTCACCTACGACCCGAGATCAAAGGGAGCGGAAGTGTACATGGAGCTCGCGAAGGAAGTGATGGCAATATGAGTAAACGACTAGGTAAAGGCTTGGATGCGTTGCTGCCGGCACTCAGCATCAATGAGGACGACAAGGTGGTCGAAATCCCACTTTCGCAGCTGAGACCGAACCCTTATCAACCGAGACGGACATTCAATGACGACTCCATCAATGAACTAGCTGCTTCTATACAACAGCACGGCATTATTCAACCGATCATTGTGAGAACCGTGTTGAAGGGTTATGAAATTATAGCTGGCGAGCGCCGTTATAGAGCATCACAAGTGTGTGGCATGGCTACGATTTCCGCTGTTGTGAAAAAACTATCGGATCAACAAGTAATGGAGATCGCCTTAATTGAGAATGTACAACGCGAAGATCTTAACGCCATGGAGATCGCGGTGGCATATCAAGCCCTAATTGATCAATTCTCTTTGACTCAGGAAGAACTGTCGGCGAAGGTAGGTAAGAGTCGATCCCACATCGCCAATTTTTTGCGGTTATTGAATTTGCCTGAAGACGTTAAGCAATATGTTTCACGTGGAACATTGTCGATGGGACACGCGAAAGCGATAATTGGCTTAAAGGATCCTAAATCAATTAAGGCGTTAGCCGAACTGGCGATTAAAGAGCAATGGAGCGTACGGGAGCTCGAAGAGGAAGTAAAGAAACTTGAGGATAAGACCGATCAAAAAAAGCCGGTGTTGAAATCCAAAAAGAAGGATCCATATATCAATCAGCTGGAAGAAAGTCTGCGGGAAGTATACAGAACTACCGTGAAAATAAAACACAGCAATAACAAAGGGAAGATTGAGCTTCTTTATTATTCAAAAGATGATTTGGATCGTCTACTGGAATTGCTGCAGGGAAAAATCTCTTAACTTTACGATAGCTCGGAAAGAAGGAAAAACGCTGATAGTTAAAATGTAGCATACCTGATTATTGCCTTTCTTAAGGCAGACCAGGTATGCTACTTTTCGTGGAGGAGGGAAAATGATGGAGACAGCGTACTTTGACCATGCAGCCTCGTCTTGGCCGAAACCGCCAGAGGTTGTATCTGCGATGCAGGATGTGATGCTGCATTATGCTGCAAATCCGGGGAGGGGAAGCCATCGGATGGCTGTGCAGGCCAGCCGAACGTTATTTGAAGCGCGAAGAAATTTGGCTAAGTTGTTTCGGATTAAAAACCCGAATGACATTTCCTTTACGTTAAACACGACTATGGCGTTGAATCAGGCGATCCTGGGATTTGTTAAGCCCGGGGACCATGTCGTCTGCACAGCTGTTGAACACAATTCTGTGAGACGTCCACTTGAGTTTCTCAAACAAACTAGGGGCATACACATAACTTATGTTGCCACTGATTCAACTGGCGCACTTACCGTGGATGAAGTCAGAGATGCGATAAGGCCTGAAACGACTCTTATGGTGTGCTCACACAGCTCAAATCTGTTGGGCAGCATTCTGCCGGTGGCAGAGCTCGGTCAGCTCTGCAGGGACAGGAAAATACGTCTACTGGTGGACGCCGCTCAAACTGCCGGCACATTAGAGGTCGATGTGGTACAAATGGGAATCGATATGCTTGCATTTCCTGGACACAAGGGGCTGTTGGGGCCGCAGGGAACGGGAGGTTTGTACGTGGCGCCAGATCTCGAGCTGACACCGCTGCTTTATGGAGGGACAGGAAGTCAATCGGAAGCGATAGAGCAGCCCACAGTCCGGCCTGATCGATATGAGTCGGGTACTCAGAACACGGTGGGTATTGCCGGCCTCAACGAAGGCGTTAAGTTTGTTCTTCACGAAACCGTGGAACAAATTCACAAAAGAGAATGGAATCATACGCAAAGAATTATGGATGCGCTGATGTCTACCAACGGTGTAACTGTGCTTGGGCCACAACTCGGGCGGGATAAAACCGGTATCGTGTCATTTAACGTCCATCAAGCCGATTCTTCTGAGGTTGCCTTCATATTGGATCAATCTTTTCAAATAGCGGTAAGAGCCGGGTACCATTGTACCCCATTAGCCCACGCAACGGCGGGCACTATGGATCGTGGTGCTGTACGGGCGAGCGTTGGTTATTACACTTCCGACGAAGAGGTGGACCGGTTGATCACAGCTGTTCGGGAAATCGCCAAACATTTGGGATAGGGCTCCGGGCTAGCAAGAAGCGCCACAGTGTAATAATCGCAGAGCAAAGAAAACAGGGGGTACGGAGAGTTGGAGGGCATACTAGAGTTGTTAGATATCCGATTGTTATTGCTTGGAACAACGGCGATTATGGTGATTGTTTTGGTTGTATTGTTCATTGTATGGGGTAAGCTGAATAAACTGAGAAGACAGTATACGGTGATGATGAATGGTAACGGGAATATGAATATAGAGGACGCGCTCATTGAAATCCAGGAAAGAACGGCCTCCTTGGATGAAAAAACGAATCAGGCGTTAGTACAGGTGCGTGCTTTTGCAGAGCGATTGCAGCACATGAAGTCCCACGTGGGGATTCACAGGTACAATGCCTTCGCCGGTAGCGGCAGCGACCTGAGCTTCTCGCTGGCTTTTATTGACGATAATCGGGATGGCATTGTCATAACAGGCATTCACAATCGCGATGAAACGTATGTCTATGCGAAACCTTTGTTGCGTGGAGAGTCTACATACACACTTTCACCTGAGGAGAAAGAAGCTATCAATCAATGTTTGCAAAAGAAGTAGATGCAGCTCTGCGCTGCAAGGTACTGATTGCTACATAAAACGCTCGTGCTATCACTTCAGCCATATTGATGACCAAGCTCAGCCGTGTGTTTTGCAGTACGAAGTATTCCATGAAACCTCCCACATTCACTATGCCTGTGATGTGAATGTCCCCGACAGGTGGAAGCTCTTTATTCACACCGGCGCCGGGTCTCACCGGCCCGCTGCCTATTTGAATGCAGCCAACGCTTGTCAGCTGGCCGAGGCATGCGTCCACTGCAACAATAAATGGGTTCTTATAAGTGTCATTAATTATGGTGATCGTTTCTTTAAGATTCATGGCATGTACCGGGTTGTCCAATGTGCCGTATAAATTTAATGAATCCAAGCTGTATTTTTTGAGATGGGAGCCAACGAGAGGCCCAAGGGCGTCGCCGGTGGAGCGGTCGGTGCCGACGCAAACGATGATTATCGGTCGGTCGTTGTTAATGCAGCCCAATATTTTCAGGAGCCTATCGGCCAGTAAACCAACAATGTTGTTGTCGGTATGAGGAACCTTCAAAGCTTCGAAATCTCTCGTGTTTTTTGCGTCTCTTTGAAAGGAAAGATTCATATAATTGCCCCCGTATACTTAATGTGCTAAAAACAATTTCTACTAGTATACGGAAACAAAGGTTGATTTATACGTGAACTTTCAAATATAAGAGGGGGCTTGGGCGGCATGCTGTTAATGGCATTTGACTCCACACAACAGGCGATCAGGGCTGAAATGCTACTCGATTATGCAGAAATTGAGAATGATATCTGCCCGACACCGAAAGAGGTGACTGCAGGCTGTGCGCTCTCGCTTCAATTTCCCAGAGAAGATTATGAACGTGTGAAAGAAATCGTGGCAGAAGAAAAAATAGAGATCCGGGGCATATATTTCAAAAAGGACAACGAATATGTTACGATGGAAGCGTAAGGTGGTCACAACATGGATAGCAGCTGGGAAACTTTAATTTTAGGGGAAAAGGTAGACATGGAATCAATCTCAATGGCTTGGGCTCAAATGCAGCAAAGCATCGTGGATTATTTTTCAGATCCGGCGGTATGGAGCAATTATTTGTTTACAGCAATAAAGGTTATTCTGATTTTTTTGGCCGCGCGTCTTATTATTAAGGCAGGCACTAAGGCGTTAGACCATGTGCTGGTGTCCCGACAAAAAGGCAGATTGCAGCTGGATGTTCGCCGCACGACAACGATAGGTAAATTATTAGGAAATATTATGTCCTATGTGGTAAACTTCATCATGATTTTGATGATCCTGAACCAATTCGGTATCCGACTGGAGCCGATTTTAGCGGGAGCAGGTGTTGTCGGTCTTGCCATTGGTTTTGGAGCACAGAGCTTGGTGAAGGATGTTATCACGGGCTTTTTCATTATATTTGAAGATCAATTTGCGGTAGGAGACGTTGTTCAGATAGGGACGTTCAAAGGAACCGTAGAAGAAATAGGGCTGCGAGTGACTAAGCTGAAAAGCTGGACAGGGGAAGTGCATTTCATTCCGAACGGTACGATCGCGCAGGTCACGAATTTCTCTCTCAACAACTCGATAGCCATCGTGGATGTCAACATAGCGTACGAGTCCGATATTGATGAGGCGATGGAAATTTTACGTGAGACCGTGATGCGAATCTATGAAACCAACGTCAGCATGGTGAAGCCGCCTGAGGTTTTGGGTGTGCAGACGCTAGGGACATCCGAGATAACGATCAGGACGATCGTCGAGTGCCAGCCCAATACACAAGCAGCCGTGACCCGGGAATTATACGCTGAGGTCAAAAAGGCACTGGATGCACGCAGTATCGAAGGCGTAAAACTGGCTGAGAACAGATAGGGGAGGATAGGCATGGAACGGAAGCAGTATCAGTTAGGTGATATTGTGCAGATGAAAAAACCTCATCCCTGTGGCACTAATGAGATGGAAATCATCAGGCTGGGGATGGATATTCGGATTAAGTGTGTTGGTTGTAAGCACAGCGTATTAGTGCCGAGAGCGAAGTTTGAGAGCAAATTGAAGAAGGTGCTGCGTTCTAATCCGGAGGCAAACACAGCGAACCAAAATTCGGCATTAGAATAGGGTTGCCTAACACGCTCGGCTGTGTTATAGTATTTCTTGTCCCTTTTTTATGCGGAAAGGTACCCAAGAGGCCCAAGGGGGCTGACTCGAAATCAGCTAGGCGGCGCAAGCCGTGCGTGGGTTCGAATCCCACTCTTTCCGCCACGTACATACGAATTTTCACATACGGGTTAAATAGACAGGGCTACCAATCTACTTCGAATGCGTTTGATAAAAATTTCTGCTATGCAGGCGGCCAGTAGACCCGACCAATCAAAAATACACCTCCGATTGCGGATGCCGCATTCGGAGGTGTTTTATTATGGTGCGTCCGGCAAACGCAGTTGGAAGCGGAAGCCACTGCACGTACGCACATAGTGCTGTGCTGCCCGCGTACAATGAGCTAATTTAACGCGCAATTTCATTACTTTGGGCTAAGAGCAGAGCAGCCCTTAACTGGCGCGTGTGTTCCGGGCCGCGGAATAACGGTCAATGATGTACCCGATCAGTGCCCAAACTAACGTAGTCAGGATATATAGAACGACCGGATGGGGGTAGCTATCGTCAATCAAAGGAATGAACCAAGCGGGAATGCTTAAAGCGAAAAACAGCAGATATATCGCTTCCAGTTCATGACCGACATAATGTGCGACAGACAGAAAGGCAGCGATTAGGGCGAAAATGATGGTACACGTGTATCGCATTCGCATAGGATGAACTCCTTTTTGCATAATTTCAAGGCGTGCAAGTTCGTTTAGTTTAGCCTGGTGGCGGAGCGGATATGCTTATGGCGTGTGTGGCGTTGTCTATCGCGCATCATCGAAGCGGTGGTGCGCAAGAAAACAAAAGCTGCGCGATGCCGGTGGAGGTCATCCCAGGCGTTGTCTATCGTGCATCAGCCAAGCGGTGGTGCAGAGCGATAACAGCTGTACGATGGCGGTGGAGGTCATCCCAGGCGTTATCTATCGTGCATCAGCCAAGCGGTGGTGCAAGCGAAAATAACACCGACCCGGCACGGTAGGGTCATGGCGGTGATGGCGGCGATGGCGCCGATCGCGGGCTCGGTGCGCAGCCATGGTGGTCATGGTGTTGGTGTTGAGAGAGAACACTGGCACGCGAGGTCAAGCCGGTGCTACAACAGAGGCACCGACTGTGCCGGTGACCGTAGCCTGTCTCCCCCTGTCCAGGGCGAAGCCGCGGTAGCAAGCACTGCAGGACTGAATTACCAGGTACCAGTATTAGACACTTGCATGAGAAAAAAACTTGTTATTGTTCTTCCATTTTGATATAGTATTATGGTGCGAGTTTTGGAGAACCAAGTATTACTCGCTCCTTGCTCCGAGCGGCGGTATAGCTGCGTAGTGGAGCCGTTTAGTCCAAAAGGAGGTGAAACCATGCGCAAATATGAAGTTATGTACATCATTCGTCCGGACATCGAGCAAGAAGCTGTCCAAGCTACGGTTGAGAAATTTCAAAACATCATCAACAATGGTGGAGAAATTACAAAACATGACGTGATGGGTAAGCGCCGTCTTGCGTATGAGATCAACAAGTTCCGCGATGGTCATTATGTGTTGGTAAACTTCGACGCTAATAATGATGTAGTTGCTGAGCTTGACCGTGTGATGAAGATTTCCGACGAAATCATTCGTTACATGATCGTCAAAGACGTGGCTTAAGGCATCCGAAGTGCTGTAATTGACATGCTGGGAGGGTTTAAGATTGTTAAATCGTGTCATACTCATCGGCAGACTCACTCGTGATCCCGAATTGCGCTATACTCCGTCAGGCGTTGCCGTGACTACGTTTACGTTAGCTGTAGATCGGCCTTTTACGAACCAGCAGCGGGAACGGGAAGCGGACTTTATTAATATTGTTACATGGCGGCAGCTTGCTGAAACGTGTGCCAATTATTTGCGTAAAGGCCGTTTGACTGCAGTAGAAGGCAGAATTCAAGTGCGTAACTATGATAACAACGAAGGTCGCCGGGTGTATGTGACTGAAGTTGTTGCGGATAACGTGCGCTTCTTGGAATCTCCGAACAGCGGTGCAAATCGTGACGACGGAATGGGTGGCGGCGGTAGACAAGAACGCAACAGCGGACTACGTGACAATCAAGATCCATTCCAGGATGATGGGAAACCGATTGATATTTCTGATGATGATTTGCCATTTTAACGTAGAAAGGACGTGAGCATCGATGGGTTTTCAAAGACGGGAAAACAGCGGCGAAGAGCGCAGCGAGCGCAAATTCGGCGGCCGTAAAGGCGGTAAAGGCGGAAAACGCCGTAAAGTATGTTATTTCACTGTGAACAAAATCACTCACATTGACTATAAAGACATCGATACCCTGAAGAAGTTCATCAGCGAGCGCGGCAAGATTCTTCCTCGCCGTGTGACCGGAACTTCTGCTAAGTACCAACGTGCACTGACAATCGCAATCAAACGCGCTCGTCAGATCGCATTGCTGCCTTACACAACTGAATAATTGTCGTGAGCAGCGAGAGGAGACAGTTTGGAGATCAATCCAAACTGTCTCTTTTTACTTGTCAGTTAGAAGCGAGGCGTTGGGAATTGTAGCGCGACATGACATTGTTCCGCCCGGAGCACGGCTGGATAGACACGCACGGACGGGATAAGCATGATACAGAGGCCATAAGATCATACAGGTTGAGGTGGTTCCGTATGGCAGATGAAGTGGTCGACGTTATTTGTTAAAATAGTAGAGGTGTGTGTGTCGTATATCCTCCCGGGTCATCATAGTGTATTATGAAGCAGGGAAAAGAAAATCCGCAAGTCAGATAGCTAGAAAGGGTGGCATCAGTGAATATCGCTTTTTTTCTCGTTCCCAAAGACGAGGTTGTATATTTATCCCCGGAATCGACGATGCGCCAGGCGCTGGAACGTATGGAGTATCACCGTTACTCCGCCGTGCCCCTCATTGACGACAATGGGAAATACGCAGGTACGATCACTGAAGGTGACTTGTTATGGAAGCTAAAACATTCCCCCGCTATCGGCTTCGAAAATGCACATAAGGTTTATCTCAAGGATGTGGCTCAGCATATGACGATAAAGCCAGTGCGCATAGATCAGCAGATGCAGGATTTGATAACTTTGGCAACTAATCAGAACTTTGTACCGGTAGTGGATGACAACGATGTGTTCATTGGCATCATCCGCAGAAGGGAGATCATCGATTACTGCTTCAAGCTATGGCTCGCCGAACAAAAGGCATAATATTGTGGTATAATTGACTAAAGTCTCGATTGGGGAAGAGGGGCGGCAAGTCAGGCATGGAAAAAGACATAGATTTAGCTAAGCGTGCTAAAATCATTGAGTGGTTAAAAACAGAGCTCGTAGATCAAATGGCACACCTCCTGAAGGGTATATGGGAGGGCAGCCAGATTAAGATCATCGACGGTCTAGCAAGTCTTGTAGCGTGCTGTTATATACTTGGCAGACGGCTAAACATCTCCTATCGCAGTTTAGATGAAGCGGTTTTGGAAAAAATGAAGAGGCATAGAGCTGAAGGACATCAACTGGAAGAATGGTACGGCGACATATCCGCTTTGGAAGAACATTTGCGTAAGAGGTGAACGTGTTGGGGAAAGGTTTGGCAAAGGGACTGGGCTGGAGCGTAATCACGGTTATACTGCTCCTGTCAGTGATCACACCGCTCAATATAATCACAATGAATTTATTGATGGTGCCTGTATTAATACAGTTTGTGCGGTACGACGTAAAGCGGTTTTTGCTCGTTTATGGAATCAGCTTGGCAGCAGTGTATGTGCTGACCTCGATGCTGATGATCGGCTGGGTAGGTCTGCTGTTGATCTCGGTCTCATTATTTTTACTGCCGCCCGTCATTCAAATGGGAAATTTGTACAGGAGGCGGGCCGCGGCACGAACGGTTGTTACGGTCGGAACACTGACACTGCTCGCCGAAATGCTGCTTAGCATATTGGTGGCTTACATGTTCGGATTTAATCTCATTGCGAAAATGAGGCAATTCATGTTGGAAAGCTTGAACACGCTGCCGGACCAACTGAAAGGTCTGCTTGCGATGGACCCGGCGGATGTGGTTCGCGTCATAAGCCAGATGCTTCCGATGATGATGATCGGATTTTCCATCGTGCTTGTCGTAATCACACACTGGATATCAAGACGGATTCTAAACCGTGGCGGTGCGGATATTCCGGGATTTAAGCCGGTCCATGAATGGAGGCTGCCGCGATCGTTTCTATGGTACTACATGATCGCACTGCTCATGGAGCTGTTCGTGCAGGATCCGGACTCAGGCGTGTATATGGTGCTATTGAATTTACTTCCGCTGTTGACAATGGCTTTCGCTGTACAGGCGATTGCATTTTTATTTTTCGTGGCTCATGCAAATCGTTGGAATCGGCTGCTGCCGGTTACGGGAATCGTGCTGTTGGTGCTCTTTTTTCCGCTTACGTACTTCTTGTTTAGTTTGCTCGGCGTCTTTGACGTAGCGTTCCCGATCCGTGAGCGGATGGCCCGAAAATAATGAATGGATTAGGGGCGAAATCAATGCCAAAGTTCCTATTGAAGCGTTGGCACGGCTTGCATATCCTATGGATATTTACGGTGTTGACGGTTTTGATTTTTACTCTGATGTTGTACGAATGGGTGCTCGGTGTGATCGCCTTGATTGTGTGCGGGGTCTTAGCGTATTACACGTTAAAGGCCGAACAGGCGTTTCGCCACGATTTTAATGTGTACGTCGGCACACTGTCGCACCGTATAAAAAAGGCGGGCAGTGAGGTCATACACGAACTTCCTATTGGAATTCTTCTCTACAACGAGGAGAAAGTGATCGAATGGCACAATCCCTATGTCGCCAAGATGGCGGGCAAGGAATCGCTTATTGGCGAGCCGCTGGCCGAGGTATTTCCTGAGTTCAAAGGACGGAAGGATAAGGACCACAAGCTGGAAGTGACGGTAGGGAAAGACATCTATATGGTGCAAATACGCCCGGATGAACGGCTGCTGTACTTCACAGAAATTACGGCGCTGAAGACTTTGACTGCGCGGTTTGAAGAGGAACGGCTTGCGCTGGGCATCGTCACCATGGATAATTTGGACGAAGCTACTCAAGGGATGGACGACCAAACACGAAGTATTATGATGGCCAAGGTAACGGGAGAAATCACCGAGTGGGCTCAGCGGAACAATATCTATTTGCGCCGGACATCTTCAGACCGTTACTTGATTCTCATGAACCAAAAGGGTTTAAAAGCTTTAGAGCAGTCGCGGTTTGAAATATTGGACGAGGTCAGGGATCTTACGATAGACAACAAATTGCCGCTGACATTGAGCATCGGGATCGCCTCCGGCACCGATTCCTTAACGGAGTTGGGGCAGTTGGCGCAGACGAGCTTGGACATGGCTTTGGGCCGCGGCGGCGATCAGGCAGCTGTGAAGATAGGTGAGAGGCTTTCCTTCTACGGGGGCCGCTCGAATGCGATTGAAAAACGAACGCGTGTGCGGGCGAGAGTCATCTCCCATGCGCTGCGGGATTTAATCAAAGAATGCGACAAGGTCATTATTATGGGCCATCGCAATCCCGATATGGATGCCATTGGCGCGGCGATTGGTGTGTTAAAGGCCGCGCATGTCGGTAATAAAGAGGGATATATCGTCTTGGAGGGAGTTAATCCGTCCATCCGTAAGCTGATGGAGGCGATATACGAAGACGAGGACTTGAATCGTTGGTTTATCACACCGGAGCAGGCGATGCAGATCACTAACCAACGTTCGCTCGCCGTGGTGGTAGACACGCACAAGGCAACGATGGTGGCGGAACCAAAGCTGCTGCAGTTAACTTCGCGTAAGTTTATTGTCGATCATCATCGCCGCGGTGAGGATTTTATCCAGGACGCCACACTTGTGTACATGGAGCCGTACGCTTCATCGACTTGCGAATTGGTGACGGAGCTTCTGCAATATTTCAACGAGAACATGTCGATGGGAGTACTGGAAGCCACAGCGCTGCTGGCGGGTATTGTAGTGGATACGAAGAGCTTCAGCCTTCGCACGGGGGCGAGGACGTTCGAAGCGGCGTCCTTCCTGCGGCGTAATGGTGCGGATTCGGCGCTAATCCAGAAATTACTTAAGGAGGATCTGGAGGACTATATCCAACGGTCGGAAATCATCAAGAATGCGGTAGTAATTCATGACCATATTGCTCTGGCCGTGACGGAACCGGATCGTAAGTATCCTCAGTTGCTCATTGCACAAGTTGCTGATACATTGTTAACTATGACGGGCGTGATGGCTTCTTTTGTCATAAGCGAACGACCGGACGGATTGATCGGCATCAGCGCGCGCTCACTCGGGCAAATCAACGTGCAAGTCATAATGGAACGCATGGGTGGCGGAGGTCACCTGACCAATGCTGCCACCCAGTTGGAAGGCACAGTTGCCGAGGCTGAAGCACAGTTACGGCAAATATTAAGTGAAATGGATGCAGAGGAGGGTCTTTTCGAATGAAAGTCATCTTTTTGAAGGATGTTAAAGGACAGGGGAAAAAGGGCCAGATTAAGGACGTATCTGAAGGCTATGCTACGAATTTCTTGTTCCCTAAGCAGCTGGCGGCGGCCGCTAACGAGTCTTCGGTGAAGATGCTGGAGCAGCAGAAGAAGGCGGAGGAGCGCAAAAAGGATGAAGAAAAGGCGGAGGCTGCCGCGCTTGGACAACAGCTCGAGACTTTGACCGTGCAGCTGAAAGCTAAATCCGGTAAAGACGGCCGCCTGTTCGGGGCGATCCCAAGCAAGCAGATTGCCGAGGAGCTGCAGAAACAGTACCAAGTGAAGCTGGACAAACGTAAAATTTTGATGGATGAGCCAATTCGCACACTCGGTGTTACCGAGATCGGCGTGAAGCTGCATCCGGAGGTTTCTTCGAAATTCAAGGTGCATGTAACGGAGGAATAAATAGATACGATAGGTTTCGCTAAGAGCAAATCTAGGAGGAAACGAACTTGAACGAAGGTATGTTTTTGGATCGCATCCCTCCGCAAAATCTGGAAGCCGAGCAGGCAGTGCTCGGCGCTATTTTGCTTGACAGTGATTCACTGGTTACCGCGATGGAACGTATCTCTCACGATGACTTCTACCGCACTTCACACCAGCTCATCTTCGAAGCGATGATCGAGTTGGCGGAAGAGAATGAGCCGATAGATTTGATCACGCTGACCGCACGTCTGCAGAACAAGCAGCAGTTGGAAGAGATAGGCGGGATCAAGTATTTGTCCGAGTTGGCAAATGCAGTGCCGACAGCGGCTAACATCGACTATTACTCGCAGATCGTCGAGGAGAAGTCGATGCTGCGGCGGTTGATTCGGGCCGCTACGAACATTGTTACGGAGGGGTATGCTAGCACTGACGACGTCGGTGACCTGCTGAGTGACGCGGAGAAGCGTATTCTCGAAATCTCGCAGCGCCGTTCCAACAGTGGTTTCATAGCTATCAGGGATGTATTGATGGAGGTTTTCGACAAGGTTGAATTCCTCTACAACAATAAAGGCGGCACAACCGGGGTCAAATCCGGTTTTCTCGATCTCGATAAAATGACTTCCGGGTTCCAGCGCTCTGATTTGATTATCGTGGCTGCCCGTCCTTCCGTGGGTAAGACGGCCTTTGCGCTTAACATCGCACAGAACGTCGGCGTTCGCGAAAAGGAGACTGTCGCCATATTCAGCCTTGAGATGGGTGCGGCACAGCTGGTGCAGCGGATGATTTGCGCGGAGGCCAATGTGGATGCGGGTCGGATGCGGACAGGCTTCCTGGAACAGGATGATTGGGAGAAGCTTACGATGGCGATCGGTGCATTGTCCGAGGCGAACATTTATATCGATGACTCACCGTCGGTAACAGTGGCCGATATCCGTGCCAAATGCCGCAGGCTGAAGCAGGAGAAGGGGTTAGGTATGATTCTTATCGATTACCTTCAATTGATTCATGGCCGGGGTAAAGGCGATAACCGACAGCAGGAGGTATCCGAGATATCACGTACGCTGAAGCAGATTGCGCGTGAGCTGGATGTGCCTGTCATCGCGCTGTCACAGCTCAGCCGGGGCGTTGAGCAGCGGCAGGACAAGCGCCCTATGATGTCTGACTTACGTGAGTCAGGCTCCATCGAGCAGGATGCGGACATAGTAGCCTTCTTATACCGGGATGACTACTATGATAAGGAATCGGAAAAGAAGAATATCATCGAGATCATCATCGCCAAACAGCGGAACGGCCCAGTGGGCACGGTCGAGCTGGCGTTCTTAAAAAATTTCAATAAATTCGTCGGTTTGGATCGCACCCACCAAGAGATGGGTGCCGGTTGAGCCGGACATACGATGGCCCTACACGTTTGCGCAGACGTTGTAGGGCTTTTTGTCGTGCTGAAAGGCACTTAAGTGCAATGCTGTGGTGTTCTCCCTCTGTGGCATGGATTTGTACGTTATAGCTGAAGCGGATTGTGTGATGCATTTGCGGTGGAGCGGGCTCACACCTGAGCAGCGCAAATCGACAGGAAGTACTATTGCTCTACCAGTCGAAATTCCGAACAATGATAGAATGGAGCATATAATTGTTCGTTTTTATTGACTTTGAATTATGGCACTGCTATAATATTTATGGTGCTCTGAGGCCTTTTGACTAATTATAGGTGATACTCACCTAATGGGGGTTATTGAACATGTCAACGGTTGTGGTTGTCGGTACCCAGTGGGGCGATGAAGGCAAAGGGAAGATTACTGATTTTCTCGCTGAATCTGCCGAAGTGGTGGCGCGTTACCAAGGCGGTAACAATGCGGGCCATACAATTTTAATTAACGATAAAAAATACAAGCTGACAATGATTCCATCTGGTATTTTCTACAAGGATAAAATTTGCGTCATCGGTAACGGTATGGTTATCAATCCCGCGGCGCTGCTGGAAGAGATACAATATATTCATGACAACGGATTTTCTACAGACAACTTGCGTATCAGCGACCGTGCGCACGTCATTATGCCGTATCACTTGCTGTTGGATGGTCTGGAAGAAGATCGCAAGGGTGAGAGCAAGATCGGCACCACGCGCAAAGGTATCGGTCCGTGCTATATGGACAAAGCGGCGAGAAACGGAATCCGCATTGCGGATTTGATGGATGCGGAAGAGTTCGAACGTAAGGTGCGACATATGGTTGCTGAGAAGAACTTACTCATCGAACAGGTTTATAGCTCCAAAGGATTGGATGCCGAGGCGATCATCGAGGAGTACCTGGGCTACGCTGAACGTCTCCGCAATTATGTGACTGATACATCTGTAGTGCTCAACGATTTGATCGACGAAGGAAAAAAGGTACTGTTTGAAGGCGCGCAGGGCGTGATGCTCGATATCGATCAAGGAACATATCCGTACGTGACCTCATCTAACCCGTCTGCAGGCGGTGTCTGCATCGGCTCCGGGGTGGGCCCATCCAAAATTGAGCAGATCATAGGAGTCGCGAAGGCTTATACGACACGCGTCGGTGATGGCCCATTTCCCACTGAGCTGCTGGACGAAACAGGGAACTGGATTCGCGAAAAGGGCCATGAGTACGGCACTGTGACCGGCAGACCGCGTCGTGTGGGCTGGTTCGACAGTGTGGTCGTACGCCATGCCCGTCGAGTGAGCGGGATCACCGGGTTGTCTTTGAACTCGCTGGACGTGCTAGCGGGACTGGAAACGGTGAAAATTTGCACGGCCTACAGGGTGCGTGGTGAAGTGATTGAACACTATCCGGCGAGCCTCAAGCTGTTGGCCGACTGCGAGGCGGTGTACGAGGAGCTGCCAGGCTGGAGTGAGGATATTACGGGCGTACGCAAGCTGGAAGACCTTCCTGTTAATGCGCGGCGTTATGTGGAACGTGTGTCCGAGCTGACAGGTATTCCAATTGCAATCTTCTCTGTCGGCCGTAACCGGGAACAGACGAACTTGCTGCAACCCATTTACAGTTGAGTACGCAAAACGCAGTCATTCATAATCCTTTATAGGAATAAATGTGATATTGTACTGATTGTCCTCCAATATACATGTCAACACCTCCGCTAAATCGTGAAACGATTCAGGGAGGTGTTTTTTTTTGTCTATCCTGCGTTAGTTTATTCGTCGGAGTATTTGTTGAAAATGACCGTTACTTGAAGTAATAGCTGGCGAGTTCGATGTGGAGTTGGCCCCCGTGCAGGACAACAATACTTTTTGCGATGGCGAGCCGCAGCCCCGACCCTTCGGTATGTCGGGATTGATCAGCCCGCTTGAGCCGTTCCAGCAGATCCTCAACCGTGTAATCGATATCGCAGGCGGAGACATTTTTGATTGTAAACATGAGTTGGTGTGCATTCTCACCGAGTGCGAGATGAACACGCGTGTCAGGCATCGCATATTTGAGGGCATTGCCAATCAGTTTTCGAAGACCCTCCAAGTTTTTTACCGTCGAGCTTGCGGTAGAACAATTTTGTGGTCCGGAAGGGATATTTTGAACTTGTATGTGGATGCCTCACTTGAATTTCCGTTTCGTGATCTACGATAAGAATATTGAAACTTCTCAAGTTTCCGGTCCACCCTGCCTATTGAGTCAGCACTTTCGCCAACCGCCTAAGTCTACACTACAAAGAAACTTTTAACAAAAAACTAGAGAAATGACTTACAAACTTAAGAAGGTTCTGAATTTTCCAGGTTATGGTTTGGTTCCGGCAAAGACGTTAATACTGTAGGGAAGGAATGCTGACAAACGTTCAAAAGACGGGAGATGGTTGGTAAATGAAACCACTGTACTGGGCGGCTAAGTTGGTTATAACGGCGTGTGTGACATCGATAATTTGTGTGACTTCTACGTTTTGGGTGATACAGACGTACGTCGACATGATACTGGAGCAATATAAACTAAAAAATGTAGTGAACGACATGCCGAATTGGTCAAAATTCACCGCACATGTGAGCGAGACATTGACGGGGCAACAGCCGGGTGAGGGACGAAGCTCGAGCACCGTGGGCGCGGCCGCGCGAACCGGTCAGGCGCCGGAAGCGCACTCGGTCACTGGGCAAGTGGACGCCGGAACCCAGGGTGCGAACGGTAACTCTGACTCGGCAGCCGGTGACGCAGGGCAGATATCTTCTCCGACACAGAGCACCGGTGCGGATAACGTGACAGAGGAGAAGGTACCGGATGATGCGGTGGCTGTGTTCGGCCATCAGAGTGGTTCAGCAGCGGCAGCGTCATCGCAACAGGAGAGCAATTCTAGCTCCGGCGAGCATAACAAGGCATCGGGCACTGAAGCGGGGAGCAGAGACGGCACCGGAGGACGGGCCACAGTGTCGGGTACTGCAAGGGACAGTGGGCAAGAGTCTACTGAAAGCGGACTTGCGCAGGATGGCTCAGCGGGTTCCGCCGCGGGCGCTGAGTCAGACGTGGGAGGCAGGGTAGTGGTGTCAGGCGAGGAGTTTGCCAGGAAGAAGGAGCTGCTATCTACGGGCGACCGGAATAAAATTTTCAATATGATGTTATCGAGGGTACCTCAGACGGAAATACAAAGTATTTCACAAATGATGGAAGAGGGCATTACGGCCAGTGAGCTCAAGCAAATTGAGCAAACACTTCAACAGTATTTGAAGCCGGAAGAATACTCCCAGCTTCTCGGTATGATCAAGACAAAACAGTGAAACGTCACTGGCACGAACCGCCATACTTCGACGCCACATCTGCGGCAGACCCGCTTAGACCCGGCTCGACCGAGATTTCCAATACAAAATCACTAATTGTACTTCGGGTGTGCTCGGTTGCATCTGGGATGAGGGAATCCGCATCCCGGCCCAGCTCGTATTCGGGCGGTAAAGTAATGTCGATCACACCCAGATCTCGCAGAGCTTCCGCCGCCCGAACCATGTCGGACCAACGGGCAAAAGCCATCCTAATATTCTCCATTTATTTACTTCACACTCCTGCTATGGACGTCGATTCCCGCACTGGTAGACACTGTGTTGTGTTGAAAGAAGCGATAGAATTGTGGTAAATTGTTTAAGGAGTCTTTTAACGCACGTTATTATCCCTATTTTTAGGAGTTTTTATGTAGCCTGCGAAAACCCGTTTCAAAAGGAGTAAAACATGACAGTTTTGAAAGGAATACGTTGGGTCAAGCAGAAGCTGGGCAAGTCCTGGCGGAAGCTCACCGACATTCGACTACAAAACCTAACAGCCCAGAGCAACGCCAAGCAACAGCAACTGGAACAAGAGCAAAATAACGTAAGTTCACATATCGATGGCAATCGGAGCGTTCAACATATAAGTACGACAGTAACAAATAACGACAATGGCGGTGGACGTAATAAACAGAAGAATTCGCCTAGACGTAGTGCTACAGCGAGCTCAACCAAGAGTGACACAGGTGAACAGAGCTTAGCTCAACATAGCAAAGCCAAGAAGAAACCGAATAAAAACCACACTGCAGTCGGTCGCAAGCCAGACAATGATGGAAAAAACATCCTGATACATAGATTGGGCTTGGTGAAAACCGCAACCGTGCTAGGCGCGGTCACGGCGATTGTATGGGGCGGCCACGCTTATGTGAAAGCGAACCTCGTTGATGTGGTCGAGGTTGCGCTCGATGGAGAAGATATTGGAATCGTACAGGACAAGACGGTCGTTGAACAATTCGTAGCTATCAAAACAGCGGAATTACAAAACACCGGTGCAGATGTACATGTGGATGTTGAGATGCCTGAGCTGAGTTTCAAAGAGGAAAAGGCTTTCGTGCCTCAGATTAGCGAGCAGGAAGTGTTTAGCCGCCTATCGTCTTCCATGACAGCTACGCCTATGGGCGTTCAGCTCTTGGTGGATGGGAAACCCATGGGGATCTTGAAGGATCAGGCGACGGCGGATCACATGCTGGAAGCGATCAAAGCTGACATCACTGTGAACAAGAAAGAGCCGGGCAAGGTGCAGGTGCTGTCAGCATCACCATCTGAGCCCGCAACCCAGGTCGAGATACAACAGGTGGATTTCGTACAAAAGGTTGAGTTAAAAGAGATTCCGATACAACCGCAGGACGTAATCAAGCCGGACGAGCTGCGCAAGAAGCTGGAAACCGGCGACGTGCAGCCGACCAAATACACGGTGCAAGAGGGTGATTGCGTGTCTTGCATCGCCAAGAAGCTCAACGTGCCGAAGCAGGCCATTTATGAAAACAATCCTTGGATCGCAGATGATATGATCAAGGCTGGCGAGGAGCTCGATCTTACGGTATCGCAGCCTGCGTTGGCCGTACGCTCGGTGGAAAAAGTGACGGAGACACATGAACTCCACTTTGATACCGAATATCAGCAGGATCCGAATACGCGGGTAGGCACGGATCAAACGATTAGGCAAGGGCAGAATGGCGTCAAGAAAGTTACGATTCAAGTGACCAAGGTGAACGGCATGATGGTAGAAGAAACGGTGCAGAATGAAGAAATCGTTCAGCAGCCGGTGTCAGCCATCATCCGCAAAGGTGCCAAGGTTGTCAAAGGAGAAGGCTCCGGCAAGTTCGCATGGCCGGTTATATCCTCCTCCATCAGCAGCACATACGGGACACGCTGGGGGAGGATGCACAAAGGGATCGATCTGGTCTCATCCAATAAAAATATCCTGGCGGCGGACAATGGTAAAGTGATTTACGCGGGTAACAAACAAGACGGTTATGGCAATTGCGTCATCATAGATCATCTAAACGGGTACAAAACTTTATATGGACATTTGAGCAAAATTGACGTCGTAGCCGGCGAAATCGTGGAAAAAGGTGAAAAGATCGGTGACATGGGCAGTACCGGAGACTCCACCGGAGTACACCTGCACTTTGAAATTCAGAAAAATAACACACCTGAGAATCCATCGAAATATTTAAATAGATAAGCACTGATTAAAATCATATATTATTTACCGGAATAATTGCTCGGACAGAGGCACCGTAACGCAGGACACTGCGCTCCGTGTCTCTTTTTTATTTGGTTTGTGGTAAAATGAAAACATGTTGTTGAATAGATAAACGTGCGGGCAAACCACGAGAAGTTATTTTACAGGCGGTGATCGTAAGGATGGCGAAAATACTCGTTGTCGATGATGAACAACCGATTGCGGATATATTGAAATTCAATCTGGAAAAGGAAGGCCATCAGGTCATCTGTGCTTACGACGGCGGGAATGCGGTGGAGCTGGCTTACCGGGAGGAGCCGGATCTGATCCTGCTCGATCTGATGCTGCCCGTGAAAGATGGAATGGACGTGTGTCGTGAGGTGCGCGTGAAACTAAATACGCCGATAATTATGCTGACAGCAAAGGACAATGAGATCGATAAGGTGCTGGGGCTCGAGCTGGGCGCAGACGATTACGTGACCAAGCCTTTCGGCACCCGTGAGCTATTAGCGAGAGTGAAGGCACATCTGCGCCGCCAGACCAAGGTAAGCAGCGTTCCGGCAGTGGAGATCGGAACCCGACAAGGCATAAGGCTGCAATCGCTATTCATAGACAGCGACACGTATATGGTGTACAAGGATGACGAGCCGCTCGACTTGACACACCGGGAGTTTGAATTGCTGCAGTATATGGCCAAAAACAGCGGCAAGGTGATGACCCGGGAGCATCTGCTGCAAGCAGTGTGGGGGTTCGAATATTTCGGCGACGTACGCACGGTGGATGTGACCATTCGCCGATTGCGGGAAAAGATTGAGGATGATCCAAGCCGGCCGGAATATATTTTGACGCGTCGCGGTCTCGGTTACATGATGCGAAGTGCCAAAACCGGGGGCTTCTAAACGATGAAAGGCATTCGTTTCTTTCAGTCGATTCAGGCAAAATTGATAGTGATTTATGTGCTGCTGGTCTTAATAGCGATGCAGTTTATTGGCGTCTACTTCATCAGAACGCTGGAGAGTTATTTTAAGACGGATTTCATCGATTCGCAAAATAAGCAGGCACAGCTGCTGGCTCAGTTCGTAGAGCCCTACTTGGCCGCAAACAGCGCAGAGACTAAGGATGACGCGGGCAAATCTTATGCTGATTTGAATGATGTGGTCAACAACCTGTTTGCCATAAGTAACGCGGAAATCCAGATTATCGATGCCAACGGCTTCGTGCGCTCGACATCGATAGCGAGCCATCAGTCCATTGTCGGGCAAAAGAACACCCAAACCGAGGTTAACCGGGCGCTGCAAGGAATCAAGGACAATCAACGGATGTTCATAGACATACAAGGCAACCGAAATATGATTATAGCCAAGCCGATCGGCTCGGGAGTTAAAGTTCTGGGTGCTGTGTATATCATCGCTTCTATGGAGGGATTGTACACCACAATGAACCGGATCAATCAATTTCTCATTTCCGGAACATTGATCGCCCTCGCACTGACCGCAGTTCTCGGGGTGATGCTGTCGGCGACGATCACTAACCCGATCAAAGCGATCACGCGTCAAGCCACGGCTGTAGCGGAAGGGCGCTTCGAGTCTCAAGTACCGGTTGTGGGGACGGATGAGATCGGACAGTTGGGCCACGCATTCAATTACATGATGGAACGATTGCAGGAAGCACTGGCGTTGAATGAGGAAGAAAAGGAGAGGCTCGCTTCCATTTTGATAAACATGAACGACGGGTTGATTGCTGCAGGTGATGACGGCCGCGTCATGGTAATTAACCGGCGGGCTAAGGACATTTTGCAGGTGAGCGAAGAGACGACGCTGGGCAGACCGCTGCTCGAAGTGTTAGGCATCTCAAGTGAGGCGGCAAGGAAGCTCGAACGTGACGAGGATCCGACCATGATGCTTCAGTTTGAGCATGGGGAAGAAGAGAAATTATCCGTGAAGCTCACTTTCACAACGATATACACCAAAGGAAAGGGCTCGGCCGGAACAATCGCCGTGCTGCAGGATGTCACGGGTCAGGAGAAGCTGGAGGAGTCGCGCCGTGAGTTTGTCGCCAATGTGTCCCATGAGTTGAGAACACCTCTCACGACGATCAAAAGCTACTTGGAAGCGTTGGAAGATGGAGCGCTGGAGGATCCCGAGTTGGCGGGCAAGTTCGTCAGTGTCACGCGCAACGAAACAGAACGAATGATTCGGCTGGTGACGGATTTGCTGCAGCTTTCCCGTCTGGATTCCGAGCAGGCGATCATCAATAAGCAATTGACAAGTGCCAGGGCTATGTTGGAGGACGCCGCCGACCGGTTTTCATTTCAACTGGAGGAGCAATCGATTGAAATTTTCATTCAAGTAGAGTCTACAGCCGGTGAAATTGCGGTGGACCGTGACCGCATTGATCAGGTGTTAGATAACCTTGTGTCGAACGCTATAAAATACACGCCCGATGGCGGTCAAATTTCTCTCCGGGCACGTCGAGTAGAGCCACAGCTGCTGGAAGTTACGGTGCAGGACAACGGTATTGGTATACCTAAGAAGGACTTAAACCGTATTTTCGACCGGTTTTACCGCGTGGATAAAGCCCGCTCTCGCAGCATGGGGGGGACAGGGCTAGGCTTGTCTATTGCCCGGGAAATAGTGAAAGCGCATGGCGGGTCCATTGTTTTGGAGTCGGAATTGGGGGAAGGGACTAAGGTCTCTTTTACCCTGCCATACCTCCAGGAGGAGGCTGCCGTATGATTGAGAAGCTGAAATCAGCCGCACTTGTGATACTCGTCGGCCTCAGCCTGCTGCAGAGCTACTATATTAATTACAGCGCACCAAGCTTCGATCCGTTGGTGCAGGACGAATATGTGGAGAGTGAACCGCTCGGCTCTCAAGCGGCAGTTGAGGATCTGCTGTTCCCGGATCAGATGGTGATGCACCTGGGCAACCAGCAGCACACGGTGCTGTATCCTGAAACAGAAGCCTACACGAGGATCTTCGATAATGTGCGGCAGCGATCCTTGGAAGGATTTCGTAAAACAAGCCCGGAAGCGCTAAACGTGAATTGGGAAGAAATTCGGAGCACCCGGCAAGGCTTTGAAGTCCGCTTTCGCGACGGATTGCCGTTCGATGTGCTGCAGCGCGAGCAGGTGCTGCAGATCAAAGGTTCGCTGCCACCGGAAAATGACGTCATCACGCGGATTTGGTTTTTCGCCGACCCGATGAAATTCGAGGTAAGAACTATCTTTTTCACGGATACTGCGAATACGATGTATGAGGTAGAGAGTGCCGATATCTCAACGAAGGACATTGAACGATTTGTTACGTTGGAAGGAATTGTGGCACGGGAGCAAATAGTAGATTACGAAAAGGGAGACGGGGATTACTATCTGCCTGTACAGCCGATTTGGTTCGAAGCGGTAAAGCTGCCGGTAACGCAGTACGCGGTGGAGCAGCTGAAGCAGAATTTTTTCGTAGACCCTGCCATAACCCGCAATTTGTCGGAACGGGACGGATCGGAGATCTATACCGATACGAAGCGGGGCTTGAAGTTGCAGAACGACCAACGCTGGATGACCTACACAGATCCTGTGGCGACGATGGATGGCAAGGACGACATGCGTGAAAATCTGCTCTCAGCCGTACAGTTTATCAACCAGCACGGCGGATGGAATGGCAAATATTCACTGTACAAGGTGCCCCAGCGTCTGCTGCCAAACAATCAGGCGTTCGTTTTCAGGCAGTATCACAAATCCCTTCCAGTCATTAACCAAGGGTCTGAAAATGCTGGTTTTATCAAAATTGTCATGCAAAAAGGAATTGCTGCAAGCTACGAGCGCTCCATGATGATTCCGGACGTGCAAAACGCGGTGGAGAGCCAGCATTCTTTGGTTGGAGGCGAAGCGTTGGCCGAAAAGCTGAGTCAATATGGCAAAAGGTCTTCTATACTTTCGGTATTTCCCGCATACAAACCGATCGTACATGATCAAACGCTTGAGTTAGTGCCTGCCTGGACGGTCGAACTGCGGGATGGGACATACGAGTTTTTGGAATAAATTGCCTGAGCGCCGCTAGGGGGGATGCACATGGATTGGAGCCGGGCGAAAACGATCTTAATACTTTCTTTCCTGCTGCTGAACTTGGTGCTGGGCTACCAGCTCTGGACAACGCGCTCGGGTCTACTCGAGTTCGATGCGAATACGGCGAGTGCGGCGGAGGAAATCCAAAGGCTAATGAAAAGTAAAAACATCCAGGTGTCGGCGGAAATGCCGAAGGAAGTCGCTCGATTAAATGAAATTGAAGTTCGGTTCGACGAGCAGCTCAAGCCGGATAAGGAGATACCGCTGAAAAATCCCTTCAAGTTCAGTCCGTTGATGAGTCGAGGATCAACTAGAAATGCTGCCGCCAAGGCATCAATTCCTAATATCGATGCTTATCAATACGATCCGGTGCTTAGTGCCAACGGAGTGTATGTGTTTCATCAGCTGTACCGATCGCTGCCGATGTTTGAGGTCCGGTTGGAGCTGATAGAACAGAACGGAATGATTACAGCCTACCGCCAAGGCTATGTGGAGGTCAAATCGGAAGGAGATCAGCAGGATCAGAAGGTAATCTCACCCTACACGGTGCTGCGCAGTCTTATCGAGAACTATTTTCCGAGCGGAACGGTAGTCAGCAGCATCGAGTTGGGGTATCATGGACAGGTGTTCGATTCGCAGACGATGTTCATGGTTCCATATTGGCGCGTGGCGCTTGGCAACGGTGAAGATATATATTATGTGCATGCATTGAATGGGGCAGTAGAGCCGCCACAAAAAGTAAAACGTTAATATGATTCATTGCGTGGTCAGATGGGAGAGACAGATGGGAATACGTTTTAGTGTACTCGCCAGCGGTTCCACGGGGAACGCGATGGTTGTAGCAACGGAAGACACCAAGGTGTTAGTCGACGCAGGCTTGAGTGCCAAGAAGGTGGACTCCCTTTTAAAGGAGAAGGACATCTCCGCTGCAGATTTAGACGCGATACTGGTAACACATGAGCATGCCGACCATATCAAAGGGCTCGGGGCGATCGCACGAAAGTACGATCTTCCCGTGTATGCCAATGAGAAGACGTGGGACGCCCTGGACAAACAGATCGGGGATATCGCGGAGGACAAACGCTGTGTGATGCAAACCGGTGAGGCTCGCGACTTCGGCACACTTAGAGTCGAGTCGTACGGAATTTCACATGATGCGGCCGAACCGGTCGGCTATTGTTTTTATAACGAGGATCAGAAGCTGAGTCTGGCAACCGATCTGGGTTACATGAGCGAGAAGGTAAAGGAACAGATCCGTGACAGTGACGTGATGGTACTGGAATCCAACCATGACATCGAGATGCTTCGGGTCGGCAGATATCCGTGGAATATTAAACGGCGCATATTGAGCGATTTGGGCCATCTGTCCAATGAGGCAGCAGGCATCGGCCTATGTGATGTGATGACCTCACGGACGAAGCGGGTATATTTGGCGCATTTGAGCCGTGACCACAACATGATGGATTTGGCCAGGCTTACCGTGAATAATATGGTGGAAGAGCGTTTATGTGAAGACGACCATCGGGCTGAACTCATGGACACCTATTACGACCGTGCCACGGCATGGGATCGGTTGGATGAGGAGTAGCGGTACCGCCGGTTGGCACGGCTTGAGCCGTTGACTGGGATAGTGCTTCGTGCGCATCGGAATGCACCGCCGGATCGCTGTGAGCGTGGCGACGGTGCAAGAGAAGAGTTGTGGGATGGCGTGGTCATTAGGTCGGTGACTCCGGAAAGGCCGAGGCTGGGAAGGGCTAGCCATCGTGCTGCGGCGTGTAGGATGCATCGAGTTTGGCCGATACGGACGCAATATCCTGCGCGGTAATGATGCCTTTTTCCACTAAAAGTTCGATGATTGTGCTCACTAGTAGGGCGGATTGGTAATGTGCATGTTTGAGATCAGCGAGCTTGCCGATAAGATCGATTTGCTGCAAATGGGTAGGAATAGGATTCATGGTTTAACGGCCTTCTTTCGTTTAAATTGTTATACTCTTATTCTAGTCTTGCAGCATGTAAAACATTCCTACGTTTTTAAAAGTTTTTGAGATTGATAGACGCCGTAGAAGCTGCACCGAGCGCACAAAAAGGGAGCGGAAACAATGAGTCTGTTCGATGATGATTTTTATTCCACTAAAGTATCCCGATGGAACAATTGGTCAGTCCGGGGGAAACGACTGAGCCGCAAAGGTTGGAGACAGCTGCCGCCATGGCTGCTGCCTGCTGCTGGCGGAGCCTCCGCGATGTTGGTTTTGCTGCTGCTGTTCGGTGCAAGCGGTGAAGAGGAGGCCTTGCCTGCCTCATACGGCGCCGGGGCGGCAGCGGTGGTTTCCGACGCTCAAATGTTGAACAGCGATTCGGTGGTACGTGCTGCAGCGGTGGTCGGCCCAACGGTGATCAGCATTATTGGTTCCGCGGCCGACGGTGGCGATGCAGAGTCTCATGGCGCAGTAGGTTTGGGATCCGGTGTCATGTTCCAGAAAAGCGGGGATAAAATCCGGATTGTCACCAACAACCATGTGGTGGAAGGCTTCACACAGCTGGATGTGGTGACGGCACAGGGAGAGCGCAAAAAGGCAGAACTGCTCGGACGGGATCAAATGACCGATTTAGCGGTATTGGAGATCGATGCGGATGGCATCAATATTGTCGCTGAATTTGGTGATTCCGATGCGCTGCATGCCGGTGAGACCGCTATAGCGGTTGGTAATCCTCTCGGGCTGGGGTTTGCGCCTACGGTGACGAAGGGTATCATCAGCTGGCCTAAGCGTACGATACCTGTGTCTTTGGGACAGCAGGGGAGCTACGATTGGGAGATGGATGTGATCCAGACCGATGCGGCAATCAACCAAGGCAACAGCGGCGGGGCGTTGGTCAATCTTCAAGGCAAAGTGGTTGGGATTAACACACTCAAGGTTGCAGATATGGGAGTGGAAGGACTTGGGTTTGCCATTCCGATTAATTCCGCCAAGCAAATTATTGATGCGCTGATAACCGATCATAAAGTAAAAAGGCCATATATCGGCGTGGTGACTCAGGATTTACAATCTTTCCAAGGTACGGAAGTATTAAAGCTGCCTTCAGATGTGAAAACTGGTAGTATTGTGATTGATGCAATCGGCCCAGCGAAGGACGCGGGTTTAAAAACAAATGACGTCATTGTGGAACTGGATGGTCAGGCTGTAGACGGAACACTGGCTCTGCGGAAATACATTTATAGCAAAAAGCGTATCGGGGATGAGTTGGAGGTCACCTATTACCGGGGTGAGAACAAAGCAACGGCGACGGTAACATTGGATGAATTGCAGGACGATAATAAATAGAGCCAAACAGCGGAGTGGAGTCAAATTATGCATGTTGTATGTAAGGATCATTTGGAGCTTGCGATCGATGAATTTGTCGACGAATATGAAGAAGCACCGGACGTTGTTGATTTAGAAAAAGTCCGTTTTCGGGCTTGGGAGCCGCCGGCACACTGCGAGCGGTGCCTGCAGCAGGGGCGTTTTTTGGTAGTGTAGCAGCAGGAATTATACGAAGGCTTGTGCGCGATGGCGGGCCTTCTTTTTTTGTTGGTGCGGAGGTGTTGGTTAGGCGTGTGATGGAAGGTGTGTGCGCCCATTGTGGTGGAATATACCGTGAGTGTCACGCTGGAAGGACCAGAGCGGAAGGACCAGAGCGGGCAAGAGGGCTGGCTCAACGCGGGCTGATGCCTGCCGGTGCTGGAAGGTTAAGGGGAGTGTTAGCCGCAAGGCGAATCTATGCATGGCCTGACAGGATGTTGGCTGGTGTGCATTGGGCGAGGGAGTGCCAGTGAGTGAGGCCGAGTTTGGCTGCATGCGTATGTGTATCACGGTGGAGAAATGACGTGGGGAAAGTGTTGGCTTGGCAGACGGGGTCATGGGAGATAGACGAACTGTGGACATGCAGTGGTAAGTACGAGGGGAACCTAGCGTGGCCTCGGGTAAACTCGACCTGTATTGCCGTGTGGCCAGCATGAATGAACGGCCGTGGTGTCAGTCCACGGGTGAGACCCAGTTGTGCCGGCATAGCTGCAGAGAGATGAGAGGCGGGAGTGTAGTGCAGATTCAGATTGTAGCCGTAGGGAAATTAAAAGAGAAGTATCTGATACAGGGGATCGCCGAGTATGTCAAACGCCTTGGGCCTTATGCCAGGGTGCAGATCGTCGAGGTGCCCGATGAGAGGGCACCGGAATCTATGAGCGCCGCGGAGGAGGCGCTCGTACGGCAGCGCGAGGGTGAACGCATCCTCGCGCAGATTAAGGGCGACGCATATGTCGTCGCCCTAGCCCTCGACGGCAAGCCGCTATCGAGCGAAGAGCTCGCGCGGCACGTCGAGGAGTTGGCCACGTATGGGCGCAGCCACGTGGCGTTTGCTATCGGGGGCTCGCTAGGGCTCGCCCCCGAGGTGTTGGCGCGCGCCGAGCTGAAGCTCGCGTTCGGACGCATGACTCTGCCACACCAGCTCATGCGGCTGGTGCTGGTGGAGCAGGTGTACCGCGCGTTTAAGATCATGCGCGGTGAACCGTATCACAAGTAATGGCTAGATTTTTTTGGCGGGTAAGCTTGGAGGAGTATCTGCTTTACTAAAGGGCTGCAAGTTAAAATGGAGAACGTAGCCCAAGCGAATGAATGGTAGCGTTCTTCATTTTCTGTTGAACTACCATGAAAATTCACTTCCATAACACGGCAACAAGGCATCGCCCAAAGAAGACGCAGCTGATTCATTTTTTACAGGCAGAGCACCTAAATGATCAAGTATTAGCGAGCCAATGGATGGGACAAAGAGGCCGGTACTGTTATCAAGACGTTGTAACCCATCCCGCAAGTCTTCGTACAGCGTGCCGAACAATAAACTGTTGTCTCCGTTTATCAAAGCAGTCTTCACCTAAGTAGACATACATTTCTTTTCGCGTTAAGAGATAATAAGCGATCCACCGCATGGCGGTGTGCGACCACAATCCCTGCTCGTTTTCTGCCTTTACGTTTGTACACCCTCGCACTGAATAAGCTGCTTCAGTCAACCGCTGATCTTAAATATTTGTTGCCTTTCTTGGTTTTAGATGGTTCCCGTTTGCCAGCACTTTTATTATGCCCAGGAACAAGTTCCGCCCATGAGCCACATATGCGCTGCTGTGGGGACTTGCCTTTTCACATCCGTACCGATTTCAGTTAAAATCTGTTCGGCCGTTCGTGTCGATATGCCGGTAAAGCAGCACCCGGACGGAAAACCGATGCGAAAGATGCGGCCGCTATAAACGTGGCATGGATGGCTAACGGTCAGGATCGTCCAACATTCATTCTAATCGAGCTCTCTGATGTAATTAGAAATCACAAAGACGATAAATCCAATGAACACAAACAGTACCAGATATAAAATGCCTGATTGATTAAAAGCGATGAAGAACCCAGCAATTGAATTCGCCACTAGGAATATCAACGTGAAAATTAATGATTTGTCGCTTAGACGCGGGGATCGCGAGATTTCCAGTGATGTGAATCCAAGTCTCTTTTGATAAAGACAAAGGGCGATGACCAAATGAATTCCAACAAAATACCATGATTCCATCGAATAATCATTTGCGAGCATAACTAAGGTAACGCTAATGTCGAAACGATGGAACAGATAAGTAGTTCCAAACTCTAAGAGACCGCTAACCGTGACGCCGACCATTATGATAATCATAGTATAGATCCATCGTATCCCTGTAAGAAGGGTGAAAAATAGAATTGCTAATACAGGGGGAAGAAATGTAATTAGTATAATCATATTAAGATATTGAATAATGCTAGAAACGCTTGAGCAGAAAATGCAAATGATTAGAATTTCCTTCCAGTAATTGAATGGCTTAAAACGAAAAACCACTAGCCCATTTATCAAAATGGCTAGCCATGCAAAAAATGAGATTAAATAGGAATTGGCAACGTTCATCCTCATGCACCTCGAATCAATCTACAATTAAGAAACCGCTCCTCATAATACTATGGAGTGTGGGCTTCGGCTAGCGATTGGAGTGCGAAACGGGTCATAGCCCTTTTAAATTCCATCATCCAGGAGGACGCTCTACTATGAAGTTTAAATCGCAAGCTAGACAAAATCAACTTATTGAAAAGATTACCTCTCATCATTTGGTTATCGGGATTGACATCGCGCAGCAACTGCATGTCGCACGCGCCGTAAACTTTCGCGGTATCGTGATCGGCAATCCCTTGTCGTTTTCTAATGACGAGGAAGGTTTTCAGCAACTCCTGCMATGGATCCAGCGGTTGCAGACCGATCACAAATTAACTGCAGCGATCGTAGGTATGGAACCGACCGGACACTACTGGCTCAATATARCCAKATGGCTTGCAGAACGACAGCTTGAAGTTGTCTTGGTGAATCCGCATCTAGTGAAAAAGAATAAAGAAAACCGTGACAACACACCCTCAAAGAGTGACAAAAAGGATGCTCTTGTCATTGCCGACATGGTGAAAAACGGCTATTACTCATTCGTACGTACCACACCTGAAGCGTTTGAAGAGCTCCGTGTTTTAGTCTCCAACCGGGACTTTGTCGTTAAGCGAATCGTAAGTGCGAAAAACCAAATTCATCGGTGGGTTGACGTTGTTTTTCCTGAGCTGCGTSAAGTGTTTAAGAAATTGATGTGTGCCGGTTCCTTGGCCACGCTTCGTCTCTTTCCTACACCGGAAGAGCTTAGCAAATTACAGCCCAAGGAGTTGATTCAAGGATGGAAGTCGCTTATGAAGCGGCACTGCGGTGAGCGAAAAGCTCGGGCCCTGATCTCGCTGGCTGGAAGCTCTGTCGGTTCCAAACAAGCTGCGCATGCCTACAAGCTGCACTTGAAGCAATTACTCGCAGAGTACGATCTTGCTTGGAGCCAGCTACAGGATGTCGAGCAMGAGATTGTTTCCGTACTAGAACGCATTCCCTTCGCAAAGTCTATGCTTGCCATCAAAGGAGTTAGCGCTATTTCTCTAGCCGGTATTATTGGTGAGGCCGGGGATTTGAGTGGTTTTACTCACGGTAATGCCCTGCTGCGTCATGCCGGTCTCAATCTAGCGGAAGCAAGTTCAGGTAAATGGGTTGGACAAATGAAAATAAGCAAACGTGGACGGTCTCGCCTTCGTCGCTTCATATTCATGATGACCATGAGTCTCGTGAGGAACAATCCAGAGTTTAAGGCGATTCATGCACRCAATGTACAGGTAAAGAAGATGAAGAAAATGAGGTCCATCATGAAGTTATGTGGCAAACTGGCTCGAATCTTGGTCGGCATGGCACGCACTGGTCAAGCTTACATTCCACATAAAGCTCTGCCCTTTCAGCAAGCAGCTTAACCGTAATACCCGTTTCGTTGCACGTAGATTGGCATATTCGCAGGATTTTGAAAGAAAGCACGGAGTACCGGGTGTATTGAACCAAAGGGCACCGACCCGTAACGATAGCAAGACCGGCCTCCACCCCTTGGAAAGGCGTAACGAAGGAATGAGAGGGCAAAGACCCGTTGAGACATGGGAGTGAAAACCTCCAGGGGCGGCGTGGAGAATGCGTGCA
>NZ_NHRJ02000021.1 GCF_002220865.2 Paenibacillus xerothermodurans | reverse complement strand
CCATCCGGGAACCTGAACAACTGAATACGTTTGGTGATGATGGCGGAGGGGAACCACGCGTTCCCATCTCGAACACGACCGTTAAGCCCTCCAGCGCCGATGGTACTTAGACCGCAGGGTCTTGGGAGAGTAGGACGTTGCCAAGCAAACAAACAAGCCGCTTTGGATGAATCCAAAGCGGCTTTTGTCGTTGTTTTCTACTCAGGCATGAAGATCTTGTGTTGGCGAATAATATAATATCTCAACCACGGGAGTTGCAAATTATCTAAAAACTGCTATAATGTTTGTAAAGTCAAAGAAAGTCAAAGTCAATTTACTTCTTGGCTAGGAGGTGAAATTGATGCGTAATGTCTCTGAAGTCATCGAACAATACCTGAAACAAATTCTGCAGCAGAGTAGTGAAGGTGTGATCGAGATTCAGCGGAACGACCTGGCGGACCGATTCGAGTGTGTGCCGTCACAGATCAACTACGTAATTAGCACCAGATTTACCTTGGAAAAAGGGTATATCGTTGAGAGCAAGCGGGGCGGCGGCGGGTATATCCGCATCCAAAAGATCGCGCTGAACGCCCATGGCTCGGTGCTTGACCATATATTCAAAACAATCAGTTCCCAGATCGACCAGACCGCGTCTGAAGGGCTATTGTATCAATTGGAGGAGAGTGGTTACCTTACTTCAAGAGAGGCCGCATTGATGCGCGCGGCTGTGTCCCGAGAGGCATTACTGTTGAAGCTGCCGCTTAGGGATGAGATACGAGCCAATATCTTAAAGGCGATGTTGATTTCCTTGTTGAGTAAATAAGGAGGGGATGTCCATGCTTTGTCAGGAATGCGGGAAAAGGCAAGCTACGCTTCATTTCACCAAAATATTGAACGGCGAAAAAACGGAATTCCACATTTGCGAAACTTGCGCCCGAGAAAAAGGGGAGATGATTCCCGGTACACCGAACGGTTTTTCAATCCACAACTTATTGTCGGGTATACTCAATTTTGAGCCGCCTTCTCAGAGCAGTTTGAGTTCCAAACGGCAGCCGACACGTTGCGAGCATTGCGGCCTAACATACAGCCAGTTCAGCAAGGTTGGCAGGTTTGGATGCAGCTCGTGTTATAAGCATTTCGACGACAAGTTGGATCCGCTGTTTAAGCGAGTGCATGGCAACACGGTTCACACAGGGAAGGTTCCGAAGCGCTCGGGTGGGTTAATAAAGCGTAAGAGAGAGATTGAAACCTTAAAGAAAGAACTACTTCTCCGAATTAAACAGGAGGAATTCGAAGAAGCGGCGCAGCTCCGCGATGAAATCCGGGAGCTCGAAAAAAAGGTGGCCGAAGGATAAGTTCCTTTTAAGTCTCAAGGAGGAATACTTATGACAGCGAATCAATTCACACAGCAGGCTTTAAGCGAATGGATGAAAGCCGAAGGCCCGGATTCGGACATCGTCATCAGCAGCAGAATCCGAATTGCAAGAAACCTCCAATCGTATCCATTTCCGATGCTATCCACTAATCTTCAATCTAGAGAGGTACTCGACAAGCTGTCGGGCGTGCTCGAGAGCGAAGATCTTCGGACTATAAGCAATTTCTCTCTGCTGTCATTGGATACGTTGGATGAGCTGGAGAAAAGGGTGCTGGTGGAAAAGCGCTTGATCAGTCCGGCATTGGCTAATGAATCGCGAAACGGAGCCGTTATTTTAAGTGATAACGAATCCATCAGCATCATGGTCAACGAGGAGGATCATTTGCGCATACAGTGTTTGTACCCTGGATTTCAGATAGAGGAAGCTTGGGATTTAGCTAGCCAAATCGACGACATTTTCGAGGTGCATCTGGACTATGCGTTCGATGAACAACGCGGTTTTCTGACGAGCTGCCCGACCAATGTGGGCACGGGCATTCGGGCGTCAGTGATGATTCATCTGCCGGCCCTTGCGATCACGCAGCAAATCAATCGGATTCTGTCGGCTATCACGCAGGTGGGTCTGGCTGTCAGAGGCCTGTACGGCGAAGGCAGCGAAGCTTTGGGCAACCTATTTCAGATCTCAAATCAGATTACACTGGGCCAATCCGAGCAAGAAATTATTGATAATCTGTACGGAGTAGTCCGGCAGATCATAGAGCATGAGCGGGCGGCACGTGAAAAGCTCCGGGCTGAAACAAAAGCCAAGCTGGTAGATCGTGTGAGCCGTTCGTTTGGAATCCTATCCTTTGCGGCTATAATGGATTCTAAGGAAGCAGCGCAGCGGCTGTCTGATGTGCGTCTTGGAATCGATTTGGGCATTATTAAAAATGTACCGATCCAGGTGATGAATGAACTGCTGGTGATGACTCAGCCTGGTTTTCTGCAACAGGTGGCAGGAGAAAAACTCACCGCTGAGGAACGAGACATCAGGCGCGCCCAACTGATACGGGACAAATTCAAGGATCAGTCAACGCAAGCGATGTAAATTCGTTCAAACGTAGCGCACGTGCTCGAATGCTATTTATTCTTTAATGGAGGTGTCACGTAATGATGTTTGGAAGATTTACGGAACGCGCACAAAAAGTATTGTCCCTCGCTCAAGAGGAAGCCGTTCGCTTAGGTCATAATAACATTGGTACAGAGCATATTTTGCTTGGATTAATCCGCGAAGGGGACGGCATTGCCGCAAAGGCACTGATCGCCTTGGGTCTTGGTCTGGAAAAAATTCAGGACGAGGTCGAGGCTCTGATTGGCAGAGGACAAGAACAACCAACCAACATTGCATACACCCCGCGTGCGAAAAAAGTGATTGAACTGTCTATGGACGAGGCACGCAAGTTAGGCCACACATATGTCGGCACTGAACATATTCTGCTTGGACTGATCCGTGAGGGCGAGGGCGTCGCAGCCCGCGTACTGAACAACCTCGGCGTGAGCTTGAATAAAGCCCGCCAGCAGGTTCTGCAGCTGTTAGGCAGCAGCGAGGTGGTCTCCAATAACCATGGCAACAACGCGAACGCGAATACACCAACCTTGGACGGTCTCGCACGGGATCTGACGGCCTTCGCGAAGGACGGCAATCTGGATCCGGTCATCGGACGAAGCAAAGAGATCGAGCGGGTTATCCAAGTGTTGAGCCGCAGAACGAAAAACAATCCGGTGCTCATCGGTGAGCCAGGTGTCGGTAAGACCGCCATTGCCGAAGGCTTGGCACAGAAAATTATCAACAATGAGATCCCCGAAACACTACGCGATAAACGTGTAATGACGCTGGATATGGGGTCCGTAGTGGCCGGCACCAAATACCGTGGGGAATTCGAAGATCGACTGAAAAAAATTATGGATGAAATCCGTCAAGCAGGAAACATCATTCTGTTTATCGACGAACTGCATACTCTTATCGGTGCCGGTGGAGCAGAAGGAGCAATTGACGCTTCCAATATTTTGAAGCCAGCTTTGGCTAGAGGCGAGTTGCAATGTATCGGTGCCACAACTTTGGACGAATACCGCAAATACATCGAAAAGGATGCAGCGTTGGAGAGACGTTTCCAACCGATTACGGTAGATCAGCCGTCGGTAGATGAAGCTATTCAAATTCTCCACGGTTTGCGTGATCGCTATGAGGCCCATCACCGCGTGAAGATAACGGACGAGGCAATCGAGCAAGCAGTCAAATTGTCCGACCGATATATTACGGACCGCTTTTTGCCGGACAAAGCGATTGACTTGATAGATGAGGCGGGCTCCAGAGTAAGGCTGAAGTCCTACACTGTACCGCCAGATTTGAAAGACATGGAAGGTAAGCTGGAGGACATCCGCAAAGAAAAAGACTCCGCAGTTCAAAGCCAGGAGTTTGAGAAGGCGGCTGCTCTGCGTGACACAGAACAAAAGCTGCGTGAGGAACTGGACAGCACCAAAAACGAGTGGAAAGAAAAACAAGGACGTACAGATTCCGAAGTCACACCTGAAGATATTGCCCAGGTCGTGGCTAGCTGGACTGGCATTCCGGTTGTTAAACTGGCGGAGGAAGAAACCCAACGTCTGCTGCAAATGGAATCCATTCTGCATGATCGTGTGATCGGGCAGGATGAAGCGGTTAAAGCAGTCAGCCGAGCCATCCGCCGCGCGAGAGCAGGACTGAAGGATCCGAAACGGCCAATGGGCTCATTCATCTTCCTGGGGCCGACTGGTGTCGGTAAAACGGAGCTGGCACGTGCACTGGCAGAAGCAATGTTTGGCGACGAGAATGCCGTAATTCGTATCGATATGTCCGAGTACATGGAGAAACATTCAACATCTCGTTTAGTAGGTGCGCCTCCGGGATATGTCGGTTATGAAGAAGGCGGCCAATTGACCGAGAAGGTCCGCCGCAAGCCGTATTCGGTCGTGCTGCTGGATGAAATTGAAAAAGCGCATCCGGAAGTATTCAACATTCTGCTGCAGGTGCTGGAGGACGGACGCTTGACCGACTCCAAAGGCCGCACAGTTGACTTCCGCAACACTTTGATTATCATGACGTCTAACGTCGGTGCCGACCTGATCAAGAGAAACTCCACTCTTGGCTTTACAGCGGCTCAGGATGCGGGCAAAGACTATGGCAACATGAAGGATAAAGTCATGGGTGAGCTGAAAAAGAGCTTCCGTCCGGAGTTCTTGAATCGGATCGATGAAATCATCGTGTTCCACGCGTTGGAAGAGGCGCACATCGCGCAAATTGTAAGTTTGATGGCTGATGAGCTGCGCAAGCGTCTGAAGGAGCAAGAGGTGGAATTCCATCTCACTGATAATGCGTTAGCCTTCCTGGCCAAAGAAGGATTCGATCCGGCGTACGGGGCAAGACCGCTTCGCAGGGCGATTCAGAAGCACATTGAGGACCGCTTGTCAGAAGAACTTCTCCGCGGTGTGATCTCGAAAGGCGACACGCTCACTATCGACGAAAAAGACGGTGAGCTCACCGTTGAACGCAGTCAAGGCGTGACAACAAACTCATAACTTGTCTCGGAACATCCTGCAGTGCCATCCGGTGCTGTGGGATGTTTTTTGTTTTTCAGCAGGTGGAGAGGGTTTTCTTTGCCTACTCAAGATGGTAAACTTTGATATACATACATGGGATCAAAGCAGGACTATAACAATAAGCAGCTAGGAGCAGAGAGATGGCTAAGCAAAAAATAAAGTTTTTCTGCTCGGAGTGCGGACATGAATCGCCGAAGTGGCTTGGAAAATGTCCGGGTTGTCAAGCATGGAATAGCTTTGTGGAAGAATTGGAAACTATAACTAAAACTCAGGGCGTGCACTCCTCTCTATTGAGGACGAAGGAGAAGCCCATCTCAATTATAAATATCGAAGGCAGTGAGGAAGACCGAATACTCACTCGCAACAAAGAACTGAATCGTGTGCTGGGGGGCGGATTGGTGCCTGGCTCACTTTTGCTTGTCGGGGGCGATCCGGGAATCGGGAAATCCACGCTCCTGTTGCAAACCTCGTTCGACTTGACGCAAAGTGACAAAAAAGTGTTGTACGTGTCAGGTGAGGAATCTGTACGCCAGACGAAGCTGCGCGCCGACCGGTTGAATGCGACCTCGGAACTGTTATTCGTGCTGTGCGAGACGAACCTGGAGCACATAGAGGCGGCGATTGACGAGATCCAACCGGATTTTCTGGTCATCGATTCGATCCAAACGGTTTATCACCCAGCGGTGGTCTCCGCTCCCGGCAGCGTCGCCCAAGTGCGGGAATGCACGGGTCATTTTATGCGCATCGCCAAAATAAGGGGCATTGCTACCGTACTGGTAGGGCATGTGACTAAGGAAGGAGCCTTAGCGGGCCCGAGGCTTCTCGAACACATGGTCGATTGCGTATTGTACTTCGAGGGGGAACGGCATCACTCTTACCGGCTGCTGCGGGCGGTGAAGAATCGCTTTGGTGCGACGCACGAGATTGGTATCTTTGAAATGCAGGAGGGCGGACTGGTCGAAGTAAATAATCCGTCGGAGCTGTTTTTGTCGGAGAGACCGCTTGGCGTCTCGGGTTCTACGGTCGTAGCCAGCATGGAGGGCACGCGGCCCGTGCTGGTCGAGCTTCAGGCACTGGTCACAGCAACTAATTTTCCATCACCGCGGCGCATGGCGACAGGCATTGATCATAACAGATTGGCGCTAGTCATAGCAGTATTGGAAAAACGCATCGGCATGTTTTTGCAAAACCAAGACGCCTATATCAATGTCGCAGGGGGCGTAAAACTCGATGAGCCTGCAGTTGACTTAGCGATTGCGGTAAGCATTGCATCGAGCTTAAGAGAGCAGCCCACGCAGCCGTTTGATGTCGTATTCGGCGAGGTAGGGCTAACGGGTGAGGTTAGAGGCGTCTCTCGGGTGGATCAAAGGGTGAAAGAGGCGGAGAAACTTGGCTTTCGCAGGGTGATTTTGCCTGAAAAAAGCCTGAAAGGGTGGACCCCGCCTAAAGGTATCGAAATCATTGGTGTGAACACAGTAGCTGAGGCCTTGAAAGCCTGTCTGGGGTAGGCCAATGTGTTTTTTGCACTGAAAGAGTAGGTTCTGCACTGAGAGGTGCGACGGTGGGCACGCTGCGGGAGTGCCTGATACTCACGCGCAACGGAGTGTCTGCCGCTGAATGTAGTTGTGCTGCATCCACCGGTGCGTGTGCGGAAGACATGGAGTTTTGCTGCGCAAAAACGGCACGTGTGCTTTACCAAGTGAGTTTTGCAAGGCAAAACTTAAGGGGGGACAACATGAGCAAGGACGAAAACAAACGGGAAGTAATGAGCCAGCTGCTGCAGCTGGTGGCGCCGGGTACCGCTTTTCGGGAAGGTTTGGAGAATGTGCTCCGTGCCAAGACCGGTGCTCTAATCGTGGTAGGCTACAGCCCTGAGGTGATGGAAATCGTTGACGGCGGGTTCTCCATCAACTGTGATTTCTCTCCAAATTACCTATATGAGCTAGCCAAAATGGACGGGGCCATCATTTTAAGTGAGGACATTAAAAGAATTCTTTATGCCAATACACAGTTAATCCCGGATTCCTCCATCTCTTCTTCAGAAACGGGGATTAGACATCGGACTGCGGAACGGGTTGCAAAGCAAACCTCCAAGCTTGTCGTATCTATCTCCCAACGCAGAAATGTAATCACGCTGTATCAAGGCAACCTGCGCTACGCGCTCAAAGATATAGGCGTGATTCTAACCAAAGCCAATCAGGCTATTCAAACGTTAGATCGTTACAAGACCGTGCTTGATCAAGAGCTCACGAATTTGGGCGCATTTGAATTTGAAGAACTGGTAGCCCTTCACGACGTTACCAGCGTGATACAGCGTGTTGAGATGGTTCTTCGGATCAAAACGGAAATACAGCGCTACATCAACGAGCTCGGCACGGAAGGTCGGTTAATTAGTATGCAGTTGGAGGAATTAGTGGGTAATACAGAAGTAGAGGCACAGCTGCTATTGAAGGATTATGTGAAAGAACTCAACGATGAAAAGATAAAGGACATGGCCAACAGCTTCAAACGTTTGGCGTCCGAGGAAATGCTTGACCATTATCACATCGCACGGCTTATGGGCTACACTCAGTTGAACAGCAGCGCGGAAGAGACGGTTTCACCAAGAGGCTATCGCGTGCTGAATAAAATTCCTCGTCTCCCGTCGGTGATTGTTCAAAATCTGGTGGAAAAATTCAACCGGCTGCCTCATTTGATGATGGCGACTATTGATGAGCTGGATGAAGTGGACGGGATCGGCGAAGTACGTGCCCGGACCATAAAGGAAGGTCTCAAACGTATTCGCGACCAAGTCATCATTGACAGACATATTTAACTTTCATACAATCTAATGGTATCCTGATATATTTGCACCATTTAGGGTACAGTAAACCAGAGGTGGACAAATCATGTTAACCAAATCTCTTCCCAATCTTTTTACCATAGGTAACCTGTTTTTGGGAATCATTTCGATTATTTCCGTCTTTAATGACAAACCTGAGCTTGCTGCTATTATGGTCATTGTGGCGATGCTGTTGGATGGCTTGGATGGGCGGGTGGCACGCGCACTCAACGCGCAGAGTGACTTTGGTAAGGAACTTGATTCTCTATCGGATGTGATTTCGTTCGGTGTTGCACCGGCTTTTATTATGTATGTGGTTGCCTTCGAACCGCTGCCGCCTGCGGTGGCTTGGATCGTGACGGCGATATTCCCAATTTGCGGCGCGCTGCGTTTGGCTCGTTTCAATGTTGTTGCCGGGGTACCGGGATACTTTATCGGCTTGCCGATTCCTGCGGCCGGCGGTGTTCTGTGCACACTGGCGCTGTTTCATAAGGAGCTGAACTCAATCGTGTTGATCCTGAGTACGTTACTGTTATCATACTTAATGGTTAGCACCGTAAAGTATCCTAATTTCAAAAAAGTCGGCATCCCGAAGAAAGCTATTTGGATCACGCCTATAGTCGTCCTCACCGCGGTCATAGTTGCAATGCAATTTCCGGGATCCCTCTCGAAGATGATTTTTGTGCCGCTTCTGTTGTATGCGCTGTATGGCTTAAAAAAAAACGTTGAACGTCTCTTTAGAAGACGGAAAAGAAAAATGGAATCCATGGACGACGCTAAATCGGAAACAGGCTCACTATAGAACTACGCTGAAAATGAAAAGCATTTATTTTCCTTTATAACAGGGAAATGATGCTTTTTTTTTATTTTCTTTGGCAATGGACGATTAGGCTTCCGGCTTTTTGATAATAATTGTAACGAATCGAATTATTGCATACGAAACGTGGAGGTGAGTCTATGATGAAAAGATGGTTTCAAAGCTTATTTGCAGTTATTGGAGGTCTGTTGGCGTACGAGTGGAGTGATACCGTTGGCAAACCATTTTTTAGTTTCATAGAGAAGGTGTTTGGCATCGGTGAAGTGGCCGGGCAGATGTATTGGCTAATGTTGGTTGGAACTGTTCTGTTTTATGCGCTCAGCTCATGGGTGGCGGTAGTTGGTGCGAATTGGCTTCGCCGGGGAGAGGATACGATGGCGCGTGTGCCAGTTGCCGACATCGCTGCAGGTACAGGCGGGCTGATCGTTGGGCTGTTTTTTGCCATAATGATTCTAACTCCGTTCGAACAAGCCGGATGGTTTTCGCCCCTTTGGCATCTGGCATTCACAGCCGGGTTAGGATTTGTAGGCTACAGGCTTGGCTGTGTCAAAAAGGATGAAGTGATGATGCTCCTGACCAGAGGCCGGCCGATCAAAGACCGCAATGCAGCAAATGAGGGCAAAGAGTTTGAAGAGCACAAAATTCTGGATACAAGTGTTATCATTGATGGACGCATCGCCGATATATGCAAAACCGGTTTTATCGAGGGCACATTGGTCATTCCCGAGTTCGTACTGGAGGAACTGCAGCATATTGCTGATTCGTCGGATTTGCTGAAACGCAACCGGGGACGTAGGGGACTCGATATCCTTAATAAAATCCAAAAAGAGCTGGATGTTAAGGTGCTGATATATGAAGGCGATTTTGAGGAAATTTCCGAAGTAGACAGCAAGCTCGTGAAATTAGCGAAAGTGCTGCAAGGGAAAGTCATTACCAATGACTTTAACCTAAATAAGGTCTGCGAGCTGCAAGGGGTTTCCGTATTAAACATCAATGATTTGGCGAATGCGGTCAAACCGGTGGTGCTGCCGGGCGAAGAAATTTTGGTTCAGGTCATCAAGGACGGCAAAGAGCATGGGCAGGGCGTCGCGTATCTGGACGATGGCACGATGATCGTCGTTGAGGGCGGTAGGGATTTCATTGGAACGACCTTGGATGTGTTAGTGACCAGCGTGCTCCAAACGTCCGCAGGACGGATGATTTTCGCTAAACCGAAACTATTGGAAAAAGCGCTCTAAAACGTATATGATAAGAGGAGCTTAAAAGTAGGCGGTAGGTGATGACGCGATGGGCCGGTTGGCTGTTGTAGTGGTGGCTGCGGGGAAAGGCTCCCGTATGCGCACGCAAGAAAGTAAGCAATACTTGGAATTGCAGGGCAAGCCAATACTGGTACATACCTTGTCATTGTTTCAACGGATAGATGAAGTGGATACAATCGTGCTGGTGACCGGCGTGGACGACGTCGTCCGCTGCAGCGGCTATGTTGAACAATTTGGGTTAAGTAAAGTTCATCACATCGTGCCGGGAGGTGCCGAGCGGCAGCACTCCGTTCATATAGGGCTGCAGCAGCTAGGCCCGGATGTGGAATGGGTGATGGTACATGACGGAGTGCGCCCATTGGTGAGTGCAGAGCATGTCTTGAGCTGCTGGCGCATGGCACAGGCGGCGGAGGCGGCCGTTCTGGCTGTTCCGGTGAAGGATACCATTAAAGTAGTCAATAACGCAGGTACGATTCAGTCTACGCCGGACCGGCGCAGCTTGTGGGCGATTCAAACCCCACAAGCTTTTCGTCTTTCCATGCTGAAACAGGCTTATGAGCAGGCGGACAGGGATGGTTTTACCGGCACCGATGACGCCATGCTGGTTGAGCGGATCGGCACACCGGTGCAAGTGGTAGAGAGTGATTATTGCAATATCAAAATCACTACGCCGGAGGATCTGCGATGGGCTGAATGGATTATGGACAATGTTAGGGGAGAGAACAAGGGATGATTCGAGTAGGTCAAGGCTTCGACGTGCATCAGCTGGTGACAGGAAGACGATGCATTATTGGCGGCGTAGAGATTCCATATGAAAAAGGACTGTTAGGGCACTCTGACGCCGATGTATTGCTGCACGCAATCAGTGACGCAATTCTGGGGGCGCTCGGCATGGGGGACATTGGCACACATTTTCCTGACACGGATCAGGCTTTCAAAGATGCGGACAGCTATGCATTGCTGCTGCAGGTGTGGCAGTTGGCGAAAAAAGCCGGCTACAAGCTGGGCAACCTGGATGCGACCATCATTGCACAGAGACCGAAGATGGCACCGCATATTCCTGCCATGGTTGCACGGATAGCGGAAGCGGTGGAGGCGTCGCCATCACAAGTGAACGTGAAAGCGACCACTACGGAGCAGTTAGGCTTCACTGGCCGGGGCGAGGGCATCGCCGCACAGTCGGTTGTTTGCCTTATCCAGGATGTGCTATCATAACAGGAACTAATCGGTCTACGGTTTATTTGAGAAGGGAGCAAGCATCAATGTCAGGTCAACTTCGAGTGAGATACGCGCCAAGTCCTACCGGCCATTTACACATAGGCGGCGCACGTACGGCATTATTCGATTATTTGATGGCCCGCAAGCATAATGGACAATTTATTATAAGGTTCGAGGATACGGACCAGACAAGGCATGTAGAATCGGGGATAGCCAGCCAGCTGGAGGGCTTAAAGTGGCTAGGCCTGGATTGGGATGAGAGTATTGACGTGGGGGGACCATTCGCCCCTTATCGGCAAACGGAACGTCTCAACTTATACCAGCCCTTTATAGACCAGCTTTTACGAAAAGGCAGCGCCTACCATTGCTACTGCTCCGAGGAGGATTTGGAGCGGGAACGTGCCGAGCAAGAGGCCAAGGGTGAGATGCCGCGTTATTCGGGAAAATGCTGCCATTTGACGCCTGAGCAGGCAGAGCGGTTCGAAGCGGAGGGACGTAAACCTTCTATCCGTTTCCGTGTGCCCGAGGATCGTGTTATCTCCTTCGATGATCGCATCCGCGGGCATGTGGAATTCGAATCCAACGGCATAGGTGATTTTATCATCGTGCGGCCCGATGGCATTCCGACATACAATTTCGCTGTCATTCTGGATGACCATCTGATGCAGGTTAATCTGGTGATCCGCGGAGAGGAGCATTTGTCCAACACGCCGAGACAAATATTGATGTATGAAGCATTGGAGATGCCGGTGCCGGATTTTGCCCATCTATCTCTGATTTTAAATCAGGACCGGAAAAAGATGAGTAAGCGGGATGAATCCATCATACAGTTTATACAGCAATATAAAGAGCTCGGCTATTTGCCTGAAGCGGTGCTGAACTTCATTGCTTTGCTCGGCTGGTCACCTAAAGGAGAAGAAGAAATGTTCACCCGGGACGAGTTGATCGAGCAGTTTGACCTGGATCGTGTGTCCAAGAGTCCCGCGGTGTTCGATATGGATAAACTGAACTGGATGAACAACCAATACATCAAGCAAGCGGACTTATCCCGTATCGTGGCCTTATGCTTGCCCCACTTGCAGAAGGCCGGCTTGCTCCCCGCTGATTTAAGTGATGAGCAGCAGGAATGGGTGAACCGCTTGGTTGCTCTCTATCAAGAGAGGATGCATTACGCCGCTGAGATCGTACCGCTGACCGAGCTGTTTTTCCGCGATGAGGTGGAATACGAAAACGAGGAGACAAAGGCGTTGCTGGGCGAAGAGCATGTGCCCATTGTGCTGCGTTCATTTCTCGAGCAAGTGGGGCAGGCGGTAAGCTTCACGGTCGAGCAAATCCCTGTGATGCTTAAAGCCGTTCAGAGAGCGACCGGCTATAAAGGCAAACAGCTGTTTATGACGATAAGGGTTGCCTTAACCGGTCAAATGCATGGCCCTGATTTGAACGTCAGCGTATTTTTGCTCGGAAAAGATAAGGTGATCTCCAGGTTGAACAATTTATTGTAAATCGTAGTGTGATTCGTTATAATGAGACAACTGTATAATCAGCAAAAACGATGGGCGTTGTGTATAAGGCCCATAAAACATAAATGCATCATGGCGCAGAGCGGGAGAGTACAATCGCACAGGGGATTCACAGAGAGGGCAAACGGACCCGGATCAGCCGGGCAGCGCTGGAATTTGTTCACTCCCCGCGATTGGAAGTGCACCCGGGAGCCGTATCGACGAGCCGCTGCTTGTTTGTCTTACTTATAACAGCGGGGTAGTCATACCGGGCTTGTTCACGTTACGAACACACAAAGACGGATATCGATCGGATGTCCAAGCAGAGTGGAACCGCGAGCGATTATCGCCTCTGCAGCCAGGTGGCTGCGGAGGCTTTTTCGTTTTATTCACACTCTTAATAATTCGCTCGATTAAAGGTAGGTGACACTCTTGTTTAACAACATTAAAGAGGATATCACAACTATATTTGAGAATGACCCCGCGGCGCGCAGCTGGTTTGAAGTCGTGTTCACTTACTCCGGCTTGCACGCTCTTTGGGCGCACCGGATCGCACATAGGCTGTACCGTAGACGTTGGTTCACCGCCGCACGTGTTATCTCTCAGATCAGCCGTTTTATGACGGGCATTGAGATTCATCCGGGAGCCGTGATCGGCCGACGCTTTTTTATCGACCACGGGATGGGTGTTGTAATTGGAGAGACGTGTGAAATCGGTGATGATGTGGTGTTGTATCAAGGAGTGACCCTGGGCGGAACCGGCAAAGAGAAGGGCAAGAGACATCCCACCATTGGTAATAATGTGGTGATTGGCTCCGGCGCGAAGATACTTGGCTCTTTCACAATAGGCGATAATTCCAGGGTAGGTTCCAATGCGGTGGTGCTGCACGAGGTACCTGAGAACAGTACCGTGGTGGGCATGCAGGGGAAAATCGTAAAGCGCAACGGAGTCCGCGTAGACCGGCTGGATCACAACAAGCTGCCTGATCCGATGATTGATATGTTTCGGCACATGCAGCAGCAGATTGATGAGTTGAAGGCGGAGCTCGCCGCCACTAAATCCAAACATGGAGGTAGCCAAGAGCATGGCACTGAAAATCTACAACACGCTAACCAGAGCAAAGGAGGCGTTTGAGCCGCTGGAGCCAGGTAAAGTGAAAATGTATGTATGCGGTCCAACCGTCTACGATTATATTCATATCGGCAACGCTCGGCCCATGATCTTTTTTGATGTGGTAAGGCGTTACTTGGAGTCGGTTGGATACGAAGTCGATTATGTGGTGAATTTTACGGATGTGGATGACAAACTGATAAAGAAAGCCGCTCAGATGGGTGTGACCGTGCCTGAAGTGGCGAACCTGTTTATTGAGAAGTACTACGAGGATGCGGAAGGTCTAGGCGTTGAAAAAGCTACACTTAACCCGCGCGTGACCGAAAACATGGCCGAAATTATCGCCTTCATCGACAGTCTGGTGGAAAAAGGCTTCGCCTACGAGAATGGCGGTGACGTCTACTTCCGCACAGCCAAGTTCCCTGAATACGGTAAGCTGTCGCATCAAAATTTAGACGAACTCCAGTTCGGTATCCGTGTCGAGGTGGATGAGCGCAAGGAAAATCCCCAAGATTTTGTGCTGTGGAAAGCCGCGAAACCGGGTGAGATATTTTGGTCCAGCCCATGGGGTAATGGCAGACCCGGCTGGCATATTGAGTGCTCGGCCATGGTACGCAAATATTTAGGTGATACGATAGACATCCACGGCGGCGGACAGGATCTGCAGTTTCCGCATCATGAGTGTGAAATCGCCCAGTCCGAAAGCTTGACCGGCCGACCGATGGCCAAGTATTGGATGCATAACGGATACATCAACATCAATAACGAAAAGATGTCGAAGTCGCTCGGCAACGGAGTGAATGTGAATCAAATGCTCGAATCGCTCAGTCCGCAGTTGATTCGCTATTTCATGCTGTCCGCACATTACCGCAATCCCCTGAATTTTAGTGCTGAGACGATAGAGCAGGCCAAGAACGGTCTAGCCCGGATTGATAACTGTGTGTCCAATATCAAGCATCGTTTGAGTACGGCGGGAGACGGCGATGTGGATCCGGCGGTGGAGCGGGCTGTGCGCGACGTACAAACCCAATTTGAGCAAAAAATGAACGATGATTTCAACACACCTGATGCAGTGACAGCATTTTTTGAGCTCGTCAACGCGGCGAATCTTCATATGCAGCAAAAAGAAGTGTCGCGCAGTTCGCTGGAGCGCCTGCTGCAGCAGTTCGAGGCGATGGATAAGATTCTGGGCATACTAACCAAGGCGGAAGAGCTGCTGGATGATGAAATCGAGCAGTTGATCATAGAGCGCACGGAGGCTCGCAAGGCCAAGAATTGGGCGCGGGCTGACGAAATACGCGACCTGCTGACGGAGCGGGGTATCATTCTCGAGGATACGCCACAAGGTATCCGCTGGCGGCGTAAGTAATGAAGGAGCCGTTTAGTATCGATTCCGAATTGTTTTGTTTTCCTCCCGCCAAAGAGCCCAAGCTGTTGAATCCGATAGTGCTGGCCTACATCGGAGACGCCGTGTATGAAGTATTTGTGCGACAATATGCTATTGCCCAACCTAATCAGCGGCCGAATCATTTGCACCGTCTGTCGACCCAATATGTGTCGGCGAAGGCCCAGGCTAAGTCGCTGCAGCGGTGGATGCCGCACTTAACCGATGAAGAGCTGGATATAGTGAAGCGGGGACGTAACGCCAAATCCGGCACATCCGCGAAAAACGCCGATATTTTGGAATATCGGCACAGCACTGCCTTCGAATGCCTGGTCGGGTACTTATATTACACGAAGCAGCTCGAGCGGCTGCAATTTTTACTTATGCTGTCTCTGGAACGGGAATAGCTCGCGCCGGCCGCGGCACCATTGATAAGATGCGCTAGTTCTAAAGGAGGGGTTACAATGGATGAAGAATTTATCGCGGGTAAGCATTCCGTTTTGGAAGCTCTGCGCTCAGGCAGAACGATCAATAAAATATGGATTGCCGAAAACACCCAAAAGCAGCTCACGCAGCCTATCATCGCAGAAGCTAAGCAGAACGGCGTGATCGTACAATTTGCTGATAAAAGAAAGCTCGATCAAATGGCCGACAATGTGCAGCATCAAGGCGTGGTCGCTCAAGTCGCTGCTTACGCATATGTGGAAGTGGAAGATATATTGGCTTTGGCCGAGAGCCGAAATGAAGAACCCTTTATCCTGATCCTGGACGAAATCGAGGATCCGCATAATTTAGGTTCGATTCTTCGAACCGCAGATTGCACTGGGGTGCATGGGGTCATCATTCCCAAACGCAGGTCAGTCGGTTTGACGGCTACGGTTTCTAAAACATCGGCCGGCGCTGTCGAATATGTACCTGTTGCCCGTGTAACAAATCTTGCCCAAACGATTGAACAGTTGAAGGCACGAGGGGTTTGGGTGGCCGGCACAGACGTCGCTGCACAGCAGCAGGTTTACCAGACCAATCTCAATATGCCCCTGGCGCTCGTTATCGGCAATGAGAACAAGGGGATGGGCAGACTCATCAAGGAAAAATGCGATTTTCTGCTGAAGCTTCCGATGTTCGGCCATGTGAACTCATTGAACGCTTCCGTTGCTGCATCCGTGTTGATGTATGAAGTAATCCGCCAACGGTTAGCGGCGAAATAGCTGGCTCGGGGCATGATGCAAGAAATTCTGATAGTGGACGGATACAATATTATTGGCGCCTGGCCGGAGCTGCAAAAGCTCAAGGAAGTCAGTCTGGAGGAAGCGCGTGACCGGCTGATCGAGATGCTGGCTGAGTACCAGTCGTACTCAGGGGTCAAGGTGCTTCTGGTGTTTGATGCCTACTACGTGCCCGGCTTGGGCGGGAAGTATGTGCAGAGTAAGCTCCGAATATTCTACACCAAGGAGAAAGAAACAGCGGACGAGCTGATTGAGCGGTTGGTGGCGGAGAACATCGGACGGCGCAGGCAGATATATGTCGCAACTTCAGATATGACGGAGCAGCATGTGATTTTTGGTAAAGGTGCCTTCCGGGTGCCGGCTGGTGAACTGCGTATCAAGCTCGATTTAGCCAAGCGTGAAATACAGCATAAAATCAAGGAAGAGCGATCCGGTAAGCGAAACACTTTTGACAGCAAGCTCAGCAATGAAATGAAGGATTTATTCGAAAAGTGGCGCCGAGGCCAGTAAATCCGGGCATTTTCAGCTGTTGTGAATGGGAATTTTGTTGACGCTGGCAGATTACATAATGTATACTAGTCCTATCTTTCAAGAAGAAACGCAGTCATAGACTTGCAGTCTTGCCAGGCCGGAGGGATTATTGGTGAGTGTCGACCTCAAAGAACTGAGAATGTGCGAATATGACCTCAAGGCAGATGAAGAACTTGTCGAGGCGGTCCGCGGCGGGGAAAGTGACGCACTGGAGTACTTGATCAACAAGTACAGGAATTTCGTGCGCGCCAAAGCTCGCTCCTATTTTTTGATAGGCGCCGATAGAGAAGACATTGTGCAAGAAGGTATGATAGGTTTATATAAATCGATTCGCGACTTTCGTGGTGACAAGCTGGCTTCATTCAAAGCCTTCGCGGAACTATGTATCACACGCCAGATTATTACGGCAATCAAAACAGCCACCAGACAAAAACACATTCCTTTGAATTCATACGTTTCGTTGGACAAGCCCATCTATGATGAAGATTCCGACCGCACCTTGCTTGACGTCATTTGCGGTTCGCGTGTTACCGATCCTGAGGAATTGATTATCAATCAAGAAGAATTCAGCGGATTGGAAGATAAGATGGGTGAGATTTTGAGTGACCTCGAACGCAGGGTTCTGATGCTGTATTTGGATGGTCGTTCGTATCAGGAGATCGCCGTCGATTTGGACCGGCATGTGAAGTCCATAGACAATGCGCTGCAGCGGGTGAAACGTAAGTTGGAACGGTACCTGGAAGTAAGGGATGCATGAACGTAGCACTTTTCGCATACGTGCGGGGTGCTTTATTTTTTTGGTCTGGTTTATCCTTCGGAATCAGCGTTAATACTGAGAGTGTAACAAAAGCTGAATGAGCGGTGTTTGTGTTAATAGGTTTGCCTTGACATGAAAAACGCGCTATGCTAAAGTATTCAGGTAGCCTTAAGAAATGAGGCGTTTTTTTGCTGATCGTTAAGGTTTTCAAAATATGAGGCTGGTCCGTAGGAGGTGTACATCATGCGGGTTATTATCACGTTAGCGTGCACGAACTGCAAGCAAAGAAACTATACGACCGATAAAAATAAGCGCAACAACCCTGACCGCATGGAGTTGAAGAAGTTTTGCAAGTTTTGCAATGAACATACCGCTCATCGCGAAACTAGGTAGTTTTTGGAGGTGTGGTTGTGTCCTTTCTGGCTAGAATGAAGAACACATTTTCCTTCTTTTCGGACAGCTGGTCTGAACTGAAAAAGGTGAAGTGGCCAAGTCGTAAAGAGCTCATCAGCTATACGCTGGTTGTGTTGTTTACGGTCATCTTTGTGACTGTCTATTTCTACGTGCTGGATCTGGGTATTTCTGAGCTGCTTCGCCTCGTTTTTAATAAATAAGGCGGAAGTAAGGTGGCCACTATGGAAATGGAAAAACGATGGTACGTTGTACATACCTATTCCGGGTATGAGAACAAGGTCAAAGCCAACTTGGAAAAACGTGTTGAGTCCATGAATATGACGGACAAGATTTTTCGAGTTTTGGTACCGATGGAAGAAGAGCTGGTGAACAAAGACGGCAAGAAGAAGACAGTGATGCGTAAGGTGTATCCGGGCTACGTTTTGGTGGAGATGATCCAAACCGATGATTCCTGGTATGTCGTGCGTAACACACCGGGTGTGACGGGCTTTGTCGGCTCGACTGGGTCTGGCTCGAAGCCGACTGCGCTGCTTCCAGAGGAAGTTGAAGCCATTCTCAAGCATATGGGCATGGAAGAACCGAAGCCGAAAATTGACTTCGATCTGAAAGACACGGTGCGTGTGAAGGTGGGACCTTTTGCTAACTTTGTCGGAACCGTCGAAGAAATTCTGGTCGATAAAGCCAAGTTGAAGGTGCATGTCAATATGTTTGGACGGGAAACGCCACTCGAGTTGGACTACCACCAGGTGGAAAAGCTCTAAGTGACAGCGAGGTTCCGTCATACTATGTACAAGGGGGTGTATCACCATGGCAAAAAAGGTTATCAAGGTTGTTAAGCTTCAAGTGCCAGCTGGCAAAGCGAACCCGGCTCCTCCAATCGGTCCGGCTTTGGGTCAAGCAGGCGTTAACATCATGGCGTTCTGTAAGGAGTTTAACGCTCGTACTGCAGATCAAGCTGGTTTGATTATTCCTGTTGAAATCACAGTGTTCGAGGACCGTTCCTTTACTTTCATCACCAAGACTCCACCGGCTGCTGTATTGCTGCGTGTAGCTGCGAAGATTGAAAAAGGATCCGGCGAGCCTAACAAGAAAAAAGTTGCAACCGTTAAGCGTGCGACAGTTCGTCAAATCGCTGAACAAAAAATGCCTGACCTGAACGCTGCATCCGTTGAGGCTGCAATGCGTATGGTCGAAGGTACTGCTCGCAGCATGGGCGTTGTTATCGAAGACTAATTCGATCCGTTATATGCGATTGCGTTTTCATGGCGTCCGATGGACGCGACAGTGGGAGGATATTCCGCTAATACCACAAAAGGAGGAAATAACATCATGGCGAAACATGGTAAAAAGTATCAGGAAGCTGCGAAGCTGATTGATCCGGAAGCATTGTATGAGCCGGCTGAAGCTATCGAGCTGGTGAAAAAATCAGCGACTGCAAAATTTGACGAGACTGTTGAAGTTGCAGTACGTTTGGGCGTAGACCCAAGAAAACAAGACCAAGCGGTGCGTGGCGTTGTTGTACTGCCGCATGGTACTGGTAAAACTCAACGTGTTCTTGTGTTCGCAAAAGGCGAAAAGGCGAAGGAAGCGGAAGCTGCTGGTGCCGATTACGTTGGCGACCAAGACATGATTAACAAAATCCAGCAAGGCTGGTTTGAATTTGATGTTTGCGTAGCGACTCCGGACATGATGAGTGAAGTGGGTAAGCTCGGCCGTATCTTGGGTGGTAAAGGTTTGATGCCGAATCCTAAAGCCGGTACAGTTACATTTGACGTAGCTAAAGCGGTTCAAGAGATCAAGGCTGGTAAAATCGAATATCGCTTGGACAAAGCCGGACAAATCCATGCTCCAATCGGTAAAGCATCCTTTGATGCTGAGAAGTTGACTGAAAACTTCACTGCGTTGGTTGATGCTTTAAACAGAGCGAAGCCTGCAGCTGCTAAAGGTGTATACCTGAAAAACATTGCAGTATCCTCGACGATGGGTCCTAGCGCTCGCGTAAACGTACAAGCCGTTAGATAAGTGTAAAGCTGGCGGTTGACTTTTACAGTCTCGCATGCTAACCTATCTAAGTTGACAAACGAATATGACTTACCGTAGACAGCAGGTGCTTGAATAGGCTTAATTTCCTGCCGAGGTGTTATGATATAGAATCACCAATCTTTGATGAACGACAAAGATCATGTGAATCATCATGCCTTCGCAGTGTCTGCGAAGGCATTTTCGCGTTTTAGCGGATGTTATCGCAGCACATTGGCTTTTAATTCAGCTTACGGGCTCACATTTTGTTTACGAGATAAGTTGCGAGAGAGTTAGTTTCTCAGGGCCGCTGGAATATACCCTTGCCAGAAGTTAGGTGAGTGTTTACTTACGAGAACAGCTTCCACACCGGAAGCAACATAGGAGGTGCAAAAAACATGCCAAACGCGAAAACATTAGAATTAAAGTCTCAACAAGTAGCTGAAGTCACTGACAAGCTTAAGGAAAGCTCCTGCACAATCGTCGCGGACTACCGCGGTTTGAACGTGGGACAAGTGACCGAGCTTCGCAAACAACTGCGTGAAGCGGGCATTGAGTTCCAAGTGTTGAAGAACACGTTGACAAGACGTGCAACAGCGAATGCTGAGTTGACTGCGCTGGATGAGTTTTTGACTGGCCCTACTGCGATCGCATTCAGTAAGGATGATGTGGTCACTCCAGCGAAAATCCTAACGGATTTTGCTAAAAAGAACGATGCGCTGAACGTGAAAGCAGGCGTAGTTGAAGGTAAAGTTGTTGGTACTGACCAAATTAAGGAATTGGCCGCTCTTCCTTCCAGAGAAGGTTTGCTGTCCATGTTGCTCAGCGTGCTTCAAGCTCCTGTTCGCAACTTCGCCCTTGCGGTTAAAGCTGTGGCAGAAAAGCAGGACGGCGGCGCGCAAGAAGCTTAAATTATGTTCGTAAGAACATAATATAAACCCAAATTATCGGAGGTATATATACCATGAGTAAAGAGCAAATCTTGGAAGCAATCAAAGGTATGTCTGTATTGGAATTGAACGATCTTGTAAAAGCGATCGAAGACGAATTCGGCGTAACTGCTGCAGCTCCAGTAGCTGTTGCAGGTGGCGGCGGTGCAGCGGCAGAGGCTGTTGAGCAATCCGAGTTCGACGTAATCTTGACTGGCGCTGGCGCTTCCAAAATCAACGTTATCAAAGTTGTTCGCGAAATCACTGGCCTTGGCTTGAAAGAAGCTAAAGACTTGGTTGACGGCGCACCAAAACCAATCAAAGAAAAAGTGGGTAAAGAAGAAGCGGATGCTGTTAAAGCTAAGCTTGAAGAAGCAGGCGCTGCTGTAGAAGTGAAGTAAGTTACACTTCGGCCCAACCCCCTTGGAGTTGTTTCTCCAGGGGGGTTTGTTTTTTTGCGAAAACCAAGCTATGCTTTGTAATAGAGGCCTTGGTGTTTTGCGAATGCTAGGCTGTAAACAATCTATGAGGTGACCTGGATGTCCGAACACTACTATTCACAAACACCAACCATGGCACATGACGTTCATATAATAGAGGAAACACTGCGTGGCCGCAAATATAAGTTCGCGACCGACGCAGGTGTGTTTTCTAAAAAAGGTGTGGATTATGGCTCGAAGGCTTTGATTCATGCAATGGAAATTTCGCGCGACGCCTCCGTGCTGGATGTGGGCTGCGGCTATGGTCCAATCGGACTAGCGGCTGCCGTACTGGCGAGTGAGGGCAAGGTCACCATGGTCGACATTAACGAACGGGCAGTAGCATTGGCGCGCCAGAATGCTGAGCGCAACCATGTTGCTAATGTGGAGATCATTCAAAGTGACATGCTGAAAGCTGTGATGGATCGGACTTATGACGTCGTTCTCACCAACCCGCCCATCCGTGCGGGAAAGGCAACGGTACACCGCATTTTTGAACAGGCGTTCGAGGTTCTAAGTCCCGGCGGCGCCTTGTGGGTCGTAATACAAAAAAAACAAGGGGCGCCTTCTGCGTTTACGAAGCTGGACAGTTTGTTTTCCAACGTCGTGGAGATTGGCAAGGACAAAGGGTACCGTATATTTAAAGCGGTGAAGTGAAAAATGCGAGTGTGACAAAATGTTGACTTCACTTTTTGTATGTGGTATTATTATAAAATGTCAGTATTAGAAGTGTAGTGTTTCCCTTTAGTTTGCTAAAATGTCAAGAAAATTTTTCCGGCATGATTGCATAAAATTTAGACGTTAGACGTATAATGTTTAAATTTTAAGTGAAGCCTACATGGTAGCAAGCAAATTGTGGTAATAAAGACTGCAGATAGATCAGAAGCTTCTAAAAGAAGTGTCACTTCAACGGTATTTACTCGAGAAGGCTTCAGGAGAGGCTTTTATTTTGTTCTATTGAGTAGACATAAGGGGTGAATCAAATATGGCGGGACATCTTGTTCAATTAGGTCGACGCAAACGCAGGTCATACGCTCGGATCGATGAGGTTTTGGAAGTTCCTAACCTGATTGAAATCCAACAAAAATCGTACGAATGGTTTTTGGAAGAAGGCTTGCGTGAAATGTTTCAAGATATTTCCCCAATCCAAGACTTCACGGGGAACCTGGTGTTGGAATTTATCGACTATAGCTTGGGCGAGCCTAAGTACTCTGTTGATGAATCCAAGGAACGCGACGTCACTTACGCAGCTCCGCTTCGCGTGAAAGTTCGTTTGATCAATAAAGAGACCGGCGAAGTCAAAGAGCAGGAAGTGTTTATGGGTGACTTCCCTTTGATGACGGAAACGGGAACATTTATTATCAACGGTGCGGAACGCGTTATCGTCAGTCAGTTGGTTCGTTCGCCAAGCGTCTATTACAATACAAAAACCGACAAAAACGGTAAGAAAACGTATACTGCAACCGTTATCCCTAACCGCGGCGCGTGGCTTGAGCTGGAGACGGATGCTAAAGATATCATATATGTCCGTATCGACCGTACCCGTAAGATCCCTGTAACAGTGTTACTGAGAGCTCTCGGCTTCGGCACAGATGCGGAAATTTTGGATTTGTTGGGCGACGATGAGTATATTCGCAATACGCTCGACAAAGACAACACAGATTCAACGGATAAAGCGCTAATTGAGATTTATGAACGGCTGCGTCCGGGTGAACCGCCGACTTTGGATAACGCTAGAAGTTTGCTGGTGGCACGCTTCTTCGATCCTAAGCGATATGATTTGGCCAATGTAGGTCGTTACAAAATCAACAAAAAGCTGCACATCAAAAACCGTTTGTTCAATCAACGTTTGGCGGAAACGCTAATTGACCCAGAGACAGGTGAGATCGTGGCTGAAGCAGGTCAGGTGTTGGATCGTCGCTTGCTCGACCAAATCATCCCGCATCTGGAGGAAAACGTGGGCTTCAAGGAGTACACTGCTGCTAACGGTATGAATGATATGCAGCAAATTCCTCTGCAATGCATCAATGTGTTCTCTCCGATCGAAGACGGTAAGGTCATTAAGCTGATTTCCAATGGTAAGATTGATAAGACGGTAAAGCATATTACCCCTGCAGATATTATTGCATCCATCAACTATTTTATAAACCTATTGCATGGCATAGGAAATACGGACGACATCGATCATCTTGGTAACAGACGGCTGCGTTCTGTCGGTGAGTTGCTGCAAAACCAGTTCCGTATCGGATTATCCCGGATGGAGCGCGTAGTGCGCGAACGGATGTCGATTCAAGATGCCAACGTAATTACTCCACAAGCTTTAATTAATATCAGACCGGTTATCGCTTCGATTAAGGAGTTCTTCGGCAGCTCCCAGCTGTCCCAATTTATGGACCAAACGAATCCGCTGGCTGAGTTGACGCACAAACGTCGTTTGTCTGCTCTCGGGCCCGGTGGTTTGACGAGAGAGCGCGCAGGCTTTGAAGTTCGTGACGTGCATCACTCCCACTATGGGCGCATGTGTCCGATTGAAACGCCGGAAGGTCCGAACATCGGTTTGATCAACTCTCTATCCACGTTTGCCAGAATCAACGAATATGGGTTTATTGAAGCTCCCTATCGTTGGGTCGATCCTAAAACGGGTACAGTGACCGAGCAAATCGCTTATTTGACTGCGGACGAAGAGGATAACTACGTTGTAGCGCAAGCGAATGCCGAACTAACCGAGGATGGAAAATTTGCTAATGATACCGTCATCGTGCGCTACAAAGATGAAATTTTGACGCTTCCAAAAGAACGCGTTGACTATATGGACGTGTCTCCGAAGCAGGTTGTATCGGTTGCCACGGCGTTAATTCCGTTCCTGGAAAACGATGACTCCAACCGCGCATTGATGGGTTCGAACATGCAGCGTCAGGCTGTGCCGCTATTGATACCGAAGTCACCGTTGGTTGGTACCGGTATGGAGCACAAGTCAGCCAAAGACTCTGGTGTCTGCATCGTGTCCAAAGTCGACGGTGTGGTGGAACGTGTAACAGCTAACGAAATTTGGGTGCGCCGACAAGCGATGGTGGACGGTAAACTCGTTAACGGCGACTTGATCAAGCATAAGCTTCACAAGTTTGAGCGTTCTAACCAAGGTACTTGCATCAATCAGCGTCCAATCTGCCAAACAGGCGAACAGGTACGTGTTGGCGATATTTTGGCTGACGGACCGTCAACCGAAATGGGTGAATTGGCGTTGGGCCGTAACGTAGTCGTTGCCTTTATGACATGGGAAGGTTACAACTATGAGGATGCGATTCTGCTAAGCGAAAAACTGGTAAAAGAAGACGTGTATACATCGATTCACATCGAGGAATACGAGTCCGAAGCCAGAGACACTAAGCTCGGTCCTGAAGAAATCACGCGCGATATTCCTAACGTTGGTGAGGACGCGCTGAAGAACCTGGACGAGCGCGGCATTATTCGAGTTGGTGCTGAAATCGGCGCCGGCGACATTCTGGTAGGTAAAGTAACGCCAAAAGGGGTTACCGAGCTTACGGCTGAAGAGCGTCTGCTTCATGCCATCTTCGGTGAGAAGGCACGGGAAGTGCGTGACACATCGCTGCGCGTACCACACGGTACGGACGGTATCGTAGTCGACGTAAAAGTGTTCACCCGTGAGAACGGCGATGAGCTGCCTCCTGGTGTGAATCAGCTGGTGCGAGTCTACATCGCTCAGAAGCGGAAGATCTCCGAAGGGGATAAGATGGCAGGCCGCCATGGTAACAAAGGGGTTATCGCACGCATTCTGCCCGAAGAGGACATGCCGTTCATGCCTGATGGCACTCCTGTACAAGTAGTACTGAATCCTCTTGGCGTTCCTTCACGGATGAACATCGGACAGGTCTTGGAAGTTCACTTAGGTATGGCTGCGAAGTATCTCGGAATCCATACTGCAACTCCGGTGTTTGACGGAGCGCGTGAACATGACGTGTTCGACACGATGGAAGAAGCCGGAATGCAGCGGAACGGTAAAACAATGCTGTTTGACGGCCGCACGGGCGAGCCGTTTGAACGTGAGGTTACGGTGGGCATCATGTACATGATCAAGCTGGCCCACATGGTCGACGATAAGATCCATGCACGTTCCACAGGTCCTTACTCTCTCGTTACGCAGCAACCTCTGGGCGGTAAAGCTCAGTTCGGCGGTCAGCGGTTCGGTGAGATGGAGGTATGGGCGCTCGAGGCGTACGGTGCGGCTTATACACTGCAAGAGATCCTCACTGTGAAATCCGATGACGTGGTAGGACGTGTCAAAACGTACGAGTCGATCGTCAAAGGTGAGAATGTGCCTGAGCCGGGTGTTCCGGAATCGTTCAAGGTTCTGATCAAGGAGCTTCAAAGCTTGGGTATGGATGTTAAGATCCTATCAGGCGATGAGCAGGAGATCGAGATGAGGGAAATGGACGACGAGGATGAGGTAACCAGCGATAAGCTGAATCTTAATCTCGAAGGCGCGGAGTTAGGTGTAGAGTAACGTAGTAAAGTAGTCTTGTGACCGGATTCTGATTTAACTCACTGATGCTGCACAAACAGCCTTGCTCTCGGTCGGGCCGCGTCGTATTGCGCGGTCTCACCGCGAGGCCTTGGCTTATCATATAGTACATTCTAAAGGAGGGTTGCTCCTTGATGGACGTTAACAACTTCGAGTTTATGAAAATTGGATTGGCTTCTCCGGAGAAGATCCGTTCGTGGTCCCGCGGGGAAGTGAAGAAGCCGGAAACTATTAACTACAGAACTTTGAAACCTGAAAAGGAAGGTCTGTTCTGCGAAAAGATTTTTGGACCAACGAAAGACTGGGAATGCCATTGCGGCAAGTATAAGCGTGTGCGTTACAAGGGCGTTGTCTGTGATCGCTGTGGTGTAGAAGTTACGCGGCAAAAGGTTCGCCGTGAACGCATGGGTCACATCGAGCTGGCAGCTCCTGTTTCTCATATCTGGTATTTCAAAGGAATCCCAAGCCGCATGGGTTTGGCGTTGGATATGTCTCCTCGTTCTCTCGAAGAGATTATCTATTTTGCTTCCTATGTAGTTACCGACCCTGGTGACACTCCGCTTGAGAAAAAGCAGCTGTTGTCTGAGAAAGAATACCGCAGCTACCGTGAGAAGTACGGTTACGCGTTCCAAGCCGGTATGGGTGCGGAAGCGGTGAAAAAGCTGCTGCAAGACATCGAAATCGACAGAGAAGTAGAAATGCTGAAAGAAGAGCTGAAAACCGCTCAAGGTCAGCGCCGTAACCGCGCGATCAAACGGTTGGAAGTTATGGAAGCTTTCCGCAACTCGAAAAATGCGCCAGAGTGGATGGTGCTGGACGTATTGCCAGTTATTCCGCCGGAACTGCGTCCGATGGTTCAATTGGACGGTGGACGCTTCGCCACTTCTGACTTGAACGACTTGTATCGTCGCGTGATCAACCGGAACAACCGTCTGAAAAGGCTGTTGGATCTTGGCGCACCGGACATCATCGTCCAAAATGAGAAGCGGATGCTGCAGGAAGCCGTCGATGCGCTGATCGACAACGGCCGCCGCGGTCGTCCGGTTACTGGCCCTGGTAATCGGCCGTTGAAGTCCCTCAGCCACATGTTGAAGGGTAAGCAAGGTCGTTTCCGCCAAAACCTGTTGGGTAAACGTGTTGACTACTCAGGCCGTTCCGTTATCGTTGTAGGACCAAGCTTGAAAATGTACCAATGCGGATTACCGAAAGAAATGGCGCTTGAGCTGTTCAAACCTTTTGTTATGAAGGAATTGGTTAACAAGGGATTGGCGCACAACATCAAAAGCGCAAAACGCAAAGTAGAACGCGTTAGTCCGGAAGTGTGGGACGTCTTGGAAGAAGTGATTAAGGAGCATCCGGTTCTATTGAATCGTGCCCCTACGCTGCATAGATTAGGTATTCAGGCTTTCGAACCAATCTTGGTAGAAGGTCGCGCTATCAAGCTGCATCCTCTGGTATGTACAGCGTATAACGCCGACTTTGACGGTGACCAAATGGCGGTTCACGTACCGTTGTCTGCCGAAGCACAAACTGAAGCTCGTTTGTTGATGCTGGCCGCAGGAAACATTCTTAACCCGAAAGACGGTAAGCCTGTCGTAACCCCGTCTCAGGATATGGTCTTGGGCAGCTTCTATTTGACAACAGTCAATAAAAAAGCTAAGGGTTCGCTCAGCTTCGTTCGATCGGTGGCTGACGCAGTGTCGTTGTACCACCGTGGCGCTGCATCCTTGCATGCTCGTATCGCTATACCGGCCAGAGCTCTGAACAAAACGAGCTTCACGCCGGAACAGCAGAAAGCTATGCTGATCACAACTATCGGTAAGGTAATTTTCAACGAGATTTACCCTCCGGATTTCCCTTACATCAACGAGGCAACGAAGGCAAACCTGCTGCAAGGGACGCCAAATGAATACTTTGTATTTGAGAAAGGCGCGGATATTCGCAAGAAGATGGAGGAACTGCCTGAGGAAAAAGCCGTTGGTAAAGAGTACTTGGGTACAATCATCGCTGAATGTTTCCGCAAGTATCATACAACACAGACTTCTATCATCTTGGACCGTATTAAATCGCTGGGGTTCACCTACTCCACAAGAGCCGGTATTACAATTGCGGTAGCTGACGTCACGGTGCCTACGGAGAAAGAAGCAATTTTGAAAGAATCCGAAGAGAAGGTTCATATCGTGACCAATCAGTATCGTCGCGGTTTGATTACCGACGAAGAACGCTATGACCGTGTTATTGCTATTTGGAGTAAGGCTAAGGATGAATTGACAGACATTCTGATGAAGTCCCTTGACAAATACAACTCCATCAACATGATGGTGGAATCCAAGGCGCGGGGTAATAAATCTCAGATTACTCAGCTTGGCGGGATGCGTGGTTTGATGGCTAACCCGTCGGGTAAAATCATCGAGCTTCCGATCAAATCGAACTTCCGAGAGGGCCTGACAGTGTTGGAGTACTTTATCTCCACGCACGGCGCGCGGAAAGGTTTGGCCGATACCGCGTTGCGTACGGCTGACTCTGGTTATCTGACCCGTCGTCTCGTTGACGTTGCACAAGACGTAATTGTACGCGAGGACGATTGCGGCACCGATAAAGGCTTTACCGTGAGCCGGATTCAGGACGGTAAAGAAGTCATTGAGGATCTGTTTGACCGCATCGAAGGTCGGTATGCATTTGAAACGATTCGCAGCCCAATCAACGGCGAAGTCATCGTGGCACGCAACGAACTGATCGAAGCCAATACCGCGGACGCCATCATTGCGGCGGGGATTGAAAAACTGCAAATTCGCTCCGTATTGAGCTGTCGTTCCAGACATGGCGTATGCAAAAAGTGCTATGGCCGCAACTTGGCAACCGGAAATCACGTAGAAATCGGTGAAGCTGTAGGTATTATCGCAGCACAATCCATCGGTGAACCAGGAACCCAGTTGACAATGCGTACGTTCCATACTGGGGGCGTTGCAGGCGATGACATCACACAAGGTTTGCCGCGTATTCAAGAGTTGTTTGAAGCTAGAAACCCTAAAGGTCAAGCTATCATCACCGAGATTGACGGTGTGGTCAAAGACATTCGTGAAGCGAAAGACCGCCGTGAAATTGAAGTGTTAGGTGAGGCTGAATCGAAGGTCTACGCAGTGCCTTACGGCTCCCGAGTTCGCGTTCAGGTGAACCAAACCGTGGAAGCCGGGGACGAGTTGACCGAAGGCTCTATCGATCCGAAGGAAATGCTTCGAATTAAAGGTATTCGTGGTGTGCAAAACTACATCCTGCAGGAAGTTCAACGCGTATATCGTAACCAAGGGGTAGAAATCAACGATAAACACATCGAAGTGATGGTTCGCCAAATGCTTCGGAAGATCCGTATCGTTGACTCCGGGAATACGACGCTGCTTCCTGGTGCCTTTGTAGACATTCATGAGTACGAAGAGGCAAATAAAGTGGCGCTGTTTGCTAATGAGGAGCCAGCTGTTGCTAAGCCGGTGCTGCTTGGTATCACCAAGGCATCGCTTGAAACAGATTCCTTCTTGTCCGCAGCATCGTTCCAAGAGACTACTCGCGTGTTGACCGATGCCGCTATCAAGGGTAAAGTCGACCAACTGCTTGGTCTGAAAGAAAATGTTATTATCGGTAAGCTAATTCCGGCAGGCACAGGAATGGCTAGATACCGTAATATCCGAATCACTAATGCGGATGCGGGGGTTCCAGGCGAAGATACGCTGGAAAGGGAAGCCGTGTCAGTCGACTAAAATGATGTGGTAAGTGACCTAGCTGCCTTCACAGAGGAATGCATAATTTCTGTGTGAAGGCAGTCTTATTTTCTTGACAATGATACCTGGCGAATGCTAAGATATCGAAGTGTGCCATTTTATCGTGAGTTTCCTGTTCTTTGGAGGATGTGTTATCATGTCTTACGAAAAAGTCAAACAGGCTGCAAACATAATAATAGGTGCGAAGCAGGCATCAAGAATGGTTGATTCAAATAAGGTTTCAGAAGTTTTTGTTGCTAAAGATGCAGATCCGCGAGTTACGATAAAATTGGTCAACCTCTGCCATCGAAGAGGGGTTGCAATAACATACGTAGATTCCATGAAGCAATTAGGTACCGCGTGTGGAATTGAAGTTGGGGCTGCTGTTGCAGCCGTGGTAAATGAATAATGTTAATCGTTTTTGTTACTTCTCAGCAGTGGGACGATGACAAAAACTTTTCCTTTGTTCATTTACGATTCGCCTGGATCTGTGGGCTTGAAATGCACGGAAATTTAAACATTTGGAAGGAGGTGGCGACATGCCAACAATTAACCAACTCGTTCGTAAAGGACGTCAAGCAAAGGTGGAGAAATCCAAATCCCCTGCTCTTCAAAAAGGTTTCAACGCGTTGAAAAGAGAAGCTACTGACATCAGCGCTCCGCAAAAACGCGGTGTGTGCACTCGTGTAGGTACGATGACACCTAAGAAACCTAACTCCGCACTTCGTAAATATGCTCGTGTTCGTTTGACAAACCGTGTTGAGGTAACTGCGTACATTCCAGGTATCGGACATAACTTGCAAGAACACAGCGTAGTGCTGATCCGTGGAGGTAGAATTAAAGACCTTCCAGGGGTACGTTATCACATCGTTCGCGGTGCATTGGATACTGCGGGTGTGAACAACCGTAAACAAGCTCGTTCCAAGTACGGTGCGAAGCGTCCGAAAGCAGCTAAGCAATAATTGAATTCCGCTAGGATTTACTTTTTGAGAAAGGGGGATAACTATGCCTCGTAAAGGTCCAGTTACTCGCAGAGACGTATTGCCAGATCCTATTTACAATAGCAAGCTGGTTACTCGTTTAATCAATCGTATTATGCTTGATGGCAAAAGAGGGGTCGCTCAGACCATCCTATACAACGCTTTTAACATGATTCAAGAACGTACAGGTAAGGAACCGATGGAAGTGTTTGAAGCAGCAATCAAAAACATCATGCCTGTTCTTGAAGTTAAAGCTCGTCGTGTTGGTGGCGCGAACTACCAAGTGCCTATCGAAGTTAGACCAGATCGCCGTACGACTTTGGGTCTACGCTGGTTGGTGAACTACGCTCGCCTTCGTGGTGAGAAAACGATGGAAGAAAGATTGGCTCAAGAGATTATTGATGCCAGCAACAATACTGGTGCTGCGGTCAAGAAGCGTGAAGATACACACAAAATGGCCGAAGCTAACAAAGCTTTCGCACACTATCGTTGGTAGAATTTAAACTCTTTGAATTTTGAAAGGAGACATCCTAATGGCTAGAGAGTTCTCCTTGAAAGATACGCGTAATATCGGGATCATGGCGCATATTGATGCGGGTAAAACGACAACAACTGAGCGGATCTTGTTCTACACAGGACGTACACACAAAATCGGTGAAGTGCATGAAGGTGCTGCAACGATGGACTGGATGGAGCAAGAGCAGGAGCGTGGAATCACGATCACGTCTGCTGCAACTACTGCCGCTTGGAAGGGTCACCGCATCAATATTATCGATACCCCGGGACACGTTGACTTCACAGTTGAAGTCGAGCGTTCCCTGCGCGTGTTGGACGGGGCAGTAGGCGTATTCAGTGCCAAAGAAGGCGTTGAACCACAGTCCGAGACAGTGTGGCGTCAAGCTGACAAATATGGCGTTCCTCGTATCGCTTATGTAAACAAAATGGACATCATCGGTGCAGATTTCTTGGGTGCGATTCAGCAGATGCGTGAAAGACTTGGCGCGAACGCAGTCGCTATTCAATTGCCTATCGGCGCTGAGAATGACTTCCGAGGCATCATCGACTTGGTCGAGCAGCGTGCCTATATGTACAAGGACGATTTGGGTAAAGAGGTAGAAGAAGTAGATGTGCCGGCAGAATTCAAGGATCAGGTGGAAGAATTGAGACTTGAACTGATTGAGAAAGTCGCTGAATTGGATGAAGAGCTGACCATGAAGTATCTCGAGGGCGAGGAACTCACTGTCGAAGAGATCAAATCAGCGCTGCGCACAGGCGTTGTCCAAGTTAAGATTTTCCCGGTTATCTGCGGATCCTCTTACAGAAACAAAGGCGTTCAATTGATGCTGGATGCTGTAGTTGACTATCTGCCGGCTCCTATCGATGTACCGGATATCAAAGGTACGTTGGAAGATGGCACGGAAGTCACTCGTAAATCTGCGGACGATCAACCGTTTGCAGCTTTGGCTTTCAAAATCATGACAGACCCGTTTGTTGGTAGACTCACATTCTTCCGCGTGTACTCCGGAGTGCTGAACTCTGGATCCTATGTGATCAACGCTACTAAAGGTAAGCGTGAAAGAATTGGTCGTATCCTTCAAATGCACGCCAACAGCCGTCAGGAAATCAGCGAAGTGTATGCTGGTGACATTGCAGCTGCGGTAGGTTTGAAAGATACTACTACAGGCGACACGTTGTGTGATGAGAAGAACCCGGTTATTCTTGAATCGATGAATTTCCCAGAGCCGGTTATCCAGCTTGCGGTTGAGCCTAAAACCAAGGCTGACCAAGACAAAATGGGTATCGCTTTGCAGAAGCTTTCCGAAGAAGATCCAACTTTCCGTGCACACACGGACGAAGAGACAGGACAAACTATCATCGCCGGTATGGGTGAGTTGCACCTGGAGATCTTGGTTGACCGTATGCTGCGTGAGTTCAAGGTAGAAACCAATGTGGGTAAACCACAGGTTGCTTACCGTGAAACATTCCGTCAGGCTGCTAAGGTCGAAGGTAAGTTCGTTCGCCAATCCGGTGGCCGTGGTCAATACGGACATTGTTGGGTTGAATTCGAGCCCCTCGAGGCAGGAACAGGCTTCCAATTCGAAAGCAAGATCGTGGGTGGAGCAATTCCGAGAGAATACATCGCCCCAATTCAAGCAGGTATTGAAGAGACCATGAAGAACGGTGTATATGCCGGCTTCCCGCTGGTTGATATCAAAGCAACCGTTGTCGACGGTTCTTACCATGATGTTGACTCCAACGAGATGGCATTTAAGATCGCTGGTTCCATGGCTTTAAAAGCTGCTGGCGAAAAGTGTCGCCCTGCATTGCTTGAGCCTATCATGAAAGTGGAAGTTACTGTGCCTGAAGAGTACATGGGCGACGTTATGGGTGATTTGAACTCTCGTCGTGGTCGTATCGAAGGCATGGATAACCGTTTTGGAGCTCAAATAATCCGTGCGAAAGTGCCGCTATCCGAGATGTTCGGATACTCGACGACACTGCGTTCCCGCACACAAGGTCGCGGAGTTTACTCGATGGAAATTTCCCACTATGAAGAAGTGCCTAAATCCATTGCTGAAGAGATTGTTGCAAAGACCAAAGGCGCTTAATAATACACTAAACGTTACTCTAAGGAGGCTATCTAACCATGGCAAAAGCGAAATTTGAACGTAATAAACCGCACGTTAATATCGGAACGATTGGTCACGTTGACCACGGTAAAACAACTTTGACTGCAGCTATTACTACTGTATTGTCCAAAAAATACGGTGGATCAGCGATTGCATTTGACCAAATCGATAAAGCTCCTGAAGAACGTGAGCGCGGTATCACAATCTCCACTGCTCACGTTGAATATGAGACTCCGAACCGTCACTATGCACACGTTGACTGCCCTGGTCACGCTGACTATGTTAAAAACATGATCACAGGTGCTGCTCAAATGGACGGCGCAATCCTGGTTGTATCCGCAGCTGACGGTCCTATGCCGCAAACTCGCGAACACATCCTCTTGTCCCGTCAGGTAGGCGTGCCTTACATCGTTGTGTTCCTGAACAAGTGCGACATGGTTGAAGATGAAGAGCTTCTGGAATTGGTTGAAATGGAAGTTCGCGACCTTCTTAACGAATATGAATTCCCAGGTGATGACACTCCAATCGTCCGTGGTGCAGCTCGTGAAGCTCTTCAAAACCCAGACGGTCCTTGGGCTGACAAAATCGTTGAGTTGTTCGAACACATCGATACTTACATCCCTACACCAGAGCGCGACACTGACAAGCCTTTCTTGATGCCTGTCGAGGACGTGTTCTCCATCACTGGTCGTGGTACAGTTGCTACAGGCCGTGTAGAGCGTGGTACGGTTAAAGTTCAAGACGAGATTGAAATCGTTGGTCTTACAGAAGAAACTCGTAAGAGTGTTGTAACAGGCGTTGAAATGTTCCGTAAGCTTCTTGACTCCGCTCAAGCTGGCGACAACATCGGTGCATTGCTGCGCGGTGTGGATCGTAAAGATATCGAGCGTGGACAGGTTTTGGCTAAAGTGGGTTCCGTTAAGCCTCATACACAATTCTCGGCTCAAATTTACGTTCTTACTAAAGAAGAAGGTGGCCGTCATAAGCCTTTCTTCACAGGCTACCGCCCACAGTTCTACTTCCGTACAACTGACGTGACAGGTATCATTAACCTTCCAGAAGGTACTGAAATGGTTATGCCTGGTGACAACATCACTGTTACGGTTGAACTGATCTCCCCAATCGCTATCGAAGAAGGTACTCGCTTCGCGATTCGTGAAGGCGGACGTACAGTTGGCGCGGGTGCGGTTGCTACAATCAGCAAGTAATTTCTATTAGCATAGAACCCCTTTGACTCTATGAGTTGAGGGGTTTTATTATTTAGACAAAAACACAAACTTTTGCTTGCTTTTTAGTTCTCAATTTTATATAATAGTGAACGTTGGTCTGTGACGTTGCGTTGATGTGAGAGGTTGCTGACACACCCGGCCCCTTTGCCATAGGGACCGAGTCAGGAGATTTTCACGGAGTATGTCCGATACTAAATTGGGCGATAGAAGGAGGGAATACTATGGCAAAGCAAAAAATTCGTATTCGTTTGAAGGCTTATGATCACAGAGTCTTGGATCAGTCCGCTGAGAAAATTGTAGACACGGCTAAGCGTTCCGGTGCAGGCGTATCGGGTCCGATACCGTTGCCTACTGAAAAGCAAATCATTACGATTCTGCGTGCGGTTCATAAATACAAAGATTCGCGCGAACAGTTCGAAATGCGCACACACAAGCGTTTGATCGATATCGTAAATCCAACACCGCAAACAGTTGATGCGCTGATGCGTTTGGATCTGCCGTCCGGTGTGGATATCGAAATTAAATTGTAATTCACATGTGTATAAATAGATGAATGTATGAGAGGAAAAGAGGTGTCAACGATGACTAAAGGTATCTTAGGTAAGAAACTTGGAATGACTCAAGTGTTCACTCCAGACGGTTCGGTGATTCCAGTGACCGTAATTCAAGCGGGACCTTGCACTGTGTTACAGAAGAAAGATCTCGACAATGACGGTTACGAATCTGTCCAAATCGGTTTTGAAGATAAGAAAGAAAAGAATGCGAACCAGCCTGAGTTGGGCCACGCAAAGAAAGCTGGCACAACACCTAAGCGCTACATTAAAGAATTCCGTGTTCAGGGTGCTGGATACGAGGTTGGCCAAGAAATCAAAGCTGACGTATTCTCAGAAGGTGAATTCGTTGATGTAACGGGTACTTCCAAAGGTAAAGGATTCCAAGGTGTTATCAAGCGTCACAATCAAGCAACGGGTCCAATGGCTCACGGTTCTCGCTACCATCGTGGACCAGGTTCTATGGGTTCTATCCAAGCGAACCGCGTTCCTAAAGGTAAAAAACTGCCAGGGCATATGGGTGCTGAAACAGTGACCATTCAACGCCTTGAAGTTGTGAAGGTTGATCCTGATCGCAACGTTCTTTTGATCAAGGGCTCCATTCCAGGACCTAAAAATAGCTTGGTAAGTCTTAAATCTACAGTTAAGCACTAAGTAAAGCAGGAAAGGAGGACAATCAGATGCCAAAAGTAGCATTATACAATGTAAGTGGTTCACAAATCGGAGAAGTTGAACTAGCGGATTCCGTGTTCGGTATCGAACCACATTCCCACGTTATGAATGAAGCAGTTTTAATGCAGCGCGCTTCCTTACGTCTTGGTACTCATAAAGTAAAAGGTCGTTCCGAAGTTCGTGGCGGTGGACGTAAGCCTTGGAAACAAAAAGGTACTGGCCGTGCTCGTCAAGGTAGTATTCGCGCTCCTCAATGGAAAGGCGGCGGTGTGGTTTTCGGACCGACTCCTCGCAGCTATGCTTACAAGCTTCCTAAAAAAGTTCGTCGTCTCGCGATCAAATCTGCCCTATCTTCCAAGGTAATCGGCAATGAGATCATCGTATTGGATCAACTGCAACTGAGCCAACCTCGGACGAAGGATTTTGCAGCGATTCTGAACAATCTAAAAGTAGACCGTAAGGCTTTGGTGGTTACAGCTGGTTATGACGAAAACGTAGCATTGTCCGCGCGCAATATCCCAGGCGTTAAGTTTGTTGCCGCTGACGGAATTAACGTGCTTGATGTTCTGGTACATGACAAGCTGATCATTACTAAGGACGCGGTACAGAAGGTAGAGGAGGTGTTTGCGTAATGAAGAACCCTCGAGACATTATTAAGCGCCCTGTGATCACAGAACGTACAAGTGATATGATGGCCGAGAAAAAGTATGTATTTGAAGTAGAACTTCGTGCAAACAAAACGGAAATCAAACAGGCGATCGAGCAGATTTTCAATGTGAAAGTAACGAACGTGAATACGTTGAGAATGCCCGCGAAGCCGAAGCGTTATGGTCGCTACTCCGGATACACATCCGAATGGAAAAAAGCAGTTGTTTCGCTCAGCGCAGACAGCAAAGAACTTGAGTTTTTTGAGTCTGTGTAATACAAAATCTTTGAAAGTAAGGAGGGAATCCTAGTGCCAATCAAAAAATATAAACCAACGTCGCCCGCAAGACGTGCCATGTCGGTTGCTTCATTTGAAGAAATTACGACTGCCGCACCCGAAAAATCGCTGCTCGCACCTTTGAGCAAAAAAGCAGGGCGTAACAACCAAGGTAAAATTACGGTTCGTCACCAAGGTGGTGGACATAAGCGTAAATACCGTATCATCGATTTCAAGCGTAACAAAGATGGAATACCAGGACGCGTTGCTACTATCGAGTACGATCCAAACCGCTCCGCTAACATTGCTTTGATTCACTATGCTGATGGTGAAAAGCGTTATATCCTTGCTCCAAAAGGATTAAAAGTAAACGATCAAGTGGTTTCCGGTCCAGGAGCCGACATTAAGATCGGTAACGCTTTGCCTTTGGAAAACATTCCAGTAGGTACTGTGATTCACAATATCGAGCTACAGCCAGGTAAAGGCGGACAAATGGTTCGTGCAGCCGGTACAGAAGCTCAATTGCTCGGTAAAGAGGATAAGTATGTAACAATCCGTCTTTCTTCCGGCGAAGTAAGAAGAGTATTGAAAGTTTGTCGTGCCACAATTGGTTCCGTAGGTAACGAAGACTACGAATTGGTCAAAATCGGTAAGGCTGGACGTTCCCGTTGGTTGGGTCAAAGACCTGAAGTGCGCGGGGTTGTTATGAACCCGAACGATCACCCTCACGGTGGTGGTGAAGGTCGCGCTCCAATCGGCCGTAAATCCCCGATGTCTCCTTGGGGCAAGCCAACTCTCGGTTACAAAACTCGTAAAAAAGGCAAAGCTTCTGATAAATATATCGTACGTCGTCGTACGAAGTAATTCATTTCTCGGAACGGTAAAAGAAGGGAGGAACGAAATATGGGTCGTAGTTTGAAAAAGGGTCCTTTCGTAGACGACTATCTGTTGAAGAAGGTTGAAGCGATTGGCGACAACACTGCAAAGAAACAGGTAATCAAAACTTGGTCTCGCCGCTCTACTATTTTCCCGCAATTTATCGGTCATACATTTGCGGTATACGATGGTAGAAAGCATGTGCCGGTATATGTTACGGAGGATATGGTTGGCCATAAGCTGGGTGAGTTTGCTCCAACCCGTACGTATAAAGGTCACGGTGACGACAAGAAAACAGGCAAGCGCTAATCGCTTTGCTTGAAATGAGTTGTGAATGAAAGGAGGTCCTTCCATGCAAGAAGCTAAATCCATTGCAAGATTCGTTCGTATTGCTCCTCGTAAAGCGCAGCTGGTGGTCGACTTAATCCGCGGTAAGCAGGTGGGCGAAGCGATTGCCATTCTGCGCCACACACCGAGAGCAGCATCTCCAATTGTTGAGAAAGTTCTGAACTCTGCGATTGCGAACGCTGAGCACAACTACTCTTTGGATCCTAACAGCTTGGTAATTTCCCAGGCGTATGTTAACCAAGGTCCGACGATGAAAAGATTCCGTCCTCGCGCTATGGGACGTGCGAGCCGAATTAATAAACGTACCAGCCACATCACAGTAGTGGTATCTGAAAAATAAGGAGGGATAACGTGTGGGTCAAAAAGTAAACCCGGTAGGACTTAGAATTGGGATTATCCGTGACTGGGAATCCAAATGGTACGCTGGCAAAGACTTCGGCGATCTGTTATTGGAAGACGTTAAAATTCGTGAATATTTGAAGCAAAAGCTGAAAGAATCAGCTGTATCTCACATTGACATCGAGCGTGCCGCTAACCGTGTTAATGTAACTATTCATACGGCTAAGCCTGGTATGGTTATCGGTAAAGGTGGAGCGGAGATCGAAGTTCTTCGCGCTCGTGTTGCTGAGCTATCGAACGGTAAAAAGGTTCATATCAACATTGCGGAAATCAAAAATCCTGAGCTGGATGCGATTCTTGTCGCTGAAAGCATCGCACAGCAATTGGAGCGCCGTGTATCGTTCCGTCGTGCGATGAAACAAGCTATCCAAAGAACGATGAGAGCCGGGGCAAAAGGTATCAAAACATCAGTTAGCGGTCGATTGGGTGGAGCGGAAATCGCCAGACAAGAAGGCTACAGCGAAGGTACAGTACCTCTTCATACATTGCGTGCGGATATCGACTATGGTACAGCGGAAGCTCACACTACTTACGGTCGTATCGGTGTAAAAGTATGGATCTATCGCGGTGAAGTTCTTCCAACGGCTAAGAAAAAAGCTGTAACGGAAGGAGGCAACTAATCATGTTAGTTCCTAAACGTGTAAAACACCGTAAAGAGCACCGCGGCAAAATGCGTGGTCGTGCTAAAGGTGGAGCTGAAGTTAGTTTCGGCGAATACGGCTTGCAAGCGATGGAGCCGGCTTGGGTCACCAACCGTCAAATAGAAGCTGCCCGTATTGCGATGACTCGTTACATCAAACGTGGCGGTAAAGTATGGATCAAAATCTTCCCTGCTAAGCCAATTACGCAAAAGCCGCTTGAAGTTCGTATGGGTAGCGGTAAAGGTAACGTAGAAAAATGGGTTGCCGTTGTTAAGCCAGGTAAAATCATGTTTGAATTGGCTGGTGTAAGTGAAGAGGTTGCTCGCGAAGCAATGCGTCTTGCTTCTCACAAACTGCCAATCAAAACGAAGTTTGTTAAAAGAGAAGATGTAGGTGGTGAAGCAAATGAAAGCTAGTGAATTTCGCAACTTAACCACTGCTGAGATCGAACAAAAGATTGCCGGATTTAAGGAACAACTCTTTAGCCTCCGTTTTCAACTAGCTACCGGTCAACTGGAAAACCCAGTTCAGATTCGAGAAGTCCGCAAAGAGATTGCTCGTGCAAAGACTGTTTTGCGTGAAAGAGAACTGGGCATCATTAGTTAATGAAACAGAGAGGAGGATTTTCCAATGAGTGAACGCAATGAACGTAAAACTCAACTGGGCAAAGTCGTTAGCGACAAAATGGATAAAACCATCGTAATCGCTGTTGAAACATATAAAAAACACGATCTTTACCACAAGAGAATTAAATATACGAAGAAATTCAAAGCACATGATGAGAACAATGAAGCCAAAATCGGTGATGTTGTGAGAGTCATGGAAACTCGTCCGCTGTCTAAAGACAAGCGCTGGAGACTAGTCGAAGTGGTTGAAAAAGCGGTTATCATTTAAAAATGCATGATGCATCAATTCCGAAAGGAGGGTTTAGACAATGATTCAACCTCTATCTCGTTTAAATGTGGCTGACAACTCTGGTGCGAAGCAACTTATGTGCATCCGCGTATTGGGTGGCACTGGTCGTCGTGTAGGTAACATCGGAGATTTGATTATCTGCTCGGTAAAAGAAGCAACACCAGGTGGCGTTGTCAAAAAAGGTGATGTAGTTAAAGCTGTTATCGTACGTACGAAGCGTGGTGCGCGTCGTAAAGACGGTTCTTACATCAGCTTCGATGAGAATGCAGCTGTTATCGTAAAAGATGATAAGAGTCCTCGCGGAACTCGTATCTTTGGACCGGTTGCTCGCGAACTTCGTGACAGAGATTTTATGAAAATCGTCTCTCTTGCACCTGAAGTTATCTAATAACGGCCGTATCTGCGGCAGCGTGATATAAGTATTTCCTTACCAGGGTTGTGTGAATGACAACGACTACTGTGTAAGTTTTGAAGCCGACGTTCTGACGGACGTTCTCAGGAGGTGGAAAATCAATGCCAAAGCAAGCCAAGAAATTGGAGTCCCACAACAACAAACTGCACGTGAAAAAGGATGACAATGTGTTTGTGATTACTGGCAAGGACAAAGGTAAAAAAGGTCGTGTAATCGCAGCATACCCTCGTGAAAACCGCGTGTTGGTAGAAGGTGTGAACCTGATTAAGAAGCACACCAAGCCATCCCAAGCGAATCCACAAGGCGGTATCATTACTCAAGAAGCACCGATCCATGTATCCAACGTAATGCTGGTTGATCCAAAAAGTGGTGAACCTACCCGCGTAGGCTACAAGCAAATGGATAACGGTGACAAGGTGCGTATTGCTAAAAAATCCGGTGAAGTGCTTGATTAATAGTAGCAGTTAGGAAAGGAGGTACACGAAACATGGCAGCAAGATTAAAGGAACGTTTTCTTAACGAAGTTACACCTTCGTTGATGCAGAAGTTTGACTACTCCTCTGTTATGCAGGTGCCGAAGATTGAGAAGGTTGTTATCAATATGGGTGTCGGCGAAGCGGTATCCAATTCGAAAGTTTTGGATGTAGCGGTACAAGACCTGCAGCTTATTGCTGGTCAAAAACCGGTAGTCACTAGAGCCAAAAAATCAATCGCAGGTTTCAAATTGCGTGAAAATATGCCTATCGGCGTGAAAGTAACATTGCGCGGTGAGCGCATGTATCATTTCCTGGACAAATTGTTCAACGTGGCTCTACCACGCGTGCGTGACTTCCGCGGTGTTTCATCCAAAGCATTCGACGGCCGCGGCAACTATACATTGGGTCTGAAAGAACAATTGATCTTCCCAGAGATCGAATACGATAAAGTAGACAAAGTGCGGGGTATGGACATCGTTATTGTTACGACAGCGAAAACAGATGAAGAGTCCCGTGAACTATTAACACAATTAGGCATGCCGTTTTCGAAGTAATTTGAGGCGGTCAGCCCCCGGAGGTGTAAAAGACAAGTGGCAAAAACTTCAATGAAAGTGAAGCAGCAGCGTGCGCCCAAATTCAAAGTGCAGGCATACACTCGCTGCGAACGTTGCGGTCGTCCACATTCGGTTCTACGGAAATTCAAAATTTGCAGAATTTGTTTCCGTGAATTGGCATACAAAGGCCAGATTCCTGGCGTTAAAAAAGCAAGCTGGTAATTACCCTAGTTTCGGGAAGGAGGTTCACAATAAATGGTGATGTCAGATCCAATTGCAGATATGCTTACACGCATTCGTAATGCAAACGTTGTGCGTCATGAAACGGTAGAAATTCCTGCTTCGAGGGTTAAAAGAGAGATCGCTGAGATCCTCAAGAAGGAAGGCTTTATCCGTGACGCTGAATATATCGAAGATAACAAACAAGGGATCATTCGTCTGTTCTTGAAATATGGTCCAAACAATGAACGTGTTATCTCCGGATTGAAAAGAATCAGCAAGCCAGGCTTGCGTGTTTACACAAAAAGCCAAGAGGTACCACGCGTACTGGGCGGTTTAGGTATCGCGATCATTTCCACTTCCCATGGCGTGATGACGGATAAGGAAGCTCGTCAGTCCAAGGCCGGCGGAGAAGTAATCTGCTACGTTTGGTAATACAGAATTTTGAATGAACGGAGGTGCATACCATGTCCCGTATTGGTCGTAAGCCAATTACAATTCCAAATGGCGTAAATGTTACTTTGGATAACGGTGTTCTTACGGTGAAAGGTCCAAAAGGCGCTTTGAGCCGCGAATTACACAGAGATATGAAGGTAGTTGTTGGAGACAACGAAGTTTCCGTAGAGCGCCCTTCTGATAATAAATTACATCGCTCGCTGCATGGTACAACAAGAAGTGTGGTTGCTAACATGATTAGCGGTGTGACTGAAGGATTTAGTAAAAACCTTGATTTGGTCGGCGTAGGTTACCGCGCGAACAAGACTGGCAACAAGCTGGTGTTGAACGTTGGTTACTCCCACCCGGTTGAGATCGAGCCTGAAAAGGGAATCGAGTTCGAAGTTCCGTCTAACACGAAAGTGATCGTAAAAGGTATTGATAAAGAATTGGTCGGCGCAACTGCTGCGAAAGTCCGTTCCGTGCGTGAGCCTGAGCCTTATAAAGGTAAAGGCATTAAGTACGAAAACGAGCGCATTCTTCGCAAAGAAGGTAAAGCCGGTAAGAAGAAGTAAGAAAAGTAGTTTGTTAGCAATGCAGGCATGTGCGCGGCGTAGCACTACATTTTCTTGCGGCATCAAGCATGGAATCGACGGTTCCAACTAATGCTTAAGATGCTAAATATCTCAGTTGCGATAGTTAAAGCTTAAGATGCTAAATTATCGCGGTTGCGATAGTTACACTCAACGCTGAAAGGAGTGACACTCGAATGATTACTAAAGGTGATAAAAACAAGGCTCGTTTGAAAAGACACCTGCGTGTACGTAAGAAAATCGAAGGAACAACTCAACGTCCTCGTTTGAATATCTTCCGTTCCTCCAAGCATGTGTACGCCCAACTGATTGACGACGTGAACGGTGTTACCATTGCATCTGCATCGACTCAGGATAAAGAGTTGAGAGACGGCCTTGGAAACGGCGGTAATGTAGAAGCGGCTCGTAAGGTCGGAGCGTTAATTGCAGAGCGCGCGAAGAAAAACGGTATTCAGAAAGTCGTATTTGACCGCGGAGGATATTTGTACCACGGACGCGTGCAAGCTTTGGCTGACGCAGCGCGTGAAGCAGGTCTTGAGTTTTAAGCAAACATATAAGGAGGTAAAGTCACTTGCGTATTGATCCCAATACTTTAGAGTTAACTGAAAAAGTTGTTAACATTAATCGTGTAGCTAAAGTAGTAAAAGGCGGACGTCGTTTTAGCTTCAGTGCATTGGTTGTAGTTGGCGACGGCAACGGTTGGGTAGGCGCAGGAATCGGGAAAGCTGGCGAAGTACCTGATGCGATTCGCAAAGGTATCGAAGATGCCAAGAAAAACCTGATTCACGTACCTATCGTTGGCACTACTATCCCTCACTTGGTTATCGGTAAATTTGGAGCTGGCGAGGTTCTTTTGAAGCCTGCATCTAAAGGTACCGGAGTTATCGCCGGCGGTCCTGTTCGCGCGGTGTTGGAACTCGCAGGTGTGGGTGACATTTTGACAAAATCCCTAGGATCTTCTAACTCCATCAACATGGTTAATGCTACTCTTGAAGGCTTGCAGCGTCTGAAGCGTGCCGAAGAGGTTGCAAAACTGCGTGGCAAAACCGTTGAAGAACTATTAGGTTAGGAGGGATACCAATGGCTAAGCAATTACAAATCACCCTCAAACGCAGCCTGATCGGTCGTCCGGAAGCTCAACGTCGTACTGTGACTTCGTTGGGACTGCGCAAGCTGAACCAATCCGTGACACAGCAAGACAACGCGGCGATTCGCGGAATGGTTAACCAAGTAAAACATTTGGTTGACGTCAAAGAGATCGAAGCATAAATAAGTCTAACAAAATGTACCAAGAGGAGGTGCAAACGATGAAATTACATGAACTTACTCCGGCTGTTGGAGCTCGCAAGCCTCGCAAGCGCGTAGGCCGCGGAACAGGTAGCGGCATGGGAAAAACAGCGACACGCGGTCACAAAGGGCAGAATGCTCGTTCCGGTGGTGGTGTTCGTCCAGGTTTTGAGGGAGGACAGAATCCTCTATATCGTCGCTTGCCGAAGCGTGGATTTACAAACCAATTCCGCAAGGAATTCGCGGTTGTGAATCTAACTGAACTTAATAAGTTTGCTGCTGGCACTGACGTGACACCAGAACTACTGCTTGAGTCCGGTATCGTGAAAAACGCAAGAGACGGAATCAAAATCTTGGGTAACGGCGAGATTACGGTTAAACTGAACGTAAAGGCTAACAAGTTCTCCCAATCTGCGGTAGATAAAATTGAGGCTGCCGGCGGTAAAACCGAGGTGATTTAATGTTTCGTACCATAGCCAATATTATGAAAGTAGACGATCTGAGAAGACGAATTCTATTCACCTTATTGGTGCTGATCGTCTACAGAATTGGGGCTTTCATCCCGGTACCTAACATCAACACAGAGATTCTCAGACTGCAAGACCAGGCCAATACAACTGGCGTCTTTGGTTTGTTGAATACTTTTTCCGGCGGCGCGCTTTTCCAATTCTCCATCTTTGCGATGGGGATTATGCCTTATATTACAGCATCCATCATCGTCCAGTTGTTATCGATGGATGTCGTACCAAGGTTTGCTCAATGGGCTAAAGAAGGAGAAGTGGGCAGGAAGAAGCTAGCGCAAATTACCCGTTACGGCACTATTGTCTTGGGGATTATACAGGCATTCGGATTGGCAATTGGGTTTAACCGCATGTATGCTGGCTTGGTTGTTAACCCAACGTTCACTACCTTTGCTTTGATTGCGATAGTTCTCACCGCTGGAACTGCATTTCTGATGTGGTTAGGGGAACAGATCACTGAGAAAGGCATTGGGAATGGTATTTCCATTATCATTTTCGCTGGGATTGTGGCTGCGATACCTACTGCAATTTCACAAATCTATGTCACTCAGTTGGCCGATGCCGGGGAAGCTTTATTCCTTAACATTGCGAAGGTTGCGATTCTCGTTGTTGTGATCATTGCGATGATTGCAGGCGTCATATTTGTTCAGCAAGGTGTTCGTAAGATACCGGTGCAATATGCAAAACGCGTAGTTGGTCGGAAAATGTATGGCGGCCAATCCACACACATCCCATTGAAGGTTAATGCGGCAGGTGTGATTCCCGTGATTTTCGCACTCTCGCTTCTCGTGTTTCCTCCTACGATTGCCAGCTTTTGGGCGGGAAATCCGGTTGCGCAGTGGATTATTACGAACCTGAGTTATACTCATCCGGTCGGAATGACCTTGTATGTGCTTCTGATTATTGGTTTTACATTCTTCTATACGTTTGTGCAAATTAACCCTGAGCAAATGGCGGACCAGATGAAAAAGAACGGCGGTTACATTCCTGGGATTCGTCCTGGTAAAACCACTTCTGTTTACCTCACAAGAGTGATGACACGCATTACCTTGTCGGGCGCGATTTTTCTCGCCCTGATCTCCATTCTGCCGATGATTCTTGGTAAAGTGGCTAACCTACCTGCATCTGTTAGCATTGGCGGTACCTCTTTATTGATCGTGATAGGTGTTGGTTTAGAAACGATGAAGCAAATCGAGAGTCAACTGATCAAGCGTCATTACAAGGGTTTCATTAATAAATAGCAAATAGGTTCTGGTAGTTGATTGTTTAGCTATCGGCACCTATTGTGCTGTTAGCATCACTTGATGTGATGGGGAGGAAATCTGAATGAACGTTATCTTTATGGGGCCTCCTGGTGCAGGTAAAGGTACGCAGGCGGAAAGCATCGTCAATGAATTTCAAATCCCGCATATTTCTACAGGTGATGCGTTTCGGTTAGCAATGAAACAAGAAACGCCGCTAGGTTTAGAGGCTAAAAAATATGTGGATCAGGGTCTGCTTGTGCCTGACGAAATTACGATTGGAATCGTAAAAGAGAGATTACAGCAGCCTGATTGTGAACGCGGTTTTTTACTGGATGGATTTCCACGCACGATATCTCAGGCGGAAGCCCTTGATGAGATACTGAAGTCCATGGGAAGAAGTATCGACCATGTCATTAACTTGAGTGTTGATCGCAACTTGCTTCTAGCTCGATTGACTGGAAGAAGGATCTGTAGAGCATGTGGAGCTACGTATCATGTCTTGTTTAACCCTCCTGCAGCAGAAAATGTGTGTGATAAGTGTTCAGGTGAACTGTATCAAAGATCGGATGATACCGAAGAAAAAGTAGGTACTCGCCTTGATGAGTACATGAACAAGACGGCACCATTGTTGTCGTATTATCGTGACAAAGGAAACTTGCGTGAGGTTAACGGTGAGCAAGAGATAAATACGGTTACTGCACAAATCAGTTCACTATTGCGAGGGCAAGCGTAATGATCATTTGTAAGTCAGCTGCTGAATTGGATTTAATGAGGGAAGCCGGACGGATTGTTGCCGAAACGCATCGCTTGTTGAAAAAAACCATTCAGCCCGATATTACAACGAAAGAACTGGATCAAATCGCAGAAAATTTCATTCGCAGTCAGGGCGCAATCCCATCTTTTAAAGGCTATAACGGTTTTTCTGGCAGCATCTGTGCTTCAGTCAATGATGAATTGGTTCATGGCATACCCAGTGGGCGTAAGCTGAAAGATGGTGACATTATCAGCCTAGATATCGGTGCTCAGTACCAAGGATATCATGGAGACTCTGCTTGGACTTACGGCGTAGGCAACATTTCGGATTCAGCTCAAAGGCTGTTAGAGGTAACGGAACGCAGTCTATACGAGGGACTGGCAGAAGCCAAGCCGGACGCGCGATTGTTCACTGTTTCTCATACGATTCAGAAGTACGTGGAGAATGAGGGTTTTTCAATTGTTCGGGAATATGTAGGACATGGAATCGGCACGGAGCTTCATGAAGAGCCGCAAATTCCGAATTACGGGCTGCCAGGACGAGGTCCTCGTCTGAAGCCAGGTATGGTATTAGCAATCGAACCAATGGTGAACGCCGGTGAAAGGTACGTGAAAACATTGGGGGACAATTGGACGGTTGTTACGGTGGATGGCACACTGTGCGCGCATTTTGAGCATACCATCGCTATTACTCCAGACGGGCATGAGATCCTAACCAAGTCTGGAACGTAGGTGATAGAGTGAATTCGGTAAACCTGCCTCAACTTGGACAAATTGTTAGGATAATTCGTGGCAGAGATCCCGGGAAGTACGCCGTCATAATTGGCGTCGAAGACCAACGATTCGTCTGGATTGCTGACGGCGACAAACGGAAGTTCGATCATCCTAAGAAGAAAAGCGTGAATCACCTCGAATTGCTGCAAAAGGTCAGCAGCGAAGTAGTGAACAGCTTGAAAGACAGCGGTCGCGTGACCAATGGTAAACTGCGGTTTGCTATACACAGGTATGTGGATCAAGAGAAATCAGAAGCACAAGAGAAAGGAGAATGACTGTGGCCAAAGAGGATGTAATTGAAGTTGAAGGTACAGTGATTGAGCCTCTTCCTAATGCAATGTTTAAGGTGGAACTGGAAAACGGTCATAAAATACTTGCTCATGTATCCGGTAAAATCAGAATGCATTTTATCCGGATCCTGCCGGGTGACAAAGTGACGGTGGAACTTTCACCTTATGATTTAACCAGAGGCCGTATAACCTATCGTTTTAAATAAATGACATGAGGAAAGCTTGCTACCTGCAGCTGGACACACAGGGGCAGTGCCCTTGGGGAAGTAAGTTTTCTTTCACAACATACTCTGGCGAACTAAGCTGGTTCCATCTGGCTCAGTATCGCTTTTGCAGTAAGTTTTTCTCCCGAAAAACTCTCAGGAGGTAATAAAAATGAAAGTAAGACCATCGGTCAAACCTATTTGCGAAAAATGCAAAGTCATTCGTCGCAAAGGTAATGTTATGGTAATTTGCGAAAACCCTAAGCATAAACAAAAACAAGGTTAAGGAGGTGCTCGTTTAATGGCACGTATTGCTGGTGTAGACTTGCCTCGTGATAAGCGCGTGGGAATCGCGTTGACTTACATTTTCGGTATCGGTACAACCACAGCTCAAAAGATTCTGTCTAGCACAGGTGTTAGCGAAACTACCCGCGTTCGCGATTTGACGGAAGATGAAGTAAGTAAGCTCCGTGACGCGATCGACAAAACAGTTAAGGTTGAAGGTGACCTTCGCCGTGAAATTTCGTTAAACGTTAAGCGTTTGATCGAAATCGGTTGCTATCGTGGTGTTCGCCACCGCCGCGGCTTGCCTGTTCGTGGACAACGGACTAAGACTAATGCCCGTACGCGTAAAGGTCCTCGTCGTACTGTAGCTAACAAGAAAAAATAGTAAAGGGGGTTAACACTTAACATGGCTAAACCTAAAAAAGTAGTTCGTACCAAACGTCGTGATCGGAAAAATATTGACACTGGAGTGGCACATATCCGCTCTACGTTCAACAACACTATTGTCACTATCACAGATCCTCATGGTAATGCAATTTCATGGGCAAGTGCCGGTAACCTGGGCTTCAAAGGCTCCCGTAAAAGCACTCCGTTCGCAGCACAAATGGCTGCTGAATCCGCAGCGAAGGCTGCTATGGAACATGGCATGAAAGTTGTAGAGGTTATGGTTAAAGGTCCTGGTGCAGGTCGTGAAGCGGCTATCCGTTCTTTGCAGGCTGCAGGCTTGGAAGTTAATCTAATCAAAGACGTGACTCCTGTTCCACATAACGGTTGCCGTCCTCCGAAACGTCGTCGTGTCTAATACAGGATCACGAGGAAGCAGTATAAATCTCCAAATTGTGTAAATACTGTTTGGGTAGAAATACTGCACGTTTTATGCGTCTTAAGTTATCCAAAGGGAAACGACGTTTTGAAGGAGGGTTATAAGTGATCGAAATCGAAAAGCCGAAGATAGAAACCGTATCATTGAGCGAAGATGGCACATACGGCAAGTTCGTAGTAGAGCCATTGGAAAGAGGCTATGGAACAACTCTGGGAAACTCGCTTCGCAGAATACTACTGTCCTCCCTCCCGGGAGCAGCGGTAACTTCCGTTCAAATCGACGGCGTTCTGCATGAGTTTTCCACTGTGCCTGGCGTCGTGGAAGATGTTACGGAGATTATCCTGAACCTCAAAGGGCTATCGCTGAAGATTCATTCCGACGAGGAAAAAGTGTTGGAAATCGACGCCGAAGGTGAAGGAAATGTTGTAGCCGGCGATATTCGCGGTGACAGTGATGTGGAAATCCTCAATCCGGATTTGCATATCGCTACACTAGCCTCCGATGCACGACTTCATATGCGGATTCATGCCAATCGAGGCCGCGGATATGTTCAAGCTGATAAGAACAAGAAAGAGGATCAGTTGATCGGATTAATACCGATTGATTCGATTTACACTCCGATTACGCGCGTTAACTATGGCGTAGAAAACACTCGCGTCGGTCAAGTTACCAACTATGACAAACTAACCCTCGAAGTCTGGACCGATGGAAGTATTCGACCGGAAGAAGCAGTTAGCTTAGGCGCGAAGATTTTGACGGAGCACTTAATGTTGTTTGTCGGCTTAACGGACGAAGCGAAAGACGCTGAGATCATGGTGGAAAAAGAAGAGGACAAAAAAGAGAAAGTGCTTGAGATGACCATCGAAGAGCTTGATCTTTCCGTTCGCTCTTACAATTGCCTGAAGCGTGCAGGCATCAACACGGTACAAGAATTGATTACGAAAACCGAAGAAGACATGATGAAGGTTCGTAATCTCGGACGCAAATCTCTGGAAGAGGTGCAAGAAAAGCTCGAAGAGCTGGGTCTTGGCCTGAGAGCGGAAGACTAGGGCGTCTACAATTAAGCAGAAGGAGGTTGCACAGAATGGCATACCAAAAGTTAGGTCGTGACTCCAGTGCGCGTAAAGCTTTATTCCGTGACCTGGTAACCGACTTGTTCATACATGAGCGTATTCAAACGACTGAAGCTAAGGCGAAGGAATTACGTTCGATCGCAGAAAAATTGATCACATTGGCAAAGCGCGGAGATCTTCATGCTCGCCGGCAAGTGGCTGCCTTTGTACGCCGCGAGGCTGCTAATGAGAGCCAGGACGCGATCCAGAAGTTGTTCTCTGACTTGGCTCCACGTTACGCAGAACGTCAAGGTGGTTACACAAGAATTTTGAAGCTCGGACCACGTCGCGGTGACGCGGCACCAATGGTTTATCTAGAGCTTGTAGATCGTGCATAAAAAGGTGGAAAGGGTGGACGGGATCTCTCGATTCTGATGAAACCCTTTTTTTTGTAGTCTCAGCTTCGAAACATACGGAGGTCAGATGTGCGCAACATTCGCATGACCGTTAGCTATGATGGAACATCCTACAGCGGTTTTCAAACACAGCCTATTAAGAATACGGTGCAGGATGTTTTGGAAGGGGCGCTTCTGTCTCTGACAGGGGAGACGATCAAAATCACCTCATCAGGTCGTACTGACGCAGGAGTGCATTCCCGTGGCCAAGTGATTAACTTTCACACGGCTTCCAAGATTCCTGTACATCGATGGTGTCTGGCATTGAATAGTCTTCTGCCTCCGGACATTGTGGTCAGTAATGCGCAAGAGGTGGCTGACACATTTCATGCGCGCAGGTCTGCTGTACAAAAGACTTACCGCTATACCATTCGCTGCGGTCGGCATCCGGACTTATTCAAGAGACACTATGAATTTCATCATCCCACGCCGCTGAATACGGATGCCATGCAAGCCGGGCTCCAATGGTTGCTGGGCCGACACGACTTCACGTCATTTTGCTCGGTACGTTCCACGAAGCTGTCGAATATCAGGACCATCCTTAAGGCTAGACTGGAGTGTGAGCCGCTAGACCCCCTTCTGAATTCGTATGCTATTCATATTTATGTGACTGGTAACGGGTTTTTATACAATATGGTACGCATCATTGTGGGGACATTGCTGCAAGTGGGAGAAGGCAAACGAACCAGTGATTCGATCAAGGAGATTCTGGAGGCTCAGAATCGGGCGAAAGCTGGTCCCACCGCCATGGCGCATGGCTTAACCCTTTGGGAAGTAGTATACGATCAGGCCACCAACTAGAGTTGATTTATATTATGGGATGTAGTATAATATCAATTGGCGTTTCTTGATCGGCTCCACCCACGGCCCCGGATCAAGGCAGGGCCAAACTTAACTTAAATATAAAACTATGATGCAGATAGATTTGATGATGGATGACCTCTCAAAGCTGCGTCATTGCCATCACACCGAGCACCGAAGTGCAAAATTGTTTAGGAGGAAAACGAATGCGTAGCACATATATGGCTAAGCCAAATGAAGTTGAGCGCAAATGGTACATTATTGATGCAACCGACAAAACTTTAGGCCGTTTGGCAAGTGAAGCCGCTAGCATCATTCGCGGTAAGCACAAGCCTCAGTTCACACCTCATGTGGACAGCGGGGATTTTGTAATCATCATTAATGCTGAGAAAATTAAATTGACCGGTAAGAAAATGCAAAATAAGATGTACTACCGTCACTCGTTGCATCCCGGCGGTTTGAAAGTTACATCTGCGCAAGATATGATCAACAACAAACCGGAGCGTGTAATTGAATTAGCCGTTCACGGCATGCTTCCAAAGACTCGTCTTGGTGACAGCATGAAAACGAAATTGAAAGTGTACGCTGGTTCGGAGCATCCGCACCAAGCACAACAACCTGAAGTCTGGGAACTTCGCGGTTAGTATAAAGGGAGGACAATCTTGTGGCACAAGTTCAATATTACGGAACAGGTCGTCGTAAGCATTCGGTAGCTCGTGTACGTCTAGTACCAGGCGAGGGCCGTATTGTAGTTAACAAACGTAACCTGGATGATTATTTTGGTCTAGAAACATTGAAGTTGATTGTGAAACAACCGTTGAACCTTACAGAGACATTGGGTAAGTATGATGTTTTGGTAATCGCTAATGGCGGAGGCATCTCCGGACAAGCCGGTGCCATTCGTCACGGGATTTCCCGAGCTCTTTTGAAGGCTGATCCTGAGTTCCGCGGCTCTTTGAAAAAAGCCGGATTCCTTACTCGCGATCCTCGTATGAAAGAGCGTAAAAAATACGGTTTGAAAGCCGCTCGTCGTGCACCTCAGTTCTCCAAACGTTAATCGATCAATATATACGAACACAAAAACCTTTTCACTGTTCTGGTGGAAAGGTTTTTTTATTTTATCCGATTCACCAACAATCCAGTAGGCAATATACTGTAGGTAGCCCAAGAAAAAATTAAATTGACAAAAAGTTCTTGATGATTATAATAAGGCATATACCATAAATCAGATTAAGATACTCGGAATTAAATTGCGGGAGGAAAAACGATGAATCTATTTGAAAAGGAACAGTTAATCCAAGAAGCGGCGGAGTTGTTTGAAAAGCAAACTCCAGAGGCATTGATTACATGGGCTGTGGATAAATTTGCGAGCATTACTTTGGCCTGTAGCTTTGGCGCTGAGGATGTGGTTTTGGTGGATATGCTGCAGAAGGTTAGCCCCAAAACAGATATTTTCTATCTTGACACTAACGTTCATTTCAAAGAAACATACGAAACCCGTGATAGGCTGCAGCAGCACTACGGCGTTGAATTCGTTCAGGTACTGCCTAAGCTGACTCTGGAAGAGCAAGCTCAGCTGCATGGAGACGAGCTGTGGAAGAGCAATGCAAACCAATGCTGCAATATCCGCAAGGTGGATCCGCTTACCGACATTCTGAAAAACTATGACGCATGGATCACCGGTATCCGCCGCGATCAGGCTCCTACCCGTGCGAATGCGAAGAAAGTAGAGTACGATGTTAAGTTCGGATTGGTGAAATTTAACCCATTAGCGGATTGGACATCCGAAGACGTATGGAATTATATCAAAAATAATAATGTTATCTATAATCCACTACATGACAACCACTATCCAAGCATTGGCTGTTCACATTGCACACGCCAAGTGATGCCTGGTGAAGATCCGCGAGCAGGCCGTTGGGCCGGAACAGAAAAAACTGAGTGTGGACTTCACAAATAACTAAGGAAAGCGAGGCATTGCAAATAATGGGTGCAGAAACCATTCGTCCTCATGGAGGCACATTAATTAACCGGGTCATGCAGGGCGCGGAAAGAGAAAATCTGCTTGAGCAGGCCAGAGGCTTATACCAACTAAAAATCAACACATGGACGATAGCAGACTTAGATTTGATTGGTGTGGGCGCGTTCTCACCCCTAAAAGGATTCATGGTAGAGGCTGACTATAAGTTAGTGGTTGAAAATATGAGGCTCGCGGACGGAACCGTTTGGAGTATCCCAATCACTTTAGCGGTGCAGGCTGGTGTCGCCGAAGCATTGAAAGCTGGTGAGCGTGTTGCATTGGTCGGCGAGCATGACGATGTAGTGTACGGCATACTTGATGTGGAAAGCATATATGAAGTAGACCAAAAGAATGAAGCGGTGAAAATTTTTAAAACCGATGACACGGCACATCCCGGCGTACAAAAGCTTTTCTCGCGATCTAACGTTTACGTCGGCGGCCCAGTTCAGGTGCTAAACCGCCCAAAGCCGGAAAAATTTGAAGAGTTCTATTTCGATCCGGCAGATACTCGCCGCCTTTTTGCGGAAAAGGGATGGAGAACAGTGGTCGGCTTCCAGACGCGCAATCCAGTGCATCGTGCCCATGAGTATATTCAAAAAAGTGCGATGGAAATCGTCGACGCTTTGTTCTTGAATCCGCTTGTCGGTGAGACCAAATCAGATGATATTTCGGCTGATGTTCGTATGCGAAGTTACCTCGTGCTGCTGGAAAACTATTATCCCAAGGATCGCGTATTCCTAGGTGTATTCCCGGCCGCCATGCGCTATGCGGGTCCGCGTGAAGCGATTTTTCATGCAATGGTGCGCAAGAACTACGGATGCAGTCATTTCATCGTTGGCCGTGATCACGCTGGCGTTGGTGATTATTATGGTACCTATGAAGCTCAGGCAATATTCAGCAATTTTACTGCAGAAGAATTGGGAATCACTCCACTTTTCTTTGAACACAGCTTTTTCTGTACCAAATGCGGCAACATGGCATCGAGCAAGACGTGTCCGCACGACGCCGCTGACCATTTGCACTTATCGGGTACCAAAGTACGCGCACTGCTGAGGGAGGGCCAATGTCCACCAAAGGAGTTTACTCGACCGGAAGTGGCGCAAATTTTGATTGAAGGTATGCAAGAGTAGCAGCGCACGTGCCGTTGAGCGAAAGGTATAATTGTCCACCTCGTCCCATATAGATGTTAGAGAATCTATTGGACATGAGGTGGATTTTTTATGTTTAGCAGACGGAAAAGGGTCGTTGTATGGATGAATATGCACGGAGGCTTGAAGCTCGTTATGTCCGCACTTCTGGTGGCGCTGATGCTGTTTATATTCACCTATGAGCTGCCTGCCGCCGGTACGTGGACGAGTTGGACGATGCCTTTGTCCGGAAAAAAAATAGCTCTTGATCCGGGGCATGGTGGACCCGATGGCGGGGCACAAAGTCGAGAAGGATTGATTGAGAAAGACGTTAACCTTGCTATTACGCTCCACCTGCGAGATTATCTGCAGCAGGCGGGAGCGTTGGTTGTGATGACTCGTGAAGAAGACAAAGATTTGGCCGATTCCTCCACTAGAGGGTATAGCAAGCGCAAGACGGAGGACTTAGTCAAGAGAGCGCAATTCATCACAGCACAGAAATCGGATTTATTTTTAAGTATCCACCTGAACAGCATACCGTCTCCCCGCTGGTCAGGGGCGCAGACCTTTTACTATCCAAACCATAAAGATAATGCATTGTTAGCGGCATTAATTCAAGATGAGATCCGGAAAAATCTCAAAAATACGGACCGGTTAGCCCGGCCTACTTCTAACGAAGTGTACCTGCTGAAGACATTGAAAATCCCCAGTGCACTCGTGGAAGTCGGTTTTTTATCGAACCCAACGGAAGCCAACCTATTAAAAACCACAGCGTATCAAAAGAAAATCGCCGCATCCATCTATCAGGGGGTTCTGCGTTACTACTCCGGCGAAAAGGTTAATCCATAAGCAAATTATGTTATAATAGCATCAGTGATCAGTGTAAAACAATCTAGCGTCTGAGGTGACAATGTGGTAACGAAAGAGCAATTATTGCACGCGGTACGTCATTTGCAAGACCCGGAGTTCCATTTGGATTTGGCTGAGCTTCACTTTGTCCGGGATATTATGATAAAAGAAGACCATGTCTCCGCCACCGTACTGCTGTCGGTGGAAGATGAACAGTATAAACGCAGCCTAGAGTCACAGATTGTGAAAGCGTTCCAACAGGCTGGCGCAGGTTCAGTGCATTTGCGCTTTCGGCCCTTGTCTGAGTTTGACAGAAACGAAGCGGCGCGCAAGCTCCAGGAGTCTGCGGTGGAGGTGCAGCCAGCGGACAGTGCCGTGCGAGATATTCTTGATCCGGCGTCTGGCGTGCATTTTATTGCGGTAGCAAGCGGCAAGGGGGGAGTTGGTAAATCCACCGTCACGGTCAATTTGGCTGTAGCGCTTGCCAGGATGGGCAAAAAGGTCGGTATCGTTGATGCGGACATATACGGCTTCAGTGTTCCCGATATGCTAGGCATTGAGGAGAGACCGGAGCTCGTACATAATCGGATTATCCCTGTTGAACGTTTTGGCGTAAAGGTGATCTCTATGGGCTTTTTTGTGGAGGACAATACGCCAGTCATATGGCGCGGGCCCATGCTGGGAAAAATGTTGCGAAACTTCTTCCAGGAAGTAAATTGGGGTGACGTGGAATATATACTCCTGGATTTACCTCCGGGCACCGGTGACGTCGCACTGGATGTCCATCAAATGATCCCCCATAGCAAGGAAATCATTGTGACAACACCTCACGCAACAGCGGCCTTCGTCGCTGCTAGAGCAGGTGCCATGGCCATCCACACAAAGCATGAGATGCTCGGTGTGGTTGAGAACATGTCGTACTACCAGTGCAACCACTGTGGCGAGAAGGATTATGTTTTCGGCCGTGGTGGTGGCGGCAAGCTTGCGGAGGAGCTGCATACACAATTGTTGGCGCAGCTGCCGCTGGGCGCGCCGGACAATCATATCGCTGAGCCTGATTACTCACCGTCTGTCTACAAGGCAGAATCTGAGACGGGGAAATTATATATGGATCTCGCACAGCAAGTCATTGCCAAGCTGAGGTAGCGCGTGACCACCGCCATCAGGCGCGGAAACCTGTATGCCAGCTAGATATGTGCCAGCAAGTAGTGACCTGTGCAAAAATCTCAAACCAATGAGTAACTCGCGAAAGTATTCGCCAGCAGCCCATTCGCACGAAGCAAATTGAAAAGGACAGGCCCGCGCCTGTCCTTTTTATATTTGACAACAAAGGCAGCTATGACTCCTGCTTTTTCTTCTTTCCACCCTCTTGACCGCCGCCGCCTTGACCGCCGCCGCCTTGACCGCCGCCGCCTTGACCGCCGCCGCCTTGGCCGCCGCCGCCTTGGCCGCCGCCGCCTTGACCGCCGCCGCCTTGACCGCCGCCGCCTTGACCGCCGCCGCCTTGACCGCCGCCACCTTCGCCACCACCGCCCTGAGCGGCGGCTCCTTGACCGTCACCGCCCTGGCTTTGCGCCTGCGGCTGTGTTTCTTCTTCCAGCACTTGTCGCATAATATTCATTAGATCCATACGTATCATTGGACTTTGCATGGACTCCTGTAAAACCGTTCTGGTTTGCAGCCGGTATTGCGGGGTTCTCATTGTATCCAATAGCACTCGCTGATACTCCGGGCTGTTCATTATGCTGATCAAAGCACGCTGATATTCAGGATCTTTCAATAAATCTCTGTGGAGCTGCTTCAAGTCGGCCTGCAGTGCTTGAGCAAATTGACTCGCAAACCTCGGATCGGTCATCACAGAACGCAGGATTTGATTGTTGTTGACGTCCGTTAGTACATCCTTCACAGCTATTTGTATATGGTACGCATCGCCGGGGGAGAGCAGCTGTATTTGGCCTGCTTGGCCGCCGCCACCTTGACCGCCGCCGCCTTGACCGCCGCCGCCTTGACCGCCGCCGCCTTGACCGCCGCCGCCTTGACCGCCGCCGCCTTGACCGCCGCCGCCTTGACCGCCGCCGCCTTGACCGCCGCCGCCTTGACCRCCGCCGCCTTGACCACCGCCGCCTCGGCCGCCGTCGCCTTGACCCTGACTAGCAGAACGTATCGCTTTTTGCCCGTCATCTGTGTTCAAAATATCCAAAACCATCATTTTAGTATCACGATAATTCGCTGTGGGCGATGGTTGCGCGTTGTCATCGTCTGCGCCGCATGCGGATAAAAGTATCAGGCCAATAAACAGCGGAACTGACTTCAACCAAGGTCTTAACATCATTGATACAGACTCCTTCCACTTGAATGATGGCCTTATTATTCGCCAAAATGCCTTATTTTCACGCTTTTGCATATTAGCTTTTTACTGTGAACGTTGGTACAATTAACATCTGGACATCTGCAATTTGGGGGTACGCACGGTGACATTGAGGAAATGGTTCTACTTATTTTGGACAACTCTGTTGGTAGGTGCCGTGTCAGCTCTCATTATTGGTCTTATATTACAGGCTAACGACCAACAATTTTACTTCAACGATGGAATGGCGATAGGGTTTAACGCGGCAACGATGCTGTTGGGGGGCGCGATGATTAGTGTGCTAAGCCAGATGGGCTTTTTCGCGTACCTGATCATACGCTTTTTTGCCATGGGGTTGGTGCGCAGCAAATGGATATGGGACATAGTGCAGATCTTGCTAGTGTTGATAGCGCTATTTGACCTGATTTATTTGCGTGCAGCGGATGAGGTGGGTCACTGGTCCGCTTATGCGATTTTGCCGGTGGCGATGCTGTGTGTTGGCGTGATCGTTGCCTTAGTAAAGGTGAAACTCACAAATCGCAACGGCTTTATTCCTACGTTATTTTTTATGACTGCCGTGTCCGCCATTGAAGCGGTGCCGGCGTTGAGAATCAACAGTTCCGCCTCCACGATGTTTATGATGGCCCCTTTATTAGCCAGCAATGCATGGCAAATCTTAATTTTGTCGAAGGTGTTGGACAGCAAAAAAGAGCCGCTGTAACACGGCTCTTTTTTGTACCTTGGCTATTGAAATTGATTCAAGGTGTTATCTTCTACCGGCGGCTTGTTGTCCACTTGAGCTTGTTTCATCAGCTGACTCACTGTGACAAATTCATAACCTTTCGACCGCAGTTGATCGATGATTATTGGCAGTGCCTCATGTGTTTGTTTGCAGGAATCGCTGGCATGCAGCAGTACGATATTACCAGGATGTGCTTGGCCTACCACCCGATTCACTATATCGTCCACGCCTTTGTTCATCCAATCCATTGAATCCGTATCCCATTGAATGACAGAATAGTTGAGTTCATCCGCGATCCGAAGCACCCGTTTATCAAAGTCCCCGTTCGGCAGTCGGATTAGATTGGGTTTTTGCCCTGTGACCTTTTTCAAAATCTGATCCGAGGTACTGATCTGCTTGCGAATGTCTTCATCGCTAAGGCTGCTGTAATTCACATGCTTGTGTCCGTGACTGCCGATTTCCCAGCCGCCTTTGACAATTTTGCTTACAATTTCCGCGTGGCTTTGAGCCCAGGGGGAGGCGAGGAAAAATGTCGCCTGCTTAACCCCCTTATCTTCCAAAACCTTTAAAATCGGTTCTGTGCGTACATCCCCCCAACTAATATCGAACGTAAGCGCGATGACTTTCTGCTCCGTTGGAACAGAATAGACCGCCGCCGGCTCACCTTGGGAGAACACGGTCACATTACTGCGCTCGGAGTATATAATTCCGATAGCGAATATGACTGCGACGGTGATGAACAAAGCTTGTTTAAGTTTTTTACCGTTCATCACATAGAAATAATTCACCGTGACGCCTCCTTTTGCCCCTCGGTCTCACAGGCAGGGCTTGTATAAAATCAGTTAATAAAATGTATGCTGGGACAAGAGAGATATGCCTAGCAGAAAAGTGACAACATAGGAGATGATCAAATGAGGAATCTTTGGCGGCAGATGCAGCTAATGAAATATTATTTTATAGCTTCCGCATTGGTGTTCGCAGTAGGCGTCGTGATGGGGGTGGGATTCGCCGACCAATTCCAGGCGTTTATTGACGAGCAATTGGCGGGATTGCGGCAACTGACCGAGTCCATTGAAAACCAACCCAATCCGCAGATGACTTTATTTTGGCTTATTTTTTTGAATAACACCTCGAAGTCTATTCTTATCATCGCTCTCGGCGCTTTCTTCGGTATCCTGCCGTTATTTTTTTTGCTGTCAAATGGTCTACTGCTCGGATATGTAGGAGTGGCCGCGACGAAGAAGGTATCATTGGCACACTTTCTGGCCGGCATTCTGCCGCATGGCGTAATCGAGATTCCTGCGATTATTTTCGCTTGCGCGTTTGGGCTGAGATTTGGAGTACTCATATTGAAAACCATGATCGGCGCCATCAGACCGGGCGGGTTGGTAGCTAAAAAAGAACAGCTGCGCGACTTTACTAAGGCGCTCGGACCAGCTGTGTTGGTATTGGTGATCTCTTTGGGCATTGCAGCAGTGATTGAAAGTACCATCACGTATTGGCTGGTCGCCCCTGAACCAGCGGCATAAAAACACCCATATATGAGCATAACAGTAAAGCAGAACGATACGCTTTGCTGTGCGATAGTATGCTGTTAAAAAGCGCCTAAACATAACAAAAGTATATGTGTTTTTTACAGCATACTTTTTTTGTATCCAAATACAGCGTGAGTTTAAACAGCGAAAGGGGTACATGGACTGTGCTAGGTTTTTTGTTTAACGCAAGAGAGTGCAGAGAGTTGGATTATGTGTTAAGAAAAGAGCTCGATGAGATGCTCTTCGACTTGAATGATAAACGCATCGACTCAGACATCAGGCTGGCGATTGAGTCCCGCTACCGCGTGGTATTCCGGATGTATGCACGTCTGGCGTCGCCGAAAGAGATATCTAAATATGCGAGGAGCAGGATGCCGCGTTAAAAAATTGTATTGGGGGGTTGACTTTAGATAACTGGCTGTGGTACATTATTTTTCGCCGCTAAAAACGGCAGCAACGTTCCGAAAGCCCAAATGAATGATGTTTCAAAAAAAACACTTGCATTGGGCTGGGCGAATGTGATATAGTATAAAAGTCGCTGCTAAAACAGCAACGCAATCCAAATCGGTTAAGGTTTAACGATCGCGATTGCGGGTGATGGCTAGTGGCTCGTGTTTGAAAAGATATTGCCCTTTGAAAACTGAACAACGAGTGAGTGTAAAATAAAGAGAATGAAAATTCTCGCTAGCATTAGTTTTTGAGCTTAAGACAAGCTTAGCTGATAGACCGCTGCTAACGCAGCACTTTATTGGAGAGTTTGATCCTGGCTCAGGACGAACGCTGGCGGCGTGCCTAATACATGCAAGTCGAGCGGATCTCACCTTCGGGTGAGATTAGCGGCGG
>NZ_NHRJ02000003.1 GCF_002220865.2 Paenibacillus xerothermodurans | reverse complement strand
CTGCCGCCCGGGTACCGCCACCCGTTTCCCACTCTTCTATGATCGTGAATTTCTCAGTAGCGTTATATTCATTCTTTCTTGACAAAAAAACTCCCCTCCAAGCAGCGGTTTATTTATTAAACCTGTCTACTTAAAGGGGAGCATATCAGGACGGGAGGCCTTTGTCGTTTGCAAGTGCTGGCATATGCCGGAACGCTAAAGTACGCCCCAGCCGCACCGATGCCGCGGCCGCCGATAAACATGAAGTTGACGTCCGTTATTCTGACCCTGTGCAGAGAATCTCACAAGGCCCGGATTATGCCTCCCTCCACCCTCTGGGAGGAGCCGTTGATGGCGGACGCCTTTTCGGACGCCAGGTACACCACAGTGTCGGCGACCTCTTCGACCGCAGCAAAACGTTGAATCAGTGAGGTCGGCTCATTCTTCTTGAAATAATCGGCGATGACACTTTCCAATTCCATGCCCTCCGACTGCGCAGCGCCAATCATGAACTGTTCCACGCCTTCGGTCCATGTGGGTCCTGGAAGTACACTGTTCACTGTTACGCCGGTCCCCTTGGTTAATTCGGCCAATCCGCGCGCTAACCCGATGAGCGCCGTTTTCGTGACCGAATAATGGATCATAAGCGGCAGCGGCTTTAGCCCGGCCTCGCTCGCGATTAGAATGACACGCCCCTTATTCCGCTCAAGCATTTTCGGCAAATAGATGCGGGATAAGCGTACCGCGCTCATTACATTCACGTTAAAATAACGCAGCCACTCTTCATCCGTTACTTGCTCGAACGGCTTGGCCTCGAAAATGCCGACATTGTTCACCAGCACGTCCAAACCGCCCATGTCGTCAATTCGCCGCACAAGCTTCTTTACATCCTGGTCGGACGTCAAATCAGCGGCAATCCCCATGATCTGCGATGGACCGTGAGCCGACAATTCTTCAACCGTACGCTGCACTGTCGCCTCATCCCGCCCGTTTACGATCACATCCGCTCCCTCTGCCGCAAATGACTTGGCAATCGCTTTGCCGATGCCCATCGTGGAGCCAGTAACCAGTACCCTTTTTCCGTTCAATCCTAAATCCATAAGTTCCTCCTAGCTGCTCATATCTAATATTGTGTATTCCTCAACGCCAAATGCAAACCATCATCAATCTAGTATACCCATTTACCCAAAGAATTTCTTTTTGACAGCGCAGTTCGACAGTGTTAGCACATCTCATGCATTACTATGGAATCTACTAGGCTAATAAAAGCTAGACTCCATCACATGTAAAAAGGGAGCGCATATCATGCAGCATAGGGAGATCGCGCGAAAAAATCTAGCAACCCATTCTTCACATAATAAATCCAGCAGTCAACCGCAAATGCCCCTAATTCTCACCGATGCACCCAGCGCCCAACCTTCGGCCGAAGCACCCCCTCTGCGCAGCGGACAGCGGCCGGATCCGATGAAAAAATGCTTGTCCTGGTTTTTGCCGTTTTGATCGGTGTCCGTGAACATCGGGACATAAGCTGCGCCCCTTATGTCGCACACGCTCACCAGCCGGCGGCCTACTCCTGCGGAAACACCCCAGATAAAATCAATTTACCCCGCTGCTCCCAGAGTTACGACTCGTATCAAACCTCCGCGCCTTTTTCTCACACCTGCCAACATGCGCGCATGCCGCGGATTGACGTGCGTGTCTCCGATTGGGAGCGAGCCGCCCGCAAGCAGAACCAACAGGTGGTGTTTGGCCTGCCTGCCTAAACGTTTAATAATTTCGACAAGACCTTGCCCGTTCCTGCCATTGAGCACATTAAACCAGAGAGCTTCGTCAGTCAGCCGAAGAAAAGAACAGGTTCTCCTGAACGTGGACCACTGTGTGTCATTGGTCGCAGTTCCAGTAATTGCAGCCCGTGCTGAAGGGTGGACAGTGATATAATTAAGTATCACACAGAAATAAGCGCGATGAGATTTGGAGGAATGAAAGTTGGAGGCTGAGAGAGGGCGGCTAAAAAAACAAATAGGCCTGACCGTGGCGATGTCTCTTGTGATGGGGACTGTCATCGGTTCCGGTATCTTTATGAAACCAGGCACGGTCATCGAGTACGCCGGAAATTCAACCCTGGCGCTGATCGCCTGGGTATTGGGTGGAATTATTACCATTGCCGGTGGTCTGACCATTGCAGAGGTTAGTGTGCAAATTCCAAAGACCGGCGGCCTTTATGTATATTTGGAGCAAGTGTACGGGAAAATCTGGGGGTATTTGTGCGGTTGGATGCAGACGATTTTTTACGGTCCTGCCATTATCGGTGCGCTCGGCTTGTACTTTGGTATTCTGACAGCAAACCTGTTCTCTTTGCCGGAGTACTGGGACTTGCCATTTGGGATCGGCGCGATCGTTTTCCTGGCTGTGGTGAATAGTATAGGCACCCGCTACGGAGGATCTGTGCAGCTGCTGACGACAGTGGCCAAGTTTGTTCCCATCATCCTGATCATTGTTATGGGAATTTGGAAAGGCAACGAGCAGGTGCTCGGCGTCGACAGTGGACTCACCGGGCAGCTCGGCATGGGCGCTGCTGTTCTGGCTACATTGTGGGCATATGACGGCTGGATGATGCTCGGGTTCGTGGCCGGCGAGATGAAAAATCCGGCAAAACACCTTCCGATAGCGATTGTCGGAGGCTTGTCCATTGTCACTGCTGCTTATGTGCTAATCAACGTCGCGCTGCTGCATGTTCTTCCCGCCGCAGACATCGCGGCTTTAGACACGACAGCGGCGAGCACAGCCGCTTCCATCCTGCTTGGAAATACAGGCGGAAAACTGATCAGCATTGGGATTCTGATTTCCATTTTCGGCTGCTTGAACGGTAAGATTTTGACCTTTCCACGGGTACCGTTCGCGATGGCTGAGCGCGGTCAGCTTCCATTTTCAAAGCAGCTGCGGAAGGTGCATCCGAAGTTCGGCACACCGGTGGCGGCTACCGTCATGCAGGTGATTTTAGCCGTAATCTTGATGGTATTCACCAATCCCGATTATTTGTCAGAAATGTCGATCTTCGTTGTCTATCTGTTCTATATTCTAGCATTCATAGCCGTGTTCTTGCTCCGCAAACGTAACCAGAGCGGCACAAGAGCCTATAGCGTTCCGCTCTACCCATTCGTACCTGTAGTAGCTATTCTCGGGTCTTTGTTCATCATCTACAGCACTTTGCAAAATCAAGTGATGGACTGCTTGTTCGCGATAGCACTCACGCTAATCGGTCTGCCGATTTATTACGTGTTGGAAAAGAAGCAGGCACACAGCGAGACACAAGGCTTTTAAAAAACGGGCCGTGTCGCACACATACTTTAGTCTATTGGACGTATGGTATGTGCGCGGCCGGCCCGTTTTTTGCTGCTTGCTCACAAGATGGAAAGAGGGTTTCCCTGCAATCACTGCCTATTTAACTTTTTGGATTTCTTATCCAGCCACCACACCACCACGAAAAAGATAACTCCCATGATCACACCGCCCAGCGTACGCCAAACGTAAGACCAAAGCTCCGGATTCATTGTCTCATCTACCTCGCTGTCATTTTTACGGGTATTATTCCCAGATTAAGATCCCGTATCCCTGATCCTTTCCATACAAAGAATCGAAAACGCGGAAAATTTTGTTTTAAAGTCATCCCTATGGGTAATTATTCCTCAGACATACATAACATATAAAATAAAGGAGGATGATTACCATGGATTTGAAAAAGAAAGTATCTGTTTTAGCATTGGGTGCAGCGTTAATGCTGCCGTCAGTTGTCGGTGCAGCGCCAGCCACCGATCCGATGAATACACCGAACGTGGAAACGGCACCGAATCCCGCCACCGCCCAAATGACCGGTGAAACGAATATACGAGGCATCTACGTTCCGGGCAACTTCATTGTGAATGAGGATACAAGAATCGCCTACATTCTAGGCGGTATTGGCCTCGTGGTGGTGGACAAATCCACCGCACTGCCAGCCAACTCCTATTATATTAACTAACGAGTTGGCCGGTTGGCTGCACTGGGCGCTGCCGATGAATAGCGAGATTGTTCGCGCGCTTTTTTTGGGGCAGCGCGGTTAGACCAGACCGGCGGCAAAAATGACCTCTATAACGCTGACACTAGGGGTCATTTTTGCTATTCGCCCTCTCCCAGTGCTTGCTGCAATGCGCCGCCACTGCCATCACGTTTGCTGCTAAGCCGCCGAAATAAGACCGCATCTGCCACAGAAACCGCTTATAATTCTGATATAACAAAACATGGAGGTATGATGAGAAGGACAATTCTCGCGTTAATGATCGGTATGCTGCTCGGTTCCGTGTCCACTGCGGTGGCTGCGATTCAAGGTGAAGTGACTGCCGTTTTTGCTAATTTTGTGCTAAAAATCAATGGACAAGCACAGCCACTTGATAATGCGCCGCTTGTCCATGAAGGGAATTCCTTCCTGCCGGTTCGGGAGTTGGCCGACTTATTCGGTTATGATGTTGCTTACGACGACGCGGCACGGACTATTGAGCTGAACGACCGTTCACGCAGCAAATCTCCGGCGAACAGTGAACCTGTGGATAGCTCAAAATGGATATCTTTACGGGAGCTGACCCTGGCTGGCGTCAAGACTACGATCTCGCCTGGCACCTCTAAGATTAATGTGGAGTTCGGAAGCCGGAGCTTCAGTTTCAATCTGCCGAACACTATGGATGCTGAAAAGATCACCACCAGTGACACCGGCGATATCACCATGCTGATCAAAGATGGTACAACGTATCTGAATCGCAGCGATTTAGAGAGACTGGGATTATTGTAGCTGAGTTTGGCGCTAGTTGAATGGAGGGAATTGCTGAAATAAAAAACAAGCCTCAGGCGTCATATGCCTGAGGCTTGCCAGCGTTAAGCTTCGCACTTCGCAATTATAGTATTAGCCGTGCTTCGGTCAACGTTCAATCTTCAATAGTCTGCAGCAAACGTCTTGCATCACCATACGGGGTGGTGATCACCTCGTACACTTTGATTGAAATCGGTGTTTGCAGCGAATCGGCCGCGTTGTCAAACATGATAGACTGACTGCCGCTCAGCAGACGGTTGTCGCCCGCGAGAGAGTATGTTTGCGACCCCAAACGTTTGCCGTCCGGTCCTTCCAACTGGAACAATATCTTCGGATTGGACGGGTCGGCCAACACAGCATCCGTAGTCTGAATATCAAGCCCCAGCTCCAATTTGTAGCTGTAATCAAAGGTGTTGCTAATAGGGTTCGTCGTTACATAGCTCAGAATTAAATGATGATACAGGTTCAATTTATATGGATAGAACGTATACTCATTGCCGATCTGATTGAGCGGTGTGATAGCCACATTCACCTGAGCGATTGGCGTTTTGTACGTCGGCTTCGCCTGTTGGGCCGTCGATTGGCTTGGCGCTGCCTGTGCTCCCGGCTGACCCTGCTGCGCCGCAGCCTGCTGGCTCGGCTGTGCCTGCGCTGCCTGCGCTCCCGGCTGACCTTGCTGCGCCGCAGCCTGCTGGCTCGGCTGCGCCTGTGCTGCCTGTGCTGCTTGCGCCGTCTGTGCTGTCTGCGCTGCTGCTGATTGGCCTTGTGTTTCCAGCAGCCGGAATGTGAATTGGTTCGAGTTTTCCGTCTTTGGCACAACGAACGCATACGTACTCACCGCTCCCATACCTGGAAGCACCTCAGTGATCGTGCTTTCGCCCTGTAAGCCGTCGTAGCTCACTCCCTGGCTGGACACGATTTCTGCGCCGAGCTGAGGAACAGGTACCGCCGTGTCGCTCCTATTCGTGAACTTGACTTTCGCAACGGCCGTCTTATAGCTTTGGCCGTCATTCTCAAACCAATCCAGTTCTTGCAGAGCTACCTCTGTTTCCGGATTCACCGCTTTGCTTAGGGGATCGATCGGAATGGTCGCGCCAATCCGGTAAGCTGGAAGTGCTGCCCCGGTGTCGTCGGAGTCCGGTAGAGTAAACCCAATTCTGCCTGTGTGATATGGCACCGGCTGCGCGGCACCTTGCTTCAAGAAGCTGTGAGCCGACAGCACGTAGAAAGCCGTCAGTTCGGTGTCCGGTTCCGTGGTGATCGCGTAGTGGATATATTTTTGTTCGCCGGCATTCAAAGTAACAGGAGCTTGCTCCACTCGTTTGCCGATGAAAGAGCTGCCTTCCGCTTTGCCGGTCAGGGTGAAGTCAGGCACGGTTGCCGCATCCTGCCCAGGGTTCTCTACTTTCAGCTGTACGATATAAGTGGGCGCTTGTCCTGTGAATTGTTTCGTAAGATTTGCCGCTGAATATCTCAACGCGGATGTCTCTCCAGGAATGCTGAACTGAGCTCCCCAACTACCGAGCAGAGCCGGGTCGATTTTAGCGTCGGCGCCATGCCATACGAGCGATCCGACTGGAGCATCAGCGAGCGTTGTCTCTTTTTTCGGATATACTTCATCGTCTACATCAATCCAAAGCACATTGGTCAGATCGAAGTCGGTGTTCTTATCCACCTCCGCCATGTAATTCATCTGCACTGAGCTTTGCGGGGCAATAGAGCGCGCGTTGTCCGAGCTGGCTTGCAGAGTGTAAACCATACCGTCAGACGCCTTCACACGCAGTTCATAATCAGGAATACGAGTAGTCGATGATGAAGTGTTGGTCAATTTTACAGCTGCGCCAAAGCGCCAGCCGTTGACCATTTTCTCCTGCAACACGCCCTGAATGTGAGCGCTGATGCTGCCGTTTAACGGATAGCTCGGCATATCACCGGCGTTGACGAAGTCTGCGGCCGGGGCGTCTGGTGCGGCAGCCGAGCCTGGAACGTACTGCTGCTTCGCTTCATATGAAGAGAGGACCAGCAATTCACGCGTCGCTGCGGAAGTGCCGTCAAATGTGCCGCCCGCACTGTTTGCCATCAGATTCAGCTGAAGTGCCAAGGCTGCATAGCCTTTTGCCCAACTGGACACGGTAGCATCGTTTACACCCTGAGAGGACTTCGCTTCGGCATCCTTATGTAATCCCCGAATCAAGAATGCAGCCAGCTGTTCCTTCGTTACCTCGCCGGCTGGATTGTATGAATTGGCGCCAAAGCCGTCAGTGATGTTCGCCTTTTTAATTGCTTCAATGTATGGCAGCGCGTACCCGTTGGCAGGGTCATCCGCCCGTACGTCACTGAAGCTCGACGTACGCAAGGATGTATCGACGGGAAGCCCGAACATCAAAGCGGCGACCTTGGCGAATTGCGCGCGGTTCATTTTGTCCGTCAGTCCGAATGTGTTCTCACCGACCCCATCAAAAATGCCAGCCGAAATCATGGAGTCAAATTTCGCCTTCGATGCGTCATCCAGATTTTGTAAATCTGTGAAATTAGCGGAAGACTTACCGCTGTCAGCACCTAAAGCGATAGATGAAAACACGGAAAATGCCATAGCTGAAGATAGTATGACAGATAAACTTTTCTTCATTAGAATACTTCCTCCCAAATAAATATCATGCATTGGAACCGTCACTGCAGCTCGGATCTGGCAAAACATGCTATTCCAAGCTTAACTGTACGCCTCACTTGCTAAACTTGTCAAATAATTTGCTGAAACCGCCGACTTCAAGAAAAGCCGGCGGTTTCGGCGCAGCACAGCGTGTAAACCGTGTGAGCACGTGGCGCGCAGATTGCATTAGCACTGTTACGTGTGTGCTCTTTCAGAGTGATGCGCGCCCGTAATAATTAGCGGTATAGCGTGAAACGGGTATCACTGGGTGACTTGCACCTTGTCTTTATCCTTCAGCTGATGCTGGCCTGTAACTACGAGTTGTTCTCCCTCACTTACGCCGGAAAGCACTTCTTGATGTGCCTCATTGAGACGGCCAAGCTCAATCTTGCGTTTTTCCACCTGATCGCCCACAAGGACGAAAACAAATGTCTCGCCGCTTTCACGTACCACGCTCAGAGAGGGCACCGTGACCACCATCTGCTCACTCTCCCCGGTCAACAGCACCTGGGCCTTCATACCTGGCTTCAGTGTGCGATCCGCATTGGGAACTTCAAGCTCCAGCGCATATGATTTGGATTCAGCGCTCATCACGTCGGCCAGATAGCTGACCTTGGCCGTTGTGTACTCTACAGTCCCCGGTACGTAAAAAGTGAGCTCCTGCTTGCCCCGTATCATTGCGGCCGCATCCTCCGTCAGCTCAGCCTTGATCTTGATCGGATCCAGCTGTTGGATTTGCCCCGCTTTGAATCCGGCGGACAGAGTCATGCCGGCTTCGATTGGCAGGTCGGTCAACACACCGTTCACGGTCGCCTTCACTTCCATGTGCCCCAACGTGCGATCCGATTCACGTATTGTCACGTTGGCAGTTTGCAGACTTTGCTCCAGCTGAGCTAACGAGTTGGTCGTCTCGAGCGTTGTCAGCTTGTTCTGGCTGGTGTCCAAATCGAGCCGCAAATTGTTAAGCTGGGTCTCAGCTTGTTCGAGCTGATCCTCTGTAGCTAGCCCTTGGTCATAATCGTTACGCAGCTTGTTATAACTCTCTTCTGCTTCAGTGAGCGACAGTTGAATCTTGGCAATGGAATTTTTCAATTCCTGCTTGCCGTCTTCCACCTCTTGTTTGGCTTTCTTCATCTGCTCCTGTGCGCCGGACACGGCGATTTGCGCCTTTTCCTTTTGAATCAGCACATCAGTCGGATCCATCCGGAAAATAACCTCGCCCGTGGTTACCGTATCCCCGCGCTGCTTAAGAATCTCTTGTACATCGCCGGCCACCTTGGTCATCACATCAATTTGCAGGGAGGAGACGACATCCGCCACCTGCTCAACAGGGTCGCTGATTTTTCTTTTCTCGATTTTCTCTACTTTGACTGGTTTCAGCTGCGCTTCGGCGGCCGGCGCAGGCTCCGCCGCCTGTGGCTGAGCGTTGCAGCCTGTTATCAAGGCAGCAGACACGATCACCGCCCCGGTCAGCTTTACACCTTTTTGCACGGATTGTTTGAATTTCAGCTTCATTGATCGCTTCTCCTTTTTCCCATGGCTTGCTTGCTTTGTTGTTAGCTTCATCAGATCATTGCGGCGCCGGCGCGGACTTGGAATCCGACAATGCGGCACCTTTTCTATTGAAAATACGGGAGATCCGGTTATTTGTTCTGTCAATGAGCTGATAAATGACAGGCACGACAACCAGTGTCAAAATGGTGGATGTCGTGAGTCCCCCGATAACAACTACCGCCAAGCTCTTAGAGATAAGAGTGCCCTCGGACAGACCGAGCGCCAGTGGGAGCTGGGAGAAGATCGTTGCTCCGGCAGTCATAATGATCGGGCGCAGTCGTGTCAATCCGGCCTCCACCAGAGCGTCATGTACGTTCATGCCGTCCTCGCGCAGCTGCTGCACACGATCGACGAGGACGATCGCATTGGTCACGACAATACCTACCAACATGAGAAACCCGATCAAAGATGTGATGTTGATGGATTCCCCTGTGAGGAACAGCCCCAGGAATCCGCCGATAGCGGCAAGCGGCAAGGAGAACATAATCGCGAACGGAGCGCTGGCATTGCCAAACGCGATGACCATGACCAAATATACGATCATAATAGCGGCAAGCATCGCCACTGCCATCTGTCCAAAGCTTTCTTGGATATCCTCGCTCACGCCTTGCACCTGTGTGCGTACACCAGGAGGAAGCTCCACCGACTGCAGCGCTTCGGTCACTCGCGCGCTCACGCCGCCTTTGTCGGTGCTGTCGATTTTAGCTGTAATTTTGACATATTGCTGCTGCATTTCTCTAGAGATCGCCGCAGGCGCGTCCAGCTGCCGAACCTTGGCTACCTCATTGAGATTTACTGTGGTGCCGCTTGGTGTCGGGATTCGGATTCGCCCTATCTCTTCTATTGAATCCTTGAATTGCTCATCCACCGTAACCTTCGTTAGGAAGGACACGTTATCGAATTTGATTTCGCCGATCTCAGTTTCATTCATCCACTGGCTCACCGCGCCTGTAACCTGTGCGGCGGAAAGTCCGTACAGCCTAGCTTTATTTTGATCCACGCCGACTGTGATCTGTAATTTTCTTTCACTCAGGTTATCCTTGATCTCCTCAAGCTCCGGAAACTCCTCGAGTTTTTTTCTTATCGACTGCACCCCTGCGGTGAGCTGATTCAAGTCCTCTCCTTTGAGCAAGAAGGCAAAGTCCTCACCGGTGCCGGACATGGCGGCCGACAGAAGCACTCCTTCGACTTCCGATTCTTGAGGTACGATGTACTTGATTTTTTGCTTAAACTCCTCAGCAGTTTCCTCGGCATCGAGATGATCCGACACGGACGCCATAATCATTGCTCTGTAGTCCGTCCGCTCTCCGCTTGTGTTCATCTGGTCGTATCCGACCATCGACTCGTAATATTCAAACACCGGCTGTCCGCTTGCGTCCTTCGCCTCCCCGAACATGGCTTCGATTTCCCTGACTTTCATATCCATTGCTTCAAAAGATGTCTCTCTCGGCAGCTTCAACGTAAACTGCACTTGCTTTTCTGTTGCGCTCTCCGGCATGAAGGACGAGGCCAAGAACGGCACTGTGCCGCCGATGGATACGACTAGAATAAGTACCGAAAGCATGATGATTTTGATCGGATTACTCAGAGAGTAATTCAGAATCTTTTTGTATTGTTGTGTCAGCTTGCCCTGGGACGCCTCGTCGTGGTGCTTGATTTTATTGCTTTTCAACACCATCAGCTTCGCCAGCATCGGAATGACAGTCAACGCTACAATCAACGAAGCCATTAGAGCCACGACCAACGTAATCGCAAACGGTCTGAAAATATCACCCAGAATGCCGCTGACAAACGCGATCGGTATAAACACGCCAGCCGTCGTTATCGTTGAAGACGTGATCGCCGACGCCACCTTGGAGGTTGCCAGGGCGATGACGGATTCATTGCGCTCATGCGCCTTTTGCAGCTCCGTGTATATGTTCTCAATAACAACGATACTGTCGTCCACGACGCGTCCTACCGCGATCGTTAATCCGCCCAGCGTCATAATGTTGAGCGAAAGATCCAGCCAAGCCATCATACACAACGTGGTCAGGATGGATAGCGGAATGGACACCAGCACGATCAGTGTCATACGCACGTTTCTTAAAAACAGCAGAATCATGACGGAAGCCAGTATTGCACCGAGCGTGCCTTCCTTCAGCATTCCGCTGATGGACTTCTTCACATCTGTCGCAGAGTTGAACACGCTGGTGAAATTAATATTGGGATAGTCCTTCTCCCAGCCAGCCATTAAACTCTCCACTTGATCGGCGAATTCAACGGTGTTCGCATCCTTGCTCTTGAACAGCGTGAGACCGATGGCAGGCAGGTTGTTGAAACGCGTCAGGTACTCTGATTCGGATACCGCCTCCACCTTGGCGATTTCTTTTAGCAGCACGGTCTGACCCGTTGGGCTGGCGATTTTCATATTTTCCAGGTTGTAAATGGTGTTCAGATCACTTTCGACCCGGATCGACTGTGTCGTCCCATTCAAATCTGCCGAACCGGCCGGACTCGACATCACCGCGGATCGAATACTTTGCGTGACAGAGTCAGGCGTGAGTCCGTATGTATTCAGCGCGTTCAGATCCAATTTAAGGCTCAGTGTCGCTTCCTGCTGGCCGACTGAGTCTACGTGGTCTATGCCGTCCATCGCACTCAATGTGGGCTCGATCACATCCGTGTAAATACGGTTCAGCTCTTCCTGATTCGTGTTCTCGTCGCCTTGCATTGCAGCGAAATAGACAGGAAATTCGTTACTTCCGAATTTGGAGACCTTCGGCTTGCTTGCGCCCGCCGGAAGCTCTACGTCCGCCAGGGCGTCCTCAATGTCATCTTTAGCATCATCCGGGCTGCGTCCGTTGATGAGCTCCACGGTTATCATCGAAAAGTTTTCGTTGGACGTGGAGTCAATTTTCTTGAGTCCTTCGATTCCGACAATCCGCTTCTCCAATTCTTGGGTGACGTCTTCCATTACGTCCATGGGAGGCGCGGGGTATACGGTGCTAACAAACACAACGGGCAGAGAAATATCCGGCATACTCTCCTGCTTCAACGTAGTCGCCGAAAAGCTCCCTGCAATGAACAAAATAACGCTTATAATCAAGATCGCAGCAACGTTTTTCAAAGAAAAACGAGTTAGTTGGTTCATCTCTCTAGTCCTCCAATGGGTTGCCCAACAATAAAATACAAAAGCTTTGCACCTTGCTTTGCTGTGCTCACGAGTGCTCCATCGACCAATCCACCGCCAAAGTTTTTAGTCTTTGTGCAAACAAACCATACAGCGAAGACAGCTCCGTGAACCTGTTTTTAAAAATTATGTAAGAATCTTCTTCGTCGGGTCCGAGCTCAGAAAAAGCCGTCAGGGCGGACAACGTTTCGTGTAAACAGGTTTGAATTTCCTGGACTTTCGCCAATTCGGACCTTATGATGGTTACGCACAAGTCGTCGGCCACGGCATAGTAATCCCTGCGGTCATTTCGATAAGGCACTTTGTGGCACATGCCGTGTCTTTCCATAGCGCGCACCTGTACGCTGACCGCCGCCTTGGATACCTCCAACCGATCCGCGATCTCCTTCAAACTGAGCGGCCCGGAAGCAAACAGCAGAAGCGAGAGAATTTTCCCCACCAATGGGCTGTAGCCACGCGACTCGAGCAGAAGTGACATCTGTTGGTGTACGCGGCCCTGCAGCTCGGCAAAGTTTTCCGGGAATGGTTTCATACATCAGCTCCCCGTCCATTTTTAACATCGTTACGAACACAGTTAACATTGCAGGAATCAAAGAAATGACCAGTCGGTCAAAATTAATATATATGATAAAAAAAGGAATTACAATTAGATTTTTTGTGAACTTTAACGTGAACTGACCGACCGGTCATCATATTGACTTATTGCAAACTTCTCGATACAATTGCTTCATAAAATAAGCGGTGCACCACTGCACGGATTCTGCGAACTAGGACGTGACGCGCCACATGAATGATAAGAAGACCATGTTGATTCAGTCAGCGATGAAATTATTCGGAGAGCGCGATTATCACACGACTTCGGTCCAGGATATAGTGAATCTGGCCGGAGTATCCAAGGGCGCGTTCTATCAGCATTTCCCTTCAAAAGAGGAGCTTCTTTTTTCCATATTCAATCATCATTTTGAAAGAGTGCACACCGAACTCCGAGAGGCCGAGTCCAATCCGCACCTAACGCCGAGAGACCTGCTAATACGGGGGATCCTAGTGCAGTGCCAGTTGATTTTGGAAAACAAAAACTTCCTCTGCATGCTGGTCAAGGGGACCGCGTTCACAGAAAAGGCGATTAGTGAAGTGATGACCCGGGAATCGTTGGAGATGGCCCGCTGGTTCCAAAAACGGATTATTGAGCTGTACGGTCCGGATATAGAGGCTCATTCGATGGATTGTGCGAGTATGCTGCACGGTTGCTTGAAGGAGTACTTTTTCTTCTTTATTTTTTGTAATTATCCGATCGACGGCACCAAGCTTGCCGGGTACCTGGTCGAAAGGTTGGACGATCTGGTTGAAGGCATTCGCAGGAAACGGCCTACTCCGATTTTGCAATCCGCTCTGGAGCCGCTCGATCAGGTATATCAGACGGATAAGCAAAGACTCGAATCGCTCACCGAGCACATTGAGCTGCGGATTCGGTCGCACCAACCAGATACGCAAACCGCACACACGATGCTGCAGACGTTAGAGACTATCGTGGCGGAGCTGCAAAAGGAGCAACCGAGCGCCATCATTATTCAAGGCTTGTACAACTACCTGTTAACGTTGGCCAAGCAGGATGAGCAGCTGATTCAACTGCTGAAAACGGCATTCGATTCACGCATTCCGCATCATGCTGGTTGAAGCGAGTGCAAATGGAAACTTTAGGCGGAACCTTCCACGTTTCGCGGGTTGCGCGATGATTGCTTCGGTCGCATGGCATGCATAACCAAAAAAAGCTAGGATCAAGTACGCTGCGGGCGGCATTGATCTTAGCTTTTTTTCGTGTGTCTTGCACTTGCATCGACCCCCAGATGCAATCCGTGACGCTTCAAGCAATTCTGGAGCCAATGTCACGCAATTAACAATAATGTTTAAACTGCGGCAGCCATTCCTTGTTAGCCTCGAACATTTGATCGACCATCGACTTAATTTCCGCCAAGCTGAGTACAGCCGACGTCAGTGGGTCGTAGCAGATGGCATGGAATATTTTCCGGGGATCGCCGGTGAGCGCGCCTTCTACGGCCAGCTCCTCACATCTTGCGCTGGTGTTAACGAGCAGCGCCAATTGCGTCGGCAGCGGACCGACGTGAATCGGACTTAAACCCTTTCGGGAAGCTAGAACGGGTACCTCGACGCAGGCGCCTTCCGGCAGGTTGTCAATCAATCCGAAATTGCGCACGTTGCCATTGAATTCGAATAATGTTCCGTCGCCAAACACTGAGTTGAAGATATACGACGCGTATTCGTTTCCACGCTGCAAGTCGATCGCGCTGTCCCGCCATTCGATCATCTGGTTCTGCCAATCGCTGCGCCTGAGCTCAGCGTGCTTTACGGTGAGAGCGTACTCACCCGGATTCCAGCCGGTACCATGAGTACAGTATTTTTGAATGAGATCAGGACGCTTGCGGAACCAAGCATTGTACTCGGAGTTGTGGCCGCTGGATTCCGTGACGTAATAATCAAGGTGTAGATACATTTCATTTCTGACCTGCTCTTCGTTGTACACCTCCGGCCGATTCAGCACCGCGTCGCGGATCAGCGGGTAAGCGTCTTTTCCGTTCCACTTGTAGTCCAGATAAAATGCTTGGTGGTTAATGCCGGCACATGTGTATGTAATCTCCTCCATAGGCGCACCGATCCACCCGGCTAGCATGGCGGCCGTCCCTTGAACGCTGTGGCATAAGCCGGTGACCGTGACGCCGGTCTCACCCTGCATCGCGCGGCAGAGCATCGCCATGGGATTGGTGTAGTTTAGGAACACCGCATCCGGGCAGTAGCGTTCAATATCCCGGCAAATATCTAGCATGACGGGCACTGTGCGCAGAAAGCGGAAAATGCCGGCCGGTCCCCGAGTATCGCCGATGTTAATATCAACCCCGTATGCCTTCGGAATTTCCAGATCGGTCCTCCACACCGGCAGATCGCCCACGAGGATGGTGCAGACAACGCCGTTTGCACCGGTTAACGCTTCTGCCCGATCGGTAGTAGCTACCACATTGGCTGAGTAATTACCCGCGGCAATAATATTGTCTACGGTTTGCTTGGCGTACCCCAGACGTTCCTGATCGATGTCCATCAATGCGATGGTGCAATCCTCAAACGCAGGAAAAGTGAGCAGATCCCGCACCAAATTTTTTGTGAATACAAGACTTCCGGCACCGATAAAAGTGATTTTTGCCATCGTTGACCGTCCCTTCTCAGCAATTTTTTGACACAGCTCGTGCGTTACGTGTCTAGACTCGCAGGGTGTTGAAAGAGGCTCGCATTGCCTCTAGCCGCTAGCGCGCCACTGTTCAGGATGACCCCTTGCCCCGCCGCTCATCAGAGGAGCGACAGCCTGACACATCAGATACACACCCTTTAGATTGATGCCATGACCCGAACCCACAGAGCTTCGTCCGTCCCCTGCAGGTCCCCGCGTGGACAAGTGCCCGCGTTATTCACCAGCACATCCACGCTTTCAAAATCATTTTCAATCAACTGCACCGTGCGACCGACGTCGGAGCCAGAGGAAACATAGCAGTTGTAATAGCGGACCTCGTACCCTTGGCTTCTCCATCTATCAGTCACCGATTCGCCCTGTGCGTCCGCGTCGGCAATGGCTACCTTGGCGCCGGCCTGCACGAACTTTTCCACGATCGCGGCACCAACCCCTTTCGCGCCTCCTCGTCACAATTACCGTGAGTCATTTAATTTCCGGGAATGTGTCACGGTGCATAATTCCGCACCTCCGACTCTGCTTTTTCATAAGCGATCTTGGGGGTCTGGGTCGCGAGCTTCCCTCCGCTCACATCGATCATGGTCCCGGTAATATACTCGGCCAAGTCTGATGCGAGAAAGCAGATTAAATGGGCGACATGGTCTTTGCTCCCCCAGCGGCGAAGCGTGAGCGTATCGAGCAGACGCTGCTGGTCGTCCTCCGGCCGCTCCGCAAAATGATTCATGTCCGTTGGAATCATCCCCGGCGCGTAGCAATTCACGGTAATATTCCAGGGCCCCAGCTCTCCTGCGAGCACCCTGGTGAATTGTCGCACCCCAGCTTTGGATGCAGCGTAAGCGGAACCTCCGTAGCTCGGAACAATCGCCGCAAACGAGGCCGCGTTAATAATTCGTCCCGATCGCTGACGCTTCATGACCGGAATGACGGCCTTGCTCATCAGATAAGTCCCTTTTAAATTAACATCCATATTGAGATCCCACGTTTCCTCTGAAAGCGATGCCACTGGTGCGCCGCCAGCCACCCCCGCATTGTTCACGAGTATATCCAGACGACCATAATCTGCAATCACGGATGCAACCACTTCTTCTATGCGGCCATAATCGCGCACGTCGCAAACATACTGAGATCCCTGATAGCCCGAAGCATCAAATTCTTGTTTAACCGCCGCCAAGTGAGCCTCGTTGACATCCGTGACTATCGTTATGACACCCTCTGACGCTAATGTCATCGCAATATCGCGGCCAATGCCCCGACCGGCCCCTGTTACGATTGCCACCTTACCGCTGAGATCTATCTGCACCTGCCCTTCGCCTCCCGCCGTTGATTTAAACTGTGCGGCTGCTGACGTTTCTCCCAGCCCTGTTTGAACAAGGGCAGCCAATCCCCGGATGGGTACGGATGCTTTTGTATTTAAATGTTTCCACATCAGTAATAAACATGTGAACACAGCCCTCGTTTCACCTGCATGCCATGGTGCTCGCGCACACCACCGCTCAGGAAAAATGTTTAAACTGGGGAAGCCAATCTTTATTCGCCTCGAACATTTCATCCACCATGGTCTTGATTTCAGCCAAGCTGAGCACGGCAGATGTGAGCGGATCGTAGCATACCGCATGGAATATTTTTCGCGGGTCGCCGGTAAGCCCGCCCTCTACGGCCAATTCCTCGCATCTGGCCATCGGATCGACCAGCAGCGCCAGCTGATCAGACAGCGGGCCTACGTGAATCGGCTGCAGCCCTTTGCGGGAAGCAATCACCGGAACTTCGACACAGCTGCCCTCAGGCAGATTGTCTATTAAACCAAAATTGCGCACATTGCCGTTGAACTCGAACAAAGTGCCGTCCCCGATCGTCGCATTGAATATGTACGCCGCATACTCCTCGCCGCGCCGAAGGTCAATCGGGCTGTCCCGCCACGCCTCCATCTGCTGCGTCCAATTCAGCTTCCTGCTCTCGCGCGATTTGATCATCCGGCCGTATTCCCCGGGATTCCCGCCGGTACCGTGCGTGCAATATTTCTCGATAAGATCAGGCCGTTTGCGAAACCACGCATTGTATTCTGAATTGTGTCCGCTTGACTCGGTGACGAAATAATCGAGGTGCAAAAACATTTCGTTACGCACTTGCTCCTCGTTGTATATTTCGGTTCTGTTCGTTACCGCATCACGAATGAGCGGATAGGCGTCTTTACCGTTCCACTTGTAATCCAGATAAAACGCGGTGTGATTAATTCCGGCGCATGTATAGGTAATTTCCTCCATTGGTGCGCCGATCCAGCGGGCCAGCATGGCCGCCGTTCCCTGCACACTGTGGCAGAGACCTGTCAACGTTACGTTAGTTTCACCCTGCATCGTTCTGCACAGCATAGCCATCGGATTGGTGTAGTTAAGAAATACGGCGTCCGGGCAAATGCGTTCAATATCTCGGCAGATGTCCATCATCACAGGCACGGTGCGTAAAAAGCGGAAAATGCCCGACGGGCCGCGTGTATCGCCAATGTTGATGTCTACCCCATATTTTTTAGGAATTTCGATGTCCGTTCTCCAGACGTCCAAATCCCCGACGAGAATAGTGCATACGACGCCGTCCGCGCCGGTTAAAGCTTCCACCCGGTCTGTGGTCGCTTCGACATTCGCCCGGTAGTGCCCCGCCGCCATAATATTGTCTACCGCTGTTTTGGCATAGCCTAATCTCTCCGCATCAATATCCAATAGAGTGATCGTGCAATCTTCGAACGCCGGGAAAGTAAGTAAATCCCGTACCAAATTTTTGGTGAATACGAGACTGCCTGCACCGATAAATGTAATTTTTTTCATGTGTTGCTCATCCCTCCTGAGGTGCGCCTGTGACCTTAGCGTCGTAATCCGTGATGCCTAATGACAGGATACACCCCAGGTATGCGCTTTCATAGGACACAAACCTACACTGCAGGAGCTATTTTCAAACAGTCTGCTCCCATCGCAGCGTACACTCCCTCCAAAAAAACGGCTACCACATATGAATAAACACTTTCCCTCGATTGCTGCCGCTCGATTGAGCCGACACAACCGCGTCTTTCGCCGAAGACAACGGATACCGACAACTTGGGGGCATTGTTCGTAGCCGGTGCTTGCTTATTAGATGGATCAGACGCTCAAAAGCTCGCTGCCACGCCTGTACGGTCGCTTGTCGATTCCAATGCCGGAGATGAAACATTTTCACATTCACTTTTGTCATCTCTTTGATTTTTGACACATCGATCGGTATGCCTGACAACAATCCTATGGTTAACAAAACGCCATCGGACCGCACACAAGACGCCAACGCTGTACCGGCCGGGCCACCGACTGAATCAATAGCAGCAGAGGCTCCGCGTCCATGCGTCAGTTCCGTCACAGCCGAATGTAACGGTGTTTCGGTGGTGTTAATAACGTGAGACGCGCCCAAATGAAGCAGTTCATGCGTGTATTTTTCATTTCTGGTAACGGCAATGAGCTGAACAACCAAAAATCTGCGACAATTGGGCAAAAATACGACCGATCGCCGAGCCGCACGCATTTACCAATACCACATCATTGGGTTGCAATCCTAATGTTTCCGTGCAAATGAGCCAAGCGGTCAGAGGGTTTATGTATAATTGTGCGGCCGTATCATCGTCTACAGTCCCGGGCACGGTGATTGCATATTGTGCTGGCGAGATGACATAATCCTGCCACGTCCCCTCTCCCCGCAGCGGCAGCACGCGCTTGCCGATCATATCTGTAGACACGCCGGAGCCTACATCTTCTACGATGCCAATACCTTCATACCCGGGCACTGCGGGCAGAGAAATGCGGTGTGAATAGCTGCCTCTAACCGGTATTAAGTCCGACGGATTCACAGGGCTCGCCAACATACGTACAAGGATTTCTCCCGGAGCAGGCGCAGTCAGTATTTTGTTTTCGACGATCAAAACATCTTGTGGCTTCCCAAACGCATAAAATGTAACACTTGTAAAATTCAAACGATCGAGCTCCTTACCATTGCCTCCTATATCCATCATCGTTTGGCAATACGCGAAGGCATACCCCATGTGCACGGCATCCCTTCTCCATCCTTATCGCGGGGCTGGTCTTAATAAAATATCAAAACTGCCGTAATCTATAGTTAACAATGCCGGACTAGTATGTACTGTGATTAAAAGGAACATGTGGTCAAAGTTACAACTACATCTTGCGGGAAATGAGGAAAGATGATATGTACAATCATCAACAGCCATCCAAACGACAACCGAACGTGTTTGCGGCGATGCCTCATCAGACTGTAGACCGTCGAACCTTTTTGCGCAAGTCAGCCCAGGTGGCCGGTGCGGCATCGGTTGGTCGTTGCTTCACTCTGTGGCCGGCATCCCAACAGCAGCCGCAGCCCGGCCAGCAGACCAGGCAGCAGCCCAAGCCGCGGCTGCGTCGGGTGTCACCACATGTGGTAATAAGACTTTGTACACGATCAACTTCAAAAATACCAACGAGCTGGCCAAGTATACGCGCTTGAGCTCGCTGTAAGCCACCCAGCCATTGTGATGGCGCACAGGGCGGGATATTCACCTCAGGGCGGCTGGCCCGAATGCACTCTGGAATCTGCGCAGCGTGTAGTGGAAACCGGTCCGGCCATGATCGAGATAGACCTGCGCACGACATCCGATGGAGAGATCGTAATGTGTCACGATGACACGCTTGATCGCGAAACGACCGGATCCGGCAAAGTCGCCGAAACGAGCTATACGGAGATTTCACAGCTGAACCTCGTCGATTTCGTCGGCAACAGAACCGAGTTCAAGGTACGTACGCTAGATGCGTTTTTGGAGTGGAGCCGCGTAGGCGCGCTGCTGTGGCTGGACACCAAAGATGTCAATCCGGCGAAACTCGTGGCAAAAATTCGGGAACATAAGGCTGAGGCACGTGTGATTGTGAGCGCATACGGCGTGGAGAAAGTCCGGGCCTACCGCCGGTTGGCACCGGATCTCGTATACTTCATCCCCCGGATACCGGACCTCGGCTTGCCCACGACAAAGTCGATCTTGAAGAACGTGGCCGATAAAGACCGCGTCATCGGCATGGCAGGCTATTACGTACCGAACATTGATGAGGCCCTCGTCATGCGTGAGCATGATATTCCTGCTGTGCTGGAATATAGTCCCATGGACCAGCGGTTGACGCCACAGCAGATGCATGACCCACCGTACAAAAATGCCGCTGCCGAGGGATTTCCTATGATGAACACGGATCAGTATGCAACCGTACTGAAAATGCTGGGCATGCAGGATTGGGCACCCAAGCGCAGCACATGAAATTCGACAGATATTGAATGATCCCGGGGATTTTTCACACTATTGCGATAAATTGTTCCTGCTGCATGGAAACGCTTCCAGAAAATGATAAAAGCCTCCACCGTCACCAACGGTTGAAGCCCCAGTCAAAGAAACGCCAGCCACGAAAGAGATCCGCCTTCCGGGAAATGCCGGTTTACCGCCCGACCTTCCTTATATCGCAATTTCATCTTACCACAAATGAATGCTTTTGCGATAAATCTAATGATTGCAGTCTGCTTCTTGATAAATATCACAGAACATGTTCACGGCCGCCGGATTAGGTGTCGGCGTTGGAATCAGGTAATTGGTCAGCTGGCCTTTCTATTGGACGGCCCTGGAGCTCGACAACAACCGGAGCGAACGTTCCATTAAGCCGTTCGTCATTGGTCGGAAAAATTAGATGTTCTCTAATACGCCTCGCGGAGGCAAGGCCAGTGCGGTGATCTACAGCATTGTGGAAACAGCCAAGGAAAACGGGCTTAATCCCTTTACTACTTGATCTACCTATTTGAGAAGTTGCCCCAATTGACTGATCCTAAGCGCACTGTGCGCCTCCAGCTGCTGGATCTCTGACTCCAAATCCTGGGCGACAGTTGATGCTCTTGCGTATCCAAAGTGTTTGTTGCAGTCTTCGAATCATGTTTAATCACGTTCTTAGTTGAACCAAGCACATATTGTTACAGACTGGAAAATTTTTGACCAAAAAATTTACGGCGTCTGTGGGGGGAAACTCATATTGTTGGACAATCTGAGGTTTCGGTCTTCTGTCGGTAACACAAGTGTCAGAACACTTGGAAATGTCGTATCTCATCTTGCCGGATTTCAAGAATCTGTTGTCTCACTGCCTCATTTTGAGCCAGTTTTTTCCAACCATTCATAGCATACAATTGCACTGAATTGACCGTTAATAGCTTTGGCAATGTCGTTAATCTAATTTTACCTTGCATTTTTCATTGCTATATCATAATATTACGATGTTACGATTTATGGTAAGGCAGCTCTATGGACAACAATTTTAAACGATTTAACGAAGTCTCGGATATTCTGAAGGTATTCGCTCACCCGGTACGTTTATGTATCGTAGAAGGACTTCTCCAGAAAGACTAGAGCAACGTTGGGTACATGCAGGAATGTCTGGACTTGCCACAATCCACAGTGTCCCAGCATTTGCAAAAACTTCGCAACGTCGGCATAGTAACGACGGAGCGCAACGGACTCGCAGTGAGCTATGCCATTACTGACGACAGAGTGAAACAACTCATTCAAGTTTTCTCGGGGAGGATAATCATGAGCAAAAAAGTTTTAATTGTCGGTGGTGTTGCTGGCGGCGCTTCAGCCGCGGCCCGGCTACGCCGACTGGATGAGGACGCACACATTGTGATGTTTGAGAGAGATGAATACATTTCCTTCGCGAATTGCGGTCTGCCATATTATATCGGGGACTCGATTAAAGACAGGAATAAGCTGCTGGTTCAGACGCCGGAAGCTATGCATAAGCGCTTCAATCTTGATATTCGCACACAAAGTGAAGTAACAAGTATTGACCCAATCTCCAAAACAGTCACTGTAAGCAGCAAAGAACGCGGTATTTACGCCGAAAGCTACGATTTCCTCATTCTGTCGCCGGGTGCAAAACCTATTCGTCCTGCTGTACCCGGTATAGAAAGCACCAAAATATACACTCTACGTAACATAGCTGATACCGACCGCGTTAAAAAACGAGTGACTGAAATGAATACAAAGTCGGCTATTGTGATAGGCGGTGGTTTCATCGGAGTGGAAATGGCCGAAAATCTCAACGGGATCGGACTAGAAGTTAGTTTGGTTCAATCCGGCCCCCAGCTTTTGGCGCCGTTCGATATTGAAATGTCCCATGTTTTGGCTAAAGAATTAGAACAGCATGGCGTGAATCTCTTCTTCTCAGACCGCGCGCAATCGTTCAAGGAAACAGGTGAACAAATCCAGGTTCAGTTAGCCAGTGGAGTAACGCTAGTTAGTGATATGATCATTTTGGCTATTGGTGTCACACCGGATACCGCCTTTTTGAGAGATAGCGGATTGGAGTTGACTCCGAAAGGCCACATCGTCGTGAATGAACAATTAGAGACTAATCTGGATGGCGTTTTTGCCGTCGGTGATGCTGTGGAAGTCATGGATTTCATTAATGGCAACAAGACCGCGATACCTTTAGCTGGTCCCGCCAACAAACAAGGACGAATAGCGGCGGATAATGTTTTCGGCTTGGGAATGACATATAAAGGCGCGCAAGGAACATCGATTATTAAAGTATTTGGCCTCACGGGAGCAGTCACCGGCAACAACGAGAAGACTCTTCAGCGTTTGGCAATTCCTTATCATGTCACCTATGTGCATCCGAGCTCTCATGCTTCTTATTATCCAGGCGCGACCCCCCTGACAATCAAACTGCTCTTTGATAATGCAGGCACTGTATTGGGGGCCCAGGCTGTAGGATTTGACGGAGTAGACAAGCGCATCGATGATATTGCAACCGTGATTCACTTCCGGGGAACAGTCAACGACCTGACTGAACTCGAGCTTTCCTATGCCCCACCATATTCATCTGCCAAAGATCCGGTAAATATGGCCGGCTATACGGCGCAAAACATACTTGCCGGAAGAACTGACGTGGTGGTGCCCCGAGAGTTGAAATCACGTGATCCTAAAAAAATCACTCTGGTGGACGTTCGTTCGGAGATCGAACATCACAATGGCCACATTCCCGGCTCCATACTTATTCCGGTTGATGAGCTCCGTGGTCGTTTGACTGAATTGGATCCGAATAAAGAGATTTGGGTTTACTGTCAAGTTGGCTTGAGAGGTTATACCGCGTCACGAATTCTAAAGCAGAACGGATTTAAAGTGCGCAATTTGACCGGAGGTTACAAGACATATAAAATGTCCACCTACACGCCATCCGTCAAAAAAGCGCCGCTGCAGGCTTCAGCGACCACGGATGCCCGTCAAGAAATAGCTGCGACACTTGAACAGCAGGAGCAGGCGTGCCGCGCCGATTTCGAATTGGATGCGTGTGGATTGTCCTGCCCTGGTCCGCTCATTCAGGTAAAACAGCAAATGGATAAGCTGGCAAACGGACAGGTATTGCGTGTAACAGCCTCCGATCCCGGCTTTTATGAAGACATTCAGGCTTGGGCACAAATGTCCCGCAATCAAATGATTAAAGTAGATAAGACACGAAGCGGCATAATTGAGGCTTACTTAAGGAAAGGAACCGCCGTTGCTCGTTCTACATCCGAGCCAGCAACCACCTACTTAGACGGCAGCTCAATGGTTGTATTCAGCGGCGATCTCGATAAAGCCATAGCGTCCTTCATCATTGCTAACGGAGCAGCTTCAAGCGGGAAAAAAGTGACCATGTTCTTCACGTTCTGGGGATTGAACGTGATTCGGAAGCCGGAGAAAATCCCGGTATCCAAAACCTTTATCGGCCGCATGTTCGGGGCTATGATGCCTCGCGGCAGCCAAAAGCTGTCTCTTTCTAAGATGAACATGTTGGGTCTCGGTACCAAAATGATCCGAGGTGTCATGAAGGGGAAAAATATTTCGTCTTTGGAGGAATTAATTGAAACTGCGATTCAACAAGGCGTCGAAGTGGTAGCTTGCCAGATGTCCATGGATGTCATGGGGATTACGAAAGAAGAACTGCTTGACGGGGTAAAAATCGGTGGTGTTGGATACTATCTAGGCAAGGCTGATCAATCCGGTATTAATCTATTTATTTAATGATGTATCCGTGAGAACTTCACTTTACAGGTTTGGTAAGCACATAAACAGATACCCGAAATCGCCAGTATTCGGGTATCTGTTTATGTGAAAAATTAGTTCACGCCGCACTGCTAAGGCATTCAACTCTCCTTACCCGGCAGCTTCAACGCACATTCTTGATACGTAATCATCTATTCTACGAGCCCAAGTTCTAAGTCACGGTTGACTCATCACACCATCCGTTGGAAGATAACGCTGACATTCAATGCATTCGCTGTGCGACAGAATCGGATCGCAGCCATTACGTGGTTACAAGCTTTCGAGGAGGGTCAATATTAACTGAACGGTGAGGTATTCGAATTCCAACATCGATTTTACGTTTTCTTAACGCCCCCGTCCTAGCGTATGTACATAGTAATATCTGCACTCCCATTTCAGCTAAGCCAGGCATAATCGCATAGCGAAAAAAACCAGCCCAATGCAAGGACTGGTTGGTGGCACGTTCATTCAACTATCGTGCCTGTCAGTTGAATATCAAAAAACTGTAATTTTCGCTCATATACATTTTTCATTTGATTAATAGCTAGTATTGTTTTTCAGCAGCCATTGCATTTGCTTTCGTTTTGTGAACTGTACCATATGGATGCTCAGGCGGTGCATAGATAACATAAATTTTGAGTGGTTGATTACCCGTGTTGGTTACATTGTGCCATTTTCCAGCAGGTATCATAATTGCGTAGTCATCATACGCCATTGCTTGAAAATCTAATTTATCTCTGCTATCACCCATCTGAACAAATCCCTGACCTTCTTCAATCCGTATGAATTGATCAGTTGTCGGATGGACTTCCAAACCGATGTCATCGCCAACATTAATATTCATTAAAGTCACTTGTAAATGTTTCCCTGTCCATAAAGCGGTGCGGTAATTATTGTTTCGCTTCGTTGCTTGGTCGATATTTACTACAAATGGTCTTGTTCCATAATCTTTTAATATGATGTTTGCATACGGATGCCAGCTGTTATTGTTCCCATTGTAATGATGAGGATGCCAATTATATCTCCAATTGGTGTTCCAGTTGTTATGCATTGGATTATGGCTTTGAAAGTGACAATACCTGTACATATGCATTCTCCTCGACAATAACCTCATTGTTTTCCTGCTTTATCCTATGCAGCTGCCTATTTGAAGGTGTAAAAAACTGCTCAAAGGGCTAACTTTGAAAAATGTCTCGCGCCGACTGCTCACGTATCCGTTGGCTTAATGGTTGGCAGTCATGAAATACAAAAACCACACTGCGTGATTTTGTTCGTCTGCAGAGCGCGACGGAACGTTTCTTTAATGTGCGGCTCAGTTGTCTTTTCCGCAACATCGAGATAAAAGTCGGTGGTTATCTGTTCATCTTTAAATGACGCTCTCAGACCTGCTAAGTATTCTTGTTCACACTGTTCGATTATTTGTGGAGTAGGTCGTCTTCCAGTTAAGGATACATAAATTTGTGAGAAAGCTCGGAAATGATTTATTTCATCTTGTCTAATTTCAAGAATTTGTTTTCTCACATCCTCAGATGGAGCCAATTGTGCCAGTCTTTCATAGCAGTGAATCGCGCTATATTGACCATTGATGGCGTTTGCAATGTCATTAACGAGCGATATGTCAACGTTGGGACGGAACAATTGATGGTTATAATACATTCGTTTTATCACCCTCCAAACAATTCTCATCGCTACTATATGTAATAAATAGGCATTGGTACATTGTCCGCGAGGGATTGCTGAACCTGCCGGGATGCCGATGGTCATAGTACCAATACCGAGAGACTCTCTTGGTTACGTGAAAGAGAGTCCTTACTTTATTATGAAATCACAACGTTGAAATAGACAGCTGATGCTTAGCACCACTGCCCCTGCCGCTCCTGCGTTATAAATTCACATCTCACGTATCAGGAATACCATCTTGCAGCTGCCCCTTCTGCTTCCGGTAGTCCGAAGGATATTTGCCGAATGTCTGCGTGAACAGCTTGGTAAAATGCCGTGTGCTATGGTAGCCAACCTGCTCTGCCACTTGTTTTACTTGCAAATGGGTATGCATCAGCAGTTCCTGCGCCTTTAGCATACGAATGCGCGTGAGATACTTAACAAACGGCACGCCGGTCCTCTTATGAAACATGGAACCGAGATAATTCGGCGACACGTTCAGCTGCGTCGCGATTTGACCCAGGCCGATGTCATCCATGTAATGTTTTTCAATATACCGAATTAATTCACCAACCACATCAGGTGAAGTCGGCTCCTTCGTATGTATCCCTCTCAGCACGTGCTCGCCATATTGTCTGAGTTGCGCGATCATACGAACCGCCGTGACGCTCTCCGGCAGGTAAAGCCCAATCGAGTACCGTATAAACGAGCGGATCGCTTGCCGTGTTTTATCAGCGGCGAGTAAATCTTGTTTTTGCACCAGCGCTTCCAGTTCATTCACCGCGTGATGGTAGTCCAAGTACATCCGGTTCTCGCTGCAGTTTCCAAGAGCGCACAACAAGCGGGCGGCGTCCGGATAATTGGGTTTGTCCGCCTCTTTGATCAAATCCTCGTAGTCGAGACTTCGTCCGATGCCGGCGATAGCACGCAGCTCTCCCAATTTCTGCAGCTCATGAAGTCGCCGGTTGACCTCGGCAAAGCCCCGGCGTTCACCCGTCCGGAGAATGGTCACCGTCATGTCCCCAGTTCTATAACCGACGATGATTTGTTCAATGCCTCTGAAAAAATCATGAACACGCCGTCTGGCTGGCTCCCCTGCAGACCGATCCCATGCGCCCACTGCAGCCACCTCTCCGTCTGGAAGTGCCAGTAAGGCCACGTTCATGCCATGAGTCAGGTGCGTTTCCACCGACTGCCGAATTTCTTCGCACAATCGCTGCTGCAGCTGAGCCGCCCGATTCGTCGGCCCGCTGGCGTCCAAGCAGAGCATCCACCCTATGAAAACACCCTGATGCAGCAAGCTGCCCCTCTCTTCATGACTAAGTGCGGTTAAACCATGGCACAGCGCGAACAGGTTATTTTCAAACTGTTGATTGAGCAAAACGATGTAATCTTTGTTGTCCTTATATATATGGGCCAGCGTTTTTTCCAATTCGGCGGGGTCTACAGGTTTCAACAAATATTCCGACACCCCTAATTTCATCGCCTGCTGCGCATATCCAAAGTCCGAAAAGCCGCTCAAAATTACCCATTCTGTCAGCGGCGATATCTCTTTACCCAGCGGAATCGCGTCCAATCCGCCCAGCTTTGGCATGTGTATGTCCACAATCGCGATGTGCGGCTTGTACTGAGCGATCGCCTCGAGCAATTCCTCACCGTCCGCCGCTTCGCAGACAATGTTCCAGGACGCTTCCATGTCATGTATCATACTGACTAAGCTAGCCCGTACTAAGCTCTCATCGTCCGCAATAACCAGCTTCATCTGCTGTCCACATCCTTCAACAGAATTTGCAGCCGTGCGACAGTGCCATGTCCAACCTGACTTTCTACGTGCATGGTAGAGCCGGTATATGCAAGACATAATCGCTCGCGTACGTTCGCCGTGCCCACGCCCTCCTTCTGCTTACCGGGATCGAAGCCGACTCCGTTATCTGCAATCACGATCTCCAGGCGCGAACCCCCGCTCTCCGGAACTTCCTCGACCGCAGCTGTAATCCTCAGAACACATGCCGTACCGCTCGGTTCGATGCCATGAATAACAGCGTTTTCCACCAACGGCTGCAGCAGCAGCTTGGGGATCAAAACGGCTTCAGCAGCCGGATCGCAGTCAATCTGAAAGCCCAGCTTCTCGCGAAACCTAATTTGCTGCAGCTCACAGTATTTAGTGATAAAAGCCATTTCGTCTTTCAGCTCTGCCCAGTCATTCTGTGCCAGCGTGTAACGCAGCATGCCGCTTAGCGATAAGATAGCCCTTTCCAACAGTACGCTTTGGCCCGTCCGATTTAAGCCTATGAGCCCGTTTAGTGTATTGTACAAAAAATGCGGATGAATCTGCGACTGCAGCGCACGATATTCCGCGTTTCGCTGGCCGAGCACCGCACGGAATTCCCGGTCAATCAGATCACCGAGCTGCGAAATCATCTGGTTTAGGCTTTGGCCGAGCTGGGCGATTTCATCGCTGCCGCGCACCGGATAGAAGGTTTGCAGGTTGCCGCGCTGCACCCGCTTCATCACCTGTACCATCTGCTTAAAGGGCGTCAACAGCCAGCGTGAAACCGTGGCGTAAAGCAGCAGCGCAATCATGAGTCCCGAGGCGGCGAACAGCGCCCCCACCCAATAAATGCGATGCAGCTGCGACTTGATCGCCGATTCGGGCGAGAGCACGACAATCTCCCAACCGGCACGCTTCAGCGTTTGACTGACAACAAAGTATCGGTCATCGGTATCGCCCACTGCCCGGTTCCCGGCCGCCAATTCACCGTGCACGTCGTCCGGCAGCGGACGGCTGGCGTAGATCATTTTCCGCTCGTTATCCAGGATAGCCGCGATCGCCCCGTCGTTCAGCCGAATTCCACGCATGATCCGTTCTAACGCCGCGGTATCCGCGTCAGCCATGATAACGCCAAGCGGCCGCTGCGAATCCGGGTCCTTGATTAAACGTGCCACAGAGAAAACCTCCGCCCCGCCTTTTACCAGATAATTTTGCACGTGTACGCTTATGAATGCGACATCCCCATCCGCCCTAAGCGCCTGAATGTACCAATGCTGCTTGTCGAACGGATACCCCGCCACCGCCCTGTTACTGTAACCGTTGGATGATGTTATGTACACAGATTCATCCATCGGCAGAAGAATGGTGCCAAGAATGTCTTTGCGCGTGTTTTTCAAGAACTTGGGCAGTGTGGTCGTCAACGCCTGTTCCGCTTCATATTGCTCATATGGCGTCAGCAGCTGCCACTGAAACGTCGATTTTAGCTTTAACGCCCGCATGACATCATCATGCAAATACGGGGTTATCGTCATTCGTTCCAAGTCGTCCAGGTAGGCGTCTATACTAAAGGCGAGCGCCGTCAGCGTCCCTTCCATTAATGAGGAGCCCTGATTAGCGATCAGTTTCTGGTAGTAGAAAGGGATGGCCACCACAATGACGACGACGGGGAACACGATTGCAGCGAGAAAAAGCATCGTCAGCTTGAACCGGATCGACTGCCACATCGTATCGTCACCTTCCCCCGCCCCGTCCGCGTGCTTGCATCTGTTAACCTTCCTTTTCACCCGCTTCGCGCCCTATCCTCTAAACCCAATCACCCTTTGACTGCGCCAGCTGCCATACCTTGAATGAAGTAGCGTTGGAGGAACAAATAGACGACGACCATCGGAAGAGCGCCCATGAACGAACCTGCCGCCACCCAGCCGACTTTGTTCCCATCCTCCGCGAAGAAGCTGGAGAGCGCGACGGTCACTGTCCTCAATTCCGGCTTTTGCAGGAAAAACAAAGAAAATTGAAAGTCGTTCCACACCGACACGCCGTGCAAAATAATGACTGTCGCCGTAATCGGCGTTAACAACGGCAAAATGATCCGGTAAATCAAACCGAACTGTCCGGCGCCGTCAATCATCGCCGCCTCATCCAACTCACGCGGAATGGTGCTGATAAAACCGGTGTACAAAAAGATCGTCATCGGCAGATGAAACGCCACATGCAGCAGAATGATTCCCCAATATTGATTCATGCCTCCAAGATCGACCATAAATTTATAAAGCGGGACCAAGCTCGTCAGCGGCGGTACGATCAAAGCGGAAACAAACAGCATGTAGATGAACTTGTTCCATTTGGTCTGCCGACGGGACAGCGGATAAGCCGCGATGGACCCGAATATAACGATGAGCATGATCGCAATGACAGTAACAATGAGGTTATTTTGGAAGGCTGTGCCCAGTTTCGCCTCTACCCACGCATTCCTGAAATTTTCTAAATACACATAACCGGGCATTACCCACTTGGAGCTTAGATCATCCACTGCTTTAAAAGACGTCGTGACTAAGATATAGAACGGCAAAATATGAACCAAACAGATCAAAATAGAGAGGGCGGTCAGCCCGGATTTGTTGCGGATCATGCCTGCACCTCCCGTTTTCTAAGTAAAACGAGCGATACCATGCTGACAATGGAAATCATCACAAACATAACAATTCCGATGGTTGCCGCGTATCCCGCATCTTCACGGCCAAAGTAGAGCATGTACATGAGTGTGGACATGGAGGCGGAGGCGTAGCCGGGACCGCTGTTGGTCAGTGCGGCAATGACGTCAAACAGTTTTAATCCTCCGATCAAATTGAGCACCATGCTAACCGTGAATGCGGGCGCAAGCAGAGGCCAAGTGACATGAATAAAGCGTGAAATCGCTCCCGCGCCGTCAATGGTTGCCGCTTCATAATACTCCTTGGAGATCGTTTGCAGTCCAGCCAGGAACAACACCATAGCAATGCCAAGATATTGATATGTATTCACGAAAGTGATGATCCATACATTGATTTGCGGGTCACCCAACAAATTCGAGGGCTGGTCTTGAAATAAAAGCAGGATATCGTTGATCGCCCCGCCTTCATACTGGAAGAAAAAGTACCAAATGTAGCCCATGATCAATGAGCTGATAATGACCGGCAAGTAAATAATCGTCCGTACTAAGCCGCGGATTCTGATACTCATATTGAGAAATAACGCATAGCAGAGACCGATAATATTCTGGAAGATCGAGCTGCCCACGCCGTAAATGACCGTGTTTTGTATGATTTTTGCGATATCCGGATCACTGAACAGTCTGGCGTAATTTTGCAGTCCAATCCACTTGTAGTCCTGGTTGTAGCCATTCCAGTTAGTGAACGAGATCTGGATACCTTTGACAAACGGATAAAATATAAACACAACGAACAAAATGAGCGCCGGCAGGTACAGCACATTCACCATCGCGCCGCTTCGGATGGCCCGCTTGATGAAACCGCCGCGGGGCGTGGTATCGCCTCTTCCCAACCTGGAAGAGGAGTCGGGTTTCGATTCCGCCATGGCTTGCACCTCCTATCAGATGTAAACGAAACGGGAGGGCGGACACCTCCCTGCCCGCCTTATTTGTTGCGCAGGCGCTCAAACTCCTGCTTCATTTTTTCGGAGAATTGCGCCGGTGTGATGTTTCCGCCCAGCAGTGCGGTGCCTGTTTTGCACATCACGTCCCACATGCCGTTGGGCAGGTAGACTCGGTCGAAGTACGGGAATACGCGGATATTGGAGTATTTGGCATAGAACTCGGAGAACTCGTGCTTGGACTCAATATTTTTCAAGCCGGAGGGCAGTTTGGTTGCATTGGCGATCTTCGACATGTTCTCCGGCTTGGCAAAGAACGCGATCAGTTTCTTGGCTTCGGCCAGATGCTTTCCATCCTTCCATGCGGCCATAGTGTACCGTTCGCCGCCGGTAAATGTGGGCTCATCGCCGGGAACTACGGAAGGCAGCGGCATGATGCCGATTTTCACGTTGGGGTTAATCTTATGCACTTCGTCCGCGAACGACGGGGAGCCTGTGACGAAGGCGACTTTTCCCTGCGCAAACCGCTGCGGCATATCGCTTCTTTTGGCGGTCAGCACGTCTTTGTTAATGTAGCCTTTACTTTGCAAGTCAAGCAGCGTCTGCGCCAATGGCGTCCATTTGTTCCAATCGAATTTGCCGTCGATCAGACTTTGCGCGTCGTTCTGCTTCGGACTAATAAAAAATGCCGTAGCGTGAAGATCCAAAAATCCGCCGATCATGCTGTTGTCTATGCCGGACATGAAGAACGGCGATGTCTCTCCCTTGCTCTCCGTCTTGATCTTCTCAGCGGCCGCCACCAGTTCTTCGAATGTTTTCGGCACTTCGATGTTGTGCTTCTGCAGGATATCGGCATTGTAGGAGATGCCGTCCTTCGCCTCACTCATGACGAGAGCGTGGACTTTGCCGTCCTTGTCGGTGACGACGGGTTTAATGGTGTCGGTTTGCTGCGCCGCCCAAGGTTCGTCCTTCAGGTCGGCCAAGTATTTGCCGTAGCGGATGATCGCCCAGCCATGCGTGTCGAACACGTCCGGCAGGTCGTTCGCCGCCATTTTTACCTTTAAAATGTTCTCATACTCTGAACCGGGAAATTGGAACTCGATTTGCAGGTTGGGATTTTCCTTGGTGAAGTCCGCAGCAATTTGCTTCATGACATCTTGGTTTGAGGAGTCCGTCATGGTGCTGTACACCGTGAGCTTGGTTTTGTCGCCGCCAGCCGCCGCCGGTTGACTGCCGCCGCTCGCCGCTTTTCCGTCCGCGGGCGCATCGGTGGCGCCGCTCGGACGCTGGGAACAGCCCAACAGCGCAGCCGCCAGCAACAGCATCACCGCCATGATACTTAAGAACGTTTTTCGCATATGCTTCTTCAGTCCTCCCTCTGTACTGGTCATGGTCACTGGTGTTACAAGAAGATGCTACCATGAATGATAGCGTTTTCAAATGTACCAATTCCACGATACGAGCGCTATATTTCACACTCGGGTGAGTTGCATGGCGTAGGCTGAGGGGCGTATGGTCGTCAGACATTGCTGACGCCGACTTGCACTAGCTATGGCGATCGAACGCTGCCGCACCATAGCGCCAGTCAACGACCAACGCTAGTGCGCGCAATCGTGTGACATCGACTGTCACGCCAGTTGCAATATTTGCCGCAGGGCGATTGTCCAGTTGGGAGACTGCTGCTGGGACATTACGCGGATCGAACTGGCGGGGACGCCGCAGTTGTCCTTGGCAATACCGTCATGTTCGAAAGTCGCCGGCACCCCAGAGGATAAGGGGCATTATCACGCTAATGCGGCGATCAGACGACTGCTTTGGCAAGCCAGACAATAGCGAAACGGGAACCACAGTGGTTCCCGATAGTCTCAAGCTTGAAACGAGCATGCGTGCAAGTCTACTTTTCGCTGTGCACACTTCCACCTACTAGAGCTGCAGCGGCACGGCAAGCATAGTTTGTGCACGCCTTATATTAAGCATTTGTAGGCAACGCTTCTTATCGTGGAGTAACTGCCAGGAGCTCGCTGGCTTCAAGTCTCGGCTCCCGGCTCAAAGAATCGGCATGCCATGGCGGTGGAGCGCCGCTGCTTCGAGAGGTGACATCCCCTGCTTCTCCGCGAAGGCAGCTAGCTTATCGCCAATGATAGGTGCCAAGCGGGCTGGAGGAGCCGCATGACCGATCAAGCGTTGGCGGCCGGAATTTTTGCGAGGAAAAGGTCCCCATATCGCAAACGTCATGCCAGGGTTTTGAATATTCACGAACAGGGTCTTGCCGTCGGGGGAAAAGACTGGCCCGGCCAGCTCGGAATCGTTCAAGGTATTCTCGGCGAAAACGTACGTCTGCCCTTCCGGTGTGACACCGATAATCCGGTCGGTTCCACCGCCATCCTCCGCAATCCACAGGTCGCCCCACGGAGTGATGCAAATGTTGTCCGGCGCTTCCAGGTCGTTTGCCTCGGAGGACTCATAAAACAGCTCAAGCGTGTTAGTCGACGGGAAATACCGGTACACCCGGCCTAACCGCGTATCGCCCGCGCTGGTGTCATCGAACCAGAAGACACCGCCGGCAAAATAAGCGCCCTCCAACCTGCTAAATTGGATGCAGCCCTTTTCCTTTGCTTCAAGGCTCGGTTTCTCTGGATCCAAGTCCTTCCACACCAAACCAAACGTTTGACCGGTTGCGATTGAACTGGCCAGCGCTGCCGGAATTTCCTCAATCGCAGCGGCTTGCAGCTTCCCGCCTTTCTGCAGCGCGCCCAGCCTTTGACTACGATCATGCGGGATAAATCGATACAAAAAGCTTGGGCTTCCGTCTTCTGTCAGGTATACGATCCCCGTGCTCGGGTCAACTGCTGTTGCTTCATGGGAGAACGCACCCATTTCTCGAATCGGTGTCTTCGACAGATCATTTTCGGGATGCAGCGGATCCACTTCAAACACATAACCATGCCCCTGGTCACGTGTCTCCTCACAGGTCAACCATGTGCCCCAGGGCGTGGCGCCTCCAGCACAATTGCGAATGGTGCCTGAAGACGTAACATATTCAGCGACTACTTTCCGGTTCGGACCGACGACTAGCGCCGTGGTGCCGCCGGTTCTTAGCTTATCATAAGGGTTTTTGCCTTCAACCGGATAGGGGGTGTTGCCGCTTTGCTCATGATTTCGCACCAGGATGGTGCTATTGTGAGGGCCTTGGAAGGCCGCCATGCCATCGAACGCGCCTGGAATTATGCCTCCGTCCGAGAGCTTACCGCCCTGTTCCGAAATGATTCGGTACTGAAAGCCTTGCGGAAGGTTGAGGATTCCGCCAGGATCTTTCACCAAAGGGCCGTAACCCGCCTCTCCAAGATGCGGTCTTTCCGGATTTGCAAGCGCTTTACCTGCCTGGCTCAATGACAACACACCCGTCGAACCTAATAGTAGTGCGACCGTACCTGCGCCGCCTACTTTTAAGAAGTTACGTCTGTTCAGTGGCTTGTCCAACTTGTGAATACCTCCCAAACCGGATTTTGGATGTTTGTCTTAGATGCAGGTTCTAAGGGGAAGTATAGCAAATCAATGTAAAGGTACAGTTGAGATTGCGTGAAGATCTTGTAAATACAACATCTGCAGCATCGTACCGTTCAACCAACGTGAGCGCTGGCCGCAGTAAGAGAAAAACTGCCGGATTTCCGACAGTCCTCCGCACAGTCTGGTCGATCGCAATATTTCCGGTTCGCTAAGAAAACATCGTGCGGCAGGGCTTCTATATAAATATGATCGAATACGTCCAAATCATTGTTCTTCCAACAGCATCAGCGAATATTCTTGGATTGAAACACATGTGAGATCAACCCGTAGCCCACACCGAATATTATCCCGGTGCGGAAAAAAATGAGTAAAATAACTGGGCTTCACGTGAGAAAAAGCTTCCACCCCCGAAAGAAGCCATAATAAAGGCTGTAGGTAATATGAAGGTAAGTGCACACAAAATAGGATAACAAAACATACGGGCTGATTTACGCTTCATTTTAATGTTGATGGTGTAACAGATTACAAGATACAGCGGTACTAATATTACTAAATAAGCTATTGAGGACCAGAATACTGTCGCTGGCTTATCACCCCCAAGAGTCTGTTCCCAAACAAACCAATGGTACTTTCGTAAGCAAATAAGCCAGCCCCTTCCTCAATTAAAAAAGGAGCCACTAGTTGTGGCCCCCGAGATTAAAAGTAAACAATATATATGATTCCCGCTAACACAATACGATAAATCGCGAACGGTACTAGCTTGATGCGGTTGATGAGCTGCAGAAAGAACTTTATGGAAAGGAACGCGAACACAAACGCGCTAATAAAACCTACGATAAAGAACGGCAGAGCATCCAGTGTGAAATACTCCCAGTTTTTCAATAGAGACAAGCCGCTGGCGCCGGCCATAATTGGTATAGCCATGATAAAAGTGAAATCAGCAGCCGCACGATGGCTCATGCCCAGCAGGACACCGCCTGAGATAGTTGAGCCCGATCGGGAAAATCCCGGCCACAACGAAAAGCATTGAATCAGTCCGACCGTGAACGCTTGCCGATAAGTGATCTCGTCGACGGTTTGCATTTTCACCTGCTTCGGGGCAAATCGGTCGGCGGCAATCATCAGCACCGCACCTAACACCAATCCAACCAATACGGTTTCTATCGAAAATAAGTGTTCGTCTATGTAATCCTCGAACAACACTCCCAGAACACCGGCAGGAAGCAACCCGACGATTACGTGAGTCAACTTCAGCCGTTTGGTACCGTCCTCCGCAACAGCTGCTTGCACCCGCCTTATGCCGAGCAGTTCCATCAGCCGCCCTCTGAATAAGATCACAACAGCCAAAATCGATCCGAGTTGAATGACCACCTTGAAGGTGTTGGATACATACTTTGTCAAAAACTGCTCGGATTGAAGCCACATATCATCGACGATGATCATGTGCCCGGTGGAAGATACGGGAGCAAATTCAGTGAGCCCTTCCACGAGTCCCAAAATTATCGCTTTAATCAATAACATCAGATCCATCTTTGTTAACATCTCCTTACGGTTTTCTCCTCTTACTCCATTCCCTTTTTGCCTATTGCTCCTGTATTCCATCATTGTAGTGGTATCGTGCGATAGTTGTCCACCTGATTGATTGTACAGACTGCAAAGCGATATGTAAACGCGAAGTATATTCCGGGTGGCTGCACGGCGTTCAGCCGGCCAGGCGGCGAACTCTCCTAAACGAGCCATCTTTACCATTTCTTCACATATAATTGATTCTTTCAGACGATGTCTGATAGGGCGGAATGACGTTTAATAGAAGCATGCCCCTTCTTGGGCGAAGGTACATCCCTTTTTTTGACACTGCCTCAACTCACGGCCATGACCAATTCAAGCGGAGGAGTGAATGTCTATGTCAACAATACGAACTGATCGATTGCAACCGGCAAATGAGGCTCTTGTGGAAATGCAGCAGCGCCAGGCATTGAATCGCTACTTAGAGAGAACGGGCGAACGCGAACACATCGCGGAAGAGCTTAAGTCGAAAAACCCACTGGAAGTCGACACGCCGGAACGGGCTGCATTTCGCACCGCTATTCTCGCGCCGCGTGATGGACTTGCAGTAGAACGTATTATTGGCAATAACGACCTGTTCCCGATCGCTTATTTACAGGCAGGGTTGAACGCGAGCAAGGCGGTCTGCCGAATCGAGGTACGCGATCGCGTCGGCCGGGTGCTTGGCCACGGCACGGGGTTTCTGGTTTCCCCTACGCTGCTGTTAACGAATAATCATGTGCTCGAGAACGCAGACGCGGCGCTCTACAGCCTGGCGCAATTCAACTACGAGCTTGATTTAACTTTAAGGGAACGCCCGGCTGCAAATTTTCGTATGGAACCAAATCGCTTTTTTATAACCGACGTCGGACTGGATTTTACATTGGTGGCGGTCGAGCCGCAATCAACCGACGGACTCCACTTGAACGATTTCGGCTATTTGCCGCTTCTTCGGCCTTCAGGCAAAGCCCTGGTCGGCGAGTATGTGTCCATCATTCAGCATCCAGCAGGGGCGCCTAAAGCTATCACAATCAGAGAGAATAAAATTACGGACATAGTGGACGATTACATTCACTATTCTGCGGACACCAAAGAGGGATCATCCGGCTCGCCTGTTTTCAACGATGAGTGGATTGTGCTTGCTCTGCATCACGCTGGCATACCGGATCCGGACCAGCCGGGGGAGTATGCGGCGAACGAGGGCATACGAATCAGCAGTATCGTGCAGTACCTGATTGAACAGCAAGCAAGTCTAACGCAGGAGCAGCAGATGATGCTCGATGGCATGATCCAGGACTGGCGGACCGTGGAGCATGAGACTGCGCAGCTGACAGTAGGTGAAATGAGTAAGGACAGGTACGCAGGACTCACCGGGTATGAACCGGGCTTTCTTGGCGCAGCGCACTGCGTGCCCCATCCTGCGTTCCGGTCGGATGTTGAGCAGGACCTCGTGCCGTTGGAATCGGGAGGCCATGTGTTAAATTACAACCATTTTTCCATCGTTATGAGTAAAACCCGCAGGCTAGCTTATTATACAGCAGTTAATATTGACGGCACCCAACTCAAAAACGTACGTCGGGGCAAAGATCAGTGGTACTTCGACCCGCGGATTGAGCAGAAATTCCAGAGCGGGCCTGAACTTTACAGTGACAATGCGCTCGATCGAGGACATCTGGTTCGGCGACGAGATCCCGTATGGGGCGACAACGCGGAGCAGGCTAACGAGGACACCTTCCACTTCACGAATTGTTCTCCTCAGCACGCGAATTTCAACCAAAAAATATGGCTTCAATTGGAAGATTACCTGCTGGAGCATGCTGACAATCACCAGCTCAAGGTCTCTGTGTTCACCGGGCCGGTGTTTCGGACGGATGACATGGTATACCGCGGATTTCAGATCCCGGCTGAATTCTGGAAGGTTGCAGTGATGGTCAAATCTGATGGAAACCTGTCGGCCACCGCCTATCTTCAAACGCAAAAAAACCTGATCCAGGACGTGGAATTTGCTTATGGTGCCTATAAAACATACCAAGTCCCTGTTGCGCAGGTTGAAGCATTGACAGGCATACAGTTCGGTGAGTTGAAGCAGCATGATCCAATCAACGGACTAGAGGCCGTTATGTCACGGGTGATAGAGAATGCCAAGGACATGATACTTTAGTCGTCACCAACTGGCCGCTCAGCCTGCCATTCCGGCAGCTGGGCGGCAAATTCTCGCTACCATATGATACAATGCCGGCTGCGTCTAGCCGGCTTTTTCATGCGCTACAGGCCGATTCACCTGAGGCAGTCTCAAGGTGAGGACAAACATAAGCACGCCTAATCCCGCACACGTCCATGCCATGCTGTGCAAATGTGCTGTGGTGATGCTCTCGCCGAAAAGTGCAGCCAACAAACTGGAAGAGAGGATCGTTCCGATAAACCTGGAGGTCATAAATAAGCCGGAAGCTACTCCCGTCTCTTCTTTTGTAACGAAATCGTATAACGAAGTCTGCATGCCCAAGTTATTGAAGCCGTTAGCAATGCCGAGCACGCACAGTGCCAGGAAGATGGTGAACACACTGGCATCGTCTTGTATGAGCAAAAGAAGCAGCGCTCCGGCAATAACGCAGGCTGTGCCCACAATGAGAGACGGTTTGGAGCCGCGACGGTCGATCCATCGGCCAACTATGGGTGTCACCAAGACGCTGAAGCCCGCGATAGACAGCATAACGAGTCCCGTCTGCTGCGGGTCCATTCGTTGTACCCTCTGCAGATAAGACGGGATGCCGAACATAATCGAGTAGAAAGCGACATTCGTTAAAATAAACTGAGCGTATATCAAGGTTACATTGATGTTTTGTCTGAGAAAAACGACATCGATGAACGGCTTGCTTCGGCGGAGCTCAAATCGGTAAAACCAAACCGTCAATATGACACTAGCGGCCAGCTTCCATAAGCTGTACCCGTCTGATAATGAGAGGAAAAACAGCAGCCACATGAAAATGGCGACGCAAAACAGCATCACGCCCCGCCAGTCCATATCCGACGCACGGCCGGACGATGCGGCATCGTTCGGGAACACCTTCCAGGCCAACACAAACGAACCAGCGATAAATGGGAAGTTGCAGAGGAAAATGAGCGGCCAATCTCCGTAATGCAGTAATAGCCCCCCGAGGGAGGGACCGAATGCAGCCGAGGTGCTGGAAAATATCGATAAAATACCAAGCGCTCTCGCTTGCCGGGAGGTAATCTGGCTGCGGATCATCCCCATTCCGGACGGAAACAACGCAGAGCTTCCGATCGCCTGAATGATTCGAAAACCTATAAGCCAGCCATAGCTCGGGGAGAGAGGGGCAAGGCTGGATGACAATGTCACCAGGAACAATCCCAGCATAAACACCCTTTTACGCCCGAACAAATCACTCCATTTTCCCATCACAGGCTGTCCGATGGCGCTCGCTAAATAGTACGTAGAAATGAGCCACGATATATCGGCGAACGTCAGCTGGAAATCCTCCTGCAGCCGGGCGAGCGCCACCGATATCATAGTAGTATTAAGCGGATTGAGCAGTGTACCGAGCGCTACAGCTGTAATAAGAAGTAGTTCTTTTCTATTCATCCGGGACGGTTCGATCGCCAACGTCCAGTACACCTCCCAAGCTTCCTTTTTTACATAAAGTTCTTCGCTCACGCTAGAATATCCTGGCTTCGAAGAGTAAACGCGGCCTAAGTGACCGACTCCCTACCTTTCCGTCCGTACCATTTATATTTTTTTAACATATACTTTTGATAGTAGAGGTGATTATATGAAAAACAGCTGCTTGCCATTCCACGTGATACTGTTTCACAACCATTCAGCATAATATATTTTGATTTATTCATCGTAATCTTATTTCGTTCCGGCCCCGCCATTGTTTGTTTGTGATCCAGCGGATTCGCTTGCGTCAGCGGCATCTAACTGCTGCTCCTTCCAAAAAACCGACATGACAAAGCCGGCGATGAGAATAAACGCCGCAAAGATGTAAGGGAGATTGATGTTCCAATCAAACAGGATGCCCGCCAAGGTAGGGCCGATAATATTTCCCAGGCTTGTGTAGGTGGAGTTCATTCCCGCAACGAATCCCTGCTCTTTGCCCGCCAGCCTTGAGAGCAGCGTCGTCAACGCAGGACGAAGCAGATCGCAGGCCAAAAATACTACGAACGTCACGACCATAACAAGCCAGTATCTGCTGATCACCACGGAGAGGGCGATAAACAGAGCCGCGAATATTAACGTGCCTTGGATGAGCCGTTTTTCCCCTAATTTTTCAATGATCCTGCCAAAAAACGCTATCTGGGCGACAAAGCCGAAAACGGTGCCCACCGTGATGATAATAGATATGTCTCGAGGACTGAAATTAAATTTTTCCGAAACAAATAATCCGAACATCGTTTCATATGCCGACAATCCGAAGGCGAGCACGAATACAATGAGCAGTGGCGCAAAATATGCCGGCTGGAGTGATTTTTTCAGCTCTGCTCCAAAATCCAGCTTAATTTTATTTCTCGCATTCGCCTCCAGTTGTGCCGGGGACAAGGGTTCCTTGAGTACGAACACTGACGAGACTGCAGCGACGGCAGCTATAGCAGCCGCAAGAAAGAATGGCGCCCGCAAGCCTAAATCAGCTACAAAGCCGCCTACTCCTGGACCGATGATAAAACCGGCACTGATCGCGGCAGAAACGTAGCCCATTGCTTGCGGCCGCTCCTCCGATGTTGTGATATCGGCCACGAAAGCGGTAACCGCCGGCATAATGAATGCAGCGCTAACTCCACCCAACACTCGCGAGATGAACAGCACCGACACATGGCTCCCGATTCCGAAGAGAAACTCTGAAAACGCAAAAATGAACAATCCGTAGATTATCATTTTCTTTCTGCCGATTCGGTCAACCCACACTCCGGCGATAGGAGAAACCAAAAGCTGCGCACATGAAAACGATGCGATTAAATATCCCATGATTTCACCGGTCAGCCCCAGTTCCCGCATGTATGCCGGCATGATAGGAATCACCAAACCGATTCCCAAAAATGGGATAAATAAATTTGCCAATAACAAAAACAACGATAGTTTTCGATTAGTTAACATAGCCATTTACATTTCCCCATCCTATTGTTGTCGCTGTTGTACGACCGCCGCGGCCCAATCGAACGCCGGAAGCCCTCATGCCGTCTCCTGGCGCGTGCGCTGCCTCATGCATAAGATTATACACCATTGATATGGGCGCGCGCCGCGGCGAAGAGTGTTCTCATGTCAAACACGGTCTCGAACCAAAGCACGGCCGACCGCAATCCTAGCGCTGGTATTTTCAGTTGATATACGGGTATTATACGCGAAAAACACGAAGCACAAACGATGAATATGATAGGATTGACCCGCGTGTTATAAAATGTGCAGTTGTCCAATCCAACTTTACAATATCATCATACAATAACGGAGAACACTTTACAGGAGGTGTGCACTTGAAAATATTGGTGATATGGCGGCTGCTCACCGTCGGTGGCGTCAATGCCGGGTGGCGGAACCGCGCGATTTATTTCGCCAAACATAATGTTAAAACGGAGTTTCTTTATCTGCGGGATAAGGGCGGCCGCCATATGCTCAAGGACGTCGCTCGAGTTCACTTGACCAGAAACTCCAACAGAATCGTACGTATCATCCGAAGAAATAAATACGACGCGATCATCGTTGTCGACTCCTCACAGGTTTATCATTTGATTAAGAGAGCCGGCTATAAAGGCAAATTGATAATAGAGGCTAGATCGCCGGAACGCCATAAAATCCGTCCGCATCTACGCAATTTCAAAGGCTTGAGACCGAAAGCCGTCATCGTTCCTTCCGCATTTCAGAAAAGGGTGGTTGCCTCCGTGTTAAAAAGGAGACTGCCTATACGGGTCATTTACAACCCGATCAACGATCAGCTGTTCAGGCCGATAAAAGACAAAGGACAAATCCAGCGAGCATTCCACTCGCTTCCAAATAATAAAAAAATAATCGGCTGGATTGGGCGCCTCGATTCTAGAAAAAATTGGCGCATGCTGCTTAAAGTCGCAAAGGCCATGGCAGCTCGAAGATCTGATGTATGTTTTGCCGTAATCGGAGGAAAGGCGAGTAAAGAACGCCGTCAGTTCAAGGCGCAAGTGAAGCGATATAACTTAAACCAAGTCGTGCATTGGTTTCCCTCTATTCCTTATCAGAAAATGCCATTGATGTACAGTAAAATCGCCGAATCAGGAGGCTGCACACTATCAACCACGAAGATGGAATCCTTCGGCAACACATTCATTGAAGCGATGGCTTGCGGCTGCCCTGTGGTGGCGCCCGGTGCATCTTCCCTCCCCGAGCTAATCGATCATAATCGTAACGGTAAACTATACCAACCGAACAGCGTAACGAAGGCGGTCAAACACCTCGAGGCTATGCTGAATAACCATGCGACGAGGAAGAAAATTCGAAAGAACGGCCTGCGCGTGGTGAAACGAAGATTCTCTCCTGGAGTGTGTGCGCGCCAGCACCTACGCGTTATAAGAGCCGTCATTCGGAACAGGCCCCGCAGATCGATACGGCGCGGAAAGAAGGTGAGATGATGGCGCGAGCCATTCAGCCTGTCCGCCTGATCAAGGGACTTCCAGGGAAAGCCAGACCTCAGCTCATACTGTTCAACGACGGCTGTGAGTATGTGGTGAAATTCAAAAACAACCGGCAAGGCACGAGAGTTCTCGTCAACGAATACGTGGTAGGACGCCTCGCCAAACTGTTAAATCTGCCTATTGTCCCGTTCAAGGTGGTATCCATATCCCAAAAATTCATTAAGGCCAACAAGCGCCTTGCACGGCGCAGGTTGAAGGCCGGGCGCCAGTTCGCCAGCTTATACTTGGATCACTGCGTGCCACTCTCGCAAGCGCGGCCTCCAGGCAGACGGCAGCTGAGGAATGCCGACCAGCTTAAAAGTTTGATCGCATTTGATCACTGGGTAAACAATACGGACAGAGGAAGAGGCAATATTCTGGTAGACGGTTATTCACGCAGCCGCCGGGTGTATATTATCGATCACGCCAACTGCTTTACCAATGGGTTTAAATGGACGAAGAAGTCCCTCAAGGTCATTCCGCAAAAGACAATAAAACGAAGAGTCCACCGCTGGTGTGCGACACTGTTCAAAGATCGTAAGACGTTGTTGGCGTCAATCAAGAAAATCAAAGCGATACGAGGATCGCAAATCCGCAAAATTATCGATTCGATTCCTGCAGATTGGGGTGTCACCGCCGCCGAAAAGCATGCTCTGTATCATCACATCTTGCAATCGAGGAAGACCCTCCGCAAAAGGTTGGCCGTATTTGTGTCCAGCAAAACTCGCAAAAAAAGCTCATGGAAGCCGCGGTAAAGGTGATACACTCCGTGCCCAACCGAGGCCTATCTTGGTTGGGTATGGCGGAGCATCACGGCGACAATGCCCAGTATCACAATGTCGATTTGTGGCAAAATAAGTAGAAATGATTGACGATTATGTGAACATGACCAATAATGGATAAAAAAGGAGATGAGCGCATGAATTCCTCAGCTAAGATATTGAACACCGTGAAGTATGTTGGTGCTGTAGTGCTGTTGATCGGTATTGCGATATTCTTATATGGATTTTTCGGAAGCGGTTACGGTGAAGTCACGGGCGTTGGCATTGGCACCGTTGTGGGCGCTGTTTTCATCTTCTTGATGGGAGTGTTTTTGGTCGCTTCCGAAGAAATGGTGACCAAGAGGCACAAGTAAAGACTGCAGCGTGCCAATGCAGATTCACCCGAGCGGGCTTGACCATAAAAAAAGAGAACGTCGGATAGACGTCCTCTGCTGTACGACGTGATATTAGTAACCCCAGATCAAGGTCAACAGCGAACCAAAGACCGTGACAAGAGCTACGAATACACCATAATACAAGCTGGTGTAGATTGATGATTTATCCTTGCTTTCACCGGCGTGCATAAACACTACCAGCTGAAGGGCTGCCTGTATGAATGCCGTCACAAGAAGCACCGTCATGCCCGCTGCGAACGACATGTCAAGGAAGTAGACAGCAAGCGCAACCGCAGTAAGGACCAGTGAAAACACAAAACCCATCACTTGTTTGAGCGGGAATAGTTGTTTCATGTTCACATCATTCCTTTCAGGTAGACGAAGCTAAAGATAAAGATCCAAACCACGTCCAGGAAGTGCCAGTAAAGTGAGAAAATGAATGCCTTATTGCCTACTTCAGGCGTCAGGCCGTGCCGTTTCGCTTGCATCAGGATGAACAATCCCCAGAACAAGCCAAACGTTACGTGTGCTCCATGCGTTCCCAATGTCAGAAACAGTATGGCCGTAAACGCGCTCGTTTGCAGCGTCGCGCCTTCATGCACATACATAACAAAATCGTAAATTTCAACACCCAAAAATCCCAGACCGAGCAATAGCGTGACACCGAAGAAGGCCATCATCGCTTTCAGCCTGTCGATGCGCATGGCGTGTATGCCAAGGCCGATAGTGAAGCTGCTTAGCAGCAACAGCAGGGTCTCGATAATCACAGGCGTGATTTCAAAAATCTCCGCGCCGGTCGGACCGGCACCGGTCCGATCAACCAATGTGAAGTATGACGCGAAAAGTGTTCCGAAGAGCGCAATTTCCGCTCCAAGGAAAATCCAGAAGCCTAAGATGTTTAAGCGATTCTGTTCCGTGCTATATTCGAGTGGCAGCGAGTGATCTATTTTCATTAGTTAGCACCTCGCAATTTTTTTTCTGTCTGTTCCACTTCTTCCAGAGGGATATAACGGCCGTGATCCTGCTCGAACGAACGGTGCGCGAGACAAGCAAATATAGCGATGGTTGTCACGATGACCGCAGGCCAGAGGCCGAATACGAATGAAAAGCCCCACGCGAAGAAGATACTGCCGATGATAAACGGTACCCCGCTGTTATTCGGCATATGAATTTTCTCCAGTTTGCCTCTGAACAGTTTAAAGCCCTTTTTCTTCGAATCCCAGAAGGCTTCGGTGGAATCAACCGTTGGTACGATCGCAAAGTTGTATTCCGGAACAGGACTGTGAGTAGCCCATTCAAGCGAACGTGCATCCCAAGGGTCGGACGAAATGTTTCTTGGTGAGTAACGCACACTGTAGTAAATGTTATAAACAATTAATGCAAAGCCGATTGCCAGACCTACAGCCCCGATAAACGAGATCATATTCCATAGACCGAATCCAGTCTCTGGCGAGTAGGTGTACATACGACGTGCTTGACCATCCAATCCGGAGATGAACATAGGGAAGAACGTTACGCATGTGCTGATCGAGATAAACCAGAAGGCCAATTTCCCGATTCGTTCGTTCAGCATGAAGCCGAACATTTTTGGCCACCAGTAAGTGAGACCGGCCAGCATCGCGAATACAACACCAGGAATGATTACCAAGTGGAAGTGGGCGACCAAGAACATAGTGTTATGGTATTGGTAGTCAGCGCTCGCCATTCCAAGCATAACCCCGGTCACCCCACCGATTGTGAAAATCGGAATGAAACCTAGTGAGTACAGCATAGGTACCGTGAACTCAATCTTACCTTTTCGCAATGTGAACAACCAGTTGAATATCTTGATCCCGGTCGGAACGGCGATAGCCATCGTGGTGATCGAGAAGATGCTGTTGACCAGCGCTCCTTGGCCCATTGTGAAGAAGTGATGCACCCATACTACAAATGACAGTACAGAAATGGCTACCATGGAGATTACCATTGATGCATAACCGTACAAGTTACGACGTGCGAACGTCGAAATAACTTCACTGTAAATACCGAATGCCGGCAAAATCAAGATGTATACCTCAGGATGTCCCCAAACCCAGAACAAGTTCGCCCAAAGCATATCCATCCCACCGTTGTCCGATGTGAAGAAGTTTGTGCCGAACAGTCGGTCCATTGTCCCCATAATCAGCGCGATTGTCAGCACAGGGAACGCGAACGCGATGATCAGGTTAGTGATCAGAGCGGACCATGAGAACATTGGCATTTTCATCAATGTCATACCAGGCGCTCTCATTTTCAGAATGGTAGTGACAAAGTTAACACCTGTGATCAACGTACCAAGCCCCGAAATCTGAAGAGCAAACATATAATAGTTGGTTCCGACAGAATGACTGAATTCATTACTTGCCAGAGGGAAATACGACGACCATCCTGCATCAGGAGATCCGCCGATTACGAAGGAAATGTTAAACAACATCGCTCCGAAAAAGTAGAGCCAGAAGCTAAGAGCATTCAAACGCGGGAATGCTACGTCGCGAGCTCCGATTTGCAGTGGAACAACGAAGTTCATCAAGGCAATGATGAATGCCATCGCCATGAATATGATCATAACAACCCCGTGCGTGGTGAACACTTCATTATACTCCTGCGCACCGAGCAGCGGGTTGTTAGGAATAGCTGTTTGGGCACGCATCATTAAAGCATCAACGCCGCCGCGGAATAACATTAATATCGCAGATATGAGATACATTATGCCGATGCGTTTATGGTCAACTGTTGTCAGCCACTCACGCCATAAATAGCCCCATTTTTTAAAATAGGTTAACCCTACGACTATCGCAATCATTGTCAAAGCGATGGCAACCATCGACGCATAAATCGTAGGAGCTGGATTAGGTACGGCAAATCGATCGAAGAAATCCATACGGTTGTGGCTCCTTTCGGGAAATATACTTACCCGCGTAATGTAAAGCTCGTTGTTATAGCGATCACTGAGAATGATTGCTGTGGTTCATATCACTGTGGTCCATATTGCTATGGTCCATATTGCTATGGTCCATATCGCTGTGCTCAGCATGCTCATCGGAAGAATGCTCATGCGCTTCTTCCGAATGTCCGGCACCAGTGTCGTCATGACCAGATCCTGCTTCACCATGCTGATGACCTGTTGGCGGCGGTGAGAAGCCCAAGTGAGTGCCATTGTACGCCGATTGACCCAAGTGGCCTGGCTTTAACAGCTCGTCAAATTTTTGCTCAGTTAGAGGTGGTGCGGACGCTTTAATTTCCGCCACCCATTTGTCATATTCCTCTGGCGTCAACGCAGTGACGTTGAACGTTTGCTGAGCGAAGCCCTTACCGGTGAAGTTCGCGTTGCGGCCCATATATTCGCCAGGAACATCAGCAGCCAAGTGCAGTGTTGTGACCATGTCATCCATGGCGTACTTCTGCCCTGCCAACTGTGGAATCCAGAAGCTGGAGATCGGTCCGTGCGCATACAGCTTAAACTCAACCGGACGATCGGTAGGTATGAACAAGTAGTTCACCGTTTCAATGTTTTCCTCAGGATAACTAAAATGCCACTTCCAGTTAGAGGATGAAGCATAGATGGTAAGAGGCTTTTGTTGTTCATATCCCTTTGGAGTGGCCTCCACTTGATAGGTAGATGTGACACTGACATAGGACAGGAATGCTACAATGATGATCGGGATAGCCGTCCACAGTAACTCAAGCTTCAAACTACCTTCAATGTGCGGAGGTTCGTAATCTTTCTTTTGTTTAGACGCACGGTACTTCACTAGCATGAATACGTAAAGCAAGATCACCGTAACAACCACGAATAACATCGTCCAAATCGATATCATAATGACATCGGCTGTAGCTTCCGCCTGTGGCCCTTTAGGATCTAACACCGTCAACGAGTTTTCGCAGCCGGTTAACACTGCCATAACAGTGAAGATAAAAACCAATACAGCCCATTTCGCTTTCATACAGGTACCCCTTTCTTTTGGTTGGCCAGCCGCTTTTCGCAACACAGCAGCAGACACTTACTAATGCTGCTAACACCCAAACCATGCAAACCAGGCTCAGCAGTTTTGTCTGCGCTCTTCGTTCCCCTCCTCTTTCACAACGACAGCAAAGCCCGTTTCCAGGCCATTATGCAATATGAATTCGTGCGGGTCGTAACCGCCTTTACATATTATCAAAGGGAATCCGCATTTGTACCTCTTTTTCGCCACGTTCAAAATTTCGTATCGTTTCTGTTACAAAGTGGACACCAGGCAGACACGAGTTGGTCATATTATTGTTACTAATTTCCTCGAAAGCGCTACAAACCGTGAAAACCGGCATACTGCCAGCTGTCACGCGAGGCCGATTGGCGATGCCTTGGTCTCGTGATGTGCGTAACGTAACACTTTCATCTGTGCATGAGTCAATAAACGCTGGTCGAAAAAGAAGTACGCGCGAATGCGCCGTCATGCCGTCAAAGTGTGTAACGCTGATTGTGTAGTTCAGCCCAGGGTGGTTTTCACTGTCAACAGCCGGGTTTTCACCGGAGAGGAAAAGGGGCGGACAAACTGTGGAACCGAAAAATAGTTGCGTGTGCACTGGAATATGCTGCCATGGATCCAGCGCAAATGTTATGTCCAGGGCTGTGAAACGATTCACAAAGCATGTGTTCCTTGTGGCGCGGCCAATCATTTCACGGCCATAAGCATGAATAAAGCAGGGCAGGAAAAAGAACCGCTGTTGCAGCGGTGCTTCAAATGTCCATGTCCCAAAACAGATGCGAGCCTTCGGATCAGGCGGCTATACGTTCGAATACGCCACTGTCTGTTTATGCTTTGAACGTGGCAGCGTTCCTTGTCCCTTTAGCTGATAATTTCACTCCATTATGAACCTTCTTCGTTGCAGAAAATCCCCTGTGTAGGCTCTACATCTAGATTACTACTTCGCTGTGTCAGACTCAAATCCAATTTCGGGGTTTATCAACAACTATTGAGTTTTTGTCCTTAAAATCCCAATATCAGCGAGAGACCAATATACAAGCAGCTCGGCTGTTTATTTTTTGCTGCCTAAGTGTAACGAATATTAAGCGCGAAAACCGTCGACACGGGCCGCCTCAAATGATTTTTGTAACCGTTTCGCCACGGATGAACACAGATATTGTGAAAAAAATCACATATCATAAGTTATAATATAAGGTATAGATATAAGCAAAGGAGCTGATGGCCATGCTGGCTTACGATCCGGCACTGTACAGCCGCATCTTGACGGGAGTCACGCTCGGGTTTCACATCATATTCGCAACGATCGGCGTGGGGATACCTGTAATGATAGCGATCGCGGAATTCTTAGGCATTAAACGCAAGGATCCCTATTACACCTTGTTGGCTCGCCGTTGGACGCGGGGCTTCGTAATCACCGTCGCCGTCGGCGTGGTCACAGGCACTTCAATCGGCCTGCAGCTGAATCTTCTTTGGCCGAGCTTTATGCAAATTGCCGGGCAGGCGATCGCGCTGCCGCTGTTCATGGAGACTTTCGCCTTCTTTTTCGAAGCGATCTTTCTCGGCATCTACCTGTACACCTGGGATCGGTTTAAAAACCCATGGATACATTTCTCGCTTTCAATTCCCGTTGTGATTGGCTCCACCGCCTCTGCTTTTTTCATCACCATAGTCAATGCGTTCATGAATGCGCCTCAAGGCTTCAAAATCCTAGGAAATACGATTACCGAGATCGACCCGTTGGTTGCCATGTTCAATCCGGCCACTCCTACCAAAACCGCACATGTCATTGCATCTGCGTACATGACCAGCGCATTCGTGCTGGCTGCTATCGCTGCTGCTGCGCTGCTTGCGGGCAAGCGTCACATCTATTACCACAAGGCTTTGAAGCTGACCATGATTTGCGGACTTGTATTTTCCTTGTCTACCGCCGTGATTGGAGACTTATCCGGTAAGTATCTGGCAAAATACCAACCGGAGAAATTAGCTGCAGCCGAATGGCATTTTGAAACAACTGACAACGCGCCGCTGATTTTTGGCGGTATTTTGGATGAGAACAACGAAATTCGTTATGGGCTGAAGCTGCCGTACGCACTCAGCATACTTGCCACCGGATCGCCGAACGGCGTAGTCAAAGGACTGAACGAGGTGCCGCCGGATTTGCGCCCGCCTCTCATTGTTCACTATTTCTTCGACATCATGGTCGCCATCGGCAGCTTGACCATATTGCTGGCAGTCGTGTATCTGCTGTTGAACCGTAAATCACGCCGAGCACCAGGCCGGGAACTGCCCCGCTGGCTGCTTCGCTGCATTGTATGGTCCGGTCCGCTGTCGATCATCGCCATCGAATGCGGTTGGTTATACGCAGAGCTCGGCCGGCAGCCTTGGATTTTGCGCGGTTACATGAGGACTGTGCAAGGAGCTACGACTTCGGCGCATGTGGACTGGATGCTGATACTATTCTCTCTTCTTTATATGGTGCTCGGGTTCAGCGTGGTAAAAATACTAAGAGGCATGTTCCGCAGCAATACGCCGGAGCAAGAAATTGAACAGCGCGGTATTGAAGGGGGCCGAATCGGATGACCATTGAAATGATCGGTATCACCGTGCTGTGGATTTTTCTTTACGGCTACTTGATTGTCGCTTCCATCGATTTTGGCGCCGGCTTTTTTAGCTACTACAGCTTGGTTACGGGGAAGAAGCACATCATTCATGGGGTCATCGAGCGGTATTTGTCTCCTGTTTGGGAAGTGACCAATGTGTTTCTGATCTTTTTCATGGTCGGCATGGTCGGTTTTTTTCCGGATACAGCCTACTATCTCGGCACAACGCTGCTCGTGCCGGGTAGTATAGCCATCGTGCTGCTGGCCATTCGGGGATCTTACTACGCCTTCAGCACCTATGGCGCAAAGGATAACCGTTTCTACATGCTGCTGTACGGAGGCAGCGGTCTGCTCATACCTGCAGCATTATCCATAGTGCTGACAATTTCGGAAGGCGGTTATATCAGGGAGCGTGACGGCCACGTCGAGCTGCTCTACGGTGAACTGTTCACCAGTCCTTATGCATGGTCGGTGGTGATATTGGCGCTAGTCAGCATTCTGTTCATCTCAGCTGCCTTCTTAACCTACTACGCCAACAAGGCGCAGGATTATCCCGCTATGGCAGTGCTGCGTGAGTTTGCTATCGGCTGGAGCATGCCGACCATCTTGAGCAGTCTGCTGGTGTTTTTCGCGATTCAGCGGCATAATCCGTGGCATTTTAATCAAATGTTAGGATTAAGCTGGATGTTCGTGCTCTCGCTGTTATGCTTTCTGGCGGCTACGTACTTGATTTGGCGACGAAAAAAACTCGGGCTGGCGTTTTTGCTCGTCATGCTGCAGTTCGGCTTCGCCTTTTTCGGCTACGGCGCCTCGCATCTGCCGTACATTTTGTATCCCTACGTCTCGATTCATGAGAGTATTACCAGTCCCGCTATGGGCATTGCCCTGATCGTCGCGTTTATTGCAGGACTTATGCTGCTCATACCATCATTGTATTTGCTAATGAAGTTGTTCCTGTTCGATGCCAATTACGTGCAGGGCAAACACAGCAAACACTAGCGCGGAATTGTCGGCATGCGTGCGCCGAACGCGAAGGCCGCCATCGGGCATCAGGTGCTAGCGGGTGTGCGGCGTCTTCGTTAGCCGCGACGCTATGGTGCCCGGCGCGCCAGCGCCGCTACCACATCGAGCGCCACAACGGCTGCGCAAGCGCCAGCGCTTGCTGCCGCCCACCGCTCAATTGCCAGGCGTGCTGACAACAAACCATAAGCCGGACGACCTGGCAAGCGGATCGTCCGGCTTATTCATTTCACCGACCAGCAGCCTTATTCAAAATACACGGCTTTACCGGTTCGGGAAGACTCATAGATCGCTTCTAAAATCTCCGATACTTTGCAGGCCTGCTCCGGAGTGACCACCGGCTCCTTGTCCTGCTCGACGGCTTCCAACCACAATCGGGCTTCCAGCTCCGCTGCGGTCTCCGTGTCGCCATCGTAGAAATCCACTCCCTTGGCATCCAGTTGAATCTCGTTCGCATATAACCGGCCATGCTTCTCTCCATTGACGCGTAAGCCGTCCTGCATGTCCGCACCGCCTTCGGTGCCGCATAACGTGGTCTTCGCTTCACCGGTTTGCAGCATGTTGATCGCCCAGCTGGATTCCAATACAATCGTGGCCCCATTTTCCATGGTTATCATTCCGAATGCGGAGTCTTCGACTGTGAACTTGTCAGGGTCCCAGGGGCCCCAGGCGTTGGCTGCATTTTTCTTACTGGACAGTTTGTGGAAAGCGGTTCCCAAAACCACCTTCGGTTTATAATTATCCATCATCCATAGGGTAAGATCCAACGCATGTGTGCCGATATCGATCAGAGGACCGCCGCCTTGCTTCTCCTCGTCCAAGAACACGCCCCAGGTGGGCACCGCTCTCCGCCGTATTGCATGTGCTTTTGCGTAGTAAATTTCACCAAGCTCGCCTTCCTGGCAGATCGTTTTCAAGTATTGGCTATCCGGACGAAAACGGTTCTGGTAACCGATCGTCAGCTTTTTACCGCTGCGCTTAGCTGCTTCCACCATCCTGCGCGCATCGGCGGCATGCTTCGCCATAGGCTTCTCACACATCACATGCTTGCCGGACTCCAATGCGGCGATGGATATGTCGGCGTGAGAATCGTTGGGAGTACACACATGTACTATATCTATCGATTCATCGCTTAATAGCTCCAAATAATCTGCGTACACCTTAGCGCCGAGAACACCATAGTTTTCTGCCGCCTCATGCGCCTTCCCGATATCAATATCGCAAAACGCCACCAACTCAGCGTTTGGCTGCTTTCTCAAAGCCGGCATATGCTTGCCGTTTGCAATTCCACCACAACCGATGATGCCAATTTTGAAGCTGTTAGACATATTATTGTTTTCCCCTTTCAAACTGTAAAATCGAATAGTCTTATGTAATATATTTACCCGGCGCCGATAAAATTCAGATAAAAGCTATATTTGATATTAAACCGTTTGCACCACCTCGATTTCCCGGGAAATCAAACACAAAAACTCCCTGCCATTCCTATTGTAGCAGAGAGCTTCTTCCGAAACATTATGATTTTTTCGTCTGCGACGTCACCAGCTTGTAGCCCACACCTCGGATAGATTCGATTTGCACAGTTTGCTGATTCATCTCGAGCTTCTTCCGTAGTGAGCTCACATGCACATCGACCGTCCTCTGCCCGCCAATATAGTCAAAACCCCAGACGATATTCATCAAATCATCCCTCGTGACCACGACTCCCGGGCGCTGCACCAGGTACAGCAGCACCTCAAATTCCTTCGGCCGCAGCGAGATCGATTCCCCATGATGCATAACCTCATATTTTTCAGGATAAATATATAATTCGCCGGCTTTGATGACCTTCTCGCCGCCTACGTTCTTCTCTTGCAGCTGCTCCTCCGGCGTCGTTCTCCGCAATACGGCTGATACGCGGGCTAGCATCTCCGCTACGCCGAATGGTTTGGTGATATAATCGTCGGCGCCGTACTTGAGCCCTTGAACCACTTCTTCCTCCGCATTGCGGGCGGTTAGAATGATCACCGGCGTCTTGTTGCCATTTTGTCGGAGCTTAGACAAAATCTCGAATCCGTTCAGACCTGGCAGCATGATATCCAGCATGATCAGATCGAATGACTGCTGCAGCGCGACCTGCAAGCCCTCACTGCCGTGGTCGACCACCTTGGTCTCGTAACCCTCCTGCGACAGGTTATACGACAGCAATCTTGCTAAAGTAGGCTCATCCTCAATAACCAGAATAGTTTGTGACATGGGATCCCCCGATTCGTTCTATATGACAGGATATGAAACTAAAATTCGCATCTATCGACTAAATTAAGCCCCCGCCCGCGTTACGCTGTTGCTTTGGGCAGCGGCAATGGATAGCTGTGGCAGGTTTCTTGTCATCACTTAAGCGACAATACTTCCTTCTCTATAATAAAACCTGCACAGCAGCTTTTCAAGGATGCCGCTGCTGCGATCAGTGAATCACCGGCAGTTCAATGATGAATTTGGAACCCATGCCGACTTCACTTTCCACACGAATCGTACCCTTATGCAGTTCCACCAGATGCTTGACGATGGAAAGCCCCAATCCCGTTCCGCCTGAGCTCCGCGAGCGTGCTTTGTCGACTCTGTAAAACCGTTCGAAGATGCGGGGAAGATCCTTTTTCGGTATACCCATGCCAGTATCCGTAATCGTCATACGAATTTGTTCTTTATCCAGCCCCATGCTGCCTGTTGTGGCTTCCACCTTGACTTTGACCTTGCCGCCCTCCGGTGTATAGTTTATACCGTTGGAGAGCAAGTTGATCAAAATCTGCCGCAGCCGGTCCTCGTCGGCTTCCATATATAAATCGTCATCGACCCGCATTTCCAGCTCAATCGATTTCTTTGCCGCCTCCGAGTTCACAACATTCAGACAGTTTTCGATGAACGTTTGCAAATGCACCGGGGAAAACTGCAGGGGGATCCGCTTGGACTCTATTTTTGACAATTCCAGGATATCACCGATCAACCGGTTTAACCGTTCACTTTCATCGAAAATAATTTGCAAAAACGATTTCGCCGTCTCCTTATCGTTGAGCGCCCCGGCCAACAACGTTTCCGCGAAGCCTTTCACCGCGGCAATCGGCGTTTTTAATTCATGCGACACATTGGCGACAAACTCGCTGCGCATCCGCTCCAAACGTCTCATTGCCGTTATATCATGCAGCACGACCAACACTCCGGCCCACTGGTCCTCTGCCGGCGACATTGGTATCAAATTGATTTCCAGAATCCTTTCGGACGGATAATAAAAAATCATCTCATCGCGAATGAGCTCCTTGCTCTCTATGCATTCCTGGATGAGCTGCGTGAATTCAAACTGCTGCTTCGCCTCATCGAATTTTTTGCCCAGCAGTTCTTTCGCCGAAAACCCGAGGATATCTTCCGCGGAACGGTTCAGCAGCGCGATTTTACCATCCCGGTCAATCATCATGACACCGCTAATCATATTTTCCAAAACGCTCTTCAGCCTGTTCTCGTCTTCCAGGATGCGGTTCATCTGCAGCTGCAAACTGTCCGCCATTCTATTAATGGCTTGTCCCAGCTGTCCGACTTCGCCTTGCTTGCGGCCGTGAAAACGTGCTTGATAGTTCATATTCGTGATTTGGCCCGCTACCTTGGTGATCTGTTCGATCGGTCTTGTCAAGCCGAGGGCCACTCGGTAACTGATTAGCCCTGCGATGATAAACACAGCCAACAAACCAATCAACAGTACCAGCCACAGCTGCCTTATGGCTGCCTCAACTTCGGCGAGACTCATCGCGAGCCTCAAATAACCTTGCAGCTGGTCTCCCTGCGTGACGGGAATAGCGACATACAGCATGTTTTGGCGCAGGGTGGTGGAGTAGCGAATGTCCGTGCCGGCCTGCCCGCTTTCTCTCGCCTCGACAACCTCTTCACGGCTGAAATGGTTTTCCATGTCAACGGGATCATGGTCCGAGTCACCCAGAACTTTGCCGTCCGCCCGAATGTAAGTGATCCTGGCATCGGCCGACGAGCGCAGCCTATTGGCTTGTTCATTGAAATATCGCACTTGTTCCTCATCCGAACCACCTGCCGTCCAGTCCAATGTGACCAATATAACCCGGAGCTCCCGCTCCATAGATGTTTGAAGCGCTTCAATATGCGAGTTTTTCAGCATCTGCGCCATGAACAGACCGGCAATCAGCACCGAAGCTCCGATCAAAGTAATGAAAATTAAAGTCAATCTTGCCCGAAATTGATGCATTGTCGAGTCGTCCCTCCATCCGAGGTTGTACCTGTCGGCATTTTACTCCTTAGCGTAGCGTTTACCGATCAACCGCACTAGTTAAGTTTTTGTAAATGTTTTTGAAAAAAGAGCTCCAGTCCGAACTATGACAAAAAACAAAGCTCCGACCCCGAGCGGTCGGAACTTGCATTTAACAAACAGATGATAACAGTATAAACCAAACAAGTGCAGGTTAAGCGAAGACCGGGTCTTTAAAGTGACTCAGTTTCGTGAGAGAATCCTTCTCCACCTCGGCGTGCAGACTGTTTCCGTGCGAATCCATAGTGACGATAGCCGCGAAGCCTTCGGTCTGCAGATGCCACATCGCTTCCGGAATGCCGAATTCCATAAAGTCGACGCCTTCGACCTTCTTGAAGCACTGTGCATAATACTGCGCTGCGCCGCCGATCGCATTCAAATATACTGCCCCGTGCTGCTGCAGCGCGGCGAGAGTTTTCGGTCCCATTCCGCCTTTACCGATCACCGCACGAATACCGAATTTCTTGATGATTTCACCTTGGTAGGGCTCCTCGCGAATGCTGGTCGTCGGCCCTGCGGCTTTTACACTCCATTCTCCGTTCTCGTCCTTCGCCATCACCGGGCCGCAGTGGTAAATTGCCGCGCCATTCAAATCTAGCGGCGCATCATGATCCATCAAATACTTGTGCAGGGCATCGCGGCCGGTGTGCATGGTACCGTTAATGACCACGACATCGCCGACACGCAGCTCACGGATTTGTTCCTCGGAGATTGGGGTGTGCAGCACGATTTCACGGCGCTCGCCTCCGTTGTCAGGCGCAGTTTGTGGCTTTTTGCTCATGGGTACCGTATCGCCCGTGCGATATACCCACTCTTTGATATCGCCGGTCGCTGCATCAACCACAACGCCTTGTCTGCGGAACGCCCAGCAGTTATACGCCACGGACACGAAAAAGCTCGCCGGAAGCCGGTTCATCACGCCGATCTTACAGCCAAGCAGAGTGACTTGGCCGCCGAAGCCCATCGTACCTATCCCGAGCTTGTTCGCGTTGTCCATGATATATTCCTCAAGCTTCCGCAAATCTTCATGCGGATTAACGTCATCTGCGTGGCGGAACAACTGATGCTTGGCCAGCTCATAGCCGGTCGTCCGGTCACCGCCGATACCGACGCCGATGAAGCCGGCGCTGCAGCCTTGGCCCTGTGCCTGGTACACCGCGTGCAGGATGCATTTGCGGATGCCGTCCAGGTCCCGGCCGGCTTTGCCCAAGCCTTCCAACTCTGTCGGCAGGCTGTATTGAATATTTTTGTTTTCGCAGCCGCCGCCTTTTAGAATCAGCTTCACTTCGATGTCATCCCGCTCCCACTGCTCGAAATGCACGACCGGTGTGCCGGGCCCCAGGTTGTCACCGCTGTTGGCTCCCGTGAGCGAATCGACGGAGTTGGTGCGCAGCTTGCTGTCCTTGGTTGCCTGAGCTACCGCCTGCAGGATCTGCTTTTTCATCACAATTTGGTTCGCGCCTACTGGACAATGTATTATAAACGTCGGCATTCCCGTGTCCTGACAGATCGGCGACACATTGCACTCCGCCATATGGATGTTATCGGTGATGGTAGATAATGACAGCGCGGAACGGGTGCCCTCATCCTCTTTTGCCTGCGCCGCTTGTATAGCTTGACGCACATCTGCCGGCAGGTTTGTCGACGTTTCCACAATCAGTTTGTAAACGCTTTGCTGAAATTGCTGCATGAACACAAAACCCCTCTCCCATAGTTGACCAGAACATCGTATGTGATAGATCATCATAAATCTTACATAGGTATATAATAGCACATTCAGGGCCGTTACGTAGCTATATAATAGCACACTGAGAATCGTTCAAAAAGCCGTTGATAGCAGCGATGGAAGAGATTGTTCAGGCCGTGCAGCAGGAATTTGATCGTTGCAGCGAGCATAGTTTATTTTCGCCTATTTTCATGCCGCTAGAGACTTTAAACTAGTAGGGAGCTAGCAGTTACTATGAATATACTTGCCATGCAGTTCATCCTTCTGGTCCTTGGGAAAGTGCCATGGTTCCGTCTCTGAACGCCGCAAACAGCAGCTCGATTTACAAAGATCGAGTCGCCGACTCTGTATCCATCATGTAGACGACACTGCCGAGAGCCCAGCACAGTGACTACGTCAGCGAATAAAATGCAACACTCCGGCTCGCAAGCCTCTTTTAGCGCTTGGGCCACTTGGGATCTCGCGCCATCGATGATTCTATGATGTGGAAGCTCCTTCGCGTTTAAACCAACGCACAATGTGGTATAATTGCTGATACACATTCCACAGGGGGCTACTAAAAATGAAGATCTATGTTGTAATTTCGCTTCAGGGAGAGGAAATGGAGAACGTCTTCGTCAGCACGGACGAGGAAAAAGCATTATCATTGACGCCCGCTGATTTTGAAGGCTCTGACGCGTTATTTGTGGAGGTATGGGAAGACGGGGGCAAAATAGACGATTTCAGGCTGCAGTGATCGCATCAGTGGTACTAAGCGGCCCCTGCTCGACTCGCTGCGCTGGTTAGCCATAGGTACCGCAGATGCGCTGCATGCCTGTCAGAGTGAGAGCCGCCCATGCTGCCTCCGACCGCACATTGCTGTCGCCTTACACACGCAAGCCGTCACTGCCTGTGCGCACCCGGCTTGCTTGTGGGCACCCGGCTTGCCCGTGGTGCTGCCTTACACACGCAACCGCCTGTGGGCACCCGGCTGGCCAGTGGTGGTTACCGCAGACGCCAAGCAGCCACGTGGAGCGCGCGTGTGATACATAGCAGGGCCGCTCATCGTCAACGACCGGCCTTTGTTTGGCTCCTCCGCTTGTCTGTAAACACAGCGGGGATCACAGCTGCAACAATGCGCCAAAAGGTCCGGTTACCCTCTGCATTTTATCAAACATCTCCGACATAAGATCTCTTTAGCTCCCGAAGAAAGAAAATATAATCCGTAGACTTCCCTTCATACCCGAGCTGCCGCAGCGCACTCGCCACGTTACCTCGATGGTAGGTGCCGTGATTGACTAAGTGGTCGATGATTTCGCCCAGCGTATTGGTCAAGCTCTCCCCACTGGAATTATAATAATTTACCGTGCGCTTTTCCTTCTGGTCTCTAATATAATTGACCATCTGCCGCTCAAGCCCGTATATCCGCTGCTTAGCGTCCGTCGTGTCTTCGAACACGTCTCCCTCCGCTTCACTCGTATCTGATGTTATCCGTTTATACCAAAGTAGATCCACCGAGTAAATATGAAACAATGTATCCCGTATTGAAGGAAATACGTTGGTGACGGGCTCCGTGAATGCAACGTTCGGCACTTCTTCCAGATGATCGAGAATCTGCTGCGTGGCCCAATGGTGGTATTGATATTTTTGTAACATCGACATTTTGTCCCCTCCCCTTACCGCCCGCTTATTTATGACATATAAAAGGCTCAACAGCGATCGCCATCGAGCCTTAACATTGCACCTTACCTCAGTACTTTAAAATATGCTCGGGCAGCTTCGCCATCGAGCCCTCCGGGGCCGTGGCCGCGGCGGTTGAAATGTGTTTTTAGAAGGGAAAGCTCATTATAGTGAAAAGCACAAAGAAAATGATTGCACTGACCAAGCTGAGCGATCTAATTCTGCCGGCATGGTCGTTGATCTTCGTGCCCGCCGGATCCGCCAGAGCTTTACGCATAGCGCCGCCCATCACTCCAGTGACAGCCGCAAGCGCCAGGAACAGCACGACAGCCAAGACCATCCAGGTGATGGAGTACTCTCCTTTGCCCACCAGATAACCACCGGTCAACAACGATATGAGCAGAGCCAGTTGGCCGGTACGGTTAGCGATAAACAATGCGCTGACAAGTCCAACCTGCGCCGCCCCGGTGAGAGCTGTAATTCGTGCAGCCAGAAAAGGAAATAAGAGATACACGCCCATCACTACCGCTGCCAGCACATGCAAATAAAGTAGAATGCTGATGATATTGAACATTTAAAGCCTCCAAGACATTCTTTTTTCATCCAGTATACCCGAAAGAGCACCATCTAAGCAAATTCTGGCATGTCCATCAGCCTACACCTACGTGTTCGCATTCCCAGTGGAGTGATACGAGAAAGTACAGCGGTAAAAATGGCTCCGCAGGTAATTGAGATAGGGAATGGCCAATGCCACAATCCATGCAGTACCGAATGTTAAACCAAGCGAGCAGACAGCGATAACGGCCGTGATCCCGATCAGCAGCTCACGCGCGAGCTCATTAAATAGATGATCGAGGCTCTGTTTTTACGTGAAAAGGCAACAAAAAACCAGCCCGGTTATAGCTTCAACTGTGAGCATAAGCAGGAGGCCACTTGAGAAACAAGTGATTCTCTTGCCACGGGTTAGCTATGAACCAGGCTGGTTCGCGCTGCCTCTCCTCTCGGCGAGGTTCGACAGTATTATGGTGCGGATTAACCAGTTACGATTTTGATAACATTGCGAACAGACTCAGCGGATTTATCCAACGCTGCTTTTTCTTCAGGCAGCAGTTCCAACTCAAAAATCTTCTCAATTCCATCGCCGCCCAACAGAGTAGGCACACCCATAAACAGGTTATCGTAACCATACTCGCCTTGCAGCAGTGCGATCGCAGGGATGATACGTTTTTTGTCCTTGATGATAGCTTCAGTCATTTGGACCAGAGACGCTGCAGGTGCGTAATATGCGCTGCCGTTGCCCAGCAGGTTAACGATCTCACCGCCACCTGTGCGGGTACGTCGCACGATCGCCTCGATGCGGTCAGAAGGAATTAACTTCTCGATTGGAATGCCGCCTACATTGGAGTAACGAACCAACGGCACCATGTCGTCACCGTGCCCGCCCAGCACAAAGCCGCGCACATCTTCTACGGATACGTTCAGTTCTTGTGCGATGAATGTGCAGTAACGGGCGGTATCCAATACGCCGGATTGGCCAATCACACGATTTTTCGGAAAGCCCAATGTTTCAAAAGCTACGTAAGTCATAGCGTCAACAGGATTACTTAAGATGATGACGATTGAATTCGGGCTTGTCTTTTTAACATTTTCACAGACGGACCTAACGATGCCTGCGTTGGTGTTAACCAGGTCATCACGACTCATACCGGGCTTGCGAGCGATGCCCGCTGTGATGATGACGATGTCGGAGTCAGCTGCATCCTCGTAGTTGGATGTGCCGACGATGTTGCTGTCAAAGCCTTGGACCGGGGAAGCTTCCAGCATATCCAATGCTTTGCCTTTGGTCGGGTTTTCCAGCTGGGGAATATCCAGCAGAACCACATCACCCAATTCCTTTTGCGCTGCCAAAAATGCTGTTGTCGCACCGGTAAAGCCGGCACCGACGACAGTGATCTTCTTGCGAGTGATAGCCATAAAAGATGCCTCCAAGATGTTTTAATTGAAGTAAGTTCACAGACGCTACGAAACTAAACGTCTGTTACGCCATGTGTTTGATGACTTGGTTGGCGAACTCGGAGCATTTTACCTCTGTCGCACCTTCCATCAAGCGTGCGAAATCGTACGTAACGGTTTTGTTATTGATCGCTGTCTCCATACCTTTATAAATCAGGTTAGCAGCTTCCTGCCAGCCAAGGTGCTCCAGCATCATAACACCGGACAGAATGACCGAACCAGGGTTCACTACGTCCAGATCGGCATATTTAGGAGCTGTACCGTGAGTTGCTTCGAAGATTGCATGACCGGTCACATAGTTGATGTTCGCGCCAGGAGCGATACCGATACCGCCAACCTGTGCGGCCAACGCATCAGACAAGTAATCGCCGTTCAGATTGAGTGTAGCAATTACGTCGAAGTCCGTTGGACGAGTCAATACCTGCTGTAGAGCGATATCCGCGATAGCATCCTTGACAATGATTTTACCGGCGGCTTCCGCATCCTTTTGCGCTTTGTTGGCAGCGTCCGTGCCCTGCTCAGCCTTGATTCTGTCGTACTGTGCCCAAGTGAAAGTTTTATCGCCAAATTCTCTTTCAGCCAGCTCATAGCCCCAGTTTTTGAAAGCACCCTCAGTGAACTTCATGATATTACCTTTATGTACCAAGGTAACAGATTTGCGCTTGTGCTGGATTGCATATTCGATCGCAGCGCGCACCAGACGCTCAGTGCCTTCCGAAGATACAGGCTTCACGCCGATGCCGGATGTTTCAGGGAAACGGATTTTCTTAACCCCCATCTCGTTTTGCAAGAACTCCAGTACTTTTTTCACCTCAGCGGAACCCGATTCCCACTCGATACCTGCGTAGATGTCTTCAGTGTTTTCACGGAAGATGACCATGTCTACGAGATCCGGGCGCTTTACCGGAGACGGCACGCCGTTGAAATAACGGACCGGACGGGAGCATACATACAAGTCAAGCTCCTGACGAAGAGCAACGTTCAAGGAACGGATACCGCCGCCAACCGGAGTAGTCAAAGGCCCTTTAATGGCTACGAAATATTCGCGGATAGCTGTAAGCGTATCGTTAGGCAGCCAGTTATTGTATTTGTTAAAGGCTTTCTCGCCGGCGAACACTTCATACCAAGCGATTTTCTTCTCTCCGTTATACGCTTTTTCAACCGCCGCATCCAATACTCGCTTCGACGCAGCCCAGATGTCACGACCTGTGCCGTCTCCCTCGATGTAAGGAATGATTGGGTTATTTGGAACGTTCAACTCACCGTTTACGATCGAGATTTTTTCGCCCTCTGTGGGAGCTGTATAATTTTCGAATTGAACCATGATTCAATTGCCTCCTTGGAAATAGTGTAGGATTGAACAAATTGAAACGGGAGTCACAGCGCTTGTCCGCTTCCTCATGAAACGCAGCATGAATGGCTGTAACAACCCGTCGGCGGCGAGGCTGTTAACTCGAATAACTCGATTAACGGCCGTCAATCGGAATATATTTTTGACCGGAAACGCCTGTGTACTCTGCGCGAGGACGAATCAGGCGGTTGTTCTCGTACTGTTCAAGAATGTGCGCGGTCCAGCCTGATGTACGGCTGATCGCAAAAATAGGCGTGAACAAGTCGCGCGGAATCTCCAATGAAGTATAAACGGAAGCGGAATAAAAGTCCACGTTAGGCTTAAGGCCTTTTTGTCCGGTAACGATTTCTTCAATCTTGATGGACATGTTGTACCAATTCAGATTGCCGGTGATTTTGCTGAGCTCGTATGACATTTTTTGTAAATGCTTCGCGCGCGGATCGCCGTTCTTGTATACGCGATGACCAAAGCCCATAATTTTCTCTTTGTTGGCAAGTTTGCCGTTAATATAAGGCACTGTATTTTCCAAACTTCCAATATCTTCCAACATCGCCATTACCGCTTCGTTGGCGCCTCCATGCAGAGGCCCCTTTAACGCCCCGATAGCGGAAGTAACGCCGGAGTAAATGTCAGACAGCGTCGCCACGGTTACACGCGCCGTGAAAGTGGACGCATTCAGCTCGTGGTCCGCATGTAACACCAAGGCTTTATCCAAAGCTTGAATAGCTACCGGTTCAGGGTCTGTGCCGAGCAGCATATACAGGAAATTCTCTGCAATCGACTCGCATTGCTTCGGTGCGATCGGCTCCTTGCCTTGGCGAATTCGGGCGAAAGCAGCGATAATCGTCGGAATTTGCGCCTGCAGCTTAATCGCCTTGCGCAGATTGGCTTCCGGTGTCATATCGTTCGCTTCCGGATCGTACAACGCCAGGCTTGAAATGGCTGTGCGAAGAGCAGCCATAGAATTGGTGTCTTTCGGATAAGTCTTGATCTGTTCGATTACCGAATCCGGCACCGCTGCATATTTGTTCAGATCCTGAACGAGCTGGGCCAGTTCCGCACGATTCGGCAGCTTGCCGCACCACAGCAAATACGCAACCTCTTCGAAGGATGCGTTTTCAGCCAAATCATCGATATCGAAACCGCGATAAGTCAGTACGCCGTCAATAATGGAGCTGATCGAGGATGTTGTAGCAACAATGCCTTCCAAGCCTTTGGTAGCAGTCATGACAATCTCTCCTTTACGTTCAATTCGTGTAAAGCCGCTGTACACATACGACGCGTTCCGTCGAAACAATCCGTATTTCCTTATGTACTGATAGCAGCGGCATAGCGTTATTGCTGTTGAAAGATCAACAAGTTAGATATGAATATAAAAAATGTGAACGCATTCAGTCAGAAGCCGTCGGCTCTACGGGTAGGCGGATTGCTGGCCGATAATGCCTAACGACTTACCTTTCTACTATAAATGATTTAAGAAATAATGTGAACAAATTGAGACATAAAAGTTCATTATCAGCACAATAAAGATTGTTTGTTATCGCCTCACTACGCACCTCGAGATTTTGCACATATCCTAAACGATGGTAAAATAAGCTTGCTCATAACTTTCATGAACATAACGGGGGACTTCTATGCCAAACTACCGCAGAATCGGCATCATTGATATTGGTTCTAACTCAATACGTCTGGTCATTTACGAAATCAATCCACTTGATGCATATAGAGTCATCCGAGAATTTAAGCAGTCCGCACGTTTAAGCCAAAGGATTGGGCCGGATAATATTCTGCATGCCGTCGACATTCAGGTTATTATCGGCATTCTCAACCAGTTCAAACGAATGTGCGAAGACAATGGGGTGACCGAAATCCGGGCAGCGGCGACAGCAGCTATCCGCAACGCCGCCAATACCCGCCATATCATCGAATCGCTGCAGCAGCATACCGGCATCAGAGTTGAAGTTTTGTCGGGCGAGGATGAGGCAAAAGTCGGTTTCCTCGGTATGCTTAATTCATTGGATGTGCAGGATGGGATTCTCATTGACATTGGAGGGGGCAGCACTGAAGTCACGGTATTCCGCGGACGTGAGCGGCTGAAAAGCGTATCATTTCCTTTTGGTGCGGTCAACACGGCCCGCCGCTACTCTTCGAGCGGCGACTTTACGCCGGAGCAGCTGCAGAGCATCCGCGAAATGGTACTGCAGGCTGTGGACGGCCAGCCTTGGATGAAACAGCACCAGGGACTGCCGTTGATCGGGATGGGCGGTACAATCCGTACGCTCGGCAAGATCGGGCAAAAAAAATGGGAGTATTCACTGCCGATCACACACAATTACGTTATCTCGCCAAGCCGGATGGACGAGCTCATCAGGTGGCTTGCTGCTCTGCCTTTGGCGAAGAGAAAAAAAGTGGACGGCCTGGCTAAAGACCGCTGCGATATTATCGTACCGGGCATGGTAATCCTGGACACCCTGTTTCATGTCACGGGCTGCAGCCATTATGTAGTTAGCGGTGCTGGTTTACGGGACGGCCTGTTCCATGAATCGTATTTAGCAAACCGGCCCGAGGCCACCACCCTGCTGGAGCGCAGCGTGAACAATCTGCTAGGGCTGCACTCGACCGCTCCTGCGGCACACCTGGAATCGGTGGCCCGGCACGCGTTGGCTTTGTTTGACGCGCTTCGCGCCGTGCACGGCTACGACGACCGCATGCGCCAATGCCTGTGCGCCGCCGCGCGCCTGTATCGTATCGGCGTTGCGGTGAATTATTATCAATTCTCCAAGCACTCCTACTATATGATCGCACATTCCCGCGTCGACGGCCTGTCTCATAGAGAGACATTGCTATGCGCAGCTATCGCATCGTTCAAGTCTAAAAACCGGGCACAGTCTGTTTATGCGCAGCATAAGGATATACTTCATGACTCAGATGTTGCCCTTATAACAAAGCTGGGCGTGCTCCTTCAGTTGGCTACGGCTTTAGATATTTCCGAAACCCAAACTGTGACCGGTGTGACTGCATCAGCTCAACCGACACATCTGGACATCCGGATTCAAACAAAAAACGACCTCAGCCCCGAACTTGCAGAGCTGGAATCGTTACAAAAGGAGTTCAACAAAATATGGGGGCTGCAGCTGCACATTCACAGCTCGTGATCGTGCGGCTGCCCCTTCCAGGTATCAATTTTCATAGCCTCAAACTGACTGCGCAACGGCGGTGCAGCGTTCATTACACGCGCGTACGTGCCGTTCGGCAGCAGCTGCCGAGCCTTCACATTATCGTTCAAGCTAAGCTCCAGAATCCTTATCAGCGTTTGCTGCAGCTGCTTGTCAAACACAGGGCAAATGATCTCAATTCTTCTGGTCAAATTCCTGGTCATCCAATCCGCGCTAGAGATGTAGACCTCCGGCTGTTCAGCATTTTGAAAATAAATAATGCGCGAATGCTCCAAAAAGCGGTCGACCACACTTCGCACCGTAATGTTCTCGCTCAGCCCGGGCACACCCGGCCGCAGACAACACACGCCCCGAATGATCAGATCAATTTTCACTCCCGCTTTAGACGCGATGTAGAGCTCATCAATGATCTGCTGATTGGACAACGAATTTAGCTTAGCTACAATTCTCGCCGGCCGACCCTGCGCCGCGTGGGAAATCTCGCGCCGCATTTTCTCTGTCAGCTTATCCATCAGGTCCGTAGGCGCCACGCCGAATGCCTTCCAGTTGTGGGGGGCGGAGTAGCCGGTCACTTCGTTAAAGAGCGCGGAAGCGTCCTCGCCGATGATCATATGGGAGGTCAACAGCCCGAGATCGGTGTACAACTTGGCAGTGTTGTCATTATAGTTGCCGGTGCCGACGTGCACGTAACGGCGCAAACCGTCCTGTTCTTGCCGAACAACTAGCGTAATCTTCGCATGGGTCTTCAATCCGACGAGGCCATAAACTACATGACAGCCCGACTGCTCCAGCCTTCTCGCCCAGGCAATATTGCGCTCCTCGTCAAACCGCGCTTTGAGCTCCACTACGACAGTGACCTGTTTGCCCGATTCTGCAGCATGTGCCAACGCTTCAATCAATGGAGAATTGCCGCTTACGCGGTAAAGCGTCATTTTAATGGCCAGCACCTGAGCATCATAAGCCGCTTGGCAGATGAAGTCCGTCACAGCGTCGAACGATTCATAAGGGTGATAGACCAGAACATCCTGCCGCTTGAGCTTGTCAAACATATCTTCTGTCTCGAGAAGCTCGGGCGGATAGATGGATTCGACCGGCCGGTAACGCAGGTGCTCATGACCGTGCAAGGAGCCGGGCAGCTTCATGAAATAAGTCAAGTCGAGCGGCCCATCGATCTCAAATATGTTGTCAGTGATCTCGAATTCTTCCCGCAGACGGTCCAACGCATACGGATGTATCCCCTTCTCCGCCTCCAGCCGAACGGGTGCACCCCACCGCCGGCGGCGCAGCTCCTTTTCAATTTCCTCCAGCAGGTCCTCGGCGCCTTCCTCATCCAGGGTAAGATCGGCATTACGAGTCAGCCTGAACCCATCTACCGAAATCGGAATATAACCGGAAAAAAGCGTATGAATATTTTGCTCAATCATATCCTCCAGCATGACAAATTCATGCTTTTTGCTGTTGACACGGGCTGGCACCTCGATAAAGCGGGATAAATTGGAGGGCACCTGAACTATAGCAAAATACGGCTCCTCATCGGGATCGTCCCCTTCTTTCATCAGCAGCACCGCCAAATACAAGGCCTGGGAGTGAACGAGAGGGAAGGGACGGCTCTGATCGACCGCCATCGGCGTGAGCACCGGAAAAATGATGTCATGGTAATACGCATCCATCGCCCTGCGTTGGCTTGGATTCAGATTCTCATAGTCCGTGAACACGATTCCTTCTCTGGCAAGCAGCCTCGTGATGTCCCGATATGTTTTATACTGTTCGGTCACCATCTTCGCACACCGCTTCATGATGCGCTTGAATAGACCGGCCGGTGTGTACCCGGTGAAGTCTTTTTTCGCGTACCCGGCTTTAATCTGATCTTTGATACCAGCCACTCTGACACTCATGAACTCGTCGAGATTGGATGATACGATCGCGAGAAACTTGCCTCTCTCCAGCAGAGGAGAGTGCGTATCCTGGGCTTCTTCCAAGACACGCCAGTTGAATTCGAGCCAGCTTAAATCCCGATTTAAATAGATGGATGAGGCATCCCTTTCCTTGAGCGTCATCTCTTTCATAGTATCTCTGCAACCTCCATAGGGTTTGGCAATTGGACGCACACTGGCAAACACCGGTCGCCAAATTTTTCAGTCTCATGCCTTTCATGGTAGTTAGTCAATGTAAACAGAGAATATGGTAATTGTAAATTCTGTGTAAATATTAAGTCTGAGTAAAGCCTTGCAGCAGGCTATATAGCTCAGGAGCCGCCCTGTCAATGCGGGTGGGCTTCCACTCCCGGTTGACCCACACGTGTTTGGTGCTACCGCTGACCAACAGCTCATTCGCGCGCCTGATTTCCGACGCGAATTGCACCCGTACGTGGGTACACTCCTCAATTCTGGTTCGAATGGTGATGACATCGTCATATTTCGCAGGAAGCTTGAACTGCACATGCACGTCCACCACAGGCAGCAGTAAACCGTTCGCTTCGATCTTATCGTACGGCATGCCAAGACTCCGAATCAACTCCGTGCGGCCTATTTCGAACCAGGTCAAATAATTGGCGTGGTAGACCACACCCATCTGATCGGTCTCCGCGTAACGCACGCGCTGTGGGTGCTCAAACCAACTCTCCGCAGACATCAGCCATTCCTCCTATTCATGTTGATCGAAATGTGCCGCGAAAATACAAAAAGAGTGAAACCGATGTAAAAACGTCGACTTCACTCTTCATACCGGCATGCTGTCGCGGCTACAAGACGGGATTGAAAATTTACATCAATCACGCCATAATGCCATCGGCACGCCGGTGATATTACAGGACGCGGGCACGACCGGAATAAATCACGCCGACTTCCGGATAAATAGATACCTCAGCACCGTCTTTGATCAGATCCAAAGCTTTTTCCACGCCTACGATGACAGGCTTGCTTAAGCTAATGCCGACTACCGCCGCGTGAGACGTAATGCCTCCAGTTTCTGTAATAATACCGGCAGCTTTTTCTATGGCTGGGATGTAATCTTTGTCCGTTGTCATAGTGACTAGAATGCACCCAGGCACCGCTTTGGCATTAGCTTCTTCCGCGGTGCGCGCAACAACAACTGTGCCCGTAGCGATTTGCGTACCGATACCTTGACCTTTGGCGATCATATGGCCGATTTGATGTACCTTAATCAAATTCGTTGTTCCCGAGCGGCCAACCGGTACACCGGCGGTGATGACCACCGTGTCGCCCAAGCTGACCAAGCCTGCTTGCAGGCTGTTGTCTACCGCGCGCTCGAACAGCTCATCCGTCGTTTTGCAATCCTCGCCCCGCACTGGAACCACGCCCCACACTAGTGACAAACGGCGCAATACTTTTTCGTTTGGGGTGACAGCAATAATTGGCGCTTTCGGACGGTACTTCGACACCATACGAGCCGTATAGCCGCTCTCAGTGGCTGTGAGAATCGCCTTCGCCTCCAACTCCATCGCCGAATTCGCCACCGCTTGGCTGATAGCCTCGGTCACAGTTGTGCGCTGCACATGGCTTTGGCGTCTGAAAAGTTCACGATGCTCCAGAGAAGCTTCCGCGCGCTCAGCGATACGTGCCATCGTTTGGACCGATTCGAAAGGGTACTTACCGGCAGCCGTTTCACCGGAGAGCATAACCGCGTCGGTGCCGTCAAAAATTGCATTCGCGACGTCACTTGCTTCAGCACGTGTTGGACGCGGGTTGCGCTGCATCGAGTCCAGCATCTGGGTTGCTGTGATAACCGGCTTGCCCGCCTGATTGCATTTTTTGATCATATCTTTTTGTACGATCGGCACTTCTTCGGCAGGAATTTCTACACCCAAGTCCCCGCGCGCCACCATCAGCCCGTCGGAAACTTCGAGAATTTCGTCCAAATTGTCGACGCCTTCCTGGTTTTCAATTTTGGAAATGATCTGAATGTGCTGCGCGTTATGACGCTCTAAAATTTCGCGAATTTCAATAACGTCGCTAGCTTTGCGCACAAATGAAGCAGCGATGAAATCCACTCCCTGCTCGATTCCGAAAATGATATCGTTAGCGTCCTTTTCCGTAATACCCGGCAGCTTGATCTTCACGCCCGGTACGTTTACCCCTTTTTTGCCGCCCAGCAGACCGCCGTTGACGATGCGGCACTTGATTTCCGTGTTGCTTTTATCGACAACCTGCAGTCCGATCAAGCCGTCGTCGATCAAAATTGTCGAACCGATCTCGACGTCGTTCGGCAGATCCTTGTATGTTATGTAGACACGTTCTGCGTTACCGATGATTTCCTCTGTTGTCAAGGTAATAAAACTGTCTTGCACAAGTTCAACTTTCTCGTCGTTCTGCAGCTTGCCTGTCCGAATCTCGGGCCCCTTGGTGTCGAGCAGAATTGCGACAGTCTTGTTCAGCTCCTGAGCGGCTTGGCGCACGTTTTTGATCCGGTTGCCATGCTCTTCGAAGTCACCGTGAGAGAAGTTTAATCTTGCTACGTTCATGCCTGCGTTGATCAGCTTTTTGAACATCTCCAGCGATTCACTGACCGGGCCAATAGTACATACAATTTTCGTTTTACGCATGGTTGTGATTACCCTCCTGAATGTGTGTAAACCTTCCGATTTTTCTGAATTTCTGGTAGCGGTCCTCGATCAACTCGTTCGCTGCCAACGCAGACAGCTCCTGCAAATGCTTTGTTAAGCTTTCTTTGATGGCAGCAGCCAAAGCATTGACATCCCGATGAGCCCCGCCGCGCGGTTCTTGAATAATTTCATCAATAACGCCCAGGTTTAAAATATGATCTGCGGTGATCTTCATCGCTTCCGCGGCTTCGCCGGCACGTGAAGCATCTTTATATAAAATGGACGACGCAGCCTCCGGCGTACTCACGGAGTATATCGCGTTTTCCAGCATGAGCACGCGGTTACCGACACCTAACGCCAGAGCTCCGCCGCTGCCGCCTTCACCTATAACCACACAAATAATCGGAACACCAAAAGCAGCCATCTCCATCAAATTTCGCGCGATAGCCTCACCTTGTCCGCGTTCCTCGGCGGCGCTGCCGGGATAAGCGCCGGGTGTGTCGATAAATGTGATGATAGGGCGCTTGAATTTGTTCGCCTGTTTCATCAAGCGCAGACCTTTGCGAAGTCCGTCCGGGTGCGGCATTCCGAAGTGGCGGGCGATGTTGTCTTTTGTATCCTTCCCTTTTTGGTGGCCGACAACCGTGACCGGGATACCATTGAGCCGAGCCAGCCCGCCCACCACAGCCAAATCGTCGCCGTACAGCCGGTCTCCATGCAGCTCCATAAAATCTGTGAAAATAAGCTGAATGAAGTCCAATGTAGTCGGACGTTGGGCATGGCGCGCGAGCTGCATTTTTTCAGCAGTCGACATACTGCTGTACAGTTCGGCAGCCAGCTGCTCATAGCGCTGCTCCAAACGCGCAATCTCGTCGGAAAAATCCATCTGTTTCTCAGTGCCGAATTTGCGCAGCTCTTCTATTTTGTCCTTTAATTCCAATAGCGGCTGTTCAAAGGGCAATTCACCGGCCATTCGCCAACTCCCCTTTCACCACGTGCAGATCCAATAACCGAACCAAAGTACTCTTCATTTCTTTCCGTGCCACGACCATATCGACCTGCCCATGCTTCAAGTTGAACTCCGCAGTTTGGAAATTATCGGGCAGCTTCTGCCGAATCGTCTGCTCGATCACGCGCCTTCCGGTGAAACCGAATGCGGCACCGGGCTCCGCCACAATATAATCGCCTAGCATAGCATAGCTGGCGGATACGCCGCCGAACGTCGGGTCCGTGATAACAGAAATAAACAAGCCGCCCTTTTCGTTGAATTGGGCAATCGCTGCGCTTGTTTTGGCCATTTGCATTAAGCTGAGTATGCTTTCCTGCATTCGAGCGCCTCCCGACGTGGAAAACACAATCAGCGGATATCCCTTCTGTATCGCGTGCTCTACAGCGGAAGTCACCTTTTCACCAACCACCGAGCCAAGAGAACCGCCCATGAAATCAAAGCTCATCACCGCGACCACCACCGGGAAGCCGCCTATGGTCCCTTCGCCCGTGATCACGGCATCATTCATTCCCGTTGTCTCCACGGCTTTGCGATATTTATTCTTATAATCCGGAAACTCCAGCGGGTCAACCGATACCATCTCGCTGTCATATTCAAAAAAGCGGCCCTCATCCATGATCATCTGAATGCGCTCGACCGCACTTAGTTTGAAATGATAACCGCAGGCGGTACACACCTTGAGGTTTTTGTCTAATTCTTTGCTGAACTGGATTGTGGCACATTTGGGGCATTTGTTCATCAAGCCTTCGGGAATTTCCCTCTTGGGCTTGTCCTCCGCTGCGATTTCCCCATCTGCTCCAGCGCGGTTCACCGTTCTATCCACACCTGGCAGTGTGGCATACTTTCTTTTTTTCTGAAACAACTCTTTAAATTGCACCATTTGCACCTCGCTTGCGGTTGATGTTCAAGTACGCTCCATTCATGATCGATGCAAAATGGAATTCAACACATCTTGAACTTCGTCCAGTTCACCTTCGGGGACTAAAATTTCGAATTGATTTTTTGTCATGTTAATGGCCCGTACTTGTACCAAAAATCCTTCTTCCGTTAATCTCGTCTGGATTCTTTCTGCAATCTTAGCCGTTGGAGCAATGTAAATAACGGTCCACATGAAAAAAAGACCTCCCGAACATAATGCATTAATGATAGCATATCTTATCTTTTTACCGCAAGAAAGGGTTACGGTGAAAAGGCCGCGCCACCCGGCGCATACGCGATCATTTGCTACTGCATTATATCACTTTTGGGAGGAAATAAAATGACCGATTTTGTCATTTTATGGAATATGGTCTGGACCCGCGGATTGGTGTTGGTCCAACTCATCCTGATGCCTATGGGCGATTCGGGCGGACGCCGCGGCGGCAAGCCCGGCGACCAGATCGTCGAGGAACACATGGATACCGCTGCGGCGATCGTTCAGCTCACGTATAATTCCCATTTTCTCCTTATCTAAATACCCGAAGCTCGTCAGTCCAATCATACCGTACACATGGACAATGCCGAGCGCCAACGTCTCGTCCACGCCGTACAAAGATTCATCCCGCTCCATGATTTGCTGCAGCGGCTGGGGGAGAAGCTTCTGTTCCGCAAGCTCATCCAACGCGATGCCGGTGAACAGAGTGTACTGGACTTCCCGCTTCTTGAGTACATTCAAGACGCTGTCGACGCAGGCTTCCTTCTTGAGCTGTGCGTTATAAGGAGACTGCAGCTTATAGACGATCTCCGCGATCTGTTCAACCGTAACGCCCCGGCTCGCCAAAACCTTTACAATATGCTGCTCGGACATGGGACAAAGGCCTCCTCCAGACTGTTACCTTTACGAGAGTACGGGAGTGCCGCCAACGGCTGTGCGAGAAGGCTCACGCTGGGTGAACAAACAGGTGCTGGCAACACAGCACTGCACTCGGCAAGCCGATGCCGCCCGGGTAACTAAATGTATGCGGAGGAGACCTGAAATATAATATTAATGCTGCTATTTTACTTTGACGCATTCTCTGCCGAGCAGCAGTTCTATCTCCTTAAACAGCTGGGGGGATGGTTTTACCTTGTATTTGTCGCTTAAGCTCAATGTTTTTTGGCTTTTTTCGTAATATAAAATGACGGACAGCGGTCCTGTATGCCCAAGCAGCAATTCTTTCAGCGCGGCTAATACGTGCGGTTGTTCATAATCGGCAGCGATTTTGACGTACACGCGCTGTACTCGTGCTGAGGGCGATGGAGCGGCGCGCTGGCCGGAGGCCGCACGGCTGCGCCCCGCGCTGTCGGCAGGCGCGGCAGCGTCAGCCGCGCTCGGGCCCAGCGCTGCCGCCCGGGCAGCCTGGGCCGGGCGCTGCCCGGCTGCTGCGGCGGGGTCCGCCGCAGACTGCGCCGGGTCCGCCGGCCGCGGTGCGGCGCGCGAGGCCTCGCCGGCGCCGGTGCGCTGCGGCTGCCCGGCGGGCGCGGCGGCGCCATTCTGCGCGGCGCCGGGGCAGCCGGCTGCGGTGGCAGCAGCCGCATAGCGGACGCCGCCGCGGCCGGCGGCTGCACGCCGCGCGGCTTTGCGGCGCAGCTCAGGGTCGCTCAGCGCTACCAGCTGGTCGGCCAGGAGCTTCACATCCTCGTCGCCATGCTGAAGCTTCGCTCTAACCAGGACGGCATGACCCTTCTGGACCAGCGGAGCGTACTGCTTCCAGGCTTCGGGAAACAACACGACCTCAATATTCGCGACGCGATCTTCCAATTCCATAAATGCCATAGGCTGACCTTTTTTGGTCACGATGGTTTTGCTGGACAGCACCATCCCTGCAACAATGACCTCGCTATGGTCAGGCAGCTCATGCAATTGGTGGAGCGGATCTATGTCGAGCTCGTGCAGGGCGGCTGCGTAATCGTCGAGAGGGCTGCCTGAAATATAAAGCCCCAGCAGCTCTCGCTCCAGCTCCAACTGCTGCGTCATGCTGAACGGTCGAATATCGGGGTACTCGACCTCCCAGTTCACTTCTTCTACGAACCCGAACAGATGCAGTTGAAGATCGTCCCGCTCCTTGCGCCATTTGACGGCAGCCTCGATCGTCTCCTCCAGCATGGCCAGCTGCTGAGCGCGGTGGCCGGGCAGTGAATCGACCGCTCCCGCTTGAATGAGAGATTCCAGCACACGCTTGTTGCAAACCCGTAAATCAACGCGCCGACAAAAATCGAGCAGGCTCGAGTAAGGGCCGTCTTCACCCTGTCGCACCTGCATGATCGACTCGATCGCATGTGTGCCGACATTCTTGATCGCTGCGAGGCCGAAGCGAATCGAACCTGGCAGAGCAGGCGGCTGCTGCTCGCCGGTGTCGGCTGCAACAGCGCCGCCTCCGGAGTGCGTCACCGGGGTAAACACGACTCCGCTCTCGTTGACGTCAGGTGGTAGTACAGCGATGCCCATGCGACGGCACTCGTCTACATATTCCGCTACTTTGGTATGACTGCCCATCACCGCCGTGAGCATGGAGGCCATGAACTGTACGGGATAATGGGCCTTGAGATATGCCGTCTGAAAAGCCAATACACCGTAGGCGGTCGCGTGTGCGCGGGGAAAACCGTAGTCGGCAAAGCGCACGATCATATCGTACACCCTGTTGGCTTCGTTGTCGGTGAAGCCTTGTGCTATGCTGCCCGCTACAAAATGAGCGCGCTGCTCGTCCAGTACCTCACGCTTCTTTTTGCTGACCGCACGTCTAAGCAGGTCCGCTTCACCTAGCGTAAATCCGGCCATCTTGGAAGCAATCTGCATGATCTGCTCTTGGTACACGATAATGCCATAAGTATCCCGAAGTATGGGCTCAAGCGCCGGATGCGGGTATTCAACCTCCAGCTCCCCGTGCTTGCATTGGATATAGCGAGGGATAAATTCCATCGGTCCCGGACGGTACAGCGCCAGCACAGAAATAATATCTTCAAATTCAGACGGCCGAAGATCCTTCAACACACGGCGCATGCCCGCAGATTCGAGCTGGAACACGCCAGTAGTGTCACCCCGGCTTAGCAGCTCGTAAGTAGCGGCATCGTCCATCGGAAGCTTCTCAAAGTCGATAGTCGCCCCCGTCTGTTCCTTAATCCACTGCAGCGTCCTTTCAATGATCGACAAAGTGCGCAGTCCCAGAAAATCCATCTTCAACAGCCCGATCGATTCCAAATGCTCCATCGGATACTGCGTGAGCGCCGTCTGCTCGTTGCCCTCCTGCAGCGGCACGTATTGTGTCAGCGGCTCGCGCGATATGACCACGCCGGCGGCGTGAGTAGAGGCATGCCGAGGCATTCCCTCCACCTTCATCGCGATGCCGAGCAGTTCCGCCGTCTTCGGCTGCTTCCCTGCAAGAGCCTTCAATTCCGGGTTCGCCTCGATGGCATCAGCCAATCTCATGCCGAGCTGATGCGGGATCATCTTGGCCGCCCGGTCCACTTCGTTATACGGCAGATTGAGTACGCGGCCCACATCCCGGATGGCTCCTTTTGCCGCCATCGTGCCAAACGTAATAATTTGGGCCACGCGGTCGCGGCCGTATTTGTGCACGACATAGTCGATCACTTCATCCCGCCGCACATCACTGAAATCTATATCAATATCGGGCATGGATACGCGTTCCGGATTTAGAAACCGCTCGAAAAGCAGATTGTAACGAATCGGATCGACATCGGTGATCCGCAGCACATAGGCGACCAAGCTGCCGGCGGAAGAACCTCGTCCAGGTCCGGTCACAATCCCCTGCTGATGCGCAAAGCGAATGAAATCCCAAACAATCAGAAAATAATCCGAAAAGCCCATCCGCTCAATGACGGATAGCTCATAGTCGAGCCTCTGTTCCAGCTGCGTGCGAAATTTGCCGTCGGCATCGTGCCACGATTCGTCAGATCCATAGCGCTCGACCAGGCCCTTATGACATAAATCAGCAAGATACGTGCCGGCTGTCGCATCCGCGGGGATCGGCTCGAACCGGGGCAGGATGGAGCGGCCGAATTCGAGCTCCAATGTGCAGCGCTCCGCCACGAGTCGTGTATTTTGGATGGCTTGGGGCAGATGAGGGAAAAGCCGCTGCATTTCTTCGCCGCTCTTCAAATATAGCTGACTGGAGCCAAAGCGCAGACGGTCCGGATCGTCCACTGTTTTACCGGTGCCGATACATAGCAAAATATCCTGCACCGCGTGATCCGGCTGCCGGACATAATGCACATCGTTGGTGGCGATCAGAGGGATGCCCGTGTCCTCGCTCAGTTGAACCATGCTCTGCAGCACTTTCTTTTGCTCCATCAGACCGTGATCCTGGATCTCAAGGAAGAAATCTTCGCCAAAAATCGCTTGGTAACGCAAAGCAGCCAGCTTTGCCTCCTCATAGCGCCCATGCAGCAGATGCTGTGACACCTCACCGCCCAGACAGGAGCTCGTGCAAATTAGACCTTCGGAGTATCGGGCTAAATGCGCGGAGTCAATACGCGGTTTGTAGTGGTAGCCTTCGAGATGACCGATCGAACACAGTCGCATCAGGTTTTGGTATCCTGTTGGGTTTTTGGCCAGCAGGATCAGGTGATAAATGGGCTGCTCCTGCCGTGCTGCTCTGTCATGCAGCGATCCCGCCGTATAGTACACTTCGCAGCCGATGATCGGCTGTATGCCATGCTGTTGACAAGCCTTATAAAAAGGTATTGCTCCGTACATGACGCCATGGTCGGTCAACGCCAACGCCTTCATGCCCAAGCGCGCGGCTTCGCCGACGAGATCGTCGATGCGGGAAGCGCCGTCGAGAAGACTGTACTCGCTATGAACATGCAAATGAACAAACTCGCTCACCCCGGCCCGCCCCCTTTCGGTCTTGTTTCAATACGTGGATTTCCGCCGCACAATATTTCTATTATTTTATCATAATGCGAACACTTGTACCATAGATTAGACAAGCAGGACATTTTCGCACGGAAAACGAGGGGAGGGAATCATGTGGCAGCTTTTTTGACGAAATGTATTCTCGACTTTTTTATTGCGTTCGGGGTCGTCCTTGGCGGCACACTGCTTGGCGGGGTGGCCTCGGTGCTCGTGATGGAGCCGCCGACAACGAGAATGCTGCTGATTGCCGAGCAAATCAAGATATGGGCGCTAGTTGCAGCCGTGGGTGGCACCATAGATCCAATCCGACTGATTGAAAGCAATCTGATGATCGGATACATTTCTCCGGCGGTGAAGCAAATCGTATACATTATATTCGCTTTTATCGGGGCCACTATGGGCACATCTCTTATTCAATGGATATGCAAAGGAGGGGGCGGTGAGTGAAGGTACCTCCTTCTGAACAGTTCAGAGGTCTCATCAAATCATTGGGGCTGCTGATCGCCGGAGCCATCATTGGGTGCGCGGCCTTCACCGCAATTTTTCATCATCACCTGAACAGCGTGCTCGTTAAAAACACAGAGCTTATAGCGGAAAACGAAAAATTGATTCAGGATAATGATTTGTACAAACGACATAGAACCCAGCAGAACATCATCAATAGAATCGAGGTAACCGTTGAACCTGACGATCTGAATTCGTTGGACAAGGTAACCGCCCAGGAGCTCGAAAAGAAGGTTCGCAACGAGCTGAGCGTACTGAAGGGTCAAAAAGTCGCCAGCTTCTCGGAAGCGCCCCACATTTATCAGCGTCTGCTCTCCAACAAGACCTACCATGACATTTTGGACAAGGATTATATCGTGAACGTGAAAACGATGCTGCTCGTGCAGACTGAGCTGAAAGTGTGGATCACAGCAAAACAATGGGTACGGAGTATACCGTGATCGAATAAATTTCAAGCAGCGTCGGGCCTGGAGCACGTGTTAATACAACATGTTCAAGACAACCAGGCGCAGCGAATCTGCGTTCCCTGGCGCAGCGGAAGCCGATGCATTGTTTGCGTTGCTTTTGCGGCGGAAAATAGTTACATTATTAATGACCGTAAGTATACACGCATATTACACTCAGCACTCATCGCTGTATAAAAAAGGATGTGCCTAACCATGCTGCTTGCGCTGCAAGCCTTACTGCTGCCCATACTTATATTCGTTCCGCTATGCTTTTCCGTATATTACAGCGTTCGTTCACGCCGCAGCGAGGATCCGAAGCAGCGCGGCTTACTAACGGCGAAGATGAATATTGCAATGGGGATTATGCTGGTTGTGATCGCCGTGGCGCAACTTTTCTTTGTGGAGAGTTCGAACACCAGCCGAGTATTTGGAACGATCTGCGTGCTTCTTGGTTTGTTCAATTTGTTTGCCGGTATGCGCAACTACAGCCAATTCAGCCGGATGTAACAACCGCAGCGGGGCATCGGTAATGTCTCGCAACGGTAGGCGGCGTGCCAATGCGGGGGCGCCCACGTTTTATAAGCTCTCCCGCTTTCGTGGGAGAGCTTTGTTGTCGTGCGCGGCACTTGCCGCTGACTTCTAACTAAGCCTGATCAATAAATTGAGCGGTCAGCATCGCCTTGGCAACCAGAACGTTGGCGTGGTAAATGCCGACATCGATCTTGCCGAACTTGCGGCTGATTTCGATAATTGCCGGCCGGATTTCAATCCGGCTGTCGATCTGCACCGGCTTGACAAAATACGAGGACATATTGTCCATGACCAGGTCACCTTTTTTTACGTCCTGTACTACATGATAGGCCGCTTGAGTCATTAAAATCGTGAGCACGCCTTCCGACACGGTACCAAGCTGGTTGGTCATCTGCGGCGTAATTACGCCGCGAAAGACGGGCTGACCATCCTTGCCGCGCTGCACTTCAAAGCCAGACCAAATCAAATCCTCGAACGTTTCCCCGTGCTGGGGCTGGCGCTGTATCTGCTGCATCGCCTTGAGCACGTCCTTCCGGCTGATCACGGCCAACAGCTTGCGGTTGCCATCGATGATAGGCAGTAGATCAATGCCTTCCCACACCATCATATGAGCCGCCGACGCCACGGATGTATTGGGTGAAGCAGTCAAAGGGTTCCGCGTCATTCGCCTGTCGATGCTTTGTTCCGGCTCCGCGCCGATCATGTCTTTGGCGGTGATCATCCCCACGATCCGGTTCCACTCGTCCACGACCGGAAACCTGCTGTGACCTGTGCGCTCATGCAACTGCTGCCAATCCTTCAGCTTGTCATGTATCTTTAATGTCACCACCTGCATATCGTCGGGCACGATATCCCGAATCAGCAAAATCTTCTTTTTAATCAACCGGTCATAGATGGCACGATTGATCATAGAGGCCACAGTGAACGTATCGTAGCTGCTTGATATGATCGGAAGCTCAAGCTTGTCGGCGAGCTTTTTCACTTCTTCGCTTGTGCCGAAACCCCCGGTGATAAGGACGCCTGCGCCTTGCTCAAGTGCATATGTGTGTGCCTTGTTCCGGTTCCCCACGATGAGCAGACTGCCCGGATCAATGTACCGAAGCATGGCATCCTGCTGCATTGCGCCTATGACGAATTTATGCAGCGTTTTTTGCAATCCTTCGCGTCCGCCCAACACCTCGCCATCCACCATATTCACGACCTCGGCGAACGTCAGCTTGTCTATGTTGTCGCGGAGCTTTTTTTCCACCCTGACGGTCCCGACCCGTTCTTTTGTGCTGACCAGCCCCAGGTTATCCGCTTCTTTAATCGCGCGGTACGCGGTCCCTTCGCTCACCCCCAGCTTTTCAGCGATTTTGCGGACGGATATTTTCGAACCGATCTTCAGGCCTTCAATATACTTCAAAATTTGCTCATGTTTCGTTGCGGCATCCAACTGCACCGGGTCCATAACTGTGGCACCTCAATCTCCATCACTGTCTTAGTCTGTACTACCGATTATAATCGCTGGCTGCAACAAAAAAAAGCCTGAAAGGCGATGCTGCCCGCAGCAGTGCATGACCGGGGACATTTTTTTCCAGATGGTGTAAACTGTTAAAAAAGGATGGTGAGCAAATGATTCAGACGGCGATCAAGGTGCTGGTTGGCATAATTCTTTTATTGATTGCAGTGGGGGTGGTCCACTTTATCACAACGCAAAGATGACCAAATAAAACGATCCAGGAGAGGCACACAAACTGGGCAGGCGCATAGAATGGCCTATAAAGTTTGGGAGGTGCCATACGTGATTAATGATGAATTTTTTGATGCTCGGAAACAACCGTTATACCAGATGGACTCAGCCTTATTGGGTCAGCTTCAAGAGTTGAAGACTCGAATCCACAGCGCATGCGTGAAGCACATTAACCAGCCTGCTCGCGTGCAAACCGTACATGGGCAAATCTACGAGGGCTATATCGTCCATATCGATGCTACCCATCTATATCTAAAGCCGATGCCCGGACATGTTCGGGGATTCTATGGACCGTATGTTGGCTATGGCGCATACGAGAACGTCATTTTACCGCTTGTGTTATACGAACTGCTTGTCATTAGCCTGCTGTCCTGAGCAAGGCATAAAACCCGCAGACGATTCTGCTAGGGTTTTTCACGTGATGGATGTGCGGGATGACGAAAAAGCAAGCGATTTCCATTTCTTCAACGGTGCTGCATGGCCTCTCACGGGGATGCAAAAAAGAGCCGTTCGTCCCGCCACCAGCAGGGACCGGCTCTTTGCCAGCTGTTATTTTCGAAATTGAAGCAGCTTGCGCTTTCCCTGAAGCATTTGCTCGAACTGCCATTTTTTCATTTTCTTCACCTTGGCCATCTCACGCTTGGTCTCCTCTTCGACCCCAAGGATCTCATGCAAATGTGCTGCAATGTTCATAAGTGCAAAAGCAATCCACACAATTCCGAACACCGCCGGCAATGTGAAGCCGCCTGACATGTCCAACCTGGGAACGGCATAAAACAGCATACCCAGCGCGAGCCCCATGTAAATGATATGTTTCGTACCTTTCATAGCCATCGTCCTTTCATTTGCAGCATATCTTGTACGATACATTGTATGAAAGCAGCGGATGAAATATCACTTGCGTTTGAGAACAGATGCAGCTGCTGAGCGGTTTAGGCCGCCCTTTCGCTGCGCTTGCGATGATTGATAAAGCCCAGGTATCGAACTACTTGCCCATAGGCTGCAACCAGCACCCAGGGCACGATCAGACTAAGCACAAAGGAAGCAGCGATGTATGCGTGATAGTCCAGCATTCTCCCGCTGTCGTTGACCACGTGCGTTCGCCAAAACGTCAGTACAGCGGGATGCATCAAATAAACACCGTATGACACCACACCCAGAGATAGCAGCCCTTTCGATAGCGCAGGGGTGAGACGCAGCAGCTGCCCCGATGTCCAAATCATGCTCAGTACGGCGAACATAGGATAAACAATGAACAGCGTATGATACACGGCGCCTGCAACATGTACGTCGTACCGGGTTGCCATTAGGTTCACCCCCGCGAAGCTCGCACCCAGCAGCACCGACACAGGCAGCATCCAACGAACGTTCCGCTGAATCCAGGACGAAACACGCTCGTAGTGCATTCCTACGTAACCGCCCAATGTGAACAAACTGAAATAGTTGATACATAATGAAGACATATGTTCAAACGGGTCGACCCAGCGATGGTAGCCATAGAACATGACTTGCACCGCAATTCCTATCAGTACGAGATAATTCCCAAACCCTTTCCAGGCGCGGCACAGAGAGATTAACAACGGGAATAACAAATAAAATTGCAGGATGATAATCATAAAGTACAGATGGTATGACGCGTCCGCCCAAAGCAGCAGATCGAAATATTCGTTCCATGTCCAATGCAGTTGGTCCGGAGCATGAATCCACTGATTATATAGATAGTAAAAAGCCGACCAGAGTAAATACGGGAACAAGATTTGTTTCAGCCGCTTGACGAAGAAGGCAGCCGCCTGTTGGCCGCTCCAATCATCGATATAACGGTAAAAAAGCACAAGACCACTCATGAAAATGAACACAGGTACTGCAAAATTACTAAGCTTGTTGATGACGAGGTAAAAGACTTGCGAGCCGCTGCCTACGGGCAGCTCGACGGTCGCGTCAGCCGTAGCATGGATAATGAGCACAGCCAGAATAGCGAACGCTCGCACAATGTCAATTTCAAATATTTTGGTCTTTTTGATAGGCAAAAGCGTTGTCAATCCTTCCTTGGGCCAATACCCTTCAACCATATTAGCTGATGTTCCATGCATTGTAACATAAATTGCGGCTTGCCGACCATTACTGTTTAAGACCACGCAAAAAAGCCATGACGCCTGATGCGGGTGATGTACCCTCGCAGTACAGGCGACCATAGCTGCCGGCATTATAGTCTCAAGCTGCTATGGTGCAAATGCAGCTGCTTTGTTCCAACTTTTACCCCCATCGGACGTAGCATATAACTCGGATGATTGAGCGGTGCCATGCAGCAGCAGCCAACCCTGCCGCTCGGTCACAAAGGACAACACTCCTGCCTGTCCGTTGAACTTCTCGCTGCCGTTAGTCCAAGTTGTGCCGCCATCGTGTGTCCAGCCTAACTCCACCGTGCCGTTGTCACTGCATGCCGGGCATGTGCCCGTCATATATGCGGATTCAGGCGATATGACGACTAGTTCCCCCGGCTTCGTGCCGGGCCCGCGCGGTCCGGTCTCGGCGCCTGGTGCGAAGCCTGGAGCAGGCCCCCCGCCGGCAGTCGAGTGTGCCACCACGGTCGCCCAGTTTTGGCCTGAATCCCCGCTGTGCAGCAGCGTATACGATGTTTGTGTCATGCCGGAATCACCGATAAGCTGCACCCAGATGTCGTCCTTGCCGCTCGAGCGGATTACCGCACCATTCAGAACACTACCCACTGCACGGGAATAGATCGGCGCCCACGTGCCGCCTCCGTCAGTGGTTTGCTGTATCTGAAACTCGCTGCCGCTGTTCGTTACAGCCCAGCCTTTTGCCTCGGAATGAAAATAGGCCTCTCCCGTTATCTCAGGCGGCACCGGCAGTTGCTTCCACGTTTTGCCGCCGTCCTCGGTCATGTGGTTGCCGCTGAAGCCTTGCCGATCCGATGCGAAGTGCAGCTCACGCCCCAGGGGAGCGGTAGTTGATATGACCGACCAAGTTGCACCTCCGTCCACCGTTTGCAGCAGGCTTTGCCGGCTTGGGCTCGAGCCGTCCCCCCCAATATTGCCGGTGCTCATTTGTCCGCGATATGCCCATCCTATCCTGCTGCTGCCCTTGAGAAAAGTGAATGCACCTATCTGCTCGTCGCCGGTGTATTGCTTCTCCCAATGCAGGCCGCCATCCGTTGTGTGATAAATTACCCCTTTCCCACCGATCCATCCTTCGGCCGCACTGGTGAATGCCACAGCAGCGGCATCGGCTTGGATTTTGGTTTGCCCCGCATCAGGCCCATCGGTTGGGGCTGCCGGCTGTGCTCCGGGGCTTGGCTGAACGGGCTGCGTGCCCGGCTGGCTCGACGGAGGAGCGGGCTGCTCCGGCTGCGTGCCGGCAGGCTCTTTGCTGCATCCGGCAATGACAAGTACAAAGATAGCAATTAACAGCGTCCGCTTTAGCAATGTGCTGTGCCTCATATGGTTTTCCCCCCAGTGATTATTAATGGTTTTGTCGAGTGACAATGTCCTATCCTGTCTAATTTACATGTTGTTACAATTAATTTGGACCGAGCAGCGGAGGCTGAAACAGCTCCAACCACGCGATGATATCCGCAATCACTTCTTCTCGATTTATTTCGTTCAACATTTCATGTCTGCCGCCCGGGTAGAGCTTGCATGAAACGTGCTTCATACCAAGCTTGCGGTACATCTCAACCAGCCGCCGGACCCCTTCGCCCATCCCCCCCACAGGATCCTTATTCCCTGCGAAAATGTAGACGGGAAGCTGCTTAGGAATTTGTTTCAGATGGTTCCGGCGGTGTATTTCATGCAATCCGCGAAAAAAATCCCGAAAGAATCCCGCCGTGAACACAGTGCTGCCGCAATAAGGGTCTGCTATGTAGCGATCGACCTCCGCTTTATCCCGGCTTAGCCAGTCGGCATCAGTACGAGTCGGCCGAAATGCTTTGTTGTAGCTGCCGAAGGTAAGGTTCATCAACAGCGGACTGCGATGCTCATTACCGTGGATTGCGGCTATCAGTTGTGCTAGAACAATCCCGAACCAGAGCTTCGGAGATTGCCGGCCGGCCGTACCGGATAGCATAATACCGCTCACTTTGTCAGGATATCGGTACATATACTGCTGAGCGAGAAAAGAACCCATGCTATGGCCGAGCAAATAGATGGGAATGTCCGGATGCCGTGCCCGGATCACATCAGTCAACTGCGCCATAGCGTCCGTCATCCGGTTAAAGCCGTTAATGCCTGTGTTCCCAAGACGTTCAAGACTCCCTGCGGTCAGTCCGTGGCCACGGTGATCGTTGGCGTATACCTCATAACCGGCGCGTATCAATGCTTGCGCGAACCGCGCGTAACGCCGTGCCGCTTCCGCCATCCCGTGCGCGATTTGCACTACGGCTTTCGGAGGGCGCCGACGAGGTGGGCTCCAATGGTGAACATAAATCAATTGATGATCTGCATCTTGAAAAGTAAAAGTCTCGTGCTGCACTATTTCCACTCCAATCCGACTTAAAGATCAGCTCAATGCGGCCCCCGCGAGCAGTTCATATGAACGCAGCCGCTTGTCGTAGTCCGGTACCATCGTGACGACGAGAAACTCGTCCACTCCATATTGCTGACCATACCGGACCAGGCACGCCTTTACCTGATTCGCCGTGCCGACAATCAGCTTATGCGACTCAGTGGTGATCTCGACGTGCGCCTCCGTCGGACCACGCGAGTCCGCTGCAAATGTACTCGCTGCCTTAACCGCCAACCGCTGGGCCTCCTCTTCGGTGTCCGCACAGACGACACCCACTGCGGCTATAACACGCGGTTCGGTCAACAGCGCAGACGGTTGGAAACGCTCCTTGTAGAAAGGCAGGATGTCCGCCGCATTGCGGTGGCTCATAAATTGTCCGAATACGTAGCCGGTTCCGAACTCGGCTGCGTAAGCGGCGCTTTTGTTATTCGTTCCGAGCATCCAGACCTCCGGCGGGCTGGGAGGCACGGGTCTGGCCGTCACACGAGCCCCTTCCACTCGATGCTCATGAGACAACAATTCCATCAATGCCTTTAATTTATCAGGAAGCTGACGCACATTTTCCAGGAAATTACCGCTCAGTGCGATGCTCACCTCTGCCGAACCTCCCGGCGCTCTGCCTAAGCCCAGGTCAATCCGCCCCGGACAGAGAGCGGCGAGCAGGTGGTACGATTCCGCTACTTTGATCGGTCTATAATGTGGGAGCAGCAGGGCGCCTGAGCCAAGCCTGATCCGCTCAGTCAGCGCGCCGACATGGGCAAGCAGCACTTCAGGTGAAGTGCACGCCAGTGCCTGCATGTCGTGGTGTTCGGCAGCCCAGTAACGATGGTAGCCCAAACTGTCCGCGGTCTGCGCCAGCTTGATCGCTTGTTTCAATGCCTCGGTAGAATCGGCGCCTGCAAACACAGGCACGAGATCCAGTACGCTGAGCCTCAATGTGTTTCCTCCTTTCATCAACTCGAATCACCGCTTGCCATTTCCATTGATACAATTCGCGAGATAGCACAGAGTTTTTGAGCTTGTCGTGCGTCTGCGAGAGGCTGTACAAACGATTATAACACCGTAGGCGCGCTGAGGGCATTGCTGAGGGGGTTGTTCGATCACTGCGATAAGCTCTCCCTGCGCAGCAGCGCCGCCCCGTCTGTGATGTTTTACCGAGTTTTCTTTTCACCAAGGGCAAAACGTACTCATATGATGAATTAGTTCACCTGATTAGTCATGCAAGTCGGCGTTGGAAGGAGTTGCGAGCATGAAGAGCACAAAGGTCAAGATCAAGATTCAAAAAACCAGCGACCAAGCCGACGAATGGGTTATCAAGCTAAGCTCAGTTTTGGTGAAAAAATGGAAGGTCCCGACGCAAACCTCGCTGCAGCTGTGCTTCGGCTCGGCAAAATATGCGGTGAAAGTTGTGCCCGTGACTGCGGCCGGGGTCCTTCGGATCAACGACTCCATTGCGTCGAGATGGGGCTTATCTCATGGCGCGCCCTTGTGCTTGCAATATCGACCGGCGAGCCGCTCACTCCACATCGGACCGCTAATCGGCGTGTTGGTCAGCCGAATATACAAGGACTTACCGGATAAGCCGTTTGGTGTAACCACTGCATTTTGCCGGGAACTGGTTCATGCTTGCAGCGTGTATGGTTCAGCCGTGTACTTTTTTACTCCGGACGAACTCGCCGGCTATGAGGACACAGTGATAGGCTGGCAGTATACCGACAGGTGGGAAAATCATGCGTTCCCCATTCCCGATGTGATCTACAACCGTCTCACCACGCGGAAGCTGGAGAATCTCGACAATGTGCAACAATTTCTGCGGCATGCGAAAACCCAGCATCAGACGCTTTTGTTTAACGAGCGTTATTTGAATAAAACGGAAGTCTTCGACGCACTGCAAAAACAAAACGGACTCCGCCCCTATTTGCCTGAATCACATCTGGTGAAAAACACGCAGACCATTAAGACGATGTGCAGCAAACACCCGACTGTCTTTGTGAAACCGGTGACCGGCAGCCTGGGCAAGGGCATCATTCGGATCAACCGGCAGCCGGGCGGCGGTTACATCTGTCACTTCACCAGTGTCGGCGGCGTACGCAAACAATCTTTCAGCAATGTAAGCAATATGATTACAGCTCTATCCGGCAAAATGAAAAAACAACAATACCAAATACAGCAGGGCGTTTCTCTTATCTCCGTGGATGGACGGCCCGTTGATTTCCGGGCCTTGGTACAGCGGGACATAGACGGCCGGTGGGCCATTACTTCCATTGTAGCCAGAATTGCCGGAAATGAACACTTCGTCTCCAACTTGGCGCGTGGCGGAAGCCTGTCGACGGTAAAAGACGCCCTTGCACGCGCCAACTCACTGACCGGGGCCGCAGACGAGGAAAAACTGCGGCGGGCGGCACTACTGATCGCCAAAGGCATAGAAGCGCAAATCCCGGGGCACTTTGCCGAGCTGGGCGTTGATTTGGCGTTGGATACACACGGGCGCGTATGGCTGATAGAGGTCAATTCGAAGCCTTCCAAGGACGACAACACCGCCTTGTCGGCAGAACGTAAAATGCGGCCGTCTGTGAAGCGGCTTGTTCAATACTGCCGATACGCGGCAAAATTTCTGTGATGGGAGGTGATCCCGTGCTAAAGGCGTCACCCCGTCACTCCTTGGGAATCCTGACCGCCCACATCGAAGGGCAGCCGCCTTTTCTAAACCGCGATTTCTACCGGCGTTTATGTGTAACCGGCAGTAAAGCCGGGATAACCGTGTTTGTATTTACCGCTCGCAGCATCGATTGGGCCGGAGGCAGTGTAAACGGCTACGCTTTTGATGAGGAGCGCGACCGGTGGATCGAGCGGCGTTCTGCACTGCCACGCTCCGTGTATGATCGCTGCTTCTGCTCAAACCGTGCGCAGTACAACGAGTACCGTGACACGATTCGCAAGCTGCGGGAGCATGGGCGTGTACTTTTTTTAGGCCATGGCCTGAGCTGCAAATACGAGGTGCAGCGGCTGCTCGAGCGGGACGGCCGGTTCGCAGGCCATCTGCCGCACACCGAGCCCATGCACAGCGTGCGCACGGTAGCCGGCTGGCTGCGGCAGCGCGGCGAGGTGCTGCTCAAGCCTCGCGCCGGCTCGCATGGCCGCGGCGTACTGCTTGTGCAGCACCGCGTGCGAGCAGCCGGGGGCGCCGATGCGCCCGAAGGCACGGTAAACGCCGGACCGGCGTTTACCGTGCGCGGGCGCGATGCGCGCAACCGGCGCGTGGAGCGCGGCTTCGCCGATGCGCCGGCGCTGCTGCGATGGCTGCACCGGTTCACGGCGCAGCGCCGCTATTTGCTGCAGCAGTACTTGCTGCTGCAGACCTTCGCGGGCGACGCATATGATGTGCGCTCGCTCGTTCAAAAGGACGGCACCGGCCGTTGGCAGGTGACCGGCATGGCTGTGCGCCGGGGTCAGGACGGCAGCCTGACCGCCAATCTGCATGGAGGCGGCCGAGTCGAGCCCGCCGATGAGTTTCTCGCCGCTCAATTCGGCGCATCAGCCTCGAATATGATCATGACCAAGCTGCATGAGCTTTCCATGCAGATTCCGGAAGCACTGGAGCGCCGGCACGGACGACTGGTCGAGCTCGGTATCGATTTCGGTATCGACACCCAGGGCCGCATCTGGATTCTCGAGGTGAATTCCAAGCCGGGCCGTTCCATCCTCACGCGTTTGAATGATAATAAAGCCCGCATGAACGGTGTGTTGAATCCCATCCGTTATGCCCGCTTTTTAATTCGGCAATCCCCTGAGGGGATCCTGAAATAATGCCTGCAACCGACGAAGTCACTTTGCTCTCGATCAGCGCCGGCCTGTCTCGACACAGCTGGGAGAGCAAAGTTCCAACTACGTTTACGAAGTCAGCCTTTCATGCGTGAAAGGCCTTTAGGAGGAGACCCATGAGTTTGACAACTTGTACGATTCATGTGACACAGAGACAGGAAAAAGTCATCTACCTGACCGGTGAATTGGCAAAGACCCTCCAGCTGTCGAAACTAAAATCCGTCAACTTGAAACTGGGCAGCAGCAGTGTCTCCACACCCGTGCGCCTATTGAAAAAGACGGGGCATCATCTGTATATGCCGATCAGCGTTATGACACAGCTCCGTGTTCCACAGCTGGGTTCCTGTATGGTTCTGTGCACAAACGGAAAAGACGTACGGCTGGGTCCTCACATCGGAATTTTAACTCAGGTGACGGGGATCAGATCAGCCCCCTTCGGCTCAAGAACCGAATTTCTCCGACAGTTCATGCAGATGGGTACAGGCAGGTCATTTTATTTCGGCTTTTCCCCGCGAGATGTCAATTGGACCCAACAAACCGTTACCGGGATATTCCCCAGCAAGGACGGCGGATGGATTCGCAAAACCGTGCCGCTGCCCGATGTTGTGTACAACCGGCTGCCAAGCCGCAGAGCAGAGAAACAGCCCTCGATGAATGCGTTCAAGCAGCGGTTCGTGCGTCGCGGCATTCCTTTGTTTAACTGGGCCTTTTTTGACAAATGGGATGTGTATAATCTGTTGGAAGGAACGGATGCGTTCCGCTACGTGCCCGATTCGCAAATCGATCCCTCCAGTGCCCAGATCAAGCAAATGCTTGATAACCATAAGTTCATATATCTGAAACCTACGGGCGGCAGTCTAGGCATTGGAATTTACCGCCTCACCTATAACCCCAAACGAGGCTACTATGCGAGATTTCGCCGTAACGGGAAAAACGTGCTGCTCCGCTTTAACAGGTTCGACTCACTGATGGGGCTGCTGAACCGGCAGAGCGGTCAACTGCACAACTACGTGGCCCAACAGGGTATCCGGCTGATTGAGATTGACGACTGCCCTATCGATTTCCGGTTCCATCTCACCAAAAATATTAACAACGAATGGGTGGTAGCCGGCATAGGGGCGAAAAAAGCCGGCAGAGGCAGCATCACGACACATGTCCGAAGCGGCGGCCAGCTGATGACCCCTGGGCAGGTTTTGCGGGAAATATTCGGCTCCCGAGCGGAACAGGTTCTGGCGAACGCCAAGGAAACAGCCATCAAACTGGCCGAAACCATCGAACATAAAAACCGTCACACTCTAGGCGAGCTCGGCTTTGACATCGGCATCGACCAAAATGAGCGAATCTGGATGTTTGAGGCCAATTCCAAGCCCGGACGTTCCATCTTTAAGCATCCCGCCCTGAAAGCGGAAGGCAAAGCAGCGCTGCAGCATGTGTACGAGTACTGCTTATATCTAAGCCGATTTCACACAAGGAGGGAATCCTGAGTGGAATCTTTCCTTCGTCAAAAGCAGAAACCTCGGCAGCCTACCATGGCCATTCTCACTTATGCCGATGAGAAAAGGCTTTTTCGGGGAAATCAGGAGAATTTTATCGATTTAATCCAGGCGGGCGAGCAACAAGGGGTTTTGGTGTATGTCGTGACAACCCAGGAAATCAAGTTAACCGGCCGAACTGTGCCGGGCTACACGTACAATTTTGAAACCGAGACGTGGGAAAAAGGAGAGCTGCGGATGCCCCACGTAATTTATAACCGGATCCCCTACCGCAAATTCGAACTGCTTCCCGAGGTTCAGCAGGTGATTCAGACTTGTATGCGGCATGGCCAGATCCGTTTCTTCAACCCCTGCTTTTTCAATAAATGGACACTGTTTGAATGGTTGAACAAATCCAAATCCACCCGGGCTTTCATTCCCGTCACCCAAAGATTGACATCCAGCGCCGATCTGGAAAACATGCTGCAGCAGTATTCCACCCTTTATCTCAAACCCGTCCGGGGTAAAGCGGGGCTCGGGATTATGAAAGTCAGCGTGATTGCAGACAAAAAACTTAAATTGAACAGATATCAATTAAGCATACAGGACAAAACGAAAAGCCATATTTCCCGTTACAACGACACACAGGAGCTGTGGGCGCAAATTAGTGTATTGGTCGGCGCCAGAGACTACATCATGCAGCAGGGCATCGCTTTATCCAGCTACAAACAGCGTCCCTTTGACCTGCGGGTTCTGGTGCAAAAAAATAGTGCGGCCCAATGGAGCATTATCGGCATTGGTGCGCGACTGGCCGGCAAGATGAGCATCACCACTCATGTCCCATGCGGCGGCTCCATTGATGATCCGGTAAAGCTGCTGGCGTCGGCTTTCGGCGAGCAGGACAGTAAAAAAATTTTAGCCCAGGTCAAACAAGCGGTACTGCTCATCGCCAGACAAATTGAAAGAGCAAGCGGCAGCAACCTGGGAGAAATGTCGATGGACTTGGGAGTTGATACACTCGGCCAGATATGGTTTTTTGAGGCAAACTCCAAGCCGATGAAGTTTGACGAGCCGGAAATCCGCCAAAAATCACTCACCAATCTGATTCAATATTGCATCCACTTATCCCGAAGAACCCGTAAGCCCACTGCGGGTACTCCACCCTCGGCTGTAGCGCGCAGAAAACCTACCATAGAAACGGCCCAAAAGGCGAGGCAAGCAGGTGATGAACGGTGACCCAATATCCTTTAGGTGTTTTGGCCATGTATTTGCACGGAAAAAAACTGGAAGAGATTGATTTTTTTCGCAAGCTTAGTGTGCATGGGCGAAAGCTCGGTATTCATGTGCTGGTCTTCACACCCGACGATGTGGACGGTGACAAGGTGAATGCGTTATATTACAGCATGCCCGCCCGGAAGTGGAAGCGAAAACTCACCGCTATCCCGGAGCTGGTATATGATCGCAGCCGCTACCGTGGAGCGCAGAACTTACAGAAGATCACTAAATTCCGTGCCCTCCACGATAAGATCCGTTATCTGGGACGTCCGTTAACTGACAAGTGGTCCATGTATCAGATCATGTCAGGGGAGTCGGACATTGCCAAGCATCTTCCGGCTACCGTGCTGTACAGCGGACCAGAGGACCTGCTTCGATTTCTCAAGCAGCACCAGCGGATCTATTTGAAACCGCACAAAGGAACCGGAGGCAGAGGCATCGTCCGACTGCAGAGAGCTTCAGACAATGTATATTTCCTACAGGGGCGTGACCGGCAAAGGCGGATTATACCGGCACAAATGATCGAAGAGAAAGAAATAACGGAGAAGCTGAACGGTTGGAATATGGAGGGGCAATATATCATCCAGCAGGGCATACCTCTCGCTCTGAAAAATGGCCGGGTACATGATTTTCGCATGCTGGTACAAAAGGACGGAGACGGACGGTGGCAGATCACCGGCTGTGCCGGCCGGGTCGGCCCGAAGAAATCAGTCACGTCCAACTTGCATGGCGGCGGTGCCGCAGTGCCGATGGATGTGCTGCTGACAGAAAGGTTCGAGGATCAGAGCAAAGTGGAGAGCATCAAGGAGGACGCTCACACGTTGGGAATGAAGGTAGCGCAATTTCTGGAGGAGCATTTTGGGTCACTGTGTGAGCTGGGGATCGACTTGGCGATTGACCCAAGCGGGAAGGTATGGCTGCTCGAAGTGAACCCGAAGCCTTCCCGTGAAGTATTTTCGCGGATTGGCGAAAAATCCACATACCGAACAGCTGTCACCCGCCCCCTGCAATATGCACGTTATCTATTTAGCCGCAAAACGGAGACGGAAGAGTAAAAAAGCAGGGAGCATGCGATGGCCTGTCAGGTCACCGCATGCTCCCTTTGTTGTTGCAGCATAAGCCCCTCATTCGGCGATTAGCTGTATGAGATCGGTGAAGCGGCTGATGCGTACATGCGCATCTTCCAGCTCCCCGTCCTGGCGGAATCCGGCATAATCGCAGCCTATTACGATTAAACCGTTCTCCAGGCCCGCTTCTACATCGGAAGATCGATCTCCTACCATCCATGCTTTTTTGATGCCATGTTGGTCCAACAGCAAACGAACGAGATCCACCTTGGAGCGAGTCTTATATTCCCCCGCACTGTACAAACCTTCAAACAAAGATACCAGCCCTTTGTGTGCCACGACCTGCTTGACATAACCCTCCAAACCGTTGCTGGCTACGAACAGACGCACGCCCAGTTCCTGGAGCTGCCGCAACGTTTCGGGGACACCGGAATAAAGCTCACCCTCGCCGTTCTGCAAGCCTTTCATTTGATAGTCCAGCAGAAGCTCATCCGCACGGCGGTGCACCGCTTCCACCGAATTCGGCATTACCTGCTTCCATATGTGTTCCAGGAGCATTCCCAGAGAGCCTAATATAACGCTTTCCGGAGGGGTCACATCATTATAAGCTCCTTCGGCACGCAGCTGATCGAACGTTGCATGATATGCCGGTAACAGCAGTGTCTCCGTTTGAAATAAGGTGCCGTCCAAATCGAATATCATCGCTTCAGGTTTTTCAAAAGTTAGCAGCAATGCCGATTCCTCCTACGTTTACGTGTCAAGTTCTATACAAACATGAATCCGGTGGCATGTCAAATAACTTGTGCCGCAAGCATTGGCGTAGGCTGCGCTCACCATATGAGCCGCACGTGGCACTCCACATAAGCAGTAAAAAAATAGCGGTCGCCCCCGTCTAGGGGGACGATCGCCGGGCAATTGTCCTATGGTGTGCCAGAGTGCGTCTGTGGTGCACGCTTCTTTCTAAGCAGTTACACGTTTCGCGCCTACATATCTTTGCCCCCAATAGCCGGTGGTCAAACTAGACACTGACACTCCATACTTGTTGGCAGCATGGATAAATTTCTGGTTGCCGATATAAATTCCTACGTGTGAGGCTTTCTTTCCGTCCGCAAAGAACACCAAATCCCCCTCTTGTAAATCGGTCACGCGAGTGCCCGCGTGGTCATACATGGCCGCAGTTGTTCTTGGCAGGTCGATCCCGTTCATTGCAAAGACATGATTGACATATCCTGAGCAATCAAATCCGGACGGGGTGCTTCCACCATATTTGTATGGAACTCCGAGAAACTTGTGCGCGTTCTGAATGACGCTTGGTTTCGCTTGCGACTGTAGTTGCGGTTGGGGCTGAGGCTTATACCAAGCTGGAGCATGATACTGGCCATCCGCGTCGATAATGGCAAGACGATTATTGGCATCCCATTGAATTCTGTAATTCAGCTTTTCAGAGATAAACCTGAGCGGAAGATACACTCGGCCTTCAAGGAACTGAGCGGGCGAATCCATTTTTACGGCATTGCCGTTGATTTGTGCGGTGCTATCGCCAGTTTGCACCATGATGGTCTGTGTGCCCTTCGTAATCGTGACTTTTACCGTATGTTCATCCAGCATGGCCCAATCGACTTTGAATCCCAACTGCTCTGTCAGCACTCGCATAGGGATCTGCATACTGCTATTGTCGTCGATAAACGGCTGGGAGTCCGGAAAGTTAATCAGTGTGTCGTTAATTTGAACCTTGGCTTCCGATGATGCAGCTTGGGCATCCTGTGTGTGGGATAAACCGACCAATCCTGCCGTGAAAAATGCGCATGATAAATAAAGCTTTCTGTAAAAACGGTTCAATGCAATTCCTCCTGCGGCCTTCGAGGTTAGTTGACGGATTCGGGAAGAGGCTTCCCTAGTTCGCAGACACTCGAACATTCACCCCATTGAAATAATCCCCCGTACCAGCTCTTGTGCTGAACTGGATTCGGCCTGTTTTTTAGAAGGTTAGCATAAGCGGATGAGGTTTTGAAACCCTTTTTTCCTGCATTTGTCACGGGCAAAGGCGATTTTCGATTTTCCGACAAAACTATAGCAAATTTAGTAAGGACATTTCCCCCATTATAGGTGAACCCTTCCAATAATGTTCAGCCCATGGTAGAATAAGGGCGGCTGAGGGCCTGTTGTAGGGTAATCCTTCCAACATGATTTATGATTGGGACGGTGATGTCATGGTCATCGAGGGGATAGCAGATGAGCATCATCGCGCTTTGGTTGGCTTACAGCATGAAGACTTATTGTCAATCTTGATTTTCAAGATGCTGGGTAATATAACTTAAAGGGGAGATGACAATGTTCACTTATGAGCAAATACCATTTACACGAGTGATGGCAAAAATGGCGTTCTCGGACGGTAAACTGTCGAAAGAAAAGTACGACAAGCTCATGTCGCTCCTAGAACAGTCGGAAACTGATCATAATAAAATCGACAAACAGATTATAAAAGCCGCTGGAAAAAGTTTTCTTAATCGCCGGATGCCAGTTATACATGTGAGACGAAGGACCTTCTCCCAAGATGGTCCTTTTCTATTTTCCCGGAAGACTTTTTAAAATCACAATGTTCCTGCGGTAGCAGAAACAGCCGACGCCCGTTACTGACGGACATCAGCTGCCACAGAACTGCATCTTCAAAATACTTTTTTTGCGTCCTGCTCACACTTTAGTATCTCGACCGCTTCCCTGAAGCGCAGCGAGTGAACGACTTCACGTTCACGCAAAAATTTCAGTCCATCCTGGAGATCGACATCATCCGTAAGGTCGATCAGCCATTGATATGTAGCCCTGGCCTTCTCTTCAGCTGCGATATCTTCGTACAAATCAGCGATCGGATCTCCCTTCGCTTGGATATACTGCGCCGCCCAAGGCACTCCAACGGAATTCACGTAATACAGCGCACGGTCATGTGCCGCGTAGTATTCGTCTAACCCCGCCGCCCGCAGCTGCTCCACCGTAGCGTCCTTGGTGAGTTTGTAAATCATCGTGGCAATCATTTCGAGATGGGCCAATTCTTCAGTGCCGATGTCATTTAGCAGCCCGGTGATCTTATCCGGAATTGTGTATCGTTGATCCAAATAACGCAGCGCGGCGGATAGTTCGCCATCCGCCCCGCCATACTGTTCCAGCAACAATTTTGCCATGCGGGGGTCGCATTTGCTCACCCGTACCGGGTACTGCAGCTTTTTTTCATAGATCCACATACCTCTGCTCCTCTCCCTTCGGTGTGCAACCAATGATTCCAGATCAGACCTGCCAAGGCCAAGGAGTTTCGACCCACTGCCATGGCGCGCGGGAATAGCTGTGTCCGAAGTGTTTCAGCGGCCCGAACTCGAGCTCAAATCGATGCTTAAGCTCCTTCAATTTGTGTGCGAATTGGTTGTATTGCTCTATGGCTTGCACATCGTGCGGATGTGTGTCGAGATACAGATTCAGTTCGACACAGACGAACTCGACCGTTTGCAGCTCCTGGAGCAAAGCGTAATAACGCTCAGGCATCTTTCTCTCCACGCAAACTCACTCCTCTCTCGGGCTAGGGCTGCCGTTCATATGGGCTGTACAAGGCAGGCCACAGAGTTCCTAACTTCAAAGCTTCATGTGGCGGAAATTGGGGCAGGTTGGCCGGTTGAAATTGAATGTAGAGATTGGGCGGCGTGATGAACTTTTTGACAGTCATCGGCGGGCAGGGATCGAAAGGGCTGATGTAAGGAAACCATACTTTTTCATTGGACGGTTTGGACATGTTGGCACCTCCTTCTTGTGAGTGAAACACTACCACTATGTATATCGTGTCGTCTCGTCCAATATGAGCGGACAACGTGGTGAAATTTGTAGTTTAATGAACCTGCGAAAGGCGTGAAGATTAGACGATTGTGGATGCAACTCCGCGGCATAAGTCCGAGCGGCCAAAGAAACGTGGCGCAGCTTTGTGCATGGCAGCGGCTGCAGGCGGTTGTGCGATGATGCCACGACAAAAGAGGGTAAGCTCGCGCGCTCACCCTCAGTCCAGCTTGATATTTATTTGAAGAAGTCCTACACGGCGCAGAGCTTGATACACGATGATCAGCACCGGACCCAAGAAGAGACCTATGACCCCGATCCATTCGAAGCCTATGTACATACTTATCAGAGCGGCCAGGGCATTAATGCCTACTGCGTTGCCGATAATTTTGGGCTCCACCAAACGGCGGAACAGCATTATCACCACCAGCAGAATCAGCAGCCCAATGCCAAGGAACATGTTTCCCGACAGCATACAATATAATGCCCAGGGGATGAGTACCGCACTGGTTCCCAGAACAGGCAATACGTCGACAATCACTATCAGCAGCGCGATCGCGAGCGGATAATCGATGCGCAGCAGCAACAGCCCGATTAAAGTGACTACATAGGTGAGAAAGCTGAGAAGAACCTGAGCGAACAAAAATCCGAGCAAAGCTCGGCGCAGATCATTCAGCACGCTGATCATCTTGGATTGCGATTTGTTTTCGAACAAGTTGAGAAAAGAGTTATGCAGTGCGGGAAGGCTGAGAGAGATCAAATACAAACCGACCACAAAAACCACAAAAAATACCAGTAAATTCGGGATCAGTTTCGCTATGCCCAGAAAGTAAGTCGATACCGCCGCGACAATTCCCTTAATATTTTCTGACAATGTGCTGTAGCCGGTTTCCACCAAACCTTGCAGCTGCTGTGACATGCCGGATGGCAGCGTGCTGTAGAAAATTTGAGTCCGCTCCGACGTGCTTTCAAAAAAGCGCTGCGATTCATTGAGATAATTAGGTGCGTTATTCCAAAATTGAATGAGTTCCGAGAAAATTTTAAAACCGATTAAGTAACAGAACCCCAGCATGGCAGCTGTGAAAAGTGTGCAAATTACTGTTGCCGCCAACGGTCGGCTCATACGCCCGACTTGCATTAACCACTGTATCGGATGTTCAAGAAAGATGGCGATCACCAAGGCGAGCAAAAACGGGGCCCCAGTGGTGAACATCGCGTACATGAACAGAACGCCGACCGCGCAAAACACAACCGTCCTGAGCGACATGAAATGGCAGTCCTCCCCTCTTTTTTTTGTGGCTGCTCCGCCAGTTCACCCACTCGCCTTTCCCTGCAACGAAGCAGTGGAGTTTCACCGCCCCGTCATTCTCGGAGAGCCTAACATCATTGCATTTGTGGCTACACAACCGCTTTGCACGAGGTAAAATCGACTTCTTTGTAGTATGAGTCCACGACCAAAAGATTTGGTCCGCAGCATTGAGCCGCCGGACAATAACAGTCCACCGACTTTTGCAGAGGATGCTGCTTCCATCGTTCGAACACCTGCTCCAGCGTGTCCCGATGCATGTTGCCCAATGCCGGAACATCTGAGAAATCGGTCACAAACACATCTCCTGTGAACAAATTCACGTTAAGCCGATTGCGGCCATCCGGATCATTCCGTACCGTCACATTAGGAGCCGTGCGAAGCCGCTTGAGTATACGCTGATCCTCTTCCACCGAGCTGCACGAGTAGAATGGTAGTGTACCGAACAGCATCCAGAGGTCCGGGTCCCGTGCGTCCAACAGCTTATCAATGGCTGTCCGGAACTGTTCCACCGTCAGCATAGGCAAGCCTGAAGCAAACGAACTCGGATACATGGGGTGCACCTCGTGGCGCTGACAGCCCATCTGGGCAATCAACCGGTGGATATCGGCCAGCTTCTCATGAGTGCGATAATTGACCATCGACTCAGCCGACACGAACATTCCCCCGCGGCTAAGCGCCTCCGTGTTCTTGACCATGCGTTCATACAATGTGGCAGCCGCATGATATCCCGCAGTATGGTTAGCACGAACAAAGCCTACCGCGTGCAAATCCTCCGCGGACGTGTAGTTGAATGAAATATGCATGACATCCAGATACGGAGCCAACATTTCATATCGGTCGAGATCCAGCGTGAGATTAGAATTAATCTGAGATCTAACGCCGCGGCTTCTAGCATATTTCAGCACCGGTATTATGTAATCCCTGACCGTACCGGCATGTAAGCTCGGCTCTCCGCCGGTGATACTGATCGTTTCGAGATGCTCCACCTCATCCAGACGGCGCAGTACGTCTGCAACCGGAATCCGGGGGCCTTCTGTCATAGTTAACGATTCGCCGACCGCACAGTGCTCACAGCGCATGTTGCACAAATTGGTCACAGTCAGCTCAACACTGGTCAGTACGTGCTTGCCGTGCCTTCGCAGCGAGCGGATCGGGTCCCAGGGGTCGTTGTGGGGGGTTATCGGTGCTACCACCGGGTTTACTTTATCTATCATATGAACTTTCACACCTGACTCATGAAGTATTTTTACCACCTATTGTAGCCTATGACGCATAAAAATGAAAAGGAAAGAAAGTCACGCTCCCATGCGAAAAAACGACGCCTGATACTGTGCAGCACCGGCATGGCACTCATTCATAATTCAGCTCCAACTCGCATAAGTATGGGACAAACCGGCTGTGCCGGCGCCGCGGTAGATATGCTCGCCCCAGGCGAAGGTGCTGCGTTAGGAGGCCGTTATGTTGGATTACATCGCTGCTGTTATCATCGGTGTCGTGGAAGGTTTGACCGAATTTTTGCCCGTGTCCTCGACAGGTCATATGATACTCACGCAAGCGCTGCTAGGTATTCCCGAGGAAGACGCTATGCTGAAGGTTTTTTTAGTCGTCATTCAGTTGGGAGCGATTATGGCGATAGTGGTATTGTATTGGAAAAGGCTGCTCCGCCTGTTCGGTTTGCACAAAGACCCGAACCGCGTCGGCCAGAGGCAGCTTAATCTAATTCATATATGTATCGGTATTTTGCCGGCGGGCGTAGTCGGCCTTCTGTTGAACGATTTCATCGACAGGTATCTGTTTAATCCCAAAACCGTACTGCTCAGCCTCGTCATCGGCGGCATTGTGCTCATCATCGCTGAAAAATCCACCACCCCGATCACGGCGAAGGAACTCGACGAGATCAGCTACCGCCAAGCTTTTTATATCGGCCTTTATCAAATTTTGTCCGTCATATGGCCAGGCTTCTCCCGTTCCGGAGCCACCATCGCCGGCGGCATGCTGACCGGCGTCAGCCGTGCCGCTTCCGCGGATTTTACCTTCATTATGGCTGTGCCGCTGATGTTTGCCGCGTCGGGGCTATCACTGTTGAAATCGTATGAGATGTTCACGACGGAGGTAATAGGACATTTTGCGGTCGGGTTTGCGGTGGCGTTCGTTGTCGCGCTGCTGGCAGTTGTCACTTTTATTAAACTTGTGCAGAAAATGAGTCTCTCAATTTTCGCTTACTACCGCTTTGCAGTTGCTGCTTTGTTCGCCCTCTATTTTGTGTTTTAAATAAAAACGGACTGTCCGAGCGCTAGGCTTCACAGTCCGTTTTGCAATTTGACGCGATGCCAGCGCGGTACAGTACATTCGCGCACAGCTTGCGCATCCCGCAATTCCATTTTTAATACATCCCGCAGAAATTCCGGCAGGTAATATGTAACTTCAGTGCCCTCCGACAGGGAGTGATAGCCGATGCCAAACGTAAACATGTCTATCGTGGCGACTACGTACTCTTTTTCCTCCTGCAGCACTTCGTCACCAACCCGGATTTCACGTATTTTCGCATAATCCGGCGCAGCCGCATCATATTGTATCCGCAGGCCGTCGACGTTCAGCATGCCAAGCACCTTGCCGCGAAAACCAAAGCCAAACAGGGGCTTTTCCATGAACTCCGGCAGGAGCGACTCTTCCAGCGCCTGTCTTAGCCGCGCCCCTGTGAGCAGCATGCGGCACGGGTTGATCGGAGATGGACATATCTCCAACAGCCGCCCGGCAGTGACCGGCCCCGCTTGCAGACCTTCCAAGCATTGCCCGGCGTTGACCAAGCCAATGTCGGCTCCCACCCGTTTGCGGAGGCCTGTGGCAAGCAAATTGCCCAGGGGCGCTTCCGCGTACCAGTCGGAGAATAACGGATAGTCCAGCCGTGCAACCTCCCTGGCCAGCACCTTGCCCGCATCCCGCTCAAACTGCTCAATGTCGCGTGAGACCTGTGCATCAGGGGCAAAATCTGCCGTGGAACGGACATACCCCTCCATCGAGACAGGTTTGCGCGTTTCGCGGTCAAACTCGATATCCACTACCCCGAAGTGTTGCCCGTGCTTTCCGGCCGCACAAACCATGGTGCTGCCGATGCGCAGCGGCGTCTCAAGCAAATGATGGGTGTGTCCGCCCAGGATGAGATCAATGCCCTGGATTTCCTGCGCCATGCGTTCATCATTGCGCAGACCGAGATGGGACAGTACCACAATCAGGTCCACGTGCGGGCGCAGTTCACCGACCAACCGCGCAGCCACCGTGTGCGGCTCCAGAATGTCCCATCCGAGCAGCCGATAGAACTCGGTGAAGTATGCGGTAACGCCGATCAGTCCCACACGAATGCCGCCCTTTTCCACAACGTGAGACGGCACCGCCCATCCCGGAATTCTGCCGGTTTCCGTATTCAGCAGGTTGCTGCACAACACCTTAAATATCGACTTCTCACCATACAAAGCTGCCAGTGCCGCGGGTGTGAACGTTAGCCCCTCATTGTTACCGATCGTTACCGCATCATATCCGGTTTCGTTCATCACCGCTATATTTGCGGTACCTTCAGTTCCTTCCGTGGCTGCGTGCATCCGGTCCAGATGATCTCCAATATCCAAGGTGAGAGTATTCGTGTCACCGGCTGAACGACGCAGTTCCCGAAAGGCGGCTGCAATAGACGGCATCTGCTCAAAATGGCTGTGCAAGTCATTTGTGTGAAGAATTCGCAGCATCAGCGCCGGTGACGTCATTCAGGGCCACCCTCCTTGTATCATATTCGGGAGTATTATATTTACAGCTTGCGTAGTTTTAATTCTTCCACAGATACTTGGTTTTTGAACCCGTATGCTGCCTTCTCCGGTACCTCATGATATCCGAAATGAATATGTATCACACTTTTCACATTGAGACATTCACTGCTGCCGTCCGGAACGTACAACCGGATCGGGTAACCTTTCTCTAGAGAGCTGCCATTCTGCTCATATAAAAAAACAGCTTGATCCAGCTGGTTCCACGGAATCGTCGCCCGGAATTCATCAGCAGCCTCGACGGTCATATGGGTAGGCTCTACTGCTGCGGATGGCACGCCGCGCTCATTGCGCCAAGCCCTGTACCACGCTTTTAAGTCAAACGCCTTGCCTTCGGCGCCAGGCACACGCTCATCTAAATCAACGTGCAGCGGGGCCAGCTTGGTTAGCTCCTCCACCGATATCTCCTGCTTGCCGTTCTGTTCATCATATAATTTGATTTCCATCGTGATACCTCCCCGTGTTCATTGTGCCGCTAGCAAGTAAAGCAACGTCTATTATAACATTAACCCGCCGAAGTATGGTATGCTGTATGGAAAAAGAGCATGAGCTCAGCAAGGCGGAGCTCAACTTATGGAGTGAATGCAATGAAACTGGATATTCATGTTTTCGCCGGACTGGCTGAACAATTCGGCGGTGCTATAGTTCAAATTGAATGGGAAGCATCGACAGCTTTAACCCCTCGGCTGCTCAAGCAGCAGCTCTCTCGACAGTATCCGCAGGCAGCGTCTGCGTTGGAGCAGGCTTTTGTCGCCATAAATCAAAGCTACGCGGACGATGATTCTGTCATCCAGCCCGGCGATGAGGTCGCTATTATCCCACCGGTGTCAGGAGGCCAGCCGGACATGGCTGAGCTGGCGGATACGGTGGAGATGGCGGTTATTACCCACGCACCGATCTCGGTCGAAGCCGTCACCGCAAAGGTGATCCACCCGAACCACGGCGCGGCGCTGTCTTTCATCGGAACGACACGTGAGTGGACGCATGGCCAACGTACCGTTCTGCTGGAATATGAAGCGTACGAGCCGATGGCGATCAAGATGATGCGGCAAATCAGTGAAGAGATCCATGCACGTTGGGATGGTACTCTATGCGCCATAACACACCGGCTGGGACAGGTGGATATCGGGGAGATCAGCGTAGTCATCGCCGTCTCCGCGCCCCATCGGGATGCGGCTTATGAAGCCAGCAGATACGCTATCGAACGGCTGAAGCAGATCGTGCCAATTTGGAAAAAAGAAGTGTGGGAGGACGGCTCCACATGGAAGGGTCATCAGCAAGGGCCCTGGAACCCACTCCTTGATCCCGCACAACCGGATGCAATGTAAACTAAAGTGGAGCCTCGAAGCATAGGAGATGAAATGCAACATGCACCCAACACAACACAATAACGAGTGGGCTGGGGCGGGCGCGTCGTCAAGCGACCACAATCGCCAGTCGACTGAGGCCGCAGTCTCGCCGAGCGAGCAAATGAATTCAACGGCTGATTCCGGCATAGCCGAAATAGAGCAAAATGCTGCACCAACGAGTTCAAGCTTCTCCCCATCCGATCGCTACTCGCGGCAAATCCTGTTTGCCCCTATCGGAGTGGCGGGCCAGGCAAAGCTCACCGAAGCCCGTGTCGCCATCGTCGGCATGGGTGCTCTCGGCACCGTGTTGGCCAACCACATGGTTCGCGCCGGCGTCGGCTTCGTCCGCTTAATCGACCGTGACTTCGTCGAGGCCAGCAATCTTCAGCGGCAAATGCTGTATGACGAAGCAGACGCGTCGGCTTCAGAGCCAAAGGCGATAGCAGCCGCCAAGCGGCTCAAGAAGGCCAACTCGCTGGTCACATTAGAGCCGGTTGTGTCGGATCTCAATCCTACCAACGCCGAGGAGCTGCTCTCCGACGTACAGCTTATTTTGGATGGCACGGACAATTTCAGCGTGCGCTTCCTGATCAATGACGTAAGCCTAAAGCACGGCATCCCGTGGATTTACGGCGGCGCCGTGAGTTCGCGCGGCGTGTCCATGACGGTCGTTCCCGGTGCAACGCCCTGCTTGCGCTGCCTATTTGGGCAGGCGCCGGCTCAAGGAACGACGGAGACCTGCGATACGGCCGGCGTGATCGGGCCGATCATACACACCGTCGCCTCGCACCAAGCGACGGAGGCATTCAAACTGCTGGTGGGTGCTCAGGCTCAGCTGAACCGTAAAATGGTACACTGGGACCTGTGGTACAATCAGCACTCCTCAATTGACGTGAGTCAGGCGCGTAAGGCCGACTGTCCCGCCTGCGGCCAGCATAGATATGACTATCTGGAACAGGAGGTGGCAGAGGACACGATCCAATCGTTGTGCGGCCGCAACTCGGTGCAAATACAGCCCGTGCACAAGCACACGTTTGACCTGTCAGAATGGCAACGAAAATGGGAGCCTCTCGGACGCGTAGAGTTGAATCCATTTCTGCTTAAGCTGCACTTGCATAATGTATTGACACTGGTATTATTCCCCGACGGCCGCTTATTGGTTCAAGGCACCAATGACCCTATCGCCGCCAAAAGTTTATACAGCCGTTACATTGGAATGTAAAGCTCAGTGTATTCCAAGTAATCAGCCCATTCACAGGCGCTCTTGAACATGACAAGTAAAACGAACTTATGCATGAAAATTCAGATATCGCGAAGTGAATCACAACATATACAAGAAGGTGTGGAGATGCAATTCCATACCTTTTTTCTTTTTTGACGAAATTGCGAACCACTTCTGAATTTCATGTTTACAATTTGTATCATCACTGATATTCTTGATAGGGCCAATCTGGTTAATATGCAATATGTCTGCATAAACACTCAACGTACGCGAGGTGAAATGGCTTGAGTTTCCGTCCACAAGCTGTGTCCGGGTGACCGCAGAGGGTCTGACATATTTAATTCACACGGGCGTGATGACTCAGCCGTCGGATGTATGTAAGCCGTTGGTTCAAGTGAAAGACAAGTTGATCAATTTAACTGAAAACCCACAATTGAAAAATTGAAGAGATTTATGCATAAATATTTTGATACTTTTTGTCTCATAAGCCCTTAACTGCGCGCACCCTATACCCAAAAAGGCCCAAGATATGGGTTTATGCAATCACCGCATTACACGGAAACAAAAAACACGGCCTCCCGCTGGAAGCCGTGTTTTTTTACCATTTCTATGAATCAATCCAACGTACTTTTGCCTAGCCGATGAGCGGATTAACCGATAGAACCTTCCATCTCGAATTTGATGAGACGGTTCATTTCCACCGCATATTCCATCGGCAGTTCTTTGGTGAATGGCTCGATGAAGCCCATGACGATCATCTGTGTCGCTTCTGCTTCCGTCAGTCCGCGGCTCATCAGGTAGAACAATTGATCCTCGGACACCTTGGATACGGTAGCTTCATGCTCCAAAGTGATGTTGTCATTCATAATTTCGTTGTAAGGAATAGTGTCCGATGTAGACTCTTTATCCATGATCAACGTATCGCATTTGATGTTGGCTTTGGATCCCTGGGAGTTGCGCCCAAAAGTAGCCAAGCCCCGGTAAGTCACTTTGCCGCCGTGTTTACTGATCGATTTGGACACGATTGTCGATGTCGTATCGGGAGCCAAGTGAGTCATTTTCGCACCTGCGTCTTGATGCTGTCCGCGACCGGCGACCGCGATGGACAATACGCTGCCCTTAGCTCCGCGGCCTTTCAGCACAACAGCCGGATATTTCATTGTCAGCTTGGAACCGATGTTACCGTCAACCCACTCCATTGTTGCATTTTCTTCCGCTACCGCACGCTTGGTGACCAGGTTGTAAATGTTCGGAGCCCAGTTTTGGATCGTAGTGTAACGGGCGCGGGAGTTCTTTCTGCAGACTATCTCAACTACCGCGCTATGCAGAGAGTTAGTGCTGTAGATTGGAGCGGTACAGCCCTCAACGTAGTGTACGAAGCTGTCCTCGTCCGTGATAATCAAAGTACGTTCAAATTGTCCCATGTTCTCGGAATTGATCCGGAAGTAAGCTTGCAGCGGAATTTCCACTTTCACGCCTTTTGGTACATAGATGAAGCTACCGCCGGACCATACCGCACTGTTCAGAGCAGCGAATTTGTTATCGCTTGGAGGAATAACTGTACCAAAATACTCTTTGAAAATTTCCGGATGCTCGCGCAGCGCTGTGTCGGTGTCAGTGAAAATTACACCTTGCTCTTCGAGGTCTTTTTGCATGCTGTGGTAAACAACCTCGGACTCGTACTGCGCGGACACGCCGGCCAAGAACTTCTGCTCCGCTTCAGGTATACCCAGTTTATCGAAGGTTTCCTTAATTTCAGTAGGAACCTCCTCCCAGGTTTTTCCTTGCTTTTCAGATGGCTTAACGTAGTATTGAATGTCATTGAAGTCCAGATCGTCTAGGTTTCCGCCCCAACGAGGCATCGGCATTTTCTCAAACTGCTCGAAGGCCTTCAAACGGAAGTCCAACATCCACTGCGGCTCATTCTTCATTTTGGAAATTTCCGCAACGATTTCACGGTTCAGACCTTTACCGCTTTGGAAAATCGCTTTATGTTCGTCGCGGAAACCATATTTATAAGCTTCCATTTCGGGCATTTTTTTCGCCATGTCAGCCTACCTCCCTTAAATTTTGTTATTTATTCGCCTGCTCTATCCCTTTGCGCAATGCGTTCCAAGGAAGGGTCGCACATTTGATGCGCGCCGGAAACTTGTTCACACCCGAAAGGGCCTCGATATCCTCATACTCGAATTCAACCGGTTCGCCCTTCATAAGGCCGGAAAATTTGTCAGCCATCTCAAGCGCCTCTTCCAACGTCTTGCCCTTGACGGCATCCGTCATCATGGACGCGGATGACATACTGATGGAGCAGCCTTCGCCGATGTACTTCGCCGCTTTCACTTTTCCATCCTCTACCTGCATTTGCAGCTGGATTTTATCCCCGCAGGTCGGATTGTTCAAGTCGATCGTCACCGCTCCATCTTCAAAGGTACCCCTGTTGCGGGGAGATTTATAATGATCCATAATGACTCTGCGGTACAAATCATCCAATTGCATGGCCGAAATACTCCTTTGTTTTTTGTAGGGAAGCGACCAATTTGTCGACCTCTTCCTCTGTATTATACAAATAGAAGCTGGCGCGCGCAGTAGACGAAGCGTTAAGAATACGCATCAGCGGCTGGCAGCAGTGATGTCCGGCCCGGATAGCGATACCATCGGTATCCAGGACGGTCGCAACATCATGTGCATGCACATCGCCAAGGTTGAAAGTAATGAGACCTGCACGGCCGGTGCGAGGACCGTATATCTCCAAGCCCTCGATCTGCGACATCCGGTCCATTGCGTAAGCGGCCAACTGTCTCTCATGACGGTCGATCTCCTCCATGCCGATACTTTGGAGAAAATCAATGGCCGCCCCAAGACCGACAGCACCCGCAATGATCGGCGTGCCGCCCTCAAACTTCCAAGGCAAGTCCTTCCACGTGGAATCATACAGATCCACATGGTCGATCATTTCGCCCCCGAACTCCACGGGCTCCATTTCTTGAAGCAGCGACTTTTTACCGTACAGCGCACCGATGCCGGTCGGACCACACATTTTGTGCCCGGAAAAAGCGTAAAAGTCGCAATCCAGATCCTGCACATCCACCTGCAAATGCGGCGTGCTTTGAGCGCCGTCCACCACCATCTTCGCCCCGTGGCGATGGGCGATAGCCGCGATCTCCTTGATCGGATTCACCACGCCAAGCACATTGGACACATACGTAACGGAAACAACTTTGGTGCGCTCAGTTATGGTTCGTTCCGCATCCGCTAGACTTATCGAACCGTCCTCTTGGAGTGGAATATATTTCAACGTTGCACCGGTGGCTTTGGCTGTCTGCTGCCATGGGATAAGATTGCTGTGATGCTCCATTGCAGTAATGACGATTTCATCGCCTTCGCCGCATACGCTGCGGGCGTATCCGGCAGCGACCAGATTCAGAGCCGACGTCGTGCCGCGGGTGAAAATAATCTCCTCCGTGGACTTCGCATTGATGAATTTGGCCACTTTCTCCCGGGCCCCCTCGTACGCATCGGTCGCGCGGGACCCGAGCGTATGCACACCGCGATGAACGTTAGCGTTATCCGTTTCGTAGTAGTGTTTGATCGCTTCGATAACGGATACCGGCTTTTGAGAGGATGCCGCCGAATCCAGATAAACCAGTGGATGGCCGTTTACTTCCTGTTGCAGGATAGGGAACAGTTGGCGGATCTCTTTTGAGTTCATTGTCCGAGCTTCCTTTCTACAAAGCTTTGCAGTTGGGATTGTAGTTTCTCCATAGGAATCTCCGAGACAACAGGTGCCAAGAAGCCATAAATAACGAGCCGCTGCGCCTCTTCCTTCGAGATACCGCGGGACATCAGGTAGTAAATCTGTTCCGGATTTACTTGACCCACGCTGGCGGCATGTCCGGCTTTCACATCATCCTCATCGATCAGAAGAATTGGGTTGGCGTCGCCGCGAGCTTTCGGACTGAGCATAAGTACTTTTTCCGTCTGTTCTCCGTTCGCGCCGGTGGCTCCCTTTTCAATCTTCGTAATACCGTTGATGATCGCCGTCGCTTCATCCCGCATTACAGCACGCGTGATCATCTCGCTTGTCGATGCTTTACCTACGTGTACAGCACGTGTGGTGACGTTCATTTTCTGCTCGCCGGTACCAACGCAAATCACTTTGGCGTCAGAGTGGGAACCGTTACCTTGCAAAATCGAGGTGGTGTCCGACATCACGTTGCCGTAGTTCATTTCGCCGATGACCCAATTCACGGTCGCATCATTCTCAACGATAGCGCGGCGGTAAGTTAAATCGGTAACAGAAGCATCCAGATTGTGTACGGACGCAAAGTTGACGGTAGCACCCGCTTTAACTACGATCTCTACGACGCCGTTTTGCACCAAGTTCTCCAACTCGCCTTGTGACGCGAAGTTATCTACGTAAGTAACGGATGCATTTTGCTCGGCTACGATCAGTATATGCGGAGAGAAGCTCGCTTCTGCGTTAGCGGTCAAAAACAACGCCTGTACCGGTACTTCCACGCGCACGTCCTTAGGCACATATAAAAATACGCCGCCGCTCCAGAGAGCGGTATTAAGAGCCGTGAGCAGGTTTTCCTCTTTCGCCACTACACTCGCGAAGTAGCTTTTCACAAGATTCGGATGCTTGACAAGCGCATCCTCCAAACTGCTGAAAATCACGCCCTGCTTAGATAATTCATCCGACGCACTGTGATACACTACGCTTGAGTTTCTTTGAACCAACAGGTTCGCGGGCTCACCCTGTCCCTCGTTGCGCAGCAGTGCTTTCGCCGATTCAGGCAGCTCTTCGAGCGAGGATAGCGCAGCTTCCACTTTATGTTGTCCATAAGAACTCAGATTCCAACGGTCAATTCTTGTTTTCTCCAGCTTAGGCAATTCCAACGATCCGGCAAGCTCCAAAGCCTCAACACGCAGGTTGGTCATCCATTCAGGCTCTTGTCTCGAATTCGACAGCTCCACGATGGTTTGACGATCGATGGGAAGAATGGCTTGAGTCGTCATATTTATTCCTCCAATTCGGTGGTCATTAGTATCTTGGTGCTGTCGTGTTCATAGGAACTTGGAATTCGTCGTCTTGGCCCCCAACAGTCTCGTCCACGATGCCAAGCTCTTCTTTGATCCAGTCATAGCCTTCGTTCTCAAGACGCTCGGACAGCTCCGGACCACCGGATTTCACGATACGCCCTTGCATCATCACATGCACAAAATCAGGCTTGATGTAGTTCAGCAAACGCTGATAGTGCGTGATAATCAGGAAGCCGCGATCTTCCGCGCGCATTGCGTTCACGCCTGTCGCTACGATCCGCAGCGCGTCGATATCCAAACCTGAGTCAATCTCGTCCAAAATAACGATACGTGGGTCCAGAAGCATCATTTGTAAAATTTCGTTTCGTTTTTTCTCACCGCCGGAGAAGCCTTCGTTCAAATAACGGTGAATGAACTCCGGATTCATTTCGAGCTCTTTCATCTTGGCTTCCATTTGGCGAATGAATTTGATCAGCGAGATTTCATTGCCTTCTCCGCGGCGTGCGTTCATAGCGCTTCTGAGGAAGTCGGCATTAGTCACGCCTGTGATTTCGCTTGGGTACTGCATGGCCAAAAACAGTCCGGCTCGGCCTCTCTCATCGACAGCCATGTCCAAAACGTCGTCACCGTTCAATGTCACGGAGCCTTCTGTCACTTCATATTTCGGATGTCCCATAATCGCGGATGCCAATGTACTTTTTCCGGTACCGTTTGGTCCCATGATTGCGTGAACTTCGCCGCCTTTTATTTTCAGGCTTAAGCCCTTCAATATTTCTTTACCTTCGACAGTCGCTTTTAAACCGTCTATGATGAACTCCGGTGCATTTGCCATGTCATTGCCTCCAGTATTATATAGTTCAAGTCTAGAATGTTTTCATTCTTAGATAGGAATGATTCTAAACTGATTCTCAGTGATTCTCAATGATAATAATAATATATATTACCCCCAAAAATCAATAAAGTCCCAAATTGCTCGTTATTTCGCACATTTTTGCGTTATTTCCCCCGGCAGGATCAGCGGAGTGCGCTGTGTATCCGTTGTACCGCCAGTTGGAAGGATGCGTCATCCAGCACAGGTTTACGCGCTATGTCGTTCAAACCGTCTGCCTCCAGCTGTATCCATGATTTGCAGCCGGTATACGATGGCAGGATCGGGACGCGCACCGGCTCGACCAGCTCATATACCCGCAGCAGCATGAGGTGTAAAGGCTTGGCTCGCTTCCACTTCAACCGTTCTTCAGCAAACGAATCCGTCCAAATGTGTTCCCCGCTGAGCTTCGCCAGCTGCTCCTGATGCGTGATGAGTATATCTTCGGTCAGTTCCGCGTAGCAGCGGACGGCAGCCTCCGTATCCTCGCGGCTCCAGCCTCGCAAAGTCTCATCAATCCGGTGTGCGAACGCCGGCTGCAGCCACTGCTTCTGTTGATGCTCGTATGTTGGAAACAAAAAGAAGCTCTCACTCTGTATGTGAAACTCTTTTGTTTCCTCCCGGATGCCGCCTTTGCGCATAATTACGATTTGCTGGCCTGTACGCAGCGCTTCGACTGCGACAGCCCATTCTTTTAGCGCCATGGTTTGTGTGTCAACTTTCATCGTCGGCCTCCTCCCCCATTCCATTCAACCACGAGTTGATGAGTTCACACATTGTAATGTACCTCGCCCGGCACATGCAACTGTTCCCAGACATAAAAAACCGTCTCAAATCCGAAGCTAAATCCACGTAATCCCTATTTCCGACAAGGAGGAACAATCATGCGTGAAGGACTGATACCTACCGTGCTGGGCACAGCCGTAACCGCTGCCGGGGTCGCCGCGATGCGGATGAACTACCCGACTGCCGGGGCCGCTGCAGCAGGTTTCGGGCTCGCCCATGTGGTGCTGGGCACGATTGATATGATGCAACACGGTAAACAAATGAAACCTTACAAGCATCCGTAAAACAGTCCGTTCAGCCGGATATATTCCGTTAACCTTATCATACCACATTTTGGCCGCACAGCTTTGGATGATTGTCCCTCGTTCATCGTCTAAATCTCTAACATCCCTTGCCGGCGAGCTGGCTGGAAAAGGGATGTTTTTTGTGCTTCCGCCCCTGGGCCGCATTGCCAGTTCTTATAATACCCGCCGTGTGTCATTTCTAATAGTAATAGAACAAAAAATATCGTTTGTCTCTCATCGTGGTGTTGTAAATAGTCGCAGTTTGCTATACTAGGTTGTGATATTTTTACACGCGTGAGGGAGGACTTGTCGATGACATCATACCATGCTTTAACGGAAGCCGAGGCAATTGCGTATGCCCGCAGCATTCCGAATTTGTTTGCTCCTGACAGCGAGCTCTCGAGCCGTGAGATCGGGGACGGCAATCTGAATCTCGTATTTCATATCTCCGAACCGTCAACCGGCAGGAGTATCATCCTGAAACAAGCTCTTCCTTATGCAAAAGTTGTAGGTGAATCGTGGCCGCTGACGCTGGATCGTGCAAGGATAGAAAGCGAGGCATTGATGATCCATGAGTCGCTGTGTTCCGACCTTGTGCCCCACGTGTGGGCTTTCGAGAAAGAATTGGCGCTCACCGTCATGCAGGATCTAAGTGATCATGTCATTATGCGAAAAGGATTGATGGAGCGCAATCGCTACCCTCTGTTCGCCGAACATATATCGCGGTTTTTGGCTAACGCGCTGTTTTACACCTCCGATCTGGGCAGGAACCAGCAGGAAAAAAAGGAAAGTGTGAAACAGTTTATCAATCCGGAGCTGTGCAAAATTACCGAGGATTTAATCTTCGATGACCCTTATCGTAATGCGGATACGAACAACGTGCCCCCTGCGATTATGGATGCCGTCGAGCATATTTGGAACGACAAGGAACTGCATCTGGAGGTTGCGATTTTGCGCAATAGCTTCCTAACCAACGCTCAGGCGCTGCTGCACGGTGATTTGCATACGGGCAGTATTTTTATCAAACAAGACTCCACTAAAGTGATAGATCCTGAGTTCGCCTTTTATGGACCGATGGGATTTGACATTGGCGCCGTGTTCGCCAACCTGTTATTGAATTTCGCCGCTCAGGAAGGCTGGAGCGCGGACGTGCACTCCCGTGCAGATTACCGCAGCTACTTACTTGCAACGGTGAAAGACATTTGGACACGCTTCGAGGGAGAATTCCGGTCTTTGTGGAACCGATACGGCGTCGACCGCATGTCCAAGACCGACGGGTATCAAGATTGGTACATACAGCAGGTGCTGCGGGACACGTTCGGCTATGCCGGGTGCAAAATGGTCAGACGTGTGCATGGTTTGGCGCAGGTGGCCGATATCAACCAAATCGAGGATGAATCTGCCAAGGAGCGTGCACAGCGGATTTCTCTGCAGCTTGGAACTTCCCTGATCAAGCATCACCGGCGTGCCGTAACCATAGATGAAATGTTGGAGCTGGCTGACAAAGCGATTAATTAACGCGATAAAATACACAAGCGGGATCTACGCCTGTTTGGCAAAGGAGAGCCGAACCATGGATAATATAGATAACCAAGCGGCGGCGAGCTGGCTGCAGTCGGTACGTTGGAATTCTGCAGAAAATCAGTTGGATTTGCTGGATCAGCGGCTGCTGCCGGAGAGTATAGTGTACCTGCCGCTAACAACCTCCGAACAGGTATGGGACGCTATCAAGCAGCTTGCGGTACGCGGGGCGCCGGCGATCGGAATCACGGCGGCGTTCGGTGTGTACCTGGGCGTGCGCGATGTCACGGGCAGCCGAGAGAAGCTGCTTGATGCTGTGGCCAAGCAGTGTGAATATTTAGCAACGTCGCGCCCGACGGCGGTGAATTTGTTCTGGGCGCTGGACCGTATGAAACAGCGCGCTGTCGTGTTGGCTGCGGAAGGCGGCGAGCCGGAAGCGATGAAACAGGCGCTTCTGGATGAGGCAAGGCTCATACAGAGCGAGGATGAGCAGACGTGCCGACTTATCGGCGAGCACGCTCTGGCTTTGTTCGAGGACGGTATGGGCGTCCTCACGCACTGCAATGCCGGCGGGCTGGCTACAGCCCGCTACGGCACGGCCACCGCGCCGATGTACCTGGCGCAGGAGCGCGGCATACAACTGAAGGTGTATGCCGATGAGACGCGGCCGGTGCTGCAAGGCGCGCGCCTCACCGCGTTCGAGCTGCAGCAGGCCGGGGTCGACGTGACGCTGATCTGCGACAATATGTCGGGCGCCGTGATGAGCAAAGGCTGGGTGCAAGCGGCCATCGTAGGCACCGACCGCGTTGCCGCAAACGGAGATGTCGCCAACAAGATCGGCACATACAGTGTTGCAGTGTTGGCTAAAGCGCACGGAATCCCGTTTTACGTAGCGTGCCCAATGTCCTCCATCGACTTGAGCACGCCAACCGGAGCGGACATTCCGATTGAAGAGCGCCATGAAGATGAAATCACTCAAGGATTCGGTAAACGCACTGCGCCGCAGGGTGTGAAGGTGTTCAACCCCGCGTTCGACATCACTCCTAATGAGTACGTCACAGCAATCATTACTGAAAAAGGCGTGATCCGCGCGCCTTATCAAGATAATTTGAAGAAATTGTTCACGGAAGAATGATAAATCACACAAAAAATCGACCCTCCGACCGGAGAGGTCGATTTTTCTATAGCTGCTGCCTTCGGCAGGTGTGGCTCACTGTGGTTGAGATTGGATACCGCCACTCGTAGGCGCTAGAGCCGACTGTGCTGTGTGGGGCGCGGCGAGATAAGCGGCGAACCCAGCGGCTTCTGCCCCGCACAGAGCCCCGGGAGTAGTCAGTTCGCCGCCACTCGTTGGCCTAGCGCGGACTGTGCTGTCTACGACTGCCCGCCAGATGCGCGGCGAAGCCTGCAGTCAAATCCGTGGCGCGACGCAGCATGTCGGAAGTCAACAGATCGCGTCCCGGCACTACGTTGAAGTCCAGAAGATAAATCCCCCGGGGGCTGTCAACCCCCACGTCAACTCCCATATGGCTTAACGTGGGCCGGTACCTCGTCAGGTGCTCGGCCGCCAGCAGCGCGGGAGTCTGCAGTTCGGCAGCGCTTGGCAGTGGTGTGTGCGTTCGCCGGGCCCATCGTTCGAGCTTTTCCCACGTAGTCTTCGAGCCGCCTGCGTGGCTGTTCGTCACCATCGATCCCGGCCTCCCCAGCTTCGGCCTGATGCCCACGCATTGCCACTTGCCGTCAGCCCCGCGGTGGAGAACTACTCGAAAATCTATCTTTCGCTCCCCTTTTTTTAACAGGTCCAGCCCTTGTTGAATAAGATATCGCCGTTTTTTGAGCAGCCGGCCTGCGAACGATTGAAACTTGCTCAGCGAACATTTTCGTAATAAGGACCTTCCGCCGCGAAATTTATCGGACTTCACCCGGACCCGATTGCCGTTAAGCAGCCGCACTTCAATGATTCCCCGCCCTTGGTATCCGTCGATCGGTTTGAGGTACGCGGTGCGATGCTCCTTTAGGAAGCTCGTTACATCGGCACGGGTTCCCGCCACCCTGCCTTTGGGCAAATATTGCGCAATGCTAGGCTCGTGGCTCAGGATCGTTTGCAGATCCGCCTTATTGAAAAAAACCGGGTTAAACACGGGCACACCAAGTCCGGCAAATGTTCGTTTCACCCGTTTTGCCCTTGCGCGGACGGCCTTCGGATCCATCGGATAGTTTTCATAAACAACATCAGGCAGCGGATGCCACTGGCGTGTCCACGCGGACATCCCATCGGAAGATGTGCTGGACCAGGCATGCACCTTGTTTTCATGGAAATCCACGTCTTCCGCCCGAAAGAACAGAACCTGTAAACCGTGCCTTCGACCCGCGGAATGCAAGAGTCTCCATGTCACCCTTGGAACATAAGATGCACCCGCCGGTGAGCGTGTTCCGCGCGCGGGGAAGGCCGTCTGCAGAATGCCGAATCGTTTCATAATTGAGTCTCGCCTCCTACCCTTAAGGTATTAAAGTGGGCCGGGGCATGTTCCTAAACAACGATGGAGTGTATGACAGGGGCAGTGTCGTGCGTGAGCTGCGGCGCTGTAAAAGAGGGCACGGCGGCACGTACGATAGGCAGTGCCAACGTTGCTACAAGCCAACGGCTAGAAGCCGGGCTAGCCGGGTGGAGCGCGGCATAGTGCCGCAGTTGGCGCAGGGCAAGTGCCGATGTTGCTGCAACGGGAAGACGCCGAGGTAACACGTTCCGGAACGCCAGCATTAGTGCCGCAGTTGGCGCAGGGCAGTGCCAACGTTGCTGCAGGCCAACGGCTAGAAGCCGGGCTAGCCGGGTGGAGCGCCAGCGTGGTGCCGCAGTTGCCGCACAACGCCCAGACGCCGAGCTAGCACGTACAGAACGCCAGCATTAGTGCCGCAGTTGGCGCAGGGCAACCGAGACACCGAGACAGCCCGCGACCGCGGCAGCGTAAGTCCGGGGCTGCCACTACGCTCGTAGGCGCACCAGTGAAGACCAGACGTACGGCAGTGGCACGAGTGTGCATGCCTATTATCGTGTCAAAGCATTCCTAGTCCACATAACCTAACTATGATGAAACTACGGAAGGAATGGATGCCATGCCAATCGAGGTAACGGTCTCTGCCGTTGGAGATATTATGATGAAGAACAAGCTCATTCTCTCCGCGCAACTGCCAGAGAGCCAACAGTTTGATTTTGACGGGATGTTCGAAGAGGTAGCTCCTGTGCTGCGCAGCGCGGACCTAACGATCGGCAATCTTGAAACCACATTTGCCGGAACCGATGATACGACCTCGTTCATGCGCCAACCGAGGAATCCGAAAACCCGATATCCCCTGTTCAACTGCCCGGATGACCTTGCGCCGGCCCTGAAACGAGCGGGTTTTGACGTGCTTACTACTGCGAACAATCATTGTATGGATTACGGGATCGCCGCGCTGCAACGAACGTTAAACATACTGGACCAGAATGACATTGCGCACACCGGGACATTCCGCACACTGCAAGAATCGAAGCAGCTGCTGATCAAAGATGTAAAAGGCATTAAAATCGGCGTATTGGCATACACGCTGGGCACGAACTCAATTCGGGTAAAGCAAAAACAACAATGGGCGGTCAACCGCATCCGTGCAGAGCAAATCACAAATGACCTGCGTCGATTGAAAAAAAAGACGGATTTTGTTATTGTCAGCATGCATTTTGGCAGAGAGTACGAACTCCAGCCGAGCAGCCGGCAAAAACGTCTTGTCCGTATGCTGTTCAAGCATGGGGCGAACATGGTACTTGGCGCACACCCGCATGTGATTCAACCTGCTATATTTACCTCGGTCAGAGATGTCGAAGGGGTTCGAAAAAAACGGTTCGCCATCTATTCCCTGGGCAATTTCATTACCACAAGGCTGAAACGCAACAATCATACGAAAAATGGCGTCATCGCACAATTCACGTTGGCAAAAGACGACCGGGGGGAGGTTGAAATTTCAAGCGTGGAATTTGTCCCCACGTGGGTGAAGGAAGCACAGACTCACAACGGAGCTAAATATCAGATCGTACCGCTGGGCGAGGCGGTCGATAATCCAACGGACATTGAGACGGAGGAACTCCTGACCATGCATGCAATTCACACGCAGGTAGCTGAGCGGTTGGCTTTAAAATAGATTAGAAATAAGAATACTCTGCTCTCACAGCGGCAGTGATTTTCAGTTCACCAGGCTGGATGGGAGTGACGTCCGCCTGCGCATAAAGTGTCGCCTGGTATGGCACGGGCGGGCGCAATCGCTCAACTTCCCTCACCCGATATGGCACTCTGTTAAGGGTCACGGCTAAGGCGTTCGCGATGGCCGCGGCCTTTTGTCGGGCGTTCATGATGGCTGACATTAAAGCCTGATTGTAAAACAGTTCCGGCTGAGTGACAGTGAATTGGATGTTAGCCACATAATTAGCACCTGCATTCACTGCCGTATCCACAATAACGCCACTGCGCTCGACTTGATTGCTAGTCATTTGGATCAGATGCGTCACTCTATATGCCCGAAACGTTTGTGTGCCATCCTCATAGGTGTACTGTGGTTCAATGCTGTATTGGACGGTTTGCATCTGCTCTGCGGGGACGCCAAGTCCTCTCAGCGCATTAACTATGTTGTTGATGGCGGCGGTGTTTTGCGATTGGGCCGTGGCAAGATTAACGCTTTCTGTGATTGCGCCCAGTTGGATCGTGGCTTGATCGGGAGTTGCGTAAACCGTGCCTTCCCCCATTACCTCAAGCATGCGCCGTTTAATAGAATCGTGCCGGGGGATCGCGATATCTGCCGTGGGCTGCCCGCTTTTATCTAGTCCGGCAGTCTCCGTCGGTGAGATAAAGCGCGGAATTTGATCTGGTCCCCTAGTCTCGATTGGTGCCATATAGCGTGAAATTTGATCTTGTCCTTTGGTCTCCGTCGGCGAGAGAAAGCGCGGAATTTGATCGCGTCCCCTAGTCTCGATTGGTGCCATATAGCGTGAAATTTGATCTTGTCCTCTAGTCTCGATTGGTGCCATATAGCGTGAAATTTGATCTTGTCCTCGAGTCTCCGTTGGTGCGCCATAGCGTGTATACTCATGCACGTGGGCAGCCGCCATAGGTGCAAAGTAGTGTTTGCTGTTAGCCCAATGAGAGGTGAGCGCCTGGTGCGCACCGCGTGGAGTACTGCCCAGGGGTGCGGACGGATACGCTGCACTGTAGTACATATGCCAACCACCTCGCTTATCGTTCGATACTATAAGTGTATTTGCGCTGCATGGGTATCATGCTTGTGATCGCACCATTATTCGCGTTTAGGCGAGCGACACACATTATAAACGAACACGCCGAACAAGCTATACGAGCCCGCACACACCTCGGTAAACGTGAAAACGAGTGGCTTACTGCTGCTTGTCACATGACACTGGGCTGCTTCGGCTACGTACGCAGGAGAACGAGGCCTGCCTGATCACACGGCCGTGCACACGCCTATGCGAAAAAAAGCCGGAGGGAACATTCTCCCACGGGCTGTTTTCTACACCAGCATTAATCGTTTAAACTGCTGCATCATAGTAAAGTTTGTTCAAATCGTTTTTGGCGATCCGATGGATATCACAGCCATAGCGTATTGTTTTCTCCATGATATGCGCGTAACGAACGATTAGCTGCAGACGAACACTCTCGTCATCGCAAAAAATGGTCGTTTCATACACTTCGTTCATTTTTATAGCAAAATCATCTATTTCAAACCCAATCCCCACACGGCTGACATCTGTTATACGTACCACTCTGGTCTTGAAATCATCGCTTATCGTTCCGCATGTGTTAAGCCTAAAGCTTTGAATCGGCTCCTGATCTTGCCCGAAGCCATCATCATACACTTTGTCAGGTTGCGTATCCTATTTGCAAAATCTCCGAATCCGCCGGAACCACAATCAGCTTGGTATCGTGGACATGAAGAACAACACCGTGTACACGCCGTTGATAGTCGAAGCACAGTACTTTTTCACCACAAGTGAACGCAGCCGGACTTAGGAGTTCGATTTCCATAAAATCAAGTTCATAGCAACCCGGCCGTGCAACACTTTTCCATCGCTGAATATTTGAATCTCTTTCAAAAAGACACCTCCTAAAAACTATACCTCGACTATAAGCGAGAAACTTTTAAAAAGTTTCAGACGGATATTAGGAGATTATTAGGCTCTTGACGGAAAGTTCGGCCAACATGAAGGTATGAAAAAGTAAGCCCCTCGCGAGGGACTTACTCGGTATAAAGCACAGGCTGCAGCCCTTACGCCTTTTCCGCAACCATGCGATTGGTCAGCGAGCCTAGCTTGTCGATTTCGATTGTGACAACGTCTCCATCCTTTAAATAAACCTGCTGCTCAGGCGGCAAGCCAAGCACTACCCCTTCGGGCGTCCCAGTCAAAATCATGTCCCCCGGAACCAGAGTCATGTGCTGCGAAACATAGCTTACGATTTCATCACAGTGGAAAATCATGTCCGATGTGTTGGAATTCTGGCGAACTTCGCCGTTTACAATCGAGCGGATGGCAAGGCTGTTCGGATCACCGACTTCATCGGCGGTTACCAGGTAGGGGCCGACCGGACAGAAACCGTCCAATGTTTTGCCTAGGAGCCATTGCTGTGTGCGCAATTGCAGGTCACGGGCCGAAAGATCGTTAACGTTAGTGTAACCGAATACATAACTCAGCGCTTCTTCCTTGGAAACATACTTCGCCGGCTTGCCGATAACAATGGCCAATTCCGCCTCATAGTCAACCTTCTCCGTTACTCTGACGGGCAGCGGCACATCCGCGCCGTGGCTTGTGATCGAGTTCGCAAATTTGTTAAATAGAATCGGATATTCCGGGATGGCCGCACCTGTCTCCTCGGCGTGCTTGCGATAATTCAAGCCGATGCAGATGATTTTGCTGGGACTTGGGACGCTCGGTCCGATCGCTAAGTCCGACTCGCTCAGGAGGACACCTTGGTTGTTCGAAGACGCAGACAGTACTTGGTCAACGTAAGATTGCAATGCCGCTGTCGCTGCCTCACCGCCTTCAATTACGGCATGCATGTTCTGTGGCACGGATTCGCCCGCGGCCGGTTTGATGTTTTGCAAAGCTTGAGAGATATGTATAACAGCTTGCTCGGTCTTAACGCCTAATTTTTGTTCGCCGTTTTCCATGAATGTAAGAAGTTTCACAATTCCAACCTCCAGTATGATTAGGTATGGTCAATGCAATGCGATAGCTACGCGGGTAAGGCTGAGACATACTTGGACCTTCTGCCGACGGTCAATTTCTAGGCTGCTGTTGTGTCGACCGACAGCTGAGTCCTGCTACGCGTTTTTGCCAAACACAGCGCCGCCATCAATGTACAGCGGAGAGCCCATCATAAAGCTCGATTCATCGGAGGCAAGGAATAGTGCCGCCCTCGCAACATCCTCCGGCCGGCCAAGATCACCGCTCAACTGACGCTTTTTCAACCCTTCGATCGCTTCCTCCGGATCGTCGTAGGAGGTGCGGAGGTAGTTTTCAACAAACGGAGTCATAATTGTGCCCGGCAGAAGCGCGTTAACCCGGATTTTATACTGCGCGTAATCCACCTGCATTTGCTTCGTCAGGGCGAGCACCGCGCCCTTGGTAGCCGCATAAGAGGCCCTGCGTGCCAAGCCTATCTCCGCAATGCACGAAGACATGTTGATGATCGCGCCCGCCCGCCGCTCCATCATATGAGGAAGCACATATTTGCACGGTAAAAACACGCCGCGGACATTGACATTCACCACGCGGTCCCATGCGTCGGGCTCCACTTCATGCAGTGCACCGACGCCGCTGATGCCCGCATTATTGAATAAAATATCGATGCGCCCGAACTGTGCGATAACTTGATCGACCAATGCTTGCACCGAAGCCGGGTCGGTGACGTCGGCTTGAACGAATACGGCACTGCCGCCAGCCTGCTTGATGAGTTCAACGGTTTCTTGTCCCTTCTCCGCCTGCAGGTCGTTTACGACCACCGTCGCGCCCTCCTGCGCGAACAAGAGCGCCGAGCTTTGCCCAATGCCGGAACCGGAACCGGTAATCACAGCGATTTTGTTGTTCAGTCTCATACCTTCACGTCCTTCTGTAGAATGGCGTTACTCTAAATTTCGAGCGCTATGCGACAGCCTCGCAGCCAAGGCGCATATCTCCTGCTGTGCCATCTCCCTCTTGCGCTCCCACTCGTGCTGGAACATCGAACAGCTGATGGCCGCTATAACCGTACCCTCCGCGTCCAGGATGGGCGCGGCCACACAACAAAAGCCCATCACCGCCTCCTGCAGGTCAACCGCATAGCCGTCAGCGCGTGTCTGTGCGAGCTGCACCTGGAGTTCGGCCAGACTGTGTATTGTATGGGGCGTAATTTGCGGTTCCAGACGTTCGGCGGGGTAGAGGGCTTCCAATTTCTCAGGCTCAATCCAGGCGAGCATGGCTTTCCCCAGAGCAGTCGAATGCGCGGGAAGCTTCATCCCCGGCTCTGATGCGAGACGGACGGGGGAGGGAATCTCCTCCTTGGCTAAGTAAAGCACCTCACGCTGTTCGAGCTTGGCAAGTTGGATCGTTTCCTCGATCTTATGCTTGACCAGAGATGCTTCCTTACGGAACCGGTCAATCAAGCTGAATTGCTTGAAAAAAGCGTTTCCAAAAAAGCCGAGCTTGGATCCCAAGCAATAGGTGCCCTCGGGCTCGCGCACCACCCAATCCAGCGCCTCCATCGTGTTCAACAATGAAAACATGGAGCTTTTGTTAATACCGAGCTGCTTGGATAGCTCTACCAGCTTCAGCTGGGATGGGCGCTGCAGAATAGCTTGCAGCACATCGTCAGCTTTGCCCAAAGCCGGTACCCAATACTTCTTCTCCATTGCTGTCCTCCTGCGTTGGGTCAAAACTGATGGTTTACTATAATAAACCCAGGTTTTGTATAATCACCTGGTCTCATCGTAACATTGCAAAAATTACCTGTCAATGCGGAATTTGCCGAAGAGAGGGAAGCCGCTCCCGCAGCCATCCCTGTGCGGTTACGGGAGGGCCTCCCTCGTCATCCGCGTAGATCTCTATCTAATAATCACTGCATATACCTTGCCCGGTCCGTGGATGCCGATCGTCAGGTCGTTTTCGATGTCGGCGCTGCGGCTGGGACCGGTGATGAGGTTTAGCGATGACGGGTACTGCCGGGCGTCGGCTTTATTGGCTGTGACCTGCGCGAAAGCCTCGCCCATGCGTGTAACGAGCTGATCCGCGCGGAACACGGCGAATAGGATGTCCGTCAGCAGGCTCACGCTGCGCCCCTGCTGGGGCGAGCATTGCAGCACGAGCGTGCCCGTGTTGGCCACGGCAAAGTCCGGCCATACGATGCCAAGCTGACAGCGCTCAGTTTGCCGCAGCAGCTCGCTGCGCTGCGCCCAACGCGAGCCGGCAGCCGTGTCCTCGGCCTCCGCCGTGAGTGCAGCCGCCGCTGTGGCGGCCATCGCGGGCTCCACGTCGGCATCGGAGGCCGCACGGATGGCAGCGTCCGGCGCGGCAGCCGCGCGGATGTGCGGCGCCGTGCGAACCACGCCGGCCTCGCGCGGTGCAGCGTCGGCAGCTGTGGCGGCCTCCGCGCCGGCCGCGGCCCGGCCGTGGGCAGCATGCGCGCCTGCGCCGTCGTCGGCGGCTTGAGCCGCAGCTGCCCAATCGGCTGCATCAGCAGCCGATTGCACGCCCGACGGCTCAGCCGCTGTCCGGGCACCGGCCGCCGCGTCACCGCCGCGCAGCTCGCCCGCCGAGCCGGCTTCGGAAGCCTGCTTCCACGGCACGACCTCGATGCCGGCAGCGGCCAGAGCCCGGTCAATACCGAGCATGGCCAGGCCTTCATGCTCCCACCGGGCTGCATGACGAATCTGCAGCTCAGCGGCCATGCGCTGCAGCCAGCTGCCGATCTCAGCCTCAGCATTAGCCGCGTCGACTACCAACACCTGGCCCGTCAGCGCCGACCAGTTATCGACGAACAGTTGTATCTTCTCATCATCGCCGTGTTTAATTTGTTTGTAAAAATCCGGCGCACCCCGAAACGGATGTTGAGGCGGCGCAGCGAGCGGCGCTGTACGCCCCAAGCGGGACGCGATGTTTCGGATGAACGCCTCACGGCCGCGCATTTGTCCTTGCTTAATACTCATCCGTGTCACCCCGCTTTTGCGTGTTCGGCTTCGGCGCCGCAGACGCTGCCGCTGTCTCGTCCGCTGCTCCGCTGCCGTGCGGCTGGGATGCACCCGCGTGCATCGGTGGCTTGGCCGGATCACTGCTTGACAACGCCAGTTCCTGATGCAGAGATGCCCAGCGTTCACGGAATGACTGCTTCGGCTTCATCGGGAAGAAGCGGGATTGCGTCCAGCCGGCCATTGGACCCGGCCCGCTCTTAATAAAGCCTTTGCTAACAAAAGGCTTCTGCAAATAGTAGGCGGACTTTGTCGCCACTTTGTAGAGCTTGACATTCCCAAACGCAGTTTGGAATGTCTTGAACGCGACACGCTCGGCAAGCGGGGTCAGCCCCAGCTTCACCTTGCGCGCGCGCAGCTGCACTAGCATGTCGTGCAGCGGGATCTTGACCGGGCATGCTTCGTAGCATGCCCCGCACAGGCTGGAAGCGTAGGCCAATTGGCCCGCTTCCTTCATGTCCTGCTGCAGCAGCGGTGTCAATACGGCCCCGATGGGTCCGCTGTATACGCTGCCGTAGGTGTGCCCGCCCACGTGCCGGTACACGGGGCATACGTTGAGGCACGCTGCACAGCGGATACAGTGCAGCACTTCTTGGAACACAGGATCGCCAAGCTGAGCCGAACGCCCATTATCAAGTATGATCAAATGCAGCTCTTCCGGGCCGTCCAGTTCTCCTTCTCGGCGAGGTCCCGTGATCATCGACGTATATGTCGTGAGCTTTTGACCTGTCGCGCTGCGTGCAAGTAAATTCAAAACGACCTCAAGATCGTCGAAGGTCGGCACGAGCCGCTCCATGCCCATAATTACAACATGGGATTGTGGAATCGTGCTCACCATCCGGCCGTTGCCTTCGTTGGAGACCAGCGTGATGGAGCCCGACTCCGCTACGCCGAAATTGCAGCCGGTCAGACCGATATCCGCTTCAAGAAAGTAGTTTCGCAGCCTTTGCTTGGCAAAATTGGCCAATACCTTCGTCTCAGGCTCGAACGACTCACCGGACTCTTCATTGAACAGCTCAGCGATTTGCTGCTTATTCTTATGTATCGCCGGGATAATCAGATGAGACGGTGTTTCTTTTGCCAGCTGTAAAATATATTCGCCTAAATCCGTTTCTATCGCTTCGATCCCGCGCTGCTCCAAATGATGGTTGAGGTGAATTTCCTCGGATACCATCGACTTTCCTTTCGCGACCAGCTTGGCCTTGCGTTTTTCCGCAATCTCCATGAACGTTGCAACCGCTTCCGCTGCAGTTTGACAAAAATACACGTTCCCACCTGCTTTAACCACATTGTCCGTGAACTGTGTGAGATAATAGTCCAGATTTTCTATGACATGCTTGCGAATTTGACGTCCGCGCTCGCGCCAATCTTCCCAGTGGCCAAAGTCACCGGCGGCCTTGAGCTTTCCCGTTTTCAGCTTGTCTGTCGTAAAAGCCACGGCCTTACGAAGAAAATCGTCGGCCAATGCCTCCTCAGTCCGCTGCTTTAAGCCGGTGCCGATCAAATGCTTGTCACTTACCGCTTGCTGACTCACCGCGTCGCACCCCTTCCTCTAACAGCTGTGCAAGATGCATCACGCGGATCGGCTGCTGATCTTTATTAAGGCGTCCACCGATATTCATCAAGCATCCCATGTCCGTGCCTACCAGAGCTGTCGCTCCCGTCGAGCAGACATGCGCCGCTTTCTCACAGACCATCGCCTCCGACATATCCGCCATCTTCACCGCAAATGTACCGCCAAAGCCGCAACAGTCCTCCTTCTTCGGCAGCTCGATCAACTGCAGCCCTTCCACCTCCGAGAGCAGCTCCAGTGGCTCATCCTTCACGCCCAGCAGCCGCATCGCATGGCAGGACGGGTGATAGGTGACCCTTTCATCGGACACCGCACCCAGATCCTTCACCCCCAGCACGTTGACCATAAACTGGGAAAACTCATACGTCTTGGCGACTAGCTGCTCCGCTTTGAAGCGCCATTCCGGCTCATCGGCAAACAGCTGCGGATAATAATGGTGCACCATACCGGTACACGAGCCGGACGGTGACACCACATAGTCGCTGTGCTCGAATGCACGGATCATCCCGCGTGCAACTTCGCGCGCCTCGTCCTGATAGCCGCTGTTAAAAGCGGGCTGGCCGCAGCATGTCTGCAATTCCGGAAAATCGACCTCACAACCATGCCTATGCAGCAGCCTGACAACGCTTTCTCCAACGTCCGGATACAATTGGTCTGCCAGACACGTGATAAACAAGGAGACTCGCATGTTTTTTCCTCCAATATGTAAATTAAACCATGCATTCTAGTTATCAGGTTATCAGATAAGTTGTTGTTTGAAAAGCCCAAGAGAATGAGATTGCAAGACGATTCGTCTAGCCAGATGGCCGGCGCAAAACATACGAAGGCCCCCGCCTATTACCTAAATAAACGGAGACCTTCATTTCTCAATTCTATTCAATTTTCAATTCGCAGCTCCAATCATAACCCATCCAAAAATCAAGGGTTGAAATGTCGTGCTTTGTATTGCTATTGGATCCCCACATGCCCAGAATGCAAGCATGCTTCGCTAACCTACTCCATCGGACTATCCCCTTTCTTTTACATAATCATTATTTACATTCGGTTACTAGGGATTCAGATTTTGTATGGTACGTTGTCCTGCCGGGAGGATCAATGTCGCACCCAAAAGCCCTAGACCGAAACTTGTAAACTCGGTGATTCTGAAAAGTGTGGTAAGGTGGTTGTCCTGTTTGTTAAGTTTATATTAATAAATATTTGTATTATTGTAAATATTCAGAATATTCGAAAATAGGGCATGATCTACCGACCATCAGGCATAGGCTGTATAAACCGCCCTCATTTTCCCTATTTCTCCATTTTCCTAACGATTTGATCACTTTAAAAATTGTAGCAGCACCTGCTCGACGTGAAACAAATCTCATTGCCTGTTGAGCGGCCTCCGCGTTCTGAGCGTGTATTGCTTCGAATACCGACTTATGCTCTTCCCACAGCTGCTTCGATACCATCGCATCGGAGTACATTTGCAGCCTCCGAGTCTCCCCAATCGCCGTCTGCATTTGGGTGGAAATCGAATCTATCATACGTATAGCCTCGCGGTACGTTTTTTCACTACCTCTAAGCAATGACCGCTAAACATTATTAGCGGTCATCAATTCTGCCTTTTACATCTGCTAAGGTCATCAAGAACGCACGAATAGGTGTCCGCTAATGCTTAGTGTATAACCGTCAAATTGTTGCCGCTACCCTGGTAGCTTATAATCCAGATCAGATCCATAAGATTTAATTAGCCAAGAATCATTTTGTTTAACTAATATTAATGTATCAGTATCGTTGTGTTTTTCGTTATTTCTAAGACTGGTCACGGATACTTTTACTTTCTTTTCCGATTCAGATATTGTTTTAATTTCCCTTATTTTAACGTCTTGAACATCCCCATACCAGATCCTTACGTTTATGACCATTTGTGGGTTATTGTCTAAAAATAATGGGGCAATGGTTCCATAATCCTCTGTTTTAAATGCCTGATAGAATTTTTCAATAATGACCCGTTGTGGAATGTTGCTCTTAGAATTTGGATTATTATGAAGAAAAAAATAGTAAAAGGAAATCAAACAGACTACTAAAATCACAACAAAATAAATTACCCGTTTTTTAGTGAAACTCAAAATGTCACCCCCACAGATATTAAAGCACGTAGTATTCCTCATACAAGGCCGCTGGGGCCCATCCCAACACTGATTCACCAGCAGGTACCCCTGCAGAAAACCCTGCATAACCCTGCAAAAACCATTTCACTTGACTGGGAGGTGCAGTATGGCACACCGCCTGTACGATGGAATTATATTCGACATGGACAATACGCTGCTGAGATCTAACATTGATTTCGCGGAGATGAAGCTAGAGATTTTTCGATACTTAGTGGAGCGCCGCGTGCTCCCGGCCGACATGCCCATTAAAGAGCATACAACGGCCACACTGATCGAGCACGCTAAGCAGCTTCGCCTGGCTCCTGAACTGGAACGAGATGTATGGGCTATCGCAGCGAAACATGAGCTTGCCGGCATGAAGGAAGCAGGGTTGGAGCGCGGCGCAGCCCCTTTTCTTGCCTCGTTAAGCGGTGAATTCACGCTGACGGTCGTGACCAATATCTCTCACGCGGCCGCTCTGCAGGCGCTGGAGCAGACCGGGCTGGCACATTTCTTCGACATTATCGCAGGCAGAGAACAGATGGCAGCGCTAAAGCCCTCGCCGTCCGGCTTTCATTATGTAATGGAGCGCTGTCGCGCCGTGCGGCATGATCGGTGGATTTCCGTGGGAGATGCCTGGATTGACGGCAAGGCTGCCAATGCGGCTGGCATCCCATTTCTGAGCTACCAGACAGAACCGGCTGTTATGACCAGCAGAGGCGTCGATAGTCTAGGAACAATCCTGGAAATATCCGAAATGAAAAATTTCTTGTTTCAATAGCCTGCCGCCACGGCGGGTGATGCTGCCACAAATTGGATTAACGTCGAGTGATAAAGCGGGAAGAATAGGATATTCTACCGTACTGTAGACGTGGCCCGTCTGTCAAGATGTACTATACCATTGAAACAAGTGAAAGGGGAAACGAGAATGAGCAATAGTATTGATGCCGTGCGCGCGGACCACCAGAACTTTTTGGACAAAACGGAAGATGAAGTCAAGGAAGTGCCTGCTTCCACCGATGTGAATGAAGCTGTCGAAGCCATTACCGCACATATTAACCAATACGATGCAAAAGAGGACGACTTACCTCAGCAATAGAAGTGTACGCCCTGTGAGTGGGGGATGGGGTAACTTCGCGGTGCATAATCACGGCGATCTGCGAGAACAACACAAACACACCCGGCTCCACTCGGACCGAAAACCGAGAGAACCGGGTGCTTTGCGTTAACACACCGAGCAACGATTCAGGTACAACCTGCGCTCCGGCACGGGTGACTTTACAAGACCCACGCCCCCACTATGCCGCTCAAGATGCCCAGCACGACAACCGCGGCTGCGACAAAGATTAGAACCCGTTTCGGGAAAGATTTGGAGATCATCAGGAGCGACGGCAGACTGACGGCAGGCAGTGTCAGCGAGAGCGCGGCAGCAGGACCGGCACCCAGCCCGAATGACATCAGCGTCTGAATGATCGGAATCTCTCCGGCGGTCGGAATGACGAACAACATACCTGCTATGGAGAGCAGCACAATGAGCCACAAGCTGTTGGCTTGCGCCTCGCTGAACGCAGGAAACAACCAAGCGCGGGCGGCGCCCAACACGAGTACTGCTATAACGTACGCCGGTACCACGTGTAAGGTTAACGTCCATGCGCTTTTCAGCCAACGTAACCAGATTGACTCCGTTGTTTGCGCAGTCTGCTCCTCTGCAGGAGCGTCCTCCAGTTCCTCAGGGACACTGGTTCTGCCGCCAAAACGATTGGCAAAGTAACTCACACCAAACACAAGAATAAGTCCGAACACTAGCCGCAGCAGTGTGAATTCCCATGACAGCACAAAGCCCATGAACACCAGCGTGGCAGGATTAATGGTTGGATTGCCCAACCAGAAAGCTAGCGCCGCACCGACAGAAACCTGTTTCTTCCGAAGACCGACGGCAAGTGGAGCGGCGCAGCACGTGCACATCATGCCCGGCAAAGAAAACAGACCGCCCATGAGTGTGCTGCCAAACGTTGTTTTCCCGAGCACTCTCAGCAGCCAGTTTGCCGGAATCAGAACCTGAACCAACGCCCCCAGCACGATACCGAGGACGGCGGCTTTCCACACAGAGCGATAGTAAGTGACTGCGTACTCCCATGCCGCGCTCCAAGAAGGCTCTGGGGCCGTCGGATTGCTGCCCGACACGATGGAGGCGCCGATGGAATGTTCAGTGGCAGCCACAAAAGCTTTATCCCAATAAGGAAACCACTTGATATATGCCAATCCGACTGCGGCGATGATCAAAAACACCGTCACCGATAGAACGACGTTAGTGCTCAGTGTCCGCCCCGGCTTGTTTTTCACTGATTCTATCTTTTGCACCATCAACTTCTCCTTCTTATAAATTTATGTTGAAGAGCTTGTCCAAAATGATATTATAGCATAATCTTTGCCGGATCGGGCGGATTGATAGATTATTTGAATAAAAAAACCGCGCTGTGAGCCCGGTTGTCATCTTGCATATAAGATTCACTCCATTTTCCAATCTACCTCATTTTAGTCACGGCATCTCTGCCCTTCATCCCAGGCAGTATGCCCATCCGCTCCGCTTCGGCGGTGACAGATTCCAAAGGCGCGTCCAGCAGCTCCTCAATGGTGCGCACACCGGTGGCTCTCGCGGCTATAATGCGGCGGTCACCGAGGCGCTCGTTTAAAAGAGACACGTCTAAAGCGCCACACATAATGTAACCTTTATCCGTCGTTACGGCGAGCAAAGTGGTCTTCGGCAGCTTCACTTCTACGGCTAATGCGATAAAGCCATCTAACTCAACAGGTTCCATGCGAATCATTCTGAGCCCACTCCTTGTCGAGATGATACAGCAATATATGACAGGCATTTGGCAAGCGTGAGCTGCAGGAAAAATACGGGCCTCAGCCTACTTTTCTCGGAAGGGACATGGTATAGTAAGAGACATCAAGCACAGCAGTTTAAAGGAGACACACATGGTTGCGGAAAACAATTCACACCGGAAAAAATACCTATTCAAGACAGAAATTCTCATAGAAGCCGACACCAACGGCCGCGCTTTAGAAAAACTGTTGAACCTGCTAAATTCCGCTCAGGTGACTGATTACGAAATCACGGAAGGCATTCACTTGGGTGAAACCATAGAGCAAGTGCTGAAACAGACCGTCAGCAAGCGAGATGCAGTGAAGCGTCATTCTAACGCGGTCGATCTGACCGGTGGCACAATCAGCGTAAACAAAAATAACAGCGCGGCGAATAGAGGTCCGTTTGCGCTCGTGCTTCAAGAATTCGAAGTGCTTAAGCAGCAAAATGCGCTTATCCGTTTATCAGTGGTGAAAAGTCGAGGCACTAAGCTCAGCCTGCCCTGTCGGATTCTCAACGTCGACGAGCAAGGCGGTAACATGTCCGTGTATCACGTGGATGAGAAGCAGGTTTATATGTTTAAAATCAATGAAATTGAAGATTATACGGTGAATAAGTGAAAAAAGTCCGCAGCGAAAACGTTAAAGTTTCCGCCAGCGGACTTTTCTGTTTTGTTCCATGGAATTACTGCGCTTTTTTTCCGGTCAAAACAGCTGTGGCAAACAAGCCCCAACTGATTAGGAAAGCGACGCCGCCCAGTGGTGTGATCGCGCCCAATACCCGCACTCCCGTCAGACTTAGTACATACAGGCTGCCTGAAAACAGTACGATACCCGCGAGCATCAGCCAGCCCGCAGCGCTCAGCTTCCCGCTGCTTGGCAGGAAAGCAGCCGCTATGCCTAGCGCGATCAGACCCAGCGAATGCATCATTTGATATTGCACGCCGGTTTCATACACGGCCAACATATCGGGTGATAGCCGATCCTCTAACAGATGAGCGCCGAAAGCTCCCAGTGCGACAGATAGAAATGCGCAGATGCTGCCGATCGCGACAAATTTTGTATTCATGTAACTTCATCCCCTCCAGCCGATCATTCTGTATCTAAACGTCATCCTAATAATAAATGATTTAGCGGAGCGATGCCAAGTTTGATCGTTAGGAACTAATATTAGTAATTTCCACTTCGCTAACGTGAGGCAGCTGCTTGATTTTTGAATAAACGTCCATCATTTGCATCTTTGCTGGAGCAGATACGATCAAGTGCAAAGATTGGCGCGCATCACTGATATCTTTTACTTTGATATGCTTAACCCGGACCAACTCCCGGCCCACGTCTTCCAACAACGCGGAAATGTCGTCGTTCTGCTGTACGATGATATGCAAGGACAGATCACGCTCATTGAGCTTGTGCGGTCCGAACAGCTTGATAATCATAGGAAATAGATTAACGGCGATAATAATGAGCACCACCGCCGCTGCTGCTTCGGCGTAAAAACCGGCTCCCGACGCGATTCCAAGTCCGGAGGCAGCCCATACCATAGCCGCAGTAGTCAATCCCGAAATAACGTCATTAGAACGCCGCAAGATAACGCCTGCACCAATGAAACCGACGCCGCTCACAATTTGTGCGGCCAGCCTCAGAGGGTCTGTATTCGTCTGGCCCGGAATGGCGAACTTTTGCACAGCTTCAATAGATACGATAGTAATAAGGCAGCTTGCAACTGAAATTACCATACTCGTTTTCATTCCGAGCGGTTTGTGTTTGAGTTCGCGGTCTACGCCGATCATGAAGCCTAACAGCAGAGCGATACCCAGCTTTATCAATTCTTCGAGCATCCAAAGCACCCCCTCTCCTTTTTTATTTTTTCCTTTGACATGCGTGGTTGTATGTTGGGCGAAATGTATAGTTTGACAGTATAATGGAACGCCGCCCGGTTGGCAACACAAACACCCGCTTACCTCCTGAGAAGGAAACGGGTGCGACTAAGTATCCAAAGGGAATTACGTATTATAGCATAGATCAATCTACATTGCAACATAAGCCGTGAATTAAGTTTTACTGCTTCTATCATAAGCGCACCTGCGTCGATTTTCACTGCGAACTGGACAGCTTCCGACTAAACGGCGGCTGAGTCAGGCCGACAAAATTTAGTCAATCGCCCCGCTCACATATCCCCCTGCAGCTTGAATATATTTAGTAACAGACTCTGTTTTGCTTTGTCCTGTCACACCCATTGCATTACACAGCCCGCTGTGCCGCAGCGCAGCACGGCTGGATCAATCAGTAGGAGGAGTTTGACATGACAGAACCGTTATTTACTGTTTCGCGCGAGGATTGGTCTCTTCACCGTAAAGGCTATCAGGACCAAACCCGCCATCAACAAAAAGTGCGGGATGCTATCAAACAAAATTTGCCGGACTTAGTCACGGACGACAGTATTATCATGTCTGACGGCAAGCAAATCATTAAGGTGCCCATCCGAAGTCTGGACGAATACAGATTCCGTTACAATTTTAACAAAAGCAAGCATGTCGGTCAGGGGGATGGCGACAGCCAGGTAGGCGATGTGCTCGGCGTTGATCCAACCCCGGCACAAGGACCGGGCAAAGGCGAGGGTGCCGGCGATAAACCGGGTGACGACTATTATGATGCGGAAGTCGAGTTGGAACAGTTGGAATCGATGCTGTTTGAAGAGTTGGAGCTGCCCAATCTGCAGCAAAAGGAAAAGGATGTCATCACCAGCCGAGAGATCGTGTTCAACGATATTCGTAAGAAGGGAATCATGTCGAACATAGACAAAAAGAAAACAATTCTGGAAAATTTGCGGCGGAATGCGACGTCCGGGGCGCCAGGCATACATGGTATCAATCCCGACGACCTGCGGTTCAAAACGTGGGACGAAATTGTCACCCCGCAGTCCAACGCTTTGATCATCGCTATGATGGATACATCCGGTTCCATGGGTGTGTCGCAACGAACTAAAAAAGTCTGCGTGAGGGGATAGTACTGCTCACGCAGACTTTTATATGTAGTTAACGATCCGAGCGTTACTTAGCCGACGGGTGCTGCTGCTTTATACTCCGCTTTCGCTTTCCATTATTATGAAACAAAGCGGCCACGCATGATGTGTCCCCGAACGAAAAATACCCCACAGCACCTTGGATAAACGCAAGGCGGACGCGGGCATTGGCGCTTTTTCGCCGCCAGCCGCAGCCTCGTGTGTTCATCTACGTTTTGCGCTGGCAATATATCTTCGATTAGAGCGATGAGCAGTTATCTTACAACTACCAATGCCAAAGCCTCGGATGCAGCTTGGGCCAGCATTTTCTCACACCGGGCACGCTCGCGCGCCAATGTCGGCCGTGACACTGTAGGCTGCCAATTTTGACGTGTCGGCCAAAGTTACTTTGTGAAATCATACGTGTAGTGGATGTGCACTTGACCGCCGGTAAGATCAACTCTTGTGATCAATTCATGAAACAGAACCCTTTTCTGACATAGTTCATCCAGCTCGAGCCGTTTGAACTTCACTACTAGCGGCCGTAGTTCGGAAGCAGCGTCGTGCGTTGCCCCGCATGCCTCCAGCTGCCGCCAGAGCTGCGCCAGCCGCATTTCAGCCGATTGGATGCTGCGCTTGATCGATCGCATCTGCTGCTCATACACACTATTCGGGAATAAATCTCGCTGTTGAAAAATGTCCAACTGATCTTGGCTCCACTTCTTCACTTTCTCCTGCAGCAAGTGGAGCTCCTGTTCCATTCTTTGTTTCTCCTTCTGCATGCTGATCGTCATAACGATACGTTCCTCAGGGAATGCCAGCAGTTTGTTCCGGCATGCGTTCAAGATTGCGTCCTCAAGCTCCTCGGCATTGCTGTTCGCCTGAGGACATGCGGCGCGACCGTATTTGTGGTATGTTTTGCAAATATAATAGCGGTAGGTCTTCCCGGCGGAGCTTCGCTTCTGGCACACCATGCCCGCACGGCATAAACCGCAAAATAAAATGCCAGTTAGCGGATGTGCAGCCCGCTTGGGCGCTGAATTTCGGCCTCTGGCCGACAGGATGGCCTGCGCCCTTCGGAACAATTGCTCGTCGATCAGCGCCTCATGCGCCGCTTGCACGATCTGCCACTCGGCCGGAGACAGCTTGATTTGAACCTTGCGCTTGGTCATTTTTCCGCTGTCGTCATACTGCCGCTTCAGCTGGTTGCGCCGCGTGCCATATACAACATGTCCAACATACGCTGCATTGCGCAATATTTTATTCACACTTTCACGACTCCACAGGTTGCCGTGACGCGTCTGTATTCCAAGCTGGTTTAAGTGCTGCGCTACCTTAAAGGTGCCTAATCCGTGATTTACATACAAATCGAATATTAGGCGTGGGATATGCTGCAACTCGGGATCCGCTACCAGTTTTTTCGTCAGTTTATCAACCTTATAGCCAATGGGCGGCTCCCCGTTCCACTGGCCTCTACGGGCTTTCTGCTTTCTGGCGCTGCTTACGCGGGCGGAAATCTTTTTGCTCTCCTGCTCTGATAACACTGATAAAATATCGAAGGTGATGTTATCTTTGTTGAGTGAATCGTAATTGTCATTGATCGCGATGACCCGGACGCCATACTGTTCGAACATGCCAATAATTGCCGGATTCTCCTGTTTGTCCCGGCCCACACGGCTGACCTCTTTGAACACCAGCAGCTTGAACAGGCCTGCCTTAGCATCATGAATCGCCCTTTTCATGGACGCACGCTCAAACACGCTTGTGTAATAACCGGACACGGCCTCGTCCCGGTATACCTGGATATCTACATGGTCGTAGTCGCCGCCAAGTCTGGTGATAAATTCACGGCACTGGCTGACCTGATTTTCAATGGAATCGCCCTGCTGGTCTGTGCTTACGCGAGCGTATACGGCACACTTCATTTTACCGGGCTGCATCGGACTTCGCCTCTCCCCCCACACGGCTGCCCGCGTCGGGCAAAGGTTGAAGCTGCACGCTCACTTCCAATCCGCTCTTTTCATACACGAAATCCTTTAACCTTCGCGCGAGCCATTCGGACACTGGCTTATCGCCTTCTACTTCTACCAGAGACAGCTTCATGGCTGTCACCTCCGCCGCCGTTTTCCTAAAATGTATGAGCTCAAAGGATCGTCCCATGCCGGTACAGTGGAACTCACGGTTCCACCGAACCAATAGGCCAGAAAAAAAGTCGATCCCGCACGTTGGATAGGAAACGGCGACGGCGTTGATTGGTGTACACGCTACATCCCGCCAACCAAGACGGAGCGATAGCCAAGGATAGTCTCTTTCACAGCATGAGAAATATGCTTCAAATACACCTCATCCAGAATGATACTGTTCTCAATCCGGCAGTCCTCGATGAACGCATCGGCGCCAATGGTAACATATGGCCCAATGACACAGTTTTGCAACACCGTTCCGCGTGCGATGTTCACCGGTGAAATAATACGGCAGTTCTCCAGCGCGGCAGTGTTGTGAATCACGTCCCCCTTGCGATCGTCCAGCATCCATCGGTTCGCTTCCAGCCAGCGCTCGGCTGTCCCAACGTCAAACGGCGGTTTATCTGTCACATGGTAGGATACCGCATGGTTTCGGTCTATGAGCCATTGGATCGCGTCTGTGATCTCGTATTCGCCCCTCGCGGATGGAGCTATGGCGGAGATTGCCTGGAAAATGGCGGGACCGAACACATACGCCCCCATCGCCGCTAGGTTGGATTTGGGGTGCAGGGGCTTCTCTTCCAATCCAACCACACGCCGGCCCGCCACCTCAGCTATTCCATAGCCGGCGGGATTGTCAATGCGTTTCAGCACTAGAGCTGCGGCACTGTCTTCGGCTTGAAACAACTGTTTGAGCGGCAAAAGCGATTCAGCGATCAGGTTGTCTCCGAGCAGAAGCACGAAGGGACTTCCATTTATAAAGCGCTCTGCCTGCCGAACAGCATCCGATATTCCAGCGGGGTGATGCTGATGAATGTAAGAGATCTCCAACCCCCATCGCTCCCCGCCGCCGATGTGTGCCTTGATAATGGGCTCCTGGGACGGTTGTATAACAATGCCAACTTCTCGCACATCCAACTCTGCCAACTTTTCGATGCAGGTTTGCAGTACAGGAACATTGGCTACGGGAACTAGTGCTTTCGGATAGGAGTAGGTGAACGGATAGAGCCGGGTTCCTTTTCCGGCGCATAGTATAAGTCCTTTCATACGTATCTCTCCTTGCCTGACGTTAAATTTTCTCGTCCGCCTGCTGTTATTACCTTATGTTAAATTTTTATTAATGTTTGGACAAAGCAACAGGTGTAATCGCCCTTCTGTAAAGCAACGCCGCACCGCACCACGACAAAAAGGAGCCATCCACGTAGGATTGACTCCAAGCTAGTTTCGCAATCGACTCCTATCTAATGGTAGGAATTGTGATCGATGGCACCTCGTATTCGTACAAGGACTCAGCCCCCAAGCCAAAAGCGCCAAACCCTAGCGGAAGAGGCACTCGTGACGGGTCTATACGCTGGGTTCTGTCTATAGTTAAAACCGTAACACCCGGCTCCATGGGTTCCTTCGAAAAATATATCGCCCGCAGCTTCTTTTTTTGGATGACCCGCTTTCTAAGGACACGCTATGAGCACGTGGAAATAGTGTTTATCGCGCACCACACGGAAGCTAAGGAAGTAACGGAGGAGGAGTTTTTCACCAAAGGGGAGAGTGGAGGTACGATTTGCTCGTCCGCGTATCAGTTGGCGCTTGATTTGATAGACAGGCGTTATCCCCCGGCCAGGTACAATATTTATCCGTTCCATTTTTCCGACGGGGATAATTTGACTTCTGACAATGAAAAGTGCGTCAAATTGATCATGCAGCTGATTGAACACTCCAACCTGTTCGGATACGGCGAAGTGAACCAATACAACCGCAGCAGCACTCTCATGTCCGCCTACCGCAATCTGCAGGATCCCAAATTCTTGCACTACGTGATTCGTGAAAAAGGCGAAGTCTACAAAGCTTTAAAAACCTTTTTTCCGCGGCCTGAAGGGAGCGCTGTCCGATGAATGCCGATGACATCAAAAAGCTGGAATACGCAATAGCCGAGATCACCGAGGTGGCGAACGGGTTTGGGCTGGACTATTATCCGATGCGATATGAAATATGCCCGGCGGATATCATTTATACTTTCGGGGCCTATGGGATGCCGACCCGCTTCTCCCACTGGTCGTTTGGTAAAACCTTCCACAAAATGAAAATGCAATACGATTTCGGACTCAGCAAAATTTATGAACTGGTGATCAACTCAGACCCGTGCTACGCTTTTCTGCTCGATGGAAATTCGTTGATTCAGAACAAGCTGATCGTGGCACATGTGTTGGCGCACTGCGACTTTTTTAAGAACAATGTCCGTTTCTCCAAAACGAACCGAAATATGGTTGAAAGCATGTCCGCTACAGCAGAGCGCATTCGGCAGTATGAGCTGCAGTACGGTACCGAGGAGGTCGAAAAATTTATCGATGCGGTGCTCGCGATTCAGGAGCACATCGATCCTTTGATAACGAAGCCATACCGGAGGGAAAGATCAGCACACAATAAGGGAGAAGGTTCGCCAGCGGAAGTGAAGGAACGTAAGCTTGGATATGAGGATTTGTGGGACCTGGATGCGCGAAAGTCGGATGACACGATGAAGAAACAGGAAACCGTCAAGTTTCCTGCCACTCCGGAAAAGGATTTAATGCTGTTCATTGAAGAGCACGCCCCCTATATGACCGACTGGCAAAGGGATATTATGACAATGCTCCGCGACGAAATGCTGTATTTCTGGCCGCAGCTGGAGACCAAGATCATGAACGAAGGCTGGGCTTCGTATCGCAAAGGTGCTTACGCAAAAAGCTCTCCACGAACGATGTAGATCGTCGGGAGAGCTGATTGTCGCTTGTTTTTTGATACAGATATTAAGCCCGCCGGGCCTAATCCGGCGGATCTGCCTCGATTCCGCCGGACTAGGTCCGTGCAATGGCGCAGACAGTGCCTATTGTGTAACTAACCGCAACTGATCGATCGTCTTCGCCACGGAAATCTGCTGAGGGTTTGTGCGTACCTCAATCAGCGCCGGCTTATTGGAGGATAACGCCCGCTTCAAAGCGGGGACAAAATCCTCATTCTTTTCCACCAGCTCTCCGTGGCCGCCCATGTTGATGATCAGCTCCGCAAAGTTCGGATTAGATAATTCCGTTGCAATGACGCGTTCAGGGAAATGCCTCTCTTGATGCATGCGAATCGTGCCATACATGTTATTGTTAGCCACGATAGCCAGGACGGGAATGTTGTTGCGCACCGCAGTTTCAAGCTCCTGCACGGTCATCATGAATCCTCCGTCCCCGGCATACGCCACGACAATGCGATCCGGATGTGCCACCTTGGCTCCGATTGCCGCAGGCAGGGCGTAGCCCATTGCACCGGAAGTCGGCCCAACGAATGTGCCTTCTTCCACGAAACGGTAGTGCTTTGCCATCCAACCATAAAAATTGCCCGCATCCGTAGTAAATATACTGTTGGAAGGTAAATGCGACATCAGGTCGCCCATGACCCCCTCCAAGCTCACATATTGATCACCTGACGTGCTGCGTACAGCGGAAAATTGCTCATATTTGGCCCGTTGCTCCCTAATAAAAGCTTGCCGCTCCGCAGCGTGATATATGCCACCCGCATCGACGACGGCGCCTGTAGAGTTCGCATCACCCGCACTGCGCACAGCCCTCGCAGCATCCACTGCTCCCTCAGCAGTATTGGTAACACCCGCAACGCCCACTGCATTCGTGCTACCCAAAGTGCCCCCAGCGCTGGCAACATCCACGTTTACCCGCGGCGTTTCGCCGCCCAGAGCTTGTGTCTCCATCGCTGCAAGGAGATCAAGAATAAAATGTTTAGCATCAGCGACGATACCGAGCGCAGGACGGTAAACTTTGTTCAATTCGTCGGCAGAAATGTCAACATGAATGAGCTTGGTCTTCGGCGATAACAGAGTGTAATTCTGAGTCGTAATCTGCGAGAAGCGGGTGCCAATCGCCAGTACGACATCTGCATTCTGTACGCATTGCACCAAGTACGCCGCCGCGCCCACTCCCAGCTGGCCGATATAGTAGGGATGCTGGTTAGGAAACGCGTCAAACCGGCGAAACGCGGTGATAACCGGAACCTGCAGCTGCTCGGACAGCCTTACTAATTCCGCAGCCGACTTCGTAGCTGTCACGCCGCCTCCGGCGATAATGACAGCTCGTTTCGCGTCGCGCAGTATTTGTCTGGCTTTTACCACCGCTGTCGGGTCGGGCCGTGGCTTGGTCAGCATTTCCGATTCGTGAAACTCCATGTCCGCCACCTCGCTCAGTACATCCTGCGGCAGGGAGATCAGCACCGGGCCGGGCCTGCCGGATCGCGCAATGTGGAAAGCCCGCTGCACCAGTTCAGCTGCTCTATGAGCATCATTCAGCTCTACGGTCCATTTTACGAGGTGACTGAAATACTCAGCCATATCGATCTCCTGAAACCCTTCCCGGCCGCGGAATGACCGTTCCACCTGACCGATAAAGGCGACCAATGGTGTGGAATCCTGCTGTGCAGTATGCAGGCCGATAGACAGATTGGTTGCGCCCGGCCCGCGCGTGGCGAAGCATACGCCTACCTTGCCGCTTGCTTTCGCATAGCCTTCAGCCATGAAAGAAACTCCGCCTTCATGGCGGCCGGAGATGAGCTCAATTTGAGGGTGGCCGTACAATGCGTTCAACACGCTCAAGTAACTCTCGCCCGGAACGCAAAACGCCTTCTCGCAGCCCTCCCTGGCTATTACCTCGACTATTGCCTCTGCTGCCGTCATCTTTGCCATATTCTCTCCTCCTCCCCTACGCTTGCTGATGCTGCAGCAATCCCCAGCTTGTCAAAATTTTGGTGACTTCCGCTCTATCCTTGTCATTGAGCGGATCGACCGGCTCCCGTGTGACACCGGCCGTGAGACCGATTTGATTCATCGCTTCCTTAACTGCCACGACGTTGTTGCCGTTATTATATTTCGCCCGCAGGTTCTCGAAAGGCAGGGCTTTTTCCCAGGCCCGCCATACCGTCTCTTGGTCGTCAGCCTGCAACGCGTGAAGCATTTCAAAAGAAATTTGCGGGCACAGGTTGATCAAGCCCGACGTAAAGCCCTTCGCACCCGCGTTAAAATAGTATGGAGCCCATTTCTCGGCAGTGCCGCACACCCATGTGATGTTATGCTCTGCCGGCATGTCGCGGACAATTTTGGTGAAGCGCGGCAGATCGTTAATCGCATATTTAACCGCCACAAACTTGTCCAGAGGAGCCAATACCCTCAGTACGTCATCGCTTAGATTGGCATCCTTCCAATAGATGACGGACGGTATGTCCAGCGCTTCGATGATGTTCTTAAAGTATGTAATAGCCCCGGTGGTCGTTACATATGGGTGGATTGGCTGATGGATCATGACGGCATCCGCTCCGGCTTGCTGTGCACATTTACCAAGCTCGATGGCTGTCGGAACGGCGTAGCCAATCCCGGCGAGCACCAACGCTCTGCCAGCCACGATCTCGACCACCCTGCGAATCTCCTCCTTCGCTTCGTCTAACGTCAAAGCGTAGAATTCACTCGTGTTGCCGCAGGGCACGATCACCTTGGTCCCATGCTCGATGAGGAAATTAATGTTTTCCTCCACGCCATCCCAGTTGATTTCCTTTGTATCGGGGTAGAACGGTGTCATACTAATGGCGCAAATGGTTTCAAATTTTTTTCCGAATTCAGCGTAGTTCATTATCTCACACCCCTCCCAGTCACACTCTTGCAATGTTATTTTTGTTCACGCAATGCATAGGCTCTTGTCCATTCAACACCGCAATGATCTCATCCGCGGCGCCCACCGCCATGCGGATCATCGCTTCTGCGCTGTGCGCCGCCATGTGCGGGGTGACGATCACCTGCTCGAGCTCCCACAGCGCGTGCTCGGATGGCGCCGGTTCGGCTGCAAAAACGTCGAAGCCCGCGCCCGCAATTTCCCCGTTTTTGATTGCATGATACAGCGCATCCTCGTCCACCAAACCGCCTCTGGCACAATTGATGAGATAAGCCGAGTTCTTCATCTTCTTGAATGCGTCCGCATTGATAAAATGGTGCATCTCCGGCAGGTACGGCACATGAAGGGAGATAAAATCGGACTCCGTGAGAATCTCGTCGATCGAATCAACCAAACTGACGCCGGCCATACCGATCTCTTTCACGTAAGGATCGTATACGATCACATTCATATCCAAGCCGGCCGCGCATTTTTTCGCCACCAACCGCCCGATGTTGCCGCAGCCGATCAGGCCGAGCGTTTTGCCGGACAGCTCCGTGCCGATGAACAAGTTACGCACCTCAAAGCGTCCTTTTCTCAGCTCTTTGTCCGCTTTCACAATGTGATGGGCAAGCGAAATCATCATTCCGACCGCGTGCTCGGCGACCGAGTTCACATTAGAACGGGGAACGTTGGTCACATAAATGCCTTTTTCCGTGGCTGCGTCGATATCGATATTATCCACGCCGATGCCGTGTCTGGCGATAACTCTGAGGTTAGGGCACTGTTCAATGACCTGGCGTCCGAGCTTGGCGGTCCTGATTAAGATGGCGTCGCAATCTTCGGGCACTTCCGTGACAACATCCGTCACCGGCTTAGACGAGTACACCACTTCCAGCCCGGCTTGTTCCAATCTTTCGATGCCTTCCTGGGCAATCTTTTGGGGGACCATCACTTTCGGTCGCTTCATTGTTTATCAGGTCCTTTCCGTCAATTTCGTAAAAGATCGAATCGTGCTGCGTGCGTAAGACCAGGAGCTGCCGGTGCGAAGGCACGCATGGCATTTGCCATCCGGTTCCCATACAGCTACATCTCAACATCAGCAGCGAGCACGTCGCGTTTTTTCTTTACCACACTGATGATGCTGCCGGCAAGCACAGTGAGCGCCACGACCATTAAAATTGCGGAAATCGGGCGAAGGAAGAAAATCATAAACGAACCGTCAGACATCGCGAGCGATTGCAGCAAAGAGGTCTCAATCAAACGGCCGAGCACAAACGTCAGCACGGTAGCCGCCATCGGGATATCCAACTTTTTCATAAAATATCCGACGATGCCAAAAAAGAACATCACCCCGACATCCCATAGCCGGTTATTCACACTGTATGCGCCCAACACGGAAACGATTAGTATGATCGGGAACAAGATCTTATAAGGCACCAGCGCGACTTTGGCCCACATACCGGCTAATGGGAGATTCATGATCAACAGAAGCAGATTTCCGATGAACATGCTCGCGATAACCCCCCAGACAAACTCAGGGTTTTTGTCAAAAAGCTGCGGTCCGGGCGTTAGGCCATGCAGCACAAACGCGCCTAAAATAACTGCAACCGTCGGAGAGCTCGGAATGCCTAGCGTAAACAGAGGGATCAGCGCGGCGCCGCTGTATGCGTTGTTGGCTGTCTCCGGACCGGCTACCCCTTCGATCGCGCCTTTGCCGAAACGGGAAGGATCCTTGGACAGCTTCTTTTCAAACGAGTATGACATGAGCGACGCTATGACAGCATTGGCTCCGGGGATTAAGCCGAGCAAAAATCCCAGCCCCGTGCCACGCCCGACAGCCTTCATCGTAGGCAGCCATTCCTCGCGTTTGGGAAGCAAACCCTTGACTTTCGGCGGCTTTTCCACCTTCATTGAGTTCTCTGCGTTCAGCAGAATTTCCGATATGCCGAAAAGTCCCATCGCTACCGCAACAAAGTCGAGGCCGCTCAGCAGCTCCATTTTGTCAAAGGTAAACCTGATCGACGCCGACACCGGATCCATCCCGATCAGTGACAGAAGAAGCCCTATAATCGCGGCGATGATACCTTTCACCAACGATTTTCCCATTAAGCCGATCAGCATCAACAAACCAACCATCATTAGTGCAAAAAACTCCGGCGGACCGAAGCGCAAAGCAAATTGGGCCACTGGGGGACCGATAAAAGCAAGTCCCAGGATTGCCACGGTGCCGCCGATAAACGAGCCGATACCGGCAACGCCCAGCGCTGCGCCCGCGCGCCCCTGCTTGGCCAGCTGATGACCGTCCAAACAGGTGATGACCGACGCCGCCTCCCCAGGCGTGTTGATCAACACGGAAGTAATGGTTCCTCCGTACATTGCCCCGTAGAAAATTCCTGACAGCATAATAATCGCGGACGTCGGCTCCATGCCGAAGGTCAGTGGAATAAGTATGGCCGTACCTGCCGTGGGCCCTAATCCGGGCATGACGCCCACGAGCATGCCGATGGTGACACCGATCAGACAGTACAACAAATTCCAGGCAGTAATCGCGTGTTCAAAACCTGCCAACAAATTGAAAAACGATTCCATCCCTTCCCCTCCTTACCCAACCAACCGCGCTCACCATCCCCAGGCGTTAACCGGCAGAGGCACACCCAGCAGCTCACCAAATACCCAGTACAACAGAACAGATAGGAATATGGAAATCCCCAATGCCATGTGCCATTTGTACTCCCTGAAAAGCAGAATTAACAGAAACATAGTTCCCGATGCGATGAAGCCAACATAATTGACCGTGAGCAAAAACAGCACAAAAGCTCCCGCGATAGCGATGATGTTGATGAAGCCCTTAGCGCCCGGCAAAATATCCTTGAACCTCACCACATTTCGCAAAGAATCCGCCGCACACACCAGCGCTAGAATGATAAGAATGCCGCTTAACCAGAGAGGCAGCAGACCCGGTCCCGGCCCTGTTTCTCCGTAATAGTCAAAAGAAAGTGACATCCAAAAAAACACGGCACCGAACAGAAAAATCACGAGCGCAGCCCATAATCCAGCATTCTGTTTCACCATATTGTCATCCGCCCTTTCCCTTGGAGAGAAGTTCACATGCTTCGCCAAGAACACGGCGGTATAGCAAACACGGACGGGAGCAGCGGGGAAAGCATCTAACCCGGCCGCATTCCGTACGACCTGCAGCATGCATTACTTCACAAGCCCGATTTTTTTCGCGACATCTCCTGTCGTCTTGCTCGTCTCGGCGATAATTTTCGCGAATTCTTCACTGTCTGCGTACGCGGGCTCCAGTCCGATTTTGTTAAATTCTGTTTTTACATCCGGATCCGCCATGGCTTTCTTGAATGCTTCACGCAGCACGTCGACTGCCTCCTTCGGAGTATCCTTCGACACAACTACGCCGGACCACGTATCCAATCCTACAAAGCCTTTATCCTTCAAAAATTTTGCACTGTTATAAGGTTCATATTTGGACGTGCCTGCGTTGGCAAGTACGCGGAATGCGCCGGCGTCCACGTGGGGCTTCGCCTCCTGAGTCAGTACGACCGCCCCCTGCACATGCCCGCCGAGCAGAGCGGTCATCGCAGGCGCTGCTCCATCGAACGGCACATGCTTGGTCTTAATGTTTTCCATGATATTGATGGCTTCCATCGTCAAATGCTGCGTATTGCCCGCGCCCGCCGTGCCATACGTAAACTTGTCAGGATTCTTTTTCACATAGTCGAGCCATTCATCATAGGTTTGCCAAGGCGCATCCGCCTTCACCACGAGCAGGTTTTGCGCAGAGTTGAACTGTGCGATCGGAATAAATCCGTCGGCTTTGAACGGCGTTTTGCCATAGTTCGGCTGAATTGCGAGATTACCCGTTGTGACGGAGCCTATCTTATAACCATCCTTCACCTGCATAATGTCGGCCAGCGCAATCGTGCCGCTGCCGCCCGGCTTGTTTGACACGACAATGGTTTTGCCGTTCGGCATGTACTTATTGGCAGCGTTTGCAACAATGCGCGCCACGACATCAGTGCCGCCTCCCGCACTAAAGCCCACCACGAATTCGACGTCTTTTTTTGGAAAATCCGTCTTTTTGGCCTCGGTTGTGGCTTCTGCCGCAGCGGGCTGAGTGCCGCCGGCTGCAGGCTGGGCGGCTTGCTGTTGGCCGCAGCCGATCGCTCCCAACGCCATGACAGCTGTAAGCATAGACAACGCAAAGTTTTTTCTCCGGAATTTCATTAGGAATCCCCCCAACGTGCGATTTTTTAGTGCTGCGCCTGGCTGCTGAATCTAGTGTAATGTAGTTTAATGATACCTAATGAAAACGCTAACATCCCATTTTCACGACGAACTGTACAAAACAAGTGACTAAGCGTTATAAACAAGCGACAAAATGGTCAATGAGAATCGGTGCAATTGAGCGTGAGCTCGGCAGGCAGACGCGCATTTGCTTTGCCAGGCGTTGGACAGTTCAGTTAAAATAGGGAAAGAGTCGGGAAGTCCCCATATGAGAAAGGTGATAAAGTATGAAATCTGAACATGAATCAAGCAGTGCGGGAAGTACGAACCGGCTGGTACAGGCACTTTGCTTTGTGCTGTTTTTTTCGGTGATGAACGCCACCATGTTTAATGTGGCACTGCCGGAGATCGCCGCCGACTATCAACTTAGCCCTTCTGAGGTAAGCTGGATAGTAACGGGCTACTCCGTGCTGTTCGCGTTGGGCTCCTTGCTGTTTGGCAAGCTGGCCGACAAGTATCCGCTGAAGCGGCTGATCACCATCGGCATTTTTCTGTTTTCCGGAGCATCAACGGCAGGTTATTTTAGCGATTCGTACATATTTTTAATCATTTGCCGCCTGGTGCAGGCAGCAGGCGCTTCCTGCATACCGGCGTTGGTGATGCTAATTCCGGTCCGCTTTTATCCGCTTGAGCAGCGGGGCAGAGTGATGGCCGTCATCGCTTCAACGATTGCATTTTCTTCAGGTATCGGGCCGATTGTGGGCGGATTTATCGCAGGTCATTTTCACTGGACCGGTCTGTTCCTCATCTCCTTGGCCGCACCCGTGGCGCTGCCTCTGATCCGGCGGGCGCTGCCTGACGAGCAGATCGTGAGCGGGGAGAAAGTGGATCTTGCAGGTGCGGGACTGCTTGGCTCAGCGGTCGCGGCGTTAATGCTGTCCGTCACGCAGTTCAATATATGGTGGCTGGTGGTCGGCGCTGTAATGTTCGCCCTGTTCGTGTGGCGTGTACGCGCTGTTCCGAATCCGTTTATTCGGCTGTCTTTGTTTAGCATTGCGGGATACCGTAACGGCTTGCTAATCAGCTTTATCGCTTTTTTCTCGGTGTTCGGCTTGTTTCTGTTAGTGCCCATGATGCTCAAAGACATCCATAGCTTGAATCCGCAGACGATCGGATATGTATTGTTTCCGGCGGCAATGCTGGCAGCGGTAATAGGCCGCTACGGCGGACGCCTGGTAGACGCCCGAGGCAGCCGGTTCACTTTATATGTAGCTTTTGCAGCTTTGGCGTTCGGTTATCTCTGTCTTTCGTCGGTGTCAGGTCTCGCAGCTTGGACAATCGCGGTCACGCTGCCTTTGCTCAATATCGCGTTTACCTTCGTGCAAACGGCTATGGCTAAGGTTGTTTCCTCCACGCTGCCGCGCGAACAAACCGGTATCGGCCTTGGGGTGTACAATCTGATCAACTTTCTGGCGGGTGCCATGAGCGGATCCGTATTAAGCAAAGCGATCGAATTCGATTGGAGCTCGCTGAACGTTACCGCCGCCGGCGCGCGTACTACGTTCGGGACCGTTTATCTTATCCTGGCCTTTCTGCTGTTGATTAACATGGCATGGGTGTACTTCAAATTGGAAGCGCGTGAGGACATGCCCGTACTGCGCGGGGAAAAGGTGGGATCTTAATCACATTGCTTAATCGCGATCGCGTTCGTGGACGTGCTCGCTGACCGGCACTTGTGATCGTGGCTCGCTCCGGTGGCTTCTCCGGACAAAGCAATGCCATGAGGGCCTACCGGGGGCTATTTCACTAGACCGATGACTTTAGCGACGTCCCTGGTCAAATGGTTGGTTTGCGCAATAGTTTTGGCAAAGCGTTCGCTATCTTGGTAGGCGGGCTCGATCCCGATTTCGCTAAATGCGGCCGTGGTAGCCGGATCCAGCAGGGCCTGCCGGAATACGTCACGCAGCGTATTCACAATATCCGGCGGCGTGTCCTTCGGCGCCACTACACCAGACCATGTGTCCAAGCCGATAAAGCCTTTATCGCGTAAAAAAACAGCGTGTTGGAATGCGGGGATTTCGCTTGTCCCTGCGTTCGCCAGCACGCGTATCCGACCGCTGTCTACGTAATTTTTGGCTTCTTGCGATAAAAGCACGATCCCGTCTACGTGCCCGCCGAGCAGTGCGGTAATGGAAAGGGCGGCACCGTCAAAAGGGACATGCTTGGTCTGTATCCCTTCCAATATGTTGACGGCCTCCATGGCCAAGTGCTGTGAATTGCCGGCGCCGCTGGAGCCGTAAGTAAAATGTCCCGGGTGCTTCTTCACCCATGCCAGCCATTCGTCGTACGTCTGCCAAGGTGCATCAGCCCTCACGGCGAGCAGGTTTTGCGCGGAGTTGAATTGCGCGAGCGGAATGAAGCTGTTTGATTGGAAGGGCGTCTGACCGTAATTTGGCTGGATGGCGAGGTTGCCTGTGGTAACGGAGCCCAGCTTGTACCCATCAGGCTGGGCCTGCATGACATCGGCGAGGGCAATCGTGCCGCTGCTGCCCGGCTTAGTGGTGACCACAATCCGTTTGCCGCGCGGCATGTATTTATTCGCTGCCTCCACGACAATACGCGCAACAACATCCGTGCCTCCGCCCGCTGTGTACCCGACGACGAGTTCCACGTCCTTATTGGGATAATCGGACTCGCCCCGCTCGGCACCGGCTTGGTATTCACTCCGGGCCACCCATTTGTCCGCAGAACAGCCCAACGTGCCTAAGGCCAGTATGACGGTGAACACGGCGACAACATATCGTTTGCCAATGATCTTCATTTGACGTGCCTCCCCCGCTGGTATAAGCACCTACAACCGTTCAGAACGGCGACCGCGGCTTAAAAGTCCAGATAATCACGGATTTCCTTGATGTACGAACGGCTGACAGGAACTTTGGAACCGTCCCGCAATAAAAGGTTGTAAGTGCCGTTAAACCAAGGCTCTATTTCCTCCACATAATCCGCATTGACGATGTAACCTCTGTGCACTCTTAAAAAGGGAGCGCTCTTCAATTTGTAAGTCATCTCGTACAGCGGCGTGTCGATCTTAAAGCGCGCATCTACGGTTTTGAGCACGACCTGCCTATCTTCCGTTCCGATGTATACGATTTTGTCCATGTCCACCATGATGATTCGCTCCCCCTGCGATACGGCCAGCTTGCTTTTGCGCTTCTGCGGCTTCGCTTCAGCGGCGGTTGCCGCCTCCTTTTGCTGTTCGGTCAGCCGCTTGATTTTATCAATGGTCTGAGCAATACGCTGCTCCATAAAAGGCTTCGTCACATAGTCAATGGCATTTAGCTCAAAGGCCTCCAGCGCATGCTGATGAAAGGCTGTGGCAAATACGACGAGCGGCGGTTTTTTTAACTTATTGATCTGTCTGGCTGCGTCCAGTCCGCTGCCGTCCGCCAGGCTGATATCCAAAAAGATCACGTCCGGCCCAAGTTTCTCCACACCAGCTACCGCTTCATCCATCGTCTCGGCTTCTCCAATGACCTTGACTTCCCTGATTCTCGAAAGCAGATATTTCAGTTCATCCCTAGCAAACAATTCGTCCTCCACCAAGAAAACCGTCAGCATGTCCATTCTCCCCTCCGTCTGTTCTTGGAAACCGTAGCTCGACTTGGGTTCCGGCATCCGGCTGACTTACGATTTTCATCGGTGCTTCGCTGCCATACAATCCCTGCAGCCGTTCTTTTATATTGTGCAGTGCGGTGCCGGTCCCTTTTTGTGACTCGACCACGCTATGGCCAAGCTGCCGAAGCCTGTCCTCATCAATCCCTCTGCCGTTGTCGCTCACACGCACCACGACATTTCCCTGATCAAGATGAATATTTATCGCGACCATGCCACCACGACGCCTGCCGGCGAAACCATGGCGAATAGAGTTCTCCACCAGCGGCTGCAGCGTGAAGGGGGGAATAAGTGTCTCTTCAAGACCCGGCTCGACGTGCACGTTGAGACAATAAGAGCCCGGAAACCGTGCCTGTTCTAGCGCCAGGTATGCGTGCACGTGCTCCAGCTCTTTATGCAGTGGAATGAGCAGCTGCGTCGCGCCCTGCAGGTTGCTGCGAAAATAGGTGCCCAGATCCAGCAGCAATTTTCGTGCCAGCATCGGGTCACTTCGGCAGACCGCGACCAGCGTGTTGATGGAATTAAACAAAAAATGCGGATTAACTTGTGCCTGCAGCGCTTTGATCTCGGCATCCATGAGAAGCTTCTTCTGCCGTTCCACTTCGCCTAATTCCAGTTGGGTAGAAAATAGTTTGCTTAGGCCCTCCGCTAATTCCTCTTCAGCTTCACTTATCGGCTGCGACTTCCTGTAGTACATTAACAGGGCGCCGACCGGCTCACCTGCGACGACGAGAGGGAGAATGATCACCATCGCATAAGGGGTCTTATCCTGCTCCTCAGCTGCCTGGTCCTGCTCTTTGAATACGGCCCGGTCTCCAGTGTCCAACGCCCTGCGAATAAACGGCTGCAGCAGCTGCTCACATGCTCCGTGGTCATCCTGAGTGCCGCCGGCGAAAGCTATAATGTCCAAACGGTTAGTGATACCTATGGCATCGGCACCGCTGTGCTGGTGAATGATGCTCGCCGCCTCGCCGCTGGCAGCTGAATGAAGGCCTTGCCGGAAATAAGGGAGCGTCTTATCGGCGATAAGCAGTGTTTTGTGTGTCTCCACAGCGCGCGCTTTGGCCTCTTCCCGCAGCACATTTTCAATAATTAACGCAAAAATCCAGACGCCCAGCGAGTTAATGGTTATCATCGGCACCGCGATCAGGCTGACCAATTGCAACGCCAGCACGTTCGGCTGCGGGAGGAAGAGCAAGATGGCCATATGTACAAACTCCAGCATAAAGGCCACAACGAGTGCGGACAATGGACCAACCTTAGCGCGTTTTCTCAAGTATACTCCTGCCCAGCCGGCGAGCAGCCCAAGCACAAGGAACGAGCCCAGTGTGGCCCAATCAGCAATGCCGCCATACAGAAAACGGTATCCGCCGATCACAAGGGCAATGCCCATACCGATCAACGGGCCTCCCAGAAGGCCGCCCATGACCATTGCAACGGGACTTGTGTTGGCGATGGATGAGTGACCGTTGCTCACCCCCCAGTTCCAGGCGGTCAAGGCAAGATGATCCGTCATAATGTTAATGCCGATGTAATGGCTCACAATGCCGAAGATGGCAAAGGTGATCAAAATAATCACTTTGCTTTGCCGGTTCAATCCTTTTCGGAAGATAAGATGAAAGGATTTGATCCGGGTTAGCAGAAAGGCGATGGTTACGATCATCCCCATATTCTCCGCGAGCTGACGTAACAATTCCCACAAGGTACATCTCCTCCTCGGTCGGCGTGTGTTGATCAAATGGAAGCGGCCCCTTCAGCGAAACCAATGAAGGAGCGAACACGTGAGACTCGAAAAAAAGTACCTTATGAAGCGCTTACAAACATCCGATAAGCGAACGCCCGCAGTGGATACTTACGATATGTCACTTGGGCACAAGGGCATCTTCGCACCTGAGCAGCTGGCGTTGGTCGTGTGGGCATAGACTGCAGCGGTATCCGAACCGCTTCGCCTAAGCACGTCTATCACCACAACGGTAATTATAACGCTTTCATCATAAATCTGTTGCAGCGTACTGTCAATCATCAAAAACAAACAGCCTGCTATGCGCAGGCTGCCGATGTGACGAGCAATTACCACATGGAATAACGGACGCTAACACACTCGCGCGCACCCAGTCATGCCAACTCTTAACTGCTGCAGGTTGCCCAGCAGCTCAAGCCCATGTGCTATCGTATCTCCCATCAGCCCATGCAGCGTGGACTGCTATCGTATCCTCCATCAGCCCAAATTTATCGAGACATACTTCTCCACCATGTAATCCCTCAAACCATACTTTCCGCCTTCTTTGCCCATTCCGCTTTCTTTTACCCCGCCGAATGGTGCTTGCGCGACCGTTGGGAGCGGGTCGTTAATGCCGACAATGCCAAATTCCACGGCTTCCATCACACGGAACGCGCGTCCCAGATCTCTGGTATAAAAGTAAGCCGCCAAGCCATATTGCGGATGGTTCGCTTTCTCTATGACTTCTTCATCCGTCTTGAAGGTGAAGATAGGCGCGAGAGGGCCGAACGTTTCTTCCGTGGCGATTTTCATGTTATCGCTGGCATAGTTTATTACAGTAGGCTCGTAGAAGTTGCCCTGCAGAGAGATGTCCGGTCGTTTACCACCGCACAGGATCTGTCCTCGATTGTCGAGGGCGTCCTGGACATGCTCCTCCACCTTTTGCACCGCCGCTTCATCAATGAGCGGCCCGATATCCACACCGGCGTCCAATCCGCTACCGAGCTTCAGCTGGGACACCTTATCCGCAAATTTCCGGCCAAACTCTTCGGCAACCGTCTCGGACACGTAAAGCCGGTTCAAGCAGACGCAAGTCTGGCCCGCGTTGCGGAATTTGCTTGCAATGGCGCCTTCCACGGCAGCGTCGATATCCGCATCGTCAAACACGACGAACGGCGCATGCCCGCCCAGCTCCATCGAAACCCGTTTCACGGTGTCCGCGGAATCGCGGATTAGTTTTTTGCCGACTTCAGTCGAACCGGTAAACGTGATTTTCTTCACGTCGGGGTTTCTTGTCATCTCGCCGACAATTTCGGAAGCCGAGCCGATCACGAGATTAACCACACCCTTGGGTATGCCCGCCGCCTCAAAAGATTCGAACACCTTAATTGCAGACAACGGCGTGGCGGAGGCCGGCTTCAGCACAATGGTGCATCCTGCTGCGAGTGCCGGCGCGATTTTGCGCGCGAACATAGCTACGGGAAAGTTCCATGGCGTCACCGCTGCGACAACACCGACCGGCTGCTGAATGAGCATCAGTCTTTTATCCGGATGGAAGGAAGGAATCGTTTCGCCGTAAATGCGCTTGGCTTCCTCCGCGTACCATTCGAAGTAATCTATAGAGAGAGCCAGCTCACCCTTCGCCTCTTTTAGCGGCTTGCCCATTTCTGTTGTCACCACTCCGGCCAGAGCATCCTGGTTGTCCCTGAGATGATCGGCCACTTTGCGCAAATACTGGCTCCGCTCCTTACCCGTCAGCCTCTTCCAACCGGCGAAAGCTTGCTTAGCCGCATCAATCGCCTGCTTCGTTTCCTCGACTCCTGCCGATGGCACCGACTTGATCGTTTGGTTCGTGGCCGGATTGGTCACGTCCAATGTTTTGCCTGACAGCGACTCGCGCCATTCCCCGTTGATATACAACATATAAATTCCCCCCAGATAAAAATGAATTCGCCAACCTCTTCATGATGCACGCGGCGTGTGTCCGTTTCATTTTGCGTGCATCTGCACAAAATTCGCCTGCCTGCCCTGGCGTAGAAGAAATGGGCCGAAGGCCGTCCAGGGTGGAGTCAGTGGATTCCAGCAGCCTCCGCCAGGTACTCGACTAAGTGAACGGCGCGCACCTTTCCTTGCAGCTTTTCACGTTCGATGCCAAGTTTCATCTGCAGCAGGCAGCCGGGATTGGTGGTGATAATTGTTGTCGCGTGACTGGCTGCCACATGCTCCATCTTCAGGTCCAAAATGTCCATCGAAGCATCATAGTTGACAATGTTGTATATTCCCGCGGACCCGCAGCACATGTTCGCATCCTTCATCTCTACCAGCTCGACGCCGACGAGGGACTGGATCAGCTGCTGAGGCTCCTTGGTCACTTTTTGCACGTTCGTCATATGGCATGATCTTTGGTAAGTCACGCGTTCAGGCTGACGTGTGGTCCCGGCGATGCCGCCGCACAGCGCCAGGATTTGCGAGATATCCTTTGACTTTGCCGCGAATTGTTTGGCCTGTTCCGACCACTCGGGTTCATCCGCCAACAGATGGTCATATTCCACCAGGATGGCCCCGCAGCCTCCAGCGTTGTTGACGATAAAATCGACCTGCAGCGGCTCAAACACGGTAATGTTGTTTTTAGCCAGCATTCTCGCATGATCCAATTCTCCGGAATGCGCGTGCAGCGCCCCGCAGCAGGTTTGATTATCAATCACCAGCACGTCGCAGCCTGCCTCAGCGAGCAGCTTCACCGACAGCTCGTTGATGCGCCGAAACATTCCGTCCATGACGCAGCCTGCAAAAAAAGCGACAGTGTACTTCTTGGCGCCTTTAGCCGGAGTGAATCTCGGAAGTGTCGAGCGGCGCTTTGGCGAAACCGGGGACGGGACGATGGCTTCAAATTCGCCCAGCTTGCCAGGCAGCAGATTGGTCAGCCCGGTTTTTCTCGCGATCTTCTGCATACCGCTCTTCTCATACAGCCACATGGAATTTCCGATAAAATTCATCGCTTTACGGCTCGGGATTACCTTGGTGAACACGAGCTTGCGTGCCACCCGGGCAGGCAGTGAGAACTTTTTACGGCGAGTGATAGCGGCCCTGGCCGCCTCCAGTATTGTGCCGTATTCCACTCCTGTGGGACACACCGTTTCACACGCACGGCAGCCCAGACACAGATCCATGGGCTCCTCCAGTATGGACAAATCCTTTATCCGGCCTTCGCCGGCCATTTTGACGAGATTGATCCGGCCTCGCGGAGAGTGGGTCTCTTTGCCCATGGTGGCGTACGTCGGACATGCTGGAAGACAGTAACCGCACTGCACGCATGCGTTCGTTTTGTGGTACTTCAATTCTTGGCGCAAAGCCGTCAGATCGTTCATTCGGTCAACACCAGCTTTTGTCCGGGCTCGGGAAAAATTTTGCCGGGATTCATAATGTTGTTGGGGTCCCAAGCTTGCTTGATCCGCTTCATCATCTCCAAGCCCGCCGCACCGAGCTCCATCTCCATAAAAGGTGCTTTCATCGTCCCAATGCCGTGTTCGCCGGATAAGGTGCCGCCCAGCTCGACAGCGGCTTTAAAAATTTCCGCCACCGCCTGCTCCACCCGCCCCATCTCCTCTTTGTCCGACTTGTCAGCAACGATGTTCGGATGTAGATTGCCATCTCCGGCGTGGCCGAACACCACGAGGTGCACGTTGTACTTCTTTTTAATCTCCTGCAGCCGTCTGCACATCTCGGGTATCTGGCTGCGGGGTACTGTTGCGTCTTCTGAAATTTTCGTCGGTTTGATACGCGCAATCGCCGGTGACACAAGCTTTCTCGCCTGCCATACCTCTTCCATCTCCGCCTTTGTCTCAGGTACCCGCACTTCACGTGCGCCAACCTCGCTGCACACCTTGGACACTTGTTCCGCTTCATCGCTGACCGCTGCAGGATGCCCGTCCAGCTCGATGAGAATCATCGCCTCGGCATCTATAGGCAGGCCTGACGGCTCGTAATTCTCGACCGCAAGCATGGACGCCTGGTCCATCAGCTCCATTTTGGAAGGCAAAATGCCGGACGAAAGCACCTTGGATATCGCTCTTCCCGCATCCACCAAGCTATCGAATATCGCCATGACGGTCTTCGCTGCCGGCGGCTTCGGAATCAGGCGCAGCACCGCCTTCGTAATGATGCCCAGCGTACCTTCCGAGCCAACGATGAGCTTGGTCAGGTCGTATCCGGTTACATTCTTCACCGTGCGGCCGCCCGTCCGGATGATCTCGCCCTGCGGTGTGATCAACTCCAGTCCGATGACGTAATCCTTGGTGACCCCATACTTCAAACCGCGGGGACCGCCGGAATTTTCCGCCAAGTTGCCCCCGATGGTGGACACATGCGAGCTGCTCGGATCGGGAGGGTACAGAAAACCCTTTCGGTCAGCCGCCTTGTGAATGTCTGCCGTCAATACGCCTGGCGAGACGACGGCCACCAGATCTTCCTCGTCGATTTCCAAGACATCGTTCATTACTGACAGATCGATCACGATCCCGCCTTTTACCGGCAAGGGACCTCCGCTCAACGAAGTCGATTGCCCGCGCGGGCAAATCGGAATCAGCTCCCGGTTGGCGTATTTCACTAGAGCGGCCAGTTCCTGCACATCTTTCGTCTGAACGACGACATCAGGCAGGTAGGTGCCGAACGACCCGTCAAACGAATAGCTGTAACGGTCGCTTTCATCTGTTAATATTCTGCCCCTGCTGATCATAGTACGGATTTCTTCTACGTGCCGCTGTTCCATCGGCAGATCCTCCTCTCCTGAGCCCCCGATTCCGTTTCCGGCTGTAATGCCGTTCCAGAATGCGGCTTTGTGCGAAACTCGCCTTTGGCAGTCCCATATTACCCAGTCCGATAAAAGCGATTTTCATGCAATTCATCCTCCGTCTATGTTTGAGCGATACGAATATCCGCCTGCTGATGCAAAGACGTCCTATGAACTGTTGCTTCATAGGACCTCGCTATTCGCCAGCTATTGGGGCAAAACCGCCTCTGTTACGATCTCCCACTCATGGATCTCGAAGCTTCTTGCCTTCTGAATCACATACGGGTCCTGCTGCACCATTTGCTGGACTTCCTCTTCCGTCTCAGCCATGTAAATGACCAGCCCTCCCGCTCCGTCAACAAACCTGCCGTTGGCAAATATTTTGCCTTCCTTGCGCTTCTCGGCAAGAAACTCAAGGTGCTGCGCACGGAATTCCTGGCTCTTGTCAGGACTCAACATCGGTAAAAATACGGCAAAATATTTCATTTTCGCTGCTCCAGCTCCTTCTGCGTCATTTCACTTGATTCAGCTGCTTGCCCGCCTTTACCACTTCGTCTAAAGCCGCATACAGTACAGGCGTGACCGCTACGCCGATATAAGGCGCGCCCCACTGCTGCTTCTGCGGTATGGCGGAAGCGCCGCCGACTTGAATCCCGACTGCCACGCCATGCTTCTGGCCAGCCGCCATTACGCGGTTCATCGCCGCCTGAACTTCCGGGTGGTCCGGACCTTCCACGCTGTAGCCCATCGTAACCGACAAATCCGTAGGGCCGATGTAGCAAATATCGATGCCTGCGACACTCATAATTTCGTCGATATTGTCCACCGCTTCCGGTGTCTCAATGTGCACGGCGATAAGGATGGCGTCATTGGACTGCTGTAAATAAGCATTTCCCCCTCCTTTGCCATACTTCGATGAGCGCACCGAGTAGGCTGTGCCCCTTTTGCCGACCGGAGGGAATTTCGCTTTCTGAACTACGGCTTCGGCGTCCTCCTTGGTATTGACCATTGGCACATGCAGACCCATGGCACCACGGTCCAGCGCCTTTTGAATATCGGACTGGTCATACGCGACGCGCACGATAGGCACCGCTCCAGTCAGCTCGACTGCACGAATCATCTCCTCGACTTCCCCCCAGCTCAAGGGGCCGTGCTCGTTGTCGATAACCACAAAGTCGAATCCGGAATGGCCAAGCATTTCCGCCAAGGATGGAGAATGAAATCCGATAAAAGCACCTGTAGCGTATTCACCGTTCTTCAACTTCTGCTTCACCGCATTTTGCATAAAGTAATTTCCTCCTTTGATTGTGGTCATCTGGTGTGCACGCTGTTGTTATGTAGTCCCGAGAAGCTTCTGGCTTATCCTGTATTATCATATCATATCTTATGAAAGCGGTAACAACTTATTTTCACGACGAACTGTGCGGATTGTGTGACTAAATGTTATTTCGTGCGGACAAAATGGCAGCGCTTCCTATCTGGCCGCGGTCGATGTAGCGACGCCAGGCTCCTGTCCGCCTGTTCCGCCAGGCTCACCAGCGGAGGTGTCCCCCTGAAAGACAACCGTCCACGCCGATGCGCCTGGCGGAAGCACTGTCAAGATCGGCGTCCAGGGTGACCCGCCCTCCGCTCTACCGTCACATCCACGTTGCAGCGGGCCGCACCTGCCTCTCCTAACTCACGCAGCAGCATTGCCTTCCACGCCTGGCTGAGCACCCGCTGCTCCCACAGAACATATCGGGCGGCAAATGCAGCGTGCGAGCAAATCCCGGCAGCGTCCGGTCTGACATCTTCATCGTCGGCCGAGTCTGTATGAAATCTAAAAGAAATATTGGGCTCAGCTATGAATCCCACCGCCTTTCTTTTTTATATGTATTAACGGTGATCGGTAAGGAGAACAGTGCGCGCGTATCTTCTTTCCGCGTGGGCGCACTCATATATATGGCACAGGAGGTGGTGCCGGTGCGTACCCAATCCAAAGAGAGCGCTGTCAGAGTTCATCCGCGAACCGTTGCCATTTACTGCCGGGTCAGCACCGATGAGCAAGCCCGGGAAGGCATTTCATTAGACGAGCAGCAGGCACGGCTGTTGGCCTACTGCCGCGCAATGGGCTGGGAAGCACAGCCCATCGTCTACGTCGACGACGGCTATTCCGCGAAGAATACGGACCGGCCGGCCTTACGGCGGCTGCTCGGTGCTGTGCGCGAAGGGCTTGTGTCGAAGATCATGGTCACCAAGCTTGACCGATTGAGTCGGACACTGCTCGACCTGCTTACGTTGATCGACCTGTTTCAAACCCACCATGTGAGCTTCATCTCCACCAGCGAGGCATTTGACACCGAAACCCCGTCCGGCCGGCTCACGCTGCAGGTGCTTGGCGCTGTAGCGGAGTTCGAGCGCGAGAGAATCCGGGAGCGCGTCCTGGACAATATGTTTCACGCTGCGAAAAACGGCAAATGGCTCACGCAGGCCCCTTACGGCTACAGGCTGGACAACAAAAACCTGGTGATTTTTGAGCCGGAAGCTCATGTCGTCCGCTCCGTTTTCCAGCTGTTTCTGGAGCAGGGACTCGGATACCACACTATAGCAAAACGCTTAAATGAACAGGCAATTCCGTCGCGGCACAATAAGGAATGGTCAATTCGCAGCGTTAAGCTGCTGCTTTCCAACCCGGTGTACAAAGGGACCTTAGTGTGGAACAGGCTGGATTCCAGCAAAGGCCGCCGGCAGGAAAGGAATATGGATGATTGGGTGATCATTCCGGATTGTCTGCCGTCCATTGTGGAGCCTTCGGTGTGGGAACATGTGCAGCGCAAAATGCAGCGAGCCAAACCTGCGCCACGCGCACAGACGAGTCCTCATCTGCTCGGAGGTATTCTCAAATGTGGTGAGTGCGGCGGCGCCATGAGTGTCGGATGGTCCGGCTGGCCGAAAAGAAAGCGGGTATACCGCTGCGCGGCCAATAAGAACAAAGGAACTTGCACCGGCAAGTCGTATCGCGCGGAGGATATCGAGCGGTGGTTTATGCACGGGTTATCGCAGATTTCACATACGCTGATCTCCGGCTATTCCGCCGCCATCGTTCCGGCAGACGGGGCAGTGAAGCAATCTAATGTCAGGCGTCAGAGTCAGCAGGTACAGCAGAAATACAAAAGAAAAGTCGAAGCTTACGCCGCCGGACTGATTGAGCTGTCTGAGCTCACAGAAGCTAAGGAAAAGCTCGACAAAGAAATGGCCTCACTATCGAGCGAACAGCTGGGCGATCCGCAGCAGCCCGACTCAGCCCACCTGCAGCAGCTGGAATCCGCATGCAAGAGTGAGCTTACCACTATTGTGGAGGCATTAAACGCATTGCCCGTAGTTGAAGCTAAGGCACTGATTCGAACGCTGGTCGATCGGGTCACGGTACTCGGTATAGGGGAACTCGCCATATGGTTTACATCCGACGGAATTTGACTGCTACTGCCGGCGAAGCATCTTAGCGATACGAAGGCTGGGCTTCGTATTGGCATCAGCGCATTCTTCGCGAGCTGGACCTGACCTCGGAGGAAACGATCGAATACGCGAAGCTGAACTCGTCTGTTGTGGTGCCCTCACGCCACAGTCTGAATCCGTACTATTTGGGGCTGAAAATCTTTGAGGATATCGAGAAACGATGGGATAACCCAACCGAGGAAGAGCGGGAGCGTTTTGGCCGAAAAGGCGGCGAAGGGCGGCAGAAGATTTTTGACGTACGTGAGTACGATTCAGATATCTCGTTCATCCGCAATTATATGACCAAGAAGCTGGTCGACGAGATGGACCTATACATTTTTGAAAAAAAAGGGGCCGAGTGGAAAATCACCGACAAATCCTGGGAAAAAATACGTGACCAGCTGGTCTACGCCCGGGTGAACGGCGGCTTTCCCTACATTGCTGTGGAAAACGGCGATTATGACAAAAACGGCGAACTGTACTTAAAACACGGCTATGAGGGTGTGGAGTTGGATTTGAAGTATGTCGAGCGCACCATACCATACATCCATCAGCTGTGGGGCAAAACCGTACATCTGGAAACCATGATCGAGGAGAAGCCGGTACTGTTCACCTATGACGGCAAAAAACACAATCGTAAGTTTCTGTAATCCCACCGAACGAAAAAATCCAGCTACCACAGCGCAAGCTGTTATAGCTGGATTTAGTTTTTCGACCAACTGCGTAATATCATATCGGAAATTTTCGCAGGCCGGGTCTCCCCCTCAGGCCGGCGCTATCAGCTGTCGATAGACCGGCTCCAAGCTGCATAGTCGTGTATGGCTACGCCGTAATACGACGGGTGCCCGCCTAAGTTATTTTCCACCAACGCCAGTTGTTCCTTCTTGTAATACGTGTCTGTGTCGTGAAAAGTGGTGTACTTGTCCGGCATTTCGTTAGTTTCTATGCCGACCACCACCTTTTTTCCCAATTCATTGGCAGTTTGGACCTCTTCCTCTATCACGTCCAGAATGCCGCCGTCACTGTCAGCGGTATTACGATAAGCCATCAGCGTGACATGATCTAATCTTTCCATGAACCATTCGCTCATCGACTGGGCATTCGGCTGCTGTGACACGGGAATTTCATCGAGCCAGAAGGGCAAGTCCGCCCCGGTGTCGAGCGATGTCATCTCGCCGGTCAGCGTAACGAAGTGCTCCATGCTCTCTAACCAGCCATCTATGATGGCTTGTCTTTGATCCGTGTTCCAAGCCTGTTGATTATAGGGTTCAACATCCAGGTGAATGCCCGTGATTTGTTCCCGCTTCGACGCCATCTCGTTATAATTGCTGACCCAAGTGACGAACTCGGTAATCCGGTGTCTCTCCTCGTCGGTAGACCACGATGGGTCTCCGCCAAGAGCGTGCACGGCGATGCCCGACTCCCGGGCTTTCTTAACAAACGTACGATAGTCGTTATAATCCTGCTTCGGATTGATGTACAGATAGATCAGATTCACCCCGTTTTGGTCGGCGAACGATACGATCTCATCACTATCCTGTGCGATCTCAGTGGAGTCCCACACCCAGGTTGCTTTTACGTTGGTGTGGGCGACATTCAGATAGTACAGTAACACCGGTACAAGCAATAATAGCAACACTACAGCCATTCTTTTTTTTAAACTCATTTTCCGCCTCCCAGAAGTTTGTCTGCGGGCCGGAACCGATTCATGTTAACCCTTTATTCGTTCCGTAATAGCCATCCCTACCGATATCTTCGATTCCGTATGTGCCCTCCAGCATGGAAATGAATCAAGCAGTTTTTACAGTTCATTTCCCGCCCAATACATGTGGGCAATATTTGCTGGCGATGGTGCCAAACACCCAACAGATTAATGGCATGTGGGCCATCTTGATAATATAGCCTAATGACAGCTGCAAAGGCAAGCTGCCGCTGGCGACCAACAAAATTACGGCGGAGGCCAAGACAAGCAGTGTCCTAAAATCGGTCCATCAACATCTCGCCTAAAGCCTTGGCTTAATGCACATGACATACCGATCCCTCCCACCGTGATATATTCGACATTTTACCATCATTGTGAGTGCACGAACAACAGCCCGGCTGTTTGGTATCTTAAGAAACATTTAACATAGGATGGATTGTGGGTTAATAATCGTGTGCTACATTTGGAATTGTTGTAAGTATTTTCATCTATTAATCGGGGGGAGTTCGAATGAAACGAAACACGGTGCGGACATTGCTGTTGTCCGTGAGCTTACTTTTTGCCAGCGCTGCTTCTGTCGGCGCGGCCGACGGCGCGAACCTGTCGGGTAACACCACTCCGGCGAAGGGGACCAACACGACCGTCACGATTTTCCACACCAATGATGTGCACAGCCGCGCGGAAGAAACCAAGGACAACATAGGCTACGCCAAGCTGGCTGCGGTGGTCAAACAGCACGAAGCCGCAAATCCGAACACGCTGCTGGTTGACACGGGGGACGCGCTGCATGGGCAAATCTTCGCCAACCTAGCACGCGGGGAAAGCATCGTGCGCACCATGAATGCGGTAGGATATGATGCCATGACCCCAGGCAATCATGATTTCAACTATGGCTACGAACGCCTTGTCGAACTCAGTAAAACAGCACAGTTTCCGGTCATCAGTGCCAATGTGAAAAAAGCCGATGGCAGCCGGCTCCTTGCCCCGTATGTGATTAAAGAAGTCGGCGGCATACGCATTGGCATATTTGGTCTGACGACACCCGAAACTGCTTACAAAACACACCCGAACAACGTTAAAGGCATCACCTTCACAGATCCTGCTGCTGAAGCCAAGGCGATCGTCAGTGAATTGAAAGACAAAGTTGATGTCATTGCGGCGAGCCTGCATCTTGGGATCGATCAATCCAGTGCGGACACCAGCGTCAAAATCGCGGAGCAAGTGCCGGAAATCGATCTTATCATCGACGGACACAGTCATTCCGAGCTGCCGACAGGCATGCGTGTCGGGGATGTGCTTATCGCCCAAACCGGAGAGTATGGTAAAAATCTCGGCAAAATCGAGTTGACCTTCGAAGGTCCGGAATTAGTTGGCAAGGCCGCCAGCTTGCTCAACAGGCAAGCGTTTGACAGCGTCCCGGCGGATAAAGCTGTGGAGGACGTGATCAACAGCACCAAGCAAGGACAGAGTGCCGCTCTGGCAGAAGTGGTTGGGAACAGCGGGGCGAAGCTCGTCGGAGACCGCGAGGTGGTCCGTAAAGGAGAATCGAATCTCGGGAACCTGATCGCCGACGCCATGCTTGATGAAACAGGGGCTGACGCAGCAATCACCAACGGCGGGGGGATCCGGGATTCGATCGCAGCCGGCAGTATAACCAAAGGTCAAGTGATCACTGTACTGCCTTTCGGTAATTACATCCAAACCAAAAAGGTGAAAGGCTCGGACATCAAAGCTGCGCTTGAACACGGTGTTTCTTCGTACCCTGAGGCGGCCGGCAGTTTTCCGCAGATCGCGGGCATGACATACTCTATTAATCCGGATCAACCGGCCGGCCAAAGAGTGAACTCGGTGCAGGTAAAAGGAGAGCCTCTGGATCTGAACAAAGAATATACACTAGCAACCAATGACTTCATGGCAGCCGGCGGAGATGGCTACAAGATGTTCAAAGACTATCCGCTAGCCGGTGATTTTTCTTCACTGGAAGAAGCTTTAATCAAATACATTCAGAAGAAGGGCAGCGTACAGCCTGTGATTGAGGGTCGTATCACGGTGAAGGCAGCGGCAGGTTCTGCACCAGCACCGCGTCCAATGCCAGTTCCGGCTCCGAAGGCTGGGCCCAAACCACTGCCCGCTCAGCCCCAGCCGGAACAAGGCGAAGTCTATATCGTTCAGCCTGGGGATTCACTGTGGAAGATTGGCCTTCGCCACCATGCAACTTGGCAGCAGCTGCAGCAGCTCAACCGGCTAACTAATCCGAATCGGATTTACCCGGGACAAAAGCTTCTAGTTCCTGCCGGTTGAATTGAGATACAAGTGGATTCGAAAGAGGCTAGCCTGCACGCACGGTATATGCCGATGCGTTCATGACTGGCCTCTTTTTTTGTTCACTCAGCGACTTACTTTCCCCGCTTGGATTCCCCGCGCAAGTCTGCTTCACATTATAAATTTGTACCCGACCCCGTGCACGTTAATTATGTGCTGTGGATTGGCAGGATCTGGTTCGATCTTCTTCCGCAGGTTGCTCACATGCACAATAATGGTGCGCGTATCATTCAAGCTCTCTTGACCCCAGATCTCCCTGAACAGTTCTTCATGGCTAAACGTCTTCCCGGGGCGGCTGGCGAGAAACGCAAGCAGCTCGAACTCCTTTTTAGACAACACGATTTCCGTCTGGTTCAGCTTCACAGTTCTGCCTGACAGGTCCACCTGCAGCGCTCCGGCCGCCAATTTGGGGGTAGGCTCGTTGTCATCGCTTACATAATAAGGCCGGCGCAAATTTGCATTAATACGGGCGATCAGCTCGTTGGGACTAAAAGGCTTCGTGATGTAGTCGTCCCCTCCCACGGCAAGGGCGGTGATTTTATCCTGCTCGGTGTTTTTGCAGCTGACAAACAGCACCGGCACCGTCGTGATCTTCCGGATTTCCTTACAGAGCTCAAACCCGTTCTGCCCCGGCAGAACCACATCAAGTATGATCAACGCGGGCTGCACCGCACGCACGATAGACAGCGCTTCGTCTCCCCGGTCCTGCATGATCACCGAAAATCCGTTCTTTTCCAAATAAAGACGAAGCACTTCACGAATCGCCGCATCGTCTTCGATAACCATAATGGTTCGTCCAGCCATGAATTTCACCACCGTACATATATTCAAAAGCGAATACTGCGCTTGCTACTCAAAAAGGTGGACTTGCCGTGCTGAAAATTGCTTTACGCTGGCATCGCCTCGAACGAGATGCAGGTAGAAAAGATGGAGAGCGATGCAGCATCACACATATCCCTTGTTTGAAACGCAAGCATAGCGCCAAAAGTTTCAGACAACGGAGCAGCACTGCTGTTATTAGGGATGAACACTTGGATCGGCGGGCGCCCCGGCCGCTGAGAACCGAAAAAAATGGGGAATCGGACGGAGACGAACGCTAGCGGATTACGATGTGGGCAGCAGCAGCAGTTTCTGGTTGAAGAGATATAATCCACACCTGTGAATCTGCTGACATGCAGGCGGCGGGTCCAAAGCTTTTCCGCGCTGTATGACCCATCTGACAATGCTGCCGGGTTCCGCCCCGCATATTCATTGTGGGAGTTTTTGTCGTATGTAGTCATAAATCGAAATAACCAATAACAGTATAACATGGGATACAGAGCAGACAAGGGCGCGGGTAAAATTTTTTTGGTCCCACTGTCCGGCTGGCCGGGCGCCGCCGTGCCTGTGCCCTGGGTATTTTTTGTATAGTTTGCATGATTTACTCAAAAAATAGACTGGCAAAGGACTTGTATTCCATAAAAAAAGTGAGGCGAACCATCGATGGAAATGACAGAGCACAACGCGGACGGCACGCTTAATGTCGCACAGCACCTTATACATCAGCTCGCACGCTGGGGTGTGAAACGGGTGTACGGCGTGATCGGCGATGCGAATTTATTTTTGCTGGATGAGCTGGGCAAACAATCGGAGCTGCGGTACATAGCATGCAAACACGAGACCAACGCCGCGCTCATGGCGAGCGCCGAAGCCAAATTAACAGGCTGGCCCACCGTATGCATCGCCACAAGCGGACCAGGCATCACCTCTATGCTTAACGGCCTGGCGGATGCCTCCTGTGACAGAGCTCCTGTCCTTGCCATCACCGGCCAGGTTGAACGTCGCCACATTGGCACCGGGGCCGTGCAGGACATTGACCAACAGGTACTGGTCCAACCGCTCGCCGTGTACTCCCAGCTTGTGTCCGACAGCCAGTCCTTCCCTGAGCTGTTGAATCTGGCGATGAAAGCCGCAATCAACGAAGGCGGCGTCGCTCACCTGTCGGTGCCGAAGGAGGTATGGCTGTTGCCTGTTAAGGGGGGAGTATATCCTCCTTCCCCGTCCTCACCGTTCCCGGTGCCGGTACCCGAACAATATCAACTGATGGCAGATGTCATCAATGAAGCGGAGCGTCCGGTGATCCTCGCCGGACGGGGCATCGCCAACGCGCAGCAGCAGACCATCGCGCTGGCGGAGAAGATCCAGGCGCCGATCATAGCCACAATGCCGGCGCAGAGCTTTCTGCCCTCCGACCACCCACTGTTCGTTGGCGGGCTCGGTCAAGCCGGAAGCGAGCCGGCCAGCGTGCTGCTGTCGGAAGCCGATCTCTGCATTGTCCTGGGCGCCAATTGGTGGCCCGAAGGCTTTGTTCCGGAATCCATACCGATCGTTGAACTGGATGCTACCGCCGAGAACATCGGTCAGGGCCAGCCCTATCGCGGCAGCTTGATCGGCGATATGGCAGGCATGCTGCAGCTGCTCGTCGAAATGCTGGAACCGAAGCGTAACGATGCTTACGGCCAGGAGATCCAGCGGAAAAAGGACGACTGGCGTGCCCGGATACAAGCAGAGATCGACGAATCGAAGGAGCACATCACACCCGCGCAGCTAATGTCGGAGCTCAGCCAATGTGTAGCACCTGATGCAGTATTGGCCGTAGACGTGGGCGACCACACTGTATGGCTCGGACGCATTTTCCGGTTTCAGCGGCAATCTCTGCTGATCTCCGGAAATTGGCGCACGCTAGGTTTCGGCCTGCCGGCAGCTATCGCCGCCAAGCTGAGCAGCCCGGAGCGTCAGGTCGTATGCGTCGCCGGTGATGGGGGTGCCTCTTACTCAATTCTGGAGCTTGCCACCGCGGTTAGGTATGGGCTGCCGTTAACCATGATATTGGTCAACAACGGCACATATGCGATGGAGTCCAACAGGATGCAAGCGGAGGGCTTGTCAACATTGGGCTCGGAAGTGATGTACCTGGACTATGCGCCTTTGGCCAGAGCCTGCGGCGCAGAGTCGCTGAGCGTGACCAAGCCGGATGAGCTTCAGCCTGCGCTTGAGCGCGCGCTCAGTATGAATAGGCCCGTGCTGGTCGATGTGAAATGCACCGCCCCCATGCTGCCTCACACAAAAATTTTACGCCAGAGCCCGGTCGCTCAAACAGAGCAGCCGGACCGAGTGTCGGTGTTTATGTAGCACTGCCGCTTTCCAGCCCTCAGAGCGCTGCGGATAAGCGGTGCATGCGAGCAAACGAATGCAGCTGCCCTGGTCACGGCCAACGCCAAACCAGGCGTATGTTAACGTAGGCTGGTACCAGAACGGCAGAGGAGCTTACCTTATAGTCGCGTGCAAACCGACTGTGAGTAAGCTCCTTTTTTGAACCCATAGACAAGTAACCAGACGGCGGCAGCTCCTGCTTGTGTGCCCTGCCTCAAAGGTTGTTCACCAAGCAATATTGGCTCAACTTGGCGGACAAACCACCATGGCCAAATTTATAACGGGGATTTTCGATGTCTCCGGCTGTGCCAGTAGCAAATACTAAAAAGGCGACGATCGTTTTCCGCCTGCTCAGAATGTGTTTTATCCCTCTCTGATAGAACATGTCGTCGATGGTATTATAAACGCCGCGGTTTATCCCGAATCTTGCCTCGCATAGCTTAAAAAAAGCATAGTCTGTCATCTGAATTTCTTCATCTGAAATAAAATACATATTTGCCCGCCCAATGCTGCTATTGGATTTTCACTAAACCAAACCGGTGTTCAACATACGCGATATCTGTATCTATTTGATTAATCAGATGCTCCACAGTTGGAAAAGCAATTTCATGTCTGATAAAGAAATCAACATCCACATGGATGGTTTTACCATATATCATACCATTGAAATTTAATAGATGAACTTCATAGTGAACTTCGTTATGCGCATTACGGAATGTTGGACGCACTCCTACATTCATTATGCCGCGATATTTCACATCGTTGTATCGTACCGTTACGCCATATACTCCGTGGTCAAGCGGATCTGCCGCGTCGATGTACAGATTTGCCGTAGGAAATCCGATTTTCCTGCCTAGTTCCCTGCCTCTCACGACAAGCCCGGTAAAAGAACTGAGAAGCTCATCCTTGGCGAACTCGAGCATGTCACTGATATTTATGATGCATAAGTCATTCAGCTCAGCTATTTGTATGATTTCTTGCGCACTGGCGATTTCACCGGCTTGATTTAAAATTTCACTTGCATAAGCGACGGGTTCGGCTGAGATCATCTTAGCCAATTCGACAGCTGCTTCAGCGATGCCAACACGGTGCATTAAGCCTTTGTCTTTACTCAGAATGGGAAAAACATGTCCCGGCCGCCGAAAATGGTCCGCTCGCGCGGACGGTTGGGTGAATGCCCTGATCGTATCGGAACGCTCATAAGCGGATATGCCCGTGGTCGTACTGTTATGATCAACTGATACGGTCAAAGGTTTCTGCGAACTATGCATGCTTCCGCGCACCATTAGAGGCAGATTCAATTGTTCCCCCTTTTCTTCAGTTATGCAGACATAAATTAATCCTTTACCGAGTTTAGTCATTAGGTTGACCGTTTGCGGGGTGACCCTCTCCGCAACTCCCACCAGGGAACCGACCTTGGTTTGCACATCATCATATACGACAACCAATTCCGCATTTTTTAATCTGTTATAGAGATTGCTTCTAGCTAGCGCTGACATGAAATTCCCCCCAGCCGTAATGCGAAATCAAAAATAGAGAACCGCGGCCGCTACGTGCATCACATAAATAATAATCATTATTATGTTTTTGATTATACTGCTTCCTTATTATAGTTTTCAAGCACAAATATTGCAGTTTCCGCAATCCGGGCCCCATGGCGGCCTGGGTTAATCCCGGAACCGTGGTCGGATTAGCCGTCGCAGCCCCCAGGTCGTCGCGGGTGCTTATTGTGTCATCTCGTACAAACGCAGTTTGTCTATCATACTTTGATTTAACAGTTGCGTTGATTGACTGCCGCGGTTGAAGCGGACAAGCACCTCTTGTACCACCGCCAATATTTCGCCGTCTTCAGACTGCAGCTGATGCTGCAAAGAAATGCTTTTGTTGCCGATTCTCAGCACCTGTGTCAAAATGGTAATTTTCTGGTGGGGGTACATCTGCTTCAAAAAATCGCATTTGATCGAGGCAACAACAAAGTCCCATGTCTCGTCTACTTTACTGATATTCAGCTCAGTCAAAAAATTCACTCTGGCCGCTTCACAGTAAATAAAATAGCTCACGTTGCTTATATGACCCATTGCATCCGATTCACAGAATCGGGTCACTAATGAGGTTTCATAGATCATTACGGGTTCTCCTTTGATAAACTGGCAATCAGAGACTATCAGCGTCCAAATGAACCGTTTGCTCCAACGAAAACATAGTAACGCCGCTGCTATTCTTTGAACAGTGCACCACGCCTGCATCCCTCAAATAAATCAGGTGGGCCACCGTTTCCTGAAGTGCAAACAGCAATTGCAGCGGATCCAAAGCCTTCGAAAAGTGTGCGAACAACTTTTCGCTCACTTGTGTCGCCGTGCTTGCCGCTTCAAGTAGTGCAATAATTTCTAGCAGACGCTTATCGTGATGTCTGATCAATTCGTCCGCTCGCTGATTGCCATTGCTATAAATATAACGGTGTCCCGAGAGTACCGTGTCCAGCCGGTAGGACTGAATTTTGCGTAAAGAATTTATGAACGCTTTTAACGGATTCGCTTGAAATCCCGGAAAGTACCCGACATTCGGAGTTATCTTCGGCAGCAGCAGATCACCTGCCACCACGACGCCTGTATGAGACGAATGAAAGATCATATGACCGTCTGCATGCCCGGGCGTGCTTATTGCTGTGTACTCATTGGCCCACACGAAGCGCTCGCCTTCCTCAAAAACAGTAAATTCGGGAATTGGGCGAATGTACTTGCTAAACCCGTTCAAATAATCCTGAACAGTCTCGCGGTCTCGCGGCTGCATTCCGTGCTCGTAAGCGAAACCGCCAAACAGTTCAGCCTCCTGCTTATCGATCCATAAATGCTGAACCAATGCTTGGCCCTCAGCTGAAATCTTGACAGGCGCTCCTGTATATTCCTGCAGCCAGCCAGCCAACCCCATATGGTCCGGATGAAAGTGAGTGACTACAATTTCCACAACATCTCGGGGGGAAATGTGCATCTCTGCCAATGCATGTCTCCAAGCCGCCTTCGCCTCCTCAGTGTGAAAGCCGGTGTCGATAAGATGCCAGCCCCGCTCGGATTTAGTGACGTAACAATTCACCGTCTTTAGGGGAACCGGAATCGGAATCTCAATCAGATAAAAGCCATGCTCACAGCGCAAGCAGCATCACCCTAGCACATGTTATTTTAATAAACCGCTCGTGACCAACCGATAAAAAATTTCTCCAACTTCATCAATGCTCTTTTCTCCGTCGTCTTTGAACCATTGATAAATCCAATTACACATGCCTATAATGGCGAGACTTACCATCTTAGGGTTCACGTCTGCTTTGAACAAGCCTTCGTCCACGCCTTGCTCGATAATCTTCACCACGTATTTCAAATATTCAGAGTTTTTTTCCTGGATGAGCTTGATAGCCTCCTCCGACAGGTTTCGGTATTCCCGGAAGAAAACCGATACATGTGAATGGTTGTCCCGGATTCCCTTGCAGTGCCGTTTGATCAACAGATTTAGCTTTTCCTGGGCCGTTAAATTGGGAATGTGGTAAATCTCCCGAACCGCATCGGCGGCTCCGGAGATATAATTTTCGTATATCATTTGAAGGATCTGCTCTTTGCTGCGAAAGTGATAATAGAAAAAACCTGTCGTCATTCCGATGTCTCTCGTAATATCCGATATTCGGACATTATTGTAACCGTACTTTTCAAACAGCTTAGCGGAGGTGTCCAAAATAAGCTGCACGACTTCTTCTTGTTTGGAAACCAAAATCGCCGTCTCTCCTTTTAACCTGACCTGTAATAAATCTGTTCGATATCGTTCATCATTGCACAACTCCCCTTTATTATAATGAAAACTAATATAATATCCAATATTATTATGAAACGAAAAAATAGGCAGTTAATATGTCATCGACCGCTAAACACAGGCGCCCTTTTTTCTTTAAATGCCGCTATGCCTTCCCTAAAATCATCTGTGCCCAGCAGTTGCTTCATAATGTCCGATTCATACTCGAATGCTTCTGCCATATTCATGCGAAGCGTGGAATAAATCAAGCGTTTGATGCTAGCGATTGCGACCGTTGGCTTCTGCGCAATTGTACATGCCAGTTCATCCAGCTTCTTGGCGTAGGCCTCTGGCGGGAACAAATAATCGATTAAACCGCATTGCAGCGCGTCCGCTGCTGTTAACGTCTCACCCAGCGCAGCCATGCGAAACGTCCTCTGCATACCTATTAAATCACCCGCTAATGGAATTCCGCCCCCGCCGGGAAATAAGCCGAGATTCACCTCCGGAAAGCCAATTTGAAACTTGGTATCTTTGGCCACGCGTAAATCGCATCCCAGAGCTAATTCCAGTCCGCCGCCCAGACAATGGCCTTCGATCGAAGCGATAAATACTTTGTTGCTTTTCCGGAACGATAAAATCAGATTTTTCATTTTCCTGCAAAATATATCCATCTCTTCGTGATTGAACTGTTTCAGGAGAGAGATATCCGCACCTGCCGAAAACATTTTTGAGTTCGCACTCCCTATTACCACAACCTGGATGTTGCCATCATCCTCAAGCAAGTGCAAAGCTCTGCTCATCTCGTTCTCCACGGACAAATTCAGCGTATTTGCCGGAGGATGATTCATAATTAAATGTGCGACGCGGTCTGTCTTCTTCAATTCGATATAATCAAAATCTCCCACCCGTTTTAACCCCCTAAGCGTGCGGCTTTAGCTTCCCACAGCCCCGACAGTAGCGTCATTTCCGCCGCGAGATTCTGAATCCTGAGTAAGACCTCGACATCGGCAATATCATTATTTTCATCAAAATGATCCATATGTGCATACACATAGCCCGGAGCGACAAACGCACGAAAATACGCCAAGATGGGCCTCAGCTGGTTCTCAATGACCAGGTAATGCTGGTAGGTGCCGCCTGTAGCTACCAAGCCAACGACTTTGTGCCGCAAGCTATCTGCCGGCAGGAGGTCAAACACATTCTTTGTCACCCCGGTAATCGAGCCTTGAAATACTGGCGTTCCGAAAATCAACAAGTCCGCCGAGCAGATCGTATCAATTACTTTCTTCGTATCATCCGTATAAGATGCGGGATCACGTCCGTCGCAGAACTGAACATCATATTGTTTGAGATCCAATAATTCCATTGCGATACCGGGCTGCGCATGGCTCATTGCCTCCAGCACTTTTTTCACCAAAACCGCCGTTTTAGAGCCCACAATCGTTCCTGAAACACCCACGATTTTCATATACCCACTCCTCTGACAAAAATGTTCCCCTTCCGACCAAACATAGACGGTTAGAAGGGAAGTTCAACACACGGGATATTTATCTGCCTTTAAACTCGACCTGCGGGAGATTTTTGGCAAGAAAACCCGCCGCCGCGGCGTAATGATCCTCTGTCATCATCAGAATGCTTTGGCCCAACCGTTCAAATTCGCGACTGGAATTAAAGTTGGAATCCGCACACAAATTAATTACATGCTTTGCCATGCCCAGTGTCAGCGGTGCCTTTTTCGCTAGCTTCAACGCCAACGCCTGTACCTCTTCCTCGAACGAATCCACCGATACGACACGGTTAATGATATTGCGCTGTTTGGCTTCATGAGCGTCGATGATGTCCCCGCTCAGAATGAAATCCTTTGTCACCCCGAGCCCTGCAACCTTCACCAGACGTGAACAGCCACCCGATCCAGGAATAAAACCTACGTTGCCTTCGATCAAGCCGAATCGCGAGCGATCCGAAGCAATCCGGATATCGCAGGATAGCGCCAATTCCAGCCCGCCGCACACACAAATTCCATCGATCGCGGCGATAACCGGAATTTCGCAGCTCTCAATCTCATCAAACAGGTTGTGGATATTGATCGCCATTCGGCGGAAATCCCGCGTCGTCCATTGCTCATCGCGGCGCTCAATCATTTCGCCTACGTCCTCGCCCGGAGCGAAAGCATCTCCTGCTCCGCGAACAATGATCACCCGTGTGGCGTCGTCATACATCACTGAGCGAAAAGAATGCCTCATCTCTTCGCGCATCGCTTCATTCCAAGCGTTTTTCTTCTCCGGACGGTTTAACTCAATCGTGACAATGCCGTTATCCTGTTTTGTTAAGTTGATAAATTTATATTCCATAGTAATCGAAGCTCCCCTCGGAGGTTTTAGTTTCGGCTTTATGACCACGGTGCAAAAGCCGCAAATGTATTTAACTGGCGCTCTCCCGTTTCTTTTTCTTCTCTTTGAAATGAGGGATCACATATTTCCCCAGCAATTCGATAGATTTCATTACCTCTGCATGCTCGATTCCTTCTGACCGGATAAAGACTTCGTCCACCCCGACAGCCTCGTATTTTTCCAGCTTCTCGATGATCTCGTCCGGATTGCCTACGATGACTTGATCCGCATCATTCAGATGCTTCCAATTCAAATTGTCACGGGCTTTTGAAAAATCTATATTGACGCCCGTTTTCTTCAACTTTTGCTCATACAGATCTATCACGGTTTCGGTATAGTCCATAAAAGGCTTTTCCGAGTAGTCCCTTGCTCTTTGCGTGGTTTCAGCGCAGTGCAGCTGCGTGAAACTGGATACTTTGTTGGTGATGTAATTGCCAACGGGCTTGGCTTCCCGAATGCCCTCTCTGTACGTCTGCACGCGCTTTGCAAGCTGCTCCAATTCAACGCCGACAGTGAGCGTCATCAGACCGGTGCCCATTTGGCCCGCTAGCTTGTGGGATTTAGGGCTGATAGCCGCATACCACAGTGGTGGATGATCCTTCTGCACCAGTTTGGGGGATAGCGACCGTTCCGGTATCGTCCAAAACCTTCCCTCATGGCTGAACGTTTCGTTCGTAAGAGCTTTAAGGACAATCTCAAGCGCTTCATCGAACCTGTCGTCGACCTCGGCCGGGATCACATTATATCCGCCCAACGTATACCAGGAATTCCCTTTTGCCGTTCCGAATTCCACCCTTCCGTTCGAAAGCACGTCCACTGAGGCGATTTTTTCCGCTGAATCGATCGGATGATGAAATGGCAGTAATATAGAAGCAAAACGCAGCTTAATGTCTTTCGTCAATACGGCTGCAGCGGCCAGTACCGTTTCTAAGGATGAGATCACGCAGTGCGGCGCAAAGAAATGCTGCTCCGATGAACCAAACACGTCAAAGCCCATTTTATCTGCCAGGACGACCTCTTCCAGCACATGCTGATAACGTTCTTGAAAGCTCAGAAATTTGTTTCCGCTCTGCAAATTTGCCTCGGTTAACAATCCAAATTCCATTAGCCAACTCCTCCTTCTTTTATCCGTCTACGGCCTACTTATAGTTCACAAGCGTATATTTGCATTCCAAAAATTCATACAGCCCCTGTCGTCCGCCTTCCCTGCCCATGCCGCTCTCCTTCATTCCTCCGGTAGGCGCCTGCGCCATGTCGGATGCTGATATATCGTTGACCGCAATCGTACCGTATTCAAGAGAATCGACAATCCCTTTCGCGCGCTTATAATTTTGTGAAAATACATACGCCGCCAGTCCATAGATGCTGTCGTTGGCCTGTTCAATAAGTTCGCTATCGGACTCAAAACGGATCAATGGGATGATGGGCCCGAATGTCTCTTCGTGGAAAATGTTCATGTCCGGAGTCACGTCCGACAGAACGGTTGGCAGATAAAAGTTCCCCTGCACCAAGTGAGAGTCGTCACACTTTTTGCCGCCGCATAAAAGCAGCGCTCCTTTCGCTACGGCATCATCCACCTGGCTCTGCATGTGCGTAAGCGCGCTATGGTCGATTAGCGGCCCGACATTCACCTTCTGAGTATCGTAGCGGCCCAGCTTTAGCTGACCAACCTTTTCCACGAGCTTTTGCCGGAACTGTTCATATATACTGCTTTGCACGAAGATACGATTGGGAGATATGCAGGTCTGCCCGGCATTCCTCATTTTAATAAGCAATAAATTGCGTATGCTGGCGTCTACGTCCGCATCGTCCAAAACTATGAACGGGGCATGACCTCCGAGTTCCAACGAAACTTTGGATATCTTCGCCGCTGCCTGCCGCATAATACTGGCTCCTACCGGCGTGGAACCGGTGAAAGTGACCTTACGCACTCTCTTATCCTTCAACAGCTGTTCCCCGATCTCACTACCGGAGCCGATTACCAGGTTTGCCACCCCCGCAGGCAGTCCAGCTTCATTGAAAATTTCGAAAAATTTGATTGCTGTGAGCGGCGTCTGACTCGCCGGCTTTAAGACGACCGTGCAGCCCGCGGCCAGAGCAGGGGCGAGTTTCCTCGCAAGCATCCCGGCGGGAAAATTCCAAGGCGTGATCGCCGCCACCACACCTACCGGCACATGCTCCACTCTCAATTCATGGCCCGGTCTCGAGGGGGGAATTAATTCTCCATAGATCCTTTTGCCTTCTTCGGCATACCATGCAAAGAAATCCGCACTATAGATCACTTCGCCTACCGCCTCAACCAAAGGCTTTCCTTGTTCTTTGGACAACACCTCGGCGATTTCGTTTTTCCTCTTCAACAGCAGCTCGTTGATTTGATTCAGCACTTGCGCACGTTTCCTGGCCGGCGTTTGCGACCAGGCTCCCAATGCTTCGTAGGCCGCCGTGACGGCTTGAGCCACTAGCTTCGCATCTGCCTTCGAAGCTCGGGCCACAACATCTTGAGTCGCAGGATCAACGATATCAATTGTTTCATCTGTCGCAAGCCATTCGCCACTGATATACAATCTGGACTCCAGCATAGTAGATTCTCCCTTCAATATCGTCATGAGATCACCGCAGTCGCTTCAATTTCGACTTTTATTTCTTCCTTGAAGAGATCCGTGACTCCAACCAGCGTGATGGTCGGAAAATGCTTCCCGATATGATTCTGGTAAGCTTGCCCCATTTCTTTGATGCGCTCATTGTACTCTTTGACATTCGTTGTATAAATTCGAAGCTCCACAATGTCCTGCGGCTCTCCGCCTGCTGCGCTTACAATGGAGCAAATATTTTTGATGGCCTGCTCATATTGTGCGGCCAAGTCATCGGCGACCAGCTGCTGTGTCGTCATATCCCAACCTACTTGACCGGCAATCTTCACGAAAGTGACCTCGCCTGTCTTCACTGCGATAGCATGAGACCATCCCGGCGCTCTCAACCAACCTTCAGGATTAATCGGTTCAAATGCTTTCATTATTGTTCAACCCCTTGTTTAACTTTTGTAGTCGTTTCCACGAACATCATGAATCCCAGCGCGACGGCCGTGAATTCCCCCCACATTTCCCATAAAGCAAAGTGGCTGGCGTGCTCACCTTTGAATTCATGGTACTGTGCTCCTTTGATTGTCTTCAGTACTTCCGCGCTGTACCTTTTCGGCACTAACATATCAATTTCTCCAGCAGTGATGAGCGTAGGAGCCTCAATTCGCGCTAACTGATCGATCGCATCATACTTTTCATCGGCGCCAAGATGTCCTAATAGTCCATGGTAGGCATCCAAATGCGGATTTTTAATCAGACATTTCGTCACCATATCGCGGGCCGTTGCCGGTTCTCTCGTCTCCAGGTACTTGGGGCTTGCCGCCCACATCATATTAGTGCGGAATGTCATATGAGGATCTTTTTGCATCGTGGGGTATTTCATCGTCCCGACGAAAGCCCGTTTAAACCATTCATCCGTTTTACCCCAAGTCGCGTGAAGTTGAAGGGATTTTACCTTCTCGGGATGACGGAGCGCAACCTGCTGCACGATGGACGCTCCTACCGAATGTCCGCTTAAGTGGCAAGGTCCTAGCTGCAAAGCATCGATAAGCGCAGCCACATCGTCGGCCAAGATTTCAACACTGTAGTCGTTCGGATCTTCAAATATGGTGGACTGTCCGGAGCCCCGGTTATCGATTGCAATGACCCGGAAATATTCTGACCAGACCTGGGCCTGCAGTTCCCATACTTGATGGTCGCAACCCGTACCCGGGATCAGGATGAGCGGAACACCGTTCCCCCGTTCTTCATAAAACATTTCCATTCCAGTCGACAACTGAATCTTCATTGATTCACACCTTCTTCTACAAAGAGTTAGGTTGCGTGGATAATAATGAATATTATTTTTTTCTTCACAATAATGGATATTATTTTTTTCGTGTCTTCATTCTAGTTTTTTCCGGCTCTTTGTGTCAAGTGTTTACCCGATCGTCCTCGGGCTGGGGAGTACCTTTGCGTCCAAGATAAATCTCCTGGATGCTATTATTGTTTGTAAGCTCTTGGCTATGGCCGGACAGTGCAACCCGGCCCAATTCCATCACATACGCCCGGTCCGAAATTTCCAATGCCAGGTTAGCGTTTTGCTCAATCAGAAGTACCGTCAGTCCACCGTTGCGCAAAGTTACGATCGCATCAAAAATAGAATCAATAATTTGCGGTGCCAATCCCAGAGAAGGTTCATCGAGCATCAACAGCAGCGGGTCATTAATGATAGCTCTCCCGATGGCCAACATCTGCTGCTCACCACCGCTCATGCTTCCGCCCAGCTGCCGCCTTCTCTCCTTTAACCGGGGAAACAAGTCATACACAGCCTCATACTTTTCCTTCGGCAGCTTGGGTTTCAAAAACGCGCCGGTGCGCAAATTTTCTTCTACAGTCAAAGTGGGAAAAATACGCCTGCCCTCGGGCACCTGGGAAATCCCTTTCGCCACAATCTTGTGGGGCGGAAGACCGATAATATTTTCCCCGTTAAACAAAATCGTGCCGCTTCGCTGCTTGACAATACCGCTGATGGACATCAGTGTCGTGGTTTTTCCAGCTCCATTGTTACCAATCAGACACACAATCTCACCCTTTTTCACTTCCATATCGACCGATCGAAGCGCTTCAACCTGACCATAGCCGGCACGTAAATCTTTCACGTTAAGCATAACCATTTATCTTCTTCTCCCTTTTTCCCAAATACGCATTGACCACCTCAGGGGCGTTCAACACCTGACTCAGCGTACCGTCGGCAATTTTTTTACCGAAATTCAACACGGCGATATGATCTGTAATTTGGGATAACAGCTCTAAATCATGCTCTACGATGAAAATGGTGATGTGGAAATGATCCCTCAACGAAAGAATCAGATGCTTCAGTTCATTGCGTTCTGTCAGATTGAGTCCTGCCGCAGGCTCATCCAGCAGCAGAAACTTCGGTTTGGCCGCCAGGGCCCTGGCGATTTCGACTCTTCTTCTATGCCCATATGACAGACGGTCGCAGTACTCGTCCTTCAAATGCTCGAGCCCGACCAACCGCAGCAGTTCTAGCGCATATTGATACGCTTCGCGCTCTTCCCTTTCAAAACTCTCACCTTTGTAGAAGGCCGCGCTGATATCATTTTTGAGATACAGAGCCATCCCGGTAACAACATTCTCTATAACGGTCATGGTATGAAACAGTTTACTAGTCTGAAATGTCCGCAGCATGCCTTCGGCGCTCGTTTTCCATACACCGGACTTCATCTGTTTCCCTCGAAAATGCACCGTTCCACTGGTCGGCGTCTCCAACCCGGTAATAATGTTTATCAATGATGTTTTCCCTGCGCCGTTGGGGCCGATCAACGAAAATATTTCTCCCTGCCTGACCTGAAGACTGACGTCATTGACAGCCACGACGCCGCCGAACTTCTTGGTCACATTCTTCACTTCCAATATCACTTCACTCGTGTGATTGGGGATCATCAGCTTTTCTTTTAGCAGCATGGAGACAACGTTTGATTTCTTCTCCGCATGCTCCACGCAAGCGGCGCTCGTTCCTTTTTTGGAGATCAGCCACTGATAAGCTTTATGCAGCAGACTGCTGATTCCATTGGGCAAAAAAATCATGATGAGTATTATCGTAAGACCGTACAGAATAGGCCGAACTGTGGGAGCCGATTTGAGAAATTCGTCCAAAAATGTGATCCCGAGTCCACCGAGAAGTGCACCTGGAAAACTGCCGAGTCCTCCGACAACCACCATAACAAAAACCGTAATCGAATGCGTACTGCTGAAGGGCTCCGGACTGACGAACGCATTCATATGGGCGATCAGACTACCGGCCAAACCCGCGCCAAAGCACCCGAGTGTGAATCCTTTCGTTTTGGTTCTGGCGATATCGATGCCGAGCGATGCTGCGGCCAGTTGGTTATCCCGTATGGCACGGAAATTTCTTCCCAGTTTTCCGCTGGTCAGCCTCACCAAGAACATGTAGATCAACAGCAGAACAGCGCTTGAGAGAATAAAAAACTCTTTCTTAGAGTCAATCACCCAACCAAAGAGATTCGGCCATGGCACCGCCGTTAAACCGTTCCACCCTCCTGTCAAGTCGCCGCCGTTGGCGAATATGATGATCACCATCAGGTTAAACGCCAACGTCGCCATGGATAAGTAAATGACGCTCAATTTCGCCATCGGTGTCAAAAGCAATGAAATAATGCCTGCAGTCAAACCTGATAGGAGAAAAGTAATGAGATAAGGCATCTCGGTATGCATGCTCATAATTGCGGAAGTATATGCTCCGATCCCAAAAAACGCGGCATGAGCCAAACTAATCTGCCCGGAATATCCGAATATCAACTGCAGGGAGAGGGCCAGAATGCTGAAAATCACCGCCTGGTTAAAAAGGGATAGCCAATAATTCGACTGCACAAACAGCAGGACAGAAAGAAATGCTGCGGCGGCCAGACCATACATGACGATTTTTCCTTTTCTTTCCACTGTCATGCTGCATCTCTCCTTTGCTTGATGCCAAAAATGCCCGTAGGTCGAATAAGCAAAACCAGTATCAAAATACCGTACAAAATCATATCACGGTAAGTCGAACTGATCATCGTGCCGCTGAAGCCTTCGATCAAACCGATCATAATACCGCCGAGCATGCCGCCGGACACGCTGCCGAACCCGCCGACCACTGCTGCAGCGAAACCTTTTATGCCTATCGTGCCAATATCATAGGAAGCGAAGTAGACCGGTCCGAACAATGCGCCGGCAGCACCCGCCAGTCCGCCCGCCACCATGAAGATCAACGTGATGTATTTTTTGATGTTCACCCCCACAAGCTGCGACATCACCTTGTCATCCGCAATCGCCCGCATTGCCTGACCGACACGGGTAAACCGGAAGAAGCATTGTAATGCGATCATGATGATGAAGGCGATTACAATAATCAAAAAATTTAATCCGGAAATTTGAATGTCACCTAATGCCAGCTGATTCTGAGAAATGTTGTTTGGGTAACTCAATGTCTTTGTTCCCCAAATCAAGCCGGCAACCTGGGGGAGCATGATCAACAGGCCAATGCTGGCGATCAAAATATGCAGGTCATGGCCGCCCCGGTTTTGGATCGGAATGAAGATGAGTTGATTTGTTAGCAAACCAAGCACTCCGGCAATCATCATAGTGATCATTAAACTAGCATAGTAGTTGAAGCCAAGCGAAACCAACATGGTATAACCAACGAGGCTGCCCAACATGACCATTTCGCCTTGAGCGATATTCAGGTAGCCGGTGGACCGGAAAATAAGACTGAATGCCATTGCTATTAAACTGTATATGCTCCCGACAGCAACTCCACTGACCAAAATGTCATATAGCATGAAATCCTCCTTATAATTCGCTCGGTTTGATCTCCCTGTCCAACTCGTTTTTGCCGTTCATGATCTTCATAATGTACAGCTCTTTTTTGATCGACCCGTCCGGATTGTATGTCAGTTTGCCTGATGCACCGTCGAAGTCTTTCGTTTCCAACAACGCTTTTCTAACGGCCTCCGTTTCAAGGCTGCCCGCTTTTTCAATGGCCGCCTTTATCAGATACACCACGTCATATCCTCTTACTTCGTAGTCATCGGGTACGTGACCGCTCTTTTGCTTCCATGCATCAGAGAATGTTTTTGCCGTTCCCGTGTCATCCTCTTTATGATAGTTCGTTGCCGCCACAATCGTGTTATTGGCTGCATCGCCCGCGATCTGCGCATATTCTGCGTTCGTCAACGACACATTGCCAAAGATAGGCTTGTCGTAGCCTAGTGCTCTCGCCTGTTTCGCGATAAGCCCGCCATCCGGCGCATAGCCGGTGATCATAATGTGAGCGTCGGGAAACTCTTTCAGCCCTTGGCTGAGATACGAGTTAAAATCTTTGGCATTCACCGGGTAGGTGTACTCTTTTACCACTTTCAGGCCCGATGCCTCGCCCCGCTTTTTGAAAGGGACATAGATGGACTTGCCGTACGCGTCATCCCGTATGAAAACGATAGCCTCTTTCACGCCCATATTTTTCGCGGCATGTAAAGCGATCGAACCTCCTAAGAAGTCGCTGTTAGGGATGGCTACAAAGTAGTAAGGGTTCTGGGTACTGGTCACTTTCGGATCGGCCGCAGTAGCAGCGATGCCGACCATTTTGTTCATTTCGACTTTTTGCTTCTCGGAGAGGGCCACGGCGCTGCTTGAACCGGATATCACGAAATTGATGTCGTCTGCAGCGAATTTATCGATAATCTGCTGTCCCTTGAACGGGTCGCCTTCATTGTCTTCCTTTATCAGCTCGATTTTTTTGCCCATGACTCCGCCTTTGTTGTTTATTTCCTCGACCGCATAAACCGCAGCGTTGAATATAGGCGTACCGAATGATGCTGTCGCGCCGCTGAAACCTCCCGTGTATCCGATCTTTATCGTATCGGAACCGCTGCCACCGCCCGCTGCCGATCCGCTGCCCGCCGCAGTCTCTCCGCCGCAGCCTGAGACAGCCAGCATCGCCGTCAGTGCTATCAGACTTAATAGTTTTTTCATTTACCGGAATCCCCCTTACCTTGGCATCATGGCTGTCGGTCAACTGTTTACTTTGATCCTTTTATCAAATATCCGTTTTACCTTGGTCTCTTTGCCAGCTCCGGTAATTTCGGCGGTACTCCCCGGCGGCACAATTTTGACCTGTGGGGTAACATTAAACCTGTAATTGAAACGATTGCGAATGTCTTCCGAAAAATCATCATTACCGATATTATGTTCGATGGTAAGCGTAAGCTGATCCATCCCGTCGCAGCGCTCAATTTCCACAACATACTCGCTAATGTCGCATTCCATGGACTTGAGCAAATCCTCTATGCCCATAGGAAAAATATTTTGTCCTTTGATACGGATCATGTCGTCCACTCTGCCCTGAATAGGCAGCATTCGGGTGAGGTTTCTTCCGCACTTGCAAGGAGTATCGTCTACCGCCACCCGGTCACCCGTGGAAAACCGGATTCGCGGTGAATTCTTCCACGCCCAGCTGGTCACTGTCATATTCCCATATTCCCGGTTTGCCGTACGTTTGCCATTTTCGTTCAGCACCTCGATTATGCCGAAATCTTCCCACACATGCATCCCCGGGCGCCCATGTTCTGCCCTGCTATGGTCGCAATTGACGGAGCTCCACGTCATTGTATCCACGGTACCGTAGAGATCGTAATGCTTCGCGCCCCACTTCCGTTCAAGCTCCTTTCTGATCCCTTCCGAGACCATCTCCCCGGCTGTAATGAGAAATCTCACAGTAGAAGCGGGCAGATCCAACCCCTCTTCCTCGGCAATCTTCGCCAGGTGATTCATATAACTCGCCGTGCCGTACATAACGGTCACGCCCGCCTGCTTGATCCATTGCACCTGCTTCACGCTTGGCGTCGTTTTGCCGCTGCTGGTAGGCAATAACGTAGCGCCAACCCCTAAAGCGCCACCCGCGCCGCACCATGAGCCGCCCATCGTGTTAAATGTAAATACGTTTTGCACGATGTCTCTCGAGTTGACGCCCACAAAGCCCATCGTTCGCGCCCAAGTGTCCTGCAGGCCAGGTATATCTTCCTCCTTAATCGGCATCATAACGGGCAATCCTGTTGTTCCGCTGGTTGATACAATAAAGTTTGCGTCGGATAAATTGGAAAAAGTGTAATAATTACCAAATGGAGGATGCCGCTCTATCATCATGCGCTGGGTGTTTTTATTCCATGTCGGAAGCTTCTGAATGTCATCGATGGTGTGGATGTGATCGGGCGAGACGCCAGCCTCGCTCCATAGCCAACGGTAAAAAGGGATATTCTCCCATGTGTAACTGACTACCTCTTTGAATCTTAAGGATTGTATCTCCTTAATTTTATCCCTGGGCTGTGTGCACAGCTGCTCTTCGAGGTCGGTAGAATAACGGGGCGATCTGTACCAAGGGAGATCTTGGTAAAGTGATGACATGGTTGGCCTCCTTTATTATTTTCAAAATATTGAATCTAATAAAAATGAGTCGATTCATACACTCTAGCACCATGAAGCAGATCATTGCAGCAAAGGATTTTTTAGCTTGGAGTTATGCAAATGTAGGTCACACCTGTACCCTTATCTAAGTTATTCGGCGGATTCGCTTTAACGCCCACCCCCTTATGTAATATTTTCTAACGTAATATTTATTCTTATGGAGGATAATACCTATTATTATAATCAATATAGTGGTTGTGTCAATGTTTTATGTTATATTATGTTACACACATGCTGTTTTATCCACTGATAGGCACAACACAAACATAACACGATAACTGAAAAATATGGTGTTGCTGCGAACAATAAGACCTCGGAGTTTGGTGCAGCAATTTGTTAACGCTTTCAATTGGCTTACTAAAAAACAGAATTGATAGAGGGTGACGGTTTTACTCACGGCTGCTCTCACTTGATTATCATTCAAATGAAACCTGAAAACCTCGACAGGAGAGGGGATGTCAGCAATTATGGCATTGAGATAAACAAAGGATAAAATATTAATGTAGTTTAATTTATCATAATCATTATTATTTTTTTTCGTTGAACCTAGATTATCATAGCAGCAAACAAAGTGTCAATAAAAATATGATAACGGTTACATTAATTCTATCTTTTTTCATTTTCCGTATTGATAACGTATGACTTACGCCCAGCGCCAATTCCGGCAATAAGCATAGCAGCTGCGATTGCAATGCTAGCCAGTATTGGTATAGTCCAAGCACTCGTCAAGTCGTGCATATAACCGAACAGGATCGGCCCGGCTGCTGCAAGAAGATAGCCAACGCACTGCGCCATGCCCGACAGCTGTGCGGCTTGATCCGCATTCGCCGTACGTAGCGTAAGAAGAGTGAGCGCCAAGCTGATACTTGCTCCCAGACCGAGACCAAGCAGCACCACCCACAGTATCAACCACTGAGTCCCAGCACCGAGCAGCCCCAGGTAGCCGATCAGAGGAAGCATCGCAGTCAGCGTTGCCAGAAAGCGTTGGTTAGAAGCGCGTCCAGCTAAGACGGGCATGATAAATGTAGCAGGCAGACCGACAAACTGCATCAGTGAAAGCATCCAGCCTGCGGAGGCGGGGTCAAGTCCCCTGTCGGATAAAATCGTGGGCAGCCAAGCCACCGTGATGTAGAACAACATCGATTGCAGACCCATAAACAATGTCACCTGCCAAGCCAGCCTGGACCGCCATACAGCTACGGTGCTCGACTCCATACGTTGCGGTGGAGCCAATGGCCGCCGTGTATATAACTGGGGAATCCAAGTCACGATAGCGAGCACTGCCAGCAGCGCCCAACATACCAGCGATCCGCGCCAGCCGAGACTCAACTGCTGCGCTACCGGAACGCCTACACCCGACGCGACTGCCGCCCAAGTGCTCATTGCGACAGTGTACGCGCCTGTCATCAATCCCACTTTGTTTGGAAATCACGTTTAATTAACCCAGGCAACAGCACATTGCAAACCGCGATCGCAGCGCCGAGCAGAGCCGTCCCCGCGAACAGCGCTGCAACAGTCGGCACAGATCGCAGTATGATGCCAGCTGTGAGAGCTACGAGACTTGCAAGCAGTGTATGCTCCGTGCCAATCCGGCGGGATATGATAGGCGCCAGCGGAGAAAGAATGGCAAAGCCGATGAGCGGAAGTGTTGTCAGCAACCCGGCCAGTATGCTGGATAAGCCTGTGTCGGCTCGGATGGTGGCGGTTAACGGCCCGACCACCGTAAGCGAAGCTCTCAGGTTAGAGGCCATCAATATAATCCCAAGTACAAGCAGTATTCCCTTGATGCGCAGCAGCCCCGTTGTCTGAACATAATTTTTAGTAAACATTACAGTCCCCTCCTGCTCATTTACTTTCCCTTGACAACATATCCCCTTGCTGATCCCACTAAGGCGTTCCGTTCTGTCTCGCAGCCGGACAACAAGAAAGCCGCAACAATCAATCTCCCTCAGTTCTCTAGAAAAGGAGTCTGGCTGTTGCGGCCTTGAGCTGTGAGTAAGATATTAGCATTCGAGCAGCGAAAGTTCAATACTATTGACAATCGTGAATGAAGATCTAGCGTAATGTTTTTCAAAAGGAAAAAATAATGTCATCAGCCTGCCCAGCAGCTCCCTGCCGATCAAATGCTGTTTTCGCCCGGATACATCATACATTCCTTAGTATGATCATTGACCATTCCTGCCGCCTGCATGTATGCGTAGCATATCGTCGAGCCGACGAATTTGAAGCCCCGCTTTTTCAAATCTTTGCTCATCGCGTCCGATTGCGGTGTGGCAGAGGGCACCTCGCTCAGAGTGTGCCACTGGTTGAGAATCGGCTGGCCGCCGACAAACCGCCAAATATACGCGTCAAAGCGGCCGAATTTCTCCCTCACGCGTAAGAAAGCCTGAGCGTTGGTGATCGCCGACTGTACCTTCAATCGGTTGCGGATAATCCCCGAGTCACCAAGCAGCTGCTCAACCCGCGCCGCATCGTAAACGGCCACCTTCTCCGGGTCGAAGCCGTCAAACGCCTGCCGGTAATTTTCGCGCTTTTTCAACACGGTGTACCAACTGAGCCCGGCCTGCGCGCCTTCGAGCACCAACAGCTCAAACAGCTTGCGATCATCATGCACGGGCACCCCCCACTCTCGGTCATGGTAATAAACATACAGCGGGTCTGAATTCACCCAACCGCAGCGCCGCTTGTCCAACTGTATCGACCTCCTTCACATATTTCGCAAATACACCTCCAGCATACGACAGCTTGCCAACGGATTCCATGCCTATCGCGAGAATTGTCCGGAAATCAGTCGTTGATTGCGCTTCTGTTTATCGGTGCTCGCAGCTGCTGTGGACCCAATGAACCCGTGCAACCACATTCACGATGACAGCGCTGCAGCCGGCGTCAAGTTTTTTGAATTGCCTGCTTCTTCGGCCTGAGAATTAAGTAAAACAAAATGGGCAGCAGCAGCTCAAAGCAGAGCGCGAGCGTCGGCCACACCCGATTCAGCTCATACAACTGGATGGCGTCTTCGAAAAACCAAATAGAGCACACCATCGCGAGGAAACCCACCGGGTTCACCATGGCTGCCCCCCAAAGCCCGGGAATCATCCTTCTCAGCCCGTAGCACACCACATACAAATTAATCGTAATCTTGGCCAACATAGTCGGCAGCCATACTCCCACCATCGGGAGGTCAAATCGGTCCAAAAAATCGGTGATCCTGAGCTGCCGTACCAGTTCATAGTTAGGGTACAGCATTCGTTCCATAATTGGCTGGCCTAACGCAAGCATGGCTTGCATGGCGAGGGCTATCAAAACGAAAGTGCCCAGTCCCAACGCTATAAGCCCGTGGCGAAAACGGAACGTGCGGCCCATAAAAATCATGGGCATCACGATGGCTTCACCGAGATACGGCAATATGTACCAGGCACCCCGGCTTACGCCAGGCACATCTAACCGCCAAAAAGGCATAATGTTCGCCGTATCAAACTCTCTGAACAACAGCAGCGGGAGAAAGAAGAGCATGGCTATCAGCAGCGGGCCATATAACTCGGTCACCCGCCCCATAACCTCTATCCCTCCGCGCGCCGATACACACACTGTGAACATGGTTAAAATAGCCAGCGCAAGCATTGGCGTGGTCGGCAGTAAGGCGACATTGACAAAGTCAATCAGCATTCGGATGTCACGTGTCAAAATAAAGAAAAAAAACAGTACGTACAGCGCAATAGCGACCTTCCCGAGTGACGGAAAACGCGCCAAAAGAGCCTGAAACAAATCATGGTCTGGAAAGCGGGAAAGTGTTCTCGCAAGCAGCCACATTGAAATGGCGATAACCACCATTCCAAGTAGATGCGACAACCAAATATGCTGTTTTGCGTGGGGAATCATTTGTGATTGCACGCTGATCAGCGTAGAACTGAGCGTGAAGATGGTTCCAATCAAAACTAATTGCCTGGCGGAAATAACCTGCATAGCTGTCCTCCAAGTTAACGAATGGGATCAAACGGCTCAAGCAGCATCTGCAGCCACCTGGTTGGATGCACGGTCCGGTCTGAGCCGTATACATAAATCCAGATCGCGCCCCCAACGGCCAGCATCGAGTATACGAGCCATCGGTGCGCAGTCTTCATATCTTTTAGATTGCGTCTCTCAAACAGCAAAATGCCGATGATGATCAGGATAATCGGTGCCGTATATTTAATCATTGTACAAGATGCCTATCCTTTCGCCCAAAAGGTGAAACTACCGCGCCAATATGTTCGATATACACCCGTGATTCGACTGTTACCTTCACATCAGGGTAAACCTCGTGCCAATCCTTCGCGACATCCCGCCATTCTTCAGGCAGACGTTCACGGATCGTTTTTCCGAAACCAAGCGCATCGGATTTATGTTCAGATTGTAATTCATTGATCACTTCGGTGACATGGGATTCGATTTGCTCATTGAGCACGCGTTCCAAAGCGGGAATATTGTCTCTGCTGACCAAGTTGTAATTGGATTCGTTTTCCATTACCGTTGCCTTTCCCTTGATTTCAACCTTCATTGAAAAATTGCCGTTGTCAGGCCTTGGGACCAGGTTCACATCATTTTCTTGCATCTGCACCATCACATACCCGGCACCAGCAGGAGCCGGCACCGTGTATTCCGCGTTTCTCGCTTGATTCAACGCAAGCAGCAGGTACTTAGCGAGGTCACCTTCCACCATGCCCGCCAACTTGCTCTCTCGAAAAACGGCGATATCACTGACTCTCATGTCTGTTTGATCTTGATCTGCGCCGGGCGTTTGTGATGGTATAAGCTCAATCACCGGCAATGATGGGTCGACTCCGTCGGTCAACAATGTATGGACCAAATATCGGATCGTTCTCGGCTGCTTCATCGTGCTGGTGCCGAGCTCGCGAGCCGTCTCCGAGGGGAGCCGCTCTACTGGCACGTTGCAGTCCAGCACTTCCCTCGCTGGCCCCTTGGTGATCAGCACCACCGCGTTTAGCCGGTTTTGCGGAATTCGCCCGAGCGCGTCCATCACAGGAGCGAGTCCCTCCTTTGCCAGTTCGTCGCTGAACAGAACCACACGCCTGTGAGCGGTATATAACAGCCGTGGAACAACGGACTGCTGCCGTAGGGCAGCCTCCCTTATGGTTACCCCTGTTTCAGACACCGTGTACCATGATTTGCTCCCGGACGTCCCGCCGCCTCCGCCCTTGCTTCCCGCACCGCCAAGCTGCCCCGGCAAAGCAATCTGGTGCGAAGTTCTATATTCGCCACCGTCTTTATCTAAAGCCGTTCCCGTAACAAACGCAATATCGTTGATTTCTCGTCGGTCCCAGCAGCCTGCGAGCAATACACACGAGCTTAAGATGAAGCATATCAACCATGTATTTCTCAAGGTGGTCACCACTTTCTTGTAGGGTCAGGACGGGGCTTCCTAGCCTCAGAGAGACGTCTGCGATTCCGACGGGAAATGGAGGCCGGACGTTTTTCCATGTCCCACCATGGCACACGAGCGAGAATATCGTCTCTCGCTTCGCGCTTATACGGAGCCAATCCCGCCAAATAAGGAACGCCAAAGGAGCGCAAACTGCACAAGTGAGCCATGAGCATGACCGTACCCAGGACCATCCCGTACAGCCCGAACAAACCTGCTAAAAACATCATAGGAAAACGCAGCAGCCGGATAGAAATAGCCAGGTTAAACTTAGGTATAGCGAAGGACGCGATGCCCGTGACTGCCACCACCATAACCATCGGCGCAGACACAATGCCCGCTTCGACCGCTGATTGTCCGATCACGAGGGCGCCAAGGATACTGAGCGCCGCTCCCACCGCTTTAGGCAGCCTAATCCCCGCCTCTCTCAACGCCTCAAATGAGATTTCCATAATTAACGCCTCAACCAGCGCGGGAAAGGGAATGGCTTCCCTCGCCGCCGCGATACTGAGGGTCAACGTCGTTGGAAGCATGTCGTGATGGAACGTGGTGGTGGCAATATAAATAGACGGGAGAAAGAGCGCAATGAACCCGAATATGTACCTAAGCCACCTGATAAAATTGGTTATGTGATAGCGCTCATAGTAGTCCTCACTGGCTTGAAATAATTGCCATATTACTGTCGGCGCCACTAATACGAACGGCGTGCCTTCCGTAAAAATAGCAAACCTGCCCTCAAGCAGATGTGCCGCAATCGAGTCCGGACGTTCCGTATATTGCAGTTGGGGAAACAGCGAATACGGATTGTCTTCTATGAATTCCTCAATATATCCGCTCTCCAAAATACCGTCGAGTTTGATGGCGTGCAAACGCTTGGTTGCCTCCTCGATCACGGCCGGGTCCGCTAATCCGTCCATGTAGGCCAGTACGACATTCGTGTTGGTTTTTTCACCGATCACAAAAGGTACCATTTTCAGCGCCGGCGTTCTGAGCCGCGCCCGCACCAGCGCGGTGTTCGGCCGCAGTGCGTCAGTGAAGCCTTCTCTGGGCCCGCGTATCACGTTTTCCGTGGTAGGGTCGGAGACGCCCCTCCTCTCGCCGCCAGGAACACTGAGAATGATCGCTTCCGCATATCCGTCGATGAAAAGAGCGGCATTTCCGCCCATAATATCTCTAATTACGTCGTTGTAATTCGATGCACGTGAGACTTGAGAGAGTGAAATCTGTGTCTCTTCGAGCGGCGGCGGATCGGGCATATTGTCCGGTCGCGCATTCACGGCATCGTACAGCAGAGGGCGCAAGGCATGGTCGCTGATTTGATCCGTGTTCACGAGTCCATCGACGAAGATCACTGTTGCTCTCACGTCGTACTCAACCACTACATTCCGAAACACAACGTCCGAGCAATCTTTGAAACGCAGCTTGAGATATTGCAGGTTAGCGTCCAAGTCGGCTGACAGAGGCTGCTCCGCCTCTGCTACTGACTGCAGGCCGGCTTCCGGTGACGCGGCTGCGACCGGATCAGTGACAGAGTCACTGTTACTTTTCCCCCATTTTCCATACCAATTGCCCATGGCTCTCACCTGCCGTTAACTGTGGTCCATTCAACTTGCATAATTTAGGCTTTACCGTTCTTTGTTTCCTTATGCGAACAGCGGCGTATTTAAATATGGGGAGTGCTAACAGCGAGCAGGGCAATGCCGGCTGCGCTAGGAGCGGCTGTCGCGACGAACGCGTTTTCATCTTTCATCACGAAGACATGTAAGGGAGGGTGCTGCCACGTGGAGCATGACTGGAATATATATGAGCAGCAAACGGCAAAATCGCTGAAGCTGTGGGAAAGGGAGCTGTTAAAGCCCCCGGGCTGGTTGGAACGCACGTCCAAGGCGGTATCCCAGCGGGTCAATCACGTCATACCGGAGAAAGTACATCAAAGTATTACAGCGGCGGTCAAAGGCATTGTCCAAACCGCGCTGTTCAGTATCGAGTACATGCCGAAAAGTGATCCGATCCACGGTCTCACGCTGGCTGATCGCGATGTTAAGGCGGAGGCTCTGTTGGCCCTTTATAAAAAGATCGCCGCGGCTGAGGGCGCCGGTGCGGGGGCTGGCGGAATTTTGTTGGGGTTGGCGGATTTCCCGATTTTGATCGGCATCAAAATGAAGTTTTTGTTCGAGCTGGCACATGTGTATGGCCACTCGACCCGCGATTACCGGGAGCGGCTGTTTAATTTGCATGTGTTTCAGCTCGCATTTTCAAGCCAGGCGAAAAAACATGCCTTATTCCGGACCATCGCTGAGTGGCATCAGACCGCACCGTCTCTCCCGCCTGCCGAGTCCCACGCTGAGCATGTGAATTGGCAGCAGCTTCAGCAGGAATACAGGGACACCATCGATTTTCGCAAAATGCTGCAGCTTGTACCGGGCATCGGTGCCGTGGTCGGCGCTTGGGCCAACTATGGGCTGTTGGATGATCTCGGCCAAGTGGGCATGAACTGCTTCCGGCTGCGTTGGCTCCGGGAGGGAAGAAATTGACCTCCTATCCGGGCATGATGCCGTCTTCTGGCAGCGGCGTACAGAAAGACGAGCGCATGCCGCGTATGCATCGTGGTATGCCGCACAAGCCGCAATGACGGCTAACCCCCTATCAGCACCCCTGATGGCGTAAAAAAATGGCATTCGCGAGACTGTTCCATGGAGACAGTCCTGCGAATGCCATATTACTTGTCAGCATTTTCCGATGTATTTCAGCCACCTCTTTGGGATGCAGACTGGCATGCACACCCTGAATTGATGTCATCTGCGGATGGCGATTCAGAATTGTGCTGCAGGACACTGTATAGCGAATCCCGGATTGCTGCGGATAGCTTTCAACTTCTTCGCAATGCAAGCTGGACATATTCACAACCGCCGGCGCTATCGGCGTGTGACCGCCATCGTGCTTGCTTGCGCTCATCTGCCAATGCCGGTGTTGGCCTTTACCAGGATCTCCTGGAACTTCGCCTCATTGGACGGTCGGGAAAGCAGCGTCCCTGCGATGGCACCGAGGAAGCCGAGCGGAATGGAGATAATGCCGGGATTCGCGTAAGGGAATAACGCCTCGCCCACAAAAATCGCCGCGCCTGGCTGAGGCGCCCACACGCTCGGGCTCAACGCGACGAGAATTAGCGCGCTGAGCAGCCCGGTGAGCATTCCTGCCACCGCTCCGGTTGTATTGAATCTCTTCCAAAATATCGTGAACAGCATGACCGGCAGGTTCGCGCTTGCCGCAATCGCGAACGCCACCGATACCAAAAACGCTACATTCAAGGTTTGGGCAAACAGCGAGAGCAGGATGGAGACTACCGCGACTCCCACGGACGCCCAACGCGCAACAGCCATCTGTTCCCGCTCGTCGGCTTGGCCGCGGCGGACAATGTGCGTATAGAAATCATGGGCAAATGCGGAAGCCGCGGACAGCACCAAGCCAGCCACAACCGCCAATATGGTGGCAAAGGCGACGGCGGAAATAAATGCGAAGAAAAAATCGCCGCCAACTGCTCTCGCCAACAGCGGTGCCGCCATGTTGCCGCCCTTGTCGGCCGCCACAATATTGTCGTAGCCCACAAAAGCCGCTGCGCCGAAGCCCAGGAATATCGTCATCACATAGAAAATGCCGATCAGCCAAGTCGCATACACGACGGAGCTGCGCGCCGTCGGGGCATCCTTTACGGTGAAAAACCGGGTTAGGATGTGCGGGAGGCCGGCTGTGCCCAATACAAGCGCAAGGTTAAGCGACAACGTATCGAGAGGAACCTTGTATTTGTTTCCCGGATTAAGAAAACTGTCCTTTAACGGCGTCGCGCTCTTCATGTGCATGAACATGTCGCCCACATTGAAATTAAACTTGGCGAACACGATCACCGAAATGATAAACGTACCTCCCATCAGCAGCACCGCTTTTATTATCTGCACCCACGAAGTAGCCCGCATTCCGCCGAATACTACGTATATGGTCATAAGTACGCCCACGGTCAGCACAGAGATAGTGTAATCAAGCCCAAGCAGCAGTTTAATGAGCAATCCCGCGCCCACCAGCTGGGCGATCATGTAAAATATCGAGATGGTGATCGTGTTCAGTGCGGCTACTCCGCGTACTTTTTTATCATCGAACCGTGCGGCGATCATATCGGCCATTGTGTATTTGCCCAAATTTCGCAGCGGCTCGGCCACAAGATAGAGCACCACCAAATATGCCACGAGAAAGCCTATGCTATAAAAGAAACCGTCAAATCCCGCCAGCGCCACCGTCCCCGCGATTCCGAGAAACGACGCAGCAGACATATAGTCTCCTGCAATGGCGAGGCCGTTTTGCCATCCGGTCAGCCCCCCGCCCGCCGTATAAAATTCACTGGTTGTGTTGGTTTTTTTTGCCGCATAATACGTGACGATCAAGGTTAGACCTACAATAGCGAGAAATAAAATGAAAGCCATGTTTACGCGACCTCCTCACAGTTCCCTTTTGATTTCTTCGACCAACGCATCATAGTACCTGGCTTTGCGGGAGTAGAGAATGCACAACGCCCATGTCATAATAAATTGGGAAAAAGCGAACAACCACGCCCAAGACACAGGGCCTAGCGCCGGCTGGTTCAGCGCCGTTGAATAGGAGGTCAGCAAAGGGAGAGTGAAGTAATACGCAAAGAAAAACAGCGACATGGGCAGCAGGAAGCTTTTTTTCCTCGCCATCAGTGTTTTAAACTTCGGCGATTCGGCAATGCGGGCGTAATTAGGTTCTTTAGCAGGTTGTGTTTGTTGCATCATACCATCCTCCTAACCTTAAATTGTGAACACGCTGGACTGTCTCAACTGGGTGCCGCGGACATGTTAGCGCTTCCATTTTTAGCGTGATCTTATCCCCAGCAATACCGTACCTACATTATAGTAATTGCGTTCAGTTCACGCCACCCATTTTTCTGTGACTTCTATCTGCATAGACTGCGCATGCAGCTTTTGTTGCCTTTCATCTCAATGAAAAAAGCCGCTCAGATCCTGAGATCCGCGCGGCGCTTCCTCTTAACCGTACGTTGGCCAGCTTTCCAGAGTGTCAGCCATCTCCCAAAATTCATGCTCATAATGACTGCTGATGACAAAATGCCGCTGCATGCGTTCTCGGTCAGATGAGGTGACCTGCTCGGCTATGGTGTCCAGCCGGTCAATCTGCTCCTGAACCAGCTCACGAAACCATTCACCGCCGTAGGCGTTAATCCATTCCCGGTAGATCGGCTCCTCCGGCGTTAGCCCCTGCAGCCGCTCGCCAATTTCAAAGTACAGCCAGTAGCACGGCAGGATTGCCGCGACGATATCCCCCAAATGCCCGTTATAGGCGGCACTCAACATATGGCACGTGTAAGCGTACGCTGTTGGAGCAGGCTGGAATGCAGCACGCTCTTCGTCAGTGATACCCAACTGCTTGGCGAACTGCTCATGCAGCGCCAATTCTGCACTGTAAGTTCCCTGTGCATGCACCACCATCCTGTTGGTGTCGAACAGATGGGTTGCCTTGGCTGCGCCAAGTGCCTGAACCCGCGCAAACTGAGACAGGTAATATGAATCGTTCAGTAAGTAATGGCGGAACTTAGCGAGTGGAAGGGTACCGTCCGCGATCCCTCTTATGAACGGATGCTCGAAGCTCGCATTCCAGCTCGCGTCAACCGCTTGACGCAGTTCTTCTGAGAATTTCATTTTATCGTCTCCCCTTAAATAGCTTGATAGTGGACGTCCCCGATATGAAAATAAGGCATCTGCTGACCAAGATATAACGCAGTGGCAAGGGAAATCACAAGGTAGATCAGCAGACAAACATCGCGCATCGAAAAGCTTATTTGATAATAATAGGTGCGCCGCACCTCCGAGGAAAAGCGCTTCGCCTCCATCGCTACCGCGATCCGCTGGGCTCGGCGGATGCTTTGTGCGAGCAGCGGTATTGCGTAGAGCCTCAGCGTCTCATAAGCGCCTCCGATACCCGCCCTGCGCTTCACACCCCGCACCTTCAGAGCCATTCTGAGCGTGCGCAACTCATCCGCCATAATCGGCATCAGCCGCAGCGCCGCCATGAAGCTGTACGCATATTTAGCCGGCAGCTTGCACTGCTGCATCAACGAGTAAAACAAGTCGACAGGACGCGTGGTAAGCGCAAACGTTAACCCCATCACTGACATATTAGCGGTCTTAAAGCCCACATGGAGCCCCCGGTAGAAGCTTTCCTCGGATACGCGTATCAGCCCCCACTGCAGCCAGACGTTGTCCCCTTTGCCAAACAGGATCATCGACATCGAGGATGACACGAACAACAGGCCGAAAGGCAAAAGAAACAGCAGCAAACGGGACAGAGGCTGCCCGGAAAACAAAATCAGCAGCAAAATCTGAGCCGCGGTCAGGTTTACGAGCACGTTAATGTTACCTATGAGGAGCACAACAAAAAACATTCCGAGCGAAACGATCAGCTTGAGACTTGGGTTGACGCGATGCAGCCACGTTTCTTGATAAGCGAACATAGTGGATCACCCCGTTTCGTGATAGAGTCTGCGCACAGCGCCTAGTCGGCGGCACCACTTTCGCCAGCCGGCGGCTAAGCTGCTTACAGCGGGCACTCCGCGGTGCCACTCTTCTTTGGCCGTCCCGCTTCGCTGTGCGCAGCGACCAAGTTGGCCGCACCGCTCTCGTCCGGCGGCTAAGCTGCTTACAGCGGGTACTCCGCGGTACCACTCTCGCCAGGCCGTCTCGCTTCGGCGTGCACAGTGACCAAGTCGGCGGTACCTCTCTCGCCAGGCCGGCAGCTAAGCTGCTGTGCTCACGCCCCACGTGGTTCACACCACTGGCTGCACAAACTCACGCTTCGGTTGCCGCGTGAGTCCAGCCGAGCGGAGGTATGCCCCAGGGTCCGCGTCCATCGCAAGCTCACCGCGCTCTACGAGCCACACACGGGTAGCGAACCAGCGCACAATCTCCATGTCATGCGTCACCATTAGGATGGTTGTGCCCTCTCGACGCAGAGCCTCCAGCTTCTCCAGGATGGCAAACGTATTCGCCGCATCCTGGCCGAATGTTGGCTCATCCAGCAGAACCAGCCGTTCCTGGCTCACCATCGCCGTAGCCACGCTCAGCCGCCGCTTTTGTCCCAACGACAGCTGGTACGGATGCTGATTCTTCAGGTCAGCTAGACCAAAGTCCGAGAGCAGAGCCTGAGTCAGCCGCTCGACATCGGGCTGCCCGTGCCGACGGAAACCGAACGCGGCCTCTTCATATACAGAATTGGTCACGAACTGCATTTCAGGGTTTTGAAACACATACGCTGCGCCTGCCGATACATCCTTAAAACCACGGACACGCCGCTGCAGGAAAGTGTAATCACCGGAGGTTGGAATTAGCTGCATCATCGCTTGCAGCAGTGTGCTTTTGCCTGCACCGTTGTCACCGACCACCGCAATCCATTCCCCGCTGCCCACACGCGCGTCTTCGATATGAATCTTTGGTTGACGACTCCGGTAAGGATTTGGTTGACGACTCCGGTAAGGATAACCGTCAAACCGCTGCAGCACACACAGCTCCTGCCCGGAACTTTCATGCTCGCCAGATGAACTGATCTGGCCGGATATTCGTGCCGTTAGCTGTGGAGCACCGGCCGCATAATCGTCCCACACTCCCGGATACCAGATCCCATATTCCCGCAGCGCCGCCGCATAATCCGCGAATACCCGATTCGGATCGCCGTCGGCCAATATCGTGCCATCATATGTAAACAGCACTACGCGATCTACAAAATCTATGACCTTATCAATCTTATGCTCGACAATCAATACCGTCTTGTCTGCGCTAACATTTTTCATGGTGTCCCATACTTGACGCGTGCCTTCCGGATCGAGCAAAGCGGTCGGCTCATCCAGGAACAGCACATCCGGCTGAAGCGCAAGAACAGAAGCGATGGCGAGCCGCTGCTTCATGCCCTGCGATAGTGATTGAATCGGAATGTGCGCGTCGTCCAGAGCAAGTCCGGCCTTTGTCAGACCTTCCCGAATGCGCGCAGGCATTTCTTCACGCGGCACACCGAGATTTTCCAGCACGAAAGCCATCTCCTCATCTACAAAGGGCATGCAGAACTGTGTGTCCGGATCCTGAAATACATAACCCCACGATGTTGGGATATCGATGTGATCGTACCGTACCGGGACGTCGATCGCACCGGGAATCAAACCGGTTAGTACCTGCAGCAATGTCGACTTACCGCAGCCGCTGGGGCCGAGCAGCAATATCTTTTCCCCCGGCGCCACCGCGAATGACAGATCGTGAAATTGAAGAGAAGGGGCGCCTGCAAATTTGAGCCGCAAACCGCTGACCGACGTACCCGTGCGCATCACTGCGGCCGCTCCAGCGCATCGTAGTCTGCCTGGTTCGCGGGGCGTACCAGCTGTGTAACACCGGTCGCCTCCAGCGCTTTAACCAGCCAACATGCACACAAACCAGTAAAGAAAATACCGCCGATCAGCCGGAACACGACCAGCAGGCTCAGGTTCCAAGGCTGCAGGGCGAACAGAGAGCCCTTATACCAATCGAACATTAAGGATGCTGCCGCCGAGGCCAAGCCCGCCAAGCATGCCGCGGCAGCCGAAAAGCTTCGGTAGCGGAGCAACAAAAATACGAGCTCTGCTCCCAGACCCTGCCCTATGCCGTAAGTGATCGCTTCCACTCCATACTGCGAGCCTGCCACCAATTCGCCGGACGCGGCCGCTACTTCCGCCAACAGTGCAACTCCGGGCTTCCGGATCAGCAAAAATGCAACGGTGGCAGCCATGAACCATACACCATACACCAGCTCATCCAACTGCAAGCCGGCGAGCCTCACCACCGTGGAAACATCCGCCCACAATCGATAGATAAGCGCAAACACTACGGCGATAACGATGGTGATCAGGATGTCCGTTAGCTTCAGGCCTTTGCTCATGTTACACCTCAACTCCTTTCTTCTTGCGTCATATTTGTCGATCTGCGAAGCCTAAGTGGTAACACCATGCAAAAAAACCACTTCCTGTATGGAAGTGGTTCGCATGTGTGAATGAATACACGCGTATAACGCTCTCCACTTCCCTACGCTGGCACAATCCAGATCAGGTTCAGAGGGTCTAGGATCTATCGATCCAATCTCAGCCCGCACGGGCTCCCCTAGTGACACACCTCATGTTATCACCATTGTAAAAAATGTCAATAACAAAAACAGCATCTTGTGCTAACCTGTTTTGGCAGCACGTTCCCGGCAGCTGTGTTAGCCAGCTTGTTCGCCGAAGCTGCCGTACCGGCCTGGCCAGCGGTGCCGCCGCTGCCAGTTCACCACCGATCGGACGTCGCTGCCGCACTGCCCTTTGCCAGCGGGCGCTGTCCGGTCACCACCGTCCGCCTACAGGCAAACGGTGGGGCATGCACAAAAATTTTTATAACCGTTCTAACAAAAAACTAGTAAACGGTTACAAAAACTTATGTTAAGATAGATCAGAGTGTTTGCATTTTTGATTATGGCAGGGGGTTCTGACGAGTGAATCAAGTCCTTCACTCCACTACGGATGAACAGCTGATCGAACAGCTGTCAGGTTGTTATTTTTGCACTATGGTCGCCGTTGATCCGAAATCTAAAGCTCCAATTTATTGCACCAAGTATTCCGGATCCGCGCACCCCATTCTGGTAAACGCAGCCGCGTGCCTCTCATGCTGTGAATATAAGCGGCACGAGAGGTTGAACTAGCCGGACTGGACTCTGTCACCGGGCTGACGTTCGCATTGGCCCGTCCACCCGGCGGCGGAGCACCGCCGTGCTCCCCTAGCAGGGCGTGATGCGCCGTGCTCCCCTAGCAGGGGGCGATGCAGTCTTTGTGATCTAAGTGCAGCGCCCCGCAACCGCGGTGCAAGTAGGGTGGCTTTTTCTTGCGTTACAGAAAGTAATATGTCAAGATATTCGATAGATCAACATTAAGAAAGAAACAGGTGAACGCGAATTCATGACAAAATCTTTTTTCCGCTTGCTAACGGAGCTATCATCCCGCAAATTCATTTCCAGATTAACAGGCAGTTTCGCAAAATCGAGAGCGAGCCGCGGGCTTATCCAACGCTTCGCCAAAATATACGGCATCCCGTTGGAGGATGCGGAAAAACCGTGGACCGAATACGTCTCACTCAACGACTTTTTCACCAGACGGCTTAAACAGGGACTTCGTCCTATCGATCCGGAGGATCAGGTGCTAGTCAGCCCCGTCGACGCCACGATCACCGGGATGGGCCCGATCCGCGAAGGCTTAATATTGAATGTAAAGGGTCAGGATTATACGGTAGAGGAAATGCTTAATCACTCACCGCGTACCGTGAACTACAAGAACGGGTTCTATTTTGTGCTGTATTTGAGCCCGACGGATTACCACAGAATCCATTCCCCGATCGAAGGCGACATCATCGAAAAGGAACATATTCCCGGCAAGGTTTACCCCGTGAATGAGTTCGGACTTCGCAACATGCGCAGAGTGTTGAGCCGGAACGAGAGGCTGATTACCTACATGCAGCATGAAACCGGCGAGCTGGCCGTAGTCAAAGTCGGAGCGATGAACGTAAGCAGCATCAAATACGTGTCTCCACTGTCCGACCGGCCAGGCCGGGGTGACGAGCTGGCTTACTTTGAGTTCGGTTCCACCGTGGTGCTCCTGTTGGAAACAGATACTTTTGACAGCCGTCCGGATCTGGAAGTAGGCAGTAAAGTGAAGATGGGCGAGCGCTTAGGTATACTGAAGTAAACGGTAAACGTGTGACCGCCGTAAGGCGCAGCCCTCCTTACGCCACGAAAGGAAGCTGAGAGTGTGGGATTTGTGGCACCAGCTTCCTTTCTTTGTTCCCCCGTACCGGCGCTTACCAATTCTCCGCCCCCTTCACGCGCTCCATCTTCCTGTACGACGCTGGCTCCACGCAGCTGCACATGCTCACACAACGATGAGATGTGCAACGGCAGGAAGCTTCGCTTATGCCCGAGTGCCACTCATAGCTTCCTCATCAGGTTTCAGGTTACCTCTTGTGTTCAGGCAAAAAGGACGCCTTGCGGCGCCCTGGCAGTGTCAAAGTCTATTGATAGTACAACTGCAAATATATCAGCGCAGATCTTTCGGTGCAACCATGTCCATATCGTGGAACACTTGGTTCTCCCCAGCCATCGCCCAAATAAACGTGTAGTTGTTGGTGCCGACTCCCGAATGAATCGACCAGCTTGGAGAGATAACAGCCTGCTCGTTGCGTACGACAAGGTGACGGGTTTCACTCGGCTCACCCATCAAGTGGAACACCAGGCCGTCTTCCGGCATGTCGAAGTAAAAATACACCTCGGACCGGCGGTTATGCGTATGGCACGGCATGGTGTTCCACATGTTGCCCGGTTTCAGCAGCGTCATGCCCATGACCAGCTGACAGCTTTGAACGCCATTTAAATGAATATAGCGGTGAATTACCCGCTCATTGGAGGAAGTAATTGAGCCCAAATGCTCGGATTCCGCTTCGCTCAAAGCGATTTTTACGGTTGGGTAATTCTTATGTGCCGGCGTGGAAGACAGATAGAACCGAGCCGGGTTAGCCGCGTCCGCACTTTTGAAAATGACCTCTTTGTTTCCAAGTCCTATGTACAAACCATCCTTGGTGTCCAGCTCATATTCCGTACCGTCCACCGTGACGGAACCCTTAGGTCCTACGTTAATGATACCGATTTCACGGCGTTCCAAAAAAAAGTCTGCGCCCATTTCACGCTTGTCCGCTTCGAGCTTGATCGGCTCCGCAGTTGGGATGACACCACCCGTAATAAAACGGTCAACGTGACTGTATACCAAGTTCAGTTGGCCGGGCACAAACAAGTTTTCGATCAAAAACTCGCTTCTCAATGTTTCCGAATCATATGTTTTCGTTGCAGCAGGATTTGTTGCGTAGCGCACTTCCATCTATGATTTCCTCCCCAGAAAAATTTCGGGCGAACAGCCGAATTCCGTGACAGCGCTTTCTATGAATAAAAAGCCGGAATCCCGTGCCTCCATCCCCTGTATATGGTAACATAAATTAATTTCCCCGGCTACAGCGCGGATTCCGCATAAAAAAATGTGAGGCGTTTTACCAAATGCACAGTGACGCACCCGGGCCATAATGGTATAATGAACCCTAAAAGTTAGGCCTCATATCATCATACGTTCTATTAAAAGATAAGCTAGATTACGGAAGGATGGGTCCTCATGAATCCTCTTGCACAACAGCTGAACGACACGATTGCAAAAGAAAGTCCTCATGTCTACGAAATGCTTTCCACGTTGGGCAAGCAAATCTATTTTCCTAAAGTCGGTATCCTCAGCCAATCCGCTGAAGCGAAGCAAAAAGCTAAGAAATTTAACGCGACCATCGGTACGGCACTCGAGAATGGGCAGCCAATGCACCTGAAGGTCATTCAAGATACATTGTCCGCGTACAATCCGAAGGATCTATACGAGTATGCCCCGCCTGCGGGGAAACCAGAGCTTCGCGCCGCTTGGCGCAGCAAGATGATTGAGGAGAATCCGTCATTGGAGGGCGTCGCTCTCGGCAGCCCTATTGTAACCAATGCACTGACCCACGGGCTCAGCATCGTTGCCGACCTATTCGCCGACCCCGGCGACGCAGTTGTCATCCCGGACAAAAACTGGGAAAACTACGAGTTGACGTTTGGTATCCGCCGCGGCGCCGAAATCGTCAACTATCCGCTTTACAACGACGAGCGCCAATTTCACACAACGGCATTCCGCGAAGCGCTCCTGGCTCAGAAAAACAAGGGCAAGGCTATCGTCCTACTGAATTTCCCGAACAATCCGACCGGCTACACACCAAACCCGGAAGAAGGGCGGCAGATCGTCGAAGTTATCAAGGAAGCTTCGGAGGCAGGCATCAATGTAGTCGCAGTGACAGACGACGCGTATTTCGGCTTGTTTTTTGAGGATTCTCTGCAAGAGTCGCTTGCTGGACAGCTGGCCAGTTTGAACTCCCGTGTATTGTGTATCAAAATCGACGGGGCTACCAAAGAGGAGTACGTATGGGGGTTCCGTGTAGGCTTCATCACCTACACCGGACAGAGCGAAGCTACCTTGGCCGCGCTAGAGCAAAAGACGATGGGTATTGTGCGCGCGACCATTTCTAGCGGACCTCATCCATCCCAAACATTCGTGCTGCATGCTCTCAAATCGCCTGAATTCAAAGCCCAGAAGCAAGAGAAATTCGAGATTATGAAAGGCCGAGCCAACAAGGTGAAAGCGATTCTCGACAGCGGAAAGTACGATGCAGTATGGGAATATTACCCGTTCAACTCCGGATATTTCATGTGCTTGAAGCTGAAGACGGTAGATGCGGAAGTGCTACGCCTGCATCTGCTTGATAAGTACGGCGTCGGCACGATAGCACTGGGTGAAACCGATTTGCGCGTGGCGTTTTCCTGCATTGAAGAAGAGAACTTGCAGGAATTGTTCGATACTATCTTCCAAGGCGCACAGGAAGTACAGCGAGTGACTGCAAATTAAAACAAAATAGAAAGCCGGACCTCTTTCGTTAAGAAGAGATCCGGCTTTTTTGTCGTTCACCGGCGGAAAAACATACACCGGCTGGCTCGTATGACACTTTATGCAGCAGTGACAGCGATGAACACGTTTAAAAACGACCAATCAGGGAGAATATTATTGTTACCAAGCAGAAGGAGCGACGCCGATGCAGTATAACCTCACTACGAAGAATGACCTGATTGAAATTGTCCACTCAGCCGTCGAGCAAAATAAATGGAAGGCCGCAATCAAACTCATACAAACCATTCAGGATATGGAGCGGCAAGGCAGGGATACCATTCTCATCGAGATTAAATCAACAAATTAAATAAATGCGGATTTTTGTTGATTTCGACATACTTGATCCCTTTGGTGTTCATTCGTTCGATAAGAGGCGTATAGTCCTCCTTGTTTTTCAACTCAATGCCCACCAGGGCAGGACCATTTTCCTTGCTGGTCTTCTTCGTGTATTCAAACCGGGTGATATCATCGTTCGGACCGAGTACTTCGTCCAGGAATTCACGTAAAGCTCCAGCCCGCTGAGGAAACTCCACCGTAAAATAATGTTTCAATCCTTCGTAGATGAGCGACCGTTCCTTGATCTCCTGCATCCGGTCGATGTCATTATTGCCGCCGCTGATGATGCATACTACATTTTTCCCGGCGATTTGCTCGCGGTAAAAATCCAGCGCCGCAATGCTCAGTGCCCCTGCGGGTTCCGCTACGATCGCATTTTCATTGTACAGCTCCAGTATGGTCGTGCAGACTTTACCCTCCGGCACGACGACAATGTCGTCAATCACTTTTTGGCAAATATCGTAAGTCAACTCGCCGACCCTTCTAACCGCTGTGCCATCAACGAATTTATCTATTTCTTCTGTGAGGGTAATGATCTCGCCCCGGTCAATCGACTGCCGCATAGACGGTGCACCGGTAGCCTCGACTCCGATGACTTGGGTGGCGGGAGTAATGCCCTTCATATACGTGCCGACTCCTGCCGCCAAGCCCCCTCCGCCGATGCCGGCGAACACAAAATCGAGAGGCTCACGCATATCGTTCATCAACTCCAGGCCCACTGTTCCTTGCCCTGCTATTACCTTCTCGTGATCGAACGGATGGACAAATTGCATTCCTTCACGAGAGCTGTAACTCAACGCCTCATTCAAAGCGTCATCGAATGTGTCCCCGGTCAGCATGACTTCAATGAACGATCCGCCAAATAGTTTTACCTGTGAAATTTTTTGTCTCGGGGTGGTCGTAGGCATAAAGATTTTGCCCGGAACTTGAAGCGCTTTGCATGAGTACGCCAATCCCTGTGCATGATTTCCTGCGCTTGCGCATACTACCCCTTTCACCAATTTTCCCTCTGGTAAACTTTTCATCAAATTATAGGCGCCGCGAATTTTAAACGACCGAACAACCTGCAGATCCTCCCGCTTCAGATAGACGTTACAATTATATTTTTCAGATAGTATGAAGTTCTTCTGCAGAGGCGTGTGATGAACGACGTCCTTCAACACATGGCCTGCAACAATGATATCTTCCAATCTGATGTTGTGACTGCTCATATGATCCCCCACTCCATGTTGAATACGTATCCACCGCACGGCGAAAGCCGGGCTCGAACTAATTTTATTTATTATACACTGTGAGTCACCATTGTCCATAACCAGTTACTAAGGGGCAGGCAGCAAGTCAAACCATAGCACCATCTTCCCCGGACACATAAAACCAAAACAGTCCCCCCACCCGGCTTTGCGCTTAGGCGGAAGGACTACTATCGCTATAAATCTAACCTTTGTCTCTGTTTGTATGATCTATTTGTTATCTGTTATCTCTCTGATCTGATGTTGTTATCGTATCCTGCTTTCGTGAGTTAATTTACGGCTTTGATCACGTCAATGAAAATAGCTTTACCTTCATAAGTACGCACGAGCACACTGTCACCGGCCTTCAGTGCACCTGCCGACACTTTCTCACCGTTGCGGAAAATGAACGCGTCGTTATCGAGTTCAACGCTGTACGGCTGATCATTGGAGCTGAGTGTCAGCACGTTGTTGCTGACCGCAGCGCTCACTGTCCCGCGAACCGCCGTGTTGTCCGGCAGCTGCATACCAGTACGATCCAGCAGCGCGGCCAATTCTGCGCGGGTAACCGGATTATTCGGGCGGAATGTATTGTCTTCGTAGCCGTCGATCAGATCCTTGTCGATAGCCAGAGCTACATAACCTACCGAACCGGCCGGGATTTTATCCGCATCCTTGAAGGAGAGCTTCACATTCATTTTGTCTTTGGCCTCATTTTGCAGCTTAAGAGCCTTGATCAGCAGCGTAGTCGCCCACAACCGGTCCGCGGGCTGCTCGGGTTTTATTTCGGCATCGGACTCCTGGAACAGGTCATTTTTCAGTGCAACGCTGACATAGCCTGTCGCCCACGGATATTTCTCTTTCAGCTTATCCGCATCCTTGAAGTTCAGGTGGGCGGATTTCGCTTCGTTGGATTCGGCTTGGTCGCGAAGTCCCATCAAGCGCACGGCGGCTGTAATCGCTTCGATTCTGGTGATCGTTTTGCGCGGCTGGAATGTCCCGTCCTCGTAGCCCTCGAACACTCTTTTGGAAGCAAGACTCGCGATATACCGCGACGCCCACTCTACATCGGCACCCTTCACATCATCGAACCACAGCTTGAAATGCATGTTTTTGTAATCGTTGTCATAATCGTCATGGATAGTATTGCGTCCATCGTGTCCTTTGACGTTGTCTCTATCGTCATCGTGCCCTCGGCCCTTACCATCAGCGAACGCTGCACTGGAGCCTCCTAACACCATAGCCAACGTTAGACCGGATACGACTACCTTTTTGAATGAATTATTCATCCTGAAACTCTCCTTTTGTAGGTGAAGCGCGGTCCGGCATAATAAGATGAAGCGCAACCAAATGTGCTGTGCACAGAGCACCTTATGACGCTATTTTATCAGCCGTGTCGCTCCCCGATTTGTAATTTATCGGATCATAAAATGAGCACCTTCGCGAAGGATTCCATCATTTTACTACATGGTTTCGCCTGGGCAAAAATCTTTATGGGGGTCTTTTGATCACACGCGGCAGAAATGGTAGACTTACTGAATGAAGCAGTAAAAACGGGATTGCACGGCAGCGAAACGTGGGGTTCTCGGGGAGGCTGATAAACAATGAAAAGGCGGCAAAAAAGATGGTCGATCGGACTGGCCCTGTTTGCGCTAATAGCGCTGGGAGCGGTATATTCCGCGACGACCTTCTTCAACAAGGGAAGCACCGGCGACACGGCAGGCCCTCCGCAGGCAGCAGCACCGCAGGAGAACGGCAAAGCGTCACCGCCCGCGCCAACGACGCCGGCGGAGGATGTGGATGTGGTTGTTTTTGGCAGCGAACTGGAAGGGCTGTATTTGGCAAGGGCTGCAGCCGATGAAGGCTTGAAAGTGAAGGTGTTGGATCCGCATGAAGCTTTTGGCGGTCAGGTGCTGCAGGGAGAAATGCTGTTTCTTGATGAAGCCCGTGACGATCAGTACCGCTCACTTGTCCAGGGACGGGCCAAGGAGCTGTTTGACGGCTTCCGCAGTGGAAAGATCCGTAAGCTGTCGGAGTTTACGCAGTATTTTGACAAGCTGAGCAAAGATATTCCGGTCGAATCCGGGATCACAATACAAGACATAAAGCAATCCCCCGGGCAATTCGGGCCTCATGCGATTAACGCCGTGACATATTCCTCCAAAGATGGAGACTTGAAAACGATCAAGGCGGACTATTGGGTCGACAACACAGATTTTGCCGCATTGCTCAGTAAACTGGAGGTCAACCGGCTGCCTGGGCTTGAGAAATTTTACGGGCAGGAAAACATCGAGTATATGAGTGCCGGTATGATGATGAAATTTAAAAATGTCGATTGGGCGAAGTTTAATTCCAGCTTCAATAGTCTGAGCAAGGCGGAGCGCAGCGCTAAATACGGTGGCGGGTCCGTAAACGACAGCTTTGCCATCGGCCTTACCGGCATGACAAGCAAATATAAGCCTACAAATGATCGGGTGTTCCTCCGCGGCTTGAACGCGGTAAACCAACGCGATGGTGAAGTGCTCATCAACGCATTTCTCATTTACACGGTCGATCCATCGGACGATAAATCGGTCGCGGATGCCATGGAGCTCGGCAAGAAGGAGCTGCCGCTCATTCTCGACCATTTCCGGAAAAACATCACCGGGTGGGAGCATGCTGAACTGAACGGCTACCCTGACTACTTGTATATCCGTGAATACAACCATTACGAAACGGACTACGTGCTGAAACCTTCTGACATGCTGGGCGCCAAAATGTTCTGGGACAACGTCAGCATCGGCGGCTACCCGCTCGATCTGCAGGGCACGAGCGCCAACAAATGGGGCATCGAGATGGGGCGGCCGGATAAATACGGTATGCCGCTTCGCAGCTTTTTGCTGAAAAACTACGATAATGTCATTGTCGCGGGTAAAAATGTGGGAGCATCAGCGATCGCGTACGGCAGTGCCCGGATTCAACCCAACACAAGTCTAGCTGCGGAAACGATTGGCGTTCTGTTGGGACAACTGCATGACAAGAAAAAGCTCCGTGAGTTGCAGGAGGCTGATATGCCGGCACTGCATAGCTATCTGGAGAACAAATATAAGATCAAACTCACCGGTGTCACCGGCAAAAATAAGATCGCCAGTTGGACAAGCGATGAAATAGCCAAGCTGGATACCGGTGAGATCGTATATGCCTCGCATGTAAATAAACGCAAGAAATAAACTCGCCGCAACGCGAAAAAACCTCGGAATGAGCCAATGTAACAGGCAATTTCGAGGTTTTTATCGCACCTTCAAATCCACCAACACCCGGCGCTCCAAAAACTGTATATTTCGTACCGCTAAGGGCATAGGAAGATGCTCGTTAGGTGCGAATCGGATCGGCTCCAATTGAAACCAGCCGGGCGGTACTTGGAGCTGCTTGATGTTTGTGCCGGTGTGCGTGGCAATAAGGTACGGATCCTTCCAGTCTAAGGTGAAATGCAGCGTCGCGCCTATTTCCCACCTTTCACGGTACAGTAGGTTGGCATCCGCTATCATGTGGTCATTCAATATCCGGAATCGTGCACCTGTGATTTCTATATCCTTTTGCTGCGGTGGATAGGTGACCAGAGCCATTTTGAGTAGGCTGTCCACTTCCCGTTCTGATAATTCCACCTGCAGCCGTCGGTTCGCCATTATATGATTCAATTCATCGCGGAGCGATATTGCTGAGAAATTCAAATCCAAGGGTTCAGCCGGCTGAACGTAATAGTATAGCCCACCGGCGGCTAATCCCAATATAATGGCCAGCCCGATTAGGGCCCGCAGTAGTTGTCTCATGTCATTGTCAACGGCTCCTCTCTGCCACACGCAGCTGCCACCGACGTGGACGTCGGCTTAGCTGCAGCTCTGTGTACTGGCGAGTTGACGGCGGTTCCCCGCACATCCCTGCGGCCACACCAGCTGATCGGCTGCCTCACTAGCCCACTGCCGAGTTGACGGCGGGTTCCGTGCATATCCCTGCGGCCACACCAGCGGACCGGCTGCCTCACTAGCGCACTGTCATGTTGACAGCGGGTTCCGTGCACACCCTGCGGCCACACCAGTGGACCGGCTGCCACTTTGCCTACGCTCGTCTTATGATCAACCGTTAATACGCTAAGTGGACTTATTTTGCTTTTCCTTCAACCAGCGCGGTGCTCCCTTGTTCTTACGTTCCCGCTTCAATTCACGCTCGGATTTCTTCTTGGCTGGAGCCGCGGCCGGCTTCACTGCGGGCTTGGCGGGCTTCGATTGGTTGGCAGGCGCAGGAGAGAAACGCGCTGTTCGCCCCGGTTGGGCTTGTGCCCTCGCCGCGCCGGCGGCTTCCTGCGGCGCTCCCGCCTCTGATTGCGCACGCTGCAAGGATGCGGTTCGCGTCCGGCGTGCGCGGCCTGGGGAGACAGGCGTTTGCGGTGGCTGCCCCGCGTCATATACTTTGCCGTACGCCATTTCCTTTTCCTGTATAACCACGTCCAGCGTCTTAGCGAACTTGTTTATAATAAACCGCTCGCGTGGCGTTATAATTGAGATTGCAGTTCCTTTTTTGCCCATCCGGCCCGTTCTGCCGACCCGGTGCACGTAATGGTCCGCATCAATAGGAGGATCCAGATTTATAACGTGCGTCACGTGTGGGATATCGAGCCCTCTCGCCGCGATATCGGTAGCAAGCAGCAGCTGAAATTTCCCTGCCCGAAAATCCTGCATCACTTTTGCCCGTTCCTGTTTGCCGGCATCCCCATAGAGAGCTTCGATAGAAAGGTTAGCATACTGCAGCTTGGCCACAACCTCGCCCACATCATCCACTTCGTTGACAAAAACGATGGCAGCAGGCGGATTATATAATCGTACAATTTTGCGGAGCGTATCGATTTTATCCCTTGGTTCACACACAAAATATAAGTGCTCCAACGTCTCTGCGGTTCGCTGCTCAGGGTTCACCTGGATGTACACGGGATCTTGCGTCCACCGCTGAATAACCGGCTGGATGGGGTCAGGCATGGTGGCGGAAAAGAACAGAACCTGCCGCTCGCGCTGCATGCCTTTCAGCACCGCCTCCACTTCATCCATCGACCCCAGCTCAAACACTTGATCAACCTCGTCTACGACCAAAGTTCGTACATAATGCATAGTCAATTTGCGCAGCTTTATTAGTTCCAGCACCCTGCCCGGTGTACCGACTACTATATGCGGGCGCTGCTTGAGCTTGTCGATTTGCCTGCTGATGGCAGCCCCGCCGATCAGGGATTGCACCCGAATTTCACCGTGCTGCGACAGCAGCTCTACGGTCTGTATGATCTGCATGCCCAGCTCTCGCGTGGGCACAAGAATAACCGCCTGCACTTCCTTAGCGTCGGCATCGATTTTGTGTAATAGCGGCAGCACATACGCCAGTGTTTTGCCCGTGCCCGTTTGTGACTGTGCCACGACGTCCTTACCGTCCAAAATAGCAGGGATTGACTCCGCTTGCACCTCCGACGGTAACGTAATGTTCATTTCCCGCAGCCTGCGGACGTATATCTCATCAATATGTAAAGCTGAAAAACCGCTGTCCATCATACTCCCCCTCCACATCTCATTCCCTAATGCCCATGGGCGGCACTCGAGCATTGCTCCATGCGCTCCAGCTGCTGAGAAATCCACTGAAACACGGAATCCAGCGCCTTCTCGTCCTGCTCCCGGGGAAAACGGTGATCCATCCCCTCATACAGCTCCATCGCGTATTCTTTGCCCGCCTGCTCCAAGCCTTCCGCCAGCTTACGGGCATGGGACACGTTCACCTGGGAATCCGCCGTGCCGTGAACGATCAAGACAGGCACCCTCACCTGATCGAGCCAATATACGGGAGATCGCGCTACGTATGACTCTTTTTGTTTGCGTGGATGCCCTACGACTCTTTTCAGCATTCGGCGAAGGTCCACACGTTGCTCATAGGTGTCCAGCAAATCACTCACTCCGCCCCACACCACAACCGGGCCGGCCGACTTGCATTCCTTGGCAGCGAGCATAGCCATCACGGCACCGCGCGAAAAACCAATCAACGGCACAGGTCCCGGTTTTACCTCCGGCAGTGTCTGTACCAGTGTGATCGCATGATGCACATCGAAACGATCCTCGCCCCCAAAATCCTCCCGGCCTTCGCCTCCCTCATTCCCTCGGTAAAAAGGGGCGAATATCGCGTACCCCCGCGTTGCCATCGACAGGATACGGCGCTTACGAACCATGCCGACGCGTCGGATGCCGCCACGGCAGTAGATGAGCGCGGGACAGGGCACTGCCGATTCAGGCACAGCAAGATAGCCTTTGACCTTCAATCCCTCGCTAATATAAGTTAGAAGATAGAGCAGGATGCCCTGGTAGGGGCTTCGCAGTGCGACACGTTCAAGCAATTCGCCATTCGCCGGAAGAGGCGCCTGTGCATCTCCTCCCACGGGGGGCGGTTCTATGGGCGCGCCCGCTCTGACCTCCGCTTGTCCAGCATCAGAACTGTCCGTCCGCATACACTTCCGCTCCTTCCCGCCTGGCGATTTTAGCGGCATCCCCGTTTTTGACAGAAACCACCACGTGCGCTAGACTTATGAAAAACTCTTTGCCGTTTATAGTCCCGGACACAGGCAGCTGCAGCCAACCCCACGTCGGTCATTAAACTTCTCTCGCCAGCCGCTCAGGTCCGCTTCGACAACCAAACGGGATCAATTGCCATTTATTATGCGCTGAAAGGTGGACCTTCTATGAATTCCGAATTCACAACTGAATTCGACGGTTTAGTTGAAAAATTTGCGGAGCTGATCACGGACAGCGACTCTCCTGACATGGTGGAAAAAATCAAAATATGGTCGATATATAATCATATCCATAAGACCATGCCCGCTCTGGCAAGCCATTGGAACCAAACTCATCCTGAAGGCAAGGCGGCAATCCGCGGGCTGTATGAAGAAATTCGCCGGCTTAACATGGAATTGAAAGCGAAAAATAAAAGCACAGATTAGCCGTCACAACTATGTTTACCCATATTGCTGCCTTTGCATGCTGCAGCGATTACATGTTACCGCAACCGCACAGGGCGACAACTATCGCCGCTCTCAGCGTTAGTCCGCCAAGTGATGGCGGGCTTTTTTGTCGACATCACTTTTTATTCAGCACCTTGTGCGCCAATTTATTAAATACTCCGGGAAACAGCTGAAACAGCTTAACGCCCAAATGAGCTGTGTAAGGCAGGTTTAATTCCGGCACACGTCGTTCGATCGCCCACAGCACCTTGTTTACAACCTGTTCAGGCTTTAGCATGAACCAGCGGATATTTTTCACGTAGTTGCCCGTTGGGTCTGCTCGATCGAAAAACGGAGTGTCGATAGGTCCAGGATTGATTGCAGTCAAATGAACCCCTGTGCCCGCCAGCTCCTGTCGGAGACTGTTGGTGAAGCCAAGCACAGCGTGCTTGGCCGCGGCATAGCCGCTGGATTTGGCAGTCCCGATCTTGCCGGCCATTGAGGCAACATTCACTATGTGCCCGCTCTGTGCCCGCAGCATATGCGGCAGAACCGCTTTAGTGCATCGTACGGTGCCCATATAATTGACATCCATCATACTGTGGATCTCGAGGATATCTGCATCAATGAACGATTGGAAAACGCCATAACCTGCGCTATTGATTAAAATGTCAATGCGCCCGAACCGCTCGATCACCTGTTCCATGGTTGCCATAACCTGCTCGGTAGATGCCACATCCAGTACGTACACTGCATGCGGCTTACCCTCCAACCCATCCGCTGCCTCCCGCAGTTTGTCCTCCGAGCGCGCCATCAACACCGGTGTAGCGCCCCGTAGTGCCAGCTGCTTCGCCATCATAGCTCCTATGCCGCTTGAAGCTCCCGTGATTACGGCAATTTTTCCACTGAACATCGTTCATACCCCCAACAAAAATGCCAACAAAAAAGTGGATGGCCGACTAAAGAGAGGGGCCTCCACTAGTATTGTAGTCTAATTCGTTCACGCGATCAAAACTTGTATGTCAAGCTCACCGATTCCATCCATGATCAACGGTATGGTCAGTGCTTTCCTGGAGACAAAAGCTGCCGAATTGGCGGAATGCACCAGCTTGGGCGGTGAGATGTCTACGGTTACGCCTTGATTGAACAACATCGTACTGGCGTTGCCGCTAATCATGTTGCCGAGCTCGGATATCGCACTGGCGCTGATCTCGTCCATCTCGGTGATTACGTAGCCACCCATCATGGCCGACACCATCTTTAGTGCCACCTGCTCATGCAAGCCGAACACAATATCTCCCTGCATTTCTCCGGTCATTCCAATCTGGATCCATACATATTTCTCTATAAGTTTAATCTCTTTCAGTCCCAGCTGTCCGGTGGAAGGTCTGACGTTAGCCACTTGCTCTATGACAAATCTAGCAGACTCCAAAAATGGATTGATATATTCTGCCTTCATAAACATCGGTCCCCTTTTTCGACAACACGCACGCATTGCGCATGGGTCTTTAATCTCACATCATTATACCTAAATATGTCTAATAAGTATATAGTTCTGGAAGCCCTACCAAAAATATTAGCTAGTAATATTACCGCCGCACGAGGCTCCCTAGGGTTCATTGACCTGCTCCGGCACAGGCAAAAAGCCCCCGTGCGGCGGATAGGCAGGTACCGTCATCGTGCGGGGGGTCACTTGTTCTGCCGCTCACGAACGGCAGACAGTTTTGTCCAGGATTGTATTGCATACCAGGGCTGGTTGAGTCAGCTAGCTGTTGTCACTGACTAGTTTCGCAATTTGCTCCTGCTCCTCTGGATGCTTGGTGACGAACGCGTCATATACCGCTGAATCGCTTTTACCCTGTTTTTGCAGTGCAGCCAGATACCACCGCACTAATGTGCGATTTAACGGATCGTCAGTCTGATCCGAGACATGTTGTTTGAACAGCTCAGCCGCCCGTTCATGGTTCGACCGTTGGAAGTTGATCTGTCCGACGAACAGCGACATATCAGGAGCGATATCGAACAGCTCCCCTTGCAGCTGGCCTGGAGGCAGTGCTTTCAACGATTCTTTTTTGGCAACTGCTGTCTGATACAACTCCTCCGCCCGGTCCCAGCGCTTGGCTTGCAATTCCGGCTGCCTGTCGGCGCGGGCCCTCTCGCCCAGCTCATAAGACAAGGCGATCGCCCGCGTATACCAGTTGGGGCCGCCACGCGAGGCGTTAATTCCCCAAATCCCCTGCTGCAAGCTTCGCTCCGTTACGGCGAGCGCTTCATCCAGTTTATCCTCAGATACATACTGGTTATATTCGAATTCCAACCGCTGTTTGTCATAAGGTGAGCTGTGATCCAACTCAGCCAGGTATTGCTTGGCCTGCTGCTCGAAGCGGGCGTCCTTAGTTTGATTGTAGCCTTGATAAAGCAGCTGAATTTTGAGATTCAAATACTCTGGATGCTCGGTTGACACATGGAGCGCGGCGCCGAGAGGACGGAAAACATCGTCCATGGCTAAGTCCTGCTGCGTTGTCAACATATGCATGGTCTCTGCATAATACCGGTTGCCTTGCAATTCTCTGACTGCTGCAAAAATGATAACAAGAGACAAGATACCTACTGCAGACGGATATATTAATCGAAATGCTCCTTTATTCAATGCAGCAATATGCTGTGAACTGAGCAAAGGCACCGGCTGACCAATGCTTGCCGCCATACCGCCCAAGCAAAGGAAGACCAGCGCGGCCAAGTAGGCGTAGCTCATCTCAAAGTCAAGGACGCTGTGCACTAGCAAAGATACCGCTACGATATAAAATATTTGATGCGTGCCGCGTTCGCTGTGGTCCTGCTTGAAAAACTGCCGTGCATACAGGACGAACACTGAGATCAGCAGCACCATCAGAGCAAAAAATCCGATTAATCCGGTCTCATTAAGATACTGTAAGAAAAAATTATGTACCTGCTTCACGGTATATGGGTTGTTTTGGTACTGCTGATACAGATTGAACCAAGCTCCGCCGCCTGCGCCGGTGAGCGGATAATCCTGAAACACTTTGAGTGAATCTTTATACACAGTGAGCCGTTCCACGAACGCTATGCTGTTGAAAGTTGATGGACTGAACCCTCGCCTGCATCTCCGGGGGCAGCAGCTTGGCTATCGCATTATTATCAGAAATGACGTAAAAGCCGAGGAAACCAAACATCATCAGGACCGCAGGAATCAGCGTGTTCGCCGCGCGCATTCTGCCCAGCTTCTCCGTGCGGCGCTCCACCGCTGGAACCAAGTACCTTTCACTCAGTAAAATAAGCGCTCCCACGCAGACCGACACCGACACCAGCAGCAGCCATCCCTTCAGCGATTGTGCGTCTAACACGCTAATCGTAAGAGGATTAGACTCGCCTCCTGCGGTCACCTGTTGAACACAGAAGTGGTCAACTCTTTGACAGGTTCTACGATCAGCAGTGCGGCGAAAGAACCGGCAAGTAAATACACAAAAAAGCTGATTTGCTGCACAAACCGATAAAAAGGCAGTACAAGCAGCACGATCACCGGCAGCATCACGAGGCCGCCTCGGGAAAGCGTTAAAAAGAAAGATAACAGCGTGGGCACGACCATGGTTGCATGCAGAAGGACGGCATACCATTTGCGGGAACGCATCACCATCCACACCGCGCACAGGAGAATGGCGAGCAAGTAGGCCGCATAAGCATTGGCGTATTGAAACACCGAGGTTAAGCGCAGTCCTTCTCCGGTTAGCATAACCGCATCTTTGTGATAGGCATTGCCGAACATATTCATATAACAGTAAATCACGGCAGTATAGCCTGCAAACACAATTCCTTGCTGAATGAGCGCCGCTCCGCGCTTTTCTCTCGCGAAGGCGGCCGCGAGCCCGAAAAAGATGCCGTACAGCAGGCTGAGCCGTACCATGAATGCTGCGTGGTGGGCGGAAACGGGGGTGAGATAGCAGACCGGAATGGCCCATACCCATGCAGTCATGAAATCCCGCATTTCTTCTATCTTCCAATTGTAAAAATAATAGATGCTAAGCAAAAAAAGGATGATTCCAGCCCAGATCACCGCAGAATTGATCGGCTTTTCATAGTGCACGCTATATCCGTAGAACAGTGCCGCCTCAAAAAGGAATATGAATAAGAATAGCTGTATAAACAGCATGCACAACTAATAGATCACCGACTTGCCCGACGCAGTCTGAAGAGTGCGCTCTCTCTCCGCCTTGTAAGAATAGCTTGGACCAGCAGCCATCATTTAACCTCCGCCCACAAAGTGCTTTTAAATTGATAGACGATATAAAACCCGATAAAGTTACAAAATTTAACAAGAAAAAGAGAAAGGGTGCCTGTCTCCGCTCGACTTCGAGCCAGCACAGAATCCTTTTCTCTGAAAATCTCTCCTTTGGTCAGTTCTGTACAGTGCCGTGGTATACCGCCTGTATGTGCCGCTCAGCCACGTGTCACCGCAACGAAAGCGATTCTGAGCGCGATTGGAACATTATCGTGAATCTGCATCCGCACCCGGAAAGGCGCCTCAAAGACAGCGGCATATTTTAGTGCAGCGCATTCCGCAGCAGCGTGATTAACAGCAATGCAGCCACGACCAAACACACGACTACAAGCTTTTTTTCTTGACCGTCAAATCGGTTCATACCCAGACACTCCTGTGCTTAGACTGCTTCACCGCCGGCGTGCGACAAAGCTGACCGTTTGAGCACGCATAATTACAGATTCGCCGTCGCGGTCTATTTCCAATTCCATCGGCTGCACAGAAACATGCAATTGCTCCCAATCGGCATAATTGGATCTGAGCCGGTATAGAACGTCCGGCTTGCGCATGACCACTTCGATCAGCGTTTTCCGCGGCCGTCCGCTCTGTTTGTCATATTCCTCAATATCGGTGTTCATCACAATACAATTCATGCCTCCGCGTTTCGTGCCTTCAGCCATGCGACGCAGCACTTTTTCAAACACCTCTTGGGATTTCACGTGCTCCAAGCTCGAAGCGGCTACAATATAGTCATACGTATCCTCCCTAATCGCAATCTCACCGATGTCGGCGGTGTCTGCGGTGATCGCAGGTTGAACCTGGAATTGTTTCGCGTACTCTCGCAGCTTCTCGACCGCCACCTCCAACAAATCGACACAATGCACCCTGCCGCCGGACGGCATCGCCATTTTCGCCAGCGGAATGCTGTTTCTGCCCACTCCGCATCCCAGATCCAGTATCTGCACAGGCTGGCCAAGGCTAAGGCGGGAGGCGTATTCCATGATCACGGGCACCGGCTGGTGGAGCCACGAGCCCTTCTCGTACAGTTTATAGTTTTCAAAGCATTTCTCATGGTATTTTTTCTCTTCCTTACGTATGAGTTCCAATCGGGATGTATCCATGTGCGTATCCTCCTTTTCGCGAATGGCTTTACAGCAGCGTCTGAGGAAGGCAAAACCGAGCCGGCCTGGTTCGCCCGGCTGCTGGGATTTATTGATCACAGCGTGACTAACACTTATCTCAGTCGCTGAGACACGGTGTGCTTTGCAACTTAAGATGTTTTACCACTACGCCGCGGGTTCCAAACAGCGAAAAAATGAAGGTCGGAGCCGTGCGATAATGAAAACGTAGGTGCCCTCTGGACCAATACGGCAGTGCGCAATAGGAGACAGGCGAAAAATTTGCTAAAATGATTTGCATGAGCGTAACGCATGTTGAACAAAGCAGAGAAGCACAGAGGAGGACGCGATTTGTTAGGTTTTTTGCTTGATTTAGACGGCACACTATATCACGGAGATGCTCCGATTCCCCATGCGCCCCAATTTATTCAATGGCTCCGCCAGCAAGGCTATCCCCATTTATACGTAACCAACAATTCATCCCGGACTGCCGATGAGGTGGTGGCCCATTTGAAAAAAACCGGAATAGACGCAAGCCCTGACGAAGTGCTCACGTCATCTCAGGCTTCTGCGCTGTATATGCAGGAGCATAATGCTGCCGGCAACAAGGTGTATGCGATCGGTGAGAACGGTTTGTATCAGGCGCTCCGGGCCACGGGCTTTGAACTCGTGCAGGACGGGGTGCGTGCTGATTTCGTTGTACAAGGTATCGACAGGGAGTTCAATTACGGCAAGCTTGCCGCCGCCGTGCACCATATCCGCAGCGGGGCCGCTTACGTTGTGACTAACCCGGATCATTTGCTGCCGTGGAACAATGAGCTGCGCCCGGGAGCAGGTTCTATTGCGGCGGCCATCGAGCGGGCAAGTGAGGCGGAGCCTGTCATTATCGGCAAGCCGTCGCCGATCATCATGAATTATGCGATAGAGAGGCTGGGGCTGCCGAGGGAGCAAGTCTGGGTGGTCGGCGACAACCTGCAGACCGATATTAAAGGCGGCATCGCGGCAGGCTGCCGCACCGCTCTTGTGTTGACCGGCCTTGCCAGCCGCGCCACGCTGCAAGCGCAGCTGGAGCGCACCGGCGTGAGGCCGGAGCTGGTGTGCGGCCATCTTATGGAATTGGCCGATGCGCTGTCGCAGGCTTAACGGGGCCCGGTAAGCCGTTGTTTTGCGGCGACCGGCCGCAGGCATTGGCCGTATGCGCAGCGCTTGTGTGACGCGGCGGCCGCCTGAGAATTCTGTTAATCATAATGCTCCTCTTTATGTTTATTCTTTCTTGTTGAGAAACGAACTGCCATCCAAACAACCAATAGTCCCAGAGCTAAATATGCAAAGTTGGAATACATATCCATATAGTGTAAAACATTTTCCCACGAATTTCCCATAGCAGCACCTATGTTAACCAGCACCGAATTCCAAATGAGTGTTCCTGTTGTGGTAAGGAGTAAAAACTTCCAAAAATTCATCCGTGCCATACCAGCCGGAATGGAGATCAAGCTTCTTACTAAGGGGACTAATCTGCAAAAGAATACTGTCCAGGCACCATACTTTTGAAACCATTTCTCCGAACGGTGAACATCTTTTCTTGTTATTCTGAAAATGCGTCCCCATTTATCTACAAGCCTCTCCAGTCGCTCAGTGCTTAGCTGCATACCGATAATATATAAAACAATAGCTCCGGTAACAGATCCTAAGGTAGAAACCAATATTACACCGGTTATGCTCAATTTTGTATTTGTAGTCATGAATCCACCAAATGTCAAAATGACTTCTGATGGAATGGGTGGAAAAATATTCTCCAAAGCAATTAATAGAAAAATCCCTATATAACCAAAACTATTGATTATCTCTGTAATCCAGTTTGCCATTTAAAACCTCCGACATTTAAGTTATTATTTATTAAAAAACAATGAAGCAATCCAATATAGCACAGCAATCCAAATCAATATAATGATAATTCCAGCTGTCCAGCTTTTCGTTTTTCCCTTTTAGGATGTTTGTAGGCTTCCGCTAATACACGTATATCTTGTTTTATTTTTTGCTCGTGTCTTTAAATTAGCATCTGTTTCCCCCATTTTATTCTCCTCCAATGAGTAATCTCTGTATATAGACAGTCTAATCTCGGTTTACTAATAATGCAACAAGTGTTACATTTATAACAAAAAAAGTTCACTTAAGGAGATTAGAAATAGATGGAAATCCAAGGATGGATCATTTTTTCCTATAAAATTCCTTCTGAACCTTCTTCTATCAGAGTTCGTGTATGGAGAAACCTTAAAACGCTAGGAGTCAATTATATTCAGCAATCGGTTTGTATCGGTCCCAATACTGAAGAAATGCAAAAAAAATTAAAGAAATTGAACCTTCTTATCAGTGAAAATGGGGGCGAAACCTCACTACTTGAAGTTGAAAAAATGTCCACCGTTTCTGAAGAAAAGATAATATCAGAATTTAATAAGGCACGTACACTAGAATATAAAGAGTTTATTGAGGAATCAGAAAAGTTTCTAAAAGAAATTGAAAAGGAAACGAAAAAGTTGAATTTTTGTTTTCGAGAAATCGAAGAAAATGAAGTTGAATTACGCAGACTTAAACATTGGTTAATCAAAATTAAAAAAAGAGATTTCTTTCAATGCGAGTTGCAAAAGCAGGCAATTGAAATTTTTGAAACATGTAACAAAGCATTCGAAGAATTTATTGAAACGGTATACCTGCAAGAAGGAGTATCAGGCGAAGAAGGTTAAGGATGATTGTATGAAAACTCCGCGCTTCCCTTGTCATTTACTGGCGTTCATGAGAAAATGTATTTATACTGTTTTTTAATTTGATAAAATATATCTATTTTCACGTAACCGCTTTTATTTGACCGCCCGTTATGATTTTTTTGCCCTTTTTGGAGAGGAGGGGTTTGGAATGAACTTAAATCAATTAGAGACGCTGCTGACGATTTCCAAAACCATGAGCTTTCGTAAAGCCGGCGAACTGTTGAACTTAACTCAGCCCGCTGTGTCCGCCCAAATCAAGAGTCTTGAGGATGAATTCAAAACGGTGCTGATCGACCGGAATCAGCCTGTCACACTTACCGACAGCGGCCGTGTATTTCTCGAGCATGCCGAGATGATCCTACAAACCGTCGAAGACCTCAAGCAGCGTTTGAACGATTTGAATCAAACACCGCAGGGCCACATTCACCTAGGCACCACTACTTCCATAGCCATCCAGATTTTGCCGCGCGTCCTGTCTTATTTCCAAAACCAGTTTCCATTGATTAAAACATCTATTCATTCGATGACCACATCGCAAATTATGAATAGCGTCGACAACGGCACCATCGACATCGGCATCACATACCTGTTCGAAAAGCATCCTTCCCTAGAAAGCTCCGTGCTGTACTATGACACGTTCGAGCTGGTCGTTGCACCCGATCATCCGCTGAGTAAACACGCACATGTACCGATTGAACAACTGCAGGGTCTCCCGTTGATCATGCTTTCGCCGGAAACGGCGGGCCGTCGTTTTGTCGATCAGATATTTAAGCAATTAAACATAGCGCCCCAGATAGTGATGGAACTGCCCAGCAGCGAAGAAGTCAAACGGATGGTCGAGCTGAACCTGGGTGCCGCAATTATTTCCAAATTGTCCATCGCCAATGAGCTCAGGTTGGGCACATTAAAAATGGTCAAGGTAAATGAGCTTGAGATCAGTCATCCGGTTGGAGTGGTTTACAAGTCCGGCCGATATTTGAGCTCGGCTCTTCACCAATTTTTGCAGGATCTCAAAGGCATGCAGGAAATACAATTCGTTGGATCGGAGTGATTACGATGAAATTCGATTTGCATACGCATCACGAACGCTGCGGTCATGCGATCGGCACGATACGCGATTACGTAGAGGCAGGTATCCGTCACGGCCTGTCTGTCATAGGCATTTCGGACCATTCCCCCTATTTTGCGAGCACTAATGACCGGGAACAGCCGGGTATCGCGATGGCCAAAAGTGAATTCTCCCGTTATGTGGATGAGGTGCTGAGGCTGAAGGAGGAGTACAGCGGAAGGATTCACGTGCTGCTTGGCCTGGAGTCGGATTTCTTCCCCGAGCATGCTAATGTGTACCGTGCGGTGTATGAGCAGTATCCTTTCGACTATATCATTGGCTCCGTGCATTTGTCGGGCGGGATCAGCATTTTTAATAAAAAGCGGTTTAACGGGCTGACGGAGCAGCAGAAAATCCAGCATAAGGAAGAGTACTACGATTTGATCGAGCAGTCAGCTCGCAGCGGCATGTTTCAAATTCTCGGACATATCGATGCCATGCGCGCGTATTACGCACCTTTTTCGGATATTCCGACCGAAGCGGTAGACCGGACGTTGAAGACGATCGCTGAGTACGACATAGCCATTGAAATCAACACTTCCGGCAAGACCAAAGATTGCGGCGGGTGGTATCCGGTTGACGCCATTTTGGAGCGTGCGCTGCACTATGGGGTTCGCGTGACCTTCGGATCCGACGCCCATGTGCCGGAACGTGTGGGCGACGAGTGGGATCAGGTAAGCGCACGATTGAAGGAAATCGGCTTCAAGGAATGGGTGTATTTCAAGCAGAAAGAGCGCCAAGTCGTACCGCTGTAAGATCTCGTACTTGACAAAAGAGGCGCGGTTCTTGCCTCCGTGCACGGCAAGTCGTTCGCGATGGTGGCCGACAAATGCACATGCTGGCACCTTGTTTCCCACGAGCAGAGCGATGGCGTGCTGTACTGGAGCCGCGTAGGCGATGGCTGTTGTTGTCATAGGCTCACTAGCATGCATTGATGAAAATAATAGGGTTCGCTGCTTGGCGCGGCGAACCCTGTGTCTGTTGCACATCTTACGAGTTTGCTCCAGCGATCTGCGGTATACGGTCTGTGGGTGGATGCCGCCGCGCGCCTACAACTGATACGAGACCGCACGCTTCCAGCCTGCGACAGCCTGCTCCCGATATCTAAGATCCTTCTCCGGGTGGAACGTCCGGTCGTACCCCTTCAGCTGCTCCAATTCGGACATGTCGCTCCACAGGCCTACTGCCAACCCGGCAAGGCTCGCGGCACCAAGCGCTGTGGTTTCGATGACTTGCGGCCGGGTGACGTCTACGCCCAGCACATCAGCCTGAAACTGCATAAGAAAATCGTTGCGCACAGCACCGCCATCCACCCGCAATTCCTTCAGACGGATGCCGGATTCCTCCTCCATCACTTCTAACACGTCGCGGCTCTGGAACGCGATAGATTCCAATGCTGCGCGAACGATGTCTGCTTTCGTGGATGCTCTCGTCAAGCCGGTGATCATACCCCGGGCATCGGGTTCCCAGTAGGGTGTGCCAAAACCGGTGAATGCGGGCACAAAATAAACGCCTCCCGTATCCGGCACCGACTTGGCGATAGCCTCTGTCTCGGAGGCATGCTGAATAATGCCGAGGCCGTCCCTTAGCCACTGAACCACCGCGCCGGCATTGAAAACACTGCCCTCCAAAGCGTAGGTCAGTTGGCCGTTTAAGCCCCAGGCGATCGTGGTGATCAGCCCTTTTTCGGACCGTATCGGCTGGGCTCCGGTGCATTTTAGAACGAAGCATCCGGTTCCGTATGTGTTTTTCGCCATACCTTCGCTGCTGCACCCTTGACCGAACAAGGCGGCCTGCTGGTCGCCGGCGGCGCCGGCGATAGGAACGTTGACGCCCCCGCCCAGGAGCCCTGTATGGCCGTAAATCTCGCTCGATGATCTAACCTCAGGCAGCATGGCCTTGGGTATGTTAAATTCAGTCAGGATGTCGTCATCCCACTGGGCGCTATGTATATTAAGCAGCATCGTTCTTGACGCGTTTGTGACATCCGTCACGTGTTGGCGGCCTTCCGTCAGCTTCCAAATGAGCCATGAATCCACCGTACCGAACAACACTTCTCCCCGCTCCGCTTTTGCCCGGATATCCGGATAAGTGTCCAGCAGCCACTTCAGCTTCGTACCGGAAAAATACGCATCCAGCACGAGCCCTGTCTTGCCGCGAATCGTCGTCTCCCAACCGCGCTGCCTCAGTTCCTCGCACATCCCGCTGGTTCTGCGGCACTGCCACACGATGGCTGGATGCACTGGCTTACCGGTCATTTTGTCCCACACTACCGTTGTCTCGCGTTGATTGGTGATGCCGATCGCAGTAATATCCGTTACATCTACGGCTGCAACCGCCTCACGAAGCACAGCCAGCTGTACCCTCCATATTTCATCCGCATCATGCTCCACCCACCCCGGCTGCGGAAAAAATTGTGTAAACTCTTGCTGCGCCGTGTTCACTATACCTCCGTGCGCGTCGAACACGATGGCTCTGCAGCTTGTCGTGCCCTGATCGATCGCGACAACATATCGGGACTTGTTCACCTTATGTCTCCCTCCCTACAACGGTGTCCGTTACGTTACAAGCGCTTTCACAGATGCAATCTAACACACTATGTTTTTTCTTGTCAACCCATCACTGCTCCAGCCGGTTGCTTAAACCGAACCACCGTGCTATGATAGCAATAATCATCACAAGTTAATATCTTGGTCAGAGAATGAGAGCAGACCGGAACATACCCTGTGGAGTCAACACGCTGGGTCATGTTTGCGGTCTTTTTTGTTCTTCGTCACATGCTACACACGACAAAACAAGGTGGGATAACGATGACTAATACATTTTCGGCAGTGCAGCGGCAGCAATATTTGACGGAGCTGGGTGCATCTCCAGTTGATGTGCTTGTTATAGGGGGAGGAATTACAGGTGCGGGCATCGCCTTAGACGCGCAGAGCCGCGGCATGAACACCGGCTTGATCGAGATGCAGGATTTTGGCGCGGGCACCTCCAGTCGTTCGACAAAGCTCATTCACGGCGGGCTCCGTTACCTCAAGCAGCTGGAATTCAAGCTGGTGGCCGAAGTCGGCAAAGAGCGCGCTATCGTATACGATAATGCCCCGCACCTAACTACACCGGAATGGATGCTGCTGCCGATCATTGAACGGGGCACGTATGGCAGGTTAGCCACTTCGCTGGGCTTGCTCATCTACGACCTATTGGCCGGAGTACGTCGGCAAGAACGCCGTATCATGCTCAGCAAAGACAAAACGCTGGCAATGGAACCTCTGCTGCGCAAGGACAAGCTGAAGGGCGGAGGCTATTATGTTGAATACCGGACGGATGACGCGCGTTTAACAATTGAAACAATCAAGGAAGCAGTCCGTCGGGGCACTAAAGCAGTGAACTACGTAAAAGTCGAAGAGCTGCTGTACGAGGAGGGCAAAGTGGTTGGGGTGAAAGCGGTTGATCAGTTGAACGGCACTGCTGCTGCAGTACGGGCCAAGCGTGTCATCAACGCTGCCGGACCATGGGTCGACACCATTCGCGAGATGGACGGCTCCAAACAAGGCAAACGGCTGCATTTGACCAAAGGCGTACATCTCGTCATCGACGCTGGACGCTTCCCGTTAAATCAAGCCGTCTATTTCGACGCGCCGGACGGGCGTATGGTCTTCGCCATCCCGCGTGACGGTAAAACATATATTGGCACCACAGATACTAACTATCACGGTGACATTGCCCGTCCGCGGATGACCGTGGAGGACAGGGATTATATACTGCGCGCGGCGAATTTTATGTTCCCATCGCTTAAGCTGCACCCGAAAGACGTGGAATCCAGCTGGGCCGGGCTTAGGCCTCTTATTCATGAAGACCGCAAATCGCCGTCGGAGCTGTCCCGCAAAGACGAGATCTTCATCGCACCCTCGGGCTTGATCACCATTGCCGGGGGGAAGCTGACGGGCTATCGCAAAATGGCCGAGCGTATCGTCGATCTCGCGGCCAAGCAGTTGGAACAGGAAGGGCACGCACCTTATCCTCCGTGCGCTACCGAACGTATCCGCCTGTCGGGCGGCGAGGTCGGGGGTTCCCGGGGGTTCGCCGAGTACATGGAGGAGAAGGTCAACGCCTGTGCACGCAACGGTATAAGCGAAGCCGACGCGCGTATGTGGGTGCGCCGCTACGGCTCCAACACGGATGGTGTGCTGGAGCTGTATCTCGCGCACCAGGCCGAAGCCGGTCGGTATGGGCTACCGTCGGCATGGTACGCCTCGCTGCTCTATAGCATAGAGGAAGAAATGGCTGCTACGCCGGTAGATTTTTTCATCCGCCGCACAGGTGCGCTCTACTTCGATATCAGCGCAGTAAGGCGCTGGAAGCATCCTGTCACCGCATATATGGCGCAGCGATTCGGGTGGGACCGACAGCAAACCGCCCGGCACACAGCTGTGCTGGACCGGTCTATCTCTGACGCGACCGAGCCGCTGCCTGAGGAGACGGACTAAGTCGGGCCGGTCTATTCCTTCACAGGCCGGCCCCTTCCTGCTCGCCATTTCGTCGCGCTCAGTCACGGCTAATATCGGCTCCAAATCTCCTTGCGGGAGGTGGTCACGGCAACTGCTCCCGCCTGCAAAGCCAAATCCACCTCTTCCGTGGTCCGAATCAGACCTCCTGCAAGAATGGGAATTTGAAGCCTCTCACACATTTCGGCTATAATATGCGGCATCACCCCGGGCAGGACTTCAATGAAGTCGGGCTGATTTTTTTCCGTCAATTTATAGGTCATTTCCAGTGCGATCGTATCGAGCAAAAAATGCCGTTGAATGGCTAGCAGCTTGTTCTTCTTGGCGGTAGCGATAGCGGCGCTCTTCGTAGATATAATTCCCGCAGGCTGCACCGTCTGGCAAAGAAACTCGACAGCGTATTCGTCGTTCTTCAGCCCATGGATTAGATCCGCATGGATCAACAGCTTTTTCCCCCGGCTCCGAGCCAATTGCGAGACACTCATCAGCTGTGAAATGTGGCTGTCCAGCAGCACCAAGTATTCAAATCGACTGTCCACCAGTGTCTCCAAGTCCCTCATCTTGCGTACCGCAGGAAGCACCTTTTGCCCAAACAAATTCATTGATTTGCCCCCTCATCCATTCACAGTCCGAGCTTTTTACCAAAGTTTCTCGGTTCACACGCGATTATTTTCCGCCCACATGGGAACGTAGTTGAATAATACCAATTAAGGGGATAACAGTTTCTGGGAAAACGTTATATGGCTGGGTGAGTCTGTCACTCCGGAACAGCAGCCGCCTTTGACAAAAAAACGCCTGCAACCAGGCGTTTTTCTATTGTACAACTGTTTGTCCGGGACAGCCGGATAGCAGCTGCGCCCCGATCAACAGCCATATCCGAAACAAATACTCACGACGCGCATACGCCGGACTCGGTCTTCGCAAAGGTCAGCAAGAATGATGTTTCCGTATCATTGCTGGTAAAAGAAATATCTCCGTGATTTTTGGCCATAATCTGTTTGCAGATCGCGAGGCCCAACCCTGTGCCGTTTGCTTTATCCGTGACAAACGGGTTAAAAATAGTCTTCTGCAGCGCTGCCGGGATGCGTGGCCCATTGTTGCTCACTTCGATGTAGACATGGTTCGCGTCCTCGTATGCGCTGATGTGTATCTTCCTCTCTGATTTGAGCGCGGTTAAGGCATCAATGCCATTATTCAACAGATTGGACAACACTTGCTGAATAGCTAGCTTTTGCACCAGCAGCGTAGTCTCAGCCGGAACGGACAATGTAAGGTCTACATTTTCATTGATCAGGCGCGGGCCCAGAAGCGACAGGTTGTGTTCTAGCACCTGTTTCACGGATATACTAACCAATTCTTCTTCCATGATCGGTTTTTTGGAGAAGCTCAGAAAGCCCGTGACCTGCATATGAATGTTGTCGCACTCGTGTTCTATGAAATCGAGATATTTCAACGGCTTATCCACGACCTTGTTTTGTATCCCAGACCGCAGCAGCTTTAAGAAGCCTTTGATAGAGGTCAACGGGTTGCGAATCTCATGCGCCATGCTGGCCGCCATTTTGCCCACCAGGTTCATCCGGTCCTCATGCAGTTCATCCATGGCTACATCCCTCTGCTTAAACCGTACCACTTCATGCTGTCTAAAGGAACGACAGACCTCCATTTCAAAATAATCGATTCGGGCGAACAGCTGCTTCAATAAGCTGACGGTTAGCCACAGTTCTCCCACCTCTAACAGTGCACGCCGCCATGAATGGGAGCTGTACATGATTTGAAAATATTGAATTTCTTTTTGATCCGATTGAATGTACCAATTTACTGCCGAGTGCAGTGCAGGATGCAGCTCCGCAGGGATGTGCAAATCCGTTATGTATGTAAAATAAGCTGTGCCCTGTTGATACAATTCGATCGTGTCAAACCGATCAGGCAGGCGCTCACTGACGTTGCTCAGCCAAGTGCTGACAAACTCATGACGCATCTCACGAAATTGTGCTATTAGGGGATCATTCTCCATGATGAAATAACCTTCCTGTAAAAAAGTATTGGCGTGCGAGGGACAGAAAGCTACTGTCCGACATTGCCAGCCCCGAGCAATCTTACCGGTATGGATACGATTGCGGTAGCCAGCCGACACACGGAGTTTGCTGTGAGACCTCAGCTCTGTGTCTCAATCTTTCGACAGGCTGATGGGTAGTTTTGAAAATGTTTACAATTCTATTCTATAAATCGCATTGTATCATATTGAATGAGACAATAGTTTCGTTTTTTTTACCAAATCATTACTTGCATTGAGGCTTATGGCCTGTTTTACAGTGCTCACTGTGTCTACTCGAGCTCCACCATCGCCTTAATCACTCCGCTGTCCGGCCGCAGCCAGCCGTCATAAGCGTCGATCATCTGATCAAACTGTACGCGATGGGTGATGAAGCCACCCGTATCAATCCGGCCATCCCGCATGGTGTCAATCACATGTTCCAAATCGCGGCGTGTTGCGTTGCGGCTGCGTATGATTGACAATTCCCGTTTGTGCAGTTCGGTATCGTTGAACGTAATGTCTGCTTTGACCAGACCTACATAGACCAGCCTGCCGCCATACGCGGTATACCGCACGGCCTGCTCCATCGACTTCACATTTCCCGTCGCGTCAAACACAACGGTCGGGAAGTCTCCCCCAGTGATATTTTGTACGTTCCGTAGAGCGTCGTCGTTCGCATTGACAGTGAAATCTGCAGGCACCCATGATTCACAAAACCTGAGGCGCTCAGCGTTGATATCAAGAGCAATCACTTTTGCTCCAGCCAGTTTGGCAAACTTCATCACACCCAAGCCGATTGGACCTGCACCGATGACGAGCACGAATTCTCCCCGGGCAATGCAAGCCCGCTGAACCGCATGCGCGCCGATACCGAAGCATTCCACCACGGCCGCCTGATCCAGGGTTAGGCCGTCGGCATTCAGTAGATGGTCGGCAGGGACTGCCAAGAACTCACGCATGCCGCCATCCTCATGCACACCGAGGACACTCAGCTTGGCGCAGCAATTGGTCTTTCCGCTCCGGCAGGCGATACACTCACCGCATTCAAGATAGGGGATGATCGTGACGGGCTGACCTTGGCGCAGTTCGCTGTCATTGTCGCCTATCTCAACGATTTCGCCGGCCAATTCATGCCCAAGGATACGGGGATATGAGAAAAAGGGCTGATTCCCGCGGTAAGCGTGCAAATCGGTGCCGCAGATTCCGATGCGACGGATACGAACCAGTGCGGCTCCCTCCGCCCTGTCCGGCATTGGCATGTCCGTCATAGCAAAATGGTGAGGGCGCTGGCAAGTAATCGCTTTCATTCAATGTGCCTCCTATGGATCCTATGTTCTTCAGAAACGATGCTGTCCCCGAACGATTAAATTTTGTTAATACACAATTCTCATTATATGTAAAAAACTATTCCTTTCCAAGGTCCATCCGGATAATTATTTTTTGACCACCGGCTATACTTCCGCCCTTACAGATATGTCGGTTCTGATTTTAAACTGCAACTTGCGGAAGCAGCAATCGCGGTGAAAAAGAAAACGCAAACCCCCGTCGGCGTTACACAGCGATACTCCATTCTAGCGGCCGCCGGCCCGAAGTGCGCGCTCATGAATTAAATTGACAACGCTTACATTTTGTCTTTTAATTAGGTGGGGCATATTTTGCAGCATGAAAAATTGCACTTAAAGGAGTCGTGCTGATGAACAAGCAGGTAGTGTCAATGATAGTCTGCAGTGTACTGTTGTTCAGCTCTACACCGGTTCTGGCGGGCAACTCCGACCGGCACGGACGGGAAGTGTTGGGGAAAACCGATGGCTGGGCGTCCTTCGCCAGCGGAACGACAGGAGGCGCAGCAGCGGACGAAGCCCATGTATTCACCGCTGCGAATAGGACTGAGCTTATGCAAGCTCTGGGTGGCGACAATGCAACCAACCGCATGAACAGTACGCCGAAGATCATTTACGTGAAGGGCACTATTGACATTAACACGGATGACAGCGGCAAACCGCTTGGCATGGAGGATTATAAGGATCCGAGCTATGACTTCCAGCAGTATCTCAGTACGTACGCGCCGGAGGCGTGGGGCAAGACAGAAGTGACGGGCCCGCTGGAAGATGCGCGCGCGCGTTCCGCAAAAAACCAAAAGGATCACATTGTGATCAACATTGGCTCCAATACCACACTTATCGGTGTCGAGGACAATGCGAAAATCATAGGCGGGGCGATTTCCGTGAAAGGCGTGGACAACGTCATTGTTCGCAACATTGAGTTTGTCGCTCCAATCGATTACTTCCCGGCGTGGGATCCGTTGGATGGTGATGAAGGGAATTGGAATTCAGAATACGACGGTTTAACAATCGATGCATCTACGCATGTGTGGGTGAATCAGAACACTTTTGGCGACGGGGATCATACGGATACCGAATCCGGTACTTATTTCGGGCGAAAATTTATGCAGCATGACGGTCTGTTGGATATCAAAAACGGTTCAGACTATGTGACTGTGTCGCACAATCTGCTCCAGGATCACGACAAGGTCACTCTGGTTGGCTCCAGCGACACAAGCAAAATCGATGGCGGGCATTTGAAAGTCACGTTCCACCACAATCATTTGAAAAATTTAAGCCAGCGCACGCCGCGTGTCCGTTTTGGCGAAGTGCACATTTACAATAATTATTACCAATACAACCAAGGGTCCGATTATGATTTCAGCTATGCTTGGGGTGTGGGGGTGAACTCAAAGACCTACGCGGAGAACAACTTTTTCGAGTTCGACTACGAGGCGGATATCTCGAAGGTGATCGGGCAGTTCAAGGGCACTTCTATCTTTGAAACCGGATCGATCGTGAAAACACCGGGCGGTGTCCAGCGGGATGTTGATCTCGTAAAAGCGTATAACGATGAAAACAGCGTGCAGCTGAACGAAAACGTAGGCTGGGAACCAACCCTGCACGATCACATTGATACCACTGATGCGGTGCGTGGTAAAGTCCGAGCGCGAGCAGGCGCCGGCAAGCTGCGTTGATCCGTGCCTCTGAGCCTGCTGCTGCAGTGAGCCGGGGCTAAGGCGCGCGCAGGGAAGCGAGCTGCACCGCCGCTGCTGCAGGAGCAGCTGCGTTATGTATGCGGCTAAGTCCACGCGATGCACACAACAGGGCCGCTGCACCCACTCCGCAATAGCATAGCCCAACAGACCGGGAGTAGCTTATCCCGGTTTTTTTATAGCACCAAACCAAGCTGTCGCCCATAAGATGAGTTAAACGGCTCATTTGGAGGATTCTCGGATGTATTGGACAAATCCCAACTATCACCGGCCGGCGCTGCAGCCGATTTGGGCGGAAAACTTGCGGAACACACTGCAGTTAATTAAGGAGTCAGTGCAGGGAGAACGGCACGATGAGTTGTTATACGAAGAACTGATTGCACTGGCACCGTCACCTGAGCAAGCTGAGGTCATCGCTGCAATACGAGATGACGAACGGGGGCACCGCCGTATGTTCCGTGACATGTTCCGCGACCTCACCGGGCAGGACATTCAGCCTGTCAATGCTGCGCAGTATGAGCATGTAACGTCTTATGTCGCCGGCCTGCAGCAGGCGTTGCAGGGTGAGTTAGCCGCCGTCGAAACGTACCGCAGGATCTGGTTTGGTGCGCCCGTTGGCATTTACCGTGATACTGTGTTCGGCATTATACTGGATGAGTTGAAGCATGCAAGCCAGTATAATTACCTGTTTACTTTGAACTTGCTAAGCAGCCACGAGTAGCTGCACAATAACTCATTCGCTTGTGCCCGGCTCACAACGGCTTCGTCGGATTGAGCTTCACAGAGTACACGGGACCGGCGGTCAGAATACCGGCAGTGCCCTGGCCCCGGATACGCATTTTCGACGAGGTCCCGTGTCAATCAATGCATGACGGACGGTTTGTACCTGTTGTGCGGTACTCATCACAATAGTTTTATTTTACCCCGGAGCCGCAAGAGGCTCGCTTCCATCCGCCGCCTGGGCCTCAGCATAGGTCCGACTTCTCCTGAAGCGGACGAGCCTCACTGCCGTCTCACGTGCCGGCTATACCTACTAATCATAGTGCGTTTAACATACTTCACAGCAATGAGAGTTAAATACAACTGTAATATTGATTAACCGGGGTGAAGTGATCATCCGTGCGCCTGTGCTAGAATCGAAAGTGGACACACAATGCATTTTGTTTCTGAAAAAGGAGCTGAATTTATGACCGACGTACGCATCGGAGTGATCGGCCTTGGCAACATGGGAACACCCCATGCCAAAAATTTAATTAACAATGAAGTGCCAGGCGCAGTATTGACCGCGGTCTGTGATGCTAGAGCCGAGCGTTTGGATTGGGCCCGGCAGGAACTCGGCGGAGATGTTGCCTTGTACGAGAACATGGAAGCGCTTATAAATTCAGGACAAGTCGATGCTGTCATTATCGCTACACCGCATTACTATCATCCCGACATGGCAATGCAGGCCTTTGCGGAAGGGCTTCACGTGCTGGTGGAAAAACCGGCCGGCGTATACACTAAGCAGGTTCGGCTGATGAATGATGCAGCAGCCAAATCTGGCAAAGTGTTTGGTATGATGTTCAATCAGCGGACAAATCCGCTTTATGTGAAGTTAAAGGACCTGATCGCGTCCGGAGAACTGGGCGAGGTCCGGCGTACCAATTGGATCATCACCAACTGGTACCGCGCCCAAAGCTATTATGATTCCGGCGGCTGGCGTGCGACATGGGCGGGCGAAGGCGGAGGCGTCCTGATCAACCAGGCTCCGCACCAGCTTGATCTATGGCAATGGACGACAGGTCTCATGCCGAAACGGGTCAGGGCATTCTGTTACTTCGGCAAGCACCGCAATATCGAAGTGGAGGATGAGGTAACCGCTTACGTGGAGTACGATAACGGGGGTACCGGCGTATTTATCACAACCACCGGGGAAGCACCGGGAACCAACCGCTTTGAAGTAGCCGGTGAACGCGGGAAGATTGTGGTCGAGGACGATAAGCTCACGTTTTGGCGGCTCCGTGTGCCGGAACCCGAGTTTAACCGCACGTACCAAGGCGGATTTGGCCAGCCGGAATGTTGGAAATGCGAAGTGCCAGTGCGCGGGACGGCCACGCAGCATGTGGGCATTATGCGGGATTGGGTGAATGCAATCAGTCAGGGCACCCCGCTTCTCGCATCCGGGGAAGAAGGCATCCACGGGCTCACTCTTTCAAACGCTATGCTGCTGTCCTCCTGGACGGATAGCTGGGTCGACCTTCCGCTTGACGAGGATCTATTTTACCAACTGCTGCAGGAAAGAATTAGTAAATCGAGCACGGCCAAAGAAGCCGATGAATACAGGAAGCTGGATCTCAGCGGCACACATTAGTTTGGGCGGAGCACGTGCCCGTTGGGACAAGGAGGCTAAAGCCAATGAAGTTATCCGTATTCACCGTTTCCACGCCCGACCTTACGCCTGAGGAGCTTGCAGCAGCAGCGAAACAAGCAGGAATCGACGGCATCGAATGGCGGTACAAAGATACGGACCCGTCCGTGCTGGGCGACCCTCCCTCTTTCTGGGGAAACAACATTTGCACGATACAGCCTGGTTTGGGCGACGGGCAGCTGGATCAATTCCAACGAGCCGCCGGTGAACAAGGGCTCAGCGTGATCAGTGTCACGCCTTACTTATCCGTTAACGATGTCGAAGGCACCGAGCAGGTGCTAAGCGCCGCCAAAAAGCTGGGAGCGGCGTTCATTCGGCTGGCAGTGGCGAGATACGATGGCAGCACACACTTCAACGATTTGTATGAGCAACAGATCAAATACCTGAAACAAGTGGCGCCTTTGTGCAAGCAGTACGGCGTGAAGGGCTTATTGGAGACACATCACAAGACGATCGCCGCCAGCGCCAGCGCTGCGTACCGGCTGTGTGAGCATTTTGATCCGGACAGCATCGGCGTCCTGTACGATCCCGGTAACATGGTGCACGAAGGGTTTGAGAATTACCGTATGGGCATGGAGCTTCTCGGTCCCTACCTCGCCCATGTCCACGTGAAGAACGCAGCCTGGCAGTCGAACGGCACTACAGAAGATGGAAGCAGTGCTTGGAGCTGCGGCTGGACCGGAATAAACCAGGGCGTCGTGCCTTGGCAGCAGGTTATCGACGATTTAAAATCTGTCGGGTACGACGGGTATCTGGGCGTGGAAGACTTCAGCAAGCAGTATGCTTCACGGGAAATGCTCCAACAGTTCGCCTCATACATGCGGAGCCTAATGTAGGTATGGAGGATAGCTGCAGCGAGGCTGACCGTTTTATTAGTGAGGCCAGACATGCGTAACAAGGCAAGCGGGCATTAGACGTCTAATGTCCGCTTACCTTTTTGCGTTCGACCAGCGAAAGAACAGCTCTAGCCTTGTCTTGTGCGAAATGCAATAATGTATAACGTGATCAATACGGTTCAATGCTTCTCATGCCGGTGCATTTCCGCCGCCATCACCATGACCATGGTAGACGCTACCTATAGCAATGCAACCAGGGCCCATTGCAAAACGATATTCCACTCGCCCCCATGGCGTATCATCTGCTTGTCCATCTTGTTTTTCAGCGCTGCCTTCCGCGGGATAATATTGATTTTGGTTATTTACAAAATGTATCTGCGTTGCTGGAGGAGGTGACATTCCAGTCTCCCGTTCGAATACGGCCGCTGGTGAATCCATAAACTCATGTAACAAGTCAGGATTACTCTTCAAGCGGTGAGCAAGTTGAAACACAATAGTGTAATCGAATCGATTCATGTGATTTTGCAGGTCATCAATTGCCTTTTTCATCCCGGAAAATGTCTCTCGCAGTTGCTTTTCTCGTCGTTCATCCAGCTGCGGAATGTCCACTTAGAAACCTCCTACGGGTTGTCACCCATTTATTTAAATTAAAGCGCGGTCTATACTAAGGTGCCCATATCTTAGAAAAATACAACGGATTGAGTGTTCCATATCTGCATATTCGCAGACAAAAAACTCCGCTGCACGCACGGAGCCTCGCTACGAAAAAAAAAATCCGCAATTTTTTGCGGATCGAATTTTATGTATGACCAATGTGGCGATTCATAGTGTCATATACTGGTCGGGACGACACGATTTGAACATGCGACCCCCTGGTCCCAAACCAGGTGCTCTACCAAGCTGAGCTACGTCCCGAAATATCAATACATGCCGGTGGAGCGTGCAATCAGACACGGCGGCGGTTCTCTCCTATTTTCAGCCGCGTGCTGTGCTGTGAACCTCCGCTATACCAGCGTAATGTTCTACGTTCCCTGAGAGATTCGAACTCCCGACCTTTTGATTCGTAGTCAAACGCTCTATCCAGCTGAGCTAAGGGAACAGGTAATTGGAGCGGAAGACGGGAATCGAACCCGCGACCCTCGCCTTGGCAAGGCGATGCTCTACCGCTGAGCCACTTCCGCATAGAATATGCGCTCGAGAGGACTCGAACCTCCACGGCTGTTACCCCACTAGAACCTGAATCTAGCGCGTCTGCCAATTCCGCCACGAACGCATACCTGGAAAAAGTGAGCCATGTAGGACTCGAACCTACGACACCCTGATTAAAAGTCAGGTGCTCTACCAACTGAGCTAATGGCTCATAATATTGTCCCATATCATTATGGTGTTGAGAGCCTTATCGAACCACCGACATGAGGATGTTCAGTCCTCTGCTCTATCCCGAGCCTGTCCGTTGTTACAATGGCGCAGCCAGCCAGATTCGAACCCACATTCTCTGCGTGACAGGCAGGCATGTTAGGCCTCTACACTACGGCTCCACGCTTGGCCGCTTCGATAATGATTTGGTTGCGGGGGCAGGATTTGAACCTGCGGCCTTCGGGTTATGAGCCCGACGAGCTACCGGGCTGCTCCACCCCGCGTCAGTTGTGAACATTATTCCCTTGAAAACTGGCTCGAACCAAATCAACTAAATGTTCGCATTAATCAATTTACAGCCAGAAATTTAATTTATCATATTTTATTGTATCAAACAAGTTGAAATTATTACCATGTTGATAGTGGATTGAGTCAACGTCAAGTAGGAAAACTCAATCCATATCCCAAGCAGGTATGCTCTCGCAGGTGATCGGGGAGTTGAGGTTTTGGCGAGAATATTTCTAAGCTGCCTTGCTTTTAGTGATTCGCCTCATGTGCTATAAGCCCGCGCAGAAATTAGATGTATCGCCTTTCACTTACAGACCTAACCCGCCGTTGATGGCAAGCTCCGTGCCGGTCACCTGACTGGCATCGTCGGACAGCAGGAAGATCGCGCCGTACGCCATGTCTTCCGGTGTCTGCATGCGTCCGCTAGGGACGTGTGTGTTAGCCAACTCCTTTAACTCCTCAAGACTTCTTCCATAGTGATCTTGATGCAGTTCTATTTCCCCCTCTGAAGCGACCCAGCCGACCGTTATCCAATTGGAACGAATATTGTACCCAGCGTAATGCGCGGCGATATGACGATTTAGTGTAAGCATGGCGCCCTTGGAACACGAGTAGGCCGCAAGGTCTTTCGCGCCTTTATACGCATTGGTGGAGCCGATTTGCACGATGGAGCCTCCACCGTTTTTCAGCATCTGCTGAATTGCATATTTCGAACAAAAGAACGCGCCTTTCATGTTGACCGTGAAGATTGAATCAAATAACTCTTCCGCCGTATCCACCATCGTACCCCGTGGAAAAATGCCGGCGTTGTTGACGAGACCATCTATTCTGCCAAATCTCGCCACCGTTCGGTCCATCAGCTCTTTGCACGCCGCCTCCCTGCTGATATCGGCTTTGATGAAGATGGCCTCCGTTCCGTAGCGTTCGCCGATTTCGCTAGTGACCCTCTGGCCGTCCTGTTCATTCCGCCCATTGATAGCAACTTTGGCTCCCTCCGCCGCGGCCATATACGCGATACCTTTGCCGATGCCTTTGGTTCCTCCGGTTATCACGACAACTTTATCCAATAGTCTTTTGCTCATTGTTTGATGCCCTCCTCATTTTTCTTTACTTTCATATACCCAGTTCAGCCATGTGACAACCGCCTCAGAGAAGCGGGGAGCAACGTCGAAAGCGCAGTCAGCAGGATGAATCCCGACATCCATTTTTACGAAACATATGCGAGCAGCCTTCCAAAAATGACATTTGACCTGGTGTAGAGTAGGCAGCCCTATGTCAACCTTTGTTTGTGCCCATCATAAGCCCATTGATAAAATATCGCTGCACGAATGGATACAGCAAAATAATCGAGCCCTTCGTCACCATCGCCGTGGCGGACTTCACGCTTTTCCGTCAGAATGGAATAAATCCTGAGATAATCGTCACCACACCTGAGATCGACGCGAGCTGCTCGGACGATAAGCCTTGACACTGGACAGCAGGCTGTATAGACATTTGTCGCTTTAATGCTGTGGTGCGGCATAGCGCAATAAGAATAAATTTGTTGTATAGTCAAATTGAGTGGAGTCAGAGGAGGAGTAATTGTGAATGTACTAGTAAAGTTCGGACGTCTGGTCAAGTTCGAACATACGATCTTTGCTTTACCCTACGCATATCTGGGGATGATTTTAGCCAGTTTTCAAGCCTATGGCACTCTGCCGTCCTGGCGTGTATTTTTTTGGGTGACTTTGGCGATGGTCGGTGCGAGAAGTTCTGCGATGGCGTTGAACCGATTGATAGACCGTGCGATTGACGCAAAGAACCCGCGAACATCAAACCGGGAAATTCCAAGAGGGATTGTGTCGGTGACGGAAGCAGTCATCTTTTCGACCGTATCTCTGGTTGTGTTAATGATTTCAGCTTGGGCGTTGAATGACTTATGCTTCAAGCTGCTGCCGATTGCCGTAGTTTTTCTTGTCGGTTATTCGTATGCCAAACGGTACACATGGACATGCCATATCGTGCTCGGCGTCACGGATGCTCTGGCCGCTCTCGGCGGCTGGATTGCAGTTACCGGAGATTTTCACCCGGCGGCGTGGATTCTAGGCGGCATTGTGGCCGTATGGATTGCAGGTTTTGATATCATTTACGCCTGTCAGGATGTAGAGTTCGATAGGGCCCATAGACTGCACTCCATCCCTGCCAGATTCGGCGTGAAAAATGCTTTACTTATCGCAAAAGCACTTCATATCTTGACTATTATTTTGTTCCTCAGCCTGCCACAAGTCATCGATCTAGGCTGGATTTATTACGTAGGGGTCGTGTTAATAGCAATTCTGCTCATAATGGAGCACCGCTTGGTCAAGCCGGACGATATGTCTAACATTCACACGGCGTTCTTTACAATTAATAGCTACATCGCATCAGTGGCGTTCATTTTCACTTTTGCCAATGTGTTGGTAAACATACTGTAAAAAGGACGTTTTCCGTAAGACCCTGCCGCTGCGGGGTCTTTTCCATGTGCTGCAGTATAAATGATTTTTTCGGCAGCGCTTGCATTGTCCTGCCCCGACAGGCATGGTATGCTGGGATCATCATACATTTTTGGTGGGAGAGCGAGCCTATGTCCCTTTTTGCGGCCTATACAGACTCCATCCAGTTCAACTATCGAAACAACAGCCCGATTGAACCCATTTTCCACTCGCACTCGAGATACGAGGTATACTATTTCCATTCAGGATCCTGCAACTATCTCATCGGTGACAAAATCTATTCCCTGTCTCCGGGGGATCTCATTTTGATGAACGGGATGACGCTGCACTGTGCCAAAACCGATCCTTGCGTGGACTACATCCGTTCCATCGTGCACTACAATCCGGCCGCACTGCAACCATTCTTGGAGCCCCAGCATGCGGTAAACATTTTGCAGCCGTTCGAAGAGCTTGGAAATTACCGGATCAGCTTCCGCGGCTCGGCGAAGGATGAGGCGGAACAGATGCTCCAAGGCATGCACAGCCAGTACATAAGACGCGATCAGATCGGCTATAACCGCTTTCTTCTTGCGTTCGTTGACTTCCTCTACTTCATCTACGAGCACTGCCAGACACCGTTGAAAGATTTGGTCGATTTACCTTCGGAAAAAGAAAAAACCGTCCAACGCATTATTTCATTCATCGAACGCAACTATACGGAAGACCTCCACCTGGAACAGCTGCAGCAGCATCTGCATCTCAGCAAATTTTATTTATCCAAAATGTTCAAAGAAATTACAGGCGTGACCATCTTCGATTTCTTGTACCAGCGTCGGATCAACCAGGCCAAAATCCAATTCATACTCGACCCTGCGCTTTCGGTCACTGAAGTGTGTTTCCAGGTCGGATTTAAACATCTTGCACATTTCAGCCGCATCTTCAAAAAACAGGTTGGCTTAACCCCCGAGCAGTATAAAAAGTCGGTGCGAACTCCAGCGCATTAGTCCGTCTGTGACGCTGTCCGGCGCCAACCGCAACTGCCCGATGGGTGTTCCCAGGAGCGCAATCGCGGTACTGCAACGTCGTGTTGGGAGCACACGCCCACCGCTGCGTGGAACGTCACGCAGGCGGAAGCAGAGGCCGTGCCTAGGCCTACTTCAGCCCCAGGATGCGATGAGTGGCATCCCAACGGCGCCTCCACATTCAGCTGCCGTGTTTCGATCCAGTTTTCTTCCACGCTGGCGTTCGCTATTTCCAGACAACGGTAGCGCGACGTCGTCGCACCTTGCTTCTGATGCCTGCTCCGCACAGCATTATTGCGATAACCTCAGATCAGCTGCACCTGCGAGAATCGTTCAGCCGCTCTCAGGCGGCGCCAAAGAGAGCTACAGCATAACTCTCACTCTCCCATCCGCTCGACATAAAACTGTCCATTTTCGCTCGTCACCCGATACAACTCATCAAAACCCTCGTTCCAATTGGGTGCCTGCAATTTTTTCATCACACTGCTGATGCCCACCACCGGCACTTTCTCCTTGCCTGTGCGAGCATTGTTTCGTTTAATAGATTGCGCATAATCCGGCTCGAAGTAATATCCGATTATCTTAAATTTTTGCTGCTTGGCCAGCTCAATGTACTTTTTTCTGTGCTCGATGGTTGCGTTCGTATTGTCCACCACAAAAGGCTGCTTCGCCTGAAAACCCGCTGCCAAATAGATGTTCTCCCGATGCCTCGTCTTGAGCATGTCCAAATTAATCCTCATATGTGTGTTAAAAAATTTCTCTTTATAGAAAGTGGATTTGCCCGAAGCTTGAATGCCTACAAAAATGACACACTCCATATTACTCACCCTTATCGAGGTATACGTAACGGTCAATATAGTCCCGGTTTTCCGAAAACACCGGTGTCTGCGGGTCGACCTCCCACTGGCTCCTCTGCGCTTCCCCTTTAAAATAAAACTGTTTGGTTACACAGATTCCGCGCCTTTGCCATATGGGTATATCTTCCCAAATAATATCCTTCTCCCTCAGCAGCTTTGCCTTCATGGCCCCGCCGCCGAGCCCCTGCAGCTCCTGATGCGGAAAATGCGCCTGAGCCACCATCGAGATGCTATTCTTCATAGCGTCCTGCTGGCGCCATATGAAGTAATTCGTAACTTCGTCCTGAGGCAGCACCCATGCCCTGCTGTCGAAAACAGCAAGCTCTTTGTCCGGGTAGATTTTTTTGATCTCGTCGTTGAACTTAGCCGCGGCCAGGGATGCTGAGACGGACACCATTTTCTGAATGTTATTATCAAACCAAGATTGCGTGCTAATTTTGTCGTAGTTGGTAATGAGAACAGAAATCTCATCGCTTTGGTGGTAAATGATCTTACAGCCCATAATGTTCTGCGCAAGGTATTTGCAGGTTTCCCATAGCGCATTCGTCAACCGTTCGTCAAAAGGCTTCCCCATACCGCGCGTGTATGTGTGGAAATGCGAGCCGTCGATTCTAAGCAGCACAGGCAGCCGCCGCGGTAAGCTGTGCCGAAACACATTCTCATACCCCTTCATGCGATTGCCGAACTCGTCTCTGTTCACGCAACCGTCCCCTTCCTGATTCGAATATTACTAGTGTAAGCCAACTGCTCCTATCTCATAATCAAGGCGTGTGTGTACCTGGAAACATTTTTGATGTGTTTAGGTTATTTTAGAAGAGTCGTGATCGTCGCCAACTTTTCACCCGATGACGTTCGCAGTCATACGATAATGTGACGTTAATGGCGGTGGGCGGGGACAAAAAAAGAGACCCGCCAACGGGGCGGGCCTGAAAGGTTTTATATTAAAAAAGGGGGTCTTGCTTATTATATTACACAAACAACATGTTAAATCCGTAACACGTATGTTTCAGTTATGTAACAAATTTGTAAGCGTTTTCCTTCCCCGGCTTGTATTGTTGAGAAAAACTCTCAAATAACTGATAAAACTTCTCAAACGAGTGATAATTGCTCTCAAAACACTGATAAACGCTTTCAATTAAAGTATTTGCCAAAATTCCGACCTTGACGTATAATCCGAAGCATAATAGCAAATTGCATACTGAGGTGAACCATTATGTATGATTACCACCATCTGCATCACGTCAAAGAGCAGACGAAATCCAAGAGGACTTTATGGATAACGCTGTTGTTGACCTTATTTTTTACAATTGTTGAGATTATCGGCGGACTACTTTCCAACTCTTTGGCTCTGTTGTCCGATTCAGCGCATATGATATCCGATGTGTTCGCTCTGGGCCTGAGCATGCTGGCCATATATTTGGCGACACGGCCGCCCAATGCGAGATTCACATTCGGCTACCTGCGGTTCGAGATCGTAGCGTCATTCCTGAACGGGCTGGCTCTCGCGATCATAGCGATAGGTATCTTTATCGAAGCTGTACGCCGTGTCTTCAATCCCGAACCAATCGGTTTCCAACTGATGATGCTAATCGCTTCGGTCGGGTTGGTGGTCAACCTGGTCCTGACATTAGTGCTGAGTCGCAGCATCAAAGAAGAAGAAAACTTGAACGTGCAAAGCGCCTTGTGGCATTTTATCGGTGACCTGTTAAGTTCGATCGGGGTTATCGTCTCAGCCGTCATTATCTATTTTACCGGCCTACTATGGTTCGACCCGTTAATCAGTATGGTGATTGGTGCGATCATCTTTGCCGGCGGATGGAAAATTATCAAAGAAGCATACATGATACTAATGGAATCCGTGCCTTCCCGCTATGACCTGGATGAGATACGTGCGGCGATCGCCGCAGTCGAAGGTGTGGAAGACGTGCATGAAATGCATCTTTGGGCTATTTCCTCCGATCATTACTCGCTCACAGCGCATGTTTTCATCGACGAGAAGATCCAGCCTTTCTGTATCATTCTTGCAATCAACGAGACACTTGAGCAAAAATATGGCATCAAGCATTCCACCATCCAGATGGAGCATGCCAACATTCACCCTCACGGGGACTACGGCAAAGAGTTCTTGCGCCACCGGGAAGAGACAAGAATTAAACCAGAAATTACGCAGTACCATTAAACATATAGTGATTGGCCGCCCGCAGTCATGACCACATTTCTTCACGGCCAACCATGCAAGTAACACCAACGCATCGACCAGTGGTCAGTCACGCAAAGTCCCCACATCGAACACAAAGCTCCCCCAGTCATCAACATGCGAGTTGATGACTGGGGGAGTTGTTGTATTCACGTGAGAAAGCCCCGCCCTCATTTAACCACCAGCTAAACTTAATAGTTTGTTATTCATATGTTACACATCTAATACAGCCAAGAGCGCGCACCAATCTGTTACCAAACAAAAATCCTCGCGCAGCCGGACAAGCCGGGACTGTACGAGGATTGTTTATCTCACATTCCCAACCATTTTTTGAATAAGTGCTTGGTGGTATCCTTGTTCATTGCTGCAATCGATGTGGTCAATGGAATGCCCTTCGGACACGAACTTACGCAGTTCTGCGAGTTACCGCAGCCTTCAATTCCGCCGTCCGTCATTAGTGCATCCAGACGCTCCTCTGCGTTCATCTCCCCGGTAGGGTGTGCATTGAACAAACGAACTTGAGAAATCGCCGCAGGTCCGATAAAGTCGGTTTTGTCGTTCACGTTAGGACAGGACTCAAGGCATACTCCGCATGTCATACATTTGGACAATTCATACGCCCACTGGCGCTTCGACTCGGCCATGCGAGGACCAGGACCAAGATCATATGTGCCGTCGATCGGAATCCACGCTTTGACTTTCTTCAGCGCGTTAAACATCCGTTCGCGGTTAATCACAAGGTCGCGCACGACCGGGAATGTGCTCATAGGAGCAATACGAACCGGCTGTTCCAGTTTATCGATCAGAGCGGAACAAGCTTGGCGGGGCTTGCCGTTGATCACCATGGAACATGCTCCGCAGACTTCCTCCAAGCAGTTGGATTCCCAGCATACCGGCGTTGTCTTATTCCCGTTCGCGTTAACCGGATTGCGCTGAACCTCCATCAGTGCGCTGATCACATTCATGTTCGGCCGGTACGGGATTTCGAACTCTTCCGTGTACGGCTTGCTTTCAGGCGACTCCTGACGAGTCACGATGAATTTGACCTTTTTGTTAGCAGCAGTTGTTTCAGCCATGATTAATGTCCTCCTTTCTTGTCTGTGGAGTAGTCGCGTTTACGAGGCTTAATCAGCGAGATGTCCACATCTTCCCACTCGATAACCGGTCCGTCCGGAGTCCACTTGGCTTTGGTGGTTTTCAAGAAATTCTCGTCATCACGTTCCGGGAATTCCGGCTTATAATGCGCGCCACGGCTTTCGTTCCGCTGCAACGCACCCAAAGTCATTGCCTGTGATAACTCCAGCATGTTCCACAGCTGTCGGGTAAACGCTACGCCTTGGTTATTCCAACGTGCCGTATCGGTCATGCTGATTTTCTGGTAACGCTGCTTGAGCTCGTTAATTTTGTCCAATGTTTCCTGCAGCTTTTTGTTGTAACGTACCACCGTCATGTTGTTAGTCATCCACTCACCCAGTTCTTTATGTAGAACGTAGGCGTTCTCGGTGCCGTCCATTTTGAGCAGACTTTCATACTTGTCCGTTTGTTTCTTCTGCTCTCGCTCGAACACAGTCGAAGAAATATCTTCGGCATGCTTACTCAAGCCTTTGATATACTCGATCGCCTTCGGCCCGGTCACCATACCGCCGTAAATTGCGGACAACAGCGAGTTCGCGCCCAGACGGTTTGCACCGTGATACTGATATTCGCACTCCCCGCAGGCAAACAGGCCGGGGATGTTGGTCATTTGGTTGAAATCAATCCACATACCGCCCATCGAATAATGCACGGCCGGGAAAATTTTCATAGGGATCTTGCGAGGATCGTCCCCCATGAACTTCTCGTAAATCTCAATGATACCGCCAAGCTTAACGTCAAGCTCCTTCGGATCCTTGTGAGACAAATCAAGATAAACCATGTTCTCGCCGTTGATGCCGAGCTTCTGGTCGACGCAGACAGCGAAAATTTCGCGCGTTGCAATGTCACGGGGAACCAGGTTGCCATACGCAGGATACTTCTCCTCAAGGAAGTACCAAGGTTTGCCGTCCTTGTAAGTCCAAATCCGTCCGCCCTCACCGCGCGCCGACTCGGACATCAAGCGCAGCTTGTCATCGCCGGGAATCGCTGTAGGGTGGATTTGGATAAACTCCCCATTTGCGTAATAAACGCCCTGCTGGTATACAGCACTTGCGGCCGTACCGGTATTGATCACGGAGTTCGTTGTCTTACCGAAGATGATACCAGGGCCGCCGGTAGCCAAAATAACAGCGTCTGCAGCCAACGTCTTGACCTCCATAGAACGCAGATCCTGCGCGGATACACCACGGCATACGCCATCGTCATCCAACACGGCGCCCATAAACTCGTAATGCTCATATTTTGTGACAAGACCGGCAGTCTCCCAACGCCGCACCTGCTCATCCAACGCATACAACAGCTGTTGACCGGTAGTGGCACCGGCGAAAGCCGTACGGTGATACTGTGTACCCCCGAACCGGCGGAAATCGAGCAAGCCCTCCGGCGTACGGTTAAACATAACGCCCATGCGGTCCATCAAGTGGATTATACCTGGGGCGGCGTCACACATCGCCTTGACCGGCGGTTGATTGGCAAGAAAGTCGCCTCCGTACACGGTGTCGTCAAAATGCTCCCATGTAGAGTCGCCTTCACCTTTTGTATTTACAGCTCCGTTGATTCCTCCTTGGGCACATACGGAGTGGGAACGTTTCACGGGTACTAAGGAAAACAGGTTAACGTGAACCCCGGCTTCTGCGGCTTTGATAGTAGCCATCAAGCCTGCCAGGCCTCCGCCAACTACGATTACTTTTGAATTAGCCATTGCTGCTCACTCCCCCTTAACCTTGCGCCATTTCCGGCACAGATTGGAAATCCGGATCGACGAATGCAGTCAACGACAGAATAAACATAACAGTCATGATTACAAATACGCCCATCCATACATAGGTCGACACACGCTGCGATTTCGGTCCAACCGTAATGCCCCAGCTGACCAGAAACGACCACATTCCGTTGCTGAAATGGAACACGGCAGCCACGATCCCGATACAGTACAGCACAAAGTTAATTGGATTTGTAGCGATTTCATGCATACGGACACCAATTTCATCCTGCGGTAAACCCAATGTGATCTGAAAACGTGTTTCAAAGAAATGCCAAGCAACGAACAAGAATGTAATAACGCCCGTCACCCGCTGCAGAAAAAACATCTGATTGCGGAAATAACCGTAATTGGAAACGTTATTACGTGCGGTATAAGCAACATACAGACCGTATACTGCGTGATACAGCAGCGGCAGCCAGATCCCAAAAATCTCGAGTGCCAATACCAATGGCAACTGATGCAGCCAGTGTACTTCTTCCAGGAACGCTTCATGCCCGCCTTGGAACGCCTTATAGTTGGTGATCAGATGCTCGACCAGAAAAAAGCCGACCGGAATGACACCGAGCAATGAGTGCAGCTTGCGAGAAAAATACGAATTACGAGCCATTGAATTCCTTTCCCCCCTTAAAAATGGGCACTACTTGAGTGCTTAGCATGATCACATGTTGACAGACAGATTTCATTGTACTCCCGCCTCAAACAAGCGTCAACAAAATTAGCTGCGCCTTTTTCCATGAATCGACATTTTTTTATGCATATTCGATTGATAAAAATGTGAACAACAAGTGACATATACATAGTACTGCTTTATCACTTATAATGGAAGTGCTGATTCTTTATAATCAGTTATGCCATTTTTGCATAAGCTGCACCAGCCCATAATCTAGCGAATTTTAGGAGAGAAGGGGAGCATTTTGCTAGAAAACATAGATATCTTCGCCGTTGTCGTGGAAATGGAAAGCTTGAATAAGGCTTCTCACAGCCTGAATATTTCACAGCCGGCGCTGTCCCGCAAAATTATGCGTTTGGAACAAGAGCTGGGCGTGGAGCTGTTTCGGCGCAAGGGAAAACGACTCGAACTGACACAAGCCGGGCAGATTTGCTATTCATATGCTTTGGAGCAGCGGCATCTCGAACGAAAGCTCCAGCGGGAGCTGGAGCAATTCAAGACTACGGAGAAACCCTCGAGCATCATTATAGGGGCCAGTCTTACGACATTGCAGTCCACTCTTCCTGATCTGATCACGATCTATGCGAAGGATTATCCGAACACCGACATTAAAGCGGTGACAGGCAAAACCCATGAGATCGTGCCCATGGTAAAGGAACGCAAAGTGGATATCGGCCTGGTCGCATCCAAAATCGAGCACCCTGGGCTGCAGTGCATCCCTTTGTTCGACGATCACCTGTGTGTAGTACTGCCAAGTGGCCATCCGTTTGTGGATAAAGCTTCGATTGAAATCAGCGATCTGCACGAACTGCCTATGATTCTTTTCTCCCGCGGCACCTGGTACCGTGTCCTGATGGACGAACTGTTTCACCGCTATGCTATCCAGCCCGACGTTAGGATGGAAATCGATTCATTCGAGGCGATCATCCGCCTGGTGTCCACCTGCCAAACAGCTACGCTGCTGCCCGAATCTTATTTGCGCCGACATTATATAGAAGAGAATGAATTGCACGTACGATTCATACCGGCACTGGAGCAAACAACAAGAACGACCTCCCTGTTATTCACAGAAGAGGCCGTTCATCATCCGTCGGCACAGCAGTTTATAGAGAAGGCGAGAAATTATTTTACCGGCAAAACCGGCCAATGACCAGCCGACTAGGGCTGCACGCTGGGTGCTGCTTCCGTGGCAAGCTCACGCGAAGCCGCTCCCCTTAACCGATGACCGCGTTCTCGAACGATTCGATCTGCTCATTGGTGCCGATCACTACCATTACGTCCTGATCGTCCAATGTGTCTTCTGCAGTAGGGGCGATAATCACGCTGTTCTTCTTATTAATAGCAACCACGCTGCAGCCGTATCTGGCACGGGGATCCAGGTCCTTCAGTGAACGTCCGCACAGCCTTTTAGGCACCTGCAGCTCGGCGATTGTGTAATCTCTGGACAGTTCGATATAGTCAAGCAGATTTGGTGATACCAGCTGGTGGGCTACGCGAATACCCATGTCCCGCTCCGGAAAAATGACCCGGTCCGCCCCAATTTTCTCAAGCACCTTACCATGCAGCTCAGAAAGGGCCTTTGCTACCACCTGCTTGACGCCGATATCCTTCAGCAGTATCACAGTTAGAACGCTAGCCTGTATGTCATCGCCGATAGCGACTACAGCGCAGTCGAAATTGCGAATTCCGAGCGATCTCAGCACTTCCTCATCCGTAGAATCTGCCGCCACCACGTGAGTCAGCATCTCGCTCATTTCGTCCACGGCCTCTTCATCCTTATCGAGACCCAGCACCTCATATCCTAATTCGATTAATTCTTTTGCCAAACTCGAACCGAATCTCCCAAGACCGATGACGACATATTGACCGCGTTTCATGTGTGCTGTTCCCCTATCCGATTGTAATTTTTCCTTCCGGGTGTCTGTATAATTCCTTTTCTACTTTTGGTCCAAGTGCGTAAGCCAATGTGAGCGGGCCCAGGCGTCCAATAAACATCATTATAATAATCATGATCTGGCCGACATCGGTCAAATTAGGAGTCAAGCCCATAGATAAACCGACCGTAGCGAAAGCCGACGTGACTTCAAACAATATCATCAGGAGAGGATAATCCTCCGTGGTAGACAACACCATCGAGACGAAGATCACCAGTCCCAATGCAAGCAATGTAATGGTGGTAGCCTTCAGGATACGGTCCTTGCCAAGCCGGTAATGGAACAGCACAATGTCTTCTTTGCCGCGCACCATAGTGATCATTGCACCGATCAGCGTGGTAAAAGTCGTGGTTTTGATACCGCCGCCTGTCGAGCCGGGAGAAGCACCGATAAACATCAGCACAATGATAAAAAATTGCGAAGCCTGTCTCATACCAGCAATGTCGAGTGAGTTCGCTCCGGCGGTTCTGGGGGATACCGACTGAAAAAATGCCGCTAATATTTTGCCTTGCCAGTCTAGCGTCCCTAAAGTTTTGGTGTTAGTAAATTCGAACATAAAGATGACCAGAGCTCCACATACGATTAAAAAGCCGGTAGCACTTAACACAACTTTGGAATGCAGCGAAAGCCGTCGCTTATTTACTTTCCAATCAAGCAAGTCCGACAGCACGATAAAGCCGATACCGCCTAAAATGATCAGCGCCATAGAAACAATATTAATGATCGGATCCGAGGCATACGAGGTAAGACTGCTGAACGGCCCGGTTATCGGACCAAACAGATCAAAGCCCGCATTATTGAAAAAGGAGACCGCATGAAACACGCCCAAATAGATCCCTTTTGCAAGCCCAAAATCAAATGACCAGCGAATGGAGAAGATAATAGCAGCCACTAGTTCAATTGTGAGCGCATATTGCAGCACCCGTTTGATGAGACGGACAATGCCCTCCATACTGCTCTGATTCATCGCCTCCTGCAAAATCAGGCGCTCTTTCAGAGAAATGCGCTTTTTTAACACGAAGGAGAACAATGTCGCCATCGTCATAAAGCCAAGTCCACCGATTTGAATGAGTAAAATGATAACCATATGCCCAAAGACGGTAAATGTGGAGCCCGTGTCAACCACGACCAGCCCTGTCACGCAAGCCGCCGATGTGGCTGTGAACAACGCGTCCAGAAAAGGAAGTGGCTGCCCTGACGCCGACGCAATCGGCAAAGACAGCAGTGTGGCGCCAAGGCTGATCATCACGGCAAAGCCAATTACCAGAATTTGTGGGGGCGTTAGATTGGTTTTTTTCAATGCAAGTTTCATAAATTAACCCCTAACTCGGCCGTCAACGCACGAAAAAAAGACACTGGAAACCCAATGCCTCATTCTAGGTTCCTGTGATAAGCCTACGGGGTTAGCTGACGGATTCGGGTTTTACAGGTACCCTATCATTCCATGCTAAGATGGCGATGAATTCACCCCTATAAACAAACAGTGGTTCCCCCGTTTTCACAAAAGAAATTCGGCCGTATTCAATTGATATGAATTATAAGCCTCTTTCAGAGGCAGCACAAAGTCGCTTTCGGTCGGAAAAGGGAGTGGAAACCTATTTTTTTAACTACTGGCACTACGAGTGAGAGTGTTTTCTCTGCTTATCTGCGGTTTCCCACCGCATGCTCTTTATTTCATTGGATTTTCGCAAGGCATGTATGCTAGGGTAAGGTAGTATATTGTGGAAAACAAATCTCGGCACCACAGTGAACAAAGGAGAGAACGCATGGCGAATCGGCGAAGCAACCCCCCTCTACTGCTGCTAGCAGTGATCGGCATTGTTCTGTATCTAGCAGTGATTATTGGCTCGGTATATCTTCAAACTCCTGGTGCAGCTGCGGATACGGGCGCAGACGACCCGGCCATCACCAAACAAGAGGCGGCTGAGGCTGCGGCACAATTTGTCCAGCAGCGGTTTGGTCTCTCTGACGACTACCGCACCAGTGTACTTCACCAATCCTACACCGTCCGTCACGCCTACCTGGAAGACGCGGAGCTGCACGATGAGTATGTGAAACACTTTGAGAATCTGCCTCTGAACTATTTTGAGGTAGAGATCAATGATGCTGCGAAAAGAGCTACATATTACATTGATGTGGATTATTCCAATCAACGCATCATCGGTTGGGAAGCGTACACCACGCCTGCACTCAGACAGCGGGCGGCCGCCACGGCTGCTACCGAGCCGCTGCAGCTCGCAGAGCAAGCAATAATTGAGCAAGGCTTTGAGCTTGAAGAATTCACCAGGGTGCGGGAGGAGCCTAACGTCACGGCGCCCGAACGTAGAGACAGACCAAGACCGGCCGTGGGCACTCGCTATTTATACGAGAGCCGGGACGAACGGATTGGAGAAGCCACGCTACACTTGACCTTGTCGGTAGCCAACGGTGCGGTCGTGTCGTTTCATCCCGTGTTCAACATCCCCGCTGCGTTCTTGTCGTGGCAGGAGCAGCAGGATGCCAAAGCTGCTCTGATGACGAATATCAGTATGGGCGTATCATTAGCGATGACCATCACCGCGCTGTACATTATCATCCGTTATCGGAAGGAGATCTCTTTCCGGCGCGGTTGGCTGCTGAGCTTGGTGTTCCTTGCCATATATGTTACGAACAATATCAACATGCTGCCCGCTTTGCGGGCCGCTCATGGTGCGGGGCCGTCGCAGCTGCAGGCCATTGTTTACTTGTGTTTCGTCACCGCTTTGGCCGTATTGATGGCAGTGAGTGTCTATTTTTCGCTGCTGGCCGGAACATTCCTATGGAGGCGGCAGGGATGGGACCCGGTGGCCGAATGGCATGACCGGGATTTCGGAAGCCAGGTGATGACAGCCACGGGGCGGGGCTATCTGCTGTGCCTGTTCATTCTCGGCGTACAGCAGGGAATGTACTTTATCGGCAGCCAGTATTTTGACGTGTGGTCGGTGAGCGATCCTTCCCAGTCCGTCCTGAACATGCTGGTGCCCGGCATATTCCCACTGCTGGCGTGGGCGGCAGCGATCTCGGAAGAAGCGATCTACCGATTGTTCGGGATCGCATTCTTCCTCGCACTGGTGCGTAACCGGTTTTTAGCTGTACTGCTGCCAAGCATCGTATGGGCCATGAGCCACACACAGTACCCGATCTACCCCGTGTACACGAGATTGGTGGAAGTGAGTATCATCGGTTTGATCTTCGGCTTCTTTTTCTTGCGATACGGCTTCCTTACCGTGCTCTTCGCGCACGCTACCATGGACAGCATTTTGATGGGCGTGACGTTGATCGATACGGGCGATGGCACTCAGGATGTGATCGGCACTTTCTATTTGGTCTTCCCTGCATTGGTCGGCTGGATCTTATCATGGTTGCATCGCGTGACAAAAAGACGAGACCCACAGCCCACCTCCTCATAGCGCACAGCAGGGCTACCTGCTTGCTGATCTTAGCTGACTGCCGGGCAAGATGCTCCGCTCAGCTCAACACACGGACGGGCAAGCCGCTGCGCTCAGCTGAGCACACTCACGGCAAGCCGCTCCGCTCAGCTCAGCGCACTGACGGGCAAGATGCTCCGCTCAGCTCAGCACACTGTGGGTTCACCTGACCTGCGCCAACTAAAAAAGACGAGATGCCAAACCGGCACTCGTCTTTTCTTTAGTATGATATCAGCGCATTTAGCGAGCTCCGCCCACTGCCGAGGTGCTCAATGCCGAGCGTCCGGCTCAATCGCAGGAACGCTGTGTTGGCGCTCGGTATGCACGGCTGCGGCGTGATCCGCAGCGGGCACATCCGGCAGCAGTCCAGTTGCGGACTGCTCCGCCGCCGGTGCTCCATGCGGCAGCTCCCCTGCAGTGCTGTCCGCCTCAGGCACCTCATCCGGTTCGCCATGCAATGCTCGCATAATTCGCGCTGCCAGCTTCTCCCCGATCCCGAGAGGACGGAAGTCCTCAATAGCGGCCTCTTTGATTTTTTTGAGTGAGCCAAAGTGCTTCAACAGCGCTTTGCGTCGTTTCTCGCCAACACCGGGTATGGAATCCAGCTGCGACACAATCATGGATTTCGCACGCGTTTCCCTATGGAATGTGATTGCGAATCGGTGCACCTCATCCTGTATGCGCTGCAGCAGATAAAATTCCTGGCTGTCTCGGGCCAAAGGCACGACTTCTGGGGGATCACCGATCATGAGCTGGGAGGTTTTGTGCTTGGCGTCCTTCACAAGTCCGCACACAGGAATGTACAATCCCAGCTCATTCTCCAGTACGTCGGTTGCTGCAGATATTTGGCCTCTGCCGCCATCGATCACGATCAGATCCGGAAGCTGCAGGCCTTCTTTGAGCACGCGCTCATACCGGCGTCTAACGACTTCCCTCATCGTTTCATAGTCGTCCGGTCCTTGCACCGTGCGGATCTTGTATTTGCGGTATTCCTTACGGTCCGGTTTGCCGTCTGTGAAGACGACCATCGCCGACACCGGATCGGAGCCTTGGATATTGGAGTTATCGAACGCTTCGATGCGGTGGATCATGCCCGTGCCAAGCCATTCACCGAGGTTCTCCACGGCTTTAACCGTGCGACTCTCATCACGCTCGATCAGCCGGAACTTTTCCTCCAGCCCCACACGGGCATTGTCGCACGCCATCGCCACCATACTTTTCTTGGCACCTCTCCTTGGGATGTGGACCTTCACCTTCAACCAGCTCTCCAAAGCTTCCTTCACGTCGGTCTTAATGCTGCCTGTGTCGGCGGCCGCTGCACTCGTGTTGTGGTCTCCGGTCGCGTCAGAATCCAATGCAGCTTGAGCATGTATGTGCGGTACATCTTGCTGCTCGTCACGCTGCCCATCGTCCATAGCTCCTGTAGCGGCAGCAGCTAGCGCGCGATTCTGCCGTTCTGAGTCATCCACCCCGCTTTGCGCCTCGACTGGCGCAGCATCATGGTCAGCTGTAGCCGCTGCGTTCGGTACGGACGCTAGGTCTGCGGAGGGCAGCTCTTCGGCATCCGCCGGCAAAAAGATCTCTTTCGGCAACGCCGGGTTTTCACTGTAGTACTGTGTAACAAAGCTGATGAAGTCCTCATAGGGGTCACCGTAAAACGGAAACATCGAAGCATGCCGCTCAATCAGCTTTCCTTGGCGCATGTATAGGATTTGTACGCACATCCAGCCCTTGTCGACGGCAAAACCAAACACATCCCGGTCAACAGCGTCCAAAGTGGTGATGTTCTGTTTTTGCATGACCGCATCTATGTGAACGATCTGATCCCGCAGCTCCTTAGCACGCTCGAAGTTCAGCTCTTCCGAAGCTTCTTCCATCTTGCGGGTCAGGTCTTGCTTGATTTCGTCGTGGCCGCCGTTGAGAAACCGAGTGATTTCCAACACCATCTGCTCGTATGTTTCCTGCTCCACGTTATACTCACATGGTGCCAAACACTGTCCCAAATGATAATATAGGCACACTCGCTCCGGCATCGTCTTACATTTGCGAAGCGGGTAAAGGCGGTCAAGCAGTTTCTTGGTCTGTTGGGCTGCGAAAGCGTTCGGGTAGGGTCCGAAATATTTTGCTTTATCCTTGACTACCCGCCGCGTCACCTCCAGCCGAGGATGTTTTTCATTGGTGATTTTGATGTATGGGAACGATTTGTCGTCCTTTAAAAGCACATTATAGCGCGGATTATATTTTTTAATCAGATTACATTCAAGTATCAGCGCTTCCACATTGCTGGTTGTAACTATATATTCAAAGTCGGCAATTTCGTTAACTAGCGCTTGCGTTTTTGCGCTGTGGCTCCCGGTGAAATAGGAGCGCACGCGATTGCGCAGCACTTTTGCCTTACCGACGTAAATGACAATGTCGTCTTTATTCTTCATCAGGTAGCAGCCCGGTTGCTCTGGCAGCAGCGCCAGCTTGTTGCGTATCGCTTCAGCCCGCTGCTTGCGTACCTGCTCCTCGTCGTGCGATGCCATTGCTGCTCCTCTCCTTTCAACACGGCAAAAAAGCTCCTTTTCCAGCATAGCAGAAAAAGAGCTTTTTCTCATCTGTGAGTTTTCGGAAGCACACCTATTCGTTATAGATTCACTTCACGCAGCTGCTCACAGACGCAAAATCGCGAATAATTTATTGATGTTTGCTGACGACGTTCTTCAACGCATCCTTGGACTGGAAGCCTACCACTTTATCCACCGGTTGACCGTCTTTGAATACGATCAGCGTAGGGATGCTCATCACGCCAAAACGGGATGCCGATTCCGGATTATCATCCACGTTCACCTTTGCAATTTTCAAATTATCCCCGAGCTCCTTGTCCAACTCTTCCAAGACAGGAGCAATCATTTTGCAAGGTCCACACCATGGGGCCCAGAAGTCAACCAAAACCGTACCTGATCCTTCCACTTCATTCTGAAAAGATTGGTCCGTGACATTTACGATAGCCATTATAACGTTCTCCTTTCGCACGGTAAAATGTAGTCAACATGTAAAGTATACCACATCGCACCCTATTTTCAACCGCGCCGGCGTTTAGCCAAATGTTACCTGCCGTGACTGTGAGTGACGTTGCTGCCATCTACTGCAGTGGCACATGTCAAACCGTCGCATAATTGTCACTTTCGCTGCCTTTACAATAGTTTGAAAAGTTGGGTATACTAGCAGTAACCGGTAAATACATACTCTTGCAATACATTCCGTGTTACTTATTTATGAAAGCGTGAATAAACGAAGCCTTGTAAGGAGGATCTATCATGAACGACGTGAAACATCCTGAGCTGCATATTAACGAAGAACCCAGCAATGATTTTCTGGATACGGCCATTGGCTTTGGCGCATTTTTCGGCTTTCTGCTGCTAATCGCAGTGGTGGCCACGGTGATCTCCCTGGCGATTCGTTAATTCATGAACCAAATGTGCAAAGGCTCGTTCCGTGACTTACACGGGGCGGGCTTTTTTATCGCGCTCAATGCCACGTGACCCGGACTACGCTTGTCTAGCACATAAATCGGACCACAGCAGACTCGTTTTTTTAAACACCACGTTTGTTATAGCCGTTGACGAGCAACACATCTACGAAAGGACGTATCCGATCCATGATGCGCCGCCCCTTAAATTCTTCATCCCCATCCTTGCTGGTGAAGCTAAAATGCTGCTGGAGCGCGGTCAAATCGTGATTGGACGTGAAGAACGTCGGCTTGCGATTCATGCGATAGTTCAGTATCGCGCCCATCACATGATCACGCAGCCATGGATTGAGGTTTTCCGCGCCGATATCATCGAACACGAGCAAGTCGGTTTCTTTTAGCACGTCGATGGTTTCTTTCAGCTTCCGGGGGTCTTGGAACATGGCTTTCAAATCCTCGGCAAAATCAGGCATATACACAATCGCACCCGTATATCCGCTTTTGGCTAATTCATGCAGCATGTAACACATCAAAAACGTTTTTCCCGTACCGAAGCTACCGGCCAAATACAGTCCATTCTTTTGCAGCCCTTCTTGCCTGGTTGTCAGAATATAGCTGATTAGCCGGTCCACCGCTTCCTCCCGATGCGGGTCTTTATCAAAAATCTCCGTGGAGGAGTAACCTTGCGACAGAGCACGTTCATCGACATAAAAGCTGCGGATCCGGCTGCGAATGGCCTCTTGCGTCTGCTGAGCGAGCTGCTTTTTGCATGTGACTTTGTAGTCATACATGTCGGTCTTGCCATTGTCGTTTTCCACCGCGATCATCGTGTAATGCCCGGTAAAATCATTCGGACAGCGGTCGAGCCCGGGGCATTCGGAGCAGTTCCGATGTTCGGTTACATATTGATACAATTTGTTAATGTTGATTTTTACTGTGTAATCATCCAATGTCGGATACTTTGCACGCAGCTTCTGCACTAGCGGATCCGCTAATATTTCTCTGGCCCTATGCTCGGCCTGCTGCCGGTACTTTTGGTTGGGCAGTGATTTTAAAATGTCGGCGAGGGATTCCAAGGGTCGCACCTCCTTAAGTAGATCGATGAACCGAGCGGCGGCGGACAACTACAGTCGATTGCGAGACCAGCTGCGGTCTCTTGCAAATTTCTCCGATCGCTGTTGTGTTGTCTCATTATATAAGACCAAGTCAGTGGTGGCAACAAACGGACAAAAAGGCGAACACTTCGTTTCTCCTATGAGGTAGCGTCGTGGTGACGTGTGCCGCCAGCTACATCTTACCGTCGAGCAGCTGCGCACGGCGGCGCATTGCTTCGCGTTCTTCTGCGGTGCGTGACATCGGTGAGCTTGCCTTGTCTTCCACGATCGGAAGCATCGGCTTTTGTTTAATCCCGCGCCCGCCAGCTCCTGAGCGACTACCGGTTCCTCGCGCGGTGCTCCTGCCTTCTTTGTATTTGGCTTGCTCGCGTATATATTGCACCGCCTGTTCGTATGTGCTGACCTGCTTAGCCAGCATGTCCGTCACGCTGAATTCAATAGAGCCCTTCGACCATGAACGTTTGTTTACGTATATATAATGAATAAGTACGTTGATCACAGCCTCGTCCAACCCATAATTCAGGTCTACCTTCGCCAGTGTATCCAGGAGCCCGTCGGGAACAGTACCTCTTGAGAAAATTTTTTCAAGCAGATACGTGTAAGGCTCATTCCGCAAAATATAATTATATTGATGCTGGTTGCATTCACCTTGGAAAATATCCGGCACCTCGAGATAGTACTCCATCTCTACCGTTTGTTCCTCAGACCCGGACCCGGCGCCGCCGGTACGAGCCGATGGGCCGGTCCGGTCCTGTTCCAGCTTGGCCAGATACCGGGTGCGCTCTTCACTGCGCTTCTTGTCCTGACGAAACACCATGTTGGCCTTGTGCTGCATCAGTTCGAGCATGAGGACCCCCTGTGCATCGAATACCCCTTCCTCATCCAGCAGTCTGCATATGTCGGTCAGGTAAAGGCCGTATTTTTTAGCGACGAAGTTGATTTGAGTCATCTGCTCTGATTCATATTTCAGCCGCTCGACAAACACTCTATTCACCGATTCTCGTGGAAAATGCCTGATGATATCGGCATACTCATAGCCTTTGTTCGCCGCTTCAGGCTTGGAACCGGACGGTTTTGCCGCCGCGGCTTCGAAGAACGCCTGCTCCAGCTCGACGTCCATCACCTGAGAATTTAGATGAAACAGCTCATAGAACGGTACTGAAAGATTCTCTGTATTGGTGTCATTCATCTCCTCCAGCTGCGGCAGCACCATCTCGTCACGCAGCGCAAACACCATATATTTTCCCACCTTGTCATGCAAAAGCAGGGTTAAATGCTGATTTTTGAAAAATTCATTAGGCGACAACGGCGGAGAAAGTATGTATTCATACACATAGTCGTCGGAAGCGGCAGCAAATTTGCGGTTTGTGCTGAGCAGGCCTACGGCCTCCAACTTTGACGTTTGCTCAATAAAATACTTGCGTCCCCTCTCCCCCGATTCCAGCTCCAATCCAAGAAACAGCTTGCGCTGTTGTTCGATCGGCGAATGGCCGACTTTGTCAGAAGGAAGCTGCAGAAACAGCGTATGGTACAGGCTTATCGCAAAAGCACCGACCATCGGCTGATACAGGGTAGACAACATCTTCATATCCAAGCTGCTCAATGAGAAATCCCGCACCACGTAAAAACGGTGATACTCAGAGAAATGCAGCATATTTGTTATCCGCATAAGCTTCAAATCCTATCTATGTTCTAACGTGCTAAACTCCATATTACCACACAAATCGACACGCTGGGGCATGAAAACATATGAAAAAATCATGACCGCCTTATACATTAGCAGTCATGATCTTCTGGGCTGCACTAGCCCGCCTGCACCGAGCTAGGCGAGCATGCAGTCCACACTGTCTTGCGCGCAGACGGCCGTGACGTCTACCGCCACGGTAGCTCGCCACTGGCCGACACGGTGCCTTCGCCGTCTGCCGGGGCGGTCGCTTGCCGCGTGCCCACACGGTGCGCTTCACCGTCCACCGCCGCGGTCCTTGCCGCGTGTCCGCACGGTGCGCTTCACCGTCCACCGCCGCGGTCCTTGCCGCGTGTCCGCACGGTGCGCTTCACCGTCCACCGCCGCGGTCACTTGCCGCGTGTCCGCTCGGTGCGCTTCACCGTCCACCCGCCGCGGTCACTTGCCGCGTGTCCACACGGCGCGCTTCGCCGTCCACCGCCGCGGTCGCTTGCCGCGTGCCCACACCGTTGCGCTTCACCGTCTACCGCCGCTCACCCTACGCCTCAGTCGGTGACGATTTGCTTCACTCTGCCCACCGTGCCGTCGGTTAACCTCACCTTAATACCATGCGGATGGCTGGGTGAATTGGTCAAAATATCTTTTACAACACCCGCCGTGAGTTTGCCGGATCGCTGATCCTGCTTCTGTACAATTTGCACCTTGATGCCAGGCACAATATCTTTGCGCGATTGACCGTTCATCGCTTCACTCTCTTTCCGCTGCGGAGTGAGCCATCAGCCTGCATCCGGATGCTAGAACATTTGATAGCCCTTCGTGCGCAGCATTTTAATAGTAGAACCGCTCAATATGGCCCCGATCAGTCCACCAAGCGCCGGGATATAATCCACTATGTAGTATTCCGCCAAATTCGACGCCAGAGAGCCTGTCCCCCAACCCCAGTAAATGACCAGACCAATCACAAGCGCGATGTAACCGTAGATGGGAAACCAGGTCGTTTTCATCAGCATGTTTAATATAAATCCGAGGCCGAAAAATAATACGAACAGCAACACGGTAACAATGATCAGCTGCAGCACAACCGCCAACTCCTTTTGATACCCGAATATAATCTATTGCATACTATATTTTATAGAAAACTGCCTGTCCGGTAAAGTGAATGCTTGATGAACCCGCGTAATTTGCCCTTTCATCCCGATTTCGTTACAATGAAACGAATTAGACGATATTTCCAACATCTATAAAGGGAGTTGTGCCTGATGAGTGAAGCAATGCAGACATTAGAAGGCTGGTACGCGTTGAATGATTTTCGCGCTATCGATTGGGCGGCGTGGAGAAACTTGTCTCAACAAGAGAGGAACCGCGCGGAGGACGAGCTGTACGATTTGCTGGCCAAATACCAGAGGACCGAGGATGAAAAACAGGGCAGCACTGCTTTCTACAGCATCGTAGGACAAAAAGCGGACTTTATGTTCATGCACCTGCGTGAAACGCTGGAAGAGCTGAATGAGCTGGAGACCGTGTTCAACAAATCTCTGTTCGGACAAGTGTCCATCCCTACTTACTCCTATGTCTCGATCGTAGAGCTGGGCTCCTATATGGCTAAGCCCGGCGAGGATCCGATGCAGGACCCGGAGATTGTGGCACGTTTGAAGCCTACCCTGCCGAAGGCGAAGCACGTCTGCTTCTATCCGATGAACAAGCGCCGCGAGGGCAATGACAACTGGTACATGCTTTCTGTCGAGGAGCGGCGTGCATTTATGCGCAACCACGGCATGATCGGCCGCAACTACGCAGGTAAAATCAAGCAGATCATTACTGGCTCCATGGGGTTGGACGACTGGGAGTGGGGCGTGACCCTGTTCGCGGATGATGCCCTGCAGTTCAAAAAAATCGTCCACGAGATGCGCTTCGATGAAACCAGCGCACGGTTCGGCGAATTTGGCGATTTCTACGTGGGCAACCTGTTGGATCGCGAGAAAATGCAAGCGATGCTGAAGCTATAATTTCGGCATAAATATTAGACCCTGCGCGGCCTCGCCGCACGCAGGGTCTTTTATTGCCGCAGAGTGCAGTTCATAACTCCGGAGTATAACTAAGTGCCGACTGGAATAGCGAAGCGATAGGTCGATGTCAGCCAGCGCTCCCCCCGCTCAGGACGCACACCACCCATTGTTCTTTAGATTGGCAGTTGCCAGCAATCGCGCTGGAGGAGTCGCTCGCACGATCGCCTGTTGTCTGTCCCTCCTGCATAACGAGCATGGCTGCGTGCGGACGGGATAAGCGCTGAAAATCTAAGACCCCACGTCGTATGCACGTAGGGTCCGCTAGAAAATCGTGTTTAAATTTTCACTACTCGAGTGCTTGCCATACGGTCGTGCAGCGCACGCTTCTCACGATCCCAGCCTGCCATCATGTAGCCGATGCACAGAATGATGCTTGACACCAGCTTACCCGGCAGCTCTCTCAGGATAATGCTTCCCCAAGTATTCGCTCCGCCATCCGCACGGACCACCTTAATGCCCGTAGCCATCTTGCCTACCGTCTGACCATACACCACCGTCATGACAATGTAATAAACCAACGAGAGCAGCGATTGAAACAGTGATACGCCTGTCGACGGCTCCAATAAGTCCTCACCAAGCAGCAGGTTCATCACTATGAACACGATTTGAAGAGCAATGACATCCAGTATCAATGCCGCAAAGCGAATCCAAAACCCTGCATATCTTTGTTCGACCGCCGGTCGCATTCCGGTGAATGGGACATTCCCCATCGGTGCTAATGGTTCATTGTCGTTAGGTCTTTCCATAGCCTGCATCACACTCCGTCTTTTTTTCTTACAATCAAACAGGTGAGCTATATAAATGTTTATGAATCAGGACTGATATAAGTACATTAATTTAGGTCCGATGGAAGCATCAGGCAAAATCTCTTTCAACATTTCGGCGCCCGGGTTAGCGGATTTCACCATCGCTCCGCTGAATAGATCAGAGAAAGAGGGCTCCTTAGAATAGCGCACCAGCTCGTACTCTTGTACTCCCGCTTTTTTAGCTGCGTGATTGGTGGCCGTCTCCAGTGTGCCAAATTCATCCACCAAACCTAACGCCTTTGCCTGCTGACCGGTATAAATACGCCCGTCGGCAATCTGAAGTACCTTTTCCCGCGGCAAATTACGACCTTTTTCGATGATTGTAACAAACTGTTGATAGCTTTCATCCACCAGGGTCTGTAATATTTGCTGCTCCTCAGGTGTCATTTCACGCAGAGGGCTGCCAATGTCTTTGTACGCTCCGCTTTTAATCGTGTTTTCTGTGTAGCCGAGCCAGTCTGCTGCCTTCTCATAGTTGCCGACCGAGAAAATAACACCCAAGCTGCCAGTCATTGTGGCAGGATTCGCAAAGATGTAGTCCGCCGGAGCCGAAATATAGTACCCGCCTGAAGCCGCTACCGAGCCCATGCTGACAATCACGGGCTTGCCCGCTTGCTTTAGCTCCAGAATTTTCGAATGAATCTCGTCAGACGCCACAACCTCGCCTCCCGGACTATTCACGCGAATCACTACTGCCTTCACGTCCTCATCCAGGCGTGTTTGCTCCAGCTGGCTGATGAAGTCGGCTGCATTCAGCCCTCCGCCGCCCATTAAACCACCGGTCTGTTCTGCTATCACACCCTCCATGGTAAGTTGAACTATCTTGTCCGTGCCGTGGCCTTTCAATGATTCTTCATTCCATTTGCGATGTTCGCTGCCCCCGAGTGAGTTTGCACTGATGAAAGAGTCGGATTTTATCACAATGAGTCCTATCAACGTCGTGATCAACACCCCAATGATTATCCAAGCTACACCTTTTCTTCCCATATGGAGTTCCCCTTTTCATTATAAAAACATTTTTTTATATAACAAGTGGTTATTAAACCATTTTTTTCATCCAACTACCAATTTCATACCATTTTCGGCATGAATGTGTTCGACTCTCTGAAAAGCAATGAGCTCACCTTCTCGCACCAGTATCACCCGGTCTAGCAGCGGCTCGATTTCATCCACTTCATGTGTAGTCATCACAAGCGTTTGTTTTTCCATATCAATAAACGAAATTAGAGTTCGAATGATAGACTCCCGCACCAACGGATCGAGACCGGACAGCGGTTCATCCATTACGATTAACGGAACTTGCCGCGCGAGAGCCAATGCTATTTTCAAGCGGGAGCGGTGTCCTTTTGACATGTTATCCAAATGCTGTGCCGGATCCAAATCGAACGCTCGCACTAGGTCCATCGCCTTCTGCGGATCAAAATCTGCGTATAAGCTGCTGTAAAAATTCACGGATTTCTCCACTGAATACATTGGATAATACACATCCCGCTCCGATAAAAACACCACATCCCTGCAGCTCAGCCGGCCTGCGGACACTCCATCAACAAGCACCCGCCCTGTGCTGGGCCGGTGCAATCCGGCCATGAGCTTTAAGAGGGTTGATTTGCCGCTGCCGTTCGTTCCTATGACTCCGATGATTTCTCCTCTCGGAATTGTAAAACTCACGTATCTCAAGGCTGTTTTGCCGGGAAATTTTTTGCTCACCTGTTCAAAAACAATAATCGGCTCCTGTCCCGCAGCCCATTCCTGTGTCTCGTTTTGCATCCCGGTAGCTCCTGTCCCTTATCGCTGCGCGTTCACAAACGCTTGCACGCCTGCCACGATTTCCTCCCCGGTATAGCCCAGCTCCCGCATTTCATTTGTAAATCGTGTGATTTGCTCTTCCTTCAGCTGTGCCCGCAGCAAAGTTAAGCGCGATGTATCCTCAGTCACGTAGATCCCCTGCCCTCTCCTGCTTTCCACAACTCCCATCCGCTCCAACTCCATATTTACCCGCTGTATCGTGTTAGGGTTCACCCCGAACTGCACTGCCAGATTCCGGACTGAGGGCAGTTTGTCGCCAGGCTGAACCTCACGGCTCACGATTTGGCGGCAGATACGCTGCACGAGCTGCACATAAATCGGCTGCGCGTTGGAAAACGGCTCAACCATGGCCTACACCTCCACCATACGATCCAACAACCAAGAAGATACATAAAAACAGATCGCTAAATTAATCCAAAACCAAACATAATGGCCGACAGCAAAAAAAACAGCATCCGTACCGCTCACGTCGATGTCGCCCCACCCGAACAGAAATCGATAGGCGGAGCTTTCCTCAAACAGATATTCAAGTGTGGTGACCGCAGTTATGATCGCCACAGCCGCGGGCCAGCTCCAACGTCCGATGCGGTGCTGAAATGCAGCCGCGATGAGATACATCAGAACCAAGGTCACAGACAGCCCGATCGAAACTGAGACAAACTCAATGATCAGAGTCATCTGCTTGCCCTGCAGAAAACCAAGGAACAGCCGAAATTCGTTCTCGATGAAAGGCTGCTCGACACTCCCTGCAAGATACTGTGCTCGATTGGGGTACTCCAGCGTATACGTCAAAAGCAATAAGGTGCTTGATGTGAGCAATCCGGCGACGAATGCCGCTGCGGCAGCCGCGTATTTCGCGAGCAGCAGTTTCCAACCCGGCAAGGGCAGCTGCAGCCACAGCGGGGAGTGTTCACGCTCCTTCCGGAGACTAAGCAGCATGAAGATCGATGGACTGAGCGCATGCAGGTATATGACGGCGAGCCATATGTGGCTCACGGCGCCTGTTTGAAAACGGTGCGCCAGGTATACGGACAAAGCTCCTAGAATGAGAACAATCCACACGTATATCTTAGGAGCTGCGAACAGCCTGATCCCAAACGCAAGCTCTTTCTTTAAAAGATTCCAACCAGCGTTCAATGCTTGCTCGCTCATTCCGAAATGAGTTAGTGTTCTAGTCGAATAGTACACTAGCTCGTTGGTAGTGTCAATCTTTTCCTTTGGGTCTGTGCACCGGCACTGGTAATCGAAAAAAAACCTGTGTCCGCCGGGTCGTCCGACTTCCACAGGATCATGTAGATTTGGTAAGGCTTAACTTAATTGACGCTGGGCATCATTGCACCCGAGTTCTGATAAAGGTCACCCAGTCTAGCATTCTCATGCATTCTCATGCATGCGCACGCATCTGTCCGCTATCGTGCTCTCATTCCTCATCAGCATCGTCATAGGCGAATCTGGCGTCACCTCTACCCTTCTGCGCTAGATAAGCTTCCGTGTCCCGGTCACGCTGCCGGGATTTCTCCTTCAACCGTTCGATAGCCGGAAGAATGAGGATGTCTATTTCCTTTTGTACCGTATAGACCAGATCGTAGCGCAATTGTTGTTCCAAGAAATGCCCCACGTCCATCAGCGCGTTATAGCGGTCCAATTCGTGGCGCGTCAATAATCCGCGTACCTGTACGCTGCAGTGGCGCATGGCTAAAATCGACCTTTCCTGAGCACCAGCGGCAGACCGCCGATGGTATAAAGGTACCTCACGTCGATGACCTTTTTCATGACCGCTGCGACACTCCCTTTGATTTTGCGGGTACCAACGATGCCAATCGCTTCGCCCCGACCGAGAGATGCGACTGTACCCTTGCTCTTGTATTCGAAGTCTTTCAATCGTTCACCGCGAATAGACGCAACCAAATTATGTGCGCACACGCCGGCCTGCTGCATAGAGATTTGTGCGGTCGGCGGATACGGTCGGCCCTCCGGGTTCATGACGATTGAGCAATCGCCAAGCACATACACATTATCGTAGCCGGGTGCGCGCAGCTTAGCGTCGACCTTAATTCGTCCGCGCATCGTTTCAAAACCCGCCTCATCGAGCATATGGTTACCGCGAACCCCGCCGGTCCATACTACAGTTGCTGCTTTCAACTGTTCTCCCGTAGCCAAAATCACTCCGTCCGGGGTACACTCTTTGATCGCGGTGGAGATTCTGAAGGTGACTCCCTTGTTCCGCAGCACGTTCATCGCGTACTCAACCAATTCGGGATCAAAACCCGGCAGTGCGGTCGGCGCCGCTTCAATGTTATATATTTTTACGAGAGACGGGTCCACGTCGAATTCTTTGCACAGCGGAGGAATGCGGTCCGCAAGCTCACCAACAAACTCGATTCCGGTAAATCCCGCTCCTCCGACGATAAAGGTCAAGTAATCTTTCCTGTTAGGTTCACGCTTAAATCTGGCGAATTGATACTCTATATGTTCTCGGATAAATCGTACGCTGTTAATACTGCGAATACTGAGCGCGTACTCCTTCATACCGGGAATTCCGAAAGTCTCGGGCTCTCCTCCCAAACCAACAACCAGATAATCGTAAGAAAGTGCACCTTCCTCTAAAAGCACTTTTTTTTCTTGAGGACGGATCTGAGTCACCGTGGATTTGACAAAGTCAATTTTGAATTCGTCGATTAACCTAAGGATGTTCACCCGAGCGTTCTCCGGGTTATCCGTACCAGCCGCCGGCATATGCAGATGTGTTGTGATATAATGATAATCGTGCTTGTTGACGAGCGTCACATCGGCTTCGTTATAGTTCAACTCTTTTTGCAAACGAATAGCCGTCACAATCCCGCCATACCCCGCTCCCAATATGACTATTCTCGGTATTCGACTCATGGTTAAAAATCCCTTCCATCCCGTTGATTTCGGTGTGTATTTGCCCTTGCCGGTTGTGAAAATTTACACATACTAAGCGGGACTACTGCGGTAATAACTGTGAAATAATAAGCTGCGACAGCGCGCTCCAGGATAGCGCTAACAACTTTCCGGCAGATAACTCAATTCCAACCAGTTTCTCAAGACATAATATAATGGGAATTGGTAAATGGCAAGTTTTATTTTGGTTAAAATTACCGGAAAAAACGGGTACTGATCTATGTATATTCATATTCGCTAAGGATTACTAAAATTCCCCTCCGTAAACGTTTACAGTATTTCACGCTAGAATATAATCTACTACATTCCGATAAAATTACTTTTCATCTAAGCATGTTTGTAATATAATTCAAAGTTATTAAGCAGCGGAGGTGCGTTGAAGAGATATGCAACATGAAATGGTAGACATTATTATCGTGGGCGGTGGTCCTGCGGGTATGTTCGCGGCATTTTACGGCGGCATGCGGCAAACATCGGTAAAAGTTATTGAAAGCATGCCGCAATTGGGCGGCCAGCTCGCGGCATTATACCCGGAAAAGCACATCTATGATGTGGCGGGCTTCCCGAAGATTACGGCGCAGGAGCTTGTTAACAACCTGGAGCAGCAGATGAAGCATTTTCCTGTCGATGTCCGGCTGGAAGAGAAAGTGCTGCAAGTTACTAAGAAGGACGAGCGTTTGTTTGAAGTGACAACCGACAAAGGCGTGCATCTGTCGAAGGCGGTCATCATCACAGGCGGGGTCGGCGCATTTGAACCTAGACGTCTGGAGCTGCCGGAAGCTGCACAATACGAGAAGAAAAACCTGCATTATTTTGTTAATGATCTCAACCGTTTCAAAGGGCAAAAAGTGCTTATCAGCGGCGGCGGCGACTCCGCAGTGGATTGGGCGCTTATGCTCGAGCCTATCGCTGAGAAAGTCACGCTGATCCATCGCAGAGATAAATTCCGTGCTCACGAGCACAGCGTGGAAAACCTGATGAAGTCCAAGGTTGAGGTTCTGACACCGAAGGAAATCAAAGCGTTGCACGGCGAGGACATGATCAATAGGGTCACACTGGCTGACATCAAATCCGGTGAAACCACCGACGTGGATGTTGATGCGGTAATCGTAAACTTTGGCTTCGTGTCTTCTCTTGGGCCGATCGCTGAGTGGGGCTTTGACATCGAAGGCGGCTCGATCGTGACCGACTCCCGCATGGAGACAAGCATTCCCGGTATTTTCGCTGCCGGCGACATCACCACTTATCCAGGTAAACTAAAGCTCATCGCAGTGGGTTTTGGAGAAGCTCCAACCGCGATCAACAACGCGAAAGTATACATCGATCCAACGGCCAAGCTGTCCCCAGGCCACAGCAGTAATATGAAACTGTAACTATTGTCATGCTAGGTTATCCACAAACAAAAGAGTGTTCGTCCGGTGATCCAGGCGGAACACTCTTATTTTTTGCGCAGAAAAAAAAGGCGTGTCAACTGACCTGCGCCTCTTTGTGCAAAAAGTCCAAATTTAGCTTACGACGTCTGATTTCTTCTCTTAGCAGCTCGATAAATTCCACTTCCAACTTGAGGTCCAAAGCTTTGTAATAGGAATCAATCAAAATTTCATTACTCATAAGTCTCATTAAAATCACCTAACTTCTTTTAATGTATAAGTATATTAACATGCCTATAGAATTAGAACAAGCGTTCGGTTATCCACAAGAGTTTGTGAACAACCTGTGTGTATCCTGTTAATAACCTTCTAACTCGGCCAACCTATGCAGTGAATATTGTGGATACAATTATACACAGCTGGAACAGCGATAAACAAAAGAAAAAATATTTTTTATTTGTAGCATCACCTTCGTTCTATCAAGAGTCGGCGGATGGCAGCTGGTTTTTCGTTATACATCTAATTAACCGCTTTTGTGGGAAAATGAACTGCTAGCGACCGAAATATTTATCATTTTGCGAGGGATGTTTGTTCAAGCGTGGCAGTTCCGGTAAACGATAACCGTTTTTGAGTAAAGACGTGTAACAAAATTAGGTAAATAATATCGTAAAATCCACATATAACAATCTGCGTCTGTTTTACCAAATAATAATTTACCCCGTAGTATCCGGCTTGTCCATAGCGAAACATGTTGAAAACGGGTTGAGGATTGATAATTCTGTGAACAAAAACACTTTTCCCCAAAGGCGGTGCGCTGTGTAGATTTATGAAAAATTTACTAAAAAACCAACAAACATCATGATCAACCAGCGTCAGCGGAAAAACCATGATCCCGCGAGCACCGGTGTGCGTACCGGCGAGACCTGGTGCTGTGCAAGACCTCGTGTTTTGTTACCAGTAGAATGATCTGTCGTCAGTGCTGAACGAAAAAAACTCCCCAGGCAAATGTACGAGTTGTACATAAGCATGGAGAGTTTTGTACGTGATCTCCTCGAGACTGCCCATAGCAGCGAGAGTAATTCACACACGCTGTGAGAGCGAGGGCCGCGCATTAAACTTCGACTTTGTCATCACACTTCTCAACGACGCCCTCTTCGTCCTTCATCTTAAAGGACGATCCGCAGCCGCAGGTCGCTACCGCGTTAGGATTCTCGATGGTGAAGCCTCCGCCCATCCCCGTGTCTTTGAAGTCAATTTCCACACCGTACAAGTATCTCGCACTTTCCTCGTCGACTACGACACGCAGACCGTTTAGTTCGAAAAATTTATCTGTGTCAGCAAGCTTGTCATCGAAACCCATGCCGTAGGAAAAACCGCTGCACCCACCGGCTTTCACGCTCAAACGGAGAAACAGATCCGGCGTCTCCTCGTTGGCCAGAAGTTCCTTGATTTTATCGCTTGCCGATTCGCTTATTTTAATCATGAGTCAGTACCTCCTTACGGTATTGAGTTGCAGGCGTACAAAATGCTTTTCATAAAGCATCTTAGTATTCAGTATACTCCTAATAAGCATACACCTCAAGAGAGATCAATGCTCAACGGCGCCTTCTTGTTTTTATTGATTTCATAATAGCGCAGCAATAATGTATCCAGCCGCTTGCTGGTCTGCTGCACTTGGGGGTGCATGAATCCTAATTCGACTGCCGACTCTACCAATTGTGTCCTGACTTGTTCTATTTCAGCGGAAAGTTCCGAAAGCTTGTCCGAAGTGGGTAACATGACAAAGAAATGGTCACCGCCTGCCGTAAGGAATTACAGTTTTTTAGTATACAGGAAGATTCCTACAATTAAAATAGATTATTATACCTTTTTTTGCAGGATACGCGAGGCAGGGAAGGTTTTGTCGAATTGTGTGTTGCCCCACCCTAGCATCACGTTTATAATAGGAAGTACTGTTCACTTATTCCTGTCATAAGGAGACATACATATATGAATCTAACGGTACAGTCCGCTGCGTTGGAAGATATCAGGCAAAAGGTCATTGCTGGTGAGAGATTGACGTTCGAAGACGGCGTTCGCTTGTTAAATTCTCCTAATATTTTGGAAATCGGGCAAATGGCCGACCTGGTCCGTCAACGCAAGAACGGAGATAATGTTTATTTTATCGTGAACACTCACTTGAATTATACTAATGTTTGCTATCTGGACTGCAAACTCTGCGCGTTCGGCTTGAAGCCTGACAATCCGCGCTCGTACACGATGTCACTCGAACAATTGGAAGAAAAGTTCAAAGCCATGGTGGGGAAGGGCTTCACAGAATTACACATAGTAGGCGGCGTTAATGCAAAGCTGCCTTTTTCCTATTACGAGGACATGATCCGTCTGGCAAAGCGTCATCTTCCGGACATCCATGTGCAAGCTTTCACAGCTGTGGAGATAGATTATATCGCACGTGTCGCGAAGCTCACGGTAGAGGAAGCGATAGATCGCCTGAGGGAAACTGGGCTGGGCTCCATTCTGGGCGGCGGCGGCGAAATATTCGATCCGGAGATCCGCGAGATTATCTCGGGACACAAAACCGATTCCGACCGCTGGTTCCAGATCCATCGCAAAACTCACTCCCTGGGAATGAAATCCAATGCGTCGATTCTGTATGGGCACATTGAAAAGCCTGAGCACGTGATCGATCACCTGATCCGGATACGTGAACTGCAGGATGAGACCGGCGGATTTCAAGCATTTTTCGCATTCGCATTTCATCCCGAAAACACGAAGCTGGCTGAAGAATACAAACTCTCCGGCGAGACCACCGGACTATACGATCTGAAGCTGTTAGCTGTGGCCCGGCTAATGTTGGACAATGTGCCGCACATCCGCGCGTTCTGGATGATGATCGGGCTGAAGCTGGCTCAAGTGGCGCTCAATTTCGGAGTCGACGATATGGACGGCACCGTGATGGAGGAGCAGATCGTCCATGCCGCAGGCAACGAGTCTGTGCAAATGACGCCGAAGGAAACGTTCATTAATATGATTCGAGAAGCAGGCCGTGTTCCCGTTGAGAGAGACACACTATATAACATCTTGCGCACCTTCTGAGTAACGGAAGGTCCTCTCGCGAAAACTCTGATTCAAGCAATTATATGGAGGTGGACTCATGAGTATTGTAATAAGCAATCCTGATCAAAGAATGGCGGAAATCGCCGACAAAGTGAAGCATGGAGAGCGACTCTCATTCGAAGACGGTGTGTTTTTGTATGAATCCGACGATCTGCTGACAATCGGCCAGCTGGCGAACCAAGTGAATCTGCGGATGAACGGCAAGAACGTGTATTTTATCGAAAACATGAGCTTGTATTTCACCAACGTGTGTGAAGCACACTGTGCATTCTGTCATTTCCGCCGTGACGAAGGCGAAGACGGAGCCTACACCTTGACGCCGGAACAGATGTTCGAATATATCGATAAGCATTATCACCCAGGCGTGCGAGAGTTCCACATCACCGGCGGCCACAATGCGAACGTCACCTTCGATTACTACTTGAATTCAATCCGAGCACTCAAGCAGCGTTACCCTGACGTCACTATCAAAGCGCACACTGCTGCAGAGATAGAGTTTTTTTCGCGGCTGAGCGGGTTGAGTTACCGGGAGGTCCTACAAGCTCTGCTAGATGCGGGGTTAAGTACGTTGACCGGCGGGGGCGCAGAGATCTTGTCCGAGCGCTACCGTCAAAAAATGGGCGTCGGCAAAGCGACCACCGATCAATGGCTGGAAGTCCAACGCGTGGCACATGGATTAGGCATGAAGACACATGCAACCATGCTGTATGGTTCCATAGAAACGCTGGAAGAACGCGTGCAGCACATGATCTACCTGCGTGAGGTTCAGGATGATACGAACGGTTTTATGGTATTCATACCCAACGCCGTACAGCCTGCGAGCGTCAACGCCGGTATCAAGCGGCGCGTAGCAGCATTCGACGACCTGAAAACCATCGCGATCAGCCGCTTGATGGTGGATAACATTCCGCATATTAAGGCCTACTTTATCAATCTTGGCACGCAGCTGACGCAGATCGCGCTGACCTTCGGGGCTTCAGACGTACACGGCACGATTGTGCAAGAGCGTATCAGCCATGCTGCAGGTGCACTTTCACCACAAGGATTAACGCGCGACGAGTTGGTGTGGCTTGTGAAAGGCGCAGGCCGAATTCCTGTTGAACGAGACACTTTTTACAATGAGATTCAGGTGTACTAGAACGAATTTTGTCCTTCTTACGTCCTACTTATTCTGCTAGGGATCTCCGTCCCGTTATAGAAAGGGATTTTTCATGATGAAGAAACTGGTTATACTCGGCGGAGGGTACGGCGGACTCACCATTGCGAACGAGCTGCTGGAAAAAGATTTACCATCCGATACGCTGCTTGTACTTGTTGATCGCATGCCGTACCAAGGGCTCAAAACTGAATACTATGCGCTGGCTTCCGGCACGGTCGCAGACACGGAAATACGCGTTTCCTTTCCGGTTGACCCTCGGCTCATTCTGAAATATGGCGAGGTCGCTGCCGTTGATCCGATAAAGAAGCAGGTGTTGTTTGAGAATGACGAGCCGTTGACCTACGATTGGCTGGTCATCGGCCTCGGCTGTGTGGACAAGTACCATAGCATTGCGGGTGCGGCGGAATTCTCCGAAAGCATCCAAACCTTGTCTTCCACCCGCAAAGCATTTCAGGCGGTGAATGACACAGTGCCGTATGGGCAAGTCACCATTGTGGGCGGCGGTCTGAGCGGCGTTGAAATGGCATCCGAGCTGCGGGAAAGTCGGCCGGATTTGAACATACGGATACTGGACCGTGGGGCGAGCGTGCTGTCAGCGTTCCCTCAGAAGCTGCAGCTGTATGTCACGGAATGGATGATGGACCACGACATCGAACTAAGATCACACATCAATTTGACGCGCTTGGAAAGCGGATTGCTGTATGATGCGAAACAATTGATCCACACGGATGTCGCGATTTGGACAGCGGGGATTCAACCGAGTCCTATTGTGCAGAACTTGCAGCTCCCTAAAGACCCGCAAGGCCGCCTTGTGGTGAACGAATACCACCAGATTCCCGATTTCACGGACATCTTCGTTGTCGGAGACTGCGCTTCCCTGCCGTTCTCGCCCAGTGCACAGGCCGCGGAAAGCCAAGGCAAACAGATTGCAGAAGTGATCAGAGCCATGTGGAAAAATGAAACCCCCAAGCTAGGGAAAATCAAGCTTAAAGGGGTTCTTGGTTCGCTGGGTAAAAAGGCGGGCTTCGGCATGATGGGCAGACGTACAATCATGACAGGCAAAATCGCCCGAGCCCTAAAAAGCGGCGTCCTGTGGATGTCCAAGCATCATTTCGGATAAAGCTTCATTCACCTAGGAGATTGAACATGTCTTCAATCTCTTTTATTTTATCGTCGATTCGCTGCTGCAGCTCGTCCGCCGTGGGGGCGGAAACGATCTCGCCGTTCACGAGCGCATACGGAAACGTGAAGCACTCGCCACAATTGCCGAGACAGCCGTACTCAATGACATCGTAATCAGGATTGGCTTCCAGCCGCTTCATTACTTTATCGGTGCCATGGTGCATATTGTTTGTGCAAAATTCGATGATCGGTCTCATGTTTGAGGCACCACCTTGTCAACCATTTTATTTTTGCTCTCATTGTAATATAATAAGGGATAGAAAGGAGTTGAAGCAAATGAGTGAACAAGTTAGCAGCACCATGTACGATGAGGTACTGGAGGTTCTAGATAAGCTTCGCCCATTTTTGCAGCGCGATGGCGGTGACGTTGAGCTGGTAGACGTTGAAGACGGCATTGTGAAGCTGAAATTGATGGGTGCTTGCGGCAGCTGCCCTAGCTCCACTATTACGCTGAAGGCCGGTATCGAACGCGCTCTGCTCGAAGAAGTGGAAGGCGTGCAAGAGGTTGTTCAAGTGTTCTAATTTCGTCTAATTTATGACGACGGATTGAAAAGACCCTGTGCATGCTGGACGGGCGGATCTCCGCCCTGTTCCGGCGCTCGGGGTCTTTTTTGTTAGTATGAATGAGCAGAGCTGCCGCTACTGAACTGGAGAGCCTGCGATATTGCGAATCGGGTCAAGCCCACCGGACACATCCATAACGTTACCGGTAATGAAATCGGACCGCTCTGCACATAGGAACTCGATCACTCTGGCAATGTCTTCCCCAGCTCCCGGTCGGCCGCGTGGAGATTCAATGTCTGTTAGATGCTCGACCTCAGCGATAGACTTTTCCTTGTTGGCGCCGCGGATGTCGCCTGGGCAAATCATGTTAACTGTTATGCCATGCGGTGCCTCTTCGACGGCCAACGTCTTCGTGAAGGACACCAACCCGACCTTAGCGGCGGCATACACCGCCCGATGCGGCCAACCCCTCGCTTCCGCCGCATGACCAAACCCAAAATGTATGATTCGGCCCCACTGCTGGCGCCGCATCATTGGCAGCGCCAGATGATCCAGGCGCATGACGCCAAGCAAGTTGCCATGCATTAGGTAGTCAATGTCCTCCTCGCTATACTCGAGGAACAGCTTGCGCTCCCTAACAAACGGGCCTGCGTTGTTTATTAAAATGTCAATGCCACCCAGTTGTTCCGCCGCCGTCTCTACCAGCTTCCGCATGTCGTCTGCACGCGCCACATCGCCTTGCAAAGCCAGGCAGTTGACGCCTTTCGCTTGAATATGTTGGCACAGCTCCCGCGCCTCCGTTTCGCTATGAACATAGTTAATGACGACATCGCAGCCGGAATCGGCAAGCCGCAGCGCTGTCATTTTACCCAATCCTTTGGCGCTGCCAGTGATGAGCGCCGTTTTTCGCCGCTGGGTCATGCCCGCCCCTCCCCGGGTACCTCTTACTTTTCTACTGTAAAGTATAGAGGAACCTATCCGCCGATTCAACTCGAATATCAACTCGGCCTGAGTAGGCCGGCTAGCGCTTCCGCCCGCAGTGTGTGTGGTTCACCTATTTGCCCGAACCGGTATGAGCGAGTTTATGCAGGTAAGAGAACAATATGTGAACGGCGGTAAACGCCATCTCGCAGCCAAAACCTAAGTCACTTAACTGCTCTTTGATGTTTTCGGTGCGAATGCGCTGCTGCGAATGCAGAGACTCTGCCGCGTTGATCAGATCATCCAGCAGATCCGCATCAATCGTATGAATTTCCATATTGCGCGCGGTGCGCAGCCGTTTTACCGGCTCTTCGTACTTGTTTTTTAATTCGAACAGCTGCTCTTCCACTTCGGCATACAGCCGGTTGTCATGCATGTTCCGCAGCACCGTAAAGTATGAAAAGCGCTTCTTAACGTCTTCCGTCCGCAGCCGGAAACGCTCGTTCATGAAGTGCCCCATTTTGTCCAATATCGCGAACATGCGCACGATTGCGTTTTTATAAAAGTATAGATGCCGGTGGTAGTCGTCTCTTTCGTCCTCGGACATCTCGTCTATGTAGACTCTGTTGACGCCGTTGCCAAAACGGATGGCCGCGTATTGACTTTGCTCCAGCTCGTCCACGGCCCGCAAAAAGCTCCGCCCCCAGATGTTGTAGCGGCGCTCCTGAGGGTTCCGTTCAGCCGTTGGAATCGTGTCCAGCATCTGAAGATACGCATATATCGCCTGGTTGGCAGCCAATAGGGCGCCGGCGTCTTTGCGGCGCGGCTCGCCCAGCATCGTTCGCAGCATGTCGGCACACCCTCCTTTTACACAATGCAGTATTCAAATGATCGCAATGAATCGCTGTTCACGCTGCGTTCGCACCCCCGGGATTCCGTGGTGATCGTGTGACATCCGTTGCCGCTTCTTGGCGGTGCGCTGCAGCCCCGGAGGACGCGACGTTTAAACTCAGTATCTGCCGAAAAAGCGGGTACGATACTAATGCATCTCCGCGTTCAGCGTTACGTGTTACGCCTGTTGCTGCGCCGCGAGCACGGCAATCCGCTGCGCTCTATACGTTGACTGGTGCACCTATCGATCCGCCCGTGCAAGGCAATGCGCTGCGCTCTATCCGTTGACTGTGCGCCTATCGTCACGCCCCGTGTACGGAAATCCGCTGTTACACGCGTGAAAAGTATTCGCTCCACCGACGATCAACAAGGTCGACGATATCCTCGCGTGGAAAGAGCTCGTCCGGGTAGCCCGGCTTCATACGGGCATCGATCACCAACGGCAGCTCGTACGCCAGATGGTGACCGCGGACATCGGCACGCGCGTACACGTCGGCAGCGGGATTGAATCGCGTGAATACCGTCCACAGGAACGCGGTCTGATCCCCAGCGATGCCCGAGGCATCGTCCACCAGCAGGACAAGCGGCCATTCGCCGATGCGGTCGCCGGCATGGTCCAGCAGCCGCTGCGCCAGGCCGGGGTCTGCAGCGTAACCAGCGCCCGACACAACGAGACATCCGCGGCAGTACACCGCGATGTCATCGATATCCGGCAGTTTGCCGCCGTCATAGGCGCCGGGCAAGCTGCGCACGGGTTCACCCACACCAAGCAGCACGGCCTTACTTCCGTGGTTCAGGCGGTCACCCGTGTAATCAAGCGTATCGTGAGACGTATTGCCAAAGATAAAGAAGTCCCGCTGCGGGTCAAAACGCTCGAGCACTGCTTCGAGCAACCGATCAAAACGGTCGAGCGCCACGGCTTGATCAGTCACGATAAGAAACTTTGTCAGAGTGAGCTGCCCTTCCCCCAGAATGCGGAAGGCAGAGCCAAGTGCTTCGCGGCTGTAGCTTTCTCGTACAATTGCCGCGGCCAGAGGATGAAAACCGGTCTCTGCATACGTCCACAGTTGCTTCACTCCCGGCATGGCCATGGGGAACGCCGGGGACAGCAGACGCTGCAGGAATTCGCCCAGATAATAGTCCTCCTGCCGTGGTTTTCCTACGATCGTAGCCGGATAAATGGCGTCCTTTCGATGCCACACGTGATCCACGTTAAATACCGGGAAATCATGGGTGAGCGAGTAGTAACCAAAATGGTCTCCGAATGGCCCTTCAGGTCGGCGAACATGCGGCGGCACCGTCCCCGAAATGGCGAATTCGGCCTCTGCCACCAAGCGGTGTCCACCGTTCGGATTGTCCACAACGGGCAGCTTTTTCCCAAGGATAAGAGATGCCAGCATCAGCTCAGGCAGATGCTCAGGCACCGGAGCTATCGCGGATGCGATCAACGCGGGGGGACCTCCCAGGAAGACGGTCACGGGAAGCGATTGATTACGTTTCTCCGCTGCGTGATAGTGGAAGCCCCCACCCTTATGTATCTGCCAGTGCATCCCTGTGGTGCTGCCATCGTACACCTGCATTCTGTACATACCCAAGTTATGATGACCGTTCTCCGGATGCTCTGTATAAACAAGCGGCAGGGTCACGAACGGACCGCCGTCTTCCTGCCAGCAAGTGAGCACGGGCAAGCCGGCCAGAGGGGCCTCCCTGCGGCAATGCTGCAGTACCGGGGCGGCGGCGGCGGGCACTGTTTTTGTTCCGACTTTAAGCAAGTCCACGATTAGTCCCCGCTCATTCCATAATGCCCTTGGCGTGGGAGGCACGAGCGTGTCCGTCGCCTGGATGATCTGTTTCATAAACTGCTCAGGCTTCGGGCCGAATGCCAGATCCACCCTGCGGCTTGTGCCGAATAGATTAGTCACCACGGGAAACGCACTCCCTTTTACATTCGTGAACAAAAGTGCGGGCCCGCCTTCATCTATCACTCTGCGATGTATTTCAGCAAGCTCCAAATTGGGATCAACCGGAGCATTTATTTCTATCAGCTGCTTTTCTTGGCGCAGCACGTCCAAAAAAGCACGTAAGTTCGGATGAACCATCACCATCTCCCCCTTTTCCACTCATTAAAAACTACAGCCGCTGCCAACCACCCTTAGTCCGTGGAAGCGCGGCTACCTACCGAAGAAACAGACGCACTAAAATAAAACCGCACTGCAATATAAGACCAGGCTCACACAGCTAAGCTGCGTAAGCCTGTCCATTAGCCTTAGTCGACTGCAAGGCGAGTACACATAGATAACACAACACACCAAACAAACATGATATGAGAACCGCATGAAGCAAGCTTGCGACCAGATATAAATCGTACCCCAGTGAGAACGTGACGAACGCACCGCTCAAAATTTGGAGCGCAATTAATATCAGCGACCATTTGGCCGCTTGGTAAACATTATCTTCAGGATGATGATCCGCACGAATCAACAAGAACAGCCCGGCGATCATCACAAACAACAAAACAGCGCCCACCCTATGTACAAACACAATCCCCGTGGCTCCATTGAGCTCGGGTATAAACTGGCCGTTGCACAGCGGCCATCCCATACAGCCGCCGGATGACTCCGTGTGGCGGACAAAGGCCCCAAGATAAACAACTGCATAGCTGTATGCCGCGGTTAAGTACACTGCGCCGCGAGTCCGACCGGATAAGGCGCCCTTCGCACCTGTCATGGTACTGCCGAGCCGAGTATACACCAGAGCCAGCAGCAGCGTGAATGCAAAAGATATAAGCGAAAACCCAAAATGCAGCGCTAACACGGCAGACGATTGCGGCCACACAACGGCCATCGCACCGAGTATCGCTTGGAGAACCGTAAAGAACATCGCACCTGATACGTACCATTTTGCGTCTGCTCTTTTACCGATCAAAAAAACTAACACTGTGGTTATGAGAAGTATCACACCCACGACGCCTACCACAAAACGGTGGCTATATTCTATGAAAGATTCAATCGTGTAAGCCGGTATGAATCTGCCGTTGCACAACGGCCAATCATCACCGCAGCCCCGTCCGGATTCCGTCTTGGTGACAAGCGCGCCCATGACCAGAATCAGAAACATGCCGTACATACTCGCAAACGAAAAGCGTTTCAGCAATTGAAACGAAGACATGAGCCGGAGTCACCTACTTTATAATAAAACTTGACAAGCGTCGAGATAAGTCGAAACGCCCAAGTATCATTATATCGGGAAAGCCGGCGTAAAGCTACGCGCAATTGTTACAAAGCGTTGAAACCGGCATCAATCATGTACAAAAAGGACTGGCACCTCCGGTTAGTCTGCGGACACAGGCGGCAGATTACCTGCCCGGAGTGGCAACGGATTGGCACCGTGCTCCCGGCTATCAAACAGAAAAAGCTGACAGCCACAGCATGGCGTTACCGCGCCAACCATGGGCATCAGCTTTCACAGCTACCATACGTGCAGGCTCTCTACGTTTAATTAGCCTAATTTAAGATAGGTCACTTCCGCGTTGCGTCTGCCACAGCCAGCGCCCGGTCTAGAAACTGCTCGATTTCTTCTCTTGTTTTGCGCAATTTGCTCACAAACCGCACAAGCTCTTGCCCTTCGCGGAAAGCTATGAAGCTCGGAATGCCGAGAATGTTCAGCTTTTCGCATAAATCCGGCACTTCGTCCCGGTCCAACTCAATAAAATTCAACCGGTCTTGGTAAGCTTCCACCACAGCCGGCATGAAGGGCTCGATAAAGTGGCAATCCTTGCACCATTCTGCTTTGAATACGGCGATCGTTGGTTTGTCAGACTCAATTCTTCGCTGGAATTCCTGTTCGGTTTTCACCTGTTCCATATATAGGCACCGCCTTTTATTGTTGAGATGATTTTGAAGAGCTTCCGCTAGTGTGCATAGGGCTCGCTTACAACAACTTATAGCATGCCGCTAGTTAGGTGTCAAACGAACAATAAATTTAATGCCAAATAGGATTTACATTTATTGAGAAAAGTGATATCATCTAAATATCAAAACGATATGTATCTTCTCAAAAGGAGTGGGACCTGTGAAAGAACAAAAAGCTTGGGCATTAAATGGATTTATCGGGTCGTTATTAACCGCAGCACTGATTGGCGGCGGCGTCGCATTGCTCATTCAGGAAAGCTTCATCCCCGGCATCATCCTGCTTGCCGCTGCGGCTGTGCTGGTTAGCGGCGTCACGGTGGTGCAGCCAAACCAAGCCGCGGTTGTCACGTTTTTCGGCAGATATGTTGGCACGATCCGGGAGGGCGGGTTCTGGTTGACGGTACCCTTATCGGTGAGGACGAATGTGTCGCTTCGCGTGCGCAATTTTAATAGCGTGAAGCTAAAGGTCAACGATGTGGAGGGGAACCCGATTGAGATTGCCGCTGTGGTGGTGTTCCGGGTGGTGGACTCTGCCAAAGCAACGTTCGATGTAGATAAATATGAGCAATTTGTAGAAATTCAAAGCGAGACCGCTTTACGCCATGTAGCCACTAAATATCCCTACGATGTGTACACCGAGGCTGGCTACTCCCTGCGCGGCAATTCGGAAGAGATCGCTTTGGAATTAAGCCGTGAACTGCAGGAGCGGTTGTCCGTGGCCGGCGTTGAGGTGCTCGAAGCAAGATTGACCCATCTTGCCTACTCGACAGAAATCGCTAGTGCCATGCTGCAGCGCCAACAGGCGACAGCCATCATATCCGCCCGGTCGAAGATCGTGGAAGGCGCGGTAGGCATGGTTCAGCTCGCCATTGCCCAGCTCGAACAAGACGGCGTGATTCAACTGGATGAAGAACGTAAGGCCGCAATGATCAACAATTTACTCGTTGCCATTGTCTCTGACCGGTCCGCTAATCCCATCATTAACACTGGCAGCTTGTACTGACTAAATTATGGCAGGGAAAAAAAACTTCGCCCTTCGGCTTGATCCCAAACTATACGAGGCATTGGAGCGATGGGCTAACGATGAGTTGCGCAGTGTGAACGGGCATATCGAGTTTCTGCTGCGCGAGGCGGCGCTTCGGGCGGGAAGGCTGTCCGGACCGCGCCCTCCAGGCCCGGCGGATAGCCCCACGCCGCCCGAAGAGTGAGATGTGCCGAGCTGCCCCCGCGCAGAACGCAGCGACTGCTCGCGGCACGCGGTGGCGTGGCATACGCAGCCATATCGGCACCACGACGGTGCGATAGAGACCGCGCGTGCAACTTTTGTGCGAAGGCGAAGGCAGCGACGTCTCCGCGCGGAGGCGTACAGGCTGCGCGGAGACCGCTCAGCGTGGTGCAGTAGCGTACGCGCCACTGTACGGCGGATGCGCATCGCGCGCTGCGGCTAACGTACGTTCCACTACGTGGCGGACGACCACGCAGCGCGGTGAGCCCGGCGTACGCGCCAACGCGCAGCGAAGACCGCTGAGCGGCGGTGCAGGCCGACGCAGCGCCACGGCGCTCGACATGTACACGCGACTGCTCGGCGTGGTAGCTCCACAGCCGCCATGCAAAAAAAGCCTGATCCGGCGGAATCAGGCTTTTTTGCATGGTTTGTGTAACATGTTGCACCGGAGGCTATACTAATCCCGGGTAATGGTCACCATCATCGTGTCTTGATCCCATTCGACTTTAGCGCCCATACTTTCCGCGATGAAACGTACCGGCACAAAAGTGGATCCATGCAGGAGCTCCGCCTCCGTCTCCAACGGCTTGATCATACCGTTTACAGTGGCCTGCTTACTGCCCACGTTCAGTTTGATCACCGCGCCGCTCAGCGGGTCGGTCACCGTCACTCTCTGGATCGCCTGTTCCCATTCCACATCCGCGTCCAGCTGCTCGACCACAAACCGGATGGGAACCATCACTGTGCCATTCCGGTTATACGGTTTCAGCGAGCTGGCTTGCGGGCTCTTTTCGTCCATAATCATTGTGATTTCTTGCTTCGTGATCTTAAGATCATGCTTCAACAACTGATACAACTCAGACTGTGGATCGATCACTGATATGACTCTCGCGGGAGATTGGAATGCGGTGAGCTCCAGCGCGCCGGTAGAGTCGACCGGATCTACCGTGACGGGCTGATTGTGATTCCACATCTGGCTGGTTGATGTCAACTTAAACGATTTTATAGCACTTGAAGCATCAAATGAAGTTACCATCATTTCCATATCCGTTTTTCGCGGCATCAAGTTACTGTCGACGAGCACATCCATTTTCATATAACTGGAGTCGTTGAAAATGGCTTTCGCGGCCTGTGATCCGTCCGGTGCGCTCATGAGCTGCTGCATGGATTGATCGTAGTTTTCGAGCAGCTTCTTCAGGCTTTGCGTGATGTAAGTGTAGGCAAATTCAACTGCCAGGGGCTTATTCGTCAAATATGATGAGATTGCATCGTTCGTCGAATGCCCGTTATCGCCGCTCTCCTGCATAGCCTGCTGCATGATCGGAGCATACAAATCATATATAACACCGAGCAGATCCTTCAAACCTTGCTCGTCAGCTAATAAATTTGTTAAAAAGCCCTTCACAAGCCCAGCCAGCTCATTGCCTTTAATTTCGATATGTACCTTTTGGCCTGTGACCTTTTCCAGATGCACATGCTCGGAATGCTCAAAAGCCGTGATCGTTTGCGGATTTGGAGCCCAACCTATGAAGTAAGAGAGCAACGATGGCATGGGCTGTGCGATTTTTTCGGATTGCTGATTAATCTGATCCTGTAGTTTCTCAGACATAGCCGGATTCAACGTATCCGAGGGCGCTGCGCCTGTCCGCAGCACGATCGGCTTTTTTGCGCCTTCGAGCTGAAATACATAGTTCTGATCCTGCAGCCAAAGCTGGAATGGAATCTCCGCCTGCTTATACACGAACTCTCCTTTAGCAAAAAGGTTAGTGAGATCCTGCTGCTTCAGCTCGGTTATCCGCAGCTGTACGTTACTGAAAAGATCCAGCATTCTCTGTTCTTCCAAGGTCGGTTTCGCCGCTGGATTAGCAACAAGCTCTAACGACAGTGCCTGTGTGCCTTCCACAGATTTCACGCTCGCTGCATTCACGAACACTTTGTTGAAATCCAATCCGCCAACCGGCTCACAACCCGCCAGTACGAAGAGCACTACGACCAGTGCCCATGACAACCATGTTCTGTTCGCTCTAATTTTCATCGTGTACCTCCATTTGTAAAAATATATCAACGCAAAATGCCATATAAAACATAGACGTCGTAAGTAATATTTTAGTTTCTATATCTGGAAAAAAATAGTTCTAAAGTCTGTTGGTAGGTAGATCCGGCGGCACATAAGCTGGGCGGAGGTGAAAACGCGGTGGGCAACGGAAAATTTCGCTGGAACGGCTGGGATTTGCTGCAAAAGCTGGCCGCCACCCCTTACGAGGTCACTCAATGGTTGAAAGGTAAGATCAGCACCTTATCCTTCGAACAATCGCACCTGGATACCATTTCGCAGATGCAGATCAATTGGAAACATGTAGAGGAGCTGCGCCTGTCCCTGTCAAAAACACCGCCGAGCAGCACGAACCCGACTGTCGTTGCCGAAGCCCCCATGTCGGATGACGAGAAAGCTATGATTGCAAGCATCCGGGAACGCACGGAACAATTGAACCGGAACAATATAAGCCGTACACAAGCGTATTGGCAGATGTATCGGCGGCACCCGGAGCTGCATTGGGCTTTCCTTGCCCACATGGTCTCGCGCAACGGGGGTTGGAATATTACCGATTTGAAAGGGGAACTGCTGCCCTATCTGCTGCGCACAGATACACGGCTGTCGGTCTTCGGTATGCTGGAGCGGTCTAATGCCCTCATTTTTCACGACGCATATGCGCAGCTCCTGCTGTATGACATAAGCCGTCGGCGTGGCCGTTCATTTTTCCATCTGCTGCCCCGGCTAGGAGTCTCCGGTTTCATGAGGCCGGTGTGGGAGATATTTTTTGCGCGAGGCGATTCCGGACTGCTAACCACGGCGCTCATCATCAACGAACAGAATTATATTCAAAAGCGTGTGATCGAGCATGCCGCATACCGCGAGCTTGTGCTCGACACATTATTTTTCAGCGTGCAATCGCTGCTTCAGTTGAACCAGGTGATCTTGCCATACGAGCATGAAGGCCGTGTGCGGTTGGCGGGTTTGATCATAGAGAATTTCAGGGATCTGCATGAGCGCATCCAGGTGGGCAGAAAGCTGTATGCAATATTGTTCGGCATACCAGCAGTGTTCCATGGAGCAACCCATTTTGCCGCGGGCCTACGGCACACCGGATCCAGGGCGGACTACTGGCCGCATCTGTTCGCCTCCATCCGCAGGTCTCCCCCTGTGCCACGAGGCGAGCTGAAGGAATGGCTGGACGGCTGCAGCCTGATGCCTGAGGCGGCGCCATTGTACAGCCCACGGTTGACTGACGCATGGAAGGATCAACTTATGGCCCCTGCCGAGCCGGGGGATTGGTTCGTGCATGACGGAGGCCGATGCTTACAGTACTTTAGCCCGGTGGAGCCGCCTTTTGCATTTGAGATGACTCATGAGTATTGTTTTGGGCTGAAAAAGATCGAACTGGCCGTGCTAACGGGTGATCTAGTGCAATAAACGGGCGAAGTTGGGGCAGTTTAAAGATGGGAGGTGTATTTGCGTGCCAATGGATGATACAACGCCGAAAGTGTCCCCTGTGCCGATTTTGCGCTGCCGAAACAGAGAATGCAAAACCTGGATTAGGGAAGAAATGGTTTCGGGCGATTCTCCCGGATGCCCCTTGTGCAAAGGGGAGATGATACGCAGTATCAAGCATTTGCCCAAGCTGGTCAACAAGGTCAAGGCCCCGCAAAAAGCTGAAGTTCAGGCGGAGCCAGTACAAGTGTAATGTATTAACGGTATTATATGTTCATGCGAAAAGCTGCCCGGCGGGCAGCTTTTTTTCTGTAGACTGCGTTTATGCAGCTTGCGGCGTCAAAGCGTGCAACACTTGCAACACTGGCAACACTCGCACCTCCGTCAGGCCCCTGCGCGCACGGGACAACCTGCGCAAGCATCTTATTAGCGGGCCCGCACTGCTGCGCGTAATCCGTCACCCTTTGAGCTCCAGGAGCCAATCCTCATAGCACGAGTCACAAAGTAATTCAAGCCGATCTTCCACACCATCCTTGTCATAAATAGTGATGCTGTGGGCTTGTTCCGAGACCTGATTGCAGTAATAACACGTATAACTCATGCTGCCCCGCCTTTCTGTGGACTTTTGTCGAGCAGCTTTATTTTTACCGGATTTATGCTGTTTCTTTCAAGACGTAGGCGGGGTCAATAGTATTCAGGGTACTGATGATTTTACGGCGCCAGGGTAGGCCTGACCGGCGTATTATCCTCAACTTTGAAATGACCGACGTCAGGCACCTCCAGGTGTTCTAACATATTGTGTTCCAGGTCTCCGCTCAATGTCATCAATGCGGATGTTGTCAGCGCAAGCGCTTCTTCGAGTTGGGACAAGCTGTGGAACGTTTGCTTCGCATGAAAGGCTGTCGGATGTTTTCTCTGCTGCTGCTTGGGCGTCATTCGTTCAAAAGCGTCCTTGTCATCACCAATTAGTTCGCGGTACAATTGTGCGCTGTCGCTCGTTAATTGTTCCAGCACCCGCCGACATTGGTGGATTTCGTGTCGTATAACGGCGATGCCGGAACGAAGGTCGTTGGCTTGTCCCGGTCGATTCGGCAGCGATGTTGACTCTTTATAATTCGCAAGTAAATTTGCCACACTTTCCCGTACCCCCGCAATCGGGCTTGGAGTTTGCTGCATAGCGGCTGAAATGCGATCACTTAGCTGTAACGCGGTCTCTAACATTTCTTCAATGCGATACATCGTTTGATTCATCAGGGGCCTCCGATCATGCGTGCGTGTAATGCTCCAACATAGCGTCTGCGTTCCGCGTGGATTTATTCAGCAGCGTTGAAGCACTGGGGCCCATTCTAAATGTCTAAGGTTCTAAAGCTCACCACCAGGTGCGATAATCCATTTGTGTACCGCGTATTCGATACCATCTTCCCGCAGCGGCTTCGTGACAAACCTCGCTTTTTTCTTCAACAGTTCTCCTCCATTGCCCATAGCAATCCCCATTCCAACTGATTCTAAAAGCTCCAGATCATTGAGTCCGTCGCCGAACGCCGCCACTTCCTGCGGCATCAGATTCAGATGGTCAAGCAGCTTTTGCAGCCCAAGCGCCTTATGCATCCCGTTAGGATTGATATCGACCGCCCAAGGTCGCCATCTGTGTATGTAATACCGGCTTCGTTCTCCCTTCACGTAGTGTGCTTCGTCTTCTTCGTTGCAAAACACGATACATTGATATATGTTGGGTACCTCGTCTCCGTCTTTGAGCAGTACTGGCTCCATAAAGCCGATCTCCTTTTGAGCCTGAAGAAAATGCGGATCATTCGCCCGATTCGTGAACATCAGTTCCGCGCCGTACAGCAGAAGGGTGTGATTCAACCGTTCGGCCAGTTCAAGCCAATCCTGCACGGTTTCGCGGGAAAACGGGTTGTCGAAAACGGTTTTGCCCTGGTGTCCGATGTGGCTGCCGTTGCAAGTGACCGCCCAGTCAATTTCGAGCTCCGTCCATAAAGCCTTCATCTCGTATTCGCTGCGGCCTGTGCACAACGCAAGCGTGATGCCATGCTCCTTCAGTGTATGTAACGCCCTGCGCGTAGATTTCGGCAGGTACTCGCGGTCACGCAATGTGCCGTCTACATCGAATGCCACTAATTTAATCATGATGTTCACCTCGCTATTTTTCTGCACCTATTATACACTCCAATACGTAGGAATAGTTAGCTGCTCAAAATCATCGGACGGAAAGGAAGCTGTGCTATGAAAACTTCGAGAAAAAAACATAGTTGGACAGGTTGTGGTGAATGTGATGGATAGTGTATGGGCTGGGTTGACTGTAATCGGCGCAGGCGTGTTGGAACTATGGGCAGCTATTCCATTGGGACTTGCATTGAACCTGTCTCCGCTTGTGACCGGTCTGCTAAGTGCACTCGGGGCTGCTGTGAGTGCGGCGATCGTTATCTTCTTTGGTAAGTCGCTGCGCAATTGGCTCGTACAGCGCTTTGAGCGCAAGAACGCACGCAAAGAAAGCAGAATGGCAAGGGTGTGGAAAAAATACGGCATTGTGGGCTTAGGTTTCTTATCCCCGCTTATCACCGGAGCACCACTGGGCGCGGCGATCGGCATTGCGTTCGGCGCTGAGCCCCGGAAATTGATGCTCTGGATGACGATCGGTATCGTCGTTTGGAGTGCCATATTAACGGCGGCCGCCGCCCTAGGCATGATGTCGTTCAAAGCCTACATGTAATGGATCGCGCACAAAAAGGCCACTTCGAGAGCACTGATGCGAATTCAGTGCTCTCCAGGTGGCCTCTCATCAATGTTCTCGGCGGCTTTTTTCGCGGCCGGCGAGTTGTGCGTGGATCGTTACAAGCTCTCCCTGTACTTCCCTGGTGTAATCCCTTCCATTTTTTTGAACGCACGGATAAACACAATGTCATTGGAGTAACCCACGAGTTGGGCGACACGAGTATTGGTCAACGTTTTATCTTCCATGAGTTGTTTGGCATACTCCACTCGTTTCTTAAGGATGAAGTCCGTCAAATTTTCACCTTGCGCTTTTTTGAAAAAGGTGGACAAATACTGTGGGGACATGTTCAGCTGCTCGGCCAAAAGGGCCAAACCCATATTTGGGTTCGTTAAGTTGTTCTCTACCAGCCCTCTCACCTTCTCCAACAGCTGCTGTCCGTGATCGGTTCTCTCTTCGCGTATGGCTTCGGTCAACATACGGAAGATTCCCTTCGTCTTCAAATGCATGCTTTCCGCCGTTTTGGCAGCAAGAATGTGCTTGATCGAATCGAACATTCGCTGCATCTGATCCGTGTTTCGAATAAGAGACGAGTTCAATATTTTTAAAAGGGTCCCGGTGATGTTAAAAAAGAGGCACCGTCCTATGTCGGGACTAAGGCGCTTGGATAGAAAATTCGTTTGATAGATTCGTTCTAGAATGACTTCCACTTGCGTAAAATCACCGCTTTTCACCAAATTCATCAATTGAATTTCCGTCTCGATCGGATAATCAAAACCTTGCTCATCTTGCCGAATATCCCGGTAATACAAAATTTCTCCCGGATCGCGCACAATTTTGTAATCCGCCGCTTGCACCGCTTCCGCATAGCACGTGCGAATTTCGGTGACGCCTTGGTGAATATCGCTCACCGACACGGATATGATGATGCGATAGTATATCTCAATCCATTCCTTTAGTCGTACGGCCGCGGCTTTCACGTCTTCCCATGCCTCCGTAGAGCGGTTGTCATGCAGATTCAGCAGCAGGGCAAGACGGTCCCTGTCTAACGCTACACTGTAAACAGAGTGATATTGCTGCGCTAGCTCAGTCATCACGTTGGTTAAAATGAACCGTATCGTCGCCCATTGCCGCTCGCTGGGTCTGGCCACGAATCCCGTTGTGTCATCGATGTCGACCAAGATCACGGCGAAGCTGTCCGATACAAATCGTATATTCAAAAATTGTGCCGCATCCCCCGTGTCCGTGGAATCGTCGACCTGTCCGCGAATTAAACGTGTCAAAAAGTTCGCTTGGAGCACAGGCATTTGACGATGAATGATTTGCCGCAAATTATGTCCTTCCGCCAGTGATTCTTGAATCGTCTCCTGGAGCAGCTCATACTCGTTATTGCTGGGCTGCTGAGCAGGTGTGCCCCCTTTGGTTATCCCTTTGATGATCAGCCTCAGCGGAGCATAATTGCGATATGCTGTGAAATACGCGGCTGCGGCACCACCGGCCAGACAGCACAGAAACAACCACAGCGCCGCCTCTTTAACCTTGTCCACATGCTGCAGGAACACGCCCGTGGGCGTTATCGTTACATATTTCCAATCTGTGCGATCGGAGGAGATGTACGACATCATCAGATCTTTACCGATTACGTTGCCGTCAATCAAGCCTGACGTCGAAGCAAGATTCTGGAGAACGGAAAGCCGCCGTACCACAGGCTTCGAGTTGCCCATGATGATCTCGCCTGAGTTGTTCACGATTAAAACAGAACTCTGGTTGACTGATTCAATTTGGCGGATCATCTCCGTGATCTTGGCTTCCTCGATCAACACGACAAGTGTGCCTCTCGCCTCCGTCGAGCTGCCGATCGGCAGAGACTGAACGTACGTGATGACCCTGCCGGAAGGGTTACCCGGCAGGGAGGATGCAGCCACGGGAAGTCCCGGCCGACGCATCAGTTCGGACGATGGCAAATACGTTGTGCTGTGATAGCCGTTTAATATGTTCTCCATCCAGTCTGTGTAGCTTAGATGCGCATATTGGTAATAGTACTTGTAAAACGTGCGAGAGTCTGTCTTCACCCCCTGCTTTAGAATTGTGTCCGTGCCGGCAAAGTAGAGGTAGTAATCATAGATAAAGTCACTCGTCATAAGCTTATGGCGTTCCAAATAGTGGCGGGCAAACTCAATATATTTGTAATCACTATTCAACTGGGAGCCTCCGTCACCCAGTAAACCGTTCAGCTTGGGATTCAGACTGATCTGCTGGGCCAGCTGTTCTACTTCCTTCAACCGCGCGTCCATGCTTTGCTTAAGCTGCTCCAACATGCCTAGATTGTACCTTTTCACGTTATCGGTTATGAACTGCTCTACCTTAGCGTACAATACTACGCCTATGATCATCGGCATCAGCAGGATGAACACATTGGAAGCGAGCAGCTTGACGAACACGCTTTTCCGTTTGAACCCTTGAAATCGGAGCATCTGTCGGAGACTTGACATTATGGTAGAACCTCCACGTAATCTTTTCTATAACATATTCGTGAAAGCCCTTACTTCTACCTCTGAAAAAAATAAATATTCAGAAAAAACAAACTACTCCTTGATAGCTCCGATCATTACGCCCTTCACGAAATATTTTTGCAAAAAGGGATACAAACATAAGATGGGCAGTGTTGACACGATAATGGTCGCATACTTGATCGTCTCGCCGATAGGCATTTTGTCGCCCATGGAGGTGCCGGTCATCATGTTGTCGGTGCTGTTCGTAATGAGGATTTCGCGCAATATCAGCTGCAGCGGGTAGAGCTCCCGGTCACGCAAATAGATCAACGCGCTGAAGTAAGAATTCCAGTGCCCGACAGCATACCAGAGGACCATGACAGCGATCACGGGCATGGAGAGAGGCACAATGACGCGGAAGAGGATCGTGAAGTCGTTGGCGCCATCCATTCGAGCGGATTCTTCCAAGCTCACGGGAACGGATTGAAATGCCGTACGCATAATGATCATATTGAAGGTGTTAATTAAGCCCGGCACGATAATTGCCAATGGGGTGTTTAACATTCCCAGCTTGGTGACAACGATGTAGGAGGGAATCAGACCACCGCTAAAAACCATCGTAATCACGATCGCGAACATGATGAAGTTGCCGAAAAGCACGTTTTTCCGTGAAAGCACATATGCACCTAAACCAGTCATGAAAAGATTGAGCGCTGTGCCGACCGACACATAAAGCAGAGTATTTTGATAGCCTTTTCCGATCATTGGATTGTCGAACACCGCCGAGTACGCGGCCGTGCTGAACCCCAGCGGCTTAAACAGCAGACCACGGCTCTGAGCGAGCAGGGTGGGGTCACTGAGCGACGAAAACAGTACGTACAAAAACGGATACAACGTAACAAAACACAGCATGAGCATAAGGATCGTATTAGCGAGGCTGAACACACTTTCACCCGCCGTTAAGCGATTAGGCATTAGACGTGTCCCTCCTTGTCACCACAATTTATTTTCACTAACCCGCTTGCTGATCCCATTGGCCACTACAATCAAGATAAAGCTGATCACTGAATTAAACAGTCCCACCGCCGTGGTGTAACCGTAGTTTGCCTCCAATATCCCTTTGCGGTACACATAAGTGGATATGACGTCGGCCGTTTCATACGTGAGGGGATTATACATGAGAAGCACCTTCTCGCTGCCCACGTTCAGCATGGAGCCCATCGTCAGGATGAGCAATATAACGATAGTCGGCATGATGCCCGGGATCGTAATATTCAGTGCTTGCTTCCACCGCCCCGCTCCGTCCATCTTCGCCGCTTCATACAGTGTTGGGTCAATGTTGGAGATCGCTGCCAAATAAATGATCGAGCCCCAACCGATGCCCTGCCAAATTCCCGACGACACATACAAGAAGCGGAACCAGTCGGGCTCGCGCAGGAACGCGATGGACTCCATCCCGAGCAGACCCAGAACCTGGTTGACTAGCCCGTCTCTCGCCAGGAAGTCCACCATCATACCGACAACGACGACGATGGAGATAAAGTGGGGCAGATACGAAACGGTCTGCACGGCTCTTTTGAATACACTGCTGCGGATTTCATTCAGCAGCAGCGCAAGTAGGATCGAGGCAGGAAACGCGAACAGCAGCTCGTAAATGTTAATAAGCACTGTGTTTCGAATCAATCTCCAGAAGTAATGGCTTTGAAAAAATTCCTTGAAGTGGTCGAAGCCGACCCAGGGACTCCCCCAAATGCCAAGAGCCGGGCTAAAATCTTTGAAGGCAATGAGCAGGCCGTACATGGGCCCATAGTGAAAAATGGCATAGTAGGCCAGGACCGGCAGCGCCATCAGATAAATATACTTGTTGCGCAGCAAGTCTTTTCGCACCCTCTGGCGCAATTCGGCGCCGCGGGATAGTACTCCGCTTCGTGTCTGCGCGTCCGTCGGCAGTAGAGACATTATGCTTCACTTCCTTTTCTGCGTTGATCGGAACCGTTGAGGAGATGCGTGATGCATGCATCCCCCGCCGGCCTTTTACCGTTTGTTGTAACGTTCCAACGCGGCTTGCTGTATTTCCAGCGCCTCGTCGATCCCCATGCTCTTCAATGTGGCAGTAAATGCATCAAAGTTGGAAAGCGGCTCCGCACCCATGACGAATTTGTGGAACATCTCGTCCTTATAAGTGTTGATATCCGCCATGATCGACGCGTATGTGCCGCTTTCCTCTTTGGTTGGCGTGATCAGCGGCATCAGCTTCTCATTCGTCGGTTCCGCCCATGCGGTCAATGATTCCTGCTGTTCCGGAATGGCGGCGTACTGCTCGATATAACGAACATCTTGCACGAACGGACCGTCCCAGCCCGCCCGGTTGTGACGAGCCATAGCCTGCTGCATCGGCAGCCCGTCTGGATTCTTCGTAATCATTTCTGTGTATTTCGGGTAGCCGTTAATCAAATTGTAGCTAATCCCCTCTTTGCCGAAATTAAACAGCATATGCCCCTCTTCGCTGTAGCCGACATCCAGCCATTTCACCGTTTCCACCGGATTTTTGTTGCTCGTAGAGATAGCGGCCCCCCGACCGTTAAAGGTAAAGTCCATCTGCCCTAACTCAGGCTTCTCTCCTTTGTTGAGCGTCGGATATGGTGCGGGCGACAGTGTGAAATGATTATCTTTGCCCGCCATCAGCCCCATGTATTTGCCTATGCCTCCACCCGTGTTCGTAATCAAAGCGCCGATCTGATGACCGGTAACTTTGGCATCCAACAATTTTCCGTCAGTGGCGGCATAATCTTTATCCAACAGGCCTTCTTTATACCATTGATTCATTAAAGTGAGGAACTCCTTGTACTGTGGCTGAAGCGGCCCGTACTTGACTTTACCTGCATCTTGGAAAAATCCGTTTGTGATACCGAACGCTCCAATAAACGCGTGCGAGCCATTCAACTCACCCAGTGTAATAATGATTGGGATCTCATCCGCTTGACCGTTGCCGTTTGGATCCTGCTCTTTAAACGCTTTCAAAACCGTATGCCATTCATCAATGGTCGTGGGCATTTGCAAACCGAGTTTATCGAGCCAGTCTTTTCGCACTGTCACGCCCTTATATACTTGCAGTTTTTTATCACCCCGCAAAAAAGGAAATCCTACGATACTGCCGTCATCGGTGGTCACCTGCTTTTTCCATTCGGGATTGGATTCGAGTACCTTTTTCAGATTCGGGGCATGCTGATCGATCAACTCATTGAGCTTTATAATTCTGCCATCCTTGACGGCTTTCTCGGGACCGCCCGGGAAGCTGGTCCAATGGTATTCGATGACATCCGGCAGTTGCCCCGATGTGAGCATCAAGTTAAACTGCTCGGCGTCCTGTCCCTGCGGCGGATGCTGAAAATTGACCTTGACGCCAGTTATGCTCTCAATTCCCTTGTACACTTCCATCTCCCCATAGCTCTTCATGCTCACGGCAGCCTGACCCGTCATCGTTGTCCAATACGTCAGGCTCGTCAATTTGCCGCCTTCCTCCGATGTATTCCCTCCAGTGTCCGGTTGGTCTGAGCAGCCCGCCATACATGCCGTGCCAGTCAACACCGCTGTAAGCGAGAGTACAGATATCCTTCTCCACTTTTTTACCAAATGAAAGCGCCTCCTTTATTTCGTAACTTGGGTTTCATCAGGATGCCGCGTGCGCATCTTTGTTAACCGATAATACGCATTTCAGCCACTGCGTTACACTGCTGACTTTACGGAAAGGCCGCCTTTTGTTCTGCTGCCGGGTATACATTTTTTCTCATATCCTAATTAAATTTAACATTGATGATCAGTTTTTCGATGATAACATGCAATGTGATGAGCTGAAGGGTATAAAGCCATAGCCAGCTGCAGATCGGTTCCGTTGTTTTTCGGTGGACCCAGTCACATGAGCAACCTTACGGTAGCGCAGCAAAAAAACACCTCGCACGTAGGCTGGATGCCCGTGTACGAGGTGCTATTTTTGTTCGCCCTGCGGCGGTGATGGCCGCGGTCAAGCAGAGCGAGATCTGCTGTAAAGGTGCAGCTCGGGCCGCTTTGACAACCGCTGGCAGCACGACCCGCTGAATGCGCTTTTGTTCACGTATTAGTACTTTCTTGTCTTGCTCTTAACAAGCGCGGCGCGACTCGGCCGATCAGCCTCTGCACCGGCCCCGGCATATGCTGAATATCTGCCACGCTCACCGTGCGCGTTATGAATAGCAGCAGCGGATACAATCCCCCCGCGGTGAGGCAAAGGATCACCGTTTGCACGAATGCATCCGCACGCGGATGACCAAATGGTTGGATGTACGTGCCAGTCACCCAGTTCAATACAGCACCGATTGCCGTTATGACAGATGTGACGACAATCAAGCCTGTCCAACGCCGGCGTCCGAGTACCCGGAATGAAACGACTTGGCGCAGCACCCGTAAATTCAGAACCGTCATCACTATAAAGCAGAGGCCCGTTGCTGCAATGATCCCGTAGATGCCTAGCACCGGTGCCAGCAAATAGCTGCCGATGAGTTTGACAGCGATCCCGACCGCTACATGAAGCATGAGCGGCTTCATTTTGCCCATTCCCATCAGCACAGCCCCGGACGTCTGCATCACAATCTGAAAGATGGAGCTGATGGTGAGAACAATAATGATCGGTGCGGCGAATTGGTCAACGATCACAGAACCCCTGTCGTTGCCGAATACTAGAGCATCGATAGGGCCGGCCGCCACACAGATGATCAGTGCCATTGGAATTCCTGTGAGCAGCGACAACTGAAGCACTTTGCTCGTGTGCTGCGAAACCTGAGACATATCACCGCGCGAATACGCGGCGGAAATGATCGGGACCACCGATTGGCTCAGGGCAACAGCCAGAATGATCGGGATACCGGCCAGCGACTGTGCGCGCCCCAGCAAGATACCAAGAATCTCTTGAGCTTGAGCCTGGCCCAACTGCCCCATAAGCAGCAAGGTCACTATGGAAGAATCAATTGTATAAATCAAGGTCACCGTGAGCGAGAAAATAACGATAGGAATCGAAATCTTGAACAGCTGGGCATAAATAGATTTGTACGTAAGCGGATTTGAGCGGGCTGTGCTCGGGCTCACCCAAGTGTCGGCTGCACCGGCGAGTAAGCCTTCTGCACGGTCAGTGCGCCGCAGCTTCAAGGAGTAATAGACCATCACCGCCGCTGCGGCAACGCTCCCGACGACGCCGCCAAAGGACGCGCCGGCCACCGCCCAATCCAGGCTGTAATCCAGCAGCACATAGGCCAAGCCAACGGATGCACCGACACGGAAGATCTGTTCAATGATTTGGGACAAGCCGTTCGGCATCATCATGCGACGGCCCTGAAAATATCCGCGCATGATAGCGATTAGCGGGAACAGCAATAATGCGGGAGCAAGCGCTTGAATCGGCAGCACCGCTTGCGGGTTCGCCGTACCGTCGGCGTAGTAAGGCGCAAACACATACAAGAGTAGTGTCATCACCACTCCCGCCGCCGCCGCAAACAGCAGTGCTGCACGATAGATACGGTTGGCCTCGGCGTGCTGCCCGAGCGCAGTCCGTTCTGAAATCATTTTACTGAGCGCGCTCGGAATGCCCGCGGTTGCTATTACCAGCAGCATCGCATACAGATTAAACGCGACACCGTATGCGGCCATACCCAGGTCGCCCAGCAAGACGATCAATGGAATCCTCTGGACCACACCTAACAGCCGAGCAATCAGTGCCGCCACGGTCAGAATAAACGTGCCTTTCACCAACGAATCTTTAGACAAGATGTTCCCTTCTTCCTGCTACCTGGATACTACAGCACCCAAATGAAAAATAGAATAATCATTGCGGTTTGCAGCAGCAATTTGACGACCACACTTGAGAAAAAACCGACTAATGCTCCGACACCGGCGCGAACGGACTGTCTCCATTCGGCTCCGGCTATCATCTCTCCAATCACCGCACCAAGAAAAGGTCCTATCAGAAGGCCGGCTACCGGGATGACGAAGGGGCCGACGATCAAGCCGATCGTGCTGCCGATGACAGATGCCCGGGTACCCCCGAACTTTTTTACGCCCAACGCACTCACCGCGTAATCTGCGACCAGCAGCACGACGAATATGGTGCTCTGGATCAGCCAGAACCAGAGGTCAAATGGCTCGAATCCCACCATGAAGCCATACACGAAAAATGCTGCGTAGATAGCTACTGCGCCGGGAAACACCGGGTACACCGCTCCGATCATTCCGACAATAAAGAGCACGATGACGATGATCCAAGCTGTTATGATCATTGTTTTGCCCTCCTTAACGTTTTTGCCAGTCGAACTGCTTCGCTTAGTTCTTACCCGCGAGACCGGACTTGTACCAGTTGACCGCAGCCCATGTTACAAAATATACTGTTCGATGATCCGTGCCACACCGTGCTCCTCGTTCGTAGCAGTAACAACATCTGCGAACCGCTTCACCTCGTCCTGCGCATTGCCCATCGCTACACCAAGCCCGGCAGCCCGAATCATGGACTCATCGTTCAAGCTGTCTCCCATGGCGATAACTTGCGACATATCGATGCCGAGCAGTTCGCACACCTGCCGAATTCCGCTGGCTTTGTTGACGCCTTTCGGATTCAGCTCGATATTAAACGGATGAGAATTGGTGACTTCGAATAAGTCCCAGGCCGCCAGTTTGTCACGGATCGCCCGCAGCCGTTCGGCATCCTCATAATAATAGCCGAATTTCAGCCACTGATGGTTATCATAGCTGTCCACCCATTTGTCCTTATTGAAAATGTCGCCGACGGCATAGGCCCAATACCATGTATCATATTCCTCTGCTATCGAGTGCATATCCCGTATCAGCTTGGAATCCATTAGCGTGCGGTGATGCAGCGTTCCAGGCGAAGCCCACACTTCACTGCCATTCACAGTGACAATCGGCGAGTTCAACTCCAGCTCCTCCAGATAGGGCATGACATTCTGAATCCCTCGTCCGGTCGCCAGCATCACTGTGACACCGGCAGCAGCCGCTGCTTCGAGCGCGGCACGATTCTCCTTCGACACGGTCTTATCTTCGGTGAGCAAAGTTCCGTCCATATCCAGCGCAATCAGTCTGTAATTGCCCAATAGGATCCACCTCTCTTTGTTATAAAGCGGCAGCCAATGACGGCTGCGGCATTTCCTCCATGTACGTCGCATGCCAAAGCGCGAACATATAGATGGTCCACAGTCGGCGGGCGTAATCTCCCTGGCCGTTCCGGTGGTTGGCTACCATGCGGCGGACCGTATCCATTTGAATGTATCCATCGATGCCGCTCGCTTCAATCTGTTCCATAATCACTGTGCCCATATTGCCCTTGAGCCAATCCCGGAGAGGCACCGGAAAGCCGAGCTTAGGCCGATTCAGGATAAAGTCGGGAATAATCCCTTCCATCGCCTTACGGAAAATATATTTCGTTGTGCCCTCTGCCAGTCTGTAGCGGGCTGGAATTTTACGTGCGATTTCATACAATTCAACATCCAGAAAAGGCACCCGGAGCTCGAGCGAATTCGCCATCGTCATTTTGTCAGCTTTCATCAAAATGTCACCCGGCAGCCACAGATTCATATCAATATACTGCATGCGTGTCACCGGATCCTGGTGTACCGTTTTCTCGTAGAATTGCCCTGCAATTTGCCACGGATTGCGGTATCTGCCGAGCGTTTCCTGATCGATGCGGACAACCTCCGCTTTCATGTCTTCCGTGAAGATCTTAGCATTGCCGAGAAAACGCTGCTCGAGCGGAGTGGTGCCCCGCAGCAGATAGTTTCTCCCGTAGACACCCTGCGGCAGCATTCGCGCCACAGCGTGCAGCAGCTGCTTGAGCGGCAGAGGCAGGCGTTCGATTGCACGCAGCGAATGCGGTTCACGGTAAATGCGGTAACCGCCGAACAGCTCGTCCGCTCCTTCGCCCGACAGCACCACGGTCACGTGTTCACGCGCAAGCTTCGCCACGTGATACAGCGCGATAGCTGAAGGATCGGCGACCGGTTCATCTTGGTGCCAGACAGCTTTAGGCACTGCGGCAAAAAAGTCATTTTGCGTGATGATCTTGGAATAATGCTCCGTGTCCAGAGCCGCCGCGGTCTGATGGGCGATCTGCGTTTCATTGTTAGGCCCTTCGAAGCCGACCGAAAAGGTCCGAATCGGCTCAACCGCCCTCATATGCGTGGCGATCGCTGTGGAATCTATGCCGCTCGACAAGAAGCAGCCCCGCTCCACGTCGCTCTGCATATGATGAATGACCGAATCCTTCAATCCCTCGCGGATACGCTCGACATATTCCTCGAACGGACGCTCTTCCGGCTCGAACATGGGATCCCAATAGCGGCGGATTTGCATGTCCCCGTCATAGCTCAGTGTTATGTAGTGGCCCGGGGGCAGTTTACTGATACCGCGAAACATGGTGTCCGGCTCAGGAACATACTGGAATGTCAAATAATTCAACAGGCTTTCTGTGTCAACTGTCCGGCCGATTCCGTCCGCTGCGAGCACGCTTTTCAACTCGGAACCAAACACGAACTGCTTGTCATCCTTGTAGTAGTAGAACGGCTTGATGCCGAAATGGTCGCGTGCGCCGAACAGCAGTTTTTTGCGACGATCCCAAATAACAAAACCGAACATCCCGCGCAGCCGCGTCACACAATCCTCACCGTATTCCTCATACAGATGAACAATGACCTCGGTATCACTGTGAGTTTTAAATTGATGTCCTTTTTCCTGAAGCTCATGCCGCAGGTATTTATAATTGTAAATTTCTCCATTAAATACGATCCAAACGCTATCATCTTCGTTAGCCAGTGGTTGATGGCCTTCCTGAATATCGATAATGGACAGTCGGCGAAAGCCTAACCCGATGCGGTTCTCGCCCCAGAACCCAAAATCGTTGGGTCCCCGGTGTACGATGCAATCAGTCATGGCCTTCAGCATGGTCTGCGACGGCTCTCTATCTTCAAAGTACATTGCCCCTGTGATTCCGCACATAAATTATATTTCCTCCTCAGAAAACGTCCATGATGCTGGTCTTAAAAATAAATACGATACAACAGTATAACATATTAGCGTCGCGAGCAGTTAATCAGCCACCCTGTTCCACCCAAAACATGGGTAAAATGAAAGGACCCCCCAGCAGGGAGTCCCTGATCACACCGGCATACCAAAAGAGGGACAGATGCAAACTTGCATGCTGAGTGTTATGCCGAGGGCGCGGTGCCAACCAATATTTACGGCGCCGGTGTTTCGGCTTTCGTGCCTTTCGGCACACCGTCCAACCCGTATTGTTGATCATATGCGTCGAACATCTTTCTTGCGATCGGCGCTGCGTTCCACGCACCGAATCCGCCTTCCGGCATGACAACCGCCACCGCCAGCTTCGGATTTTCAACCGGTGCAAAGGCGATAAACACGGCGTTATCGATGAGCTTTCCGCCAACCGATTGCGTTGAGGTGCCCGTTTTGCGCGCAAAGCTGTAAGGGAAGTCTTCAAAGCCCCGCACGGAAACCTTCTGCATGCCTTCAATCACGCTGTCCCAATACGGCTTGGGAAATTCGGTAGCCTCCAGAATTTCCGGCGTCATCGTTTTCACCAGCTGGCCTTCATAAGTCTCTATCTTGTCTACCAAGAGCGGTCTTAGCTTCTTGCCGCGGGTCGCCAATGTTGTAGCATACTGTGCCATTTGCAGAGTCGTGTATTTCTCGTTCTGTCCCCAGGAAGCGTACACCATCCGCGATTGAAGCGTCTCACGCGTATTAGTCTTAAACTCACTGAGACCCGGGTTTTCACGGTGCAGGCCGCTGCCCGTCAACACGCCAAGCCCGAATTTATTTAAGTATGACTCCCAGATTTCCACTGCCTTAGCGCCATTACGCTCATATAATTTATTACCGATCATCGCCGACATAAATGTATTGGAGGAGTGCCAGATCGCGTCGGATCCATTGATGGGTCCGTACGCCTTGCGGTCGGAGTTAGTAAGCCGTGCACTATTGCCCCGGCCAAAGGTGAACACCCCCGTGTCATTGTAGGTCGTATTGATGCCAAATAAGCCTTCGTTTAATCCGATCAATACCGATAACGGCTTAATGATGGACCCAACGTATACTATCGAAGTCGGATGGTTTTTCAACTCGTTGTCCGGGTAATCCGGGTATGCCGTCGTAATGGTACCGTTATTGATGAACGGTTGAATCTGGTTATACTCAGCTGTTGACAGACCCTCACGCCAGATGCTCGGATTGTAGTCCGGCATACTTGCCATGGCCACTACGCGTCCCGTATCCACTTCCATCGCGACGGCATAGCCGGCCTTGGCATTCGGCGCGTAGCCGTACCGGCTGGCACGCGCTGCCGGCGATTTTGCGTACTCCAGCTGATCCATAACAGCTTGCTCGGTGACCTGCTGCACTTCCTTATCGATGGTCAAAAACAGGTTGTGCCCTTTCGTCGGCGGCTGGATTTCCACTCTGCCGATGATCTTCTGGGACGCATTCACCGGGTACGACTTATATCCGTTTTTCCCGCGCAGCTGTTCCTGATACATCAGTTCAATGCCGTCGTAGCCAACATCCTCCGTGTCCAGGTAACCCTGCGTGTTTTCTTTGTTTTGGTAAAAATCAAGTCCGTGATTCGGCTCTCGGCCCCGGGAGAAAGGCCGCATATAACCGATCAGCTGCACAGCTACATTGCTTGGATCGTAAGTACGGATGCTCTCCTCCATAATCTCCAGCCACTTAAACACGTCACGGTGCTCGGACAAATAGGCGATCTCCTCGGGAGATAACCCCGACTTAATTCGTCGAGGCACAAAAGAATAGCTGGGTGCGTTCGTTCGTTCCTTGGTCAAATCATAACCAACATCCATCGCCTCTATAATCTCGGCTGCCGTCATAGGAGCTTTGCTTGGATCTCCATATTCCTTGAACAGCTTTTCCAGTTCATATGCGAGCGCGATAACCGCGTCCTTGTCCTGGCCGGACTCCATCCGGAAATAGAGCGTCTGGGCTGAAGACGTGTAGGCCAGCGGAACCCCGTTGCTGTCGTATATATTCCCCCGTATCGGCGCGATAGGCGAATCGCGTTTGGTAGTCTGGGCCTCTGCAGCCTTCAACTGCTGGCCCTCCACAAACTGGAGAATCGCTAACCTGACTATTAATACTGAAAACATAATAAACACAATGAAAAATAACAGATTAATACGCAATGTAAAATGACGCCGTTTGGTGGTCTCCTGCTGCGACGGATCGTCCATCGACGTTGTCTTTCTAAATTTCACTGCAGTCCAGCTCCTTTGATCCATGCTGATATTCGGGCGGCCGCCGAGGTATGTTCGTTAGGCTTCCCTGATGTGTGTCTCATTGAAGTTCGGAGGATTGAACCAGTTGCCACCGCTTGCGACCCAGGTGGAATCAAGAGGCACCCATTTGTGTTGGTCAGCGAGATACACTTCATTCCAAGCATGCGGGCCGTAGCTGCCCTTGCCGTCATAGCCAAGTCCGGTGACCACTTTTACATCAAGTCCTATAGAACGGGCCATTACCGCATACAATCTTGAATAATCAATGCAAACTCCCTGCCTGGTCGCAAATGTCTCCTCCGGGGTTTGCTCCTTCCAGATCCGCTGCTCCTCATACAGCCTCACTTTCTCCCAATCATACTTCACTCGGCTGCCAACCCAGCTATACAACAGCTTCGCCTTTTCCTCATCAGTGTCTCCTTCGGCTGTCACTTCTTGGGCAGCCGCAGCAATGTCTTTCGGTACGTGCGCGTCCACAACCTCATATTTCCGCTGCAGAATGTTCATGAATTCTTGTTCGGCAGCTTTGGTGAACACAGGCAGCTGAGCGGTTATAAAATCACCGGTGACAGGCTTGATAACCTCGTCTGCACCTTTCTGATATAGCCCTGATGCTTCTATATAATTGGTCGCGGCCATGTGTGGAAACAAGCTGGAAAAGATAAACAGCGCCGCAATAACGAGAAGCGCGCGCACAGTACCGGTGACCGTGCCGATCAGCCCGCCCAGCAGACTGCTCAGCCCGCTGGACAGGCGGGCGGAATGCGAATCCGGCTGCTGGCGCACTCTCCTTGCCATGCACAGGTCTACCAACGGATCAATAGCACGGTAGAGAAGCTGCTTCGATGCGCTGTAGCCAATAACGAACAATAAGCCGTAGCGCAGCAGCGAGAAATCTCGCACCCCTGTTACCGCGGTATAGTAGATTTGCTCAAAAAAGCCAAGCTGGCGAGCCGGAATGTTGATTTGCAGTGATGTGAGCCAGACTTGTACGACAGGCGACAGCCAGGCAGCCAGCTGCCATGCGATGATAACTCCAACCAACGCTGTGAGCCCTTCAGCCACCATGAGCACCAAATGCCGGGCGGAGGACGAACCTCCGCGGAGAAAGCCTTGTATGACAGATATGAGTAAAGTCCCTATGATCAAAACCGTGATCCAATTCACAGTGTTCAGTGCATTTGTTATCTCCGGCATTACCCGCGTCCTCCAATCTTTCCGGATTTACCCTCCAGCTGATTCCATCAAAGAGTTGTTTTGTTTTTAGCTTGTTCAATCAGCGCCTGCACGGCTGCGTCCGCCTTAATTGTAAAGGTCTGGTCCATAAACGTCACTCTCATTTCGTTCGATCCAGGACTGCCCTCGAGCTTTAAGCTTTTGGTGGTAACCGTGTAGGTGCCGTCCGCGTTGTGCTTGTATTGTGCGTGCTGCATTTCAGCAGCGAACGCTTTAACGGCTTGATTTTTCACCTCTGCGGACACCGCCGTTCCGATATCTAACAGCTGGTCTGTGTAGCTCGCGCCATAAAAATAGAGCCCGGCCAACACAGCGAGCACGATAACCCACTTGATCACTGTCTTGACAATGTGCAGCACGACAAACAGCAATACCACAGCCGCTGCAATAATAAACCAACGTTCCTGCACAAAGGACATTACAACATCCAACGTTCATCTCTCCTAAACCAAATTCTATGTAAATGTCTATCTTCCTTCTCTACTATACTACTCATTGGAACCGCCGTCCTCTTCCCTTTTCTTCCTCAGTTGGGCAAGCTGACTCCGTATCACAGCGGACCGGTCGAACCGGCGCGCTCCGAGATACGTGGAACGAACACGGACTGCGGCTGCCAGGGCGATCAGCGCTAACACAATCATCACAATCAGCACCGTCACGCGGCCGCCTTTCTAATAGACGAAAAATAGTGGTACTAACCCTCAGGCTTGTCACGTAAAACTAATGGTAACGGATAGGCAGAGATAAGATCAGATTCCGAGGTGATGATATTTGAAAACAGCAATATGGCTTTACTTGTTTATGTTTGTGGCCTTTTTCGACCTGCATGCGCAATATCCTATTTTATCACCGTTCGCTATCTCCCTCGGTGCGGCACCCTCGTTTATCGGGCTAATACTCGGCGTATACTCGATCACTCATTTGCCAGGGAATTTGTTGGCGGGGTATGGTGTGGACCGCTACGGGAGCAAAAACTTTATTGTCATCAGTTTGATTGTAGCAGGAATCATGCTGCTCATTCAATCCCGCGTGACCGATCCTTGGGAGCTGCTCATCGTCCGGTCGATCAGCGGATTCGTACTGGCGTTTCTGTCTCCGGCTTGTCTGTCCCTGCTGGCCAAGCTGGCTAAAGACTCCGTGCAGCAGAGCAAGCTCATGGCCGGCAATGGTTTGGTTCATACGCTGGCATCGGTGTTGAGCCCTGCCGCCGGAGCGCTGCTCGTCGCAAAGCTCGGATTTGCCCAATCGTTCACTCTGCTCGGCTGGCTGCTTGTACTAACAGGCGCTCTGGCCATAGTAGGAGTAAAGGAAGGCCGGCACGTAACCACCGCAGCAGCGTTGCTGCCACATGGCTATGAGGCAAGATCGCTTGGTGACGGCGGACAGTCTGCCGTTGTGCCGGCCACTATGCCCTGGCTGTTCTTTGGTGTGCCTCTCGCAATTTCCTGCTCGCAAGGCATCTTATTCTTTGAGCTGCCGTTAATGAAAGAAACACATGGCTCCATCCTGACGTCCGGCATACTGTTTTCGCTGGTGAGTCTGGGAGCACTGGTCACGTTGAGCATGCTGTTCCTAAACCGTATCTCCCCGCTGCTGCGGACATCGTTCGGCAGCCTGGCGTTAGCTCTCATCTTCTTCGGCATGTCCGTAGAATGGCCGTTGCCCATGCATATTTCGCTGTTTTTGATCGGAATGGCCAAAGGCGTCATCTTTCCCGCTATAGCATCGCTGCTCGCGAGCATAACCAGTGCCAACAGATACGGCCGCATATTTTCGCTGCTTTCCATCTCGTTCTCGATTGGAGCATTCATAGGACCCATTGTTGCCGGGCACATGCGAAGCCATACTTCACCGTACTTTATAGCCTTTCTATGCCTGATGGCCGCGTTAACGTTCCTTCCCCTGCGTTCCTTCAAGCCGATTCACGTTTAAAAAAATACATTTTTCCATGTTTCACCATGTTTCAGTCCGGGTAAGTCACTGTTATGTCGACCCAGTTTCTCATTTCTTACATATCTCCCATTATTTTAGGCAGATGGCGGGCTTGACGGACGAAAAGGTAGAAGCTGAGTTCGCACGATGTGGTGCAATTATCAGTGAAGGAGGTGAGAACTAAATTGAGCGCAGCACGCAAACAAAAACGAAACCCTATATTAGATGAAGACAGGAGTGAACGTTGCATGAAGTCGTCGACTTCTAAAAAATTGGCTCAAGTCACCGTTATGATCTTAACCATCTCCGTGCTTTTGCCGGTGTTTGCGTTTGCAGCACCAGGGTTTAGAACGGCAGACACTTTTTACAGAGATAATTATGTTACCGGTTACGTCTACTCGGACGAACCAGTGAACGCTCAGGTGTATATGTATGCTCCAGACGGAACCTCCGCCGGTGTAGCCAAGACTACATATGAGAGTGTATCCAACGGCGTGTACACGTACAGATTCGAAGGCGCATCTACGGTAGCTCGTCAAACTTACCTGAGACTTCACGAAGTAACGACAAGCACGTACCACGATGTGTACGATTCGTCGAGCAACCGTCGTCGAGGCGGCGGCGGAGGTGGCGGCGGGTATACCGGCGGTGTGTCCGGATCTATACTTACCGTGCCGTCCGATGGCTCCATTGATGCCAACACTCTGATGAACCTGCTAACCAACTATGATACCGTTGAATTGAAGCTGACCGGGGACGTTGCTCTCATTCCGGCGAAAGCGTTGGTTGATTTCGTGGGTAACACAAGCAAAATGCTGAAGATTTACAATGATAAAGGCACTTATAATCTTCCTCTGAGTGTTCTCAATTTGACCGCCCTGCAGGACCAGTTGTCCACCACAGTGGACGATCTGAAGATCAAGGTGACGATCGCAGCTGCAAGTGCTGCTGACATTAGCGGCATCAGCTCCACTGCATTGGGCCTGGGAGCTACTGTCATTGCAAACGCCGTGGATTTCGGATTGGTTGGTATCGATAACGACGGTGACACAGCGGAAGTGGATCTCGGGAACAATTACGTGAGCCGTTCGATTCCTCTGACAAAGACAGCGTCCGCTGCGAACGCCACTGGAGTCGTGTACGATCCGGCTGCTAAGCAGCTCAATTTTGTGCCTTCCCTCATCTCCTCCACAGGCGAGAACGGCGAGGTATTGATCAAACGCAACAGCAACAGCGTCTACGCTGCCATCGAACGGAACAAAGAGTTTGCTGACGCGAACGGTCACTGGGCTGAAGGCTACATTGACTTGCTTGGCAACAAGCTTGTTATCGACGGCATGACGGACACTACATTCGAACCGGAGCGCAACGTTACCCGTGCTGAATTTGCCGCATTGGTGGTTCGCGCGCTCGGGATTGATCAGCGAACCGCAAGCAGCAGATTCAGCGATGTGTCTTCCAGCGACTGGTACGGCAGCGACGTGAGCTCAGCCGTATATGCGGAAATCATAGACGGCTATGAAGATAACACGTTCAGACCGAACGACGCTATCAAACGTGAAGAGCTTGCTGCGATGGTAATCCGTGCACTGGAATATGCCGGCGTTGAAGCCGACGGTTCCTCCGCAGCGTTGACTAAATTCACGGATAGTGACGACATTGTATGGGCACAGGAAGAATTGGCCGCAGCAGTTTCATCAGGCATCGTAGACGGTATGACCGATACGACTATCGGACCTAGACTGCAAGCCACTCGTGCTCAATCGGCGGCGATGCTGAACCGGTTACTGCTGAAAGCAAACTTTATCAACAACTGATTATTGCTATCGATAACAGAAAAACCGATCTGACCAGTCAGATCGGTTTTTCTGTGTATAACAGACGAAATTGTGCATTTTTCGCTGGGCTGAGTACTAATTATGCGATAGCGGGCCTGGCTGTCTAACGACGTTGGACGAGTAGTCTATCGCTTACCGGCTTTTTTGGTACAAGGGATAATCCACATGTGCGGGAACATCAATTAAAATGATCCGCGCGCCCTCAGTTGAACTCAATACCACGTCCATTCCGACTGTATCAGGTGCTTCAATTACGGTGAAGTCCTTATGCCTAAAGGGCGTAGTTCCGTTAGCACGGCCGCAGTCCTCCGACCACTCACCGCCGCCTCTAATCGCAAGAGCCGCCAGCACGCGCCCTGCAGCTAACGAGTACCCATGGTGTTTACCGCCGGGAATCTCTACATCAAACATATTCGCATCAGCCACGAGTTCGACAGGTGCCCCTGGCCCGATGATGGTTTTCACACTCACGCCCTCCAAGGAAATGACTGGAAAAGCGGCATGCTCGTACTGATTATAGGTCGGCTTACGCTGCAGTGCTTCCCTAATATGCGGTTCAAACCAAATTTGAAACCCTTCTGAATCCGGTCCGATAAATCGCTCGCTGTGAGACACACCTGAGCCTGTCTGCATCACTTGGGCTCCGCCCGCCTGGACCACACTGCGCGTGCCAAGTGTATCCGCATGCTCGGCTTGCCCGTTGACCATGTACGTGATAATTTCGAATGCCTGATGAGGGTGCATCGGGATATACCCCTCTTGCTTGGCGTATGCCCATGACCAGTAAAATAAAGGGCCGATCCCCTTCACGGCGGACCCCTCTCCCGGGAAGCCGATTGGTTTTAGTTCCGTGATTTTACCCCCATCGAACTCGCCGACGGCTTGATTTGCAGGTTGGTACACTGTTACTGCCATTTCTGTTCGCCTCTTTCCATCAAAGGATTGTAGCCAATTCCCAAGCGCCACGGCACTACCGTCTGCGGCTGATCTCCGCGACCGGCGGTCTCCAATTCACTTACTTTTATTTAGTCTATATATTTTATACTAAAGTAAATTAGGCTGTCACGTCAAGCATTACGTTCCAATTTAACCAACATCTGTATCGGTCCGAAATTCCGACATTTCCTGGGAAATACACAGCCTGCAATTTGGAAGGTCATACAAAAAGCAAGTATAATCAGACAAGAGGTTACGCTGCTTATATGTGGGGTGTTTCGAATGTCCATTGCGATAATAGTTGAAGGAAAGAACGACAAAAGCAGGCTCCGCCGTCTATTGCACGAGCAGATTGCCATCTATTGCACCTACGGATCGCTCAGCACGGAACGGCTGGAAGCATTGAAGAGAAAGACACGGGATTGCGACATCTATTTGTTCACCGATAATGACCCGTCGGGCAAAAAAATCAGAGCTATTCTGCGGGATACGTTCCCGGATGCCGAACAAATATACACACGAAAAGGGTACGCCGGTGTCGAAGGCACGCCCGACGAATACCTAATCCAGCAATTAGAAAAAGCCGGGCTGGCAGAATACATAGTGTACCCGCCTGCATGCCCGACTTTTTAAGGTGTGCCATCTGATTATTATATTTTACTCCTTGGACAGTTGGATCATATCCTGCGCGACCTGCTCAACATCAAGGTTTGGATCGCTGCCATTATAATACGTGCGTAAATCTCCTTTTTTATCGACAAGCAGTATGACATTGTTATGGGTGAACGTATCGGCCTTCGGGTCCTTCACCACCATTACGCCGAATTGTTTCGCAAGGTCCATGGTCGCCGCCTCTTCGCCTCGCAAAAAGTACCAGCCCTTCGGATCAACATGGTATCGCCCTGCGAATTCCTGCAGCTGCTCCGTTGTGTCCTTGGTCGGATCAAAGGTGATGGAGGCAATTGCAGTCTTTTCGCCGAATCCGCCCTTCTCGATCAGTGCATCTTGTATCTTGGACAGCGTGTAAGTGGTTGGCGGGCAAACATCAGGACATGTAGAAAAGAAAAAATATACCAGCTTAACCTTCCCCGCCAAATCTTCGGATCCAATCTGCCGTCCGTCGATGTTCTGCAATTGAAACTCCGGTGCTTTCTTAATTATACCGATCTCTCGGCCCTTATCCTTGAAAAACAACATGTAAACGAACGTTCCAATCATCGCCAGCAGCACTACAGAGACAACAATCTTGTACCAATTCTTCTGCAAACCCTCGTTCAATACGATCCCATCCTTTGTCAAAAAAAATATCCCATGATCCATGGGACTTTTCATGATTGTTGCATCTCAGTTAGCTGCCGTTAAGAAGAGACCTTTGTTGTAAGAATCATCACGATGAATAGCACCATGATATAGTTGATGGAGTAGATAAAAGTTTTTTTGGCCCAGAGCTGCTCATCCTGCGCTGTAAACCCTTTGATGCATAAGAACGCCCAGTACAATCCCATAGCCGTCGCAGCGTAAAAATAAAACACATTCACATACTCATACACGTACAGTAAAAGTGATACCGGCACTAGCAGAACCACATACCGGATCATGCTGATTTTAGTTGTGAATGAGCCTTTTACAACCGGCAGCAGCGGAAACCCGGCAGCACGGTACTCCTCCATCCTGCGGATGCCGAGAGCCCAAAAATGCGGCGGCTGCCAAAGAAACAAAATGGCGAACAGGATCAAAGCCCCATGATCGATTTCCGGACGAACCGCACAATAGCCGATCATCGGAGGCATAGCTCCTGAAAAGCTGCCCACCACCGTGCTCCATACCGACGTGCGCTTAAACCATGCGGTGTAAATCCACACATAAACGAAGAATCCGATCAATCCCAGTACCGCAGCCACCGGGTTAACCAGCAATGCGAGGCCCGACACGCCGATAAGACCGAGCACGATACCGTATGCCAGCACTATACTTGGCGCGATTTTCCCGCTTGCCAGCACTCTTTCCCGCGTCCGTGCCATCTTGGTATCCATATCCCGGTCCAGGTAATTGTTGAGCACACAGCCGGACGCGATCACCAAAGCCGTCCCCACCATCGTATACAGCATTTGCAGCCAGTCAATGTGCCAGCCGGACGCCAGCCAAAAGCCGCCGAAGGCCGTGATTAAATTGGAAAATATAATACCCGGCTTGGCGAGCTGCACGAAATCTCTCCAAGTCACGGGTTCTTGTCGCACTGTATCCGGAGAAGCTTCTACTGGAGCGTCTACGGTGAGGTCAAGCCTCATTTGTTCTTCCACCTTGTGTACCTCCTAAGAGTTTTCACTGGAAAACTGAATTGAGTTTCCCGCCGTAACTTAAAGTTACGTTCGCGTAACGAAAGGTTACTTCGCGGGCACGCCGCCATCGGACATGTCCGCTTTTGCATCTCCTCTATCATAGCAACCCCCGCCGCATTTGACAACAAACCGATCCGGGAGTTCAAAATATTGTCGATTTGTTCAGAACGCGTGCTGCTATCATCGCCGGGCGTTCGCCTGCACGATCAGCCGTATGCCAACGGTGATTTCAGCGATATTTGCATCCCAGTTGTGCTGGATCACGCTTAGCGCGATGGTTCGGACGCGTTGGGTCTTACGTGGCGGAACATTGCACGCTTAGCGTGATAGTCACGTTGGGCGTCTCACCGTGACGGAACATTTTTTTTGCTGAAGCGGCATGGTATGATTATCCTGGTGGCAGCACACTAATTCCCAAGCTCAGGAGGAGGAACGAAAGATGATTCAACACATCGCTGACAGCACGACGTTACATAACGGAGTCAAAATGCCTTGGTTAGGTTTAGGCGTATGGAAGACGAAGGACGGCGAAGAAGTTATCCACGCCGTGAAGAGTGCCATCCAATCGGGATACCGCAGCATTGATACGGCGGCCGTGTATGGCAATGAGGAAGGGGTCGGCACCGGCATCAAGGAAAGCGGAGTGCCTCGCGAGCAGCTGTTTATCACCAGTAAGGTGTGGAACGCGGATCAGGGCTATGATTCTACCCTGCGCGCCTTCGAAGAGAGCCGCAAACGGCTCGGCTTGGAAGTCCTCGACCTCTATCTGGTGCATTGGCCGGTGAAAGGCAAATATAAAGAAACTTGGCGAGCGCTGGAAAAACTCTACAAAGACGGTGCGGTACGTGCGATCGGAGTGAGTAACTTCCAAGTGCATCATTTGAAGGATTTGATGTCCGACAGCGAAGTCGTGCCTATGGTGAATCAAGTTGAATACCATCCGCTGCTCACTCAGCAGGAGGTGCGTGCTTTCTGCCAAGCCAATCAAATTCAAATGGAAGCATGGAGCCCGTTGATGCAGGGGAATCTTGACCAGCCCCTTCTCACTGCGTTAGCAGCCAAATACGCTAAAACGCCCGCGCAGATTGTTCTGCGATGGGATCTGCAGAACGGCGTGGTTACCATCCCAAAATCTGTCAACGAAAACCGTATTCGGGAAAATGCTGACATCTTTGACTTCACCTTGGCCGAGGACGATGTCGAGAGTATTAACAGCCTAAATAAAAATCACCGGTACGGCGCGGATCCGGATAATTTTAATTTTTAAGCTCGCGGGCAGGAAAAGTAACTGCACAAATGTGCGGGCCTGCCTCACATCTCGCGCAAGCGGATATGCTCTTAGATCGGGGAGGGCCGATGCAGCTGAAGCTCAGCGCACGGCCCTCCTTTTTTATACAAGATTCGCTGCTGCAACGATTGTGGTTGGCTGGCGCCGATTTTTACCCTCGATAACTTCCGTCTGATATGCTAGCAACTAGCTGAAGGTAAATGGCCGATGCACCCTGATACTCCCGCCCCTGTCACCTCCCTTCTGCGCCCCCATGAAGTGACTCACCCCAGAAAAATAAGTAAATTCAGTTCCTTCTCCCAACTCCATGGTTCACCGGCGGCCCAGCCTGCCTCAAGACAGCTTGGCGACATCAACCTCACAAAATTCTCCTGTAAAATTGCTACACCTGCATATTCTTCATGATTGCGCGATGATTGGAGACATACGGCACACCATGGGAAAACTTTTCGCCAATAAGTGCTAATTGTCCAAGCGTTCATAATACTTATTAATTGTGGAGGCATTACTTTTATGTTGAGGAGGAATACAAACAATGATGAATAACCCTTACAACGCGGGAGGGGGAGGGGCGCCATACGGCAGCTACCCGGGCTACGCGCCTCAGTCGGGCGGTTATCCGTCTGCGCTGCAGGGAGGCTATCCCGGTGCGATTCTTGCCCCGGCTGCCCAGCTGCCGCCTGTTGGACCCCCTGCGGGGCCACCTGCCGGTGCGCCGGGCGGGCCGCCTCTCGGGGCACCTGCCGGGGGGCCTGCCGGCCCACCAGCCGGTGCGCCTGACGAGCCCGAGGCGGGCATGCCTTCTTGGCCGCCTGCCGCACCCGAGGCAGGTAAGCCTTTCTGGCCGCCTGCCGGTGCCGCGGCAGGTAAGCCTTCTTGGCCGCCTGTCGGTGCACCCGCGGGCGTGCCTGCCTGGCCACCTGCCGGAGCCGCGGCAGGTAAGCCTTCTTGGCCGCCTGCCGGTGCACCCGCGGGCGTGCCTGCCTGGCCACCTGCCGGTGCCGCGGCAGGTAAGCCTTCTTGGCCGCCTGCCGGTGCACCCGCGGGCGTGCCTTCCTGGCCGCCTGCCGGAGCCGTGGCAGGTAAGCCTTCCTGGCCGCCTGCCGGACCCGACGCGGGTAAGCCTTTCTGGCCGCCTGCCGGAGCCGAGGCAGGTAAGCCTTCCTGGCCGTCTGGCGGTCCGCCGTCAGGTCCGCCCGTTGGACCTCCTTCGGGAGCGCCAGCGGGAGGAATGATCTTACCTTCCGCACCAATGGGGCCGCCTGTCGGCGTTTTAGGCCTAGGCGCGCCGGGCGGAAATCAACTGCCGCTTGAGCAATCCTATATAGAGAACATTCTACGTTTGAACTTAGGCAAAATGGCCACCATCTACATGACATTCGAAAACAATGCCGAGTGGAATGCCAAAATATTTAGAGGACAGTTGGAGGCCGCTGGCCGGGACCACATCATTATCAGCGATCCGGCCAACGGCATGCGGTATTTGCTTCTGATGGTGAATCTCGACTACGTCACCTTTGAAGAACCGTTAAATTATTTCTATCCATACGGCCCCCCGTCACTGGAAGCTCCGCCGCTGGGAGGACCGACAGCAAGCAGATAGCCGGCAGCGGCCCGCCGCGGCACACACTGAGGCCTTAATGATGCGGGCCACAGTGTGCTGACGGTCCAATGAAATTTGGGAGCGTGCCGAGAAACGTTGCAAACCCTTCTAGCCGATGCTGCCACAACGCAAGCAATACGTGAAAATCACTTAATGGATGCGCACATACAGCCTCACCGCAAAACACAAAAAGGTGCTCCATGGACTTACCGCGTCGCCTGTGCGACGCCATCTCCGTGAAGTACCTTTTTGTCTGGCGCGATAAATCGGAAACACTACTAGGTAAAGTCCATTTCCCGGGATATGAATGGCAAACGCTGCCCGATATCACACACTCCAGCGTGCGAGAAAGGCCGCTTCAACCTCTGGATTCACAAGTTCATTTGGCATGCGGCCTGTGACGCCTAGAATTACGTTTTGGGCGGCCATCATTGCCATTTTCTTGCGGGTCTGCACACTCGCACTGCCGATGTGCGGCAGTGCGACGACATTCGGGAGCGTGAGCAGAGGATGGTCCGGCGACACCGGTTCATGCTCGAACACATCCAACCCTGCCGCCCAGATCTGCCCGCCTGCCAACGCTTCGTACAACGCGGCTTCATTCACAATCCCGCCTCGTCCCGGATTGATAAGAACGGCAGTACTCTTCATAAGGGCCAACTGCTCCCGGTCAATCAAATTCGCCGTTTCAGGCGTATGCGGGGTTAGAGTCACTACAAAATCCGACTCTGTCAGCAGCGTGCTCAATTCGCAATATGTCACGCCATACTCCCGCTCCGAGTCAAGCTTCCTCGACCTATTGAAATACAGCACCTTCATGCCGAAGCCCAGAGCTCTGCGTGCGACCGCCTCTCCAATACGGCCCATACCGATAATGCCAAGCGTGGCCCCGTACACGTCCTGCCCGGTCATCTGCATCGGCGACCAAGCTTTCCATTTGCCCGCCCGGAGATAATCGGAAGCCTCGACTAATCTGCGCGAAGTAGCGAGCAGGAGGGCAAATGCCAGATCCGCCGTAGTTTCGGTCAGCACCCCCGGCGTATTGGTCACGGCAATACCAAGGCTGGTTGCGGCTGCCACATTGATGTTGTTGTAGCCCACGGCCAGATTGCTCACCACTCTTAGTCGCGGAGCGGACGCAAGAACTGCCTCATCCACCTGCTCCGTCAACATACATAGAAGACCATCGGCGTCCGCAACCTCTTGCATCAACACCTCTCGCGGCACCGGTATGTCCTCCTCGTCCCAGATCCGCACGTGGCAGTGCTCCCTGATCTTAGCCAACGCTTCATCCGGAAACTTTCTCGTTATGTATACTTTTGTCGTCAACCACGATTCCCCCCGTCCCGTTGATTTATATAAGCGCTTGCAAAAACAGCTTGTAATAACTGTATGAAATTATATTTCCGCTTGTCAAGAGATATTACATGCGTGGCAACGCGAAACATCCCTTGGCTGCGGGCACCCTGCCTGCCACCAAGAGATGCTGATGCGACGAACTTCCCGGTCATGTTGCACGCAAGGAACTGATTTGCTCTGCCAACCTCTATCCTAGGTTTAATGCTGTTTTCGCATTTTTCAAGTCAAGATTGATCTGTTCCTTTACTTTCACCGGGTGGTACCAGCCTTTGCTGATCAAATACTCGGACACCTGAGCGTGTAAGGAAACGGATTGATTGAACTGCGTCAACAGCATTTGGCGCACCTCAGGGGTTGCGGATTCCGAGATGGCGATCGCAGTGCCTTTAATCCCGGTTTTGGTAGAATGCAGCAGATCATACGCCACTACCTGGTCGGTTAACGACTTCGTTCCTGTTAAATTCTCTACAATGGAATTCATTTGTGTGTCAATCCTCCTGGATTATGGTGTTCACACTCGAGACAGCACGGATTGCAGTCCCTGGATCGCTTGCTTGTTGACTGCAACATCCTGCTGCAGAAGGTCCCTCAATTTATCGTCTGTCACCAGTGCTTGCATTGTGGTCGACTTGGTAGCACACACCGTTCTAAAATTCAGGATCTCATGCATTTCCAGAATTTCATGTACTCCCAACTGGTCTTGTGCCGCTGCACCGGTCGTTGTCGCAGTTGTAGCTGTATTATCCATCGTTGCTTCACCTCCCAACAATGATACTTTTTGCATTCGGAGGACGCATTATGCAAGCACTGTTTTACTCGGTCTTAGCTCGCTCCGGTGTGGCACCGATTGCTTCTATGATGTTGTGCACGATGTAATCTGAAGCTGCTTTCTTTCTCAAGCCCGCCATAGTTCGTTTCATCTCACGTGTTAAAGACTCGTCCGACAGCACCCGGCTAACTTGTAAAGCCAGCTCCCTGACATTTCCTGCGCAGAAGGCAGCCTTTTGGCGCACGAGAAATTTGGCATTTTCATACTCTTGTCCCGAATACGGTTGAAAAATAAAGATTGGTTTTTTGAGGGCAATTGCTTCCGATAACGTGAGTCCGCCGGCCTTCGTGACGATGCAGGACGCATCAGCCATCAGCTCATCCATATTTTCCACGTAGCCAAAAATAGACAGACGCGGCTGGTTTGCATAGGCCAACCTTAGCTCATGTTCCGCTTTCTTGTTGCGCCCGCATACCACCACTAACTGGACGTTTGTCAGTTGTGTCAGGGTTCGAATCAGTTGATGCAGTGTTTTGCGCATGTAGGAGCCTGCCAGAATCAGGAGTGTATGAGTGTCATTGTTCATGCCGTTTCCGTTAAGAGCCAGATCGGTACGGGACAGGTCTTCAAACGCGCTGCGAATGGGTATCCCGCTGACTTCAATGCGCCCGCGTGGAAAACCATGAAACACCAGCTCTTCCTTTAATTCCGGGCATGCCACGTAGTATTTGTCCACCCCTCGATGCAGCCAGATCCCATGCAGCGTATAATCCGTCACCACCGTGAAGTTGGGAATGTCCAAGTGTCTGCACACTGCTGTCGCCGCTCCGTATGGAAATGTGCTGATCACTGCGTCAGGGCGCTGCCGTTCTATCTCGCGGCTCAGCGCAAAGCGGCCGAGCCTGCCGAAATACCGGTGGCACAGCCCATCCGGCTTGATTCCGCGTGTGGCATGGTAGAGCCATCCGTAATAGTCGATTCCGAGCTGGGCGAATGTGGTGCTTTTGGTGTAGAGAAAGGATGAAACGGTATGAAACAGCGGGTGCGCTAGTTTTATCAGATCCACGACCTGTACTTGGTCTATCCCCTTGCGCTGCAAACTTTGTTGGATAGCGGAGGCGGCCTGAATATGGCCTTCCCCGTAGCTTGCAGTCAGAATTATAATGCGTGGATTGTGCATCATGGTTTTCCCCCTGCTGTGCATGTTCGCCGGCCGACCGCAATCGGCAAAAAAAGTCTTTATAGCATATTAAACAAAAAGCGGGCAGCCTGTCGGGCAACCCGCAACTTTTGTAAAATTATTGTGAACACATTGACTCGCGGCTATACGCATGCCCGACAACCGGCTTTCATTCGGACTATGAGACAGCAGATAGTTGGCGCGCGGAAGCACTCTTACATTGTTGTTTAAGCCTTCGTTTGCGCGGTACGATCCTGGAGCCGATGCACTGAAATATTCCCCCAGCTTAAATCCGGCACCCGATATTTTTCGATAGATTCCCAGTCTAGTTCCATGCCCAAGCCCGGCGTCTCACGTCCCGGTACCAACAGATAACCGTTCTCATAGTTTACAGGGTTTTTCACAACATCACTCACATACAGCTCAGGGCCGGTAGGATCGGAGGTAAAATTCAGGTTGCTGAGCGACGCCCCCAGATGTGCCATCGCCGCTGTGCCGATAGACAGTTCTTGCGTCGTGCCGAGCAGGCAGCCTTTGCCAGCCACCTCGGCAGCAGCCGCCACTTTTCTGGCAGCGGTCAGACCTCCGATGAAGATAGGCGATATGTTGAAAATGTCTACCGAGTCATGCCGGATCATTTCGTACTGCTGACGAAAACTCCACACGTGTTCGCTCACCGGATGATCGACCTTCAAGCGGAAATGGCGGAGTCCGTCGAAATCGTTCTGGATGGCGGGGCTTTCAATCAGCTCAAAGTCGTACTGTGACAAACGTTTCGTTGCCCGCCATGCTTCTTTCCAGTCGAGGAGATGGCTGAAATCTAGAGACTTGATAGTGACCTTAGAGCCAAATTCCTGCCGCACAGCATCCAGGAACGCTTCGTCCGCATCCAGATTTTTGCCCACATACAGACGGAATGTATCAAAGCCTTGCGCAAAACGTGTGCGAACCACTGCGAGATTTTCTTGCACTTCCTCCATGAAACGGTGACGAAAGATAGGATAGCAGACCTTAATTTTGTCCTTGATTCGCCCTCCGATAAAATCTGCAACCGATGTGTTCCACGCCTTGCCGCACACATCGTGAAGCGCTGCGTCCACGCCGTTGCGTATGAAGTTGCCCTTTTCATAATAGAACATCATCTCTGGGAAATTGCTTAGAAGCTGCTTGTTGATCAGCGATATATCGAATGGATTTTTTCCTAACAGAATGGTCTTTAAAACCGCGGTTAAGTCGTTCACATCCAGCGAAAATTGAGGCAGGTGCGAGAAATCCGACATCTCACCGATGCCCGTGATCCCTTCGTCCGTGAACAATTCCACGATAGCGTGCTTGCTGACGAAACCGGTGTGTCTCGGTATACCTACTACCGTCAATCGTACATCGGAGATTTTCATAATAATAACCCCTCACAATTATATGTATAGTCTGTCAAGCTGTGCATTTAACCGCTTACAAAACCTCATATCATACTGGGCGACCGCGGCGCCGAGCAGCGCTCATCCTGATGCACAGACCTCTCTAGAGTAACGGAAAATGAGGGAAGCAGCCATGGACAACCTTGCTAAAAATCATGAACTATCTTACCTTTGTAGCCCACCAGAGCGAATTCGCCCCGGTGGTTTTTCCTCATCTGAATGGCAAGACTGGGCTGCATGGTTAATAAAACAGCCAATTCGTAATTGCAGCCACGAACCCTAATGCAATGGCCCACCATCCAAGAGTGCTCGCCCGGCTAAATATCGTAATCAAGCCTAGTACTACGGCAGCACCACCAAACAATAGCGGCGCGTAGAAGAAGGCGATGATCGCCGCGATTACACCAAGCCACCCCAGCCATGCGGCAGATGTGTCGTTTTTGTTTTTTGCATTCCGCTGCTCAGCCATTTGTTAGCCTCCTTTTACTAATAATTTGTACGTATAACTGTGAATTTATTTACACGATAGGAGGTTAGGTTGACATATTCCTTTATGCGTAAGCGCGCAGAAGGGAATCACGCCAGCTCATGTGCATAATTCCACTGAAGTTGTGAATTATACCGTTATGACGTTCATTAAATGAGGTGTAATTTGTTATGACCGACAGACACGAAACAGCGGAACATATCATTATCGGAGTAGACGTCGGTTCGACGACCGTCAAAGCGACCGTGGTTGATCCGAAGACGAAGCAAATTCTTTGGTCGGACTACCAACGGCACCATACGAAGCAGGCGGAAAAGGTGTTGGAATTGCTGATTGCGATCGGCACGGCGTTCCCTGACATCAAGCAAGAAAATATCCGCGTATTTGCAACAGGTTCCGGCAGTGGTCCGATTGCCCCTCACATCGGGGCGAAGTTCGTCCAAGAAGTGAATGCCGTCACGATGGCGGTAGAGCATCTGCATCCCGATGTAGGAAGTGTGATCGAACTCGGGGGGCAGGACGCCAAAATAATCATTTTCAAAGAAAACGAAGAAACAGGCAGCAAGCAAGCACTAACCTCCATGAATGACAAGTGTGCCTCAGGAACGGGCGCTACCATCGACAAATGCATGATTAAAGTCGGCATGCCGATGGAAGAAGTAGGCAAGCTGCACTTTGATGACAGCAAATTGCACCATGTGGCGGCCAAGTGCGGCGTATTTGCAGAGACCGACATCGTGAATCTGGTTAAAAGCGGTATCCCGTCCCCAGAGATCATGTGCTCTTTGGCGGATGCGATCGTGATGCAAAACCTCTCAGTATTGACCCGCGGTAACACGCTGCGGCATCGGGTGCTCTTACTGGGCGGTCCCAACACGTACCTGCCGTTCCTGCAGGAGTGCTGGCGCAAACGTATCCCGAAGACGTGGGAAGAACGCGGCTACGATTATCCCAAGGACATGCCGGTTGACGACCTGATTTTCGTGCCAGACAATTCGCAGTATTATGCCGCATACGGTGCTGTAATGTACGGCATGCATGAACCTGCCGGTGTGGGCGCCTTTGCGGGGCTGGATGATTTGAAGGAATTTATCGCACATGGCCGCAAAGCCAAACTGGGCGAAAACGCCGGACCGGCGCTAGTGGCAAGCAAACAGGAATTACAAGAATTCCAGAATGCATACCGCATTCCTAAGTTCAAGCCTGTGGAGTTCACCTCGGGACAGCAGGTTCGAGCGGTGGTCGGCCTTGACGGCGGGTCTACTTCATCCAAAGCGGTTCTGGTCGATGAGCAAGGAACGATTCTGCTAAAGGAATATCAGCTTTCCAAGGGCAACCCGCTTGAGGACACGAAAGAAATGCTGAAGCGTCTCCAGGACAAAGTCCGGAAGCAGGGCGCCGAACTGGAGATCATTGGCTTTGGGGCCACAGGATATGCTGCGGATGTGCTGGAAAAAACATTAAAGGCGGACGTTAATATTGTTGAGACCGTAGCTCATATGATGAGTGCCGTGCATCAGTTTGGCGACATTGATGTCATCTGTGACATCGGCGGTCAGGACATCAAGGTCCTCTTTTTGAAAAACGGGGATATTCGAAACTTCAGGTTGTCCAATCAGTGTTCAGCGGGCAACGGCATGCTGCTGCAGGCTATGGCGGATCAGTTCGGCATCCCGATTCAGGAGTATGCGGATGCAGCCTTTGCTGCGGATCTTTCACCCAAGTATTCGTATGGTTGTGCCGTATTTCTGGACGCGGACAGGGTGAATTTCCAGAAAGAAGGCTACTCCAAAGAAGAGCTGCTAGCCGGCCTGGCTTTGGTGCTGCCGAAGAACGTCTGGCAGTATGTGGTGCAGATTCCACGTATGGCCGAACTCGGGCGGAAATTCGTGCTGCAAGGAGGAACGCAATATAATCTGGCCGCGGTGAAAGCACAGATCGATTACATCAAACAGCGTGTGCCCGATGCTGAAGTGTATGTTCACCCTCATCCGGGCGAGGCGGGTGCGATCGGAGCTGCGATGGAAACTCTCCGGGTCGTGAAAAGGCGGGGGTATTCCACGTTCTTAGGCATAGATGCCGCGATCAACCTGCACTATTTCACGCGCAATGATGAGTCCACCCGCTGTAACTTTTGTCCCAACCACTGCAGCCGGACCTTTATCGATTCCCGGACGCCGGATGGAAACACAGCCCGCTACATCTCCGGATTCAGCTGTGAAAAGGGCACTGTGGAGGACGAGGAGGCAGTTGTCAAGTTGACACGGGAGCGGCAGGAGTTGAAAAAGCATTATCCGAATCTGGTGGAATACGAGGCACGCCGAATGTATCAGCGTTTTTACACTCCGGCACCGTTTCCCGAGTCGGTCACGGAGGCGGAGGACGCCGATGTGAAGCGAGGCTGGTTTGGTCTTGGCGGAGTGCGCAAAATACCTCGGACACGCGAGTTCGAGCTCTCGGCCGCAGATGCTGCCGAAAGACGAAGCCGCATCCGGATCGGCATTCCTCGTGTGCTTAACATATGGTCGACCGCCCCATTTTGGCGTACGTATTTCGAAACGCTCGGCATCGACCAACGGAATATCGTGTTCAGCGATTATACGAGTGAGGAAATGTGGCAGGCCGGCGGTAAATACGGGTCAATCGATCCTTGCTATCCGTCAAAGGTTACCCAGGCCCATGTGCACAATTTGCTGTTTAAACATCACGAGAAAAAGGCGCTCGATTACATCTTTTTCCCGTGCATTACCCATATTCCAACCCATGTGCAAAATGTGATGGATTCTACCAGCTGCCCTATCGTGGCCGGCGCTCCGAATGTAATCAAGGCGGCCTTCACGAAAGAAGTCAATTTCTTCGAGACCAGAGGGGTCGCGTATCTGGATCCGGCTGTTACCTTCACGGAGCCTAATTTTATGAAAAAGCAGCTGTTTGAGGCTTTCCGCGAGCATTTGCAGATCACGGAAGATGAAAGCAACTTTGCCGTCGACCAATCTTGGGAGGCTCTAAACCGGTTTGAATCGGAAATGCAGGAGAAGGGACGCATGATCCTCGAGCAGGTTGAGCAGGAAAATCGTCTGGCTATTCTTCTCATTGGCCGGCCGTACCATTCCGATCCGGGATTGAATCATGGAGTGCTGGAAGAATTCCAGGTGCTTGGGTATCCCATCCTCTCGATGCGCTCTATTCCGAAAGATGAAGCTTGGCTGCGCCGTTTCTTCGAAGCTGATTTGCAGAGCGGGCGTGTTGAATACGCCTTGGAGGTCAGCGATGTGTGGCCGGAAAACTTCAGTTCAAACAGTGTGCAAAAGGTTTGGGCCGCAAAATTTGCTGCGCGCCATCCGAATGTGGCGGTGTTGGATCTGTCCAGCTTCAAGTGTGGTCATGACGCCCCGACTTACGGGTTAATCGATTCGGTTATCTCGACCGCAGGTACTCCATATTCCGCCTTGCATGATATCGACGCGAACAAGCCGAGCGGCTCGATTAAAATACGTGTCAAGACGTACGCTCACAGCTTAGGCTTGCAGGAGGAACGTCTGCAGGATTTAGCCGCGAAAAAGGCGGAACTTCAGCAGCGTTTGGAACAAAAGCGGGCCGAGCTCATGAACAGGCAGCAAGAACAAGCCGGCGCAATATAAGCGCTAGACTTCGAATTCAACCAAGGAGTGAATGAACGTGGCGATTAACAAACAACAGGATGACTCCCGGAAAACATCTGCCCTCGAGGATGAGCTGCTGCGGTTTCAGACCGAGCAGGAGCGAGTGTTAGGCATCCAGCTCGAAAAGAGCCAATGGTTCGACCCCGTGCCCCGGCAGTTTTTGGCCAAGGATAAAGCCGAGACGACCATTCTTCTCGGCGGGCTGACAATGGCTCACGATTATTTGGTGGAAGGGGCTATGCGCGGCCTCGGTTACCGGGTGCAGCATCTGGATTGCCCGGACAATGACGCTCTGCGCTTCGGCAAAGAGTTTGGCAATCGCGGACAGTGCAATCCGACGTACTTCACCGTCGGAAACTTAATCAAACATCTCCAGCATCTTCGGGATGTGGAAGGCAAATCGAAGGACGAAATTGTACGGAACTACCTGTTCATGACAGCCGGCTCGTGCGGCCCTTGCCGCTTCGGCACGTATGTGACGGAGTATCGTAAAGCACTGCGTGACGCGGGATTTGACGGTTTTCGGGTTCTCTTGTTCCAGCAAACCGACGGCTTAAAACAGGCTACCGGCGGGGAATCCGCCTTAAAATTGGATACATCGTTTTTTATAACCTTCGTGAAAACCATCGTTTTGGGGGACATTTTAAACGCGCTCGCATACCGTATCCGTCCTTACGAAGTGGAGCCCGGCGCTACTGATGCAGCGGTTGAGCGCTGTAAGCAGTATTTGTACGACGCACTGAGCCAGCGAAAACGTCTGAAACCCGTACTGCGGAAATGCCGGCAGGAGATGCGCGCCATAAACGTCGATAAGCTGCAGGTTAAACCTAAAGTAAGCATTATCGGGGAGTTCTGGGCGATGACGACGGAGGGAGACGGAAACTATCAGCTTCAACGGTTTTTGGAACAGGAAGGCGCGGAGGTCGATGTGCAGTCAGTGACGGCTTGGATTCTCTACCTTATCTGGTGCAGCCGCTATGATACGCTGAAGCGTATGAGCCTCCGCTCAACCGACGGCGGCGGAGCTGGTTTAAAGGGGAAAAATCCGCGTGCTATGCTGCGCATGCTATGGCTTGCCGACCGCGGTCTGCGCGCCATATTCCAAACCTATGCAAAGGCTATGGGTCTGTATCACTATCACCTGCCGGATATGGACGAGATTGCGAACATCGCACAGGAGCACTACGACAATCAACTGCGCGGCGGAGAGGGCCATATGGAAGTGGGCAAACTCATCCTCAACGTGAAAAAGCGCAAAGTCAATATGACCATCTCCGTGAAGCCCTTCGGATGCATGCCATCTTCGGGCGTATCGGATGGGGTGCAATCGTTGATCACCGAGAGATACCCGGAAGCTATCTTTCTGCCCATTGAAACGACCGGCGACGGTGCGATCAATGTTTACAGCAGGATACAAATGATGATGTTCAAGGCAAAGCAGGCGGCGCAAAAAGAGTTTGACGAAGCGCTGATGAAAAAACGTTTGACTGTCGAACAATTACGTGCAGCGGCTAAAGGTTCAAAATTGAGCAAGCCGCTTCGCGTTAGCCGGCATGTGGTGGCTTGTTCGGCAGCAAATGCGGTGTACGGCCTCCCGAGATTTTTCAAGCAAGCTTTTTCCCGGTCAATAAAAAGGGAACTGGAAAGTATGTAACGAGGCGGTCATGTGGAGTGGAAGCAGGGGCGGGTCATGTCAAGGCACTGACTCTTCCCTGCCTTGCTTCATCCAAATGCTGGTCTGAGGTGTTTGTCTCTGATGCAACTTTACTTACTCATCAACACCATATTTCTAATTATCAATATCTTTCTCTGTCTTGCAATCATTTTTGCTGATCAACGCAATGTGGCCTCGACCTGGTCGTGGGTTTTCCTTCTGATGGTGTTTCCTGTCGTGGGCTTTTTGCTGTATTTCGTTTTTGGGAATAATTTCGGTAAAGAAAAATGGTTTCAGACGAAACAAGAGGCCGATCCCGCACTGCATCAACTGGTGCAAAAGCAGATTCGCTTAATTAAGCAGAACCAAATAGGTAAGCAGCACCAGATAGGCTATCAGGACCCGTCCATATCGAAATATCAGGATATCATTTATATGAACCTGAATAGCGATGCCCCCTTGACACAGGATAATCGCGTGGAGATTTTTACACATGGCGAGGACAAGTTCGACGAGCTGCTGCGATGTATCGAGAAAGCGAAGGATCACATTCATGTCCTGTATTATAAAGTACGAAAGGACGAACTAGGCGGCAAAGTCATGCGGGCCCTGACCAAGAAAGCCCAAGAGGGCGTCGAGGTCAGATTTTTGTATGATAAAATTGGCTCCCCCGGCCTGTCCCGGCGATTTTTTGCTGAATTACGAAAAGCGGGCGGGGAAGCCCGGCCTTACGGAGCAACGAAAGTGCCCTATGTTCACCCGGCCATCAACAATAGAAACCACCGGAAAATCGTCGTCATCGATGGCGAAACCGGCTTTATCGGCGGCTTCAATATCGGCAATGAGTACGTTGGCCGCGGTCGTAAATGTGGGCATTGGCGCGATACCCATCTAAAACTCACCGGCACTGCGGTACATAGCCTGCAGGCGAACTTTTTTCGGGACTGGAGCCTTTCAGCGAACAAGTGTATCGCATTTGCGCCAAAATACTATCCAATGCCGAACCAGCCCGGAAACGCAGCGATACAAATCGTATCCAGCGGTCCCGATGCCAAATGGCATCACATCCAGAATGCTTTTATCAGGATGATCCATGCCGCGCGAGAGAGCGTCTATATTCAAACGCCTTATTTTATTCCGGACGAAAGCACTCTAAACGCATTGAAAACTGCGGCTTTATCCGGTATTGACGTTAAACTTATGGTTCCGGCCGACTCAATGCAAAAAATGGTACAATGGGCTGCTCAGTCATATTTGAGCGAATTAATGGCTGCAGGCGTGCGGTGTTATTTTTATCAAAGGGGATGTCTCCACGCCAAAACGATTGTTGTGGACCGTAAGATTGCTTCCGTCGGCACATCCAACTTTGATATCCGCAGCTTTCAGCTGAATTTTGAAGTGAACGCCTTTATTTACGATCCGCCCACCGCCGGGCGATTGCATCAACTCTTCCTTCATGACTTAATCCATTGTTACGAACAAACAGCTGCTGACCACGTGCGCCGTTCTCCCTTTTCTAAATCTATGGCCGCGGTTATGAGATTGTTGTCTCCGATAATGTAGCACAGCCCTCACCACTAAATGTAAGTGCTCTGCCTTGATCAGGCAAAAAAAGCCTGACGGGATCAGGCTTTGGTTCAAACTTCGCCCGCGCTGCCTACTTTGCCGTAGACATAGGCTTCTGCTCCTTGTATTGCAATTCGTAGAGCCGGTAATAATAGCCCCGCTGTGCGAGCAGCTGATAATGGTTGCCGATCTCGCGCACTTTCCCTTTATGCATAACGATGATTTGATCAGCATGCTGTATCGTCGACAGGCGATGGGCTACGATCAGAGTGGTGCGTCCTTCCGAAATGCTGTGTAGCGCATCCTGAACAATTAATTCAGTTTCCGTATCAATGTTCGAGGTCGCCTCATCCAAAATAAGAATTTGTGGCCGGAAGGCGATTGCACGGGCGAAGGAGAGCAGTTGGCGCTGACCAAGAGACAGATTGACGCCTCTCTCCCCTAATCGCGTCTCGTAACCCTGCGGCAGATGTCGCACGAATTCATCCATATGCACCATCTTCGCAGCCTCAACTACCTGATCATCGGTGATGTCGCGGTTGTTCAGCCGAATATTGGAGCAAATGTCACCTGTGAACAGGAATACATCCTGCTGTACGATACTAATGCAGCGCCGCAGTTCATCCAGCGGAATCTCTCGGATGTCGACGCCATCCAGTTTAATACTGCCTTTCTGTATGTCATAGAACCGGTTGATGAGTTGAATGATCGAGCTTTTGCCTGCTCCCGTCGCGCCGACGAAAGCAATGGTTTGACCAGGCTGAATGGTGAAGCTGACATCCTTTAACACCCAATCTTCGTTGTTGTACGCGAACCACACGTGCTCGAATGTGATTTCGCCGCGCACCTGCTTTGGCAGTTTGATTGGGGCTGCGGAATCGGTGATAGTCGGCCGTTCATCCAGCATGTCAAAGATCCGTTCCGCGCCGACCATCGCGGTCTGGATTTGATTATATTTTTCCGCCAAGCTCATGAGCGGCTGGAAAAACTGCCTGACATAATGGGTAAACGCATAGACCACGCCAAAAGTGATAGCTCCGTCAATCACGTTAGCCCCGCCATACCAGAGAAGCAGCGCTATAGCCAAATTACCGAGAAAGCCAATCGCCGGCTGAAAGATCGAGTTAATCACTGTGCCCCGCATCCCTGCCCGGTAATACTCGGAGTTATGATGATCAAACTGCTGCCACTGCCGCTCCTCACGTATGAACAACTGCGTGATGCGTATGCCGGACAAATTTTCAGCCAAAAAAGAATTCAACCTCGACAAAATAACTCGTGAGTTGCGCTGGGCTTGCCGTATGACTCTGCGATACCAGAATGTAAGCACAGCAAGAAAGGGTATGACGGCGAAGGAGAGCAGCGCCAGCTTCAGACTCAACTGCAGCATGATGACGACAATGCCGGCCAAAATGATAATATCCTTCACGAGGTTAACGACAACCTGAGAGTACAGCTGATTGAGAGCCTCCGTATCCTGTGTCACGCGCACCACCAGTCGTCCTACCGGGTTGCGGTCGAAATACGACATCGACATTCGGCTAAGATGGGTAAACAGCTGATCTCTTATGTTATATATGATCGTTTGGCCCGTGTACTGCAGCAAATTGCTTTGCAAATAGCTCAGTATCGACGCCGTGGCCACTGTCAACAAAAACAAGATACCCAGTGGGATGAACCCTTGGTAATCCTGCTCCCGAAACAACTGCACGGCGCCATCCTCAAGCGGCACCGCCGCGAAGGTCTCCCCGTCCGCCACAACGCGGGCGGCTCCAGCTTCCGTTGCAAGCGCCGGCACGGATTGCTGGGACGGCAGCCAGCCGGAGATCATGTAATGCCGTCCATCGATGAGCACAATCTGCCGCCGTTCCATGCCTGAAGGCAATGCGGCCACGTTTGCGTCCTTCGCTTCTAGTCGCACGTATGCCCGGCTTTCCATAAGTGTGACAGGACCGTACGCCTCGAGCTGCGCTGCCTGGCTGCCGTCTGCAGCAAGCATGGGTTTATGCAAACCGTTGATGTGACCGTCAATCGCCACCTTAATTAAGTAAGGCCGCGCCAAATCCGCGACAACGATAACAAACGCCAGCACAATGCACAGCAGCACCATTTTCCAATAGGGCAGTGCGTACGCAAGCAGGCGGGTTAACAGCTGAGAGTCCTTAAATTTCTTGATGTCCTGCTCTGAGTGGATATTCATGCTCCCGCTCCCCCCTGCAGCAGCTTCGCGCGACCCAGCTGCTCTTCATCTCGTCCGTCCTGCCGCTCCGCTTCCTGATCCAGCAGCTGCTTATGGTACATGTCGGCGTATAGTCCGTTGCGGCGCAGCAGCTGCTCGTGCGTTCCTCGCTCGACGATCTGTCCTTCATCCATCACCAAAATTTGATCCGCAGCCTGCACGGAGGAAATCCGATGGCCGATAATAATTGTGGTTCGCTTGTTCATAACCGACTTCAAGCCTTCCAATATCAGATCTTCCGTGATCGTATCGACAGCCGACAAGCTGTCATCGAAAATCAGGATCGACGGCCGCTTGATAATGGCTCTCGCGATACTGACACGCTGGCGCTGCCCGCCAGACAATGAAATTCCTCTCTCGCCGAGCGCGGTATCGAATTGATCGGGAAATTCAACGATATTTTCATATACCTGCGCCACTTTGGAAGCTTCAATCACCTGTTCATCTGTATAAGGATGCGGATCAAATCCGATATTATCTCTAATGGTGGAAGAGAATAAGAATTGATCCTGCGGTACGATGCCGATTTGACCGCGCAGTGTACGCAACGGAACTTCATGAATATCGTGCCCGTCAATGAACACAGTGCCTCGCGGCGGGTTATACAACCGCACCAACAGGTGCACCAGCGTGCTTTTCCCGCTGCCGACCCGGCCCACTATCGCCAGGCTGCTGCCCTTCGCGACTTTTAAGGAAATATCCTTTAATGTCGGGCGATCCGCTTCAGGATAAGCAAACGTCAGGTTGCGTATTTCGATCTCCCCGTCGATGTGATTTATCGCCTGATCGGCCGCGATATCATCCACTACTTCCGGCTGTGTCCGGAAAATCTGTAACAACCTGTTTTCCGACGCCGTTCCCCGCTGCAGCAGGTTAACGACCTTGCCCAAATTTTCAATCGGTCCCATGAGCAGGGACAAATAAGTGTTAAAAGCGACGAACTCGCCGAGCGTGATCACGTTTTGCAATACCATAATACCGCCAAGCACAACAGACATCATGAAGCTGAACCCAATAATGCCGGCGCTCAGCGAGGTGAACAAAGAGTTGGACCGCACGTATCTTCTGTTCATATCGACAGCATGCTGATTATCCCGGGCAAACAGGCCGCGCTCCTCCTGCTCCTGAACGAACGCCTTCACCACTCGAATGCCTGCGGTAAACTCCTGCACCCGGCTTGTTAAATCCGATACGGCGGCCTGCACATCCGCAGATTGCTGCTGAATCCGTTTGTTAAAACGGTACGCCAAAATGCTCAGCAGCGGCAAAGGCAGCATCGTGAGCAGCGTGAGCAGCGGATTGACCGACGTGACCATCGCGATCACCGATATGACGATGAGCAGCACTGCCTCCATGATGTTAAAATAGCCCTGCATGGTTACTTCCCGAATCACGTTGACGTCGCTTATCGCGTGCGACATTAAATCGCCTATCCGTTGATTGTTGAAGTACTGCGCGGAAAGCTTCTCCCAGTGCCGAAACAGCTCCCCTCTTACCCGCATTTCCAGTGTCCGGGCCAAGCGAAACAAATAAATGCGGCTCGTCGACCGAAAAAAAGCGATTCCAAAACCTGCCGCAGTCATCCACAGAGCAAAAGAAACCGTCTCGCCGTATGCTAAATTCGAGCTTTGTAGTTTGTCGGTGAATTGCCCTAATAACCACGGTATAAGCAGCTGAAGAAGGCTGGATATGGACAATAATGCAAACCCCATCAGATATGCCCACCGGTTCCGCTTCACATGGTTCCAAAAAATATTGCTTGTCTCCATCCGATCCCCCCATGCTTTCTGGTTGAACAAAGCTATTTTTTGTTGTTTCCGTCCATCACACTGCCAAAGCTACTTAAGATTACCGCGATTAAATTCAACATGCCATGGATTTACTTATCTCAAATTATGGACTATTTTACTTTTTCGAAATACCAAATATGAATCTTTTGGGCACCGCCCGATACCCACTGGTGCAGTTCCCGCCAGCTAAAACTTGCGCTGGGCAATCCAAGCCCCGCCGAACCGGCTGCTTCGGTAAGTCTCTCTTGTTTCAGCCGGTCATACTCGTCCCGCGAAAGCCCATGCCATATTTCCACGAACAGCCCCGGCTGATCGGCTCCTTCGTACACCTCCAACTCAGCATGCTTCGCCCGCACCTCTGCCAGCCACTCTGAATAAGCTGGTGTGTGTTGGGGTAATATTTGATATTCAACAAACACGATAGGCAATTTTTTCACTTCCTTCACTTTATTTTCAATCGTAAAATGATAAAATAAAGAGCAGCTACCAGTTAGGAGTGACAATCCATGGACAGCGGTACGCATCTAGTCATTGGCTTCGGCTTGGCCGGTTTGGCCTACATCGATCCCATCGTCGCATCGAACCCCGCAGTGGCGACAGCCGTGCTTGTGGGCACCGTCGTTGGATCGCAGGCACCCGACTTTGACACCCTGCTTCGGTTTAAAAGCAACGCATCGTATATCAAAAACCATCGTGGGCTGTCTCATTCACTGCCCGCTGTCGTAATTTGGACGGGACTTATTACTTTGGCGCTCATGCTGGTGTTTCAAGGGCTGCCCGTCGGACATATCGCGTTATGGGTATTTGTCGCCGTGGCGTTCCATGTGTTTACCGATCTGTTTAATACATACGGGACCCAGGCCCTCAGGCCGTTTTCACACAAATGGGTGTCGTGGAATATCATTCACATTTTCGATCCCGTCATCTTTCTTTCCCATATCGTAGCGATTTTCACGTGGTCTGTCCATCTTGCACGGCCTCAAATTATATTCCCGTTGCTGTACGCATTTTTGGCGGTCTATTATGTTTGGAGGTCATGGCACCATTACCGATTGGAATCTCGCTTGTATCAGCAGGACCCGCAATACGCGGACGGCGACCGTTACTTCTTGATTCCGACATTCAACCTGCAAGCCTGGCAAATTGTTAAACGGCGCTCGGACGGCCATTTTATCCTGGGAGAATACCGTAACAGGCGGATACAGTGGGTGGACGAAGTGGCCTGCGCGGTGCATCCGGCGGTTGAGGCTTCGAAACTGCACAAAAACGTCGCAGCGTTCTTGTATTTCAGTTCGTTCGCGTGCGCCGAATTGCGCAGTCATGAGTGGGGATACGAGGTTCGTTGGGCGGACGTGCGCTATCGCCATCGCAAGCAATACCCCTTTGTGGCTGTTGTATTGCTCGACCAGGAACTTCAGCCGATAGATTCATACGTTGGCTGGGTGAGTGAAACGAGGCTTGGCAAAAAACTTCGGGCCAATACGTAATAACAAAGGCAGCGCATTCAATACGGTGGCCAGCTGCGCGGACATGTGCGGTGAACGGAGCCGACAGTTAAATCGTGAGGCGTAACTTAGATTGCACGGGCTGCTGAAGCAGCCCTTTCTTTATGACTTCACGCTAAACATATGTTATTCTGAGTGAAAAGCCCAAGGGCGGGCCCTTGAGCTTTCTATAATGAACCCATTACATCGGCTAGCGCATTTGCCCCATTTGTGCCATTTGAGCCTGCTGCGAGCTAGCAAGCTGCATCTCAGCCATTTGGACCATACGGCGAACCATGTGTCCACCGATCGCTCCTGTATCGCGAGTTGCCATGTAACCATAATAGCCGTCTGGAGGCATTGCAATTCCTAGTTCTTGTGCAACCTCGTACTTCAATTGGTTCAGCGCTTGGCTGGCTTGGGGTACAACCAGAATGTTGTTACCGCCGCCGCCGCCGCCTCCGCCGCCGCCGCCACCTTGTCCTCCCATAGTGGTGAGCTCCTTTCATTTTTGAATGAAGATCTGTGATGTATTTGCAAGCTTGCAAACTTATTATGTGGTGCGGAGCAAAAAGTATACGCACAAGTGCAGATGTTTTGGTTGTCAAACTATCATATCAGAAAGGCGGAAACACCTGGATGAACAAAGGACTAGCCCTCTTGTTTGCCGTGCTCGGCACCCTGCTGCTGGCTGGCGTTAGCTATGCCATCGCTCTGGGCAGCGTGTGGCTTGTGCTGCTGTTCGCGGTACTGTCTGTCACGTTTATCGGTTTCGGATTTATCATCAAAGCCAAGCTGCGAAAACGGAGCGAACGCTGAGCTTCTCCAGAACAACATAAGAGTCTGTGCGGTGACCGAGCCTACCGAACCGGTGGCGGACTGCCGACAGACTCTTATTTTTGGTTTATTTCAGAGTACCAAAAATCCCATTTTCTCTTTCGTTCGGCGAAGCATGAGCTCCGCCTGCTCCGACGCACGCTGCGCCCCTTCACGCAGGATGTTGTGCAGCTCTCCGGAGGCGCGTATATCGCGGTATCGCTCTTGCAGCGGCTGCAGCAGGGCGACAACTTGCTCTGCCAGGTCCTTTTTAAATGGGCCATATCCCTGTCCCTCGTACAGCGCCTCAACTTCTGCGATTGACTTATTAGCACATTGAGCGTAAATGCTAATTAAGTTGCTCACTTCGGGTTTGTTTTGCGGGTCGAATTTGACTTCACGGCCGGAGTCGGTAACAGCACGGCTGATCTTCTTACGAATTACATCCGGCGGATCAAGCAGGGCGATGAAGCTGCCCTGATTGGGGTTGCTTTTGCTCATTTTCTTAGAGGCGTCGTCCAAAGACATAATCCGCGCACCCAGCTTCGGAATGTAAGGCTCGGGAATGGTAAAGGTGTCTCCGAAGCGCTGATTGAACCGCTGAGCGAGATCTCGGGTCAGCTCCAAATGCTGCTTCTGGTCGTCTCCCACCGGTACCAGGTCGGCGTTATACAATAATATGTCCGCAGCCATCAGGGAAGGATACGTAAATAGACCGGCGCCCACCGACTCTTTGCCTGCGGATTTATCCTTGAATTGCGTCATCCGCTCCAACTCGCCCATGTAGGTCAGCGTTGTCAGCAACCATCCGAGCTCAGCATGCTGGTGAACATGCGATTGCAGGAACACGGTAGATTTGGCCGGATCAATGCCAGCAGCTATATATAGCGCTGCGACCGCTTCAGTCTGCTCCTTTAGAGCCTTGGGCTCCTGGGGTACGGTGACCGCGTGCAGGTCGACGACCATGAAGTAACAATCGTGTGTATGCTGCAGTGCAGTGAAGTTCTTTAACGCTCCGATATAATTTCCCAGCGTCAACTGTCCGCTGGGCTGCATGCCCGACAATACTCTTTTCATCGTTGTGTTTCCCTCCTATTGGTTTGTGCGCTAGCTGGCTTAATACTCATTGTTCGCTACGCCCGCAAGCTACATTGTTACAACGCAAAAAAGCCCTTCGCAAGGGACGAAGGACCGTGGTGCCACCCTAATTCGTAATCCACCGTGTAACGTCCGGTGAAAAACCTCATTGCTCCCGTAACGGAGGAGTGCCGGAAACAGCCTTAGACCGAGCCTGCCTGCACGGCCGTACAGCCGAGGTGTGCCCGCATCGTTCAACTGTCAGCTCCAGGACCCATTCAACGCCGACTATCTACCGGTTCACAGCGGCCACCGGCTCTCTGAAAGAATCGAAGTCGTCTACTTGTTCCTATCATCGCTTGTTGTGTTATTTGCACTGCATTGGCTTTGGAAAAACCTTTGTTTCATCATAAACAATGGTTGATGTTCTGTCAAACAGCTGTTCCCGTGGGCGATATGGCGGATTTCTTGCGGGCACGCGGATCCGCATGTTTCTCCGCTCGCAATGTCCTATATCTGCCTGCGCATGTCCTACATATCGGCCATACGACATAGACATTAATAATAATTACGATGTAGAAAGGGAGAAATGAGCTTTGCGACAAACCGTTGAACGCGTCAGTACAAACCTGCTTGCCGTAATTTGCCTGGTGTTGTTATTTATGATTTTTACGCAAAAACAGCCTCCGGATCTCAGCTTTTTCAACAGTCCCGACGTGCAAAGCTTCAAAACACTTTTTCTGAGCATTATCCTGGAAGCATTTCCTTTTATACTGCTTGGGGTGCTGGTTTCCGCCGTGCTGCAAATCTTTGTCTCTGAGCAAACCATCCGCAGGCTTGTGCCCAAAAATCCCGTGCTTGGCATTTTGTTTGCTTGTTCTGTTGGACTCATTTTTCCGTTATGCGAGTGCGGGATGATCCCAGTGATTCGCCGATTGATGTTAAAAGGCATGCCCGTTCACGTCGCGGCGGTGTTGATTTTGGCCGGTCCGATCATTAATCCGGTGGTGTACGTATCAACCTTCATGGCTTTTCCCTCCCGGCCTGAGATCGCGTATTCACGCATGGGACTCGCGTTTCTAGTCTCGCTGATCATCGGGCTGATCGTCTACCGCTTTGTAAAAATCAATCCGCTGCGTGAGGCGCGCTCGTCCTCGCATACATACACCTTTCATGCGCATGCAATCGGCTCTCACAGTCACATACATCATACGGCTCCGCACTGGCATGATGAGCGTCAGCCGTTCGAGCAGGCCAGTTACCTCGATGAGAAGCTCCACGGCCGTACTCATGTGAACGAGCAGGGCCATCATCATCGCGTGCTCAACACGCGCGAGCATCGCAGTCACGAGCACCGCGGTCACGACCACCACGGCCACTACCAGCGCGGGCACGACCGCAGCAGTCACGATCACCACGGCCACGACCACCACGAGCGCGACCACCACGGTCACGACCACTCCAGCCGCAGCGGTTTAGCGGGGAGGCTGTCTGGAGTCCTCAGTCATGCATCGGACGAATTTTTTGACATGGGCAAATATCTTATGCTCGGCGCGCTGATTACAGCTGTGATCCAAACGCTCATTTCACGGGAAGATCTCGTCTCTATCGCCCAAGGCGAGGTTGCGTCACATCTGTTTATGATGGCATTTGCGTTCATATTGTCGCTGTGCTCCACATCAGATGCATTCGTGGCGGCTTCATTCGGCACAACGTTTGCTGCCGGCTCACTGCTGACGTTCCTCGTATTCGGTCCGATGTTGGATATCAAAAGCGTGCTGATGATGCTGTCGGCGTTTCGCACCCGGCTCGTAATAACACTCTGTGTCCTGATAGCGGTGGTGGTGTTCACCTGCTCTTTGTTGTTTGAGCAGTTATCCTTCGTCTGATTTATAACCTTACCTCCCACGGCTAGCGCTGTAGCACAGTGCTGCTCGTATATAGGCCGGGAGTCTGTTGCCAAGCAACACTGCCGCATATGCAGCCGGACTCTCTTTGCTCAATACTGTTTCACCCATGGCTGTGGCAGTCACCTTTACTCGGGAAAGGAGCGTCTTATTATGAATTCGCGTCTGGCCAGCTTGCACCATTGTATCAAAGCAGCCATCCTGTTCAGCTTCGCTATGTATATCGTCTACCTCGTGAAGACGGATAACATTGTGTATTATATTGCCCCTCGTATGACGGATTATGTGAAGTGGTCCGCGTTTGGATTTTACCTTATCGCCGTATATCAAGTCTATCGGGGGTTCCGTGCTTTTTCTGGCTCTTCCGAGGCGTGTGACTGTGGGCATGATCATGCCCCTTCAAGCTCACTGTGGAAGAACGGAGCCATCTACGGGTTGTTCTGCTTTCCGCTGGTTCTTGGCTTCGCGCTCCCCGAGACCTCGCTAGGAAGCAGTGTGGCCGATAAAAAGGGCATGAACTTGAGCAGTGCAGGCTTAGTGAAAAAGGAAGGCACGACAGCGCAGTCGCCGCCCGTGAAGCCGGCGCCCGCCGCCTCCGCGCCCTCCCCGGACCCGAACAGCTCATCCGGCCAGTCCGGACAAACAAATCAGAGCGAGACAGTGGCGTCCGCAGCTGAGTTGGATGCATTATTTCCATCGGATAAATTTACAGAACACTATGCGAAATATGCAAAGCAGCTGTACCAGTCTGATATCGTTCGTGTAAAAGATGAAATGTATATTGAAACATTGACGACACTTGATTTGTATCAGGATCAATTCACGGGCAAAAAGCTGGAACTGACAGGCTTCGTCTATCGCCCGGAGGATATGAAAGATAACCAGTTCGTGCTTGGCCGCTTCTCGATACAATGCTGCTCCGCCGATGCAGCGCCTATCGGACTGCTGGTGGCGTATGACAGAGCGCAAAATTTCAATGCAGACGAATGGGTGACCGTGACCGGGACGATCCGCAAAACCAAATTCAACGAAATGGACATCCTCATGCTGCAGGCAGAAAAAATCGCCACAGCCGAGCCTGCTAAAACCCAATATGTTTACCCTAATCCCAAGTTCGGTACGTGACCCGCAGCCAATCACCCGGAATGGCATTTTGCATGGTAGTCTAACCTTATTCTGGTACAATGTAAGCGCAACCTACACGCGGAAAAACGATACACAAAGGAGCCTGATCTCATGTTAAAACAAATCGACTGGCAGGGAACTCCGGCTTATGTATTGGAAAACGACCACCTCACTGTTTCCATCTGTCCCGCAATCGGAAATAACGTGTACAGCGTGTGGGACAAAAAGCTGCAGCGGGAAACGCTGCGCTGCCCGGGCAGTCCCGCCACGTTAGGAAAAGAACATGTGCAATACGGCACCCCCATCCTGATGCCGCCCAACCGTATTCGCGACGGACGCTTCGAATTCGAAGGGCGGACGTATCAATTTGACGTGAATCAACCGGCGACGGGCAACCATATCCATGGGCTTGTCAAAGACCAGCCGTGGACGGTGACAGAAGCCGGCGAACGGGAGGATGGACAGTTGTTCATCACGTCTGTCCTGGAATTGGGGAAAGATCCGGAGGTGCAGCGGCAGTACCCGCACCAGCTAACTTTAACGGTGACCTATGTGCTGGACGGCTCGAAATTAACCCACAGCTTGCTGGCAACGAACCATGGGCACAATAGTGCGCCGTTCGGATACGGTCTGCACACCTGGTTCCAGCTTGACGGTAAGCCGGACAATTGGCAGCTAACGCTGCCGGTCGACGGCATCTGGGAGCTGGATGATGCCAACGTGCCGTTAGGTCACATTACCCCGCTCGGCCAGTATGACAAGCTGCCACACGGCGACACACTCAAGGGACACAACATGGATACAGTGTTTCAGATTGGCGGCAACCCATGTTCCGCGGTTTTGGCAAGCAAGGATGTGGAGATCCGTTACGAGGGCTCAAATTTATTCAAACAGTGGGTGGTATACACCAAGGGTGATGTACATGATTTCATATGCCTGGAACCCTACACTTGGGTAACCAATGCACCCAATATCAGTGCACCGGCTGACGTGACCGGATTTCGAACCATTGAACCCGGCACCTCATTGGAATTGGACGTCACTTTGGAACTCATGCATAAGTAAAGGAGGATAAGGGCGAGGGGGCTGAACCGAAATCCCCGCCTGCTGCAGCAGCTGGCGGGGACCACGACCGATAAAATATGAAGTATTGCAGGCATGAACTAAAATGAGTGCTAATTGCTCTTAAAGTCTTCTCTGTTTCTGTTCGTTCTCTCCCAACAGGCTCGCCATGTTATAATTCGATTCGAAGGCGACGCTCGTACACAGCGTGTTCTTGCGCATCGCGAACTCAAATAAGATTTCGCCATGGGTCCACCGCTTCAGCTTGAGCGATTCGACAGCCGTTCTGTAAAAGCTTTGGAGCTGTGTCTCGGATAATCCTGAGTCCATCTTCTGCATTTCGTTCCCTTTGCTCTCGAGCGGAAACGCTCTTACTCCGAACTTGCCTACCACATTGTTGCGAATTTGTACGAATACCGTTCCTGATGTCAGTTGTGCCAGCTCTTCTTTGATCTCCCGGAACACAATATCCAGTTGTCTTGCCAACGGCACGTGGTCTAAAATCATTATTTCCCTCCTCTCTCGTGGCACATAATATTTGTTCACAGCCTATAGGGCTGTAGTCCTATTATATTTACTTAATATGCAAGAATCAACATGTATTTACAATTTTTAGAATAATTCTGATTTTTCTACATTTTGTTACAATAGCAGACATGTTTTTACCCTCCTTGTTGCGTAGAAGTGCCTTTTTTGTAGGGATAGTCCGCCCTGTTCCTCATATCAGCGTGCTGCCCGTCCGCCTTTCTCCCACAGATACGAAACCATTACACGAATCTAATTTTGGGATAAAATTAATTAGTTCTATGGACCCCCGGATGGGCATTTATAATGGCACTTTCCCCTCACATGGTTGTCAGGTCGACTAATTCGAAGAGAGCTGTCGTTGATGTTAAGGTGACATTGCAAAAAAAACGGAGGGGCCATGCCGGCCCCCCCACGCAGTGCATTTTTCTATGTAGGTTGGTGGGCGCAAGTCCAACCGTACAGCAGCCGAGCATCGGCCAAGGGCCTTTTCCGCTATTGGGTAGCCTGCAGAAATTCCCGAACATCCTCCGCAGTTAAATCCAGGGCGCGCTGCCAGAAGTCCGGTTTGCGCAGATTTACCCCAAGATGCTTCTCGGCCAGCTGCTCAACCGTCATTCGGCCGGTATCTCGCAAAAGAGCCACATATTTATCCTCAAATTCGCCCCCTTGGCGCACTGCCTCAGCGTAGATGCCGGAGCTGAACATATATCCAAACGTGTAAGGAAAGTTGTAAAACGGTACGTCCGTTATGTAGAAATGCAGCTTTGACGCCCAGAAATGCGGGTGATACTCAGCTAAGGAATCGCGGAACGCCTCGCGCTGCGCTTGCTCCATCATTTCGTTGAGCTTGTCTACGCTGACCAGCCCTTTGCCGCGTTCCTCATAAAACCGGGTCTCGAACAAAAACCGGGCATGAATGTTCATGTAAAACGCAACCGACCGCTGAATCCTATCCTCAAGCAGCGTGAGCCGCTCCTCCTCACTGGAGGCACTCTTGATCGCCGCGTCTGACACCACCATCTCAGCAAACGTGGACGCCGTTTCCGCGACATTCATCGCATATTCCTGTGCCAATGCGGGCAGATCATTCATCACATGTTGATGGTAGCCGTGCCCCAACTCATGGGCGAGAGTCGCAACATTGGAGGCTGTGCCCGCGTAAGTCATGAAAATGCGAGTCTCCTCCGCGATCGGAAAAGAAGTACAAAAACCGCCGGGCCTTTTGCCCGGCCGGTCCTCTGCCTCAATCCAACGGGACTCAAACGCGTGCTCAGCAAAGTCGGCCATGTTCGGACTAAATTCCCGGAATTGCTCCACGATCAACTTCGCGCCTTCATCGTAACTAAAATGCTGGCTGCCCTGCCCTACGGGAGCCTCCACGTCATACCAGCTCAACCGTTCTAATCCGAGCAGCTTCGCCTTGCGCTGCAAATACTGCACGAAAATGTCCTTCCCACGGTCAATCACGTCCCACATGGTGTCCAACGTCTCCTTGGACATGCGGTTGATCGCAAGCGGCTCCTTAAGTGTATCTTTCCACCCACGCCGCTCATACAGCCTCAGCCTGAAGCCTGCCAGGTGGTTTAACGCATCGGCACAGTAATCGGCATGCTCCGACCACTCCTTCTCCCACAGCTTAAACAGCTGCTGCCGCACAGCCCGGTTGGGATGGTGCATCTTATTCGCCGCCTGGCCCGCCGACAGCTCTAACGTCCTGCCGTCCTCTTCGAACTTAACCCGGAATTTGCTCACTGTGGTGTTGTAAGCTTCCCCCCAGCCGTGGTAACCGTCGATGGCCAGCTCATGGGCCAGCGTCTCCTGCTCCGGGGGCAGCTTCTCCGCCGCGAGCTCACGGCGCTCCTGCAGCGGAAACGCTATTTCATCCAGCTGAGGACTGTTCAGCATCGATCTCCATGTTGCATCGTCAATCTGCGTGAGCAGCTGATCAAATGTAGTCTGAGCCGAGGCGTATGCCGCCGCGAGCTCTTTGACCCGGCCGGCGAGAAAAATTGCATGTTTGTCAGTCTGATTTTCAGCCGCAAGACATGACACAAACGAGTCTGCTTCCCTCAGCTTTTTGGCGATGGATTGAAGCAGCTCCACCGACTGCATAAGCTCATCGGCGTGCGTAATGTTCGCAGAAGACAACTCGTCAACAATCCGTCTAAATTCTTTTATGTCCGAACCGGTCTGCTGCAAAAACGTTCGAAACTCATCCGAGGCGCTTCCACCCTCAAAAAAAGTTGATAAATTCCACGTCTGAGTCAATGGTGTTTTCATTCAGCATCGCACCCTTTCAGGGAAATTAGATACACTCTCATTAAACCATACTTTACAACATTGCCCAAAATGACCGGCACCGAGTCTGTTGAAATGTTGCTGACGCTATGTTTAAATGTTGACTATAACTTGTGCGGACAGGAGTGAGTACGAATGAAACCATTGCAAATTTCGCCTGAAACAGCTCAAAAGCTCGCTAAACAATTAAATGTCCCATTGGAACATCTGATGCATATGCCACAACACATATTACTGCAAAAGCTTGCCGAACTGAGCAAAAACAGCGCCAACTCACCCGGTCAGAACACCCCGGACTCGGCGAAACGGGAGTCTTGACCATGATTCCTTTTGAAAACACGTGCCCCTACGACTTAATTCAACAGGATGTGTATGTACCGGAATGTCCGTTTTGCCATACAGACAACGTCCTTTTACCGCTGAAACGAAAGGACTTGCCCGAAATTGCCCGCGGCGTGAAAAAGCTGCTCGTCTTTCCTTGCTGCCACAATAAAACTACATTGGTGGACGTCGACACCGACTATCTGCTCGCAAATGAACCTTTGCGGCAGCGGCAATGATCCGCCGCCACAGATTTGCTGCAGCGTGCACCTAGCCGGCGTCTGCGGGCATTGAGCCTCTGCCGTCCGCGGCTTACATGAGGCCCCACACAGGCCCCACACATTACACCGGAGGCCCCGCATGCGCCTCTGTCGTCCGCGCGGGCCCGCATGCCACAGCAAAAAACGCTTGTCGCCGACCCTTATTTAAACTGGGTGTGACGCCAAGCGTTTTTTTATCAGCTAGGTTTTCGTCCGCCTTACCCGCTTTCTCCGAGCATTTCCTCAGGCAGCTCCATGTTGTCCGCCAGCATATGATCACGTAGGGCCGAGCACTGCTCACGCGCAGCACGGATCCTGGCGTCGTCCATGCTGGCGCTGCTCGTTAATCACGCGCCCAAACCATAGACCGCGCCTTTATACTTTTTCAAATGTCTGTTCAGCTCGCCTATTAAATACATGAGCCGTGCAGCATCGACGTCCCTGGATGTTTGGATGTTCGTTTTACAATTATTTGCATTCTGCCTTCACTTGAAAAGCGGCGCGAGCAAACAGCCACTTCCTCTCTGCAGTTGAACATGTATATCACTTTTTATTTACTTTTATTGATAAAATGATGAGCCGGACCTTGAAGACGTTCCAACATGAACTTTTTCAGTTCAGGTTCTACGCCAACTTCCTCCAGCGCCCGCTCCATACAGCCGAGCCAAGCCTGTGCACGCTCCGGTGTTATTTCAAACGGCAGATGTCTGGCACGCATCATGGGATGGCCGTACTTCGCTGAATACAGTGGCGGCCCCCCGAAAAATTGCGTCAAAAACAAAGCCTGCTTTTCCATAACCGGATCAATGTTTTCCGGGAAAAGCGGCCCAATCAGCGGGTCTGCCTGTACCTTCGGGTAAAAAGCCGCTACGATGCGGCGAATCACAGCCTCACCGCCTATCGCGTCAAACAGTGTGTTTTCTTCCCTTGGACTGCTCTGCTCGGACATAATTTGTCATCACCTGTTCTGTATGGATTTCTTCGTTTATGCAAAAAAGGACGCTAATGCGCGCTTAGCATCCGTAACCTGAGAAAATCAACTTGATAAAACCCATGTCAGCTCTCCAAATCTTCCTCGCTGGAGGCCATTAACGTTTCCCTGATGACAAATACAAAAGCACATACGAGAATGCCAGTGATTATACCCATCATAAGGATCAACTCCTAGTCTCATATTGGTCCAATTGTACCATACATCCTATGCAATTTCAGCTATTTCGAGGCGGTCTGTATTAATTTTCTTACCGTAAGAGCCGGCGAATTGAAGCATGTCTGTTCCAGCTGAAACATATATGTAAACAGACGAGCACTATCTGGTATATGTGTATGTCCGCTGGCAAGCCAGCTGATTGATGCTGCATTTTACGGGAGGCTGCCCATGCTGTTAAAACGGTTTTCGCTGCTGCATTTTATCGCTCTTTTCTCGCTCGGCCTGATGGGCTTGATGCTCCTGTTTCCGCATGACGCAATCCGGGCATCGCTCAAAGGATTGTCCATATGGTGGGACGTGCTTTTCCCGGCCTTATTTCCATTTTTTGTTATTTCGGAGATGATGCTCTGCGTAGGCATTGTCCACTTCTTTGGTACCCTGCTGGATCCGATGATGCGGCCGGTCTTCCGCATTCCCGGCATCGGCGGGTTTGTGATGGCAATGGGATTCGCGGCCGGCTATCCCGTGGGCGCCCGCCTCACCGCCCAACTCTGGGAGCAGAGGCTTATTAACCGCGAAGAAGGTGAACGGCTCATATCGTTCACCACGTCGTCCGACCCTATCTTTCTCATTGGGGCGGTATCTGTGGGCTTTTTTCACGACCCGGGACTGGCTGGAATTTTGGCGGCGGCCCACTATGGCAGCGCGGTTCTGCTTGGTTTACTCATGCGGTTTCATGGCTTGCGAGCGAGCCGCAGCGCGGTTCTACTGCCGGACCCATCTGAACAGCAGACGGGCAACATCTGGGCCCGGGCGTTCGAAGCAATGCATAAGGCAAGAATGGCCGACGGACGTACGCTCGGGGAGATCATACCGCAGGCGGTCAAGTCCGGTCTGCAATTGATTTTTGTCGTGGGCGGGCTGGTGGTGTTTTTCTCCGTGATTATGGAAGTAATGACTTCTGCCCATATTATGACGGTATTTTATCAGGGGGTAAACTCTGTGCTTCAGTTATTCAATGTGCCTATCCCGCTTTCCCAGGCCGTTGTGAACGGCTTCTTCGAGGTTACATTGGGCGCCAAATCGGCCGGCAGCGCCGGCGCACAGATCGACCTCGTGCACAAAACGGCGATCGCAGCGTTCGTACTTTCTTGGGCCGGTTTATCCGTGCACGCACAGATAGTGAGCCTGCTGCATCATACCAATCTGCGGTACCTGCCTTTCCTCGCGGCCCGTCTGCTGCATGCTTTTCTGGCTGCCGCAGCGGTGTACATCCTCTGGGAGCCCATGCAAGCATCGCGCAGCACGTTGGCGGCCTATGTCCCCATGTTGGATATGACCGCGCCTGTCACAGGTGTCTGGACTCATTTGGTGCCATGGTCCGGCGTAGTGTTTACCGGTAGCATACTGCTGTTAATACTGCTGTGCGTGATTCATCGCACAATCAGACCGTTTGTGAAGAGTTAAACCTGATCGCCCTCCGCTCGAACCGAAATTGGCCGCCGGAGGCGATTTCCTTATGAAGTCGTGCAAACATTGTAATATTGCATTTTTTTGATTATTATTGAGTTATCATCGCAGGCTCGATGTTTACTATCAAACCAGTATGGTGATTATATGAATTGGACCCAAGCGTTAGCTATGGATATGGTGGTTCCCCGGATGAATTGCAGTCTTATTATAGTGGGGGAAACCAAAGGCGGCCTTCCATTTTGTTATGAAGACAATTTCGTCCTGCAAACCGTTGACGAAAATCAGATGGTGGTTTCGCTGGAATTTCCCGCCGCTTCTCCTTTTGAGGGCTTGCAGCATGTTTGCTTTATCGAAGTGTCATTCCGGGAACGCGGCTTTTTATACTATGGATTTGTCGACCTGCTTCATACGGAGATCGAAGATAACGTCTGCTGGCTGACACTTGCTCCGCCGCAGCAGCTGAAGATGTTCCAAAATCGCAGATTCAACCGGATTCAACTGCCTTCGCCGGCACCGCTCTCCTGCCGAATCTCCGGCGTAGGCAGTGCAGCGGCTGGTGAAGGCATTACGTTTTCCGGAGAGATAAAAGATATTTCGGCCGGAGGTCTGTCGTTTACCACACTAAGCCGCATTTTTTATCCGCTGTATCTGGAGCTAAGCTTTGTTTTGCCGGGTCATCCGCATACATTTATGGTGCACGCTGAGGTTGTGCGTGTGTCGCAATTAGACACCGGGGTCTACCGGGTCGCAGTGGAATTCCGCAATGTCCCTGAAAGCTTGACTCATACAATAGACGGATACTGTACGCGTTCTATCGGCTAGACGCGGTGAAGATGGGATTGTGTTGTACAACCCGCCCGTGCAGGCGCACTGTTAGGAGGAAAACCTTTGAAATATAACGTTATACACCGCGGTGATGAGATCTCCATACAGTTAATGCATACCTTCCACCGTTTGGTTCAGCAGCATGGGCTGATCCATGAGGAGGAACAGCCGGACATTGTGCTATCCATCGGCGGAGACGGAACTTTATTGCATGCCTTTCATCGATATAAAGAGCAGTTGGAAAGCACAGCCTTTGTCGGTATCCACACCGGGCGGCTTGGCTTTTTTGCTGATTGGAAGCCCGATGAAGTCGAGACGCTGGCTGACTTAATGGGAGACAGCGCCCGAAATAACGATCTGCGCGTCGTTAAATATCCCTTGGTAGAAATCCAGATTACGACTCCACAAGGCATTGAGACACAGCTGGCGCTGAATGAATTTACGTTAAAAGGGGTCGACGCGACTCTGATGGCACAGCTTCATATCAATGATGAATTGCTGGAGACATTCCGGGGGGACGGCATATGTATTTCGACGCCGGCGGGCAGCACAGCTTACAATAAAAGCTTGGGCGGCGCGATCGTCCATCCATCGTTGGACGCCATACAGATAACCGAGATCGCGTCCATCAACAATCGTGTATTTCGCACGCTGGGCTCGCCGGTCATTCTGCCACGACACCATCATTGTGATATTTATCCGCGAGCCAATCAGAATATTTTGCTCTCTTTGGATCATGTGTACGTGCAACGCAACGATATCGTCTCCATCCGAGGTATGGTGGCAGCCGGCAAAAAGGTGAAATTCGCCCGTTTCCGCCCATTCCCGTTTTGGAGCCGCGTGCGTGAAGCATTCATCGGCTACGAGCCGATTATGGAGAAGAAGCCCTGACCGTCGGCAATAGGTCAGGGCTTTTTTTTGCGCTTATGTGCCATCCCGGCAGGCTCACCGTTCGAGCGGTCTGGGGGCATGTTGTGGCCAACGAACCGCACGTAGTTCCAATTTGCCGCGTATCTCAGCGCCGGGCAGTGGTATGTTGTGTTCCCGCCTCGGCAGCGACGCCAGTCTGCACTTGCAGCTATTGCTGTGACCATCCCGGCGTGCCCTGCGTGCTCGACAGCTTTCGGCGTTGCGCTGCTGGCTTAGCGTTCGCATCCTAGGCTGCGTGACCGCAGTAAAGCGCTATTGCGATTGGTTCTGCTGCGCTGGACTCGACGTGCCTTGATTTTGCCGCCTAGATGGCGGTTGGTTACGCTCGTTCGACTGGTTTTGCCTATGTTGATTATGATTTGGATAATGTTTCCGTGAATGATTGCGCTGTGCCTGATGCGAGCGGCCCGACTGCCGTTCCTGTCTGTCCTGCCGGTCGTGACGCTCCGGTCGCTCCGGCCGTGCTTGACGTTCCGGTTTTTCCTGCCGCTCACTGCGCTCGGGCTGATCCGGTGCTCTGTGCGCCTGCGGCTGATGCCGTGGCAGGTGCGTTGGCGGTTCTATGTGATATGCGGGCTCGAGCGGTACCTGCGCCCCAGCCTGATCCAATGTGACACCTTCGGCTGGCACCGGCTGTTCCGCGCTTGCTTCAGGCCGAACCGCGATTTTCTCGAGGATGAAGTAAGCACAGCCAAAGTTGCAGTACTCATTCAAATAATCCTGCAGTGTAGCGATTGAGGATTCCTTCGTTGCTTTCGGATGATCCTCCTTAAAAAAACCGCGCAGCCGCAGCTGGTTGTATCCCCAGTCCCCAACGATATAATCATAGCGCTCAAGCACCTCGCTGTAGCGTTCCTTGAATGCATCCGGCTTCCAGCCGTTTTTATGGTCTGCGACCACCTCATAGGTTTTGTTCGAGATGTGGATCACGTCATGGTTTCCCTCCCAGATAACGCAAGTAGTAGAGTAACTTTACGCCCGCTGCGAAGATTTCACCTGTTCATGCGCATGATAGGAGCTGCGAACCAGCGGTCCGGATTCGACGTGACTGAAACCGCGCTTCATGCCCTCAGCCTTCAGCTGCGCAAACTGCTCTGGCGTATAATATTTTTTGACTGTCAAATGCTTTGTTGTCGGCTGCAGATACTGTCCGATCGTCATGATGTTGCAGTCCACCTGGCGCAAGTCGTCCATGGTCTGTATGATTTCGGACCACTCTTCCCCGACGCCGAGCATAATGCTTGATTTGGTCGGGATGCCAGGAGCGATTTGCTTCGATCGGGCAAGCAGCTCCAGGGAACGGCGGTATTTGGCTTTGCTGCGGACCTTGTCCGACAAGCGCTCCACCGTTTCCACATTGTGGTTCAGTATATCCGGCTTCGCATCCAGCACCGTGCGCAGTGAAGACTCGCTGCCCATAAAATCAGGAATCAGCACTTCCACGCTGCAAAACGGCATACGTTGACGTATAGCCAATACTGTCGCGGCAAAAATCGAGGCGCCGCCATCGGCCAGATCATCCCGGGCTACCGAGGTCACGACGACATGCTGAAGTCCCATCTGCTCTGACGCTTCGGCCACACGCTCTGGCTCCTGAAGATCCAATTCCGTCGGCAGACCCGACGTTACCGCGCAGAAGCGGCAAGCCCGTGTGCATATATCCCCGAGAATCATGAACGTTGCGGTACGGTTTGCCCAGCATTCATGGATGTTCGGGCATTTGGCTTCTTCGCATACGGTATGCAGCGTTTTGTCACGCATCATATTTTTTAACTCTTTGTAATTTTCACCTGTTGTCAATTTGATTTTAAGCCAATCCGGCTTGCGTTCTATCGGAGTAGACATATGTTTTGTCCCTGCTTTCTGCGGTTCTTTGTCCATACTCTTGAAGCTATTATATCAACGAAAGGCATAACAATCCACTTTCCTTTTCTTTTATGATAAACTAGGTAGGACTAAAAAGTGTCGCACCATCATATACTTATGCCGGAGGAAAACGCTTTCTATGATGAATCTAGAATCTGTCTTAAAGCTCGTCAGATCGGGTGACTTGGATATATCCGAGGCACAGAATTATCTTGGGCAGCTGCTCAACCGCAACAACGAGCCGGGCAACCGGATAGACGACCTTGGCTTCGCCCAGCTGGATATAGACAGAGAGCAGCGCACCGGATTCCCTGAGGTCATTTATGGGGAAAGCAAAACAGCGGACCAAATTGCCGCCATCTTCCAAAGGCTAATGCTGCATTCCGACAAGGTGCTCGCTACACGCGTCAGCCAAGACAAGGCTGCCGAGCTCGTAACAGCCATCCCGGCCGCCGTGTACCATCCGGACGCCAGGGTGCTTGTATGGTATAGAAACGCCGAAGCCATGCCTCCGAAGGATGGAAACTACGTCGCTGTCGTGTGCGCCGGAACTTCCGATCTGCCGGTGGCCGAAGAAGCCGCGTTAACGGCCGAATTCATGGGCTGCCGTGTCGAGCGCGTGTATGATGTAGGCGTGGCGGGGATTCACCGCCTGTTCCGCAGGCTGGAACTGATTCGGGCTGCCACAGCTATCGTGGTCGCAGCAGGCATGGAGGGCGCGTTGACCAGCGTGGTCGGCGGGCTTGTAGCAAAACCTGTGTTCGCCGTGCCCACAAGCGTAGGCTATGGAGCCAGCTTCCACGGCATGGCCGCACTGCTCGCGATGCTGAACTCTTGTGCGCCCGGCGTATCTGTAGTGAATATCGATAACGGCTTTGGTGCCGGCTATAACGCTGCATTAATACATAAAATTACCATGAAGAGGGACTGAGCTATGAAAATCGCCTATTTGGATTGTTTCTCAGGAATCAGCGGCGACATGACTCTCGCGGCGTTGGTCGACGCGGGTGCGGACCGGGATTATATTGAAGAAGAGCTTCATAAAATCAAGATCGAGCCGTTCTCTCTCGAGTGGAAACGTGCCAACAAAAATGGAATTTCCGCTTTAAAACTGGATGTTATGGTGGATCCAAACACGCCGCCCACACATCATAGACATTATTCGGAAATTGTGAAAATCATCCAAGAGGCGGGCTTTAAGGCAAGGGTTGTTAAGCTGAGCTTGGCCATTTTCGACAAAATAGCCATAGCCGAGGCAAAAATTCACAACATGCCTGTTGAAAAGGTGCATTTTCATGAAGTCGGGGCGATCGATTCGATCGTGGATGTGATCGGGGTTGCGTTAGCTTTAGATTCCTTGGACGTGGAAAAGGTGTTCTCTTCTCCGGTAGTGCTGGGCGCCGGAACCGTCAGGTGTGACCACGGCATTTATCCGGTTCCCGCTCCGGCCACATTGGAAATGATGCGCGGACTACCCATCTCGCCATCCAGATACGCGGTGGAGATGACCACGCCCACGGGCGCAGGCATTATTGCCGGTCTGGTCGACGAGTTTGCGAAAGGTTATCCGTCGATGGTGGTAGAAACGGTAGGATATGGCGCGGGTACGCGAGATCTGCCAAACCAACCCAACGTACTGCGTGTCGTGATAGGCAAGGCTGATTCGTTTAACCATAAATATCAGGTGCATTACGAGGAAGTTCACATCGCGTCTGGACATGAGCATTCGCATGAGCATCACCATAGTCCTGCGCACCACCATAGCCATACTCATGCGCACGGCCACGGCGATGACCACCATACTCACCAAAGCCATACGCATGAACATTCGCACGATCATTCACACGAGCATGGCCATAATGACGGGCATGAGCATGAGCATCGCCACACGGACCATAACAAGCCCGGCCATGGCCATAGCCATGTTCATCCGCACAGCCACGGGCATTGAACGTGGCCCGTGCTAATGGGTGGTGACAACAGCCGCACGCATCGTACAAGCCCGGACAGCCGCGGGCATTGCACGTGGTAACTGCGGTCTCCCCGTGCTCATGGTGGTGACACGGCCGCACGCATCGTACAAGCCCGGACAGCCGCGGGCATTGCACGTGGTAAACTGCGGTATCCCCGTGCTAATGGGTGGTGACACAGCTGCACGCATCGTACAAGCGCGGACAGCCCGCGGGCATTGCACGTGGTAACTTACAAGGCCGGGCAGGGCGCACCCATGCAGCATCCGAGCAACCGCGGGCATTGAATGTGGTGATTGCGCTCTGACCCGCGCTCATGGCGGATGCCCGTTGCTTGCGATCGCAAGCACACAATAGCTTGGACACCGCTGCGTGCATCCGCACAGCTAGGACATGAGCCTAGTGCCAGCTTTGCCCGCCGCTAAGGCGGTGATGAGCCTTCTCTCGTGATCGGCTCACACCAGCACCGGGATGTTGTTGTTTGTCCCGGTTCGACCCCCGACTGGACCCGGCACCGCGTGCCATAGGCAACCAGTCTCCGCGGCCTCTAATGGCAAGGACCTCAGCATCGTTTTTGAAGCACGACTGAAATTAGACCCCCGCTTGGCCGTATCTCAGCTGATCCTCGACAGAAAAAGCCGCCGCACCTCATCATACACACGTTTCAGCGGTACTCCATGCTGTTTCGCCGCTTGCTCACAATCTTTGAACTCAGGGGCGAACTGCACCATATCTCCTCTGTGGTAACCGACTTTCACATTGATCTCACCCCACGGGGTGGCCACACTCTCGAACTGCCGCGCCAAGCGGTGGCACACTGCACGCATATAACGCAAGCCGATTGTTGTGGTTTCCCGAAAAATGACCTCCTCAATACTTGATAGCTCACAGTCACCCACAAGCACATTCAACATGATGCCCGGACGTCCCTTTTTCATGATGATCGGCACCCAATACACGTCGTTGGCCCCCGCTTCAAACAACAAATCCCCTACGTAAGAACACAACTCAGGGTTCATGTCATCGATATTTGCCTGCACCAGCAGCATCCCTTCGTCCACGTGCTCTTCCCGGTGTTGAAATCCCATGCGCGATCCCTCCCTGTTCGCATCATACCAAAAAAACACCCCCCCTGCAAACGAACGGTTTGACAGGTGGTGAGGATAAAAATACATACCGTGTCACATCCTAGCTGTAGCAGATAAACACGGTAAAAAGCTTTTTTGATCCTAACTTTGGAGGTAGCTGATTTATGGCTGTGAACTGGCGGAACAGCGTTATATTTATGTTATGCTTTAGTGTTTTTTTGAGTGCAGTTCCGCCCGCCGCGGCCAGTGCCCCTGTCGTTTCAGCCCAACCGGTGAACGCGGAGCGGGACAGCGTGAAAGCAGTGTTCGCCGAGCGCAAGGAACTGTTTGATAAAGTAAGCACCTTGACGGGAATCCCTTGGTATTACCTGGCGGCAGTCGATCAATATGAGCGCACTATCAGCATTGCGCGAAAGCGGCCGGGACGGGACGGTCTGATTGCAATTTACTTTTCGGAGCTGCAGTGGTGCGGAATGCTAAACCCCGACCATGAGGATACTCATCCGGCAAGTATCGCATTCTTCGATGGGCTCGGGCGGGACGGTTCCGGAGATGGCCGGGCCGACCGCGGAGATAGTCTCGACCGTCTGTGTTCGATGGCAACGTTCCTGCTTAAGCACGGGTCTGCAGAGGACGATGTGCTCATCGGGCTGTGGGAATATTATCAACATCCGCGCAGCGTTGACCGGGTTCACCAATTTGCGAAAATATACGCTAAGTTCGATACACTGGATTTGCATGAGCACACGTTTGTTATGCCGCTGCGCTCGCATTACACCTATCACAGCACATGGGGAGCGAGCCGGGGCTGGGGCGGTTTCCGGATCCATGAGGGAACGGATCTGTTTGCCGGATATGGCGTACCCGTCCGCAGCGCAACGTATGGCATTATAGAAATTATGGGCTGGAATCCTTACGGCGGATGGCGAGTCGGGATCCGCGACTTAAACAACGTTTACCATTATTACGCCCACCTGTCCGGATTCAACAAGAAAGTGAAAGTAGGGGATGTCGTTACGCCTGGACAGGTCGTAGGCTGGGTCGGAAGTTCAGGCTACGGCAAGCCGGGAACGTCGGGCAAATTCCCGCCGCACCTGCACTATGGCCTCTACCGTGATAACGGAGTGACGGATTGGTCGTTCGATCCTTACCCTCACTTGCGGAAATGGGAGCGTGAGGAACGATTGCGGATCAAAAAGTAGGTGCGGCAGTTCTTGTGTAGGTAAGCCGGCTGTGGTGTTTATCAGTCAGCTCCGACGTCGCTGCAGTGGGCAGCAGCAAGCAGCTGTACCACTCATTGGTGTTTATCGGTCAGCTCCGACGTCGCTGCAGTGGGCAGCAGCAAGCAGCTGTACCACTGATTGGTGTTTATGGGTCAGCTCCGGTCGTCACTCCAGTCGGCAGCAGCAAGCAGCTGTACCATTGATAAGTGTCTTGTTGCACGCAAAACGCCCGCGTTTAAAGCCGGCTGCGCCAACAACATGCCCGATGATGTGCACACACCCTGGTGACCAAAGGCGGCGCCCAGCAGCCTACCCGCTTCTGTCCACTCCCGACCAACAGACCAACCCGTGATGATCTGCGTTCAAGACAATGCGCGGTGCTCAAGCACCTTTTATCGGTGAACGCTGACTCTGCCGCAGCGGTCCACATCTGCTGTCGGTCGGCCGGCGGTCAGTCAGCCGACTCAGCCGAAGCCGGCGTGCCGGCATCAAACGTGGTCTCCTTCGACGAGGGCGTCTGGAGCTGCGGAATCGATATGCCGGGCGGCATCGGGGGACTGTTGCCAGCGGGCTGGCCTTTTCCATCGAAATAATAAGTCGGCACATCCCCAACGACCAGTGCGTAGGAGATCGGCACCTCTGTTTCCACTACTTCCGGTACGGTGTCCAACGGGATGATGACCGATACCTCAGCGGTTATCCGTATGTATACTTCAACCAGAATCATGTTGATCCCCGCGTTGCGATGGCGTGTGTTCAACTCGACCTTCGCTGCGGCCGCGGGCACAAGACGAATTGGAATATGCGGTCCGAAAGAAGCCATTATCGGGCTGTTCATCGCTTGCCCAAGAGGAATATGCTCCGGCATACTCTGCAGCTCAGCCAGCTTGTTATTGACGGTTTTGATCGTTTCTGCCGTTATTCTCATGTGCTCGGCGTAATTCAGCATAAAAGCGGTTACCTTCCCATCGCGGTCTGTGCGCCAATCGATGAGCCGGTCAAAACTGGTGTTTTGCCCAATTCGGTCGGAAATTGCGCTGTTAATCGACTGCACTGCGATCTGTTTCACGCGGATTTTTGCAAGGTTAGTGAGCGGCGGTTTCAAATTTTTTTCGATATAAATGAACAACTGCGTGGTAAACAGGAACACGATGAGCATAACCAAGATCACGTTCCGTTTGATTTTTCCCGGCCCACCGATTTTTCTCTTCCATCTACGTCTAAGCACAAGCATGTATGCTCCCCCCTTGGAGCTGGCAAACGGCATCATCACTGCTGTAACTGCGAACTTGGAGCCGATTGCACAGACATCGTCGGCATGTACTATACCAGCGTATGCAAAGCACCTTGAAAAAAGAAGAGAGTTGGCGCATGCCATAGCCCGGGCAATGTCTCACAGTGAGCACCAAATGCATGCAGAGCATAGGCGCTGTAACGAATGAGCTCGGCTGCCATCCTGCAGTTTTCAACAGCACGTCTCAAGCTCCATCAGATGCTCTTTGCCTCGTGCGTACTCTGCCCGGCTCCCCCCTGCCGAAAGCCTGAGTACACAACAGCCCCGGTGGCGATCAAAATTACACCTGTAACCACAAACACCCAGTGTATGTTCAGACCCAGCCCAAGTGCTCCGCCGAGCAATGGCCCCGCCATGGCACCGAACTGATTGGCACTGGCCGTCAACCCGAACGAACGGCCCCGGAATCCTGCATCGGTATTGCGAATCACCATAGCGTTGATAGCCGGCGTTATACCAGCCATGAAAAAACCGTAAACAAACTGCACCACCGTAAACAGCCACAGCTGCTGGACAAAAAATTGCATCGACACCACGCCTCCCGACGCCAGTAAACAGACGCTGAGTATGAAGCTGCAGCTGAGCTTTTGCCCAATTCTGCCCCAAAAAGGCGACGCTACAATGCCTGCTATACCGATGATGGAAAAAATAATCCCGGACGTCAGCACCGCGCCTGCGAGGTCGCCCTGTAAGCCAGCCACGTGCAGTGTGAGCAGCGGTTGAATCATGTTGACGGAAAGCTGAAAAACAAATAACAGAAGCAGCATTAGCACCAAAGTACGATTGGCGGCGGCTTCCTTCCATGTTTGAAGGATGCTGCTGCGTACAGCGGACGGATTGCTTCCTCCCTTGCCATCATGCACCCAAATAATAACCGCCACTGCCGCAACGAAAATTAGAACCGCCGCCACGATGAATGACATGCGAAAGCCGAACCACTCCGACAATAACCCGCCGAATAAAGGCCCGAGGATGCCTCCCGACATCGTACCGGCCTGCATCATGCCGAGACTCCAGCCCATCTGCTTTTCAGGCGCCGTGGACGCAACTATGGCCATGGACGCAGGCACGAAGCCGCCGACGAAGCCATGCAGCAAGCGCGCTCCGATCAGCTGCCACGGGGTTTGAACAAACGCGAACAGGGCGTAAATCACCGCTAGACTGATGCCGGCACGGATAACCATTTTGCGTTTGCCGTATCGGTCGGCCAGCCCTCCCCAGAACGGCGCCATGATCGCCCCGATCAAGAATGCAGATGAATACACCGCACCGGCCCACAGATTGACGGTCGTGTCATCCACACCCAACTCGAGCAAAAATAAAGGGAGGAACGGTACCGACATCGTGTAGCTGGAACTGCACAGCACTACGCCGCCCCATAAAATCCACATCGTGCGTTTCCACGGTTCCATGGTACACTCCTCCGTAAGGCTATTGTTTCAATACATGGTACGCCTTTCCACTAAAAAATAAAAGATCGTTTCCTGGACGAATGCTAGTCACCTGAATGTTAGCTGCGCTTGATCTACGTGACATAGCGCTGTATGCGCCGAACAAAAAAACTGCGGATTCGAAAATCCACAGCTTCAGGATCAATTTGATCACACTGAGCAATCCACACGTTTGCGCCGGATGAACGCGCTCGATTCAAACATGTGCTGCTCAGGCACACGCTCCAACGTAATGAAACTATGCGGCTTATAGTGATTCATCAGCCCCATAAACTTATCGTAGTTCAGCATGCCTCTGCCGGCGGCAATCATCTGCAGTTCACCGGCAGCAGGATCTATGACAAAATCTTTCGCATGGGCACTCACAATGCGGGTGCCCAGCAAACGAAAGGCCTCTTCTATAATTTCGTCCTGCTGCTTGTAGTTGCTCTGCGTGAGCAAGTTGCAAGGGTCCAGGACCACTCCAATATTGGCCGACGGCACCTCTTGTAGGATCTGTGCCAGCTCCGAGGCGGTGCCGATCAAGTGCCGGGCTGCGGCCTCCAAGCCGACGTACACTCCCCACTTCTCCGCCTCCTCCGCCAATTCCGCGACCGCTGCCCGCAGCCTCTGCCAATGCAGCTCCCTCTGATCCGTTTTCGGCACTCCCACTTCCGTAGCTACAATCGACGCGCCAAAATGCCGGGCATTACGCAAATGTTCCTTGAATTGATCGACGTTACGGCGGTACACCTCATCATCAAGTTCAACCAGGCTCACATAGCAGCCCAGCACAGCCACTTTCACGCCACGCGAGTGGAATGCGCCGCCGATGGTATTGCCAAGGCCGGGACTCAGCTTACCGAAGCTGCAGTCCACATCCGCGACGGCTTTGGATAACGCGAGCTGCACGTAATCAAAGCCATACGAGGCGACTTTGGCCGCCAACTGCTCGTAGGGCAGTTTGCCAACCAGGTGAGCTAATAAACCGACTGTCATATCCTTTTTCATCCCCTCTCAGTTCGTCCAGGTTGGCTTATGCCACTGCAGAAAAGGAGAAGGCGCACAGCCCCCTCTCCTCCGATTTGTTATTTTTACAGCGTAACCAGGGGACTGGACAGCACGTCGTCTATACGTACCGGTTTTCCTTCCTTCACAGAACGCCACACCGCTTCGCCTGTGCCGATGGAATACGCGCCGTCCAAGCTGCCGGAGAGGATATCATACGCTCTTCGCGGATCAGGACCGAGGAACAGATCCTCCAACAACACCGGGTCTCCGCCGCCGTGCCCGCCTTCACGCTGCACTACATGGATCGTTTCTTTCGCGCCGAACAGCGGATAGTAATCGATGGTCTGTACTTCGGTTGGGAACGGCACCCTGGAAGGAGCGTGATACTCCATCGTCTCCAATCTACCGTGCGTACCGTTAATAGCAAGACGGTATCCTTCATACGGCAGTGAGAAGTTCACGGAATATGTCAGCAGCGCACCTTGATCGTAGCGCACCGTAGCGGCGTACGTATCTTCGATATTAATCTCCGAATCATAGATACAGGCGTCAGGCCGGTATGCCGTGTAAGCTTCCGTAGGCCGAACCGAGTTGACCGTGCCCAGATGATCGTCCTTGATGTGGAGATCCTGGCTGCGCGTCGACCAACGAGTATAATAAGCGCAGTCTTGTCGCACGTCACAGGTGCCGCAGTGGCGGCCGTCTTCCTTTTTCGGGTTCAATTCGCCCTCGGGACCGTAGTAATTCAAGGCGCCATATGCAAACGCTTCAACCGGCTTCTGCCCGATCCACCAATTCACCAGATCAAAATGGTGCGAGCTCTTGTGAATGGACAAGCCCCCGGAAATTTCACGGATGCGATTCCAACGCTTGAAGTAGCTTGAACCATGATACGTATCGATATACCAATTCAGGTCGATGGAGGTCACCCGGCCTATTTTTCCGGACAGAACCATTTCTTTGATCTTCGTGTGGATCGGAGCATAACGATAATTAAACGTTACTGTCACGTTCCCTTTGCTTTTCGCCTCTGCATCTATAATTTTGCGGCAGTCTGCGCCGGTGGTAGCCATCGGCTTCTCGGTGATGACGTCCAGATCCTTTTCCAGCGCCTGAACAATGTACGTCACGTGAGTATCGTCCCGCCCTGTGACAATCACCACATCCGGTTGCGTTTCTTGCACCATGCGATCGAATTCTTGCGGCCCATATTCGCCCACACCAGCCAGCTGCGGATACTTCTCCTTGCACACGAGATGTCTTTTCGGATCGATGTCCAGCAGTGCAACTACTTCCGTTTGCTCAGAGAACGTTTTCAACATAGGGCCGATAAACATACCTATCGCCCGGTTGCTTACTCCGCAGATCGCATATCTTTTTCTCATTTTCATCTTCCGCCTTTTATCTCAGTATAAAATTAGCCTTTAACAGAGCCCAACAATACACCTTTCGCAAAATGCTTTTGCAAGAACGGATATACCGCCAAAATCGGAACCGTCGCGAATACGATTACCGCCATTCGAATGGTCAACGGCTGAATTTCTGTCTCCTCGAAGCCTGTGTCTCCAATCCGGCTTTGCGCCAGGATGACGATCTCACGGAGCAGCACTTGCACCGGCCACATGGTGTTATCGTTGATATACAGTATTGCGTTGAAGAATGAGTTCCAGTGGGATACCGCATAAAACATCCCGAAAGTCGCCATAGCCGGCATGGACAATGGAAGCACGATCCGGAACAACACGCCGATATCGTTGCACCCGTCGATGCGAGCCGAATCCTCCAAACCGTCCGGTATCGCCTGAAAAAAGTTTTTCAACACGATCAGGTTAAACGCACTGATGGCCGTGGGAATTAGCAGGGACCAATAGGTGTCGATCATGCCCAGCGCTTGCACCACGAAATACGTGGGGATCATGCCGCCGCTGAATAACATGGTGAACAGCACGCCCAGCAGGATGGTTTTGCGGCCCCGCAGAGTTGTACGAGCCAGGGGGTACGCCATAAGTGAGGTTAAGAGTAAATTGATGAACGTGCCCACGGCCGTAATCATAATCGATACACCCAGCGAGCGAATCAAAGTGTTGGTCGAGAAAATGTATTTGTAGGCCGATAAGGACCACTCTTTTGGAAACAGGATGAACCCGCCCTTCGCCACCTCATGTGGACTTGTAAACGATACTGCAATGATATAAATGAACGGGAGGATTGTTGCGAGCCCAACGATAGCCAACAGCGTGTAGTTGACGCTGTCGAATATCTTATTTCCTAATGTGTTATCGTGATTCATATAGGTAAGCCCTCCAATCTCGTAAAATTAATAGATGCCCTCTTGGCCGAATTTTTTTGCCAGCCAGTTCGAACCAAGAACCAAGACCAGCCCGACTACCGACTTAAACAAACCGACCGCAGCACTGTAACTGTACTGTGATTGAGTCAAACCTTTCATGTAGACATAGGTGTCGAACACTTCACCCACCTCGCGGTTTGTCGGCGTCAGCATTAAGAAGATATGTTCAAATCCGCTGTCCAAAAACGAGCCCAAACGCAGAATCAACAGAATCACGATGGTACTGCTGATAGCGGGCAGCGTGATATGCCACAGCTGTCTCCAGCGGTTTGCGCCGTCCATACGGGCGGCTTCATACAGCTGCAGGTCGACGCCGGATAAAGCGGCTAAGAAAATGATCGTGCCCCAGCCTACCTCTTTCCAAATCGACTGTGTGATGATCATCGTTCGGAACCATTCCGGCTCCAGCAAAAAGGCGATTTTCTCACCGGTGATAGCAAACAGCAGCTCGTTGAATAAGCCGCCCTCCGTGGTGAACAGCAAGTAGAATACCCCGACTACAACAACCCAGGAAACAAAGTGCGGAACATAAATCATCGTCTGAATTATACCCTTGAACTTCTGTCTGCGTACCTCATTGAGCATTAAAGCAAGAATGATCGGCAGCGGGAAAAAGAAAATGATGTTATAGACCGCAAGCAGCGTGGTATTCCGGAACAACTGCCAGAACTGTGGTTCGCTGAAAAACCGCTCGAAATGCTTTAGCCCAACCCAACTGCTTTCCATGATTCCGAGAAACGGCTTGTAATCCATGAAAGTGATGATGAGCCCGTACATCGGTACGTACTTGAAAATGAGAAAGTACAGCACTCCGGGCAGCAGCATTAAATATAACCATTTGTCCCGGATAAAATCTTTCATCAGCGGACTTCTTTGAAGCGCTTTCTTTTGCGCCACGGAGGCGTTCTTGTTTGGAGCGTTGGTGAGTAAACTCATAAGCTGTCCTCCTAACATTTTTCATTGTGTGGTGTTGTTTCCCTAATTATCATACGTACAATTGAAACATGCTATCGTATGATTTCAACTTGTTCGGCAGGCTTATGCAATCTGACCGTTTCAGTGCATTTTGACCTATTGATATACGCGATTTAACCTGAAATAGTCTTAATTTAACCTTGGTGCTTCGGTGTTTTGCGACATGATCCCACCGGGGCGTGAGCGATTGGCGTAATGCAAAAAAAGCGCTGAGCGGACTCGTATCCACCCAGCGTTTATCTGTTCTTAGTGTGTGTTCTGGTGCTGCTCCCGGTATTGTCCGGGCGTCATGCCAATTATTTTGCGGAAGCTGCGTATGAATGCTGTCGTATTGGTATAGTTCAACTTTTCGCCGATCTCGGATATTTTCCAAGTCGTGTTCTCCAGCCAATTTTTCGCCATGCTCATACGGTATTCCGCCAAATATTCACTGAAATTGATGCCCATTTCCCGCTTGAACACCCGGCTCAAATAGACGGGATGGAAATTGAGCATCGACGCACAGGCCTCGAGAGAAATGTCTTGGTCGTAGCGCTCGTGCACCAGCTTCACCATTTGGTTTGCGATGTTAAGGTACTGTGATTCCGCCTGTTGATTCAGGAACGCAATGATCGGCTCGAATAGAGTAGATCTAAACCATCTGTGGATCTCTTCAATCGTGTTGAGCTTCAAAAACTGCTCGACCGTGGCCGTGTCAGCCAGCACCTTGTTGATGGTCCCGCCCTGCTCCTGCACCAACTGATAGGCCTTAGAGATCAGCTGCATCATCAGAACCGGATACTCATTGAAATGAATATCCTTGTCTACAATCGCTGAGATGTATCTCGCCAACACCTCATCCACGCGCTTTATATCGCCCAGCTTCAACGCATTCACCAGTTGATCCTCGATCAGCTTTAATTGGGTGTACACCGTGACTTCCATCGCTTTTTGGCCGGAATCAATATCTTCGTAATGCACGATAATTTGATTTCCCAGATTCATGCGGCATTTCAGCGCTTCAAGACCTTCCGCGTATGCGTTCGCAGCACCCGTCACCGCGTCGAACGGCCGGCTGATCCCTATGCTCACCGGAAGCTGCAAAAACTCCCCAATCTTGCGCTTGATCATCTCGGCTGTCTCGTACGTATGAGTTCTTAATTGCGCATCATCTGACAAACTGCTGACGATAAGCGTCACTTGAGAATGGTCGAGTAAAATTGGACTGAACCGCTCGTTCTGTGGCAGCAGTTCCCCAACCATGTTGTTGATTGCAAACATAAGCAGCTCTCTGTCATGCTCGCTGTACCGTGTTTCCGACAACGAGTCGATCTGCAGTGTCAGCACTGCGAGGCTTGTCCATTCCAGCGGTAACCCGTACTTCCTGGACCGGTCGGCAAAGTCGCTGGCGGATAACTGGCCTGTAAACAGCTTCAGTACGAACAGCTCTTTCAACTGGGTGAACTGCCCGCGCAGCTGCTGCTGCAATTCCTGCTCCGTGCTGAAGAGAGAGTGAAAGCGCGCCTCGATGGATAGGAGCTCGTCCTTATGCACCGCGCCGTCCACCTGGATTCGCTGCGTGAACTCGGCGAGCCGTTTGATGGGCGAATACATGCGCCGACTGCCGTAGTAAGCAAACAGCAGGATCAACAGGAAAAGGAGCGTACACACGGCGAAAGTTATCCAAGCGATTTTTTGCGACTGTCGGGTGATATTATCGATCGATACGACAGACACGTAAATCCAGCCGTTATGCGGCGACGAACGGTAGGTCACCCCGAGCTCTTGTTCATCCAGCACGGCATTGAAAAACCCGCTCGATTCCGCGGTTGATTGCGCTTTCTCCGCTGCCATCGTAAGCAGCCCTCTGATTTGACTATCCAGAATTTCCACTACTAAAAGCGCTTTCGGCTGCGCCACCGGAGGCACCACCGGGACCTTATAAACCATCCGGACGGAGTTCACGCTCGGCTGCTGTCCGCTGCTGCTGGCGGGCTCACCCTGACTGACCGGGCGATCGGGCTCGCCGGTGGTCCAGAATAAACTGTTTGGCTGCGTGGTGTACTCCACGAACAATTCACGGCTCGGATGATCACTCAATTTCCCAAACGACGAAAAGCTGACCATCCAGTCTTGGTGCAAATTTATAAAATACGCGTCATTGATACTTGCAAACGTTTGCAGATTATACAGCCCTTTGGACAAATCTCGCACTAAAACGAACTCGTCAGGCCCCAATTTTTGATCTAGGGAGCTCGTAACGAGCGGTGAGTTTATGTACTGCAGGGCGGTCAACTCTAATGTTTTCAACACTTGTTCCACCCGCATCTGATTCTGCAGCAAAACCTGCATATTCCCATCCTTCACCTTGTCCTCAATGTCATCCGATGAGATCAAATAGGAAATAACACCAATGGAAATGACCGGAACAGCCGCGAGAAGAAAGGTGAAACTAAACAGCCGCAACAAAAATTTCGGCACCGGGCAAATTCCTCCTCGCTGTGTCAGTGCCGTTGATCCCGATAACCTTGGGAATGCTTTCTAGCCGCAGCACTGAGCCCATTATACAGTACCGTTTCAGGCAGTGTAAACAGCGTAAAAACACAGAGCATACATTCCGGCTGTGTAAGCGCCGAGCGGGGTGCAGTGCGAATACAGCAGCGTAGGGGCAGGTTTTTATGCTATGGACGTGCGCGCAGGCTCCGACTGAAAAAGTCCACCCGAGGGTGGACTGAGCTTATCGGCAGAGTGCCTTATGCTAAGGGATAGCGAAGCATACGGGCGGTGCGTGTCCAAGTCGCCGGATGAGATTACGCGGATCAACTTTTCAGTGGCAAAAACCCTCACGGAACGTCACACCGTGCTAAACCTGACACAAGTGGGCTGGGCGATGGCGACGGCTTGCCCGGTCGAGGTGAGCCTGCCAGTATTTCTGTCCACGCGGAACAGCTGCACTTCATCCGAATCCTTGTTCGCGGCGAACAGATAGCGGCCGCTCGGCGTCAGGCTGAAATGTCTAGGGTGCGCGCCCAGCGTAGACACATGCTCGACCTCCGTCAGCATTCCGGTGTCCGTATCTATGGCAAACACCACTATGCTGTCATGGCCGCGGTTCGACCCGTACAAGTACTTGCCGCAAGGCGAAATCTGAATCTCTGCACAGATGTTGGCCGGTCCGTCATACTGCTCAGGCAGTGTGTTCACCATTTGAGTCGGCTCCAATTTGCCTGCCTGCGGGTCGTATGACATTGCCGTGATGGAGGAACTAAGCTCCTGAATTACATAGGCGAAGTCCCGGTTCGGATGGAACGCCAGGTGACGGGGACCGGATCCTGGAGCGAGCTTGACGTCATCGTGAAGCTGCAGCTTGCCGTGCTCTCGATCCAAACGGTACACCATGAGTTTATCCATACCAAGATCAGGTACAACTACAAAGCGATTGGTGGGGTCGGGATAAACCGAATGCGGATGAGCGCTTTGCTGTCGTTCCGTATTGATGCTGCTGCCTTCGTGATGCGCCTCGTCGGTCAGGCCTTGGATCATACCATCCTCTCCGATGGGAAGTATAGAAACACTGCCTCCGGCGTAGCTCACCAGCAGCAGATAGCGGTCATCCACATCCGTGTTGATATGTGTCGCCGATTTGTCCGCAGCCGGCTGCTGCCCCGCATACGCCAGCTTCCCGGTACCAGGTTCAATTCGGTAAGCCACTGCCGCCGCTTTCTCCTGCTCAGCGTCACCTTGCGAAAAAGAATAGAGCATCCGGTGTTTTTCACTGATTTTAATAAATGAAGGCTGCTTTAATCCGGAAACAAACTCTGTGAACACTAACTCTTCCGAATCTTCATCGAAGCGGTAAACATAGATCCCCGGCGACTGTTTGTCTGCATAAGAACCGAAATACACGTTATACTGTGAATTTCCCATACTCCCATCTCCATCCTAGTAAAGTTTCAGCTACTATTGTAACCTAGACCGTTTCTTCCTCCAAAGCGTATTCGAAATCATCCACATCGTAAACCTGAACTGGAATTTCCGCTTGAATCAATCGGTCGACCAAGTCGATCTGATCTGTGAGCAGCGGTGTTTTTTGGCGCAGACAGGTCAAGATCAGCTCCGTTTCGATGGGATCGAACTCTTCCCCATACTCCGCATTTTCAATCGCATATATCATTGTAAGGGACACCTCGGCATTCAACGGAAAGGGCTGGGTGTGTGTCCACGGTACGGTTAGCGCCCGCTGTATCTTTTTTCTCATAAAAGGCTCTTCAAATAAGGCGATCAATTCGTTTATTTTTCTGCGCACATGGGCTTCCTCGTCCGCATTCGGCATGATCGGCTCTTGGCTGTCCCTGAGCTCATATAATTCGCTAACTGTGGTATACGGAATGATGTACTCGACGGGAAGGCTCGGCACGAGCATTTCTCCATATACGGCCAGCATAACAGCCTCTACCACAAAACGTTTTCGCATCGTCTCCCCCTCCTCTTGTAAACAAACTGAGACTTGGATACTAAATATACATTATAAACGAAAATGCGAATGGTTCCTGTAGATTTTTTTGCCTCATGTGTTACTTAGTATGTTTGGTGGAATAATTTATCATTCCGCCTCCAACACAAGAAAACGGGGCCACACCTGTGACCCCGCTGCGGTGAAGCATTCGATTGTAAGAGAACGCATAAGCATCTAATCCGTTTTATTTATGGCTGCAGATCTACGCTTACCGCTTGCAGCTTTCTGCCCTTGGTGACCGATATGAACAAGCTGACCAGCAGCACCGCGGCCCCAAGCAAGTAAGGAAAGCTCAAGTTCACATCAAACAGGATTCCGGCGATCGCCGGCCCGAAAATGTTTCCAACGCTCATGTAGGCATTGTTCATACCAGCGACAAAGCCTTGTTCGTTGCCTGCCATTTTAGACAGCAAAGTGTTAATGGCGGGACGCATAATCGAAGTAAATGAGAAAAACAACGAGGTCAATACTAGAACGTACCAGAAGTTACCGGACAGCAGCATCAAAATGAGCGACACCGCGGACAACAAGAACGTCGCGTTGATTAGCGTCTTTTCACCGAACAAGGCAATCAGTTTCCCGATCAAAAGACCTTGTGTAATGGTGCCGATCAACGCCCCCACAGTGATCAATATCGAGATATCCCTTACGCCGAAGCCATACATCTCGCTGACAAACAAAGGGAAAATAGCCTCAAAGTTGGCGAGACCGAACGTTAAGGCGAAAATGAGCAGCAGCAAAATAAAGTACGGCGCTCTGAAGGACTTGGCAAATTGTTTGAAAATGCTCTCCCGCTTCACCTGCGATGTTCTCGCTGCCAACCGCTCCTCCGACGAACGGGATTCAGGAAGCACCAGTAATGACCCGATCATAGCCACCGCGCCAACGGCTGCCGAAATGTAAAATGGCACACGAAGCCCGAACTCGGAGAGAAATCCTCCGATTCCCGGACCGACCACGAAGCCCAGCGACATCGCCGCGCCCAACAGCCCCATCCCTTTACCGCGCTTTTCTTCCGTCGTAATATCAGCTACGTAAGCCATCATGGAAGGGATCATCGCCGCAGCGCCAACGCCTCCCACCAATCTGGATACATAAAGTAACCAAATCGAGTCGGCCAGCGCAAAAATCAGGTTGCCGAGCGTGAACAATGCCAAGCCCGCCACTATCATAACCTTACGGCCATATTTATCCGACCATTCTCCGGCGATAGGCGAGAAAATAAACTGCGTTAATCCGAAAGCCGCCACCAAATATCCGGCAACTCCGCCTCCGGCGTTAAACTCCTTCAAAAAATCGGGCAACGTGGGGATAATCAAACCGAACCCCAGCATTGCGATAAACATATTGATCATGAGCATCACTAAAGGGGTATTTCGGCCAGTTTGCAAAGACATGATTTTTAAAATTCCTTTCTATCGCTGATGGCAAGATAACCACAAACTTATCATAAGTAAGCTAATTACGTCAAGTAGGTAAAAACATGCCTATTCCCGCTGGGCGGACATTAATGATCATCGTGCTGCAGCTAGGGTTTGAGCAACAGTTCAACAGTGGTTATTACACCTCAACCGCCTGTTTGACTCGCTGCGCTCTGTGGTGCAGACCATAGTAAATCACGGCAGTAGTGGCCACGATCACTCCGCCGATGAGGTACATGAAATGATAGTCTGTGTAGGCGGCAAGCATACCCAGTAAATAAGAGCCGACCCCGTAGCCGGTGTCAAAGAAAACAAAATACGTTCCCGTAGCCAAGCCTCTCCGGTGCACTGGAGATGCTTTGATAGCGATCGCTTGGAAGCTGGGCAGCAGTGCCCCGAAGCCCAAGCCGATCACCGCACCGGATAGCAGCAGCACCGCGGCACTCTCCGCCTGACTAAGCCAAATCATACCTGCAACGAACAGGGTGATGCCGGGATACACCAGCACGTGCTCGCCCATTCGATCGAACAGTCTGCCGGTGAACGGTCTGGACAGCAGGATGACCGCAGCAAATACCACGAAAAAGTAACTTGCGGCCGACTCCATCCCCAAGCTCTTGGCGTAGACGGAAATGAATGTGGAAATCGCTCCGTACGAAAAAGCTAACACAAAACCCGCGACTGCGATAGGTACAGCTTTTGGCTCAATAAACCTTCTCCAACTCCATGAGCTCTCCCGAACGGCAACTGCCGTGCGCTCCGGAATACGGGTCAGCAAGCCGGTCAAGAACGACAACAGCGAGAATACCGCGCACGCCGCAAACAAGTATGTAAAGCTGCTGCGCGATATAAGCGTAAGTCCCAGAAACGGTCCGATGACCATGGCGATGCTCATAAACAAAGTAAAATAGCCTATTCCTTCGCCTTTGCGTTCCTCGGGAATGATATCGATCACGATAGCCGACGTGGCGGTCGCGGCAATACCGAAACTAACGCCGTGAATCACTCGAAGAATCAGCAGCTGCGTAAAATCATCCACTGCCAGGTACAAAAAGCTGCACAGCGTAAATAAAATCATGGATGCTAAGGTGATCTTTCTCCGATTCAGCTCATCCAGCCATTTGCCTGTCAACGGACGAAATATTACCCCGGCAATAACGAAAACAGTGGTCACAAGACCAATCTGCTGTTGGCTGCCATGCAAATCATCCAATACAAATGCAGGCAAAGTAACAGCCAAAATATAAAACGTCATAAAGATGAAAAAGTTGCTCAGGCAAACCGATAAAAAGTTTTTACTCCATAAATTTTGCATAACTGACTCTCTTTCCGATCATGCCACACTGTGCTAGTGCCGTATGTCTATATTTTTGTTTATTTGTTTGAATACGCCGCGCAGCACGGCAACATCCTGTGCAGATAGCCCGTGGAGCATCTGCTCAACAAACTGCGCTTCAATGGGGGTCAGCTCCTTGCTCAGTTCCCTGCCCGCTTCCGTGATATGGGTCAAAAAAGAACGCCGATCCTCTCGATTGGCGGCTCTTCGAATCCAGCCTTTCCTCTCCAGTTGATCCAATATTCTGGTGACGTTGGTCGGGTCCTTCTCTATCCGGTTGGACAGCTCCTTTTGCGTGATACCGTCCTCCTCCGCTAACTTTTTGAGCACTGACCACTGCTCCGAAGTAATGTCGCGGGGCTGAAACCGCGCGGTTAACGCTTGGCTCAGCTTTCTGCCTGTATTACTGATAATAAATCCAACCGATTCGCTAACATACATTCTCGTCGCACCACCTATTCCCCGGCATGGCCAATTGTGGAACGGCCAATTTAATTGTAATAGCAATTATATACATAGCAACTACTTGAGTCAACTGTGTTGAGTCCGTGCGGCTTACGCTGAGAAAAAGAATCGGTGTCGAGGGATTAGCATCTGCCGTATGGTATTACTTTTTTGGTAATACTACATTAAAACAACACAGGAGGGGTTCTATGGATGACACCGGCGCAAGGAATATCCGACAGCCCAAGTTCTCCGCCTTCAAGCTTTTTAGAAGGGCAGTATTCCTGACACTGGGAGCTTCTCTGGTTGCGGTGGCGCTTGAGATATTCTTGGTGAACAACCGCATTATCGATGGTGGCATCACCGGCATTTCTATCATGCTGGCGCATCAATTGGATATTGCTCTCGGTATTCTGCTCACTGTGCTCAATCTGCCCTTCCTGTACTTGGGCTACAAACAGATTGGTAAGACGTTTGCCGTTTCCACGCTATATGCGGTTATCGTCATGTCCATAGGAACTACCTTATTACATCCCGTTGCACCACTCACAATCGATCCACTGCTGGCCGCTGTATTCGGTGGGATTATTCTCGGAGTTGGGGTCGGCATTGTAATTAGAGCCGGGGGCTCACTCGACGGCGCGGAAATCGTATCGATTCTCGTCAGCCGAAGAACGGCATTCTCCGTTGGCGAAGTCGTTATGTTTATTAATGTGTTCATACTGGCAAGCGCGGGCTTTGTGTTCGGCTGGGACCATGCCATGTATTCGCTGATCGCTTATTATATAGCGGTACAGCTCATCGATATAACGATAGAAGGGATCGACCGGTCCAAAGCGGTTTGGATTATTAGCGATGAAGCCGAAGGAATAGGACAAGCGTTGAATGACCGGCTTGGCCGCGGTGTGACTTATCTGCGTGGAGAAGGTGCATACACCGGCGACCGCAAAAACGTGATTTTCGCCGTCATCACTCGCATGGAGGAAGCCAAGTTAAAAGAGATCGTGGACGAATGGGACAGCGGAGCTTTTCTGGCGATCGGCAACATCCATGAAGTCAGAGGCGGCCGATTCAAAAAGCGAGACATACATTGATCATCCGGCGAACACCGCTTACATGATGTCCAAAGGCTTTTACCATCCCTGCAATATGGAATGAACCAGATTCGGCTCGACGAATAACCCAGGCTGCTTTAAGTTTAAGTATTCGACGTGAGCATGTATGTCAGTCATAGGAATTTGCAAGGCATGACAAATGTTATCAACCATTGTCATGCCTTTCCCAACTCATACAGGCACCGGCAGTCGAGCCCTCATGCGTGTTCAACATCGGAATATGCAGATGACTGCGGATCCAGTCCATGACCTGCATCAGAGGCATCATCAAGGACCTTCGCTGAAAAGAGAGAAATTTTGGCGAGCTTAGCCTGTGAGCCCGAAGCGGCTGCAACATCATTCGATGCTTGACTGTTGGCACCTCCACATCCTGCCACGGCCGCGAACAACGCCATCACCGTTAATAACCCGAAAGTTTTTTTTACCTTTTTCAACATTTACGCCTCCCATGCATGTAGTGACACTACAAACATGTCCATTTATATTCCTTTTTTGTAAATCACAGGTCAACCCCACGTGGATATTGAGTAAAGCGTAACAACAAGTGGCATTATGACCTCTCCCGCGGCGGACGCTGAGACCACATGCGAGGCCAATGGTCTAAGATTGACGAAACGACAAAAATCCCACATCCGATGTCCGGATACGGGATGCGAGATCGTCTTGTGTGTAGGCACTAACGGGTAAACGCAGAATAACAGCTTGAGCCGCTGCCCCCTCATGCCCCTTGTCTTCTGGATCTACCGTCTTTTTTGCTTTCGCATGCCCATCGCGACATACTTGATCCCAGCTAGAATTACGGTATCCACCAAAGAAGCGATAAGTGTGAGCGACAGCCAGTCGTCGTTTTCCATCGCATAGTACATTAATCCGTGAAACGCAAGCAAAATGATGAACACCCATAGCAAGTTGATTCGTCTAATCCACTCAGCCAACTTGTGCACCTGCCTTTCGAAATCAGCCTGTGGACATTATTTGCATAAATCCGGCTAATTATTCCAACGTCAGATTGGACGCTTTCAGAATGTGTTCGACCAAATCATCCATATTCAGCGCTGCCTGATGCAATGCTTCCTTATTGCCGCGCTGCACTCCTCCCGGATCACGATGCTTGAAGATATATAAAACGTATACAAAATCGTCGTCACCAGACGCATGACGTCTTATTCCGTCTAATTGCGCGGAAACACACATTCCTCCGGCGGTACATCGACGAAAGCCTGGATGCTCGGCTGTCTGAGCATGTGGCCCTCCTGCTGCCTCCAGTCCGTATACATCACCTTCGCCGTTATCAACGGGCGCACCCATATGGCGTCATTGTGCCGTTCCGGCTTGTTGACAAAAGGCCGCTCCTTCACCACGTGCGGTGTGAGCCGATCCGTCAGCGCCCGCCAATCCGCCTTTGACATACGTCCCGTGCCGGTATGGCCTATATACCAAAACTGCCCTTGCGCGTCATACAACCCAAATAGGACAGCGTTCACCGTGTCCCCGCTCAACGTAAAACCGCCGATTACGGCAATAATGTCACCGTAATTTTTCACCTTGATCCAGCTGTCGTTTTTTCCGCCGATGACATACGTGCTGTCAAGTCTTTTGCTAACGATGCCTTCCATACCCTGCTGCTTCATCAAATCAAACAAAACATGCCCGTTCGGATGAGAGGTCACCTGCTGAACCGTCGCGGTGGGCGTCAAGCTGCCGCTCAATAAATCCAGACGCTGCTGCAAGGGGAGCTGATGTACCCAATTGCCGTTGTGATACAAAATGTCAAACACCATATAGTAAATCGGCACTTCTTTCTGCGCTTGCTTGACGCGGTCTGTTCGGCGCACCCCGTCCCTGCGCATCACTTGCGGAAAGGACGGCTTGCCGTCTGCCGCCAAAGCGATCACTTCCCCGTCCAGAATAAACGACTTGGCTCGGCAATACGACTCTGTGTCGTGCAGCTCGGGATACTGCTTCGTTCTTTCGTTCAGCCGCCTGTTATATAAGGAAACTCCGCTTTCATCGCAGTAAGTAAGAATTCTCACCCCATCCCATTTGATCTGGTATATCCATTGCTCGCCAGCCGGTACTGCGGCCTCTCTTACGGGTTCGAAAGGAACGATCGGTTTCACAGTGTGCGCCTCCAGCAGAATTCATTATGATGCACATAGTTTTTACCAATCAGCGCAAAATATGAAATCTAAATTTGTTAGCAGGAGTTTGATATGAAAGAGTTTACGGCGAAAGTGGAAGGAAAAGAAGTGGCGATCACGCATCCCGACCGGGTGATCTGGCCTGAGCTGGGCATTACCAAGTGGGACTATATCGGCTACTTAACGACCGTTGCACCGTATCTTCTTGAGCATGCGAAAGACCGGATGCTCATGATATGGCGGTACCCGGAGGGCATCGGAGGCCGGCGGATCGAGGAGAGATCCGTGCATGGTGCGCCTCCCGATTGGGTACCGCGTGTAATGTACAACGACAAGCAGCGCATTTTGCTCAACGACACCGCTACCTTAGTGTGGCTGGCCAATTGGGGCGCGGTGGAGCTGCACGTGCCGTTCGACACATATTATCGCAAGGATTATCCGACCGATCTGGTTCTAGACTTGGACCCGCCGGACGAGCACAGCTTCGACTTGGCTGCAGAGGTCGCGCTGCGTGCAAAAGCGGTACTTGACTCTCTATCGCTCACCAGTGTCCCGAGAACGTCGGGTGCCACCGGGATGCAGATTTATGTGCCCATCGAGCCTGCATATCGGTTCGAAGAAGCACGCGCCGTGAATCGGTTTCTGGCGGAATATCTGCAGCAGCAGCTTCCCGCCAAAGTCACATTGGAGCGGGTTGTCCGTCGGCGAGGTAACAAACTGTATGTAGATTATCTTCAGCTGTGGCGGGGGCGCACCATGCCGGCTCCCTATGCCGTGCGAGCCCGGCAAGCGGCAACGGTAGCGACCCCGGTGTCGTGGGAAGAGGTGGAGCGAGGTATACAGCCTGGCGACTTTACCATCTTAACCGTGCCTGAGCGGGTGGAACGGCTGGGAGACTTATTCCGCGCCGTTACTACGGAGAAGCATAAGTACGCGAATCGGTTGGACCATATCATACAGTTCGTCAAAGGACGCACGTAAAACGGCACGTTGTTGCTCTGCCCCGCGGTGGGCAGTCAGTGTTTGCTTCCATATGACACCGTTCCGGCACGTGCTCTCCGGTGCCTCAGTCGACTTTAGTCCTTTTATACAGTCTGAGCGTGTTATCTCTCGTAATCGTCTTCAACTCACGCGTGCTGAGCTTTTTATGTACCGCTGCACAGGAAACCGTGTTTTCCAACAGCAGCGGGGTCGTCTCGATCCCGACAAATGGGCCTCCGAACGGCCAAGGCCCATCGGTTTCCACCAATAGCTGACCAATGGGCACCAAGCTGAGCAGCCTTTGATCCCGCTGGCGGTAGCACACTTCAGGCGTTACCGATATGAAATAGCCTTCGCGCACGATGGCGAGCACATCCTGGTCGTGCCCTTTGAACCAATGGAAATGGGCTTTCACGGCATTGTGTCGGCGCAGTATTTGCAGGGCGTCCACGGCCTTGTCATGCACGGCATGCAAAGCCAATGGCATATCCAGCCGGACGGCTAATCGCACAAACTCGTCCAACAGCTCACGGTGCCGGGCAAGCGAATCCGGATTCTGGGGCAACGAGTAATGCGGCAGCCCCACTTCCCCTATGGCTGCGATGCTGCCGGATTTCGCTTCTTTTTCAATCAGCTGGAACAATTCGGCCGCGTCCCGCCCGGCAGGTGGAAGCTGTTCCGGATGGTGGCCGAGCGCCGCGAAAACGAAGTCCGGAAAGCGCTGCTGCAGCTCCAACGTACGATACGATGACGCCAGGTCGGTTGCAACTGCAATGATCCCCTCTACGCCGGCCTTTCTCCAAGTATCAATGTAGGCTTCTATCCGATATGAAGCATACCGGTCCGCATGAATATGGGCGTCAATCAAGTCAAAGTGCCCCCTCCCGCTACAACTGCCTGCCTCGTCGGCTCGCATAACTCTATACCAAAATCACTCATTGAAAAAAGCCAAAAAGCGGCTGCGGCTGTGTTGTTTAGCACACACTTACGAGTGGGTTAGGATTATGGATTATAAAACCATCGTCTTGATAGTCGATTTCGATATTTTTTACAAACCGAACGTCCGCCGGATTGACCAGCACTATCACATCCCCAAACTCGACAGTAACATCAGATTCCGCCTTATCAGAAGATAAGCTTAATGCGTATCTTAATTCGTTACAGCACGCACTAGTAACACCAACTCTTAAAAAGGGTGCCTGAGGCATATCTGTCTGCATCTCTTTTATTTTTTGCTGCGCTTGCTCTGTGATAGTAATCATATCGTGCTCCTATCTGATTAGTGGAGCCGCACACCGACACCCATGCACGGTGCCGCCCTCCGGCGGCGGGCAGGGCTCCGACTGATGCGTTTTCTCGCAGCACGGAAGAATCGCACCGCTAGCTTCAATTATACACAACACAGCTGGATTGTTGCCAATAGACGGCGCATCAGAGTCGTTTTTGCATGAACCTTTTGGCTCTCAAATATCTGCGGTACTGTTTTGGATCCAGCTGCTGCAACCCGTGCATATTCGGTTGGGTGTTAGCCTCGATAAACCATATTTTACCTTTTCTATCGACAGCCATATCCAAACCGACAATTCTGATGGGGAAACGGGAACCTAATTTTTGTGCAATCTGATGGGAGACATGCCGCAGCTCTTTCAGAATCTTGGGCACCGGTAACGGCTGATCGGCTGCCCGCAGCGTCTCAAGTATTTTTGCATCCTTTGCGCCTCTTGCCACATTCGTCACAATCGAACTGCGCTTGGGCGCCACCTTTGCACTGATCCAGGTGAGCCGCCACTTTTTGCGGGGCCTTTGAAGTACTACACGTATATCGAACGGTCTGCCGTTACAGGTGGCCAAGGGAATTCCTTGCTGAATGATATATTTTTGTCGGGGATACATGAACCTTCTTAGCTCCACACTTACCTTCCGGGTCACACTCTTTTTGCGTATGTTATCAAATGCAATCAAACTGTGCGAACGGTTGACGCGTCTCACCCGGATGATGCCTGCCCCTCCCGTGCCCCCATCTGGCTTCACATATAATACGGGAAACGCTCTGAGCATCCTTCGCAGGTTGGCTGGGGCGAACCGGCTCGTTTTAGGTACATGCCGGCCCAGCTGCCTATCTGCCATCAGCGGCTTTCCCTTTTTATATTTGCTCCTGACGAATCTATGTTTCATATTCATGCTCCCCATTCCGGCAAAATGATTTGATTTCGCTGCATAGTACGAGCGTCGGTGGCCCGTGTCGGCCGCCACGCCAGTGTTGACTAACGTCTGCGGATGAAAACCAGAACATCCCGTTCCGCGAACGCAACGCGGAATCCACTATTGGTTAAGCATCGAACAGCGGGAAGCAGCGGCTTACCCAGACCCAAGGCGTGTTGGCACGGAGCGGTGCTGCCAATCGCACGAAAGGCACTGATGATTTTGCGGTGCGCTGCGTTTCTGCGCAATCGAAGTACCACCACATCTGTCATAACTGATCACCTCGCATTCAACAGGATACTTTATAGAAATGCGAGTTTCACTCCAAGCGTAAGTGCGTTAGTACTAGCGGACTGAGAAAAAGTTATTTGTACTAAATGCCATCATGGTCTCCTGAGCGGCCGTTCTGCAGAATCAGCCCACCACTAAGACATCGCACTCTCCTCAACTACGGGGCGCTCAAGCCGCCGAGTGACGACGTCTGCATAAGGCAGTAGCAGAAGGGGAAAATAATCCCGTTACCAAGAGATGGAGGTGGCCAAAATGGACGAACAACAGCGTTTAGGTCCGCATGAATCCATGGAGATTCACGAAATGGTGAACTTTAAAACTGTGTGTTTAGCGAAGTCGAAATTGATGCAAGGGCTAGTGTTTGATAAGGATCTCAAAGAATTCATGCAGAAGGACGTAGAACTGTCACAGAGGCAGCTCACTGAACTACAGACGATCTACAAAAAAGCACCGTTCAGCATTGACGTGAATACGAACGTGCCAATCCATTGACAGAGGGTGAACAGATATGAATAACGATTATTTGGACCCGACGAATTCCGAAAACCTGCCGGATCGCGCAGATGCGCTCTTTGCCATGGATTGCTTAATCCGGGCGAAGAACGGTGTTAGAAATTGTGCCTACGCGGTGGCCGAAACCGCCACTCCGGAGGCTAGAACACTGCTGCGCCGGCAGCTGCAGGAAAATCTCGACATGCATGAGGAGATCGCGCAGCTCATGATCGAGAAACACTGGCTCCACCCGCACCATCTCAGCGAGCAGTACAAGCTCGACGTTCTGTCTGCAGATGAGATTATTAAGCTCTCTAATTTGAAGCTGTACCCGGACCACACGACACGCCTCGGCATGTTCGCTACGCCCGACAAATGAGACTGGAGGAAGTCCGATGAAAGCCGTTACGTATCAAGGCATTAAAAATGTGCAAGTCAAGGAAGTCAAGGACCCCAGCATACAAAAGCCGGATGATGTCATCGTGCGGATCACAAGTTCGGCGATTTGCGCCTCGGACTTACATTTGATTCACGGCCTGGTGCCAAATTTTCCTCAGGACTATATTATCGGACATGAGCCGATGGGGATCGTGGAGGAAGTAGGGCCCGAAGCTACTAAGTTGAAAAAGGGAGACCGCGTGATCATTCCGTTCAACGTCGCCTGCGGACATTGCTGGTATTGCGAACATAACCTCACCAGCCAATGTGACAACTCGAACCCTCATGGAGACGTCGGTGGTTATTTCGGATATACCGAAACGTTCGGCGGCTATCAGGGCGCGCAGGCAGAGTATTTGCGGGTGCCCTACGGGAATTTCACGCCATTCAAAATCCCGGATGACTGTGAGGTCGACGACGAGCAATTGTGTCTTATCGCTGACTCGATGACGACCGCGTATTGGACGGTTGAGAATGCCGGCGTAAAAGACGGGGATACGGTCATTGTGTTCGGCTGCGGACCGGTCGGCCTGTTCACGCAAAAGTTTAGCTGGTTGAAGGGCGCTAAGCGAGTGATTGCCGTTGATTTTGTCAACTACCGGCTGGACCACGCCAGAAAAACGAATAACGTTGAAACAGTGAATTTTGAACAGGAAAAAAATATCGGCACTCACTTGAAAGAAATGACCAAAGGCGGCGCAGATATTGTTATCGACGCTGTGGGCATGGATGGAAAAATGACTCCCATGGAATTTCTGGCCACGGGGCTGAAACTGCAAGGCGGCTCGCTCGATCCTCTGGTGATGGCACTTCAAGCGGTGAGAAAAGGCGGTACCGTTCAGGTTACCGGAGCGTATGGCGGACGATACAACGCCTTCCCGCTCGGCGACGTGTTCCAGCGCAATATCAACATCCGAGCTGGACAAGCGCCGGTCCGACCGTATATGTCGCATGTATATAATCTTGTGGCAGAAGGTAAAGTTCATCCGGGTGACGTTGTCACACATGTCATGCCGCTATCGGAAGCAAAAAAAGGATATGAGCTGTTTGATGCCAGATTGGACGGATGTATTAAAGTTGTTCTAAAACCATAACGGGGAGGCAGGACACTACATGGTGAAATCGGATCTTGACACACAGTATATGGCACACGAAACGATGGATCTTCATGAGGTCACCGCGTTCAAATCGCTCTGTCTGACGAAGGCCAGAACGATGCAAGCGCTGGTGGATGATCCGGAGCTGCGGAGACTGATGGAAATGGATGCTGCGGTTACGACCAGACAGCTCCAAGAACTCAACGGATTGTTGTCCAAAGCGATTCCATAGGAGGGAGAAGCATGAATACGATCGTGGAATATTTCACAGGGTTAAATAAGATGACAGATCAGGTCGTCGCGATGGACATGCTTATGTCAGCGAAATCGGGCATCAAGATGTACGCAATCGCTGCGACAGAGTCGGCGACACCCGAAGTCAAACAGGTATTGCGCAGACATCTCGACGAATCCATTGAATCGCATGAAAGAATGTCGGCTTACATGATCTCCAGAGGTCTTTACCATCCCTACAACATGAATGAGCAGATCCAGCTGGATATGCAGAACGCCCAGACCGCTTTAAATATTCCGGCAACCTAAAAGACGGTGATGTGCAGCGTGAACGCGGCCGGACAGTGAAAAAATGAATTTTGACGTGCGAGATTCCATATTTGACGCAGGCTGGCGCTTGCACGACCAAATATGACCGTCAAACAAGAAGGCAGCAAACCCTCTTGCGCTGCGAGGAATTTGCTGCCTTTTCTTTCTCCGATATCGCTGAGATCAAAGACCTCTTGACGATCCCTCGGATAGGGGGATTTCATCGAAATACACTATATTCTCTTGTTGGAGCACGCTGCGTAATCCGTAAAAGTCTAAGCTGATCTCGCCTCTGCCGATCTTCTCCTTCGTCTGTTTTTCCTTGCGCACCCTCTGCACCGCCGATTCTAAGGTAGTTGAGATGTCTTCTTGGGCGACCACCACCACGCCATCATCATCGGCGACAATAAGGTCGCCGGGCATAACCTGAACACCACCGCAAATAGCCGGCGCGTTCACCCAGCCTCCTCTGCTTTTCGTCGTCCCCTCTGGGTATACCGCCTTAGACCATACCGGAAAGCCCATTCCTCTCAACCTTGCAACATCGCGGACGCCTGCGTCGATCACTACGCCCTGCACGCCTTTCTTCATGAGAGCCAACACAATTAATTCGCCAATCATCCCGGAAATGCTTTCACCGAGGGTCGTGATGACGAGGACGTCCCCGGGCTTACACACCTCAATGGCAGCATGAATCATCAAATTGTCTCCCGCCGGGCATATTACCGTTACCGCCGGCCCGCAAATTTTGCTGTTAGCTGAGATCGGTTTAAGTTGAGCGCTGAGCAGGCCGATCTTCCCTTGTGCCTCATAAACGGTGGACGTGTCATGCTCCTTAAAGCGGGCAACGGTCTCCTGCTCGGGTCGGCGAATGTTAGTTACTATATATTTTTGCATCAGACAAGCTCCCCTCCTACGTAAGGGAAGAAGCGGCTGAACGCCTCGGCGTATTTATAGGCACCGTTCCCAGAACAACGGCGGGCGTGATTTCCTCGCAGCATCGCCTTGCCCCCGTAATATTCGATTAAATGCCCTTGTGCTTTGAAGCAGTTCATCGCCGCCTGCTTACGGTCGTATACATCGGTAATGTCGATAATGACATCGGGTTTAAAATTACTAATTTCCGATTGATGCGGCTCGAAACCGAACAATCGGGCCTGCTTTGCTGTTGTTGTCCCTTCGATCCGCACTCCGTTAGAAGTCGACAACACGCTGGCATCGAAAACATATTTTGACACGGTCTCATGATCGGGATTAAAGGCGTCCTTCGGCCCATGACTGATAATATGGTGCGGTTTGACTTTTCGAATATGAGCCGTGAGTCGATTCAATCGCTCCTCCGTAATCTGCATATGGTAATCATCAAAATCCCATATCTCCATCTGCTCAACACCGAGATGACCGGCCGCTTCTTCGATCTCCGCTCTGCGGATGCGCTTGACGTTGTCGCTGGTTTGTCCCTCGACATTCCACAGATCGTTAGATTCTCCCCTCACTCCGTAGCTAAGTATGACCAGCGACACATTGGCGCCGCCTTTCGCATATTTAGCCATAGTTCCGCCGGCCCGCCATACGAAATCTGCCGCATGAGCAGAAACAACAAGTAAATTGGTGTTTTGCATATCGTTTCTCCCTCTATATTCAGAATAATTTTGCTACCGCACATTTTGCTAACAGTTATTTTACTCTTCTGCCAAAAAGCTGGTATTTTCCACCAACATTTGTTTCAGTTCTGCTTTTGTGAAACCATTATTTAATAGATTAGTAGCAAAAATGCCCAAGCCTTCGTCCGGGTACGGACCCGTCGGTTGCCCCAAATCCGTTGACAAAATACAGTGTTGAGGGCCTACGAAACGGATCTGCTCGAATACGGTTTCCCAGCTTATCTTATTAGAATGAGGGGTGGTGAAGCAGTGTTCCATATAGGCTCCTTGCTCGGCCAGCTCTTTTTGTTCCTCCTTTGTAAAGTCGATAGAAGGAAAATTCGGATGAGTGACTACAATTTTCTTGACTTTGAATTCAACGGCTGCTTCCACTAATGCGAATGTCTCCGCTTTCCCCAGATGCCCCGTCGCCAGGATAAGATTGTAATTCGAGATAATATCCAAGATATCGAATACTTCTTTTTTAATATTTGAACCCTCAAAAATGGAGATGCTTGATTGGGTTTTGCCTTGTTGAATTAACTCCATCTGCAATTTAGCCCAAAAAGGTAATTTCGTATGAGCTCCTCGTCTAAAAAATTCTTGCTCGTTCGTGGCGTCAAATGTAGGCATCCAAACAATTTTCGCTCCGTCGCGCGCTGCCATTTCCACTGCCAGCGGGTTCAGCCCACCCACTGAATTGTTTAAGCTTATCGCTCCAATCAGGCTGACATTTGGATAAACTTTATTGACTAATTTCGCTCGTTCCGCTGTACAGAAATAGTGCGATTTGATGCCGTAGCCTTTCATCCCCACCTTTTGGATTCGTTCCGCCATTTCAAGGTCGTCCAGCTTTCTGGGCATCACATCCGGTCCTGTGTGGACATGGAGATCATAAGCCCCTTCGAGTAGCTCTAAATACATATAGTTTCCTCACTTTCTGCAGTTGGTAGGAAAATGTGTTCATCAATTACTATGTTGGTAAATATAATTGACTGCTTGATATCCACCTCACCAACCAAGGACGGGCTTCAGCTCTATGATCGCTGCTTCTTGCTTCTTCAACAGCTGCTCATAGGCATCTCCTTTAGTCAGATCAACCGTCATCCCCAGTTCGCTCGCTTTTTTTATGAACTCCGGATCTTTTTCTGCTTTCTCAACAGCAGCCTGGAGCTTTGCAACGATTTGCGGATCTATGCCTTTAGGGCCTGCTATACCTCTGGATGCATATGTAACCGTATTCTCAAAACCAACCGCCTCTTTCATAGTTGGTACATCCGGCAGATGAGGATAGCGCTCCGGTCCAAAAACAGCTAGAGCCTTGAACTGTCCGCCTTTGACCTGCTCTACAGCTCCGCCAATTTCTCCGATGAGTACGTCTACATGATTGCCCAGCACACTGGACACAGCTTCACCTGTACCGGTAAATTGAACGAACCTAAATTTCGTTCCCAGATGCTTGTTCATTGATAATGCAATCAAATGATTACTCGAACCCACGCCATTACTAGTAACTGATACCTCGTTCTTCTTCGCGTACTCCACAAATTCGTTAATGTTGGCAAACCGCGTATCATCCGGACGAACGGCAATGAGTCCTTCATCGACAGCGTGATTGATAATATGGTCAAAGCTGTCTAAGTTCTCTGTTCTATTGGCAGTAGGATTGATATAGCCTGTAATTAAGGCGGGATTGACAATGACCCCAAACGTGTAGCCGTCAGGCTTGGCATTCAATAAGTCAGCATAAGCGACCCAGCCTGCACCGCCCACCTTATTTTCAACCACCACTGGTTTTCCCAAATCCTTCTCAAGATACGAGGCTAAAAGACGGGCTCCCAGGTCCGTTCCGCCGCTTGCTGCGAAGGGCACGATAAGTTTAATAGGCTTCATGGGCCAATCCAGCGGCTGAGCACTGGCCGCTCCTCTAGCAGGTGCATCCGAAGCGCTGGTAGAGGACTTCGTCGCACATCCAAGCATTGCCCCAAAAGAAAAAACAAAAATTGCTAAAACAACTAAAGCCTTCTTCATAGTAAGCCACCCTTTCACAATTATTGTTTTTTACATTTCCACATCTTCTGTGATGAGCCGTCTACTTCTGACTGAGGTGATGATGCTTAAGAGCATGGCGAGTATAGCGATCGACAATATGGTCCCGGAGAGTGGACGCGTGAAAAACCCGAATATATCCCCTTTGAACATGGTTAAAGATTGCAATAGTGTCTTCTCCAGAAGAACTCCCAAAACATAGGTCAAAATAATAGGAGTTAACGGAAATTCCGCCTTTTTAAATAAATAGCCTAAAATGCCGAACACCAGCATAGCCCCTACATCAAACATGCTGTTATTCAGACTGTAAGTACCGACAATCGTAATAATGATAATAATCGGATACAGCAGCTTAAAAGGAACCATTGTGATTTTTGCCCACAAATTTGCCATCGGCAGGTTCATAATTAACAGAATTGCGTTTCCAATAAACATACTGGCTATGATTCCCCACACCAGGTCAGGGTTTCGCTGGAATAAAGTCGGCCCCGGAGCAGCACCATGCATGATAAAAGCACCTAGCAGCACCGCGACGGTAGGAGAACTCGGAATCCCTAGTGTGAGCAGCGGAATTAGTGCACCGCCGCTATAGGAATTGTTAGCCGTCTCAGGTCCCGCAACTCCTTCCAATGCACCTTTACCAAAGCGGGAAGGATCTTTGGACAGCTTCTTTTCCATTGAATAGCTGAGAAGCGTAGGAATGACAGAGTTGGTTCCCGGAATCAGTCCGATCAGGAAACCCAGTATACTGCCCCGGCCGATAGCTTTCATTGAAGGTCCCCACTCGTCTTTTTTAGGAAGCAGTCCCGTGACCTTCGGAGGCGGCCCTGCCTTCCCCTTCAAGCTCTGTTCGGCGTTGATAAGCAGCTCGGACAGCCCGAACATTCCCATCGCTATCGTTATGAAGTCTATCCCTTTCATCAATTCCGTTTGGCCGAAAGTAAATCGAATGATTCCCGAATTTGAATCCTGCCCGATAAACGCCAAGGACAAGCCGAACAACGCTGCAATAGCCCCCTTTAGCAAAGATTTTCCCATTAATCCAAGAAGCAGGGAGAGTCCTAAAACGACCAAAGCAAAAAATTCAGGCGGACCAAAATTTAGAGCCTGCTTTGCGAGATAGGGACCGATCACAACCAATCCGACAACGGAAACAGTTCCGCCAAGGAAGGACCCGATGCCCGCTATACCGAGTGCTGCCCCCGCTCTCCCCTGCTTGGCCAACGGGTGTCCATCCAGGCAGGTAATTAATGAAGCGGCCTCTCCGGGGGTGTTGATTAATATGGATGTGATGGTCCCGCCGTACATGGATCCATAGTAGATTCCAGCGAGCATGATTATCGCGGACACCGGTTCAAGTGCGAAGGTTAATGGCAAAAGGAGTGCCGTTCCTGCTGTGGGACCCAATCCGGGCAATACGCCAATGAACATACCGAATGTCACCCCTACGAGACAATACAGCAGGTTTTGCCACGTAAGAGCGGTCTCGAAGCCGTGCAGTAAGTAACCTAATGATTCCACTAGTTTGTCCTCCTACCAGCCGAAGTCATTTACAGGCAACGGCACCTGTAAAACAATGCCGAACATCCAGAATACGATAGAAGCTGTCGATGCAGAGAGTCCCAAGCTCCAATACCATTTATAACCCCGCGAAAATAGTAGGAATAAGGATAAGGTGCTACCAATTAAAAATCCCCATAAAGGTGCGATGATCATAAACAGGATCAGTGAACCTATGCATACCAAAACATTAATGAGTCCTTCTCCTCTGGGTAGAATTTTGGAAACCGGAACGATCTCCTTTTTTAATGCAATGCAAAGATAGACTATGGAACATACGAAAATGAGTCCGCTCACCCACAGCGGCAGCATCCCCGGACCAGGTCCGTATTCCCCGTAATAATCCATTGAGGAAGACTCCCATAGCATAATCCCGCTAAAGAGGAGAAAAAAAGCCGCCATGTACACGCTTAAATTTCGCAAATTAAGCACATCCTTTAGTAATAACTAACTGCTATTAACCTGCCGAATTGCCATCATAAAGAGTCGAATCCAAACCGAGATCCTGCAATGTACTGATGACTTCTCCCATCTCTACGACTCTTCTCTCGTACCATCTTGATCGCTGATGCGCTTCCGGCTTCATCGTTGATATAGGTAATATTCATGCCGTATGTGCTCATGACTTCCGAAAACTTGCGCGCCCCTAATCCGCTGACCGAAATGGAACCTTATGCGGGTGAGGCGCAACCGCCTCCATTGCCGCCCCATCAACGAACAATGCATCTGTGTGTTATGTATAAGCTCAAAGATTTGTTGCTTCAGTGTCGGAGATGCTGAATTCAAGTCACCGTAGCCAAATCAGCCCGCTCTTTTATGATGGCTCCAACCACTGGGTCTGCAGACATGACGTCAAATGCGAAGATGGCTGATGCTCCCTTGGACGCTAAGCCGTTGGCAATATGAAAAGCGGCTTCACCAAATCCGATGAAGCCAATGCTTGGTTGTTTCAAACTGCTGACCTCCTTTCGCATACACAGCACTAATTAAGAGAGATTGAATAATACTTTGGCATTCTAAATTGATCTACAATTATGTTCTCTATCAAAACTATACCGTATCTGCAAAATAGTGTCAATAACTGCTGTCGAAAATTAGGACAGTAAGACACTGGTTACAACAGATACTGATAATTGTCTTCTATTGTTTTTCGGACGTTCGCAATGTGGAGTTTAATAGCTGCCTCTGCCTCAGCTGCATTATGGCTTTTCAAGGATGTTAAAATCATTTTATGTTCATTAAATGAATTTTCATTTCTGCCCGGAATGAGCAATGTTCTGAAATGGAACCGCATTAATTGCGTTTTTATCATATTCACCATCCCGGTGGCGTGGATATTTCTCGATGCGTTGTAAATGATACCGTGAAATTCCTTATTCAGTTTAGAGTATTCGTCAAATTGGTTTTGCTTCAGGAAACCTTCCATTCTCAATAACAGCTGTTCCAGCTCGCCAATTTCTCCATCCGTAATATGCTCTGCTGCCGATCTTGCGATTAACCCCTCCAAAGCTTCTCTTATTGCTAGATAATTTTTAACTTCTTCCAAGGTAAACGACTTAATGGTCGCCCCTTTATTGTTTTCAATTTGGACCAAATTCTCCTGTTCCAGCTTCAACAGAGCTTTCTTCACAGTGTTTCGGCTTACACTAATCAACTCCGACAGCTGACTTTCGATCAATTTTTGCATGGGTTTGAAGGTACCATCCAATATCCGTTCACGAATATACTGATAGGCATACTCAGTTTGACTGCTCATCGTTTGTTCTCCTAGGGTTTATTTTTGTTTATACAATCTTGTAGTACAACATTGTTTATAAGTTATCGTACGTATTTCTTCACCGGATGTCAATGAACACAAGTGATCCGCGTGGATTTAAGCAGCGTAGTCTATTCATTTTGTTGAAATGACACGAAATCTCCTTTGGACTGCGACTACAGAAAAACCTCAAGAATCTGGAGACCGTCAGTACTGACGGAGCTCCATGATTTATTCGGGCATATGCAAACAGCGCCACGTGGCTCGCGCGTATGGTCTGTGAAGCTCGGCAAGCGACAAAAAAATGGGCAAACAAAAAAAAGCCCGGTTATTAAGGCTTTTTTGCGGTTGAAGTGATCGAGATTATGTTTTCATATAGTTGAACATTTTTGCAGAACTCGTGCCCCTACGCCATGGCGTATCGCTCCAGTCGGAACCGACGTATCATTATTACAGCGACTCGCGCATCGGACAACAGCTGGGCGACTAGCACGCTGGCTGCAGCCGTCTCAATGTGGGTGTAAATCCCGGCCGCCTTGCATATCTCACGACATCCGCTGCCGCATCGCCTCAAATAACACTACCGTGGCAGCCATAGCCGCGTTCAGAGATTCCGCCAGTCCCCGCATCGGGATGCGGATATGTTCCGTTGTCAGATCAGACACACCCGCAGACACGCCTTGTCCTTCGTTGCCTATGACGAACCAGACAGGGCGGCGGAAATCAAACGAATAGCAATCCGTAGTACCTTGAAGACTGGTGGTGACCACTGCAATGCCCGCCTCCGCTGCGCGGGGCAGCAGCTGGAGCAGGTCACCTTGGGTAATCGGCAGATGGAACATCGAGCCCATCGTGGATCGCACTGTCTTTGGGTTGTACAGATCTACAGTACCCTTGCCAAGCAGCACGCCCGTCGCGCCAACAGCGTCTGCACTGCGGATGATGGTGCCGAGATTGCCCGGATCCTGGATCCCGTCAATCGCGACTACAAGCGCCGGTCCCGTCGGGGCCAGCAGCTCCTCCGGCCCCCAGCCCAGCTTGGGCAGAACGGCGAACACCGCCTGCGGCGCCAATGTATCCGTGCACTTACCGAGTACGGCCTGACTCACCGCTACACAATCGATACCAAGATCGACCGCCTGCCGCAGCAGGCCGCCCGGCAGTTCCTCACGGCGGTCGTGAGCGTATACTATGGTATGCAGATTTGCACCTGACGATAAGGCCTCCTGCACCAGATGCACGCCTTCTATGATAAACTGGCCTTGTTTATCCCGGCCTTTTTTGTCAAGCAGCTGTGTCCATGCTTTCACGCGCGGGTTTTGCACCGAGCTGATGACTTCCGTGTGCTGCTTATTCATCATTGACCCCACTACTCCGCGAATGTTTTCTCAAAATTAGTCAAATCATCATTCTTGCCCACCACAATCAGCACATCGTTTGCTTGGATTAGATCCTCCGCGTGCGGAGCGATATCTATGTGGGCCCCCGATTTAATTCCCATCACGTTGCAGCCGTATTTCGCACGGATGTCCAGCTGCCGTAAACTTTTGCCGACCATTGACCGGGTGGCTTTGATCTCCACAATGCTGTGGTCGTCGGACAGTTCAATATAATCAATAATATTGGATGAAATCAAATGGTGCGCCACACGCTGCCCCATGTCCCGTTCCGGATAAATCACTTTATCCGCGCCAACTTTTCTCACAACTTTGCCGTGCAGCTCATCTTGGGCTTTTACGACGACTTTGGGCGCGCCGATCTCTTTTAATATAATGGTAGTTAATATGCTAGCTTGAATATCTTCCCCAATTGCAACCACGACCACGTCAAAATTTCGCAGACCTAGCGCCCGCAGAGCATCCTCATCGGTGGAATCGGCCTGTACTACATGGGTGACTATGCTCGCCACCTCTTGGGTGCGCTGCTCGCTGCTATCTATCGCCAACACTTCAAATCCAAGACCTGACAAGGTTTTCGCAACGCTGGTTCCGAATCTGCCCATGCCGATAACCGCGAATTGTTTTTTCATCAAATCAGCCCCTTTTACCGCCGCAATTCATGACTGTGCTGCAAATAGTTTCACTATTATACCATAAAAGCGGCGAGGGATGGCACGGGCATGAATTGACAAGAACTGGCGCATATTAATCAAAGTACACCAAGTTATGAAAAGTGAGGAATCCATATGAACCTAGACCTCAGACAAGCAGTGGTGCAGCGTGTTGCGGACAAAAACAACGAGGAACTGTTCGACGTGATCCAGGGTTCCATCGGCGGACAGGAGCAAGTACTGCCCGGACTGGGCGTGTTGTTCGAAATCATCTGGCAGCATAGCGCATCGGAATTACAGAACCAGATGGTTTCATCTTTGCAGGAACATCTGGCGCAGCACACAGCAGGCTGAATCAAAACAAAGCCGTGATCGGGCCCACGCTCACTCGTAAGAAAGCGTGGACAAGGCCGCGGCTTTTTTGACGCTGGCTTCAAGTAACTGGCCAGATCTTCACCACATGTCTGTGGCGGGCGATGCATTACCGTGCACAGCACCTCTGTCACAGTCCGCCAAGGTACGCCAAGGCCGGCAGGTGCTACTTCTGCTAATCCAGCATGCCCTTGACCAAGCCACCCGGCATCGGCTGCGGCGTCTCGCAAGTGCTTTGCATAATGTAGTGCTTGCCCTCCTGCGATGCGTCATGAAACCCGTGCATCGCTTCCAAAACATGATATGCCAGCTCACCGCTCGCCCTGTTGCGGCGCCCGCTGTGGATGGCGAAGGCCATATCCAGCACGCCCAACCCCCGGCTGTTTTCCGTATAGCCATGCGTCAACGGAATCTCACTGAATTCTTTTGCATCATGCCGTCGAACCAGCACAGGCCCGCCAAATGTGTTCGGATCGGGAACAATTAAAGTACCTTCGCTGCCATAGATCTCAATGCGCGGGAGCAGTGTGCCGCCGAACGCGTCGAAGCTTGTAATGATGGTCCCGATCGCTCCACTATGGAAGTCCATAACCCCCGCGATGTGAGTCGGCGTCTCCACCGTGATCTTATTTCCGAACTTCGGAGTGCTCGTGATCGTGCGCTCGGGATAAGAAATTTTCGCTGAACCCGTGACACGCTGAATCGGCCCCAGTAAGGCTACCAACGCGGTCAAGTAGTACGGGCCCATATCAAACATCGGTCCGCCGCCCGGCGCATAATAAAATTCCGGATCGGGATGCCAATGCTCATGCCCGCGGCCGATCATAAAGGCGGAAGCAGCCACCGGCGTGCCGATCCATCCATCTTGGATCAGCTTGACGCAGGTTTGAATGCCGCCTCCTAGAAACGTGTCTGGGGCGCTGCCCACCAGCAGTCCGTTCCGCTCTGCTACGGCCAGAATGTGCTGACCCTCCTCGCGAGTGACCGCCAGCGGTTTCTCCACGTAGACATGCTTCCCCGCTTCCAGCGCCTGAACGCATATTTGCGCGTGCGCCGCGGGAATAGTCAAGTTGATGACCACATCGATCCCGGGATCAGCCAGCAGTTCGGCTACAGAGCAGGCCCTCGGAATACCGTGCTCCTCCGCGCTCGCTTTTGCACGAGACACATTTAAATCGGCGCAAGCCACCACTTCGAGCACGGAAAATGTTTTACAATTGGTGAAGTAAATCCCGCTGATCTTGCCGCACCCTATAATTCCTACTCTCAGCTTATCCAACATTAGGTCGCTCCTCCCCGCGAATGTTCGGCTGGTTAATTACTGTCGCCCATGCCGCTGTACCTGGCATCGCTGGTAACACCATGCCGCGCTGCAGCGGCTTTCTTGCCTTCGGCCGCCCATAGAAATCCCCGACGCATCATCAGTGTGACCTCAGGCATCTCCACGATATTGGCCAGATGGCCGAGGGAACAGTAATACACTCGCCCTGCGCCCCAACGCTTAGTCCACACGACAGGCATATCTACGGCGCCGTTCGTGGAATGCGGTCCTTCGATCACGGGAAACCGAGTCGTGGCCAGCACCTCCACCGCCGGGTCAATATGTAAATAGTACTGCTCGCTTTTTACTGTAAAATCCTGTATCCCCTCCAAAAGTGGGCTGGATGATTGCTTAATCTGAACCACGTACTCGACTCCGTCATTACCCGGGTGTGCCACCCATTGCCCGCCTGTCATGAATTGCCAGTCTACATTCTGACGGAACGCATCACACATCCCTCCATGGCAGCCCGCCAAGCCGACGCCGCTCTGCACTGCCGATGACACGTTGTTCACCCATTGCTTATCGATTTCGCCCATCGTCCACGCCGGAACGATTAAATCAAGGGACAGCAGCTTATCCGCGTCCGCGAAAGATTCCAAGGTGCCCGAAACTTCCACTTCAAAGCCGTCCTCCTCCAACAAGCGTTCAAAAATGCTTGCTACCTCTTGTGGTTGATGGCCTTGCCAACCCCCTTGTACGATTAAAGCTTTTTTCATTTCCCTCACCCCTTTACACTTCATCTACCCGGACCCAACGCCGCTCCGCAACCGAACGCTCAACTGCTTCCAACACTTCTTGGCATCTTACGCCGTCCTCGAAATTCGGAACCGGCTGACGGTTTTCTTCCAATGCCTGCATGAGCTCTACGACTTCATGGATAATGGTATGCTCATAGCCGATGGTGTGCCCCGCAGGCCACCAGGCATCCATGTAAGCGTGTGCAGGATCTGTAGCCAACACGCGCCGGAATCCTTGCACGTCATCCGCATCCTCAGTGAAAAATACCTGGAGCTCATTCATGCGCTCAAAATCGAATTTGACGCTGCCCTTACTTCCGTTGATTTCGAATGAATTGGTGCAGCGGTGTCCGGATGCATACCGTGTGGCCTCAAAACTGCCCAACGCTCCGTTTGCAAACCTGCTCATAAACAGCGTCGCATCGTCGACCGTGACGGATCCCTTGGGCGCGTCTTTGCTGCCCTTGGCACTTAGTCCAGCCATTTCGCTCGGCAGCGGCCGCTCCTTGATGAACGTTTCGCTCATACCGATCACTTCCGTCATGCCGCCTATCAAGTAATGCGCTAAGTCGACCAGGTGCGCCCCCAGGTCACCATGTGCACCGGAGCCTGCTATCTCTTTCTGCAGCCGCCACACAAGCGGGAATTCCGGATCAACGATCCAATCCTGCAAAAAAAAGGCACGGAAGTGGTAGATCTGGCCCAACCGGCCTTCTTCCACCAGCTTCTTCGCCAACCGCACCGCAGGCGCGAAGCGGTAATTGAAGCCAACCATGTGCTTCACACCTGCCGCCTCGGCCGCTTGCAGCATTTCACGTGCATCGTCAAGCGTGAGCGCAAGCGGCTTCTCGCAAAACAGGTGCTTCCCCGCACTTGCGCCGGCCAGGGCGATCTCCTTGTGCACATCGCTGGGTGCATTAATATCGAGCACATCGATATCATCCCGTGCCAGCAGCTCTCGCCAATCCGTGACATAGCCTTCCCATCCGAATTGGTCTGCGGCTTGGGCCACACCAGCCGCGTCGCGGCCGCAGATCAGCTTCATCGCCGGCCGCAGCGACTTGGGGAAAAACATCGGCAGATCTCGGTAAGCGTGGCTGTGCGCTTTACCCATAAATTTATAGCCGACCATACCCACACCAACATGCTGCTTCATCCAAATGAACCTCCCACAAAAATATTTTATGCAGCTTATATCAGAATACAGAAGATAAGCGCTTTCAAAATACACACGTCGGCACCTTCACGCTGCATTAGCGCAACTATGATAGGACGGTACAACCTATACCGGATTCCTTCAAACCAAGCGGCGCAGAGTCGCCGCACCTGTGCTTGTCGTGCGCAACGTCCCACCGATCGCCGCAGCTCCACTTACGCACGCATCATCCCGCCGTGCGGCAAGAGTCGCGGATGACAAGCTGCGTATCCAGCTTGATTCGAAAACCTCCCGGCTCCGCGTCGTCGATGATTTGGTTCAGCAGATGTTCCGCCGCGAGACGGCCCATCTCGTAAAACGGCACCGCCACAGTAGTAAGCGGCGGGTCGGTGACGCGGGCCGCGTCGGAGTCGTCATAACCTACGATGGCCAGATCCCTCCCTGCGATGAACCCGAGCTCGCGCAGACCCTGCATCAGCCCGATTGCCATACGGTCGTTAGCGGCAAACACAGCGTCAATCTCGCTCAGCTGCCGATGCATTGCCGCCGCGGCGCGTTGTCCGCTGGTTCTGCTGTAGTTGCCTTCATAGTAAAGCTGCTGCAGCCGCTGTGGATCGATGCCTACTTCACTCATGGCCTGCGTGTAACCACGCTTGCGGTCGGCACTGTTCGAAAACTCCGGCGAGCCGTTCAGAAAAGCAATCCTGGTGTACCCCTTTTTCAGCAAATGCTTCACCGCCTGATAGCTGCCGCCTGCGTGATCTGCATCAACTTCATTGAAGCGTTCCCCGGCAAAATGCTGATTGACCAGACAAAAAGGGTGGCCCGCTTCCTCCAACTGTTTTAACTGCCGCCTGTCGCGCGGCGTATCCGTGGCACCTAATATAACGCAGCCATCCACCTTCTGCGAACGAAAAATATCATTGTAATCGCCGGAATCATTCTGCTCACGAAAGATTAACAGCAGATCATACCCTTTTTCTCTCACGGCCGACCCGATTCCGCTTAACACCTCCGAAAAGTAATAAGTCGAGAACAGGTGTACTTTCGGAACATAAGGCAGAACTACTCCCAGATTTCCGCTCCTGCGCCGGGCAAAGCTTTGTGCAATCGCATTCGGATGATAGTTCAAAGCATTGGCTGCCGCCAGCACCCGCTGCCTTGTGTCTTCTTTCATCGGCCCGATGCCGTTAAACACGCGGGAAACGGTGGCCTCGGATACTCCGGCTAACTGGGCCACTTCCTTTCTTGTTACGATAAGTCCATCCCTCCCCGCCTTTCGGAAATCACACTATGTACACGCGTACATTTTCTCATGGCAGTATCTGGTTGTCAATGGGGATTCAGCCTGGGGTGTCAAAATACCACCTGCTCCGCCTGCTGCCAAGCTTTCACCATTATGCCCCGCTTCTTGCGCAAACCGGGCGGCCCGCCGGTGTTTTATGCAATCAGATACAGGCGGGTTGGCTTAGACAGGCGGCGGAGAACTGTCATTTTCGGGCGCGGGCCCATGAATTGCTGTAAATTCTTTTAAAAATACTTTTATCCTTCAGCCGTTTGAATATGAATGGATCCGGGGACGTATTTACTTCAAGCAGCCAAGGGTGAAGCTTATCGTCCAACGCAACGTCCAATCCGATCTCCCTCAGCCCCTGATACCTGGATTGCAGCTGGCGCGCGGTCTTCACACCAAGTCGACGCAGCTTCCTGATGTATTTCCGCGTCTTTTCTGTCGGCACATACGCCGCTAACAACGTTTCGACCGGTTTGATTGCCCCGCCATTGTGGAAGTTCGTGACGACCTTTTTCGGATGCGCTACCCGCCCAATCACTCCAGTGGTGACCCATTTGCTGCATGGCAGTTGTTGGACCATCACCCTGATATCGAAATGCCGGTTCTGGTAGGTTCTTAGTTGTATCCCTTTTTGCACCAAATAACGTCGTCGTCCCGTAATCTTCAGAATGGAACGAAACATTTGCTCGAAGCGGGCGAATCTGCTAATGTCGAATCCGAACTGGTAGCTGTACGGGCGTTCGTTAGAATTGGTGTCCATTTCAACCCGCATCACCCCATTGCCAAATCTCCCACAGTCCGGTTTAATATAGACCATGCCATACCGCTTCAACATCTCTTTTAGTGTTTCACGATCCATGGGCTTCGTGTCGGGAATATGATCGCGCAGCCCAGCCTCCTTTAGCAGCACTTCTGTTTTTTTCCATTTGCTAAGAATATGCCTACTCAATCTGCCTTTCATGGTAACCACCTTTCCGGATCTGCTTAATCAGACATACCGCACATCAGCTCTCGCCGTCCGTTCCGGCATTACATTGATCTACAGTTCTGGTTATCTATCACTCAACTAAAATACCGGCATAACCGGCACTGGCTATGATGACTTAGAATCCACGGAGGAAAATAAAGCAAAACCGCTGTGCCACCGTTTGCTTCCTGTGCCGGCCGCTGCAAACCAGATTCGCAGCACGCCTGCGTCCGCCTTCATTCAACCTTGCCCTCACATTATATGCTCTCTATGCGACAGCCCGTCAGAGACGTTCGTCTAACCTCGCGACAGAAAAAAAGCCCGGAGACCTTTCAAGGCCTCGGGCTTTTGGCGGTGCAAGAACATACAGTTCAAAGCATTAGGGTGCCGTCTCCAAAAACTTCGCAGTTGGATTCTTCTCTATGGCGGAGCGCATCGCATATTCACTTTCGAATAACACGACATAATTGTCTTTCTTATCCTTCACCAACTGCGAGTTAATGCGGAACTTGCCGGGATCTATTTTTTCCTTGTCTTCCACCAGCCAGCGTGCAAATTGATAGTTCATCCGCTGCAGTTGGACTTCCACGCCATATTCCGCTCTCATGCGGTGTTCAAATACTTCGAATTGAAGCTGACCGACAACACCGAGTATCATATCTTCGAAGCCGACCGTTTTAAACACCTGAATCGTGCCTTCCTCCGTGAGCTGGTCGACGCCTTTTTGAAACTGCTTATGCTTCAGCGCATTTTTGACCGTAACCTTGGAAAATAACTCCGGCGAGAAGGTAGGCAGTTCATCGAATTCCACTTTACCGCCTTGGCTTAAGGAGTCGCCAATCCGGAAGATACCTGGATCGAACAGTCCGATGATATCGCCCGGATAAGCCTCTTCGACAATGTCCCGGTCCTGAGCAAGAAACTGCTGCGGCTGCGCCAGCTTGATATCCTTGCCCACACGCACATGCTTGACTGACATCCCGCGCTCGAACTTGCCGGAGCAAATACGCAGGAACGCGATCCTGTCGCGGTGCGCCGGGTTCATATTCGCCTGGATTTTAAAAATATAACCTGAAAACTTCTGATTGGACGGATCGATCTCACCTTCACTGCTGCGCCGTGGAGTCGGGGCCGGAGCCAGCTTGAGAAAGTTTTCGAGAAACGTCTGTACGCCGAAACTATTGACCGCACTGCCGAAGAATACCGGCGTCAGCTCACCGCCGCGCACTTTGTCAAAATCGAATGCATCTCCGGCAACATCGAGCAGCTCCAAATCCTGGATCAGCTGATCATAATAATATTCGCCCGCAATTTCTTTCACCAGATCATCCTGATAGCCGCTTACCTTTTGCACTTGAATTTCCTTGTGATCATCGCCCTGGAACAGCTCGACTTGCGTCTGCGCGCGATCATACACGCCCCGGAACTGTTTGCCTGAGCCGATCGGCCAGTTCATCGGATACGAACGAATGCCGAGCACCTGTTCCAACTCTTCCAGCAGATCGAACGGGTTTCGACCTTCGCGATCCAGTTTATTGATAAACGTAAAAATCGGAATACCCCGTTTACGGCATACTTGAAAAAGCTTCTTTGTTTGCTCTTCGACCCCTTTTGCGGAGTCGATCAACATGACCGCGCTGTCCGCGGCAGTCAATGTGCGATAGGTGTCCTCGGAAAAGTCTTGGTGGCCCGGCGTATCCAAAATGTTCACGCGGTGTCCTTCATAATCAAACTGCATCACGCTGGAAGTAACCGAAATACCTCTCTGCTTCTCGATTTCCATCCAGTCCGATGTCGCATGTTTGCTCGCCTTGCGGCCCTTGACCGTACCTGCCAGACGTATCGCCCCTCCGAATAGGAGCAGCTTCTCCGTCAATGTTGTTTTCCCGGCATCCGGGTGAGAAATAATGGCGAAGGTACGGCGTTTTTCTACCTCTTCCTGCATCTTTTTTTGTGCCGTGTCGATACTCATTTGATTGATTGTTCCTTTCTTTTAAGTGATCTTGATGTCCCAATCCGCTTCGGGCAGCCAGCTGCGTTTGCTGAATTCACGTCCGCGTACAGTCACCCGGTCTTTAAACACCTGCACATACAGCCCTTGCGATTTATCCTTTCCAGCATTCTGGAAGCTGCGGTTAAGCACCCTCCCTACAGACGAATTGTGGAAATAATGAAATGATTCCTTAACATAATGCTCAGCGCCGTTCTGAAAGTCTTGATGGCGATGTCCGCAAAAAACGAACACATTTTTGAAGGGCTTCAGTATTTCACGGAACTGCTTGGCCCGTATTAGTTGATGCGTGCGTCCATCCGAGCCGATGGGAGGCAGCGGCTGATGTGTCATCACGAACATCGGTTTACCTGTATAATGTTTGTTGAGCTCTTCTTTGAACCAGTTCATTTGCTCATCCGAGTACCATGCGCCTTCTCCATATTCAGGCTTTTCTTGCACATAAGTCTCTTGCGAGAGCATGATCACTGGGTAGCCGTTCACCACGGCAGAGCTATAAATCTTTTCCTGATTAAAAAACTTCATAAACCGCTCACGTGCCATGGCGTCGGTCTTGCCATTAGGCATCGTGTCTTTGTTAAAAGCGCCGTTCTTATCAACCCAAATATCATAGTAGTCATGGTTCCCCATATTCGCGTAAATCGGAGGCAGCTTGAAACCGGACAGCAGCTTTTTCAGCTCGCGATAGCCGTCCTCGCCGCCAAAATCAGTCAAATCCCCAGTCAGAATAAGCGCATCGACGGGCGGCTCGAACTTGGTAATATCGTCTAACGCTTCTTTTAAATGTTTAGTCGTGTTCGGATCATAGCCTGAGATGTGGAGGTCACTTAGTATCATGAAGGAAAATAACGCAGCGTTTTCGTCTACTGCCGCGCGCTCAGTCTTCGCCTGCTCCTGCTTGGGCTGCGACAGGTCGGAGTCCGCATTCGGCTGCGACACATTCTGTGCATCCACCGCGCGCAGCAGCAGTTTATATAAGCCGGTCGCGGCGGCGCCAATTAAAATGAGCAAACCCAGAATCCATCGGACGAAAGCCCGTCTTGACATGACAAGGTACCTCCTGCTTTTTTGAGTTCATACCCCATTGTACGTAGCGCTTTCGTCACCGCGGACTGCGCGCTGTCAGACCGCTCCGGCAGGACGTCCACATCGGGCAAACTCACATAATTATATATCGGACACACACGTGTCCTTACATTATATCTTGTTACACCTGCTTCTGTACACTTGTTGCATACAACAATACGTAATTAAAGCCTGCAAGGTAGCACCGTTCTGTGTATATATTCCTATGTACTTTCTGGCGCCCCGGGGAAAAAATTCTGGTGGGCCCGGCTCTGGCTCCAGTCAAATAGACCCGGCGGCGGCTGGCAAACGTAGCGCAGCCGCCACTGCAACCTATCAACGCCCCCGCCGGGTCTGTAACAATAAAAAAAGGGCACGTACCTTGATAGTACGGGCCCTTGTTCAGCTGGCTGCCGCCGGCGCGGTTAATTGTCACCGTTGGGTGAACTCCCACGTCACTTCCCCTTCATCCTGTCCATTCACCGGCCACCAACGGAATCCGTCCTCGGCCAGCAGCTGCTGCGCCGCCTCCGGTCCCCATGTGCCCGCCGGATAAGAATGCAGGTTGTCCGAATCTTCTCGCCAAGCGGCAGCGATCTTATCGACATACTGCCAAGCGAGGGCAACTTCATCCCAACGGGTGAAGTAGGTTGAATCGCCGCGTGCTGCATCATGCAGCAGGCGTTCGTATGCCTCAGGCGTATTCAACCCGACCTGGCAGCTCTGGCAGAAATCCATCGCTACCGGCACGATCGCGCCATCGGAGCCGGGCTGCTTCGCGTTCATTTTGAAGTAGATGCCCTCCATCGGATTCACGCGGAACACGAGCAGGTTAGGCTCCAGCTTATGTTTTTTCGACAGATACACGTTATTCGGAACATTCTTGAACTCGACAACTACTTCCGTTGTTTTTACCGGCAGACGTTTGCCTGTGCGAATATAAAAAGGTACCCCTGCCCAACGGAAGTTATCGACGAACACACGGGCTGCGAAATACGTCTCGGTCGTTGATTGCTGATCAACAGATTCTTCCTGGCGGTAACCCGGTACCTGCTTCCCCTTCATATTGCCGGCGGTATACTGTCCCCGCACCGTATTCGCTCGTACCTCAGCGGAATCCTGGAACCAGCGCAGCGAGCGGAACACCTTGACCTTCTCATCGCGGATATCTTCCGGAGACAGCCGGCTCGGCGGTTCCATCGCCATCATGGCCAGCATTTGCAGCATATGGTTCTGCCCCATGTCCCGCAGTGCCCCGGAATGGTCGTAGTACCCTCCGCGTTCCTCTACGCCGACAGTTTCGCTGAGGGTAATTTGGATATTGGAAATGTACTTGTTATTCCATAACGGCTCGAAAATCGCATTTGCAAATCGAAGCACATTGATGTTCTGCACCATTTCTTTACCAAGGTAATGGTCGATGCGGTACACATCTTGCTCCTCAAACACCTCACGAATCTCGGCATTCAGCTTCTCAGCGGACGGCAGATCATAGCCGAAAGGCTTCTCGATCACCAGGCGCGTCCAGCCCGATGTTTCAAGCAGGCCTCCGGCCTTCAGATTATGCGATACATTTCCGAACAGCTCAGGAGCGAGCGCAAGATAAAACAACCTGTTCCCCCCGACATCGAACTTCTTGTCGAGTCTTTGCGTGGCCCGGCTGAGCTCCTTGAACCCCTCCACATCGTTGATGTCCAGCGACATATACTCGAAATGCTCTGCGAACGATTCCCATTGTTCGTCTCTGGTTACGTTATAGCGGGCAAACTCTTTGATGGACTCAAGCACATCTTCACGAAACTGGTCGTTGGTACGTGGCCTTCTCGCCAAGCCAATGACGGCAAAACGGTCTCCGAGCTTGCGCTCGCGATACAAACTGTAAATAGCCGGATACAATTTGCGGCGGGCTAAATCCCCGGTCGCGCCGAACAGGAGAAATACGGTATTAGTCATCGTATCATCATCTTTCATTATGTATTTTTGTATAAACCTACATTAGTGCACTCAGCAAACTTTATTAAGCATAACGAAATCCCTGGACAGATTCAACATTTGACGACAAAAATTCACCTAAAAAATAGGCGCCAGTGGAGTGGGCGAATAACCAGTCGCGACAAACGCACACGCATAGTCTGAATTAATAAATACCCATTGGAGGTGAGCAGGATGACGCCCATTCATCCGATTTCCGCACGAACATGCAGTCCGCATTACGGCAAGCCGGCGCTTGTCATTCTATCGGACGGTACAGAATTGGCAGGCACTTTAACCGGATACGACAAAGGTAAAATTATAATCAATGGCGAGAGCGGCGCAGCTGACAGCAGTATTTCATCTACAAGAAAAAAAACTCCCAAGAAAAAGAAAGCGCACGTGTCTCTTAGTGCCTATGAGACGCCCTCTTTGTTTGCGCCTGTCACTCCGTTCTCACGCAAATTAAGTCTAGAATCGTCCATGATAGCCCGGTTATTCGTGCTAAGTTAATGCGCCTCTGTCTTGTGCAGCAGCAGTGGGAGGCGGCCATCCCGCCCCCACCAGTCTGCCCACACGCAATATGTGGCACGGGTTAACTTCTTATGAGCAATATCTTGAAAGCAAAAACGAGACTCCGAGTGCATCTCGCTGTCCCGATAGTTACTGTGTTTCCGAAATTGTGTGCAGCGGTCGGTTAAGCTCTTCAGTGTTGACACGGAGGCCCCGGTAGGCAGGTATTACATCCGTTTCATCAACAAGTAACAACGGATCACTGCGTGATACTGAATGGGCTCAAATTGTTTTTGTTGATAAAACCGTTGTGCCGGCACATTGGCTTCATCGACCCAGACATAGATCTTGTTGCATCCAGCGCGCACCGCGGACCGTTCCGCAGCCTCCATCAACTGCGATCCCACTCCCTTTCCCTGATATTTCGGATCCACCGCCAGCATGTCGATGTGCATGCTTTGCCGGTTCTGCCTTAAGGAGATAAAGCCCGTGGACCTTTGCCCGCCGCCCACGGAGACAAGCGTAAGACAGGGGCGCAGCCGCTTCCGAATATCCGTAAGCCGTACGCGCACATCAGGCTGGCTTTTACGCGCATACGGGAGCAGCAGCTTAACCACGAGCCCCCAAATCACCTTATCGTCGTGCTGGGGAATGCGCTTGCGGATCAACGTCAATCGCCTCCAAAGAGAAAGATGTTCTTTATCTTATGAAGGGCTAGCAAGCTCTGCTATTTATTTCAAATATTTTTTGCCGACAAAACCCATAAACATTATAGAAATAACGACCACTATCACGATAACGGTCATATGAGCCCCATTCATGTTTCGTTCTCCTTGTGATTGCGTTAATTGATTATGATACAAACCGGTCTGCTTCGTGTCAAGCACATTATGCGTCGCTCGGTTCCGTACATGTCCCACCTACCGACGCCAACGAACAAAAAAGACGCCCCATCGGCCGTACCCTAGTCGGCGGCGTCTTATCGTCCGTCTGCTGCTTGCCAGCGGATGCAGTCCCTCAGTCCGTTCCAACTGCGCATTTGCTCCCCTGTGAATGCAATTGCTTGCTGTATTCTAACGCTTGCTTGATTGCTTGCCGCTTCAACTGATTCATTCGTTCTTTTTCACCTAGTTCAAACCATTCATCCGTTCGATACAGGCAGATAAACGCCTGTTTTGCCGCCTCCATCGCGTACCTGCCGTCTTTTAGCATATATAATGTGCTTTGATAACAGCTGCTTTCATATTGCCGGAGCAAAGCCACCTTCTCGCGATGCCCCCATGGAGAAACAACCTCGTCTCTCACCTCTGCGACGCTAACGGTCATCCATATACCTCTCTTTCGGTCTTGTTGCACCATCAGTGGCGCAGGGTCTTGACTTCGTAATCTGCCGTTATCAATCCACCAGACCGTTTTTAAAAGCGTAAATTGCCGCCTGTGTGCGATCCTCCACGCCCAGCTTTGCCAAGATGTTGGTGACGTGATACTTGACCGTTTTCACACCGATAAACAGCTCGTCGGCGACATCCTGATTTGATTTGCCGGAAGCAATGAGCCGCAGCACTTCCATTTCGCGCTCAGTTAGCTGCTCATGCGCAGCTGCCACCGTTTTCGGCTGCCGAAACCGGTTCATGATCTTCGAAGCCACCTGCGATTCAAGGATGGACTGTCCATTGGCCGCCGCCCGGATGGCCTGAGCTATTTCCGCAGCTCTGGAGGTCTTCAGCAAGTAGCTGAACGCCCCCGCTTCGATGACAGGATACATTTTCTCATCATCCAAAAAACTCGTGAGCACAATTACCTTGCATTCCGGATATAGCTGCAGCAGCCGGAGCGTCGTCTCAATCCCATCCATGCCTTCCATCACCAGATCCATCAACACGACTTGCGGCTTATATTCCTGGGCCAGCCGGATGCCATCCGCACCGTTGCTGGCCTCACCCACCACTTCGATATCCTCCTCAGTGCTCAGTACTGCAGCTAAACCGATTCTCACCATCTCATGGTCATCCACAAGCAGCACCTTGATCGGGGTTACGCTCTCCATCACCGTCTCCTCCTTTCGCCATGATCGGCACTCGAATATCGATCCGGGTTCCTTTGCCTGGCGCGGTGATCAGGTTGATGGAACCTCCGATTTCGTTTACACGCTCCCGCATGGTGACTATGCCGTACGAAGCGTGCTTTTTGTCATCTAAATCAAAGCCCACCCCGTTGTCGCGAATGAGCAGCCTGACAGCATCCTCCGACGGCTGAGTTAATCTCACCTCGAGCTTCGTTGCTTTGGAGTGGCGCAGCGCATTCGACATCGCTTCTTGCACGATGCGGAACAGGTGATCTTCAATCCCCTTTGGCAGTTGCACATCCTCAATGAGTTCCCAATCGATTGCCATAGGGACCTTCGCGGTCAGCTCCTGCAAGAGCTCGACCAAGCCCTCGGACAGCCGTTTACCCTCCAGATGCACCGGACGCAAATGGAGCAGCAAAGCCCTCATTTCCGATTGTGCCACCGAGGCCATCTCCTCAATTAGTTGTATCTGCCTCTGCGCTTTGTCAAAATCTTTGTCAAGCGTCCGTCCAACTGCGGTGGCGGTCATTGAGATGGCGAACAGCTGCTGGCTGACCGCGTCGTGCAGTTCCCTAGCCAGCCTCTGCCGTTCCTCCACGATGGCGGAATATTTTGCTTTTTGCGCGAGCTGCGCGTTGTTGCTCGACAGTCGTTGCAGGGAGGTTACCTGGTCCTCCCACTTTTTTGTGATAAAATTCAACTGTTCTCCCAGTTGGCCAATTTCGTCCTCACCGATCGGAGGTACCGTGCGGCTCAAATTCCCTTTTTCCAGAGTGAGCATCACCTCGCGCAGCAGCTCCAGCCGGCGCTTCATTTTGCTGCTGTGCCACAGACCGTAGACGCCGCCGATGAAGGCTACGATGACGATCAGCGTCAGACTCACCCGGACACCCTCCTGCCAGGTTGTGAACGCCTTTATGTACCCGTTGGAGCTGAGAAAGTACAGAATCACGCCAAACAAAACAAGGCTGAGCCCCATTGACTCACCCATGCTGCGCCAAATCATACTGGTCAGACGTTTTTCGTGCCGCTCCATATGCTACCGTACCTCCAAACCGCGCATCACCGTTGCATGGCGGTCATACTATCTTAATGTCTATATCTGCTGCGATATATGAGATTATCAGTTTCACTTGGTGGTCCGCCGTTTCATAGTTGGCTGACTGCCATACCGTTTTGTTTAAAATGCCAGATTCCTTATGCGGACCTACGTCCGATTGCCCGAACAGCACGGATAACACAACGGACACGCCCATATCCTCCGGTACAATGATGTCCACATCCGCGACAACTCCTTGCAGCACCAGTGTGGTCTCCCTTTGCTCAGGAATGGCGTAAGTCAAATCAATCTGCATCTCCGCGATCACGTTCCATATGGAACTGTTACGCAAAATCCACGGTTCTTTGCCCCACCGGATGCTTTCAATCAAGCTCTTTTTCACATAGCTTGCTTGACTGTGAAGCTGCTTGGACCGAATGTAGAATAATCCTAATGATATGAGTATGACGGCAATCAACAGCAATACGTTGCGGCCAAGCAGAATCACCGCTCCGAGGCCAATCAATATATAGCCTTTGCGAGGCTCCGCCGAACGGATTTTTTTGATTCCGAAAAAAACAAATATGAGAGCCAGCACGGTGAAAATGCTCCAGTGATTGTTCGCCAGCAAAAGAACGCCGACACCGATCAAGATTAATGCGACATTGCGATTGTGGTTCCGGTTTCGGTTCATGCGGCTTTGCCAGTCTCTCATCCGTGCTGCCTCCCTTCTTATGTCTCGTGTGCGCTATAGGCTAAAAGCCATAGTGGCGTGAGAACTGCCCCATGGCTTTGACCTTACATAGCATATCACAATTTACGTGGCGCACAAAAGAGATTTTTGCTCCCGTTGGGCGGCTCGTATAGGTTTTTATTGGGATTGCTCGGAGCCTAATTTCTCCTTTAACAGCTGTAGTTGATCATCTACTTTTTGCTGCTTGGCCGCATCTGCCTCCTGGTAGCCACCGACTGTATAACCCGCACCAGGCACATATGAATCGCTGACGTGCGGCTTGGTGACAAGCTCCGCTTCTACTTCCAATGCCATAATTTTCTCTTCCATGCGACGGAACCCTTTCACGGCATGACCACCCTCAATTACGTTGTTAGCCGTAACTTCCGCCATTTGCCGCTTCGCTTTCGCCAGCTGCGTGCGGGCCACCAACTCGCTCCGCTTATTGCGCATCTGATAGAATGCATCCTTCATTTCGTGCAGCTGCTGAACGAGCTCCGCAGCCTGGCTTTTCGCCTGCTCATGCGTTTCCGCATACTCGGCAGTTTTTCCCTCGTAGTACAATTTTTGCTCCAACGCCTGGCGGGCTGCCGCTTCCTGCCCGTTTCTCAACGCGTCCTTCGCCTGCTCCTCCTGCTCCGCGGTCAAACGTACCGCCTCATCCAACTGAGTTTTTAGCTTGCGCTCGTTCGCAATTTGGCGTGCAACCGTCACCTCGGCTTTGGCAATCTCCTCTTCCATATCGCGCAGATATTGATTGAGCATCACAATCGGGTCTTCCACCTTATCCAATGCCTCATGAATTGATGCCTTCGTCATATCCTTAATTCTCGAAAAGATTCCCATTGATCACACATCCCCTTTATTGGTTTGTTGGTTTTTCTCATACGCCGCGAGTTTAGCCCGCAGTTCTTGTATTTCTTTCCACATGGCCTTTTTTTCTATATCCTGCATTTTCTCGTCGAAATCAGATTGAGGCGCGCTCGCTCCCGGCTGTCCCTGAAACCCGTAGCCGGACTGGCTGTATTGCGCGTCATACGTATTGTGTTTACTGCTCCAGCCGGAGTGACCTTGCTTTGAGCCCCAATGTTTGCCCCAGTTTTGACCCCATTGCTGCGCATACTGTGATGCATTGTCCTGCCAGGCGCCTGGGCCCGGACTACCGAATCCCTGCGCCGGACCAAAGGGTCCTGCTATGAACGGTTCCTTCGGCACCACGATCACTGCCAAGAAGTACAGCGGGATCACTATTCCTCCGGAAAAGAATGTCGTTATAACTACCAGCAAACGAATCCAAATGGAGTCAATGCCCAGCTTTTCCGATATGCCTCCGCACAACCCTGATATATAACGGTCGGTACGTGAACGATATAATTTACTCATGACGCATCCAACCCTCCTGCTCGAGTTTCGATTTCAGCTTAGCCATCTCCTGGTCAAGCTCGTGAGACGCTGCGCTGCCGGCGGCTTCCGCTCCGCGCCCATACATTCTCACTTCGCGCAAGGTCCGAGCCGACAACTCCATATCGCTTACGCGCTCTTCCAGTCTGTCGAACATCCGGGGAGAAGTGCCCCCCGTGCCCAGCCCCATGCTGCGCAAACGTTCATTCATGCGCTGCTGCAGGCGGATGCTCTCGAGCCGGGCAATGTAATAGCTGCGCTTCGCAGCAATCTCGTCGAAATCCGCTTTGATTTGCTGCAGCTGCGACTCCAACTCAACGATGCCGAGCTTGCTCTGCTCGTAGAGCGCTCTATACTGCTCGCTGCGCTCCTCTTGCTGCAGTTTGTCTTGCAGCGCAATGCGGGCCATGCCCTCTTCGCCTGCCTTCATGGCGATGAACGCTTGTTCTTCGCGGCGTTCCTTCAGCTGTGCGGCTGTCAGGTATGTCTGCCGCAGCGTTGCCGCATGAGATAAACACTGTTGCAATAGCCTCTCCGACTCGCGGATATGCTCCGCTTGAGAGCTCAAATATTTGTCAATTAAACGTACCGGATCTTCCGATTGCTCTAACATTTCATTGAAGGTTGCTACCGTAATATCTCTGAACCGCTTGCTCAAACTCATACTCTAACCATCCTTTCCCGAACTCCCGTACGATTAGATTAGTAAACGCTGGATTTCTTTGTTAGCATGCAGCATCCGTAGATGATCAGCCCAATAGCAAAGGCAATCGCGATCAATCCGGACAGCTTCGCCAACAAAATCAAACCGCCGATGGCCATGAAAATCAGTCCGAAAAAAGATTTGCCATTTTTTACTCCCACCCAGCCCAAACCAATCAACGCGACTGGAAACAGATAGTTCATAATGTAACCGGTGTGGACGCCAAATTTATTCAGCAAGATCAGCGCTCCGAGCATGATCAGCAGCAGAGCAAATCCGCTTTGTCGATTCAGTCTCATTTATGTATCACCGCCTTCCGTTGTGTGTTGTCGTTTCTTTATGTCTTTATTGTAGGGTTTTACACAGCTTTCCAAAACGGACCTGCGGCGGTTTTTAGACCTAGACTAAAGACGGGGACCAGCCGCGTCTTAAGGCGACGTTATATGCGGCTCTGCTCCATGCGCTGCGTGGAACTGCCAACGCAACGGCAAGCACGAAAAAAACGGCGGGAGCCATGACCGAGGTTGGAGCTGAGGTAACGGAATACCAAACTGGGGGCCAAGTCTTCACAAGACCGGCGACTACGGGAAGGGGAACCTACGCAGAATCTACCGACGTGGATAATTACCTGTTGGCTCAGGAAGCCTGATAATCTTACTTTCGTACAAGCTGCCTCCATCCCGCTTGCAGGACGACGGCGGGCAGTGCCTGGTCGACCTTTGCAAAGGTCTGGAGGGGCCGGAAGCTGGGACATACAAATCACAAAACATTTCGGTGGCTATGCAGCGACAACGGCCAGCAAGCAAAATCATGAGCTCCCTGTGCCCGGCAGTTGTACGAGGCTACACCATCTAACGCATGCAAAAAAGCAGCTAGCTCTGTGGGTACAGGCTGGCTGCTCTTGGCAATCAGGACACTTTTTTCACATCTGAAAATTTATATTATCGAGGGAGAATCGTACACAACTCAGAAAAAATCGGGAAGATACGTTTGGCGGTGGGGAATGATCGCCTCCAGCAGATCCAGCGCCGCTTCATCCCCGCGCAGTCGCTCAATTTCCCACAGAAAGGCCGGCCTTTGATAGCTCATCATCATGGTGGTCAATGTAGCGATGTCGCAAGCGATCGACGGTGTGCTGGCTATGTTTGCGCCTTCACTATCCGGCATTTTTTCCGTGCGTACGCTGCCATCCGATTCTATCCGCACGGCGAACCAGGCGTTGTTCCACTCGGCGTGCTCGTCGGTGACATGCAGTTGGATCTCGGACTGCCGCTGCTTCTGACCTTCCGGCGCTGCAAACGGAAACAGCTGTAAAAATCGCTCAAGATCCACGATGCGTGCCATGAAGTAGGGCATAATCTCCTGCTTAATCCGTGGATTTTCCAGCAGAAAGGGGAGCCGGTCATCGCTTGGCGCGCTCAGCGTCACTTTATCAATCATGGAGTCGTGGTCCGCAATAAACCGCCACAATCCCTTCTGCGCCTCCCGGTTCAGCGCTACCAGCTCATGAATCTGGCATACCCGCTCCTTTACTTGGTAATACACATAACCGCACGGCGCATTGGCTGCATCGTAGTAGACCGCCGCTTGCCCTTTCTTATTGGCAAAAATACGCTGCTTCCACCACACGTCATCCCGATCCAGAGTGCCGTTATAGCGCACCGCAAAACTGCGGTAAATGCTGTTTAACAGTTCGACATCTTCGCCCGGCCGAATTACACGGCCGGCTTGAGCAGGCAGCTTCGGTAAAAGGGCAGTGGGAATCTCGTATTTTTTGGTCTCGGTGTAGGTCTCCCAACCAAACTTTCTGTAAAACGCGAATTGAAAAGGATGAAGATAGGACAGTGTTTGGCCGTTCTCCCGCATCACTCGCAGTGCGTTGCGCAGCAAACCTGCGACCAAGCCGCCGCGCCGGTACTCGGGCCACGTGGCGACCGATGCGATACCGCCCATCGCCCAACGCTTCCCGTGCAGCCAAGTATGTAACCCGAGCACCATCATGCGCGCGGCGAGTCTGCCGTCTACGTAAGCCCCCCAGTGCTCTTCTTCCTTCCATTGGGCAATCTTTTCTTCTCGGGCCTGCGGGGCCAACTCCATCTGGAACGCAAACTCTGACAAGGACAAGCTTTCCAGGTATTGCTCTTTCGGAATCAGACGGATCTCCGGCTCATTCATTTGACTACCTCCCACGATTTATATGTGACATCACGTTAACGAAGTACGGTGGGGGCATCCCACTTCTTCAACTCAACAGCGTGTTCGCGGATACAAATTCCAGCGGTGCGCATGGTACCATCAGCAGAAGAGCACAAGCGTGAGAGCAGTACACAAGTACATCTTGGCTAAGCTCGGAAGCACAGGCCTGCAACACTACCCTTTCAGCCCCGCTGCCAAAATTGTCGTACCCCGGGGCTGAACGCCAAGCGCATCCGGTTCTATCGTGATGGATACCATGTCATAATCTGCGGGTTCAAAGGTGTAATACAGGGCCCCCCGGCCGTTGTATGGATAGAATGTTCCTGCGTTTACGGGCTGATTCCCCTTGATCAACCACACCTGAAAAACCTCCTGCTGCTGGATCGGAGGGAGATCCTCCGCTTGCAGTATGAGATGCGTGCCCCTCTTATCCGACGCGATACTGGCATTGGCTTTACAGCCAAGTGCTGCAATAGTTGGGGTTAAAATAACGGTTTGGGTGGCCTTGAGCGCCTCTGCCGGCTGTTTCGCCGCGGTTAACTCCGCTTGCACGCCAGCGAGCTTCGTCTCCGACTCTTGCAGCATATTGTTAGCCTCTGCCAGGTTGGCCGTTAACAGTGTTCCATTGCGCTGCAGTTGGTAGCTCCACAGACACAGCCCGAAGACCGCAGCAGCAAGTCCCACACTGATCCATCGCCATCGTCCGGCCTTTCGTTCATTTCGCTCTGCGTATGTGGCACGTCGGCTCAGTTCCGGGGTTTCCTGCTCCTCAGATGTGAGCGCTGCCGGCAGAGCGCTTCGATTGGGGCATTCGCCTGAAATTAGCTGCACGGCCTGGCCCTGTGGCTGCCAAGCCGCCCCACCAGCCCGCTCGGCTGCAGCGGCGGCTGCTTCATTTCGCGCACCTCTGAGCACACGCTCCCGCATAGATGCAGGTATATATGTCGGCTCTGCCGCTAGCGGCAGCAAATCCACCACATGTTGAAGTTGGATCAGCTGATTGCGACATAATGCACATTCGGTCAAATGGTGCTCGAACGTAACTTTCTGATGCACCTCCAGACCATCCAAGGCATACAGTTCAACCAGCTCACACAGCTTATCAGAGTATCTGCTAGACATGCGAGGGATGCCCCCTTTCCGCGTCGGCCAAGCTCCTGGCCATTCTCTTCATAGCGGAGCGAACGAGAGCGTTCACCACGCGCGCCGGCACATTGTGCGTTGCAGCCACCTCTTGCCACGTGTATCCCTGATAATAAATCCATTCAACGACCTGCTTTTGCTCTTGCGTGAGTCCTGCGAAAACTTCTTTGCTCTGATCACCCGCAGCACCGATAACTTCAACCTCTCTGCCCGTGCCGCTTCTGTGCGGTGAAACAACTGCTTCTCGCTCCGTCACATCTGCAGGAGTACGATTTCTTTTTCGCCGAAGCAAATCCACTGCTATGTTTCGCGCGTTGGCAAACATCCAGCTTTGCAGTTGGCCCTCGGGTCCGCTGAAACGCACCTTTCGGTGCCAAATCCGTCCGAATAGCTCCAGCATAACCTCCTCCGTGAAGATTGCGTCCTGCGTTATGCGAAACACAAAATTACACAGAGGGCGCTCAAATCGGGCGTAGAGCCTTTCCAATGCCGCCGGGTTTCTACCCGCGGTGGGGTTCGTAGGAAATTGTTTTGTTTTAGCTTTGTTCACTCACCAATCCCCTTTCGTCCAACTCCCAGAGAGAAAAACCACCGCGACGACATTGTATATCTTCTCATAGAATGTGGTCATTCACGGTATATCACTGCTGTCGAATGCTCATGCAGCAGATATACATCCGCTCCATGCAAGCTATGTCGTCATTGTAACCCAAGTCTATAGGAATTTCTACGGTTGTTACCGGCTCCCAGGAACGATAATTTTGTTTGGCTGCATTATGCTTCCCGGCATGTGCCACCACTGCCCGCCGCTGCTGGCCGGGCCAACACACAATCCGCAGATCCCCCTCCGTCATATGCTGTAGTATGTCGTGTGAAAGGGGGATTTCTAATGAGCCACGTCGGCGGATTTTACACATCTATAGGTGTGATTCTGGTATTGTTTATCCTACTGGTTATTGTTTCCCGTGGTTTTGTGTGAGGCCAGCCAGCGCAAAATCCCCGGTCGAGCTCAAATGCGCTGATCCGGGGATTTCTGTTTACTTATCCATTTTCGACCATCTTGTATACGTGTGATGTTCTCTGCACATCTCATGTAACATGCATGCCCGATCATCATCCGCACACCGGATGGTGTCCACAAACCCGATCATTGTCCGCACAGCTAATCGTTGATCGGAAAAATACGAACCTGGTCTCCCGCTGCGGCTCCTCGGCCGCCTGCGGGAATGTAAATCAAACAGTCGGCATCCTTGATCGAAACCATTATGCTCGACTTGTCTTCTCCTGCCGGCTTCACGTTCACCTGCCCATTATCGAACTTCATCACACCTCTCACGTAACGCGGATACGCTGAGCCCTTCGAATAGTCCGTTCCTATAAAGCCGCTGATAGGCGAGGCAATCGCCCGCGGATGCCCCATTGCGCTGCGCAGAAATGGACGAACAAATAGCTGAAAACCAACAAAACTCGCTCCAGGATTGCCTGATAAGGCGAAAATCAGCTTATCTCGCCATACACCCACCGAGGTCGGGCTGCCAGGTCTCATTGCCACTTTGTTAAACAACAACAAACCGTCCCAACGTTCAAACAAATCGACCAGCACATCCTTATCACCAACCGAGACGCCGCCGGTTGTGACGATGCAATCCACTTCTTCCAACACATCCAACAGCGCTTGCTCCACCTGTTCCGGTTCATCAGGCAATATAGGCATAATAAGCGGAACTGCTCCAGCGTTATGCACAAGACTAGCGATCATATAGCTGTTGCTGTTGCGGATTTTGCTCGGCTGCAGCTGACTGCCAACCTCCAATAACTCCGAGCCGGTCGAAAAGATGGCCACGCGAGGCTTACGATACACATTGACGTGCTCATACCCGAAGGTGGCCAGAACAGCTGCTTCACCGGCTCCTAACGTCCTGCCGGGCTGCAGAAGGGGTTCACCTTCAAGCACCTCTTGTCCGATCGGTGTGATATTCTCCCCCGCCGACATGCGCTTGCGGATTCGCACCTCATCGTCCGAGCTCTCGGTCATTTCCAGCATAATGACGGCATCGGCGCCGTCCGGCACCGCAGCGCCCGTCATAATGCGCGCCGCCTGCCCCCTCTCGACGCGCTGCGAGGGCATCGATCCCGCCGGGATCATTTCGGTCACCTGCAGGCTAACCGAACGATCCGGCGACGCGTCGACGCTATCTGCGGCGTACACTGCGTACCCATCCACGCCAGACCGGCGAAAATGCGGCACCGGATGGCTTGCCGCAACCGGCTCCGCCAGCCTTCGCCCGAAGCTTTCGGCGAGCGGTACCCGCTCCGCCGCCTGCAGACGGGCGTATCGCAGCACCGCCTGCTGCGCCTCCTCCACCTGCACCAGCTTGCGCTGAAATCTGAAACCCGACATGATGTTATCCTCCGATCTGTGACATTCTGCGTAGTTTTTCATATATTTCTCATGCTGGACAGATCATGAACGTCAGTCAACGTCATTTTCAACATTGGACAGACCAGTACATCCGGTGTACGGTTTTATTGCGCCGGCATTTCATTGACAGCGCGCCGCCTCACAGCGATCCACCGCACCCCTTGTGATTTTGTAACAATTCCAAATCCTCAGGCGTATTCACGTTTTCTGCGAATCCCGTGCGGATGCCGCGCTGTTCCAATACACGATCCTCCACCCTAGCATAATCCAACTGCTCAAGCAGCCCAGTCATCTTGTACTGTCCCTGATCAAGCAGCTTATCAATGATACCGCGGCTTCGGCGATGGTACATGGCATGCAGCGGCTGCAGCCGGCCGCGCAGCACAGGCACTGCCGCATCATGGTCGTGAGCACTCCGCACCTCGTGCAGCAAAGCCGCAGCCGCAGCCGAAATGTAGGGCATGTCGCATGCCACCACCCACAGGTTATCGTGGTCAGCTGCCGCCATTGCTGCCTGCAGCCCGGCCAAAGGCCCTTTGCCAGGGTGCAGATCACGCACAAAACGCGCGTCCAACCGTCGCTCTTTCAGCTGACGGCACTCCAGCGCGAATAACTCAGGCTGATTTGTCACAATAACAACTTCCCCGCACAGTTTACTCATCTCGTCCAGCTGCCGATGGATGAATGCTTGTCCATTGAGCTCCAACAGGGCCTTCAGCCTTCCCCCCATGCGCCGATTCAAACCCCCAGCCAACACAACGCCTGTTATCTGCTGCCGGCTTACGCTAGTCAACGTTATTTCCTCCATCTTCCGTCAAAATTCCATCTCCGTTGTCAACGCTACTATCTCCGGCGCAATCCAAAACTATGAATTCAACTCAGCATTTAGCTTTCTTTCAAAAGACTTACGCCAGCTATCGGACAAGGCGTCGACACTCAGCAGCTCACGTATTGCCTTTATATCTCTCACGTCTGTATTCCTAAGCCGATGCGCGTCAGCAATTGTGACTCCGCCGGGATGACGCTCGACCAGACGAATGATTTCACCTGCAGTGGCATACCCTGGTTTCAGCACGCGAAAATAAAAGCCTGTGTATCCGGTCGACTGTATCTGCTCGGGCAGAGCCGGCGCCTGGTGCTTATAGCCGAGCTTAAAGCAAGGCTGTCGCGGTTGGCTGACTTGCACCACCGCTTCGCCCACGGCATACACATCTCCGACATGTATCTCCGCTTCAGCCAGCCCCGATACCGTGAAATTTTCACCGAACGCCCCGTAAACCAGCTTTCGCTGCAGCTTCTCCTCCCAAAAAGGATAATGCTCCACCGAATAGACACAAACAGCTTTGTCTGCTCCACCGTGATGGATTAGATCCGCCTGACCGTCGTCTGCTAAATTCAGCTCGGACAGCCATACCTTCCCGGCCACCGGGAGCTTAAAAATTCCGGTGTTCAGCGTTCTCCCCTGATAATTTACCGGCAGCGGCTTGCTCACGTTAATTGAAAGAAGCTGCATAGGGCATGAACCTTCCTTTATCTATCTTCGGACCAATGTGCGACTCATCAAATTACACAATTTATACTAAACCTTTTCATATCAAATGAAAAGCTTGTCCGCTCGCGCACCTCAAGCGGGTCTCGACAGCCGGTGGCCTCCGCACCAAATAACATTGACGGATCGCCAGCCCGCCTTCCTTCAAACGAAAAAGCAGCGAGTGCCAGCCTACGCACTGCCCTGCGCCAGCCAAAAAAGCATGCACCTCTCACCCGCGTGAGTCAGCACATGCAGTTTATCTCCAACATCTATAAGTAACCCATAATAATGCCTGCCGTCTCTTCTATCGCCCTATCTGTCACATTAATGATCGGACAGCCTACCTCGTGCATCAGGTTTTGCGCGTAATTCAACTCTTCCACGATCCGGTCGATGGCCGCATATTTTGCCCCGTTCGGCAAACCCACCGACTTTAGACGCTCCGTTCTGATTTTGAGCAGCTTTTCCGGATCCATAGTCAAACCGATAATCTTGCCGGCGTCGACCAAGAACAGCTCTTTAGGAGGCTTTGCCTCGGGTACGAGCGGCAGATTCGCGACCTTAAACCCTTTGTGTGCCAAAAAGATACTGAGCGGTGTCTTAGACGTGCGTGATACGCCAATCAACACAATATCCGCCTTTACCATAGCGCTCGTGTCACGTCCGTCGTCACACCGCACCGTAAATTCAACGGCATCCACCCGCCGGAAATAATCGTCGTCCATTTCATGCTGCAATCCGGGCTTTCTTTTGGGGGAATCATTGAACGTATCGATAAATGCCTGCATCATCGGGCCCATAATGTCTACCGCCCGCACGCCCAGCCGAATCGCTTCCTCGCGCATCATCTCCCGCAACTCGGGCTGCACAAGCGTATACGCCACAAAACCGCCCCGCTTTGCGGCCGCCTCCATAATCGCACGAACTTCTTCTTCATGTTTGATATGGCCAATACGTTTGGTGGTTACCTGATGGGCTTCAAACTGCCGTATCGTTGCTTTTACCACCGCTTCCGCCGTCTCCCCGACGGAATCCGAGCAGATGGTAATCTCATAACGCTGATCATCCTTCATCCGGTTCTTCTCCTTTTGCTCCCACGGTGGTTGATAACGAATGCTTTGATAAAAATCGGTCCCCAAAAAACTGATGATACTGCTAGGCTATTAACTTACGCAACCGGTGCAGCTTCTCCCGAGCCTAGCTCTGAACGCCGCATTTGTCTAAATCTTCGCAATGCAAGCTGGACATGTTCACGCAGATCGCCGTGATTATGCACCGGCGAAGTTACCCCATCCGGCACCGTGTCTTACGTCAGGAATGCGTATAATGCCAATTGGCCTAATGCTGCCATGCCGGTCTAAGGCTCTGTCGCCAGATCAAGCAATATTTGAGTCATCATTGTCTTACTAACCCGTCCCACGACCTCCCACCGCTGCCGTCCTTGGCTGGATTCGATGTGCGACGGTACCACCACAGGCAGGCTGTCCACCTGGTGATGTATCATTTTACGGGCCGCCTCCAACACCAAATCCTCCTGCTGCACATGAATGACATTCGGCTCCCTAGTCATAACCATGCTGACAGGCATTCCTGCCGCTGCATTATTGCCGATCGTAAATTTTAGCAGATCCTTCCTTGATATTACGCCGGACAGACAACCCTCCTCATCTACCACAATCAAACTTCCCACATTTTCCATAAAAAGCGACACCACAGCATCATGCACCGAGGCTGTTTCTTTCACAACCACAGGCATCGATTGCACATCTTTCACCTTCATAGATTGCAGCTTCCGGGACGCTTCGTGTCCTGGCGATATTGCCGAGCCCGGCGTATAACCTACTTTTGGCTTGGCGTCCACATAGCCCAGCATAACCAGCAAAGCAAGATCTGACCGCAGCGTAGGACGGCTTAATCCCAACATCTCTGCGATTTGCTCGCCTGTGATAGGTGCGTGTTCCTTGACAAGTTCAACAATATGTAATTGACGGGCTGTCAGTTCGATGGCCGGAACCCCCTGTCTTCATCTCAACTATCAATTATATTGTATCAAAAACGGCTGTTGTTTAGTAGAAAAAACGCATACCCACGATTTATTGTGTGATATAACACCTAATATGCTTGAATTATGACTTCCTATTCGATTGATTATTGCATAATTATGACGTATTAATTATACTATATTCATTGATACAATCATTTTGTAATTCCTGCAAAAAAGAAACGGAGGACTGTCTTATGGAGAGGGAACTAGCACTTGAAATCGTCAGAGTAACCGAGCTTGCCGCCTTATCTGCAGCGGAATGGATGGGACGTGGAGACAAAATTCAGGCAGACGGGGCAGCCACTACCGCAATGCGTACCATGTTTGATTCCGTTTCTGTGCAAGGAACCGTGGTTATAGGCGAAGGGGAGATGGATGAAGCCCCAATGCTCTATATCGGAGAACAAGTAGGCAATGGACAAGGCCCGGACGTAGACATCGCGGTAGACCCGCTGGAAGGTACGGAACTAGTGGCCAAGGGGCTTAACAATGCGTTGGCCGTTATAGCCATGGCAAACAAGGGCTCTCTGCTGCATGCTCCTGATATGTATATGGAGAAGTTAGCCGTTGGTCCAGCTCTGGCCGGCAAACTTCATTTGGACGACCCGTTAGAGGCCACATTAAAAAAAGCCGCGCATCATCTCAATAAGCCGCTCAGTAATCTGACTGTTATGATTCTAGACCGGGAACGGCACCAAGGTATGATTCAAACGCTGCGCCGTGTCGGCGTGCGCATCAAACTGCTCAGCGACGGCGATGTGGCCGGCGCAATGGCGCCGGCCTTGTCCGAGTCGGGTATCGACCTGTACGTCGGCTCAGGCGGTGCGCCGGAAGGTGTGCTTGCGGCGGCGGCACTGCGCTGCCTTGGCGGTGAACTGCTCGGCCGCCTCATGCCCTCTAGCGATGAGGAGTTGATACGCTGCCGCAAAATGGGCATTCACGATCCCCTGAAACTGCTTACGATGGAGGACATGGTAGGAACCGAGGACGTCTTTTTTGCAGCAACCGGCATTACGCCTGGAGAATTTCTGGCAGGTGTGCAGTACTTGGGCAATCAGCGCGCTGAAACGCATTCCATCGTGATGCGCGCAAAAACCAAAACCGTCCGTTTTATCCGGTCCATCCACTACCTGCCCAACAAACCGTTGATCAATGTTGTCCAACCTGGCGCGGCGGATCGCCGGTCAGCCTCCGACCTGAATGACTTAGTCAGCAAGTTTTAACCACTTGGAGGCCCTAGCGGCGCGTGCCAAAACTGCATCAGCACCGGGCAAGATGGTAACTATGGAACAACACAGCGCAGACACATAGGCCCGACATACCGCCTTGTTCATTGATCTGGTGTAACCATTTGATCCGGTACGGTATTGTTGATCTAGTTTGCAGCGGATCGCATTTACTTCCCAGGGTGCACCGGGAGTGCGGCGGATTGCGCTCTTCCATGGGCGCACCGGACTTAGCCGTGGAGTGTGCTCTCTCCATTGGCACATCGGACTTAGCCGTGGATGGTGCTCTCTCCATGGGCCACCGGACTAGCCGTGGAGTGTCCTCTCTTAACGGGCGACCGGACCAGCCCCGGATTGTGCTCTCTTATGGCACACCGGACTAGCCGCGGCAGTCCTCTCTCCATGGGCGACCGAACTTAGCCGTGGAGTGTGCTGCTCCATGCGCCACCGGAGTAGCCGCGGATGGTGCTCTCTCCATGGGCGACGACACACACACCATTGGCGGCTCGGCAGACAGAACCACCAAAGCTGTACCGGGTTGCCCTTCTTTCGTGTGATCTATAGCTGCATTCGTCTCATCGAGGGCGGTTGACTCTCTCTGGTCATCTTTGTCTCAATCGTCACACACATCGTCACTTCTCCGGGTGACCTGTATTTCCTTACTGTGATCTATACACTACAGTGGTCTCATCGACGGCGTGCGACTCTCTCTGATCATCTGCGTCTCTCCGCCAAACGCATCCGCGCTGCTCCCGGTGACCGTAGTTCTTTATGTGATCTATAAACTACATTGGTCTCATCGACGGCGCAGCCTCTCGCTGATCATCTTCGTCCCGACCGCCACACCTAGTGTTCCGGGTGACCTTATGCCTCTCGCTGATCATCTTTCTCGACCGGCGGTACATACCAGAATTGCTGGGATTGACGTTCCCCCCGGACCACTATCACTCATGTCTCGTATCACCGGCGTGCGCCTGCTCCGCAAATGTGGCGTAGTCCGGTGGCAGCCCAGTGTTGCTCCGGATGATTGACCTTCCTTCTCAATGTGATAGTATGACTACATGAGTTCATTACTGTCGGAAGAAGGGTAACGCATGAGTTTATTATTTTACGCCGCGGTCGGCCTGGTGGCTGCGACCTTGGGCAGTCTGGTGGGTCTCGGGGGCGGTGTTATCATTGTGCCTGCCCTCGTTTATTTAGGTCCTGTGTTTGTTGGAGCTGAGATTTCCGTAGCCACAGCGGTGGGAACCTCCCTAGCTGTTCTTATTTTTACAGCTCTCTCATCCACGATGACCTTTGTTAAGCAGGGCAGGGTGGACTTCAAAAGTGGATGGTTGTTTTTCATCACGTGCGGTCCTGGCGCCATGCTGGGCTCCTACACTACACAATTTGTGGACGCCGCATCTTTTCAGCTTTATTTTGGACTTTTTATGCTGGTAATGGCGCTTCTTCTCGTTTTACGCGATTACATCAAACCTCTGAACGTGCAGTGGCGTGTAAAAAAACAATACACAGATCCGGAAGGGCTGGTCCATAACTATGGCTACAGTTTCGTGCCTGCGTTGTTCATTGGTTTAGCTGTTGGATTTATTTCCGGTTTATTCGGTGTCGGCGGTGGCTCTTTATTCGTGCCGGCTATGGTTCTGCTATTTCGATACCCGCCCCATATCGCAACGGCGACCTCCATGTTCGTCATCTTTCTCGCCTCAATTATGGGCACAATAACACATTTAAGCCTCGGTGAAGTCGACCTGTGGATGGTCATCTGCCTCGCGCCGAGTGCACTGCTCGGTGGCTGGCTGGGAGCCAAGATAGCCAGTGCATTAAGCACAAAAAAACTTATGTGGGTGCTGCGTATCACTTTCTTGCTGGTTGCCGCGAAAATGATCTGGGAAGGCATTCGCGCGGCATAGCAGCAAGAGCACATTCGGGTTCGGCACACAGCGGTGTGGAGCGGTGTGAAACGTGGGCAAGATTGTCAGCCGTCATGTGGTGCGAGAAGGAGACTCCGCGGTCTACGTCCAATAGGCTGCCGTCTCCTCACCTCGCCCGCCTCTTCGCCTTGCCGTCCACTTGCCCGCTCACATACGACCGATAACGCCTTTTCCTCACTCAGTAGCACGCCCTCTAGGCTTGCCTGCTACTTGCGCGCTCACATGACGCCAACGGCGCCTCTGCTCGACCCGCAGAACCTCCATCGGCGTGCCTTCACCTGGGTCCGTTATCTGTCAGTCATACTCCGTACCAGCGATAACCGGCCCCACTTCATTTCTGTGTCTCTGTTAGCCTCTGCTCCGCCATCCGAATCATTTCCCTTACCATATTGCCACCGATGTGGCCTCCGACTTTGCCGGCTTGCTCCGCCTGTATTTTGCCATTGTACCCCGGCTCGAGAGGAATGCCAAGCGTGCGGGCAACTTCATATTTCACATTTTGTGGCTGGCTCATATTGACCTGATATCCACGTTCACGCATTACGTTGCCTTTGAAAAACTCCAAACTCACTGCCGCCTCAGGGACTAACAGTCTATTTTTGTTCCTGCGTCTCACCATGAGAGGGTCTCCTTCCAGCTTCCGTTCGTTGCCACCCAAGAAGCTAGCGGTCTGTGTGTCGCTCGTCGGCATCTCGCCATCTAGCGGCACACTGTGTGGGGGTAGTTTCTAGGTTTAATTTGGCACGTGATCAACCTGCTCGATCTATTCTACGCGAGAATGAATGTATATGGCTTACGGTAGAAACACTATAGGCGAACATTTGTGTCAATCACTTTGGTTTTTATACCTTCTCCATTTGCCGCCGCCGGTCGAATAAATTCACATGATGGTGATAAATCGATAGGTTCTGCACATATCAGTTAGTTTTTGTAAACATATCGCAAACACTGACCATATGTCAGTGTTGATACTTAAACACTCGGCTTCGACAGTCTGCCTTGATGCTTAGGATTGACGAGAAAACAGTACCCCATACTGGCAGATAAAGTGGATTGTCGCAATGCACCGCATGGTACACGCACCTGTGTGAATGGACAATGAAGGGTAGTTAGCCTGCTATCCCCATCGAACACAACAAATCTCCGCCCGTGGCCTCAGCATTATTTAGTGTGAAGTCCGCCTGTCGCTCCACATACCCTACACGCTCAGTCACAGCTAGGATGGACACCCTCCAGAGCGGGGCTACCGCGCACGTGGTTCGACAAGCCCAAATCGACACAGACACTGGTCTCAAATACGTCCTCATCCGGTCGGTAACTGGCTCTCGTCCGTTTCAGTAGGACCACGACCCACAGCGGGCGTTGCTGGTGGGTGAGTGCCGGCATGGTACTGCAGCCGGATAGCCTCAGCGATCAATCGTTGTCCGCAGGCCGTACTCGACGGTGCCAGCCGACAGGCAACAAACACGGCACGCCCTCCCCCTAATCCAACCGCCCCAAGCATATAAAAAAAGCCCGGCCATTGGCCAAGCTTGCGTCGTCATTACCGCGAAGTTACCCCATCCGGCACATATACTACGCCTTTATCGTCGAATTAAATACAAAAAAACCTTGGAAAATAAGCTTTCCAAGGTTTTTCCTAATGCCGGTGAAGGGACTCGAACCCCCACGGTTTCCCTCACGATTTTGAGTCGCGCGCGTCTGCCAATTCCGCCACACCGGCTTGTTGTGTTCCGAGTCAACAGTTATAATGCATCGCTCAGAATTATTATCAGATGAAAAGATGAATGGCGTTCCCTGAGAGATTCGAACTCCCGACCTTTTGATTCGTAGTCAAACGCTCTATCCAGCTGAGCTAAGGGAACAGGTCGTATTATTATGGTGCCGAAGACCAGACTTGAACTGGTACGGTGGTCACCCACCGCAGGATTTTAAGTCCTGTGCGTCTGCCGATTCCGCCACTCCGGCACGTAAAAGATTTGGAGGCGCCACCCAGACTCGAACTGGGGGTAAAGCTTTTGCAGAGCTCTGCCTTACCACTTGGCTATGGCGCCACAAATGATGGAGCGGAAGACGGGAATCGAACCCGCGACCCTCGCCTTGGCAAGGCGATGCTCTACCGCTGAGCCACTTCCGCATGATTACACTGGGGATCAAGGATTCGAACCTTGGCATGACGGAGTCAAAGTCCGTTGCCTTACCGCTTGGCTAATCCCCAATATTAAGAGTATGGGGCGATCGATGGGACTTGAACCCACGARTGCTGGAGCCACAATCCAGTGCGTTAACCCCTTCGCCACGACCGCCRCAGTTAGAATTAAAGCTGGCAGGGGCAGCAGGAATCGAACCCACACCAAAGGTTTTGGAGACCTTTGTTCTACCTTTAAACTATGCCCCTATAATGGTGGAGGCTGATGGATTCGAACCACCGAACTCGTAGAGAGCAGATTTACAGTCTGCCGTGTTTAGCCACTTCACTAAGCCTCCATATTTAGTTCAAACAAAAGCATGGTGCCGTCGAGAGGACTTGAACCCCCAACCTACTGATTACAAGTCAGTTGCTCTACCAATTGAGCTACAACGGCTTAGGATAAAAATGGTGGCTCGGGACGGAATCGAACCGCCGACACGAGGATTTTCAGTCCTCTGCTCTACCGACTGAGCTACCGAGCCTTTCAAAGCAATTGAGAATAATGGCGGAGCCGACGGGATTCGAACCCGCGGTCTCCTGCGTGACAGGCAGGCATGTTAGGCCTCTACACCACGGCTCCACACTAATTTCGAAGTATAATTACTTCGATGCTGATTGGTTGCGGGGGCAGGATTTGAACCTGCGGCCTTCGGGTTATGAGCCCGACGAGCTACCGGGCTGCTCCACCCCGCGTCAATCAAAAGATTATGGTGGGCGCTGACGGGATCGAACCGCCGACCCTCTGCTTGTAAGGCAGATGCTCTCCCAGCTGAGCTAAGCGCCCATAATCCATTATAACATATTTGGTGACCCGTAGGGGATTCGAACCCCTGTTACCTCCGTGAAAGGGAGGTGTCTTAACCCCTTGACCAACGGGCCACACTGTGTAAAAGAACGCTACGGAGAGAGAGGGATTCGAACCCTCGAGACGCTTGTGACGCCTACACGATTTCCAATCGTGCTCCTTCGGCCAACTCGGACACCTCTCCATATGGCTCCCCGAACAGGACTCGAACCTGTGACAACTCGATTAACAGTCGAGTGCTCTACCAACTGAGCTATCAGGGAATATTCTAGTACTCCAGGCTTGCCCCCTGAAAACTAGAACCGAAACAACAGCGTGAGCAACGCTTGCTCTGTCGATGCGTGTGGCATGACAGTATATTAGTTGGATAAGCCCTCGACCGATTAGTATTCGTCAGCTGCACACGTTACCGTGCTTCCACCCCGAACCTATCAACCTCGTCGTCTACAAGGGGTCTTACATACTGGGAAATCTCATCTTGAGGGGGGCTTCGCGCTTAGATGCTTT
>NZ_NHRJ02000020.1 GCF_002220865.2 Paenibacillus xerothermodurans | reverse complement strand
GTCCGCCGCTAATCTCACCCGAAGGTGAGATCCGCTCGACTTGCATGTATTAGGCACGCCGCCAGCGTTCGTCCTGAGCCAGGATCAAACTCTCCAATAAAGTGCTGCGTAGCAGCGGTCTATCAGCTAAGCTTGTCTTAAGCTCAAAAACTAATGCTAGCGAGAATTTTCATTCTCTTTATTTTACACTCACTCGTTGTTCAGTTTTCAAAGGGCAATTTATTGCGGTTTTAAAGCCACGTCACACTGGACGCTGCTGGCTTCTCTATTCATGTCGTCCGTTTAGCGGCGACTTTTATAATATACCACATCCGACTACCTCTTTGCAAGTGTTTTTTTATCACTTGCTGTCATCCATGATGTATAAAAAGCGACCGGCCGCAAGCGACAAGAAGTAATATAACAAAGCGCAAACACAAAAGCAATGGTAATTCTTACCTAATAACAAAAAAAGCGCAGTCTTGGAACGAACCAAGACGCGCTTTTCACATAGAACAAGTGCAGGCGGCTATTCACCCTACCGTTCGCGCATAAGCGGGAACAGCAAAACATCCCTGATGGATGGTGAGTTGGTCAGCAGCATGACCAAACGGTCGATGCCAATCCCCAACCCGCCGGTCGGCGGCATACCGTACTCCAGCGAGCGAAGGAAGTCCTCGTCCATCTCGTGGGTTTCATCGTTCCCCTGCTCGCGTTCGATCAATTGCGCTTCGAAGCGTTCCCTCTGATCGATCGGGTCGTTCAGCTCGGTGAACGCATTCGCGTGCTCCCTGGCCACAATAAACAATTCAAACCGGTCTGTAAAGCGGGGGTCCTCCTCGTTCTTTTTGGCAAGGGGAGAGATAGCGACCGGATGGCCATACACAAACGTTGGCTGAATCAGCGTTTCTTCCACGAATGTTTCAAAGAATTGATTCACAATATGACCGAACGTCATCGTGGGTTCCACAGGAACATTGTGTTCCTTGGCTAAGCGATGGGCTTCTTCATCTGACATGTGCTGACTGAAATCAACGCCAACCACTTCTTTGATCGCGTCCACCATCGACACGCGTCTCCATTGTGGTGTCAGGTCCACGACATGGCCTTGATACTCGATTTTGGTGGTGCCCAGCACTTCGGTGGCAATGTGGGCGATCATTTCCTCGGTGAGGCGCATAATATCCCTGTAATCGGCATAAGCCTCGTATAGCTCGATCATCGTGAATTCCGGATTATGCCGCGTTGAAATACCTTCATTGCGATAAACGCGGCCGATCTCATACACTTTTTCCATGCCGCCGACAATCAACCGCTTGAGATGAAGCTCAATGGCGATCCTCATATATAACTGCATGTCCAGAGCATTATGATGCGTAACAAACGGGCGGGCTGCCGCGCCGCCAGCGACTGAATGCAGCGTGGGGGTCTCCACTTCCAAATATCCGCGGGCGTCCAAATAGCGGCGCATCGACTGAATGATCTTGGACCGCTGGATGAACGTTTTTTGCACATCCTGATTCATGATCAAATCGACATACCGTTGCCGGTAACGCAGCTCAACATCCTTCAAACCATGAAACTTATCAGGAAGAGGCAGTAACGACTTGGTCAACACCTCAATGTTCGTCGCCTTAATTGAAAGCTCTCCTGTTTTCGTTTTGAATACAGTGCCTGAAATGCCGATGATGTCTCCAATATCCAACAGATCGAACGCTTGATATTTGGTGGTGCCGACGGCGTCCTCCCGAACGTAAATTTGAATCTTCCCGGTCAGGTCCTGCACGTGTGCGAACCCGGCTTTCCCCATACCGCGCTTTTGCATAATTCTGCCGGCGACGCTCACCTGAGCATTTTCTTCGTCCAGCTCTGCTTTGCTTTTATCAGCGTAAGCTTTAAATAGCTCTTCTGCATGATGTGTTACTGCGTACTTTTTACCGAATGGGTCGATGCCCATACCGCGCAGCTCGTCCAATTTGGCGCGGCGAATCTGCAGCAGCTCATTCAGCTCTTGATCTTCACTCATCGTTCCAGCTCCTTATTAGTATAACCTGTGGTACACGCACAACCGGTGCTGTGCAACGCAGTGCGGCAGATCGCTGCCTCCGCCGAGGCGTGTCGTGCTATCTGCAAGTCGGGGCACCACCATGCAAAATCACCACAACGGTGCCAGACCCGTGCGTTTCCGATTCCGCCTTCAGTCGGCGCCGCTCTGACACCGTTGTCCGCTCGCGTTCTAATCGATGACTGCTGACCATGCACGCCGGCTAATATTATAAAAAAGCTTCCGAAGGAAGCTTCTATTGAATGTGTGGGGTGGATACCGTGTGCAGTTACTTCTTAATATCGATAATTTCGTACTGAATGACACCGGCGGGCACACTGACATCCACTGTCGAACCTTTGCTTTTACCCAAGATGGCCTTGCCAACCGGGCTTTCATTTGAAATCTTGTTTTGCAGCGGATCGGATTCTGCAGTGCCGACAATGTTATATTCCACCACATCGCCAAACTCCAGATCCTTCAATGTCACGATGGCGCCGACACTAACCGTATCCGTGCTGACGTCCTCATTGTTAATAATCCGGGCGTTACGGAGCATTTTCTCCAAAGTCATGATTCTGCCTTCGATAAAAGCCTGCTCGTTCTTGGCATCTTCGTATTCGGAGTTCTCGCTTATATCACCGTAGCCAATCGCTACTTTAATTCTCTCTGCAACCTCGCGCCGCTTAACGGACTTGAGATGTTCCAATTCTTCCTCGAGTTTTTTTAAACCTTCCTGCGTCAGGATGACTTCTTTTTCAGCCATTACAACGATCCCCTGTCATGTGAAAGATTTTCATATTTCGAACTGAAGCATCGACTATGAATTCACTAATAATTAATATATTAACCATCAAAGCCCTGATGACTGTTGTGTTCCGGCAATGACTATTGAATGATTATATTGCAACCCCATACAAATGTCAATCTCAGCCAAATCAGTGAAAACTCATCTGTTTTAATGCACGAGCGGTGCGTTCTCATGCTGGTCCGACGCGTCTTTTGCTTCCATCGAGGCCACAAAATCCTGGAGCACTTGCGCCATGGCGTCCCGCTTCGTTTGTTCCATAATCTGGTCCTTAACGCGTGCGGCGCCTGGCAGCCCCTTCAGATACCATGCGAGATGTTTGCGCATTTCTTTTACAGCCACAGTCTCGCCCTTCAATGCAACCAGCCGATCCATATGCAGCAGCGCGATGCGGATTTTCTCCTGGCCCGTCGGCTCAGCAGGCAGTTCACCGTTGTCCAAATACTGGATGGTGCGATACAACATCCAAGGGTTGCCCAAAGCGGCGCGGCCGATCATAACGCCGTCCACACCCGTGTGATCCAACATCCGTTTGGCATCCTCCGGCGAGAATACGTCTCCGTTGCCGATGACCGGAATGGAAACCGCTTCTTTTACCTCCTTAATGATATCCCAGTTCGCGTGCCCGGTATACATTTGTACACGGGTTCTGCCATGCACCGATACTGCCGAACCGCCGCCGTTTTCGACCGCTTTAGCGTTTTGTATAGCATATACATGCTCGTCGTCCCAACCTATCCGCATTTTGACGGTGACCGGTTTACTCACAGATTTTACGACAGTGGAAATCATCTGCTCTATCTTTGGCGGATCTAACAGCCAGCGTGCACCGGCATCACACTTAGTGATTTTAGGTACCGGGCATCCCATATTGATGTCAATAATATCAGCATTGGTGTTTTGATCGACATATTTAGCTGCTTCCACCAAGGTCTCCGTATCCCCGCCGAAAATTTGCAAACTTAGCGGTTTCTCACGCTCATCCACGTACAGCATATCCAAGGTGCGAGAGTTTCCGTGCAAAATCGCTTTATCGCTAACCATCTCCGCACATACAAGACCAACGCCGAACTCCTTGGCAATCAAACGAAAAGCCGGATTACACACCCCGGCCATTGGAGCCAGTACAACTTTATTAGGCGCTTCAACAGTTCCAATTTTTAACATGATTTCACTCCTTTCTGAAGTTATTTTGCAACTGGTAAAAGTTCTTCGGGGTCGATTCCCAATACTTCAGATATTTTTGCAATGATCTTCGCGTCGGGCTTACGCGTGCCCCTTTCGATGGCGCCGAGTATCGCAATAGAAACATCCAATTGATCAGCCAACTCGTTCTGTGTGAACCCCTTTAGCTTGCGAAAGGCGCGGATGCGCTGAGCAATTATGTTCTTTTCCATAGGGTAATGCCTTCCTTTCCGTTAAACCTCTCAGCCAGCGCCGTCCATTCGGCAGACTGCTGAGAATGATGTGATTGCACGATTTCAGCCAACGGCACAAGTACGAAGGCTCGCTCCATCATCCGCGGATGCGGTAAAGTTAACTGCGGCTCGCTCAACCGTATGTCCTCGAACAACAGCAGATCCAAATCAATGGTTCTCGGGCCCCATCGCACCTCGCGCGTACGTCCGAGACTCTGCTCCACGCTTTGCATCACCTGCAGCAGCTCCAATGGCTCGAGCGTGGTGACCACTTCAATCACCATATTCAGAAAAGAGTCCTGATCGGTCACGCCGACGGGCTCGGTTTCGTATATGTTGGATTGCGCCGACACCTTAATACTGCCCTGCGCATCCAGCTGTCGTATGGCCTGCAACAAAAACCGCTCACGGTCCCCGATATTGGAGCCGAGGGCTATATATGCGTAAAATGGCGGCGTTAAGCCCATCAAATTTTATGCCCGCTTTCTATGAATTTCAACCTGTACGCCATCAAAAAAAATCGCCACCGGCGGATGTGGTTTAAGCACGCGCACGGTAACTTCATTTATACTAGTATAAGTTCGAAGAAGCTCGGATGCAATACATTCTGCTAAGGCTTCAATCAGCTTGAACGCTTTTTGTTCGACAATAGCTTTGATCAGCTCGTATGCCTCTGCGTAATTGACCGTAGCTTCCATGTTATCCCGCGTGCCGGCCTCGCGCAGCGGCAAATGCAGTTCCACATCCACCTGATAGCGCTGGCCCAGTTTATTCTCCTCAGGGAAAACACCATGAAACCCATAGAATTGCATGCCGTTCATCATTAATTTGTCCACATACCATCGCTGCCTTTCTGCAGTGTCTAGAACCGGATATTACTTACTCGCAAGGCGCTTCGAGTTCGGGGCTGTGCATTCAATTCGCTCTTATTGCGCAGGTGATTGCTGCCGGAGAATCGCATCTGTCATTAAGGCTACACGTTTCATCGCTTTGACATCGTGCACTCGCATAATTCGGCAGCCCTGCATGATGCCCATCGTAACCGTTGCCGCGGTGCCTTCCACTATATCGTGCGGTGGCAGGTCCAGTGTCTGGCGCAGCATGCTCTTACGCGAGGTTCCCAACAAAACAGGATACCCCAAATCCACAATGCGATGCAGTTCGCCCATGAGTTGGAGATTCTGCTCGTAAGACTTCGCAAATCCGATGCCCGGATCCAAAATAATATTTTCATCTTTGATTCCTGCAGCATGAGCGAGTCCAATACTTTCCAGTAAATCATGGATGACGTCAGGAATAAAGTTATCATACACTGCTTCCACACGATTATGCATCAACACAATAGGACAAGCATATTCGGCAGCGATGTGCGCCATGGCCGAATCTTTTTTCAATCCCCAGATGTCATTGACGATATGGGCCCCGGCTTCGAGCGCCTGTCGCGCCACCTCGGCCTTATAAGTGTCCACGGAGATGGGTACCGTAATTCCGGCTGAGCGTATGGCTTTAATCGCTGGGATTACTCGCTTCAATTCTTCCTGCAATGATACCGCCTGGAAGCCGGGCCGGGTGGATTCGCCTCCAATGTCAATGATATCAGCGCCTTCGGCTATCATGCGTCGGGCTTGCTCTACGGCCGCGTTCACATCGGTGAAACGTCCGCCGTCGGAGAAGGAATCCGGAGTCACATTCAAGATTCCCATAATCAGCGTCTTCTTCTTTATGTCTAATGAAATTCCCCCGCAGTGCAGTGAATCGATGCCCTGTGGCCATTTAATCATTGCTTTTCACCTTCATTTACCAAATATTCAATGTGCTCTCTGTACATCTGTATCAAATGACGTGTCAGTTCCCCCGCCTTGCCGGCCCCGATGAGCTGACTCATACCAACCGTATTATATAAGGTGGAAATGGGAATAATCTCCTGGACGGAATTGGTGATAAAGACCTCATCCGCACAAATCAAATCCGCCCATGTATACCAGCCTTCTTCAGCTGCGATGCCCGCTTGCGCCGCCAAGCGCAAAACCAGTGCACGCGTAACGCCCGGCAAAATACCGTTGTCCAAGGCAGGAGTACACACGCGCCCGTCCTCGCAGAAGAATAAGTTACTTACAATCCCTTCCGCCAAAAATCCCTGTGCATCGGTAAACAGTCCTTCAGCCTGGGCAGCCCAGGGGTATTGTGACAGCTCTCTGTTCGCTAATATGTTGTTCAAATAATGCAGTGATTTGAGTCGGCCGGCCCCCTCCGGCGTATTCCTCGGCAGACGCAGCAGCTGAAGCGGCTTCCCGGCGAGATACAAATCTTCATCACGCGGAGGGAGATGTTTGATGTAGACAATCACATTCGGCTGCGAATACTGCTCGCCCGGCAACCCTAGGATGTCAGTGCCGGCAGTGACGGTAAAGCGAATGTACGCATCGCTCAGGCCATTGATATCTAAGAGCTGCTTGATGATGCGGAGCCACTCCCCTCGGTCGGCAGTATAACCTATTCCCAGCTGCTGGCAGCCAGCAGTTATGCGAATCATGTGTTCGTCTAATAAGAACGGCAGTCCGTTGTAAGTGCGAAACGTCTCAAACAACCCGATACCGTAGAGAAAACCGTGATCGTATACGGAGACCACGGCCTTGTCTTCATCTATGAGTTTTCCATTGACGTTAATTATCACGCTGACTTCACTGCCGTTTCGCGCAAAAAGTTCCGCAGTATTTGCAGACCGTGGTCTGTGATAATTGATTCAGGATGGAATTGTACACCTTCCACCGGATATTCTCTATGTCGAAGAGCCATAATCTCTCCCTCGGCGGTTTCTGCGCTGATTTCCAAGCAATCAGGCAAAGTTTCCCGCTTGACGATCAACGAGTGATAGCGCGTTGCTGTGAAGGGGGAGGGCAGACCCTGGAACAATGTTCTTCCGTCATGCATAATTGGTGATGTCTTGCCGTGCATCAGACGTTCCGCCCTCACCACATCGCCTCCGAACACTTGCCCGATCGCTTGATGGCCGAGACAAACGCCGAGAATCGGAATCTTCCCTTTGAAATGCTCAATCACGGATAAACTGATGCCCGCTTCATTAGGCGTGCAAGGCCCGGGAGATATCAATATATGATCAGGCTGCAGCGCCTCAATGCCCGCTATATCAATTTCATCGTTTCGGCGCACCTCTTCGCGTTCGCCCAGTTCGCCTAAATATTGGACCAGATTATACGTAAAAGAATCGTAATTGTCGATGACAAGGATCATGCTCGGACCTCCGTTAGACCAAATTTTTCACAGCCGTTTCACTGTACTGAATCGCTTTCCAAATCGCTTTCGCCTTGTTCAGCGACTCCGTGTATTCCCTCTCCGGCACCGAGTCAATCACGATTCCGGCACCGGCCTGTGCATATCCCACTCCATCCGCAACCAACAAGGTACGAATAATAATATTAAATTCCATATTGCCGTTGTAGTCAATCCAGCCCAATGATCCGGTGTAAGGTCCCCTCCGGACAGGCTCCAACTCCTCAATAATCTCCATAGTGCGAATTTTGGGTGCGCCGGTAATCGTGCCGCCCGGAAAACAAGCCGCTATCACATCGTACGCGTGCTTTCCATCTGCCAGTCGGCCCTCGACTTGGGAGACGATGTGCATCACATGAGAATAGTATTCAATGACCATAAAGTCTTCCACGCGGACAGTCCCATACGACGAGATTCGCCCCAGATCATTTCGCTGCAAATCGAGCAGCATGATGTGCTCTGCGCGCTCCTTCTCATGGTGGATCAATTCGTCCGCTAGTTGCAGATCCTCCTGCGGATTCCCGCCTCTCGGCCTCGTTCCCGCTATCGGTCGGGTTCTGACCGTATCGCCCTCTAACTGCACGAGCAGCTCCGGAGATGCCGAAACCAACTGAAAATCGGCGAAACGCAGCAGAGCCATGTACGGTGAAGGATTAACTACCCTAAGCCACTCAAAAATCTCCTCCGGTGTTTGTTTCAACCTTTTGTGCTGCCGAACGGACAGATTTACTTGGAACACATCGCCCGCAGCAATGTAATCTTGTATCCTGCGTACAGCGGTAATATAATCTCGCTCTGAGAAATCTGCCTGGATCCCTTCTATGGCCGCGATGTCTACTTCCAGCAGATCATGCTGCGCTGCAGCCAATCTCGCAGCGCGCTGCGCAGCAAAACGAGCCGAGTGGTTCACTGCTGCAGCACGATCCCACTGCTCTTTCATCCGTGCGGCAGTGAGCCGCGCGTGTTGATACAATTGCTCCAACGAGAATACGGGCTCAGCTAATAGCGGCGTATGCACCACACAATACAGCATCTGTGCCTCATGGTCTATCACCCACAGTTGGTCGAACCGGGCAAAAGCGTAGTCCGGCATGCACACATCATCTAAAGCGGCTGCCAGTAAATTTTCTATACTGCGAACCACATCATAGGCCCAGTACCCCACGCAGCCACCCATAAATTTCGGCATCCCCTCCAGTGTCGGCGAACGGAATGGTTCCATCCAACTTCTCACCAAATGTAAGGGAGCACCGTGCACACGTTTCGGCCGGGACTCGCCGGTAGTTTCAGCCAACTCAGTTATCGTCGCCTGATTGCCCTTACCCTGGATCTCCGACACAGGCTGAAGGCCAAGGTATGTGTATCGTCCACCCTTACCGCTCTCTAGGACGAATGATCCGGGCGAAGCTTCCCGCCACGCCAGTTCCCAGGAAATCAAACGATCCGATTCCAGCGGATAACAGTCAACATAGGGCAGCATAGTGTAGCTGCCGGCCCATTGCTGCCATTGCTGATAAGCTATCATAGTCAAGAGTTATCCCCCGTTTGCATATCTTGTGCCCAATGTAAGTTGGACTAAGTATACTTGATCTCACTTATGAAAAAAAGCCCCTCATTGTGTGAAGGGCTTGGGTACTGTATGAATTAGTCCTCGAACTGGTACAATGGCGTGCTTAGGTATCTTTCACCGTTACTTGGAACGATCGCAACCACGCGCTTGCCCGCTCCCAATTCTTTAGCGATTTGCAGAGCAGCGTAAATGGCCGCCCCAGAGGAGATGCCGCCAAGAATGCCTTCTTCTTTTGCAACGCGGCGCGCTGTTTCGAATGCAGCATCGTTGTCGACCTGAATGACTTGGTCATAAAGCTTCGTGTCCAGAATATCCGGAACAAAGCCTGCTCCAATCCCCTGAATTTTGTGAGGACCAGGCTTACCGCCGGACAACACCGGAGACGCGCTGGGCTCAACTGCATAAATTTTAACATTTGGGAAGTTTTCCTTCAAAACACTGCCTGCGCCTGTGATTGTTCCCCCCGTTCCAATACCTGCGATAAAGGCGTCCAATTTACCATCATGGGAGTTAATGGCTTCCACGATTTCCGGTCCGGTCGTTTCACGGTGAACTTTCACATTGGCTTGGTTCTTGAACTGCTGAGGTATAAAGTAGGATGGATTCTCAGCTTGCAGTTCTTCAGCCTTTTTGATAGCACCCTTCATACCTTCCGCTCCAGGTGTCAAAACCAGCTGTGCTCCGTACGCACGAAGCAAGTTGCGGCGTTCCATACTCATGGTCTCCGGCATTACCAGAATCGCCTTATATCCCTTGGCCGCCGCTACCATCGCAAGCCCGATGCCCGTGTTCCCGCTTGTAGGCTCTACGATAGTGTCACCCGGTTTGATTCGGCCTTCTTTCTCCGCTACTTCAATCATGCTGATGGCAATGCGGTCTTTGACACTGGCGCCCGGGTTCTGGTACTCCAGCTTAACATAAACTTCAGCACTGCCTTCCGGCACAACACGATTTAATTTCACGAGCGGCGTGCCGCCGATTAAATCCGTGATGTTCTGCACTAATTTAGCCATTGAAACGTTCCCCCTAAAAAGAATGAATAATATCCGAGTAAACTCCTAGGTATTCTCTCTTTATCTTATCAACCATAACACGGGTTGTCAACATCAAATTGCCCTACATCAGGATGCTAACGTTCCACTTTTCCCGCAGCATCTTCAGCACTTCTTTCAGGGGGGGCGCTTCCCTTAAAGCCATCTCTTTTCTCACGGATTCCCTTATCTGCTCCCGGGTCATAGTAGGATGCTGCTTTCGATCGACCAGCTTTAAAATGTAGAAATGATCATTAATGGCAATTGCTTCACTGATGTCACCGATCTGCAGTTGCTTCACCGCACTCAGTAGCGGTTCGGCAATAAACGGATCATCCTCATCGATCCAACCTAAATCTCCACCGCTGTTCCGAGTTGCATCATCGAGGGAACGCTCCTGAGCGACCTGTGCGAAATCAAGCCCTCTGTCTATGTCCGCCATCACTTTGGCAGCCTGCTCCGGCCCGCCGACCACGATCTGCTGTAACCGGAGCTGCTGCGTTATTCTGAACTCATCTGGATGAGCAGCAATGTACTCATCCACTTGTGTGTCCGTAACCGTGACATGCCTGGTAGCGAGCTTTTCGAGCAGGAGCTTGTCATACACATCCGTTTTCAAAGCGTCCATCGTCATACCAAGCTGTTCCCGCATAGCCTGATAAAACTGGTCTTCGCTGTCATACCCCTGCTGCATACGTTTCAGTTCTTTCTGGATTTCACTTTCTTCCACAGTAATGCCTAGTGCTTTGCCTTCCATACGAACCACTTCATGATCCACCATCTGATTTAACAATTCCCGCCCGTACTTCTGTAACAGCTGCTTCTCCAAATCCGCGCTGGTGATGGTTTTCTCCCCGATCGTCGCAATAGTTCTTGTTGATTCATTTTGTTCAGAGTGATCAGGATCCATGTCGACATTGGTTTCGGTAAAGAAACCGGCAAACAATACGAAGGAAAGGATGACAACAACAATCAGCAAAACCGCATTGACTCCCCACAAGACCTTAATGTTTCGCATTTCCAATCCCCTCGTATATTCACTCTCGATTAAGCTGGTGACCACGTTCACTCACTGTTCCGATTACATTTGAGCGATCAGTCTTGTCAGATCCTCTTCCCCAAAATGATATGTCTCATTGCAAAAATGACACACCACTTCCGTTTTGCCGTCTTCCTCTAAAATCTGCTGCAGCTCTGCGCGGCCCAGAGACACCAGAGTATCTTGCACACGTTGTTTAGAACATTTGCAGCGGAACTGAACACCCATATTTTCCAGCACCTGAACCTCAGGGAGAACCCTATGTAATATATCCTCCAGCTCCATACCTGCTTCGAGCATCGTGGTGATCGGCGCGATCCGTGACAACTGCAGCTCGATCAATCCAATCTCATCATCCGTCAGACCGGGCAAAAGTTGAATTACAAAACCTCCGGCCGCAGTGACGGTGAAGTCCACCCCAACCAAAACACCTAGGGCGACTGCCGAAGGAGTCTGCTCCGATTTGGCAAAGTAGTAAGTGAAATCTTCAGCCAGCTCTCCGGAAATAATCGGAATGCTACCGCGGTACGGCTCTTTCAAACCTAGATCCTTAATAATGTTCAAAAAACCGTCTCTGCCCACCGCGCCGGCCACATCCAGCTTCCCAACTTCGTTGAGCGGAAGATCTACATGCGGGTTGTCAGCGTACCCCCGCACATCTCCACGAGCATTTGCGTCGACCACGATCTGACCGATAGGTCCGCCGCCTCTGACCAATATAGTGAGCTTCTCCTCACCTTTGAGCATTGCGCCCATCATCAGTCCGGCTGCCACGGTTCGCCCCACCGCCGCCGTAGCCGTAGGTGTCATCTCGTGACGTCTCCTGATTTCATCGACAATCCCTGTCGCACGGACGGCAAAGGCCCGCACTTTTCCTTCCATTGCTGTAGCTCGTATTAGATAGTCACGCATGATAGTGTCCTTCCTTGGTGGTGTGATAGTACTGGGTGTTTTTGATCACTGATTTCGCTCATAAATTACACGTAAACCCTGCAGCGTCAACAGCTGATCAACACTGTCGATTGTGCGGGAATGGCGGGAGATAAGCTCAGCCAATCCCCCTGTGGCGATTACCCGAGGCTTCACCTGATATTCCTCCCGGATGCGCTGAACGATGCCATCGACCTGGCCGGCGAAGCCATAGATGATGCCCGCCTGCATAGAGGCCACCGTGTTGCGCCCGACGACGCTTTTTGGGGGCACGAGCTCGATTCGCGGCAGCTTCGCCGCACGTTGATACAAAGCTTCCGTCGAAATGCCGATGCCAGGTGCAACCGCCCCTCCTATATACTGCCCCGTTGCATCTATGTAGTCAAATGTAGTCGCCGTACCGAAATCTACCACTATACAAGGCGGCCCGTATAGTTCGATGGCGGCTACAGCATTGACGATCCTGTCGGCACCGACTTCTCTGGGGTTTTCATAACGTATGTTGAGACCTGTTTTTATCCCAGGTCCAACGATAAGGGGCACCTTGTTTAAATATTTTGTACATAATTGTTCCAACACAAACATTAGTGGCGGCACCACGGATGCAATGATCACACCCTGCACCTGCTGCAGCTCAATGCCTGCAAATTGGAATAAGTTATAAATCATCATGCCATACTCGTCCACCGTTGTAGACTTATTGGTGCTGAGCCGCCAGTGATGCTGGAGCTTTTCTCCATCATAGATGCCTAGTACAATGTTCGTGTTGCCCACATCTATTACTAAAATCATGCAGGCGCTCCCTTCTGCTCATTGAGGTCCAAGCTAATGTCGAGCGACTGCACGGAGTATGTGAGCCGCCCGACGGATATCACATCGACACCCGTTTCAGCGATAGCGCGAATCGTTTCCAAGTTTACCGAGCCAGACGCTTCTATCAGAATATGCGGCGCTTGAGATTTCATTCTCGCCACCGCCTGACGCATTTGTTCAGGTGACATGTTGTCGAGCATGATCACGTCCGGCCCGGCAGACAACGCCTGCTCAAGCTGCTCCATACTCTCAACCTCAACCTCTATCTTCATCGTGTGCGGAATTCGGTCACGTGCGGCACGAATCGCAGCCGTTATGCCGCCGGAGCCTTTGATATGGTTATCTTTGATCATGACAGCGTCAAATAGCCCGAAACGATGATTGTGTCCGCCGCCTACGCGAACCGCGTATTTTTCTAGCAACCGGTGTCCGGGGGTGGTTTTGCGTGTGTCCACGAGTCTGACCGGCAGACCCCGCAGGGCATCCACATACTGCCGCGTACGCGTAGCAATGCCGGAAAGCCGCTGCAGTAAATTCAGTGCCAACCGTTCTCCGAGCAATATACTGCGTGTGCTGCCGTATACTTCGGCCAGTATTGTACCCTTGGTGACAAGCTGGCCCTCGGCCACCTTAAGATCGAAATGCAGGCCGCCATCCACCAGGCTGAATACCGCTTGCGCTACTGGCAGGCCGGCGATTACACCGTCGTCCTTAGCGTGAATGATTCCCTTAGAGCGGTGCTGCTCTTTGATTGTGCTCATAGTCGTCACGTCACCCATGCCGATGTCCTCCTCCAACCATAGCTGGAGGCTTCTTTTCACAGATTCCATTGGCAGCTCATACATCCTCGATTCGTCCCCCCAACGCCCCATGTTCTCGGCTAAAAACGGTGTGCTTTTGCCAGATGAGATCATTCTTCTCCGGAAAATCCTCACGGTAATGCCCGCCACGGCTCTCTTCGCGGAGCAGCGCCGCATCTGCGATCAAAAGCGCACACGTAAGCAAATTGGCAAACTCATATTCTTCCCGCTTAGTCATACATGTACTAAAAATGGGAAGTTGCCGACGCAGCTCACGGCAGCCCTGTTGTAAACCCTTAGCTGTGCGCTTCACACCTACATGTCGCAACATAAGCTTCTGCAATTTCAGCTTCTTTTCCACTATCGGTTGTCTTGCAGGTTCCGTCCGCGCTTCGTAATCCATGATGCATATCCTGCGTGCGAGAGGGGCGAGCTGATGGATGCGATCTATGATTCTACGCCCAAACACGATGGCTTCCGACAGGGAGTTGCTGGCGAGCCGGTTAGCCCCGTGCACTCCCGTGGATGACACCTCGCCGCATGCAAATAAGCGCCTCACCTCTGTTTCCCCGTGTAAATCCGTTCTCACCCCGCCCATCATATAATGGGCTGCGGGCGCTACAGGTATCCAATCCGAGGATAAGTCAAGGCCATAAGTCAAACAAAACTCGTAGATGGTGGGGAAGCGCTGCTTGACCGTGTGTTCGGCCTCGTGCGTAAAATCTATGTAGACAAAGGTGGACTTTGTTTCCTCCATTTCATCGACGATAGCGCGAGCAACAATATCACGTGGGGCAAGTTCGAGCAGCGGATGATATTTCTCCATAAAACGGTGGCCGTGGATATTCCGCAAAACAGCCCCTTCGCCTCGCACCGCTTCTGAAATGAGGAAACGCGGTGCCCCAGGGTAACATAACGCCGTGGGATGAAATTGTATGAATTCCACGTCTTGTATCAATGCTCCGGCCCGGTAAGCAATTGCGATACCATCTCCAGTGGCAATGTCGGGATTCGTTGTGTAGCGGAACAGTTGTCCCGCACCCCCTGTGCATAAAATGGTAGCGTCCGCCTGTACGAAAATCATCCGGCCATTAGGTGTCTGCACCAATCCACCCATGCATTCGCCGCTATCAGTGATCAAATCAATGACAAAATGGTCATCCCATACCTCAATATTGTTATCCTGCTTTGTTCGTGTGGAGAGCGCTCGTACAATCTCCGCCCCGGTCGCGTCCCCATTGGCGTGCAAAATGCGCCGCCTGCTGTGCGCACCTTCCTTAGTCAAAGCAAATGTTCCGTGTTCCTGGTCAAACTGCGTACCCATGCTTATCAGATCTTTTACCCCTGCAGGGCCTTCATGAACCAGAACGTCTACGGCCGATCGCGAGCAAAGGCCAGCACCCGCGAGCAGCGTATCCTGGCTGTGACAAGCAGGCGAATCGTCAGGTGCTGTTACCGCCGCGATTCCGCCCTGTGCATAGCGTGTATTGCTATCAAGCAGTGTTTTTTTGGTGATCATAGTCACCTTATACCGTTCGGCAGCTTTTAAAGCGGTAAAAAGACCCGCAATTCCAGCACCAATCACGAGGACTTCAGTCCGTACTCGTGGCAGTTCATTGAGATTAAAATCAACCAAATAGCGCGGAATCATCAGCACACTCTCCTCCATCTACAAGAGAGCAGCGCATGCTACTTCACTTGTAACATGCGCTCCAAGGACGCTCTGGCCTGATCGGCGACCTGCGGCGGAACATAAATTTGAGGCTGCATTGTCTCAAGACAGCGGACAACCTTTTTTAAATTGTTCACCTTCATGTTGGGACAAACGAGATATTTGGTGGCAAAATGGAACTTTTTGTTCGGGCTGTCCAGCTGAAGTTGATAACCCGTTCCATCCTCCGTACCTACGATGAACTCTTGGCAATCCGATTCCCTACAGTATTTGATAATGGCGGTAGTACTGCCAACAAAATCACCGAGCTTGACGACCTCCGGCCTGCATTCCGGATGAACGACGAATTGCGCGTCAGGATATTGCGTTTTCATTTCCTCCACGTCTTTGACGGTGAGCATATCATGTGTATTACAGTAACCTTCCCAGATGATCATTTTCTTGCTCGTAAATTTGGACACGTAATCACCCAAATTCTTATCCGGTACCCAGATAATCTCATCCGCATCTACGGATTCGATGACCTTAATAGCGTTAGCGGACGTACAGCATATATCGGTTTCCGATTTAACCTCCGCTGACGTATTGATGTAAGCGACTACTTTTGCATTGGGATGCTGCTGCTTCAACGCTCGGAGGCCCTCCACGTTCACCATGTCCGCCATTGGACAGCCGGCCCGCTCGTCAGGGATTATCACAGTCTTGCTAGGAGCTAAAATCTTTGCGCTCTCGCCCATAAAATGAACTCCACAAAAAACAATGACGTCCGCGTCGGTTGAAGCCGCTTTCTGAGCCAACAAAAAGGAGTCGCCGCGAAAATCTGCAATCTCTTGAATTTCATCCCGTTGGTAATAATGAGCGAGAATAATGGCGTTTCGTTCTTTTTTTAGCCGCGCGATTCGTTCCTTCAACTGCCGCTTCTGGTCCTCTTTCCGCTCTAACGCTAAAGCCTCCATTTACCATACGTCCCCTTTCGGTCACCGTACCCGCAGAATGAGCAATTGATACACCTGTGAAATAGTTCACATATTGTTTAGATTTACACCTAATTTACACAACATCACGGGCGCTGTCAATCATGAAATAACGCGAAAATCCCGGATTCACGCGCCCTTACCGCCCTATGTCGACACACTCCTCCAACCACATGATTTGTCAACAAATGTCATAGATGACCGATGCCCGATAAAAAAAAGCCGACAGCATAATGATATGCCATCGACTTGTTGAGAATAGCTTTTAAGTGTCTTTGTTTTCGTCTTCGGCTGCAGGCTTATCGAAACCCAATTTGTTTGCTTCCGAAGTCGTCTGCTGACCTTGAATATTGACTTTCACATCTGCTGCGACATCATCCAGTTTGCCAGTTTCGATCAACTGCTTAATCTGGTCTTTCTCCAAGGTTTCACGCACCATAAGCGTCTCTGCGACTAAGCGAACCTCGTCCGCGTATTTCTCCAACGTTTCTTTCGCTCGCTCGTAGCAGGAGCGGATAATTGATTGCATTTCTTGATCAATTTCATACGCAATAGCGTCACTGTAGTTTTGTTCGTGGCCTAAGTCACGGCCCAGGAACACCTGTCCCTGCACATTACCGAATTGCATAGGACCCAGTTTGTCGCTCATACCGTATTCCATGATCATCTTGCGCACAATCGTTGTTGCACGCTGGAAGTCACTGTACGCGCCCGTGCCAACCTCTCCAATAAACAATTCCTCCGCCACGCGGCCGGCTAAAAGTCCGGTTACCTTGTCGAGCAGCTCGTTCTTGGTGTTCATTAAACGATCTTCGCCGTCTTTCGGCAACATCATGACATATCCACCTGCACGACCTCTCGGGATGATCGTCACTTTATGCACCATTTCGGCGTTTTCGACGTGATAGCCAACGATGGTATGTCCGGCTTCATGGAAGGCGACCATCCGCTTCTCACGTTCGCTTATCACACGGCTTTTCTTTTGCGTACCTACCACTACACGGTCGAACGCTTCATCCAACTCATCCATTGAAATATCTTTACGATTGCGGCGTGCTGCGATCAATGCTGCTTCATTCAACAGATTTTCTAAATCGGCACCGGTAAAGCCAGTGGTGTACCGTGCCAATGCGTCAATCCTCACATCTTTGTTCAACGGCTTGTTGCGTGAGTGAACCTTCAATACCGCTTCCCGTCCCTTCACATCCGGACGGTCCACCGTAATTTGACGGTCAAAACGGCCTGGGCGCAATAGAGCAGGGTCCAAAATATCCGGTCTGTTGGTGGCAGCCACTATAATAATACCTTCGTTGGCGCCGAAACCGTCCATCTCAACCAACAACTGATTGAGAGTTTGCTCGCGCTCATCATGTCCGCCGCCTAAACCGGCGCCCCGTTGACGGCCCACCGCATCTATTTCATCTATAAATATGATACATGGAGCGTTCTTTTTCGCATTTTCGAACAGGTCGCGCACACGGGATGCACCGACACCGACGAACATTTCTACAAAGTCCGAACCACTTATGCTAAAGAACGGCACGCCCGCTTCACCTGCTACCGCTCGGGCAAGCAAGGTTTTCCCTGTTCCAGGGGGGCCGTTCAATAATACACCCTTCGGAATTCGTGCCCCGACAGCGGCAAATTTACGAGGATCTTTCAAGAACTCAACGACCTCAACAAGTTCCTGCTTCTCCTCATCCGCGCCCGCAACATCTTCAAAGGTGACACGCTTCTTCTCTTCGTTATAAAGCCTAGCTCGGCTCTTGCCGAAATTCATGACTTTACCGCCGCCACCCTGTGCCTGATTCAACAAGAAGAAGAACAGGATGAAAATGATGACGAACGGAATGATGGAGGTGAGGAAACTGATCCAAACGTTACCCTCTTCCATCTCCTCCACGACAAAGCCACCCGGAGGCACTTCACTAGCCTCGATCAAACGGATAACCTCCGGATCATAAGGTGCTCTGGTCTCGAAGGTCTGTTTATCCGGTGCAGGTGGATTCTTGTAATCACCGCGGACCAAATATGTGTATCCGTCAAATCTCACATTGACCGATTCTACATTATTTTGTATTAAGGTCTGCCGGAGTTCGTCGTAGCTGATTACGTCTCTCTGATCATTTTGCGTGCTGATAAAGTGAACAATACCGACAGTGACCAAAAAAATAAGCAAATAAAAGCCTGTATTGCGAATGATTCGATTCATCCCCTACCTCCTCTCAAAAACGACAACTTTTTTTATTGTACCACAGCAAGTCTTGGCATCACAAGAAATGCTAATGGGAATACACCTCCGGTTTTAGCACCCCGACATACGGCAGATTGCGGTACTTTTCGGCGAAATCCAGGCCGTATCCAACAACGAAGGCATCGGGGATAACAAACCCTTTATAGTCTGCATCCAACTCCACAGTTCTACGCGCAGGCTTATCGAATAAAGCCGCCACGGTAATCGATAGTGCATTGCGACGCTCAAGTACATCGATCAAATAACTCAGGGTAAGTCCGCTGTCGATGATATCTTCCACAATGATAATGTTGCGGCCTTCGACCGGCACATCCAGATCCTTGATGATCTTCACAACCCCTGAAGATTTCGTCGACTGACCGTAACTGGAAACAGCCATAAAATCCAGCTCCAAAGGGACCGTCATCTGCTTAACTAAATCCGCCATAAAAATAAATGCGCCTTTCAGCACACAGATCACTAGCGGATTGCGACCCTCGAAATCACGGCTGAGCTGTTGGCCCATTTCCTTAACCTTGTCTTGTATTTCTTGCTCGGTGTACAGTATTTCTTGAATGTCGTTTTGCAAGAGAGAACCTCCTACTTGGAATGATTAAAACATATTATACTACCATCGCGCGCGGACACTTACTTGCCCGGCAACTGAAGCTTCATGCACAAAATCAACTGGGTATCGGCGGTCACAGGTGCATGCGATGATCTGCGAACACCGGGCAGCCATATAATCGAACCGTCACCGTCGGCGATAATCGGCACATGATTGCGCACGCTTGGTGGAACTTTTGCATCAATGAAGATATCCTTTACCTTTTTGGACCCCTTTAGTCCGTAAAGACTCATTCTATCCCCTGGCACGCGGCTCCGAACCTGCAGCGGAAAATGAAGTTTCTCCGCATCAAACCAGGCGACATTCCGGTCCTGCGTGGAAATCTCGGTGCCCGCGGCAGATGAATTCCGCTCCATCCAAACGCACTCCACTCTCACGCCCGTCTCCGGAACGACTACACTCCCTTGTTGAAATTGTACCGGATAGGCAAACGGGATAGGCGGTACCACATAAATATGTAGTAAAATCCGATCATATTCCCTTGTCAACTTGACGTTGCCGCCTATATCCAAGCTCAGGTTGGAGGGCTCCTCCCTGAGAATAGCTTCACGTATCTGCTCAAGCTTGATAAAATCTATGGAATCCGCTTCAACAGCAAGATAATTTAATATTAATTTAATCAAACGCCTTTGTAAAGAAACATGGACACTGCAAAACCATTTTCTGGACCAGCCCGCGCAATCGTTTTCTTTTCTGACAAACTGATCAAATAAGCTGCGTGTCTGTGCCTCCAGATAGTCGTTTTCTGCGCTCATCATGTCCGCGAGGCGGTTCAAAGCTTCGGGCAGCTGCTCGTTATAACGCTGCTGCAGCTGTGGTAGCAGATCCAGCCGTATTTCATTGCGCAAATAGCTGCGCTTTAGATTACTGCTGTCCACACAGTATTCCAAATTGTGGACTTTGCAATATTCTAAGATTTCATCTTTATATATACGGAGCAGAGGGCGGACAAGTTCCATATCTTTTTCCGTGCGCCTCCTGGGAATTCCAGTCAATCCGGCAGGGCCGGTGCCACGCAGCACGCGCATGAGCACAGTCTCCGCTTGATCATCGGCATGATGCGCGAGGCAGATCCGGTTCGCATCAGACGCTGCCGCCACCTGGTACAAAAACCGGTATCGCAGCTCACGTGCAGCAGCCTGTGGATTCATGCCGCTTTCCTTAATATATGCCGGCGCATCCACGTGTACGATCTCACATGGCAGGCCGAACCGATCCGCAAGTGCGCTCACAAATTGCGCTTCACCCGCCGATTCTTCGCCCCGAAAGCCATGGTCCACGTGCGCTACTATAATTCTCCAGCCCCAGCGTTCCGATAACGAAAAAAGAACATGCAGCATCGCTACGGAATCAGGTCCACCTGACACCGCAGCTACAATACAGTCCCCTCGTTCTAAAAGCCGCTCGGCGATAATCTCTCGTTCAATCCTGTTGAGCAAATTCATCCTGTCAGTCCTCTCTTCCTGACGCCCACCGGAGCTCCAGACGGGGCTCATCACCAATACATATATAAACTGAACCCGAAAAGCAACAGAGATGCGGCGAAGCACAATCTCAACCAAGACGCGCGTCCTGACGGAGGATGAGCCAGTGACGGTTGACGCAAGCTTTGTTTGCGCCAGTCTGCCAATGCCTGTTTGGAAGTGTGGTATTGACCCAACAGTGCCCTGCGCAGAGGCACAGCCACCGGCTGCAATGCTGCAGTTGTGTTCAGCATGTCGAGCAGTACATCCACACTTCGCGTCTGAGGAAGCAGCTTGTCGATAACTGCCATGCGGTGTGCGGATTGTACACTGCTTATCACCAGCACTGCGAACGCGAACAGATCGTAGGCCTCATCAGCAATACGTGCCCCCGCTCCCCAATAGCCTCTGTCGTAAATCTCGGTGAACTGCTTCACCGACCGTCCCTTAGGTGTTACGCCTCCGAAATCGATTAACTCGACGTCGCCATACCCGCCTACGAGCATATTCTGCAGCTTGATGTCGCCGAATACATACCCTTCCGAATGCAGCTCCGTCAACTTCCTAAGCGTGTTCAACCCGATGAGATACACCCAATCCCGACCGTGACGCAGCAAAAAATCTGTCATGCTCTGTCCGTCGACGTAGCGCATAACATAAAAAGGAATATCTGTGCCGTCGAAATGATAATCATCCACGTCAAACAAATAATTTTGAAACGAAGTGTTTGATTCGGACAGCACTTTTAGCGCATTTACCTCGGATTGATGTTCTGCAGGGCTGTACCCGGCTTTTAACGCATAGGCGAGTTTACCGCGACTCACCAGATAGACTTTACCGTTAGCTCCGGCGCCAAGCACCCGCTCCACGCGATATTGCCTTTTATTCCATTTGCCGTTTAGTGTGGTGCCCGGCTGCCATTCACGCTCAAACGACGTAGTCACTTAATATCCCATCCTTGCTGGTCGACAGGCGCGCCGGCCCATTTCGCTTAGACCCGCGAGGACCTGCTCCGCTCAGCTCCTCGCCGTCGGTCATAAAATGCACTACTTTTGTCAGCGCCGGTCCGGTAGGGGTCGTCCCTTTCATGTTTAATTTATAAAACAAACGGTTCAGATTTGCAAGGTCGCGAGTCCACGCCAAATCCATTTCAACTTCCCGGGAACTATCGGCGGACGCCGGAAAATGGAAAACTGCAGTTTCACTCACGCCGCTCCGGGCTTGCAAACTGAGTTGAAGGTCATAGATCGCTTCCTTTACCGCATGAAGCTTGGACTTCATACTAGCGCTCGTGTCAATCAGCAATGCAATTTTTAACGCAGCCGTTTCACTCAATTCGTCCATGACCTGCACAACCTTTGCGCGCTGCTCCGGAGGCAGGCTCTCTAAACGGTCATTGCCTAGTATATTGCTCAGTTCCTTGCCGACAGCCTGCTGAATGGTCTGTGTTACGGTCTGACGGGTCATCATCTGCACTGTCTGCGAAAGCTTCGACTTAGAAATCATTCTACTCATACCGCCTCCCGCATGGGCAATTCCAGTAACTTCCTCCTGCGCCGCATCGTCAAAACCATCCGAGTCGACCAAACCTATCACGTTAACGATGATGCCTTCCGCTTTCGCATGTGCCGCAGCGATCACCGGACTGATTCCTACATTGGACAGGCCGTCCGTAATCAAAATGATTTGTTTCATAACCCTCATCCTTCCCCTATCAAGCTACTTTCTATTAGCTTTGCCAGATTGCAAGATTCTAAACCGGCTGGAAAGGCAAGGGGCGGCATATATCGCTGTTTATATCAATGCCTGGCGTTAGCAAAAATAAAGGATTGGCGGGTGCCTTTACCTGCCCGCTCAATCTTCCGCGCAAATCAGCAATATCCGCCCGAATGGTGCAAAAATTGAGTGTGGGGAGACACGTGCCTTATCCACAACCATACGCCGTGTGTTTTTGGCGCATTCAGCTGACCGTTTTCGGCCGTTCGAGCCGCTGCAGGCCCGGCCACTTGAAGGTGGCCCACTGCGGCTTGTACTTATCCACACGCGCAACAACTACAGTCATATCATCGTGGATTTCACCGTGATGATGTCTCACAATCCTCTCCAGCAGAACGTCTGCGAATTGCTGCGGTGAATCTGTAGCAATCTCGGACAACATCCGCTTCATCCACAATTCCTTATTCACCGCGTGTCCAGGGGCATCGTAGATGCCATCAGTCATCATGATTAATATGTCGTTCGGCTGCAGCTGCAGCGTGACCAGATCAACATCAATGTCTTGCACAATGCCTACAGGCAAGTTGTTGGCTGTGATTGGAAAGACTTCGTCGCCCCGCTTGATAAAGCTCGGTGTAGACCCAATCTTTAAAAACGTCGTATTCGCATTGTACAAGTCTATCAGCGCTACATCTACGGTTGCATACATTTCATCGGATGACCTGAGCATCAACACCGAATTCACGGATTTAATGGCCAGCCTCTCATCCATGCCGGACTGCAGCAGCTGCTGCAGAATGGTAAGCGCGGTACTGCTCTCCGCGCGCGCGCGCTCCCCGTTGCCCATTCCATCGCTGAGTGCGACAGCGAACTTGCCGTTCCCGAGTTCGACAGTGCTGAAGCTATCTCCGGACAGTAGGTCCCCGCCCTTAGCCGCCGCTGCTATACCGGTCTCGATCTCGTATTCCTTAGCCGAGCCGAACACCACCGTGCTGTAGCCCTCTTTGCGCTCCAGCATTTGTTCATCTTTCACCGCAATATGCTCTCCAAGTATATCCGACAACAAGGGAGCGATAATTTTCCGGCACTCGTCGAAGCCCTTTGTATACTGATGAATAATTTCAATCTCTACGTTGCCCTCGTCCAAGTTGATGATGTCAATACTATGGATGGACAGCCCGAGCCCCTCCAGGCCGGCCCGGATCTGCTCCTCTTGCAGGTACAATTCTTGTCCCTCGCGCTTAATCTCTTTGGCCAAATCCTCCATCACCTGCGATACGCCCGACAGCTGCTCGGAGACCAGTTGGCGGCTGTCGAAGATTTGCTTTTTCCAATGCTGGTCATGCTGATACAAATCGTACTGCTGTTTCATTACCTCGAGTACCTGGTCCGGTTTTACGCACAGTCTTTTCCATTGCGGCTGAATATCCTTGCGGCTCACTGCCTCGTGCAGCTCTACCTCGGTCATCATGTCGGTCATAAACTTGTACGTCTGATAAAACCGCTCATCCCAACACTGTATGCGTTTCCAGCACGTGGAGCAGGAGCGCTCGGCGACGGCGTTCATAAAATGTCCAACGTCTTCTTCCTTCTTAATGGGGTGCATATCCACGGTAACCTGCTTGAAGCTGCGGGATAGCTGACGAAACACTTCCGAAAACTGCTCGACTCGCGTCGCAGTTATATCACGCACTCTTTTGGCGTAATCATGCTGCGACTTCATATTTTCATGTGTGCCCGGCACATGTTTAGCTAACGCCTGTGTGATTGAGCCCGGAGTGAGAAAGAACAGCAGCACGGCTGCGAGGGACTCCCATGTGGAATGAATGACGTCCGTCTGATTTCCTATATAAAACGAAAGGATCGACGACCCGAGCAGCATACCCAGCGACACAGCCGTCTTCTTGCCCTCCTTAAGCAGACCGGCGAGCAGGCCGGCGAACGCTAGCAAGCTCATCTGGTAGATCGCGTTAGAGTCGGCCAAGCTGATAATGAGTCCGCTTATCACACCTACAGATGCGCCTAGCGGGGCGCCTCCAACCAAGGCGAACAGGAGAATGAGATAACGCGAAAGTACATGCTCCACAGTGACGGGACCCACCAGCCAGCCCACCGTGCCGGTCATAACGGAAGCCAACAGTATGATTAAACAAATTACCTCTTCATGCTTGAGAGAGTAATTTTTTCGGGTTAATGTGAACACCGGTATCGCCTGCAAAAAAATATGCGTCAAAATCAGGCTCAACAGCGCCTCCACCCCGGTGAGCATAAAGGTATACCAGTTCAGTTGCACCGTGACCAAATCAGCAAACAGTTGCACGAAAAAAGTAGATACAAAAGCAATAATCGGCGCGTAGGAGATGTCCGAACGTTGGAAGCGTTCGACGCCTTTTTGGATCAAGATGAATACGAGCATAGATGTGCCCATAAATCCTGTGTGCCCAGGGTCGGCAGATAAAAGGCTTCCCCCGATCAGGCAGATTGCCGTCCATAACAGCAGCTCCTTGCGAAGAAAATAGATCACCCCGAAAAACGCTATCGCGAATGGAGCCAATTGATCCAGTATCATAGCCCGACCTAAGAGGAAAGCCATCACTAACAGAAGAGCTGACCATTTCTTAGCGACTACCGACTGGGTGAGACGATTTTCCACCAACACGTTCGTTACATGGCTTTTTGCGTGCTGCATCCGGCGGCTCCAACCGAAGCCAATTTGCGAGAGACCTAATTTTTTTTGCATAATTTCTGAACACCACCCATAAGCTATTTAGTGTTCTCTAGTATATCGGCACTCTAGCATAAAGTTTGTCACAATGGGTTGGTAGATTGAAAGTTTTTTCCGACAAAAATAAGCGGCTGCGCGCAAATCAAATATCATCAGTAATAATCAAAATGAAAACGTTACCACAATACTGTAAAATGCTGGGATTGGAAACATGCGTTCTTGGGTTTGAGTTAGAAAATGATCACTGATCCTCGGTGTATGCTGTCGATTAGAAAAAAAATATATGTATTGCGACAAAAGCTTTGAATCGGCGGGGTTAGCTGCGCAACGCGCATTGCTGCAGTAGTGCTTTCGGTTGGAGTTGCACGGAGTGTGCTGAGTGGTCTATCCGTTGGGCAGCCATCCCGAGGGCTTAGACAATAAAAAAACGCCCCACCGGAAGCAAGTCACGGTAGGACGCCTTTTGTTGTCTTGACAATAGCGGCGAAGGGAATCGAACCCCCGACCTCACGGGTATGAACCGTACGCTCTAGCCAGCTGAGCTACACCGCCACAATAAGCAAAAGTATATAACAGCGCGGGAGGTTTGTCAAGTTGCTGGGACTTGCACATATAGCGTTCGCCCCGTGCACCGAGAATAGGTTGCTGACTGAGGTGCAAGCATGAAACACGTGAACTAACGTTGCACTCACTGAAAAGCCGCATAAACGGTTGCCCGCCTATACGGCTGTTATAATATGATTAATCGCGCCGCGCGCCGCGTCCTCCACGTTTCCCTTCAGTGTTCTTCTTCAGGGACGAGATGCGTTCCTCGCTGTCCTTCAAAAAACGCGACATTTTATCTTCAAATGATAGCTTACCTGCAGCGGGCCTGCCTCCACGACCACCGCGATCTCCGCCACGACCGCCGAAACCGCCTCGACCTTCGTGTCTGCCGCCAATGCCGGGTCCGCCACCTTGTCTTTCAAAACGAGCGGGCTTCGCTTCCACCGGTTTATCCACCGCTTGCTTGATCGATAGACCGATTTTGCCGTCCTTGTCAACATTAATCACTTTGACGGTAACTATGTCATTCAACTTCAAATGATCGTTGACGTCCTTAACATAGTTATCTGCAATCTCCGAGATATGCACCAGGCCCGTACCGCCCTCAGGTAGCTCTACAAATGCCCCAAAGTGAGTAATGCCCGTAACCTTTCCTTCCAGCTTGCTGCCCACTTCAATTGCCATAAAGTAAAATGTTCCTCCCTTAAATAGTTAGCAAAACCTCGACAATGGAGATTATAACTTACGGGCTACATACGGTCAACAAAAGGTTTGCCCAGCCCGTTTGGACTGATCAGTTCTGCTCTTTCGGAACGTAGAATAAGGTTTCACCCTGCTTCACATAATGCAGCTCTTTTCTTATCTTTTGTTCAACATACTCAGGATCATTCAATCGTATAATTTCGCGCTTGGCCGCTTCATTCATCTGCAGAGCTTGCTCTTTCTTCTGCTCCAACGCAGCAACCTTCTCGCTTCGTTCCTCGATCTTGCCTATCTGATTCCACAGCGTCGCGCCGGCCCAACACAAAAAGCAAGCAAGAATAATCATAACCAGCCGACGCCGGCGATATGAGCCCTTATTATTCTGTTTGGTTCGGGTACCTGCTGCCTGGGCAGAACTCATAAGCTGTAGATCCTCCTTGCAATCGCTCAAAAAAAACGACGGATGAACGCCGAAATCTTGTGACCGGTTTTTTGTAACCATGCTGGAACAACCATGTGCCGAGTTAGAAGCTTGAATAGCCATAGCAGCAATTTCCAGACAGGATAAAATAATTGTAGCATAATTCTATACAGGAAAATAGCTATAGCAGCCAAAAATCCTAAAAAAATCAGCGTTGCCCTATACAGCCACACCGTCGGCATGATTATGAACAACTCTATTATTTTTTTACCGATGCGAACCATGGTTTGTACTACACGGATCATCCATAATATTAACCGGATTACGGTTCGGCTAAACACCAGAAAATAACCGACAATTCCGATGAGCAACCCAATGAAAATAAACAACCGCACTTCACCCAGATTACTCTCATACAACAGCTTAAAAACCAGCAGCGTTCCCACAAGCCAGAAAATTACATCAAGGAGGTAATAGGCATAGCGAGGTGCCCTGAGCTGGCCTGCAAGCACCCGGTACAAATCGTACAATCCGCCTAATGACAATCCTCCCAGCACCATCATACCCATGGTGACAAACTGCACGTGGAGCGTCACTTGAACAGCTTACCCCATAATCCCTTGGACTTGCCCTGGGACTGTGCATCTACATAAGCCAGCTCATTGACTAATCCTTCGATCACGACCAGCCCCTGCTCCAAGCTCAGATTTTTAATGTGCAGGTTTTGGCCTTTAATCATTAAGAAACCGAATTCGGTCTCCAATAAAAATTCCTCACTGTCAAAACTCTCGACGTTAATGACGCCGGATACTTCGAGCAGCTTGCGGTTCAGCATCTTAATTTCCTGTCGCTTGACTTTTCCCGGCTCAATTGCCATGGGTATCCCTCCTGGCCGCTTTTGCAGTTTAAATATCGGTTGCTGCCATAGCTGCATAACCGGCGCGTTCTGTGCCGAGCTGTTATCGCTGCATTAGCACGACGCACGCTGTAGAACACGGGTATGACAACAGATGCGCAAAGCTTGTTTACTTAAAAATATGGGGGGATCTACGGGATTAGAACCATGGGTGGGTGGGGGCTATGTCTTTTTTTCTAAAGAGCACGGCTTGTCCGGTCGGCGCCAGCAATAGACGCATGGGCATGGCAGCGCGGCGGATGCTAGCGCGATTCAGCTGCAGCAAACCGCAGAGCGCAGCAACGATTCGCGGCAGCGCGTGAATCGGATGAGGCGTGGGGTGCAGTCGAGAACAGGATCAATGTGGTACACGGGGAGGTCAGTGGCGGAGTCGGGCGTTTGCCAGGCGGGGCGGAAATGCGGAAGCCGACGGCATGTCGGCAGCCTCATGATTCCTGGAGGACGGCAAAAGAGACTGAACCAGTCAGTCTCCTTTGTTTTGCCAAAAATCATTATGGTGCATTTCCTCTTTGAGCAAAGTGTACATGTTCGCCGCATCTTCCTTGCGGGTCGATTCAGTTAACTGCTCCACGCGAACGGTGATACTCTTTTGTCCAAATTGGATCCTCAATTCGTCGCCTACTTTTATGGCGCTGCTCGGTTTGGCATCCCTGCCGTTGATCCAAACGCGTCCTTGATCGGATACGTCCTTCGCCACGGTGCGCCGTTTGATGAGCCGGGAAACCTTGAGGAATTTATCAAGCCGCATTATTTTACCGCTTCTTTAAGCTTATTGCCCGCTTTAAAAGCTGGAACGTTGGACTCAGGAATGATGATTTCCTTGCCTGTTTGAGGGTTACGGCCTGTGCGGCCGGAGCGCTTACGAGTTTCGAACGTGCCAAAACCAATTAACTGCACTTTGTCACCGATTGACAAAGCTTCAGTTACCTCACCAAGGAAGTTGTTAAGAACGGTTTCCACGTCCTTCTTCATTAAGCCGCTTTTTTCCGAAATGTTGTTGATCAAATCTGTTTTGTTCATCAATAATTTCCTCCTCAAAAATAACACTAATGCTATGTATTCTTTGTGATTCAGGAAAATCCTGCTACGTATTGTCGATTTTTAAAACTTTTTTTGCTTCCTGCCACAGAGATTCCATCTCTTGTAAATCAGTTTGGTCAAATCGCTTGCCCTTTAAACGCAGCTGCTGCTCAATATAACCGAAACGGTCAAAAAACTTGCGATTGGCGTCCGCTAAGGCTTCTTCAGGTTCAATTTTGAGAAACCGGGATAAATTCACGACTGAAAACAGCAGATCACCGAGCTCCTCATGCTGCTCTTTGTGGGAATATATCGAAATTGCTTCCTTTAATTCCTCCCACTCGGATTCGACAATTTCCAACACATCGTCTAATTCAGGCCAGTCGAACCCCACTTGGGCGGCTTTCTTTTGAAGCTTGTAAGCCCTCATCAATCCCGGCAGTTCACGAGGGATACCGCTCAACAGCGGGAGCGCTTCCGGATCAATGCCCTTGCTGCGCTTCTCCTCCTGCTTAATCTCCTGCCAGTTCGCGAGCGCATCAGCTGCATCGTCCGCTTGCGCTGCACCAAATACGTGGGGATGCCGGCGAATCAGTTTCTCGTTCAGAGTTTGAATGACATCGAGCACGGTAAATTCGCCTTCGTCGGCCGCGATTTGCGAGTGCAGCATAACTTGCAGCAGCAGATCGCCCAGCTCCTCCGCCATATGCTCCGGATCTTCTTCATCGAACGTCTCCAACACTTCGTAAGCCTCTTCGATCAGGTTTCTGCGCAGCGAACGATGCGTTTGCTCCCGATCCCATGGACAGCCCTCTGGGCCTCGCAGTATCTCGACGATCTCGTGGAGACGGGCGAAGGTGCGGCTGCGCGCCCGCTCCTGATTTGAACGCGGCACCCAGACAAGCGACAGATTCCCGTAGTCCGTCAGGCGGTCCATTTCGTACAACGGTATGCGATGGATCTTCTCTTCGCCATTCACGCCCAATGCATGTCCAACCACGACCTCAGTCTCGTCAGGATACAGCTCCATCAGTGTCAATTTCACATCTGATGCCGTGTGGGTATCATATACCTGCCCGATAACCGTGTGCAGCTGAGGATTCAAGCTGTGTACCGATAAATCGGTGCCGTTCAGCAGCTGAAACCCTTCGATAGGATCGAAACCCAAACTGAGAAACGCCTGATCTAAAAAGCTTTCTCCGCCAAGCAGCTGCAGCGCCACCCCCTGCTTAGGACAACGTGCCCGAAGCAGTTGTACGGTCATCTCAGCTACCATTGGGTGCCCCGGCACCGCGTAAACTACCGGCGTTGGTGCGGCTGCGGCCAGTGCCAATAAAGCATCGGTAATTGCCTCATATACTTGTTCAAATGTACTGTGGCTCTCGTACAGCTTATCGAACGATTCATATTTAATACCATTATTGCGAAGCATTGCTATCATGGGATGCCGGTCTGTCCGGAGATACAGCTTGTCCGCTGCTTGCAGCTGTTTCCACACGCCCAGCGTGAGTTGATTTTCATCGCCTGAGCCTAAGCCGACCACGATAATTTGCCGCTGCATAAAAGAATTCGCCTCCTGCAATAAATTAATGAGGGTGACACAGAAGATAATGCGCCTGCTATAGATGGTAACTTGAGGTAAACATCGCAATCACTGCACTGTTTACCCGGAAAGGAGGCTTAGCGCAGCAGTCTCCACCTGCGCAAAAGCACGAGGGGCTTTCCTCGAAGCGCCGGGATTTGCTCGAGTTCGGCGGAGGTCACGACGCCGAAACGAATCAGCGCGAGAGCGTACACGATCGCGCCCAGAGCAACGCCTGCGAGCGACACCACCGTGGCCACGCCCCTGGGGGGCACGGTCACGAGGAGTGCGTCGAGCAGCGCGGGCAGGCCTTGCGTCACGGCGAGGACGCCGATGGCCATCAAACCAATGCACAGCAGCGGTTTGATGGTGCGGCCGACGGCCGGCGTGACGCCGGTGGCGCGCAGCGCGTGCGCGAGGGCGAGCGCACCTGCGAGCGCGTACGCGGCCACTGCCGCGGCTGCGGCGCCATCGATGCCCCAGCGGGGCACGAGGGCGGCGTTCGCCGCGGTTTTGGCCGCCGCTGCGGCGAGCAGGTACAGCGCCGGTGCGATCACGGCGCCGACGCCCTGCAGTACGCTGCCGGCCACGATGTTCAGCGTGCTGAACAGGGCCGTGTACGCCAGGATAGACATCGCCGAGGAGCCTTCAGCAGTGTCGAAGAACATGATGTTCATCGGCTTCGCCAAGCATGCAAGCCCCACAGAAGCTGCCGCTCCGATCAGCCAAGTGAACCTGAGTGCCATGGCCGCCCGGTTGCGCAGCGAATCCCAGTCGCCCTTGATTTTCGCCTCTGCAATTGCGGGCACCAACGCTGCTGACATCGACGAAGCGATCATAGAGACCAATGCAACCAACGGTTGACCGTGATGATAAAGTCCGAAATGATATAACGCGCGATGCTCATCCAACCCATATGCCGCCAGCAGCCGGGGCACCGTGAAGGAATCCACCAACGTCAAAACCGGCAGCGCGATAGTCCCCAGACAAATGGGCAGCGCATAGCGCAGCAGTCTACCCGCCAAGCTCCAACTGCTTTCATTCCTGTTCTTGCTCACAGAGGTGCGCATTTCGCGCTGCAGCGAACGGCTTGGTGTGCACGCACCGCGTTCCCTGCGGTCATAAGACAGCATGACCAGCAGTCCTGCCAGCGCACCCGTGACCGAGCCGAAGGTCGCGCCCGCCGCAACCCAATCAGGACCACGACCGAGCTGAACGAAGAGCAGGAGCAGTGCAAACATTGTGAATACCCGAACGGTCTGCTCCACGACCTGGGAGACGGCGGTTGGCACCATATCTTGGTAACCTTGATAATATCCGCGCAAAGCGGACATCACGGGAACAATCAACAGCGCAAAAGATACGCTGCGAATTGCCATTCCGGTCTGAGCGGTACCCATGAGCCACGCTAACCAATCAGCTCCTAGAAATAGAAGTAAAAAGAAAATCAATCCGGTCGCTGTCAAGACTACTGAAGAGACTCGAAGCACACGGCGCGCCTCGTGGTCACGCCCTTCTGCCGCATGCTCCGCTACAAACTTGGACACCGCCAGAGGAAAGCCGGCGGTAGCCAAAAATAAAATCAATATGTACAGCGGATAAACCGCGTTATAAATACCGAATACGGCATCTCCCGCCATGTTTTGCAGTGGGATTTTCTGCATCGTTCCGATAACTTTAGAAATTACCGCAGCGACACCGAGAACGGCGGCCCCCTTTAACAGCGCAGCGCCCGTGCTCTTCCTTGCAGTTGGTTCAACTCTCGATTGCTCAGCCATCGCCATTTCCCCTTTTACCTTGAATGGGGCCTTATAACCAACTCATTATATACCATCCCTTACCCCCTGTAAAAACCAGCTCGGCCCCATGAATACCAGAAGGCGCTCCGGGGAACCAAATATGATAATACCAGGTGGGCAACGTTGTCACGGTACTTGCGCCGCGCACCCCATAGCCCGATCAGAAAGCCAAACACGTGAACGCAGCAAAAAAGGGGCACCTGTGATCCCCTTTCATGCGGCCTCGACAACACTTTTTCCAGCTCTTCGAGCAACGCCATATATCGCATCCTCAGATTCGTTTTCGCCCGTGCCGGGCTCAGCACTGCCATCGACCGCTGCACGCACTCCGAGCACCAAAACTTATGTGTGTTGCTGCTAAGGCCGAGACGCACCGCGCAGATCAACCGCTGAACTCTGACAAACAGACCCGCCAGCCTCTGCAAGACCGTCCCCAGCTTTCCACGCCCCAAAGGAAGAAACCATGCCAGCCGCTCCGAGCGCGTGACATACCGGACGCAGCGCAGCCTGATGGAGCTTCCACATGTGCCAGAGTCTGCCTGTACGCACATTCAGGCGCATAGTCTAGCACAGCAGATGAACATACCGCGTCTTGCGGCTGTTCGTGTGGGCAGACGCAGCGCGCGCCGCCATGAAAAAATAACTATTGCTCCATTTGTTTGGCTAGAAATCCGGCTGCAGTTTCCGCCATTTTCACTTCCATTTGCCCCATGTTAATATTCTCTTCCTTGTTCAGCAAAATCACCGCGCCAATCGGGTCGCCGCCGGCAATAATCGGAGCAATCACGTAAGCGGAGTATGTTTCGTTATTATCCTTGATGACTTCAAATTGACCTGGATTGCTTTCTAACGCGGTTTTGCGATTCTCCATGCATGTTTCCACCAGAGAACCGACCTGTTTTTCCAGATAGTCTTTCTTCGAGCCACCGGCGACGGCGATGATGTTGTCACGGTCCGAGATCATAGTAATGTGATTGGTGCTCTCATACAATGATTCCGCGTATTCCTTAGCAAAATCACCCAATTCACCTATTGGGGAATATTTCTTGAGAATCACTTCTCCATCGCGGTCCACGAAAATCTCCAAGGGATCACCTTCTCTGATACGCAGCGTCCGGCGAATTTCCTTGGGGATAACCACTCTTCCTAAATCGTCAATACGACGAACAATTCCCGTTGCTTTCATGTTTTTCTAGATGCCTCGCTTTCCAGAGGAATTAGGGTAGGACTGCATTTCTGCGTTTGTATTAAATGGAGAGTATCCGACTAGTGACCATAGTATCCTTCGACATCCAACGGCCTATACATGTAATTCTTTTGATACGTCAGCCGAGTCATGTGCACCTGTGACGTCGTTGCTTTCATTATGTCCATATTTGAGAAATAAAAACAGGGTGCCCATGCGGGCACCCTGGTAATTATTGCTGAGCCGGTGCTTCCGTCTTCGGGGCCTCGGCAGGCGGTGCAACCGCTGGCGGGGCTTCCTTTGTCGGCGCGTCTGTGGTCGGTGCGTCGGTGGTCGGCGCGTTAGCCGGAGGCGTCGCCCCCGGTGCAGCCGGCGGTGTCGCCGGCGGCTGCGGCAATTTGTTGGTCTCAATCAAGCCAGGCAGCTCCTGCTCGACGAATTCGTACACCAACGGCTCTGCAGCCTCTGAACGCAAATCACCTTTTACTTCATCGAAAGTTTTCGTTGAACGTGATTCAACCTTCATCACATGATAACCATAAGACGTTTCAACAGGATCGCTGATCTGATTGATCGGCAGCTCCAGGGCCGCTTTCTTGAATTCCGGCACCCATTTGGACACCTCGGCATTTTCGTACTTGCCACCGTTGTCCTTGGAGCCGGGATCTTCGGAGTATTCCTTGGCCAGAGCTGCAAAATCACCGCCAGCCTTCAGCTTGTCCTGTACTTCTTTGGCCCGCTTCATCGCATCTTCCTTAGAACGGGTTTCCTTGCCGGAGGCAGGATCCGACGTTTGAATCAAGATGTGGCTGACAGTTGCGGTGTCATAGGCGTTTTTGTCCTGTGCCAAACGCTGATCATACGCAGCCTTCACCTGCTCGTCGGTCACTTTGCTTTCCATGGCGCCAATGCCCTGCATGCTGCGCAGCACGAAGTCATGAATGTCCTTCTCGGTCAGATTTGCTTCCTTCAGTCGAGTCTCCATTCCGCCTTCCTGCAGGTTTAGAAATTCCTTGATTTGGTTCATCTGCTCCTGAGCTCGTGCCTCAGCTTCGGCCTTGACCTTATCATCGGCGCGGGAGGAAAGCACGCGGAAGGTAACCAACTGCTTCATCATGTCCTGCTGGAATGCCGGATCGTCTTTGTATTGGGCATATTGTTGATAGAAAAATGTATTAATATTCACGAAAGTATCAAATTCGCCTCGCGTGACTTGGCCGCCGTCCTTGTAAGTTACCAATACTTCGTCGGCGTTAGTGGCCGCAGGTTGGGTCGCCGCAGCGTTTCCGGCGGCTGGATCGGCATCCTTCTTGCCGCAGCCTGTTGCTGTAACGGTGAGAGCGATCGCGGCCAACATGACGATAAGCCCTTTTTTCGTTTTGATCCATTTATTTGACAGCATTCTGCAGTTCTCCCTTCGATTTTAGAGCACCGTTGAATTGCACCAAAAACCTTTCCAGCAGCTCGATGGATTGTTCCGGCTGTAGCCCTTTGCCCTTGATTTGAATATGAATTTGCGGCCCGGCAATCAACTTGATCCGGTTATCAAACTCATTCGCGATCTTCACTAATGTCTGTCCATCTAAATTGCCAGTTTGGTCGGGATGAAGTTTCAGCTCGTAATCGGCGCCTTTTTGCGAAATGCTTTCGATGGCATACATTGCACCATAGACTTTCAATCTCGCCGCAGCCAGCAGATTACTCACCGCCTGAGGCAGATCGCCGAAACGGTCAACCAGCTCGTCATGCAGCTCGCTGATTTCTTCCAACGTCTTAGCCGCCGCCACCTTTTTGTAAATCTCGATTTTCTGCACACTGTCATAAATATAGTCAGCAGGGATATACGCATCCAGCTGAATGTCCAACTGCGTGACCCAAGGCTTGTGCGCTTCCTGCTGCTCGCCGGTAATCTCATGCTTACGCTTGGCGATTTCGTCAGCCAGCATTTGCGAGTACAGATCAAAACCTACCGAAGCGATAAAACCGTGCTGCTCAGCCCCTAACAAGTTGCCGGCGCCGCGGATGGTCAAGTCTCTCATGGCAATTTTAAACCCTGACCCCAGCTCTGTAAACTCCTTAATTGCCTGAAGCCGCTTTTCTGCCACCTCGGTCAGTACCTTATCCCTTTGATACGTAAAATATGCATAGGCTATTCTATTCGAACGACCGACCCGGCCTCGGAGCTGATACAGCTGGGACAGTCCCATTTTGTCCGCATCATGGACAATGAGCGTGTTGACGTTGGGGATATCCACGCCGGTCTCGATAATGCTGGTGCTGACCAGCACATCGTACTCACCGTCCAGAAAATCCAGAATCGTTTTTTCCAGCTCCTGCTCTGACATCTGACCGTGGGCTACCGTGACACGTGCGTCCGGCACTAGCATTGAAATCTGCTCAGCCATCTGGTTGATGCCCTGCACCCGATTGTAGAGATAGTACACCTGGCCTTCGCGCGCCAACTCCCGCTCTATCGATTCTCTAACCAAAGCGTTGCTATGCTCGACCACATAGGTTTGCACAGGGAAACGGTTCTCCGGCGGCGTTTCAATGACCGACAGGTCACGCACACCCAGCATGGACATGTGCAGAGTACGTGGGATTGGGGTGGCCGTGAGCGTCAGGACATCCACATTTGTTTTCAGACGCTTCAATTTCTCTTTGTGGGACACGCCAAAGCGCTGTTCCTCATCCACAATGAGCAAACCAAGATCTTTGAATTTTACGTCCGCTGACAGAAGCCGATGCGTTCCGATGACGACGTCCACGGTGCCCGCTTTGACGCCCTTCATCGTTTCCGACTGCTCCTTCTTAGAGCGAAAGCGGCTAAGCACCTGAATGTTAAACGGATAACCAGCGAATCTCTCGCGGAATGTCTCGTAATGCTGCTGGGCTAAAATCGTCGTCGGCACCAGCACCGCTACTTGCTTTCCATCAATAGCAGCCTTGAACGCAGCACGGATGGCAACTTCCGTCTTGCCGTAACCTACATCGCCGCACAGCAGACGATCCATAGGGCGGGGCTTCTCCATGTCCTGCTTAATCTCGTCAATCGCCCGAAGCTGATCCGCCGTTTCCTCATATGGAAACATGCCTTCGAATTCCTGCTGATAATTGCTGTCGGGATTAAAGCCATAGCCCGGTGTTGCCTGCCGCGCTGCATACAGCTTAATCAAATCATCGGCAATGTCCTCGACAGAAGACCGAACTTTGCTTTTCACTCGATTCCAATCGGCCCCACCCAATTTATATACTTTGGGTTCCTTTTCTTCGGATCCCACGTACTTTTGAATGAGATCGATCTGGTCGATGGGAACGGACAGTTTGTCGCCTCCCGCGTAAAGTATGTGCAAATAATCCTTATGAATACCATTAATTTCCAAAGTGCCGATGCCGACAAATTTGCCGATACCGTGGTTGACGTGAACCACATAGTCGCCTACCTTGAGCTCCTGGTAGCTCTTGATCCGTTCGGCGTTTTCTATCTTCTTGTCTACCTTCCGAACCTTGCGCTGTTTTTGTGTGAACATTTCGCCTTCGGTGATTACCACTAAATGAATGTTCGGCAGCTCAAATCCCGTTTGCAGATTTCCATTTATGATTGTCGGTGGCTCTATGTTGTAATCCGCCAGAACCCTCCTGACGCGCTCCACACGTTCGTCGCCGTTGGCCAGAATCAGCACGTTCGCGTTAGACTTTTTCCACCGTTCCATCTCGGACTTCAGCACATTCATCTGACCATGAAAGTTTTGCATTACCCGACACATAAAATTCACGATGTTCTGCGGCTGAGTTTGTGGCACCTGGCGCAGAAACAGCGACATATACAGCGTAGGATAAGGCTTGCGATGCAGCAACGTTTCATACTGCTTGGAGAACACGAGTGAGGGCATCCCCTTGCCCTCCTGCAGCGATGTGGTCATCCATTCCGCTTCCTCACGCTCCAGCTGTTTTGCGGTTTCCAATAGCCGAGCCGGCTCATCGAGCAGCAACACCGTATCCTTCGGCATATAGTCGAGTAAAGTCTGCCGTTCCGGATACAGCAAAGAGATGTATTTGAAAATGCCGGAAAAAACCTGCCCTTCCCGCATTAATTCTATCTCATGCCCCATTTCTTCAAGCAGCCGGTCCTTCGCGTTGCGGTCCGCCATTTTCTCAAGCTGCGCCTGCAACAGCTCATAAGCGTGCTGCGCGGCCGATTGTAACCGTTTTCTATCGGCAATAATTTCACGGCAGGGCGTGATCACAAGCCCCTTTACCTTCTCTATCGAACGCTGGTCCGCAATGTCAAACGTTCGGATGGAGTCTACCTCGACATCGAACAATTCAACTCGATACGGATGAATCGAGTACAACGGAAAGAAGTCGATAATGCCTCCGCGTACGCTCATCTCGCCCTTCGATTCCACGCGCTCCACGCGCTCATAACCCAAATGCACCATCTGTGCAACGAAGTCATCCAAATTGAGCGTCTGTCCGACCTCGATGGAAATCCGGGCTTCAGCCACGGCTTCTTTGTGTGGAAGCACCCGCCGTACACCGGCGTACGGAACCACCACCACTCCATCAAAACCGGCCGCCAGCCTGGCCAATGCATCGATGCGTTGGGCGAGCATTTCCGGACTCGCCACAGCGGTCTCCGCTGCCAGCAGCTCTTGAGCGGGAAACATGAGGACTTTGTCAGCCGGCAGGCATTCCATTAAATCCTCGAATATCTTTTGTGCCGAAAACATGTTGTGTGTGACAATAAATAAGGGTTGTCGCAGCTCCTCGTACAAGGTCGCCAGCATCACCTGGCGTGATGACCCCGATAATCCCGATATAAGCTGCTCCCGCATTCCCGATCGCACACCCGACACTACGCTCTGTAAATCCGGATCCGCTGAGAATGCTTGAATTAACGCTTGCAAAAACTGTACCCCCTCTCAACCATAAACAAAACTTTCTTAAGATGCAAATCCTGCGAGGCAGCATACTCTGCACATCTATCACGAGAAAATAAACGGAAACATGTTCCTCTCTCGAATACAATTACGATTCCAGCGGCGGCCGGCTCTCGTGCCTGGTAAACGCCGGTCAACTTAGCCCGCTGCGCGCCTTCTCGGAGGTGTGAACACGTGTAAAGGAGCTCCACCATACGAGGTGAGGCCCCTATGCTTTGCGCCTAACATCTCCGTATACGCACTTTTTATCCGAGCCAGATGCTCGAAACACTCAAAAATAACCTAGACTTTCTAGCCTAGGCGGTTATCCATACAATTTGCGCTTATTGCAGCGGGCTGGTGAGAAGCGAAAGCTCCGGATTGTTATCCAACGCTTCTTTGCAGTAATCACATATTACTTTTACGGTTACATCCCCATTCGGGTTATACGATATTATACTCTGACGCTCCTCGGGGGTCAAGAAACGGAACCCGAGCAGATCCTCATTGGCGTACTGCTGCTGGAGCCGACCTATCATCGACTGGCAATGCCGGCATTCGTAAGTGACAGCCACAACGCACCCCTCCTTTTCAACCATTATGCCCAGGGCAAGAGAATTTTAGCCAAGGGGCGGGGAGGTGTGATGCCGGCGTTATCCATTATCCGTTAAATTTCGCCATTGTCTTCTCAAACGGCTGGTCGAGAGAATATTCCATCGCGTCGCAGGTGGTTTCCAGCACCTTAGGCATAGTCTTGAACTCTTCCTTGGAAAAAGAAGATAACACGTAATCCGCTATATTGTGCCCGGGGGCCGGTCTGCTGATGCCCATTCGAATACGGTTAAACGATTGCGTGCCAAGGTGCTGAATCGTGGATTTGATTCCATTGTGGCCTCCGGCGCTGCCTTGATAGCGCAGCCTTATTTGACCGAATGGGGTATCCAAATCATCATAAATGACGACCAAATCGTCGATCGATGCTTTGTAAAAGTCCATAAATGCCCGTATAGATTCGCCGGATAAATTCATATAGGTCATAGGCTTTATCAAGTATACTTTTGTGCCATTCACATGCCCTTCCCCAACCAGCGCTTTGCACTTGCTCTGTGTGACCTTAATGCCGTGTTTTTCCGCAAACCGGTCAATGGCCATAAAGCCGATGTTATGTCTTGTGGATTGATATTGAGTGCCGGGATTTCCCAAGCCCACGAACCATTTCACGCTGAACTTCTCCTCTTCCAAAGCAGAATAAAAACAAAATTTGTTGAACGCGACAAAAGGAGCGCACCGGAATTCGCGTCCGATACGCTCCTCGACAAGATATGCGGCAGTAGCGAAGATTGCCGCTGGTTATTACATCCTGGCCGCCGGCTGCGGTGGCAACTCTCTGTCAGCTGCTCGCTTCCGCCTCGGCCTCAGGAGCCGCCTCCGCATCTTCAGCGGCTTTCGTAGGAGCCAACACCGTGGCAAGCACGTCATTCTCGTCCGTTCTTACCTCGACGCCATCTGGCACCTTGAGCTCGGAGACCAGAATGTTCATCCCAACCTCCAGATGGCTGATGTCTACCTCGATTGCCGCAGGCATATTCTTCGGCAGGCAGCGAACCTCCACCTCATGGTGTTGTATTTGAAGAACACCTCCGGCCTTCACTCCCGCAGGGTCGCCCACGTATTCCAAGCGCACCGCGGCAGATACCGGCTCGTCCATATCTATTTGATGAAAATCTACGTGAATCACATTTTTGTTGATCGTGTCACGCTGGACCTCGTTAATCATCACAGGCTGCTTGCCCATTTGCGGCACATCCAGTTCAATGATCGCGTGTGGATTTGTGCGCAGCACAGAGAGTAACTCCCTCTCCTCTATCGCGATAGGCAGACTCTCGATTTTGCTGCCGTAAATAACGGCCGGAATCTTCCCACTCTCGCGCAGCCCTCTGCGTGATGCGTTTGTTCCGTTCTTGCGTTCTTCTGCTTTCATAGTCGTTGCCATTATAGGTTAGACCTCCTTCATTTTCGCAAACCGAATAACAGGTGGTAGTGCCCCATATATCAATTTACCCAAAATGAGAGAGAGTCAAACAGCTAGCTTTGCTTCGACTGTTCCTTTTTCGCGCGGAATTTGTCCCGCAATTGCGCTGCGTAGCCCGGCTTATTAATCTGCCGCTCCCTGGCGATCGCGAGATCGTCAGCGTTCACATCGTTAGTGATTGTCGAGCCGGCGACCACATAAGCTCCTTTGCCGACTTTCACGGGAGCGATCAAATTCACATTGCTGCCGATAAATGCATCGTCCGCTACCTCGGTCAGCTGCTTGTTGAACCCATCGTAGTTCACCGTGATTGCGCCGCAGCCAAAGTTAACATTTTTGCCGACCACTGCATCACCGATATAGCTCAAGTGAGACACCTTCACGTCATCCGCCAGCTTAGCATTTTTGATTTCAACAAAATCACCGATTTTCACGCTGTGGCCGAGCTCTGCACCTGGACGCAGATATGCAAACGGCCCGATTGTGGAGCTGTCCCCAACAACTGCCTCCAACAATACCGATTGCTTTACCTGGATATTACTGCCTAGTGTACTGTCAGTAATCTCCGTGTTTGGTCCGATCACGCAATTTTCTCCTATTACCGTTTTCCCTTTGATGACCGTACCCGGGAGAATGACCGTATCGCTGCCGATCCGTACGTCCGCGTCAATGTAAGTGTTCGCAGGGTCGATCAATGTCACGCCGTTGATCATTTGCTGTTTGTTGATGCGGGCACGCATGATCCTCTCAGCTTCGGACAGAGCCACGCGGTCGTTTACTCCGAACGTGTCAATCGCATCGGGCGTGCAATACGCTTCAACCACTTCACCTTGGTTAACTAAAATCCCGACCACGTCCGTCACGTAGTATTCATTCTGAGCGTTGTTGTTCGTCACCTTGCTCAGGGCATCGAACAATTTGCGATTAGAGAAGCAGTACATACCTGAATTAATTTCTTTGATCTCACGCTCTTCAGAACTGCAGTCCTTCTGCTCCACGATGCGCGAAACACGGCCCTGTTCGTCACGGATAATGCGGCCTAGCCCTGTGGGATCGTCCATGATTGCCGTCATCACAGTTGCCGCCGCTCCCTTCTCGCGGTGCAGCTCGATCATTTGCCGCAATGAATTGCTAGTGATAAGCGGTGTATCTCCATATAAAAGAACGGTCAGGCCATCCTCTTGGCCCAGCAGGGCTTCCGCCTGAAGCACCGCATGGCCTGTACCTAACTGCTGCTCCTGCATAGCATATTCAACACGGTCCCCGAGATACGCTTTCACTGCGTCGGCTCCGTGTCCTACTACCACTACGGTTCTCTGTGTGTCTATCTGTTCTAGCGCATCAATGACATGGCCTACCATCGGCTTGCCGCCAACCGGATGAAGAACTTTATACAGCTTGGATTTCATCCGTTTTCCCTGCCCAGCGGCAAGTACAATCCCCATGATATTCAAAAAATGCCCACTCCTTTATCCCACTTTTTTAGTAGTCTCTAGACCCCTTCGTTGGAATTCATCCACTTCTGGGGGCTGGGCCCGAAACGGTCTCACGTAAGCCAAAACATACGCACGCCAATCTATGACAGCTGTTTGCGACTATGTAGCATTTGAGTAAGAGCACGCCCTGCACCCAATATAAACGAAATTATGCAAAAAGAAAAGAGAGCCCGCAGTCAGCTCCCTCACATCCAATTCCTTATGCACCCTCAACGATCACTTCTTCTTCCGTCGCTGCACGGTCGTATTCGGCCAAGACTGCCGCCTGGATCTTTTCACGGGTAGAAGAGGAAATGGGATGCGCGATATCCCTAAACTCCCCATCCGGAGTGCGTTTGCTTGGCATAGCCACGAACATGCCGTTATTACCGTCAATTACACGAATGTCATGAACCACAAATTCGTTGTCGATGGTAATGGAAGCAATGGCTTTCATTCTTCCTTCGGAGTTAACCCGACGGAGTCTCACGTCTGTAATTTGCACTAAGTTCACCACCTTTTTCCATCCTGAAGTCTTGCTCTACAAATTCCACATTTTGGCGCAAAATCCTTCTTTCTATATGTACTTTTTCTACTTTTTAATAAATATTTGATCAAAATACCATTATTCGACATCAATCCGTGCAATTAGCTCAATTTCGACAAGCACATCCTTAGGTAAACGGGCTACTTCGACGGTAGAACGGGCTGGTTTATGGTCCCCAAAGTACGATGCATATATCTCGTTGACCTCTGCGAATTGGGTCATATCCTTGATAAAGACGGTCGCTTTGATTACGCTTGCAAAATCCGCGCCTGCCGCAGCCAAAACAGCTTCCAGATTTCGAAATACCTGATGGGTTTGCTCCTCAATACCGCCCGGCACAACTTGCCCGTCCAAACCGAGCGGAATTTGTCCGGATGTGAAAAGCAGACTGCCATATTGCACAGCCTGCGAGTATGGGCCGATAGCGGCCGGAGCCTGATTGGTTGCGATTGTTTTGAAAGTCATGATAGGTCACTCTCCTTGGAAAAATAATTGCCTGGCTCTACGGTAATCTGCTTTGTTTTCGGGTCGACAGCGGACAGCTTCGCCAACGACACGTAATCCTCCACCAAATGTTCCTCTACCTCTCCGGACTCGACTAAAACGCCAACCCCTTGCACCGTGGCCCTGAACTCCTTGAGCAAATCCATCATCCCTTGCACGGTACCGCCCACGCGCATGAAATCGTCGATAATCAATACCCGTGATTCTTCCTTCAACGCCCGACGGGACAACGACATCGTCTGAATCCGTTTGTTGGAGCCTGTTACGTAATTGATACTCACGGCGGAACCCTCGGTGACTTTATTGTCTCGCCGCACGATCACCACCGGCAGATTCAGATAGGAAGCGGTTGCGTAGGCCAGGGGAATACCTTTGGTTTCTACTGTCATGACTACATCAATCTCCTGGGCGGAAAATGCCGTTGCAAACATTTTCCCCGCTTCATTTAAAACCGACGGCTTGCCCATAATATCCGACATGTACAGATAACCGCCTGGTAGTATACGTTCCGGCTGCTCCAGTTCCTTACATAGACCCTGGATGAACCTGAGGGACTCCGATTTCGCCACTTTGGGAATGAACTTCACCCCGCCGGCTGCCCCGGCCAACGTGTTAAGCTCGCCCAGCCCTTCCTCCTCAAACACTTCCTTAATAATAGCTAAATCTTCACTGATCGATGATTTGGCTGAATTGTAGCGGTCTGCAAATGTGGTTAAAGGAATGAGTGTATGGGGGCGAAAAAGTAGGTATTGCGTCATCTCAACCAGCCTTGCGCTTCTTTTCAACTTTTTCATCCAAACACCCCCTCTTCTTAAGGTCTACCGAAAACCCGAATAATATGTAGAGAATATACCATTTTTATACGTGTTTTATCAAGTTGTGTGTCTTCGGCCCGAGTCCACACCTGCTAAGTCAACAATCGCACAGCAAATACATCCTTGCAAAAACCGCGAAGCCCGTTATAGATTCTTGCGACCTTGGCTTCTTTGGAAACCAAACCAAATACTGTCGGGCCGCTGCCAGACATTAATACGCCGTCCGCTCCAAGCCGCAGCATGCACTCCTTGAGCTGCTTTACTTCGGGGTACATATCGAGCGTTACCTGTTCCAATACATTCCCCAGGCGCTCACAGACCAGGTCGAAGCGCTTCAGCCGGATCGCCTCCAACATGGCCTCCGTCGACGGATGCTGCTGTATTTCACCGGCGCGCAGCCGGCCGTACACATCGGCAGTTGACACGTTGATGGGCGGTTTTGCCAATATGACCCAACATTGCGGCGGGGAATCAATCGGCTGCAGTTGTTCGCCTCGGCCGCGAGCAACGGCGGTTCCGCCCGTGACGCAGAACGGCACGTCCGATCCGAGCTCGGCCCCCAAGCTCTCGAGCTCGCGTGTGGGAATACCGAGTTTCCACAGCCGGTTCAACCCGCGCAATGTCGCTGCGGCGTCACTGCTTCCCCCGGCGAGTCCAGCAGCTACCGGTATTTTTTTATCCAAATGTATATAGACCCCTTGTTTCACATCATAACGATCCTTAATCAATTTTGCCGCTTGAAACGCCAGGTTCTTTTCATCTAACGGAATGTAGCCGGCTTGACTGGAAATGATGATCGTATCGCGCGGGAGCTCTTGCATTTCTATGCGGTCAGCCAAATCAACCATTGTCATGATCATTTCAACTTCGTGATAGCCATCCTCCCGTTTGTGCAGCACATCCAATAGTAAATTGATCTTGGCGGGCGCTTTCTCTAACACCTTCATACGACACCTTCTTTGCAGCTGTATTGCTTCGCAGGCGGTCACAAAGAGCGACCAAAATAACCCCTGAGCGAGTTCTATTCCCTATACTATACCAAACTTGTGACAAAAAAAAGCTAAAGCTGCCTCCCGGCATGCTCTAGCTTTTTTGCAATATTTCTAATACCCTGGCGGCCGCTGTGGTTGCTGCGCTTGTCGCATTACGGTTTGCTCAGCGATTTGAATCGCTCGCCTCACTAAGTTGCCCGCATCCTTCGTGCGTATACCTCCCCAGCCTTCACGTTGCACAGTCGTGTAAATCCCCAAGTCTTTCGCAAGCTCGTATTTGAACTCCTCCGACATGACACCACGACGTCTTCTGCGTGACATACGTGAACCTCCTCCTCAGGTACTACGTGTATTGTACCCTGATGTTACCTTTCCCATGCAGCATACCGGCGGACGCTGGAGCAACGAAAAACGGCACCCTGCTCAGGTGTGCCGTTTATGTAATCTATTGTTCGATAGTGATCCGCACTTGCCCTTCATCATTGCACACCGTGACTTCCACGGATTCCGTCAATATGTCAGCATAGCTGTAAGACACGCGCTTAAATGCGTTCTGCTCCTGATCCAACTTGACGATAAAAACGGAAGGGTAGGTTTCCTCCAAGACTCCGGATCTTTCGATCGTTTTCCGGCGACCACCATTTGCTCTTAACATGATTTTCTGTCCGACGTGAGGTTCCAAACTACGTTTGATCTCCAACAGCGCATTTTTAGCCATTGACCATTCCACCTCTTTCCCTATAAAGTATACCGCAATAAGAGGTAGTATGTCAAATTGGGTTAAATATTATATCAGCCTCGCAAACCTATTGTCAACGCCATTTTTCCTTAATTTGCCCCCGGTTGGCATTTGTGAAACTACGCGTTGTTCACACAATTGTCGCAATTAAAAGAAAAAGCACCATACGGCGCTTGATACTGTGTTATTTTTTTTGGTAGTTCGGAGCTCCTCTGCGATAGCTGCCGCGGGATTCGAGTCCTCCCATGCCTTCCAAGCCGCTGTAAGTCAATCCGATGATGTCCACAATGTTCACGGTATCTTTTATTGGTGTGAAGGCCACTTTTGCAGCAATGCACAGCGGATCCAAAGCGTGAATCAGCACACGGGCCGGCGAGCTCGCATAATTGGCCCCTGCCTGCAGCAGCGCCTCAAAATGAGATTGGCAGGCGCCCGCAATGACAGTGAGCGCGTCTTTATTCTTCTCGTATTGTCTGGCCGTTTTTACTGCATTCACAAAGTTATGTGAATTTTTGTAGCTGCTCAGCTGGCTGATATCGCCGTTGCGCCGGCTTTTCAGGATGCCGTCATGCCCGGTGATGACGACAATATCAGGTTGAACTTGCGGCAGCAGACTATACAGAGCCTCACTCATGTTGGCTTCCGCAACATAAAAACCTTCGGCAGGCACGCGAAGCTCCGCGTAGAGAGACATGCATTTGCGCATATATGCGGGATCTCCATCGAGATGCAGCACCTTGCCTGGTATGTCAAAATACTCGCCGGCAGCGGTCTTCGTCACCGGAATGAGCCACTGATGGTGCGCTCCACCGGGCATTCTGCGCATGACGTCCATCCATTTCGGCTGCACACCGCCGCTGGCGAATAAATAAGGATCGTAGTGCGACGCCATGTTCAGATCATGCAGCGGTGCATCGGCAAGCAGACGATAATCCACCCCGCGCAGCACGGCTTTCCTCTGTATGATATCCTGAATCTTAAATATGATGTCGCCGCCATAGGATTTTCGAGTAACCAGGTCTCCCTGTTTCATGGGCAAATCGCCTCCTCGTGTATCCTATGGCTGGAATGGGCGTTTGGTGCAGCGCCCAACTCGAATTTTGTTCTCTTACACGCGCTTCAGGGCATCGGCCAGGCAGTGACTGAGCCTAGCGAATTCCCCCATGGAGAGTGTCTCGCCTCTGCGGGACGGGTCGATGTCCGCCTGCCGCAGCACCGGCTCCAGCTGACTCTTCGTCTCCTTGCTGAAAAAGCGGGCAGCCAAATTATTATAAATTGTCTTCCTCCGCTGTACAAAAGAGGCTTGGACGACATCGAAGAAAAATTCTTCATCCTGAACTTGCACAGGCGGCTGCTTGCGGACGGCGAGCTTAATCACAGCTGAATCGACATTCGGCTGCGGCACAAACACGGTGTGCGGCACTATTGTGACGATCTCTGGCTCACAATAATACTGCACGGCAATGCTGAGACTCCCGTAATCCTTACCACCTGGCTTGGCCGACATCCGGTCGGCCACTTCCTTCTGAATCATAACTACAATATATTCAAGGGGCAGCTTCTTCTCGAGCAATTTCATAATGATCGGAGTTGTAATGTAATATGGCAGATTGGCAACAACGCTCACCTGCTCGAAATTTTCAAACTGTTCTTCGAACAAGCCGCGCAAATCGACCTTGAGGACATCGCCATGGACAACACTGGCATGTGGGTATGCGCTCAGCGTTTCTTTCAACAGGGGCAGAAGCCGCTGATCGATCTCAACCGCGACGACTTTGCCGGCTAGCTTAGCCAATTGTTGTGTAAGAGCACCTATGCCGGGGCCTATTTCTAAAACAGCACGACTCCGGTCTAGTCCGGCCGCCGCTACAATTTTTTGCAGTATATTCGGATCCACTAAGAAATTTTGACCGAGGCTTTTTTTGAGCACGAGACCATGCCGCTTAAGCAGCTCAGTCGTACGCCTTGGAGATGCTATATCTTCCATTTCAGTTGGTTTCATTTTATCCATAGTTAGCCCTCTTCTTCGTCCATCTGCTTGCACGCAGCGGTAAATTCATCCTTAGTAATTTGAAACATTCGGCACCGTTTATAGAACTGCTTACCATTGCAGTAACCAATTCCCAATATCCTGCCCATGATCATGCGTCTGACCGCTGCCCGCGGATGAACGATCAATCCGGCCTCGATAAGATCCTCCCAGCCGATGTCCGAGTCCGCGATGTCGTATTCTGTGCGTACGTTGGCTAAAGCTTTGCGGATGGTTTCAACGGTGGCGTTCTCCACCCCGACATCCCCTTTGCTTGTCGCCTCCTCCTGCGTGAGAAATGCATGCTTGCACCCCGGCACCTGCGCGCTGATGATTTTACGGATTCTCTCGCCGGCGTGATCCGGGTCGGTGAACACAATAACACCCCTGCGCTGCTGTGCCAGCTTGATCCTATTTATGACTTCCTTATTAATCGCGGAGCCTCCGGTTTCAATGGTTTCCGCTTCGACCGCACGTTTGATGGCTGTGGTATCATCTTTGCCTTCGACTACAATGATTTCTTTTATCACGTTCTTACCTTCCTTCGAAAAAAAGCAGAAAAAAGAAGAGGTTTTTTCCTCTTCCTTCCCGTCGATCTATATAAAGAGTCTACCCCAATTGCACGCCCTTAGTCCACTGCCGGTTTTGTTGGCCCAATCACATATACTGTGTAACCACGTTTTCTACCGAAGCGGGTCGCATAATCGTCGCTGTTAAAATACACATCGATTTTGTTCCCCTTCACCGCACCGCCGGTGTCTTCGGCCCTGCGAAATCCAAGCCCTTCGATGTAAACCCACCAACCCAATGGAATTACCTTTGGGTCCACTGCAATTGTTCGACCTTCCGTTACTTTCGTGCCTGTGGATGTTACTCCATAACCCGGATCGGACTTGCTTTTGCCGGTCGACTCCGGTCCCGCAGTGTAAGCGGTCAATGTAACGTTGTTGATGACCTGCTTTGCACCGAATTTAACACCGCTTGTTGAAACATCTTTCACTGCCGGTGAGGAAGATGACAGCGCCACTACCGGATTTTTCGATCCCACAGCAACTATTTTCTTCACGCTCTCCGACTGTACTTTTTCACTGATGACTTGCTCGGCCACCAGTTGGCCATCCTCGAACACTTTTTCCTTCGTCTTCAGAAGCACGCCTTCTTTGCCTTCTTGCACAACTTGCTCTTTACCCTTCAACAACTGCGGGTCGTTTTTCTTCTCTACATCAAACGCAATCGGTTCGGTTGCCTCTTCTGTTTCTTTCTTGACTCGAACGATTTGAATTGCACTGCCCGACGGTAACTCCGAGTCTACGGCCGGTGTCACCTTATCGAGCTCACCTACGGGTATCTGTAATTCCTGCAGTGCCTCTCCCACGGTTGCAGCGACGGTATGTACCGTCTTCGTCTCTCCATCAGCCGTTAACTGTACCGGCTTTGTATGTTCTATAGTGATCCTGTCACCGGATTTGAGCTGATCGGTCAGCGCTGCTGACACCCGGTCATGCTCTGCGACAGATATGCCTTGCTCATTCAACAAGCTCTGCAAATCCGATTGTTTCGTGAGAATAGCCGATTCTTTTCCGTTTACCACCACGGTTACCTTTTTGGTAGCCGTCCAATTTAGCAACAACATAAACATGAAAACGATAGCGATTGAAATAAGTGCACTGATCGATATCAAACGCAATTTTTCATGCTTCCATCGCAATGCGAAGGACATGCTGGATGATCGTCTTACATGGGGTTGCTCATGTTGAATAGCTCCCACTTGTTCGGTCCTCCTTCAAAGCCTCGCCGTCGAGTGTTACGCATGATTCCATCTGACGCGACTATGGTTAAGTTTTGTCTTCTCGTTTGTCAACTCAGGGCTCCCAACTTTCGCTCCATATCGTACGTCGTGCGTGCTGTGGACACCTCCTCCTCTTGTTTTCCTCGTCCCCGACTGATGCGGTTAAGGCGTGAGCACACAAAAAAAGTCAGCGGAAAGAGGACTCTTCCCGTGACTTATGTATTTCACACAAGATGTGAAATAAAGTACACGACAATCGTTACCTCTCTCTAGACGCTTACGAGGTTAGCTGACGGATTCGGACTTGAGAGTCGCCCTACCTGAGAATGGCCTTCGTTCAAAGCCGGCCCATGCTCAAGATTCACCCCTGAAAATGTAACTTTAGGCTGATTGAAAAGAATGCCCAAGCTACGTTGCGGATCCCCCGTTTCCCATATGGAAACTCAGCGAAAGGAAAAATTGGTAGCCGTATTAAGTTAATATTGAGTTTACTTTGTCTGATACGTGGTTGTAAAGTATACAAACCGACCAAAAAACATCTGTTTTCAGCCGTTTTGAAATATTCTCATTGATTTTATTCAATGAATCGGTATCTTTCTCCGCACATCGTACCGAATCATGCTATTTCTTTGATTATCGTGTTTTCGACGAAAAAAGAGCTGTCCCGCCCCCTTATTAATTTAAAGCAACCCGAATAATGTAACTGCGTTTTGTGTGGTCACGCGAGCCAATTCCTCAAGGGTTAAGCCCCGGATTTCTGCTGCAGTTTCTGCGACTAATTTCACATACGCAGTCTCGTTGCGTTTGCCCCTAAACGGATGGGGAGTCAAGTACGGCGCATCGGTTTCAATCAGCAGGCGGTCCAACGGGACCTTAGCCAGAACCTCTTTGGGCTGCTTCGCATTTTTGAATGTTACCGGACCTCCGAATGAGATATAGAAGTTCATGTCCAGACACATCCGAGCGGTATCCCAACTGCCGGAAAAACAATGCATCACACCACCTACCTCGTCTGCCTTTTCTTCCCGGAGGATTTGCACGATATCATGGTGTGCGTCACGATTATGTATCACAATCGGCATGTTCATTCTGCGCGCGAGTCGAATCTGTTCCCGGAACACACGCGCCTGTACATCCTTCGGAGAGGTGTCCCAGTAATAGTCGAGGCCGATCTCCCCGATGGCGACAACCTTCGGATGGCTGCACAGCTGTTCGATCCAGTCCAGATCTTGCGGGGTCATATCTTTCGCGTCCACCGGATGCCAACCGACAGTCGAATAAATAAAATCATATTGTTCCGCCAGCGCAATCGAGCTGGGGATAGTCTCCCTATTAAAACCGACATTAATAATTCGACTGATTCCGTTATCAATCGCGCGGTTAATAACCTCGTGTCGATCTTCATCGAAATCGGGTGAGTTGAGATGAGCGTGGGTGTCTATGAGCATGTTTAGTTGTCTCCTTTGCGGGATTTCTGGTATGTGACTCCTATTCTGAACCGAGCAGTTGATGCAGGTCACGTGACACAAGCTGTGAACGATGCCGCTCAAGCAGTTCATCAGGAAAGTACAAATGGTGTTTTCCCATATGAATGCCGCTTATGGATTTGACAATTTCAGACTTCTGAGAAATCTCTGTCAGCGTCTCTTTGTGGTCAAGCAAAAGGATAGGCAGCTTTTCATCCTGTTGGCCGGGACGGTACACATCGTACGAGAGATCAGACGGGAAATCAAGTTCTATATAGTAATCCGGATCAAAGCCGATGCTGCGCATCAATTCCTTCAGCCGGCCGATTTGGAGCATGTCCATATGTTCCAGTTGTACATATTTGAATAGCCGTCGGTTCAAAAAGCGCGAACACAGATCCGACAAAATCGGATCCCGCTCATATGACCATCGAGTTAAGACAGTCTGCATGAACGCTTCATCCAACAAATGGTACTCATGTGTGGTCAGGGAGCCATCGAACAGGCTTAGGAGAGGCGGCAGCATGAAGTCGAAAGCATACTCTTCCTGATACAGCTGCTTCGCACGTTGGAACACTTTGTGCAGCACGATATCTGCACTTCTCGTGACAGGATGGAAGTAAACCTGCCAATACATTTGATAACGCGACATGAGATAGTCTTCGACTGCGTGCATTCCGCTTTCTTTGACGACAATGTGCCCTTGAAACGGCCGCATGACACGCAGAATACGTTCCAAATCAAACGTCCCGTAGTTCACGCCGGTGAAATACGCGTCCCGGAGCAGATAATCCATCCGGTCGGCATCCAGTTGGCTGGAGACCAGGCTGACGACGATCTGACGATGATACGTTTTACAAATCACTTCAGCGACCTGGGCTGCAAACTCGGAAGAAACTTGTCGAAGCACCCGGTTTACTTCCGTATCGCCGAGAACGATGCGGCATGACCAATCCTCGTGATGTGTGCCGAACGTGTTCTCAATCGAGTGGGAAAACGGGCCATGGCCGACATCGTGCAGCAATGCGGCACATAGGCATAGCAGCCGCTCCTGCTGGGGCCACCCCTCGTAGCCGTTGCGTTCGAATTGCGAGATGATCTTTCGGGTCACCTCATATACTCCGAGAGAATGGGAAAACCGGCTGTGTTCGGCGCCGTGAAATGTCAGAAAGCATGTACCCAGCTGACGAATCCGGCGCAGTCGTTGAAACTCCTTGGTGTTGATTAGATCCCATATGATTTGATCCTGTACGTAAATGTACTTGTGCACCGGATCTTTAAATACTTTTTCTTCTTTTAGCGGGCTGGCCATTGTATTTTCCCTCCCAGAGGTTAGTTTTCGACATTGGTCGTCGTACATGGTATAATATTTGTCGAATTATATCGGATTACAACTTCCATAAAATGCACCATTGGTTACTTATTTTATGGTAGACGCTTATCGTTTTGCCTCTGCTTTGTGCGTGTACAATTGAATAAAACGCTGATTTGACAAGGTTTATCCGCCTATGTAATGTCATCTCTTTTATGAATCTTCTTTATTTCCATAATTTTAGTGTTATATTAGCATTTAGCAGGTTGACTATTATGGGAATGGTTGGTATCATAATACTAAGAATTATGTCGAACGATGGCGATTTATTTTCCGAGAGGAGTCTTCTATTTATGATGAAATCTACTGGTATAGTTAGAAAAGTTGACGAATTGGGCCGTGTGGTGATTCCGATCGAATTGCGCCGCACTTTGGGCATTGGCGAAAAAGACGCCTTGGAAATATACGTGGATGGCGAACGCATCATGTTGAAGAAATATGAGCCTGCATGTATCTTCTGTGGCAACGCTGAAAACGTATCCTATTTTAAAGGAAAAATTGTTTGCCATGAATGTTTATCTGAAATGCCAATACCTGTGACAAAATAAAAAAAATAGGTTATAATAAGGATAGCAATTTTTACTAAGGTAATTCTAACCTTTTTCATATCTCCTCTATGTCCCTGGTTTGCAGCTTGTCTGCGGATCAGGGGTCTTTTTTATATGTTGAGCGGATTTCACCTGGGGTAAAAATAGTCACTCCATGACTTGAGTATACAGGTGCAGGTAATCCACCTGTAAAGCGGGCGTCGACCGCACCTCGCACGTTCGGCGAGGGCGCAAGGATTCATCGCTGCGCAGCCTCAACCCACCGCACCCCTCTTGGGATTAACCTAGCAGCGCGTGGTTAATGTGATAATGGTGAACGGCCCTTATGCCGTGGGCGCGCCCAACCGTGAGCACATATATGCCCGTATCAGAAATTACTCGTACGGCATGCATATCAGATACTTACCCACACGCCATATATAATAGAAGAAACAAGTTACTTGTGCAGATAATTGTACAGCTCACGCTTAGGCATTTGACGGTCGGCCGCAGCCCGTTTGATGGCTTCTTTTCGATTACAGCCTTGAACAATGTAGTGCTCGACATGCTCCTCCAGCCCGAACGCCTCCCACCAAGCGGCGGCGGACGTCTGTTCAGACTCGGTGACACCTTCTACCACCAAGCAGTATTCGCCCTGCGGGGGGTGCTCCTGCAGCAGGTCATAGCACTCTTGTATCGTTCCTCTCGCCGCTTCTTCATATTTCTTCGTGAGCTCACGCACCAAGCACATCCGGCGTTCGGGGTTCCACACCTGCAGCATCGCTGCCAATGTTTTCACCACACGGTGCGGTGACTCATAGCAGATCAGCGTCTCTTTCAGCTGTTGCAGCGCCTGAAGCTCTTCCAGCAGAGTCTTCCTTTCCCGGGGTAAAAATCCGAGAAACGTGAAGCGATCCGTGGGCAGCCCGGACATGATCAGCGCCGACAAAGCTGCATTAGCACCTGGCACAGGAATCACATCAATGCCCTCATCGGCAGCCTGTTTGACCAAATCCGCGCCCGGGTCGGAAATTGCAGGCAGCCCGGCGTCGCTGACAAGCGCTATAGAGTCACCAGAATGCAACAGCCGGATGAGCTCAGGCCCGCTGGCGTGCTTGTTATGCTCATGGTAGCTTATCAACCGGGTAGAAATATCGAAATGCGCCAAAAGTTTGCGTGTTTGCCTCGTGTCTTCAGCTGCAATCCAATGCACCTCTTTGAGTGTTCGCAGCGCCCGGAACGTAATATCCTCGAGATTGCCGATTGGGGTGCCGACCAGATACAGCTTGCCGGCCCCAGTGTCTTGTTCATAACTCTTTTGTACGTTCATAGCGATTCCCCCGATTCCGGCGTCTCGATCAGCTCAGTCCGTTTGCCGTAATACACCTCGAATAGCTCGTCGCAATACTCCGTCTTATTTTTATATACGATCAACGGGGGAAGCGTCCTTAGTTCCGGTTTGCCATCCTTCAGCGCCTCGATTAAAACCATATTAGCTTCTTCTCCCGCACGCGGGTGTACATAACGGACACGCTTGGGTTCTAACATGTGAGCGCGCATCGTGCAAAAAATGTCAACCATCCTGCTGGGACGATGCACCATCGCAACCCTCCCGCCGCTGCGCACCAGACAACTGCTGGTCCGCACAACATCTTCCAGCGTGCAAAACACCTCGTGCCGTGCCGCAGCGAAATGCTGGTTCATGTTCTGGTCACCCTGGGATACAGGCAAGTAAGGAGGGTTGACCGTTACGACATCATAGCTGCCGTGCCCAAGCTCCTTTTCGATACCGCACAGATCCCTATGCAAAATGTTCACCCGCTCCGCAAGCCCATTGAGCTCCACATTCCGCTGTGCCATATCTGCAAGCCGTTCCTGGATCTCCACGCCGGTGATAGCCGCCTTCGTCCTCGTTGTCAGCAGCAGCGGAATGACACCGTTACCGGTGCATAGGTCAACGATGCGGCCCTTCTGCGGGATATGGCAAAACCGAGCCAGCAGCACAGCGTCCATTGAAAAGCTGAATACTTCATCGCTTTGAATAATTTTCAAGCCCTCTGTCAATAAATCGTCCAGCCTCTCGCTGGGCAGTAATGACACTTTATCCATATTATAATGCTTCCTTTTCTCCAAAAAAACCGCAGAGAAGTAACGCTTCTCTACGGCCCGGTATGGTTTGTCCTAATTCTCGCTATTTATTTAAAAATGACATACAGAACAGACAGTCGCCCTCCGTGCGCAAATGACCATAATACACATTACATATATGGAAGCCTTCATGGTACAGCCGGGCTAAATTGTCATATCCCACGCTGCTCTGTTCTTTGGCTTGGGCTGCGGTGATCGGCATTGGAGGCACGGCATCCGACTGAGGTTCTTGCTTGTCCTGCTTCAGCAGCTTGTGCAGCTGTTGATTTTCGAGGCTGAGCCTTTTGTTCTCTTCCAGCAGTTCGACAATTTGTCTCTTCATCTGGCCTAGTTGTGCGTATACCGCACCCATTTGCTCTTCCATTTGATCGATCTGCACAAAAACATCTCGTTTATCCACACCTTCACCTCAGAAACTTAATGCTGCGCTACAACGTCGTCAAAAGAAAGATCCATTACTTTGCCCAACTCATAAATCTGGACCTTCGCAGTGCGTTGACTGATGTTTAAGGATACGACCCGGCCGTTCCCCAATGAGGTGATCACGTCGCTCCCCACTCTTGGCACATCTTCCTTAGCACTTTCATAGTTATCATGCTCATATTTCAAGCAGCACATTAACCGGCCGCACAACCCGGAAATTTTCGTAGGATTTAAAGATAAGTTTTGGTCTTTAGCCATCTTGATCGATACCGGTTCAAAATCGCCTAAGAACGAAGAACAGCATAATATGCGACCGCACGGTCCGATGCCGCCCAGCATTTTGGCCTCATCACGCACCCCGATTTGTCGCAGCTCGATTCTTGTGCGGAACACGCCCGCTAAATCTTTTACCAATTCCCTAAAATCAACCCGGCCCTCGGCCGTGAAGTAAAAAATAATTTTATTACGATCAAATGTATATTCAACATCTACCAGCTTCATCTTCAGCTGATGATCTTTGATTTTATCCTGACATAGCGCGAAAGCGTTCTTCGCCGCGGTCTTGTTATCCTCGACCAGCTTCGCATCGGTTTCATCCGCAATGCGAATTACCTTTTTCAACGGCAGTACAACGTCCGACTCTTGCACTGTGCGTTTACCAATCACGACCCTGCCATATTCGATACCCCGCGCCGTTTCAACAATGACGGAACTATCCTTATCCACCGGCAAATCGATGGGATCAAAGTAATACACTTTACCCGCCTTTTTAAAGCGTACACCAACTACCGAGTACATTTTACACCCCCTTCAGTTGCATTAACATCTTCTCAAGCACCAGCTGAGCATTCGCATGAAAGCGAAGTCTTTTTTGCAGTTCGATCGCCTGCTCCAAGCAGTTCAGCCAGTGCTGCATATCATAAGACCCGGCTTGTCCGGCCATCCAGTTCGTCTGATCGGCATATACCAGGTCATTCCTGTTCCCAAGACTTAAGCTCACCATATCTTTCAACCATAAGATCAGTAAATCCATAAACAATGGAAGATGATCTGATAGCTCGGATTTGGTCAGTTTCTGCTGTGCTGTTAACAGCGCAGTAGGCAGTCGGGTCACGCTTTCCTTTGTTAATTGTATCACTAGATTTCTTATTTCTGCAAACACATTTCCCTGAATTAGATCCCGCGCCGCATCCGTTCCTGCCGCTAAACGTACTCCAGCTTGGATCAGCGCTGGCGAATGGCCTTCCCCGGTAAGAGCCTGCACCATCAACTCCCGACTCAGCGGCACAAAAGGCACCCACTGCGCGCGCGACCTGATCGTCGGCAGCAACGCTTGACCGTTATCCGATATCATAACCGCCACGACGCGCGAGGAGGGCTCCTCCAAAAATTTGAGTAAGCTGTTGGCAGCTTGCACTGTCATTTTATCTGCATCTTCTAGCACATACATTTTCACGCCCGAGGCGCCTGCCCGGTATGACAACTGCTTTTGTAGCTCCCGAATTTGCTCTATTTTGATCGATGCGCCATCAGGCCGAATCCAATGCACATCCGGGTGGTTGCCATGTTCGACTTTGCGGCAATCCAGACATTCGCCGCAGGCATCGTCAGCAAGAACCTTGCAGTAAATGGCTTGTGCAAACACCTTCGCCATCGCCCTGCGGCCCGTACCGGACGGCCCTGAAAAAATGTATGCATGTGATACTTTATCGGTGCGAAGACTGTTTTGCAAAATACGTTTGACGCGTTCCTGTCCTGGTATGGATTGAAAAGACATTGTTGTCCTGTTTAATCCTTTCCTATTTATATAAAAACCTCTTGTGAGATGATTAGTCTATCAAAAGCTGAAATTGATCAGCATCCCCCTGATGTCACCGACTTTTTGCAGCAGTTCGATACGACCCTGCTCGGTTTCCAGCATATCGTCGGCCATCGACAACAGCTCTCGGTCGATTTCTTCGAGGAGCTTGTACCGCTTGGAGCGGCCCCGGCGGTCCCAGCCCCGCGTATCTCGCAGCTGAATGCCGCGGCGCGCTGTCTCTTCCAAAAACTGCTTCACGAGCAGCTTGTATTGGTGCAGTTCTCTCACCGTCATCGATCTGGCAAGTCGGTCGCCTTGCATGTGAATCTGCTGCAAAACACGCTGCAGCTGTTCCTGCGACGCCCTTTCGTCCTGCTGCTGCATCATATCTAAAAAAGACTTGCTCTGCAGCTGCTGTGAGACTGTGTTATCGCCACGTTGAATTTCTTTGCCGAAAGGGCGCCAGCCCGGATTGATCTTCACGCTGCGTCCCAACCTTTCTTATTTAAAAATGCTCAAACCGCTCTACTGGGAGAACGAACACCGCCGCGCCGCCGACCTGCACCTCGACAGGGAATGGAATGTACGAATCCGTAGTACCGCCCATCGGAGAAACTGGAGTCACCATTTGCTCACGAATCTTACAATTGGCTTGGATGACCTGCATGACTTCCTCCACTCGGTCATCTTCGATACCGATCATGAACGTCGTGTTTCCAGCCCGTAAAAAACCGCCGGTGCTAGCTAGCTTCGTCGCCCGAAAGCCGTCTTTCACCAAGGCGTTGGACAGACGATTGCTATCTTTGTCCTGCACAACAGCAACAACTAATTTCATGGCAGTGCCTCCTCTTCATTAGTAAACGCCGTAAGGCCGTTCGTGCGATGGCCTACGAGCGCCTTCACCGTGTTCTTCAACGACGCAAAATGAGCTCAGGCGTTTACATAATAATTTGACAAACCTAAGCACAATTCCTGCTGCCAGACCAGAAGCGTATGCAGAATATTACATATTCGGCCGGATTTTCACCCACGGTGAGGCGCTTGCCTTAGTATATGAGTAAATCTGCCAACCTGTTCAAAACGCTGGAAAATAATCATTTCGCCATGTATTCAAATAATGTGCTTATCTGCCCAGCCGCAGCCTAATTTCCAATTGTGATTTAATTCGGGTATATACGTTGTCCGAATCACCGGAAGCATCAATCGTCACGATTCTATTTGAAAATTGCTCCGCCAATTTGAGGTAACCCTCCCGGACCCGCCTATGAAAAGAGAGCTGTTCCACGTCCAGACGATTCTGTTCTCTTTGCCCGTCACGGCTAATACGTGCTAGTCCGACCTCAGGCGGAAGGTCCAGGTAGACAGTCACATCAGGCATCATATCATCGATGGCAAACCGGTTGATGGAATACACTTGATCAATACCCAGCCCCCGGGCATGCCCCTGGTAAGCCAAGCTGCTGTCGATGAACCGGTCGCATAGCACGATCTCCCCCCGCTCAAGTGCAGGAAGCACTTTCTCCACCAAATGCTGCCGGCGCGCGGCTGCGTAAAGCAGAGCTTCGGTCCGTCCGTCCATGCGTGTATTTTCCACGTTGAGAATCACATTGCGAATCTGTTCCGCTATGTCCACGCCACCCGGCTCCCTCGTCAAAGTAACCTGGCGCCCTGCATGCGTCCAATCCGCGGACAACCGCTCGATCAACGTTGTTTTACCTGCGCCCTCGCCGCCTTCAAATGTAATAAAGCAACCACGTTCCACTTACAACTTCTCCCTCTCCCACGTTGTTATATCTAGTATACCTTATTGGTCCTTTACTGCAATGAGCACCGAAAGCATGGTCATGTCACCTTGCACAAGACCATGCACTCGGGCGCCCATCGCAACGAGCTGTGCCAGATAGCGCACCACGTCTTCGGAAATCCGTTCACCAGGACATAGCACGGGAATGCCGGGCGGGTAGGGCACGACCATTTCTGCGGAAAGCATACCGACCGCCTCGTCCAGAGGCAAACTGGCGTTGCCTTTGTGCTTAGATTCATACTCGCCAAATAACACCGGTTCGGATATTTCCGGCAGGGCAGAGGATGAAAAACCATGCTGCGCGGTGAGCGTACCCTCTGTAACGTGTTGTGCCCCGACATCGGTCGAAATTATATCTTCCATGGCGGCTATCAGCCGTTCCACATCTTGTGCGCTAGAAGCTAGACTGAAGACTAGCAGTATTGCCCGGGGGTCCGCCAATTCCACGTAACATCCTCGACTTTCCAACGCATCCTTAAGTTCAAAACCGCTGAGCAGACCACAGCTGTCTTCTATCACTACCTTAAACGGATCCTGGCGCACCCCATACTGTTCGTCCACAGGCTGTTTTATAGCGAATCGGGGAAGTGCACTTATCCGGTCCCTGAATTGCTGTACCACCGCGAGACCCTGGGACAGCAGCTTTTCCCCTTGCGTGTGCATTTGCCGGCGGCTCACATCCAGGCTGGCCATCAGCGGATACGAAGGACTCGAGCTCTGCAGCATTGTTAAAAATCGTTTAATTTCTTTGCGATCGATCAAATCACCTTGAACGTGCAGCATGGCACCCATCGTCATAGACGTAAGCAGTTTATGTGTAGATTGCACTACCGCATCCGCTCCACACGCCAGGGCAGAAACCGGCAGGGCGGCATGAAATCCGAAATGGGCACCATGCGCCTCGTCCACCAAAAGCAGTTTATCCTGCTCGTGCAGCACCGCAGCTATCGGCTCTAACGCCATGGCAGTTCCATAATAGCTTGGGCGTGTCACAAGTAAACCTTTGGCTTCAGGATACTTGTGCAGCGCCAGCCGAACAGACTCTGCCTTAAGCCCAAGGGTTACGCCGCTCACCGGATCGATCTCGGGATTCAAAAACACCGCCCGTGCACCCGCCAGCATGAGACCATGAATCACTGATTTATGCACATCCCGTTGGACCAGCAGCAGTTCTCCTCTCCGGCACACACTCATTATCATGGCCAAATTACCCACCGTACTGCCATTCACTAGAAAAAATGTTTCGTCAGCGCCAAAACAGTCGGCCGCCAAGCGTTGAGCTTCAAAAATTACTTCTTCCGGATGGTGAAGGTCATCCAAACCAGATATCTCCGTCATATCTAGCTTAAGTAAAGATTTATAATAGGCTAGGGCGGGCTCGTCCAAGCCTCGGCCCGATTTATGACCGGGAACATGAAAACTAATGTTGTCGCCTTTTGCGTGCGTGACCAATCGGTCAAACAGTGGAGCTTCAAATTTATTCATATCGTTGTTCTCCCTATGATGCTGATCAAAAAGATATTGATCCTATTGTAACAAACAAAAATGCTCTCACCAACCGCCCGGTGAGAGCATTTTTTTCATAGACCGTCTACGCGTCTTTTTTATAGAAGATTCGCTTCATTTGGTGGATGTAAAACGAGTATTTGGCATCCTTTACATCTGTTTGTACCATCTCGTGTTCACATTCGTCACATATAAACTCAGTAATTATCATAATGCCGTGCTCTTTCTTTTGACCACAGATGATGCAGTTGTGGGTTAGAGGCCTCTGCAACACGTCGCCCATGGACTTTCACCTCTATTCTTGTTTTCTATCAGTATTGTCCGCATTCTCTCAATATAAACGTTGCTGCTATATTTTTATGAAACTAGCTTGTACAGTGTTCCGAGTGATGGTCTCCATAAGGAAAATGCGAGGCTCATCTGTCCCGCCTGCCCTGCCGATATAAATGATCGAACTAAATTGCACGAATGGACGCGTGAGCTTATGATGAGGCAGCAGCGATTAGCCGAGGACTCGACGGTGTAGCAGTATCAGCCTGCTGCAGCGAGTTAGCCATAGCTAGCTTATGCCGTGCTCATTTGCGGCCGTTCTAGCGCTGTATTTCATCTGGGATCTGCCACGCCGTCGGCCGTTCGTACTGTCGGCTAGCATGATCATGATTGAGTTTGTGTATATGCTATTGACGTTTTTGTATTTTCATCTAAAAGAGAAGGCGGCCGCTGGTGCAATGCGCTTTCAGCCATCGATTGCGTGGATTGGATAACGTGCCATGGTGATAGCCCGCTGCGAAGATTACTGGCGCTGTATGTACATTTGCTGTGGGTCACCGTTGTCCTGTGCGCCTGCTTCTAGCCTTGGCTCTCGCCGTACGTGCTTGCGCACCTGATGTTTGTGCACCTCGGGGTCATGCTGCCCCGGTTTATAATGCCGTTCCGCTTGCGCCGGCACACGGCCGCCGGTTTTTTTGAAGATCAACTGGCAGGACCTCCTGCTACGCGCAGTGATGGCAGTTGTTCGACGGCGCTTGTTCTGCGGCCATTGCGCTGCGGTGCTTGTTCTGCGGCCATTGTTGTACCCCCAATGTTCTACGGAAGCTGCTTTCTAGGCCGTCGGACGATCCGGTAAATCACATAGATGACCCCAGCCCAAAATAACAGCGCGATAAATGATAGCGGCGACCCTGCACCAGGGCCATAGCCCATAAACGCAAACGGGTTAAACAATGTGCCAAGTACCGTGCCGAGAGCGATTCCCCCAAAGAAGCCGCCCCAGCCACCGCCGGCCCGCGGCGGATAGTTGGGCTGGCGCGCGCCGGGATTTCTATTCACGCCCCCACGGTTGAAACCGGGGTTGCGATACGACCCCCTGCCGGACCGATATTGCGCCTCTACGTCCGATGAATCCTCGTCAACCGCGACAGCCGACATGCGGCTGACTGAGGCGGCAATGCTCAAGGCTCGGCTCACGGGCGTCTCAGCTGTTGCTGTGCTTGACGTCTTGCCACTGCTCACGGTCAGGCCAGAGAGCATTGCAGTGGTCGTTGTTGCGCGTGCGCTCGTACGCGTGTCTGTGCTGACGGCCGGGGCAGAGAGCATTGTGGCGGCCGTTGTCGGGCGTGCGCTCATGTCACTGCTCACGTCCGGAGCACAGAGTATTGTAGCGGCCGTCGTTGGGCGTGCGCTCGTGTCACTGCTCACGGCCGGACCAGCGGACACCGAGCATGCCACGGTTGCTCGTGCGCTCGTGCCACCGCCCGGCGCCGGGCCTGAGGACATCGCAGCGCCCACGCCGGCGCCTGCGCTCCGGCCATCGCTGGCCGGAGCGCCAGTGGACATAGCAGCTGCCGTACCTGTGCTTGCGCTCGCCTCGACACTGACAGCCAACTCTGCTATAAGCAGCAAAGTTATAACAAACGATGAGATCCAAAGCCTCATTTTCGTCATCTCCTCTTCGTATTACAGATCTAGCCATGCTTAGCTACAGCTTATTATCCATCTGGATCGAAACCGCTATACAAAACCTAAGGCAGCCGGCGTTCACTTCCTAGCCAGTTACCAGTTTCCGCTAGCGTACGTCCGGTTTGCTGGGTTTGCTAACAGAATCATGGCTTGTGCCTGTATTAACCACGAAGCATAATAAGCAACAAGTGCTAAACCCCCGTACCACACGCAGCCCCACGTGCAGAAGCACAGTCACATCGTGTGCCCGCACAACGGTATGAACGTTCGAAGGGAAATATAAAAAAACCGCTTTGGATTCATCCAAAGCGGCTTGTTTGTTTGCTTGGCAACGTCCTACTCTCCCAAGACCCTGCGGTCTAAGTACCATCGGCGCTGGAGGGCTTAACGGTCGTGTTCGAGATGGGAACGTGTGGTTCCCCTCCGCCATCATCACCAAACGTATTCATTTCATTCAGGTTCCCGGATGGTAGCCGTGCTGCTAAAGCCAGCTCCTCACACATCGGATTGCGTCATGCACCCTGAAAACTAGAACCGAAACAACAGCGTGAGCAACGCTTGCTCTGTGCATGCGTGTTGGCATGACAGTAAGTTGGATAAGCCCTCGACCGATTAGTATTCGTCAGCTGCACACGTTACCGTGCTTCCACCCCGAACCTATCAACCTCGTCGT
>NZ_NHRJ02000019.1 GCF_002220865.2 Paenibacillus xerothermodurans | reverse complement strand
ACAATGTGTTCTACCACACGGTGGCCGAAATCCGTAACAATGTTCAGCAATTTATGGACGAAATTATGAAATCTCGGTGGTCGATCATAGATCGGCTTTGTGTTAGGTTCTAACTCAATTCTAGCGAATTCATTAGTTCAACTTATATAGCTAAGCATGAAGCTATAGAGTGTAATGATCTATAGCTTTTAATTTTTTTGTCGAACATATTTTACTCAGTTAGGAGCGCTACACATGATCAAATTAAATACGACAAGCTTGGGTGAAATTGAAGTTGCCGAAGATCAAATCATTGCGTTCCCGGAAGGGATCCCCGGTTTTGGCGAGTATCGAAGCTTCACCATTTTGCCAATTGAACCCGGGCTGCCATTCGCTTATTTACAGTCGGTGGATGAGGAACGAATACATTTTGTTGTAGTGAACCCGTTTGTTGTTTTTTCCGCATACGACATAGAAATTGACCAAGAGACACAGACCGACCTGCAGATCAGTGATCCTACAGAAGTAGAGGTTTGGTGTATTTTAGCAATTAAGGATACACTGGAAGCGGCCACTGTTAATTTGTTAGCCCCTATTATTATCAATTCCAAGCAACGCATTGGCAAACAGGTAATACTGCATGATTCGAGTTACGCTGCTCGTCATTTGCTATCCGAATTAATTCAGCAATCTGCAGCGGAAGATAAGGAGCGAGTGCGATGTTGGTGCTATCGAGAAAATTAGGAGAATCCATTATGATAGGTGATCAGGTGGAACTGGTTGTTGTCAGCGTGGAAAAGGACGTCGTTCGCGTAGGCATCAAGGCCCCCAAGCACATGCAGATATATCGCAAGGAGCTTTATGATTTACTGAAGCAATCCAACGAGGAAGCATCAAAAAGTGCGGTGAAACCTGACCAATTAAAAGCACTGATAAAGAAAAAAGAAAAATAATTTTCTTATGGACTATTAACTTTCCTCTGACACGATTCGATATATACATTAGAAGGTTGGGAGAGCCAGGGCGGCCGACCTGAAAGGCCTCTCATCCGACACTATCAATCCACACGGATGTGGATTCAACCAACTTCAGGGAGGAAGTATATATCATGAGAATTAATCACAACATTGCTGCATTGAACACACATCGCCAACTGACAAGCGCAAATGGCGCGCAAGGTAAATCGATGGAGAAATTGTCCTCGGGTCTTCGCATCAACCGTGCAGGTGACGATGCCGCTGGTCTAGCAATCTCCGAAAAAATGCGTGGACAAATCCGTGGTTTGGACCAAGCATCTCGTAACGCTCAAGACGGTATTTCTTTGATTCAAACTACCGAGGGTGCTTTGAACGAAACTCACTCCATCTTGCAGCGTATGCGTGAACTGGCGGTTCAATCTGCGAACGATACGAATACTGATACTGACCGCAAAGAACTACAAAAAGAAGTAAACCAACTTGCTTCTGAAATCACTCGGATCGGTAACAACACTGAGTTCAACACTAAGAAGTTGTTGGACGGTAACTTCTCTGGTACCTTCCACATCGGTGCTAACGCAGGCCAAAACCTTTCCATCACTGTCAGCGATATGCGCTCGGACGCTCTACAAGTAGGTACTGCTTATACGTCAGATAGCGCGACAGGTACATTAATTGGGGAAGATGGTTCAAATGTTGTGGCAACATGGGTACAAGCTGATCCAGACCCTGCTGGTGATGGTACGCTACCGCCAACGCCTGCAGGCTACTATGCTGGTGATGGCTCGGGACCTCTTCTGTTTGAAGCTGCTGCTGCTTTAGCAAACGGGCAGAAAGGCGCACTTGGTATCGACATTTCTTCCCAAACTGTAGCTGACACAGCTATTACTACAATCAACAATGCGATTGAAACCGTGTCTGCGGAGCGTTCTAAGCTGGGTGCTACCCAAAACCGGTTAGAGCACACAATCAATAACCTAGGCACATCGTCAGAAAACCTGACAGCTGCTGAATCCCGTGTCCGTGACGTAGACATGGCTAAAGAAATGATGGAACAAACTAAAAACTCTATCCTTGCTCAAGCTGCACAAGCTATGTTGGCTCAAGCTAACCAACAGCCGCAAGGCGTACTTCAGCTTCTTCGTTAATTCTAACGGGTAGATTCCATAATTTCACACACGAAGGCCCTAGAGCATTCTAGGGTTTTTTGCTATGTTCACTCATTCACGGGTAGCCAATGCGATAGAACTCATTTTACTGCTAGTTGCACACGGCGTTGCTAAGGGGTGAACACATAGGCTACGTGCGCAGCACATGACAACAAAAGGAGGAACATTAAGAATACAGATCTCGCTCTTTTTTGCCGCTTTTTCGACATACACCTAACAGATTACCCCGAGTCTTCCGATATATATCATAACACATATGCGCATGGAGGAATTTCAATGGATCTTTCTTCAATCGGAGGCAACCAATTTTCTTCATTTGAGAGGTCAGGATCGGATGACATAACGAGAAAGGCCAAAGCAGACACCGCCGTGGAGCCTGGATCGGTAGATGCTGCCATGGTGCAATCAGTCCATACCACAGATCAACTCAAGCAGCTATTTCTTCAGGGTGAAAGAATCGTCGCAGGCGATGAGCAACTCATTAAAGCCATAGAAAAGGCGCTGAAGGCACTGCAAGGTCCCGCCACGGCTCTAGAGTTCTCTATACATGAGCAGACTAAACAAGTGATGGTGAAAGTTCTTGAACGCGACACAGGCAAGTTGATTCGTGAGGTCCCTCCGGAGAAAACACTGGACTTTGTTGCAAGCATTTGGAAAATGGCTGGTATACTGGTGGATGAGAGAAGATAATATGTCGAGCGGCAAAATAGGGGGAGTAAACGAATGGTTCAACGGATAGTAGGATTGGCGTCGGGGATGGATATCGATAATTTGGTAAAATCGATGCTGCTAGGACAACGCACTAAAGTGGATCGATTAAACCAGCAGAAACAAACGGTGGAATGGCAACGGCAGGCCTACCTTGATTTGAACACCAAGATCTATGATTTCCGCAATTCGAAACTTTACAATTTCAAACAGGAAAGTACGCTCACTGCATCTAAAGCGGACGTTTCTGGCAACGCCGATGCGGTGAGTGCGAAACCGACGGGAGATGCCATTCCAGGTAACTTGGTCGTAAAGGTGCAGAGTTTGGCGACGGCAGCAAGTTTGCATAGCTCAGAGGAGGTTGCGGTAGACGCTCGCACCTTAGCAGCGCAGTTCGGTACGGTCCCCCAAACTTTGACGATTAACGGTAAGTCGTTGGAGCTGACGGCGACCGATACCATGAGCACACTGATCGAGAAGATTAACAAGCAAACCAATGTCACCGCGTTTTACGATGCTTCGGCTAAAAAGTTATCTTTCATGGCGAAAGAGACTGGTGCAGTAAATGGTGGGACTGCGACGCAACCAGGTACGGGAGACAAAATCATGGTGAGTGGCGACTTTCTGACAAGCACAATGAAAATGGCTGAAGGCACTACTCCGGATGGTACGCCTAATTTTAAGGCCGCAACTGACGCCAAGGTATATATCAACGATCTGCTTACCACACAGAAAAGTAACACATTCAGGGTTAACGGTATTGACATCACGCTGAAAGCTGTCAGCCCATATAACGGCCCACCTCCCGCGAATCCAGCCACCGCAACAGCGAGTAGCTTCGTTAGCTCGACGATCACCGTCTCCCGAGACACCGATAAGATTGTCGAATCCATCAAAACGTTTGTATCGGATTACAATAACATTCTTAAATCACTGCAAGACAAAGTGAGTGAGGAACGCTTCCGTGATTTTGCACCGCTCACGGCAGAACAAAAAGCAGCTATGGAAGAGAAAGAAATAGAAAAGTGGGAAGAGAAGGCCAAAAGCGGTCTGCTAAAAAACGAGTCTGTGTTCACCTCTTTGATCAGCAACATGCGGTTAGCTATCGCTTCAAAAGTGGATAATGGGTCGACATTGTATGATACTCTTTCATCTATTGGTATTACGACCGGCACCTATACGGAAAAAGGCAAATTGTATTTGGATGAGACTAAGCTGCGAAAAGCTCTGGCTGAGGAACCACAAGCAGTGGTGGACTTGTTCACGGCCAATGGTACGGCAGATGATCGCTCGGATATGGGTATCGCGGAAAGAATTTATGCAGACCTGAAAGCTCCCCTTGAACAAATCAAGAAAAAGACGGGATTTTCATCTGTTTCTCTTGATGAAGAAACTGTCTTAGGTAAACAAATGAAGCAGCTTAGTGATCGTATTTATGAAGGCAACAGACGCCTAACGGAAATGGAAAATCGGTACTATCGTCAGTTTACCGCAATGGAACAAGCTATTCAGAGGTTTAACGAACAGTCCGTTAGCTTATCAGGGTATTTTCAACAATAATATTATAAAACGTATCACTGGAGGAACACGGCATGCTACAAATGCAGCGCAATAAATACTTAGAAACAACCGTTCAGACTGCCACTCCTGCGCAACTGCTTATTATACTGTGCGATGGGGCGATCCGTTTTTGCAAGCAGGCTATCGCGGCGATCGAACAGCGTAATTATGAGGACGCTAATAAGAATCTAACTAAGACGCAAGATATTATTTCTGAGTTCGCCATTACATTAGATAGACAAGCTTCCATCGCCGAACCGCTGCTCAAGCTGTATGAATACTTCAATTTCCGCTTGATTGAAGCCAACATTCAGAAGAAGACCGAACCGGCCGAGGAAGTGTTGGGGTATCTGATTCAGTTGAAAGAAACTTGGATGGAAGCTGCGAAAGCGGGAAACAACGCCAATGCACAGCTTGGATGATCTCGTCGCTCAGTTAGAATCAATGACCGCGGCGCTCACCGTCCACTTATCCACGGCGTCTGCGGATGATCTCGCAGGATTCGTGCAGCAACGAGATGAGCTTATCCACAGCATTAACGCGGCAAACAGCTCACCGGGGGAGCGGGCACTATTGAAGCCCCGTGTGGACAAGATACTCCGCTGGGACGAACTCATCATCGCACGTATGGCCCAATTAAAGGAAGAAGCCCAGGCTGGGATGAACAAAATGAATCAAGGGCGCGTCCAAAGAGGAGCCTATGAAGCTGCCTACACCCCCGATAGTGTGTTCTTCGACCGAAAAAAATAATACGAACGACAGACTCTTGTTCACGTCAAGGGTCTTTTTAGTTTGCATGCCCCTGTGGACAATGTGGACAACTTTGTGTATAACTTTAGAAAAAAGTGTCGAAAAACCGCAAAGCACCGCGGTTTTTTAATGTGAATAATTTATTAACGGTATGTTAGTACTTGAATTTTCTAAATATTTGCCTAACACCTGTGGATATAATTGACAGCGCTAAATCGGGAATGCTATATTCGAATTGTGGAATTGTATCCACAGGGTTAATTTTATTTGATAATGAAGGGAATGTGTTGTATGCAGGGTAAAGTGAAATGGTTTAACGCGGAAAAAGGATACGGTTTCATTGAGCGCGAAGACGGTGGAGATGTATTTGTTCATTTCTCTGCGATCCAAACCGAGGGCTTCAAGACGCTGGACGAAGGTCAATCCGTAGAGTTTGACATCGTGGAGGGCGCTCGCGGACCTCAAGCAGCAAACGTAACTAAGTTGTAATTAATCGGCGTATTAGTGCCTGCTTGGTATAGATGGGTTATCGATTACTATTAGCGGCTGAGCACCTGGGACACCCTGGGTGCTTTTTTCATTGCGAGCGTGTAAACGCAGCTCCGGCATCTCAATCTGAAGATGCAGCAGTGCGACCAACTCCCACATCACATGCTCGACAGAAAATTCTGAAAAATTGTTTTGGAAATGTAAAGGAGTTTTGAAGGAGGTTCGGGAATATAGTATACTAGAGATACGAAAGGAGGAGAAGTACAGTGAAATTCAACATTCGTGGTGAGAATATCGAGGTAACCGATGCACTGAAAGACTATGTTGAGAAAAAGCTGAGTAAGCTGGATAAGTACTTTGAAACTCCCCCTACTTCTGAAGTGTATGTAACATTAAGCGTGCTGAAAGGCATGCAAACCGTTGAGGTGACGATCCCGTTAACGGGCGTTATGCTGCGGGCCGAAGAGAAACATACTGATATGTACGCATCGATTGATTTGGTTATTGACAAACTTGAAAGGCAAATTCGGAAGCATAAGACCAAACTGTACCGGAAAATACGGCAGAATGCGGTCATTCGGGATACTTGGAAGGTGGATGCCTCCGCTGAACTCAATGTAGAAGACGAAGATGACGTATATGAACTGGTGAGAACGAAGCGTTTTACACTGAAACCGATGGATATCGATGAAGCCATCCTGCAGATGAATATGGTAGGTCACAACTTCTTCGTATTTTCAAACATGGACACGGAACAGGTAAATGTGGTATATAAACGAAATGATGGTAAATATGGCCTTATCGAACCGGCCAGATAAATAAGAAAATGGTGGAGCTTGCCCAGCCGGGCAGGCTCTTTTTAGATAGGTTGGCAATAAGTAACAAAGGATGAAATTTACAGTTCTTGCGACTCTTATCGCAAACTGATACAATTTAAGGCAAACCGTTTTTTAAATATAAGGGAGATGGGGCCCATGCTAGGACTCGTTAAAAAAATATTCGGTGATTCCAATGAACGTGAAGTGAAGCGTTTATGGAAAACTGTTGATGCTATTAACCAACTGGAATCGTCTATGGAAGTTTTAACGGACGATGAGCTCCGTAACAAAACTACGGAATTTCGTGAACGTTTAAATAAGGATGAAACATTGGATGATTTACTGCCGGAAGCATTCGCTGTAGTACGCGAGGCTTCCAAGCGTGTGCTGGGCAAACGCCATTACGACGTACAGCTGGTAGGCGGTATGGTGCTTCATGAGGGCCGCATCGCCGAGATGAGAACCGGGGAAGGTAAAACATTGGTCGGAACACTGCCGGTCTATCTGAATGCTTTGGCGGGTAAAGGTGTGCACGTGGTTACGGTGAATGAGTATTTGGCTCAGCGGGATAGCGCGGAAATGGGTAGAATTTATGAATTTCTCGGTATGACCGTTGGTGTCAATTTAAATAATCTGCTGCATCATGAGAAGCAGGCGGCATACGCCTGTGATGTCACATACGGGACGAACAATGAGTTCGGTTTCGACTATTTGCGTGACAATATGGTCATGTACAAGGAACAGATGGTTCAGCGTCCGCTGTATTATGCGGTAATTGACGAGGTCGACTCCATTCTCGTGGATGAAGCACGTACACCGCTGATCATTTCCGGACAAGCTGCCAAATCTACGGATATGTACTATCGGGCGGATCGATTCGTGAGCCGGTTGAAGCCGGAAGAAGACTACACCGTCGATATCAAAATGCGGACCACAACGCTAACGGAAGCGGGCGTGGCTAAGGCTGAGCAAACATTTAACATCGACAATCTGTTTGATCACACTAACGTGACTTTGAACCATCATATCACACAGGCGCTCAAGGCACATGTGATCATGAAGCGCGATGTGGACTATGTGGTTGAAGGCGGCGAGGTTGTCATTGTCGACGAGTTCACTGGGCGTTTGATGACAGGGCGCCGTTACAGCGAAGGGCTGCACCAAGCGATCGAGGCGAAAGAACAGCTCCAAGTGCAGAACGAGTCGATGACTCTGGCTACGATCACATTCCAGAACTACTTCCGTATGTACCGCAAGCTGTCGGGAATGACAGGTACTGCAAAAACTGAGGAAGAGGAGTTCAAAAAGATCTACGGACTCGAGGTTATCGTTGTACCTACCAACCGTCCGATGATTCGCGAGGATTTGCCGGATGTCGTTTACAAAAACGTGAACAGTAAATTCCGCGCGGTCGTGGACGAGATTGTCAAACGGCATCAAAACAAGCAGCCGGTGCTGGTTGGTACGGTCTCGATCGAAAACTCGGAGCGTTTGTCGGACCTGCTGAAACGCAAAGGCATTCCTCACAAGGTGCTGAACGCGAAATACCACGCCGAAGAAGCGGAGATTGTATCGCGTGCCGGCCAGGCAGGAGCGGTGACTATCGCTACAAATATGGCGGGTCGAGGCACGGACATTGTTTTGGGTGAAGGGGTGGCTGAAGTCGGTGGTCTGCATATTGTAGGTACCGAGCGCCATGAAAGCCGCCGGATCGATAACCAGCTCCGCGGTCGTGCAGGACGTCAGGGGGATCCGGGTTCTTCGCAGTTCTATCTATCTATGGAAGATGATTTGATGCGCCGTTTCGGTGCGGAAAATATCATGGGCATGATGGATCGACTAGGCTTCGAAGAAGATCAACCCATTGAGAGTAAGCTAATCACGCGTGCTGTGGAATCGGCACAGAAGCGGGTGGAGGGCAACAACTTCGACGTACGGAAGGTCGTATTGCAGTATGATGATGTGATGAACCAGCAGCGTGAGATTATATATAAGCAGCGCCGCGAGGTGTTGGAATCGGATAATATCCGTGACATCACTTTGGGCATGATCTTCCCGGTTATCGAGCGTATTGTGGAGGCTCACTGTCCAAAGGATCTCGTTCCCGAAGAATGGGATCTGCCAGCTATCATTGATTACGCGAATGGGACATTTTTACATGAAGGCCAATTGACTGCAGAGGATTTGTGGGGCAAAGAGCCTGAAGAGATGACTCAGTATATCAAGGATTTGGTTCAGCGCCTATATGAAGAACGTGAGCAAGCAATGGGCGAAGAGATAATGCGCGAGTTTGAAAAGGTGGTCGTCCTTCGTGCGGTCGATTCCAAGTGGATGGACCATATCGATGCAATGGATCAACTGCGCCAAGGTATCCATTTGCGTGCCTATGGCGGCACAGACCCGCTTCGCGAGTACCAATTCGAAGGTTTTGAAATGTTTAAGGAAATGATTGAGCGGATACAAGAGGAAGTAGCCACATACATCATGAAGGCTCACGTTGAGACGAATCTGCAGCGTCAGCCGGTGGTGGAGGCGCAGCCGGTCGCAGCCGATGGCGGGCCGGCACCTAAGAAGCCGGTGGTCAATGAAGAACGTACCGGACGTAACGATCTCTGTCCTTGCGGCAGCGGTAAGAAATATAAGCAATGTCATGGTGCTTCGTAAACTGCGAAGCAGAGGCAGTAAGGCAGCCGGGCTCGGATCCGGCTCCTTTTTTTACCGGCAGATTTGCACGTAAGAATCAGCCACGCACTGTCACGCGAGCGCACACAGGGCTACAAATGTTAACGTATTATTATAAGTGCACAGTTTTGCACATACGAAAGTGACTTGCAAACTTTTAAGGAGTGGATACTATGTTAGATCCGGAAGTAAAACAGGATTTACGAGAAACGGCTAAACGGTTAGCTGAGCTTAGGGGGTCTCTTTGACTTAGATCTCAAGATGGAGCAAATCGCCAACTTTGAAGAAAAGATGGCCGCCCCCGATTTTTGGGACCACAACGAAGAAGCACAGAAGGTCATTGCCGAGATGAATGCGGTAAAAGGCGGAGTCGATCAATTTCAAGCGCTGTCCGCTGAGTTCGAGGATCTCGAGGTTATGGTTGAACTGATGCAGGATGAGCAGGACGAGAGCATGGCGGACGACATCAAGCAGGGGATCGAACAGCTTGTCTCCAAGCTGGAGAACTTCGAGCTGCAGCTGCTGCTGAACCAGCCTTATGACCGGTTGAACGCCATCGTTGAGCTGCACCCCGGCGCCGGCGGCACCGAGTCGCAGGATTGGGCGGAAATGCTGCTTCGCATGTACCGCCGCTGGGCGGAGAAGCGGGATTTCAAGGTAGAAGTGCTTGACTATCTGCCTGGAGACGAAGCCGGTGTGAAGAGCGTAACGCTGCTGATCAAAGGGCATAATGCCTACGGTTACCTGAAAGCGGAAAAAGGCGTGCATCGGTTAGTGCGAATCTCTCCTTTCGACGCATCGGGACGCCGTCATACATCTTTCGTATCATGTGATGTAATGCCGGAGATTGATGACGATGTAGAAGTAGATATTCGCACGGAGGACCTGAAGATAGACACCTACCGTGCGAGCGGCGCCGGCGGTCAGCACATCAATACGACGGACTCGGCTGTTCGGATTACGCACATGCCGACAGGGGTGGTCGTTAGCTGCCAAACCGAGCGTTCACAGATCAAGAACCGTGAGCGTGCGATGAAAATGCTGCGCTCCAAATTGTATGAGAAAAAGATCGAAGAGCAAATGAAACACTTGGCGGAAATCCGCGGCGAAGTCTCCGATATTGCGTGGGGAAGCCAAATTCGTTCCTACGTATTCCATCCATACAGCATGGTGAAGGATCACCGTACAGCAACGGAGACGGGTAATATAGGAGCGGTAATGGATGGGGATTTGGATATGTTCATCGACGCTTACCTGCGTCTTCAGATTCAATCCGATGCCAAAGAAGGATAAAGCACTGAACCCGCAAGCATCATCATAAATAACGTATCACAAGTAAAACCTACACGTATTGCCAAAACCTAGGACGACGGCGTCATGCTGCTAAAGCTGCATACCGATGCGTTGCTTGAGTCGGCTGTCACGTCGTAGGTTTTTCTTTTACATAGGCAAGTAAGGAGTTGTGGCTGCCAGGAAGGAGGAGCAGTAGTGGTGAATGACACAAAACGAAGCCGAAAACTCAGGGCCTCCCGCCGCCGCAGATCTTGGTTCATTGAATACGCGCTGCTGCTCATCGGTGCGCTGTGTATTGCGGTCAGCTTTAACATGCTGCAGAATCCCAACGAAATTGCTGCGGGCGGGGTAACGGGCATCAGCATCATCGTGAGGGAAGTGTTGGGCATCGAGCCGGCGTTTACACAATGGGCACTGAACATTCCTTTGTTTGTTCTAGGATTATGGTTGCTTGGCGGACAGTTTGGCTTGCGAACCGCTATCGGTTCGGCACTGCTCCCTATGCTCGTTTTGCTCACGAGGGAACTGCCTCCTTTGACAGATAACTTGCTGTTGGCTAGTATTTACGGTGGAATTTTGGTCGGAATTGGATTAGGGCTGGTGTTCCGCGGCAGAGGCTCTACAGGTGGTTTAGATCTAGCGGCGCAGCTGGTACACAGATATACGGGGCTCAGTCTGGGACTGGCGGTGGCGATCTTGGACGGGTTGGTGATTCTTGCGGCGGGTATTGTGCTGTCTCCGGAAAAGGCGATGTATGCACTCATTGGATTGTTCGTTACCAGCAGAACCATTAACATTGTCCAGGTCGGACTTAGTTATTCGAAGGTGGCCTTCATTATTTCAAAGCATGCGGAAGATATCAGATCGGCGGTGCTGCATGAATTAGATCGTGGAGTTACGATGCTGGAAGCAAAGGGTGGCTACACCGGGGAGATTCGAACGGTTCTGATGATTGTCGTCGGCCAGACACAGGTAAACAATCTAAAAGAGCTGGTAAAAGCGATCGACCCGGGCGCCTTCGTGATTCTGAGTGATACAAATGAAGTGCTTGGAGAAGGCTTTAAGTTTCATGGCATACCTTAGATAAGGATAGAACAGGCGCGGACCATAAGGGTTCTGTGCCTTTTTACATTTTCATGTTAAAATTTAAAAGAATTTATTGGCTGCCGCCGATGGAGCATGCGCTGTTTGTTTGCAGCCATGGGAGGGGAAGAAAAGCAGGACGACTGTTGACCGGCAGGGGCAGAACACCAAGTGTGATCCCACACACGTCCCAGGCCGAGCGATTTGAGAGCGCTGCCTCACGTGTTAGCATACTTTTTGCCGGGCAGCAGTGAGCGCTTTCTTTTGCCCGCATATATACATAAAGCTCGGTAGAAGCGCTGAAGCTTCGAATGAAAGTAAAAATTACGTTGAATTATTATACTGACAAATGTATAATAATTCATAACTTGCAGGTGGGGGGAACGGATATGTCTACGAAATTGAGAGCGGCTATCATCGGATCAACCGGGTATGGCGGGGTGGAGCTGATCAGGCTCCTGCTCTCGCACCCGAATGTGGAGATCACGTCGGTTATTTCCACATCAAGGGCCGGCGTGCCCATAGCGGATGGTTTTCCGCATTTAAATCAAATCGTGACAAACACACTGGACGGAATCGACATTGGACAGCTGCAGCAAAAAGCTGACGTGGTTTTCACCGCTACACCGCATGGTGTGGCCACTGAACTTGCCCCGAAGCTGGTGGATGCTGGGCTAAAGGTCATTGATCTGTCCGGCGATTTCCGCTTGAAGTCAGGAGAGGCATATGAACGTTGGTATAAGCATAAGCCGGCCGATCCTGCGTATGTAGAGAAAGCCGTGTACGGTTTGTCGGAGGTGTTTGCCGATGAGGTGCGTGGCGCCGGGTTCATTTCAAATCCGGGCTGTTTTCCGACAGCGACACTGCTTGGTTTGGTCCCTGTGGTGAGTGAAGGTTGGGCAGATTTGTCATCCATTATTATCGACGCGAAAACGGGTGTGTCAGGTGGAGGACGGGGATTAAGCTTAGGCTTCCACTACTCCGAGATCAATGAGAACTTGTTAGCATATAAAGTAAATAGGCATCAACACACGCCGGAGATTGAGCAGGTGCTCAGCAGGGTGGCAGGCGAGGCTGCGGTAGTCACTTTTACGACACATTTGGTGCCCATGACTCGGGGGATTTTGTCCACAATGTATGTTAATCTGAGGGAAATGCATACGGAGGAAGAAATTATCAATTTGTACCGGCGATACTATGAAGGCCGGCGCTTTGTCCGAATCCGTCCAGCGGGAAAATGGCCCGCTACCAAAGAGGTTTGGGGCTCGAACTACTGTGATATCGGCATATCGCTGGATCAACGTACAGGGCGGCTCACAATCATATCCGTCATCGACAACTTGGTAAAAGGCGCTGCTGGCCAAGCGATACAAAACCTGAACTTGCTGATGGGCTGGGATGAAGGAGCGGGGCTCGCGTTCACTCCGGTATATCCGTAAACAAGCATGCAATAAATGAGGAGAAGATGAAGGTGACAGATCAATTTACCGTTATGCCGGAAGGTACAATCACCACGCCGGCAGGTTTTCGTGCCGGGGGATTGCACTGCGGGCTGAAAAAGACGACTCGCTATGATCTCGGCATCATAGTATGTGACGTTCCTGCGCAGGCGGCGGGAGTATATACGCTGAACGCATTTCAAGCGGCTCCGCTGGGTGTGACGCAGGCAAGCATCGCGGTAGATGGCAAGCTGCAGGCGGTGCTCGTCAACAGCGGCAACGCCAATGCTTGCACGGGCAAGCAGGGCGAGGAGGATGCACGTGCAATGCGGACGGCTGCGGCAAAGGCGTTCGGTGTGGCCGAGCATCATGTCGGCGTGACTTCCACGGGCGTCATCGGCGAACTGCTCCCCATGCCGAAAGTGTTAAGCGGCATTGAAGAGCTGCCGTCCCAAGTGAAAGCAGACGGCGCGGAAGACTTCTGCCAGGCAATACTTACCACCGATTTGGTGCAGAAGATGACTTGCGTCCGCCTGACCGTAGGCGGCAAGACCGTGCACGTTGCCGGGGCGGCTAAAGGCTCGGGCATGATTCATCCTAACATGGCCACGATGCTTGGTTTCATTACGACGGATGCGAATATTGCCAATGTGCATCTGCAAAAGCTTTTGAACGGTGTAACGGACACAACGTTCAATATGATCACCGTCGATGGCGACACCAGTACCAACGATATGGTGGTAGCTATGGCAAGCGGCTTGGCGGGAAATGAAAGCTTAACGCCGGAGCACCCGGATTGGGCGGCCTTTGAAGCCGGCTTCCGATATGTCGCTGAATATTTGGCGAAGGCGATCGCTCGCGACGGTGAAGGCGCAACGAAGCTGATCGAAGTCACCGTAGCCGGAGCGGAATCACAGGAGGCGGCCCGGGCGATTGCGAAGACGGTGATCGGCTCGAGCTTGGTGAAATCGGCCTGCTTTGGCGCAGACGCGAACTGGGGCCGCATTATTGCAGCGGTGGGGCGTGCCGGGCAGCCGGTGAATACGGAGACGGTCCATATCCAATTGGGCGACATCGTAGTGCTCGAGCAATCCAGACCGGTAAAATTTGACGAGGACCGCGCATTAGCCTATTTGAAGGGCGAGCTGGTACAAATACTTGTGAACCTCAATATGGGCAATGAATCGGCCACGGCTTGGGGCTGTGACCTGACATATGATTATGTGCGGATCAACGCTGCTTACCGGACGTAATGCGATGTACCGGCGAATGAACGGAAGCAACTGTGTGGGATTTGCACTAGCTGTGTGGTCGTAACACAGTCGATGTTTGTGCCTGCTGCGCGCCCGCAAAAACAGTCGGCTTTTACCGCAGCGATGACCAGACGTCCGCCGGGAGGCCGGATGTCACGGTTAGGCGTGCAGCAGAACTAGGCGGCTAAAGGGGAACGAATAGATGAGTGCGATGTGTTTTGTCATGAAATGCGGCGGGAGTACCTTGGCTGCTTTGCCAAATTCATTTTTTGATGATATGAAACGGCTGCAGGATGAAGCGATTATTCCGGTGATCGTGCATGGCGGAGGGCCTGCGATCTCCGATACGCTGGGCAAACTCGGCATTGAGACGGAATTCGTGAATGGACTGCGCAAGACGAACGAGGCCGTGCTGGACGTGGTTGAGATGGTCCTCGCAGGGCGCATCAACAAGGAAATCGTGCGCAAGATACAGCTTTCAGGCGCGAAAGCATTGGGGCTGTCCGGAGTGGACGGCCATCTCATCCAAGCCGAGCCGGTAGCGCATGCTGATGAAGTCGGACTGGTGGGTGACGTGACCGGTGTGAACGCGGATTTGATTCAAGGCATGGTCAAAATGGGCTATATCCCGGTGATCGCGCCGGTTGGCCTTGGTGCGGACGGAAGCCAGCGTTACAACATCAACGCGGACACTGCGGCTGGAGCCGTTGCATCGCATATGGGCGTCGAACGAATGATCGTGGTCACTGATGTGCCGGGCATTATGAAACCTGTGGGCGGTGCGAGAGTGGTACTGCCAAGCGTCACGGTCAGCGAAATTGATAAGATGATCGCCAGCGGTGAAATATATGGCGGCATGATTCCCAAGGTGCGTGCCGCCATCCAGTGTATTCAAGGCAAAGTCAGGGAAGTCATCATTGTCAACGGTACGGAGCCCGAAGTGCTGAGCCGAGTCATCAAAGGCGCTGAAATCGGTACACGGATTGTGAAATAAATGTGCATACGCATTATTCTAAAAAGGAGTGAGTCAACGTATGGGAGAGGGAGCGAGCTCACTGTTTCCGAACTACGGCCGCTATGGCTTAACTTTTGTCAAAGGGGAAGGCAGTCGCCTGTGGGACGACACCGGCAAAGAATACTTGGATTTGATGTGCGGTCTGGCCGTCACTAATCTCGGTCACGCACCCAAGCAGGTGTCAGAGCGCTTGAAAGAACAGGTGGATACGCTGTGGCACACAAGCAATCTGTTTCACATTCCGAATCAGCAACGCCTAGCTGAGCTGCTCACCGATAACAGCTGCGCTGACGCGGTGTTCTTCTGCAACAGCGGTGCGGAAGCGAATGAGGCTGCCATAAAGTTGGTACGGCGCTATTTTCAGAAAATTGTCGGCAAGCCGGAGCAGTATGAGATCATCACATTCGACCAATCATTCCATGGCCGCACTCTGGCGACATTAACTGCGACCGGACAGGATAAGGTTAAGGACGGCTTTGCACCGCTGCCTGACGGCTTTGTGTACGCGCCATACAATGACGCCACTGCTTTGGAGCGGGTGATCGGGCCGAAAACGTGTGCGATAATGCTCGAAATGGTGCAAGGTGAAGGCGGTGTGAACCGTGCGGAGCCAGCCTTTGTCAAGCGCGTGGCAGAGCTGTGCGAGCAGCATGGGCTGCTGTTGATTGTTGATGAGATACAAACGGGGATTGCGCGAACCGGCAAGCTGTTTGCATATGAGCACTATGGTATCGAGCCGGATATTTTTACGTTGGCGAAAGGGCTTGGCAGTGGGATGCCGATTGGCGCCATGTTGGGTAAAGAAAAATTGCGCGAAGCGTTTTCTGCAGGAAGTCACGGTTCTACATTCGGAGGGAACTACCTGTCCACCGCAGCGGGCATCGCTACGATGGAGACGATTCTAGGAGATAAACTCTCCGAACGTGCGCAGGAACTGGGCACATACATCGTGAGCACGCTGCAGCAAAAGCTGGCAGGAAACCCGCTGGTGAAAGAAGTGCGCGGATTGGGATTGCTCATTGGCATCGAGTGCACACAACCGGTGGCGGATCCAATCACTGCCCTCCAAGAGAAGGCGGTGCTCGTTGTATCCGCCGGGCCGAATGTCATTCGCTTGGCGCCGAGCCTCCTTATTGCTAAGGAAGATTTGGACAGCGGCCTGGACGTGATCTGCAGCGTGCTGAGTAAGCAGTCGGCTGCTGCTGTGTAGCAAGACGGGCTAAGTATGACAAGGCTAAGTATAACAATAAAAAACAAATCAACTTTGTGCGTGGAAGTATTCATTGGATACAAGCAATAACATAACTTAAACAGAGTTGAAAAGGAGCTCTATTATGGCCTGGACAGAAACAGAAGAGCAATTAGCCATTGATTTGAACGGTAGAGATTTCCTTGGGATCTCCGACTTCTCAACAGGCGAACTGCAATATTTGATCGACATGGCGATCGATTTGAAGAAAAAGCTGAAAGCGGGAGAGGTTTATCAGCCTTTGAAGGGCAAGACGCTCGGCATGATTTTCGAGAAGTCATCTACCCGCACACGTGTTTCATTTGAAGTGGGAATGTATCAGCTTGGAGGCCATGCATTATTTTTAAGCAAAAATGATCTTCAGTTAGGCCGTGGTGAGACCGTATGGGATACCGCGCAAACCATGTCACGTTATTTGGATGGTATCATGATTCGTACTCATGCTCACCGCAAGGTGATTGATCTAGCCCGAGGCGCTACGATTCCGGTGATCAACGGACTTACGGAGCGTTCTCATCCGTGTCAGGCATTGGCCGATTATCAGACCATTTTGGAGCATAAGGGGCGTTTGCGTGGCTTAAAGGTGGCTTATGTAGGCGATGGTAACAACATGGTGCATTCTCTGATGATGGGTGCCGCCAAATTGGGCATCGATTTCGCAGTTGCTTCTCCCGAAGGCTATGAGCCTGACAAAAATGTGATTCAGCAAACGCAGGACGTCGCTAAACAAACCGGCGCAAAGCTGTATGTGGGTTACGATCCGAAGGAAGCCGTGGCCGATGCGGATGTGGTGTACACGGACGTGTGGGCAAGCATGGGCTTCGAGGAAGAGCAGGCTGAGCGCGAGAAAGCCTTCCACATCTATCAAGTGAACGAAGAACTGGTGAAACTGGCCAAAAAGGATTATCTGTTCATGCACTGCCTGCCGGCGCATCGCGGGGAGGAAGTCAGTGAAGGTGTGATTGACGGGCCGCACTCGATTGTTTTTGATCAGGCGGAAAACCGTCTGCACGCGCAAAAAGCAATTATGGCCGCTATCATGTAGCACTCGTCATCATTCAGAGCAAAGGAGAAATCGGACTCATGGCTAAGCAAAAAATTGTGCTCGCCTACTCGGGCGGTTTGGATACATCGATTATTTTAAAATGGTTGAAAGAAACTTACGATGCGGAAATTATCGCCTTCACAGCAGACATCGGACAAAAAGAAGAACTGGACGGTCTCGAAGCAAAAGCTCTGGCGACTGGCGCTTCCAAAGTTTATATAGACGATCTGCGTGCAGAGTTCGCCCAAGATTTTATCTTCCCTATGTTCCAGGCAGGCGCGCTGTATGAAGGACAATACCTGCTCGGCACCAGCATCGCCCGCCCGCTGATCGCAAAGCGCATGGTGGAGATCGCACGCCAAGAAGGCGCGACGGCGATTGCACATGGAGCCACTGGTAAAGGCAACGACCAGGTGCGTTTTGAGCTGGGGGTTGCCGCTCTCGCACCTGAGCTGGACGTTATTGCACCGTGGCGGCTGGATGAGTTCCGTGAAACGTTCCCGGGACGCGCGGAAATGATCGCTTATGCCGAGAAGCACGGTATTCCGGTAACGGCCTCCGCTGCGAAGCCGTACTCGACCGACCGCAACCTGCTGCATATCAGCTTTGAGAGCGGGATGTTGGAGGATCCTTGGTTTGATCCGAGCGCAGCATCCAACAAAGACATGTTTGTGTTAAGCGTGGATCCGGAGGATGCGCCCGACCAAGCCGAGTACATCGAGCTTAACTTCGAACAGGGGAACTGCGTAGGCTTGAACGGGAGTCGCCTCACCCCGCTGCAGGTGATGGAGAGCTTGAACGAGCTTGGAGGCAAGCATGGCATCGGACGTGTGGACATGGTGGAAAACCGCTTCGTTGGCATGAAGAGCCGTGGCGTATATGAGACACCGGGAGGTACGATCCTTTTCACGGCTCATCGCAAAATGGAGTCACTCACCATGGATCGCGAGGTTATGAGTCTGCGTGATTCCCTTATTTCCCGCTATGCGACACTGGTCTACAACGGTTTTTGGTTTGCGCCTGAGCGGCTGGCATTGCAAGCTTTGGTGAACGAAAGCCAGAAAAATGTTACCGGTACGGTCCGATTGAAGCTGTACAAAGGCAACGTGATCGGTGCAGGCGTACAGAGCCCGGTTAGCTTGTACAACCCGGATATCGCTACGATGGAGGCTGACCCTACTCAAGCTTACAATCAAGGCGATGCGACCGGATTTATTCGCTTGAATGCGCTGCGCTTGAAAGTATCCGCCGGTGTGCAGCAGAGCACGCAGAAGTAACCACTCGCCGCAGGATACTCGAGCATTCGGCTCAGGACGAACGCTGCCGGCGTGCCTAATACACGCAGGTTGAGCGGATTTCACCTTCGGGTGAAGTTAGCGGCGGACGGGTCAGTAACAGTGTAGGCACATTGCCTGGTGAAGAAAGTGGCTGGGTGTGCGCAGCCAGTGGGGAGCGCTGCATCGAGTGCATCAATAGCGGTACGTGTCTACACTACATCATACGCACGAAACAAACGTCGGCGTTGTTGCAGTGCAGCATTGCTGCCGTTGATATGTGGTCGTGAGAGGATACAGGCCTTCCTAGTCCACTAGGGAGGCCTTCGTGTATAAGTGTTTTTATGTGAGCAGCTATATACGGATACACCGGAAAGGGGCAGTAACTTTGTCAAAGCTTTGGGGTGGACGGTTCACCAAGAAAACGGATCAACTGGTAGAGGAGTATACAGCTTCCATATCATTCGATAAAGAACTCGCCGAGGAGGACATCCAGGGCAGTTTAGCGCATGTCACCATGCTCGGCAAGTGCGGAATTCTGCCGCAGGCGGATGTCGACACGATCAAGAGTGGCCTGTTGAAAGTCCAGGGCATGATTCGCCGTGGAGAGCTGGAATTTACGATAGCCAACGAGGATATTCATATGAATATCGAAAAGGCTCTGCTCGACGAAGTCGGTCCTGTGGGAGGCAAGCTGCACACCGGCCGCAGCCGCAATGACCAGGTCGCTACGGACATGCACCTCTATTTGCGTAAGCGGGTAGTTGAGTTTGTATCTTTGCTGAACAAGCTGCAGGAAGCGTTGATCGGGCAGGCAAAGGCAAACCAGGATACTATCCTGCCAGGTTACACGCATCTGCAGCGCGCGCAGCCGATCTTGTTTGCGCACCATATGATGGCCTATGTATCAATGTTTCAGAGGGATATAGAGCGACTGCAGGACAGCTATAAGCGGATCAACGTACTACCGCTGGGAGCAGGTGCGCTGGCCGGCACGACATTCCCTATCGATCGTCATTTTGTGGCCGAGCAGCTTGGGTTCGACAGCGTATACGAGAACTCGCTTGATGCTGTCAGTGACCGCGACTTCATTATCGAATTTCTGTCAAATGCTTCGATGATTATGATGCATCTGTCTCGCTTGTCCGAGGAGCTGATCCTCTGGATGAGCACGGAGTTCCGTTTCGCCGAGTTGGACGATGCTTTCTGTACGGGCAGCAGCATCATGCCGCAGAAGAAAAATCCTGACGTGCCCGAGTTGGTGCGGGGCAAAACCGGACGTGTATACGGTAACCTGTTCGGCTTGTTGACTGTGTTAAAGTCACTGCCTTTGGCATACAACAAGGACATGCAGGAGGACAAAGAAGGTATGTTCGATACGGTGCGTACGTTGCAGGGAGCGTTGCAATTATTTGCACCGATGATTGCGACGATGAAGGTTAACAAGGACCGGATGCGTCAGGCTGTCAATCAGGATTTCTCCAACGCGACCGATATTGCTGACTACCTGGTGAATAAGGGGCTGCCATTCCGTCAGGCGCACGAGGTCATTGGCAAGACGGTACTGTACTGTATTCAACACAATAAATTTTTGCTGGATCTCACGTTGGACGAGTACCACCAATTTTCCGAGCTCTTCGGTCAGGACATATATCAGGTTCTGCAGCCGGAGCAGGTTGTAAATGCGCGTAACGTGTACGGCGGTACGGCATCCAATCAAGTTGCCGCAGCGATTGAGCGGGCAGAAGCGGTCAAGGCACAGACGGATAAATGGTGCGAGGAATATATCGAGAAAAGTAAGTAGTCTCTGTATCTGCATAAATCCCTTTCGCCGGAGTGATCTCTGGAGGAAGGGATTTTTTGCTGTTGGTGGCACCGGCGTGACGGCTCACTCAAGCGTCCCGGCGCCCTTGCTGAGCTGCAAGCTGCGGCGGTACACCTCAGCCCAGCATGGGGGTACCAACGCTGAGCTGTAAGCTTCCGGCGGCACGCGTTTGTTGCAGCGCACCGGTACCTCAGCCCAGCGTGCGGGCACCAACACTGAGCCGTGACCTGTAGCAGCGCACCGGGTACCCGCGCTCAGCTGCAAGCGCGAATCACAATCTTTGCCGTCGCAGCGTGCGCTGCCCAACAGCGTACGACCACTGAGTGTGCTTGCACCCGAGCGATGGAGGCTGTCTGTATTGGGCGACAGATGTGAAATTCTGTTGAAAATGTTTTCCAGGCGAAGGATTTTACCTGTTTATGTCGAATTATTATTAGCTAGTCAAAAATCAGGATGTGATACTGTGATTGAAATGCACGACGTGTGGAAGACATATCCCGACGGAAGTCCCGCGCTAAAAGGGATTAACGTCAAGGTGGACCGTACCGAGTTCCTATATGTGGTTGGACCGTCGGGAGCGGGAAAATCGACATTTATGAAATTAATTTATAGAGAAGAACGGCCGACCAAGGGAAGTATTTTCGTCAACGGTTTTAATCTGGAAAAGCTGAAACAACGTAAAATTCCTTTTGTTCGTCGCAATATCGGTGTTATTTTTCAGGACTATCGCTTGCTGCCGAAGCTGACTGTGTATGAAAATGTCGCTTTCGCAATGGAAGTTATCGAGGCGCCTAAGAAATTCATTATGAAGCGTGTGCAGGAAGTGCTCGATTTGGTGAAATTGAGCGACAAGGGAGGCTCGCTGCCCACGCAGCTGTCTGGTGGAGAGCAGCAGCGGGTGGCGATTGCGCGTGCCATTGTCAATAACCCTGCTGTCATTATCGCTGATGAACCGACAGGAAACCTGGATCCGGACACTTCATGGGAAATTATGAAGCTGCTGGAGGAGATTAACTTCCGTGGCGCCACCATTATTATGGCAACCCATAACAAAGAAATTGTCAACACGATGCGCAAACGCGTACTAGCTATAGAGCAGGGCGAGATTGCCCGTGATGAAGTGAGGGGTGAATACGGCTATGAGGGTTAACACCACGCTCCGCCACTTTAGGGAAGGCGGAAAGAATGTGGTCCGCAATGGCTGGATGTCGTTCGCCTCGATCAGTTCGATTTCCATTTCGTTATTTGTGCTCGGGATCTTCTTGCTGCTGTCGTTGAATGTCAATTACTTGGCACAGCAAATCGAACAGCAGGTTGAGATCAGGGTTTACTTGGAACTGAACACGCCGCAAGAGAAAATTTCAGAGCTGCAAGGCCAAATTGCCTCTTTTTCACAAGTAGCTAACGTGAAGTTCGTGTCGAAAGAACAGGGACTGGTCCAGCTGCGGGAAAAAATGGGCGAAGGCGGACGGCAACTGCTGGAGGGCTTCGATGGCGACAACAATCCGTTAAATGATTCGTTCACGGTAGAAGTTACCCAACCGCGCGAGGTCGCCGCAGTGGCGCAAAAAATCAATGAAATTAACAGCACCGATCCGGTTAAACCAATTCACCGTGTGAGCTATGGTCAGGGAACCGTGGAAACGATGTTCAAAGTGACGCAGATTATACGCAATATCGGTCTTGTTCTAGTGGCAGGTCTGGCGTTGACAGCAATGTTTCTTATCTCTAACACGATTAAGCTCACTATTGTCGCACGACGCAGAGAAATTTCAATTATGAAGATGGTCGGGGCGACCAATTCTTTCATACGCTGGCCGTTTTTCATTGAAGGGGCACTGCTGGGAGTGGTGGGCTCAGCTATTCCCGTTGCTATTTTGCTGTATGGTTATTGGCAGCTCATGCATTCCCCGCAGTTGAACTTGAATCTTATGATGATCAAGCTGTTGCCGTTTGAGCAGATCGTCTTCACGCTATCCGGCTTGCTGCTCGGTATTGGAATTATGATTGGTATTTGGGGAAGTACGCTATCGGTGCGCAAATTTTTGCGGGTGTGAGGGTGAGAACACTAGGGGACATGGGCCGAGCCCATGGTTGGACAAGATCAGGCGAAAATCATGTACACAAGTTTGTGTGCGCTCGGCGCCCATCACGCCTATGGATTAGAGCTTTTGCGGACAGGATGTCCGTGATGCACATTCTGGATTGGGGAGGAAACGCAGTTTGAGAAAGTCTCTTCTGTCTCTTGTCGTCGTGTCGGGATTATTGGGCACTGTCGTGCTGCCTCAGTTTACGTTTGCACTAACGTCATCGCAAAAAATTGAGCAAGAGTTGAATGAATTGGAGAAGCAGCAATCGGCTGCTAGGAAAAACGCGGATCAGGTTCAAGCGGAAATAGGCAGGCTGCAGCAGGAAAAGAAGCAAACGAGCAATGATCTCAATACGATCGTAGGTCAGATCGAAACGGTAAATTTGAAGTTGAATCAGCTGAATGACGAGATTGCAACCATCAAGAACACGCTCCGTGAAATTGGTATACAGCTGGAGGAGGCGCAGGAGCGCATTGAAACTCGTGATGCTCTATTAAAGTCTCGTTTAAGGCTCATGTATATGAATGGAGCTGTGTCCTACGCGGATGTGCTACTTAGCTCGACCAGCTTCAGTGATTTTTTGGATCGTTTGGACGCATTGAAATCGATTGTCAAGCAGGACAAAGAGATTTTGGAAGCCAATCAGCGGGATCGTCAGGCGATAGCGGATAAAGAGGCCGAGAAAAAGCAGCAGTTTGCTCAGCTCGAAGGCTTATACGCCCAGACGGCTGCGGTTAGAGCTGATCTACAGACAAAAGAGAAGGAAAAGGAAGTCAGAATCGCAAGCCTGTCGGAAGAGGAGCGGCAAAAGCGCGAACAGGCTGAGGATATCAGCGAGGCGCAGGAGCAGCTATTACTCCAGCACGCGCGCAAGGAAGCGGCTCTCGCCGCCGCCAGAAGGGCGGAAGCGGCAGCCAGAGCGGCAGCGGCGAGCAAATCCAAATCGGGTGGGAAGAGCTCGCCGACGAGCTCATACAACGCCTTTAGCGGTGGCCGAATGGCTTACCCACTGGAGAAAAATGCCCCAATGACCTCAGATTACGGCACACGCGCAGACCCGTTCACAGGCAAAAGAACATCGCACAAAGGCATAGACTTTGGTGCGCCGAGCGGGACAGGCATATTGGCTGCCGCCGATGGAGAGGTAATTGTCGCCGCATGGTGGAGCGGCTATGGCAACTGTGTTATTATTGACCATGGCAACGGAGTGTGGACGCTGTACGGACATATCCGCAATGGTGGAATCCATGTATCAAAAGGTGATACCGTGAAGCGAGGGCAGAAGATTGCTGAGGTCGGTACGACCGGACAATCCACGGGAAACCATCTGCATTTTGAAGTGCGTATTAACGAACGCCCGGTAGACCCGAAACCGTATTTGCGTTAACCGCTGTTAATAATTTCAAGTAGCTTGTCATATACTACACTGGGCACGTAGTGGACGAGACAAGTAATAAAGGCGGTGAATCGGCAGCAATGACATTTAAGGGACGTACGGTTCTGGCATTTATTTTGTTGGCAATGTTCGCCAGCAGCATTATGACGCTAACAATTGTGCATCCCTCGATCTTTGCCGCGGTAGGCGAAGACAGTGATGCGATGGCTTCGGTGAAAACCGGCCTGGGCACCAAGGATCTCAATAAAATTGCCACCACGTATCAACTGATCGAAGGCAAATTTTTATCGGAAGTCGATCGCGAGAAGGTGGTAAACGGGGCTATCAACGGCATGCTTGCAACGCTGGAGGACCCGTTCACGGTATACATGGATCAAAATGAAGCGAAACAGTTCGACGAGAGCATTACGTCTTCCTTCCAGGGCATCGGTGCTGAGGTGTCTTTGGAAGATGGCAAGGTGACCATTATGGCGCCGATCAAGGGATCACCAGCAGAGAAAGCGGGCCTTCACGTTAACGATGTGATCGTGTCGGTGAACGGAGAAAAGCTCGACGGTCTCACGCTCAATCAAGCGATTATGAAGATCCGGGGGCCGAAGGGCACACAGGCTAAGCTGGAAATCAGCCGGCCGGGTTCACCTGAGCCGATACAGATGATCGTGGTACGTGACGACATCGATGTGGAAACGGTGCATGCGGAAATGCTGCCGGGCAATATAGGCAAAATTGAAATCCGCCAGTTTGCGAGCAATACATCGAAGCGGTTTGCAGACGAACTGCAGGCATTGGAATCCAAGGGAATGAAAGGCCTGATCATCGACGTGCGTAACGATCCGGGCGGGCTTCTGTCGGCAGTCGTCGAAATAGCAGAGCCGTTCGTGCCGAAGGGCAAAGACATCGTGAAGATTGAGGACCGCAACGGAAACCAAGAGGCCACGCCATCACAGGGCACGGGCAAAAACTACCCGGTGACCGTGTTAACCAACAAGGGCAGCGCCAGTGCTTCGGAAATATTGGCGGGCGCTTTGCGGGACTCGGCAGGCAGCAAGGTCATTGGAGAAACGACGTACGGCAAGGGGACCGTTCAGATTACATTTGAGAAAGAAATGGGCGACGGCAGCAATATCAAAATGACCGTGTACAAGTGGCTGACACCGAGCGGTGAGTGGATTCATAAAAAAGGACTCGCGCCGGACATCCCAGTCGAACAGCCGGCTTATTTCAAAGTAGCGCCGCTGGACAAGAAGCAAGTCTTGAAGCCGGACACCAATAACGAGGATGTCAAAAACCTGCAGATTATATTGAGTGGGCTGGGCCTGGCTCCGGATCGCATGGACGGCTATTTCAGCGAAAAAACCGCGCTGTCGGTAAAAGCGTTCCAGCGGATGCAGGGGCTTCCGATCACTGGTGAAGTGGATGCAGACACCGCCAGCCGGCTTGAAAAAGCTATATTGGCAGAAATCAAGAATCCGAAAAATGATCTACAGTTGAAGGCGGCGGTACAGCATTTGCAAACAGCGCTCTCGAATTAACCCTTATAAAAAAGTGACAGCAGAAGGAAAATGCATGCGCCGCGTCGAAATATTCTAAGAAGGTTGGATCTTTCCAGCCTTCTTAATTTTTTTCCTACGAAGGAGAAGCCCTATGACCGTGTTCATGGAAGCAGCGTACAAGGGGCTGCTCGCCCTGCTGCAGTTGCTTACACATCCGTTCTATTATGTAGGTATTTTATTCATCATCTTACAATACCGCCGCCAAATCGCGCTGGAACGCAAGCTTTTTTCAACGAAGCTGCATTCGCTTTTATCAGAAACATGGCGGGCGCTGCTGTGGGGTTGGATCGGCGGGTTAGCTGCATCCGTTCTGATGGGCGTGGTGGGAGCGACCGTCCAGGCTGACGGTGTACTTGTGCTATGGCTCGTTTCACTGCTGCTTTTAGTTGTTCGCGTGCGCTTTTTGTGTTGGGCATACGCTGTTGGTCTAATTGGCATCGCACAGACCCTGCTTGGTGCATTTACAGTGAACACCGCTGCCTGGTCCCCGCCGGCGGCTTGGCTGGCCAACGCCGTGCTAAGTCTAAATATGCCGTCTCTGCTCGCTGTGATCGCCGTACTGCATTTGGTGGAAGCCGGGCTCATATGGCATCAGGGCGCGAAAGCGGCCACTCCGATGTTCTATGAAAGCAAGCGCGGAAAAATCGTGGGAGGCTATCACATACAGGGGTTTTGGCCCGTGGCGTTATTTCTTCTGGTGCCGCTCGAGGGAGGAAGTCAAGCTGCACTCCCCTGGACGCCTATATTAGGCGGTGACATGTGGAGTGGCGGGTGGACGATTATCGCGTTTCCTGTAATGATCGGCTTTGCGGAGTTGACCTTGACCCGGCTGCCCAAAGAAAAGACTCGTAAGAGTGCAAAAATGTTGACCATTTATTCCGCGACGGTGCTGCTGCTAGCTATATTAGCGCATCAATGGCCGGCGGCCGTTGGATTTGCCTCACTTGGCTGCATTTTACTGCATGAAGCTGTACTGTTGTACAGCCGCTGGGATGAAGCTCAACGTACTCCTTACTTCGTTCATGATGAGCGCGGGCTGAAGATTTTAGGAATCTTACCTGGAAGTCCGGCGGAGGAAATGGGTTTGGCGCCAGGAGAGATTTTGCACAAGGTCAATGGCATTGCGGTAACCACAAAACAGCAGCTGCATCACGCGATGCAGCGGAATTCCGCCTTTTGTAAGCTGGAAGTGCTCAATCTGGCTGGGGAAAGTAAATTTTTAAAGCGTGCGATGTTTTCCGGGGAGCACCATCTGTTGGGAATCATTTTGTCTCCCGATCGTGATGCGCTGTACTACGCGCAGGAGCGGCAGCCGCATCTGCTGTTATATTTCAGCAAAAAACTGCTGGGATTATTCAGTAATCAGTCAGGCACAAGGCCTATGTGACACATGGCTGCTGCCGGCGGGAGCGTGACCCGCTGCCAGCCGCTCGAGTGCAGATGGGCAGCTGTTGGAGATGGAGGAAGCTCAATGAACAACGGCGGCACGCGGCCTGAAGGGAACGGAAACACTCACCTAGCTGGTTAGCCCAGCGGGAATACCAAAAAGCTGCCGACTTTTTCCAGTCAGCAGCTTTTTGGTATTGCTGAATCGGCGCATGTGTCCGGAGCACGCCTGTTTGCATCACGCATCCGTTGCGTTTCACCCGTTTGCTCGTCTGTGCATCAGCCCGGCTGTGTTGTCAACTCACAGGTGTGGACTGCGCAGCACGACGATTTCCACGCGACGGTTTTCCGCACGGTTTTCCGCAGTGCTGTTATCCTTGATCGGGCGCGTTTCGGCGTAGCCTGTCGATATGAAACTCTTCGGATCATGTCCGAGATCATTGATAAAATAACGGAGCACGGACAAGGAACGTTCGTTGGACAGGCCCCAATTATCGCGGTAGATCGAGCCTGTAGACAGCGGCACGTTATCCGTGTGCCCCTCGATGCTGATGGTTGTATTTAGCGTTGGAAACAGCGTACCCAGTTGGTTTAAGATGGGGTAAGCGTCCTGTTTCAGCTCGGCCTTTCCTATATCGAACAAAAACAAGTCGTTGAGTGTCACCGCAATGCCTCTCGGTGTGTCAGTCGCGTGTACCTGCGCTTGAAGATTATTCTGCTGAATGTACTGCTGTATTTGAGCCAGCAAATCCTGGAGCTGTTGCTCTCGGTCCGCCTCTGCATTTTTATCCTGCTCGCCGTCTTGCGTCTTATCACCGTCGTTTACGTTGGCGACGCTCAATTGCTCCAAGATGCCTTCGCCGTTCGGCAGCATCGAATCCGCTTGTTTGAATTCCATATTGAGAGATTGGGATAGCAGTTCGTATTTGGCGCTATCGATCTTGCTCATGGCATACATGATAACGAAAAAGATCAGCAGCAGCGTGATCAAATCAGCATAAGTAATAAGCCATCGCTCGTGGTTCACGTGCTCTTCGCGTTTCCTACCTCTCCTGGCCACCGGTATCACCTTCATCTTTAGATTTCTTTTGGGCCTGGTGAACGAATGACTTTAATTTTTTTTGAATCAGCTGTGGGTTTTCTCCCGCTTGGACCGCGAGTATGCCTTCGAGCATGACTTCCATTTCGGCAATTTGCTCCTGGCTGCGGATTTTAATTTTGGTCGCAATGGGCAGGTACACAACGTTAGCAGATGCTACCCCATACAGCGTCGCGGTGAATGCAACGGCAATAGCCGGGCCCAGAGCACCCGGATCAGACAAGTTGCCCAGTACGTGAATAAGTCCCATGACGGTACCGATGATACCCATAGCCGGGGCGTAGCCGCCCGCAGTCTCAAATATTTTGGCCCAGCCCTCGTGATGGTGTTCGAGCGCATCCATTTCGAGCTCTAAAATCTGTCTGGTTAAATCAGGATCCGTGCCGTCGACCACCATTAGCACGCCCTCGCGTAAAAATTCATTCTCACTCTCCTGGGCACGCTGCTCCAAAGCCAACACGCCTTCACGCCGCGCCACAGTTGCCATCTGCACCAGCTCATCGATCACGAGAGACGGGTCCCGCTTGGTTTCCAAGAACGCCATCTTCAATGCTTTCGGTATTTCCTTCAAACGCGACATCGGGAAACTGACAGCGATAGCCCCCGCCGTACCGCCAAAAATGATGAGCATCGCACTAGGAACGATCAGGGCGCCGAGATGGCCGCCATCCCATAAGTAACCCCCGATTAGGGCGCCCAAGCCTATGATAAGGCCGATTATCGTAGTTAAATCCACTTTCCACCCACCCTTACGTCGATAAAATGCTTATTTTTGACCTCTGACTTCCTACGACCGCCTATTGCAGGTAAGGTTTAACCGTTTGCAACAACACATGAAAAAAGGTATAATATATGGGAACAAATATTCCTATGGAGGAAAAAAGTCGTTCGGGGTAAGCCGAAGTCGATTTTTGCATATAAATTGAGTTGGTGCATAGTATTTATCGGTATCAACAGGGTAAAAGTTAATAGAAAACGATCTTTTTCAACGGACGGGTGATGAAATGCACGATGTAAAGATGAACCATAAAACATTTGAGCTGGTGTCGGATTTTGCACCCCAGGGGGACCAGCCTGAAGCCATAAAGAAATTGGTCGGCAGTGTTACAGCGGGTAATAGATATCAGACACTTCTTGGCGCCACCGGCACAGGAAAAACGTTTACAGCAGCCCAGGTGATTGCTCAGTTAAACAGGCCGACGCTGCTTATTGCACACAACAAAACGTTGGCCGCGCAGCTGTGCGCTGAGTTGAAAGAATTTTTTCCTAATAACGCCGTCGAATATTTTGTCAGTTATTACGACTACTATCAACCGGAAGCATATATTCCTTCATCGGATACATTTATAGAGAAAGACTCCAGCATCAATGAGGAGATCGACAAGCTTCGCCATTCAGCGACCAGCGCGTTGTTTGAGCGGCGTGATGTGATTGTGGTGGCCAGTGTGTCCTGCATTTACGGCTTGGGTTCGCCTGTCGAATACGGGAATCTGATGTTGTCCCTGCGTGTGGGGATGGAGCGTTCACGCAACGACATACTGCATCGTCTGATCGACATCCAGTATCAGCGCAACGATATCAATTTTGTCCGTGGCACCTTTCGCGTCAGGGGCGATGTAATCGAGATTTTCCCGGCATCACGAAGTGAACATGCGGTACGCGTGGAGTTGTTCGGAGATGAGATCGAGCGCATCACAGAGATTGACGTGTTGACGGGTGAAATTTTGGGCGAACGCGAGCACATCACAATCTTTCCGGCGTCCCACTTTGTTACCCACGCGGACACAATGAAACGGGCGTTGGTGGACATTGAGCGCGAACTGGAAGAGCGGCTCGCTGAGCTGCGCGCGCAGGGCAAGCTGTTAGAAGCCCAGCGGCTGGAGCAGCGCACACGCTACGACATGGAAATGATGCAGGAGATGGGATTCTGCTCCGGCATCGAGAACTATTCCGGACCATTAACCTTCAGGGAACGCGGGGCTACGCCGTATACGTTGTTTGACTACTTTCCCGATGACATGCTGGTGATGGTGGATGAATCTCACGTCACACTCCCGCAGATTCGTGGAATGTTCAACGGTGACAGGGCTCGCAAGGAAGTGTTGGTCGAGCATGGCTTTCGCCTCCCCTCGGCATTGGATAACAGACCGCTGCGTTTTGAGGAATTCGAATCGAAGGTGAAGCAAGCAGTGTTCATCTCGGCGACACCGGGTCCTTTCGAGCTGGAGCACTGCCCGGACATGGTGGAACAGATTATTCGTCCGACCGGATTGCTCGATCCGGTTATTGAAGTGCGCCAGACCAAAGGACAGATCGATAACCTCCTAGCCGAAATTAATGACCGGATCAGCAAGGATGAGCGCGTTCTAGTCACTACGTTAACTAAGAAAATGGCGGAAGATTTGACGGATTATCTGAAGGAAATTGGGATCAAAGTGCGCTACCTGCATTCGGACATCAAAACATTGGAGCGTATGGCGATCCTCAGGGATTTGAGATTGGGCACATTCCACGTTCTAGTCGGCATCAACCTCTTGCGGGAGGGGCTGGATTTGCCGGAGGTGTCGCTTGTTGCGATTCTAGATGCGGACAAAGAAGGCTTCCTGCGCGCGGAACGTTCCCTGATTCAGACGATCGGCCGAGCGGCGCGTAATGCGAACGGACGGGTAATTATGTATGCCGATAAAATCACGGACTCAATGGACAAAGCGATTCGGGAAACTAGCCGCCGCCGAGAGATCCAAATGGCTTATAACGAACGTAACGGGATCACACCGCAGACGATCCAGAAGAAAGTACGCGATGTGATTGAAGCGGTGAAGGTAGCGGAGCAAAAGGCCGATTACTTGACCGAAGCCAAGCAGGCCAAGATGTCCAAGAAGGACCGTATGGCGCTGATCGAGCGGCTTGATGCGGAAATGAAGGAAGCTGCCAAAAACCTGCAGTTCGAGCGGGCCGCCGAGCTGCGTGACGCGGTGCTTGAATTGAAGGCGGAATTGTAGTATACATTTGATTGCATCACAAGTTGGAAATACTATGGATTATGTTAGAGTAAATAATGGAACAGCGTAAGGTCAGCGTCAATTTCATGCATGTCGGTTCATGCGTTTGGAATATTGCACGTTGACCTGCTTTCGCGCTTCCGTTGAAATATAAAGGATGGTGGTTGGTACGTGGCTAGAGACAATATCGTCATCAAAGGCGCGAGGGCACACAATCTAAAAAATATCGACGTAACGATTCCAAGGGATCGTTTCGTTGTGCTTACGGGACTCAGCGGATCCGGTAAGTCTTCGCTTGCATTCGACACTATCTACGCTGAAGGACAACGCAGGTACGTAGAGTCGTTATCTGCCTACGCTCGTCAATTTTTAGGACAAATGGACAAACCGGATGTCGATTCTATCGAAGGTTTGTCGCCGGCGATTTCCATTGATCAGAAGACAACGAGCCGCAATCCACGGTCTACCGTAGGTACAGTGACGGAAATATACGATTACCTGCGTCTGCTCTTCGCCCGTATTGGACGGCCTCATTGTCCGCAGCACAACATTGAGATCACTTCCCAGACCGTCGAGCAGATGGTCGATCGAATTATGGAATATCCGCAGAGAACTCGTCTGCAGATTTTGGCGCCAATCGTGTCGGGACGTAAAGGCGAGCACACCAAGATGCTCGAAGATATCCAGAAACAGGGATTTGTCCGCATTCGCGTCAATGGTGAAACGATGGACATTGCAGACCGGGTCGAGCTGGACAAAAATAAGAAACATACCATCGAAGTAGTGGTGGACCGTATTGTCGTCAAAGACGATGTGCAGACCCGGCTGGCAGATTCGTTGGAAACCGCGCTGAAGTTGGCCAACGGGCGGGTTATCGTCGATGTATTGGAAAAGGAAGAACTCCTATTCAGTCAGAATCTGGCTTGTCCAGAGTGCGGCTTTAGCATCGAGGAGCTCGCACCGAGAATGTTCTCATTCAACAGTCCTTTTGGCGCGTGCCCTGAGTGTGATGGTTTGGGCAGCAAGATGATCGTCGATCCGGACCTGCTTGTACCTAATCCGAAGTTGTCTATCGAAGAGGGTGCTTTCGAAGCCTGGGCGGGCAGTACGTCGAATTATTACCCCCAGTTTCTCGCGGCAGTGTGTGAGCACTATGGCATCCCGCAGGACAAGCCGGTCGGCGAGCTGCCTCCGGAGCAAATGAAAAAGCTGCTGTATGGCACCGGCGGAGAAAAGGTTCGATTCCGCTACGTCAACGACATGGGGATGAAAAAAGAAGCTTTTGTCCCATTCGAAGGGATCATAAACAATTTGGAACGCCGCTATCGTGATACGTTTTCCGAAGGCATTCGAGAACACATTGAATCATACATGAGCGCCAAGCCTTGCAGCAAGTGCAAAGGCCAGCGTTTGAAGCCGGAGTCGTTAGCAGTAACCGTTGGCGGCAAGAACATTGCGCACGTAACGTCCCTTTCGATCGGCGATTCGCAGCAATGGTTCGATGAATTGGCGTTAACCGAGAGGGAAACGCAGATCGCACATTTGATATTGAAAGAAATCAAAGCGCGGCTAGGGTTTTTGGTTAATGTTGGTTTGGATTACCTGACGATGCATCGTGCTGCGGGCACCTTGTCTGGTGGTGAGGCGCAAAGGATCCGTTTGGCAACGCAGATTGGTTCCAGCTTGATGGGCGTGCTGTACATCCTGGATGAGCCAAGTATCGGCTTGCACCAGCGGGACAACGATCGATTGATCAAGACACTGGAGCACATGCGCGACCTGGGCAATACGTTAATCGTGGTGGAGCACGATGAAGACACGATGCTTGCCGCCGATTATATCATAGATATTGGCCCGGGAGCCGGTATCCACGGCGGGAAGGTTGTCTCTCAAGGTACTCCGAAGGAAGTTATGGAAGATCCGCAGTCTTTGACAGGGCAGTATCTAAGCGGTAAGAAGTTCATTCCTGTGGCTTCCGACCGCCGTAAGCCGAACGGCAAATGGCTTGAGATCAAAGGCGCGAAGGAAAATAATCTGCGCAACGTAAATATAAAAATTCCTTTAGGAGTGTTTACGTGTGTGACAGGCGTGTCAGGCTCCGGTAAAAGCACCTTGGTCAATGAAATTTTGTACAAAACATTGGCTAAAGAGATTAACGGCGGCAAGGTACGCCCAGGCGAGCATCGCGAGTTTATGGGCTTAGAGCATATTGACAAGGTCATCGATATTGACCAATCTCCGATTGGACGAACACCTCGCTCGAATCCGGCAACCTATACCGGTGTGTTCGATGACATCAGAGATCTGTTTTCCGCTACGAATGAAGCCAAAGTCCGCGGATACAAAAAAGGCCGGTTCAGCTTTAACGTCAAGGGCGGACGCTGTGAGGCCTGCCGCGGTGACGGTATCATCAAGATCGAGATGCACTTTCTGCCCGATGTGTACGTGCCTTGTGAAGTGTGCAAGGGTAAACGGTACAACCGGGAGACGTTGGAGGTCCAGTACAAGGGAAAGAATATTGCTGACGTGCTCAGTATGACGATAGAGGATGCATGTGAATTTTTCAAAAATGTCCCACGCATTCACCGTAAATTGCACACATTGTTAGATGTAGGGTTGGGCTACATGGACTTGGGACAGCCGGCGACAACGCTGTCAGGCGGGGAAGCTCAACGTGTGAAGCTGGCCGCTGAGCTGTACCGAAGGAGTACCGGTAAGACCATCTACATCCTCGACGAACCTACAACAGGTCTGCACATCCATGATATCGACCGCCTGTTGAAAGTGTTGCATCGGCTGGTGGAGAACGGAGATACCGTGCTCGTGATCGAGCATAATCTGGATGTCATTAAGACGGCCGATTATATGATTGACCTTGGACCGGAGGGCGGAAGCAAGGGAGGCACTATTGTTGCCACTGGCACGCCGGAGCAGGTGATCAAAGTACAAGAATCATACACTGGCAAGTACCTCAAACCGATTTTGGAAAGAGACAAAGCGCGTTCGGAAGACTATGCTGAGCGTGTCAAACAGATTGAGGACTCTGCGGTATCGTAGCTGCGCAAGGCAGACAAACTGGCAGAACCACTACTACCAGAAGTAACTGCTTTCGTAGCAGCATGTGGTCTAAGTGAGATAGAACTCAACGAAACCAAGACTGAGAAGCAACAAAAAATTACATGAGATGGAACGAGACAGCAAAACAGCATGGCCTACTCAAATTGAGGAGAGCCATGCTGTTTTTTTACATCCAGGAGCGTCCGGCGGCTAACTTCGCACATAAGCACGTGTGGCGTGTGACTTCCCACCCCCGGCTGCAGATCTCATCGGATAACAATCGTGCTCTGCCAGCACAAAAACACAGGCTCGGAACCCACATCCGGGAACCGAGCCTGCACAGTGCTTGTATGGTTGCGCGCTTTGTTAAGAAGCGACTGGAGTCAAGATGGAAGTAAGCTTTTCTTGGAATGCAGCTACGCCCACACGGTTAACAAACTGATGGAACGTTTCTTCGACACTGCGATTTTGCTTGTAGAATCGGATAAGTTCAGCTAGCACATGACCTACATCATCGCCTTTGACGCGGCCTTTGAGGGCTTGGTTGAACTGAGCACCAGGTCCGAGAATACCGCCGACGGCGATATCAAATGCGTCAACCATGCCTTCAGGTGTCTTCACCAGTGCGCCCTGCAGACCGATGTCGGCAACGTGCTTTTGACCGCAGGAGTTAGGGCATCCGATGAAGTGGATACGAATCTCTTCGTCCAGTTCTACGTTGGCATCCAGATACTCGGCCACGCGTGTGGCTCTTTCCTTGGTTTCAACCACAGCCAGGTTGCAGAACTCGTTACCGGTACAGGAAACCGTACGGCTCATGAAGTGCTTCGGATTAGGTGTCAGACGCTCGAACACCGGCTCCTGCAAAGCGGCTTCAACTTTCGCATCAGGCACGCCGGAAATAATGATGTTCTGCGATACTGTCGTACGGATTGTTTTGTCGCCATACGTGTCGGAGACCCGTGCCAGTTCAATCAGCTCGTCGGCGTTCAGACGGCCAACCGGCACGCTAAGTCCGATGTAGTTCAAACCTTCCTGCTTTTGTGGATGTACGCCATCAAAATATGCAGCTTTCCAGCCCACAGTCTTATCGTTACCACGCGACGGCATCTCACCGATCAGTTCAACGAGCTTATCTCTGAACTTCTCCGGACCCCAATCGGCAACCAGGAACTTCAGGCGGGCATGGTGCCGCTTTTGCCGGTAGCCATAGTCACGGAAAATGGTTGTGACGCCAGTGGCAACCTTAAGTACCTCTTCCGGTCTAACGAACATGTCGAGTGGTTTCGCCAAATGAGGCTTCGCAGACAGTCCTCCGCCGACCCACACGTGGAAACCGATCACTTCTTCACCGTTGATCTCCTTCGTAGCTGGTGTGAACGCCAAGCACTGGATTTCGGCATGCCCGGAATTATAGATATTGGAAGATATAGACATTTTATATTTCCGCGGCAGGTTCGAGAAATCCCTGTTCAACAGGAAGAAATCGTTCACCTGGTTTACAAGAGCGGTGGTATCCATCAGTTCCTGTTTATCGATACCTGCCAATGGGTTACCGACAACGGTCCGTGGGCAGTCACCGCATGCTTCGTAAGAATACAAGCCCGCAGCTTCCAATCTCTTGAAGATGTCTGGCATATTTTCAATTCTCAGCCAGTGGAATTGAATGGCTTGACGTGTGGTTACGTCCACGAGATCACGGCCGTACAGCTTAGCGATATCAGCTAGCGCGCGCGCTTGATCGCTAGTCATAATCCCGGAATTGATACGCACACGCATCATAAAATGGCCGTCTTTGGGCTTTTGCTGATATACGCCCGCCCACTTAAATCGGTTCATGTCGTCTTCCGTAATGGAGTCATAACCTTCGTGAGCGTATTTTTCAATGATTGTACGGATTACGTCAAGCCCGTCTTTCTCAAGCTTTTCCAGCTCGACTTTACTCAGCTTGGACGGGTCTGCTGCCCAAACAGCTTCATATGCCATAGTAGTCTGCTCCTCCTTTAAAGCTTAATTCCGATAAAATTAGTATGATAACTACTCTAATACTACCACTTTTAACAGGTTACGTAAACGAAATCCGGTTCCGGCAACTATAACGATTTGTTATACATAAAGCGGTTAATCATTATATTATTGGCATATCGGAACGCCCTGTTGTCACTGACACGCCCACGGAAAAAGTTGACAAACTTGTTACACTTGGATAAATTGCTTGCAGTTGACAATAAGTCAGGCTAAGATAACATTAGGAATTTTTGTATATTGAAGGAGGTCTCTCGATGTATTTGGCTGAAGCGGCAGCACAACCAACGACCATATTTTCCGGATTTGACCCATTCATTATTTTATTCACAATTATTATTGCAATCGGTGTCGTGAGGCTTGCAAAGGCTCCTAACAAAAACCTTTTTGCGATCGGTTTCAGTGCGGTGAGTTTGATCGTGTTTTTGGTAATGGACGTAGTTATGGTGCTTGGTTGGATGGGAAAACTGTAACCCAAGACCGGATCACTGTTCGCAGCCGGTATAATTAGGTAGACTGCAAAAGAAGCCCACGGCCGCGAAGGTCCGAGGGCTTTTCGTTTCTATATTGGCACTTTCAAAAGGGAGTGCTATACCCACCACATCTCGCCTACCGGCTCCTTGATCATCACCTGCTGCAGATTTTCCACAGCTTTGGTGAACCCCTCATCAACCGACATCAATCCGTCCTCGTGCTCAATGCTCACCACATAGTCATAACCGACCAAACGCAGCGCGCTGATAATATCCGCCCAAGTTTTGAGATCGTGTCCGAAGCCAACGGTACGGAACTGCCACGCGCGGTCCAGCATTTGAGTGTAAGACTGCATATCCGTTACGCCGTGTTTATTGACGTTGACTGGATCAATTGTTGTGTCTTTCGCATGGAAGTGATGGATCGCACCGGCGCGGCCAAGAATCTGAACCGCTTGCACGGGGTCGATGCCCTGCCACCACATATGGCTCGGATCCAGGTTAGCTCCAATCACTTCGCCCGCAGCTTCGCGTAGGCGGAGCAGCGTTGCAGGGGTATGTACGGAGAATCCGCCGTGCAGCTCCAAGCCGATTTTCACGCCTCGATCGGAAGCGTATTTCCCGGTTTCAGTCCAGTATGGAATGACTTTGTTGCTCCACTGCCAATCGAGAATTTCTTGGTAATCGGGCGGCCATGGCGCAACCGGCCAGTTCGGATATTTTGCACCTTCGTGGTCGCCAGGACAGCCGGAGAATGTATTTACCACAGGGACTTCCAGCTTCTGGGCCAAATCTACTGTTTTAAGAATAGCATCGTGATGCTCTTGCGCAATCGGTTTCTGTGGATGCAGCGGGTTACCGTGGCAGCTCAATGCGCTAATGGTAAGGCCCCGTGACTCAACCGCCTGTTTGAACGCTTTCAATTTGCTGTCGTCTGCTAAGAGGACATCCGGATTGCAATGGGCGTTACCCGGGTAGCCGCCTGTTCCGATTTCGATCGCCTGCAGTCCCTTCGATGCGATGTAGTCCAGTGACTCGTCAAATGATTTCTGAGAAAATAAAACGGAAAATACACCTAACTTCATGAGTGACACCTCCGAATAAAGGTTGAAATGTACGCGTGTACGCGATTTCAATCAAAATTATAGCATTGTTTATAAATAACTCAAAGCTGCAATTCAAGCGGTATCGCAAAATGGACGAGCGTTAACTGTAAAAAAGTGGAGTTCGACATATGTCTCGACACTATTCCCATTTATTTGCAGACCGGATGCTCTACAATAGATACGGAATGCCAATTCAACGGAAAGGAGGAACCTTTAACCTAAAATTATAAGCGCGAGAGGGCTAACCGCGTTGCAGGTTCAAAAACTTTTTTGAGAAGAGGCGAACAACATGTGCAACAAAGATACCCAAATCGTCGAAACGGCTCTAGGCCAGTGGCTTCGTTTCCCTAATACTTTTAAAAAGTCCTCCTGCCTGGTCGAGTTGTCAAACCAGATTTCACTGAACATCGATACCCGGTCGGGTAAAGTGCACGTGCATGAAAAGGATCATAATCAAGTGTATCGTTACGTCGGAGAAATTCATATCACCACAAATAACAGCATCATGCATTGTTCTACGATACAGGCCCATTCAGCCGAAAGATCGGATTTGATGTTCTCTGCTGCGCATACCTCAGGTAAGATCGATAACAGAAAATCTGTGGAGACGGGGGAATCGGCATGAAGATCCGATTTGACAATAAGGAAATACCGGTGACATTTTTATCGAGCGACCATAAAATGATTCCTCAGCTTATTCAAGCTCTACATATAAAAAAAGGGGCCGACCAGCAAAACGGGACGTTCGATTTGGAAGCATTGGATCACATTGAAGTCATCGGCACCGAAGCGTATCTGTATGCTAAAACGAACGACACAGAAGCAACAAAGACCTATTTGGCGCTGTATTGAAATTCAGTGGTTAACTAGCAGCCAGAACACAGGCATGCAGCTGACGAGTTACAAAACTATAACAGACGGCAAAAAAGAGGAGGTAGTGTTTGCTCGCAGCAGCCACATACCTCCTCTCGCAGTTTGGCGTTACCATGGCCAGTTGAACAAACCACGGTAAATTTTGAACACTGTTTCTTCTTTTCCGCTGTACACAATGACCGAAAAGGTCACAATCAATTGGGTGAGCGCACATCGCGCAAAGAAGTAGGCACGGGAGACCTTCTTCTTGTTCACGGTGGATTTGCCCAGCAGGTTTTCCAGTGCCATGACGATGCCGTGGTACAGACCGTACAAGAAGTAAAGCCAAGTGAAGCCATGCCAGAGCCCGATCAACACCATAATCAATATCGACAAGCCTGCAGCAGTCACCTTGCTGGGAGCTTTGCGTGAGAAGAACATAAAGATATGATCCCGGAACCAATCACCCAGCGTTGCATGCCAATTGCGCCAAAATTGAGTGAGTGTGGGGGACTGGAACGGTTTTTTGAAGTTCTCGGGAATGTTGTATCCCATTAACCGGCCGAAGCCGATCGCAATATCAGAGTACCCTGAGAAATCAAAGAAAATAAGCGCGTAGAACCACATCATCAAAAACACCGATTCGAAGGTGTGGAGGTCCCCGTCCTTCATGTGATCGAACACCGCGGTCATCCAGAAGACTACGACGATTTTCTTGAACATACCGAGGATAATCCGTTTCACGCTGTCCTCGGCCTGTCCGGCAGTTAATTTATACGGCTCCTTGGTATCGGCCATGAAATTGCGAAATCTCAGAATGGGGCCGGAAGTAAATGTCGGTATAAATAAAATATAATTCACGTAGTCGAGCAGAGGCGCACGTGCGTCCTTGCCGAAGAAGTAAGCAAAATACAAAGCGTCAATGACCTTGAGCACGTTGTATACCAGCCCTAACAACAGGATGGCGTGAAACAGCGGATTTTCGAACAAGCCCATCTCGAAAAACCGCAAACTGCACACCCCGGCCACGTTCAGAACAATGAGAGCAATGAACCAGCCTTTCCGCCAGGAGCTCACACGGCACAGGAAGAGGAAAGCGGCATAATTCAAAAGCGAGTAGACCAGATAAAAAACAAAAAGCCGCTCACTGAACAGCAGCAGAAAGCAGAGGTTGAACGCGAGCAGCAGAATGCGCTTGTTGCTCGGCCACCAGCGGGTGAGCGCTAACACCAGGGCCATACCGGCCATCGCAACAACCGCGTTCATGTTCAAATACCACATAGTTTACTCCTTAGTGAAAAAAGATCGGGGCTTTCACGTACGGAGGCCGCCCCTAAAACCCTTCATAAATAAATAGTCCCTCGCCTGTAAAATAAATCAGGACCAAGATAAGCATCGCCGCATAGACGATCACCTCGATGGCTTTTCTAGTGACAGGAGCCATGCGTCAACCTCCTTTGTAAACACCGGAGCGCCTTCATGGCGGCTCAAATGCACGAGATCGTGAAAGTACTTGGACTCATATCTTTGCAGCAGGTCAAGCACCGGCACGTTATACGCAGCCAGACGGCGGTTTACGTCTTCCTGCAATCCGGGCATGTAATCGGGCAGAGCATACCTGGTGTTCCAAGGCATCCATACGACGCGCAGGGGGAGCTGGTGCTCTTTGGCGTAGCGTAGGATCCAATCGAGCGCCTCAAGGTTCTCCTTGGAGTCATGCTGCGACATCCAGCCGAAGCGTTGGTCGTAATCATGCCATTTTTTACGCAATTCCTGATCGGATTTTTGGCCGAAGTACAGCTCTTTGTCGATCCAACGTGGTTGGTAAGCGAAAGGATCGGTCGAGCTCAGTTTGAGAGTCTCCGGGAATTTAGCACAGGCTTCGAAACGGGAGGCATCCAGCTTTAGCAGCCCTTGTGTGAGCTGGCAGGCCACCTCTGTCCCTGTATCACGGAAATAATCCCGGTAGGCGTAAACATAAGGCTGATACCAGGGCTTAAGCCACTGATATGTATTATCGGTTTCTAGACTGTCGATCATCGTATGCACATCGATGCCAATGACGAGCGGCCCTTCAAAGTGATACAGTTCCTGCTCCATAATGGCCTTCAGATCGGTCAGCTTGCCCAATGACAGGCCCATCTCCACAAGCCCCGAACGTGACTCCTGCTCAATAAAGGCGCCGGTCACAGCCGAGTTGCCGTAAAACGCGGAGCCCCGGTCCTGCCACTGGTGATGATACAGCGTTTTTGTAAAATCATTTTTGTAAAACCGCCTTGACGTGACCAAGGGATCCCATATAGCAATGAGAGCATCCGCTACGACAAACACGGCCAGCAGCAGCAGCACAAAGCTGTTCTTGCGAAAAAAAGAAATCAATTTCATAAAGGAACCCACATCTTTTTTCTATTAGAGTGTTAGCATTCGGTTGAGTGACAAACTACGCGATTAGAGCGATTTTTGCTGCCAAGCATGGTACTGCTCACGGAATGCCGCCGGCCACTGTGCCTCATCGAGACCGTATTGCGCGAGGAACGCAAAGGCCCAACGCTCGATACCGAAACCGACGCAGCCGGTTACCGCATTGCGCTTGCCCATTTTAATGTTGAAGGCATTGCCGAACGTATTGCTGTGGAAGTTGACGGAGCTGCAGGCGATCGACTTGTTGATGTGCGGGATGGTCAGGCGCAGCTCGTACTTCATTTCCTGATTCCGCTGAAACGATGCCTTTGTTTGGAAATCGTTCGTAAAGAACGGATCGTTGGCAATTTCCAACATGCTATCTACGTTCCACTCGGCGGCTAACTCCTTCAAGTATTCAATGGAGCGCAGACGGTTCTCTTTAACGAAGTCAGGCTTTCCTACAAAAATAATTTCCCGCATGCTGAAATCGAGCAGACGGCCGAAATCGCTGTGGTTGCGTGATTCGAAGCGATGGCATTTGGAGATTGCTGCCACGATAATGCCGTCGCCCTCCAGCGTCTCGTTTTGCAGTCCCTCATAGCAGTGGTAGCAAGTCGAAGGGTTCATCGTGAACTTCGGTTTCGGCATAGCTTCATTCAAATCCAAAGGGGCTTCCTGCTTCCAGCCGCCGGCTTCGCGGATCGTTTGGGAGAAGGACTCGATGATATCGAGATCCTCACGCAAATGAGTGAGGAAGTGAATGTGTTCCGGGAACGAAGTGAAGTGGTTCGTTTTATTGAGCGTATCGGCATGAATGACGGCTGGATACGACTCTTCCTTGACATCACTGAAGCGGCCGGCGATTTTGCTCATGAACGAGTAATCCAAAAAACGCATGAGGCTGGAGAACGGCTCGCGGAAAATGAACAGGCCTGGTTCCAGCACCTTGATCACTTTCTTCTCGACCAGCTCCTGTATGATATCGCCTTGGTACGGTGTATCAACTCTATGCTCAAACAGCACGTTTTCTTTAAACCCGAAGTCCCCATGGGAAAAACGTTCGATTAGACGTCGGACTTGAGTCTCGATAGCCTCATTGCTTTTGGCCGATTCGTGTTTAATGTAGATGTGGTTGTTGTTAATCCGGATGTCCCGGATGTGCTCGTCGATAAAGGCGGCGGCGTATTTCAGCTGGCCGTGTTGGCTCGATGCCAGTCCTTCAAGGGATACGACGCATTCCATAGCTGATTACCTCGCAGTCTTTTTGTGAATGAAGTCGGCGATCTCTCGCACTGTGTTCATAGAGTACAGCATCAGGTCCTGGTTGGTCACCTGGAGGCCATAGGTTTTTTCGATGTGCGCGATCAACGCTGTGGCGCCGATAGAGTCAATGTAACCATAATCGAACAGATGAACATCAACAGTAAACTCGTCATCATCCGGCTCAATCTCATAACGGTTGCGGATATGGTCCTCCAGTTGTTGAAGCAGGTCTTCCATGGCGGTTCCTCCTTGGTATTGTGCGATGATAAAAGTTCATGGCATTGCTTGGCATTGTCCACACAATCGTATGCTGACGTGTTAGAACCTGCAAGTATCTAGCGGTAAGAGCCTGCCAGCGCGGACTATGTAGCGAGCTGCTGCGCAAGGACGCGCCTTTGGCGCATTAAAAACGGATCGTAACCGTTGTCGCTGCGCCAAAGTGTGTGATCGTATAAGTTTGTTCTTTCTCCTGCCGATCAATTTTCAGCTGGTCGCCCTCTATGTTCAGCGACTTAGCACTCCACAGTTGAATCTGCTGCATACCTGCGGAATTTAACTCAATGGTCCAGCTGCTGCTGTGACGCTGCAGCTTGTATGGCACGTTGGAGCGCAGTAGATGCGGCTCCCCCTGCCGTGCGTCCAGTTGTGTGCGCACGTGCTCGGTGGATGGTTCGGCGGATCCACCACCGACTGCACCAGCGCTGGCGCCCGCTTGGGCGGCAACTATGGAAACCGCGGCATGCTCTGTGCTGTTCGCATGCGTGAAACGCACCTCGGTTGCACTCGGAACGCCCAAATACAGCTTACCGCTGCGCCAATCCGAAATATCCGCATCGGTTATCACGCTGCGCTCCGCATACGCTTGTCCGCGCTCGACCACCACGCCGAGCGTCCCTTTATATTCGGCCGCCTGCTCAGGAACAGATGCGGTCGAGGGGTTGATATAAATTGACGGCTCACTGGTCATTCCAATCGCACGCTTAGCACGGTCGAGTATCACATCCATCCACGAACGCGATACGTCGACTTCCGTGGTTAATGTATTCAGGATGGAACGTGCCATCTGCGGTTCACTCATAAAATTATAGCTGTGTTGGTTACGGATCTCGTCCAAATAGGTTACGAACTCCAGCAGTTCACCGACTCTGTTGGGGAAACGGTACTCTACGTGCTCGAAATAGTCTATCGGCAGATCGAAATCTACGTAAGATTGAAACAGATCCTTAGTCGAATGGACAGGATCGCTGCGCAGCACCGGTGCAGGCGTATGGAGCAGCATAGGGGGACTGGATGGCTGTCCGGTGTCCGGGTCCGTCATAAGAAACGGCAGACCCCAATTATACTCCAACCCGAGGCGTGGCTCGTTCGGCGTATGCGCCGGCCTGAAACCAAAGTTAAACCAAATGCCTACATCCCGCTCGCTCCGTAACGTTTGCGTAGGATCGACATGGTTGATCCTCCAAGTGTGCTGGTTAGTGCCCGGCGCACTCCACGGTATGCCTAAGCGTTCGAACGATTGCTGCTGTAAGGCTATCTCGTCTTTTTCCTGCTGTTCACCCGTAAAGTTATGAACGTAAATATGCGGCAGCAACTCCAAGTAGTTAGTTTTGCTGTAATCAACAAACGCCTTCAACTGCTCGGCGTATGGGAATTTCGGATCGTCCACTGGGATCGGCATTCCGAATTCCAATTGACCGACGATCAGATCGTCTTTGCCGTCATGGTTCAAGTCGAACCACAGCGGTACGGAGTTGTGGCCACCGACGAGCGCTTTATTACCGACTTGATTCGTCGTGGCGCCTTCCAGTACTCCGGAAGGCTGCCAAGCGCCGTCGGCCTGCTGCGTATAGACGCGCAGGTCGCCTTCCCCGTTGCCGACCACGAGATCGGGTCGGCTGTCGCCGTTCACGTCGCGCACGGACGGCGCGGCGAACGGGACAGGCAGCCTGAACAGCAGGCTGCCCGCCTCAAAGGCGAGCGGCTCCCCGGCACTGCCGGAGCCGGAGCCGGCGCCTGCGGCGCCCGCGCGGCCTGCCGCCGGCTGGCCGCGATAGAGCGTCACACCGCCTGCCGCATCCCCGACCACGAGGTCGGGCACGCCATCGGCGGTGACGTCGCCCACAGCCGGTGCCGCAGGGGCACCGGCGCGCAAGGGCTGCCCGCCCGCAAGCAGCGGGGCGGGAGGGGTGAACACGCCGCCGGCTTGTGCATAGGCGGCGGCTAGCGTGCCGTCGGCCCGGCCGAGGATCAAGTCCGGCCGGCCGTCGGCGTTGAGATCGTGCGCCGCTGTGCTGGCGTGCGCACCGGCTTGCAGCGGCTGGCCGTTGTTCAGCCGCAGCTGCTCTCGCTTACCGAATGCATCGGGCGCGGCGACACCACCGGGCAGAATTTGCCCGGTATAAGCTTCAGGCTGCGCCCCCACGTTGGGGTAAGCGTACACGCTGCCGTCAGCAGATCCGACGAGTAGATCCATCCGTCCGTCCGCGTTCCAATCCGCCAGCGCCGGATACGCGCGGTATGGCTCCTTGACCGGATCGCCCAAGGAGTGGTAGGTCGGATTGACAGCCAGCTGCATGGGCTTATCCTCACTCATCACCCGAGTGCCGCTTGAGTAAAAGGAATTGGCGCTTTCGCCGGCAAACGCCGGCTGCTCGTTGGTGCCAGTGTTAAGATGTACGACCACCGATTCCTGCCAGCGCCCCCAGCTGAACGCCGAGCGCACGAGCGTGAAAGAAGGGATCTGGTTGTACTTTTTAAGCAGTTCCGCCCATTGAATGCCTTCTCCATCGCGAATCGCTTCTATGGCTTCAAAATGATTCTGATGAGCCATGGCCGGCCGGCCATACGGACCAAGCACCTTTTTAACGGTGTAGCCCAGTGTTTCCTTGGAGACGAAGGAAGCATACTCGCTTCGCATCAAAGCGCTCCCTGCGGCATAACTGAAATCGAAATACGGCTCTAGCGGCAGCTGTGCGCGGTCAAAATACATTGCACCCGCTTTAGGCTCCTTCGCGGCGTTCACCGACTCCGACAGCTTTGCGAATCCCAGTGCTGGGTCCATGCCGCTGGTTAGATCGTAGCCGGTCACGTGGAAGCGGTTCGGCAGCAGACCGCTACCGAAGAACACAGTGCCTTCACCATAGCGGTTCAGCGCACACAACGTTGTGCCGTTAAGCTGGACAACGGGTTCTGCGGTCGAAGCAACAAGCCCCTTACCCCACGCATAGTGTTTAAGATCCGCCAGACCGCCCTGCTGTAGATAGTTGTCCGTAAACCGGCGGAACAGGTGCTGAATCGTTTCCAGATGCAATCCAACCCTTGGGTACGCGAAGGCCGTAGTACCCGCAATAGAAGTTTGGTCACTGCTGGGCAGCAGAACATTTGGCACATTCACATCGACCAGCTGCTGCGCGCCGACGAAGTCTAACGGGAAATCTTCAGCCAGGTTGTTTTCCAGGAACAAATGCCCGCCTTCAGCGACGTGGTTCTGAAGCAGTTCGCGCTGCTCGTCTGTGAACGTTCCCTGCAGTGAGGTGTCCAGATAGATCGAATCGTAAGAGTCCAATTGACCAGCTGTGAGCTTCTCCAAGGGCTGCCTATCCAGCTCCAGGTTGGCGACTAACGATTGCTGCAAATGGCCGTAGGCCGCCGGGTCAAAGCGATCGCCGTTCGTGATGTACAACATGCGTACGGACAAATCTTTGTCGAACAGAGCTAATGCAAATGCTAGAATCAGCAAGATGGCCGCAAGGCCTGCTGCAATGCGGGCTTTAGATAATTTCAATGACATCCCTCTATTACTAGACAGCTTCGTAGACTACAAGCCATTATAGCATGGATACCGGCGGTTGTTAACTTTTGTCGCCCGGTTGTCGAATCAATGCAATGCGGAAAAATTAAACACACAGAGCGGTACAAACTTAGCGATTTTTGTTAAATGGCCTGAAGTTTTTTCACATCATTTCCAACGAATGAGCGCGTTTTCGTGCCGTGATTCAGTCCCTCGAATCTTTTAAAAGATCTTGCGCTATACCGCGCATGGTCTTTTTTGTCGTTTTTGGGCCGACGCCCGTTTCCCGGTCAGCGGCTGTTTGTTAAGCACGGTTGGCGGCGGCCGTTTCTCAGTGAGATCGGTTAATCCATTTTGGGGTGACCGCCTTTTCTCCAAATTACACCGGTGGAATGGGACACTGGCCGTTTCTCTGTTATACTGTATATATGTATGTAAAATGGCAATGGTAGGATGTGTATTGGTAATAGAGTAGCGCCTGCAAATGAGCTAGGCTCTTAGACGGGTGCATGCGAAAGTGTATATGGAGGAATAGACAAGAATGAGTGTTATAAAAAGATCTGACATAGAGCTGTTGGCGCCGGCGGGAGATTGGGATTGCCTGCGTGCGGCGGTTGCTAATGGCGCGGATGCCGTATTTTTTGGTGTCGAAAAATTTAACGCAAGGGCAAGAGCCAACAATTTTCATACGGACGAACTGTCAGACATTATGTCGTTTCTCCATCTATATGGAGTGAAGGGTTTTCTGACGTTTAATATTTTGGTGTTTGAAGACGAAATCGAGGAGGCCCGCAAGTTGATAGAGGCCTGTGTCGATGCGGGGGTTGACGCAGTGATCGTGCAGGACCTCGGCCTGGTACAGCTAATTACTGAAATTTCACCTGATTTTCCAATCCACGGATCGACCCAGATGACGATTACTTCGCCGGAGGCGGTAGAGTTTACGAAGCCTTTCGACATCGAACGTGTCGTGTTAGGACGTGAAAACAATCTGCGGCAGATCAAACAGATCGGTGAACAAGCCAAGCTGCCGATGGAGGTCTTTGTTCACGGGGCGCTCTGCGTTTCTTATTCTGGTCAGTGCCTGACGTCGGAGATGTGGGGAGGACGCTCCGCTAACCGTGGAGAGTGCGCTCAAGCGTGCAGGCTGCCGTACGATCTGATGATTGATGGCGTGCAAAAACCGATGGGTGATATCGCATACCTGCTGTCGCCCAAAGATCTCGCAGCGTTGGAGTTGGTGCCTGATTTGATCGAAGCAGGGGTGACCTCATTCAAAATCGAAGGTCGGCTAAAGAGCCCCGAGTATGTAGCCAACGTGGTCAGCAAATATCGGCGTGCGATCGACCGCTACTTCGAGGCAGGTACCGCTAAGCCAACTAAGGAGGAGTTGCGTGAACTGGAGCAAAGCTTCTCCCGCGGTTTTACTTTTGGCTTCCTCCAGGGAACCAACAATAAGAAGCTGGTTGACGGTACCTATCCGAAAAGCCGCGGTGTGTATTTGGGCCGAGTGAAACAAATTTTGCGTGGCGGTGTGCTTTGTGAGCTTGAGGCTCCGCTAAAGCGGGGTGACGGCATTGTTTTTGATGCAGGCGATCCGACCAAAAAAGAAGAAGGCGGCCGCGTCTATGACATCCGCCGCAAAGGAGTAAAGCTCGAAGGCGAAGCCGCGGGCGGGATAATAGAAATTGTACCGGGACGCAACGATGTAGATCTTGGTCGTTTGCACGTGGGTGACCGTGTTTGGAAAACGAATGATCCGCAGCTGGACAAACGCCTTCGTCAAACATACCAAACGGATAAGCCGTACCGCACGTTCCCTGTCTCAGTACGCGTCGCGGGTACGCTAGGCAAGCCGCTTACGAGCTGGTGGACCGATGAGCTCACAGGGCACACAGCAGTGATTCAATCCGAGCTGCCGCTCGTGCAGGCAGAGAAACGTCCTATGGACACGGCGCTGTTCCAGGAGCAATTCGGTCGGCTTGGCGGAACAATTTTCGAACTCGGCGAGTTGGATGTACAACTGAACGGCGAGCTGATCCTTCCGATGCGCGAGCTCAACAGCATGCGGCGCCGTGCGGTGGAGCAGCTGGAAGCTGAACGGCAGCGGCCGCGAGTGTACATGAAGCGCAGCGGCATGGACTTGATGGTGAACACTGCAGGAGGCGACATACCGTGCATCGGCGCACAAATCGACACAGCGCGCGTCAACACAGCGCCTGCTGCCGCACAAATCGACACAGCGAGCATCGACACAGCGCCTGCCGCCGCACAAATCGACACAGCGAGCATCGACACGGCGCGCGCTGATTCCCCACGACTCGACGCCGCACGCATCGACGCAAGCCGCGCTGCTTCAACACGTGCAGCGCAATTGACCGCCCTATGCCGCAATTTAGACCAAGTGCAGGCTGCCATCAAGACGGATGTAGATATGATCTACGCGGATTTCGAGTTTATTAAACAATTTCCGGCTGCCGTGAGCGCCGCTCGCCAAGCGGGCAAGCGTATAGCGCTCGCTACCCCACGGATTCATATGCCTGGCGAAACCGGGTATTTTAAAAACATTACCAATCTGCAGCCTGACGCGGTGTTGGTACGCAACACAGGCGCGGTCTACTATTATATGAAGCAGCGTTTGGAACATCCCGAACAACGCCATTTGGAATTGATCGGTGACTTTTCGCTAAATATTGCCAATCATAAGACTGCCGAGCTGTTCTTGGCTGCAGGGCTCAGCAAGGTGACGCCATCGTATGACCTGAACATTCAACAGATGGTTGACATGCTGAGAGTGGCGGACACGTCGCGATTGGAAGTCGTGATTCATCAGCATATGCCTATGTTCCATACGGAGCACTGTGTGTATTGCACATTCCTGAGCGAAGGCACCGACTACACCAACTGCGGACGCCCTTGCGAACAACACCGTGTGTCGCTGCAGGATCGCGTGGGCATGTCGCATCCGGTACGGGTGGACGAAGGATGCCGCAACACGGTTTACAACGCCATTGATCAATCGGGCGCAGAATATTTGTGTAATTTTCAGGAGCTTGGAGTCTCTTCCTTCCGAATTGAATTTTTGGAGGAATCCGCAGATAAAGTACACGAAGTGATCTCATTGTACCAGCGGGCGTTACGTGGCGAGATCAGCGGCACGCAGGTGTGGAAGACTTTGAAAGCAACGAACCAGCTTGGTGTCACACGCAGCCAGCTGGTGAAGTAGTAAGCTTCGACAAATTGGTCCCACTGGGACTTCCCCATCACGTCAGACCAGTCAATACACCTTCAAGAAAATGCAACCATGTCGTAAGATATGAAATGCCTTGGAGGTGTTTTTGTGCTGTCAACTGTAGAGTGAGTTACCCGGCAGAATTGAAGATGCAGCAATTTATCCCGTCCGTGGTGATGGTAACGTGTGCGACAGGACCGGTACAGAAGTGGTTTCATTTTAAATTGCATCCTTTTACCTACTGTCCCATATAATTGACAGAATTTCAGCGGGTCCACTTGTTTTGATATTTTTTCTGTTATAATTATATTATGTTATCCAATATACATATTGTATCAACTGTAAAGATATAACATAATAAAAGTAACAAAAGACACATGCTCATAGCCGTTACTGGGAGGTTGCCGATTGAGCTGCAAAATAACGACTGCTCTGTTTACATGTTTATTCTCATGTGCTTCTGGTTTTTTTTACTCACTGTCGCTCGGTTTTGGTTCAGCCATCGTCGGTATCACACTTAGTCTGCCGGACATAAAATCACGATCAGGCAAGATTTCATTGCTATTGAATGTACTCGCGATTCTATTTCTGGTTGTTGCGTGCGTATACGGCTCTCTAACTTTTCGAACAATCGATGCTTAATGGTGATGACTAAATATTCGTCTGTATCATCACTGTTTTGTAGACCGCCCACCGAAGTTAAATACACTCAATGCCACCAATCTACTTGCGTCTCGTTTTTGATCCATGCCGTAATCTAGCGCATACTGTACTTTCTCTCTTATACGCCAATTTTACCGATGCCTCGCTTTTTCGCTCGTACCCCAGTTCGTGCCCGTCATCCATCCACGTGCCATTGCTGAACACGGAATCTAGCGTTCTATCTATTTTTTTTGCAATCCTGGACATTGTTGTGTTTCGAAGAATATAAATCTGTCCAAAACATATACATCATACGAGTCGTACATAACTAATCCATATTCGAAAGGAGAGAACTAAATGCCGTGGAAAACGCTTACATCATTCCTATTGATCGCTTGCCTTTTGCTTGCCACTGCCTGCGGCGGGCGGAATACGGCTGAAAACAATGGCAAGGTGGAACTCACGCTCTGGTACTGGAACCGCTCAATGGATGACCAATTGTTGAAACAGGTGAGCAAGCAGTTTCCGAACATTAACTTCAAAGCTGAGAAAATCGGGGGAGACTTCAAAGCGAAGCTGATGTCGGCATTCGCAGCCGGATCAGGTGCTCCGGATATTGTGGGATTGAACGACTGGATCTCAATCTTTTTCCCCAACAGAGACCAATTTGTGAACTTATTTGAATTAGGCAGTAAGGAACTGGAGCCGACATATCTGAATTGGAAATGGCAAAAAACGATCACGCCGGATGGACAGTACCAAATTGCTCTGCCGATGGACTCAGGACCGACAGCGCTGTTTTATCGGGCGGATTTATTTGCACAGGCGGGGCTGCCTACGGACCCGAATGAAGTGAGTGCCCAGCTCAAAACCTGGGACGATTACATAGCGGCCGGTCAAAAGATGCAACAAGCACTCAATAACAAAGTTCATATGTTTGATAACATCACCACCGTGTTTGCGCAAAATCTGGCACAGAGCGACAAACTGTATTTCGACGAGCAGGACCGTTTTGTTGGCGACTCGCCTCATATCAAAAAGGCGTGGGATACAGCGGTGAAAGTGCATGAGCTCGGACTGAGCGCCAAAACCCCTCAAGGGATGCCTGAGTGGAACGCCGCCATGAACAATGGCGCAATTGCCTCATTGGTAGGAGCTGTATGGACGAAGCAGGTGATTCAGGATGCGGCGAAGGACTCGTCCGGCAAGTGGCGGGTGGCAAGAGCGCCGGGCGGAGACGGCAATAGTGGTGGTTCTTTCGTTGGGATTACCAAGCAGTCTAAGCACCCAAAGGAGGCGTATGAGGTAATCAAGTGGCTCCAAAACCCAGAAAATCAGCTCACTGCATTGGGCACCACCAATCTGTTTCCGTCAACACCAAGTATTTACGGCGATCCCAAGATGGCAACTCCAGAACCATTTTTTGGTAATCAAGCCACGAACAAAATTTTCAGCGAGTCTGCCAAAAATGTTAAGCCGGCATACTTTGGACCGAAGAACTCGATTGCAGACACAATTGTCAGACAGGAAATAAACAATGTGGAAACGCAGAATAAGCCGCCCGAAGCAGCTTGGAACGATGCAATATCACGTGTAAACCAGGAATTATTGCTGTACTAATTTAGCCGCGGCGTGAGCAATCCACAAAGGCCAAGGAGGGGATACAATGAATTATTCAAAGGCGACTGCGTCCACCAGTCGTTCGGTCGGCAAGCATGCTGTGCTATGGCGTGAAATTGTAAAACATCGTGTCCTATACCTATTTATCTCTCCATTTTACATACTGTTTGCGGTGTTCGGCCTTTTCCCTATTATATTTTCTTTCTATCTAGCGTTTAACAAATGGGATGGCATCGGCAAAATTCAATTCACGGGCTTGAATCAATTCCGCTACATGATCACAGACAGTGAATTTTGGAAGGCAATCGGCAACACGCTTGAGATTTGGGTTTACTCCACGATACCGATGCTGATCATGGCACTCCTTATAGCCTACCTGCTGAATGCTGCGTTTCTGCGCTACCGAACTTTCTACAGGATCGCCTACTTTCTGCCGAATGTGACGTCTATTGTGGCTGTTGCGATTGTGTTCGGGACGCTGTTTGGTAACAAATACGGCTTGCTCAACTATGTTTTATCATTGATGGGTATAGGCACTGTGGAATGGCTGAATTCGGCATTCGGGATCAAGATCGCTATCGCTTCTATGGTTGTGTGGCGTTGGACGGGGTATAACGCAATTATTTATTTGGCCGGACTGCAAAGTATACCAACCGTGCTCTATGAAGCCGCGCGGATTGATGGAGCGAGCACTTGGCAAATTTTTACCAAGATTACAGTTCCGTTAGTTCGTCCGATCATTCTATTCACTGTAATCACTTCCACTATCGGAGGTATGCAAATTTTCACGGAATCCCAGGTGTTGACGGGTAATACCGGAGGTCCGGGCGGGGCCGGCATGACCATCGTGTTGTACCTGTATCAGCTCGCTTTTGTGAAATACTTATTCGGATACGCCTCCACGGTCGCTTGGGGACTGTTTGTGATCATAGCGGCGTTCTCGTATCTTAACTACAAGCTTGTCGATAAACCAGGCGCGTAACCGGGAGGAGAGAAGTATGGTTGGTCAAAGCCCTTTAAAAAATATTTTACTGCACACGGTGCTGCTGCTCGGGGTTGCGGTGTCCGTCTTTCCATTCTACTGGCTGGCAGTCATGGCCACACGTACCACGAGCGAGATTTACAGATTTCCGCCTACGTTAACATTCGGTGGAGAGCTTCTGAATAACATACGTAATGTGTTGAGTCATATTGATTTTTTTGGTTCATTGTTGAACACGCTGTTTGTAGCTGTAAGTTCTAGCGTGCTGGTACTATTCTTTTGTTCATTAGCCGGATTTGCATTTGCGAAGTTTGAGTTTCCCGGCAAAAAAATACTCTTCTCGCTGCTGCTCTTGACTATGATGATTCCACATCAGTTATCCCTTATCCCTTCGTTTATGATCATGCAGAAACTCGGATGGGTGGGTACGTTCAAGGCGCTGATTGTGCCGGGCATGGCGAGCGCCTTCGGCATCTTCTGGCTGAGGCAGTACGCAAGCGGGGCCGTGCATGACGAACTCCTTAGCGCAGGGAGAATCGACGGTTGCGGATACTTCCGTCTGTATTGGAATGTCGGCCTTCCCATTCTCAAACCCGCGCTTGCGTTTCTCGGTATCTTTAGCTTCATCGGCTCGTGGAATGATTACTTATGGCCGCTCGTTATATTGACCAAACCGGAGAAATATACGCTGCAGGTGACCCTATCACAGCTGAACGGAGTGTACAGTACAGATTTCGCGATGGTAATGGCGGGCACGCTGATGGCTACATTGCCGCTTATCGTGATGTTCCTTCTGGTGAGCCGCCAGTTCATTTCCGATATTGCTGCAGGGGCGATTAAAGACTAGGCGGACCGCTCTGCATCGGTATGCTTGCATCAATCGCGGCGAGCACAAGTGGACAGGAGCTGGGGACGGGCATGTCAAGATCAGGCACTCAAACCATATTTCTAAGCACAGCACAACAGACGTGAACCGGCGGCCGTCACGTTACGACATTTACGGCCGGGTTCATGCCTGAATGGGGTAACCAAATGGCAGCCCGTTGGGGTATATCCAGCCGACTTCATGCCTGACGGCACAAGCAATGGCAGGCCATTGGCCGGAGGCTTCATCAGCCAGTGACTGTTTTACAAGTCTGCGGACAGTTCACTACGAATGCGGCTGCGAGCATCCGGTGATGGAGCCCGTCAGCTAGATACAATCATTCGACATACGCCGCGCGGCAGCGCGGTTTTTTACTGCATCGTGTCAAAAATTGTTCCACGGAGAACTTTTTTCGCCCTCCCGCTGCCGCTCAAACAAATAGAACACGTAGTCTGTCGAAACCCCTGAGTGCCCTGCTTGCCGGAGCATTGCTGATAGATTCCCCCGGTGGTATGTGCTGTGATTGCTCACGTGGTTCACTAGCTGAAATAAAGTTGTTTCCAGACGTCCGAAGTGTGGCTGTGTGGGTGTAACAACCCGCTCGAAATTTGTCTGGCTGTTGATGAAGTGTATGTATTGCGAGCTCAAAAAGCGATACTTCGCCTCCATCTCATCCAATGCTATTCCCTCCACCTCACGCTGCAGCCGGGCGGATTCGCGATCTCATCGAAGCCGTATCTGACATCACGCCCAGCCATACCCGGTCCGCAAGTAATATGTGGCTCATCACTTCGGCAACGCACGAGAAGGTGCTTTCCATTTTTATTCGGTAAACTTCGTCCCGCAGCTCCTTCAATCGGTCGAAAACTTTGTCGGTTGCCCACATGTGGTAATCGTACTCCAACAGGGCCTGATGCTTAGGCTGGGCTTGTCCTTGCTCGGCTGCGCTATTGTGTTGCTGGCACATATACCTCCATGATTCATGTTTTTTTCAAAGCTGAATTGTGGTTTACGCAACTTGTACATACAAGACACGAGGCGCTCAACATAGCGTGAATCGGGAAACATGGAGTCGTTATGGAATCGAGAAACATCAGGCGTTGCGCATGGCATTGTGCAAGCAAGAAGACTGCGGATGTCGCTCTGCCAGCAAGAAACATGAGGCGCTTGAAAGTCGTGTGCCATCGGAGAATCGTCAGCTGCAGCATGTCTGCGGACAAGCAAAACCTGCAGGCGCGAGCATGTCGTGTTGTGGGCAGGGAAACCCAAAGCCGCCAGACATAGCGTGCACACAAAGCATAGGTCTAAGCGGCGCTCTATGCGAATGTGAATTTCCAATGTATCCGCCCATCGCCGGGCCATGATGCGCTTACTCCTTTTCAGCAGTTAAAGATTGTCCGGCTTTTCGAAAGCAGTGCGTTGGTCCCTCCTATCTATCAAGTTAGTTCACCTATTTCAATGTCTGGAGTAAACAACCCCTGTTGAGCTGTGTGCGCTGATCTTCCTCGCTTCACTGTCGCGGCATATACACTCACACAAACCGGTCACTGGAGATGCGGTCGAAATTAAGCACAAATCATATAACTGGAACTGTCGCAAACGGGTAGTCCGTGCAATGAAATTACGCTAGAATATACTTGGACTTGCATCACAAACACCGCTTTGACATGTCCATACATACATCCATTTTGCCACAATTTGGACACAGATTTTTAAGCTAATTTTCAGATTGATTTAATCTAGCGTTAGTGAATCACTTGTATATTGATGGTTAGACTGAACTCCTGGATATGGTTGAAAATGGTGTGAAGATGGAAACTTTCGTTTTCGATTGGAGGCTGCTAGTGTGCTAGAGGTTAAACAGGTCAGCAAATTGTATGAGAATCAAAGAGGGGTGCACAGTATCGAGTTCTCTATGAGCCGTGGTGAGGTTGTAGGCTTTCTGGGACCGAACGGTGCAGGCAAAACGACCACGATGCGGATGATCACCGGCTATTTGAATCCGACGCACGGATCGATCACCATTGACGGTTTTTCCATGGCAGAGAATGCGAAGAAAGCACGGCAAAAAATCGGTTATTTACCGGAAACGCCGCCGCTGTATCCCGAAATGTCGGTAGAGGCGTATCTGCAGTTCATTGCGGACCTTCGGGGCATTCCGGTGAAGGAGCAAAAGCGCCGCATCGGTGAAGTCATCGAGCGTCTGGGACTGCAGGGGCGGGAGCGGCAGGTGATCCGCGGCCTGTCCAAGGGTTACAAGCAGCGCATGGGGCTTGCTCAGGCGATACTGCATAACCCGGATTTGCTGGTGCTCGATGAGCCAACCTCCGGTTTGGACCCAAAGCAAATTATTGAAATACGTCAGCTGATCCGTGAGCTTGGCGAGAACCATACCGTGCTGCTCAGCACGCACATTTTGCCTGAGATCAACGCGCTGTGCAACCGTGTATTGATCATCAACCAAGGGCGCATCGTGATGGACGGACATCCCGATCAGCTTGCGAACACGATGGGCGAAACATTCGAGGTTTCGCTCGAGGTGAAAGGGCCGCGCGAGGCCATCCTGGCCGGGCTTCGCGGCCTGCCGCAGGTCGCCAGCGTGACTCCGCTGGCGGACGAGCCCGCTGCCGCCGGTGCCGCGGCAGCAGCCCACACGGCTGCGCTCACGCAGCAGCCGGAACCTGGCGCGCCCGAGCCCGGCGTGGGCGAGCAGCACGGGCAGGCCGCCGAGCCTGCGGCGGGGCCTGCCGACACCTTCACGGCCGGCGGCGATTCATCGCCGACCGTGAAGGTCCTCGTGTCCGCGCAGGACCGCGCGGACATTCGCGAAGCGATCTTCTACCGCATGGCGGAGCTGCGGTATCCGATCCTCGCGATGAAGAAGGAGAGCATGAGTCTCGAAGATATCTTCCTCAAGCTGACGACGGACGAAGCTCTAGGAGACGTACGAGATGTTTCCTCCGAGGAAGTAGCATCCGCATCTGAACAGAATGCTTCCAAGGAGGTGAATCCAGATGCGTAGAACATGGGCGATTTGCAAAAAAGAGCTGCAAATGTACTTCTATTCACCCACCGCGTACGCGGCGTTCGCTTTCTTTTTCCTGATTTCAGGGTATTTTTTCAGCGTCAACTTTTTATATCCGCCCAACATTATCGATATTCGGCCCGTGGTGGGAACAGTCACTTTCGTGTTTCTCCTTATTATTCCGTTGCTAACAATGCGGCTTATGTCCGATGAGCTGCGCCACGGCACGGATGAACTGCTGCTCACATCACCGGTCAGCATCACCGAAATCATTGTCGGCAAATACTTGGCGGCATTGACCGTGCAGTTGCTTCTTGTCGGGGGCTGCCTGCTGTATCCGTTGATCATGAGCGCCTACGGTCCGCTGGACCAACCTGTTCTCTGGCTGTCCTTCCTAAGCATGTTCCTGGTTGGCGCAACAATGATGGCCGTCGGCTTGTTCGCATCTTCACTGTCCGCGCATCAGATGGTGTCAGGGATTATTGCGTTTGCGATCCTGCTGCTGTTCTGGACGATTGAATGGCTGGGTGACAGCGTAGGCGGCAAAATCAAAGATTATCTTGGCACTTTCTCCATAGTCAGCCGAAGCGGCGATTTACAGAAGGGTGTGCTCGATTTCGCCGACATTCTGTTTTATGTGACGCTGATCTTGGTGTTTATCGTGCTGAGCATCCAAGCGCTGGAACGAAAACGCTGGAGATAAACACTCGAAGGAGGAAAGAAACAGTGAACAAGTGGATCCGCGGAACGAATGCCGTCGTATTATCTCTGGCGGTCATCGGCATTTTCATCGTCCTGACGATTTTTCTGAACTCCACCAAAAATCTGCAGGTCGATTTAACCCAAAACAATAAATTTACTTTATCCGAAAAAACAACGCAAACACTACAGGCGCTTGATAAAGATGTTCGCATCATATCACTGACTAGCGATCAGACAGACCCCTACATCAAACGCCAGGTTGATGAGCTGGTGCAGGAGTACAAAAAACATAACGGCAACATAGTGTTTGACAGCTACGACATCGTGCAGCAGCCTGCTATGGCCAAACAGTATGAGGTCGATCCGTCCGGGACTCTCGTGGTCGAAAGCGGTGAACAGAAGAAGACATTGTACTATGTCGAAATGTTCATTCCCGGCCAGGAGCAGGGGCAATATCAATTCAGCGGAGAAGAAAAGCTGACCCAGGCGCTAGTAAACCTTAATGCCAAGGAAAAAAGCAAGGTATACTTCCTGTCCGGACATAACGAGATTCCTCTCAATCAGATGAATATATGGCGGAGCGGGCTTGAAGGTGAAAACTATGAGGTGAAGGACTTAAATCTGCTGCGTGAAGGCAACATCCCGGACGATGCGGAAATATTGTTTATCATTGGCCCACAGAACGATATTAGCGACAAGGAAAACGAACTTATCAAGCAGTATCTCGCTGGCCAAGGCAAATTGTACGTAGCACTCGGTTTTCACAAGGACATGGCGACCCAGTGGAAGAACATCGACGGTTTGTTGGCGCAGTACGGTATTCAGGATCAGCATGCAGTGGCGATCGAGCCAAAACAGAGCCAACTGTTCGATCCGCTCACGATCATTCCTGAGTATGGTCCGCATGCGATCACGGAGAAGCTGCAAAATTACAATTTGCTGACCATGATGAATCTGGCGGTTGCTCTTGGCTCCGATCAGCCTGTGCCTGATTATCCGGCTACATTGATTTTAAGATCTACAGAGAATGCCTATGGGGAAACGGACATCGATGCCTTGACCAAGAACCGGACAACCCGGGACGACAAAGATATCAAGGGTCCGCTTAGCCTGGGCTATGTGGTCGAAACCAAAGAGAAGAAGCCGAAGGCCGTCGTGCTCGGGGGTTCCTCGTTCCTGGTCGACAACGTAATTCAGCAGCAGGGCAATCGCGACTTTGCGCTTAACAGTGTCGGCTGGCTGCAGGAGCAAAAGGATCAAGTGACAATCCGTCCGCGTGAGGGTGATGCGATTCAACAAGCTATGATCACAGGAAGCCAAGCTAACACAATTTTCTATGGCACTGTGTTGTTATTCCCATTACTCTTCCTGCTCGTCGGCGGTACCATTTGGTGGAGGAGGAGACAAGGATGAAGCGGCTGATCCCGACGCTGATATTGGTCATTATTTGTATTGGCGCCTTCTGGTATGCCTCAAGCAAAGACTTCTTTAAAGAGAAAACCGAGCCGGCCGCGTCCCTCGTCAAAGTAAATAAAGATGAAGTGGCTAGTTACTCTGTTAAAACTGCGGACAGTGAGGTTGAGATACAGCGCAAGGATGGTTCATGGACTATGTCCAAGCCATCCCCTCTGCCCTTGAGCGAATTCGCCGTATCCGGTTGGGTGGAATCCTTCAACAATGTGAGCAAGGATAAAACTGTCGAGGCAAACCCATCGGATCTAGCGCAGTTCGGTTTGGATAAGCCGGCTAAGCAGTTTACCGTAACCATGAACGACGGGACATCCCATACACTCAGCGTGGGCTCGCCGGTGGCCATTCAGGGATTGAGTTACGCGATGGTCAGCGGTTCGCCTGAAGTGTTTACCGTCAGCGACATGGCAGTTCAGCCTCTAGCCAGGGCACCGTTGGATTTTATGGAAAAAAGCCCTGTTAAACTCGACTATGAACAGCTGCGTGAATTGAGTGTGGAGTGGAAGGGGCAAAAGTGGACGCTCGCGAAAGTAGACGTTGACAAGAAATCCTATGATGCAGAGTGGAAGCTGGGCGATCAAACGTTGAAGGGCACCGACGCAAGCACATACTTGGATAAGGTTCAATCTATGAGTACAGCCAAATTGGCTCGTCCAGCCGCGGAGATCAAAATGGACGCTCCCGAGCTGCGCATCGAGACGAAGTCCGCAGATGCCTCGGGTAACCAGTCTGCCACCGCGTATATCGGCAAGGTTGAACAGGAACAAGTGTGGGTTACACAAGAGGGCGGGCAGTGGGCGTACAGCCTGCCGGTCACCACGGTCCAAGAGTTGGCGGATAAAATGAAACAGCCGCCGCCGGATCCTGCTGCCGCACAGCCGCAAGGAGGAACTGCACCTCCTGCTCCGGCCCAACCATAACAGCTAACGTAATGTGACAGCGGCTGTTAGTACCTGGCACTATACCCTAATAGCAGTGTTGTATTGAAAATTTTTCAAGGCAATGAATACGGCGACTGCAATTTTTTGACCGGCGGTGACCTGTGACCTTGCTAGCGACAGCACTGTTAGCTTATTTAATAGCAGACTCTATAATCTAGCTGTGACAATTGCTCAGGCAGGACCAGCTCGCGTTCCCATCGTTGCATGGGGGTGCGAGCTTTTTATGCCTCGCCAGGCTTTATCGTCCGGCACTTGTGCCTCGCCAGGCTTTTTAGCCGTACCGGCACTTGTGTCTCGCTAGGCTTTTTATCCGTACCGGCACTTGTGCCTCGCCAGGCTTTCTATCGTACCGGTAGTTGTGTCTCGCCAGGCTTTTTATCGTCCGGCACTTGTGCCTCGCCAGGCTTTTTATCCGTACCGGCACTTGTGTCTGGCCAGGCTTGTTATTGTGCGCGCAGTGCGGCTTACGCAGCAGCTTGCCGTCCAGTCATCAGCTTGGGATGGCATGCTTCTTGCTTTGCTGGTTTACCGATAGGAAGCTGCTATTGCCAGGCTCTAGAATCTGTTGCGGCCGGTGTTTCCCATAATCTCCCGGCCTAAACGTTTGTTTCAGAACCGGGCTCCGGAGTTATTTAACATTAAGCTAGTACACCGGAGGGGTGATCCTTGCATGCCATCGCAATCGAGTATACCGACCACTAAGCGGCCCAAAATGCCGCAGCCGCATTCATGGCGCAGCCGATTTATCCTGCTGTTGCTAGCGCTGGTAATTCTGTACAGCGGGGTCATCGCTTACCATGCCCACAAACCTCTGCCCGCCGGCCTTTCTATGCAAGGGCCGGTTCACCATGTGCAGGACGTTAATTTTTTATACGATTTAACCTACAAAAATCCCACTCATCCCACGCAACAATCAATGATCTTTGAACGTATTTTTCGCGCCGTCGAAGAAGCGCAACAGTTTATCGTCGTTGACATGTTTTTATTCAACAGCTATCACAAGGAGCAGTATCCCCCGCTCAGCGGTATGCTGGCGGATAAACTGATTGCTCAAAAACAGAAGTATCCGGACATGCATATTGTTGTGATCACTGATGAAGTTAACACATTCTATGGCTCCGCCCGGTCCCCTGAATTGGATCGGCTGAAGGCTGCGGGCATTCAAACCTACATCAGTGATGTCAACCCGCTGCGGGATTCCACTCCGCTCTACTCGGGCTTGTGGCGTATGTTCGTTCAATGGTTCGGCCAACCTGAGGGAGGATGGCTGCCCAATCCGATGGTGGACACAGCACCGCCGGTGACCTTGCGGTCGTATTTGAAGCTGCTTAACGTGAAAGCCAATCACCGGAAGGTCATTGCCACGGAAAACATACTCATCATACCTTCCGCCAATGCGCATGACGCCAGCGCATACAATTCCAATGCCGCTTTCGCCGTCAATGGGGACATCATAAACGATGCTCTCGCAAGTGAGGCCGCGGTGCCTGTACTATCAGGCACTGTAAAATCGCCACGCTACAGCTCCGAAAGGCAAGAGGAAGGCAACATTGAGGTACGCCTGCTGACGGAGGGCAGGATTGGAGATCATGTGCTCGCATCGTTAGCCGAAGCGGAAGCGGGCGATAAGGTATGGTTGGGCATGTTTTATTTGGCCGAACCCAAGGTTCTGGACGCTCTTGTCAAGGCATCCCGCAGGGGGGCCGAGGTCCGTCTTATTCTGGATCCGAATCAGAACGCCTTCGGCCGGGACAAAATCGGACTGCCAAACCGGCCAGCAGCCCAAAAATTACTGGAAAGCTCCGGCGGTAACATTAACATCCGGTGGTACAACACTACCAAAGAGCAATATCATACCAAGCTGCTTTTCATTGATAAGAATGACCGAATCATAGCCAGCGGCGGGTCGGCGAACTTTACCGCGAGAAATTTGAATGATCTTAATCTGGAAACCAATCTTGCTGTTGCAGCCCCAGGCGACAGCGGGGTGGCTCAGGAGCTAAGAGATTATTTCACTCGAATTTGGAATAATGATGGTGCTGTGTACACGTTGGATTATGCAGCGTACCACGAAGAAACCGTGTGGGTTAAACGCATGCTATATGAGCTGCAAGAGTGGCTTGGTTTGACCACTTATTAAGGCTGGCGCACGATTGTTTTTCCTACGGATACCATGGGAACAAATGTTTGGAAACTGCCGCCTGAAGCTATGCCCAAACCGATTTGACACGGTGGGCAGGGTGGCATAGACTTATTTTAAGAGATAAAATTGGAGACTACTTTTAACATCAAAGTATTACTGGGAGGCACAGCCTGTTGTTAACGGATATCAAGCAGTGGAGGCACGTCTTTAAGCTCGATCCAGATCGTGAAATGCCGGACGAGCATTTGGAACGCGTGTGCTTATCAGGCACCGATGCAATTATCGTCGGCGGTTCCTCCGGAATCACTTTTGATAATACAGTTGATTTGCTGGCCCGGATACGCAGATACGAAGTGCCTTGCGTATTGGAAATTTCGACACGCGAGGCAATAGTGCCGGGCTTCGACTTGTTTTTTATACCGATTGTGTTGAACGCCGGCGATCCGCAGTGGATCGTAGGCCATCATCAGCAAGCGCTGCGTGAATATGGAGCTGTTTTAGATTGGGAACAGGTAGTGACCGAAGGCTACATTATGCTAAATGAGCACTCGACTGCCGCACGAATCACACAGTCTGACACCGCGCTGGACGTGCAGGACGTGCAGGCTTATTCGCGCCTTGCCGACCGTCTGTTTCGTTGTCCCATCGTATATATTGAATACAGCGGCACATTTGGCGACATGGAGATCGTCTCCCGTGCGAGGCAGACCGTGCGCGATGCGAGGCTGTTTTACGGCGGCGGAATCGATGGCCCTGAGAAGGCGATGGCGGCGGCGCAAGCCGCTGACACCGTGGTTGTCGGCAACGCATTGTATGAGCAGTTTGAACAAGCGCTGGCAACTGTGCACGCAGTAAAGGGCATGCAGTAGGCTGCTGCCCGCCCGCCCCCGACATTTTCACTGAAAACATCTAACCCCGTAAATTTGCCCGAAAATTGCGCTCTTTAACATAAATTGACATCATTAATTTGCAACCTTTCACTCCCAAGGGCGTAATGTTTTGTTCGACATTCTGCCACTTTCACTCCTACGAACGCAACGTGTATTTATAATTGTCACTTTTGACTGCGAACGCAACGTAACGTTTTATTGAAGGGATTCGATAACTATGAACGAAACTATTGATTTGTTTGCTTCCATAGATTCCTTAAACCCGCCGCAGAAAAAAGCCGTGCAAACGGTGGACGGACCGCTCTTGATCATGGCAGGGGCCGGCAGCGGCAAAACCCGCGTACTTACCCACCGCATAGCCTATTTGATCGCTACGAGAAAGGCGGCGCCGTGGAGCATATTGGCAATCACTTTTACCAATAAAGCGGCACGTGAAATGCAGGAACGCGTGAGCACACTTGTCGGCCCCAACGGCCGTGATATTTGGGTGTCGACGTTTCACTCGATGTGCGTACGGATCCTGAGAAAAGACATTTCTCGCATCGGATTTACGTCCAACTTTACCATTCTTGACTCAGGCGACCAACTGTCCGTCATCAAGGCGTGCATGAAGGAACTCAACATTGATACGAAGAAGTTTGAGCCGAAAGCGGTGCAAGCAGCAATGGGCGCGGCGAAAAATGAACTAAAAACGCCCGAAATGGTGGAGAATAAAATCGGCGACTACTTTGACGGTATCGTGGCAAAAGTATACAAGCTGTACCAGAAGAAGTTGAAACAGAACAACTCCCTCGACTTCGACGACCTGATCATGTTGACGATCCAGCTTTTTAAGGAAGTGCCCGAAGTGCTGGAGTTCTACCAAAATAAATTCCAGTACATCCACGTCGATGAGTATCAGGATACGAACCGTGCGCAGTATATGCTCTGTCTGATGCTGGCTGATAAGCACAAGCGTATTTGTGTGGTCGGCGACAGCGATCAATCGATTTACCGTTGGCGTGGTGCGGACATCAGCAATATTCTCAATTTTGAACGGGATTATCCGAACGCCACTACGATTCTGTTAGAGCAAAATTACCGCTCTACCTCCAACATCCTCAATGCGGCTAACAAAGTCATTTCCAACAACGCCGGACGGAAGGCGAAAAACCTGTGGACGAGCAAAGGGGAAGGTGACAAGATCCGTTTATATCAGGCCGACTCTGAGCACGAGGAAGGGTATTTCATTACGGGCGAGATCAATAAAAATGTAGCGAACGGCAAAAGGTATCAGGAGCACGCCGTCCTGTACCGTACGAACGCACAGTCGCGGGTAATAGAGGAAATTTTGATCAAATCGGACATTCCGTATCAAATCGTGGGCGGCATCAAGTTCTACGACCGCAAAGAGATCAAGGACATTCTCGCTTATCTCCGGCTCATTTCCAATCCGAATGACGATATCAGCTTCGTCAGGGTCGTCAATGTTCCTAAGCGCGGCATTGGAGACACCACGGTTGAACGGTTGGCCGCAGCGGCCGCCCAGCGCGGAATATCGCTGTTCTCCATGCTGGAGCAAGTCGACGCCATGGAGATCGGAGCTAAGGCGAAGAACGCTTTGGCCGATTTCCGGGATATGATCGACAATCTCAACCGGATGGTGGATTATTTGTCGGTCACCGAGCTAACGGAGAAAATGCTTGAAATGACCCGTTACCGTGAAGAATTTCAGCGTGAAAAAACGATCGAGGCTAACGCGCGGCTTGAAAACATAGATGAGTTTCTGTCCGTTACGTTGGATTTCGAGAAACGTAACGAAGACAAAACGCTCATCTCGTTTCTCACCGACTTGGCGTTGATCGCAGATATCGACACGATGAACAGCGCCGGTGATGAGGCGGCCGATGCAAGCAATGCAGTGGTACTCATGACGATGCACAGTGCCAAAGGACTTGAGTTTCCGGTCGTCTTCATCGTCGGCATGGAGGAAGGCGTATTTCCTCACAGCCGTGCGGCGAACGATTATGAGGAACTGGAGGAAGAGCGTCGGCTGGCGTACGTCGGGATTACCCGCGCCGAACAGCAGCTGTACCTCACCTGCGCCAAAATGCGTACGCTGTTCGGGCGCACCAACATGAACGCTCCATCGCGGTTCCTCAAGGAGATCCCCGAGGAGCTGCTAGAGCTCGCTTCGCCGGGCGGCATTATCGGCGGCCGCTCGGGCGTTGGCGCCTGGGGCAGCCGCGAAGGCCGCTACGGCAGCAGCGGCAGCTTCGGCTCAGCCGCGGCGCCTGCCGCCGGCAAAACGGTGAGCTTCCGCACGGCAGGCGGAAGCGCGGGCTCGGCTCCGTCCGGCGCAGCACGTCCGGTCGCGGCAAGTGCAGGCGGCGGTGCCGCCCGCGTGGTGCCGGAGTTCAAAATGGGCGATAAAGTCGCCCACGGCAAGTGGGGCACCGGCACAGTCGTCGCCATTAAAGGCGGCGGCGACGACACCGAGCTGCAGATCGCGTTTCCTGCACCGGTGGGCGTAAAACGGCTGCTCGCGAAATTCGCGCCAATCCAAAAGGCCGAATAGCAGCCGGCCGGGGAAGTACAAGACAGTAATCATGAGAGGACGGTTTTTCCTTTATGGCGGACGCCCTTGAGGCTATGAAAGCACTCATCGAAGAAATCAACCAGCATAATTATGCTTACTATACATTGGATCAGCCCACGATAGATGATGCGGAATGGGATAAGCTATATGACCGTCTGGTGGCGTTGGAGCGGGAAACCGGCGTTGTCCTGCCGAACTCCCCTACCCAGCGGGTTGGTGGAGAGCTGCTCAAAGGTTTCGATGTGCACAAGCACAGAGCGCGCCTATGGAGCTTAGACAAGGCTCAGAATCACACCGATTTAATGGCGTGGCATAACCGCGCTCAGCGGCTGGTGAACGACTACAACAGCCGGCATCCGGAGGCCCCGCTGCCTCCGCTTTCTTTTGTGCTGGAGCTAAAATTTGACGGCCTCACACTGAATCTCACGTATGAGGATGGAAAGCTGGTTCAGGCAGCCACCCGGGGGAACGGCGCCGTCGGAGAAGGTATCCTTCCGCAGGTGAAAACGATCCGCTCGATCCCTCTGGAAATACCATACCGTGACGGCGTGATCGAAGTGCAAGGGGAAGGAATCATGCAGCTGTCCGTCCTTGAGGAATACAACAAAACCGCTGCAGAGCCGCTGAAGAATGCCCGCAACGCTGCGGCCGGCGCTCTGCGCAACCTCAACCCCAGAGTTACCGCTTCCCGCCGGTTGACCGCTTATTTTTACAACATTGGCTACAGCGAGGGACTGAATTTTAAGGACCACCGGCAGATGGTTGAATTTCTCCGCGAAAACAGATTTAAAGTTAGTCCATACGTACATTTTTACGACTCGATCGATGCGGTCGCCGAGCAATTGGAACATGTCGCTTCCATGCGCCACACGTTTGATTTTCTGATTGACGGCCTCGTTGTCAAAATCACCGACATGCGCACGCGCGAGGTATTGGGGTACACGGATAAATTTCCGCGCTGGGCCGTTGCCTTCAAGTTCGCTGCGGAGGAAGCTGTTACCACGTTGTTATCGGTATCATGGGAAGTGGGCCGCACGGGAAAAATTACACCTGTAGCCAAAGTGGAACCCGTTGACATAGCCGGCGTCACAGTGCAGAATTGCACGCTCAACAATATCGGCGATATCGAACGAAAAAACTTGAAACATGCGCTCGGCACCGAAGTGTACATTCGCCGTTCCAATGATGTCATTCCCGAGATTCTCGGTAAAGTCACGGAAGCCATGGACGGCGAGGAAATTACCTATCCTGATCATTGCCCGTCCTGCGGCTCGGTGTTGGAGCTGAAAGGCGCCCATTTGTTCTGCCTGAACCGGCTTGACTGCCGTCCGCAGTTAATCGGTCGTATCACTCATTTTGCGTCGCGAGATGCTATGGACATCGAAACGTTCAGCGTGATGACAGCAGAACAGCTTTATCAGGAATTGGGCGTACGTGATCCGGCGGACCTGTATTATTTGCGCTTTGACGATCTAATCAAGCTAGCCCGTTTCGGTGAGAAGAAAGCCAACAATCTTCTGGCTTCGCTGGAAAAAAGCAAGCAATGTGATCTCGCTTCTTTCCTGTTCGCTCTGGGCATTCCCAACACGGGCAAGACGACCACCAGGGTGCTCGCCGATCATTACCGCAGCCTCGACAAGCTGATGCAGGCAGCACCGGAAGAACTCGTCATGCTTAGCGATATCGGTGGCATTGTGGCTGACAGCATTGTGACGTTTTTCCGGGATCCGACGATCCAACGAAGCATTGAGCGGATGCTCCAGGCGGGGGTAACTCCGGTGAGCGAGGAGGCACCCGTGATCGTCCACACGGATAATCCGTTTTTCGGTAAAACCATCGTGCTTACCGGCACGCTAACCTCCATGAGTCGTGACGAAGCCGGCAGCAAATTGGAGGCCATGGGGGCCAAGCTCACGGGAAGTGTATCGAAGAAAACGGATATCGTGATTGCCGGCGAAAAAGCCGGCAGCAAATTGGCCAAAGCCCAGCAATTGGGCATTCGTATTATAGATGACGAGCAGGAGCTGCTCAGACTACTGGGGGAGGCGTAATCGCCTCCTTTTGTGTTGTCGATTCATTACCGCGGCCTGCACATCCCAATGTACCGACTGCGAATCATGGGGCAGCCGTTGCACGGGCGTCTCTGCTTTTCGCAATAGGAAGGACAAAATGTTGCACATCGTGAATGCAGACAGAGTTGCTAGCATCCTGCAGGCAGGTGGCGTCTTCGAGCGGCAGACGGGAATCGAACCCGCGACCCTCGCCTTGGCAAGGTGATGCTCTATCGCTCAGCCACTTACCTTGGTGTGGGCGTGAGTTTTTGTATGAGGGACCCATTTTTGCGGGCTCCACCGGAGACGCTGCTCGTGCAGCTCGCCGCTCTTATTATGCCGATGGAGGGCACCAGCGGCAGGCTTCAGCAGCTGACCGAGACATAGGAAAATGTATTTAGCGCAATATGACCGGCATGATCAGGTAATACTATGCTTTGAGCATGACTTGTTTGATCAGACCATGCTCATCTGCCTGCTGCAGTGGTTTGAATGAAATCGTGCACCTGCAACCCGCCTGTCGCTCATTTCCGCGCGCCGACGGTGGAAAGTACTTTATCAGGCTTCGATATCAGTAGAGGTCGTACGGATAAAGTCGCATCGGATTCGTTTCCGGGTGCGGATAATTTCACAGGACTTGGACAGTAACGTGTCGGTGTTCACGGGATTGAGCCTGCTGGGAGGCTGTTATCTAAGTGGGCGAGCGGGCACATGGCGCTGGGGCGGGCAGTATCGAACACTGTTCGCACTAGAAAAAAAAGTCACTTGCATTGGGCATGCGGGTTGTGGTACATTATCTCTTGTCGCCGCAGAGGTGGTCGAAAACAAATGTTTGCCAGCTAACCAAATGGATTCGCAGCCCAGAAAAAAAGATGTTGCAATTACATCGCGGATATGATAGGATATATTCTTGTCACCCCAAGCGGAGACATAAGAGTAACGAAAGCTCTTTGAAAACTGAACAAATGATAGTTGAATGCCAGATGTTTTTCAAAAGTTTTTTTGAGCTTAAGACAAGCTTAGCTGATAGACCGCTGCTAACGCAGCAATTTATTGGAGAGTTTGATCCTGGCTCAGGACGAACGCTGGCGGCGTGCCTAATACATGCAAGTCGAGCGGATCTCACCTTCGGGTGAGATTAGCGGCG
>NZ_NHRJ02000018.1 GCF_002220865.2 Paenibacillus xerothermodurans | reverse complement strand
GCATCGACTGCAGCGTTTCGGCAAACAGCTCCTTCAATGCCGATTGTACGTCATCCATGGTTTTCAAGTTATTTTCTTTTACAAAAGCCTTCACTTGGTCTTTGTTAAATCGAGCCATTTCAGCCATCCTCTCAAACCAACCTTTCTTCAATTGTAATGTATGGTGTGAGAGTTTACACAAAATATTTTACAGACTCCCCATCTTCTCAGCCCTGATACTGGTATTAATTACGACTGGAGAAGCAATTAATCTGTCTTCATATTGGTAGTAATTACTGTTATTCTTAAAGAACAACGTAGATGTTGTTCTTTAAGAATTTTCTTTTTTCACACTATTAAAGCGAAACCAATCAAGACATACTGAAAGGAAAGGAAGTTGTCATTATTAAACATTACTCCACAGTGAAAGAGATGCAGAGTACTCTTTCGGTCAAACGCATCGTGATCTGCTTTCTTCTTATGTTGTGCCCCTTTTTTTATTTTATGATTCAGCGTGACGATGTTTCTTTCCGGGACAAGCTGGATGTGTTCACTTTTATGCTTGAAGGTATTTTGCCTCTTGCGTTCGTACTCCTGGCTACATTGGTTTACTTAGGTTCTTTTTCTCGGGAAATAAAAAATCGATTTTTAGTTTATACGCGTTTGCGAACTCCACTCCGGAAGATGCTGCGCATCAAGTTTGCTGCTAATTTCCTAGTCACGTTTGGTGTTTTTTTTGTGTTTACGTTTGGATATTTCCTTTTTTCTTTTTATATTGTGCCTCTGCTGCGATTGGTTCAATTTCATCCTGAGGTGTATATGCTGAATGAAGTTACAGTCGTTCAGGATTCATACACGCGACATACTTTTACACAGCTGCTACAATTCGGCTCCCTAACCTACGGTTTTTTCTATTCTTGTTGGGTAGGCCTTAATGCTGCTGTTTATGCCACAATTGGTTTCTTTATGGTATTAATCATACGCAATCAATTTTTGGCCCTATCCATTCCGTTTCTCCTTTACATTCTTGGAAGCTTCGTGATGGCAGCGTCCGGTTTAATGCGTTTCCGGTTTCCTGATGCTGTTTTTCCCTATAGCTATATGCAATTGCCAATTTGGACAGCTTTTGCGCCCTTTCTATTTCTTCTCTTCATATGTATCATTCTTTTTTTGGCTGTTAATAAGAATTTGGAACGGATTGATAACGTAATATGAGTTACCTTAAACAGATTTTGGATGAATTTACGACATGGAAGTGGACTTTTCTCATTGTAATTCTTTTCCCCTATGGATGGAGCATCCGAATGGCTGTTGCTGCAAATGCAGACCTTCAGCAGCTTCCGTTGAACCGATGGGACATCATTTTTACATTTTTAAGCGATCCGCTTTTAATCATCTTTTTTTATTTGCCTTTTTGGTTGTTTTTTTCAAGTCAACTTATCATAAACGAGTGGGATTATACCCTACTCATCCGACTCAAGAGTTTTCCAAAATGGATGCTGTATACTATAGTCAGAATAAGTCCGATTCTCTTAATCCTTCAGTTTCTTTGGATTATCATTAGTTTTTTAGTAACGATGGGTATTCCATTAGAAAACAGTTGGAGTATCTGGGGGGCAACAGCTGCACCGGCGAATAATATTATTTATATTTTCCAGGGAACCGGATTTTCTCCATGGTTCATTTTGTTTTTACAAACGACCTTGTTTAGTCTCTGTTTGATTACTCTTCATGCTATCGCGGCATCGGTATATGCGCGCTTTCCGAGGATGAATGTTATCGCCGGGACGAGTGTGTTTCTTTTTATCGGAGCTATCATCTCTTATAAAGTTTTCCCTGCTCTCCCTGCTCCATTTATGTTGGGGATGGTGACAAACTATAGCATTCTTTCTTTTTCATATGCGACTTTTGATTCGGTTGTACCGGCTTTCCTCTTACTGGTTTCCATAATTACAGTCTGTTTTTCTCTGGTATCCTTATGGAGTAAGGGAAAATTCAAGAGTATGACAAATTTCTTGAATCACCACTATCATTTTCTCGCGTACAGCTTCATTTGTTTATTAGGGATTACCACGCAGTTCACACACTCAGGAATGAAAGTAATGACGGTCTGGGAGAACCTGTATTTCAATTTTTACGGCGTATCAGAAGAAGGTTTTTCACTTTATGTATACATTTATTTCTGTATTGTATTTTTAGGTTTTGTGTATTTATTTCAACTCCATTTGAGTCATGTACTAAATGGACACATTTATTACCTGATGATTCGATACAAGTCCTTTTACCGTTGGTTTATCCAATTAATGAAGAAGACGGCGTTGGGTGTTCTGGCGTTACTTGTGCTTTTGGCTGTGATCACAATTGTAATAGGTGTTATACAAGGGCGAACTTTGGAACGATACGCTGCTCAGAATATATCCGAACTATATCCATATATGTTGTATCAATTTTTTATTAACGGGTTCTTACAGCTGCTCAACTACATACTTATCGTATTTATTATAAGTTGGATCTGGCAGGAAGCGACGTATAGCCTTATCGCGCTAGGTGTCCTGTTTGTGGCGGGCTTGCCCTTGCTTAATACTAATCAATGGCTGCCGTCAGGATTAAACAGCATGGGCTATGTTGCCGGAGATAGTAACGGTGTCTTTCACATAACAATTGTGTTGGCTATTTATCTCCTCATCGAGATCGGTATTATTGTCTATTTGTTTAGGAAACGAAAAGTTTCTATTTAGTAAAGGAGCCCAACTGATGACGCTAATTGACATTAAAAATGTGAGTAAATCATTTAAAGGCATTCAACTATTTGAAAATGCAACAGCACAATTTGAAAAAGGTAAGACATATGGAATCATCGGTCATAATGGCAGCGGTAAATCCGTCCTATTCAAAATGATTTGCGGATTTATAAGTCCGGATGCTGGAGAAATCACGATTAATCCTGCCTACCGAGATAAGCAGTCGAACTTCCCACAAAACTTCGGCATTATTATTGACCGCCCGGGCTACATCGGCGGAATAAGTGGTTTTGACAATTTAAAAAAGCTCGCGGATATTCAGCAGTTGATTACCCATCAGGAAATCAAGCGTGCGATGACACTTGTAGGTCTCGAGCCCGATGCTAAACGGAAGGTGAAAAACTACTCACTAGGAATGAAGCAAAAGCTTGCATTGGCCCAAGCTATCATGGAGAACCAAGAAGTTTTGATCTTAGATGAGCCGTTTAATGCTTTGGACATTGATAGTGTTCAATCCATCCGCCAACTGCTTTTCACATTCAAAAAAGAGGGGAAGACCATTATCTTAACGAGTCACAACCAAGAGGATATCAATTTATTATGTGACTATGTTTTTCAGATCCGCCAACATACGTTGGAAGTAGTATAATGCATTCATCTCGTTCATGTTCATCATTGGTCCTTCCATATTTGTTGAAATTGATGGAGCAGTTTTTTTCGCGCTCTTTCCAGTTTTTGGGTTACAGCATTTTCCGATAACCCAAGAATAACGGCGATTTCTTTATAGGACAGCTCGTTAATGTAAAACAGCGTGATAACATTTCGATAATGAGGATTTAGCTTAACAATCGCTTGTTGCAACGATTCATTTCTAATGTTGTTCTCTACTTCATTGGCGACACTGATTTGCTGCATAGCAAGCTCCATGTTATCCTCAATCTTTTTGGCGAGAGATGTCGACGACAGTTGAAGCTCCTTTTTATTTTTTTTCATTACATTCAAGGCCAGATTTCGTGTAACCTGTCTGATCCATGCGGCTGTGTGAGTTACCTTTTGCTTTCTGCTAATTGAAATAATTTTGGAAAAAGCTTCCTGAATAATATCTTCAGTCAAGGCGTGATCGCCAGTCAAGTAGAAGATATCTTTAAACACCAATCTACGATAGGAATGATAAATAATCTCTTGTAACTCTGCTTCTAATTCATCAAAGTCATTATGAAATAAGTAGAACCATTCTCTCACAATATCACCTGAGCCTTCCCGTAGTGCGACCTTCGTCTTAAGTTATATGACGTGCACCTGCCGCGGCCGATTAAATCCGGACGAAAAACGTGAACAATAGCAAAGCTCCTGCAGCTGCAGGAGCTTTTATTCGGTCATGGACCGTTTGTGGACTGTGCGATTATGGTTTAATCGGGATGGCATTTTACAAAGACGACATCTCAACTTAGATGCAAGATATGTAGCCGTCCAGTTGTCCCTCCAAGACCTGAACAAGCTGGTCAGCTACTTCCAAACCGTAATGCCGAGTTGGGACTAATGAAAACAGGCCGCTCACGGTTAGCATACTGACAGCGGCCCTCATTGCAGCGGCAGTTAATTCCTGGGAAACGATAATTTACTGCAATTTAAACAACTTTATTATTAGACAACAGCATCGGTCGAGTCCAACCCATTTTTTTGAGCTAAACTCCCCTTTTACCCCCATCGCTACTTTCGTACTCCTTCACACGCCGGTAAAATGTGTTAGACTTCATATCAAGCAATTTCATGGCTGCGATGGCTGTAATCGCAAGGATTTCCACTGGTCATATACCCGAAATAAAGTTTGCGTCGTTGCCTGCTTGGGACGGCCGGCATTACGCCGTCCTTTCGCGCAACCTCAATCCCTTCCGCTTGGCGCTGCCGGTTGTTCTTCCGCTTCTGTTCGGCCACATAGGAAAGCAAGCCCAGAAATTGATCCTCCATTACTTTTCCAAAGTCACCCATTGTCCGGAACTTCCAACTGTCAAACGGCGTTTCGTTTTCCAGCACAACTTTATCCTCTCGCAGGTCCCTGGTAGTATATTTCCACTCCCAAATGATGCCGTCGTAATCGCGGCCCAGCCGGTCCAGCGCATCCAGGTACACAAAATCGCCTTCGCGAATCATCAGGCGCATAGCTTGATACCTCGGTCGGTTAAAGTCTTTGCCGCTTTGCATATCGATAAAGATGTACCGCTCGTCAATCCCCAGCTGCCGAAACTTCACAAGCTGCCGCTCGGGATTTTGGTCTTTGGCCGATACCCGCGCGTAAGCCAGCTCCATCATCCACACTAATATACCGTCATTGTCAGAAAGAATCATCCGTTTTGATTATTGCTATTCTCGCCCTAACTGAACTGGACAGATACTGTTCTTGCCATGAGATTCTATGGCCATTTGTAGCATTCCGTCCACCAATCCATGATTGTGACGTTAATCTATCAGAAAGCCCCCGCTACGTGTACAATCGTCGCCCGCATCACCAATAAAAATGTTTACTGAAGGATGCCCTGTTCTGCTGAATTTAATGAAAGCTAAAACCACTTTTTGGTGTGAAACTATCGCCCATCAATCACCGCAAACCGACAGACACAGTTATCCACCGAATTTACTCGATAATTTCCACTTAAAGAGCTTAAACGTCCAATTAATGACCACAGGGATACTGAACACAGCCACAAAAAATAATCTATCCTCCCACCCTTTGATTGTTCCAGAGAACAATGCCATAGCAATCATTCCGTAAATCGCGAACCTAGTGAGCATACCAAGCAAGTTCCGCATAGGATAAAGAAAGCTGGCTACTGCCACTATTAATAAATAGTCGTTCAACGAATCCATTCCGGCTCCCCCAATCGACCCGCGTATCATCCACCTAATTATACAACATTATTCATCCGTTGACCCCGTGGAAAAGGATTTAAGAGCACTAACCGACATACAGCTGAAAACAGCAGTTGTTGTAGCCGCAGGTGCGGCAGACAGGTGAGGTTAAAGGTATATTACTGTACTTAAATTTTTTGTATGGACAATTCTATTACTCATTAACCAATATCCACAAACAGAAATGTAGCGAGCAAAGACCCGAGTTATAGACCCCCATCCACTTACCTCCACCGAAAAAGAACATCCACACAATTTCGTAACCAGTCCTTTGATGCCTAGCTCTCCGATTTACTTGCGTTTGATGATGGAAAAGATGATTAGCCAAACAAAAGTAAATGGCAGGACGAGGAACGAGAAAAACTGAATGTCGATTCCATTTCCCGAATATCAGTTATGTTCGCATATATTATGAAAATCGCGATAACCGCAAAACAAATGATGAGGGTGAAATGAGAGGCTTTGTAACTGCTTAATCTGCTTTAATCGTGAAGATTTCTTCAACCGGCAGACCAAAGAATTTGGCTATTTTTAAACCTAGTTCCAAACTGGGATGATAACGGTATCCTTCAATCGCTATAATCGTTTGTCGCGTCGCGTGATTTGTACGGCAACGGCAAGTTCTTCCTGTGTGATTTTCCTCTCTTTTCGCAGCTCTCTAATCGAATTCTTAACCATGTTTTCACCACCAAAATGTAACTAACTCTTTACATTTATAATCATATGAAAAAAAAGGGAAAGGTAAAGCATTGTTTACATTTCAACTGTCTCTGCAGACGAAAGAAGCCCCGGGTCTAACACCAAGGGCTCGTCCCTTTCGCTCTACCGTACATCAACTCAAGCCTTTGATCTTTTCTTTAAATGCGCAAGGCTCTCGCCATCGACGGTCGCTTTCGTTTTCTCTTTTAGGTTTGTGGAATAAACTTTCTCGTCCTTATTTGCCCTGATATTCACCGGCCACATATTAAACGGGGCCAACTTTCTGGTCCTGTCCGGCTTGCAAACATAAGATATAGCTCTCGTTGGCTTGCATGAGAGGGTTTTCCCTATCGATTTCCCCGACCGGATTGTGCCACTGGGCAGACCCTACACAAAAAGAAAAGCCCCATGCTACCATTTTCCCTGTACCGTTTGAACTTCGACTAGTAAGCATCGGCAGGGACTTTTTTGATCTTCTGAGCAGGTTTTGTTAGTCAACATATAATCATACACAGCAGTCCGCGGCCTTTTATGGGGCAAGATCATCCAACCTTATTTTTTCTACCAACATATAAAAATAAGCATAAAAGAACATACGATAAAAAAATAATCCCTAATGCAAAATGTGGCGTAAATAAAGCACCAGCAAACCGTAATGTGATGACTGATGCAATAAAAGCAAATAATATCATTCTTGTCACAATGGAAATTGTAGCTATTATAGCAGATAAAAATAAAATCCAATCATACCCTCTCACACCTTCTACCTTTAATTCTAAGAACATAAATATCGATGCTACAATACCACAAGAAAAAAAAGCTACACTTAAAAAATTGGCTACTTTTCCTGTTGGTAACACAATGCCCCTTCTTTCCTAATTTATTCTAAAGTGTTGACGACTAATAGTCTTTTAAAGTTGCTGTGGTATATGGAGTCTCAGGGGCCCATTTTATTTCTTGCTTATCATCAATATTAGAAGTCCGATAATGATGCCAAAATTTATTTGATTTAGCCCGGCATCAATCTCTCCATTAAAAAAATTTAACGTAATAATTGAATAAATTGCCGCAACACTGATAACAAGAAGCAAAGATTGTATGAACTTCATAAGTTGCAACCTCCTCGTGTAGATCTTTTAGGAAAAAGGCTTCGGGAGTTCCCGGAGCCTTGATTCTACTGAATATTAGTAACTACGCGGAGGGATTGTATTCAACAGAGATTTCAACAAGTCAAGTCCTGCATTTCCACGTACAGACCCGTAATGCTTTGTGTTTATTCCCGCAGTTCGCCCAGTAGCAATCTAAGCTGTTCCAGGCTTAAGTCTTACCGGTAGCCCTATCCCACATTGATAGAATCTCTCGTCTATATCCCAAAAAACGGTATCGTCCGTCTGGCTGCCTTCAGTTGAAACTTCTACATCACCATTAGTAGAAACTGCCACTCTACCCCCACGGCAAAGTCACTGTAAATTGACTACCAGTGGAATCATGGCCCCAATCACGTATACTATCAGAATCATTTTATAGTAATTCATTCCAGTTCCCCGAGTCATATCCAGTAGTATATCCCGTTATAACCCGTTAATTCAACAGCATCTTCTAATTAAAAGTAGTCATAAGGTGCCGTTATTTTCATTAGTACTCTCGCTTAGATCCACATTTAAAGCGGCCTTCAATGCATCCAACGCATAGCCATAGAAATTAAGATTTGGCACCGATTTAATAACCGGATCGTCGTATAGGCCAACGTGGACACTTTTTTAGATTCTTCTTTCTTCTTATGTTCTCTATCTTCTTCGTGTAAGACCGACTGGATTAAAAGGTCTTCAGTCACCTGATTATAAAATGAGTGATGAAAAGCCAGAAACTGCTACGTCCCAAAAGTGGCAGTATATCGGTTTGAAAAAAACAGGATTCACGAGGTACTCCTATTGAGACAAAAGATGGGTACAGACAATTCAGGCAATATCTCGATATCCAATCTACCTGGTGGACTACACAGCTTTGCTTCGAACAAGGGTTACACCGGGTCCGGTCCTTTATTATCGGCATCATCTAAGGGCAGGATCGCAGACCGTATCTCTCCTACAGAAAAAAGGAGTTCGTTTACATGCATAGCAAAAAAAGACCATGTGCTAGGAAGCCATGGTCTGAATATATTTGGCATACGTCTATTCAAAGTCGCAATTGATGCAATACTCAAAGGGGTATGTATACACAAAAATAGTAAAACCGATTAAACAAATTAATAAGGCGAACCATCCAATTTTGTTTTATTCTGATGGGTAAAAAGTAATTCCCAATAAACCTTTGCTACTCCTCTTTATTATAGATATCACGCCATTCTAGTGAACATCTTGTTTTTTCGTTAGTCCCGTTTTATTATTACGTCTCCTCTTTCGTACTACTAGGATCTGTATCACTCTTGCTGCGACCAGAGATACTAACCCGCTTACCAATATACAAATCTCAACTAGTGTCAATCCACCCGGCATTGCTAAAAGCATCAGGTAGAATAGACCTGCCACAGCGAATACGTCAACTGCAGTCACCCAATCACCTCCGCCTCCCAACGAGTTAAACGACTCCTAAGGCGTTTCATAGAGTTCCTTCTGGGCCTTCGACAGTGAAACCTTGATCAACAACACGTGTCGCATATTATCCACGCAAATCCAAAGTATCCTAACCGCGAAGCGATACCCCCCTCCGTATTGCACACTGTGGTGCGAGGATCGTGTGGGTCTAGGTGATGATTCTTGCAGTGGCAAGCTCTACTGTGACGTGGATGATCGGCTCCGCTGGGCACCTGTAAAATAATAACATTAAGTGCCTCCATACGCAAAATAGTTTCCCGCCATTAATTCGCTGTTATTTCCTGCCTTTTACACGGCCGCACTAAATTTTGCATCGACCGCCACCTCCTCCTATATAGTAGAGGTTGCGTGAAAAAGGTAATCTGTCTAGCTGGTCGAAGCAGAAATGGCGGCGAAGGGCCAATCTTCCATTTGCAGTTTGGGGATTAGTGCTGCTTCGCTGATAGCGTGGTGGGGGGCTTTCACACCGAACTAAAAGAAAGAGCGTGAGGTAATAGCCTCACGCCTTCTTTTCCTTCAATTCGCTGCACGATGATAATATCCATCTGCACTGGCTACATTACGGCGTTACCTTATCCCCTCCGCTGAGCGAATGAAACTGCTTCTCCGATACAACATGCTGTCTGCTGTTACTGCGTTCTGTCTGACTTATGAGAACACGAGTCACCGACTAACAAGAGGGGGCTCATTGAAATATACTGCAAGTCCAATCTTTTGTCACACAAAGCCAATCCTGTGTGGGCTTGTGCGAAAAGTTTCCGACTCTTGTGATCACCCTTTGCGCCGCTATGGCATCAGGCTACCGCGCGCTCGCAGCCCTGCTCTACGGATTTGGCACAGCTCTCAGAGCCGGCTGCAGCATGGTCCCTTGCTGGGCATAATTCGTGTGCCATGACAGCGCCTTTTCAAGCGCATGCGGGGTTTGACCACCACGGGTAAGAGCTTCCCGATAATACTCCAACAGCTGCTCACGATACATCGGATGAGCGCAGCGTTCGATAATCAACTCAGCGCGTTCTCTCGGCGCCAGCCCCCGCAGATCAGCGTATCCCTGCTCTGTGACGACAACGTCGACATCATGCTCGGTGTGATCCACATGCGGCACAAACGGCACAATGCTTGAAATCCTGCCATCCTTGGCGGTCGATTTCGTCACAAAAATTGCTATGCGTGCATTCCTGGCGAAATCGCCCGAGCCTCCAATACCGTTCATCATCCGCGTGCCCATCACATGTGTGGAGTTCACGTTCCCGTAAATATCGAATTCCAATGCGGTGTTCATCGCGATCAAGCCCATGCGTCGGATGACCTCAGGATGATTGGAAATTTCCTGTGGCCTGAGCACAAGTTTGTCCCGGTATTTTTCCAGGTTGGGAAACACCTCATCCATCTTCGCGCCTGATAACGTGATGGAACAGCAGGAAGCAAAGCGGACTTTACCCGCGTCCATCAGGTCGAAGACTGCGTCCTGCAGCACTTCGGAGTATACTTCCAGATCAGTGAATTCAGACTTCAGAAGACCATGAAAAACTGCGTTGGCGACGGATCCGATGCCGGACTGAAGAGGAGCGAGACGATTCGTCAACCGTCCATGCCGCACCTCCATGCGAAGAAAATCGATCAAATGCTGGGCGATCATTTCCGTCTCCTGATCCGGAGCAACGATGGTGGACGGCGAATCCAGCTGGTTGGTGAATACAATGCCTTTTATTTTGCTAATGTCTACCGGTATGCCAAGCGAGCCGATCCTGTCATCCGGCTTAGTGAGAGGAATCGGCGGCCGTTCACCTTGCTTACCCGGCTCGTAGAGATCATGCAGCCCTTCGAGCATCTGCGGCTGCGCCAAGTTGATCTCCACGATAATCGACTGAGCATGCTGTGCAAACACCATCGAGTTACCTACGGATGTCGTTGGGATAATCATTCCATCCTCCGTTATTGAAATCGCTTCCACAATCGCGAAATCTATAGGCTCAAGTACGTGTGCGCGCACCAATTCCGATGTCTTGGACAGATGCTGGTCGACGAAATAGATCTCACCTGCATTAATTTTGCTGCGCATCGTAGGATCTGCTTGAAACGGCAGGCGTTTATTCAGTAAGCCGACCTCAGCGAATAATTTATCGATATCGGAGCCTAACGACGCTCCAGTGTATACATTGACCTTCAGCTTTTCTTGCTTGGCACGCTCCGCTAATGCGGTAGGCACTGCTTTGGCGTCGCCAGCCCGGGTGAACCCGCTCAATCCCAGCGTCATGCCGTTTTGGATCCAGGCCGCAGCCTCTGCTGCCGAAACCACTTTCTCACGCAGACCATGATTTCGAATGCGATCGAACACGTTGTCCAAAGGGCTTTTCCCCCAATCTGTAGATATAATTTATATTATTTTAGCAAACGACAAGAAACAGCATGTGGTTTTCGGATCAAATATAGGAAAAACGGGATGAACGAAGCAAATCATCGTATGAAACAAGTGTAACCGTTTAAAAAGCGAGCAGTTTACGAAAGTAACTCGTGTATGACTGACTGACCGAGATTTTCGTTTGATTTTTCATAATCAGCACCAGCGTTGAATTCGTGTCCGGATAAATTTCCTGAATGAAGTTCACGTTCACGATAAAGGATCTATGACAGCGCACAAAGTAATCCTTTGGCAGGAGAAAGTCAAACTCATTCAATGTGTACTTGTGAGTGCCGGTCAGTTTATCGGATACTACGTGTGTCTTGCGGTCGCTGGCCTCCAAATACATAATGTCCGGAAAAGGAACCGGCACCCATCCATCGTTGTGCTTCACCGTCACTACAGTTTTGCCGTGCGTCAAGGTTGGAAAGATCGCAGACACGCACCCCTCCAGCTCACCGTCCTGAATTAATGGCACCGCCATGCCGTAGTATGGCATCCCAAACAAGTCCCGTTCGATGAATTCGGCAATCTTTTGCCCGCCGACCAAAGCTTTATGAGTGATGGTCCCTTCCTTGATAGGATCACCCGGTTGTATTTTGAGGTCAATCCGTTTGCTGGGCCGGTAGTAGATGTATTCCTTGGTATCTGCGACCGCAATAGACGTCTCGTCGGAGAATAATTTACCGATTGCATCAAAGATAGTGGCCATGCCGAGCTTCCCCAAAATTATGCACCTCCGCACCAGTGTTGACTATGTGGTCCCGGCTGGGATTATTCGCCTCCGTTATCCGCGCCGAGGATATCATACATTTCCAGGAACTTGGTGTTAAAGTCCCCTTTCACAAACCGTTCATTCTCCAGCAATCGTTCGTGGAATGGAATCGTCGTCGATATGCCGTCAATTATAAATTCACCCAGCGCCCGCTTCATCCTGTGAATCGCGTCCTCCCGGTCCTTCCCCCACACGATGACCTTGGCCACCATCGAATCATAGAAAGGAGAAATCTCGTAGCCCGGATATACCGCACTGTCAATTCTCACACCAAAACCGCCTGGCGGTACATACTGTGTGACTTTGCCCGGCGAAGGCATAAAGTTTTTGGCTGGATTTTCCGCATTGATCCTGCACTCGATCGCCCACCCTTTGATGGCGACATCTGCTTGCCGAAACGACAGCCGTAAACCGGCCGCGACAGCGATCTGTTCCTTAATCAAGTCCACGCCTGTCACCAGCTCGGTTACCGGATGCTCCACCTGAATACGTGTGTTCATTTCCATGAAGTAAAACTGGCCGTGCTTGTCCAAAAGAAACTCCACCGTGCCGGCTCCATGGTAGTTCACGGCCCGTGCGGCCTGGACGGCCACATTTCCCATTTGCGCCCTTAGTTCCTCATCCAGCGCAGGCGATGGAGCTTCCTCAACCAGCTTCTGGTGGCGGCGTTGAATGGAGCAGTCGCGTTCGCCCAGATATACTACGCTGCCGTGTTTATCGGCCATGATCTGGATCTCAACATGTCTCGGCTCTTCCAGATACTTTTCCAGATATACGCCTGAGTCGCCGAATGCGGTTTGCGCTTCATTCTGTGCCTGACGGATCGACTTACTTAATTCTTCCTCGTTCTGAGCCACTCTCATTCCCTTACCGCCGCCGCCGGCCGATGCCTTGACAATGACGGGAAAGCCAATCTCAGCGGCAACCTGAATCGCGGTATCCAGATCTTCGACAACACCTTCCGTGCCGGGAACTGTCGGAACACCCGCTTGTTTCATCGTCTCCCTTGCAACGGCCTTAGCACCCATTTTCGTGATCGCCTCGGCATCCGGCCCAATAAAAGTGACACCATGGGCTTCACAGATAGCCGCGAACTCCGCATTTTCTGCTAAAAATCCATAACCTGGATGAATGGCGTCCGATTGGGTGATGGTGGCAACAGTGATGATGTTGGCGATATTCAAATAGCTACTCTTTGAAGCAGTCGGCCCGATGCAGTATGCCTCATCCGCCAGCTGCACATGCAATGCCTCTTGGTCTGCTTCCGAATACACGGCGACTGTCGCGATCCCCATCTCGCGGCACGCCCTGATTACGCGCACGGCGATTTCGCCTCTATTGGCAATCAACACTTTTTTGAACATCGCTTACTCCCCTTTTCTAATTAAAAACAAAGGTTGTCCGTATTCAACAAAGTCCCCGTCCTTCACCAGAACCTCTACGATCTCCCCGGCGACACCGGCATTGATCTCATTGAACAGCTTCATCGCTTCTAGCACGCACACCACACTGGCTTCTGTCACGGCTTGACCCACCTGGACAAACGGCTCGGCCCCTGGCTCAGGCGCAGAGTAAAATGTCCCCACGGTAGGCGCCACCACCTTGTGCGCAACCGCAGCAGGCACAGCTTGAGCAGTGTCCGGCGCTGCCGGCTCCACGGCCGCATCGGGCACCGAGTCCGCTTTACGTTCAGCAAGCTGCGCCTCAGCATAATCCAGCTCCAACGATGTCAATTTGGGCGGGCCTTACCATCCTTCACGATGACGATGCGGGTCGTCTCATGCTCGAATCGGTGTATGGAGGACTCTTCCACCATTTTGATCATTTCTCGAATTTCGTTAATCTTAAGCATCACGTTAACTCCCTAGTGTAGATTTTGCGCCGCACCTCCGGCTCCAGCTATGTACGCGGTATGCGCCGCACCTCGGCTGACCGCTATGTGGTCTTTAAGCTGATGGCCATTTTCAGGTTAACAATGTTTCGCTCCTGCTCTATATACAGCCGTTCGGCCTCCGCCACTGTGATTTCTTCGAACACGATTTTTTTGCCCGGCTGCATCTGCGCGATTTTTGCAATATCCACCGCAGCAATCTGGGCAATCCGCGGATATCCGCCTGCCGTTTGCCGGTCGGCTAACAGAACAATGGGATTCCCGTCCGGAGGCACCTGAACTGTGCCGAGCGTAACGGCTTCCGAAATCATCTCCTGCGGTGCCTTCAGCATCAGCGCCTCACCGGAAAGGCGATATCCCATGCGGTCGGATTGTGGCGTGACCTGAAACGGCTCGCCGAAGAAATGCCGCTGACTATCTTCATTAAACTTGTCAAACTGAGTTCCGCGCATTGCGCGTACTTTGACCTCGCCGGTGCCTGCCAGCATATATCCGCGCTCGGTATACCAGGATGCCGCAGCACAGGAGCGGGCTCCTATTTTGGCTGCCAATGCCTGACGTACGCGGCCTGATGCTTCCCCCGGGGGCTGCTGCTGCAATATATCCCCTGTGGCCAAAGCTCGCCCGTGCAGCCCCCCGATGCCGGCACGCAGATAAGTGCTTTTGCTGCCCATCACCTGGGGAATGTCGAATCCTCCGGCGACCGCCAGGTATGCACGGCAGCCCGACTTGCACGGTCCGAAAGAGAGGACAGTGCCAGCCTTCACATAAACCGGTCTCCACATCGGAACCGGCGTGCCATCGATGGCAGGCGACAGATTACCGCCGGTAATAGACAGCAGCGTGTCCTGCTCGATGCTCAGCTCGGGTCCCATCAACGTCAGCTCCAGCGCAGCCTCACCCTCGTGGTTACCAACCAACAAATTGGCGATACGGAGTGAATACGGGTCCATTGCACCGCTCACTATGACGCCCTGCTTCTGATAGCCGTATCTGCCCAGATCCTGTACGCTGGTGAGCAGACCCGGACGCATCACCTTCATACTCATTGACTGTCCTCCCTGTATTGCTCAAATTCCTCCAGGGAAATCGAGCGAAATTTCACAATATCCCCGGATTGCAGCAGACTGGGGGGATTGTCATGCGGTCGAAACAGCTGCAGGGGCGTACGTCCGATTAACTGCCAGCCGCCTGGAGTGGAGATAGGGTACACGCCCGTTTGCATACCGGCGATGCCTACCGTCCCTTCGGGAATAGATGTGCGGGGAGCTGCCCTCCTCGGCGTTGCAATCCGCTCAGACATGCCTCCCAAGTAGGGAAAGCCAGGAGCAAAGCCAATCATGTACACGAGGTATTCTCCGCCCGTATGAATGTCGATGACCTCTTCCGCCGTCATCTGATTATGGCCTGCAACAACGTGCAAATCGGGCCCGAATTCGCCGCCATAGCACACGGGTATTTCTACGACCCTTGGCTGATGGTCGGTACCGTCGTCCATCCGGAACGCAATTTGCTGCACGGCAGCGCACACCAATTCATAAGAAGTCCGAGCTTTGCAGTCCGGGCGGCCCATGCTCACGGCTCGTACTTGCAGAGGATCATAAAGCACGGTAACGCTTGTAAAGGCAGGTATGCATTCGATCATGCCGGGAAACGCGTGCTGTTCGAGAGCCTCTCTCAGGGCCTTGACCTTACGATGTGTGCGGGGGTCAATACCTGTGCCCAACTCAATTCGAATCGCTGATTCTCCGAGAGGTGACATCGTGATGCCGAGTTCACCCATGTTTGTAGATTGAGTCACTTTTCGTCCCCCCTCGTTCCGATATGTGGAATTTCAATTCCGAAATATGAATTATTTAATTATTATACTGAGTCCAACTTACTTTCACAAGAAGTAAAAAAAGCTGACAGCGCAGTGAGCTGAACCTCCTTTAAGACAGTCCAATGCGTACCACGGGCTTGTCTCCTATGAGTTCTTCTCTCTGCTTGCCATCAGCCATTACGTATCTACCGTTCTACCTTTTTTAAATTACACCAAAGCGCTCATCGCGCAAATCCGTGATAAACATGTGCCCCGGCGCATGTGTGATCATTAATTCCGGTTTTACGTGCATAGCCACCGCCTGTGGAGTCACGCCGCATGCCCAGAAGACGGGAACCTCTCCTTCTTTGATCGTGACACGGTCGCCAAAATCCGGTTCGTTTATATCCTGGATACCAATGCTCACCGGATTGCCGATGTGCAGAGGAGCCCCATGCACCGCCGGAAAACGGGATGTGACCTGCACGGCCCTTACTACGGCCTGCTCAGGCACCGGACGCATGCTGACCACCGTCGGCCCCTCAAACCGCCCTGCCTTCACTGTTGGAATGTTGGTCTTGTACATAGGCACGTTACAGTTTTCCTCAATATGGCGTATCGCGATCCCATTATTCATAAGAGGATGTTCGAACGTGAAGCTGCAGCCGATGAGGAAGGCTACCATATCATCGTTCCAAAACTTCACAATGTCCGTCACTTCTTCCACCAATTCCCCATGCCGGTATACCCTATATTTCGGAATATCCGTTCTGATGTCCGCCTCTGGCGCCGAGAGCTGAGGTATTGGAGATCCGGGCTCGGTGACATCAATCAAAGGACAAGGTTTCTGATTGCGCTGGCAAAACAGAAGGAATTCAAATGCAAGTTCTTTTTTCAATATCGCCAGGTTGGCCTGAGTATATCCACTAGCCCAGCCGGATGTGGGTTTTACCAATTCATTGTTTCTGATCAATTGACGAACCTCGGATGGATGCATAGTAGCCAAATTACTCATTTTACTCATCCCCTTGATAAATTGTCATGAAATAAATTATTGGAACAACTTCGGCAGTTGAGTGATGAGCGTGTAACCACTCATGTAGGTCATGATCACCACGACCACACCACCGAAGATGGTCATCCACAACGGATGCTTATAATCTCCCACAATGTGCTTCTTATAAGCGGCCACCAGAAGAGTACCCAGCGTGATAGGCAAAATAATACCGTTGAATGCACCCGCCAGAACCAGTACTTTCACCGGCTGCCCAATCAGCGCGAAAATGGCTGTGGATAAGACAATGAATCCGATAATAATCCATTTTGAGTTTTTCTCGAGTTTGGGGCTGAAGCTTTGAATAAACGTCACAGAGGTATAAGCGGCGCCTACCACAGATGTAATGGCCGCCCCCCACATCACAATCCCGAACATCTTGTAACCTATGTCACCTACTGCCAGCCGGAAAACAGATGCCGGCGGATTTGCAGGATCAATAGCAAGCCCCTGCGAAACGATTCCGAGAGCTGCCAAAAACAGCACAATCCGCATCACCGAGGTAATCAAAATGCCGGACACCGAGCTTCTCGTCACTTCAGGCAGCGCACCCGCTCCGCGAACCCCAGCATCGAGCAAACGGTGTCCGCCTGCAAAAGTAATATATCCCCCGACCGTGCCGCCCACAAGGGTAACAATAGCGAGCACATCTATTCTTTCGGGCATAAACGATCTCACTACAGCTTCTCCCACCGGCGGGGAGGACGTGATCGCTACATATAATGTAAGGATGATCATACCGATGCCGGCAATTTGAGTAAAACGGTCCATCGCTTTACCCGCGTCTTTGATGAGGAAGATCGCGATTGCTACGGCTGCGCTCACAATAGCGCCTGTGACAGGTGAGATACCGAACATTACGTTCATGCCGAGCCCTGTGCCGGCAATGTTACCTATATTGAACACAATGCCGCCGAACACGATTAGAACAGCCACAAAATAGCCAAGTCCGGGTAGGACCATGTTCGCGATATCCTGGCCCCGTTTTTCGGATACGGCGATGATACGCCATACGTTCATCTGAGCGCCGATATCTAAAATAATAGACATTAAAATGACGAAGCCGAAGCTTGCCGCCAACTGCTGCGTAAATACTGTGGTTTGAGTCAAAAAGCCGGGTCCGATAGCCGAAGTTGCCATTAAGAAGGCGGCGCCGAGCAATAAACTCCAATTTGATTTCACTACCACGTTCGTTTGCTTCTTTGTCTTAACCTGCTCCAAACGCGCTGCCCCCTCATGCTGTGTTAATTGTGGTTCATCCATGCCCTGCCGCTAAAACTGAGACACCGGATTGTATCAAGCGGTCCCTAATCTCACGGGCGAACGCTAAAGCGTGCGCACCGTCCCCGTGAATGCATACCGTGTCCGCTTGAATCGGCAGATCCGTACCCTGCTGCGTACGCACGGAGCCTTGTTGGACCATGCCTATGACCTGGGCAATCGCCTGTTCGTGATCGATGATCACTGCGTCCGGTTGATTTCGCGGGGTTAACGACCCGTCCGATTGATAAGTTCGATCCGAAAACACTTCCTCAGCCGTGCGCAAACCGATTTTCTCACCCACACCGATCAATACACTGCCGGAAAGCCCGAACAGTATCAGCGCCGGGTCTACTTTATACACCGCTTCCGCGATGGCTTCAGACAAATCCTGGCGCTTCGCTGCCATGTTATACAAAGCTCCATGCGGTTTCACATGCTGCATTGTGCCGCCCTCCGCTTTAACAAACCCGGCAAGCGCACCAATTTGATACACCACCATGTCATACGCTTCCTGTGGCGACACATCCATGTTCCGGCGTCCAAAGCCGCTCAGGTCGGGAAGGCCGGGATGGGCCCCGATGGCCACACCGTGATCTAACGCGAGTGTCACCGTGCGCCGCATAACAGACGGGTCGCCCGCATGAAATCCGCACGCAATATTGGCCGAGGTGACAAAAGGTAAAATCTGCTCATCAAGACCTAAATTATAGGCTCCAAAACTTTCACCCAGATCGCAGTTCAAATCAATCCGTTTCATGCTGTTTCCCCCGTCCTCTCCATTTCATAGCATCAGCTGCTCATAGCATTCCGTTCTGTTTGTTCCGAAATTCGAAACAAAGATTCCGTATTTTTTTCAGAATATATAGATTATAGCTAAACGACTATATCTTTTCAATCAAATTGTCATAATACATAACACAAATGAACCAGTCCTTTCGGGAAAAAAACGGATATAAACCGTTTACCCCGTAAAAAATTCAGGTAAAAGTAATAAAATCCCAGATAACCTTACATTCTGTGTAATGTTTATTCAGGGTGCCTGCTCCTATTAGAGGGCATGTGGTTGCCGTTGGAAAAAATAAGCCGATTCCCTAGAGTGTAGGAGATCGGCTTGTATGTATGCCTTCTTATACTTACGTTTTGTCATTATGCCTAGTATGGAGCAGGTCACACGACGACCGTAGCAGACTCGGCCCAGCCCAGTTTCCGTGAAATTTCATCGGCCGCGGCTTTTACTTTCTCCACCAGCTCAGGCAGGCGGTCTTGGCCGAAACGAGAATCAGGGCCCGCTATACTTATGCCGCCGGCGATCTGCCCTGTGTAATCGAAGATGGGAGCTGCGAGTGCGGCCGTGTAGTTTTCCAATTCCGAGTAACTCAATGTATATCCCTTCAACCTTGATTCCTCCAGCACTAGACGAAGCTGCTGCTTATACGTGATCGTGCCAAGACCTATCGGCTGCAGTTGATTTTGATTCAAATATTCATCGATCTCGTGTTCAGGCAAGTAAGCGAGAATAACTCGGGAGCATGCTCCGGCATACAGCGGTGCCCTGCGTCCAATCTTGGTGTACAACCGCACCGGATGTATGGATTCGAGCTTCTCAATGTAGATGGATTCATTCCCATCCTTGACAATAAGGTTTACTGCTTCCTCCACATCATCCCGCAGAGACTGCATCACAGGCAGAGCAACTCTCCGTATATCGAGCCTGTCGGCCACCAGTTGGCCAAACTGAAGAAATAGCAGGCCGAGCGAGTATTTCCCTTCGTCGTCCTTATTAAGAAACCCCATATCCTCCAGAGAACCGATCATTCGGTGCACGGAGGTCTTAGGAATACCGGAAAGATGCACCATCTCATTCAGAGTTAGCTTCGTATTGGCAAGAAACAGATTAAGGAGGTCCATAGATTTTACAACGGTCTTGTTCTTATGACGCATCTTTCTCCCCCTTGTGTACGTGAACAATAATCCTCAGTGATTCTGGATGCGCTTGCACAGCTGTTAGTAACTACTTTGTCCAATCTGAAAATATAATTATACATGCTTACCACACTTTGTTCAATTGAAGCGCCTAGAACGTTTCCTACAGCGTATGGCTACACGACATCGCAATTTGAGGCAGGCACCGGAAATACAGTTGCGTCCAACGTAACACTTTCACAGCACTAGACTGTGTTGGTATGAACGAACGCTGCGAAAGCCACCGCACCTCTCTGGTCGGCGGCTTTTTTGTGCATCCGCAGCCTCTTATATCCGTTTTGCGAATAGAAAACGTTCCTGCCACTGCTCATCAAACTCGCTGACAGTCACGCCAGGTTCCCCGAACGTTTGAACAATTTGCCCGTTGCCCGCGTACATGCCGACATGGCCGACTGTGCGGTTACTTTCGAAACGGCCGGGTGTATAAAAGAACATCAGATCGCCAGGCTGCAGTTCGTTGAGGGATACATTCTGTCCAACTTCCCCTTGAGAGCGGGACGACCTGGGGAGATCGACACCAAAGCGCTCATAGACATGCTGCACAAAGGAAGAGCAGTCAAAGGCATGACTTTCTTCGTACGGCTCCGCGGCAAACTCGTATCGTGTTCCCATAAATTGTTTCGCATAATCGACCACCTGCTGCTTGGTGGCGGGGTCCATAGCGAGCCCGCGCACTTGATTCGCTCCACCATCGTCTCCCTGCGCCGCCACCGGTGGAGTCTGCTGCGGTGGAACGGACTCAGTAATCGGTGACAGCACAATTCGGGAGTTCTGCTCGTTCCAAGTGATGGACGTGCCAAGCAGCGCGGAGAGGGCCTCCGTGGTCATATACGGCTTGTTGACGAGTATTCTAGGAGCTTGCGGCAGCTCGATGGGCCGATCACCTATGAGTGCGCCGCTGTTGTTTACTTCCACAGAATAAGCCGGCCCCGTAGTTCCGATCGTATATTTGTTGTTGACCGCGTGCAAATCCATATCCATTGAACGAACCGCTTGCTCCAGCGGCACCCATAGCAGGCCCTCGTTATCGGTATACACCGGAATATTAGGGTATGCATATTGGTCTGCCACCAACATGTGTGCTGTTCGGCTGGCAGCGACCAGAGGACGTGGAGAGTTTGATGCCTGGGGCCAGCCGTCCGCACAACCTCCGCACAACAATAGTAGACATAAGCAAAGAAGAAGCGTAATCCGGAACTGCACTTTCTTATTCCCCCTCAGCATTATTAATGGGTAATTTTCTACTAAGTGGAATAATTTATGCGCACGCAGTGAAAATTTTCTGAAAACATCTGTGTTGGCTGCTAGAGCGAGAAGCGCAATTTCTTTTGTTACGTTATGATTTAAGCATATTAATCTTTAATGCCCCTAACCATAGGTTTGCATATAACCTCAACGTAATGTCTGATTGCCCGTCCTTCTCCCGGTGTAATAATAGGTACGCGCAGTTGAAAACTAGCACTGCGAAAACCAGGTCATAGAGAGAGGAGATCCGGACATGAATTCGATTATGTTGGGCATGGTCACAATTGGTATTCAAAATGACTCGACTCCAAATGAAGATGTGTACACAATTCAAGTGGACTCCCGCATGGGAATGGATGATTTGCCAACGCTGAAAACCAAGCTGGCCGACGACATTGGCAATGCTGAACGATTCATCATCCAATCCGGGACGCAGCGGCAGCCGCAGGGCTCCGGTTGGAACGTGTATACCAAGCAGCCGGATGCCGCGGTGGAACTGGCCCGTTATCTGAATCAAGCCATGGGCTGCCGCGTGAGCGACCAAGAAATCGAGGATGTGAGGAATCGCTTGATTCGTGTCCAAAAAATCTAGTGAATTATGCCGGAAATTAATAATCGGCCGTTAGGAGACTCGCCTTGCATATTCGGGGTGAGTCTTTTATTTGCTTTGATGTATACTTTAGAGTAGTGTTGTATATTGCAACGACAAACTATAACTCTATGTATACAAGGTGAGCAGATGAAAATAAAAGTATTAGCGATCGCCCCATATCCGGGGTTAAAAGATCTGTTGCAGCAGGTCTCCAAAGAAGATGCAAGATTCGAGATTGATATTGAAGTAGCTGATTTGAAAAAAGCCATACCGATCGTGGCGAGCGCCAAGGCGCAATCGTATGACATTATAATGAGCCGCGGAGGCACCTCAAACGTCATCCGGGAGCGGGTTTCCACACCCGTGGTCGATATCCCCGTGTCGGGGTACGATATCTTACGCGTGCTTACTCTCGTGAAAAACTCGAACAGTAAAGTCGCAGTTATCGGCTTTCCCAACATATGTCGGGGGGCAGCCGCCGTTCTCAGCGTCTTGGACTTCGAAATTCCCATTTATTCGATTGAACGCGCGGCCGAGGTTCCTGCCACGCTGCAGAAAGCTTTTAAACATGGAGCGACCTTGGTACTCGGAGACGTCGTCACCGTTAGTACCGCACAGGAAATGGGCTATAACGGCATTCTCATTACATCCGGTCAGGAATCTGTGCTTGAGGCACTGTCCGAGGTGGAGCGCATCCATGAAGTTGTGATGAAAGCCAGGAAAAATGAGCCTTTGTTTGGCCATATTCTCGAACATCAGCGGACCGGCGTGCTGGTGGCGGACAGCCAAGGTGTACTCCGCTACGCAAATCCCGCCGCTGCACTGCTGCTGGGCTACGAAGCCGGCGCGATGGCAGGAATGTCTCTCGCAGGCATCGAGCCGATCTGGGAGCGGTATTTGGAAGAGGCCGCCCTCGATGCCGCCCTCCCTGTCAGAAAAACCAAATGGTTCAATAACCGTCAGCTTCATATTGAGATCATCGCCCCTGGTGCGACAGAGGACCGTACTTTTCTAATATATATGTATCCTTTGGAGGAGAAAGCTAAAAACCGTTTCTCTAGCAACTTTGAAGTGACCGACCGCATCGGAACCTTTGGACAAATCATTGGTTCGAGCGTCGTCATCCGCCAGGCGATCAAACGTGCGGCGGCACTGGCCGCTACCGAGAAACCTGTGTGGATTGCGGGAGAAGCAGGCACCGGCAAGCATTTATTCACACAAGCCATACACTCTGCCAGCCCGCACAAAAGCGACTCGTTGTATGTCCTCCCGTGCCACCAGTTGACGGATATAGAGCAAGAGTCCCTCTTATTCGGCAGTGATAGTGAACCCGGCCTGCTCTATGCGGAATCCGTCGGAACGATCTGTTTGCAGCAGATTCAACATGTTAGCTCGCAGCTTCAGCAGCGTCTGCTTGAAGCTATACAAGCGGGCATCGCACCGCGGTTAATTGTGACCTCTCTTCTGCCCAGAAAAACGCTGATCAAAAAAGAAGAAGTACACCCTGAATTCGCTCATTTGTTTACTGATTCCAGCTTCGTTGTGCCGCCGTTGCGTGACCGTCTTGAAGACATTGGGGATATAGCCCGCGTGCTTATCGCCGACTACAATTCTCAGCATGGCAAACAAATCGTTGGTGTCCGGCAAGAGGTGCTCGATGATGATCTCATGCAAAGGCTGTGGCCGGGCAATGTCAAGCAGCTGACGATCGTTCTGGAAACTATGCTAGCCTTCACTACCGGTCATTACTTAGGTCCGAAAGAAGCAAAGGAAGGCTGGCTGAAAGTGAAGGACACGTTGCAAATGGAAGCATCCAACCATAATTCCGTAATTAATCTATCAGGTACATGGGACCAAATAGAACGTCGGGTTTTGTTGGAAATTTTGCAGAATGAAGGGATGAATCAGTCGAAAACTGCCAAAAGATTGGGCATAAACAGGTCTACATTGTGGCGAAAACTAAAAAATATGTTGCAAAATTAAACATATGTAGTATTGTGGACCCACTCACCGCTCCATTATAATAGGCGTATAAGCGGTTTCATTGTAAACCACTGTTGCAATTTATAACAATTATTAACATGGAACCGCTTAATACCGCTAGGAGGGATCCGCTATGAGAATCAAAGCATCGATCGAACGAATTCCTGGCGGCATGATGATCGTGCCGCTGCTCTTGGGAGCCATAATCACCACCTTATTTCCTGACATGGGAAAAACATTCGGTTCATTCACAGGTGCCCTTATGACGGGAGCATTACCGATATTGGCAGTCTTTTATGTATGTATGGGGGCAACGATTAACTTCAAGGCAACCCCTTACATTCTGAAAAAGGGGGGCACCCTGCTGGGCACGAAAATCTTGACGGCGATGGGCATCGGTTTTATTGCTGCGCAATTTCTCGGTAACGGCATGATTAGCAGCGGCTTTTTCGCGGGCATCTCCGTGCTCGCGATTGTGGCAGCGATGAATGACACCAACGGCGGACTGTACATGGCTCTGATGGGTCAATTCGGTAAAAAGGAAGATGTCGGAGCTTATTCTGTTATGAGTTTGGAATCCGGGCCGTTCTTCACCATGATTACTCTTGGCGTGGCTGGATTGGCAGCGTTCCCATGGCAAACCTTCGTAGGCGCAGTGCTGCCACTTATCGTTGGAATGATCCTCGGTAACCTTGACAAGGACATGCGTGAGTTTCTTGCTAAAGCGGTTCCAGTTCTAGTTCCTTTCTTCGCTTTCGCGTTGGGTGCCGGACTTAACCTGCAAAACGTGTGGAAGGCTGGCTTTCTAGGCGTATTGCTCGGAGCATCGGTAGTTCTGATCACAGGCTTGTCTCTCCTATTGATCGACCGCTTGATCGGTGGCAATGGTATCGCCGGTTTGTCTGCGGCGTCCACCGCGGGTAACGCAGTCGGCGTGCCTGCTGCGGTCGCTGCCGCCAACGCAGCCTACGCTCCCCTAGTACCATCCGCGACAGCCTTAGTAGCTTCTTGTGTAATCGTAACATCAATCCTAGTGCCGATTGTCACGGCTTGGTGGGCTAAAAGAATCGGCGTCAAAAGCCAAATTGTATAAGTAGAATTCACCACCCGTCCCGGAACAGACTCCGGGACCTTTGTAGTCCTTCGAGCGAATAAATGACACGGAGGTAACCAACAGATGAATCACATCGCGATCATTGCAGATGACTTGACCGGGGCTTCCGACTCGGGCGTACAATTTGCTAGAAAGTGCCTGGCTACCCAGGTGATATTTGACTTGAGTTATTTCGCTGCCGAGACCGGAGACATAGACGCTGTGGTGGTGGATACGGACAGCCGCGCTGATGCCCCGCAGGATGCTTACCGCAGGGTTAGGGATACCGCGAGTCAAGTGTATAGAGCCGGTTTCCAGCATTTCTACAAAAAGATGGATTCTACTTTACGCGGTAATTTGGGGGCTGAGATTGATGCTGTCATGGATGAAATTCCATTTGATTTCGCAGTGGTGGCACCGGCTTTTCCCAAAATCGGCCGCACCACCCTGCACGGCGTTCATTCCTTGAACGGGCTGCCCATCCATCAAACGGAGATTGCGCAAGATCCGAAATGCCCAGTGAAACAATCGAATCTGGTAGACCTGTTCGCCTCCCAGTCACGGCGGAAGGTCGGGCTGATTGCTTTAGATCAGCTTCATTCCGGCCCCGAGGCGGTTTTTGCCCGAATTAATGCACTGCTGAAGGAGCAAATTGAGCTGATTGTATTCGATGCGGTGACCGAGGACGATATGCGTCAGATTGCCGAAATGATGGCCACAAGCGATTACAAGATACTTTGGGCGGGCTCGGCAGGAATTGCAGATTATCTTCCCAAGGCGCTATCTTTGCCATCACGAAGCGATACTCGGCATGAGATGACTTTATCCGGGAAGCCGGTACTTCTCGCTGCCGGAAGTATTTCAAAAGTAACACGAAGTCAGGTTGCCGCTTTTAACTTGAATTCCAATGTAACGGCCGTGGAGTTAGACGCGGTTCGAATGATCTCGACGGAGGAAGGCCGCCTGCAAGAGATTGCACGCTGTCAAGCAGTGCTGCTGAAGGCACTCTCACGGGGATCGGACGTATCACTGTATGCCAGCTCCTCCCCGGAGCAAGTTCAATTGTCTAAGTCCGCAGGCGCTGACAGGGGCTTGGATGATACCGAGGTGTCGAATCGTATCGCGAATACGCTGGGCGAAATTGCTTCCAGCATCGTGCAACAGGTACAATTGCAAGGAGTCATATTGACCGGCGGCGACACGGCAAAAGCAGTTTGCAGACATCTGGGAGTAACCGGCATTCAACTGCTCGAAGAAATAGAGCCAGGCATCCCACTCGGGAAGCTTATTGGCAAAATGCCTTTGTGGGTGGTAACAAAAGCCGGGGCATTCGGCAATGAACAAAGCCTGCTTCATGCTCAACATGTTTTGAAGGGAGAATCTTCGAATGAATAGACCAATCGTAGGCATTACCATGGGAGACGCCGCAGGTGTGGGCCCTGAAATCATTATGAAATCCTTGCGGGACACTGACGTGTATCAGTCCTGCAGACCTTTTGTCATCGGGGATAGCAAAATATTGGAGAGAGCCGAGCGTGTCGTCCAGACCGGACTGCGCGTGCACAACATTGCGTCGGTACAGGAAGCTCAGTTTCAACATGGTACCGTAGACTGTCTGGATTTAAATTTAGTTCCTGCCGATCTGCCGATCGGGCAGGTTTCGGCTGAAGCCGGCCATGCGGCATTCAGCTACCTGAAGAAAGCAATCGAGCTTGCCAACGTGGGCGAAATCGATGCGATTTGCACCGCTCCGCTGAATAAGGAAGCATTGCACAAAGGCGGTCATATTTATCCGGGGCATACGGAAATTTTGGCTGATTTGACGGGAACCAAGGACTTTTCCATGATGCTTTCCGCACCGAAGTTAAAGGTGATTCATGTTACGACTCATGTCGGTATTCTTGATGCCGTAAAAATGATCAATCCGGAACGTGTGTATAAAGTGATACGTATGGCCCACGAAACGCTGCAAAAAGCGGGCTTCGAGTCCCCTAAAATTGCCGTGTGCGGAATTAATCCGCACGCAGGTGAAAACGGACTGTTTGGTTATGGAGAAGAAGAGGAAAAAATCGTACCTGCTGTGGAGCAGGCTCAAGCAGAGGGCATTCAAGCGGTGGGCCCCCTGCCTGCCGATACATTGTTCTTCCGTGCAACGCGCGGCGATTTCGACATCGTGGTCGCTATGTACCATGACCAAGGCCACGGACCGATCAAAGTGCTTGGTCTGGAAGCCGGAGTCAATATCACTGTGGGCTTGCCCATCATCCGCACCAGCGTCGACCACGGCACCGCCTTCGACATCGCCGGTAAAGGCATCGCGGACGAGCAGAGCATGAAGGAAGCCCTGCGCCAGGCCGTTGAATTAGCGCCCAAGCGGGAAGAGTAATAGCAGCCAAATACGTATGCAAAGCGGGAGTTCCCCTCTGCTCATGGGGGACTCCTTTCTAGTCGTTGGGCGCTGACACGCGGTGTGCAAGAGCGCTGACGACACGCGAAACACCCCCGGCAGGAGAGGACCCGCCGGGGGTGTTTTGTTTCCACTCACGTGCATGTGGCGCCAACTGCACCGAATGCCTACTCGTGAGTAGCTGTGTCAGCATGACGCCCAGTTGGATGCCTACTCCTTGTGGATCCGCGTCGCCATAGCGCCAAACACACCCTGAGTGCCTACTCTTCAAAGATCTGCGTCAGCATGGCGCCCAGCTCACGCAGTGCTTCGTCTTCACGCTCTCCATCGACTTCAAGCGTTACTTCGTCGCCTTTTGCCAAACCAAGGGCCAGTACGCCGAGCGAGCTTTTGCCGTTGATTTTTTTCGTGCCTTTGATCAGGCTGACTTTGCAAGGGAACTGCGTCGCAGCATGGACGAACAGCTTAGTAGGACGCGCATGAAAACCTGATGGATGAATGACAGTGAAAGTTTCTGATAGCATTTTATGTCGTACTCCTTTGTTCCACGAATTGTTTAACTTCTTCCTGAGTGCCCATAGCTAACGCTTCTTCCGCCAGTTCGGCCCATTCTTTTCTGGACAGACGGGACACAAGCTCGCGTGCGGGCAGTACGGAACCGGCACTCATGCTGAATTCGTGCAGTCCCATGCCAAGCAGCAATGGAATAGCCGTTTGGTCGCCCGCCATTTCACCGCACATACCGGTCCATATGCCTGCCCTCTGCCCAGCTTTGATGACCATGTGGACGAGCCTGAGTATGGAAGGATTATACGGCTGATATAAGTAAGCCACGGATTCATTCATGCGGTCCGCCGCCATCGTATATTGGATGAGATCGTTAGTACCGATACTGAAGAAATCCACTTCCTTGGCAAAATGATCCGCGCTGAGCGCCGCCGCAGGAATTTCGATCATCATGCCCACTTCGATGGAATCGGACACCGGGATGCCTTCCTGCTGCAGCTTCTCCCGTTCCTCCGCGAGGATTCGCTTCGCTTCACGCAATTCGCTCAGCACCGCGATCATCGGGAACATGATGTTAAGTTTACCCGCTGTACTGGCCCTGAGCAACGCGCGCAGCTGCGTACGGAACAGATCCTCACGCTGCAGACACAACCGCAGCGCACGCAGCCCGAGGAACGGATTGCTCTCCTTTGGCAGCTCCAGATAAGGCAGCTCCTTATCACCGCCGATATCCAATGTGCGGATTACGACACGTTTGCCATTTAATTTTTCAAGCACATGCTTATAAATACGGTACTGCTCTTCTTCTGTCGGGAACGAGCTCCGCCCCATGTACAGAAACTCCGTTCGGAACAGGCCTATACCGTCCGCACCGTTTTCCAGTACCTTTGCAAGGTCCTCCACGCTGCCGATGTTCGCGGCAAGCTCCAAATGCTCGCCGTCCGCGGTCAACGAAGGCTGCACCGCCAACCGCTTCAACTGCTCTCTGCGCTCGTCGTAGCGAGCCTTCTTTTCGCGGTACTCCGCCAACACCTGCTCCGAAGGATCCACTAGCACTTTGCCTTCCGCTGCATCAAGAATCACCAAGGCTCCGTCCGGCACCGAGGCTAACATCGTTCCAGCACCCACTATCGCGGGGATCTCCAGCGAACGGGCCATGATAGCAGAGTGTGACGTGCGGCTGCCGATTTCAGTTACGAAGCCACGAATATAATTGAGATCGAGCTGCGCGGTATCCGAAGGAGTCAGGTCCTCCGCGAAGATGATCGTTTCCTCGGAAATGCCGGATAGCGTCGCGTATGGTTTCCCTGTCAGGTGACTCATCACCCGTCCGGATACGTCTTTGACATCCGCGGCCCGTTCACGAACCATCTCGTTGTCGAGCTCGAGCAGCATTTCGACCACCGCAGCTGTCACTTCACGCAATGCGTACTCCGCGTTTACTTTCTCATCAGAGATTTTATCTACTACCGCATCGACAAGATCCGGGTCTTCCAGCAGAAATAGATGCGCTTCAAAAATTTCAGCCTTCTGTGCGCCCAATCTTTGCTCCGTCAGCTGACGTATTTCTTCGATCTCATTTTTAGCTGTTTCAATCGCCGAACGAAACCGGGCCGTTTCCGCTTCGGCGTCGGCAATAATCTGTCTTTCCGGGGTATACTCCACGTTGGCAAACCGGAAAGCTCTCGCAATGGCAATGCCGGGAGATGCAGCGACACCAGTGAATGTGTTAGCCATGTTGTTCTCTCCTCTCTGTGCGCTGAGTTGTTTAACTGCGCGGGGCAGTCATGCCTGCATAATAATCCAAAATGAGACGATGCACCGGGTGTCCGTCGGCAATGGAGGTGTACTCCGTCACTGTCCGCCCGACTCCTTTTTCTATAATCGACTGCTGCAGTTCGACAGCTTCCGGATCGTCCGGGTTAGCAAAATGAAGCGCCGCCGCCATCACCTTAGCCAAATGTTTCGGTTCGATGCCCATATCATGTGCTTGCAAAGCCGGCTTCACAAGCCGGTCATTTGGTGACAGTTTGCGGATTGGCGACCTGCCAACACGTGCCACTTCATCAGTTAGATGAGGATTGCGGAAACGGCCGATGATTTTTGCAATATACCTGCTATGCTCGTCCGGGTCAAAACCATAACGCCCCACGAGTACAGCTCCGGTTTCGTTCAAAGTCGCCTTTACGTCATCCACAATGCTGTCATCAGCCATCGCCTGTTGAATGGTGCCGTATCCCCGTGAGCTGCCAATGTAAGCGGCCGCGCAATGTCCGGTGTTCACGGTAAACAGCTTCCGCTCAATGTAGGGAGTCAGATCATTCACATAATGCACACCCTGCACCGGTTTGTAGCCTTCCAGCATGGCAGATGCGTCTACTACCCACTCATAAAACGGCTCTACGGTAACTGCAAGCGGATCATCATTGTGCTGGATCGGGACAATTCGGTCTACCGCCGCATTAGGAAAAGCGATGATACCAGCAGCTTTCGCCTTAGCTTCCTCGCCCAGATGAGCGTAAACATGCTCCTTCAACTGACTGCTGCCGCCTATGGCGTTCTCGCAGGCGATGATATGAAGCGGTTCAGCACCAGCGGCTAGACGGCGTTCAATACCCCGTGCTATGCCAGCTGCGATATGCTTCAAAATGTTCACGCCGACAGCCGTTGTAACCAAATCGGCCTCAGCAACAGCGGCAGCCACGGCGTCACCATCTGTTCCATCGATGGCGGTTACGCCGGTCACGTGCAGCTGTTCCTGGTCGTCACCTGCCAAGGTGACCGTGTACTCACCGCGTTCACGCAACGCGCCGACCAGCGTCTGGTTCACGTCGGAGAAAATAACGTCATAGCCGGATTGTGAAAGCAGCAACCCGATAAAACCTCTGCCAATGTTTCCCGCTCCGAAATGTACAGCCTTCATTGTTCTTCCATCCCGCTTTTGAATATTTCGATCATTTCTTCCGGAGTCGAAGCTTTCAAAATCCGCTCCAGGCTGTCATCATCCGAGCAAACCATAGCTACGTTCGTCAGGATATCCAAGTGGTCGTCTCCGACCGCTGCGATCCCGATAACCAGATGGGCTACATTGCCCTCCCCGAAATCTACGCCTTGTGGCAGCTGTACGATAGAAAGTCCGGTTGATTTAATCGTTCCCTTGGATTCGCTGGTGCCGTGCGGTATTGCAAGGCCTCCGCCCATGTACGTGGAAAGAGAGTTTTCACGCTCGATCATGCTCTCAATGTAACTTGGTTCTGCATGTCCTGCGTCTACCAACAACTGGCCCGCCATACGAATCGCCTCGTGTTTATCCTTCACGTTTGCATTCAATTTCACTTTGTCTGTGGAAAGTATACTCATCGTGTTCTCACTCACTTTCTGTCTTATTAAGGAAAAATGTTTTCAAATTTAGCGTCAAGTAATTGCGAATTGCAGATTCATCGCCAGCCTCAAGCAACGAGATCATCTCAGCGTCCAACAGCATGCCGCTCACTTCGCTAAGTACCTCGAGAATTTCTCTTGGTAATCGCTCAGGGGCCAGCATCAGCAGAAATTGACTTAATTGAGCGGACGGCTCCGTGCCGACTTCCACGGGTTCCGCCAGCTGGTATAAAACGAGGCTCGGGCGTCTCACTTCCGGACTGCGAGCATGAAACAAGGCAAGATCCGTGCCCGGAAGCAGCTGGCTGCCGTTTTGCTCGCGTGTCAACAGCCGTTCAGTGACAGAAGTTGCGTCTGAGAGAGTACCCCTGTGAGACTCGTGCTGGCAGGCTTCCTGCAATATAACCGGCAGTTCACCGCCACGCTCCCTAAGCTGGACGACCTCGAATTGCTCTATCAGATTCACAATCTCATCGAGTGTCGTCTTGAGACTGAGCAAGCTCGTGAAGGCGGGCGGTGCCGGCCCCTTGTCGGTCGTGCTGGCTGCAGCAGGGCGGCTGCGGTCCACGCGCTCTCTTATGAATGACCGCACCCTTTCGGTTTCGGGTTGTGTCAAAAGCGGACTAACTTTGACATATTGCGTGGAATCGATGGGCAAATCCACTGTCGATATAATCAGATCGTAGTTATTTGCCGGTATCCTGACAGCTTCGTACCAAGAAACGCGATCCACGATCTCAATCCGCGGCAGTTCTTTACTGAGCCGCATTTGCAGCATCTTTGAGGAGCCGATTCCGCTCGTACATACAAGAATGGCTCGCACATCGCGGCGCAGCTGCTTGAGCCTCTCCAACGACGCGCCAAAATGCATAACGAGAAACCCGATTTCCTCATCCGGCACATCCACATCCGGTAGTTCACGATTCACCGCCTCCCGAACCGCGGCGAACAGGCTGACGTAATCCTTTTTGATCTGATCCAACAGCGGATTACGGATGATCAGCCCGTCTGCCAACCGCCTTAAGGCTTCCTTCATGTGTTGGAACAAACCCTCGCGTAGGGAGCGGTCTTCGCTATAGTCCACTCCCGTTGTGCTTTGCACCTTCCGTATTAGCGCACGGACCGTGTCCGCCAATGCCAGATCATCGCCTGGCAGAGCGGACAGATCGTTGGCCCTGGCCGCGCTAAGAAGCCGTGCAAGATAACCCGTCTCCGCTGCAGAGAAGTTGAGGTGCAAACGCTCGGACAACATATCCGCCAGCCGTCGTGCGGGCTGCTCGTCCCGACTGCTGTCATCGTCACCGCCGATCCTCTGGCGCGCCCCACCCGCAGCTGGTTCAGCCGCAGTGCGCGGCGTCTCACTGCCACCTCGCAACAGCCCGAGGTCCGCCGACACGGTCTTTCCTGCCCGGATCCGGGCCAGCGCGATGGAAAGCCGGATCAGCAAGTCGGTATAAGCGGACTCACTCAATCGACCGGTCCAATGTTCCTCCCAACGCCATAGAACGTCCTCCACAGCAGCCATATGCGCCTTGCCCGCGAGCTCGAACAACTGGCGGTCCAGCGGATGCATGGTGTCTTCATCCCGGGCTGTGATAAGCTCAGTATCATCTAACCTAAGTTTGATCAGCCGCCGAATGCTGTCACGCAGATCGGCCTCCTCGCCGGACAGCTGAACGCCGTATCCTCTTCGCCGAATCAAGGATATGCCGAATTTTTGCAACCACTGAGTAAGTTCATCCAAATCACCGCTCACGGTGGACACGGTCACCTTGAAGTCGTGAGCCAGCGTGAAAAGCTTTAGCGGCTCGTCATTGTCTAACAGTCTGCATAGCAGGTACAACTGTCTCTCGTCAGGCGAAAACTCAACGTCTTCCGAAGTGGCGACAATTCGGCGCAGCGTCTCCAACGCGACCTCGTCCCCGGCGAGCCGGATGCCCAAGCCCGCTTTTTTCTGCAGCTCAATACCTTGTGTACTCAACAGTACTTCGACCGCCGGCAATTCACGATGCACCGTTCTAGCGCTTACCCGTAGTTCCGATGCGATCTCAGCGGCAGTCAATTCCCGATCGCTCCTAAGCAACAACTCCAATATTTGGCGTGTCCTGTTAGATGCATTCATACACATAACCTGCCTATAACATTAGAATGGCCCCAACGCCGGCGATAGACGCCGGCGTCAGCAGCCTTTAGCTGTGAGGTCGATTTTAAGTGAGTCGTTCTACTAATGTGTCATACTCCGGACTCTTCAAGAAGTTATCTATGGAGATATGCTCTGCCTTCGGTGCTTGAAGCTTCGCCCGGTCGGTCAGTGATTTATGGGTGATGACAATGTCCGCATCGCTCGGAATTTCGCTTATCGCCGTATTAATAACCGTAATGTCGGAGCCTGCAGCTTTCATTTTCTTACGTAGGATGGACGCTCCCATAGCACTTGAGCCCATACCCGCGTCACAGGAGAACACAATTTTGCGTACCTCCGCTTTTCCTTTACCCACTTCCGTGGCATTCGTACCAGCAGCTTGCACTTCCGCTGTGGCCGCCGCTTCCTTCGTCGCGGTAGCACCGCCTGCTGCTTTCATCTCTTTCATTTTGGCAGAAGCCTGCTCCAGATCTGCTTCATCTTCCGCGCCCTTTTTAGTTGTCTTGAGAAGGACCGCAGCCACAACAAACGATGCGACAGTTGCTACTGCGACACCGCTAAATGCTGCAAGCAGCCCGCCTCGCGGCGCCATAGCAGCGTAAGCGAAGATACTGCCCGGAGATGGCGGCGCTACCAAGCCCGCTCCAAACAACGCAAACGTGAAGGTACCGGCCACTCCACCTGCAATTGCAGCAAGGATCAAACGCGGATTCATCAGGATGTACGGGAAGTATATTTCGTGAATACCGCCGAAAAAGTGAATGATTGCTGCGCCCGGAGCGGACTGCTTCGCTGTGCCGCGCCCTAAGATGATGTAAGCGAGCAGGATGCCAAGGCCCGGACCTGGATTGGATTCCATCATGAACAGGATGGAATGGCCCGTTCTTGACGCTTGGTCCAATGCGATCGGACTTAGCACTCCATGGTTGATCGCGTTGTTCAGGAACAAAATCTTAGCCGGTTCAATGATAATGTTGGCCAGCGGAATCAGGTTGTGGCTTACCATGAACTCTACTCCAGCTGACAACCATCTGGTGAGCTGCTGAATGATGGGACCAACACCGACATAAGAGATTACAGTGAGTATGGCACCTATGATACCCAATGAGAAGTTATTTACCAGCATTTCAAAGCCGGATTTCACTTTGCCTTCAATCGATTTGTCAAATTGCTTCAAAACCCATGCGGCCAAAGGCCCGCAAATCATCGCTCCCATGAACATGGGGATGTCGGTACCGACGATAATGCCTATCGTCATCAAAGCGCCTATTACCCCACCGCGCTGTTTGTGCACCATCGTACCGCCGGTGTACGCGATCAATAACGGAAGCAAATATGTTATGGTCGGTTCGACCAATCTGGCTAAATGTTCATTTGGCAGCCGTCCTGTAGGGATGAACAGTGCCGTCACAATCCCCCATGCGATAAACGCGCCGATATTCGGCATCACCATACCGCTGAGGAACCGGCCAAACTTTTGAACCCCAACACGAATACCCCCGGGTGCAGAATTGCTTTGAACTTGTTCCATGTGGGTTCCCTCCCCTGCATAAAATCGCTTTCTTTATTCGGACTGTGACTAGCAGCCCTTGAGTTCATCCTAAAACAAACCGTGCGTTATAACAACCAAATGAAAAGCCGATTTTGTCTATGGCGCTGTTGACATGATTTAAGAAGTTGCCTTTGCCACTTAGACTTAGAAAGAGCCGGCAAGGATGCCTCCGCGCCGATATGAAAAAAAAGAGTCCGACCCTGTGGTCGAACCCTGTTCGAATACTCTGGCATGAGTGCATTTAAGATTGTTTTCTGCTGGCTTGCAGCTCATATTTATTGCGATGATACTCTTTCACCATAGCTTGAAAAAAATTGTTTTCCTGCTTCGTCAATCCAAACTGATTCTCTTTGTTGATCAAATTCCCAATGTGGCGTTGCAAAATTTCACTTCGACGTCCTAGCATTTCCGTGTAATTCATTCAGTCATCTCCCTGTACGTCATTCCCCATCGGTCTTTTATAAGTATAGCAGAACACAATTTGCATTGGAAAACCGTCTCTGGCTGCCTTGGTTGAGATAAATTGGGCTGAGCTTGAATCAGCCTCACTGAGCGCCGGGTATTCGGAAACATCCTCCCCGATCCTCTTATTTTGTCAGCGATGGAAGGCTGCCCCCCTGTTCTCTGCACCGCAGTTCTACATCCACGTGGCATTCAGCCGCTAAGAATCACATATTGATAAATGTGAAACGATTTATTTTACATTTTAAATACGGTGGTGGTGTCGATTGAAGCAGGCTCTGTTTTCTCCTTCGCCCTCTCTTACCACGAGAAGCCTTGTCCCCGAAAATCAAGAGTCCCCTGTGCATTTTATAAAAAACCATATCACGCCTGACCATTTGATGTACCGTCGAAATCATTTTGCCTATCAATATGTATCTAAAAAAGCCTTTGCTCTCCCCGTTGTCGGAGAGGTGCATCAGCCAGCCGTTTTCCAATATCATGACCTGCTCAGTCTGCCTGCAAAAACATTACAGGTGGTTCTGGAATGCGCCGGCAACAAACGATCGTATTTCGAGCCCAAAGTGTTCGGCGAGCAGTGGAAAGAGGGGGCGATCAGCGAAGGTGTCTGGCAAGGGGTGCCTTTGAGAAGTTTACTGGCGTTCACAGGCGTGAAAAAAACTGCTGTCGAAGTGGTTTTCGATGGCTATGATTTCGGCACGCGCACGAATATGAAAGGACATTTTCTGTACGCCAGAAGCCTTCCGCTGGAAAAGGCCCTTCACCCAGACACGATTATCGCTTACGCATATAACGGAAAACCGATTCCTTACAAGCATGGGTATCCGCTGCGGCTCATTGTGCCGCAATGGTATGCGATGGCGTCAGTCAAGTGGCTGCAAAAGATCACCGTGATCGATCACACGTTCCAAGGGCCTTTTCAAACAGTGGATTACGTGTACTACCCCGATGAAGAAAGCGATAGCGGCACGCCGGTCACACACATGAGAGTTAATTCTATTATTCAGTATCCTCTGGATTGGGGCAGAGTGAACACTGGAGTGCATCGAATTCACGGGCTCGCTTGGTCAGGCATTGGGGCAGTCACCGCCGCAGAGATCAGTGTGAATGGTGGGCATTCATGGCACACGGCGAGCCTGCAATCAACGCCTGAGCATCCTTATGGATGGTCTGTTTGGTCATACGCTTGGCATGCCACACAAACAGGAGTCTATAAGATTATGTCCAGAGCGCTCGACTCAGCTGGCAACGCACAGCCCCTCGAAGCACATTGGAATACCAAAGGATACGGCTACAACGCGGTAGCAACGGTGAATGTGAAGGTGCAGTGAAGCCACGCGCAAAAATAACAGACGTTCCGTCTGAGTTATCGTTGAGCAAGCTCGTGAAAAACTAGCGGTGACTTCCTTTAATTCAGCAGAATGAAAGTCACTGGCCCAGTTGGTTCGGTGGCTTTTGTGCCTGTGCCTGTATGGACACGAGGGGAGTTGAACCCCTGTCCCAAGATAACGCCACATAAACGTCTACGAGTGTGGTTACAGTTTTGATCTCACCTGACCTGCTCGCGCCACCTAGCCACAGCATTTCTTATACTTCTTACCGCTCCCGCAAGGGCAGGGGTCATTCCTGCCAACTTTGGAAGACACTGCTTGCTGGCCAAGATATATAACGTTGTTTTTGTTTTTTGACTGACTGAAGCCCGAGCCTAGTTCGGCAGGTGTATGTCCACGATTAGACCAAATCCGGGTGTGATTATAAACATCCATAATCAACGGTAAAATTGCCTGCAATTGCTCTCTTTTTGTGAAGCTAATACTCCTTCGTTGAAATTCATAGATGATTGCATCTAAAGAGTCTTCCATAGAGCAAGCAAGTTGAATATCATCCACGAGATCATCTACAAGCGTTTCATCCTTGCATAAATGCTGCGAAACATATTCTTGCAATCTATTCAACTGAGGAGTCTTTTCAAAATAACCTGAATCCGCATATTTTAGCAGCTCTTGCTTGTCTGGAATATAGTAAGGTTTGTCCTTAACTTGCTCCAAAAGCAACTCCATTTCATCCTCAGCTTCGTAACCGAAATAATCATTGATTACATTTCCGCGTTCAAAATACCACGTTCGAGCCCTGCTTGTAATCTTCGTGTACGCCCCGTATAGCTCGGCTTCAGTTAATGGACGCTCATTTTGTATATTGAAAATTTCGATAACCTTGGCCAATGGACAGATTCCGTATAAATTGGCCGACGCATTGATATATTGAAGAATTAGCTGTAAACGATCACGTTCTTCACGGAAAGCCTTCAGAGGCAACTTACCATATGCTTCCTTGATCTCCTCAGGGATTAAGATGAAAAGGTTCGCTTCTTTATAAAAAGAGTACACTAAGCCTTTATCCATCAAAAATAAATACATTCCCGGAAATATAGTGTTATCTTGGACATAAGGTGCTTTTAGAAGCCTATGTACTATTTCCCACTCTTCTGATTCTGCAAGAAGTATGGCATTTCGTAGCACATTGACATCCGTCAAGTGTTGGTACAACGCATCTGCAAGCTCCAGCTTCTTCATCTTCGAGCGTCCAGGCAGCTGATAATTAGCAGCAAGAAAGCTCAACCGTGCCTTTGTAAGGACGGGAAGGATATCCTTCAGCTTGGTTAAAACCTCACCTTTTATCGCATGTCCGACGTTCAATTCGTCTAACCTTTTTGCGAAATCCATTGACACTCCCCTTTGCTTTCCTCAATCGATATGATTATATTGTATCTTATCCCATGCAATCTATGAAATAGATAACCTTCGGTATTACTATTATCAAAAAGCACCGACCGTTAGGTCAGTGCTTTCTCATTTTTTATGGAGACGAGGGGAGTCGAACCCCTGTCCGAAGATAACGCCACATAGGCTTCTACGAGTGTAGTCACAGTTTTGATGTCACCCGAGCATCGCCCCGTAACCGGCTGTGCGTTGGGTCAGCCTGATTGTCTTCTTCAGCTAGCCCCAGGCGGAGACTAGACAGCGTATCCCACTAAAGTTGAGCCCCTATCCCGCCACATGGGCGATGGAAGGTAGAAGCACGCTCACAGGTTATTAAGCTGCGAAAGCGTAAGATTGTTGTTGTTTGCCATTTAATAGGCTTTAGCGTTGATGAAGTGGTCGCGTCCCCACTACCCGCTACCCATGCTCGAACTATCCCCGTCGAATCCAAGAACGTCCCCGCATAGAAGAGCTCCCGGTGGCTAGTCGGGAAGCTCTATAAAACAAAAGGTTATGAAAAAAAGTTTATCCTTGATGCCCTTTCAGTATAGCATACTTCCGCACTAATTGCAGGGTTAGTTCATGGAAGCGCCGCCACCGTGTGGCACATCTGGTGTAACCTACCTGGCGATCTTTTGCTTTTCGCGCATTGCCCGTTGAATATCCCGCTGAGCATCGCGTTTGGCTGCCGTTGCGCGCTTGTCATATTGCTTTTTCCCTTTGCCTAAGCCCAAAAGCAGCTTGGCAAAGCCGTTACGCACATAAATCTTTAGCGGCACCAGCGTGTAACCTTCCTGCTTGGCTAGGCCAAGCAGCTTGCGAATTTCCGCCTTCTTCAGCAGCAGCTTGCGTGCGCGTGTGGGATCTGTGGGATTAAAACGGTTTCCCTGTTCGAACGGACTGATATGAATGTTATGCACGAACGCTTCCCCGTTGCGGATGGTTGCGAATGCATCACCGATATTTGCGCGACCGAGACGCAAAGATTTAATCTCCGTGCCCGTTAATACCAAGCCGCATTCATAGGTGTCTTCGATAAAATAGTCGTGTGAAGCCTTCTTGTTCTGCGCAAGAACTTTGCCGTCGGCTTTCTTACTCATGCAACCGTCACTCCTTCCCCATAACACCCGAAAAAGGGACTGGAGTTTATTTTACCAACTCCATCCCTTCGAAGCAAGCGCTGGCGTTACTTTTTCGCCAGCTTCTTCTTGCGCCGCCGTCCTCCGGCGCCTGCGCGTGCACCTGTTGCGGCGCCCGCTTCAAGCCCGCGCGCCTTGGCGGCCTCGACGCCGGTGCCCCTCGCGGCTCCGGCTCCGGTTGCCGCCGCGCCCTTACGCGCTCCGGCCCGGCTCGCCGTGCCGGCGGCGGCGCGTTTGGCTCCGGCCGCGCTCTTGGCGCCGGCTGCGGTCTTGGCGCCTGCCACAGCACGGCCGGCAGCACCGGCTGCACCGCGCCGTCCGCCCGCTGTTGCGGTCCGCTCCCGCTGACCCCGCGCTCCGCGGCCGCCCTTTTTCCCGCGGCGCACTGCACCCAGCGCGTCCACCAAGCTTACCTTCTGCCGCCGTGGTTTCATATCCACGAGCTCAAAATCAATCGTGTGCTCCTCCGTGCTAACGCGGGCTACACGTACCTTCACTTCATCGCCCAAGCGATAAATTCTCGATGTGCGCTCCCCGATCAAAGCATGCTGCGCCTCATGATAATGATAATAATCGTCATGCATATCACTTAAGCGAATCAGGCCTTCCACCGTATTATCCAATTCTACGAAGATACCGAAGCTCGTGACACTGCTGATGATGCCGTCAAATTCCTCGCCGACCTTATCCTGCATGAACTCCGCCTTTTTCAAAGCCTCGGTTTCCCGCTCCGCATCAACGGCCACACGCTCGCGCTCAGACGATTGTTTAGCAATGTCATCCATTCGCGCGGACAGATATTCGTGTCGTTTCTCGTCGTGCATTAACCCTTTTTCCAACACTTCACGTATTACGCGATGTATGATCAAATCCGGATAACGGCGTATCGGAGATGTAAAATGAGAATAAAATTCCGCCGCGAGTCCAAAATGTCCCGTATTTTGCGCGTCATATTTCGCCTGTTTCATGGAACGAAGCATCACCGTACTGATGACGGTTTCTTCCTTCGTGCCCTTGATCTCGTCCAATAGCGTCTGCAGCGCCCTTGGATGAACGGTGTTCCCTTTGCCGCGCACCACATAACCGAAATTAGTGATGAATTCCATGAAGTGCATCAGCTTTTCAGAATCAGGATCCTCATGAACGCGATACAAGAACGGCACTTTCAGCCAATGAAAATGCTCAGCGACCGTCTCGTTTGCGACCAACATGAACTCCTCGATGATTTGCTCCGCGCTGGAGCGCTCCCTTTTCACAATGCCCGTGGGCTTGCCGCTTTCATCCACCAAAATTTTGGCTTCCTGAAAGTCAAAGTCAATCGCACCGCGCTTCATTCTGCGCCCGCGCAGCTTCATTGCAAGCTCCTTCATCGCACGGAAATCATCCATTAGATGCTCATAGCGCTCCAGCAACTCCGGCTCCGCCTCATCTGATAAAAGCTTACGAACGTTGTTATAGGTCATGCGCTCAGTGGTGTTGATTACACTTGTGAAAACATCGTGACGCACCACGTTAGCGTTCTGGTCGAACTCCATCTCACAGGACATGGTCAGCCGATCCACCCGTGGATTCAAAGAGCAGATGCCGTTGGACAGTCGGTGCGGAAGCATAGGAATCACCCGGTCGACTAAATACGCGCTGCACCCGCGGTTATATGCCTCACGGTCCAACGCCGAACCTTCCGTCACATAATAACTCACATCGGCAATGTGCACGCCCAACAGGTAATTGCCGTTCTCGAGCCGTTCCACATTTACAGCATCGTCCAAATCCTTTGCATCCTCACCGTCAATAGTGACAATGCGTTTTTTCCGCAAATCCCGACGGCCAACCAAGTCAGCTGCCGAAATGGTCTCAGGGACCGCCTGTGCTTCCTCCAAGACTTCTTCGGGGAAAGACTCCGGCAGTTGGTGTTTACGTATAATGGAGATGATATCCACACCCGGATCGTTCTTGTGCCCCAAAATTTCAATGACTTCCCCTTCAGCAGCCGCACGGCCCTCCGGATATGTCACAATACGGACGACCACTTTGTGCCCATCCATTGCTCCATTGAATGCTTCTTTAGGAACAAAAACATCCCGCACGACGCGCTTGTCATCGGGAATCACAAAAGCGTAGCCTTCATTCATCTGAAATAAGCCGACGATTTCCTTATTCGCGCGACTCACAACACGTACGACTTCGCCCTCCATTCTACCGCCGCCAGCACTTTTAGCCGTAATACGCACCAAAATGGTGTCTCCGTTCATGGCTCCAGCCATATCATTGGCGTGTATGTACACGTCCGGATGGTCACGGTCCTCAGGAATAAGAAACCCAAATCCTTTTGCGTGAGCCTGCAGCTTTCCGCGCAGCAAATTCATCCGTTCCGGCACACCGTAACGCTCGTTGCGTGTTCTTAAAATATGACCCTCATTTTCTAATGTGTTCAACAGTTTTAGAAAATCCTTGAAATCCTGAGCGCTGTCAATTTGAAAATGTTTTTCCAACTCTTGATATGTCATCGGTTTATATGCCGTTTCTCTCATAAAATCCAATATATCATCGCGTTGTATCATAATCTCACCCTCCTTCTTTACAACCTATCTATAGTTTTACCCATTTTTGGTTTGGGAAAACACTGGCGTGCTATCTGCTGCACGCTTTATTTCTGCCAACGCAAGTTTCTACCCCGTGTCTACCGGCTCGCCAGGTCCTTCGCCGTTGCCAGCGGCTGGCTGACATCTGAGGGATGTTATTAGTATGATATGCTTGCTCACTGGCAGCGGCGTGGTCATCTGTTGGCATACTGGCGCTCCATCGCGCTTGTCCGAGCTTCAACGCCGCTGCACCTTCCAGGTCCTAACTCGGCTTCTCCAACAAGCCGCCGTTAACCGGAATGCATTGCCAGGATTCTCCAACCAAGCTAGTGCTGGTGCAACGTGCGGGACAGGCTTGTCCGTGCTGGGAAACGTGCCGGACAGGCTGATCCGCTGTCAACGCACCCCGCCGCGCCCTCCTCCATCTGGCACAAAAAAACAGCAGGAGCTGCATTGCCCTGCTGCATTGTTCGAGGTTTTTAAGTTTGCTGCACGAAGTAAGCAACCACAAGCGAAAGAACGAAGAATGCGACTGCCAATCCCATAGTTAAACGTGCCAAAAATAGTTCCAGACCGCGCGCCTTTTGCTTACCGAACAGATGCTCCGCACCACCGGAGATGGCACCGGATAACCCTGCGCTTTTCCCTTGTTGAAGTAGTACGACCGCAATCAAACCCAGAGAAGCTATCACTAGTATGATTTTCAAAACAACTTCCATGTTTCCACCTCCTGCAAAAGATCTCCCGTAAAAACAAAGGCCGCCATGACCTTAAATCGTAAAATAGACAGTAATCATATTATAACATGAAGCCTTCCTACTGGCAATCTATGCTTGCGGCGCAGGGTAGTCACCGGTCTAGTAGAATTGGTCTGCTTGCGCTGCAGCGAAACTCAAGCGAGCCAGTGGATTCACAACAATATCGCGACAAGCGCCCCACCAATAGCCGTGCTGTATCTGATGCACCGTTCACTCTATGCGCCGGTCGTATTGCATTGCCGGATTAGGCGTGCGCGTCCGTTTTCTCCCGCCCGACAATGCCTGGATCGCACTTTTTGCGCAGCCCAGTGCAAACAACGTGAACAAAACCGCCCAAGCAATTGCCGGCATCGCCGTAAGCTCCGCCAAATTAGTGGCATCACCGGCAGCGGCAGGATTTTCCCATGCGTAAACAATCAGCGAGATCGGGCCCAACACCGATTCCTCTAACGTAAGAAATGCAAGCAGCAGATAGTAACCGCTGCTCAACCAACGGGGCATCAGCGCCAACATAATGATGTTCAACAGAATAAATCCGATCAACCACATCATCCCATATTCATTGCGGACGAATAAAACCAGCGATATAGTCGCCACCAATGTGATAAGCTGTAGTCCTAACCGGTGTTTGTCGCGGGCACGCAGCTTGAATAAAAATACGGCAAACAACGAAGCCGTGATGTACCCGGACAGAGAGATCGGAATCTGGCTCCAGTTGTTCATTACCCGCGTATACGTCAAACCGCTATGGTTAGCGAAGAGCTCGATATACATAACCTGTCCTGACAGCGCCAACGTGACCAGCGCGTGGCCGAATTCATGGACCATCGTATCCAGACTGCGAAAAAACGAGGAAAAAGGGATCAATCGGGTCAGCACAGCCGACCCGATGAGAAACAATGCAGTTTTCACCCAATTCATTCAGATCCCTCCTACTGGATATGTGAGCTCTGCCAGCTGGGCACGGCAGCAGTGCGCGTGAGTACGTGAACAGCTGGCTGTTCCCTTAACGCCCATAGGCCATCCTCCATAGTAACTGTGGCGCAGGCCGATTGCATATCCCGGACATAAAAAGGTGGCGGTATAGGCTACCACCACCATGTGAAAACAGTCTACAGTGGGCTTACCCACCACATACTGCTGCTATTTAAAGTCTCTCAGGTTGAAGAACGCTTTTTTGCCCAGATACTGTGCACTGTCTCCCAGTTGGTCCTCGATGCGAAGCAGCTGGTTGTACTTCGCGACACGGTCCGTGCGGGACGGCGCACCGGTTTTGATTTGGCCTGCGTTAGTAGCAACCGCAATGTCCGCGATGGTCACATCTTCGCTCTCTCCGGAACGGTGAGAGACAACAGCGGTGTAGCCTGCACGATTAGCCATTTGGATTGCGTCGAAGGTTTCTGTCAGCGTACCGATTTGGTTCACCTTAACCAGAAGCGAGTTTGCGATTCTGCCCTCGATACCTTGTGCCAAACGCACGGTGTTTGTCACGAACAGATCGTCGCCAACCAGCTGCACTTTGTTACCCAATTTCTCGGTGAGCAGCTTCCAGCCCTCCCAATCATCCTCGGAGCAGCCATCTTCGATGGAGATGATAGGATACTTTTCCACCCAACCGGCTAAGAAGTCAACGAACTCAGCGGAAGTGAAGGACTTCCCTTCGCCTTCCAAGTGGTATTTGCCATCCTTGTAAAACTCAGTGGAAGCCACGTCCATACCCAGGAACACGTCAACTCCTGGCTTGTAGCCTGCACGTTCAATCGCAGTTAGGATCGTTGTGATAGCTTCTTCGTTGGAGCCCAAGTTTGGCGCGAAGCCACCTTCGTCACCCACGGCTGTGTTCAACCCTTTGTCTTTCAATACGGATTTCAAGCTGTGGAAGATCTCGGCACCGGTGCGAAGAGCTTCTTTGAAGCTAGGAGCACCAACAGGCAAAATCATGAACTCCTGTACGTCTACGTTGTTGTCCGCGTGCGCGCCGCCATTAATGATGTTCATCATAGGAACCGGCAGCTGCTTCGCATTAAATCCGCCCAAGTAAACATAGAGAGGCACATCCAGAGCTGTGGCGGCCGCGCTGGCAACCGCTACGGAAACCGCCAGAATTGCATTCGCTCCCAGTCTGGCTTTGTTCGGCGTACCGTCCAACTCGATCATTTTGTTGTCGATCGCAACTTGATCCAATGCGTCATACCCGATCAGCTCAGGAGCGATAATATCGTTCACGTTCTCTACGGCTTTGGTAACTCCCTTGCCTAGGTAACGGGACTTATCATTGTCGCGCAGCTCTACAGCCTCGTATGCGCCGGTCGATGCGCCTGAAGGCACAATGCCGCGGCCTTTTGCGCCGGACTCAAGGAACACTTCCACTTCTACAGTCGGATTACCGCGGGAATCCAATACTTCGCGAGCGTAGATATTAGTAATCATTGTCATGACACAAACACTCCTTCATCTTTTGTTAAGTTCGCCGGGTGACAGACCTTAGAAACGGTCCATCCGTCAGGCTTAGATCAATGCGGTTCCCGTCATCTCTTCCGGCTGCGGCACTGCCAACAGCTTCAGAATGGTCGGAGCAATATCCGCCAAAATTCCGTCATTTCTCAGTGTAACATTTTTGGACGTGAGAATAAAAGGAACCGGATTCGTCGTGTGCGCCGTATTACGGCTTCCGTCCTCATTGGTGACCAGGTCGGCGTTACCGTGGTCCGCTGTGATCAGCGCGACGCCGCCTTTAGCCAACACGGCATCCACTACTTTGCCTAGGCAAGCATCTGTTGCTTCCACGGCTTTTACCGTGGGCTCCAGCAGACCGGAGTGGCCTACCATGTCGGGGTTGGCAAAGTTAAGTATAATCACATCCTGCCGCTCTGCTTCGATTTCAGCCACTGCCGCCTCCGCGACTTCATACGCACTCATTTCAGGCTTGAGATCGTAAGTGGCTACCTTCGGTGAATTGATGAGAATACGGGTTTCACCCTCAAGTTCAACATCGCGGCCGCCGCTGAAAAAGAAAGTAACGTGGGGATACTTCTCCGTCTCTGCAATACGCAGCTGCTTCAAGTTATTCTGAACGAGCACTTCACCTAACGTGTTGTCTAAGTTCTTTGGCTTATACGCGACATAACCGTCAACAGACTCGCTGAAAAGCGTCAGACAGACAAAATGCAGATTAGTGGGAGCCTTCTCGCCGCGTTCGAAGCCACGGAAATCATTGTTCGTGAACACCTGAGACAGCTGGATGGCGCGGTCCGGTCGGAAGTTGAAAAAGACAACTGCGTCTCCGGATTCCACCAAACCCACGGGCGAGCCGTCAGCTTCCACTATCACTGTAGGCATTACGAACTCGTCGAACACCGACTTCTCGTACGATTCGACGATTGCCTTCATCGGATCGTTATATTGCGGACCCTCGCCATATACCATCGCACGATAGGACTTTTCCGTCCGTTCCCATCGGCTATCCCGGTCCATGGCATAATAACGCCCTTGGACTGTTGCGAGCTTCCCTACCCCAATCTCGTCGATCTTGGCCAGCAGGTCAGACATGTAAGCCTTAGCGCTGTCCGGCGCGACATCGCGGCCGTCCAGGAACGCGTGAATGTACACTTCCGTGAACTGCTCCTTCTTGCACACTTCCAACAGCGCAAACAAGTGGGCTATATGACTATGTACTCCGCCGTCAGACAGCAGCCCGTACAGGTGCAGTTTTTTTCCTGCGTTTTTCGCATGGCGTATGGCACCGAGAATCGTCTCATTCTCGAAAAATTCGCCATCCCGGATGGATTTGGAGATACGTGTTAAATCCTGATACACGGTGCGTCCGGCGCCGATATTCAAATGGCCCACTTCTGAATTACCCATTTGGCCCTCGGGCAGCCCCACTGCCTCACCGGAAGCCGTCAAAGTTGTGTGGGGATATTCCGCCCAGTACCGGTCAAAGTTCGGTTTGAACGCCTGTGCTACCGCGTTACCAACGGTCTCGCCGCGAAGGCCGAAGCCGTCCAGTATAATCAATGCTACCGGTTTTGGTGTGGCCATGTTACTGTGCCCCCTTGACCAGTGCGATATAGGAGTCCGGTTCCAGACTAGCGCCGCCGACAAGCGCGCCGTCAATGTCCGATTCACGCATGTACTCAGCGATGTTATTTGGCTTGACGCTGCCACCGTACTGAATACGTACGGCGTCCGCCACATCTTTGCGGTACAGTCCGGCAATCAATTCCCGGATGTAGCTTATGACTTCGTTGGCATCGGCGGCTGTAGAAGATTTACCGGTTCCAATCGCCCAGATCGGCTCATAAGCTATCACCACTAGTCCAGCTTGCTCTGCGCTGAGCCCCGCGAAAGCCGCTTCCGTCTGTTCCTTGCACACTTGCTTAGTTTGACCCGCGTCACGCTCTTCCAGCTTCTCGCCCACGCAAACAATCGGTGTGAGACCATGCTTGAATGCAGCGTGCACCTTTTTATTTACGGTTTCATCCGTTTCACCAAAGTAAGCGCGGCGCTCCGAGTGTCCGATAATCACATAGTCCACGCCTAGATCCTTCAGCATCACCCCGCTGATTTCGCCAGTGAACGCGCCATTGTCTTCCCAATGCAGGTTCTGTGCGCCCACTTTCAGCCACGTCCCCTTCACAGAGACCAGCATGGGCAGAGCCGTGAACGGAGCGCAGATAACGCTTTCCACGCCTTCGATCTCCGCGTGGCCTTTGACAGCATTTACGAACGCGGCTGCCTCGCTCGCAGTTTTAAACATTTTCCAGTTGCCGGCAATGATTGGTTTACGCATAATCGCCACTCCTTTTATTGTACTGCGGTGGAACCTGCTCTTCAGGCGGACTTCCCAGGCAGGATTAAGCTGCCCTCTACTTGTCGTTCAAGGCAACTACGCCCGGCAGCGCCTTGCCTTCCATAAACTCCAGGGAGGCGCCGCCGCCAGTAGAGATATGGTCCATCTTTTCACCCAAATTAAACTTCTCAACCGCCGCGGCAGAATCACCGCCACCGATGACCGTATATCCCTCGGTAGATGCGCATGCTTCAGCTACCGCACGAGTTCCGTGTGAGAACGGCTCGATTTCGAACACACCCATTGGTCCGTTCCATACGATCAATTTGGATTCAGCAATGGTTTTCGCATATTTCTCTCGAGTCTTGGGCCCGATGTCGATCCCTTCCCAGTCGGCAGGGATTTCGTTCACCGCCACAACGCGTGTGTTAGCAGTGGCAGAGAAATCATCCGCCACCACGACATCCTCCGGTAGCATGAAGTTCACGCCTTTTTCTTTTGCTTTATTGATGAAGCCCATCGCCATATCCGTTTTTTCATTGTCAACGAGCGATTTGCCGATTTCAAGTCCTTGAGCTTTCAGGAATGTGTAGGAGAGGCCGCCGCCAATGATAATGTTATCCGCGATATTCAACAGGTTGTCGATCACCTGAATTTTATCTTTGACCTTCGCGCCGCCAATGATAGCTGTGAAAGGCCGGTCCGGATTATTCAGCGCTCTGCCCAACACGTCTAGTTCTTTCTCCATCAGCAATCCTGAAACCGCCGGCAAATGATGTGCAATGCCTTCCGTGGATGCGTGAGCACGATGCGCCGCACCGAACGCGTCATTCACATACAAATCCGCCAGCTCGGCGAATGCTTTTGCCAGCTCGGGATCGTTCTTCTCTTCTCCCGGGTAAAAGCGGACGTTTTCCAGTAGGAGCACGTCGCCTTCTTCCAATGCGTCCACTTGCGTTTTGACCGCGTCGCCGATTGCTTCATCCGCCTTTGCAACAGGCTTGCCCAACAGCTGGGACAAGCGTGCGGCAGCAGGTGTCAAACGAAGCTCTTCCACTACTTGGCCCTTCGGCCGACCCATATGGCTCGCCAGAACGACCTTGGCCCCTCTCTCCGTCAAAAACTGAATGGTAGGCACGGTCTCACGGATCCGGGTGTCATCCGTAATTTCACCGTTCTCCATCGGTACGTTGAAATCCACACGCACAAATACCTTTTTACCCTTCACTTCTACGTCACGAACGCTTTTTTTATTCATTCCGCACACGCCTCCTTTTCGTTCTTACACAAAAAATTGTGGGTACGACTAGGCAGCGCCAAAGCTTTCGCGCACGGGCGATGGCGAACGTACTCGTGCAGTCCAGAGCCAGTGACGACAGTGAGAATGTCCACAGCCTGCAGACACATCTCACAGCCACTTCACTCCTAGACGCGTGAGTACCTCGCTATGCCTCATACGCGAAACCAGTGACAAGCGCTTATGTCATAACCACAATTCTTAACTTACAAACCTTTTTTCGTCATGTAAGAAATCAGATCCACTACGCGGCTGGAATAGCCCCACTCATTGTCATACCAAGCAACGACTTTCACCATGTTCTCGCCGACTACCATCGTGGACAAAGCATCGACAGTCGAAGAAGCAGGATCGCCGTTGAAATCTCTGGACACAAGCGGCTCTTCTGTATAGCGCATCACGTGCTTCAGAGGACCTTCAGCAGCAGCGTGCAGCACTTGGTTCACTTGCTCAACGGTCACGTTTTGCTTCAACTCGACCACGAAATCGGTCACGGACACGTTTGGAGTTGGTACGCGGAAAGACATACCATTCAACTTGCCCTTCAACTCAGGCAGCACAAGTGCAACAGCTTTAGCCGCACCAGTAGTGGTTGGAATGATGTTCACAGCCGCTGAGCGAGCACGACGCAAATCTTTGTGCGGCAGGTCGAGCACAGATTGGTCGTTAGTGTAGGAGTGAATTGTTGTCATCATACCTTTTACGATACCGAACTCGTCGTTCAACACTTTTGCAACAGGTGCCAAGCAGTTGGTTGTGCAAGAAGCATTGGAGATGACTGTATGTTTAGTAGGATCATATTGCTCTTCGTTAACGCCCATTACGATAGTGATATCTTCTTCTGTCGCAGGAGCGGAGATGATAACTTTCTTAGCGCCGCCCTTCAGGTGCAAACGAGCTTTCTCGCCGGATGTGAAAATACCGGTGGATTCAACTACCAGCTCAACGCCCTCCGTTCCCCAAGGTAGATCGGCAGGATTGCGTTCAGCGAATACCTTTACTTTTTTACCGTCAACAACCAATGCACCGTCCGCCACATCAACGCTAGCGTCAAAGATGCCATGGTTAGTGTCGTATTTCAACAAGTGGGCCAGTGTGTTCACGTCTGTCAAGTCATTGATAGCTACTACTTCTAAATCCGGGTTGCGAAATGCAGCACGAAATACGTTACGACCGATACGTCCAAAACCGTTAATACCTACTTTTACCATGAGTATGGCCTCCTAAAAATTTTTATAGTAGTTTTTATATGTCAAGACAGGCAAAAGCCCATCAAGATGACAACATATTTACGATTTCTGTCGCGGCGGCTTCATCCGTCACCAGAATATCTTCGTGGCCGAATTGCAGGATGGACGCTATCGCCTCTCCCTTGCTCTTACCACCCGCGACGCCGATAACTCGGTCCATCTGTTGAATATCTTCAATTCGTAAGCCTACGGTTGGCATTTTATGTAATATTTCGCCCTTGCGGTCAAAATAGTACCCGAACGCCTCGGCGTAAGCTCCGTCCGCGCGCAGACTGGCCGTAGTGGCTTCGTCCACCTTACGGCGCCGTGCCATCACCATAGCTTCTCCTATGCCGTGTATGACGATACGAGCTCTACGGATAAAATCGATAATCTCGGAAATCGTGGCATCCTGCATTAACGACTGATAAGCTTCCTCGCCGAGATGATCCGGGACATGCAGCAGCCTGTAGCTGGCCCCAGTTTTCTTGGCCATGGTCGATGCGATCGTGTTCGCCTGCAGCTCCACACTCTCACCGAGTCCGCCCCTCGCAGGCACGAACCAGCTCCCTTTCAGAGATGTGGAAGACGTTAAATGATAAGCGACCTCCGCCATTGTTGAGCCACCGGTTACAGCAATAACCTCGTTGTGGGCGACATACTTTCTCAGCACTGCTGCGCCTGCCCGCCCAAGCTCCTTCTTGGTGTGAGACGACACATCGGAGTCTCCGGGCACAACAACGACCTGTTTGAGTCCGAAGTGCAGCCGTATACGCTCCTCCAGCTCATTCAAACCGAACAATTCCTTGGCGAGCGGCTCCATGCTCTCCAGCAGATGGCGTCCCGAGTCGCTAATTCGCATACCGGATGATTCAATCTCCAGCAATCCCTGCGCCTTGAGAAAATCCACCTCGCCGCGCAGTACGCGCTCGGTCATATTCAGCGAACCGGCTAACGTTCGACGCCCCACAACGCCTGACACCATAATGTGCTGTAGAATTGTATACCTTTTTTTCATCGTGTCGATTAGATCCGGCAGAAGCTGCTTTTGAATATTGAGTATTTCCTTCATGAAACACACTCCCGCGAATATGGACCTTTTTCGTCCCGGCGATACGTTTTCAGTCCCACAACTTCCAAAAAAACGCTAAGTTGAATTCTTAGCTTATTCCATTATATATAACTCGTTTCCCATTTTCAACTTAATAATCACAATTTAGACAAAAAATCTGGTTCTTATGCACCTGTGTGTGTCATACTCGTTTGATTTTTTTGAAGCAATCGCGCACACACACGAAAAGTTCCGCTGGGGGTTGCATTTTTTCGCACAATGTCATATAATAAATTTTGCTGGTCAAAATCGAACGATCAGATTGACTTATCAGCGTTTCTGTTATAATATGCACACTATGCGCCCGTGGTCCAATGGATATGACGTAGGCCTCCGGAGCCTGAGATCAAGGTTCGATTCCTTGCGGGCGCGCCATATTACATACATAACCTCTTCACTGCTGCAGACGTCTACAGCCGCGATGAGGTTTTTTAACACAGTTTGTTTGACCTTTCTTGACCTTTGTTTGTTTTTCGGCTATCATGGTTATAGTGTTATAGTTAAGCTAATTTGAGGAGGCTGCGACCTATGAGTTTTATTCCTATGGTAGTTGAACCGGATGCAAGAGGGGAACGCGCGTACGACATATACTCCCGCTTGCTTAAGGACCGGATCATTTTTCTTGGCACGCCGGTCAATGATGTAGTGGCGAACGCCATTATCGCCCAATTGCTGTTCCTAGCCGCTCAGGACCCGGAGAAGGACATCCACCTGTACATTAACAGCCCAGGCGGATCGATCACAGCGGGCATGGCTATCTACGATACAATGCAGTTTATTAAGCCTGATGTGTCCACAATTTGTGTTGGTATGGCTGCATCGATGGGCGCATTCCTGCTGGCTGCCGGCGCGAAGGGCAAACGTTTTGCTCTGCCGAACAGTGAGGTTATGATTCACCAACCACTCGGCGGCGCTGAAGGACAAGCGAGCGATATTGAAATTCGCGCGAAACGTATTTTGAAGATGCGTGATAGGCTGAATCAGATTTTGGCCGAGCGCACAGGTCAACCTATTGAAAAAATCGAAAGGGATACGGACCGCGACAACTTTATGTACGCTGACGAAGCTGCCGCTTACGGCCTGATCGACAAAGTAATTGAAAAAGTTTAATCGTGTACTCAGTTAAAAAACCATGTGCACATGAAAAAAGAGTTCCAGATGCTGCCTGCGCACCATTCGGAACTCTTTTTTACTTTAATTGCCTGTTACGATCTGTTTATCGTCCGCCAACGGATAGAAAATGAGGTCAATCGGGAACGCGGAACCTGCAGGCGGCGTGAACTCAATGTCCAGGGATTCCTCGGTTCCTGTCGTTTTTGCCAGGATCTGCATACCGTCGAAGGCAGTGAGCACACCGGATTGCGGCACGAGCTGCATCTCGCCATTGATCTTGAACGGCCCTTTAAACACGCCGCCATGCGGCATAATCATAATGGCCATCTTCCGGGGCTTGACAGCGTGTATCTTATAGACAACCCCATAGTTACCTTCATTTAACACGTTCTCTTTCCGCATCGTATCGTAACCCGGCTGGAACGGGTCGGTTTGCCCATCGCCGATAATAATGCGCGACGGCTCATAAAATGCACTGGCGTCAATATCCCATCTCACTTCGGATACCGGGAAGGAGCCTCTCACATGCCCGCTGAACGGGAGCAGTGGCAGTTGTTGCAGCGTTTGTTCGGTAATCCGATCCGTGGCTACAAAAGAAAATTCAATTTCTCCATCCGTCTCTACGTCGTAGAACAAATTCACACCTTGCCCTGGATAGAATTCGGGCATTTGCGAGTAGACAAATGTCTGTTTCGCCGGTACAACCAGCGTCTCATTGCGCGGATCATTCATCAAAAAGTCCACGGAGGCTTCGTTACCGATCAGATTCGCGTATACGGAAGGGAAAACCTCGCCTTTGTTCGTCGTCTTGATCGTTATCGCCCGGTCACTGTTGTTCCTTGCCAGAATGGCAAGAGTCACTTTTTCCTGAGTTCCATTGATGTGATCGGCGTACAGACGGCCTTTTCCGTTCACTTTATCTTGATACAGAATACCTCGTTGCTTGAACTCTTCCGGACTGTCACTCACCAGCAATTTTCTGGTGTCATCCGTCGCGACCTTCTTCGGCAGTTGTGGCAGACTCCAGAAGTTGCCCCAGATCATGCTCCAATCCGTCTTGATGTGCGCACCCACTGGTTTCATGTAGATTGGGTACTCAATGGCGTTGAGATAGGTCTTATCTTCGATGGTAATGTAACGCAAATACGTCTCGCTCTGATTACCATGTTTGTCCCACACGGTCAATGTCACGGGGAACGTACCGGCTGTGAAGAATGTTTCTTCGTTGCCTTTCCACTCATACTTCGCGATGCCCTCAGAATCCGGATCGTAGCTCAAGTCGATGTATTTCACCGGTTCGCCCAGTTGATATGTGCTTTTACCAAAAGCGAATTTTGCTACTGGCTTCGAATTGCCCGTATCTGGTATGTACGTGCCCGCCGGTGTCACAGTATGAACGATTTCCACGCGGCGCAGTTCATCGTTGTAAGTGTACCGCGCGCCCATGTAGTCAGCCAGCCAAGTCAGCTTGATTAACAGCTTGCCTTCCTTGCTAATTGATGCAACCGAATCAAATGGCTCGAGCACACCGTTGATCCAAACGGATTTGTGATCGCTATCCAATACGATGTGGTAGCCGGGAGTGGTCATCTCGATTTGTCTCGTTGCTGCATTCCACTCTACCTTGAGGCCCATTACATCGCCCAAAAATTTCGCTGGCACAAACATTTTGTCCTTAATAATTGTGGCCGGCGATTCCAACGTGACCTTTTTGTCGTTCAAGAAGGCTTCAGTTTTGTCCACGTAAAGCAAAATGTAGCTTGTAGCCGAAGACATGGGCTGTGCCGAAGCGAACGATGAGAGGCAAAAGGTCATGATTAAGCTGATGATCGTGATGAGTGATAATTCCCGCTTGATCTGTTTCATTTCTCTGCTCCTTGCTGTTGAAAATAGATGGCATGCCAAAAAACCTTTCCGTCGGAAGACACGTCAATATAGACGCTGAACTCGACAAAAGGTTGCGCTACTTTTCGTCATATATACCAGCAAATCACTTGATACAAACGGCCGACCAAACGGGAAAAAGCTCCCTGAAAAGGAAGCCCGTCTCGGTTGGTTATTGGTTTTCCAGCTCTTCTTTACTCACCAATGTGACTAAAGCGTTTACAGCCTGTTCGGCGTCCGAACCTTCGGCACTAATGTAAACTTCCGTTCCCGTACTGATCGCCAAACTCATGATACCCATGATACTTTTGGCGTTCACTTTCTTCTCATCCTTCTCTACGAAAATTTCCGAGGAGAATTTATTGGCTTCTTGCACGAACAGTGCGGCCGGTCTGGCATGCAGGCCTGTTTTCAACTTCACAACTACTGGGCGTTTCGACATTCCAACCCATACCCCCTACAATCTTAAATTGCAAATGACCATATATGCAAAATGATCACAAAATAAGCGATTTATCCATTATTATAACATTTTTCATTGCATTACACTAGAAACACTGTGAATTTACACAAAATATCTATATTTCACCGTTCTGCTTACGTTTTTCGGATTTTTTCAGCCAGTTCATCAATTTTGCGAAGACGGTGATTCACACCTGACTTGCTGACGTTGCCTTTTAACAAGTCCCCGACTTCCTTCAAATTCATATCCGGATGCTTCATACGGATTTCCGCCACCTCACGCAGCTTTTCCGGTAAATTTTCAAGCCCGATTTCTTTTTCCAGCAGCCGGATATTGTCAATTTGCCGCACCGCCGCGCCGATGGTTTTATTCAAGTTCGCCGTCTCACAGTTCACCAGCCGGTTCACGGAATTCCGCATATCCTTCATGATCCGCACGTCTTCAAACCTCAGCAGCGCCTGATGCGCCCCTATCAAGCTTAGAAATTCAATGATCTTTTCGCCTTCCTTGATATATAAGACGAAACCTTTCTTCCGCTCAATGCAGCGTGCATTGAGGTCAAACTCATTGGCTAGCGTGCAAAGTCCCTGGCAGTGCTCCTCATACATAGATGAAATCTCCAGATGATATGATGACCCTTCCGGATTATTCACCGACCCTCCGGCGAGGAATGCCCCGCGGAGGTATGCTCTTTTACAACAACTCTCCTGGATGATTGCTTCTTTAATTCCCGGTGTAAACAGGAATCCTTCGGAAACAATGTGCAGTTCCGATAAAATGAGCTGAACTTGATGAGGCACACGTACGATGTAAACATTGTTCTTCTTCAACCGCATCTTCTTACGGACTAACAGCTCGGTGTGCACCTGGAATTTCTTCTTGAGCAGCGTATATATTCGTCGTGCAATCGCCGCGTTTTCGGTCGAAATGTCGAGCACAATCCGTTGATTGGTCAACTGCACCGCGCCATTCATTCGGATTAGCGCCGATAGTTCTGCGATTTCACAGCATACATCCGATTGTATCAATGTTAGTTCCTTTTTTGTTTGTGAGGCGAAGGACATGATAAATCACCTCTTCTTAATCATCCAATTCTCGACCAGCTGATAAATGTGCTGACTCAGCTTTTCCGCATCGTGACGAAGGTAGGTGCGAAAGAGAACGAGCTGGTCGGCGATGACTTTGTACCCTCGTTTCGTCACTTCATCCATGTCCAAGTGAACGGCTTTAGCCCCCTTCTGGGCATATTTGCTCTGCACCTGCGGAGGAATCTCACCGTTGTTCACGATAACATAGTCAAATAAGTCTTGGCCAATATGATCCCGCAAGGCACGCAAATGATCGCTCACCGCGTAGCCATCGGTTTCACCAGGCTGAGTCATCACGTTGCATATGAATATTTTCAACGCTGATGATGCAACGATAGTTTTGGTGATCTCCGGCACAAGGAGGTTCGGCAGTATACTTGTGTATAGGCTGCCCGGTCCGATCAGAATGGCATCCGCCCGTCTCAGCGCCTCAACCGCTTCAGGCAGCGCTGACACATTACCCGGTTCGATAAACACCCGTTTAATCGTCTTGCCCGCTTTCGGTATCTTGGACTCGCCCTCTACGATGGAACCGTCCGTCATTTCCGCCTTCAACACGATAGCCAAATCCGCAGCAGGCAATACCCGGCCGCGCACGGCAAATACTCTGCTTAGTTCACCCACTCCGGTGACAAAATCACCGGTAATATCTTGCATTGCCGCCAAAATTAGATTGCCCAAACTATGGCCCGCTAATCCCTGTCCTTTGTGAAAACGATACTCCAACAATTGTCCCAGCAACGGCTCTACGTCCGCCAGAGCGGTGAGCACGTTACGAATATCCCCCGGCGGCAGCATCTCGAGTTCGGCACGAAGTATGCCCGAGCTGCCTCCATCGTCCGCTACCGTCACGATAGCTGTGATATCAACCGGTTTCTGTTTCAAGCCGCGAAGCATAACGGAAAGACCTGTACCCCCGCCTATCACAACGATGCGCGGTTTACCGGTTTCCCCTGGAATGGCTGTCATTTTTTCACCTCAACCCGATCCCGTTCAGCGTCGCGATGATTAACCCGCACAAATTCTGTCTCGCTGTTGCCCAACATCTTGCCAAGGTATTCAGCAATTGCTACAGACCGGTGCTTGCCACCGGTACAACCTATGCCGACTACCACCTGACTCTTGCCTTCTTTTTTGTACTGAGGTACAAGAAAATGCAGCATGTCGAGAAGCTTACTCAAAAATTCCTGCGTTTCATTCCATTTCATCACGTATTCGTACACTTCGGGATCTTGACCGGTATTGGGGCGTAAGCCTTCGATATAATGGGGATTTGGCAGAAAGCGCACATCAAAGATCAAATCTGCGTCAATCGGGACTCCATACTTAAAGCCAAAGGAAATCACATTAATAGATATGCCATTCGACTCCAGGTTGGTAAAGCGTGCAACTATTTTCTCTTTCAACTGCGCCGGCTTCAGATTACTAGTGTCGATCACTTGTGTGGCGGCACCTTTTAATTCTTCGAGAAGTTTGCGTTCCTGCGAGATTCCTTCAAGAGGCGCGTCAGTTGGCGCCAGTGGATGCTTCCGCCGACTTTCCTTATAGCGCTGTACCAGGACAGAATCGGTGGCGTCTAGGAACAAGATCTCATAAGTGAGCGTATGATTGTCTTTAATATAACGCAGTGACTCTGATAAAGAGGTGAAAAATTCCCGCCCCCGCAGGTCGATCACGAGCGCCACCTTGCCTATGCGGCCCTTGGACTGCTCGATGAGCTCCGCGAATTTCGGAATCAAAACGGGAGGGAGGTTATCCACACAGAAAAAGCCCAAATCTTCCAAGCTTTGCACAGCAATCGTTTTGCCGGCACCGGACATACCGGTGATAATGACCAGCTTGCCTAGGGTATGCATTTCATCCATGGCTTGCTCCTCCTTCATGCCGTCAGGTGGGCGAGTCCCATCAATTATATAATAGAGCGCGTGGGACACCCAACGCGCTGATCTGCTGAATTTAAGATTAAGAGTGCAGGTTCAAACCCGCGGCTCCGACCACACCGGCGTCATTGCCGAGAATAGCAGGCACAATATCTACGCCTTCTTTCGCTGTCGCCACGGCGAATTGATCGAAATATTTACGAATTGCGTCGAATAAAATGTCACCGGCGTTGGACACGCCGCCCCCAACGATAAACCGCTGCGGATTCAACACTACCGCAATCATAGCCATGGATTTGCCCAAGTACAGCGCTGCACGGTTAATAATCCGGTGAGCGACTTCATCTCCTGACTTTGCTGCGTCGAATACGTCCTTGGCCGTGATATTTTCAATTAACGCCAGCGAGGTGTGCTCACCGCGTTCAACCGCCTCCTTGGCCATACGAATAATACCCGTAGCCGATGAGACCGTTTCTAGGCAGCCTGTCATACCGCATCCGCACTGAATGGCTTCCAGGTCCGGAATTAGATTCATGTGCCCAAGTTCACCGGCCATACCGTTACCTTGAATGATACGGTTGTTTATGATAATACCGCCGCCGACGCCTGTTCCAAGCGTGTAGCACACCACGTTCGGTATGCCCCTGCCGGCGCCAGCCCATGCCTCGCCTAACGCCGCTACGTTGGCGTCGTTATCTATCCTCACGGTCTTGCCCAGTTTCTCTTCAAGTATCGCTTTCACCGGAACGTCACGCCATCCCAGATTGGCCGACAGCTTCATAAACCCCGTCGGTATATCCATGAATCCGGCGATTCCCGCACCAATGCCAGCCACTTGGTCCCAATCATATGAAGTGTCCGCTACCAGCTTGCGCACATACTGAGCGATGTTTTCCAATACGACATCGGCGCCGTGCTCCGTCCCTGTCGGACCCTCATATGTGTGCAGCAGTTTGCCGGTGATATCACACAGTCCAACCTTTATAGACGTACCACCTAAATCGACTCCGACGTATATCTTGTCTGTCATGCCTTGGTCACCTCATACAATCATGATCACGTATTTTCTTCTTTCCCAACTATAAGCTAACCCCAATCACAGGTCAAGATAAGGGGTATGAAAAAAACGTGGAACCGGCGTTCCACGTTTGGTATGACTTACAAGGATTGGCTCCAGTCGTGCACCATATGTCCTTCCAGGAACTTCTCACAATCCAACGCTGCCATGCAGCCGCTGCCGGCCGCGGTAATGGCCTGACGGTATGTGCTGTCCTGCACGTCGCCGCAGGCGAATACGCCTTCGACATTGGTTTGAGTTGTACCTGGCTTTACCAAAATGTAGCCTAGCTCATCGGTGTTGATCTGTCCGCCGAGAAACTCCGTGTTCGGCTTGTGACCGATCGCAACGAAAATTCCATCGGTTTCCATAACTTCTTCCTGGCCGGTTTCGTTGTTACGCACTTTTAAACCGGTTACCCCTTTGTCGCCGGAGATAACAGCCAACGGTGTTTTGTTAAGTTCCCATGCCACTTTCGGGTTCTCACGCGCACGGTCCTGCATAATCTTAGATGCACGCAGCTCGCTGCGGCGATGCACTACACGAACTTCGGAAGCAAAGCGGGTCAGGAAGTTTGCTTCCTCCATTGCCGAGTCCCCGCCGCCGACCACGATGATCTTTTTCCCGCGGAAGAAAAATCCGTCACATGTAGCACAGGTGCTGACACCGCGCCCAACTGACTCCCTTTCGTTTTCAATGCCCAGCAATTTAGCGGTAGCGCCGGTCGAGATGATAAGGCTTTCTGCCTCAATATCGCCCATGCCTTCCACAGACAGCTTGAATGGGCGCTTGGACATGTCCACATTGTTGACCCAGCCGGTTTTGAACTCGGCTCCGAAACGTTCCGCCTGCTTACGCATGTTGGCCATCAACTCAGGACCCATGATGCCTTCAGGAAATCCGGGAAAGTTCTCCACTTCAGTTGTAGTTGTCAGCTGACCGCCTGGCTCCGGTCCTTCGATCACCAGTGGGTTGAGGTTAGCGCGAGCCAGATAAATAGCCGCAGTCAATCCTGCAGGACCAGTACCGATAACGATAGTTTTATACATGCGATATCCTCCTTCACCGATAAGCGAGCTTGTGACTTTATTTATTTATCTTATGATCAAAGCTTGAGAACTTTGGAAAAATGGCTTGCATTTTCTCCTTTAGTCCGCAGGCTTCGTCTATAATTTTGACGTTTTTACTGATCGTGGCCACAGACACTCCGTACCGCTGAGCCAGCTCCTGATAGGAGATCGCCCTCCGGTGCATTTTGGCTGTCAAATATTCCAATGCCGCCGCCCAGCCTTCAACTTTGTTGATTTTCGGTTCCCGATCAGGGTACACGCGCGAAAGGTACTCCACCCAAAGCGTCTGAAGGTCATACTGCTGCACCATATCGTACCGCCGGCTCATTTCAGTCATGGCCATCTCCATAATCTGCTGCCATTTGGCCTGCCATACCGGGAGATTCGGTGAAAAAGGGGAGGCAGGTACAGTCAGCTTCCGACCATCCAGTACCGCCGTTACGGGCTCATGCACCCCGATGTTGCGAAGCACGAAGATGGCCACCTTTTTCAGGTAATCATCCTCAGCGGGCTCTTGTATAAATTCAAGCAAAGCTTCGCGCACCTCGCTGTCAGCGATTAGGCCGAATGCTTGGATTACTTGCAGCTTAGTTTCCATATCTCCGTGGCGAAGTGCCCAGAAAAAGGATGACCTAACCAGCGGATCCCTTTTCAAATGATCGGGAAGGCCTTCCGTCGACTTTTCCAAGCCGCGAAACTGCTCTTCGAACGGCAGGTGGTAGTGATAGCTGACCGGCGGTTTAACGTGCTCATCGCGAGACTTCTCCAGCAGCGTTAAGTAGAATCCGGGAATTTCCGAGCCCTGATCGAACTTCTGCGCCTGTCGCCATTGTCGTTCCGCTTCGTCATAGCGCTTCGTATTGTAAGCTGCCACTGCCGTGTAGTGGAACAAACAAGGGTCGAGGCCCGCCTCTCCCGTTTTTAGCAATCTTTTAAATAAACGGTAGGCCGTCTCATGCTCGCTTAAGATGCCCATCGTGGTCGCAAGCTTAAACACATGATCCTGATGAAAAGGATACATCTTGCGCAGCACCGCAAGCAGTTCGCCGAGCTTGTCTTTATCGCCAAAATGTTGATAAAATATCGCCAAATTGCACAGCGCGTGCAGGTTGCCGTGTTCCAGCTCAAGCACCTGTCGAATCATATCAACTGACTTGTCGAAATGCCCCATATAATAGTAGGCGAGTGCCAGATTGTTACGGGCAGCCATAAAGTCCGGATACTTCTTGATAATATTCTCCAAAATTCGCACAGCTTCGCCAAACTTGCCTTCCTCCAACATAGAGCGGGCGCGGTCGTGCTCGAACATGCCCTCGCGGCTCTTAATGGAAGTAAGCTGAGTGGGACGATCCAGCTCGTAAGCGAGCAGCTCGATCATCTCTTCGGACTCCTCAAGAAACTGCCCGGCTTCATCGTTCTCCAAGTAGTGGATGATAGCCTTCTCCGCCGACTCGTAGTTTTCCATATTGGCAAAATTGTTAGCCATGTAGAAATAACATTCTGTCATCTGAGGGTCAATTTGGTCCAGCACATGCTGAAGTACGCGGTTCGATTCCTCATAATTTCCCATCTCCGAGAGAAGGCCCGCCAAATTACAATGGTTCACCGGATTTTCCGGCTCATATTCGGCCGCCCGACGAAAATACTTGAGTGCCTTATCATAATGATATCTGTCCAGAGACTGAACGGCTCGCTCGAAAAAGAACGTGGCATCCATTTTCATCGAGATCACTTTGGCGGGTTGTGTTGGGTTGGCACGCTTTTTCTTCTCCATTAAAATAAGGCACCTCCGGTTCCGTCTGGAATATACAAGAAACCAGCGTTATTGCGTGGCAATTGAAAAGCTTCTAACAAAAGTATAGCACACTCCTGCTCAAATGCTAAGTGATACGATCAAACGCCACCATATTTGAATAGTGAGCTAATTGATCCACCGTTCTTGATAATGCTGATCGCGCGCGACAAAAGCGGCGCTACGCTGAGTACTGTAAAACGGGCCGAGTGGTCCTCAGGTATGGCAATTGAGTCGGTGATTACGACTTCCTTGATGTTGGGGTGATCCAGCCGCTGCAGGGCCGGGCCTGAGAATACAGGGTGCGTTGCCAGTATATAAGCGTCGTTGGCGCCTCTCTCCTTGAGGCTCTCAACCACGTTAACAATCGTCGTGCCCGTATCGATTAAGTCCTCGATGATTACCGGAGTTTTGCCTTCGACATCACCGATGACGTGCGTAACTACCGCTTCGTTATGGGCGTAACGCTTTTTGAACATCATCGCGATCGGCGCTCCCAGCACGTTAGCCAAGTTTTCCGTCCGTGTAACGCCGCCCGCGTCCGGGGAGACGACGATTAGATTCTCGAGGTTTTTCTTTTTAATATGTGCACTCAACAAATCCAGCCCAGTCAAATGGTCCACCGGAATGTCGAAAAATCCTTGTATCGCCGGAGCATGCAAATCAATCGTAATCACGCGGTCAGCACCGGCGGCATTCATCAAGTCGGCCACCAGCTTGGCAGTGATCGGCTCACGTGGCGCTGCTTTCCGCTCCTGACGGGAATAACCATAGTAAGGGACAACCAAATTGATCGTTCTGGCCGAAGCCCGTTTGGCTGCATCCATCATTACCAGCAGTTCCATGAAATGCTCGTTGATCGGATGGGAAAACGTCTGTACCAGAAACACATCGCAGTTTCGCATACTTTCTTCATAAAGACAGTAAATTTCGCCGCTTTTGAATCGAGACAACTTAACCTTGCCGAGCGGCACATTCAGTTCCTTGCAAATCCTTTCGGCCAGTTTGGGATTGGAAGAGCCCGAAAAGACTTTAAAATTGTCGCTGTACATGGTTACCTCCGCTATGGATTGTTTACGTTCACGTGTGCAGAACGTTCCCAGAACGTCATGGCAGGGACGTTGTACGTATAGTGCGTCATGGTGGAATCTCTTGTGTAGCAACTCGAAACCATATTAGAACACCAACAGTCATTATACATAAACAAAGTTCACAACTCCATTATACATGAAAAAAACTCATTAAGAAAAAGGCGTTTCGGTGAAAATAACAGGTCCTTTATGTCTAATATTTCATGTTATGGTCTAATTTGCATAGACAGCATGCCTCTTTGCCGGTTCCTGAAAGTCGCGAGCTCGTTAAAGCCGATATCTTGTAACATCGCCACCGCTTGATCGAGAAATTGCGCCAGCCGTTCGGGCTGATGTGCATCCGAACCGAGCGTAACGGGAATGCCGAGTTCGCGGCACTTTTCCAACATTCGGCGGCTGGGAAACATTTCATTCGCAGGCATACGCAAGCCGGATGCGTTAAGTTCGATAGCCATATCCGCCGCCTTCACCGCATACAGCACATCGTCCTCCAGATGAGTCGCACTTCGCTCCGGCTTAAAGCCAAACCGTTTGATAACATCAATGTGCCCTATATAATCGAAAAAACCCGTGCGGACCGCTTTATTTACCGCATCATAATATTGTACATACACCTCATACGGGTCACGGCCTTCCCAGCCCGCGAGTTGACGGTGATCGGTAATATCCCACTCTCCAAGAAAATGCACGGACCCAATGACATAATCCCATGGGTAAGCCGTCACGATTTGTTCTATTTCTTTCTCGTACCCCTCGATATAATCACCTTCCAAGCCTACGCGGATGTCAATTTGCCCCTTGTACTGCTGCTGCAGCCGCAAAGCCTCCTCGGCATATCTCGGCAGCTCCTCCATCGGCATAGCCATGCCGGGAAGATAGGTGGCGGGGTCTACATGCAGTAAGGGCATGTGATCGGAAAGGCCCAACTGGGTCAATCCGAGCTCAATGCCCTTTTGCACGTATTCCTCCAGCTCGCCCGACGCATGCCCGCAGCGGACATGGTGGGTATGATAATCGATGAGCATGGGAATCTCTCCTGTTTATTTTTTGGAATTGTGGCGCTTATCCAGCTCACGCAGCACATCGTCGAGCGGAAGCTTGGCTTCGCGCAGCAATACCATGGTATGAAAAATAAGGTCGCTGGTTTCACAGCGCAGCTCGACGCTGTCGCGGTTTTTGGCGGCAATGATCACCTCGGCGCTTTCTTCGCCGACCTTCTTCAGTATTTTGTCGATCCCTTTTTCGAATAAATATGTCGTATAAGAGCCCTCCGGACGCTCCGCTTCGCGCTGTGCAATCACGGATTCCAGCTTAGACAGCATCGCAAAACGGTCTCCAGCCGCACCGGCGTCTTGTGCCAACTGCTGCTCACCCGCCTGTCCTGCCACCGGCACTTCGTGCTGGAAGCAGCTGTATTTGCCCGTATGGCACGCGGGACCGATTTGCTCTACCAGAACCAGCAATGTGTCGCCATCGCAATCGTACTTCAACGACCTGACTTTTTGAATGTTGCCCGAGGTCGCCCCCTTGTGCCACAGTTCGCTGCGCGAACGGCTCCAAAACCAAGACTGGCCGGATTCAAGCGTGAGCTTCAAGGAATCCAGATTCATGTAAGCCATCATCAGCACGTCTTTGCTGGCTGCATCTTGAATAATCGCCGGTACCAGCCCGTTCGTATCCCACTTAATAGCTGCCTCTAACTGCTCAATATTCGCAACGGCCGGCTGGCCGTCCGGTTGCTGTATGTTATCGTTGCTCACCGGATCTCCACTCCTTTACTTCTAAGGCTATCTTTGACCTCTTGTATGGTTAGCTCTTTGTAATGAAAAATAGTTGCCGCTAGCCCCGCATCCGCCTTACCTTCGGTAAACACATCATAGAAGTGCTCCGTCGTGCCGGCACCTCCGGAAGCGATAACCGGTATGCCAACGCTGTCCGACACCGCCTTGGTCAGCGGCAGATCAAAACCGTCCTTTGTACCATCTGCATCCATGCTGGTCAGCAAAATCTCCCCCGCCCCGAGCGTTTCGACCCGTTTGGCCCACTCTAATGCCTTAATCCCCGTCTCCTTGCGCCCGCCGTGGGTAAATACTTCCCATTCACCCCAAGCCGGATTATAACGGGCATCGATTGCGACTACGATACACTGTACGCCGAAGCGCCGGGCTCCATCCGAAATCAATTGGGGATTTGTCACTGCAGCCGTATTGATACCGATCTTATCCGCCCCGGCACGAAGCAGGCGCTTCATGTCATCCACACTGGATATTCCGCCGCCTACCGTAAACGGGATGGTAATTTCGCCAGCGGTCTTCTTGACTACCTCCACCATCGTGGCACGACCCTCTACCGAAGCCGAGATATCGAGAAAGACCAGTTCATCGGCGCCTTCGCGGTCATAGATCGCAGCTAGCTCCACGGGATCGCCGGCATCGCGCAAGTTCACGAAGTTAACACCCTTAACCACGCGGCCATCTTTCACATCCAAGCACGGTATGATCCGTTTTGCCAGCATTCTTTTTCACTCTCCCTCAGCGAATTGAAACTACTATTTACGAGTCCCGGCACAGAAACCGAGAAAATTGCCAAGCAGTTGCATGCCGGTCTCACCGCTTTTCTCCGGATGAAACTGCATTCCGAACACATTGTCCCGGCCGACAATCGCTGCCACCTGCTCATTGTAATCAGTGACGGCGAGCAGATCCGAAGACTGTTCCGGCAGTGCGTAGTACGAATGAACAAAGTAGACGTGTCCTTCAGCCACATTGGCGAACAGCGGGCTCGGTTGCTTATACTCCAGTCGGTTCCAACCCATGTGCGGTACCTTGTATCTGCCGTTGAAGCGCACAACCCGCCCTGGTAGTAAATTGAGTCCCTCATAGGAGCCGTGCTCCTCACTGCGGGTGAACAGCAGCTGCATGCCCAGGCAAATGCCAAGCAGCGGTTTGCCGTTCGCCGCATAGCGCCGCGCCGTATCATCCAAGCCCGTTTCCCGCAGCTGCTGCATGGCATCTCCGAACGCGCCGACGCCCGGCAGGATCGAACCATCGGCCTGCATGATTTCCGCTTCATTGCTTGTCACCAGCGCCTGGTAGCCAAGCCGTTCCACCGCTTTGCTCACGCTGTGCAGATTGCCCATGCCGTAATCAAAGATCGCGATCATGCTACAGTACTCCCTTCGTCGACGGTACGCCTTTCACCCGGGGATCAATCGTGGTCGCCTCGTCAATCGCGCGTCCGAGAGCTTTGAAGATGGCTTCGATCATGTGATGTGTGTTTTGTCCATAATGCACGATGACGTGCAGAGTAATTCTGGCTTCCAAAGCGAGCTTCCACAGAAATTCGTGCACCATTTCGGTTGAGAAGCTGCCGACCTGTTGGGAAGGGTACTGCGCTCGATACTCAAAATGCGGGCGATTGCTGATATCAATCACGACCTGAGCCAAAGCCTCGTCCATAGGGATGAAGACGTTGGCGTACCGTTTAATACCTTTCTTTTCGCCCAATGCTTCACGCAGCGTCTGGCCTAGACAGATACCGATATCCTCCACCGTGTGGTGATCGTCGATATCAACATCTCCGACCGCCTTAACCTGCAAATCGAACTGGCCATGCTTGGTGAATAAATCCAACATATGATTCAGGAATGGTACGTCAGTTTCAATCTCGGAAATACCGGTACCATCTACGTTAAAGGACAGTTGAATGTCAGTTTCATTAGTTTCGCGTGCAATCCGAGACGAGCGTGTGCTTTGCTGCTGTTCAGCCACGGGCAATCCCTTCTTTCTGCAATCTTATTTGAATGGCTCTCGCATGTGCTTCCAAGCCTTCATGCCGGGCCAGCGCCATAATTTTATCACCATTCTGCTGTATTGCTTCCTTGCTATAATAGATGACACTGGATTTCTTCATAAAATGATCCACATTGAGCGGGGACGAAAACCGTGCCGTTCCATTGGTCGGAAGCACATGGTTGGGGCCCGCGAAATAATCCCCTACCGGCTCCGAGCTGTAAGGTCCCAGGAAAATGGCGCCAGCGTTCTCAATCGCGCTCAAGTGCTGGAACGGATCCGCAGCGAGAATCTCAAGGTGCTCCGGTGCCAGTTGATTGACGACACGTACGCCCGCTTCGAGTGTTGCGACCGTCAGAATTACACCGTTGTCGCGGATCGACTTCTCCGCTATGGCCCGCCGCGGGAGCGACTCCAGCTGCCGGTCGACCTCGGCGGCTACCGCCTTCGCCAGAGCCGCCGACGGCGTCACCAGAATCGCCGAGGCCATCTCGTCGTGCTCGGCCTGGGACAGAAGATCCGCCGCTACGTAAGCCGGATCGGCCGTATCATCGGCAAGCACCACGATCTCACTCGGTCCCGCGATGCTGTCGATATCCACAACGCCGAACACGTAACGCTTAGCCAGAGCGACGTAGATGTTGCCCGGGCCTACGATTTTATCAGCCGCGGGGATCGACTCCGTGCCGTATGCGAGCGCTGCTACTGCTTGAGCTCCGCCGACACGGTAAATCTCGCTCACGCCCGCTTCTGCAGCAGCTACGAGTATGTGCGGGTCAATGCCTGCCACCCCGGCTGTAGCCGGCGGCGTTACCATTACGATCTCCGGCACACCGGCGACCTGGGCCGGAATGGCGTTCATCAGGACGGAAGACGGGTATGCTGCCTTTCCGCCCGGAACATACAATCCGACCCGCCGCAGCGGTCGCATGATTTGCCCCAGGATGCTGCCGTCGGCCTGCAGATCCATCCAAGACGTGCGCTTCTGCTTCTCATGGAAGCGCCGAATATTGTCCGCCGCCTCCCGGATGGCGGCGAGAAAGCTCTCGTCCACCCTGGCATAGGCGGCCTGGATTTCCGCTTCGCTCACGCGGAGTTGGTCGACCGTCACACCGTCGAACTCCTGAGCGAAGCTTCTCAGCGCCGCATCCCCTTCGCTGCGCACGTGTTCAATAATGCTCTTCACGCGGCGGTTCTGCTCCTCCGAACCGTACACCACCTGGCGCTCCAGCGCAAACGCGCCTGCCGGCATGATCTTCATCCCACATCCCCCTTATCGCTGATAGGCCGCAGGCCTACGTTGACATCTATTTTATAACGAGCGCACGTACTGCTGTGAACACGTATTCGCTTGGCTGCAGTCACACAGGGCGATTGCACCTTAGCTGTACCGCACATCCACATACACGAACTTCACTGCACGACACATAACACCAACATGACTGTACTACAACATACACCAACCTCTGTGTGGCACGCTCGCTTCGTTTGGCATCTACGTTACAGTGTGAACATTCACGCTATGCTCTCCCGCTGGCAACAATCAACCGCTGCAATCGGTCACACAGTGTCTGAATCGTCTCATTCTTCAAGCGGTAGCTCACTCGATTCGCGATTAACCGGCTTGTAATAGCAAAAATCTGCTCCTGCTCTACCAAACCGTTCTCGCGCAATGTTTGTCCCGTCTCAACCATATCCACAATTCGGTCGGCCAGTCCGATGAGAGGCGCCAATTCGATTGACCCGTTCAGCTTGATAACCTCAACCTGCTGACCCTGTTCACGAAAATACTGTGAAGCCACATTCGGGTACTTCGTCGCCACACGAGGGTTCAACATAGGCTGCCAGTCGGGTAGGCCGATCACGGACATCCGGCAGCGGGCGATACCTAGATCGAGCAGCTCGTAAACGTTGCGGTTTTCTTCCATCAACACATCCTTGCCGACCACCCCGATGTCCGCAACTCCATATTCCACGTAGGTTGGGACGTCCACAGGTTTAGCCATAATGAATTCCATATGAGCTTCAGGCACCGCAATGATGAGCTTCCGGGAGTCGTCGATATCGTCGGGAATCTCTAGCCCCGCTTCGCGAAACAGCTTAGAGGCCTGCTTATATATACGCCCTTTGGGCATGGCTACCTTCAATACATCCTGCATGTCCTCACTCCTCTATACTAGCTCGATCACGTCTTGATACAGCACTCCATTTACCAGATAGCTGTCGTCACCCTGCCGGATTACTTTCACCGCTTGAGCTCCATCCTCGCGCAATCGAGTCTCGACCACTGCACCTTCCCGCGCGCGCAGCTCCCCGGCGATCTTGAATGCTTCTGCACGGCGTGATGCCGAATAAACCACCAGCTGCCGGTGAGTTGGCCGATCCGGCCGCGTGCCTACTACTTCCAGTATACGGTTAGTCTTCAACGCAAAGCCGGTAGCCGGCGCCGGACGGCCGAAATGAGTGAGTAAGTTGTCATAGCGCCCCCCGTTGCAAACCGGAAAACCAAGATCCGCGGCATAGCCTTCAAAAGTCATCCCCGTGTAATAAGAGAAATCCCCGATCATCGTCAGATCAATCATCACATGGTCACTCACGCCATACGCTTGCAACACATCCCAAACCTGGCATAAATGGGATATTGACTTTTGGGCCGTGGGATCTGCCGTCACTTGCCGCGCTTGCTCGCAAATCTCCTGCCCCCCCCGCAATCTGAGAACACCCTCCAGCTCCTGACTAACTGTGTCAGGCAATGCTAATGACCTGATAATCTCCCGATAGCCGACGTGATCGCGGTTCAACAGACATCGCTTGAGACTGTGCTGCGCATCCTTATGCTCCTGGAGCGTTTCCTCGAACAGTCCCGTGAGGAAACCTACATGGCCAAGCGCGATCTTAAATTCCTGAACTCCTGCGGCTTGCAGACAGGCGATCGCTAACGCAATAACCTCTGCGTCCGACTCCGAAGAGGCATCCCCTACCAGTTCGACACCGGTTTGGAAAAATTCCGCATCCCGCCCGGCTTCCTCTTCAATAGCCCGAAACACATTCGCATGATAGGACAACCGGATCGGAAAAGGCTGCTCCTGCAGCAGCGAGGATACGACACGTGCAATCGGCGCAGTCATATCAGAACGCATAACCAGTGTTGTACCCTTACGGTCCAACAGTTTGAACAACTTCCTGTCCTCCGTGGAGCTGGCCACCCCCACCGTATCATAAAATTCCAACGTCGGCGTCATAATTTCCCGGTAACCCCAGCTCTCCATACATTGAAGCACATTCGTTTCTATGGCACGCAGCTTGCCCACGGCCTCCGGCAGATAGTCCTTTACGCCGGCCGGTTTTTCAAACACTTTCGGTTTCGACACATGCTCACCCGCCTATCAGTAACCTTTATAAGTAATAATTCGCTTTAGCGCGATAATATGCTACCATACTACCAAAATAAAGAATGTAATCGTAAGTTTATCATCCAAACCTGATTGCGTCAATGAAAACTGTGTGCTAGAAGCAGAAAATTTCCCCTGCATAACCGGCTTAGCCATCCCTTGCTGTCACCGTTTGCGCCCCAAAACTCGATGGGGTAACCCGCACGGGAGCCAGCCGCCGAAGGTGCCTTCCTCTAGCTTGGTCTCACACACACAGCGCCTTCTCACGCTCGGTCCCTACGAACGGCTTGCTCCTGTGGTATAACACCGTGCACCGCTCCCTCTTACGCTTGGTTTGCCATGTGCGGCTTATGCTTGCGCTATAACACCGTGCAACGATCCCTCTTAGGCTTGGTGTGGCCAAGTGCGGCTTACTCAACGCTTGACACCGCGTGCCGGCTCATTCCTCCGCTCTAACATCCTCCCGAATCACCTGCAGTGGATTGCCCGCCACGAAGCTGTATGGAGCGACGTCCTTATGTACAACTGAGCCCGCAGCCACAACCGCGTGATCCCCAATCGTAACGCCCGGCAAAATCGTGGTATTTGCACCGATCATCACATGCGAACCAATCCTGACGCTGCCAAGACGATATTCTTCTATCAGGTACTCGTGCGTTAAAATAGTTGAATTATAACCGATGATCGTGTTCTCCCCAACCTGAATCCGCTCTGGAAAGAACACATCTACCATGACCATTAAAGCAAAGGAGGTATGCTCTCCCACCTTCATCCCAAGCACGTTGCGATATATCCAACGCTTAAAGGGCAAAGAGGGCGCATACCGTGAAATTTGAATGAATATAAAGTTACGAATCGCCTTCCACCGGCTGATGGTGCTGTACACCTGCCACAGCGAGTTCGGACCTTGCACCGGATACTTATCCGTTTGTCTCAATATGCATCCCCTCGACTCCAACGATCGGCAATAGCTCCCGGATATCGTTGATGATATAAGCGGGCTTATACTGCTGCAAATAATCTATTCCTTTCAACGACCAAGCTACCGCTGCGCAAGGGATTCCCGCGTTGTGCGCCGCCTCGATGTCATAATGGCTGTCACCTACCATGAGGGCTCCGTCTGTGGAGGTGCCTAGCTGCGTGAGAGCCTTGTGTATGCCTTCAGGGTCAGGTTTAGGCCGCTCGACATCATCCACGGTCACTATGGTGTCAAAGTAATCGTACATGCCGCAAAATTTCAGACCCATCTCCGTGGTCAGCCTTATTTTGCTGGTCACGACCCCCAGCTTGATTCCTGCAGCGTGCAGCTCGGCCAAGGTCTCGCGTACCTGTGGAAAACCTGTTACAAACTCATCGTGCCGTGCAATATTGAACTTGCGATATTTTTTGATTAACTCGTCGACATCGTCTTGGCCTGAAAATAATCTCATTTGTTCTACAAGAGGCCTGCCCATGTTTGGAATGATGTATTCCCGCGTCAAGGGTTCAGGAGTGAGCCCCTCAAAAGTGTGCAGGTAAGACTGAATGATCAATTCATTCGTGTCGATAATCGTACCGTCCAAATCAAACAATACCGTATGGATCATACGTGACTCCGGCTCCTTCTTTGTCATTTCAACCTCTTTTTTCTAGCCAGGTGGCACTCACATATCTCGGCTCAAGCACCGAAGACTAATTTCATGAGGTTAACTGTTAATGTGTCATCCTATTAATGGCGTGAATAGTTTTTCTGTGCGACGGTGAACGGTGCAGGCACGAATCTTTGGGTACTCACACGTTCTCGTTCGTGCTCAACTGCTGAGACTTGTCTGCCGTCCGTGCGCCATCGGATTTTTCCGGCTGTGTCGGCCCGGATGCTGTAGTACTCGTTCGCGGTTGCAGCTCTGGATCACCGTCGGTTGGCTTCGTCAATTCAGCAGTAGGCGTAGGTTCATTGGTTTGCTCATGCGCCCCGCCGATCCGTTCGATCGGATCAGCGTAGCGGACCGCTGCGGCACCGCTTTTTCGACGATACACAATCAGCGCTATGGCAGCAAGCACAATGAGGACGGACAACAGTTGGGATATCCGCACATTGCCCCCGTAAGTCATGTAGCCCGGCTCAAATCCTAGCCAATGCATGGGCACCCATAGCGCATCCATGAACGAGGCCAGCCACTCCGGACCTTCGAAATCCAAGCTGTCAGTCCGCAGTCCTTCGATGAAGAATCGTCCGATAGAATACCAAATGAAATAACTGATGAACAGTTCGCCGGCTCTGAGGAATGGTCGTCTCCGCAGCCACAGCAGCAGCAGCAGACCAGTTACGTTCCATAAGGACTCATATAAAAAAGTCGGGTGGTAAAATTGACCCTTGATATACATCTGACTGATGATAAACTCAGGCAAATGCAGCGCACTGCGCAAAAATTCCTCACTGACAGGGCCGCCATGCGCTTCTTGGTTCATGAAATTGCCCCAACGGCCAATCGCTTGCCCGATAATTAAACCAGGCGCACAAATATCTGCAATTCGCCAGAACGAATAACCCATACGGCGAACGTAAAAGACAGCAGCAATAATCGCGCCGATCAATGCCCCGTAAATAGCTATCCCGCCGTGCCACACCATGAATATCTCCAGCGGGTTATCTCTATAGTCCTCCCATTTGAAGGCTACATAATAGATCCTAGCGCCGATGATCGCCGAAGGTACGCCAAGCAGTACCAAATCCATAAAAAAATCAGGATTCATACCGAATCGTTTTCCTTCCTGAATGGCGAGCATCAACCCTGCCATCGCCGCTACACCGAGGATAATGCCGTACCAGTTAACGGTCAGTGCACCGATTGTGAATGCCACCGGATTAAGTGCTAAAAACATACAGTTCCTCCTTTCGATTATCTACTATTATTTCCTATTCCATATCGTCCATATCTTCCGCCAACGATTCAGTTAGTTTGTTCGTGAACTGCAGCGCTGCATTATAACCCATCCTTTTGAGACGGTAATTCATGGCGGCAACCTCGATGATCACCGCCAAGTTACGGCCGGGACGCACCGGTATGGTTACCAACGGCAGATCTGTGTCAATGATGCGCGTGGTCTCTTCGTCCAAGCCGAGCCGATCGTACTGTTTGTCCTGCTGCCATGTTTCGAGCTTGACAACTACGGATATTTTCTTGACATTACGAATGGCACCAGCGCCGAATAATGTCATCATATTGATGATGCCGACCCCGCGAATTTCTAACAGATGGCGTATAAGCTCGGGAGCGTTTCCTATCAGCACGTGATCAGCGGTTTGCCGTATTTCCACAGCGTCGTCTGCGATCAAACGGTGCCCTCTTTTAACGAGCTCGAGTGCGGTTTCACTTTTCCCAATACCGCTTGATCCCGAAATAAGCATACCAATGCCGTATACATCGACAAGCACCCCATGAATAGTAGTCGAGGGGGCCAATTTATTCTCCAAAAAGCCGGTGATACGGCTTGCCAAAATCGTTGTTGCAGTCGGGGTTCTTAACACGGGAATGCCTTGATCCGAGGCTGCTGACACGAGCTCCTCGGGGACATCCAACCCTCGGCTGATCAAAAAACACGGCGTATCGTCGTAAGCACACAGGCGATTCATGCGATCCATGCGCTCGGCTGGTGATAAGCCGTTGAAAAACGTTAATTCCGTCCTGCCTAATATTTGAACACGCTCGGATGGGTGAAACTCATAATAGCCGGCCATCTCTAAGCCTGGACGGTACAAGTCGGCCGTTGTGATCGGCCGTTTCAGCCCACCTTCGCCGCAAATCACTTCCAAATCGAACTCGGCTACCAGATCGGACACTTTCACTTTTTTCGACATGTTGTTCCGTCTCCTTCGTTTTCCCAATACCCCCATCGTATAAAAAAAGCTGTGATAAATCAACCGAAAGGGGGAAAATAACAATCCCAAGCACACGACGAAAAAGACCAGTCGCTATCGACTGGCCTTCCCGATCAACGGATTACTTGTTATTCAGGATGGACAATGTAGTTTCTTGGTCAAAGAAATGAACTTTGTTCATATCCAATGCCAATTTAACTTGTGTGTTCTCCACGATACCGGCACGGCCGTCAACACGAGCCACCACATTTCCTTTGCCAAGACCGCTCAAGTGCAGGATCATTTCATGACCCAGGTTCTCAGAAACTTCAACGTTAGCAGTGACCACGGTGTTAGGTGATGCTTCGAGGAACACTGGCTCTTCGTGCAAGTCTTCAGGACGAATACCAAGCACAACGGACTTCCCAACGTAGCCGTTTTCGCGAATGCCTTTTGCTTTACCTTCCGGTAGGGCCACTTTTACACCCTCTGCATTAAAGTACAACGTGCCGCCTTCATCTGAAAATCCTCCACTGATAAAGTTCATGGACGGGGATCCGATAAAGCCCGCTACGAACATGTTCACAGGATGATTATAAATCTCTTCAGGCGTAGCCGCTTGCTGGATGATTCCTTTTTCCATAACGACGATACGATCGCCCATTGTCATAGCTTCGGTTTGGTCGTGCGTTACGTAAATCGTCGTAACTTCTAAACGCTTAGCCAACTTCTGGATTTCAGCACGCATTTGTACGCGCAATTTGGCATCCAAGTTGGAGAGCGGTTCATCCATCAAAAACACTTGCGGTTCACGTACGATCGCCCGACCCAAGGCTACACGCTGGCGTTGACCACCGGAAAGAGCCTTTGGCTTACGATCCAACAAGTGTGTGATATCAAGGATTCTAGCCGCCTCTTGCACACGGGCGTCGATGTCGGCTTTTTTGAACTTACGCAGTTTTAAACCGAAAGCCATGTTTTGATACACGCTCATATGCGGATACAACGCGTAGGATTGGAACACCATCGCAATATCACGGTCTTTCGGTGCTACGTCATTCACCAAGCGATCGCCGATGTACAGTTCGCCTTCAGTGATTTCTTCCAAGCCCGCAATCATACGAAGAGTTGTGGACTTACCGCAACCAGAAGCGCCTACAAGAACCAAAAACTCTTTGTCCTTGATTTCAAGATGAAAATCTTTCACCGTAGCTTCCTCTGCACCAGCGTATTTCTTCACGATGTGGTTTAAGCGTACACCTGCCATGGTTTAATTCCTCCTACATATTTAGTATCAGCTTTATGTACCCATCATACCGTACCTCCCATCGCGTGACTATGCACAATGTTCACAAAAAAATCAGTTTCTTTTCGTTACTTTATACAATAACAGCGCGATCTTGACCAACACCGCATCGTTGAACGTGCGCACATCCAGCCCGGTCTCCTGCTTAAATTTGTCGAGCCGGTAGAGCAGCGTGTTACGGTGAATGTAGAGCTTCTTCGCCGTTTCGCTGACGTTGCAATCCAGCTGAAAAAAATGCTCCAGCGTTGTGGTCGTTTCCGTATCGAGAACCGCATCCAGACGCTTCAGCACGCGTTCTAAAAATTGTGTTTTGTCCGCCTCCGGAATCAAGTTGATCAACTTCTCCAACTGCAGCTGCCACGGAAAATGTATATTATTTCCCACATGATAGGTGCGGCCCAGCATCATCGTCTCCCTTAGCTGCAGTACGGTCGAGTACAGCGATTTGGCCGGCACGGTCGGATAGCTCACCGCCAAGTGGCACTCACCAACCCATTCATTTTCCAGCATTTCGTGCAATCCGTGACCGATCGAGGCCAGCGTGTCCTCGAGACATTCCTCCTCCAGATCACGGTCATCCGTGGTACCCATAGTCAGGAGCCTTTCTGAGCCCAAAATTAACCATTCCTTGTCCATCAGGGGAATTAACGTCAACTCCGAGTCGAAAAATGATTCCAGCAGCTTCTTTAATTCCTTATAGCTGACCCGGCGCGGCTGTGAATAATCTCCGTATAATAACAATGGAATTTTTGTACTATATAATGATAGCTGTGTTACGATCGAGTCCGGCAGTTCAGCATGAGTTAAACCAAGTTCCTGCTGCCGCTTAAACCAATCCCGCACTATTACCGCTGTGCGTTCATCGTCACTGACCTCGGGACTGTTTTTGGTCGCCGCCAGCCTAGATTCGAGCATAAGCTCCACCAACTGCCGTTCGGTCGGCGTAATGCTGCGCGCAGCAACGGACAGGATCACCGCCGCATCCCCCTGTTTCTCAACAAAAAATAACACATCTCCATCTGCCACCATACTTTTGGTAACGCTTCTCTTGCCCTGAGCTGTTTGACCAGTCCGGCTAACCCAGTCTGCCCCACTCATTTTAGACAAATGTATAGGTACGCCCAAGATCTCTTCAAGCTGCTTCCTCAACGGCTCCCAGTCCATATCCCGAACTCCCCACATAAGATATTTGTCTCTACAAGATGTATCGTAATTTATCATAGCAGAAAAAGACATCCCATTAAATCATTGATTCTTCTATTAAGATGGAATGAGCGTACGTCGTGTCGGCCGGTGCTTCTTCCTGCGATGATTGCACCGCCCGCGCCGGATATTATCTGCATGATTGGAGACAATTTAACGTGTTAACGCCCTGCCACAGGGACTGACAGAAAGGGTGATCAGCATTATTACTCTACCGTACGGTAAAAGCACCTTGGAGTTCTCTATCTCTCCACTATCTGCAGACACGATTACATACTCACATAAAAATGCAGCCGTCAGCGCAGACACGTCAGCATCACGCATACGCCACGCATTGGTTGAGCCGCACGGCACCGCACCGCTTCGTGTACTTGCGCGCGGCAAGCAGCGCGTGGTTATTCTCATAAGCGACGGCACCCGCTTAAGCCCAAGCGCCGTCCTGCTGCCTGAGATCTTACACGAACTTAACGAAGCCGGCGTGCCTGACGATGCTGTAGACGTCATTATCGCACTAGGCATGCACCGCAAACATACGGAAGCGGAGATTAAAGAGCTCGTAGGCAGCGATACATTCCATCGCGTCCGCATACACAATCATTCAGCGGCAGAGCAAGATTGCGTGAGGCTGGGTGTGACTTCTGCAGGTACCCCAATTGAAATCAATCGCACCGCCACAAAAGCGGATTTGCGTATAGCGACCGGTAATATCGAACCCCATGCGCTGGTTGGCATATCGGGAGGAGTAAAAGCTTTGATCCCCGGCATTGCCAGCCGAAACTGCATAGAACATAACCATAGTCTATCGCTTCAGCACACACCCATAGTAGGACAGCCGGATAATGCGATACATCGCGATTTGGAAGAGGCTCTGAATTTCATCAGCATCGACTTTTTGCTCAATGTGGTAGTGGACCACAACCAAAACGTGATGGAAGCCGTCGCAGGAGATCCCGTGACTGCCCATAGAATAGGTGTCACTTTGGCGGAGTGCTACTTTTTGGTGCCCGTAGATCAGCTGTATGATATAGTGCTTGTTTCACCGGGCGGTCATCCAAAGGACATTCAGCTGTATCAAGCGATTAAATCTCTGCGCAACGCTGCCACCATCACAAAACCCGGCGGAACGATCCTAATGGCCGCAGAATGCTCCGAGATGTTCGGCAATGGGCTCTTTCAATTCTGGGTGGAAACAAAAGACCGGGAGCATGCGGTGGCTTCATTGAAGCAGCAATTTGTGCTAGGGCCGCACAAGGTCTTGCATGTGGACGAAGTAATAAGCAAACATACCGTATACTTAAAATCAACCGTCCCCCAGCCGCTGGTCAAATTGCTAGGTTTCGAGCCTGTGGATGACTTGCGCAGCAGCTTTAAGCACATAATTTCAAACAGTGTTAGTCCCAGCATTGCAGTCATGCCGCATGGCGCTCTCACTTATCCTGTAGTGAAAAACAATTGAAGGATGATTTGCAAGGAACTACAATGGAGCATGTAGGCTATTGAGAGAGGAGAACTGCAGTATGGCGATCGTGGAATTGACCATCATACCAGTCGGGACAGGCTCCACCAGTGTTAGTCAGTATGTCGCAGATATCCAACGGACGCTGAAAGATACCCCTGAGCCAATTCAGTACCAGATGACGCCGATGAGTACGATTATAGAAGGCGACTTGGAGGATTTACTCATAGTCCTTCGCAGGCTGCACGAAGTCCCATTTCACAATGGTGCACAGCGGGTATCCACCTCGATTAAAATCGATGACCGCCGAGATCAAATATCATCAATGCAGCAAAAACTACAGTCGGTGGAAGACAAATTGCAGTGATCACACGAACAAAAAAAAAGACCCCTCACGGGTCCTTTTTTTGTGCGATTTGTACGTATGAATGAGTCATGTAGGATTCGAACCTACGACACCCTGATTAAAAGTCAGGTGCTCTACCGGCTGAGCTAATGACTCACAATGATGGTGGAGGCTGATGGATTCGAACCACCGAACTCGTAGAGAGCAGATTTACAGTCTGCCGTGTTTAGCCACTTCACTAAGCCTCCATCTATCAACCTTCACTGCGAGTGCAGATCAGCTAATGGTGGCTCGGGACGGAATCGAACCGCCGACACGAGGATTTTCAGTCCTCTGCTCTACCGACTGAGCTACCGAGCCATATGTTGTGTAAGAATTTCGTTCATATCATGGCGGAGCCGACGGGATTCGAACCCGCGGTCTCCTGCGTGACAGGCAGGCATGTTAGGCCTCTACACCACGGCTCCGCAATGTGACTTACATGGTGCCGCCGAGAGGACTTGAACCCCCAACCTACTGATTACAAGTCAGTTGCTCTACCAATTGAGCTACAGCGGCATATGTACCTTCACTCTTAAGAGATTGCCATTATGTAAAAGTTGCAAAAGTATGAATCTCTCAATCAGAGTGCAAGAGTTTAATAGAAATGGTGGAGGCTGACGGGATCGAACCGCCGACCCTCTGCTTGTAAGGCAGATGCTCTCCCAGCTGAGCTAAGCCTCCATGCTGTCGTGGCACAAATTAAATCATATCATGTCTCGAGAAAGTAAGTCAAGTGGAAAATTAAAATGGTAGCGGCGAAGGGAATCGAACCCCCGACCTCACGGGTATGAACCGTACGCTCTAGCCAGCTGAGCTACACCGCCATATAGTATAGAGAAGCGGGTTGTGTCTGCCCTAACATCCAATTGGGTAACATACGGAGAGAGAGGGATTCGAACCCTCGCACCACTTACGCAGTCTAACCCCTTAGCAGAGGGTCCCCTTATAGCCACTTGGGTATCTCTCCAAAGTAGAACAATGTTATTGTTCCCTAAAAACTAGAACCGAAACAACAGCGTGAGCAACGCTTGCTCTGTGCATGCGTGTTGGCATGACAGTAAGTTGGATAAGCCCTCGACCGATTAGTATTCGTCAGCTGCACACGTTACCGTGCTTCCACCCCGAACCTATCAACCTCGTCGT
>NZ_NHRJ02000017.1 GCF_002220865.2 Paenibacillus xerothermodurans | reverse complement strand
CCATCCGGGAACCTGAACAACTGAATACGTTTGGTGATGATGGCGGAGGGGAACCACGCGTTCCCATCTCGAACACGACCGTTAAGCCCTCCAGCGCCGATGGTACTTAGACCGCAGGGTCTTGGGAGAGTAGGACGTTGCCAAGCAAATACAAAAGCCGCTTTGGATTCATCCAAGCGGTTTTTTCATATTGACTTTGGAGTTGACAGGATGTCAAAGGTATATGATATGACTATGCCTGTGTCACTTCCGCGTTGTGTGGTTGTGGCACAGATGCTTGACATGAAAATTAGCCTTTTGTTAATATTGCAATAATATCTACGGGCAAGCCAAGAATACGAGGGAGGACAAAGTTCGTGTGGGAAACAAAATTTGCTAAAGAAGGTTTGACTTTTGATGACGTATTATTGGTGCCGCGTAAGTCGGAGGTTTTCGGTAAGGAAATTGATATCTCAACACAGTTAACGAATAATATAAAATTGAACATTCCTTTATTAAGTTCGGCGATGGACACTGTGACGGAGGCCGCTCTGGCAATTGCGATGGCACGTGAAGGCGGCATTGGCATCATCCATAAGAATATGTCCGTGGCACAGCAAGCGGAAGAAGTGGATCGGGTAAAACGGTCGGAAAGCGGCGTAATCACAAATCCTTTCTCGCTTACCCCGGAACATCACGTGTATGACGCGGAAGAGTTGATGGCGAAATACCGAATTTCCGGTGTGCCTATCTGTGATGAGAACCGGAAATTGGTTGGCATCCTCACGAACCGTGACCTTCGGTTTGTCCATGATTATTCGATAAAGATCAAAGAGGTGATGACACGCGACAACTTAGTCACGGCTCCCGTTGGCACAACGCTGCAGCAAGCAGAGGGCATTTTGCAAAAGCACAAGATTGAAAAGCTGCCACTCGTGGATGAAAATTTCACGCTGAAGGGCCTAATCACCATAAAGGACATCGAGAAGGCGATACAGTTTCCTAATTCTGCAAAGGACAAGCATGGTCGCTTGGTGGTCGGCGCGGCGGTGGGCGTGTCGAAAGATATGATGGAACGTGCTGCAGCATTAGTGCAAGCGGGCGTGGACATGCTCGTGGTGGACTCTGCTCATGGGCACCATATTAACATCCTCAATACCGTGAGAAGACTGCGTGAAGCGTACCCGGACCTCCCTATTTGTGCGGGTAATGTTGCGACAGGAGATGGCACAAGGGATTTGATTGAAGCCGGAGCTTCTATGGTCAAGGTGGGCATTGGGCCTGGCTCCATCTGCACAACTCGCGTCATCGCCGGTATCGGTGTGCCTCAGATAACAGCTATCTATGACTGCGCATCTGTAGCCAGAGAGTATAACGTTCCAATCATCGCGGACGGCGGGATAAAATACTCCGGTGACGTGGCCAAAGCGATCGCCGCTGGAGCTAGTGCAGTTATGATAGGAAGCTTGTTTGCCGGAACAGATGAGAGCCCCGGAGAATCGGAAATTTATCAAGGCCGGAAGTTTAAGGTTTATCGTGGAATGGGGTCACTGGGTGCCATGAAGGAAGGCAGCAAAGACCGTTATTTCCAAGAGAATGAAAGTAAGCTGGTACCTGAGGGTATCGAGGGGCGTGTCGCTTACAAAGGGCCATTGGCTGATACGATATACCAGTTGATTGGCGGTTTACGTTCCGGTATGGGTTACTGTGGCGCTCGCACGATACAAGAGTTGATTAATGACACCTCCTTTATCCGTATCACGGGTGCAGGTTTGAGGGAGAGCCATCCGCACGATGTCCAAATTACCAAAGAAGCACCGAACTACTCTCTGTAAGCAAAAAGTGACAGCACAACCGGAGACGACACCAGGATAGGTGTCGTTTTTTCTTTGAACAGCTTTTGGTGCTTATGGTACAATAGAAATTACGTGTTTCTTCAACATCGTGCAGCACATTACTAAGAGGAGTGAGAACATTGTTTTTGTCTGTGAGACGCGTTTCTATCGTTTTGATTGGTGCTATGATTCTGCAATTTTCCATGTTTGTTTCCCCACCGAAACAGGCAATGGCGGCTAATGCACCGGATTTAAATCTTAATGCAAAGTCTGCTATTCTAATAGAGGCGAGCACCGGTCAGGTTTTGTACGAAAATAATGCGGACACGCCCCTGCCGCCAGCTAGTATGGCCAAAATGATGACAGAATATCTAGTTATGGAAGCGGTAAAAAGCGGGAAATTTAAATGGGAGGATATGGTGACAGCCAGCCCATACGCCGCCGACGTTATCGGGTCAGGGCAGCTTCTCGCGCTTGGCGAACAGGCCACTGTGAGGGATATGTTTGCTGCGATGTCGATTTATTCATCGAATGATGCCTCTGTGGCTCTAGCTGAGTTCATCGCGGGGTCGGAGGAAGAGTTCGCAAAAATGATGAACGCCAAGGCGAGAGAATTCGGATTGTCCGAGCATGCAAATTTCATCAATGCAACCGGATTGTCGAGGGCTGACTTAGGGCAGTATGCACCGACAGAACTGCAAGGTGAAACGCTTCTTACGGCAAAAGACGCCGCACTTATCGCATATAATATTCTCAAAGATCACAAAGAAATTCTAGAGTTTACCAGCACGCCGTCGAAAAAGTTTCGCGAAGCCGACAAGGCTCCCATGATTAACTGGAACTGGATGCTTGAGGGAAACAAGGACAATGTCAATTTCAGAAGATATGCCTACACAGGTCTGGATGGCCTGAAGACGGGCTCCACTGACGATGCTGGCTACTGTTTCACGGGTACGGCGGAACGCAACGGGCTGCGCCTGATTAGCGTGGTAATGGGCACACCGACGGAGCCAAAGCGGTTTGAAGAAACAAGAAAGGTTTTGGACTACGGATTTAATAATTTCGAATTGAAGCAAGTGATTGCCCCTAAACAGGAAATAGATTCCCTGAAAGTTGTAAACATTAAAAAAGGTGTTGAAAAGCAGGTTCCTGTTGTCACCGAAACCGGTATCTCTATTGTCGCAAAAAAGGGCGCCACACCGGAGAACTTTGTGGTCACTGCAGAGCCGGCTGAAGAGAGCAAATTGGTGGCACCGATAGCGAAGGATACCGTAGTCGGAACGGTGAAGGTGACCTACGAAGGACAAGAGCAAGTGGCCAACTTAATTGCAGCACAAGAGGTAGAGAAGGGCAGTTGGTTCAGACTCCTGTTCCGCTCGATTGGAGAGTTCTTCGTCGATATGGTATCCGGCGGCGACAAGCAATAAAAACCACCTGTGACCTGGTTGTGTATTCATAGGGATTCCTGTAAAATAATTGTTTAGTAGTTTATCCGTTGACTGGATTTAAATAAATTTATTCGAGATATGTTTGGAGGAGCCGGAAATGGAAACAGGAACATCGCGAGTTAAAAAAGGTATGGCTGAAATGCAAAAAGGCGGCGTAATTATGGACGTCATGAATGCCGAGCAAGCCAAAATTGCGGAAGCAGCGGGCGCTTCAGCTGTCATGGCTTTGGAGCGAGTGCCGTCGGATATTCGTGCAGCCGGCGGTGTAGCACGTATGGCGGATCCTACAGTAATGGAGGAAGTAATGGCCGCTGTGTCCATCCCGGTGATGGCGAAAGCGCGTATTGGACATTTCATTGAAGCAAAGGTACTCGAGTCCATGGGTGTGGACTACATTGATGAGAGTGAAGTACTCACACCAGCAGACGAAGTATTTCACATTAACAAGAGAGAGTTCACGGTGCCGTTCGTTTGCGGAGCCAGAGACTTGGGTGAGGCGCTGCGCCGAATTGGTGAAGGTGCTTCCATGATCCGCACGAAAGGCGAACCGGGCACCGGCAATATCGTAGAAGCTGTACGGCATATGCGCATGATGGTCGGTCAAATTAAGAAGGTTCAGGCGATGTCCAAGGATGAGCTGATGGCGGAAGCAAAAAATCTGGGCGCACCGTACGAACTGCTGCTGCAGGTGCACGAAACCGGCAAGCTGCCTGTTGTGAACTTCGCTGCCGGGGGCGTAGCGACTCCAGCTGACGCAGCGCTGATGATGCATTTGGGCTCCGACGGCGTATTCGTAGGATCGGGTATATTCAAGTCGGAGAATCCTGAGAAATTCGCGAAGGCGATTGTTGAGGCGACCACGCATCACACTGACTATGAATTGATCGCTCGTGTTTCCAAAAACTTGGGCACACCGATGAAAGGCATTGAAATTTCCAAGTTGGACGCCACCCAGCGTATGCAGGAGCGCGGCTGGTAATCGTCCGCAAGAAGGTGAACAATAATGAAAATAGGCGTTTTGGCCCTCCAAGGGGCCGTGGCCGAGCATGTCAAGTTGATTGAAAAGGCCGGTGCGGAAGGCATCGCCGTGAAGAAAACTGAGCAGTTAAGCGAAATCGACGGCATTATCATTCCGGGTGGCGAAAGCACGACGATCGGCAAGTTGATGAGAACCTACGGCTTCATGGAGGAACTCCGTAATCTTTCTGCACAAGGAAAGCCGGTTTTTGGTACGTGTGCAGGTTTAATAGTTATTGCAAAAGATATCGTCGGCCAACCGGAAGCCCATCTGCAGTTAATGAACATCAAAGTCGCTAGAAACGCATTCGGCAGACAACGGGAAAGCTTTGAAACGGATTTGCCTATTAAGGGAGTTGCTGAAGACGTTCGAGCTGTGTTTATTCGGGCTCCTCTGATTGAAGAAGTAGGGCCGGACGTGGACGTGCTGGCGACATACCGGGATCAAATCGTAGCGGCCCGACAGGGACATCTGCTGGCCGCTTCATTTCATCCTGAGCTAACGGACGATGAGCGGATGCATGCGTATTTCTTGGAGATGGTACGTGAAACGAAGCAGGAGGGGTCTCCTTGTTAGATGTGAAACTATTACGGAACGATTTGGATCGCGTGGAGCAAGCAATGCGGAGCCGCGGCGAGACATTGGAGAATCTTGGGCGTTTCACCAGCTTGGACACTAAGCGCAGAGAACTGTTGCAAGAGGTGGAGCAGCTAAAAAACCGCCGAAACACCGTCTCCCAGGAAGTAGCCGCCCGCAAGAAGGCAAAAGAGGATGCAAACGCGCTGATTGAAGAAATGAAGGGCGTGGGGGACCGGATTAAACTGTTGGACGATGAAATTCGGGAGCTTGAGGCGGAGATCAACAGTATTGTGATGGCTTTGCCCAATCTGCCACATGAAACCGTACCAGTAGGTAATTCGGAAGACGACAATGTGGAGATCCGACGTGCGGGCGAGCCACGAGCATTTTCCTTCGAACCGAAGGCGCATTGGGATATCGCGCAGGAACTGGGCATTTTGGATTTTGAGGCAGCTGCGAAAGTGACTGGATCTCGGTTCGTGTTTTATAAAGGACTGGGCGCACGCCTGGAAAGGGCCCTGATCAACTTTATGATGGATCTGCATAGTGACGAGCATGGTTATCAGGAGATTCTTCCACCTTATATAGTGAACCGCGAAAGCCTCACCGGAACGGGGCAATTGCCAAAGTTCGAAGAAGACGTGTTTAAATTGACCGACACCGATTACTTTTTGATTCCAACAGCAGAGGTACCGGTGACTAACTATCATCGGGATGATATCTTAACAATGGGGGAACTGCCGAAGTATTTCGTCGCCTTTAGCGCGTGCTTCCGTTCTGAGGCGGGCTCAGCGGGTCGAGATACCCGGGGACTTATTCGCCAGCATCAGTTCAATAAGATCGAATTGGTCAAGTTCTCTGCGCCTGAGGAGTCATACAACGAGTTGGAGAAGCTCACCGAGAACGCAGAGAGGGTACTGCGGCTGTTGAAACTCCCGTACCGTGTAATGACGTTATGCTCGGCGGATCTCGGCTTTTCCGCAGCTAAAACCTACGATTTGGAGGTTTGGCTACCGAACAGCCAGACGTATCGTGAGATTTCATCCTGTAGTAATTTCGAGGATTTTCAGGCTCGTCGGGCGAATATTCGTTTCCGCCGGGATACAAAAGCAAAACCTGAATTTGTTCATACGTTGAATGGTTCTGGATTGGCGTTGGGAAGGACTGTGGCGGCGATAATGGAAAATTATCAGCAGGAAGACGGAAGTATCGTCATTCCAGAAGTTCTGCGGCCCTACATGAACAATATCACACAAATCGGTAAAAATTAGAACTTGATATTGCTTGATACTGTGTGATACAATGGTTGTTGTGACCCGGAGAGGTGGTCGAGTGGTTTAAGGCAGCGGTCTTGAAAACCGCCGTGGTCGTGAGGTCACCGTGGGTTCGAATCCCACCCTCTCCGCCATTTATTCATTTTTGAATAGATGATACTTAAACTTTCAACTTAAACTTAGAATATGAGCCAAAGCTGTGCGCTTCTTACTATAAGAAGTGTGCAGCTTTTTTAATTTTTTTCGTGTTAGAACGTGGCATAGCTGTTAGCGGGCGGTGACATAATATGCATGTTTGATTGAGCGCCAATTCGTACGCTCCGGCACAAAGATCTGAGGGAACAAGAGCATACCGCCGTTCGGCTTCGATCCACGCTCGCCCGAATTGTCCTAGAACCGCGGACTACGCGGCTGTGCAGCGATAGGCAAAAGGACGTGTTGAAGCAGTTCACTGAGGCTTCGTGAGGACGTGTAGCAAACAAGCGGCGAAGTGCGGCGAAAGACCGCGTTGAGCAGGCTGCAGCACGGCGATAGGATGTGTTGAAGCAGCTAATGAGTGCTTTGTGAGGGCGTGTAGCACAAGCGACTGAGCGCGTTGAAAGGCAATGCTGAGCAGCTGTAGCACGGTGAGAGGACGTGTTGACGCGCTAATGAGTGCTTCGTGAGAGCGTGTCGCACACAAGCGGCTGAGCGCGTTGAAAGGCGGTGCTGGGCAGCTGTAGCACGGCGATAGGACGTGTTGCAGCAGCTAATGAGTGCTTCGAGAGAGCGTGTCGCACACAAGCGGCTGAGAGCGTTGGAAGGCAACGCTGAGTAGCTGTAGCACGGGCAAAAGGACGTGTTCAAGCAGCTAATGAGTACTTCGTGAGGGCGTGTAGCATAAGCGGCTGAGCGCGTTGAAAGACCGCGTCGAGCAGGCTGCAGCACTTCGCAAGGCCATGTCCAGCAGCTGTACAGTATTGAGAGAGCCGTGGAGCACAAGCTGTTGCGTATTTCGAACACGTGCGAGCAGTTGAAAAATAGTTCGACAGAGCATATGAAGCAGCTTGCTACTGCTGCGTTGCGATGGCTGGTAATTGCGGCGACACCGCATCGCATACCGCCGGAGAGGAAATGGCATGCAGGCGTGAAGCAGCTGTTGGCTACGCCATCAGATAAGCAACAGATGCAAGCCAGGTGTACGGCATGAGTATTACATAGGGCCGGAGGAGACAAAATGGAAACATTCCCTCAGAAGCTTTTGTGCCATATTCTCATCGTCGGTGAAACCGTAGAGTTTACTTCCGAGCGCCAGTTCTTCCACTGCATCGTCCAGGCAGGAGCATACGGTGATAGTAAATTCATCGTAGACAATGTAAAATTGATAGATTTCCAAAGATGCCACACACCTTAACTCATAGTAGTATACGTCCTACATTGTGTGTTCTAAATGATTTGTAGTTTATGACGGAAACTGCTCCTAAATCGGCACAAAAAATTGTAGAACATTGTAGTTGAAATCATACCTTCATTGTAACATATAGTCACTTTTTCATGCAGTAGAGTATTGCATGTTAATGGAAAAATTATATCAATCCAGTCATCAGAATAACATATCATAGAAGCAAGCATGCAGGCCAGAGCAGATTCAACGCCGCGGTTGGCGGATCATTTCTTGACGGCTTGAAGCTGTTCTCTGTATTGACCGGGTGTGACACCCTCATGCTTTTTGAACAAGCGTATCAGATAAGATGGACGGTAGCCGATTTTTTCCGCTATGTCATTTATCTTTAAGCTCGGATCGTATAGAAGCTCTTTCGTTTTTTCAATACGGAGCTGGGTGATGTAATCAATAAAATTGACGCCTGTGATTTGCTTGAATGCTTTGCTGAGTGTGTAATGGCTTACGCCAAAGAGAGAAGCGCATTGCTCAAGGGATATGTCAGCCATCAAATGAGCTTTCAAGTGATCTATTACTTTTTCAACCAACCGTTTCGTTTTCAAATCCTGATCGTTGGTCAATTGATCCAAGTAGGGTTGAATCACTTTGTGTTGGAACCATTGCACCATTTTTTCCGGCTCCCGCATTTTGTGAAGCTGCTCATACAAGTTGCCGCCATTGTATAAGTACAGCGGATGATAGCCGGTCTCCAGGATCGTATGCTGGATGCTTCCCAGCAGCTGAAGTACTCCTGCCTGCACCAATTTCTCTTTTCCTGACCGGTGCACTAGTTCGTCTATGAACGGCTGAATGAGCCGCATCGATTCCTGTCTTAAACCCATGCGTAAGGCGTGAATGATTTCTTTTTCCAGTTGGAAGGGATAGTGCACGCCGCGATAGCCCTCGGGCAGCAGCTCATCGAGGATAAGTATTTGATTATCGGCCTGTAAATCGCGGTATCGCATTGCCTGTCTCAAACTTTGCAGAGAATCCGGGATATCTTTTATGTTCGGGGTAAACCGGCCTATGCAGCACGTGCAGTATACTTTCAACAGTGAGCTGAATGTGTCAGATAATTTTTGCGCTAACTGAGCGGTGTCTGAGTTAATCTGGCTGTCGGAGTTTGTCAGTGAATGGGTCATAAGTATACCGAGGGACAAATCTTGAAAGTTAATAACATCAGCCTGCTGGTCTTCGTGGCCAAGAATCTCCTGAGCAATATTGGCAGCCGCAAAGGTGACCAATTGCTCGTCAGTGTCCGCGAACTTGCCCTCTGGGTAGGACAACCCGGAAATTTGAATCAGTATGAACACAAAACCTTTGTCTTTAAGGTGCCAACCGAAGGTTTCCATTCGCTGCCGAAGCTCCTCCTCCGTTAACGAGTAATAATGGCCTTGGGACAGTTGAATCAAAAAGCCAGCCCGCAAGGACGGATAAGCCTGTTGGAGCTTGCTGTGCAGTTCCTCGCTTTCCCTCGTAAGGTCTCTCCATTGTGCCGCAATAAATTCAATTTCATTTTTCATGCCGCCTTGGGATGTTTTTGTATCATGAAACAAACTTACCAAATGCCGTATCGGCCGGTAGAGCCTTTTAGAAGCCAGCCATGACAACACGGCGGCTATCAGTAACCCCATGAAGCTGATTGCCAAAATGATCCGCGATGCGATAACGACAGGCTGGGTAATTTGTGTGAGCGGGGTGGCGGTGACGTATTTCCACTTCAGCCCTAGCCGCGAGAATTCTCCGTAACTGACAGAATAGGTGCGGTTTTCCCAGGAAAACAAGAAGGCATCAGTATCTGAAGCGCGGTGCATGACCGCCCCCTTTAAAGCGTTTTCAAAATTGGTTGGCCGTTTCGGGTCGGTACTGCCTCTAACGATAAAATCACCGTCCTCAGCGACAATGAAAGAACCTCCCTGGTCATCCGACGACAGCTCTTTGACGAGCTGCACCAGCTTGGTTTTATCCAAACAGATGATGAGGGCACCATAGGGCTCGCCGATGCCCGGCAGCTTATGAACCAGGACAATAGATGAGTCGTCCTTGGGGTCAAAGGGCGGAAAGTCGTCCAGCCAGAAGGCACCCCTATTATGGGTAAGCAAGGACTGGTACTGTGTTTGTTGCTCTACCTTCTGTATCGAGAAGACGCCATCTGTGTCAGAGACGATCTGTGGGGCGGGTCCGTTAACAAACAAATAAACTTCGCTGATCAGCGGGAAGGAGCCCTTCATGACCATCAGCGATCGGTAAAGCGAGTAAGTGATGTCATAGCGTTCCTTTAAACTCACATCTCGCAGCTGTTGATCAAAGTTCGGGTTGAACGCCCATTGCGTAGCTGTCAGTTCCAAATGGGTTAAATCATCGTTCATGCGCTGCAGTGCCTTGGTGAGCAGCACTTGCTGGGTGCGGTTCACCTCCTGTTCAATATGCTTTTTTCCCATGAGGTACGCGCTGAAGCCCACAGCTGCCGTGGGAAGGCTGGTGATACAGAGGACAATGATTAGACTTTGGCGAAAAAAGTTTCCTTTCATAGAACGTTGATTCCACCAATGCAGTAGATTCCCCATCCAGTTGGTCACATGCTTCCCCCCCCATTTTTCCATGTATCACCATTCTACATTACTTACGCAGGGTTTCACATCCTAAGATGAGAAAAGCACTCCCATGCCGAAGTTACGGGCACGAAAGTGCAAGCGAAATGACGGATTAATTCACGGCTGCCAAGCGTTGTTGATACGAGGCGTTAATTTCATTCGTTATTTTAATCATATCCGGATCATTTTTTAATTTGTTTGCAAACTCATCCCACGCACTTATAGGTGCTTTGCCCATGATGACCTTCGTCTTCATATCCTGGATTTTCTTTCGCAGCTCGGTTCCCACCTGAGTGTTTGTGTCCGAATTAAGACCTACACTCGGGTCGGGCACACTGCGCGTGGCTCTTTCATCGATAATTTTTTTGTTTCGCTCAAACACATCGATAGGCATACCGACTCTCCATGCGCGCAGGTATTTATCGTACTTTGAGAATATTTGGCCGAACGCCTGTTGGGCAACTATGTCCTTTTTCGCCTGTTCGGTGGAAATTTTCACGCCGTTCTGCTCGGTGTAATGCACATCCTTTAACCCGTAGTTAGCCAGATCACTGCCTTCGTCCGACGTACCGTAATCCATAAACTGCAGCAGCCGTTTCATTTTGTCCTCCGGCACGGTTTTCGGAATCACGAACATCCCAAAAAATCCGGAATCTCTATTGACGTATCCATTGAGAGACACAAGTGGCAGCATATCGGCTTGCGGAATTGTTTTTCGAAGCTCTTCGGTAGGCTCCCACGCGGCCTCTACCGTATCTTGGGCGCCGCCGGCACGGTTCGCTTTCATGAGATCTTTGGCCTGGCTGTTCTTTAGGACCGCAAAATCTTCTGGAATGAGCTTTTCATTATACGCCCGGTTAAACCACGCTAGCGCTTCTTTCATCTCGGGCAGCAGGTGGACATTGACCAACTTGCCGTCGATTATTTTCCAATCCCCCTTCGTCTTAGTGAACGAGTTTTGCAGTTCAGACATCCACTGCATCGTCTGCTGGTCGACAAATACAGCAAGCCCCGTCGTGTCTTTCTGACCATTTCCGTTGGGATCCTGTTCCACAAACGCTTTCAACACGGTATACAACTCATCGGTTGTCTGCGGAACTTGCAGTTGAAGCTGGTCGAGCCAATCTTTGCGCAGGTAAATGAAGCCGCCGCCTTCGAGAGGTCGGACACGAGGGATACCATAATTTTTGCCGTCGGCCTGTTTGGTGTTGTTCCACGTGTCTTCTGGGAATTTCATCAGATTCGGATAATCCTTGATGTACGGCGTCAAATCCCACACAGCCCCCTGGCTGACCATGGTGCGCACTTGCGCAGTGAACGGATCGTCCACGAGCATCAGGTCCGGAATATCCCCGGACGCGAGGGTGACATTAACTTTGTCAGCATAGCTATTTGGCGACACCCAAGTGATTTTTAGCTTCGTGTTCGTTCTTTTCTCAATTTCCTTAACAATTACATTGTCGGGGCCCGGGGGCTCAGGCGTGTAGTACATGGACATGATGCTGATCTCAAGCGGTGAAGCGGCGTCCCCTTCAGTGCCTCCCGAGTCCGCCTGTTTGCCACTGCACGCGGCAAGGATAGAGGTCGTCAATAACGCAATTACTGTCGACAGAGCCAATCTTTTTTTCATTTGCATAGTGGTAATGAACCTCCCTTTGTTTTTAGAGTGATACGTCCTTTTCAGGGAAATACGTTTTATTCCTTTACGGAACCCACCATGGCACCCTTTGCGAAGTGCTTCTGCAAAAACGGATATACCAGAACGATAGGCGTTGTGGCTATAACGACCGCCGCCATTTTCAGCGTTTCCGCAGGCAATCTTTGCTCGGACATCATCTCCGCAGCGGCCGCACCACCGGCGGCGGTAGAGGCATCGATCAGCATGTTTTGCAGCAGCACCTGCAGAGGATGTTTTGTGAAATCATTTATGTAGAGCAGCGCTGTGAAAAATGTGTTCCAGTAGGCCACCGCGTAGAACAAACCGAATGCGGCCAGCGAAGGGAGTGATAACGGCAGGATAATACGATACCACACACTTACGTCGCTGCATCCGTCGATTCGGGCGGCTTCCTCCAGACTGGCGGGTATGCTATCGAAAAAACCTTTCATAAGAAGCACATACCATCCGCTGGTCAGCACCGGCAGGATCAACGACCAAATACTGTTAATCAAATGCAAATCGCGCACTAACAAATACGGCGGTATTATGCCGGGGTTGAACAAGGTAGTGAGCAGGATGAGCAGCATAAACGCGCGTCGCCCCTGCAGCCGTCTTCTGGATACGGCGTACGACAAACCGGAAGTGACAAGCAGACTCAGTGCCGTACCCACGATCGCCAGAAACGCACTATTGCCGATGGCACGGATGAAGGCGTTGGTGGAGAGTAGATACTTGTACGAGTCGAGGCTCCACTGAGATGGGAACAGAATTAATCCGCCTTTGATGTACTCGGAAGGATGAGTGAAGGACACGACAAACACATAATACAGCGGGAAAAAGGTAACGGCACCGATAAATCCAAGAAAAATAACGTTTGCCAGTGAAAATATGCGGTCACCCAGACTTTCTTTCATGATGCGAGACCTCCTCATTTAGTAGACTCCGTCTTCTCCAAATTTTTTGGCTAGTTTATTCGCACCTATGACAAGAATCAGCCCAACGACGGATTTAAACAACCCAACGGCGGTACTGTAGCTGAATTGCCCCTGTTTGACTCCGAGGCGGTACACGTACGTGTCGAACACGTCTGCGACCTCGGATACAGCACCGTTCATCATGAGAAACACCTGTTCAAAGCCGACATCCATGATGTGGCCGATTCTTAAAATCAGCAGAATAATGATGACCGACCGCATCGCAGGCAGTGTTACGTGGCACATTTGTCTAAACCGATTGGCTCCGTCGATTTTGGCCGCTTCGTACAGTTGCGGGTCAACGCCCGCTATCGCAGCAAGAAAGATGATCGTCCCCCAGCCCGCGTCCTTCCATATCGACTGCAGGGTCAATATGCCCCAGAAGTAATTTTTGTTGGTCAGAAAATCAATCTTGTCCAGCCCGAGCATAACGAGCACCTTGTTTATAACCCCATCGCCTGTCGACATCAGAATAAACGTGATGCCGACAATGATGACCCACGACAAGAAGTGCGGCAGATAAACCACCGATTGGATGATTTTTTTATAAGCCACTTTTTTTAATTCGTTCAACAGAATGGCCAAGAAAATCGGAAGCGGGAAGAAAAACACTAGGCTGAGCACGTTTATCGCCATTGTGTTTCGGAATAAAATGAGAAAATCGGGGTTTGAGAAAAACCGCTGGAAGTGATCGAAGCCAACCCATGGGCTGTTCCAAAAACCTTGATACGGTGAGTAGTTCTGAAAAGAGATGATGATCCCCCACATCGGCACATAACGAAAAATTAAAAAATATAACAATCCGGGAAGTGCGAGCAAGTACAAAAACTTGTCTCTTTTCATGCCTGCCCATATCGCAGTTCTTCTTGCGTGAGCCACTGATGAGGTGGTATTCAGGGGACTGTCGTGAGCATTCACTAGCTTTTGTGCCATACAATATCCTCCTTCGTATAATTGATTCGCGCATGTGCAAGCGCTTTATTTAACCTTAGTTCAACAGTTAATTTCCGACAATCAATCAATTTGGCATTGTATTTCCACAGGTGGTTACTTTTTGCTCGCCAATTTCCACGGATAACATTTTGTTGCCGAACCGCAGCTGATTGATGAATGTTCGCGGCCATCAGACGGGTAACCAGGCCGGATGAAGGCGGGGGAACCAGAGCCGTGTTCGCTTGCGAAACACATGGATTCATGGTATAATGACCTTCGCCGCGCGCCCGTAGCTCAGCAGGATAGAGCGACAGTTTCCTAAACTGCAGGTCGTACGTTCGAATCGTATCGGGCGCGCCATACATAGTCGTAATGAACAGTGAGAGGCCCCGCGTGGGCCTTTTTTTGTTGTGTGCAGGCCGCGCTATACGCTCAGGGGTCTATAGCCGAGGCTAAGCGCCGACAGCGCGTTATCTATTGCAATTTTTTGTGGCAGAAAAAAAAGAGGCGCCGGAGGGCACCCCTGTAACTTATTAATTGGTCATATCAAATTTCGTGCGTGGCTGCGTGAATCGCCACCTCCAAACAATTCATCAGGTGTAGTTTCAAGAGGCGCACCGTTCAACACCAGAAACTGCCGATTAGATTCATTTTATCCATGGATGAACGTGACCTTGGTGCTGGGCAGCGCCGTGGACAACGAGATCCGCAGCGATAACGGCGGGATTCAATCTTAGGTCAAGAGCAGGGTGCACGGGAGTGACGCCCGCGCTTTATGACTTGCCCCGGAGCCGGCGAAAAAACTGGATAAGCATGGTACTGCATTCCTCACGAAGAACGCCGCTCACGATATCTACTTGATGATTGAATCGCTCCTCCTGCAGCAGGTTCATCAGGGTACCGGCACAGCCGGCCTTTGGGTCGGGCGTGCCGTAGATCACTTGGGGCACGCGCGATTGTACTATGGCGCCCGCACACATTGGGCACGGTTCAAGGGTCACATATAGTTTGCAATCGAGCAAGCGCCAGGCATTGAGATATTCGCTGGCTTCTTTGATGGCAATCAGTTCGGCATGCGCCAATGGGTCCATGGACGTTTCACGCAAATTGTGGCCGCGTCCTATGATTTCATCGTTCCATACGATCACCGCTCCGATGGGGACTTCCCTGAGTGCCTCGGCTTTACGTGCTTCCTCGATCGCTTCCTTCATAAACAATTCATGTGTCAACATGTGGATTATGCCTCTTTTCGACTTGTCCTTGTGGATACTGCGCGAACAAATATTCGTTTGTTAACATGCTGTGGATAAGCTTGTGGATAAGTAGCCTGTTATGCACACTTTATAATAAAAGTTGGGGATATTGGCAGCCTGATTACCCTCAAAAAGTGGGCAAATTCGGGCAGTGAGCCAAGCAATCCTTTATTCACAGCTTAGTCAATAAATTTACGCTTCATGCTATCGGTCGGCAGCATGCAGCTATCGTATTTGCCAAACCATTGGTAGCGGCGGCGTGCTATCCAGAGATACACGGCATCTCTGACCGGCCGCGGCACTACGGAGAATATAAACAATAGCTTCCACATACCGCCCAATCGCTTGAAAATATGCAGTACCGCGCCCGATTTGTCGAACAGCTTGGTTCCCTCCACCGCCACGACTGAATTCATCTCACCGCTTTCAACTCCATGAGCAGCAAGCAGGGATTGAGCGAAGTCCGACTGCAGGGCAGCAAAACGGAACACATCCCGTTGATCGCGTTTAATCAAGAATTGAACCCAACCGTTACAAAAGCTGCACACGCCATCAAACAGCACGATACAGTGGGCGGCACCTGCGGCAGAGCGATTTTTTGCCTCGTCACTAGCCATCGTTAGGATCACCTCGTTGTTGTAGTGTACGGCTGCACCCCCGCAGCCGCTAAAAAACACCTCCAAGCACAGCGATTACTGCCATCACAACGTTCCTTAAGCTCGGTGCCCGCAAGGGTTAGTTCTAACGATAACCACAAACCGGATGTATGGCAAGGCAGCTGGAAACCGCGTGTAGGCTCTCATCCGCAATGGACAACCGAGTGTTTTCTACGACGCCGGGTGAACGCTACGGGTGGGGCGACCCCCTTCTACATAAATTAAAAAAAAGGACGAGGGGGATGGTGCCAGGTGGCATTCTTGATGAAATACGATATTGTGCCGAGATATTTGTCCGGGCCGAGCAAGCGCAGACCAACCGCGCCTATGCAGCCTTGCCGATTCATTGTCGCTCATGACACGGGAAATCCGGGCTCTACCGCCGCCGGCAACGTTGCTTATTATCAAAATACGCGCAACGCACAGGAGGCATCAGCTCATATTTTCGTGGATGATAAGCAAATTCTTGAGTGTATCCCATTCTTAACGGCGCGTCCGGAGAAAGCATGGCATGTGCGTTATAATGTGCCGGGTGACAATCAGCGCTACGGGGTGGACGCCAACGATGCGGCAGGAGGCATAGAGCTCTGCCATGGAGGCAGTATTGATATCAAGCAGGCTTATAGTCGTTATGTCTGGCTTATTGCTTTTGCTTGCTATACCTATAACCTAAATCCCAGCGTGGATATAGCAGGACATTTCGAGTTGGATCCGGCGCGGAGGACTGATCCCAAAGGGGCGCTGCAGCTGCTCGGCAAAACGTTCCGCGATTTCATAGAGGACGTGACGGCAGAATATGCAGCCTGTATCAGATCGGACAATCCGCCCGATGTCATCGCACCTGAGGATGCAAATAAGATTATCCGTTTTTTGTCGGCGGGTTATATGGCAACTGAGGTCGCGGAGGCACGCACAGAGTTTAACCGTTTGGCTAACGAATTAAGACGTCGGTCGGGACAACCGCTGCAGTGAACTGAACTTCCATGCCGCCGGGCACGCACCGTGGGAAAAAACGGACAGATACGTGACATACGCCATGCTTATGCGATATAATAACTATTTAGGGATATAGATCATGATGATTAAGGAGTTGTCCTATATATGGCTTTAAAAGCAGGGATCGTGGGTCTGCCGAACGTAGGGAAATCCACTTTGTTTAATGCAATTACACAAGCAGGCGCAGAGTCGGCAAACTACCCTTTCTGTACGATAGACCCGAACGTGGGCGTGGTTGAAGTTCCTGATGAGCGCTTGGTCAAGCTGACAGAGCTTGTGGAACCGAAAAATGTCGTACCTACGGCATTCGAGTTCGTTGATATCGCCGGTCTCGTGAAAGGTGCGAGCAAAGGCGAAGGGCTCGGCAACAAGTTCCTTGCTCATATTCGGGAAGTTGATGCGATCGTTCACGTGGTACGCTGCTTTCAAGATGAGAATATTACGCATGTATCCGGCGCGGTTGATCCGATCAGTGATATCGAAACGATCAACCTGGAGCTGATTTTGGCGGACTTGGAATCCGTCGAGAAGCGGATCGAACGTTCCCGCAAAAACATGAAGGGCGGCGACAAAAAGTATGCCGCTGAAGTTGAGTGTCTTGAACGCATTAAGGAAGCGTTGTACAACGATCAACCTGCGCGCAGTGTTGAGCTGAGTGATGATGAGAAGCTATTGATCCGCGATTTGCATCTGCTGACGATGAAGCCGATGCTTTATGCCGCGAACGTCAGTGAAGATGAAGTAGCTAACGCGGAAGACAATCCACTTGTGCAAAAGGTACGCGAATATGCGGCCAAAGAGGGCGCGGACGTTGTGCCGATCAGCGCTAAGGTAGAGTCTGAAATCGCTGAGCTCGAAGGCGAGGACAAAGAGATGTTCCTCGAAGAGCTCGGACTAAAGGAATCCGGCTTAAACCGACTGATCAAAGCTGCGTACAAGCTGCTTGGGTTGTACACTTATTTCACGGCGGGCGTGCAGGAAGTCCGGGCGTGGACAATTCGCAAGGGCACCAAAGCACCTCAAGCGGCAGGCGTTATTCACACTGATTTTGAGCGTGGCTTCATTCGTGCCGAGGTGGTATCTTACGACGATTTAATCAACGCAGGTTCAATGAATACGGCCAAGGAAAGAGGTCAGGTGCGGTTGGAAGGAAAAGATTACGTTGTCAAAGACGGCGACGTGATGCATTTCCGCTTCAACGTGTAGTCCGTCAACCGGCCACGGGTTGACCAACGCGTGTCAAATACGGCCGAACTTGTTTTAGCAGACAAATGTGATAAGAGCAGGGCGGAGATCCCCTTACGGCGCTTTCGTCGTCCATAGGGCGGAGCCTCGGCCCTTCTCCAGTAATACATGTGTATGATGTGAAAACATATTCAAAATAATGACATTGTTAGATAAGGGGTGATTAATATGTTAGACAGACTACAATCTCTCGCGGACCGCTATGACAAGTTGAGCGAATTGCTATGCGATCCCGATGTGACCAGTGATACGAAGAAGCTGCGTGAGTTTTCCAAAGAGCAGTCTGATTTGCAGGAGTCTTATGAGGCTTACATCGAGTATAAAAGTGTTGTAGAGCAATATGAAGCGGCACGAGCCATGCAAAATGAGAAGTTGGATGATGAAATGCGGGAGCTTGTGAAAATGGAGCTGGAGGAGCTCATTCAGCGGAAAGAGGAGCTGGAGGAACGTATTCATATCTTGATGCTGCCGAAAGATCCGAATGATGATAAGAACGTTATCGTTGAGATTCGGGGCGCGGCCGGCGGAGATGAAGCAGCATTATTCGCTTCCGACCTGTACCGTATGTATACGAAATACGCTGACATGCAGGGGTGGCGAACGGAAATACTGGATGTCAACATGAATGATTTAGGCGGATTCAAGGAAATTATATTTCAGGTGAACGGCAAAGGCGCGTACAGTAAGCTGAAGTTCGAAAGCGGAGCGCACCGTGTGCAGAGGATTCCAACGACGGAATCAGGCGGCCGGATTCATACATCGACATCAACGGTAGCGGTACTGCCGGAGATGGAAGACATTGATATTGAGATCAATGACAATGATATTCGTGTAGATACGTTCTGCTCCAGCGGCGCGGGCGGCCAATCGGTTAACACAACGAAGTCGGCCGTGCGGGTAACCCATATTCCAACCGGAATTGTCGCAACTTGCCAAGACGGTAAGTCGCAAAACTCCAACAAAGAGAAAGCGTTGCAGGTGCTGCGTGCACGTATCTACGATAAGATGCAGCAGGAGGAAATGTCTAAGTACGCAGGCGAGCGAAAGAGTAAGGTAGGTACTGGGGACCGCAGCGAGCGGATCCGCACGTACAACTTCCCGCAGAGCCGAGTGACGGATCACCGGATCGGTTTGACCCTCCATCGTTTGGATGCGGTGTTAAATGGTGAGATGGACGAAATCGTATCCGCGTTGACGCTTGCTGCGCAATCCGAGTTGATGGAAAAAGGAGACCAAGAGTAAACCAATGACCGCCCACCGGAAGTTGACTATTCGCGAAGCCTATGTCGAGGCTTCTCTTTTTTTGCATAAGCACAACGTAAGTGAGGCCTCTGCCTGTGCGGAGCTGCTCCTCCAGCATTTGCTCGGATGGACCCGAAGCGAGCTGCTGCTGCGATGGAACGAATTGTTCCCCGTGGAACGTAGTGAAGAATGGGGGCATCTGCTGGAACGAAAGGCGGCGGGTGAGCCGGTGCAGTATATCATCGGCGAGCAGGAGTTTTATGGGCTCGTCTTTGAAGTTAAACCGACAGTGTTGATTCCACGGCCGGAGACGGAGCTGCTCGTCGAGCAGGTGATCCGGCTTGGCAAGCAGCTTTGGCCGGAGGCAAGCGGCAGCGGTGGTGCGCGCGATGGCGTTGGGTCCGATCAGCCCGTGGCGGGCGGCATTGGGGCGGCTGGCGCGACGAACGTACCAGTAATTGCCGATATCGGGGCAGGGAGTGGCGCGATTGCAGTAAGCCTAGCGGTGCACTGCCCCGAATGGCGCTTACTAAGCTCGGACATCTCACGTGCTGCGCTGGCGGTGGCTGCAGCGAATGCTGCGCGCCATGGGGTTGGCCCGCGGGTGACTTTTTTGGAAGGTGACCTGTTGACGCCCTACATCGAACGAGGTCTGCGGCTGGACGCGGTTGTCTCCAATCCGCCATACATACCAGACGCGGACGAGGAGGGTCTGCAGCCGGAGGTGCGGCTGTATGAGCCTCGCACCGCGCTGTACGGTGGTGCGGATGGGCTCGAACTGTATCGGCGCTTGGTTGGACAGCTGTCGCAGCTGCCAGCGATGCCTGCGTTAGTGGGGCTGGAGGTGGGTATCGGCCAAGCCCATGCGGTGGCGTCTATGCTGCGTGACATTGCAGAGTGGGATGAAATTGACATTATACCTGACTTAGCTGGCATTGAACGACATGTTATCGCCGTCACATATACGCGGACCGATGAAAGTGGAACATAATTCATCTGAGTTGCGCGCATATTTGGTTGCTGTCCGATCATTTTGCCCTGAGCGCGTGATGCCGGGAGGGCCCGATATAGCCGTACCAAGACAAGCCTCACTTGGCGGGCTCCCTCGCTTGGGTAATACCTTTTCTCGAGTGCAGTCAGCCCTCACTCTCTCGGCTCAGCTATCAGACTTTCGGCATTTTCACACGGCTATTTAGCGCTGTAAACTAGTTAAGGCGCATGATATAATCTAACAGAAAATAATAGATTGCTAGGTTTAAACTCGCCCGGAATGTGCATACTAGGACTATCAAACAGATGCATGATATCGCGAGAGGCGGGTTAATAGCATGGTCGTAAGAACTGCTTGGTCACGTTATTTTTATATCGCTTTTGCACTGATTCTATTAATCTCATGTTGGGAATTAAACGTTGGCAAGTCCATCGCTAAAGCAGCGGGGTCGAGAGAAACTGCTGATGCAGCGAATTTCATTCCGGAGGAATCGATCCGGCTGCGAATATTGGCTAATTCGGACTCTCCTGCTGATCAATGGATCAAGCGGGAAGTGCGTGATGCGATCGTTGCGCGGATGGGGGAATGGGTCGAGGAACCTCAGGGGATAGAAGCGGCCCGCGCGGCGGTTCGCAGCCATTTACCGGACATACGCGAATTGGTTGGTCAGACGCTCAGTGAAAACGGCTTTGACTACGCTTATGACGTAGAGCTTGGTATGGTCCCTTTCCCCACAAAAATGTACGGTAATCAGGTGTATCCTGCAGGCCAGTATGAGGCATTGCGCGTGACGATTGGCACCGCGAAAGGGCAGAATTGGTGGTGCGTGTTGTTTCCGCCGCTATGTTTCGTTGATTCGGAAGCGATTGCTAAGCCGGCCACTGCCAGAAACGCAGGGTCCGTTGGCAAAGAGGACGCGGTCATAAACGAGGCGGTCACGGACCGAGACGCGGAGCGGGTCGACGCAGCTGCTGGAGCATATCACTCGGCGGATGAGCCAGCGCAAAGTCAGGGCTCGTCGGTTGGGGAGGCGGAGAGACAATTAGGTGGACCGTCACAGCGGCAATTGGAAAATGCGGAGACGGCAACTGGCCGACAGTATGACACTGCTTCCGATAAGAACGTTAGCCCACAGCCGGAAATACGATTCTTCTTGCTGGACATGTTTCACAGGCTTGGCAATGCTAATGCGTAGGTAAACAGTCGTGCTGCTCGCTCGCATCAGGAAATTCTTGACGAAACATATTTTCTCGCGACAAGCAACAGACCACTGAATGGATAAGGATGGAGCTTTAAATTATGACAGTATATTGGAACGCAGCCGAACCCGGCGGTTTGCCAACAACAGCTCTGGACGAGGCCGCAGAGGTACTCCGGGCGGGAGGAGTTGTCGCTTTTCCTACTGAAACCGTGTACGGCCTAGGAGCGGATGCCAGACAGACGGACGCGGTGCAAAAAATTTTCACGGCGAAGGGCAGGCCGTCGGATAATCCATTAATAGTTCATGTCGCCGATAGGTCTCACATCGAGGAACTTGCCACCCCTCCTGATGAGACCGTTTTGCGTCTCATGGACGCCTTCTGGCCCGGTCCGTTGACCGTGGTGCTGCCGGTCCGGCCGGGCGTCCTGTCCCCGCTGGTCACCGCGGGGCTATCCACGGTCGGGCTTCGCATGCCCGACCATCCTGTCGCCCTGCAGCTGCTGCAAGCTGCAGGCTGCCCTGTGGCCGCCCCGAGCGCTAACCGCTCGGGTAGGCCGAGCCCAACACTGGCGGCGCACGTGTTGGAGGATCTTGCCGGCCGCATCGACGGCGTCGTCGACGGTGGCCCGACTGGGGTCGGCCTCGAGTCGACAGTGGTGGAGTACATGCCAGCCACTGACGTCAGTGGCCGTCACGGCGTACTCCACATCCTGCGGCCTGGGGGCATCACGGCAGCCCAGCTCCGCCAGGTGCTGCCGCATGTTACGGTGCGCGAGGCGGCTGCGCACCAGGACCCGATCCAGGCTCCACGTGCGCCTGGGATGAAGTACACGCATTACGCGCCGCGCGGCGTAATGACGATTGTTCAGGGCGACGCACCTGAACAAGTGTTGGCTCGCATGCAGCGCGAGCTCGATACAGCGCACGCGCGCGGTGCACGCACCGGTGTGTTCACGTACGATGAACACATAGGCGCGCTGCGCGCGGATCATGTGGTCGCCTGCGGCAGCTTGGGCGACCTGGATACCGTCGCGCATGGGCTGTACGCGGCGCTGAGAGAGTTTGATGAAGCAGGTGTAGACTTCATCGTCGCACAGGCATGTCCGGACACAGGCATCGGGGCCGCCATTATGAACCGCCTCCGCAAAGCCGCTGGCGACCGCGTTGTGCACGTCTAAACCGCCGCAGCCAAGCGGTATGACGCGTTTCACCGGCTGAGAAGTGACTATGCACCAAACTGTAATCTTTCTTCCGCCGTCGCCCTGACCGCTGGGACCACGCGCTGCACGTCTAAACCGCCGCAGCCAAGCGGTATGACGCGGTTTCACCGGCTGAGAAGAGACGATGCACGAAACTTGTAATCCTTTCTTCCGTCGCCCTGACCGCTGGGACCACGCGACTGCACGTCTAAACCGCCCCGCAGCCAAGTGGCATGACGCGTATCACCGGCTGAGAAGAGACGATGCACCAAACTGAATCTTTCTTCCGCCGTCGCCCCGCACAACTAGAACCACGCGCTGCACGGCTAAACCGCCGCAGCCAAGCGGCATGACGCCGGCTGAAGTCACGACTCACAAAAACTGTCATCGTTCTCCAGCTAACGCCCCCGTACCATCCGACGCGCCTGACGCCCAGTGTCAGCCATCTGCGCTCAGTATTCTATGTACACGTATCACGATACCGATGTCAGATACGGTGTGTGGCTCACCACCCCACGCCCCTTACGCCCATCAGGCATGTTTGCTTTCTTGTCCGCATATGTTTGTTTAGGAACGGGACAGGGGGTAAGTGGAACATGGCATTGGCATCACCACTGATGATCGGACAATTCTTGGCGATACTAATCATGGCTGTCGCTTTGGGCTTGGATGCGCTGTCCCTGGGAATTGGCATCGGTATGAAGGGGATTCGTAAACTTCATGTATTAAAATTAAGTATTTTGATTGCAATATTTCATATGATTATGCCACTGCTCGGTATGGTGACCGGAGAGTATGTGGGATATCTTTTGGGAGGCGTGGCGACCAAAGCCGGCGGTATCCTTCTCGTTCTACTCGGCGCACACATGATCTACAGTTCCTTGCGGGGGGAAGAAATCGCATCCTTCGACCATCGCACATTATGGGGCATGCTGTTATTCGCGTTAAGCGTGAGCATTGACTCGTTCTCAGTTGGGGTCTCGCTTGGCATGTTCGCGGGGGATATGGTACTCACAGTCCTGATGTTCGGTACGGTCGGCGGCGTGATGGCAATCGCAGGGTTAATGCTCGGCCGAAATATGGGACGTTGGGTTGGTGTCTATGGAGAAGCTGTGGGGGGCGGTATTCTGCTGCTGTTTGGAATCAAGTTTCTGTTGTGATACTGCCAATTGAAGTATGGGAGCTGGCAAATGCGCATACACAGCGCGCCCGGGGTCCATATTTTCTCGATTTTGAGGTACAATAGGAGCATGGCTCTTTTTACAGCCGCATCATGATCAGAAAGGCAGGGTCTGCGATGAACCGAATTCTATTCGTTTGCACCGGCAATACCTGCCGCAGTCCAATGGCCGAAGGCATATTGCGCCGGATGCTTAAGGAGCAGGGCTTGAACCATGTGGAAGTCCGCTCTGCCGGCGTGGCCGCCATGGATGGTGCGCCTGTGTCCGGACATGCGGCAGCTGTATTGCAGGAAAAGGGATGCAGCCGCGACATGCGTTCGACTGCACTTACTGCAAATCTGCTGAATTGGGCGGATGTGGTGCTAACCATGACGTCCGCACACAAACAGAATGCGATACAGCAGTTTCCCCATTCTGTGGAAAAGATCTTTACGTTAAAAGAGTTTGTTGAGGACGATCCGAAAACGTTACAACGACTGGCCGAATTGGGAAAGCTGGTGGCCGATGTTGAACTGAAGCGCGCATTGTCCCAACCAATAACTAATGAAGAGCGGGCGCGCATACGCTCGTTGGAGCGGGAGCTGCCCGACTACGATATAGCCGATCCGTATGGCGGCCCTATGTTCTTGTACAGGGAGTGTGCTCAAGACATAGAAAATTGTTTGCAGAAGTTAGTGAGGAAGCTCAAAGCGTAAGCTGCTTTCCCGCAGGCGGATGACGCTGAGCTGCACTTTTTTGGTCTTTACACTGACTAAAATTTCCGTTATGATAATGTTATTATTAAAGGACCCGGTGTAACTGGCGACGAGTGGGTGTAACCACAGTGGAGCATTGGGGCATACGGCCGGTCGCCTGGGCAAAGAGCATCGTTGTGCGCATAGCACGCGGCATGCTCTTTTTTCGTTTCTGCAAGATTTGGGTTATAATGCAGCTAACCAGAATCAGGAGGCGATCACGTTGAAAATTGCAATAGGAGCCGATCACGCAGGTGTGCGTTTGAAGGATGAACTTATCAGTTTTATCGAGTCATTGGGACACCAGGTATCGGATTTAGGTTGTAACTGCTCGGATTCGGTCGACTACCCGGACTATGCCATTGCAGTGTGCGAACAGGTGGTAGCGGAAGATGTCGATAAAGGAATTCTGATTTGCGGTACGGGCATCGGGATGACCATTGCGGCGAACAAAATTCCCGGCATCCGTTGTGCTTTAGTACATGATTTATTCTCAGCAAAAGCGACTCGGGAGCATAACGACACTAATGTACTCGCCCTGGGAGAACGTGTGATCGGACCCGGGGTGGCGCAGGAGATCATTAGAATTTGGCTGGAAACGGATTTTTCCCAAGGTGAACGACATCAAAACCGGATTAACAAGGTAAAAGCACTGGAAGAGAAATACACTATCCATCCATAAGCGGGACTGTCCGCCTGAGAGAGGTGATGATGATGAGCGGTGCAGATCATACAACCGGATCGGCAAAAGCTGCTAACGACAACCTCATATCACTGTCCGGCGAATGGGACATCAGTGTCATCCGGGCTCAAGCCGAGCAGGTGCTGCGTGAGCTTGTGGAGGCCGGCCGATTGCAGGCCGGGCAACTCGTCGTGCTTGGGACCAGCACAAGTGAAGTGCTTGGACAGCATATTGGCACGTCAGGCACGGAAGAGGTGGCGCAGTATTTATTCGATGCGATTCAGGCTGTCCGGGCGGATGTTGGATTCTACCCCGTCTTTCAATGCTGCGAGCACTTGAACCGCGCTTTAGTGGTAGAACGGCAAGTGATGCGCGAGTACCGTTTGGAAGAGGTATCGGTGGTCCCAATTCCCCGAGCCGGGGGCTCGATGGCCTCGTATGCTTTCAAGCATCTGCGTGAAGCCTGTGTGGTCGAATCAATTCAAGCCCATGCCGGAATTGACATCGGCGGTACGTTGATTGGGATGCATTTGAAGCCGGTGGCGGTGCCGCTCCGGCCGTCGATTCGAATGATTGGCCACGCCCCGGTCCAAATGGCACACACACGGCCAAAACTGATTGGCGGGGCACGTGCGGTGTATTCTTCTGATGCAGACGCTGCGGGTCCGGCCGACAAAGTAGATACATGTAGTTAGCCACAAGAGCGCGATGAAGATGAAATTATTCCATTATAAAAAAATATAATAGAGAAACCCAAGGAGGAACCACTGTGGAACAATTGCGCAAGCAGGACCCTAAAATCGTTGAGGCCATGAATCTGGAGCTTGGTCGTCAACGTGATAAGATCGAGCTGATCGCTTCAGAGAACTTCGTCAGTGAAGCGGTACTACAAGCAATGGGCACTGTCCTGACCAATAAATACGCGGAGGGCTATCCGGGGAAACGCTACTACGGCGGCTGTGAGCATGTAGATATCGTAGAAGATATCGCTCGCGACCGCGCGAAAGAATTGTTCGGAGCCGACCATGTAAACGTACAGCCGCATTCCGGCGCACAAGCCAACATGGCCGTGTACCTTGCAGCGCTGAAGCCGGGAGATACCGTCCTTGGTATGAGCTTAGCGCATGGTGGTCACTTGACCCACGGCAGTCCGGTGAATGCATCCGGCATACTTTACAACTTCGTTTCCTATGGCGTGAGAGAAAGCGATGCGCACATCGACTATAACGAGGTGCGGAAAGCGGCGTTTAAACATAAGCCCCGCCTAATCGTAGCCGGCGCCAGCGCTTATCCGCGCACTATCGATTTCGAAGCTTTGGCACAAATCGCCAATGATGTAGGCGCTTTGTTCATGGTCGACATGGCTCATATTGCAGGGCTTGTGGCTGCCGGTTTGCATCCTAATCCCGTGCCGCATGCTCACTTTGTGACTACGACCACACATAAAACGCTTCGCGGCCCGCGCGGCGGCATGATCTTGTGCCGTCAGCCGTGGGCGGCTGCGATCGATAAAGCGGTGTTCCCAGGTACGCAAGGCGGACCGTTGATGCATATCATCGCAGCAAAAGCCGTAGCTATAGGCGAAGCACTACAACCAGAATTCAAAACGTATGCGCAAAACGTAGTAGATAACGCAAAGGCCTTATCGGAAGCATTGCTATCGGAAGGTATCGATCTCGTATCCGGCGGAACAGATAACCATCTGATGCTTATAGATCTCCGCAACCTAAACATCAGCGGCAGAGATGCTGAACACTTGCTGGACGAAGTAGGCGTCACAGTGAATAAGAACGCCATTCCATTTGATCCGGCGAAACCGATGATTACGAGCGGTATCCGTCTGGGCACCCCGGCAGCCACATCGCGTGGCATGGATAAACAAGCGATGAAAACAATCGCCAAAATCATTGCTCTAACATTGAAGAATCCTACGGACGCTGCTGTGCTTGACAAAGCGCGCGGCATGGTAAGAGATTTGACTGCACAATTCCCGCTATATGCAGGCTTGAAATATTAATCACCGTGGGGGAGCTGGCGCGTTGCGTCGGCTCTTTTTTTGTGCGCTGGGCAAAATTAGAGCAGAACCCAGCTGCTACAAATACTAATTTTAGTGAAAAATATCTTATTATTAGGCGCACTGTAATTTTTGTGGTGGGAGGCCGCCTCGCATGGCGTATCTCGTGCACAGTGTGCTTTGCGGCAGCAGATGCTTCGCTAGGATAACTAACGGCATCTGTGTTATAATGGACAGGATTTGGCGTAAAGGGGAAGATAGAATGGGAAAAGTATTTGTGTGTGACCATCCGCTGATTCAGCATAAGCTCACATTGATTCGGGACAAAGTTACCACTACGAAGGATTTTCGAGAGCTGGTGGATGAAGTCGCCACCCTTATGGCTTACGAGATTACAAGAGACATCCCTTTAGAAAAGGTGCAGGTACAAACCCCTGTTGCCACCGCCGAGTGCAATGTCATTTCAGGCCGGATGCTGGGACTCATTCCTATTTTACGTGCAGGACTTGGGATGGTGGACGGCATTCTGCAGCTGGTGCCCGCGGCCAAAGTGGGCCACATCGGATTATATCGTGATCCGCAAACCCTGGAACCGGTAGAGTATTACGCCAAACTGCCAACCGATGTACAGGAAAGGGAGTTAATCGTTATCGATCCGATGCTTGCAACAGGCGGTTCAGCGAACGCCGCGATCACCGCATTGAAAGCGAGACAGTGCACACAGATCAAGCTGATGTGTTTGATTGCCGCACCGGAAGGCGTCCAAGCCGTACAAAAAGCGCATCCGGACGTAGACATATATGTTGCAGCCATAGATGACTACTTGGACGAACATGGCTATATCATCCCTGGTCTTGGAGACGCCGGCGACCGCTTATTCGGCACCAAGTAATATGGGGCGACGACCGCGGCGACAATCACTAGTTCTTATAAAACAGGGGGAACGATCACGTGAGCAAGGAAAAAATCAAAGTAATAACGATTTTCGGTACCCGGCCGGAGGCGATCAAGATGGCGCCACTAGTACTGGAACTGCAAAAGCACCCGGAGCAGATCCAGTCACTGGTGTGCGTCACCGCGCAGCATCGTCAAATGCTTGACCAGGTGCTGGACACCTTCAACATCCAACCTGATTACGACCTTGATGTGATGAAGGACCGCCAGACCCTTAACGAGATCACGATTCGTGTGCTGCAGGGACTGGAACCAGTGTTTCGTGAAGAGAAGCCGGATCTGGTGCTCGTACACGGCGACACACTGACGACCTTTTTGGCAAGCTACGCGGCTTTCCTACAACAGATCCAGGTCGGGCACGTGGAGGCAGGCTTGCGGACATGGAACAAAATGTCCCCCTACCCGGAAGAAATGAACCGGCAATTGACCGGCGTGCTGTCGGATTTGCATTTTGCTCCTACAGATGTGTCTGCCAACAATTTGCGTAAAGAGAACAAAGCTGAATCGTCCATCTTTATCACCGGCAACACGGTCACCGATGTGTTCCAGTATACGGTGAAAGAAGGCTTCACCCATCCGGTGTTGGATTGGGCTCGCGGCAAAAAGCTGATCCTCATGACGGCCCATCGCCGAGAAGCACAGGGTGAACCTCACCGCGAGATTTTCCGTGCCGTGCGGCGTATTGCCGATGAATTTGACGATATCGCCATTGTGTATCCGGTGCATCCAAGCCCTGCCGTGAAGGAGCCTGCGCATGAAATGTTGGGCGGACATCCGCGTATCAAACTCATCGAGCCTCTGGACGTTTTGGAACTGCACAATTTATATCCGCACACACATATGATTCTAACCGACTCAGGCGGCCTGCAGGAAGAAGCTCCTTCGTTCGGGGTTCCGGTACTAGTTCTGCGCGATACGACTGAGCGGCCGGAAGGAATTGATGCAGGGATTCTGGAACTGGTCGGCACGAGTGAAGAGAAGGTGTACTCGCGGGCTCGGGCGTTGCTTATGGACCCGGTGTTATACGATAAAATGAGCCAAGCGGCTAACCCATACGGAGACGGCAAAGCGTCTGAACGTATAGTAGAAGGCATTTTGTTCCATTTTGGTCACTCTGCCGACCGGCCGAGATCATTCTAACCGTGACAATCCTATGACAAAGTTCACAGCGTACAGTTATACTGTTTGGTTTGAACGCCCGGAAAACGTTGATATTACAAGGTTTTTCTAACTTTATTACCAAAAAAAACGTCACGCATGTTAATTGACAAATGGAGCCCACGTTAGATAAAATAAATAAGGATTGTTAGGGTGTAGTCCATGAATGAGAAGGATCCATACAATCAACCTTGGCGTGCGGCTGCTTTGGTCAGTGCGTTAGGCATAGACATCGTTGCATGCACAGGAATAGGATATCTGGTAGGTAGATGGTTAGGCAGTCGGTTTGGTGATGTGAAGGCTTGGATGATTGGCGGCGTACTGGTTGGATTTGTGATCGGTATTGTGACAATCATACTGGTACTGAAAAAATTTCTGGAGGACAAACGGGAATAATGAGTGACCAGGTAAAGCCCATCGTACGAGCCGCACTGTTGTTTCTTTCTGCCCTGCTTGTTGTCTGGATCCTCATGCCGGCATATCGGACGTACACGGCCGGATTCATGCTGGGCATGGTGATCAGCCTGGTGAATGGTTGGATGCTGCTTCTCAAAATTGAAGCGCTATCCCGGACTGAACAGACCGGTAGGCGGGTTAATTTAGGGACATTGTCCAGGATGTGTATGGCAATTATTGGGGTAATGATTGCGTTAAAGTTGCCTCATCACTTCAATCTCGTTTTTACCATTATCGGCATGTTTTTCGTGCAAGTGGTAACACTTTTCATGGGTTTTATGTTAAATAAAAGAAATCCTTAGTGCATGGAAAGGGGGGAATTATCTAGTGCATGAATTTCCGGTATTACAGCTGGGTGGTTTGAATATTGATATTTCCACTTTTTTAGGCATTATCGTTTCTGGTCTAGTTGTGTTCATTCTTGCACGCTTATGCGTAAGAAACTTGTCTGTGGAAAATCCGTCCAAGTTCCAGAACTTTTTGGAATGGGTCAGCGAATTTGTACACAATCTTATTGCCAGCACCATGCCGCTGGCAAGAGCAAGAGGTTATGTCGCGCTTGGCATGACGTTGATTATGTTCATCTTCGTCAGCAACCTGCTGGGTCTCGTCTTCGGTATTGTCACGACGCATGAAGAACCGCTCACCCTGTTTGGCTACACTGTCGTTTCTGAGCAGATGATTCATGAGGCTCACGGCGATCACGGAGCCGAGGTCGCATGGTGGAAATCGCCGACTGCGGACGTATCCGTCACTTTTGGTTTGGCAGCTATCGTGTTCGTGATGACGCATTACTTGGGGCTTAAGCTGAACACGAAGCATTATCTGAAACACTACTTCGAACCGTTCTGGTTCTTCTTCCCTCTGAATATCATCAAGGAGATCTCGAAGCCGTTAACACTCGGTCTGCGTTTATATGCTAATATTTTCGCGGGTGAGGTGCTGATTGCTACGATCTTGATGGCAGGGGTTTTAGGAACGCCACTGCTTCTTGCATGGCAGGGCTTCAGTATTTTCGTAGGCGCAATTCAAGCATTCTTGTTTACGATTCTTACAATGGTTTACATTTCTCAGGCTACCGTGCATGAAGAAGGCCACTAGCATTTTACGAACTTATTCTCCGTTGCCGGCGTGATAACGCACGCTGCGAGAATAAGATCAAATATCATTTCTTATCATTCATTCCAAAACTAGTAATTATTTCGAGGAGGACTTTTATAATGGAATTTTTGGCAGCAGCTTTAGCAATCGGATTGGGCGCACTTGGCGCAGGTATTGGTAACGGTATGATCGTAAGCAGAACAGTTGAAGGTATCTCCCGTCAGCCTGAGCTGCGCGGTACATTGCAAACTACTATGTTTATCGGTGTTGGTATCGTCGAGGTAGTTCCAATTATCGGCGTAGTACTCGGATTCCTGATCTTCTTCGGTGCTTAATTCCATGACGATTAGGTTTGGCGCGGAAGGCCTAAGCCATCCACGCCTTCGTTTTGCCTGAAATCACTGAAAGGAGTGGCTTAGATGGATTGGCATTGGGAATCGTTTGTGTTTACGATCGTATCTTTTTTCGCGTTGTACTTGCTATTGAATAAATATGCTTTTGGGCCTCTGTTTAAGATTATGGAAGAGCGCAGACGCATGCTGTCTGATCAAATTACTAGCACTGAGCAAAACCGCCGCGAGGCTGAGAAGTTGATGGCTGAACAGCAGCAGGCTTTGCAGGCGGTGCGTAAAGAAGCGCAAGACATTATTGAACAAGCTCGCAAAACAAGCAGCAAGCAAGGCGAGGAAATCGTTGATCTGGCTAAATCAGAGGCGGCTCGTTTAAAAGACGAAGCGCTTAAAGATATCGATAACGAAAAGAACAAGGCTGTCGCAGCTCTGCGTAATCAAGTGAGTGCGATGTCCGTAATGATCGCTTCCAAGATTATCGAGAAGCAAGTCGACGAAAAATCTCAGGAGCAATTGGTTGAACACTACCTGAAAGAAGTAGGGGGCAATCGATGAGCCAGGACACAATTGCAGCTAAAAGATACGCGCAGGCACTGTTTGAGGTAGCCCGCGATCAAAACCGGATTGTTCAAATTGAGCAGGAGCTTGCCTCCACCATTTCCGCAATACACGATCATGCGGATTTGTATAAGCTGATTAGACATCCGGGAATCGGGGCAGATGTGAAAATCGGGCTGATCAAGCAAATCTTTGCATCCCAAATTTCAGAGCCGGTGCTCAATACTATCGGGCTTTTGATCGAAAGAAGAAGAGAAGAATCGCTAGAAGCAGTAGCGAAAGCTTATACGAAGATTGCCAGTGATGCACTGGGTTTGGCTAACGCAACCGTGTACACGGCAGTCGAGTTGACTGAGGCGGAATTGGAAAACATTAGAACCACCTTCAGTCAATTGACAGGCAAACAAATTCGTTTGGAATCGGTTCTTGATAAAAACTTACTCGGAGGCATTCAAGTACGTATAGGCGACCGTTTGTATGACGGCAGCTTGGCGGGTAAACTTGAGCGCCTGCACAAATCTTTGAATCAAACTCAAGCACTGTAGATAGGGGTGAGGAAATTTGAGTATCAGACCGGAAGAAATCAGTACGCTGATCAAACAGCAGATTGAACAATATAAAACCGACATGCAAGTTGTGGATGTAGGTACAGTTATTACGGTCGGTGACGGGGTAGCCCGCGCACACGGCCTAGAGAACGTTATGGCGGGCGAGTTGCTTGAATTCCCTAACGGCGTACTAGGCTATGCCTTTAACTTGGAAGAAAGCAATGTAGGTATCGTTATTTTGGGGCCTTACACGGACATCCGCGAAGGCGACCAAGTAAAACGTACCGGCCGCATTATGGAGGTACCGGTAGGCGATGAACTGCTGGGCCGTGTCGTGAACGCTCTGGGTCAACCAGTCGATGGCAAGGGTCCACTGAACGCAAAGAATTTCCGTGCGGTAGAATCTCCTGCACCAGGCGTTATGGCTCGTAAATCCGTTCATGAGCCAATGCAAACAGGTATTAAAGCGATCGATGCGATGGTTCCAGTTGGCCGCGGCCAACGTGAGTTGATTATCGGTGACCGTCAGACAGGTAAAACTGCGATTGCTATCGATACAATCATCAACCAAAAAGGTTCCGGTATGAAATGTATCTACGTTGCTATCGGACAAAAGCAATCCACGGTTGTTAACGTAGTGGAAACGCTGCGCAAGCACGGCGCTCTTGACTACACAATCGTAGTTACGGCAAGCTCATCCGAACCATCCCCAATGCTCTGGTTGGCTCCTTATGCCGGCTGCGCGATGGGAGAGTACTTCATGTACAAGGGTGAGCATGTGCTCATCATCTATGATGACTTGTCCAAGCAAGCTGCAGCATACCGTGAGCTTTCCTTGCTGCTTCGTCGTCCGCCGGGTCGGGAAGCTTACCCTGGTGACGTGTTCTACTTGCACTCCCGTTTGCTGGAGCGTGCTGCGAAGCTCAGCGATGAGCTGGGTGCCGGTTCCATGACCGCTCTGCCGTTCATCGAGACGCAAGCAGGCGATATCTCCGCTTACATTCCTACGAACGTAATTTCGATCACGGACGGACAGATTTTCCTTGAGTCCGACCTATTCTACTCCGGTCAGCGTCCAGCGGTTAACGTTGGTAACTCTGTTTCCCGGGTAGGGGGATCCGCGCAAACCAAAGCGATGAAAAAGGTTGCAGGTACGCTGCGTCTAGACCTTGCTCAATATCGCGAACTAGCTGCGTTCGCCCAGTTCGGATCCGACTTGGATAAAGCGACACAAACCCGTTTGAACCGCGGTGTGCGTACGCTTGAAATCTTGAAACAGGGCGTGAATCAGCCGTTGTCCATGGAGAAGCAAGTGGCTTCCCTGTTCACGGTTGTAAGAGGTCACCTTGACGAGCTTCCGGTGCAGGACGTCCGCCGTTTCGAGCAGGGCTTCCTTGCTTATCTGGAATCCAACCGTCCTGAAATCTTACAAAATATCCGCGACGCCAAAGATTTGTCGGCTGATACCGAAAAGGCTTTGGTAGATGCGATTCAACAGTTCAAAAAAGGATTCGCTCCTTCTGCATAAATAATATTGTACGGGAAACGAAGAATGCCTCTAGCTGCTCTTTACGGAGCAGCCTGATGGCATGACTGGCACGGGCATCCGTGTGGAATGTGAACACAAGGCTTTTCGAGTGAAAGCTGTTCCTTAGGGAAGGCTTCGAGAGAGAGGTGAGCAAGCAGATGGCAAAAAGTATGCGCGAAATTAAGCGGGAGATCAAATCCAAACAAAACACCAAGCAGATCACAAAAGCGATGGAAATGGTTGCTGCGTCGAGACTTAGAAGAGCACAGATGGCTGCTGAAGCAGCGCGTCCGTACGCGGATAAGCTGAAGGAAGTGGTCGCCAGCATTGCAGCAGGCACCAAAGGCGTGAAGCACCCAATGCTGCAGAAGCGTGAGATCAAGAAAACGGCTTACTTGGTAGTGACTTCTGATCGTGGTCTAGCCGGCGGTTACAACGCTAACGTACTGCGCAAGGTGATGGCGGAGATCAAAGAAAAGCATAGCTCGCCGAACGAGTATGCAGTCTTTGTGATCGGCCGTAAGGGAAGAGATTTTTTCCGCAAGCGTAATATTGAGATAGTTGAAGAAGTTACGGGGCTTTCCGATTCGCCGTCTTTTTCTGATATCAAAGCGGTTGCCGCTGCAGCGGTAAAAAACTATGAACTAGGTTCATATGATCGGCTGTATCTGGTATACAACAGATTTATGAATGCCATCTCCCAAATTCCTACCGTTAAGCAGTTATTGCCAATGGAGGACATTGGCGGCACGGCAGCAGCTAATTATGAGTATGAGCCTTCACCGGAGGGCGTACTGGAAGTGCTTCTGCCTAAGTATGCTGAAACGCTAGTTTATAGTGCGGTTTTGGAAGGAAAAGCGAGTGAGTTCGGAGCTAGAATGACGGCGATGAACAATGCTACGAAAAACGCGACAAAGATGATCAATGGATTGACATTATCATATAACCGGGCGCGTCAGGCCAGTATCACGCAAGAGATTTCCGAGATCGTGGCTGGTGCAAACGCACAAGGATAATGTTTCGTATGGTTCATAGGTAATCAAAGGAGGGAAAACAGTGAACAAAGGACGCGTTGTGAATATTACAGGTCCTGTTGTCGACATCGAGTTTGACCGTGGACAACTACCTGAGATTTTGAATGCTATCAAAATCGATATAAAAGCTGAAAAAGAAGGCGAACGCGACGTTCAACTAACTGTTGAAGCCGCAGTTCATTTAGGCGATAATCTGGTTCGCTGTGTAGCGATGTCCACCACCGACGGTTTGATTCGTGGTGCGGAAGCGATCGACACAGGCGCAGCAATCACAGTTCCTGTAGGGGCGGCAACATTAGGCCGCGTATTTAACGTTCTGGGCGACCCTATTGACGGAGTTAACGAGGTAGATCGCACTATCTCTAGCCCAATCCACAAGAACGCTCCAGCGTTCGAGGATCTGTCCACCCAAGCGGAGATTCTGGAAACCGGTATTAAGGTTATCGACCTGATGGCGCCATATGCTAAGGGTGGTAAAATCGGTTTGTTCGGCGGTGCGGGTGTTGGTAAAACCGTTACGATGCAGGAATTGATCCACAACATTGCTTCCGAGCATGGTGGTATCTCTGTATTTGCCGGCGTGGGCGAGAGAACACGTGAAGGTAACGACTTGTACCATGAGATGAAAGAATCTGGCGTTATCACTAAAACAGCGATGGTGTTTGGTCAGATGAACGAGCCACCGGGTGCCCGTCTGCGTGTTGCCTTGTCCGGCTTGACAATGGCGGAATACTTCCGTGATGAAGAAGGCCGCGACGTGCTTCTGTTTATTGATAACATCTTCCGCTTTACTCAAGCGGGTTCTGAAGTATCGGCTCTGCTAGGCCGTATGCCTTCCGCGGTAGGTTATCAGCCAACACTGGCTACGGAGATGGGTCAATTGCAAGAGCGGATTACGTCTACTAAGAAAGGTTCCGTAACGTCCATTCAAGCGATCTACGTGCCTGCGGATGACTATACGGACCCGGCTCCAGCGACGGCGTTTGCCCACTTGGATGCCACAACGAACTTGGAGCGTAGTATTGCTGCCATGGGTATTTTCCCAGCGGTGGATCCGTTGGCATCATCTTCCCGTATCTTGACTCCTGAGATTCTTGGCGAAGAGCATTACAACGTAGCTCAAGGCGTCAAGAAAATTTTGCAGCGTTACAAAGAATTGCTGGACATTATCGCGATTCTGGGTATGGATGAGTTGTCTGATGAAGACAAATTGGTAGTACACCGTGCTAGACGGATTCAATTGTTCTTGTCTCAGCCGCTTCACGTAGCCGAGGCGTTCAACGGTATCCCTGGACTTTACGTGCCTGTTAAAGAAACTGTACGCAGCTTCAAAGAGATTCTGGAAGGCAAGCACGACGATCTGCCTGAACCGGCATTCCACAACGTTGGTACTATCGAGCAAGCAATCGAAAAGGCGAAAACTCTGTAATACAGAACGACGCCTTCACAAATGGGCTTACTCCGGTAAGCTCATACAACGTACGAAGTGGAGTTTGCCCCGACGAACTCAGCGACTCATTGTCTGACGGCATACCTCGAGGGAAGCCTCAAACAATGATTACAAAGTGGGTTTGCGCAGCAAACTTTTAGGAGGAGTCCAAGTGAGTACTTTCCTATTGGAAATTGTTACGCCTGAACGTAAAGTGTACGCTGAGGAAGTGGACATGATTATCGTGAAAGGCACAGAAGGTGAGCTTGGTATTCTGCCGAATCACATTCCTTTGGTTACTCCATTGAAAGTAGCCCCAGTCACCGTGAAAAAGAACCGTACGGATGAATACATCGCGGTGAACGGCGGTTTTATGGAAGTCCGCAAAGACAAAGTGGTTATTTTGGCGGAAAGTGCCGAGCTGCCGGAGCAAATAGATATTGAACGTGCGAAGCAAGCTAAGGCGCGCGCTGAAGAGCGCCTTGCTTCTAAGAAACGCGAATTTGACGCCAAACGTGCAGAACTGGCACTGCAGCGGGCGATCAATCGCATCGAAGTATTCGGAAGAAAATAGTCTTTTATCTGCAAAAAATGGCGGAGGAACCTGGTTCTTTCGCTTTTTTTGTTGCAGGAAAATATTAGACACTTAACCAGCCATTTGATATAATTGTCTGAGCATTAATGAGTGTAAGTTATGTGATCGATCAGGTTTCTTTATATATGGACGGCCTCAGAAATGATCACTTGAGTACGCTTACAAGCTTTCATGAACGAGACCCTCACAACGTGAACCCATCATCACATGGCGCACCTGGAAGGAACCTTTATCATTGTGGGAGGCGATTCGTTTACGATGTACATCAACAGTTACGTGGTCGTATCCATTTTTCTGATCCTTGGGGTACTGCTTCCGATTGTAGCGCTGACGGCAGGCCGGTTACTTCGTCCCCACAAGCCGGTGGAAGAGAAGTACACCACTTATGAAAGCGGAAACGAACCGGTCGGTGAAAGCCATGTACGGTTCAATATCCGTTATTATCTGTTTGCACTGATGTTCGTCATTTTTGATGTAGAAACTGTATTTTTGTATCCGTGGGCCGTTGCGTATAAGCAATTAGGCTTGTTTGCGCTTGTTGAAATGTGTATTTTCATCGGATTACTGTTAGTCGGATTAATATATGCCTGGAAAAAGAAGGTGCTGCAATGGACCTCAATTTAGAGTCAATCGCACTGGCAGACAGACGGGAGCTTGAGCGCAACGTATTTATGACTACGCTGGAACAGGTCAAGGCTTGGGCGAGAAGCAACTCTTTGTGGCCGCTGACCTTTGGTTTGGCGTGCTGTGCGATCGAAATGATGGGAACCGGGGCTTCACATTATGATTTGGACCGGTTCGGCGTAATATTCAGAACGTCACCACGTCAATCGGATGTAATGATCGTTGCCGGTACGGTGACAAAGAAGATGGCTCCCCTGCTGCGCCGTTTGTACGATCAGATGCCCGAGCCGAAGTGGGTGATCGCCATGGGTTCCTGTGCCACCGCAGGCGGCCCATACGTGAAGTCTTACGCGGTTGTAAAAGGTGTGGATCAGGTCGTGCCTGTCGACGTATATATCCCGGGTTGTCCACCGAATCCTGCTGCACTCATCTATGGGATCAACAAGCTCCAGGAAAAAATTCGTTATGAAGCTAAAACCGGTAAGCAGGTGACGAACCGATGAGCGATGATAACCGCAAAGACACATCACAGGCGGCGGTACCATCTCCAACTGAAGAACAAGCAACAGCAACGGAAGAGCAAGCATCGCCGGCCATTACCGGCAAAGAACCATCCCCTGCTACGCAAAAAGCCTCTTCGCCCACTAGTGCCAGCTCGTCCGTACCAACCGGAGCACAAGCATCGCCAGCGGGAGCATCGCGCAGCGACGCGGAAAAGGAAGCCAAAGCTAAGGCCGCTGCCGAGGCCCGTGCCGCACGTGCCAATGCGAGGGCGAAGAAGAGCGAGGAGGCGGAGGACGCTGCCCCTAAAGAGCCATCTCCGCTCCAGCCGCGACTCGATTATTTTGTAAAGCTGCTGAGGGAATCATTAGGCGAGGATTGTGTGGAAGACGCTTTTATCAACGAGAAAGACGCACATTTGCCGTGTGTGATTCTTGAAAACAGCAAATGGCTGGCAGCGGCCGAGCTGTTGAAGGACCATAGCGAGTTGCAGTTCAACTATTTGCGCAACGTGTCGGGCGTCGACTACGAAACACACATGGAAGTGGTTTACCACCTGCTGTCATTAGTGAGCAAGCACGAACTTTGTGTAAAGGTGAAAACGGAACGTGAAGCTGCCTCCGTGCCTTCCGTGACCCCGGTTTGGCCTACAGCAAACTGGAATGAACGCGAAATATACGATCTGCTTGGCATCGACTTCCCGGGACATCCGGATTTGAGAAGAATCATGATGTCCGATGATTGGGTTGGTCATCCATTGCGCAAGGACTATCAACCGCTTGACCCGGAGGTGTAGAGTGTCTTGATTAGAACGGAAGAACTGCTGTTGAACGTAGGCCCTCAGCATCCGAGTACCCATGGCGTATTTAGAGTCGTGGTCAAGCTCGATGGTGAAATCATTACGCATGCCGATCCGGTTATGGGTTATTTACATAGGGGCACGGAAAAGCTAGCGGAAAATCTAAATTATACTCAGATCATTCCATACACCGACCGGATGGATTATGTGTCGGCCATGACAAACAATTACGTTCTGGTTCATGCGGTGGAAAAACTGGTGGGGTTGGAAATACCGGAGCGAGCTGAATTTTTGAGGGTCATAGTGATGGAGCTGCAGCGTGTGGCAAGCCACTTGGTGTGGTGGGGCACCTATTTGTTAGATATCGGTGCTATGAGTCCGTTTTTATTCGCATTCCGCGACCGTGAAATCATAATTAATTTATTCAATGAGCTGTGCGGCGCACGTTTAACATATAACTATATGCGAGTGGGCGGGGTGAAGTGGGACGCACCGGAAGGCTGGATAGAAAAAGTCCGCCAGTTTATTCCACATATGAGGGCTAGATTAGACGAGTACGGGGACTTGGTGAGCGGTAATGAAATCTTCCTCGCCCGTATCAAGGGAGTGGGGAAATACGACGCGGAAACGGCCATCGCATACGGGCTGAGTGGTGCCAACCTCCGCTGCACGGGCGTGCAATGGGATATCAGGAAGGACCAACCGTATAGTCTGTATGAGCGGTTCGAGTTTGATGTGCCGACTGGCGTCAATGGCGACTGCTATGACCGCTACCTGTTACGATTCGAAGAGATGAGACAGTCACTGCGCATCCTGGAGCAGGCGGTGGAACAGTTTCCGGCCGAAGGCGAGACGATGGGGAAAGTGCCGCGTGTGCTGCGTGCACCGGAAGGTGAAGTATACGCACGTGTTGAATCGCCTCGCGGCGAAATCGGCTGCTACATTGTGTCCAAGGGTAAGGATAAACCCTACCGTTTAAAATTCCGCAGGCCTTCCTTTGTCAATTTACAGATTCTCCCTAAGCTGCTGGTTGGAGAAACCATGACCAACCTGATTACAATACTCGGAGGCATTGATATTGTGGTCGGGGAGGTGGACTGCTAAATGGCGGATTTATTGCAGCAGCAGTTGACTTGGTCGAATTTTGCGATCTTTTTTGCCTGGGGCGTCGTCGTACTGATGGTAGTGCTGGGATTTGTGACGTATGCGATCTACTTTGAACGTAAGGTCATTGGGTGGATGCAGCTGCGGGTTGGGCCCAATCGGGTGGGTCCGCTCGGACTTTTACAAAGTGTAGCGGACGTATTGAAGCTGCTGCTGAAAGAAGACACCATACCGCACAAGGCTGAGAAGGAACTGTTTATTTTAGCACCCGTGATCACGTTTGTGCCGGCATTCGCAGTCATCGCAGTGATCCCTTTCACCGGCACGCTGTTCAGCACCGATATGGACGTTGGTCTACTGTACTACGTGGCGTTGTCAGGCATATCTACTATCGGCATCGTATTAGGCGGCTGGGCGTCGAACAACAAATATGCCCTAATAGGAGGTATGCGCTCAGCTGCGCAGATGATCAGCTATGAAATACCTCTTGTGATATCTGTGATCGGAGTTATTATGATGACGGGCAGCCTCAATCTCAACGTGATCGCCGAGGCACAAGCAGGCGGGTTCTGGCACTGGAATTTCCTTCCTCAACTCATCGGATTCGTCGTGTTTGTGATTGCAGGGGTGTCTGAATTGAACCGGACGCCTTTCGATTTGCCGGAAGCGGAGTCCGAGCTAGTCGCAGGCTACCATGTGGAGTACAGCGGCTTCCGATTCGCCTTCTTCATGTTGGCAGAGTACGTGTACGTGTTCGCTATCGCAGGTCTGACAACCACTTTGTTCTTAGGTGGATGGCATGCACCGTTTCCGTTTCTAGAGTTTATACCGGGAATTGTGTGGTTTTTATTGAAGTTTTCGGCTATCGTGTTCTTCTTGTTCTGGATACGCGCCACTCTCCCGCGTATACGCGTGGATCAGTTGATGGGGTTAGGGTGGAAGGTGCTGCTGCCGCTCGCCCTGGTGAACATTTTTGTGACCGCTGCCTACATGAGTGTCGGACCGATGCTTTCAGTGTATTTCCTCAAATAATGCTCTTGGAAAGGGTGAGAAGACATGAAAGGCATAGTCAAAGGACTGGGCGTAACCCTGAAAAGCATGACACAGAAAAAAGTCACCTACGCTTACCCCGACGTTCCGCTTGAAATGCCTGACCGTTTCCGCGGAATACAGCATTTTGATCCGGACAAATGTATAGTTTGCAACCAGTGCGCTCGAATATGTCCGACGGAGTGTATTACATTGACCGGAAAGCCTAACCCGGACCCCGAGAAAAAAGGTAAGGTCATCGACACTTATGACATTAACTTTGAGATATGCATTTTGTGTGATCTATGTACGGAAGTGTGCCCCACCGAAGCCATTGTGATGACCAACAACTTCGAATTAAGCGCGTACAGCCGGGATGATTTATTCAAAAACCTAGAGTGGTTGAATGACAACAATGTGAACGTCAGGAAGGAAAACAATTCAGCTCTGCCGAAAGGTGGGGCAAAATAATCATGCTGGCGAACATCGTAGCTTTCTTATCCAGCGGGGAAAACGTCACCTTTTTCATCTTCGCCCTTCTCGCCATAGGCGGCTCCATCTTCATGCTCAGCTTCACCAAAGTTGTCCACATGGTGCTGGCGCTCGCGGTGGCGTTTATCAGCTTGGCCGGCTTATATGTGCTGCTGGATGCCGAGTTTGTCGCCTTTGTGCAAGTGTTGATATATGCCGGCGCCATTTCCATCCTAATGATTTTCGGGATCATGATGACGAAGCATCAGGGAGAAGAGGAAGAGCCCAAGCGTCCGGTGTATAACACATTGCTTTTTATCGGAGCGGCCGGACTATTCGGTATTCTGTTCTATGCGATTCAAACGGTTAATTTATCCCCGGGGGAATTTGAGGCCCCACAGGATAATACCATGGAGATAGGCAAGCTGTTATTTAACCAGCATGTCATACCTTTCGAGCTGATGTCGGTACTGCTGACGGTGGCCTTTATCGGTGCTATCGTGGTAGCCAAACGAGAGGAGGATTGATCAGGATGGAATTGGCCACTCCGTATTTGACGCTTGCAGCGATTTTGTTTTGTATAGGGCTGTATGGGGCTTTGTCCAAAAAGAATGCGGTGATCGTACTGTTATCCATCGAGCTGATGCTCAACGCCGTGAATCTAAATCTGGTTGCCTTCTCCAAATTCAGCGTACAACCCGGGATGTCCGGTCAGATCTTTTCTCTGTTCAGCATGACGGTGGCGGCGGCCGAGGCCGCTGTAGGGGTTGCAATTTTGATTGCATGGTATCGTAATCGGGCGACAGCCGATGTCAATGAAATGAACTCGTTGAAACGGTAGCCATGCCGCTAGTACATTCAATTAGTCGCTTACGGCAGATATCCCGGTGCAAGCTGAGAATAGCTGTGTATAGTAAGCTCGGTAAAGCAAGCGAAATAATACTATGCATGTGAGCTTGCCCGGGGTGATCTGAGCAACGCATTAGTGGTAAGCTTGGCTTTGAGCAAGCTCGGAGGAGGACAGAAATACATGATATCGGCCTACTCGCAGTACGCCTGGCTCATCCCTTTGTTTCCTTTGTTATCATTCTTAATTTTAACGGCCATTGGGCGTCAACTAAAGGAACTTGGGGCTTACATCAGCATTACTGCCGTATTCGCTTCGTTTATCGTGTCTCTGCTGGTTTTTGCGGAACGACTTAGCGGGCAGATCGAAGACTACACATGGAACAAACTGCTGTGGCTGCAGCTAGACACGGCTTCCTTGAACTTCGGCTTCGAAATAACCAACCTGAATGCACTAATGCTTGTGATCGTTACTCTTGTCAGCTTGTTGGTTAACCTGTATGCCAGAGGTTACATGCACGGCGATGAACGAATCAATGTGTTTTTCGCTTATATTGCATTGTTCACGTTCTCTATGTTGGGGCTGGTCATATCTGAAAACCTGGTTCAGTTGTACATATTTTGGGAGCTGGTAGGCGTGTGTTCCTTTCTGTTGGTTGGTTTCTGGTACCACAAACCGGAAGCCCGTGCGGCAGCGAAAAAGGCTTTTATTGTCACCAGGATAGGGGATGTCGGCCTGCTCATCGCGATTCTGCTGCTTTTCTGGGCAATGCCCAATCATGCTCTCGATTTTAGCTCCATCCATAACGCTTTCAGCACGGGAAAAATTCCGCCGGATATTGCGACATGGATTGCAATTTTGATCTTTGTTGGTGCGGCGGGCAAATCAGGTCAATTTCCGCTGCACACCTGGCTGCCTGATGCCATGGAAGGTCCGACTCCGATCAGTGCCCTAATCCATGCGGCGACAATGGTTGCAGCAGGCGTATATCTAGTGGCACGCACGTTCGACATATTTCTGGCGTCGCCGGTCGCGTTAACGGTGGTTGCCTGCGTTGGGGCGTTCACTGCTATTTTCGCAGCGACTATCGGGACAGTGCAGAATGATATCAAACGCATTCTCGCATATTCTACCGTCAGCCAACTCGGATATATGATGATGGCTCTCGGCATCGGCACAACAGTTGCCTACACTGCCGGGATATTTCATTTGTTCACGCATGCGTTCTTTAAGGCACTGCTGTTCCTAGGGGCGGGCAGCGTAATCCACGCCGTGCATACTCAGGACATTCACGCGATGGGCGGGCTCGGCCGCAAAATGAAAATTACCGCGTGGACATTCGGTATCGGCGCGCTGGCGATAGCGGGAATACCTCCGTTGTCCGGCTTTTGGTCGAAGGATACGATTTTGACGGAAGCCTATACGCATAACCAGCTGTTGTTCTGGGTAGGGCTAATCGCCGCATGTTTCACCGCGTTCTATATGTCCAGGCTATTTTTTCTCGTCTTCTTAGGCAAACCGCGCCATCAAAGTCATGTGCACGAGTCGCCAGCCACTATGACCATTCCGCTTATTATTCTAGCCGTGCTAGCCGTCGTGGCAGGATTTGTGTTCACCCCATTCAATCCGTGGCTGGGCACGTGGTTAACGGGAGACGCCGCAGAGGAGCACGCCAATGTCGCGGTTATGGTGTTATCTACGCTGGCCGGTGTTCTCGGCATTGGGCTCGGGTACATGGTGTACGTCAAACGTTCAATCCCCGCCGATGCGGTCTCCGCTCGTGCGCCCTGGCTTTACCGACTGCTGCATCGCAAGTATTACATTGATGAGCTTTACGACGCGGTGATTGTCAGACCTTTGGCGGGGCTCGGGTCGCTTCTGCATTTGTTTGACACCTATGTGGTAGATGGCGTAGTCCGGCTTGCGAGTTATTCGGTGGTCGGTATCGGCAAATTAGGCTCCCGTCTGCAGAACGGTCATTTGCAAACATACGGCTTGGCGACCCTGCTTGGTATGGTCATTCTGATCTTGGCTGTGGCGGGAAGGAGGTTTATCAATGCCGAATGACATTTATATCCTGTCACTGATTGCTTTCTCTCCAATGCTCGGAGTACTCGTACTTATGTTTATACCTCAGCATTGGGGGAAGTGGATCAGAACGATCGCCATTGTCACCACATTGATTCCCTTAACGTTATCGGCGTGGTTGTATGCCGCTTTCAATCCTGAGCTGGTTGGAATGCAATTCAAAGAAGAAGCGGCATGGATTCACGTACCCCTGAATCACGAAGTGGGCGGCCTGAATCAATTGACATCGTTTTTCTTCGAGTTTCAATACAATATGGCAGTCGATGGACTCTCATTGCCGCTAGTCTTTCTTACCGCTCTGGTGAGCACGATGGCAGCTGTTGCCTCCGTCTACATCAAAAAAAGGTGGAAAACGTACTACATCTTGTTTCTGCTCCTCGAGACTGGGATGTTCGGCGTGTTTATGGCTCAGGATCTGTTTTTATTTTTCGTATTCTTTGAAGTGACACTAATCCCGATGTTCTTTCTGATCGGCATTTGGGGTTATATAGATCGGGAAAAGGCGGCAAATAAATTCCTCATCTACAACGGGCTTGGTTCCGCAATTATGTTAGTAGCTTTCTTGATTCTCGTCAGCACGGCCGGCTTCAAAGATTCCGCGGAGACAGGAACCCTGTTTTATACCGGTGATCTAAGCGTTATTACGCATAATTTGTTCGGCGAAGCAGCCTCTTACGTGAACCAACCCGACCTAGGGGGGACGCCGAATCCGTTTTATTTGAGCGATGCAATGAAATGGTCATTGTTCATTATGTTGTTGGTTGCTTTCGGAATTAAACTTCCGATTTTTCCGTTCCACACGTGGATGCTTAAAGTGCATACGGAAGCGCCACCGCCCATCGTTATGATTCATTCCGGTGTTTTGCTGAAAATGGGTGCATACGGGATGATACGATTTGGGGTGCTGTTGTTTCCCGAGCAGGCAGCGCAGTGGGCCACCGTATTAGGCGTATTAGGCGTGATCAATATTTTGTACGGTGCGGTATTGGCATTGGTACAAAAGGATTTCAAACTGGTACTCGCCTATTCCAGTATAAGCCACATGGGTATTGTGCTCTTAGGGATTGCGGCATTTAACTCGATCGGCCTGCAAGGCGCTATCTTCCAATTGGTATCCCACGGGCTGATCTCCGCGTTGATGTTTTTGCTGGTTGGCGCTATCTATGAACGAACGCAAACCTCCATGCTCGACGAAATGGGCGGCTTAGCCAAAAGCGTCCCATTTATCTCAGGCATTCTTCTTCTTGCCGGGATGGCCTCGCTGGGGCTCCCGGGCTTATCCGGTTTTGTTAGTGAATTTCTGGCGTTTGTAGGCTTGTTTCAGACCGCGAAAGTGATTACCATCATCGGTACGCTTGGTGTGATACTGACGGCGGTGTATGTGCTCCGGGGTGTGCTCAGCATCACATATGGCCCCCTGAAGCAGCAGCAGGACAGTATGCGCGACGCACGGCTGGTAGAGGCCATCCCCATGGTGACCCTTGCCGCATTTATCCTTGTGCTTGGTATTTACCCAGCGGTGCTGAACGACCCGCTGCAGCAAACGGTGAGCAGCGTTGATCAATTTATCCAAAGCATCGCTAAGATAGGAGGTTAGGCCGGTGGATCAACTACGGCTCCAATGGAGCGACCTGGGATATATGGCACCGGAGCTGACTCTGGTCATCGCTGCTGTGGTATTGTCATTGATCGACCTCGTGCTCCCAAAGCAGGTGAACCGCTCTTTACTGGGCTGGCTCTCCCTGGTTGGCATCATTATCTCTACCCTTTTCGTCATCAGCGCACTCAATCCGGCTGAGCCGAAGCATCTGCTTGATTACAGCTACCGGGTCGATGATTTCGCCAATATCATGAAACTTGTCCTGCTGGCAGGCGTCGGCCTGGTAACATTTATGAGTATCGGCGCGGTTCGGCAAGAGGAAGTACCGCATGTCGGAGAGTATTATTACATGCTGCTGCCGGCGACAGTAGGGGGTATGATCATGGCCTCCTCAGGAGATTTGATTACGCTGTTTGTCGGCCTGGAGTTGCTAAGCATTACGTCTTACATTTTGGTAGCCATGCGCAAAAAAGATATTCGGGCCAATGAAGGTGCGTTTAAATATATCGTGCTCGGAGGTATTTCCTCGGCAATAATCTTGTACGGCATGTCCTTTTTATACGGCATCTCAGGTTCGACAAATTTAGCCGAAATCAACACTGCCCTGGGGCAAAACGCTGCTGATGCAATGCCCTTCATCTACGTCTCGTTCTTTCTGCTGCTCGCCGGATTTGCTTTCAAAGTCGCTGCAGCGCCGTTTCATATGTGGGCGCCGGATGTATATCAGGGGGCCGCGACCCCTATCACGGCATTTCTAGCTGTCGTGTCCAAAGGTGCGGCATTTGCGATTTTATTCCGTGTGTTGTACGGCGTGTATGGAATAGGCGCACTGATGGAACACCCGCTTCATAAGGATGTTTTGCTGTCATTAATGATCGTGGCGGCAGTGGGGATGATACTCGGTAATTTCATCGCGCTGCGTCAGACTAATTTGAAACGTCTGCTCGCCTATTCCGGAATCGCCAATTCCGGCTATCTGCTTGTGCCTATTGCTATCCAGTTTTCGATGGTCCATTACTCGAACTTTTCGGAATTTGCTTTTTATCTGATCGCGTACCTCTTTATGAATATTGGTATATTTGCCGTGGTCATGGTGTTGGAACGGTCGACGGGGGAAGAGCACATCAATGGACTGGCCGGGCTATACTATCGGGCGCCGGGCCTCGCGGTGGCTACTGTACTGCTGGTGTTATCTTTAGCGGGGCTGCCTCTGTCGGGCGGATTTTTCGGTAAATTGTACATCATGCTGGGGACCGTGCAGACTCACAATTATTGGTTGGCTGCCGTGTTGATCGGCACCAGCGTTGTATCGTTTTACTACTATTTCGGTTTGATTCGTCAGATGTTCATGCGTAGCGACTTTCAATCGCGTCCGGTGTCGGCAACATGGCAGTTGGCTATCACCATATGGTTGTGCGCCGGCGTCAGCGTGCTGTTGGGCGTGATACCGCACTGGGTGTTAGGGTGGATAGAAGGAATTTTCTCATTGACCCAGGACTTGTTCTTTCTCAGCTAAGCTTAGAGATTGTCGTTAAAAGAGACAGTGCTGTCAGTCTCTTTTGCGACCGCGATGGTCGTAAGTTACCATTGTTGTCAGGCCTCACGCCGGCTGCAATGGTGTATAATCAAGCTCAGAGGGTCCGCACAAGGCGGAAGCCGCTGAGCTTTTCTTCATGTTACGAAACTGCTGCCCTGGCTGTTGTCGTTCTGCTGCGCACACACCGGATTTATACTCTCTTACGTCCACCCGCTACCGATAATCACCCTACCTTAAATGGTTATTTTTGATTACGAGCATGTGGGGTTGGAGTCGAATTTTGACTCACACATTGAAATAATCTACAGCTTCCGCTCTGCAGCATGCTTGTAATAATATTATACTGGGTAATAGCTTACAGGCAGAGTAGAACGCGAACAAAAATAGATAGTAGTGCGGTAATGCAGCGGTCACTTATGCAATATTATGGTAACATGTAATCCAATATTTACTAATTTGTTTTTTGTGTGATTGCAGGGAAATATCCACCTTTTAGCGAATACTTAAATGCTGTTATCAAAAAGATGTAAAGGAACCATGAGCATGCTTCATACCAAGGTAGTACGTCATTTCTTTCTTTGGATCATGGTCTTATTTCTGGGCACGCTGTGTGCGGGAAATGCGTACGCCAAAAGCTCGGAAGTGCTGACTGCAGCGGCGGCGGACGATCCCTTCGTGGAGAAGCAATCTTATTTAGCGCAAATTCATGCGAACCAGGCTTGGGATGTCACAACCGGAAATGCCGGATTAACTATAGCAATTGTTGACACGGGAGTAGACTTGAATCATCCGGATCTTCAGCCTAATTTGGTGGATGGGGTCAATTTGATTGATCCAAACCTGCCGCCTCAGGATGACAACGGTCACGGCACCAATGTCGCTGGCGTTGTCGGTGCTGTAGGTAACAATGATAAAGGCGTGGCAGGTATACTATGGCAGACCAAGATCATGCCGATCAAGGCGCTGGAATCCGATGGCTCCGGAGGCGAGGCGAAGCTCGGCGAGGGCATTCGCTATGCAATCGACCATGGCGCGAAAATCGTCGTGCTGTCACTTGGTTTAAATAAGTACTCCACTTACATGAGTGACATAGTGCGCTATGCAGAAGAGCGTAATGTACTGCTGGTGGCGGCCACCGGTAACGAAGGTAACCGGGTCAAGTATCCGGCCGCATATCCGACGGTTTTAGCGGTCGGGGGCATGGACAGTAATTTAACTGCTGACGAACGCTCCAACAGCGGGTCCGAGATCGATCTTGTGGCTCCGTGGGACGTATTCACTACCGCCAGAGGAGGCTCATACGAGCTGAAAGATGGAACTTCAATGGCCGCCCCACAAGTGGCAGCGGTCGCCGCTTTGGCGTGGAGTCGTCATCCCGATTTGAATGTTGCCCAGCTGCGTCAACTGCTCAAGCAGACAGCGCAAGATTTGTCGACTGCCGGCTGGGACAGAACCACAGGGTATGGACTGCTGCGCGCTGACCGTGCCTTGACAGAGACTCCCCGCTCGGACATGTATGAGCCAAACAACCGTAAGGATCAAGCGAAATCAATCTCAGTCAGTAAAATGAACAGCGCTGCTTTTGCGGGAGGCTCCGATCAGGATTGGTTTTATTTAGATGCCCCGTACGATGGGGTAGTACACTTAAATTTTCACATACCATCCGGCCAGACAGTGACAGTGCAGCATACCAACGTACACGGCACATTCACCAACGTAACGGCAAAGCCGGGCCAGCCGACAGCCCTCCAAGTGAGCAAAGGCAGAAGTCACGTGCAGCTGCAGCTGTCCAACCGCAGCGTTGAATCGGAAGTACGCTACCAATTGACGACATCTTTTGACATATATCGCGATCAAATGGAGGACAACGATCGACAATATAAGGCTTCGGTCCTACCCTCGCGCAGCCAAACGATCAAGGGAACTTTCCACCAGATGAACGACGAGGATTGGTTTGAGCTCCCGGTGCAGATATCGGGCAGTCTACGTATCCGGTTAAGCTCGGATACTGCGCGAATTGATCCAGTGCTGTTTGTGCAAAAGCAGGGCGAGAGGTCCTACTCGGTTGACGACGGCGGAGATGGTGCGGCGGAGACGATGCAGCTGTCCGAGGTATTTCCCGGCAGCTACTACATCCGCGTTTCGAATGTGAAGCAATACGCGCTTCCGGTCGAAGGCGAGTACACACTTGTGATAGACTATGATGCCAAGCAGATCGATCCGAATGAGCCTAACAACCGATCGTATCAGGCCACCGCAATATCGTTGAACTCGCCTTACTCAGGTTTGTTCGACAAACAATCGGATACGGACTGGTTTCAGTTTGAAGTGCCGCAAGAGAGTGTAGTGCAGTTGAGCTTGAGCGAGATTCCTGCTAACATCGCTATGCAGATGTCCCTGTATGACAGCAGCATGCGGCCAGTAACGAACGCGTCAGGCGGCAAGCAGGTTGAACTCAACGAACGTCTGCCTGCCGGAACGCACTATGTAAAATTGACTGCTGCTCAGCCCTTTGACCGGCATCTGTACCAATTCACAGTAAGTGCAAAGCCGCTCACGGCCGGATATAGTGACGTCCAAGGCCATTGGGCAGAGAGCAGTATTATGCTAATGAGCCGCCAGCGCATCATTGATGGTTACGCCGATTATACATTTCGCCCGGATCAGACTATCACCCGTGCCGAGGCGACCGTAATTTTGAGCAGGGCATTTCAACTGAAGCAGCAAAAAAATGTCGATTACACCGATCTCCCGGCAGATCACTGGGCATTCGCTCACATAGCAAGGGCGTCACAGAGTGGGATCGTGGGCGGTTATCCTGATCAGTCGTTTGCTCCGGATCAGCCTGTCAGCAGGATGGAGATGATTACGATGTTCGCGCGAAGCATGAACAAGCCGGGACAAGTCAGGGGCGATCCGCCATTCACCGATGTGGACAACGATTATTGGGGCGTCAGCGTACTAAGACAAATGAAAGCTGAAGGTTGGATAGGCGGTTACGCGGACGGCACGTTTCGGCCGGACCGGCAAGCTTCGCGTGCGGAGTTTGTTACCATGTTAGCAAGAATGAAAATGTAGATTAATACGAAGCAGGGATGACATTGGACTATGTAGATCAAATGAACGCCTCTATGGGCATGAACGGATTGTTGAATATTGTTATCGTACTCATCTGTATCGGTGGATCGTGGTGGGCGCTTCAGGAGCTTAATTTCGGTAAACTATTGAAACGGCCAAAAAGCGTTCAGAGCACATTGCTGCAAATCCTGCTGTCGGTCTCGGTAGGCTATCAGGCCGCCCGATTTATCATTGATTACTATCACTGGTCAACCTGGATCGGAGGCATGTTTTGACGGGATTATCGGAATAACAGAGGAGAACTTTGTCAACAATGGGTAGTACCACCGTTATAAATCCCTTGTTGGTTCCGAATACTATCTTGATTGATTTGTCACAAAATGAAAATTTACATGCTGAAGGTTCAATGCTAAACTGTTACAGTGTGCAAAGAAAACAGCGCGGAGGGGGACCATGATGAGCAAGATTATCGTCCGCGGCGGCCAAAGGTTGTCAGGCAGAATCAAAATACATGGAGCAAAGAACGCAGTCCTGCCGATTATAGCAGCCTCTATATTGGGTTCAGAAGGAGAGAGTGTGATTTACGAGGCACCTCCTTTGGACGACGTCATCGTCATTAACAAAGTGCTTGAGAGTCTTGGAATCGAAATTGAGTATAAAGATGAGACAATACGCGTAAACGCGCAAAATATTAGTACTTGTGAGGCTTCCTATGATTTGGTACGAAAAATGAGAGCTTCCTTTCTCGTAATGGGACCTTTATTGACCCGGATGGGCCAGGCGAGAATTTCACTGCCCGGCGGCTGTGCTATTGGAACCCGTCCGATAGACCAGCATCTAAAAGGGTTTGAGGCGATGGGCGCTGAGATTGTGCTCGGGCAGGGCTTCATCGAAGCCCGCAGCAAAGGACGGCTTAAGGGCGCCAAGATCTATCTGGATGTTGCCAGTGTTGGCGCAACGGAGAATATTATGATGGCAGCCTCGCTGGCTAAAGGCACGACTACCATCGAGAATGCAGCGAAAGAACCGGAAATTGTCGATTTGGCCAACTATTTGAATGCCATGGGCGCCAAAATTCGTGGGGCCGGCACCGGATTGATTCGAATCGATGGTGTGGAGCGGTTGAACGGTGCCGCACATACGGTGATTCCTGACAGGATCGAAGCGGGTACATATATGATCGCCGCTGCCATCACAGGCAGTGACTTGTATATTGAAGGAGCGATCGGCGACCATTTGCGTCCGGTCATATCAAAAATGCAGGAAATGGGCGTACAAATCGAGGAAGATGAGAACGGATTGCGGGTATTCACCCACGGACCGCTTCGCTCTGTTGATGTGAAGACTTTGCCTTATCCGGGTTTTCCTACCGATATGCAGTCCCAAATGATGGCACTGCTTTTAACGGCCGACGGCACTAGCATCGTCACCGAGACCGTGTTCGAAAACCGTTTTATGCATGTGGAACAATTGGTGAATATGAACGCACAAATCAAGGTGGATGGCCGTACTGCTGTGATCAACGGCGGCGGTAAGCTCCGGGGTGCAAAGGTTTGCGCGACCGATCTGCGCGCTGGCGCGGCCCTCATCTTGGCTGCTCTTGCTGCAGAAGGCGAAACCGAGATCACGGGCATCCATCATATTGACCGCGGTTACGTGGATATCGCCAGTAAGCTCAAGCAGGTTGGCGCAGACATCGAACGTCTCGTAGTTGACACGTTGGAAGAAGAAGTGAAGAAGGACAGCATTTCGATCTTTACCATTAGCCCGAGCCCTAGTATGGCTTAAACAGGCATCTTTATCATGCAACCGAAAGAGGAGATTCTCTGTAACTTTTGAGAGTCTCCTCTTTTCTATGTCCGGGTTCTATTCTATCTTTCTCATTCATATCATGGTTTTACCTGTAACGAGCAGGCAACTTTCCTGTCACGATAGAATGATGGAGGAACACAATTTGGACAAACAGAAAGTACTTCAATGGGTGGCAGCGTGCCTGTCCGGGTTTATAGCGGTGATAGTGGCCGTTCCATCGATTCTTGAAAAGGATACGCCCGCGCCCTCCCCCACGCCTGCTGCTTTCGATGACGATGCGCCGGTGATAATTGAACGAAAGCAGGCGGAGACTACACCGTCATTGGAAGTCGCTCTTTACTTGACGAAACAAAAAAAGGTCGTCCGACTAGAACTCAACCAATACGTGAGAGGTGTAATCGCGGCGGAGATGCCGATAGAGTTCGAATTGGAAGCTATGAAGGCGCAAGCGATGGCTGCTCGAACCTATATTATTAGAAGATACGTGCAGCAGGATTTTAGCAACGTGCCGGTCGCCGGTGCCTGGGTCACTGACACGATTGCTCATCAAGCATATGTCAGCGATGATGAACTTAAGCAGCGTTGGGGAGCGGATGCGTATACGGCTAACTCGGACAAACTCGACCGTGCTGTGAATGAGACTGAAGATTTCATACTAACCTATGCGGATGAACCGATTCAGGCGAACTTTTTTTCAACCAGCAACGGCTACACGGAGAATTCGGAAGATTATTGGAATGCGTACATCCCTTATTTGCGGAGTGTACCTTCACCTTGGGATATTCATTTATCACCACGTTACGCAGAAACGGTCAGCATTTCCGCCAAAGAGCTGCAGAGGAGATTGGGAACCAACCGGATGATTCCTGTTTCGGCGGGCAAAAGCAGCGGTTTACGAGTGTTGGAGACCAGCCAAGGGCGGCGTATCAAAAAAATGACAGTTGGCGGCAAAGTGTTCAGTGGACGGGAAATTCGGGAAAGGCTCGGGTTAAACTCATCGCATTTTCAATGGAACTGGAAGGGAACAGATCTCATCATCACCACGTTTGGTTACGGTCATGGGGTTGGGATGAGCCAGTGGGGCGCCAATGGCATGGCCCGGGAAGGCAAGACCGCGGAGGAAATCGTCAAACATTATTACACCGGTATAGCAATACAAAGCGCAGCCAGTCTAATAGGCTCGTAACCGAGCTCTGCGATCTTTCGAATTGGCCTACGCCGCGTCTGTTTGGATGTTATATGAATATTTGAAAAAATGTCTGTAAAAGTAGAGCACCTCGCGTATAAAACTCGTATCCGTGGCAACAATGGTTAGCGAGGTGATAAATCTATGAGTGAACAAAAAAAAGATTTACAGAACAAGGAAGAAGCTCCTAAATCCAACGAGGGAGCACAGAGCAGCACAACGTTTACATGGAAAAGGTTTTTGGCAAAAAAGTGGGTATTTCCTGCAACGTACATGGCGGCCGCGGCAATTATCTTAACGTTAATGTGGGTCTACCAGGATGCCGGCAAATCGGTTTTCACCGGTGAGCTTGGACTTGGTGACAAGGACCAAACCACAGTAACTGAGAGTGTAAGCAAGCCTGAGGCGGTCGAAGCGAACACCGCTGCTGAAGCAATGCAATTGCCATTCGCGGAAAAGGGAGAACTCGAGGTAGTACTGCCGTTCTTCGACAGCAAAGCTTCCAATGAAGTACGACAAGCTGCAATGGTTGAGTATGGCGACACCTTTACGCCTCACATGGGTATGGATTTTGCAAAGCCTGACGATCAAACGTTTGACGTGCTGGCGGCAATGAGCGGCAAAGTAACGGCTGTTGAAAAAAATCCTGTGGTTGGTAACTTGGTTGAGATCACGCATAGCAACGGACTGGTGACTGTCTACCAGAGTCTCGCGGAAGTGAAAGTCACTAAGGACGCCGAAGTCAAACAAGGAGATCCGATCGCCAAAGCCGGTCGTAACGAGCTGGAAAAAGAGCAAGGTGTGCATCTGCACTTCGAAGTGAGACAAGGCGAGGGCGGACAATCGGTTAATCCGGAGCAGTTCTTTGCCGAGACTGAATAAGCATCTACATAATATATCAGGAGCGCTGGAGCGCTCCTTTTTTTCGTATGGGAAGAGTTATACAGCCGGAAGAAGTTCATCGATGGTTTGTCTGGTGAGACCATTTTTTTATGCGAACTTCCCTGGCATTTTATCCGCGGATTTGTCGCTTGTCCTGAAAATAATTGTAAGCGGTTGGGCTTGTCAGGCTTGGAAACAAAGAATATAAGTAAACGCCCCTCATATAATGTACCAAACTAACTCGAGTAGGGAGGCGAGGGGATTGCACGATTACATCAAAGAGCGAACCATCAAAATCGGCCGATGCCTGGTGGAAACAAAGCACACGGTTCGCACAATCGCAAAAGAATTCGGCGTTTCCAAGAGCACGGTGCATAAGGATCTGACCGAACGATTACCCGAGATCAATCCGGACTTGGCTAATCAAGTGAAACATATTTTGGAGTATCATAAGTCGATTCGTCACCTGCGCGGAGGGGAAGCGACCAAGATCAAATATCGGAAAACCCGCAGTCCCAAAACGCAAGATAAGCTCGTGACCGTCAAGTAATAGGCTGAAACAGCCTCGTGTCAAGCTCCCTCACCGTATCGAATGACGCAGGAAGCGCTATTTGTCGAAAAAAAAGATAGGTATAAAGAGGAATTTGCAAATATATAGCGAATTTACCTTATAAATGATTGAAATTAGGTACCGCTTCTTAATTGAGAATGGACGGTTGTTGTTGGGAGGAAATTTTCAATGTTGAGTAAGGATATTGGCATCGATTTGGGCACGGCGAATGTGCTGATCCATGTCAGGGGGCGTGGGGTTGTGCTGGATGAGCCCTCCGTAGTCGCGATTGAAAGCGATACGAAAAAGGTGCTCGCTGTTGGCGTGGAAGCCTTCCGTATGGTCGGCCGTACACCGGGCAACATCATAGCGATCCGCCCGCTCAAGGATGGTGTAATCGCCGACTTTGACATTACTGAAATGATGTTGAAGTATTTCATTAACAAGGTAGGAGGCAAGCAGTGGTACAGTCATCCAAGAATCCTCATTTGCGCTCCTACTAATATAACCTCCGTTGAACAAAAAGCGATACGTGAAGCAGCCGAACGAAGCGGGGCTCGCGAGGTATTTTTGGTGGAGGAGCCCAAGGCTGCAGCTATCGGTGCGGGGATGGATATATTCCAGCCAAGCGGTAATATGGTTGTAGATATCGGTGGAGGCACGACGGATGTGGCCGTTTTATCTATGGGCGACATCGTCACCTCCTCTTCTATTAAAATCGCGGGGGACAAGTTCGATTCATCCATAATGAAGTACATCAAAGATAAATATAAATTGTTGATCGGCGAACGGACATCGGAAGATATTAAAATGAAGATTGGCACAGTATACCCGGACGGACGGAGCGAAACGATGGATATCCGCGGCCGAGACATGGTCAGCGGACTGCCTCTGACGATATCCATAAATTCTAAAGAGATACAAGAGGCACTAAGTGATCCGGTAGCGTCCATCGTTGCATCAGCCAAGAGCGTCCTCGAACACACGCCACCAGAGCTATCCGCCGACATCATTGATCGGGGAGTCATCTTGACAGGCGGTGGAGCTCTGCTGCACGGAATAGACCAGTTGTTGGCGGACGAGCTGAAAGTGCCGGTATTGATCGCGGACGATCCCATGCATTCTGTGGTCAACGGTACCGGAATTATGTTGGACAACCTGGAAAAGTTACCAAAGCGGAAAATTTAAGTAGTCGTTTACCAAACAACAACATCGGCCCTGGGAGGGTTTTCTAGTTTATGTTAAGAGGTCTATATACTGCAGCGTCGGGCATGATTTCACAGCAGCGCAAACACGACATCGTGACGAATAACATGGCCAATGTCAATACACCGGGATTTAAAGCGGGTAATGCCATCAGTCGGTCCTTTCCGGAAATGCTAATTGCCCGTATCGGTAACGGCAGGGGTGAGTCGGTCAGCGTGCCGGTCGGCCGCCTGAACACAGGAGTCATGGCCGAGGAGAATGTCGCAGTTCGCAAGCAGGGAGATCTGCAGCAAACGAACAATCCATTTGATTTTGCTCTTATTTCTAACCTGCAAGTTCCCGGTGTGCTATTCGATGAATCCGGTAAGTCCGTTGGGCCAGATGGTGAAACGATAGTTCAACCGCAGGCATTCTTCACAGTTGCTAATGGCGAAGGTGGGCAAAGCTATACTCTAAACGGTAAATTTTCCGCCACTGAAGGAGGACAGCTGATCACCGGAGATGGTTACCCTGTGTTGGGCGGCGATGGACAACCCATCATATTGCGTGCAAGTGGCACCGGAGAGCCTATCACTGATTTCCGTATCAACAGCCGGGGCGCACTGTTGAATTTGGACGGTACACCTATAACGGACGCCAACAATCAGCCAGTTAGCTTATTGATCACTCGAATTGAGGATCCGGATCGCCTGGTTCGTGAGGGTAATGGCGTGTATCGGCTTAATCCCGGCGAGGAGGGTCTGGCGGCTGAAATCAATGCTGAGGACATTGTCGAAGTTCGACAAGGATTTGTAGAGCGCTCGAATGTGGATGCAGCTCAATCTATGGTTGATATGATGACTGCACTCAAGGCTTACGAGGCCAACCAAAAAGTCGTACAATTTTACGACCGCAGTATGGAAAAAGCAGTGAACGATGTGGGTCGTATATAACAACATGATGCTAATTGTACAAGCCCGTTTTGCTCGGCAAAGCGTGTGGGAGGAACAACATGAATAATTCTTTAATTACTGCTTCTGTATCAATGCACGCTCTTCAGCGCAAGCTGGATATGTTGTCAAATAATATTGCGAATATCAATACTGCCGGTTATAAGAGAATGGACGCTTCGTTCCAGGATGTGTTGACCAGCGTGAAGCAGCAGCCGATGAGCTTTCAGCAGCAAGGGCGTCTATCGCCACTGGGGTATAATCACGGCTGGGGCTCAAGACTGGTGCAGGCCCAAATGGATATGGCGCAGGGCTCCCTCGCAGCTTCCGACAATCCACTGGATGTCGCCATAGAGGGCAACGGGCTGTTTGAAATTGCGAGCGCAGATGGCAGTGCCCCAGTGTACACCCGAGACGGCTCGTTCGACCTGCGCCCGGACACGGATCCGACGAACATGGTATTGACCACCAAAGATGGCGGCACGGTGATCGGCGTTAACGACGACCCCATTCGAATACCGGTGGACCATCGCATTCAGATTCAGTCCGACGGTACCATTTTGGCGTTTAACGACGCCGATAAGACAGCCGCCCCGGTACAGGCTGGACAGTTAAAGCTGATGCGTGTACTACGGCCGCAGCTGTTGCAGCCGCTGGGCAATAACCAATACACCCTGGCGGGGGGCATTGCAAACCCGGACGTGCTGCAGCCAGCGGCTAACAATGCGGAGACTCCTATCACGGTAAAACAAGGCTTCGTAGAACAATCTAACGTCAACCTGGCCGATGAAATGACGGATCTACTGCAAGTGCAGCGCGCCTTTCAGTTGAATGCGCGAGCCGTGACTTCGTCGGAGACGATGATGGGAATCGCGAACAACTTACGTAATAGCTAGCGCGAACCCTTAAAGCGAGGTACTGAAAAGCATGACCGAAACAGAAGCTGGCAAGTCGAGGCCGCCCAAGAAACGCAGACGAAGAATATGGGTTCTTTTGGCGAGGATCGGGCTGCCGGTCTTATGCGTCGCGGCCGTGGTAGCCGGATTAGTTACAGGGTACGTGTATTTAGGCAGACGGCCTATGCATGAGGTCTTTCAAATTGAGACCTGGCGCCACATCTATGACCTGATTTTTGCTGAAAACTAACAACTGTTACACCAGGCGGCTCCCCTGCGAGGGAGTTTTATTTTTGTATTAACAACGTTATAATGATAGTGGTGGCACGAGTGCCCAAAATACGTGGGGAGGACCGAAAGGTTATGTGGAATTTGCCGAATTTATTAACCGTCTGCCGGTTTTTGCTCATTCCCGTATACCTGTTGGTCTTTAGTGCGGGCCATGTCAAGGCGGCCTTCTTGGTTTTATTGTTAGCGGGTATCACCGACGTGTTGGACGGTTATATCGCCCGGACACGTAATTTGGTGACGCAGTTTGGCTCAATGTTAGATCCGTTGGCGGACAAGACGATGATGATCGCCGTCATCCTCTCTCTTGTGTTCTCGGAGATGATCTCCTGGCAAGCGGCGATTGCCATGTTTCTCCGTGATGCTGGAATGATTATTGGTTCAGCGATTTTCCATTTCCGCGGCAAGCAAACGGTTCCCGCCAATGTGATGGGCAAGCTGACCACGGTGTTGTACTATTTCGCCATTCTATTGATTATTTTCGAATTTCCGTATGCGCATGTGTGCCTTTGGATTGTGATTGCGATCTCATTTTTGACTTCGATTATCTACATTTATCAGTTTGCCGGGCTTAACAGAAATGACGAAGTAAATTCGCAGCGGTAGTGCCGCTGTGGATGTGCTCCGTGCTAATCCGTTTGGGACCGCAAAAAGGAGCTTACCGCCGGTTCCGCTTTGGGCACTTGGCGATAAGCTCCCTTATATGAACCCTCATTACTGCAGATCATGAAGGGACATTCCTAGTGTAAGTTGAATTTACTAATTTTATACTAAATCGAGGGAGGAGCATTCTTAGGTGTTGGATGCTATGCAAATTCAAGAGATAATACCCCACCGGTACCCTTTTTTGCTGGTGGACCGCATATTAGAAGTGGAGCCTGGTGTACGTGCGGTAGGTGTGAAAAATGTAACGATAAATGAACCTTTTTTCGCCGGTCATTTTCCGGGATATCCTGTGATGCCCGGTGTGCTCATTGTAGAAGCACTGGCTCAGGTGGGAACGGTTGCGATGTTGATGGTTGAAGAAAATAGGGGCAAGCTGGGCTTCTTCGCGGGTATTAATGATTTCCGGTTTCGGGGCCAGGTCGTGCCCGGCGATACGCTGGTATTGGAGCTCGCGATTACCCGTTTCAAGGGCAGCATCGGCAAAGGTCAGGCAGTCGCCAAGGTCGGCGATAAAATTGTTGCGGAAGGCGAGTTAATGTTTGCTCTGACGGATGCAAAGAAGGCTCAAGAATAGCTTGGACAAATGTACCAGCTGGCTCTGAGTTGTACCTCTCTTTAAAATTGGGTAACAACCTGTATGATTTTTAATATTTATGCAGATGAGAAAGGGATGGACCATATGAGTACGGAAATCCGCGCGCAAGAGCAATATCAGCTGTGGCTGAATGACTCGGCTATTGATGCTAATACAAAGAATGAGTTAAAACAGATTGCAGACCAGCCAAAAGAAATCGAAGACCGGTTCTACCGCGATCTCGAGTTCGGCACAGGCGGACTGCGCGGCGTAATTGGCGCCGGGACAAATCGCATCAATCTCTACACGGTTGCACGAGCAACCCAGGGACTCGCACAATATGTTAACAACACCGCAAAATCCGATCCATCTGTCGTTATCGCTTACGATTCCCGCCATCAATCCCCAGAGTTCGCTCTCGAAGCTGCTAAAGTACTGGCAGGCAACGGCATTAGAGCCTACGTGTTTGAATCGCTGCGCCCGACGCCTGAGCTATCCTTTTCCGTGAGAGCGTTGAAGGCGGACGCGGGTATCGTGATAACAGCCAGCCATAATCCTCCGGAGTATAACGGTTACAAAGTGTATGGCTCGGACGGGGGACAATTGGTGCCGCATCAGGCTAAACAGGTTATTGCAGAAATAGGGAAGGTCCAGTCGTTCGCAGATGTAAAGCGGGAGAAGAGAGCGGACGCTGAAGCGAAAGGTCTGCTGCTTTGGATCGGTGACGCGCTGGATGTGCAGTACATGCGGGCGGTCACCGCGGTCAGTCTGCATTCTGATGTGGTAAGGGAAATGAGCGGTGATTTCCGCGTAGTTTACACTCCTCTGCATGGGGCAGGCAATCTGTCGGTGCGTGCAGCGCTGAAAAACATTGGTGTGAGCCAGGTCCATGTGGTAGACGAGCAAGAGCTGCCGGACGCCAACTTTTCCACTGTGAAATCGCCGAACCCCGAAGAAAAAGAGGCTTTTGCGCTCGCAATGCTGCTGGCCAAAGAAGTTGATGCCGACATTATCATTGGCACCGACCCTGACTGCGACCGCATGGGTGCCGTGGTGAAGGATGACAATGGAGAATATTTCGTATTGACCGGTAACCAGTCCGGTGCTATCATGATTGACTATTTGCTAGGTAGTTTAAAACAGCGTGGTGCTCTGCCGGAGCGGGGTGTAGTCATCAAGACTATCGTTACCAGCGAGATGGGGGCCGCAGTAGCTGCGCATTACGGGGTAGATACATTGAACACACTCACCGGGTTCAAGTACATCGGCGAGAAGATGACTCAATTTGAAACTACCAAGGAAGCACAGTTCCTGTTCGGTTATGAAGAGAGTTACGGCTACCTGGCGGGTGACTACGCACGCGATAAAGACGCGGTGATCGCATCCATGTTGATTTGTGAAGCCGCCGCCTACTATAAGAGCCAGGGGAAAAACCTCTACCAAGTGCTGCAAGAACTGTATGACCGTCACGGCCATTTCTTGGAGCAGCTTGAATCCCGGACAATGAAGGGCAAGGATGGGGTAGAGAAAATCAAAGCCATCATGGAACAATGGCGCAGCCATCCGCCGGTGTCGATTAATGGACATAAGGTGACCAAAGTGGAGGATTTTGCCCAAGGCCTCTATGGGTTGCCCACAGAAAACGTACTAAAATATACACTGGCGGACGACTCATGGTTCTGCTTGCGTCCCTCTGGCACGGAACCGAAAATTAAAGTATATTTTGCGGTGCGTGGTGATTCAGCGGATGCCGCCTCGGCCGCCCTGCGTTCGCTCGTAGATGAAGTGATGAGCCGGGTCGACCAATAAAAACGTAGGAGTGAACGTGTTGAGCGGGCTTTACTTACGATTAAATAAAAAATTACTTAAATGGCTGTGGGTGTTGGTCATCCTTGGAGTGCTGGCTTCACTGCCTTTAGCCTTTGTCAGAAATGAAACGGAACAAGACACTGCGCAAAAAGTCGAATTCGTTCTAGATTATCGAGATTTGCTAGAAATTTCGGACACTCAGACCGATCCTCGCTCTTTTGTCACGCACCAACTGACGGAAGCGAAAAAATCGGGGATTTATTCCATGGCCGTTTATGAATCAACATTGAATGAATTTAGGCTGAGCCGGCGCATTGAGGTATTCTCTTCACATGAGGCGACCGCATTGACGCAAACCCCGGTTTTACCTAATGAAAACTTCACCTACATCCTGTTCGCAGACAAAGAAGCACAGACGAAGCTGCAGCCGCTAATTGAGCAGACCTTCAAAAGCCTGAACGTAAAGATGCGACCTTGGAGCTTCAAAAACCAGGCGGGAATGATCATTGAGATGGGCATGGAGGAAGCCAACCTGAAAACGATGGATCCTGATCCCATCGCCCTTGATACTTTGAAGGAAAAAGGCTTCAAGATCGTCGTCCGCATGTCCAACCGCAGACCGTTCGATGCCGCTCAGATGAACGCATTGCTTGCCCGGTTGAAGCAGCAGTATGGTGTGAAACGGTTTGTCATCGATGGCGAAACGGTGCCGGGATTCATCAATGAAAACAACCATGAGCACCTTGACGCAATGGCCGAGCTGATGAAGAAGTACAACATCGGGCTTGCCGTCATTGAACCATTATTTCAGAAAGTTCCACAAAAAGGCTTCAGCCGGCTGGCGAAAAACATTAACTACGATGTGGTGAGGCTGCATCCATTAACAGAAAAGGATGGAGAAAAGCTAACCGAAAACATCACAGAGCCAGAGCTGAGACAACGAGAGATAGACGTGGCGGATCGCTTAGTGCTCGCTGTGAAGGATCGTAACATTCGTATGGTATTCTTGAATGCCAAAGCCGTGAGGAGCGTGGACAAAGGCACCATAATCAACCCGCTCGATTCAATTTACGCCAGCTTGCAAGGCGAGAACGGCGCGATTCCTCGCATTCAGGCGGCCGGCTACTCAACAGGCGTCGCGGAGAAGTTCCAACCTGCTTATCCCGGATGGCAGAAGATCGCCAAAGCCGTCGCCTGGGTTGGTGCTGTAGCTCTCATTACATTAATGATCTCTTATTTTATTCCGCAGATAGCATTGTTTGTGTTTGTCATCGGATTAATCGGTTCGGCCGGCTTGTATGTATTGTCGCCCAGCTTGTTCGCTCAAGCTCTCGCATTGGGTGCCGGGACCAGTGCACCGACGCTTGCAATCATGATGGCGATCCGGGAGGCCCGGGCAAAACATCAAGCCAAACTCGGCTCCCGGATAGCCTACGCGATTGTCTTACTATTACGCACTTCGTTGGTATCACTGATCGGAGCATGCTTTATCATAGGCTTGCTGAACCAGGTAACTTATGCGCTAGTGTTGGAGCAGTTCAGGGGCGTCAGCGTGTTACATCTGATGCCAATCGTGCTGGTATGTATCTATTGGCTGCTGTTTAGTGAGGAATCAACATACAAAGAAAAGCTGCGAAAAGCAAGAGCTCTCCTGTCCTCTAACATAAGCGTACTCTGGGTGGTCGGCGCGGCGCTGCTGTTTGCAGTGGGCTTCTATTACCTGTCGAGAACCGGTAACGAGGGCCAGACTACCGCCTTGGAACGGGTGTTCCGTTCGTTTTTGGAGAATACTTTAGGCGTACGTCCCCGGACCAAGGAGTTTCTGATTTCACATCCGTTATTTTTGCTAGGGGCTTACTTGTGTGTGAAGCATCGGAAGGCAGCACTGCTTATGCTGACCGGTGTAATCGGACAAGCTTCGATCGTCGATACGTTCGCGCATCTGCATACCCCGCTTGAAATTTCGTTAATCCGTGTAGCTTACGGACTCTCGTTCGGCATATTAATAGGTATTGTCTTTATTATCGCGTGGGAGATTTTATCAAGGAGTTGGCGCCGTTGGACACCGCTATTGCAACAAGAATAGTATTATCCGGCTACTACGGGTTTGACAACAGCGGTGACGAGGCTGTACTGCAATCTATACTGCTGGCCTTAGAAGAGCAGGGCAAGGCCCAAGGGGTACGTTTTGTGCCGGTGGTTCTTTCCATCGATCCTGAGAAAACAAGCAGAACATACGGCGTGGAAAGTGTACATCGCATGAAACTGGGTGCGTTATTCCGAGCCATTCGTAGTGCTGACGGTTTGATCAGCGGAGGCGGAAGTCTGCTGCAGGACGAAACAAGCAGTAAAACGATCCCGTACTACTTGACGGTTCTCAAAATCGCACAGTGGCTGGGAAAGCCGACATTCGTTTATTCGCAGGGGATCGGTCCGGTCCATCGGCCGCGGTTCTATCGCTGGATTCGTACGGTGTTTAATCGCTGCAGATTCCTCTCGGTTCGCGATGAGGAATCGAAGCAGCTGCTTAGACGAATGAATGTTGCCGCGGAGATCGCGGTGGTGCCGGATCCAGTGATGGGCATGCCCATGGCAGCGGCACATCAGGTGGCGGAGCCTCTGATATCCGCGGCGCCTGTGGTAGGCGTCTCAGTGCGGTATTGGAATGAGGATCGCTCGGAACTCCAAGGTTTGGCGGAGTCGCTGCGGACTATGCTAGACCAAAGCGATGCGCACCTCCGGTTTCTGCCGTTTCATCTGCCTTCCGATGCCTCAGCGTCGCAATATGTGATAAGCTTGGTAGGTGACCGCTATGCGAATAGAATTACTGTTGCAGCTGATGTGACCCACCCGCAGCATATGCTGGCTGAGGTTGGCCGATGTGATATGCTCATTGGCATGAGACTGCACTCACTCATTTACGCTGCTTCCCAGCGTGTGCCAATGGTCGGCATATCATATGATCCCAAAATCGATCAGTTTTTGAGCAGGCTCAACATGTCGGCGGCAGCCGATACCAGGACGGTTGACGCGAATGCGCTGGCGTCGCACGCTCTGAACTTACTCGCGCACCGCCGCTCTTGGCAGGAAGAGAAAGCACATTTAATCGAGGCGCTAAAAAGTGAAGCGCACATACCTGCACAGCAAATCGCATCTTTTTTTGCCGAAGGACGTGATGTCAGGTGAATATACCTAAAGTTTCAATATTTGGAGTACCTTTTTCCAAGCTAAATATGAACGACACGGTGGACCTTATCACTCGGATGATCGCAGCCCGGAAGCCGAATCAGATTATTACGGCGAACCCAATTATGGTGATGTCGGCGGTCGAAAATCCAGCCTATCTGGATATGATGCGACAGGCGGACCTGATTGTTCCGGATGGAGCCGGTATCGTTTGGGCGGCACAGCATGTCGGAAACCCCGTTGCAGAACGGGTGACAGGCTTCGACCTATTGCAGCGTCTGATGCAGCTAGGGGAGTCGGAGCAGTGGAAGATTTATCTGGTAGGTGCCTCGCCAGATATTATCGAGGCGGCGGCCGACAACCTGCAGAGGCAGTATCCGAGGCTGAACATCGTGGGTTACCGGGACGGCTATTTTGCCGCGGAGGATGATGGTCGGGTTATTGCCGAAATACGAGAACATGAGCCGGATATCTTACTGCTCGGTCGGTCAGCAGACAAGCAGGAACCGTGGATCGCGAAGTATAAAAATGAACTTCAGGTGCCTGTCATAATGGGTGTGGGCGGCAGCTTCGACGTTCTATCCGGCAAGCTCAAGCGAGCCCCCAAGCTGTTCCAAAAACTGCGGCTTGAATGGTTTTACCGGCTGCTGCAGGAGCCGTGGCGCTACAAAAGAATGCTAGTGTTACCGAAATTCGCGCTGAAAGTGATTAGGGAAAAGGATACTGTGCAGAAACCTTGAAAATAACTATGAAAATACCCGAATATGCCTGGAGTCTAAATCAATGAAGGTAGTATTACGGGCTCAAACCAAGTATAATCGTAATAGTTTGGGGCTTTTTATAGAAAAAAGGGGTTGTGTGAATTAAATGAATGTATTGTACGGAGTTGGCTTTGTTGCCGCTTGTTTGATCGCCCTCCTTATGACACCTGTGGTAAAACGCTTCGCATTTCGGGTAGGGGCTGTCGACGCGCCCAATCACCGGAAGGTACATAGTCGCATAATGCCGAGATTAGGCGGACTGGCTATTTTTACTGCGTTCGTCGGCGCGTATCTCGTTATTTCACCGGCCATAGGCTCGATCAACACAGACGTGGCGTTGGGCCTGTTGACAGGTGGCACCATTATCGTCATTGTCGGCGCATTGGATGACCGCTTCGATCTCTCGCCAAAGGTGAAGCTGTTGGGTCAGCTGATCGCCGCCAGCATTGTAGTGTACTCAGGTGCCGTAATAGATTTAGTGAACGTGCCTTTTGGCGATACGACTATCTCACTTACCTGGTTAGCGATCCCTCTCACGATTTTCTGGATCGTGGGCGTGACCAACGCAATCAACTTCATTGATGGGCTGGATGGATTGTCGGCCGGGGTCTCAGGCATCGCGACCACAACAATCCTTGTTCTGGCAGTAATGATGGGTAACGTGACTGTTGTGTTATTAAGTGTGATCTTGCTAGGAAGTATTGTTGGCTTCCTATTTTATAATTTTCACCCGGCCAAGATCTTCATGGGGGATTCGGGGTCCTTGTTTTTGGGGTTCAGCTTGGCGACTCTGTCCATTCTGGGTTTCAAGCAGGCCACCGTGCTGTCTCTCTTGGTGCCGATAATGATATTAGGCGTCCCGTTGTCCGATACATTTTTCGCAATTCTTCGCCGTTGGGTGAACAATCTGCCGATTTCCAAGCCTGACAAAAGTCATCTGCACCACTGCCTGCTGCAGCTCGGATTTAGTCATCGCGTAACTGTACTGATCATCTACGGTGTCGCCTCTGTTTTCGGGCTTTCAGCGGTTCTACTTTCTTATATGTCGGAGCGGCAGGTGATCTGGGGAATGGTTGTGATGATTGCGGTATTGCTAGCGATCTTAGTGCTCGGCGCTGAAGCGATCGGCATCATCAGTCAAACGAAAAAGCCCGTTCTCCGGTTTCTGCAAAAAGTACGCGAGCTGCGCAGCACCGACACTCGTATGCCTAAATGAATACGCACTTCAACCCCAAACCACATTGGTTTGGGGTTTTCCGTTTTATAATGCCTGGTGAAAATTATGACTAGATCAGAAAATACTCATTTTCTGTATCACGGTATTTTGATCCGACAAAAGTCCCCCTCAGGATGGGCTTTTATGGTGATACTACATGGAAAATAATCTATAATGACGAAATCTGGAAGGTAGTTGTTTACTCATTTTCGTGAGTCAGGGACACGTGATTTAATGAGGCTGCCGCGTGGAACGCCCGCTCTCCTTCTGACTGCTTGGTTAGAAAATACAAAAGTTTTTTTTCGAAGGCGCAACTTTTCCAGAAACGCTGCGTTTAATACATTGAACATCACAGCGGGACCTAGTAATAAGATGAAGTGCCGAGTTGCTTCTGGATATTTTTCACAAAATAAGCACTTTACCTTACTAGTTTCACAGTGTATAATGTGTTAGGGCATGCCAATGCCTAGTCTTTCCATGGTTATTGTTTACTAGTTTCTGCAATATTATACATTGCAGGCCTTAATAAATAAAAATTATTTTGCTCTAACTCTGGGAAGGGGGTGAATCGGCTAATGAGTGAATCGAGCGATAATTTAACTAAACAACACTCTCAAAACCCGAAAGATATTCAAGGAGGAGACAAAAAGGTTATGAAAAAAAGTTTATCTACAATCCTGTCCCTTGCTATGGCTTTCTCGATGTTTTCTTCCGTAGCAATGGCAGCAGATGCGCCTAAGACTTCCGCTGATTTCACGGACTTGAAAGACCTTGATGCAGCAACAAAAGAGAAATTCGACGCAATGATTTCCGCTGGAATCTTTGACGGCGTGGACGAGGGCAAATTCGGTCTTAAAGACGAAATGAACCGTGCTCAATTCGCTAAAGTAGCATCTTTGATCTTCGGATTGAAAGTTGACACTACTTTAAAAACTTCCAGCTTCAAAGACGTAAAGGCTGACGATCCAGCTAACGGATACGCTCTTCCTTACATCGAAGCGGTTAGAGCAGCAGGCATCACTGATGGTTATGCTGAGGGCGAATATAACCCAGCTGGTAAAGTAACGAAAGAGCAATTGGCGACTTTCTTGATCCGCGGATTGGGTAAAGATGCTGATGCTAAAGCAACTGCAGGCGTGGCTGACGCAACTGTTTCCGATTGGGCAAAAGGCTATGTAGCACTGGCTATTAATCTGAAATTGTTGGCTAACGGCGCTGACGGTAAGTTCAGCGGTACTTCCAACGCTACTCGTGACTTGTTGGTGTTGTCATCCTACGAAGCGAAGCAACAACACAAGCTAGATTTCAACGGTCAGTATGCAATTGCTTCCTTGAAAGCAACTGATGCAGACAAGTTGACTCTTGAACTGAACGGTGCTTTGACTGAAGAAGCTGCGAAAGCTTTGACAATCGAAGTTAAGAAAGATGGAGCTGTAGTTTCCAACTACACTACAACTTGGGATGAGAAGAAAACTGTCGCTACTTTGAAGTTTGATTCCAAATTCCAAAACAACAAGTATGATGTTACAATCGGCGGCGTTAGCAACCTTGATTCAACAGCTAAAACTGCTTCCGTAACAACAACTGTTGAGAAAATCACTAAAATCGACTTCTTGACAGCGAGCGAAACAATTCCTTTGGCTTGGGATGAAGACGAGAACCCGCAAATGCTTCATAAAGTTCGCGTTGACTTCAAAGCTACGAACCAATACGGTGCGCAAAGCAGCCTGACTTCCAGCGCTTTCGACATCAAAGTGAGTGGTGATTCCACTACTAGCCCAATCGCGGGTCAGCAAGCATTCTACTTGTTGCAAGACGATGTAGACACTAACGACCGCATCAATATCTCCATCCTGCATGAAGAAAGCGGCGCTCAAGTCACTCGTACTTTCGTAGTGGGTATGGAGTCCCAAGTAGCGAAAATCGAACTTGCCGATCTCTTGGATTCGTCCGGTAACAAGCTTGACGCTATCGATGGCGAAGGCGGGTATGGCTACCTCGACTTTAAAGCTTACGACCAATACGGTTTCCGCGTTGACGATGTAGATGTGCTGAACGACAGCGTAAGTGTATACACTAACGATGGCGACTTAGACACAGGTACTGACACTAACGACGATCCGTTTGTGGATAGCGTAATTGGCGATGACGCTGCTGAGTTGAGACTCTGGTCCAGCACTGCTGAGCAAAAAGAAGTAACAGTTACTGTGAGTGCAGGTGGATCTGGCCAAAGCGTGAGTAAGGCGATCAAAATCAGTGCTACTAAAGAACCTGCCACAGTTGAATTCGGCAACTACAGCTACACATTGGCTGAAGGCGACAACATCGACCGCTTGCAAGAAGACGAGTTCACCAACATGTTGTATGTACCAATCATCGTGAAAGATGCTAAAGGTGAGCAGTTGACTCAGGACGAAATCGTTGACGCATTTGACGATCAGAAATTCGATTTCGACACTTCAAGCGGTATTGACTTGGTAGAAGGCGAAGAAATCAAACGCACTGGTAAATATAAAGGCTATGTAGCGATTGCTAATGTTGATAACACAGGTTCTCAAGAGATCACAGTGACCTTGGAAGATGTGAACAACGCAAGTGCTACTTGGAGAACATCTGTTGCGTCTGTTCGCACAGTTGAAACTGCGAAATTCTCAACTACTCCTAAGAAGTACATGACAAGAGGCGCTACAAACGACTTCAAAGTGAAGTTCTATGACCAATATGGCCAGCCGGTCAAGTATGAGAACGATGAGGACTACCAATACAGAGCAGAGTTGACATTCAGATACACTGGTTCCGGCGCAGCTCCTGGCGGACTCACTTTGGTGAACAGAGCTACTGGCAGTGTCTTGAACGCAACTTATGCTCCACAAGTAATGAGCTTGGAAGACCTGTACGACAAGAAGTTTGAATTTGTCACAGAGAACATCGATTTGGCTAACGCTCCATATGAATTGAAAGTGGAACTGTTCAGACAAGAGGCAGGGGAGTCCGAGTGGAATTCCATCAACTCCTTGACTACTACTATGGAAGTTCTTGATATTCGCGATAACAGCAACAGCTTCACTTATGAAGCTTACCTGGATAAAACTGTTGACAACAACACTATTCTGGCAGCTGGCGAGTACTTCGATGCTCCAGGATCATCCGTACAGCAAGCCACTTACCTGCTGGTTGACAACAAGTTGACTAAGCTTGGCAAAGAGGTAAAAGTCAGAGTTAAGCACAACGGTGAGGAAGTTAAAACCGCTGCTCAGGTCAGCAACGTAAGCTCCACTAACCAAAACGTTGCGTACGCACTGGATGTTGATAACAGCGCGAAGAACAAGTTCATCGTTGCAGGTATCGATGCAGGTACAACTAACCTTCAAGTCGTGTACACTAACTTGAAAAACGAAAGAAACACAGCTGGCATTCCTGTGACCACTAAGAACGAAGCTCCTTCCGTGAAGAGCATCGATCTGAAGCGCTCCGAGAATACTTTCAGCAGAGCTACCATTGCTAATGGCGTAACTCTCGATGATCTCGCTGAAAAAGTTACGATCAAGGACCAATACGGTAATGAAATCGTATCTGAAAAAGGCACTAATGATCAGTTCGTTGAAAGCCATGATCAAGCGCTGAACTTGACGTACTACATCTCCGATATCGAGGGTGGCACGCAAGAGAACTTTGATCAGGCAGCATTGAATGATGGTGTTATCAAGCTTGTTAATGGAGGCAGTGTAACATCCTTCACTGTTAACATCTTGGCGCCAAGCGGCGTTGCTGGCAGCTTCAGTGTAAACCTGCAGTAATTGCATTTATTTAAAGAGAAGGCCCTTCGGGGTCTTCTTTTTCTATGTTCCGGAGGTGTGGCGAAAAGACGTTTCAGCATTGGTCTGTAGAACGTTACCAGTCCATTCGGCACTGCCCTAATTGAGAACGACCTGTAGAGTTATCATTTGTTTTGGGATCGCCCGAAATTTCCGCAATCATCATCCAATTGTTGCCTTTATCACGGGACAACTATACAATAAACTTAAGACTCGACTGCGCTGATTACATACCCTTACAGCAGATAGGAATTCCCTGGAGGTGCCTGATGAAAAAACGAACATTTAAAGTGGTACTCTGCACAGTGATGCTGTGGACATCGACTGTCGTGATTGCCGTCGCAGATGGGGTGAACTCCGACTCGCAGGCGGGATCCATTGAAGATCCGGTGATTACGAAAAGCTACTTTGAGCAAAATATCCAATCGAGAATAGCTGAAGAACTGCACAAGCAAAGCGTCACAGAAGATAAAGTAAAACAAATGATAACTAAGCAACTAGCTGGCAGCGGAGCGCAGACCTCCACGGACAGTGCGTCTACTTCCTGGCCATCCACTGAGGGTTCTAATCTCACCGTTGTGACCTTAGAACCAGGACAAGTTCTCATGGGTGCGGCGGGAAGCGAGATTATTGTGCGCACGGGAAAGGTCACTGTCACCAGCTCTGATGACAATGGCATACCGGATATTACGTCAGGTAAGGACATTTCTGCGGGCGCGCCGGTAGAGCTGAACCATCTGCTGGTGGTCCCACGGGATGGTCGCGGAGTCAAGGCTGATGCCAGGTCCAAGCAGGAGATTTTTGTCATGGTTCGCGGAGCTTACGAGGTAACCAACCCCGACGGCTCTAAGGCTACACCATAATTTTACCCCGAATGACAAGCGTTTATACGTTTGCTCGCTCCGTACGCGGACATACTATGGTTACAGTCACGGAGGGAGGTCTATTCATGGCAAAACAGAAAAAAGTGGTACCGGAAAGCCATCAGGCCTTGGATGCATTGAAGTATGAGATAGCCGCAGAGCTTGGGTTGCCGGTGGGCAAATCTATCGCTGACGCGAACGTGGAGTTTGCCGCGGAATTGGGTGAAATTCCAGCCGCCACCACTCCTGCGGATTACTGGGGGTACATCGCGACCCGAGACACTGGCGCCGTGGGGGGCCATATGGTACGGCGGTTGATCAGCCGTGCGGAGGAAATGCTGTTAAAATTGTGAGCTGAGCCTGGTTATTCGACGAACTCATGCGATATTATTGACAGTACTGTTCAAATCCAGTAACATAACTAAAAGAAGGTCCGTAGAAGCCTTTTCCTACCGGAAAAGGTTAATTTTTTTGCATACACGCTGCATTTTTTTGAACTCACCAATAGGAGGTCGGTAATATGTCGACACCGCGCGTTCGACGCTTATTCACATCTGAATCAGTGACCGAAGGACATCCTGATAAAATTTGCGATCAGATATCCGATTCTGTTTTAGATGCTTTTCTAGCAAACGATCCTAACGCTCGCGTGGCTTGCGAGGTTTCAGTTGCGACAGGTTTGGTTCTCGTCATTGGGGAGATCACCAGCCGGTCGGAATACGTAGATATCCAATCCATCGCCCGTCAAACAATCAAGGACATTGGCTACACTCGCGCAAAATATGGTTTCGACTATAAGACGTGTGCTGTGCTCGTATCGCTGAACGAACAATCACCGGACATCGCGCAGGGCGTGAATAAAGCTCTTGAGGCGCGCGAAGGGCAGATGACCGATGAGGAAATAGAGGCTATCGGCGCAGGCGACCAAGGCATGATGTTTGGATACGCGGTCAACGAGACACCAGAGCTAATGCCTTTGCCGGTGTCTATGGCCCATCAATTGTCTCGCCGCTTGGCGGAAGTTCGCAAGAATGGCACGCTGCCGTATCTGCGCCCTGACGGCAAAACCCAGGTGACAGTCGAGTATGAAGGTGATACGCCGGTGCGCGTTGATACAATCGTCGTTTCAACTCAGCACGGTGAGGACGTCACGTTGGAGCAGATCCAAGCTGACATTAAGGAGCATGTTATTAAACCAATCGTGCCGGAAAAATTCCTGGACGGGGACACCAAATACTTCATCAACCCGACAGGTCGTTTTGTCATCGGTGGCCCACAAGGGGATGCCGGCTTAACCGGGCGGAAAATCATCGTTGACACGTACGGCGGTTATGCGCGCCACGGCGGAGGCGCATTCTCCGGTAAGGATCCAACAAAGGTTGACAGATCCGGCGCATATGCAGCGCGTTACGTTGCTAAAAACATCGTAGCCGCGGGCCTGGCGGACCGTTGCGAAGTCCAACTGGCATACGCTATTGGTGTCGCTCAACCAGTGTCTATCACCGTGGACACTTTCGGCACAGCCAAGGTGAGTGAGGACAAGCTGGTCCAAGTTGTGCGTAAGCACTTTGACCTACGTCCAGCGGGTATCATTAAGCAACTCGATCTACGCAGACCAATTTATAAGCAAACCGCTGCGTACGGTCATTTTGGCCGTACAGATGTCGATCTTCCTTGGGAGCGCACAGATAAAGCAGACCTGCTCAAGCGGGATGCCCTAGCCTAAATCCATAATACTGACTCATGTGAAACAAACTCAGTCTTCTTTTGCAAGGCTGGGTTTGTTTTTTTTGTCGTTTTTATGACTCTAGTAATTTTCCCCGCTTTCAACGTAACTTTTGTGATAGATTAAGAGTCTATTATAAAGGAGATGGAATAGAAGGGAGAACGCAACGTGAGTAAACAGAAAGCATGGGTTAGAATGTCATCTTTAGTGTTGTCAGCGGCGATCTTTTTCACACCGATTGTGTCGATGCCAACCGTGCATGCTGCTGCAGAGCCTACGGTAGCTATGGTAGGACAAGAAATTTTGACATCAGGAGCAGTACTTAAAAAATATGTCTGGAAATCTATCAGGAATAACAAAGAGATTACGACCAATGCCAATGTGATTGAGGTGGATTTAACTAATCCGTATGTGAAGTTGGATGTGATGACGGGCACGAACAACCAATTCACCAAGAAGCAGACCGTCCTGGGCATGGCAACGGAAACTAAGGCGGTCGCCGGGGTTAACGGGGATTTTTACAACACACAGGCTGAAGGGGTGCCGGTGGGACCACAGATCAGCAACGGGAAGTTGATGGCTACGCCACCATACCTTCCAGGATTTTATAGCTTCGCTTTAACAAAGGACAATGTGCCTGTGGTGGACTTGTTTACATTTAACGGTACGGTCACTGCGAACGATGGAGCGAGCTTCCAACTCGGTGGGATTAATAAAACGTATTATTGGTTTGAACCAGGTGGTGAGCATAGTCATGTCGACGCGATGTTCATGTATACGGACGCATGGGGACAGGCTGACCGCTCCAATGACGGTGTCACCGTGCCCACAGAAGTACTCGTGCAAAATGGCGTGATAAAGCAGATTGCGGACAATCAAGTGATCAACATGGTGGCTCCAGAGGATGGATACATATTGCGTGCGTCAGGTAAAGCGGCTGACTTTGTGAGGCAACATATGAAGGTAGGCGATCCGCTGACGGTGAATTATCAAGTACTGCCGCAGGACCCAAACAAGTCCTATGATGTGGACAACTTCAAAATGATGATCGGCGGACATACCATTGTGGTTGATCAGGGGCAGCCGGCACAGTTTTCGCGACAAGTCAACGATCTATGCTGTACCCGTTCTAGAACCGCGATTGGTTATTCACAGGACCAAAAAACTGCTTACATCATAACGGCGGATAATGCGGGTGACAGCAAGGGATTAACTATGACGGAACTGCAGCAATTTATGATCAAGGTCGGGGTGTGGAAAGGTCTTAACCTCGATGGCGGTGGTTCCACACAGATGGTTGCACGGCCATTGGGTGAATTTAATCCCGTACTGGTCAATAAAACAGAGACAGGTATTCAACGGCGGGTAGTCAATGGGGTGGGAGTATATTCAACTGCACCGCAAGGGCAGCCCAAGGAACTACTGATCCAGGCGCCCAGCGTGCTCTTTTTGAATGAACAGGCACCGCTAAGCTTCAGAGGATACGATGAATTCTATAATCCCATTGTATCGGAGAGTGCAGCAGTCGGCGCGAGATGGGCGGTTGACAGCCAGTCGGGCTCTTTTCAAAACAATGTCTTTACGCCAACCAGAGCGGGCATGGTAAAAGTCACCGCTTCCTCAGGCGCCGGAACTCAGACCACTGAGCTTGAAGTCGCCGGACGAAATCAACTGAGCGGGTTGAAGATCGACGCCCCTAATATCGCTTTATCCGAGGGAGAGAGCTACAAGCTGCCTGTGATCGCCACAACCAAATCCGGAAAAACAAGGGAGATTCCGCCCACACTCATACAATGGGAAATCATCGGTATGAAAGCAGAAGTAAAGGATGGAATGTTGCACGTACAAAGCTTGGCGGGAACCAACCACGCCCAATTGATTGCTCGCTACGACGGCTACAGCACTATGCTTACGATCCCCGTAGGCTGGGACAAGGTTTGGTATGATTTAGATAACTTCGCTGTCATGACCAAATCCAGGGCACTGCCTGCTGAAGTTTCCGCCTCAGTGTATACCAAGGATGATGAGGCTAAAAATAAATGCTTAGAATTAAATTATGATTTCACACAGGGTACCGGCACTAAATGGGCGTATGCCGACTTGGACCCAAATATTCAAATCGAAGGGCAACCACAGCTCATGAAGCTGAGGGTGAATGGTGACGAGAGCTTAAACGCGCTGAAAGCTGAAATAAAGGATAACAGCGGCAACACTTCCTATGTCGAAATTGAGCCCCGTATTAACTGGAAGGGTTGGAAAATGGTCACTGCCGACCTAACAGGGTATAATTTGAAATATCCGATCGTCGTGAAGAGCATATATGTAGTCAACGATGAAATCGGCCAGGATGAGCGCGCAGCTAAGGGTACAATCGGAATCGATGATATTACTTTCTCCTACAAGGGACAAGTGACGACCCCCTCGTTCACTGCGGTCGACCTGACTGTCGATCAGACTGCAGTGTCCGTGAATGGTAAAAAGATGACTTTGGAGCAGGCACCTGTTATTGTTGAGGGGAATACACTGATACCTATTCGCTTTGTGACAGACGCTTTGGGCGGAGAGGTGCGATGGGACGACAACGAACGCAAAGTTACTGTCATCCGCGGGGATAAAATAGTAGACCTATGGGTTGGGCAAAAGGATTTGATCGTGAACGGACAGCGAATTACTGCAGAGGTACCTCCACAAATCATGAAGGACCTAACGATGGTTCCTTTACGCATAATTTCAGAGAATTTAGGCTGGAAAGTCACTTGGGAGGAAAAAACAAGGCGAATTACACTCCAATAATTAGTTCCTTATATCCTCCTACAGACGACAGGAATTGTGATAATATAGTGCATAGGAGCCAGTTCGAATTAGGGACAAAGTTCGAGCTGGCTTCACTGTATGGAATCGCTTATGAAGGAGCCGGACCTAAATGCAAGTGGATGCTTTAGACCACGTGATCAAAAATGCAATTGATGTCATGGTGAGCAGTAAGTACCAAATATTTGAGATCTGCGAGAGTGTGCGAACGGAGAGAGCCTCGCTGATCACTGAATTAGAGTCGGTCATAAATGACGCTAAAACGACGATAGAGAAGGTTGACCATTACGAATTGGAATATCGCAGGGCTCGTGTTCGGCTAACGGAAGTGAGTCGGGATTTCAAGCGATTTACGGAGCACGATATTCAGGTGGCGTATGAATTCGCGACACAGATGCAAACGCAGCTGGCGATGTGTCGGGAAAAAGAAATTTATCTGAAAGCGCGCCGGGATGATCTGCAGAAACGTATAAAAAATGTGGATAAACAGCTGGAACGGGCGGAATCTGTCGTTTCACAGGTGAACGTAGTACTGGAGTATTTGTCCGGAGATCTGAATCAGGTCACACGGCTGCTGGAATCCGCGAAAAATCGACAACTGTTGGGCTTAAAGATCATTCTCGCACAAGAGGAAGAGCGCAAGCGGATTGCTCGGGAAATACACGATGGATTGGCGCAAACTATGGCTAATGTCGTGCTGAGAACGGAAATCGCAGAGCGTATGCTCTCTAAACAAGCATATAATTCTGTCAAGGATGAGCTGGTAGACCTAAAGGGTCAGGTACGTGGAGGGATTGAGGAGGTTCGAAAGATTATTTTCAATCTTCGTCCGATGGCTCTGGATGATTTGGGGCTTATTCCTGCATTAAGGAAATTTGTGCAGGATTACGAGGAAAAAACGCGAATTAGCACTAAGTTTGAAGTCATAGGCAAAGAAGGTCGTCTGCCGTCGGGAATGGAAGTGGCGATTTACCGTCTGGTGCAGGAGGCGTTTTCTAACGTGTTGAAGCATGCACAGGCTTCTCATGTTACACTGGAAGTAACTTTCCAACAACAAATGGTGAAAATAGTCATATCCGATAATGGGGTCGGCTTCGTTGTTGATAATATAGATAAAAAAATCGAAAAAGGCAGCCACTATGGGCTGATGGGCATGCGTGAAAGAGTAGAGCTGCTCGAAGGACGAATGGAATTTCAGTCAACGTTGGGTGCAGGGACAAAGGTTTCGCTGCTGATCCCAATCAAGCTAAAGTCAAAGGAGGAATAATACATGGAGATGGTAAATACTACAAAACGAAACATTAGACTCGTTCTTGCGGACGATCATCAGTTGTTTCGCGAAGGGGTTAAACGTATTTTGAATATGGAGAACGATTTGGAGGTCGTAGGCGAATGCGGCGACGGCATTCAAGTCATCGAGCTGTGCAACAAGTTGAATCCCGATATCGTTTTGATGGACATCAACATGCCGGTGGAGAATGGCGTCGTTGCTACCGAGAAGTTAAAGGAAATTTTTCCTGATATCAAGGTTATTATCCTATCTATTCATGATGACGAGAGTTATGTTTTTGAAACACTGCGCAAAGGCGCCTCCGGATATTTGTTGAAGGATATGGAAGCTGAGTCACTGATTAACGCAATCCGGTCGGTGGTGGCCGGTCACGCATACATACATCCGAAGGTAACAGGTAAGCTGATAAATCAGTTGCGCCGGATGACTTATTTGGATGAAGTGGGCACAGCTGGCGGCAGCGCGGTATCCAAAGAAGCCGGCGTGAAATACATACATACCGATAACAGTCCTTTGACCAGAAGAGAGGCGGAAGTCCTCCGGTTGATGGCGGAAGGCAAGAGTAACAAAATGATTGGTGAATTTCTGTTCATTAGCGAGAAAACTGTCAAAAACCACGTCAGCAGCATTTTGCAAAAAATGGAGGTTGATGACCGTACTCAGGCGGTTATTGTTGCGATCAAGAATGGCTGGGTCACGCTGTAAGTCAATGGCTCAGCTCTGCTAAGCATCGGGATCGAACAACCATTTTCCAAGCGGCTAAGGAACCAACCGACCCACAGAGGCATATAATGGGGGCAAGGGAGGGAGCCGCGATGATTATAGGCTTGTTATGGATCTTCGGCAGCTACGCTGCAAGTATTGCCCTGGTGCACTGGTTTTATCGACGGCGGCGTGAAGAGGATCAACATATAACGTATTTTTTGCTTGTTACGTATAATAGTCAAATGCAGGTCGAATGGTACATTCGGGCGTTACACTTTTTCTCGCGGCTCAAAGGCAAAGAGATTCGTGTGACTTTAGCCGACGAAGGATCCGCCGATGACACAATGGCCATCATTGAACGATTTTGTCGAAAAGATGATTTGCAGTTCCGTGTTTTCGACGCTCGGGGTTCAATTGATGACTGGATACGTGAGCACGAGGATAAACGTGTCATTGTGGTCCGGGTAGCTTCGCAGGACGGTTTGGCGACAGCTTACAGGGCATTTTAGCCTTGGCCCTAAGAAACTATTCTCAAGAAAATAATTTTGCAGGTGGAAGATGAAAGTAACTTTGTATGCGCTGGTGAGCGGGCACCAAACTATTTGGCAGCTTTCTTTGGATATACGAGCGGACATGATGCATTGGTTCGGTTGGCATAGGGATTCAGTGAGAATCTTGATGCTGGAGCCGGCCATTTCTTTTGGACAAGCGGTTGCGATGCGAGACAAATTAAATGCACGCAAATGGCACGCTAACGCGGCGCAGCAGCCTGAGCTGTTTTTGCGATATGTGGTACGGACCGCTGCCGAACTCAACGTTCCTCTGGAGAAGACCGACTGCGAAAGACCACGTTTGGTCATATGCGATTTTCAGCAGTGGCAGGCGTATCGCGTGAGTGCCGCACAAAGTTGGAACCGATTCAACGAGCTAACGCTAATGCAGCTGATCACCATTTTGGACGGCCGGAGCTTATTGTGGGACGAACTGCTACAGTTGATTGAACATCACGGATTTAGTGAGGCTGCTGTCGAACCCGCGCTCTATTTACAAACTGCATACCTGCGAGGTGCGCTGCGGTTGGATTTAGGTGTCACGTCGGAGATGGTGCGTAAGCCCCCTTTTTTTCGCGCTCTGACGGACTATCGTTGTCGACGCTGTGGTGGTGGAGGCGAACATATCGCCTTGACGCAATGCAGCGTGTGCAGAACCTTATGTCCTTATTGCGAGCAATGTCTCACGATGGGGCGTGCGAGATTTTGCTCAATCGTGGTCAGCACAGCACAAGCCGCAGAACCATACTGGCAACGGGACACAAGTCCAGCCGCACACAGCTTAACATTGCCACACCGGCAGCAAGTCGTTGAAAGAGACCCAGAGCAAGAACCTCATTACGGTCAACCACACCCACATCATGATGCTTATCAAGATCCACACCATGATCAACATTGCGTTCAAAGAGAGCGAAAGCGTGATCCACATCCACACCCACATCAAGATCCACATCAAGTCGCACACTTCGATCAAGGAGATCGACAGCAAGATCCACATCTAGACCCACGGCATGAGGTTCGACCAGATGCACAACGAGTCATACTAGAAGGGAAACACAGCGGTGCAAACCGAGGCATACAACCACACACGCCTCGCGACGCACAGTGTTCGACAAGCAGCTATACAGAACTAGCGCCGCTCACATCAGCGCCACCGCTGAACACATACATCGAACCTTGGGGTTTGAGTGAAATACAATCAGAGGCGTCTGAGCAAGCTTTACTCTTTTTGCAGGATTTACAATTAAAAACAGCAGCAGATGGCAGACCTGCGGAAGCACCGCGGCAATTCCTGATTTGGGCCGTCACAGGAGCGGGCAAAACAGAAATGATTTTTCCGTTGATTCAATACACGGTGGAACATGGGGGCAGAGTAGTGGTGGCCACTCCGAGACGGGATGTCGTATTGGAGCTGAAACCCCGTTTGGAAAAAGCGTTCGCCGGCATGCCGGTCGTGACTCTCTACGGCGGAAGTCCTCAGCGCTGGGACGTCGGCAGCATCACCATCGCAACAACACATCAGCTCATGAGGTTCGAGCACGCCTTTGATCTGGTCATCATAGATGAATTAGATGCGTTTCCGTATCATAATAATCCGATGCTCCATTACGCAGCCGAAAAGGTTCGCGCACCGGGTGGCGCAACCATATTGCTGTCCGCCACACCTCCCAAGAACCTTCAGAAGATGGTTAATCGCCGTATGATCCCTCATGTAAAAGTAGCAGCCCGCTACCACCGACATCCGCTGCCTGTGCCTATCCTCACGACAACACTTCCACTGCAAAAGCAGATCACGCAAGCATCCCTATCCGCTGGTTTGAAAGAAGCACTTTCAAGTTCGCTGCAAAGAGGCGCACAGATTTTTGTCTTCGTTCCGAAGATTCATATGGTCGAGCCGATGATGAACTTGCTACGGCACTGTTTTCCACACGCAAATATCGATGGTACCTCCTCCAAAGATCAGGATCGCGCGCAAAAAGTCACCGATTTTCGTACGACCAACATCCGAATGCTTGTTACAACGACCATCTTGGAGCGCGGCGTGACCATTCCGAAGTCGGATGTTTTTATTTTGGATGCCGATGCCCCAATCTTTGATTCAGCGGCTCTAGTTCAAATGGCTGGACGAGCAGGCAGATCGGCTGCGGACCCGTCTGGCCGTGTGATTTTTGCAGCAAAGGATAGAACTAAGGCACAGGTGGAGGCGATTAAACAAATTCGAGGAATGAACTCTCTAGCCCGGAAAAAAGGCTACTTGGTGCCAGTCGACGGGGATGACACAGTTTCTAGGTAAAAAAAGGGGGTGTCAACAGTGAAAACAATGAAGAAACGTTCCGGCATCGGCGAGTGGATCAAGCAGTGGGTGGACAAAGCGGAGCGCCTGCTAGCGCCTACTTGGAATACATGCTCCGCCTGTGGGGTGTCTTACTCAACAGAGCATGCGCTCCCTGTGTGCAAAAGATGCAGCGAAGTCATTCCCTGGATACTCAATGTACGATGTGACCAGTGTGGGCGGTCAGAGGTATGTTTGGATTGTACCCGGCGCAAGCAGCGGTTTTTTGTACGAAATCGCAGTGTTGTCAGGTACAGCCCGGATATGAAAGAGTGGTTGGGACTATATAAGTACCGCGGCAACGAAAACATGCAGCGCCTGATGGGGACAATGCTGCTGCACGCCTACAATTTGCACAATGAGAGCGCCGCCACCTCAGGTGACTTCAGCAGATGCGTTGAGCTTATCACCTACGTTCCATTGAGTGACACCCGATTAGCTGAACGAGGCTTTAACCAGGCGCAACAGCTGGCGCAAGAACTGGGACGGCATACGGGAATCCCGGTAATTTCTATGCTAGAGCGGGTGCGGCACACAGACAAACAAAGTTTCAAAACCAGGGCTGGCCGGCTGCAGGATATGCAGGGCGTATTTGCGGTCCTGCCGTCTGCTAAAGTGAAGTACAATGACCTTTTTTCTCACGGCTCGGTCAAGCTGTACATAGTAGATGATGTTTATACGACCGGAAGTACCTTGAACGAATGTTCCAAAGCGATCAAAAAGGAACTGCCCGCCGATGTCTTTGGCATCAGTTGGGCCAGATGAAAGCGGAACAACGTGGTGCTAACTGGAGCAGACGTGCCATCCGGTGCGAGCAAGTTTGCAGTCACCACCTATGAATGCCGCTAAACAAAACCAGTCGATAGCCGATATATTATATATATGTGAGGGGGAATTAACATGACTCTTAACGTGGACAATTGTCCCGGCTGTGGTAAATTGTATGTGAAAAATAGCCAGGGTGTGTGCATAGACTGTATCAAATCGATCGAGGAGCAGTATGACAAATGCTTGGAATATTTACGGGAACAACGCAACTGCACCATCACGGAACTCAGTGCCGCGACGGGCGTTTCCATAAAACAAATTACGAAGTTTATCCGTGAAGGCCGTATTTCGCCCAGAAACAATGCGAACTTGACATATTTTTGTGAGGTTTGCGGCTCGTCGATACGTGAGCATACGATGTGTGAGCCCTGCCGAACTAGGCTGACGAAGGAATCCCTTAAGCTGCAGGAGAAATTGCAGCAAGAGGCGGAGCATAACAGAATTGCCTTTAATATACGGGACCGCTTGAAGGAGCGGCACAAATAACTGGATTTATCCGATTCAGTCTAAACTTTGCCGTGGGCTTCACCGATAAAAGTAGTAACGCTTTCTCGGTGAGGTTTATTTTTTTATAAAGAATGGGGTGTTTGTGATGAAAATAAACGGAACGAATCCTATAGGAGCGACTAATCCATATAAAAAATCGCTTGACACCATGCCCAACTCGGCCGCTGGCAAGACCGGCAAAAAGAAGGACCAAGTTGAAATCTCGGAGGAAGCCAAGGAGCTGTTGAACTCGCACAACCTAACTGCAACCGAACAAAGAAGACAAAAGATCGACGAGTTGAGGTCAGCTGTAGCCTCTGGCACGTACAACGTGGATGCGAGAAGGATAGCGGAAAAACTGTTGCCTTTTATAAATTAGCTCAAACAAAATTTAAAACATTAGGTGGATGAGCATGGCGTTCCAAGCTTTAATTGACACGATGAAAGATTTAAACAGGATACACGATACTTTATTGGAATTGGCGGAGCAGAAGAAGCACGTGCTCATCCACAATGATGTGGAGAAATTGACACAGATCGTGACAAAGGAAAATAAGCTGCTGCGGCAGGTGGGTGACCTGGATCAACAGCGGGTGGAGGTAATCGGCCAATTCCTAATGGAAAAGGGCTACAAGCCGAACCCGAAGGTCACGGTCAGTGATTTGACTAAAATTATATTTAATGTCCAGGATAAGAGAACGCTTCTCGGTCTGCAGAAGCAGTTGCTCGGAACGATCCGTAAGCTCCGGGAATTGAATCAAATCAATCAGCAGCTGATAGCGCACTCATTGGCGTTTGTCGATTATTCTTTGGATTTGATCGTGGGCCCTCCGGAGGATGAAGTTGTGTATCAGCATCCACAAATGTCGACATATGGGTCGAAAAGAAACAGCTTGTTCGACGGAAGAGTGTAATGATCTAGGCAGGCGGAAGGAGATAGAAAAATAATGCGTTCCACTTTCGGGGGAATAGAAATTTCCAAGCGCAGCTTGTTCACTCAGCAGGCCGCTCTTCACACAACAGGGCATAACATTGCCAACGCCAACACCAAAGGCTATTCACGTCAGGTCGTCAACATGGTTGCTGCTCGTCCGATCGAGTATCCAGGTCTCATGCGCAGCGATGTTCCGGGACAAATGGGGCAGAGCGTGGAGTTCGACCATATTAAGCGGATTCGGGAGAAGTTTCTGGACAACCAATTTCAGAACGAGAACAAGAACCTAGGTGATTGGTCTATCCGCAAAGATACATTGGACAAGTTGGAGTCCATCATCAATGAGCCATCCGATACCGGCGTTCGGCAGACCATCGAAGGCTTTTGGAATGCATGGCAGGAGCTGAGCAAATCCCCCGAGAACACCACGGCACGTGTATTGGTAAAAGAGCGGGCGTTGGCTATGACGGATGCGTTTAACCAAACTGCTCGTCAATTGAAAGATTTGTCGAACGACTTGACGGAAAATATCGGCGTGAAGGTGACCGAAGCCAACCAGATTATTAATGAGGTGGCTAAGCTGAATGAAGCTATTTTTCGCGTGGAGGGTCTTGGGGATGACGCCAACGACCTACGGGATCAGCGCGATCTGCTAGTCGACGGATTGTCTAAAATTATTAACATCAACTACACGGAAGAAGCACGAGGTTATACCATTCGAATGGGCAACACCCAACTGGTAGCGGGAAATCAGCCGGCTGCCCCACTTACTACGGCAGGAATACAAGCTGCTGCGGCTGCAGGCGGCAATCTCAACAGCGGCGAAATTTACGGAATGATCCAATCCCGTGATTACTACGTGGCAAATTATCAATACCAATTGGACTCCATGCTGAGCACTTTGGTGCAGGGAGATATGAAGGTGACCCTGCCGGCAGGAATGGTAGTACCGCAAGGGGCGACGTTAAATGTAGTTCAGCCGGATGGAACATCGCTCCCCCAGCAGTTTGGCGGCCCAACGATCGGCGAACGCACCTTGGCCAACAGTACGGAAGTGATAGTGAAGGGCTTTAACGGTTTACATGAGCTGGGCTACACGGGCGCTGCCGGCTTGACCTCCGGGATTCCGTTTTTTAGCATGAAGCCAGGGGCAGCCGGTTTTACCGCAGAGAGTGTCACCGTGAACCCGGCAATTGTCAGCGATGTGACGAATGTTTCGACTTCCACGCGGACATATTTGGATACCGACGGAATTGAAAAGGTAGTCAAAGGTAATAATGAGATGGCTTTATTGATCGCGGGCTTACGCAACACTCGGGTTGGCTTTGATCCTAACGCTACTGGCAGACCTGCGCTTAAGGACGGTACGTTGGATGAATTTTTCCGATCCATCGTAGGCTCACTGGGCGTGCAAGCGCAGGAAGCCAACCGGCAAGCGACTAACCAACAAATGCTGGTCGATCAGGTAGATTCTCAACGGCAAGCCGTGAGCGGCGTGTCTTTGGACGAGGAAATGGCAAATATGATCAAGTTTCAGCATGCCTATAACGCGGCCGCGCGTGCGATGACAACATTCGATGAGATGTTGGATAAAGTGATCAACAGCATGGGCGTTGTCGGTAGATAGGATTTTAGTGCAGATATTCCTTGGTCTTTTTAAGGAGAGGTGACTATAATGTCGATGCGTGTGACGCAAGGCATGCTGAACAATCAGCTGCTGCGTAATATGAATTCCAATCTGACGAGAATGCAAAACGGTCAAAATCAGCTGTCCACTGGCAGAAGAATCAACGCTCCATCGGACGATCCGGTGGGGATGAGCTTCTCGCTCCGTTACCGCAGTGAACTGTCCGCGAACGAACAATTTGACAGCAATTTAGACAGCGCGATATCGTTGATGGACTATACAGATACGATGATGGGACAGGCCAATAGTGTTATTCAGCGTGCTCGTGAGCTTGCGGTGCAGGGGGCGAATGGGACAAATCCACAGGAAGCGCGTGAAACTATCAAAAGTGAAATAGATCAATTGTATTCCCAAATGGTGAGTATCGCTAACAGCCAGTTTAACGGCCGTTACATTTTCAACGGTCAAATCACCGACAAGAAACCTTATGACGAAGCCACGGCGCAATTCGACAAAGTGGATTCGGGTGACGTTGTTTTTGATATCGGGGTCGGTGTCCGAATGTCGGTGAATAAAACGGGTGACGATGTATTCGGCACGGCGGATGATCCTAATAGTCCGGGCACTAACGATAACATTTTTAGAGTATTAAAGGATCTGTCCGCGGCGCTGCTTCCTACGGGAACATCCACGGATGTGAGTAATATTCTTGGACGCTTAGATGCATGCAACGATCGATTCCTCGCGGCACGTGCCGACGTTGGGGCCAAAATGAACCGGCTGGAACTGGCTGAGTCCCGTCTGGCAGATCTAGGCACCAATCTACAAACCTTGCAGTCGAAAACAGAAGATGCGGATATCGCTGAAGTGATTACCAATTTAAAAATGGACGAGAACGTCTATCAAGCTTCCCTGTCCGTTGGAGCCAAACTTATTAGTGCCAGCCTAATTGACTTTCTAAGATAAGACAGGGGGAAACGACTTGCAAATTCCCCAAATACAAATTCGGCAACAGCATACTCAATTGAACATTGATGCGGATCTTGGGCAGTTCGATATGAGACAACCCGAAGCGACGGTTGATATTCAGACGACGCCTGCGCGATTGGAGATCCATACTCAACAGGGTCACCTGTCTATAGACAATACTGATTGGCGGGATGCGCTTGGCGACGGTCCACATCTGGAGGCTATGCATCGAATCTACTCAACATGTAAGCAAATCGCTTTGCAGGCCATCGCTAAAAAGGTCGAGGACGGTAATATCATGGCAGCTATTCACACCCGGCGGAACGCTATCGCGGAGCTTGCTGTCGAAAGCACTAACGATGTCGATAATTTTCAATTTATGTACATGGGCGACGCGTCATACGACAACATAGACATTCGTTACCAGCCAGCCACGGTGCACATTCAAGTGCAACAGGGCCAAGTCGACATGGACGTGCAAGTGAATCGACCTGAAATTCAATATTATCGAGGAAAACTGGACATCTATCTCTCAGATTATCCTTCCGTTGAAATCATCCCACCTCAGGTGAATTTGAAAATATAATACTATATAAGTTGAACTAAAGATTTTAGAAAACTATGGTAAGGAAATTCATACCTACTTGTCGAATAAGTAATGAACATGAACAGACAGGTAGGGAATGAAGATGGAAAACGCATCAAAATTAGAAGAAGTTAAGCAAGCGATGAAAAA